>NZ_JBYTDX010000001.1:0-2872500 GCF_058791875.1 Ensifer sp. EB106-05-01-XG146
ATGCAGATGAATTTGGTGACGGCGGGCGCACTTCAGAAAGAAGGAGACGCATTTCAAGCCGGAAGCAATCTATCTCAGGCGGCGGGGGAAAAAACCGACATGAGGCACGACGCACTGTTCGAGCGGGTAAGTGCGCGTCTCAAAGCTCAAGTCGGTCCGGATGTCTTTGCAAGCTGGTTTGGGCGTCTGAAGCTCCATTCCGTATCCAAGAGCGTTGTGCGCCTTTCGGTGCCGACCACGTTCCTGAAGTCCTGGATCAACAACCGTTATCTTGACCTCATCACCTCGATCTTCCAGCAGGAAGACGGCGAGATCATGAAGATCGAGATCCTGGTGCGCACGGCAACCCGTGGCGCCCGTCCGACCACCCAGGAAGAAGCGCTGCCGCAGGCGGCAGAAGCAGCTCCGGCTCAGCCCGCGCGCCGTCCGGCCGCAGCCCAGCCGGTGGCAACCGTTGCCGCGGCGACTGTCGCAAGCATGCAGAGGCCGACCCAGGCGCCGCTCTTCGGCTCGCCGCTCGACCAGCGCTACAATTTCGAAAACTTCGTCGAGGGTTCCTCGAACCGCGTGGCGCTTGCCGCCGCCCGGACGATTGCGGAAGCCGGCGCCGGTGCGGTGCGGTTCAACCCGCTCTTCATCCATTCGAGCGTCGGTCTCGGCAAGACGCACCTTCTGCAGGCGATCGCCATCCAGGCGCTGCAGAGCGCGCGTGCGCCGCGCGTCGTCTACCTGACGGCCGAATACTTCATGTGGCGTTTCGCCACCGCGATCCGCGACAACGACGCGCTGTCCTTGAAGGAGTCGCTGCGCAACATCGATCTCCTGATCATCGACGACATGCAGTTCCTGCAGGGCAAGTCGATCCAGCATGAGTTTTGCCACCTGCTGAACATGCTGCTCGATTCCGCCAAGCAGGTCGTCGTCGCAGCCGACCGCGCACCGTGGGAACTGGAATCGCTCGACAGCCGCGTTCGTTCGCGTCTCCAGGGCGGCGTCGCCATCGAGATGGACGGCCCGGACTACGACATGCGCCTGGAAATGCTGAAGCGCCGCCTGGACACGGCCCGTCAGGACGACGGTTCGCTCGACATTCCCGGCGAAATCCTGAGCCATGTGGCACGCAACGTGACCGCCAGCGGCCGCGAACTGGAAGGTGCCTTCAACCAGCTCCTGTTCCGCCGCTCCTTCGAGCCGCAGCTCTCGCTCGAGCGCGTCGATGAATTGCTCGGCCACCTCGTCAACGCCGGCGAACCCCGCCGCGTGCGCATCGAGGACATCCAGCGGGTCGTCGCCAAGCACTACAACGTCTCGCGCCAGGAGCTCGTCTCCAACCGCCGCACCCGTGTCATCGTCAAGCCGCGCCAGATCGCGATGTATCTGTCGAAGACGCTGACGCCGCGCTCCTTCCCGGAGATCGGCCGTCGCTTCGGCGGACGCGACCACACGACCGTGCTGCACGCCGTGCGCAAGATCGAGGAGCTGATTTCGGGCGACACCAAGCTCAGCCATGAGATCGAGCTGCTGAAGCGCCTGATCAACGAATAGTCGAGGCGCATTGCCGCAAAAAAAGCCCGGGTTCGCCCGGGCTCTTTTGTTTTACCGGACCGCTTTCAGTGCCGGCTGCGGCGGACGCTTGGTCGCCGCATTCCCCACACCCTGCTCGGCTCGTGCCTGTTCGATGATCCAGGCGCGAAAGGCCGTGACCGGCGGGCGGTCGAGTGCGGCCGGCGGGTAGACGAGATGGTAGGCAAGCCCGGTCATCACGCCCTCAGGGAAGGGGGCTTCCAGCACACCCTCCGCAAGCTCGCGCGTGACCAGCGACAGGCGCACCAATGCAACGCCGTCGCCGGCCTTGGCCGCCTCGATCGCGCCGTTGCTGTTGACGAAGACCGGCCCTCGCCCGGCGTCCACCCCGTCGGCGCGCGCCGCATCCAGCCACAGCCTCCAATCCTGACGATTGACGTCGTGCAAGAGCACATGCGCGGCAAGGTCACCCGGCATGTCGAGTGGGTTCCTGGCGCGTAGTGCCGGGTGAAGGACCGGCACCGGGTCGTCATCGATCAATCGTTCGCTCACAAGACCGTCATAGCGGCCAAGCCCATGACGGATGGCGATGTCGACCCCATCGCTGTTGAAGTCGGTCAGCCGATTGGTGGTGCTGATGCGCACGTCGATGCCGGGCACCTGTAACTCGAAGGCGCCGATGCGCGGCACCAGCCATTGCGCGGCAAAGGTGGGCGTGCAGCTGACCGTCAGCACCGGCGCACGCTTGCGCGCCGTCAGTTCCTCGGTCGCCTCGCGCATCATTCGGAACGCGCGCCTGAGCGTTGCGAAATAGGTGCTGCCGTCCTCCGTCAGCGCCAACTGTCTCGGCCGGCGCTCAAACAGCGTCACTGCTAACGCCTGCTCCAGTTCGCGCACCTGCAGGCTGACGGCGCCAGGCGTCACGTTCAGTTCTTGCGCGGCCTTGGTAACGCTTAGATGTCGCGCGGTGGCCTCGAAGGCGCGAAGCGAGGCAAGCGAAGGAAGGTATGTCGACATGGTTTAGCCAAACTCAATCATGCGGCGAGAAATGATCGTTTGTTCGAAGCTCAATATCCTGAGAATAATGGCACAAAGTCAAGATGGTCGATGCCATCACGGTTTAGCCTGACAAACAAACGAGGGTTAAGGCAATGACACAAGCAACGCAGGCCAAGGTCATGGGCGCCCGGGAATGGGGCATGTTGATCCTGCTCTCCATTCTGTGGGGCGGCTCCTTCTTCTTCATCGGCGTCGCCGTCAAGGCGTTGCCTCCAGTCACGATCGTGGCGCTCCGCGTCAGTCTCGCGGCGCTCGCGCTGCTCGCCTTCGTTCGACTGATGGGACTGTCGATGCCGCGCGACCCGCGCGTTTGGCTGGCCTTCTTCGGGATGGGGCTGCTCAACAATCTCATCCCTTTCTCGCTGATCGTCTGGGGGCAGACGCATATCGCAAGCGGCCTTGCCTCGATCCTCAACGCCACCACGCCGCTGTTCGGCGTGATCGTCGCGCATCTCCTGACCGATGACGAGAAGCTGACAGCCAACCGGTTTGCAGGCGTCGTCGTCGGCTTCCTCGGGGTCGCGATGATGATTGGTCCGGCGGCGCTCGGTGGCCTTGGTTCGAACCTGCTTGCCCAGGTCGCAGTGCTTGGCGCAGCGCTCTCCTATGCGCTCGCCGGTGTCTTTGCCCGCCGCTTCAAGCGCATGGGCGTGGTGCCGATCGTGACGGCGACCGGTCAGGTCTCGACCGCAAGCATCATGCTGGTCCCGCTGTCGCTGCTGATCGATCATCCCTGGACGCTTCCCATGCCCGGCTTCGACGTCTGGGCGGCGATCGTCGGCATCGCGCTGATTTCCACGGCGCTCGCTTACGTCCTGTTCTTCCGCATCCTGGAAACGGCCGGTGTCACAAACCTGATGCTGGTGACCTTCCTGATCCCGGTCAGCGCCATCCTGCTTGGCGCTTTGTTCCTCGGCGAAACGCTGGAACCCAAGCACTTCCTGGGCATGACCTTGATCGCGGCCGGTCTGGCGGCGATCGACGGGCGGCTTCTGCGCCTCTTTTCTCGACCGGCCATCGACACCAAGTTAGAGTGCCGCGACAACGCTTGAGCATTTCTGATTTGCACGCATTGCGGGCCGGTGGGCGAAAGCACCACCGGCCCTGTTTTTTTCATCCGGGTTGTCGGCTATTGCTTGCCGCCACCGTCTTTGTTTCAGGAGCTGGAGTTCCGATGCTTTACGCCGTGTTTTGCTACAATCAAGAAGATGTCACGAACGCCTGGACCAAGGAGCAGGACGAAAAAGTCATGCATGATCTGTTGGCCGTACAGAGCAAATATGCGGAGGCAGGCCGGCTTGGGCCGGTGGCGCGCTTGATGCCGACGACGGCGGCGACGACGCTCCGGCACAGTCACAGCGAGACGATCGTAATCGATGGCCCGTTTGCCGAAACGAAAGAGCAACTGCTCGGTTTCTATGTCATCGACTGTGCGTCTCTCGATGATGCGCTCGAGTTCGCCCGTGATCTGAGTTCTGCCAATCCGGCCGCCGGCTCCTATGAAATCCGTCCTCTTGCCATCTACAAACCCAGTGAGCTTGCTTCATGACAGACACAGCCTGGATAGACCTCGCTCTCGTTTCGGCCCGGCCGCAGGCCGTGGGCGCGCTGTTGCGCTATTTCCGCAACCTCGACACTGCCGAAGAAGCGTTTCAGGAGGCCTGTATCCGGGCTTTGAAGACCTGGCCGAAGAGCGGCCCGCCGCGCGACCCCGCCGCCTGGCTGATCTTCGTCGGCCGCAACAGCGGCATCGACAAGGTGCGCCGCCAGTCCCGCGAAACGGCGCTGCCGCCGGAGGAAATTCTTTCCGACCTCGAGGATCAGGAGGGCGCGCTCGCCGACCAGCTCGACGGCTCCCACTATCGCGACGACATTCTTCGCCTGCTGTTCGTCTGCAGCAATCCGGCGCTGCCGGCAACGCAGCAGATCGCGCTGGCGCTGCGCATCGTCTCGGGCCTTTCTGTCAAGCAGATCGCCCGCGCCTTCCTCGTCAGCGAGGCGGCGATGGAACAGCGGATCACGCGGGCCAAGTCGCGTGTCGCGGCCGCCGGCCTTGCCTTCGAGACCCCGGATGCGGCCGACCGGTCAGATCGGCTCGCCGCCGTCGCCACGATGATCTACCTCGTCTTCAACGAGGGCTATTCGGCGATGAACGGCCCGGAAAGCGTCTCGGCCGACCTGTGCCAGGAGGCGATCCGGCTCGGACGCCTGCTGCTTCAGCTTTTCCCAGCCGAGCCGGAGATCAAGGGGCTGACGGCGCTCATGATGATCCAGCATTCGCGGGCGCGCGCCCGCTTCGACGCCGATGGCGCCGTCATCCTGCTTGATGACCAGGACCGCAGCCTGTGGGACCGCTCGCTGATCGACGAGGCCTTGGCGCTGATCGACAGGGCGATGCAGTACCGCCAACCGGGCGCCTACCAGATCCAGGCGGCGATCGCGGCGCTGCATGCCCGCGCCGAGCGTGCGGATGAGACCGACTGGGCGCAGATCGACCTGCTCTACCAGGCGCTCGAGCGGCTGCAGCCCTCTCCGGTGATCACGCTCAATCGCGCAGTGGCGGTTTCGAAGCGTCAGGGGCCGGAAGCCGCGCTGGCGATGATCGCGCCCTTGGCGGAAAAGCTCTCCGGCTATTTCTATTTCCATGGCTTGAGCGGCCATCTCCTGAAGCAGCTCGGCAAGGTCCGCGAGGCGCGTGTGGCCTTCGACCATGCGATTGCGCTTGCGACCAACGCGGCCGAATGCGCTTACATCCGCATGCAGCTCGACAAGCTCGATGAAACGCCTGGTATCGAGATCTCCGAAAGAAAAATCTGACGGTGCCTGTCGGGATCCCTCATGCGCTTTCGTCCTTGGACCGAGAACGAAATCCAAGGAGAGAAATCAGTGACCACCAGCCTCGTTATGCCCGCCCCAAGGGCAAAGTCGATCATCCTCGGCCGCTTCCTCAGCGGCGTGCTAGTCGCCTTCCTGATTTTCGATGCCGTCATCAAGCTTGTGCCGCTAGCTGTCGTCACCGAAACCATGGTCGCGCTCGGCTATTCCGCCGACCAGGGTCTGGCGCGGCTGCTCGGCATTCTCACATTGTTGTGCACGGTGCTCTATGTGATCCCGCGCACCTCGATCCTCGGCGCCATTCTGCTCACCGGCTATCTCGGCGGGGCGATGGCGACGCATCTGCGGGCCGGCAGCCCGCTCTTCACCCATCTGCTTTTCGGCTTCTATCTCGGCGTGATCGCCTGGGGCGGCCTCTGGCTTCGGGATCCGCGGCTGCGCGCCCTCATTCCCTTCAGCAACTGACAGAAACGGAGCGCTCGAAAGACGACCATGACCAAAACAGTCAACGACTACATTGCCGGCCTCTCCGGTGTCCCGGCCGACGTGGCGAAGCGCCTGCATGGTGCCCTCCTGGCCACAGGCACGCTCAATGACGCCGTCAAATGGGGCCATCCCATCTATGAGGCCGGCGGCGCGGTCTGTCTGCTCAAGGGGGCAAAGGATTACGTGACCTTCGGTTTCTGGCGCGGCGCCGAGATGCTCGATCTCGACGCACGCCTGGAGAAGGGCGGCGGCAAGGGCGACATGGCCTATATTCGCCTGCGCACCACCGATGACGTGGACGACGCTCAGGTCGCCCGGCTGGTGGCTAGGGGCATCGAGCTCAACCGGCTGAGGGGCGATCCGATGAAAGCCGCCTAGACGAAACAAACTTGCATCGTGGCCGAAGAAACAGAGCGCCTTTATCGGCCGCGATGCAATATCTCTTCACGGGAACAGGAATTCACGCCAGATCCCGCGAGGCAGCCATGATCCTCTACTATCAAACCCACTCTCCCTTCGCCCGCAAGGCGCTTGTCTTTGCTCACGAGATCGGCCTTGCCGACCGGCTGAAAGTCATCCACCACGAGACGAGCCCAACGCGGCGCAACGACGAGGTCTATGCCGAAAACCCGCTCGGCAAGGTTCCGGTGCTGTTGCGTGAGGGCGAAGAGCCGATCTTCGACAGCGATGTCATCTGCGCCTATCTCGATACGCTGCATGAGGGACGCAAGCGGATTCCCGAGGTCGGCGAACCTCGATGGCGGGCGCTGCGCATGCAGTCGGTGGCGCAGGTTCTTGCCCAGACCGGGATCGGCCTGCGCTGGGAGTGGGAGAGGCGCCCCGAACATCTGCGCTATCCGGAACTCGCCAAGGGCTACGAAGAAAAGATCGAGGCGACCTACGATTGGCTGGAGCAGACGTTATCGCCCGAGGAAGACGTGGATATCGGGCAGATCGCGCTGGCGACGGCACTGTCCTGGATGGCGTTTCGCAACCTGCCGTCGTTTCGCAACCGTCCGAGGCTGACCCGCTGGTTCGATGCATTCGAAGGCCGGCCGTCGATGCAGGCCACGCCGCTGTCAGGTGAAACGTTCGATTGAGTCTGTAGCCGGCGAAGACCGCCTGCCCTCAGGGGCAGGCGAGATCAGCGACCACGGCGTCGAGGATCAGCATGCCGGCCGGCGTGCAGCGCAGGCGCGAATTGCCCAGCCGCTCGATGAAGCCGTGATCGATCAGGAACTGCTCGCGCTCCGGGTCCGGGTCGCGGCCGGAAAGCGTCTGCCATCGCGCCAAGTCGACGCCTTCCTTGAGGCGCAGACCCATCAGCAACAACTCGTCGGACTGTGCTTCGAGATCGAGGGATTCCCGCTCGATCATGCCGTGACCATGGGTCTCGACGAGCCGCAGCCATTCCTCCGGCTTGCGCTCCGTAGAGGTAGCGATCTTGCCATTGCCGATGCCCAGGCGCCCGTGGGCGCCCGGGCCGATGCCGGCATAGTCGCCGTAGCGCCAATAGGTGAGGTTGTGCCGGCTCTCGGCACCCGGGCGGGCGTGGTTTGAAACCTCGTAGGCCGGCATGCCGATGGCGGCGGTAATGTCCTGCGTCGCCTCGTAAAGCACTGCCGACTGCTCGCCATCAGGCACGATCAGCTTGCCGGCCTTGTGCAGGCCGTAAAAGGGCGTGCCTTCCTCGATCGTCAGCTGGTAGAGCGACAGATGGTCGACCGCGTAGGAGACGGCTTCCTTCAGCTCACGCTCCCATTCTTCGACCGTCTGGTTCGGACGGGCATAGATCAGGTCGAAGGACATGCGCGGGAAGATCTCGCGCGCCAGCCGGATCGCCTTCAGCGCGTCCTCGACATTGTGCAGCCGTCCGAGGAACTTCAGATCGCGGTCGTTCAGCGCCTGGACGCCGAGCGAGACGCGATTGACACCGGCAGCGCGGTAGCCGTGGAAACGCGTCGCTTCGACGCTCGACGGGTTCGCCTCCATGGTGATTTCGATGCCGTCGGGCACATGCCAATGGCGAGCGATGCCTTGGAGGATGGCATCGACCGTCGACGGCTCCATCAAGGACGGCGTGCCGCCGCCCATGAACACGCTGGTGACCGTGCGCGGGCCGGAGAGCTCGCGCACCTCTTCCATTTCCTTAAGGAAAGCTGCAACGAAACGCGGCTGGTCCACCGGCTGGTGGCGCACATGGCTGTTGAAGTCGCAATAGGGGCACTTGGCCGCGCAGAACGGCCAATGCACGTAGACCCCGAAACCGGGGTCCATGCCGTCACCGATCGCCGATAGCGTGGCAGTTTGCATTATTGCGTCTCTCATGGTCACTTTCAGTAGAGAGCGGGATGCGGGCGGAAACCGCACGCACTTTTCCTCATCCCGCTCAGATCAGGCTCCGAGGCAGGTCTCGGCAAAGATCTTGAAGGCGCGGGCGCGGTGCGACAGAGCCTCTTCGTCACCCGGCTTCCAGCCGTGTTTCTCGTCGGCGCTCATCTCGCCGAAGGTGGTCTCGTAGCCCTTGGGCTGGAACACCGGATCATAGCCGAAGCCCTGGCCGCCGCGCGGCGGCCAGACGACGAAGCCTTCGACCTCGCCGCGGAAAAGCTCGACATGACCGTCCGGCCAGGCAAGGCAAAGAACCGAGACGAAACGGGCGGTGCGCTCGGAAGGCGTTTTGGCGCCTTTCTCCTGCAGCGCATCTTCGACCTTCTGCATGGCCATGGCGAAGTCGCGGCTGCCATCTTCGCGCTCGGCCCAGTTGGCCGTATAGACGCCGGGCGCTCCATCGAGCGCGTCGATCGCGAGACCAGAATCGTCCGAAAGTGCCGGCAGGCCGGAGGCCTTGGCCGAGGCGAGCGCCTTGATCGTGGCGTTCTCCTCAAACGTCGTGCCGGTCTCGTCGGGCTCGATGAAGTTGAGGTCGGCCGCCGACTTCGCCTCGAAACCGAGCGGGCCGATCAGGTCGCGGATTTCGCGGATCTTGCCGGCGTTGTGGCTGGCGACGATCAGCGTCTTGTTGTCGAGTTTGCGCATGGTGTTCCGTTTCGTGTTCAGTCGATGGACCAGAGGCCCGGTTCCGCACATTCAAGGCTGTTGCCGGCCGGGTCGCGGAAATAGAAGGACCGCGCCCCGTTCGGCCAGCGGGTGTCCGCTTCGATCGCGATGCCCGCCGCTTCCAGTTTCGCCTTCCAGGCGTCCAGCGCTGCGGCGGAAACCCGGAAGCACATGTGGCCCTGGCCGCTCGTGCCGTGCGGGATCGGCGGCTTCAGCGTTTCGGCCGGATTGAAAATCAAAAGCACGCCCGGTCCGCAGCGATAGAAGACGTGGCGGTTGCCGGCACGCGTGATCTTTGCGAGCCCGAGAATGCCACCGTAGAAGGCCTCGGCGGCATCGAGATCACCCATGTAAAGGGCGGTCTCGAGAATGCCTTCCAGCGCCGGGGCCATCTTGACGTTCCTTCCTCAGCCGGCGATCGCCTGCTTCTGCAGCGCGACCAGTTCGGCAATGCCCGTCTTGGCAAGGCCCATCAGGCTCGCGAATTCCTCTTCCGAGAACGGCTTGCCTTCGGCCGTGCCCTGGATCTCGACGATGCCGCCGGAGCCGGTCATAACGAAGTTGGCGTCGGTCTCGGCAGCGGAATCTTCGAGGTAATCGAGATCGATCACCGATTGGTTGGCGAAGATGCCGCAGGAAATGGCCGCGACATGATCCTTCAGGACCTTCTCGACCTTGACCATGTTGCGGGCTTCCATCCACTTCAGGCAGTCGTGGAGCGCGATCCAGGCGCCGGTGATCGAGGCAGTGCGCGTGCCGCCATCGGCCTGGATGACGTCGCAGTCGATCGAGATCTGGCGTTCGCCGAGCGCCGGCAGATCGACCACGGCGCGCAGCGACCGGCCGATCAGCCGCTGGATTTCCTGGGTGCGACCGCTCTGCTTGCCGCTGGCTGCCTCGCGCCGCATGCGCTCGCCGGTGGCGCGCGGCAGCATGCCGTATTCCGCCGTCACCCAGCCCTTGCCGCCATTGCGCAGCCAGGCCGGAACCTTTTCCTCAAGGCTTGCGGTGCACAGCACATGCGTGTCGCCGAACCGCACCAGACAGGAGCCTTCCGCATGCTTGGAAAAATTGCGCTCGAAAGAAACCTTGCGCATTTGATCGGTTTTTCTGCCGGATGGCCGCATCGTCAACTCCTATCGTATCTCGTGAGCCTTCTACTGCATAATTCCCTAAATCGAAATCGATTTAGGGACAAAATTATGCAGCAGTTTAAGGTGCTGCAGCGACCTTTGGCGCGTCCAAGGATGCGCGGCGCTGCAGAGCATGGCAGAGGTAAAGGGATCCGGTGGAAAGCCGGACATTCGACCGTTTTTTCCCTTTTGCCAACGGACCGCAGGGACACTATATTCCGGCCACGGCAGGATGTGCCTGCATATGTGGAGTGACATGGTACTGCGCAATCCCGGAGCAAAGGAAATCGCCGCGGCGCTCGACGAGCGCTCGGGCGAAATCTTCCGTCGCATCGTGGAGACCTATCTGACGAGCGGCGAGCCGCTCGGCTCGCGCAACCTGTCGCGGCTTTTGCCAATGGCGCTGTCGCCTGCCTCCGTGCGCAACGTTATGAGCGATCTCGAAGATCTCGGTCTCATCTATTCGCCGCATGTCAGTGCCGGTCGCCTGCCGACCCAGACGGGCCTGCGCTTCTTCGTCGACGCCTTCATGCAGGTCGGCAACCTCTCTCCCGAAGATCGCGCCTCGATCGATCGCCATGTGCGGCGCGACGACCATACCCAGCCGGTCGATACGCTTTTGACCGAAGCGAGCCAGATGCTGTCGGGCATGTCGCGGGGCGCGGGTCTCGTCATCACCGCCAAGGCCGATCCGGTGCTGAAGCATGTCGAGTTCATCCGCCTGGCGCCGACCAAGGCGCTGGCCGTGCTCGTCGGCGAACATGACCAGGTGGAAAATCGCATCATCGAGCTCCCGGCCGGCGTCACCAGTTCGCAGCTCACGGAAGCGGCGAACTTCCTCAACGCCCATCTCGCCGGACAGACGATCGCCGAGGTGCGGGCGCAGCTCGAAAAGGTGAAATTGACGGTGCGCGGCGAGCTCGACGCGCTGTCGCAGGATCTTGTCGAGCGCGGTCTTGCCATCTGGTCGGGCAACGAGGGCGACGAGAAGCCGGCGCGCCTGATCGTGCGCGGCCGCGCCAACCTGCTCGAAGGCCTCGAGGGTGCCGAGGACATCGACCGGCTCAGAATGCTGTTCGACGATCTCGAAAAGAAGGACAGCATGATCGAGCTGCTCGATCTCGCCGAAAGCGGCCCTGGGGTGCGGATATTCATAGGCTCGGAAAACAAGCTGTTTTCGCTTTCCGGCTCGTCGTTGATCGTCGCGCCCTATCGCGATGGCGAGGACCGCATCGTCGGCGCCGTCGGCGTCATCGGGCCGACGCGGCTCAACTACTCGCGCATCGTTCCGATGGTCGATTATACCGCGCAGCTGATGTCGCGGCTTTCGCGCTAAGGGCGCTTTTAGTCGCTGCATGTCTCATTGATCGATCTCGATGAAGGACAAAGACATGCAGCAAATCAAAGTGCTACAGCGACCTTCGCGCGTCTGATAGGACGCGCGGCGCTGTAGGAGCGCGATTGAACCCTTGATTTTTCGGCCCCAAACCTCGATATCGGCTTCAAATCCAGTCCCCAAGCATTTTTGCTGAAACGCAGGCTCGCGCTTGCGGCGTGGAAATGCGAAGGACAATACAGACGACACTGCGGAGAACGTCATGACCGACGATACGAACAAGCACGGACCCGAGGCCACCGACGAGGTATTCGACGCCGCACCGGACGCTGCCGAGGCAGCAGCCGTTGCCGAGCCCGATCCGTTGGAACTCGCACGGGCAGAAAGCGCCGAGCTGCGCGACAAGTACCTTCGGCTTGCCGCCGAAATGGACAACCTGCGCCGTCGCACCGAACGCGACGTCAAGGATGCCAAGTCCTACTCCGTCGCTGGCTTTGCCCGCGACATGCTGGCGGTATCCGACAACCTGCGCCGCGCGCTCGATGCCATTCCGGCGGAAGCCAAGGAAGCCGGTGAGGCCGGTCTCAACACGCTGATCGAAGGCGTGGAGATGACCGAGCGCTCGATGCTCTCGGCGCTTGAGCGCCACGGCGTCAAGAAGCTGGAGCCGGAAGGCCAGAAGTTCGACCCGAACTTCCACCAGGCGATGTTCGAAATCCCGAATGCGGATGTGCCGAACAACACGGTGCTGCAGGTCGTCCAGGCCGGCTACACCATCGGCGACCGCGTCCTGCGCCCGGCCATGGTCGGCGTTTCCAAGGGCGGCCCCAAGGTCGTCGCTGGCGAAAACGGCGACGCGCCGACCGCCTGATCCTGCCGATCAGAATTCAACAAGAACGCCGCGCGAACTTCGCGCGGCGTTCTTGTTTGGGCTAAGCGTAGCGGTGTGCGTTCGTTCGCCGGCGCTATCCGAACAGTTGCTGCAGGTGATCGTTGAGGAAACGTCCCTCGGGATCGACCTTGGCCCTCAGTGCCCGGAAATCGCCCGCTCGGGGGTAGAGTGCCGTCACATCCTCGGCGCCGAGGAAATGCAGCTTGCCCCAGTGCGGCCGCGAACCGTACTGCCTGAGGATCGTGTCCACGTCCTTCAGATATTCCCAATAGTCGGTGCCCGGTTCGCCCGAGACCGAAAGCGTGATCGAATCCTGCTCGAAGAAGGGGCTGATCCAGCCGGTATCGCCGGCGGTGAAGCGATACTCGATCGGGTAGATGCAGGTCGGGTGCTTTTCCAGCATCAGCTTACGCACCGCCTTTACCGCTTCCTTGCCGTGGGCGACGGGCACTGCATATTCGAGCTCGTGGAAGTTCGGCACGTATTCGATCGGGTAGATCTCCGAGGAATAGGCGATCTTCTCGAACCCGCGCTCCATCGGCGCTTCCTCGGTGATGTCGATCACCTTCATCTCGCAGACGTCGGAGGTCTTGTCCGTGGTCGACACCGAGGCCGTGTCCGGCAGGCAGTAGCAGTGGCGGCTCTCCGGAACCGGGCACCAGAAGAAACCGAAATGGCGGTGCTTGGCGGCAAGCTCGTCGTGCTGTTCGATCATTTCGTCGAAGGTGCAGCGCCAGAGCTTTTCATGGAGATTGTAGCTTTCCATCGCCTGTAATGTGATCTCCGAGATCACGCCGAGCATGCCGACCGAGACGCGTGCCGCCTCAAGCAGATCCGGCGTGGTCTCGTCGACCACGAGGATGCTGCCGTCGGGCTGCACCAGCCGCATGCCGACGATCTGCGAGGCCATGTTGCCGAGCCTGGCGCCGGTGCCATGTGTGCCGGTCGTCAGCGCGCCGGCTAGCGCCTGGCTGTCGATATCGCCCTGGTTGATCAGCGACAGGCCGTTCTCCTTCAGCACCTTGCCGAGCTGGTTGATAGTGGTGCCGGCCTTGACCGCCACGCGCTTGCGGGTGCTGTCGATGTTGACGACGCCCTGCATGCTCGAGAGTGTCAGCTGTAGCCCGCTGGTAAGCGCCACTGGCGTGAAGGAATGTCCGGAACCGGCGCAGCGAACGTTCAGCCCTTGCGCGGTTGCCTCGCGCACCATTTCGGCAAGTGCCGCCTCACTCTCCGGCGCGCCGCGATGGCGCACGATGCATGATTGGTTACCGACCCAGTTGCGCCAGTGGCCACCTGCCTGAAGCATTTTCCCCTCCCTCAAACCGCGGTGAAGCAATTGTCGACGAACAGATGCGTGCCGTTGATGAAGCTCGCCTCGTCACTCGCCAGAAACAATGCCGCGTTCGCCACTTCCTTCGGATCGCACATGCGGCCTTGCTGCGCGGCGATCGCCGCTTCCGAAACGTCAACGCCGTATTTGCTGAGCCCGACGAGCTCGCGCTTGCCGTGGTCGGTGGCGATGAAGCCCGGGCAGACTGCGTTGCAGCGGATTCCGCGGTCGCGGAATTCCACGGCGATGGCGCGGGCGAACATGTGGCAGGCGCCCTTGGTGGTGTCATAGAGCACCTCCATCGGCGTTGCGGCCACGGCCGAAATCGACGAGGTGCAGACAATGCTGCCGCCGCCGGCCGCAAGCATGCCTGGCAGTACCGCCTTGGTCATCAGGAACATGCTGCGCACATTGACCGCCATCAGCCGGTCCCACTCGTCCTCCTCCGTTTCGAGGAAGGGACCGACGGCGAGGATGCCGGCGTGGTTGAAGAGCACGATGATGGCGCCGAAGGCCGCTTCAACCGCCTTGACGGCGGACGTCACCTCGGCCGACACCGAGACGTCGGCCGGGGCAAAAATCGCCTCGCCGCCGTTGGCGCGGATCGAGGCGGCCACCTCTTCGCCTTTGCTGCGCGGCAGATCGACGATGCCGACCTTGGCGCCTTCGCGCGCGAACAGCTCGGATGCGGCAAGACCGCAGCCTCCCGCGCCACCGCTGATCAGCGCCACTTTGCCTGAAAGCCTGCCTGCCATCTTAATCCTCCCCTTGGCGCATCCTTCGCAGCGGTCGCCGATGACGACCCGCGACGGATCCGGTTTCTCACTCTCCTGGAATTATTGTTGACGAGTGAGGGGCTGTCGATATCCCATGGGGGATACGTAGGGTTGGGGGATGACAAGGGAATGCTCGCAAGCGAGTCCGTCGATATCTCGGCGATGATCGGCCTGATCGGCACGGAAGATTTCGGCCGAGCGCTCGATCGGATGCTCCGATCGGTCACCGGCTTCGATCTCTCGGTCGCGTTTGCCTATCCTTACGATGCAAGGCCGATCGTCCTGCATGACGGCTATACGGCCAAGGTGTCGGCAAGTGCGCTTTCCGCCTATCTCGGCGGCGCCTACCTGCTCGATCCCTTTTACGTCGCCTGTTGTGCCGGCCAGCCGGCAGGGCTCTGGCGAATGCGCGAGCTTGCGCCGGACCAGTTCTTCCTGTCCGACTTCTCGTCGTCGGCGGAAGTGCATCCCTGCGTGTCGATGGAATCCGGCGTTCTCGTCGAGGAGGTGGGCTTCGTCATCCCGCTCGATGGTGGCCTGCAGGCGACCTACTCGTTGATGCGCGGCCGCGGCGGCGAGCCTTTCAGCGAGACGGAGCTGGCCAGGCTGCGCGTCTACGAGCCGATCGTGCGCGAGGCCATCAGGTCGAACTGGCGCCAGCAGGGCCAGACGATTGCGCCGTCGCCCTCCGAGGAGGGCGACGATGCGATGGAGGCGGCGTTCGAAAGCCTGTGTTCAGATCGGCTGACCAAGCAGCAGCGCAACATCGTGCGCCTCATCCTTAGGGGCCACAGCAACCTGTCGATCGGCAAGGTGATGAACATTGCCGAGGGCACGGTTCGCATCCACCGCAAGAACATCTATCGCCGGCTCGGCATTTCGAGCCAGGGTGCCCTGTTCCGGATTTTCATTGATCATTTGAACGGGCGTCAGCTCTACTGAAGCAGGCTTCGGGCGGACTGTGCGCATCCTGCCGGATGCGCCCCGTTGTTCAAGCTCAGGCCGCGTGCGAGGTCGCGTCGTCGTCGAGCAGCGTGTAGATCGCGCTGGCGGAATCGCTCGAGCGGATCTTGGCGACCATGTCCTGGTCGCGAAGCACGCGGGCGATACGCGACAGGGCTTTGAGGTGGTCCGCGCCGGCGCCTTCCGGAGCGAGCAGCAGGAATACGAGATCGACCGGCTGGTCGTCGAGCGCCTCGAAATCGACGGGCGTGTCGAGACGCGCGAAAATGCCGATGATCGAGGGGAGATTGTTGAGCTTGCCGTGCGGAATGGCGATGCCGTTGCCGACGCCGGTGGAACCAAGGCGCTCGCGCTGCAGGATCACGTCGAAGATTTCACGCTCGGGAACCCCGGTGATCTTAGAAGCTTTTGCCGCCAATTCCTGAAGGAGCTGTTTTTTCGAGTTGGCCCTCATGGCCGGGATGATCGCATTTTGATGCAGTAGACCTGCCAATGCCATTCTTTTGTCCTCGTTCGCCGGTTAGAGCCGGACAACATCATCACAAATGCGTCGCAATGGCTCTAACCATCTTTGTCATGGCGGATCCCATGCACAGAAAAGTCACATTTCCGGCCTGGCCGCTGAGTTGCGGGAGAGGGACGCCGGCACGCCGGCATCCCTCTTTTTTCGCTCATGCTTTGATATTGGCAGCATCGATCCAGCCAATATTTCCATCGTTGCGCCTGTAGACGATATTCAGTTCGGCCTTGCCGGGAGTGCGGAACATCAGGACGGGTTCGTCCGTCATGTCGAGCGCCATCACGGCGCTTGCGACAGACATCGTCCTTAATTGTTTCGAGCTCTCAGCCACGATGGTCGGCGCATAATCCTCGGGAACTTCGTCGTCCTCGAACGGCACCGAATCCATCACTGTGTAAGCCACCTCGGCAGCGTTCTGTCCGTTGCCGTTGTGGTGATCCTTCAGCTTGCGCTTGTAGCGACGCAGACGCTTTTCGATGCGATCCGACGCCGCGTCAAACGCAGCCTGTGGATCGTTCGCCTGGCCGTTCGCCTGCATTACCACGCCCGTATCGAGATGAAGCTTGCAGTCGGCGCTGAAGCGCGGCCCGGATTTTTCCACAGTGACCTGGCTTGAATATCCTCCGTCGAAATATTTGGTAACGGCCTGCTCGATCTGCTCGCCAATGCGGGCGCGGAACGAATCGCCGATTTCCATCTGTTTACCGGATACACGCACACTCATGGAGTTTCCTCTCTCGTTCGTGATTTGCGCAGCCAGTCTATTCCAAGCGGTCCCGTCATCCAAGCCTTTCAGACTTGCGAGCGCGCCTCTGTCGCAGCCACCGGTCGCACCGGAGGCTTCCGGGGTGAGCAGTCCCCGGCAATTGCGGCGGGCTCATATCGTCTGTGTCGGAGAGAGTCAATCGAAGGTCGCAAAAAAGTTAATGCGCCTTAACTTCCGGTGCTCAGAAACCGGCGGCCTTGGCGAGCGCGCGCTTCTCCCGCCGGCGCTGCACGGAGGAGGGGATATTCATCGCTTCCCGGTATTTGGCGACCGTGCGCCGCGCGATATCGATGCCGGCCTTCTTGAGGACGTCGACGATGTCGTCGTCAGAAAGCACCGCCTCGGTGCTCTCCTCGTGGATCAGCGTGCGGATCTTGTGGCGCACGGATTCCGCCGAATGGCTGTCGCCACCCTCGGCCGAGCCGATCGAGACGGTGAAGAAATACTTGAGCTCAAACAGCCCGCGCGGCGTCAGCATGTACTTGTTCGAGGTTACGCGGCTGACGGTCGATTCATGCATCTTGATGGCGTCGGCGACGGTCTTGAGGTTCAGCGGCCTGAGGTGCCCGATGCCGTTGACGAGGAATGCGTCCTGCTGGCGCACGATCTCGGTGGCGACCTTCATGATCGTGCGGGCGCGCTGGTCGAGGCTGCGCGTCAGCCAGTTGGCATTTTGCAGGCATTCGTTGAGGAAGGCCTGGTCGGCGCTGTTTTTCTGCGTGCCGCGTGACACCGAAGCGAAGTAGTCCTGATTGACTAGAACGCGCGGCAGCGCATCCGGATTGAGTTCGACCATCCATGAGCCGTCGGGCGCTGCCCGCACGACGATATCGGGCACGATCGCCTCGCTGACGCTGGTCTCGAAGCTGGTGCCGGGCTTCGGGTCGAGCTTGCGGATTTCCGCCAGCATGTCGATCAGGTCTTCCTCGTCGACGCCGCAGATCTTCTTCAGCGTCGCGAAATCACGCCGCGCCAGGAGTTCGAGATTGGCAAGCAGCGCCTCCATTGCCGGATCGAGCCGGTCGCGGGCGCGCAGCTGGATGGCGAGACACTCGCCGAGCGAGCGGGCAAATACACCGGGCGGATCGAACTGCTGCAGCGTCAGCAGCACCCTGAGGACATCGGCATGGGCGGCACCCAGCCGTTCGCCAACCTCGCCGAGGTCCGCCTGCAGGTAGCCGGCGTCGTCGAGTTGGTCGATGAGATGCTGCGCGATCAGTCGATCGGAAGGAACCGGCAGCGCGAAGGGCAATTGCTCCAGGAGCGTTTCGCGCAGGCTCTTGCGGCCGGCGACGAAATCGTCGAGGTCGTAATCTTCGCCCTCGCCGCTGCCGGGCATCGATTTCCACTGGCCAAGCAGTTCCGGCGCATCGGCGCGTTGCGGCGTGGTGTCGTCCTGGAAGACATTGGCGAAATCGGCATCGAGCTGGTCGTCGAGCCGCTCGCCGCTTTGCGACGTGGCGCTGTCATAGAGATCCGCCTGGCCGCCGTCGTCGCTTCCGCCACTCTCGTCTCCGCCGGCCATCTCGCCCTGCTCCGGGGCGACCTGATCGTCATTTGCCTGAAATTCGAGCAGCGGGTTCTTTTCGACTTCCTGGGCGATGAACTGGTTGAGCTCAAGATGCGTCATCTGCAGCAGCTGGATCGACTGCATGAGCTGTGGCGTCATCACCAGGGACTGGGACTGGCGCAGATGAAGGCTGGCGGACAGGGCCATGCTGACGCGAAACTCCCGAGAAATCTCCAGGGGCCGCGGTGCTTCTCCGGTCGCCGGTCGGGCCCTTTTCTTAATTGGCCCAAAAATTGCTTATCGGAAAGGTTTGGTCAAGCGCGTTCGCGGGCGGAATCGCCCGCGAGGCGGTCTCAGAGGCTGAAATTGTCGCCGAGATAGAGCCGGCGCACGTCAGGATTGGTGACAATGTCGTTGGCGCGACCATGCGTCAGCACCTCGCCGGCATGGATAATGTAGGCGCGATCGATGAGGCCGAGCGTCTCGCGGACATTGTGGTCGGTGATCAGCACACCGATGCCGCGCGAGGTCAGGTGCCGGACAAGCGCCTGGATGTCGGCGACCGAGATCGGGTCGACGCCGGCAAAGGGCTCGTCGAGCAGCATGAAGGTGGGGTCGGTCGCAAGCGCACGGGCGATTTCGAGACGGCGGCGTTCGCCGCCAGAAAGCGCGATCGCCGGCGACTTGCGCAGATGCGTGATGTTGAACTCGCCGAGCAGGTCGTTGAGCTTGCTTTCGCGCCGCTCCAGGTTCTTGTCGTGAACCTCGAGCACGGCGCGGATGTTCTCCTCGACCGTCAGCCCGCGGAAGATCGACGCTTCCTGTGGCAGGTAGCCGACGCCGAGGCGTGCACGCCGGTACATCGGCATGGTCGTCACGTCATTGCCGTTGATCTCTATCGAACCCTCGTCGACGGGGACGAGGCCGGTGATCATGTAGAAGCAGGTGGTCTTGCCGGCGCCGTTCGGCCCGAGCAGGCCCACGGCCTCGCCGCGCCGCACCACCAGCGACACGCCGTTGACGACCCGACGCTCGCGATAGGCCTTGGTCAGTCCGCGGGCAATCAGGGTGCCGTCATAGCGCGCCTTGTCGACCGCATGGCCGGAAGCGACCGCAGTGGTCGCCGACGGCTTGCGGACCCGTTTGCGCTTGTGGAGGAAGGGAAGTTGCACGAGCGGTCTACGTCAGTTCGTCTTGCGGGACTTCGGGTCGAGCTGGATCTGCACGCGGCCGCCGCAGGCTTCGAGCTGGGCCTCACCGGTTTCCATCTGGACGTTAAGCTGGCAGCCGACGAAGACGTTCTTGCCTTCGGAGAGAACGACCTTGTCGCCCTTGAGAACGAAGACCTGCTTGGTCATGTCGAACGAGCCGGTATCGGCCGTCGCCTGCTGCGTGCCGGAGCTCAGGAACACCTTTTCGCTGACCTCGATACGGTCGATGTCGGCGTCGCCGCTCGAAACCGAGCCGCCGCCGGACTTGTAGAAGACGACCATATTGCCGGCCTGCAGCGTCGTCGTGCCCTGCACGACCTTGACGTTGCCGGTAAAAATCGCCTTGCTTTCCGGGTCCTTGATTTCGAGCTTGTCGCTCTCGATCTGGATCGGCTTGTCGTTGGACAGCTCAAGGCCTTTCATCTTGCTCGACGTGGCCTGCGCAAAAGCGCCGGAGGCAATAATCAAAGCGCCGGCTCCGGCAATGGCCAGGCTGGCGGAAATCTTGAAAAATGATGCGGTTGTGACCGACATGGAGTGCACCGGGTCCTATTTCGCGTTTTTGCGGATGGCTGCGGGCTCGACGTTCACCCTCACCATACCCTCGAAAATTACAATACGTCCCTTATCCGTCATTCGCAGCGTCTGCGCAATGATCGAACCACCCTTCATGCTGATCGCAACGGGCTGCTTCGTTTCCATCTCGCCGGCATTGATGTCCAGATAGGCCGACTGGAAGTCGGCGTTGATGCCATTATTGACGGAAATGGTGAACGGGGCGTTCATGTCGAGTGTATTGGCGCCGCGATCATAGATGCCGTTGGTGGCGTCGACGGTCGCTATCATCGAATCCTTCATCGGCATTTCTGCGTGGATCGTCTGCAGCGTGATGATGTCGGGGTTGGCGATATCCTGAAGCGCCCGCTGGGCCTTCATCGAGTAGCTGATGCCCTGCTTGTTGCGACCGGAGATCGCCGGATTCTTCATGACGATCTTGCCGTCCTCGATCGTCGCGGTCTCGATCTGCAGGTCGACGGGCATGAACGCGCGCACGAAGGACACGGCGGCAAAAATGACGGCAATGACGCCGGCGATGATCGGCAGGATGATCTTCAGGCGGCGCACGCGCGCGGAATGCCGTGCGGCGAGCGCATAGGCGTCGGCGGAGCTCGCACCCGTATCGGCAAAGATGCCCGGGGCTGGCGCGTGGTTCAACATGGAAGGGCCTGTCGGTTCTACTGCTTTTGTCGCTGACCCAACGTGGGGGTCATTTACATACATTGGTGTAAGTCGTCGCAAATATGGATATTTTTTGCTGACGCACAATGGCGCCGCAAAAAAACTCGGGTGAAGCGCAAAAACGCCAGCCGCGGCTTTCAACCGTGGTCAAGCGCGTCTATGGAATATGCCTCTTCGCGCGCAGATAGCACGTTCCCGCGGAAACTGACAGAAGCAGCGCCAACAAATCGGGAGAAACCCACATGGACGAACTCGCCATCGCCGATCGCCGCAGCCTGCGCCGGAAGTTGAGCTTCTGGCGCTTTGTGGTCGCGGGGCTGCTTCTCCTCGTCGCGCTCGCGATCTTTGCCTGGTCCGGGGCTGCCGACGATGTCGGCCACAACAGGCAGCATGTGGCGCGCGTTGCGATCACCGGCCTGATCCAGGATGACCGCGAACTGCTCGAGCGCCTGCAGAAGATTGCCGACAACGATAGCGTCAAGGCGCTGGTGGTGACCATTTCGTCGCCGGGCGGCACCACCTATGGCGGCGAGGTCATCTACAAGGCGATCCGCAAGGTGGCGGCCAAGAAGCCGGTCGTTTCCGACGTGCGCACACTTGCCGCCTCGGCAGGCTACATGATCGCACTCGGCGGCGATACGATCGTTGCCGGTGAGAGCTCGATCACCGGCTCCATCGGCGTCATCTTCCAGTATCCGCAGGTCAAGGAGTTGATGGACAAGCTCGGCGTCTCCCTGGAATCGATCAAGTCGCGGCCGCTGAAGGCGGAACCTTCGCCCTTCCATCCGGCGAGCGACGAGGCGAAGGCCATGATCCAGTCGATGATTGACGACAGCTACGCCTGGTTCGTCGACCTGGTTGCCGACCGCCGCAAGTTGCCGCGTCCCGATGCGTTGCTGCTCGCCGACGGACGCATTTTCACCGGTCGCCAGGCGCTGAACGCCAAGCTCGTCGACAAGCTCGGCGGCGAGGACGAAATTCGCGCCTTCCTCACGGAGAAAAAGGTGTCGAAGGACCTGCCGATCGTCGATTGGGAAGCCCCCCGCAAGACCCTGCCTTTTGGCCTCGGCGCGCTGGTCGGCAACTGGATCAAGATGTTGGGATATGACGCTTTTCCGGCAATGAGCGGGCTCGAAAAAATTGCAGGCGACAAGTTGTTTCTTGACGGTCTTGTTTCGGTTTGGCAGGTTGATGGCCAATGAGCAAGGCGACATATACCCAGCCTGAGCCGTCGAGCGATGTCGGTGATTTTGCAAATGCCGCGCACCGCCTTGCGGAAATCACAATGCAGACCGAAAAAGCAAAACAAACAAGAATTTGAGGGGGCGACAGTGATCAAGTCAGAACTGGTGCAGATTGTTGCGGCTCGCAATCCGCATCTCTACCACCGCGACGTCGAAAATATCGTCAACGCGGTCCTCGATGAGATCACCGACGCGCTCGCTGCAGGCAACCGGGTCGAACTGCGTGGCTTCGGCGCCTTCTCGGTCAAGAACCGGCCGTCGCGGTCGGGGCGCAACCCGCGCACCGGCGATTCCGTTTTTGTCGAGGAAAAATGGGTACCGTTTTTCAAGACCGGCAAGGAACTGCGCGAGCGGCTCAACCCGGGCATGAACGGGGAAGACGAGGATTGATCATCCTTGGCGGTCGCCAGAGACCCCTAACGACCCCTTTTATACGAGGCCCGTTGCCGGCAAGCGTCTGGCAAAGAGCACGGGCGTCGGCGAGATGGAGCGATTGAATGTTCAAGAAACTGATCAACATCGTTGTTCTCGTGCCGGTCGCTATCATCCTGATTGTGCTGAGCGTGGCCAACCGCCAGAGCGTAACGCTGGCGCTGAACCCCTTCCGGCCGGAAGACAGCGTGCTTTCCGTGAGCGCGCCGTTCTTCGTCTTCCTGTTCCTTGCGGTCATCGTCGGCGTCATCCTCGGTGCCGCCGCGACCTGGTTCAGCCAGGGCAAGTACCGGCGGCGCGCGCGCAACGAGGCCAACGAAGCAGTGAAGTGGCACCGCGAGGCGGAGAAACACCGCAGCCAGGCGGAAAAGCTCGCAACCCAGGCGACGCTCGCAGCGCCGCAGAACTGATCAGAAGTTCACAAGCCTGCGAAGACCGAGACGGGGCGCCCGTTCGGTCCGCGTCGCCTCTTTAACTCGCAGCTTCCGCCGTACCGCCGACGGCGGCGCTAAAATCGGCGAAGAATTGCTGCGCCAGCTTCTTGGCGGTTGAGTCGATCAGGCGCGAGCCGAGCTGCGCGAGCTTGCCACCGATCTCCGCCTTGACGTCGTAACGCAGCACCGTTTCGTCCCCGTCCGCTGTTAAGGCGACGTCGGCGCCGCCCTTGGCAAAGCCGGCGATGCCGCCCTTTCCTTCGCCCGAGATCGTATAGCTCTGCGGCGGATTGAGATTGGAGAGCACGACATTGCCGGTGAAGGAGGCCGAGACCGGGCCGATCTTGATCTTCACCACGGCCGCAAGCTCGGTTGGCGACGTCATCTCCAGCGACTGGCACCCGGGAATGCATCGCTTGAGAATTTCCGGGTCGTTGAGGCCGCGCCACACCGCGTCGCGCCCAGCCGCAATCCGCTCTTCGCCGGTCATGTCCATGCGTTTTCCTCCCCCCCATGCGACGCCGCGCGCCCGATATCGACGCGCAAATGTCGCTTCGACACACTAGACCTGCCGCGGAATTTTGTCGCGAAGCCGGTTCCAGCCCAAGAAAATTCGCAGCGGGTTCTTGCGCGTTATCTTCGCAAAACGGAAACGGCTTTGCCAAGAGCATCAGCGATGCTATTTGCAGCTTCAAGAGATGCCGCGGCTTCAGGCTGCGGCGACAAACCTCATGGCGTCCGCCGGCCCGTCCCGGATACTGCGCAGGCAGGCGGCCCATGCACTAACAAAGCCCAGGGATTTCAGCGTGAAGGAAAAGGACCGGCGGTCGAAGAATGCCTCCGTGACGACGGCCAAGGGCCGTGGTGCCGAAGCGCGTGGCGGCGGCCGCCACGATCAGAAACGTTCGGCACCGCCGAAGGGCGGCGGCTTCAAGGAACGGCCGGCGCGACCGGCGGCAGCGCAGACGGCGGAGACGCGCGAGAAGCCAGCAAAGCATACGCCTGCACAGGAAACGCCGGCGCGGGTGATCGCGCGGCGAACGGGGGAAAAGCCGGCCGAGCGCATACCGCTCATTCTCGAAACGTCGGACGCATCCGGCTATCACCTGATCGACAGCGGCGCCGGCGAAAAACTTGAGCAATACGGTCCCTACCGCATCGTGCGCCCCGAGGCGCAGGCGCTCTGGCCGCGCAGCCTGCCCGATAGCGTCTGGGAAAAAGCCGACGCGATCTTCACCGGCGACACCGACGAAGACGGCATGGGGCGCTGGCGCTTTCCTGGCGCCGTGCTCGGCGAGACCTGGCCGATGCAGCTTCTCGGCACCGATTTCCACGGTCGCTTCACCTCGTTCCGCCATGTCGGTGTGTTCCCGGAACAGCTCGCGCACTGGAGCTGGGTGAAGGATCAGGTGGAAAGGGCGGGGCGGCCGCTGAAGGTGCTGAACCTCTTCGGCTACACCGGCGTCGCCTCGCTGATCGCCGCCAGGGCCGGCGCCGAGGTGACCCATGTCGACGCCTCCAAGAAGGCAATCGGCTGGGCGCGCGAAAACCAGCAGCTGGCGCGGGCCGAAAACCTGCCGATCCGCTGGATCTGCGACGATGCGATGAAGTTCATCCAGCGCGAAGAGCGCCGCGGCAGCCGCTACGACATCATCCTGACCGACCCGCCGAAGTTCGGCCGCGGGCCGAACGGCGAGGTCTGGCAGCTTTTCGACCATCTGGCGGCGATGCTCGACATCTGCCGCGAGATCCTGTCGCCGGAGGCGCGCGGCCTGGTGTTGACGGCCTATTCGATCCGGGCGAGCTTCTACTCGATCCATGAACTGATGCGCGAGACGATGCGCGGCCACGGCGGCCGGGTGGAGTCGGGCGAGCTCATCATCCGCGAGGGCGGGCTTGACGGTCGCGAGCCGGGCAGGGCGCTTTCGACCTCACTCTTCAGCCGCTGGGTACCGCAATGACGAACGACAGAAGCGAACACGGCACCGGTCGTGTCGGTCAGGTGAAGGAGGTCACGAGCCTCACCAACCCGATCATCAAGGACATCCGCGCGCTGACGCAGAAGAAGCACCGCGACGAGACGCGCTCCTTCATGGCCGAGGGCCTGAAGCTGGTGATCGACGCGCTCGACCTTGGCTGGAAGATCAAGACGCTGATCTATGCCAAGGCGGCCAAGGGCAAGCCGCACGTGGAGCAGGTGGCGGCAAAGACCTTCGCCAAGGGCGGCCTGGTATTGGAAGTCAGCGAGAAAGTGCTGTCGACGATCACCCGGCGCGACAATCCGCAGATGGTCGTCGGCATCTTCGAGCAGCGTTACCAGTCGCTGAAGGACCTGAAGCCGCAATTGGGCGAAACCTATGTGGCGCTCGACCGCGTCCGCGATCCCGGCAACCTCGGCACCGTCATCCGCACCGCCGATGCCGCCGGCGCTTCCGGCGTCATTCTCGTCGGCGAGACCACCGATCCGTTTTCGCTCGAAACCGTGCGTGCGACCATGGGCTCGGTCTTTGCCATGCCGGTGGCGCGCGCCAGCGTCGAGGACTTCATCCGCTGGCAGAAATCCGCCGGCGTGAAGGTCGTCGCGACCCATCTCGCCGGCGCTGTCGACTATCGCACCATTGACTACAAGACCAAGCCAGTCGTGCTTCTGATGGGCAACGAGCAGTCGGGTCTGCCGGAGGAACTCGCTCGAGAAGCCGGTGCGCTTGCCCGCATCCCGCAGGCCGGCCGCGCCGACTCGCTCAATCTGGCGATTGCCACCGGCATCATGCTGTTCGAGGCGCGTCGCCACCTTCTGACCCTGGATGCCCGCGCATGAGCGAGAAGCAGGTGCTGTTTTCGCGGCCGCTGCCGATCGCGGTCTTCATCGTCTTCGCGCTCATCGCCGACCAAGTGATCAAGTATCTGATCGAGCTTTACCTGCCCTTCAATCAGGCGGTCCATGTCGTGCCGATGCTGGCGCTCTACCGCACCTACAACTACGGCGTCGCCTTCTCGATGCTGTCAGGCATGGAGGGCTGGTTCATCGTCGGCATGCGGCTCACCGTCTGCGCCTTTGTGCTCTGGCTGTGGAAGCGCACGCCGAAGGATCGGTTCTTCGCCCATTTCGGCTATGCGCTGATCATCGCCGGCGCGCTCGGAAACCTCGTCGACCGGCTGCTCTTCGGCTACGTCATCGACTACATCCTGTTCTATACGGAGACGTGGTCTTTCGCCGTCTTCAATCTGGCCGATACCTTCATCACCATCGGCGCCGGCGCGATCATTCTTGACGAACTACTGCACGCGAAAAAAGCGGATCGCTAAGATTTTATCGAAGCCTTGAAGCCATTCAGAACGCCTGTCGTGTTAGCCGGAACGCATGAGCGAACCGTCACGACTGCTAGAGCGGATCGAAACCGGCTTCGGGAGAGACGCCCGGGCGGGTAAGGCTGCGTCGGTTTCGGCGCTTCCGCTCGATGGGCCGGCGTCCCGTCAGGTGTCGGCGCAGCCGGCTTCCGGCGCGCGCTCTGCGCTTAGTTACGTATCCCTGGCGCTGCTCGGCCTGGTCGCTTCCGGCCTTGTCCTCGTCGTCGGCATGACTGCCGGCTTCCACCTGTTCGCCGCGGCGATTGCCGCGGCCGGCGTGGTCGGTGCGCTTCTGCTCGCCGTCGAAGCCATCCGCGCGTTTGATAGCGTGCCGGTTTCCGATGAGGTGGAGCGGGACCAGGATTGGCACCGCTCCGAAACCTCGGCGTTGCTTTCGACCATTCACGATGCGCTGGGTGACCTTGCGATCATGCGTGGCATGGACGGAAAGATCGTCCACGCCAATGCTGTCTTCCATCAGGTCTGCGGCCGATCGGATGTCCGGGGCATGGCCTGCGGCGCCCTTGGGCTGAGGTTCGAGCCGAAGGCTGCGCCCAATCATTACCTCGTGCGCATCGCCGCGGCCGAAGGCGTCCGCCTTTTCGATTGGCATGACGTGATCGCCCGCGATCCGGCGAGCGGCAAGCTCATGCGTCACAGCATTGCGCGTGATGTCACCGAGGAAGCGCGCGCCGCGCGCGAGCGTGAGGCGGCGCGCCGGCGGGCCGAGGAGGCGAGCCAGGCAAAGTCGCGGCTGCTCGCCACCGTCAGCCACGAGATCCGCACGCCGCTTTCGGGCATTCTCGGCATGAGCCATCTGCTCGGCCAGACCCGCCTGTCGAGCGAGCAGCAGAACTATCTCGCCGGCATGCAGCAATCCGGCCACGCTCTGGTCCAGCTCGTCGAAGACCTGATCGACTTCTCGTCGCTTTCAGCCGGCCGCTTCCAGTTTCGCCCCAGCCGCCAGGATCCGCGCGGCGTGATCGAGAGCGTCGTGGAAATGCTCTCCAATCGCGCCCACGAGAAGGGCATCGAGATCGGCGCCACCGTTTCCGTCGACGTGCCCGCGCTGATGGCTTTCGACGCGGCGCGCCTGCGCCAGGTGCTCTTCAACGTCATCGGCAACGCGGTCAAATTCACGGAAGTCGGTGGCGTCTTCGTCAGCGCCGACACGATCGAGGACTGCGTGCGGATCCGTATCGACGATACGGGGCCGGGCATGTCGCCCGACGACCTGAAGCGCATCTTCGAGGAATTCGAGCAGGCCGGCAACGACGAGCAACGCGCCAAGGGCACAGGGCTCGGCCTCGCGATCTCCAGGCGCATCATGCAGGCCTGCGGCGGCAGTCTCACGGCCGCAAGCGCGCCCGGCCGCGGCAGCCGCTTTGAAATCCGCCTGCCGCTTGCCGAAGTCGAGGCGATTGCGTCGGAGCGCCGCTCCACCCTCGCCGGGTCGCATGTGCTGGTCATGGCTCCCGATGGACCGGCCTCGGCGGCGCTGGCGGCAACCATCGCGACGCTTGGCGGGCGCTGTCATCGCGCAACGACGCTTGCCGCAGCCCAGCATGTTCTTGCCGATGTGCAGGCAGGTGGCGCGCCACTCACCGACGTGATCGTCGACCACCGGCATGCGCAGCAGTACGAGCAGCTCCTCGCACTCCAGCCGGCCATCGGCCGGCTGGAGGTTCGCCGCACCTATCTGATCAATCCGGAGGAGCGCAACAGCCACCCCGTCAACCAGATGGATGGCTACGAGGCCTGGCTGATCCGGCCCTTGCGCGAAAAGTCGCTGATTGAAGTGCTGCTCGGACGCCTGAAGGGCATCGAAAAACGCGACGCGATCAACGACAACAGGCCGGTCCTGCGCGAGGAGCCCGTCGTTGAACCCGTCCGCCGGCCGGGACACGGCATCCTGCTGGCCGAGGACGATCCGATCAATGCGTTGATCATCCGCACGCTGTTGCAGCGTTCGGGACACGCGGTGCAGCTCGTCAGCGACTTCGCGGGGGTCGCCGAGACGCTGCGAGCCCCTGCCGGAAACGCCTTGCCGGCACTTCTGGTCACCGACCTCAATATGCCGGGTGGCGACGGGCTTTCCATGATGCGGCACATCCGTAATGACGAGGCAATACGCTCCTTGCCAAGGTTGCCGGTCATCGTGCTGACTTCCGATATCCGCGAGGATATGCGCGACCACCTGCTTGCCGCCGGCGCCGATGTGGTGTTGGCGAAGCCGGCCGACCCGCAGGTGCTGACTTCGGAGATCGCGCGTCTGCTGCGCAAACGGTAACTCTTGCGATGGTTACGGTATTGATCGGGCGGCGGGGGTTGTACGCAACTTTCATGTCACTATGTTGTTGCAGAAACGTGGTCTAAGCCCCCGCAGACAGATTTGATTCGGGATAACGCGGATGGCCATCGAGCTACTGGATTCAGCGAACGTGGTTGACACTTCTCAGGCTTGCATCGGCACGAAAGCTGCCGTCCCGACGACCGACGTGCTTGGCCGGATCGCCAATCTTGAGACGCGCCTTGCCCGCACGGCATCGGAAATCGATGCTGCCCAGGCCGTGCGCTACAAGGTTTTCGTCGAGGAGATGAAGGCGCAGGTCGGCCCCGAGGCCGATCGGCGCAAGCGCGACGTCGACAGCTGGGACGCGATCTGCGACCACCTGCTGGTTCTCGACACCTCGATCGAAGGCGACGCCGAAGATCAGATCGTCGGGACATACCGGTTGCTGCGCCAGGATGTGGCTGAGCGCTCCGGCGGCTTTTACTCGTCTTCCGAATTCGCGATCGACGCGCTTCTCGCCCGTCATCCGACCAAGCGCTTCATGGAGCTCGGCCGCTCCTGCGTCCTGCCGGACTACCGGACCAAGCGCACGGTCGAACTCCTGTGGCAGGGCAATTGGGCCTATGCGCTCAAATACGGCATGGACGCGATGTTCGGCTGCGGTTCGTTCCCGGGTGTCGTTCCGGCCGAGCATGCGCTGGCGCTGTCCTTCCTGCACCACAACATCCGCGCCCGCGACGACTGGGCCGTCAGCGCACGGCCCGAGCTGCACCGGACGATGGATTTGATGCCGGCCGAGGCGATCAATGCCAAGAAGGCGCTCGCCGCTCTGCCGCCGTTGATCAAGGGCTATATGCGCCTCGGCGCGATGGTCGGCGATGGCGCCGTGGTCGATCATGCGTTCCGCACCACCGACGTTCTGATCGTTTTGCCGATCAGCAATATCTCGGGCCGCTACCTCAACTACTACGGCGCAGATGCCGGACGTTTCGGTGGCGCCGCCTCCTGACCGGGTCCCGGTGAGGTTAACCAATTATTAATGATGGATTTGACTTTCAAGGTCGAAAGAGAGACATGTATTGTCATGTTCTTCTCTAATTTTATGACGAACGAATAGAGAAAATAAATGGAGAAACTGCCGATCTTCCGGGGGTCGACAGGTATAGGGTTCCCAAGACTCCGTCTTTCATTACCTTAAACATAAATGCATTGCCAGTTATTAAGCCCGCCTCCTTTTCGGAGAGCGGGCTTTTCTTCTTTATAGTTGTATCGAATTGCTACCAATCGGGGTCGCGCGTTGACCCGAATGAAGGCGGCTGCACCAAAATGAAGCAGCCGCCGGACCGGCAATGCCGGTCCTACATGCCGGCGTTGTAGGCCGCGATCGCCGCCATGTTGACGATGTCGGAATCCTTGGCCGACATCGAGACGATCTGGATCGACTTGTCGAAGCCGACGAGCAGCGGGCCGATCACCGTCGAGCCGCCGAGTTCCTGCAGCATCTTGGTCGAAATCGATGCCGAGTGGAACGCCGGCATCACGAGCACGTTCGCCGTGCCCGAGAGGCGGCAGAACGGGTATTGCTCCATGACGCGAGCATTGAGCGCCACGTCGGCGGCCATCTCGCCGTCATATTCGAAATCGACGCGGCGCTTGTCGAGGATATTGACCGCTTCGCGCACCCGCTCAGAGCGTTCGCCCTGGGGATGGCCGAAGGTGGAATAGGCAAGCATTGCCACGCGCGGCACGTAGCCAAGCCGCTTGGCGAGGCCGGCTGCTTCCTCGGCGATATCGGCAAGCTCCTCCGAAGAGGGCATGTCGTGAACCGCCGTGTCGGCGACGAGCACCGTGCGGCCGCGGCAGAGCGCGATCGAGACGCCGATGACGCGGTGGCCGGGCTTCGGGTCGATGCAGCGACGCACGTCTTCGAGTGCCGTCGAATAGTTGCGGGTCAGGCCCGTCACCATGCCGTCGGCATCACCGAGCGCCACCATGCAGGCGGCGAAGTGGTTGCGGTCGTTGTTGATCAGGCGCTGGGCGTCGCGGAACAGGAAGCCCTTCCGCTGCAGGCGGGCATAGAGATAGTCCGTATAGGCGCCGACGCGCTTGGAAAGCCGCGCATTGACGATCTGGATGCCGGGGCGGTCGAGGTCGATGCCCTCGCGCTCTGCCGTCTCGCGCATGCGCTCCTCGCGGCCGAGCAGGATGGCGGTGCCAAGCTGCTGGTTGGCATACGCGATTGCAGAACGCATGACCTGCACCTCTTCGCCCTCTGCAAAGACGATGCGCTTCGGCTGGCGCCGGACGCGCTCGTAGATGCGCTGCAGCGTCGAGGCGATCGGGTCGCGGCGGGCGGAGAGTTGGCGGCCATAGGCTTCGAGGTCGGTGATCGGTTTGCGGGCGACGCCGCTTTCCATCGCCGCCTTCGCGACCGCCATCGGGATCGCCGAAATCAGCCGCGGGTCGAAGGGGACCGGGATGATGTATTGCGGACCGAAACGCGGACGGTTGCCCTGGTAGGCTGCGGCGACATCGTCGGGAACGTCTTCCTTGGCAAGGCTCGCCAGCGCTTCAGCCGCTGCGATTTTCATCTCGTCGTTGATGGTCGTCGCGCGCACGTCTAGCGCGCCACGGAAGATATAGGGGAAGCCGAGCACGTTGTTGACCTGGTTCGGATAGTCAGAACGGCCGGTGGCGACGATCGCGTCGTCGCGGATGCGGGCGACTTCTTCCGGCGTGATTTCCGGATCCGGGTTGGCCATGGCGAAGATGATCGGCCGCGGCGCCATCGAGCGCACCATATCTTCCGAAAGGGCGCCCTTGGCCGAGAGGCCGAAGACCACGTCGGCGCCGTCGAGCGCTTCGGCGAGCGTGCGGCGGTCGGTCTTGACCGCATGCGCCGACTTCCACTGGTTCATGCCCTCGGTGCGGCCTTCGAAGATCACGCCCTTGGTGTCGCAGAGGATGATGTTGTCAGAGGCAAAACCCATTGACTTGATGAGCTCGATGCAGGCGATTGCCGCCGCACCCGCACCGTTGCAGACGAGCTTCGTCGTCTTGAAGTCGCGGCCGGTCAAGGCCAGCGCGTTGATGAGGCCTGCTGCGGCGATGATCGCCGTGCCGTGCTGGTCGTCGTGGAACACCGGGATGTCCATGACCTCGCGCAGCTTCTGCTCGATGATGAAACAGTCCGGCGCCTTGATGTCTTCAAGATTGATGCCGCCGAAAGAGGGCCCGAGGAAACGCACGCAGTTGATGAACTCGTCGACGTTTTCGGTATCGACTTCAAGGTCGATGGAATCGACGTCGGCAAAGCGCTTGAACAGCACGGCCTTGCCTTCCATGACAGGCTTTGACGCAAGCGCGCCGAGGTTGCCGAGGCCGAGAATGGCCGTGCCGTTCGAGATCACGGCCACCATGTTGCCGCGCGTCGTGTAGTCATAGGCGGTGTTGGGGTCCTCGGCGATCGCCTTCACGGGGACTGCAACGCCCGGAGAATAGGCAAGCGACAGGTCGCGCTGGGTGGCCATCGCCTTGGTGGGAGAAATCTCCAGCTTTCCGGGACGACCCTGCGAGTGAAAATCGAGCGCTTCCTGCGCGGTGACGCTCGTCATGGTGCGATCGGTCTTGTCGGTGGCCGGCATGTTTCCTCAATCCTCCTGTGGGCGAGCCTTGCGGCGCGCCTCTTTATGGTTGTCGTCTATAATTCCTTGGCGATAGTGTGCCATCTCTTTTTTCGGGACAATCATGAATTTCGTGACAGACTATTCGACCCGCGCGGGGGAGGTTTTATCCGCAGCCGAATTGGCGAGCGAGGAAAGCCGTTCCACGGCGACGCCGATGATGGAACAGTTCATCGAGATCAAGGCGAACAACCCGGATTCGCTGCTGTTCTACCGCATGGGCGACTTCTACGAGCTGTTCTTCCAGGACGCGGTCGAAGCCTCGCGCGCGCTCGGCATCACGCTCACCAAGCGCGGCCAGCACATGGGTCAGGAAATTCCGATGTGTGGCGTGCCGGTACATGCGGCCGACGATTACCTGCAGAAACTGATCGGTCTCGGCTTTCGCGTCGCCGTCTGCGAGCAGGTGGAAGACCCGGCGGAAGCGAAGAAGCGCGGCAGCAAGTCGGTGGTGCGCCGCGACGTCGTGCGCTTGGTCACTCCGGGCACGATCACCGAAGAGAAACTGCTTTCGCCGTCCGAGACCAACTATCTGATGGCGCTGGCGCGCATCAAGAGCGGGTCCGAGCCTGCCTACGCGCTCGCCTGGATCGACATTTCGACCGGCATCTTCCGCCTCGCCGAGACAGCCGAGAGCCGGCTGCTTGCGGACATCCTGCGTATCGAGCCGCGCGAACTGATCCTTGCAGACACCGTGTTTCACGACCCGGAACTAAGGCCCGTCTTCGACGTGCTCGGCCGCGTTGCCGTGCCGCAGCCGGCGGTCTTGTTCGACAGCGCCACGGCGGAAGGGCGCATCAGCCGCTACTTCGGCGTCAAGACGCTTGATGGCTTCGGCACGTTTTCCCGTGCGGAACTCGCAGCCGCTTCCGCGGCGATCTCCTATGTCGAGAAGACCCAGCTTGCCGAACGCCCGGCACTCGGCACGCCGGAGCGCGAAAGTGCCGCCTCGACCTTGTTCATCGATCCGGCGACCCGCGGCAATCTCGAACTGGTGAAGACGCTGTCCGGCGCGCGCGAGGGCACGCTGCTGAAGGCGCTCGACCGCACGGTGACAAGCGGCGGCGCCCGCCTTCTTGCCGAGCGGCTGATGTCGCCGCTGACCGACCCGGACCGTATCAATGAGCGTCTCGATTCCATCGAGATCCTGGCGGACCAGCCGTCCTTTGCCGGCGACCTGCGCGATGCGCTACGTCGCGCGCCGGATATGCCGCGCGCCCTGTCGCGGCTGGCGCTCGGCCGTGGTGGCCCCCGCGATCTCGGCGCAATTCAGGCCGGCTTGCATGCGTCCGCGTCCATTTCACGGCTGATGGCCGCAGGAACGCTCTCGGACGAACTGAAGGAGGCGCGCGCCGCAATCGATGCGCTTCCCGCAGGCCTGCTCGGCCTGCTCGATGCGACGCTTGGCGACGAGCTGCCGCTTCTGAAGCGCGACGGCGGTTTCGTCTGCGAAGGCGCCAATGCCGAGCTCGATGAGGTCCGGGGCCTGCGCGACCAGTCGCGCCGGGTGATCGCCGGGCTGCAGCTGCAATATTCCGAAGAGACCGGCATCAAGTCGCTGAAGATCAAGCACAACAACGTGCTCGGCTACTTCATCGAGGTGACGGCGGGCAATGCCGGCTCGATGACCGACACCGACGCCGGTCGCGCCCGTTTCATCCATCGCCAAACGATGGCGAACGCGATGCGCTTCACCACGACGGAACTGGCCGAGCTTGAAAGCAAGATCGCCAACGCCGCCGACCGGGCGCTGTCGATCGAACTTGAAGCCTTCGACCGGATGACGGCAGAAGTCGTCGCTGCTGCCGAGACGTTGAAGGCGGCGGCACTGGCTCTTGCGACCGTCGACGTCTCCGTCGGTCTCGCGGTGCTTGCCGAAGAACAGGCCTATGCCCGCCCCACCGTTGACCGCTCGCGCATGTTTGCCATCGACGGCGGCCGCCATCCGGTGGTCGAGCAGGCGCTGAAGCGCCAGGCATCAAATGCCTTCGTCGCCAATGGCTGCGATCTCTCTCCGCCCGAGGGCGAAGAGGGCGGTGCGATCTGGCTGCTCACCGGTCCCAACATGGGCGGTAAATCGACCTTCCTGCGCCAGAACGCGCTGATCGCGATCATGGCGCAGATGGGCAACTTCGTGCCTGCCGCGAGCGCCCATATCGGCATCGTCGACCGGCTCTTCTCCCGCGTCGGCGCCTCCGACGATCTGGCGCGCGGTCGCTCGACCTTCATGGTCGAGATGGTCGAGACCGCGGCGATCCTCAACCAGGCGACCGACCGCTCGCTGGTGATCCTCGACGAGATCGGTCGTGGCACCGCCACCTTCGACGGCCTGTCAATCGCCTGGGCGGCAGTCGAGCACCTGCATGAGGCGAACCGCTGCCGCGGCCTCTTTGCCACCCACTTCCATGAACTGACCGTGCTCTCGGAAAAACTCGGCCGTCTCTCGAACGCGACGATGCGCGTCAAGGAATGGCACGGCGATGTGATCTTCCTGCATGAGGTCGGTCCGGGCGCCGCCGACCGCTCCTATGGCATTCAGGTCGCGCGTCTCGCTGGCCTGCCGGCCTCGGTCGTGGCTCGCGCCAAGGACGTGCTCGCCAAGCTCGAGGACGCCGATCGCAAGAACCCGGCGAGCCAACTGATCGACGATCTGCCGCTGTTCCAGGTGGCGATCCGTCGTGAAGAGGTGAAGCCCGCCGGAAACTCCAAGATCGACGAGGCGCTGAAGGCGCTGAACCCCGACGACATGACGCCGCGCGAGGCGCTCGATGCGCTCTATGCGCTGAAGAAGGAACTGAGCGCCGCCAAGGCGGGATGAAGAAAATGCGTGCGGTTTTCCGCCCGCATCCCGCCAACCGTTGCCTAAGCGGCGCTGCGCCTTTTTCCTGTGCAAGCCGTCTGTAAAAAGGCTATACAGCGCCGCACGCTTTTGCGGGCGCGGCGCTCGAATTGTTGTGTGGTCTTTATTCGGCCTCGGTCGCAAGGATCATGCAGGAGCGCTTGACAGCGAACGACCACGCAACCAGTCGGACAGGACGCCCCTCGGCACTTCATGGGCAGACACGAAACCTTCTTTCCCGAAATCCTCGACGTCGCAGCGCTCCGGGCAAAATGCGACTTCATCGCCTCGGCCCACGCCGAACAGCGCGACCCGATGCGTCAGGCATTGCTGGCGGCTTTCAAGCAGGCAAATGTCGCCGGCCGGGCGAAGGCCCGCGAGCTGTTCAACGCCGATGGTGCCGGCATTCTCTGCGCCGAACGCATTTCCTGGCTGCAGGATCAACTGATCACAGTGCTGCATGATTTCGTGCTGAACGAGATCTTCGACGCCGCCAATGCGCCGCCCGCGTCCCGGATCGCCGTGACGGCGGTCGGCGGCTATGGCCGCGGCACGCTGGCGCCGGGTTCAGACATCGATCTTCTTTTCCTGCTGCCGGTCAAGAAGGCGGTCTGGGCCGAGCCGGCGATCGAGTTCATGCTCTATATCCTCTGGGATCTGGGCTTCAAGGTCGGCCACGCCACCCGCACCATCGACGAGTGCATCCGGCTATCGCGCGCCGACATGACGATCCGCACGGCCATCCTCGAGACGCGCTATATCTGTGGCTCCGAGACATTGTGCGCCGAGCTTGAAACGCGCTTCGATCATGAGATCGTGCGCAACACCGGCCCGGATTTCATCGCCGCCAAGCTTGCCGAACGCGACGAGCGCCACCGCAAGGCCGGCGACACGCGCTACCTCGTCGAGCCCAACGTCAAGGAAGGCAAGGGCGGGCTTCGCGACCTGCACACGCTGTTCTGGATCGCCAAGTACTTCTACCGGCTGAAGGACACCGCCGACCTCGTCAAGCTCGGCGTGCTTTCGCGGCAGGAGTACCAGCTCTTCCAGAAGGCCGAGGACTTCCTCTGGGCGGTGCGCTGCCACATGCATTTCCTCACCGGAAAATCCGAGGAACGGCTCTCTTTCGACATCCAGCGCGAGATCGCCGAGGCACTCGGCTATCACGACCATCCGGGCCTTTCGGCCGTCGAACGCTTCATGAAGCACTTCTTCCTGGTGGCAAAGGACGTCGGCGATCTCACCCGTATCTTCTGCGCAGCACTCGAAGACCAGCAGGCCAAGGACGCGCCCGGCATTTCCGGGCTCATCGGCCGCTTCACCCATCGTAGCCGCAAGATTGCCGGCACGCTCGATTTCGTCGACGATGGCGGTCGCATTGCGCTTGCAAGCCCCGACGTCTTCAAGCGCGATCCGGTCAATCTGCTGCGCTTCTTCCACATCGCCGATATCAACGGGCTGGAATTCCATCCGGCGGCACTGCGCCAGGTCACGCGGTCGCTGAGCCTGATCAAGCCGGCGCTGCGCGAAAACGAGGAGGCGAACCGCCTCTTCCTGTCGATCCTCACGTCCCGCCGCAAGCCGGAGCTGATCCTCCGGCGCATGAACGAAGCCGGCGTGCTCGGCCGCTTCATTCCGGATTTCGGCAAGATCGTCTCGATGATGCAGTTCAACATGTATCATCACTATACGGTCGACGAGCATCTGCTGCGCACCGTCGACGTGCTGTCGCGCATCGAAGGTGGCATCGAGGAGGAGGCCCATCCGCTCGTCGCCAAGCTGATGCCGGGGATCGAGGAGCGCGAGGCGCTCTATGTCGCCGTGCTGCTGCACGACATCGCCAAGGGCCGGCCGGAGGATCACTCGACCGCCGGCGCCAAGGTGGCACGCAAGCTCTGCCCGCGCTTCGGGCTGTCGCCGAAACAGACCGAACTCGTCGCTTGGCTGATCGAGGAGCATCTGCTGATGTCGATGGTCGCCCAGACCCGCGACCTCAACGACCGCAAGACGATCGTCGACTTTGCCGAGCGGGTACAGTCGCTTGATCGGTTGAAGATGCTGCTCGTCCTGACCGTCTGCGATATCCGCGCCGTCGGCCCGGGTGTCTGGAACGGCTGGAAGGGACAGCTTCTGCGCACGCTCTACTACGAGACCGAGCTGTTGTTGTCGGGCGGCTTCTCCGAGCTGTCGCGCAAGGAGCGTGCGGCCCATGCCGCTGTCATGCTCGGCGAGGCCTTGACGGACTGGTCCGAGAAGGAGCGCGAGGATTACGTGCGCCTGCACTACCAGCCCTATCTCCTGACGGTGGCGCTGGAGGACCAGATCCGGCATGCGCGCTTCATTCGCGAGGCGGATGCCGCCGGCAAGGCGCTGGCGACGATGGTGCGCACCCACCAGTTCCACGCGATCACCGAAATCACCGTGCTTTCGCCGGACCATCCGCGGCTTCTGACGGTGATTGCCGGTGCCTGTGCGGCCGCCGGCGCAAACATCGTCGACGCGCAGATCTTCACGACCTCGGATGGCCGTGCGCTCGATACCATTCTCGTCAACCGCGAGTTCGCTGTCGACGAGGACGAGATGCGCCGGGCAGCGAGCATCGGCAAGCTGATCGAGGACGTGCTTTCGGGCCGCAAGCGGTTGCCGGAAGTCATCGCCAGCCGCACCAAGGTGAAGAAGCGCACCAAGGCTTTCACGGTGACGCCGGAAGTGACGATCAGCAACACGCTGTCGAACAAGTTCACCGTGATCGAAGTCGAAGGCCTCGACCGTCCGGGCCTCTTGTCCGAGATCACCGCGGTGCTGTCCGATCTTTCACTCGACATCGCCTCGGCCCACATCACCACCTTCGGTGAAAAGGTGATCGACACCTTCTACGTCACCGATCTCGTCGGCCAGAAGGTGACGAGTGAAAACCGTCAGATGAACATTGCCGCCCGCCTCAAGGCCGTCATGGCCGGGGAGGGGGACGAGGCGCGCGACCGCATGCCCTCGGGCATCATCGCGCCGCCCCCGGGCGTTTCCTCCGCTCACAGAACGACAAAAGCCGAAACATGAGTCTGGTCAAGAAATTTGCAACCGTCGGCGGCGCGACACTCGGAAGCCGCCTGTTCGGCTTCATCCGCGAAACCTTCATGGCGGCAGCGCTTGGCACCGGCCCGGTTGCCGACGCCTTCAACACCGCCTTCCGTCTGCCCAACACCTTCCGCCGGCTGTTTGCCGAGGGCGCCTTCAATTCCGCTTTCGTGCCGCTCTTTGCCCGGGAAATCGAGGCGAACGGCATGGATGGCGCGCGGCGTTTCTCCGAGGAGGTCTTTGGCGTCCTCTTCACCGTGCTGCTGTTCCTGACGATCGCGATGGAACTGACGATGCCCTTCATCGTCAGCAACCTGATCGCGCCCGGCTTTGCCGACGACCCGGAAAAACTCGGAAGCACCATCGTCTTTGCGGCGATCATGTTCCCCTATCTCGCCTGTATGTCGCTGGCTGCGATGATGGCGGGCATGCTGAATTCGCTGCACCGCTATTTCGCGGCGGCGATCGCGCCGGTCTTCCTCAATTTCATCCTCATCGGCGTGCTCGGCTATGCCTGGTATGCGGGCCAGGATCCGATCGCGGTCGGCTACGGCCTTTCCTGGGGCGTCATGGCCGCCGGTCTCGTCCAGCTCGCAATCGTCTGGATCGCCGTGCGCGATGCCGGCATCAAGATCGGCCTTCGTCGCCCGAAGATGACCGCCAACGTGAAGCGCCTGCTCGTACTGGCGCTGCCGGCGGCGATCACCGGCGGCATCACCCAGATCAACCTCCTGATCAACACCAACATTGCGTCTGCCCAGGAAGGTGCGGTGTCGTCGCTCGTCTATGCCGACCGTATCTATCAGCTTCCGCTCGGCGTCGTCGGCATTGCCGTCGCAACCGTGCTTCTGCCGGAACTCGCCCGCGCGCTGCGTTCGGGCAATGTCAACGAGGCCTCGAACCTGCAGAACCGCTCGGTCGAGTTCACGCTGTTCCTGACGCTGCCGGCCGCCGCCGCTTTGCTCGTCATGTCCGAGCCGATCGTCCGGTTGCTGTTCGAGCGCGGCAAGTTCTCGCCGGAATCGACCATCATCGTCGGTCATATCCTGGCAATTTACGGCCTCGGCCTGCCGGCTTTCGTGCTGATCAAGGCCTTCATTCCCGGCTTTTTCGCGCGCGAGGACACGCGCACGCCGATGATCTTCGCCGCGATTTCCGTCGTCGTGAACGTGTCCCTGGCGCTCACCCTGTTTCCACGGCTTGGCGCGAGCGGCATCGCCACCGCCGAGATCGTTGCCGGCTGGGTGAATGCCGTGCTGCTTTTCGCAACGCTTGTCTGGCGCGGCCATTGGGGCAGGGACATCCCGCTTCTGACCCGTATCCCGCGTCTCGTCCTCGCGGCGGCGGGTATGGCGGCGGCGCTGTATTACGCTGTCGGCTGGTTCGCTTTCGAACTGTCCTCTGCCGCGTCCCTGCTGACGCGGGCAACGACGCTGACGGGCCTGGTCGCAGTCGCCATGGTGATCTACTTCGGGCTCGCCTTCGGCCTCGGCGGCGCGAGCCTCGGCATGATCCGCCGCAACATCAAGCGGGGCGCGAAAGCGCCTGCGGAGCCTGCAGCAACGCCGGAGGCGGGTGACTGATGCGCCAGACGATCGCACGCATTGCCCTGGTCGTGCCGGATTATGACGCCGGCATCGCCTTCTATTGCGGCAAGCTCGGTTTTGATCTCGTGGAGGACACCGTTCTCGACGCCACCAAGCGCTGGGTCGTCGTCCGTCCCAAGGGGGCCGTCGAAACGGCGCTGCTGCTTGCCAAGGCTGACGGCGAGCGCCAGCAGGCGGCGGTCGGCAACCAGACCGGCGGTCGGGTCGGGTTCTTCCTGTTCACCGACGATTTTGCCCGAGACCATGCGGCGATGCTGGCCGCAGGCGTCGTCTTCCTGGAGGCGCCGCGCCATGAGCCCTATGGCACCGTAGCCGTGTTCAGCGACCCGTTCGGCAACCATTGGGATCTCTTGCAACCGGCGGCGTGAACCTACAGGACTCGACCTCTTGATTGCCTCCCGCCACCCGTGCATAAGCCATGCCGTTAGCAACATGGGCCAGCCGGCCCTGGGGCCCTCCACCAGCCTATTGAGGACGACATGAACGAATTCAAGCCGCTCGTATTCTCCGGCGTTCAGCCGACGGGCAATCTCCATCTCGGCAATTATCTCGGCGCGATCCGCAAGTTCGTGGCGCTGCAGGAAAACAACGATTGCATCTATTGCGTCGTCGACCTGCACTCGATCACCGCGCAGCTCGTACATGAGGACCTGAAGGGGCAGATCCGCTCGATCGCCGCAGCCTTCATCGCTTCGGGCATCGATCCGAACAAGCATATTGTCTTCAACCAGTCGGCCGTGCCGCAGCACGCGGAACTCGCCTGGATCTTCAACTGCGTCGCCCGCATCGGCTGGATGAACCGCATGACGCAGTTCAAGGACAAGGCCGGCAAGGACCGCGAGAATGCGTCGCTCGGCCTGCTGGCTTATCCGAGCCTGATGGCGGCTGACATTCTCGTCTATCGCGCCACCCATGTTCCCGTCGGCGACGACCAGAAGCAGCACCTGGAGCTGACGCGTGATATCGCCCAGAAGTTCAACATCGACTTCATGGAGCATATTCGCAGCGCTGGTTACGGTGTCGACATGGTCGTCGGCGAAGAGCCGATCCATGCCTACTTCCCGCCGGTCGAGCCGCTGATCGGTGGCGCTACGCCGCGCGTCATGTCGCTGCGTGACGGCACCAAGAAGATGTCGAAGTCGGATCCCTCCGATCTCTCGCGCGTCAACCTGATGGACGACGCAGAGACGATCTCGAAGAAGATCCGCAAGGCCAAGACCGATCCGGACGCGCTTCCGAGCGAAGTGGACGGTCTGAAGGGCCGTCCCGAGGCGGACAACCTCGTCGGTATCTACGCGGCGCTGTCGGACAAGACCAAGGAGCAGGTGCTCGCCGAATTCGGTGGGCAGCAGTTCTCGGTCTTCAAGCCGGCGCTGGTCGACCTTGCGGTCGAGATTCTCTCGCCGATCACGGCCGAGATGCGCCGCCTGATGGGCGACACCGCCCATATCGACGCGATCCTTAGGGATGGCGGCGAGCGGGCGCGGGCGCGGGCAGAAAAGACGATGCGCGAAGTGCGCGAAATCATAGGCTTCCTGCAGTAAATTGATTGGGTCCGGGGCACTCCCGGACCCTGTTTCATTTTCATGGTCGGCCTTCGCTAGCCGAAGTGAACCTCGACCGGAAAGCCTCGGGCACTTTTCCGTGTCCTCGTCCGAAACGCAAAAATCAGACCTTGCGGCGGCTCGCGCGGGATGTATTGTTCACCCTATGGTCTCGACCCGACTCTCTCGACTTGAAGGACATCGCCGCAAATTCATGGCGGTGATAGACGATACCCCGGAATGCGGGCGCGCCGTGCACTATGCGGGCATGCGCGCCAAGAATTCCAATGGTGGCCTCGTCCTGCTCTATGTGATCGCCGACGGCGACTTCCAGCAATGGCTGGGGGTCGAGGAAATCATGCGTGCGGAAGCACGCGAGGAGGCCGAGGCGACGCTCGCCAAGGTGTCCCAATCGGTCCGCGAGCGGATCGGCATCGAGCCCGAGGTCGTCATCCGCGAGGGCACGGCCACGGAGCAGATCCACGCGGCGATCGAAGAAGATCGCGACATCGCCATTCTGGTTCTCGCGGCCGGCTCGGCGAAAGAAGGCCCCGGTCCGCTGGTGTCGTCCATTGCCGGCAAGGCCGCGGCCTTTCCGATCCCCGTCACGGTCATCCCGGATGCCTTGACGGATGAGGAGATCGACGCGCTCAGCTGACCTGCGTCGCTATGTGCTCTTGCGACCAGACGGCCATGCTCCTATATTCTTTTGAATTATTCTAAAAAGCTGGGCGGATGCCGCTCCGGCGAAACGGAGACAGACATGTTCATTCAGACCGAAGCCACGCCGAATCCGGCGACGCTGAAGTTTTTGCCGGGCAAGGTCGTCCTGGAAAACGGCACGGCCGAGTTCCGCGACGAGGAAGAAGCACGCGCCGGCTCGCCGCTCGCGGCACGGCTGTTTTCGATCCCCGGCGTCACCGGCGTCTATTTCGGCTACGATTTCATTACCGTCAGCAAGGAAGGCCAGGAATGGCAGCACCTGAAGCCGGCGATCCTCGGTTCGATCATGGAGCACTTCATGTCGGGCCAGGCGATCATGGCTGGCAGCGGCCGCGCCGAGCAGTCCGACGAGGAAGACGAGTTCTTCGACGAGGGTGACGAAACGATCGTCGCCACGATCAAGGAACTGTTGGAAACCCGCGTACGTCCGGCCGTCGCCCAGGATGGCGGTGACATCACCTTCCGCGGCTTCAAGGATGGGACTGTGTTCCTCAACATGAAGGGCGCCTGCTCCGGTTGCCCGTCGTCCACCGCGACGCTGAAGCATGGCGTGCAGAACCTGCTGCGCCACTTCGTTCCCGAGGTGGAGGCCGTCGAGGCCGTCTGATATAGCGCGCGCCTGTCCGGCGCGCCGGTTTCGCGTATCGATTTTGCCGCAAAGCCCGATCGGCTTTGCGGCTTGTGGCGTCTGAAAGATCCTGCGTTGAAATGATTGTACTTGCGCTCGACACGTCCGGTTCCGGTTGCTCCGTTGCCGTCTATGACAGCGAAACGGAAGCCGTGCTCGGGCGTTCCGGGGCCGATCTCGGCAAGGGACACGCCGAGCGGCTGATGGAGTTCGTCGACGAGGCATTGGCTGCGTCCGGCCGGTCGCTTGACGCTATCGACCGCATCGCCGTCACTGTCGGCCCGGGATCCTTCACCGGCATTCGCGTCGGCGTAGCGGCCGCTCGCGGCCTGGCGCTTGCGCTCGGCAAACCCGCCGTCGGCGTCTCGACACTTGCGGTCGTGGCCGAGGGGCTGCGCCGGACGGCCGCCGGAAAGCCCGTCCTTGTCGCCATCGACGCCAAGCGGGACGAGGTCTATCTCCAGGCTTTCGATGCGACCGGTAGCGCCACGGGTGAGCCCGAAGCACTCTCCGTCGGAAGTGCGCGCGAACGATTTGCCGGTTTCGACGGCGTCATAGGCGGCTCCGGCGCGCATCTCGTCGCTGCCGATCTACCGCTCAAGCCTTCAGAACTCATCGATGTCGCCGCCGTCGCCAAACTTGGTGCCGCTGCCGATCCAGCCTCGGCCAAGCCGCGTCCGTTATATCTCCGAGGCCCCGACGCCAAGCCGCAGGCGGGCTTCGCGATTGCCCGAGCATAGACCGAGATGAGCTTCACCGATTACTTCACCCGCCGCACCGAGTTCGACATCTTCCCCTTGGAGGAAGCGGACCTGATTGCCGCGGCGGCGCTGCACCGTCAGCGTTTCGCGTCCCCGTGGAGCGATGGCGAAATCCATGCGCTTCTGGTGCAGGAGACGGTGTTCGGCTTTGTCGCCCGGCAGACCAATGGCAGCTTTCGCCCGGCCTTCGGTGGGTTTGTCCTGTCGCGTGCCGTTGCCGGCGAGGCGGAAATCCTGACGATCGGCGTCGAGCCGCGTTATGCGCGCTCCGGTCTCGGCTGGCGGTTGATGCAGGCGGCGATGCGCGAGGCGCTGGTCAAGGGCTCCGAGGCCCTGTTCCTCGAAGTCGACGAGACCAACCAGCCCGCAATCGGGCTTTACCGTAAGCTCGGCTTCAACAAGGTCGGCGAACGCCGCGCCTATTACCAGGACAAGGCCGGCCAGCGGACCGCCGCGCTTGTCATGCGCCTCGATCTTCGCTAGTCCCGACACGGACAGGGGCAGGATGAGGAAGGCCAAGGCGGTCTTCCGCCCGCATCCGGCATTACCCTATTAGAACAGGTCACGATGATCGCGCCGCGGTTCGGCTCCAGATCATCGCGATTCTCAAGGTCTCGCGCAGGAAAACTCTTCCCGGATGGTCAATTGGCTACGGATCGCGATCTTCGCAGCGCTTCTGGCGCTGGTTTCGCTCGTGCTGATGCCGATTCAGGTCGTCTGCCTCTGGCTCGATCTGAAACCCCGGCGCCGTCTGCCGCGATATTGGCACCGGCTCGCCTGTTATCTTCTCGGCATAAAGGTGCGCGTCCACGGCATGGCGGATCGCCGCTGGCCGCTTTTGATCTGCGCCAACCACGCCTCCTGGAAGGACATTCTGGTGCTCTCCTCGGTTGCCGACGTCGTCTTCGTCGCCAAGTCCGAGGTGAAGGGCTGGCCGTTCTTCGGCGTGCTTGCCCGGCTGCAGGCGTCGATCTTCGTCGAGCGCGAGCAGAAGCGCTCGACCGGCAAGCAGGTGAGCGAAATCGGCGAGCGCATGGCGGCCGGTGAAATCGTCGTGCTCTTTCCCGAGGGAACGACCTCCGACGGCAACCGTCTGCTGGAGATCAAGACCTCGCTTTTCGGTGCGGCCGCTTCCGCCGTGCCGCATTCGCCGACCGGTCTCGTGCATGTGCAGCCGGTCGCGATCTCCTATACCGGTATCCATGGCATGCCGATGGGCCGCTTCAACCGGCCGATCGCCGCCTGGCCGGGCGACACCGAACTGGTGCCGCATTTGCTCGGCATCCTGCGTGAGGGCGCGATCGAAGTGGACGTCGATTTTGGTGAGGCCATCGATTACGACCGCCATACCAATCGCAAGGAGGTGAGCCGTACGGTCGAGCAGCGCATCCGCAGCATGCTGTCGGATCGTCTGCGCGGGCGGGCTTGAAACGCCCCGGGCAAGGACCGCTGCGCCGAAAATACTTCAACTTCCGACCGCTTTGCACTAAAGAACCCGGCATGACCCAGGAAACCGCCCTTCTGTCGACGACGCCCGCCACGGGCGACGAGCGCGCCCCGGCCCGCAAGGTCTTCGTCAAGACCTACGGCTGCCAGATGAACGTCTACGATTCCGACCGCATGACGGACGCCCTGTCGCGCGACGGCTACGTCTCGACCGATGTGCTGGAAGACGCAGACTTCGTCCTGCTCAACACCTGTCACATTCGCGAGAAGGCGGCAGAGAAGGTGTATTCCGAACTCGGCCGCCTGCGCGATCTGAAGAAGGAAAGGGCCAAGGAAGGCCGCGAGATGGTGATCGGCGTTGCCGGTTGCGTCGCGCAGGCCGAAGGCAACGAGATCCTGCGGCGCGCACCGGCCGTCGACCTGGTGATCGGCCCGACCACCTATCACCGGCTGCCCGAGGCGCTGAAGCGCGCCCGCAGCGGCGAGCGTGTCGTGCAGACGGAGTATGCCGTCGAAGACAAGTTCGAACACCTGCCGGCACCCGACAAGGCAAAGACCCGCATGCGCGGCGTTACCGCGTTCCTGACGGTTCAGGAAGGCTGCGACAAGTTCTGCACCTTCTGTGTCGTGCCCTACACGCGCGGCTCCGAGGTTTCCCGCCCCGTCGCCCAGATCGTCTCGGAGGCGGAAAAGCTGGTCGAGGGCGGCGTGCGCGAGATCACCCTGCTCGGTCAGAACGTCAACGCCTGGCACGGCGTCGGGCCCGATGGCCGCGAATGGGGCCTTGGCGACCTGCTTTCGCGTCTTGGCGAGATCGGGGGTCTTGCCCGGCTGCGTTACACCACCAGCCACCCGCGCGACATGGACGACAGCCTGATCGAGGCGCATCGCTCGATGGTAAAGCTGATGCCCTACCTGCACTTGCCGGTGCAGTCCGGCTCCGACCGTATCCTGAAGGCGATGAACCGCAGGCATACGGCGGCGGAATATCTGGCGCTGATCGCGCGCATCCGCGCCGTCCAGCCGGACCTCGCATTGTCGGGCGATTTCATCGTCGGCTTCCCCGGCGAGACCGATGAAGACTTCGAGGACACCATGCGCCTCGTCGAGGCCGTGGGTTATGCACAGGCATTTTCATTCAAATATTCGACCCGTCCCGGCACGCCGGGCGCCGAGCTCGGCGACCAGGTTCCCGAGGACGTGAAAGCCAAGCGCTTGGAAAAATTGCAGGCTTTGCTGTTTTCCCAGCAGCGCGCCTTTGCCGAGTCCTGCGTCGGCCGCGAAATCGACCTGCTTTTGGAGAAGGAAGGGCGCATGCCCGGCCAGCTCGTCGGGCGTTCGCCGTGGCTGCAGCCGGTGAATGTTGATGCAAAAGCATCGCAAATCGGTGACATTATCAAGGTGCGAATCATCAAGGCCGGGCCGAACAGCCTGTTTGCAGAGATGATCGGGTAAGGACCGAAAACAAGGAGCCTGAACCGCTTGAACGGACACGAATTGATCTCTTCATCCACGCGCCAGTCGAAAACAACTGCGACAGACGCCAATCACTTCGTGCTGACCTTCGAGAACAATCGGTTCGCCAGCGAGCTCTTCGGCCAGTTCGATCAGAACTTGAAGCTTCTCGAAGAGCGCCTGCGCATCGACGCTCGGCCGCGCGGCAATTCCGTCGCGATCTCGGGTGACGTCGTCGCCACCAACCAGGCCCGCCGTGCTCTCGATTATCTCTACGGGCGGTTGCAGGGCGGCGCGTCGATCGATACGTCTGATGTCGAGGGTGCGATCCGTATGGCGGTTGCCGCCGACGATCAGCTACAATTGCCGACCATGGAGCGTAAAGCCAAATTGACAATGGCGCAGATTTCAACGCGCAAGAAGACGATCGCCGCGCGCACGCCAACGCAGGATGCCTATATCCGAGCGCTCGAGCGGTCCGAGCTCGTCTTCGGCGTAGGCCCCGCGGGTACCGGCAAGACCTATCTTGCCGTCGCCCACGCCGCACAGCTGCTTGAGCGCGGCGCCGTCGATCGTATCGTGCTCTCTCGCCCTGCCGTCGAGGCGGGCGAGCGCCTGGGCTTCCTGCCGGGCGACATGAAGGAGAAGGTCGATCCCTATCTTCGGCCGCTCTACGACGCGCTCTATGACATGATGCCGGGCGACAAGGTCGAACGCGCGATCACCGCCGGGGTCATTGAAATCGCGCCGCTCGCCTTCATGCGCGGCCGTACGCTCGCCAATGCTGCCGTCATCCTCGACGAGGCACAGAACACCACATCGATGCAGATGAAGATGTTCCTGACCCGTCTTGGCGAAAACGGCCGGATGATCGTCACCGGCGATCCGAGCCAGGTGGACCTGCCGCGCGGCGTTAAATCGGGCCTGGTCGAGGCCCTGCAGATCCTGAGAGGGGTCGAGGGCGTCTCGGTCGTCCGCTTCAAGGATGTCGATGTCGTTCGCCATCCGATGGTGGCGCGCATCGTCAAGGCCTACGAATCCCATACGGCCGTGCACGACGAAAGCGAGCAGGGCGACCGCTGACAGGCGGTCGCTGCGATCATGACGGCTTTGGATATCCAGATCAGCGTGGAAGAGGGCAACTGGCCGGACGAAGAGGCGTTGCTCGCCTTCTCGTCGCCCGTGCTCGAAGCGGCGGCAGCCTTTCTCGCAAGCGAAGAAAAGCAGCCGTTGCCGAAGATGCCGCCGGAGCTCTCGCTCGTCTTCACCGACGATGCCTCCATGCGCGCGATAAACGCCGAGTGGCGCAACCAGGACAAGCCGACCAACGTTCTGTCCTTCCCGGCCTTTCCCGTGACGCCCGGATCGATGCCCGGACCGATGCTCGGCGACATCATCGTTGCCCGCGAAACCCTTGAGCGCGAGGCGGTGGAGCTCGAGAAGTCCTTCGATCAGCATCTGACGCATCTTCTCGTGCATGGATTCCTGCATCTTTTCGGCTATGATCATATGGAAGATGATGAAGCCGAAAGAATGGAAAGCCTGGAGACTCGCATTTTGGCGCGTCTTGGCTTATCTGACCCCTACGGGGATCGTACCCCGGATTAACAGTTTGGACCGATGAGCGATTATAAAACACAGCCTGTCGCGCTGGCGACCGAGGAGGCAGATGCCTCCGGAGAGGCGGAGGCGGGCAGTAGTAGCACCGCCACTCGACACGAGGGCACGAAATCCACTTCCACCTTCTGGAGCCGGGCCGCGCGCCTTTTGCGCGGCGCAAGTCCATCGAGCCTGCGCGAGGATCTTGCTGACGCGCTGCAGACCGATGCCGACAGCAACACGGTCTTTTCGCCCGGCGAACGGGCGATGCTCAACAACATCCTGCGTTTCCGCGAGGTCCGGGTCGAGGACGTCATGGTCCCGCGCGCCGACATCGAGGCGGTCGACCAGAGCATCACCATCGGCGAGCTGATGGTGATCTTCGAGGAATCCGGCCGCTCGCGCATGCCGGTCTATAGCGACGGGCTCGATGACCCTCGCGGCATGGTCCACATTCGCGACCTGCTGTCCTACGTCACCAAACAGGCCCGCAATCGCCGGCGTAACGGCAAGGCCCAGGCGTCGACGACGGCTGCGTCCGAAAAGACGCCGCGCTCGCCCAAGGCAAGTTTCGACCTTTCACGTGTCGATCTCGGCAAGTCGTTGGAAGAGGCGGGCATCGTCCGCCAGCTTCTCTTCGTGCCGCCCTCTATGCTGGCCTCCGACTTGATGCAGCGCATGCAGGCGGCCCGTATCCAGATGGCGCTTGTCATCGACGAATATGGCGGAACCGATGGCCTCGTCTCGCTCGAAGACATCGTCGAGATGGTCGTCGGCGACATCGAGGATGAGCACGACGATGACGAAGTCATGTTCGCGCGCACTTCGGACGATGTCTTTATCGCCGACGCTCGTGTCGAGCTGGAAGAGATCGCCGCGGCGATCGGTCCCGACTTCGACGTGCGCGAACAGCTCGAAGACGTCGACACCCTCGGCGGCCTGATCTTCGCTTCACTGGGCCGCATTCCCGTACGCGGCGAGGTCGTTCAGGCGATCCCGGGCTTCGAGTTCCAGATCCTCGACGCCGACCCGCGCCGCGTGAAGCGCGTCCGCATCATGCGCAAGCGCCCGCCCGCCCGCCGCCGCGTCCTGCGACCGGAAGGCGAGACGATTGCGGAGGCCGGTGCGCTCAATCGCGCCAACGGTGCAGCCGCCCCCGAGGCAGCGGCCGACGAACAGTAATTGTCCGGTTCCCGCGCGTTTCTGCGCGCGCGGGAAGTCCCCCCCCCCCTTTGACGTCTCCCGAGGCTGTGTCGTAAACACCGACCAAGGGCCGGAACCGTCGTCTCGCCCCCTAATCCAGCCCCGAAAGGGGACAAGCAGCCGGTTTTTTGGAAGACTGGCCCCGATTGATTCGGGTGTTGTTTCGCTCCTTCGCCGTGGCAGGCTGCGGGATCGACTGGAGGCTGTATGGCAAGATTGGCTGGCAGGGTGATGCTACTTTCCGGGTTCCCCCGGGCTTTGCTTGCTTTCTTCGCGGGGCTGCTCGCGGTTCTGGCCCAGCCGCCCTTCGGCATCTTCGCCTTTGCTTTCGTCGCTTTCCCGATTCTCGTCTGGCTGCTCGACGGTGCGACCGGAAGTCCGGACGGTGGCTTCATCCGCCGGCTCTGGCCGGCTGCGGTTGTCGGCTGGTGGTTCGGCTTCGGTTACTTCCTCGGTGGTCTCTGGTGGCTCGGCAATGCGCTGCTCGTCGAGGCCGACGAGTTCGCCTGGGCGCTGCCGCTCGCCGTCGTGGGCCTGCCGGCCTTTCTCGCGCTGTTCTATGCGCTGGCGACGCTGATCGCCCGCCTTTTCTGGTCCGACGGCGTCGGGCGCATCGCCGCACTCGCCCTGGGCTTCGGGCTTGCCGAATGGTTGCGCAGCTTCCTCTTTACCGGCTTTCCCTGGAATGCGATCGGCTATGCGGCCATGCCGATGCCGCTGATGATGCAGTCGGCAAGCGTCATCAATCTCGCGACCGTCAACATGCTCGCCGTCTTCGTCTTTGCCGCTCCCGCCCTGATCGCGACGGGCCGCGGGAGCCGGATCGGGCTCACGATCGCCGTCGTGCTTTTTGCCGGCCATGTGGGCTTCGGCTTCTATCGCCTGGCGCAGCCGGCGCCGGCCTCGCCCGAGCCGCCGCTGACCGTGCGCCTCGTCCAGCCGGTGATCGACCAGGCAAAGAAGCTCGATGACGGCGAGCGTGCCGCGGTGTTCGAGGAGCATCTGGCTTTGACTGCCGTGGCTCCGGAGAAAGACGGCAAGCGGCCGGATATCGTCGTCTGGCCCGAGACGTCGATCCCTTTCATCCTCACCGACAATCCGGACGCACTGGCGCGTATCGCCGAGGTGCTTGATGACGACCAGATCCTGATTGCCGGCGCGGTGCGCGTAGAGGATGCCGGCGCCGGTCTGCCGCCCCGCTACTACAACTCGATCTACATGATCGACGGTCGGGGCCAGATCATCGGCGCTGCCGACAAGGTGCATCTGGTGCCTTTCGGCGAATATCTTCCCTTCGAGGATCTGTTGTCTTCCTGGGGCCTGAGTTCGGTCGCCGCGTCGATGCCCGGTGGCTTCACAGCGGCCAAGAACCGTTCGTTGCTGACGCTGCCCAGCGGCCGCACGCTCTATCCGCTCGTTTGCTACGAGGCGATCTTCCCGGACGAGATCGATGGGGCCGCGCGCCGGGCCGATGTGCTTCTCAATGTTACCAACGACGCCTGGTTCGGAGATACGCCAGGCCCGCGCCAGCATTTCCATCAGGCACAATTAAGGGCCGTTGAAACCGGCACCCCCCTTGTCCGAGCGGCAAACAGCGGTATATCAGCAATTGTTGATGCACGTGGGGTTTTAATGGTAGGATTATCCTACAATTATAGGGGAGTGGTCGACACACTTCTGCCGGGAAGGATGCCTACCCCGTTGGACGACGCTATGCGAAGCCGCGTTTTCTGGCTGGGTGCGATCTTCCTCCTTCTGGTTGCAGTGTTTTCGCGTGTTGGTTTTAATATTAGGAAGAATTGACCTAAAACCCCTAAAATTGCATAGTGGTCCGCACCATCGTCCTTGTTGTGCTGGCTCTGTCCTTATCACCCTGGCGGTCGCTTCGGTGAGCGTAGGTCTCATGCTGGGCGATGGATAAACGAAACAGCGTGTTTGGGAACGCAGATATGATCGAAAACAAGAAGAAGCCGAACCCGATCGACATTCATGTCGGAAGTCGGATTCGTCTTCGCCGTACGATGCTTGGCATGAGCCAAGAGAAGCTCGGCGAAAGTCTGGGGATCACTTTCCAGCAGATCCAGAAGTACGAGAAGGGCACGAACCGCGTCGGCGCCAGCCGGTTGCAGAACATTTCAGGCATCCTGAACGTTCCGGTTTCCTTCTTCTTCGAAGATGCCCCGGGCGATAACGCTGCCGGTCAGTCCGGCATGGCAGAAGCTTCCAGCTCGAACTACGTCGTCGATTTCCTGTCGTCCTCCGAGGGGCTGCAGCTCAACCGCGCTTTCGTCAAGATCACCGACCCGAAGGTTCGCCGTCGGCTCGTCGATCTCGTCAAGGCACTCGCTGCGGAAGCAGAAAGCGAATAGTTCCAACGTTCCCCGTCGGGACTTGAAAAACAAAGCGGCCATTTGTGCCGCTTTTTTCTTGCGCACCTTTCCCTCCGGTGCACCAAAGTGATTGGCCGCAATGGCGATATAAAGATATATTTATGTCGTTGTGTGCTTGTTTTTCGGTCGCAAAACCACTAACACCGTGCCAGCGCTTTTTCTTCATTGAGGGGACTTCCCGCATGCGTGCAAACTACCTGTTCACGAGTGAATCCGTAGCCGAAGGTCATCCGGACAAGGTGTGTGACCGTATCTCCGACGAGATCGTGGACCTGGTCTACCGCGAAGCGGCCAAGACCGGTGTCGATCCCTGGGGCGTGCGTATCGCCTGCGAGACGCTGGCGACCACCAACCGTGTCGTGATTGCCGGCGAAGTGCGCCTGCCGCCGAGCCTTCTCAAGAAGGACAAGGACGGCAACGACGTCATCAACCCCTCGAAGTTCAAGTCCGCCGCCCGCAAGGCGATCCGCGAGATCGGCTATGAGCAGGACGGCTTCCACTGGAAGACCGCGAAGATCGACGTGCTCCTGCACTTCCAGTCCGCTCACATCGCTCAGGGCGTCGACAGCGCTGCCGACAAGCAGGGCGAAGAAGGTGCCGGCGACCAGGGCATCATGTTCGGCTACGCCTGCCGCGAGACCGCCGAGCTGATGCCGGCGCCGATCTACTATTCGCACCGCATCCTCAACCTGCTCGCCGCTGCCCGCAAGAAGGGCGAGGGCGAAGTCGCCAAGCTCGGCCCTGACGCCAAGAGCCAGGTCACCGTACGCTACGTCGACGGCAAGCCGGCGGAAGTCACCTCGATCGTTCTGTCGACGCAGCACCTCGATGACACCTGGGATTCGGTCAAGGTTCGCTCGGTTGTCGAGCCCTATATCCGCGAAGCCCTCGACGATCTGAAGATCGCCGACGACTGCACCTGGTACATCAACCCGACCGGCAAGTTCGTCATCGGCGGCCCGGATGGCGATGCTGGCCTCACCGGCCGCAAGATCATCGTCGACACCTATGGCGGTGCCGCACCGCACGGCGGCGGCGCCTTCTCGGGCAAGGACACGACCAAGGTCGACCGTTCGGCCGCCTATGCTGCCCGTTACCTGGCAAAGAACGTCGTTGCCGCCGGCCTGTCCGACCGTTGCACGATCCAGCTGTCCTACGCCATCGGCGTCGCCCAGCCGCTGTCGATCTATGTCGACCTGCACGGCACCGGCAAGGTTTCGGAAGACCAGGTCGAGGATGCGATCCGCAAGACGATGGACCTGTCGCCGACCGGCATCCGCCGTCATCTCGACCTCAACAAGCCGATCTATGCCAAGACGTCTGCCTATGGCCACTTCGGCCGCAAGGCTGGCCGCGACGGTTCCTTCTCCTGGGAGAAGCTCGACCTCGTGAAGCCGCTGAAGGCTGCGATCGAGCAGAGCGGCGCCGTCAACGGCCGCGCTGCCGCCTAACAGGCGATGGGGCGCGGCGTGACGCCGCGCATTGAAGATAGCGCAACGTCCTGCTATCAGGCGTTTGCGAAAATCAAGGCGGGCGCTCCGACAAGGAGCGCCCGCTTCGTTCATTTTGATTTTGGGTTGGCCTGATCCAGATCGGTATGACCAAGGGAAAGACGACATGACCGAACCGCGCCGCGCCAGAGCAACCGAGGCCTTTTTCGGCCGCCGCAAGGGCAAGCCGTTGCGCGAGCGGCAGGCGGCGCATCTGGAAACCGTGTTGCCGACCCTGAAGCTCGACCTTTCGAGCCCGCCTCCGGCGGACCTGAAGACCCTCTATCCGCAGGGCGTGGACCGCATGCGCCTCGAAATCGGTTTCGGCGGCGGCGAGCACCTGATCCACCGTGCGGCCGAAGCGCCGTCGACCGGCTTCATCGGCGTCGAACCCTTCGTCAATTCTATGGCCAAGCTCGTCGGTCATATCGAGGAGCGCGGCGTCAGCAACGTCAGGCTCTATGACGACGATGCCACCCAGGTCCTCGATTGGCTGCCGGCCGCGTCGATCGACCAGATCGACCTGCTCTATCCGGACCCGTGGCCGAAGCGCAAACACTGGAAGCGCCGTTTCGTCTCCAAGGTCAATCTCGATCGCTTCGCCCGCGTGCTGAAGCCCGGCGGCGTGTTCTGCTTCGCCTCGGATATCGATACCTATGTCAACTGGACGCTGTTGCACTGCCGCGATCACGCAGCCTTCGAGTGGACGGCAGAGACGGCTTCCGATTGGCTGACGCCCTATGAGGGATGGCCGAGCACGCGCTACGAGGCCAAGGCACGCAGGGAAGGGCGAAGCTCCGCCTATCTCACCTTCCGGCGCGTCTAAAGCAATTCCAGGAAAAGTGCGAAGCGGTTTTCCGTCCGGAATTGCGGACTGGAAGATCAATTCCAGGAAAAGTGCGAAGCGGTTTTCTGTCCGGAATTGCGGACTGGAAGAATTCCAGGAAAAGTGCGAAGCGGTTTTCCGTCCGGAATTGCGGACTAGCAGATCAATTCCAGGAAAAGTGCGAAGCGGTTTTCCGTCCGGAATTGCGGACTGGAAGATCAATTCCAGGAAAAGTGCGGAGCGGTTTTCCGCTCGCGCTTGCGTCGCTCTCGAGAGCGACGGCTTCCATTCAAGCGTCCGATTGCCGTCTCCACCGACGGCAGCCTGTCAGTGCAGGGTGACCGTCTTCAGATCGTCCTCGGCCGCCTTGAAGAAGGTGCTGGAACGGTTGTCTGTCAGAAGGATCGGCGTACCGTCGGCACCGAAGAGCGCCCAGAGATCGATACCCGGTCCCATCTCCGGCGCTTCCGGGAAGCAGCGCGAGACTTCTTCCGAGCGCATTTTCCGGATGTAGCCGATTTCGCCTTCGCCGAGATGTGCGAGGTCGTTCTTCGACAGCGACGAGCTGATGTCTTTCAGTCCCATGGTGACACTCCGTGGTCGCCGGTGAGGGGAGAATCCCGCCGGTTATCCTACTCTGGGACTGAAATGTTAATTTTCTTTACCATACGAACCGGTTCGGGACGAACGAGGTCGACGGAGAGCAGGCCGTTGCGCAGTTCCGCGCCCAGAACCTTCATGCCGTCGGCGAGCACGAAAGTGCGTTGAAACTGGCGTGCCGCAATGCCGCGGTGCAGGTAATCGCGGTCGCCGTTGTCGATCTGCCGGCCGCGGATGACGAGCTGGTTCTCTTCGGTGGTGACTTCGAGGTCTTCTTCGGAAAAGCCTGCCACGGCGAGCGTGATGCGCAACCGTTCCGGTTCGTCGGTCGAGGCATCGCCGCGAACGCGTTCTATGTTGTAGGGCGGGTATCCGTCGTTGCCCTTGGCGATCCGCTCAAGGGTCTTTTCCATCGTATCGAAACCCAGCAGAAGCGGGCTCGTAAAAGGGGTAATACGGCTCATTCTTCAAGTCCTTGCGAGATCAAGCGACCGTTGTTCGGACCTGCCTTGCAGCATCCTTTCCGCAATATGGTAGCTGTGCGCAATGAGTGCAAGCCGCTTGCCTCCGGCGTGCACGCAAATCATAGTCCGCTCTCGCAGAATCCGGGAATGGGACAAAGGAACGCCAGGGCGTTTACTCCCGTCCGGCCCAATGCAACGTATCGATCGCGCCGAACAACGTGGTCCAGGGAGGACGAGAAAGTGCCCGTGCCGAGAAAGATAATCATAGACACCGACCCCGGGCAGGACGATGCCGCCGCCATCATGCTCGCCTTCGGCAGTCCGGAAGAGATCGACCTGCTCGGCATCACCGCGGTCGCCGGCAACGTGCCGCTGGCACTGACGGCCCGCAATGCGCGCATCCTGTGCGAGCTCTGCGACCGGCCGAAGGTTCGGGTGTTCTCGGGCGCCGACAAGCCGATTGCTCGCCCGCTGGTGACCGCCGAGCACGTGCACGGCAAGACCGGCCTCGACGGCCCAGAGCTTACCGAGCCGACAATGAAGCTCGAGGAGCAGCATGCGGTCGACTTCATCGTCGAGACGTTGCGAAAGGAGCCAGAGGGCACCGTGACGCTCTGCACGCTCGGCCCGCTCACCAACATCGCGCTGGCCCTGCAGAAGGCGCCTGACATTGCGCAGCGGGTCAAGGAACTGGTGATGATGGGTGGCGGCTTCTTCGAAGGCGGCAACATCACGCCCGCCGCCGAATTCAACGTCTACGTCGATCCCGAGGCAGCCGACATCGTCTTCCGTTCGGGCATTCCGATCGTGATGATGCCGCTCGATGTCACCCACCGGGTGCTGACCCACAAGGCGCGCGTCCAGAAGATCCGCGACATCGGCAGCCGCCCGGCGATCGCCATGGCCGAGATGCTCGAATTCTTCGAGCGCTTCGATATCGAGAAGTACGGCACCGATGGCGGCCCGCTGCACGATCCGACGGTCATTGCCTATCTGTTGCGCCCCGAGCTTTTCACCGGCCGCGATTGCAACGTCGAGATCGAGACCAAGTCGGAGCTGACGGCCGGCATGACCGTCGTCGACTGGTGGCAGGTCACCGGCCGGCCGCACAACGCCAAGGTCATGCGCTTCGTCGACGACCAGGGCTTCTTCGACCTTTTGACCGAGCGGCTGGCTCGCATCTGAGCCTCGGCTCAATCATCGTAGTCCAAACAAAAACGGCGCCCCGAGAGGCGCCGTTTTCTTTTGTCGTTCCGTTGATCAGAACTCTTCCCAGTTGTCCTGGGCAAGCGCGTTGGCGCCGGAGGTCTGGGTCAGCACCCGCTGCGTCGAAGCCGAGTAATTGCTTCGCGATGGGTTCGCCGCCGGAGCGGGCCGCGCCTCGCGGGCGGGGGCCGGGACCGGAGCGGGGCGTTCGGCCGCGCGCATGCGCTCGGCCGTGCCACGCAGCATAGCCGCCGAGGACGGTTGGGCCGATGCGGTCGCCTGCGCGACCCGGAAGCGGGCCACGAGCGTGTTGAGCGTTCGGGCTTCTTCGTTGAGCGCCATGCCGGCCGCGGTCGTTTCCTCGACCATCGCGGCGTTCTGCTGGGTTACCTGGTCCATCTGGTTGACGGCAGAGTTGATCTCCTTCAGGCCGACGGCCTGTTCCGAAGCGGAGCTGGAGATCTGGCGGATGAGGCCGTTGATCTGCACGACCTGCTCGGCGATCTTTTCGAGCGCGCCACCGGCCTTGCCGACGAGATCAACACCTTCGCGCACCTGGCCGGCCGAGGTGTTGATCAATGTCTTGATCTCCTTGGCGGCATTGGCAGAGCGCTGGGCGAGTTCGCGCACTTCCTGGGCGACGACGGCAAAACCCTTGCCGGCCTCACCTGCACGCGCTGCTTCGACACCGGCGTTCAGCGCCAGAAGGTTGGTCTGGAAGGCGATTTCGTCGATGACGCCGATGATGCGGCTGACTTCGTGCGAGGACTGCTCGATGCCCTTCATCGCGGCAATCGCCTTCTGCACCACTTCGCCCGACTGTCCGGCATCGCTGCTGGCCACATCCACCGATTTGGCGGCGACCTTGGCGTTTTCGGCGCTGGCGTTGACCTGCGAGGTCAGCTCGTCAAGAGCCGCTGCTGTCTCTTCCAGGCTTGCAGCCTGCTGTTCGGTCCGGTGCGACAGGTCGTTGGCGGCGCTGCTGATTTCGCTGGTACCGTTGCCGATGTTGACGACCGAATGGTTGACGGTGCGGATCGTCTCTTCGAGGCTTTCCATCGCCGCGTTGAAGTCACGCTTGAGCTGCGCGTATTCGCCCGGGAAATCGTCGGTGATGCGGAATGCGAGATCGCCGGACGACAGATGCGAGAGACCCTTGCCGAGGCGGGCGACGATGTCGCGCTGAAGCGCGCTCGATTCTGCACGCTCGGTTTCCGAGCGGCCGCGTTCGCGCTCGGCCTGTTCGCGCTCATGGCGGGCTTCGCCTTCGAGGCGCTTGGTGTCGGCAAGCTGATGGCGGAAGCCTTCGAGCGCCTTGGCGACTTCACCGGTTTCGTCGGAACGATCCTGGCCGGCGATCGCCTTGGTGTAGTCACCGTGGCTGAGGTCGTTCACGTCCTTGACGAGGCTTGCCAGCGGCTTCTGCACGAAACCACGAACCGCGAGATAGAGACCGAGCAACACAGCGCCGAGCACGACGAGGCCGCCGACGATCATCATGTAGGTCTGATCCTTGACCGGCGCATTGATCGCGGTACGCGGCACGTCGACGAGCACGACCCAGCTGGTGTTCACGCCCGAGAGAGTGAACGGATAGACGAGACGGTCGAAGGGCTCGTTGCCGTCATAGGAGAGGTTGGAGATGATGCCCGGCTTGCCGGAGGCGAGCGCGTTCTTGACGACCTCGTTGCCTTCGCCGTCATACTCCTTGAGCAGAAGGTCCGGGATCGGCGCGACCAGCCATTTGCCGGTCTGCGACAGCAGGTAGACGCGGCCGGTGTCGAAGGGCTTCAGCTTCGAGAGGCCATCGCCGAGCGAGGCGAGCGAAATGTCGACGCCGGTGACGCCGAGAAGCTTGCCGCCGGACATGACCGGGTAGGCGATCGAACTCATCGCGGTCGGAACGTCGGTGTCCTGCGCGGTGTAGGGCTGGGTGATTGCACCCTTGCCGCTTTTTGCAGCGAGTTTGTACCACTCGGCCGCATAGTCAGCGCCGAAAGTGGAGTACTGGATTTCGTTGGTGCGGCTCTTCGACCAATAGGGCGTGAAGATGCCCTTGTCGTTACCGCCCAGTTCCTTGTTGTTGACGAGGTCTTCCTGGCGACCATCGAAAGCCTTGGGTTCTTCCGCGAACCAGCTGCCGAAGGCGAACGGGTTCTGCTCGAGGTTTGCCCTGAGGATGTTGATCACCCCGGTGCGCTCCAGCGACTTTTCGGCGTGTGCGCGGCCGAGGATGCCCGCCATCGAGCGGGCAGCACTTGCAAGCTCGCCGATGTCGCCGGCAATGTCGGAGGCTATCGCGCGGGCTTCGCCGCCAGCCTGTTCGAGGACCAGCGTTTCGACGCGGTCCTGGGTCTGGGATATGAGAACGAAATTCGAGGCAAGCAGGACAAGTGCGATCGTGCCGCCTGTCACCGCGATCAGTTTGGTCGCCAGCGATTTGGCTTGGAACTTGAACATGAAATCCTCACGTGCTGGGAGGTTCGCAGGTTTTCACCTGCGGTGGACGCATTTCGCAATGGGGGTGAACTCCATCATGGAGCGTCAGATGCCGACCGGCATGTTGGAGACGACCAGGCGCTTCGGCCGGTTTTCTCACGGTCCTGAATAGACTGGAGATTCTTAAGATAGGGCCAACACGGACGCTGTTTTACGCATCGCTTGCATAAAATTGCACGCAAAGTTTTATGTCCGCGACATCGGCTGTCCGGATTGCGCAAGCGGCCGTCGGGAGGGTGAAATCTATGCGGGCCAGGGCCTGGGAAAAATGAGACGGGCGACTTCGCCCGTCTCAAGTGCGTGCTTTTTCGCGCAGGATTTAGAGACGCGAGGCCACGTCCGCAGCAAGCGGGATCGAGGGCTGGGCGCCGCTCTTCAGGCAGGCGAGAGAGCCGGCGACTGCTGCGCGGCGCAGAGCGTCGGGGAAGGCGATGCCGGCATCGAGGCTGGCTGCGAGATATCCGCAGAAGGTGTCGCCGGCGCCGACGGTATCGACCGGCTCGATCTTCAGGCCCTTGGCGCGCTGGATCTCGCCTTCATGTACGGCCACCACGCCTTCGGCGCCAAGCGTGACGATGACCGTCTGGCCGGTCTCCGCGTGCAGCGCCTTCATCGCTTCTTCGCGCTCAGTACTCCCGATACCGCTCTTGCCGGCCAGCAGTTCGAATTCGGTTTCGTTGGCAATGACGATATCGGCGAGGCGGCCGAGGCGGGCTGCCTCCGGTGTCAGCGGCGCGATGTTGATGACCGAACGCACGCCCTTCTGTTTGGCGGCGGTGAGCGCCTTCTCGACCGAGGCGGCCGGAATTTCGAGCTGCAGCATCAAGGTATCGCTGGGCTTCATGCCGTCGACGGCCTTCACCGCATCGGCTTCATCGACCGTCGCATTGGCGCTGGCGACGACGACGATGACATTTTCGCCGTCGCCGCCGACGAGGATATGGGCGGTGCCGGTCGGCTCGCTGACCGTCTTGGTCAACGACAGGTCGGTGCCCGCACCCTTCAACAGCTCGAGCGCGCCGTCAGCAAAGCTGTCCTTTCCTACTGCGCCTGCCATCTGCACCGTCGCGCCGGCACGCCGTGCGGCCAGCGCCTGGTTTGCGCCCTTGCCGCCGGCGGCGGTTGAGAAGCTGGTGCCGGCGACGGTTTCGCCGGGCTTCGGAAGGCGTGCGGTGGTGGCGATCAGATCCATGTTGATGGACCCAAAAACAGTAATCATGTGAAACTATCCTGTCGGCTTTGCGAATTGGGCCGGAGAGTGCCCGACAGCCTCAGTCCTCGTCAACCACCCGCAGGCGCAATTGCCCGACCCGATTGTCGACCGCGGCACGTGGTTCGTCCGCGTCCCGTGTGCCGCCTTCCGCTTGCAGCTCTAGGGCCTCGATCTTGGCCCCGCGGCGGGTGAGCTTGCTGGAGGAAACGAGGATGTCCTCGACATCCTTCTGGCTCATGGCGAAATGGCCCTGCAGCTTGCGCACGCGCTCGTCGAGACGGCCGAGATCCTCCATCAGCCGCGCGACTTCGCCCTGGATCAGGTGCGCCTGCTCGCGCATGCGCGCATCCTTGAGGATTGCCTGGATCACCTGGATCGACAACAGCAGCAGGGAGGGCGAGACGATGACGATCCGCTGGCGATGCGCCTTCTGCACGATCGCTTCGAAATGCTCGTGGATCTCCGCAAAGATCGATTCCGAGGGTACGAAGAGGAAGGCGGTGTCCTGCGTCTCGCCCGGGATCAGATACTTGCCGGCGATGTCGCGCACGTGCGTTTCCATGTCGCGGCGAAAGAGTTGGGCGATCTGCAGGCGCCGCTCCGGGGTCGGAGCATCCCGCATCGCGTTCCAGGCTTCGAGCGGAAATTTGGCGTCGATGACCAGCGGCGGCTGGCCGTTCGGCATGCGGATGGTGCAGTCGGGCCGCGCCCCGTTCGACAGCGTCGCCTGGAATTCGAAGGCACCCATCGGCAGCCCGTCGGCGATAATCGCTTCCATGCGCGACTGGCCGAAGGCGCCGCGCGTCTGCTTGTTCGATAGAATCGCCTGAAGTCCGGCCATGTCTTTGGCGAGCGACTGGATGTTGTTCTGGGCCGTGTCGATGACCGCGAGGCGCTCCTGCAGCCGGCGTAGGTTCTCGTGTGTCGCCTTGGTCTGCTCGCTGATCGAGGCGCCGATGCGATGGGTCATGCCGTCGATGCGCTGGCTGAGTGTCTGGTTGAGCTCCGCCTGCCGGGCGCCGAACACCTCGGCCATGGCCGCGACCCGCCCTTGCATCTCCGTCTGTGCTGCCAGCAGCATTGCCATCTGTTCCTGCCGCTCGTCGTCGCGGGGATTGCGCCGGCGCGAGAGCGCCATCAGGCCGGCAACAGCCAGCACAAGGCCGGCGGCAATCGCCAGATGGCCCAGGGTAATCGGCAGGGTGCCGATGAAAAACAACGGCTGGGCGAAGGGAAGGGGCGCGGGTTCCATGCGCCAAACCTAACAGATTCTCTCGCGAAGTGTAGATCAAAACGAGAACATGTGTGCGCGGCGGTTAACGCCCGACGAGGGACGAGCGGGTGCCGCAGGTGGCAAGGCAATTTCCTTGCGCGTCGATGGAAAGATCGGCTATGGGAGCATCATGACCATCAAGCCGCTTATCATCCTTCCCGATCCTGTGCTTCGCCAGGTTTCAACGCCGATCGAAACCGTCGACGCGGACGTCCGCCGTCTGGCCGATGACATGCTCGAAACCATGTACGATGCCCCCGGCATCGGCCTTGCCGCGATCCAGATCGGTGTCGCCAGGCGCATGCTGGTGCTCGACGTTTCGAAAGAGGGCGACGAGAAGACGCCGCTTGTCTTCATCAACCCCGAGATCGTCGCTTCGTCCGACACCTATTCGGTTTACGAGGAAGGCTGCCTGTCGATCCCGGACTACTACGCCGAGGTCGAGCGCCCCGCCGTCATCACCGTCAAGCACCTCGACCGCGACGGCAAGGAACAGACGATCGAGGCCGAAGGCCTGCTCGCCACCTGCCTGCAGCACGAGATCGACCACCTGAACGGCGTGTTGTTCATCGACCACATCTCCAAGCTCAAGCGCGACATGGTGATCCGCAAGTTCACCAAGGCTGCCAAGACGCGCGGCGCAAAGGCGATCTGAGCCTTCAATCGCGGAAGATCACGCGAAATTTTGAAGGCGGGAACCCATTGAACATTCCAGGAAGAGCGTGAAACGGCTTTCCTGGAATTGTCCTGTTTTTAGAGAATGAGATCATTTCGCCGTTTCCCCGCATGAAGTGATCTGAAAGGACGGAGTTACCGCCTTGTCGCTTCGCATCATCTTCATGGGCACACCGGAATTTTCGGTGCCGACACTGGCGGCACTTGCCGAGGCCGGTCATCAGATCGTCGCCGTCTACACCCAGCCACCGCGGCCGGGTGGCCGCCGCGGGCTCGATCTGCAGAAATCGCCGGTGCACCAGGCGGCCGAGCTTCTGGGCATTCCGGTGCTGACGCCAGTCAACTTCAAGGACGAGGCGGACCGCCAGACCTTCCGTGATTTCGACGCCGACGTCGCCGTCGTCGTCGCCTATGGCCTGCTTCTGCCTGAGGCCATCCTCACCGGCACCAAGCTCGGCTGCTACAACGGCCACGCCTCGCTGCTGCCGCGCTGGCGCGGTGCAGCGCCCATCCAGCGCGCGATCATGGCCGGCGACCACGAGACCGGCATGATGGTGATGAAGATGGAAAAGGGGCTCGATACCGGCCCGGTCGCCCTCACCAAGACGGTTCAGATCGGCGAGACGATGACCGGGGGTGAATTGCACGATCGCCTGATGCAGGTCGGCGCCAGTCTGATGCGGGAAGCGATGGCGAAGCTCGAGGCCGGCGATCTGCCGCTGACGGTCCAGGCCGAGGACGGCGTCGTCTACGCCCAGAAGATCAGCAAAACGGAAACCCGCATCGATTTCACCCGTCCCGCCCGCGAGGTGCACGACCATATCCGTGGCCTGTCGCCATTCCCGGGCGCCTGGTTCGAACTTGAGATCGCTGGCAAGCCGGAACGCATCAAGGTTCTGAACTCGGAGCCTGCTTCCGGCGAGGCCGAGGCCGGCATGGTGCTCGACGACAACCTGGCGATTGCCTGCGCCGAGGGCGCCGTTCGGCTCACCCGCCTGCAGCGCGCCGGCGGCAAGGCGTTGGGTGTGGCCGATTTCCTGCGCGGAACGCCGGTTGCGCCCGGCACGAGGGTCGGCTGATGCCGCGGTTCAAGCTGACCGTCGAATATGACGGCTCGGACTATGTCGGCTGGCAGCGGCAGGACAACGGAGAGTCCGTCCAAGGGGCGATCGAAAAGGCGATCCTGTCGCTGACCGGAGAGACCGTGTCGATCCGCGGCGCCGGCCGCACCGATTCCGGTGTGCACGCCAGTGGCCAGGTCATGCATGCGGATCTCACGCGTCCGTGGAAGCCCTACACGCTGCGCAACGCGCTAAATGCCCATCTGGGGCTTGCGGGCGAGCGGGTGGCGATCCTCGGGGCCGAGGAAGTGTCCGAGGAATTCGACGCGCGCTTCTCGGCGCTGCGCCGCCACTATCTCTACCGCATTATCTCGCGGCCCGCGCCGCTGGCGCTTGAAGCCCGGCGCGCCTGGTGGGTGCCGAAGCCGCTCGACCATGAAGCCATGCATGCAGGCGCCCAGCGCCTCGTCGGCCATCATGACTTCACCACCTTCCGCTCCGCCCATTGCCAGGCGGCGAGCCCGGTGCGCACGCTCGATCGGCTGGACGTCGCGCTTGTCGCCGGCGTTATAGAGATCCGCGCAACGGCGCAGAGCTTCCTGCACAACCAGATCCGCTCCTTCGCCGGCTCGCTGAAGCTGGCGGGCGAAGGCAAGTGGACGCCGGATGATCTGCAGGCAGCGCTTGAGGCCCGCAACCGCAAGGCCTGCGGCCCCGTGGCGCCGCCCGATGGGCTTTATTTCCTTCAGGTGGACTACTGATCCCGAAGTCCTAGCTTGTCGGGATCAGACCGAAGAAGCGCTGCAAGAGATCGCCGATCATCATCGACGGCAACAGGAACAGCGCCGTCAGCGCCGAGGCAAGCAGCGTCTGGTTGCCGGTCACCATGCGCAAGAGCCGGAAGAGCACCGCAACGCTGATGACGAGCAGCGTCAACCAGATGAAGCTCGTCAGCCCCTGGCTCCCGGGAATGACGACACGGATCGCCGCCGGCACTGCCATGGCGTAGGAGAGCGGAACCGAGAGCCAGTTTGTGGTAACGACGATCGGTACCACCGCTCCGGCAAATCCGAGTGGGCGCGAGAGAACGGCGATCAGCACCAGCGGCAAGAGCCAGCTGACGAGATCGACGACGAGCAGCTTGAAGATGAAGCCGATGCCGATCGTGGTGCCATCAGGCATGACCGAGAGGTAGTAGAGCCGCCAGGACGCCCAGGTGACGGCGATCGCCGGCAGGCACCAGAGCATGGACGTGAACGAGCGCCAGAGGCCACTCTCGCTGAAATCGAGCCAGCGGAAGCCTTCTTCGTTACCCTGCGCCAGGAGCCAGAGCCCCCGGATATAGGCAAGCACCTCATCAAGCAGCGGCATGGCCGAACCAGCGGGCGATGAAGGTTTCATAGATATTGGTCAGGGTCTCGAGGTCGGCGACGGCGACCCGTTCGTCGACCATGTGCATCGTCTGGCCGACGAGGCCGAACTCGACCACCGGGCAATAGTCCTTGATGAAGCGCGCATCCGAGGTTCCGCCGGTCGTCGACAGCTTCGGCTGGCGCCCCGTGACGGCTTCGACCGCGCCGGAGAGCGAATCGATCAGCGCGTTGTTGCGTGTGAGAAACACGTGGCTCGGGCGCTCGGCCCAGACGATTTCGTAGCGAACGGGGGCGCGGTCCGGACGCAGGCTACCGCTTGCCGCGGCACGGTCGAGCCGGGCGATGATCTCGGCCATCAGGCTATCCGCCGTCCATGTGTCGTTGAAGCGGATGTTGAAGGCGGCCGTCGCCTTGGCCGGAATGACGTTGACGGCACTGTTGCCGACATCGATCGTCGTCACTTCGAGATTGGACGGCTGGAAGCTCTCGGTGCCGTTGTCGAAGGGCGGGTCCATCAGCGCCTGCGTCAGTTGCAGGATGCCGCGCACAGGGCTGTCGGCAAGGTGCGGATAGGCCGCGTGCCCCTGCACGCCATGAACGGTGATGCGGCCGGACAGCGAGCCGCGCCGGCCGATCTTGATCATGTCGCCAAGGCTCTCCGGGTTGGTCGGTTCGCCGACCAGGCACGCATCCCAGCGCTCGCCCTTGTCGGCCGCCCATTGCAAGAGCTTGGTGGTGCCGTTGATCGCCGGTCCCTCTTCGTCGCCGGTGATGAGGAAGGAGACCGAGCCCTTCGGGGCGCCATGCTTTTCGACATGGCGGGCGATTGCCGCGACGAAGCAGGAGATGCCGCCCTTCATGTCGACGGCGCCGCGGCCATACATCTCGCCGCCGGAAATGTCGGCCGAAAACGGACCGTGGCTCCAGGCGGCCTCGTCGCCGACGGGAACGACGTCCGTATGCCCGGCAAACATCAGATGCGGGCCTTCGGTTCCAAGCCGCGCATAAAGATTCTCGATGTCGGGCGTGCCAGCCTCCTTGGCCATCACGCGGTCGACCGCGAAGCCGAGCGGCTTCAGCATGGCTTCAAGGGCTGCAAGCGCGCCGCCTTCGGCCGGGGTGACTGAGGGGCAACGAATGAGGGTGGCGAGATTGGCGATCGGATCGGTGGAGGTCATCTAACGTTATGCCGTCTGCATGGCCACGAAGGGCCTTGGGAATGGAGGCTGCTGGTTTATCCGATCGCCAGCGAACTGTCACGCAGGATGGGGCACGCGAGACGGGAACTGTGACGTCGAACGCAGAACGGCGCCGCGCCTGGGCGGAGGCGCAGCGCCGCAGCTTCAACGGGCCGGAAGGATCCGGCCCGCCTGAAGATCGCGAAGGGAATGGAGAAGGGCTTATTCTCCGGGTGCGAGATGCGGCGCCTCGATATGGGCTCCCGCGTGCTTCAGAGGCCGCTCGCCAGCGAGCTTGCGGATCAGCACGTAGAACACCGGCGTCATGAAGATGCCGAAGGCGGTGACGCCGATCATGCCGGCAAAGACCGCGATACCCATGGCCGAGCGCATTTCCGCACCGGCGCCGGTCGACATGACAAGCGGCACCACGCCCATGATGAAGGCCATCGAGGTCATCAGGATCGGGCGCAGACGCAGCCGGCTCGCTTCGATCGCCGCCTTGACCGGCGTGCTGCCCGACAGTTCCAGTTCGCGGGCGAACTCGACGATGAGGATGGCATTCTTCGCCGATAGCCCGACCAAGACGATCAGACCGATCTGGGTGAAGACGTTGTTGTCGCCTCCGGTCAGCCAGACACCGACGAGTGCCGCCATGATGCCCATCGGCACGATCAGGATGATGGCGATCGGCAGCGTCAGGCTCTCATACTGGGCCGCAAGCACGAGGTAGACGAGCAACAGCGCCAGCGGGAAGACCAGGATGCCGGAGTTGCCAGCCAGGATCTGCTGGTAGGTCAGGTCCGTCCATTCGTAGCCGATGCCCGGAGGCAGGGTTTCAGCGGCGATGCGTTCGATGGCTTCCTGCGCCTGGCCGGACGAGAAACCCGGTGCCGGGCCGCCGTTGATGTCGGCCGACAGGAAGCCGTTGTAGCGGATCGCCCGTTCGGCGCCGACCGTCTGCTCGACCTTGAGAAGCGCCGACAGCGGGATCATCTCGCCGGATTGCGAACGCACCTTCAGCTTGCCGATGTCGTCGGCATGGCTGCGGTAGTTCGCATCCGCCTGGACGCGCACGCTGTATGTGCGGCCGAAGGCGTTGAAGTCGTTGACGTAGAGCGAGCCGAGGTAGATCTGCAGCGTCTCGAAGACGTCGGTGACGGCCACGCCGAGCTGGCGTGCCTTCACGCGGTCAAGGTCGGCATAGAGCTGCGGCACGTTGATCTGGTAGCTCGAATAGAGACCGGCCAGCTCCGGTGCCTGGTAGGCCTTGGCGAGGAAGGCCTTGGTCGCCTCGTCGAGCGCCTGGTAACCGAGGCCGTTCTTGTCCTCGAGCTGCAGCTTGAAGCCGCCGGTCGTTCCGAGACCCTGGACGGGCGGCGGCGGGAACATGGCGATGAAAGCATCCTGGATGACGCCGAATTCCTGGTTGAGCTGCATGGCGATCGCGCCGCCGGACAGTTCAGGCGTCTTGCGTTCCTCGAAGGGCTTGAGCGCGACGAAGACGATGCCGGAGTTCGACGAGTTGGTGAAGCCGTTGATCGACAGGCCCGGGAAGGCGATGGCGTTTTCGACGCCCGGGTGCTTGAGCGCAATTTCGCTCATCCGCTTGATCACGTCTTCCGAGCGGTCGAGCGTGGCTGCGTCCGGAAGCTGGGCAAAGCCGATCAGGTACTGCTTGTCCTGCGCCGGTACGAAGCCGCCGGGGACCGCGCGAAACAGCGTGAAGGTGACGCCGAGAAGCACGACATAGACCACCATGATCAGCGACTTGCGTGTCAGGATGCGACCCACACCGCGGCCATAGGCTTCCGAGCTTGCCCCGAAGAAGCGGTTGAAGCCGCGGAAGAACCAGCCGAAAAGCCTGTCCATCACCCGCGTCAGCCAGTCCTTCGGCGCGTGGTGGTCCTTCAAGAGAAGGGCAGCCAGCGCCGGGGAGAGCGTCAGCGAGTTGAGCGCCGAGATCACGGTCGAGATGGCGATCGTCAGCGCGAACTGGCGATAGAACTGGCCGGTGAGGCCGGTGATGAAGGCGAGCGGCACGAACACCGCGACGAGCACCAGCGCGATCGCGATGATCGGACCCGAGACTTCCTGCATGGCGCGGTAGGTCGCCTGGACCGGCGACAGTCCCTGCTCGATGTTGCGTTCGACGTTTTCCACCACGACGATCGCGTCGTCGACGACGATGCCGATCGCAAGCACGAGGCCGAAGAGGCTGAGCGCGTTGATCGAGAAGCCGAAGACATACATGACGGCGAAGGTGCCGACGATCGAGACCGGAACGGCGACGAGCGGGATGATCGAGGCGCGCCAGGTCTGCAGGAAGATGATGACGACGAGCACGACCAGCGCGATCGCCTCGAGCAGCGTGTCGACCACGGATTCGATCGAGGCGCGCACGAACTGTGTCGTGTCGTAGACGATGCCGTAGTCGACGCCTTCAGGCATGGTGAGCTTCATCTCGGCCATGGCCTTGCGGACGTCGTCCGAAATCTGGATCGCGTTCGATCCAGGTGCCTGGAAGACCGCCATGCCGACGGCCGGCTTGTTGTCTAGCAACGAGCGCAACGAGTACTCGGACGCGCCCATTTCGACGCGGGCGACATCGCCCAACCGAGTCACTTCGCCCTGGGCGCCGGATTTGACGACGATGTTCTCGAAATCCTCAGGCGTCTGCAGACGGCCCTGCGCGTTGACGGAAAGCTGCAGGTCGAGACCCGGGACGGAAGGCGAGGCGCCGATGACGCCGGCCGCCGCCTGGACGTTCTGGCCGCGCACCGCGTTGGCGATGTCGCCTGCGGCAAGGCCGCGCTCGGCTGCCTTCTGCGGGTCGATCCAGATGCGCATCGAATAGTCGCCGCCGCCGAAGATCTGCACCTGGCCGACACCTTCGATGCGGGCCAGCCGGTCCTTGACGTTGAGCACACCGTAGTTGCGCAGATAGTTGATGTCGTACTGGCCGTTGGGCGAAAGCAGGTGCACGACCATGGTAAGGTCGGGCGAGCTCTTGACGGTGGTGACGCCGAGGCGGCGCACCTCCTCGGGCAGCCGCGGCTCGGCCTGCGAGACGCGGTTTTGGACGAGCTGTTGCGCCTGGTCCGGATCGGTGCCGAGCGCGAAGGTGACGGTCAGCGTCATGAGGCCATCGGCGGTCGCCTGGCTCTGCATGTAGAGCATGTCTTCGACGCCGTTGATCTGTTCTTCAAGCGGTGTCGCCACCGTTTCGGCGATGACGGCCGGGTTTGCGCCCGGATATTGCGCGCGCACGACGATCTGCGGCGGGACGACTTCGGGATATTCGGAGATCGGCAGACCGGTCATGCCGATCAGGCCGGCCACGAAGATCAGGACCGATAATACGCCCGCGAAGACCGGGCGGTCGACGAAGAAGCGTGAGAAGTTCATGGTATCCCCCTTGGGATGCGTTCGGGCAGACCTCCGGCGGGCGCGGCGAAAAAACGCGCCGCGCGGCCATGTCTGCAGAGTGATGCCTTGGCTGGAGCCTCTTCACACCGGGCGAAGAGGCGCCGGGATTACTTGGCGATAGAGGCGGTCGTTTCCTCGACCTGCTGCGGCGCCACGACGACGCCGGGGCGAACCCGCTGCAGGCCGTTGACGACGATGTTCTCGCCGGACTTCAGGCCGCTTTCGACGATGCGCAGACCGTCGGAATTCGGCCCCAGCTTCACCTGGCGATACTCGACCTTGTTGTCGGTGCCGACGACGAAGACGAATTTCTTGTCCTGGTCGGAGCCGATGGCGCGGTCGCTGATCACAAGCTTTTCCTCGGGGTCCGGCTCGCCGATGCGGATGCGGACGAACTGTCCGGGGATCAGCCTGCCGTCGGCGTTTTCAAGCGCCGCGCGTACCCGGATCGTGCCGGTTGCCGCATCCACCTCGTTGTTGATGAGCTGGATATGGCCCAAGATCGGCGTGCCCTCGTCGGCGGCGGTGCCGACCTGGACCGGCAGGCGCTCGATCGCGTTGCCGCCGGCCGATGCTGCGAGCCGGGCGAGAGCGGTGGTGACCACTTCTTCGCTGGCGTTGAAGCTCGCATAGATTGGATCGACCGAGACGAGCGTTGTCAGCACAGGCGAGGCGGAACCGGCAGCAACGAGGTTGCCGGCGGTGACGTCGAGCCGGCCGACGCGGCCGGAGATCGGCGCACGGACCTCTGTGTATTGCAGATCGAGTTCGGCCGTGCGCAGCGCCGCCTTGGCCGAACGCACCTCCGCCTGAGCTTCGTCATAGGCGCTGGCGCGCTGGTCGACGCTGCTCTGCGGCACGGCGCTGGTGGTCACCAGCTTGCGGCCGCGCTCGAGCTCGATCTTGGCGAGCGAAACACGCGCTTCGGCAGCCTCGACCTGGGCCTTTGCCCGCTCGACGGCTGCGGCATAGGGCTCGGGATCGATCGTCACCAGGAGGTCGCCCTGCTTGACCAGCGCACCTTCGCGAAAGTGGGCTTTCAGGATGGCGCCGCCGACGCGCGGGCGCACCTCGACACGCTCGATCGCTTCAAGGCGTCCGGAGAATTCCTCCCAGGTGGTGATGCGCTTGGACTGCGCCCGCGCCACCGAGACCGGCACGGCCGGCGGAGGAGCGGCGGACGCATCGGTCGCGGCATCGGCCTCGAAATGCTGCGGCAGGCCGAACATGACGGCGGCGCCGCCGCCGACAGACAAAAGGATACTCAGGCCGGCGCCCCAGAGGGCCCGGCGGGTCACTGTCGATGTCATCTTTTCTCTCCTTGCCGGTTGGGAGCCGGCGCTTTGCGTTCGATGCCAGATCGGGGAATGAGCCTCTGAGCGGCCCCGCCTAACGCACCGTCATTTCCGCCGGCTTTGCCCCCGCCTTCTGGAAGAAGCGGGCGAAGATGCCGGTAATTTCCTTCTGCTGTGCCGACCAGCTTTCGCCGGTGCCTGCGTTCTGCGGCAACCATCCGGCGCGTCCGGGCAGCACGTGGGATTCCACCGCCACGCCCGCCTTGCGCAGGCGCTCGGCATAGGCTTCAGCCTCGTCGCGCATCGGGCACTCTTCGCTGGTCACGATCAGCGAAGGCACGAGGCCGGCGAGCCGCGTACAGTGGGCCGGCGCGGCGTAAGGGTGGGTGAAGCCACCGTTCTGGCCGAGATAGCGCTGCCAGCCGTCGGCGATCGATTGCGCCGAGGACTGGGGACAGTATTGACGGAACGATGCCGTTGCCAGGCACGGATCCAGCATCGGCGACAGCAGGATCTGGCCCTTGAGATCGGTCAGATACTGGTCTCGCGCCATCAGCGCGGCCCCGGCGGCGACATTGCCGCCAGCCTCTTCGCCGGCCACGAACAGCGACGACTTCTTGTGTGCGAACTGCGGGCAGCGCGCGCGCATCGACGACAGCATGGCATAGGCGACATCGAGGGCCGCGGGAAAGGGGTTGAGGCAGGCCGCGGAATATTCCGGAGATATCACCACCGCTCCGGCTGCCGCGAGTGCCTCGGCAACGCGCTCGCCGGCAGCGATCGTTCCGCCGACGAAGGAGCCACCATGCAGGTGCAGTACGATCGGCGGCGGATTGAGCAGGGTCTCGCCGCGGTAGACGCGTGCGGTGCACGAGCCTTGGCCCGTCTGCATCGTCTCCACTTTGAACTGTTCGCCCATCTCTCTTGCCTTCGGCCCGAGCCAAACCCACATGTGGCGACAACACGCCACGATAGGAGAATAGCATTGTCTTCTGTCTGGAATAGTCTTTTCAATCTGATTACACTATTCGTATTCTCGAACAATTACGGCTCTTGAAAATGGACCAGCTCACGGCCATGCGCGCCTTTCTCCGGGTCGTCGAAACCGGAAATTTCACCCGCGCTTCCGCTTCGCTGAATATGCCCAAGGCGACATTGACCAATCTCATCCAGGGATTGGAGGCGCATCTGCGCACAAAACTTCTGAACCGCACCACCCGCCGGGTGCTGGTAACGCCCGATGGCGCGCTCTATTACGAACGCGCTGCACGCCTTTTGACCGACCTCGACGAACTCGACGGCAGTCTTTCGAGCGCCCAGACCTTGCCGAAGGGACGGCTCAGGGTGGAGATGGCAAGCGCGATTGCCAACCTGATCGTGATCCCCGCGCTACCGGAGTTTCACAAGCGTTATCCCGACATCCAGATAGACCTCGGGGTCTCGGACAGGACGGTGGACTACGTGGCCGAGAATGTCGATTGCGCCATTCGCGTCGGTGCGCTCACCGACCAGTCCCTGATCGCACGCCGCATCACCGAGATGAGCTTCGTCGCCTGCGCAGCGCCCGATTACCTCTCGCGCCACGCGATCCCGCAGCATCCCTCGGATCTCTCGAAGAACTGCTACGTCGTCGGCTACTTCCGGCCGCAGACCGGGCAGCAGTTGCCGTTCTACTTCAAGCGCGGCAACGAGGAGATTGAGGTGAACGGCCGCTATGCCGTGGCGGCGAATGAAGCCACCACCTATCTCGCGGCGGCGCGAGCCGGCCTCGGCGTCATTCAGGCGCCGCGTTTCATGGTGCGCGAGGACCTCGAGACCGGCGCCATGCGGCCGGTGCTGGAGGATTGGGAAGTCGAGCCCATGCCGATCTATCTCGTCTATCCGCCGAACCGGCACCTGAGCAGCCGGCTGCGCGTCTTTGCCGACTGGGTGGTCAAGATTGTCGCCCAGTCGCAGCTCGACGCTGCCTGACCGTCACGCGCGCTGGCTCGGTGCCATGCATGATCCGCGTTGCGCTGAGCGTCCGGGCGGAGTGCCGGGACCGCTCGCTCCCCGGTCGTCGGAGTAACAAAAAAAGGCGCCGCGATCGGATCGCAGCGCCTTGTTGATTGGCTTTTGGGTTGCCGTCGCCGGGCTCAGCCCTGGCGGTTCTTGGCGTTGCCCTTCGGCTTGGTTTTGGGCTTGAAGCCGCCGTCCTTGCCAGCGTCCGGCTTGCCCTTCTTCTTGTTGCCCCAGGGCTTTTCGGCGCCCTTCGCCGGCGGCCTGTCCTCGGTATGGGCGGGCCCATCGCTATAGGCGGCCTTCTTTTCGAACTTGCGCTTCGGCTTGAAGTCGCCGCGGTCGTCATTGCGAGGGGCGTCGTCGGAATAGGGGCGCTTCTTGGCAAAGCCCGGCTTATCCTTGGAGTAGTTCGGCTTGTCCCTCGAGAAACTCGGTTTTTCCTGGCGCTGCTGCGACAGATCCGGCGCACCGGCGAGCGGCTTCACGCGGATGCCCTTCTCCAGCATCTTGTCTTTGCCGATCGCCGACAGGAAGCGTTCGGCGCCTTCGGCGGTCATCTCGACGAAGGTCTCTTCCTGCTGCATGCGGATCGCGCCGATGTCGCGCTTGGTCAGCTTGCCGTGACGGCAGAGCATCGGGATAAGCCAACGCGGCTCCGCACTCTGCTTGCGGCCGACGGACAGCGAGAACCAGCTGCCGTCGCTGAAATCGGCCCGCTCGGCGCCGAAGTCCTCGCGCGGTGCGCGTTCGTCGCGGCGCGGCTTGGCGCCGACAGCGACTTCGATCAGGTCTTCCGGAGCGGACCGTCCGGAACGGAACTGGCGTACGAAGGCGGCGGCCATCTGCTCGGCACCGTGGCGCTCGATAAGTGCTGCCACGATCGCCTGTTCGTCCTCGCGGATCGGCTCGGCAAAGCTCGTATCGGCAAGCAGGCGCTCGTCGTCACGTTGGCTGACCTCGTCGGCCGACGGCGGGCGTGCCCAGGTCGCGGTAATCCGGCCGCCGTCGAGCAGGCGCTCAGCCTTGCGGCGCTGGTTGACCGGCACGATAAGGGCGCTGACGCCCTTCTGACCGGCGCGTCCGGTGCGGCCGCTGCGGTGAAGCAGCGTCTCGGAGTTGGTTGGCAGATCGGCGTGAATGACCAGTTCCAGGCCCGGTAGGTCGATGCCGCGGGCGGCAACGTCGGTCGCAATGCAGACGCGGGCGCGGCCGTCGCGCATGGCCTGAAGGGCGTGGGTGCGTTCGTTCTGGCTGAGCTCGCCCGAAAGCGCCACCACCGAGAAGCCGCGGTTGTTGAAGCGGGCGGTCAGATGGTTGACCGCGGCGCGGGTCGAGCAGAACACGATGGCGTTGCGCGCTTCGTAAAAGCGCAGCACGTTGATGATCGCGTTTTCGCGATCGTTCGGCGCAACGGTGAGCGCGCGGTATTCGATATCGACATGCTGCTTCTGTTCGGAAGCGGTGCTGATGCGTACGGCGTCGCGCTGGTAGTTCTTGGCAAGCGTTGCGATCGACTTCGGCACGGTCGCCGAGAACATCAGGGTGCGGCGATCGTCCGGGGACTCTTCGAGAATGAATTCGAGGTCTTCGCGGAAGCCGAGGTCGAGCATTTCGTCGGCTTCGTCGAGAACGATGGCGCGCAGCGAAGAAATGTCGAGCGAGTTGCGGCGAATATGGTCACAAAGGCGACCGGGCGTGCCGACGACGATGTGGGCGCCGCGTTCCAGCGTGCGCTTCTCGGTGCGCATGTCCATGCCGCCGACACACGAGGCGATTGTCGCGCCGGTCTCACCGTAGAGCCACTCAAGCTCGCGCTTGACCTGAAGCGCCAGTTCGCGCGTCGGTGCGATGGCGAGCGCCAGGGGGGCACCGGCAGGCCCGAAGCGGCGTTCGTCGCCAAGCAGCGTCGGCGCCAGCGCCAAGCCGAAGGCGACCGTCTTGCCGGAACCGGTCTGCGCCGAAACCAGGGCGTCGCGCCCGGCGAGTTCCGGATCGCGCATCGCCTGTTGAACCGGCGTCAATTCGTTGTAACCGCGTTTTGCCAACGCCTCGGCGATCGCAGGCGCGATCCCTTCGAATTCAGTCATATCTTGTCTTTCGGATATCGGTCGTAGAGCCCAGGACGAACGGATCGTCTCGGCGCCAATTGCCGCGGCCAACACGTCGCGGGCCTGTCATGGCGCGCTACATACGCGCTCACGCGGTTCTTGTACAGGGGCGAAGGGTTCAAGGGCCGGGTTCGTCGCTGCGCGCGCCGAACTCGTTGGGCCCCTGATCGCCCGGCCAGAGGCAAAGGGCGATGAAGACGACCGGGCTCAAGACCGGGATAAACAGAGTGAGGGAAAGCGGGCCGGGATAGCCGATATCGTGCAGGCGCTTGATCGCCAGCATGGCGATGGAGGGCAGCGAGACGAGGCTCGAGACGACGAATGCCAGCGTCCAGAGCGCCAGCACCGTCTCATTGCCCTCGTTGGCAACCATCCGGGCGACCATGAAGCCGCCGATCAGGAACCAGAACAGCCAGGAAAGAAAGAAGGGCAGGCGGCCGATGCGACCGGAGGGGCTGAAGAACAGCCAGGTCATGCTCGGCTGCGGCCCCTCCGGTGTCATCGCGATCAGTCCCGAAGCAGTTCGTTGATGCCGGTCTTCGAGCGGGTCTTCTCGTCGACGCGCTTGACGATGACGGCGCAATAGAGGTTCGGCGCCGGCTGGCCGTTGCCCATGGTCGAGCCCGAGGGCATCGAACCTGCGACGACGACCGAGTAGGGCGGCACTTCGCCATAGGTCACGTCGCCGGTGGCGCGGTCGACGATCTTGGTCGACTTGCCGATGAAGACGCCCATGCCGAGGACCGAGCCTTCGCGCACGATGCAGCCTTCGACGACTTCCGAGCGGGCGCCGATGAAGCAGTTGTCTTCAATGATCGTCGGGCCGGCCTGCATCGGCTCCAGCACGCCGCCGATGCCGACGCCGCCCGAAAGGTGCACATTCTTGCCGATCTGGGCGCAGGAGCCGACGGTCGCCCAGGTATCGACCATCGTGCCTTCGCCGACATAGGCGCCGAGATTGACGAAGGAGGGCATCAGGATGGCGTTGGGGGCGATGTAGGCCGAGCGGCGCACGACGCAGTTCGGAACGGCGCGGAAGCCGGCCTTCTCGAACTCGTTGACGCTCCAGCCGTCGAACTTCGAGGGCACCTTGTCCCACCAGACCGATTGGCCCGGGCCGCCCTTGACGATTTCCATCGGGTTGAGGCGGAAGGAGAGCAGCACGGCCTTCTTCAGCCACTGATTGACCGTCCAGTTGCCGTCTTCGCCGCACTGGGCAACGCGGACCTTGCCGCTGTCGAGCAGGTTCAGCGCCGTCTCGACGGCATCGCGCACCGCGCCGCGCGTTCCGGTGTTGACGGAGTCGCGGTCTTCAAAGGCGGCTTCGATCGTCTGCGACAGGGAGGCGAGGTCGTGGTTCGTCATCGGAATTCCTTAAAGTTCGGCGGTTATCCTGCGAAAGCTCTACTGCATAAATCCGAAAATCGGAATCGATTTAAGGACAAAATTATGCAGCAGATCTAGCTGCTGCAGCGACCTTGACACGTCCTGAGCGGCGGTGGCTGCACGACGTGATCCTGAAAAGTTGAAGGGCTTTTCAGGTCCCTGGAGTGGCCGGGGCTTGGCAAACTGAGGCGAACACGGCACTACAGCGCCGCGTACCCGTTCGGGATACGCAAAGGCCGCCGCAGCGCGCTGATGCGCTTGCGACCTTCATGACCGAGGATTGAGGATAGGACGCGTCTGGACGAGATGCCGATTGTCCGGAACGCGACGGGAAAGACGAGAATATGGCACGCATGAAGAAGCGCGCTCTGCGCCGCAAAGATGGGGTCTGGGATCCGCTGGCCGACAGCTCGCAGAGCCGGCAACGCGCACAGACCGTTCCGGTCACGCCGCAATCGGCTTCGCCTTCCTATCGCCTCGCCTATATCGACGACGATTTTCTCTGCCGCGAGGAACTGCGCCCGATCCGGCTGCAGCTCGAACTCCTGAAGACCGAAATGATGCTGGAAGAGCGCGGCATCAACTCCACCGTCGTCATGTTCGGCGGCGCTCGCATTCCTGAGCCCGGCGGCGACGCCTGGGCGGCGAAGAACGAGACGCAGCGCAAGAACCTCGAAGCCGCCTCGGTCTATTACGAGGAAGCACGCAAGTTCGCGCGGCTCTGCTCCGAGCATTCGGCCAAGCTGCACTACAAGGAATATGTCGTCGTCACCGGCGGCGGGCCGGGCGTGATGGAGGCGGGCAATCGCGGCGCCGATGATGTCGGCGCGCCGTCGATCGGCCTCAACATCGTGCTGCCGCACGAGCAGGCGCCCAATCGCTACGTGACGCCCGAACTGTCGTTCAACTTCCACTATTTCGCCATCCGCAAGATGCACTTCCTGTTGCGCGCCAAGGCCGTCACCGTTTTCCCGGGCGGCTTCGGCACGCTGGACGAGCTTTTCGAGACGATGACGCTGATGCAGACCGGGCGTCTTGCGCTGGTTCCGCTCATTCTCTTCGGGGAAAAATTCTGGCGCTCGATCGTCAATTTCGAGGCGCTTGCCGAGTTCGGCACGATCGCGCCCAACGATGTCGACCTAGTCCACTTCGTCGAAACGGCCGAGGAAGCCTGGGAGATCATCTCCCGCTTCTACGAAACGGTCGATCCGAAGTCGGTGCCGATGGCGAACGGCCGCCGCTGAAACGATCTCGCGCGGAACGCCTCCGACAATGCGCATAGCCCCTCGCTGGGGGGAGCAAGGGGCTATGGGCTAGCCGGGAGCCTCTCCACCGGGCGGTGGGGAGAGAGAAGAGCTCCCGTCAGATCTTCTTGGTAAAGTCGGCCGCGTCGATGACGCCGTCGCCATTCTTGTCACGCCGCTTGAACATGGCTTCCGCGGCGCCTGAAACCTCGCTGGCACTCAAGGAGCCGTTGCCGTCGGTATCGACGCGCTTGAAGGCCTTGGGCCGCAGGCCAGGCAGCATGGCCGGGCGGGCTTCCTTCAGCTTGGCAAGGGCGGTCTCGCGCTCCGTGCCGGTCTTTGCCTTGGCGTCCTTCCAGGCCTTGCGCGCCTCACGGAAGGCCTCGCGCTTGACCTTCATTTCTTCGGCGCTGATCTGCCCGTCGCCATTGGTATCGAAGGTTTTGAAATTGTCGGAGATCCGCGCCTGGAACTCGGTGAGCGAAACCTTCTGGTCCTTGTTGGTGTCGAGGCGCTCTATCATGCGCTGGCCGCGCTGCTCGGGCGTCATCTTTTCGCGGGCAGCAAAGGAGGGGGAGGCCATTCCGGTGACGGCGACGGAGAGTGCAGCCACGCCGAGGATCAGGGTCTTGTTCGGCATCATGCGTCCTTTCGATCGGTTGTTTCTGATCGCAAGGATAGACGCGGGTGCAGCCGACGCCAGTTAAACTTTGGTAATTTAAGTCATTGGCCGAAAAGGGGTTTTTCGGCGGCAAAATTGTGTCGCAGCGGGCGGGACGCCGTCTTTGCGGCGTCCGCCAGCGCCACTCTAGAGATCTGTGAGGAGGCTCCGCAGGAAGCCGGTGAGGTCTTCCGTCACGTAGTCGATCTGCTCGTCGGTGTCGTTCGACTTTTCCCACGATTCCGCAAAGGTGTATTCGAGGTTCTGCGGCACCAGCAGCACCGTCTTCATGCCCAGCGCCTTCGGCACGAGGAGATTGCGCGGCAGGTCCTCGAACATCACGGCATTGCGGGTATCGACCCGGTGCAGGCTCATGAACTTGTCATAGGTCTCGCCCGCGGGCTTCGGCACGAAGTCGGCGGCGACGATATCGAAGATGTCGTCGAAATGGTCGAGGATCCCGAGCGCCCGGGCCGTCATCTGCGCATGGGCAACGCTGCCATTGGTGAAGATGAACTTGCGGCCGGGAAGCGACTTGATCGCTTCGCCGAGCGCCGGGTCGGCCGGAACGATCGAATAGTCGATCGCATGGGCCTGCTCGAGGAACTCGTTCGGGTCGATGCCGTGATGGACCATCAGGCCTTTGAGCGTCGTGCCGTGGTCGCGGTAATAGTCCTTCTGCAGCTTCTTGGCGTCGGCCGGATCGAGCGACAAAAGCTTCGCCACATAGGCCGTCATGTTGCGGTCGATCTGCGCAAACAGGTTGACGTGGTGGGGATAGAGCGTGTTGTCGAGGTCGAAGACCCAGTCGGTGACATGGGCGAATTCGGAGCGGGTCGGCAGGCGGTCGAGCTTTTTCATGACCGCCTTATGACACGACCGACCGTGGCGGCAAACGGGAAAATGGCGATGCGGGGCCGGGCGTAATGCTGGCGCATAGATTAGCGCTTTGAATTGGCGGTTGTGCGTGGCATCTTCCGGCTCGCGCGGTTTTTGGCTCGGGGATGCGGATGCCAATGTCGAACGAAGTATTCTATCTGCTCTTTCTGTTCGGGTTTTACACGTTCACCGTCGTTACCTATTTCGCGCTTGGCTATGGCATCACATGGCTCAACGAGCGCAATCCCGAGCGAAAGATCCAGAAGGGACGCGGTTCCGACAAGCGCCGCAGCGCCGAGATCCGCCAGAGCCTCAAATCGATGTTCAGCGCCTGCCTGCCGCTGACGATCGGACTCTACGCCCAGCAGAAGGGCTGGGCGCCGGCGCCCTGGACGCTTACCTGGTGGAACGCCCTGCCGCTCTTCGTGCTCAGCATGATCCTCTACGATGCCTGGTTCTATTTCATGCACCGGCTGCTGCACACCAAGTGGCTCTATCCGCTGCATGCCCTGCATCATAAAAGCGTGGCGCCGACGATCTGGAGCACCTATTCCGAGGACGTCTTCGACAACTTCCTGCTTCAGAGCTTTTCGGCCGTCGTCGTTTTCGTCGTGCCGTTTCCGCCGCTGGTGCTCATCGCCCATCGGCTGTTCGAACATTTCAACGGCATGATCGGCCATTGCGGCTTCGAGTATTTTGCCGCCTCCACCGCGCGCTACCCGTCTCCGCTGCTGTGCACGACGTTCCATGATCAGCACCATTCGGGCTTCAGGTACAATTACGCCAACTACTTCTCCTTCTGGGACCGTGTGCTCGGAACGCTCGCGCCGAACTACGATCAGCGGGTAAAGACCTTCGAGGACGAGGCGCCCCGGATCACGATCAGCGAGAGCACGGAGCTCGCAGAGGCGCGGGAAAGGGCGGACTAGCAACCGGTCCGTTAGGTGGTCCTTGGCAACGAGCCGGCCTGCATGCTAGCTCGAAACGATGGAAACCTGGGTCCTCATCACCATCGCCGCGGCCTTCCTTCAGAACGTCCGCTCCGCAATGCAGAAACACTTGAAAGGCGTCATGGGCACGACGGGCGCGACCTTCGTGCGCTTCGGCTTCGGCCTGCCGTTCGCCTTCCTCTATCTCGTTGTGCTCTGGCAGGTGGTGGGCCGTCCGCTTCCGGTGCCGAACGGCACTTTTTTCCTTTGGGCGGTGATCGGGGGGCTGGCGCAGATCGCCGCAACCTTCCTGCTCGTCCATCTCTTCTCCTTCCGCAACTTCGCCGTCGGCACCGCCTATTCGCGCACGGAACCGGCGCAGGCAGCGCTCTTCGGCCTGATTTTCCTCGGCGAAAAGGCGAGCGAGGGCACGCTGGTGGCAATCGCCATCTCGGTCGTCGGCGTGATGCTGATTTCGGTGGCGCGCACGACCCTGAGTGCGCGCACGCTGGTGACCTCGGTATTCTCGCGCACGGCCGGCATCGGCTTGCTGTCCGGCACCTTCTTCGGCCTTTCGGCCGTCGCCTACCGTTCGGCGTCGCTGGCACTGGCGCCGAGCCTGCCGGCACCCGACTACATGATGCAGGCAAGCTTCACGCTCGGCTTCGTCATCCTCTTGCAGACCGTGGTCATGCTGATCTGGATCGTGGTGCGCGAACGCGACGAGCTGCCGCGCATCGCGGCTGCCTGGAAGCCGGCCTTTGTCGTCGGTTTCGTCGGCGCGTCTGCCTCCTTCGGCTGGTTCATGGCGATGACCCTGCAGCAGGCGGCCGTCGTCAAGGTCGTCGCCCAGGTGGAAATGCTCTTCACCTTCGCCTCGTCCTTTTTCATCTTCCGCGAATGGATCAACAGACTGGAGCTATTGGGTTGCCTGCTGATCGTGCTCGGTGTCGTCATGCTGGTGCTGATCTGAAAAATAGACGCCCGAAAACCGGCGTCTCCCGAGCCGTGGTCATGCTAGAACCGCGGCATGTTGTTCGATCTTCCCTCCGATGAAACGCTCTACGACGCCTTGATGGCGCGCAGCAGCGAATACGAAGGTTCGGCCTTCGTCTGCGTCAAGACAACAGGCGTCTTCTGCCGCCTGTCCTGCCCGGCCCGCAAGCCGAAGCGGGAAAACACGATCTTCGTCGGCTCTATCGGCACCTGCCTGGAGACGGGGTTCCGTCCCTGCCAGCGCTGCCGGCCGCTTGCCACGTTCGGCGCCAAGGATCCGCTCGTCCAGGAGCTTCTGCAGGCGCTGGAAGCAGCACCGGAGCGCCGTTGGAGCGAGGACGACATCGTGTGCCGCGGGCTTGATCCCTCGACCGTCCGGCGTGCCTTCAAGCGCGCGCTCGGCATCACCTTCCTCGATCTCGCGCGCCATCGTCGCCTGGGGCTCGCCGCCCGCCAGCTCGCCGACGGTGGTCGGGTGATCGACGCCCAGCTCGAGGCCGGCTACGAGTCGCCGAGCGGGTTTCGCGCAGCCTTCCAGCGCCTGCTCGGCGATGCGCCGGCGGCAGCGCAGGGGAGGGCGCTGCTCTCGTCCGACTGGATCGAAACGCCGATCGGGCCGATGGTCGCGGTTGCCGATGCGACGCACCTCCATTTGCTGGAGTTCCACGAACGCAAGGCGCTGCCGACGGAACTGGAGGCGCTGAAGCGCGCGACGCGCTCGGCCATCGTCCCCGGCCGGACGGCGCCGATCGATCAGATCGAAGGCGAGTTGAAGAGCTATTTCGCCGGCGAGGCGGGCGGATTTCAAACTCCGCTTGCGCCCGGGGGAACGCCCTTCGAGCGCAACGTGTGGGCGAAGCTCGTGAAGATTCCCGCCGGCGGGACGCGTTCCTATGGTGACATTGCCCGCGAGGTCGCTACGATCCAGTCCGCACGTGCGGTCGCCAAGGCCAACGGTTCCAACCGGATCGCCATCGTCATTCCGTGCCACCGTTGCATCGGCGCGGATGGCTCATTGACCGGTTACGGTGGCGGGCTCTGGCGGAAACAGTGGCTGCTTCGGCACGAGGCGAAAATGAAACCAGTCAGCCTGTTGGTGGAGGAAACACAATGAACCAGAAGGAAAAGGCGCTCGCCTTCGCCGCCCTGCATAAGAAGGGTGACCCGGTAGTGCTCTACAACATCTGGGACGCCGGCAGCGCCAAGGCCGTGGCAGAGGCCGGTGCCAAGGCGCTTGCGACCGGAAGCTGGTCGGTGGCGGCCGCCCACGGCTTCGGCGACGGCGAGAAGGTGCCTCTGGCCTGGCTTGCCGATATCGCACGCCTGATCGTGGCGAGCACCGACCTGCCCGTCAGCATCGATTTCGAAGGCGCCTACTCCGACGACGCTGCGACCGGTGCCGCCAATGTCTCGCGCATCCTCGACGTCGGCGCCATCGGCATCAACTTCGAGGACCAGATCGTCGGCAAGGGCGGCGTGCACCCGGTCGAAAAGCAGGCGGAGCGCATCCGCGCCATCCGCGAGATGGCTGACCGGCGCGGCATCCCCCTGTTCATCAATGCCCGCACCGATCTCTTCCTGCAGGAGGGTGACGAGAGCCGGCATGCCGGCCTCGTCGACGAGGCGATCGCCCGCGGCAAGGCCTATGCCGAAGCGGGCGCCAGCGGCTTCTTCGTACCGTGGCTGGTGGACGAGGCGCTGATCGCCAAGGTCTGCGCCGCCTCGATCCTGCCCGTCAACATCATGATGCGCCCGGCCGCACCCGACCTGAAGACGCTCGCCCGCGCCGGCGTGTCACGCGCCAGCTACGGTCCGGGCCCATACCGCGTGATGATGGAAGAATTGAAGGCGGCGGCGACCGAGGTCTACGCTCCGCGCTGAGCTCGGGGCTCGATGAAATCGCGCTGCGCAAGTTGCGCGATTTCACCGCGAAAACGTACGTTTTTGGCCGCAGCCTGGAGCTGTTATTTCCGCAATCTTCAGCTTTATCGTGTCTCTGGCAATTCTTTGCGACCCAAGAGGCACCGTATGAAGATTGTTCTGCTCAATCCGCCGCATACGGCCATCGGCAGCCGTATTCCCGACGATCATCTTCCGCCGCTCGGCCTGCTCGCCGTTGGCGGGCCGCTCATCGATGATGGCCACGCCGTGCGGCTCATCGATTGCGAATTCGGCCCTTTGGGCTTCGAAGAGATTGTCGCACGCGTGCTCGACGACTGCCCGGATCTTCTGCTGATCGGTCATTCGGGGTCGACGTCGGCCCACCCGACGGCCAAGCGTATTGCCAGCGATGTCAGAATGACCGCACCGTCCGTCCGGGTGATCTATGGCGATGTGTTCCCGACCTATCATTGGCGCGAGGTTCTAAGCGAGGGCGGCGCCTTCGATTACATCGTCAGGGGAGAGGGCGAAGAGACAGTGCGACGGCTCGTGCGCGCCCTGTCATCCTTAGAACCCTTGAGCGAGGTTCCGGGCATCGCCTATCGCGATGATGACGGGGTTGCGCTCGCCACCCGTCCGACCGAGGCGATCGCCAATCTCGATGCCTACCGCATCGGCTGGGAGTTGATCGAGCATCGGCACTACAGTTATTGGGGCGGAAAACGCGCTGTCGTGCTGCAGTTTTCGAGAGGGTGCCCGCATTTGTGCAACTATTGCGGCCAGCGCGGTTTCTGGACGCGATGGCGGCACCGGGATCCGGTCGCGTTCGCTAAGGAGATCGCCCGCCTCCACCGTGAAGAGGGCGTGGAACTGATCAATCTCGCCGACGAAAACCCGACCTCGTCGCGCAAGGGCTGGCTCGCCTTCCTGAACGCCATGATCGCCGAGAACGTGCCGGTGCAGATCGTCGGCTCGACGCGGGCAGACGATATCGTGCGCGATGCCGACATATTGCACCTCTATCGCAAGGCCGGTGTCGTGCGTTGGCTGCTCGGAATGGAAAACACTGATGACGCGACGCTGAAGCTGATCAAAAAGGGCGGGACGACCACGAGCGACCGGCAGGCAATCGCGCTCCTGCGCCAGCACGACATTCTTTCAATGGCCACCTGGGTGGTCGGCTTCGAGGAGGAACGCCTGAGCGATCTTTGGCGTGGTTTCAGGCAACTTCTTTCCTACGACCCGGACCAGATCCAGGCGCTCTACGTCACGCCGCACCGGTGGACCCCGTTCTTTGGCCTCGCCAGGGATCGCACCGTCATCGAGCCGGACATGCGCAAGTGGGATTACAAGCATCAGGTGCTGAAGATGAAGCACCTTCACCCGGTCGTGCTTTTTCTGAGCGTGAAATTGATCGAGGTCGCGATCCAGGCGCGGCCAAAGGCCCTTGCGCGCGTCCTCCTGCACCGCGACCCGCAGCAGCGCCATTCGATGCGGTGGTACACCCGCATGGGGCGCAGGGTCTGGTTTCACGAGCTCTACGAATTCGTCTTCCGCCGCCGCCATTTCGCCGCCGGGCCGTCGCTTGAGGTGTTCTGGGGAGCGCCGCAGGAGGCCGAGGAGGAATCGATGTTACCGCCCCGCAGGCGCCATCCATCGGACAGCGAGGCCGCATAAAAAATCCGGAAGCTGTGTGAGACGGCTTCCGGATCCTCGTCATGTCATTGCCGATCGGGGTGCGTCAGGGCACGATCAGCGTGCCGGCGCCGCGCTCGGTGAAGATTTCGAGCAGCACCGAATGGGCCGTCTTGCCGTTGAGGATGACGACGCCCTGAACGCCCGCCTTGATCGCGTCGATGCAGGTCTCGACCTTCGGGATCATCCCGCCGGAAATCGTGCCGTCGGCGATCAGCGCGCGGGCCTGGGATACAGAGAGTTCCTTGATCAGGTTGCCCTGCTTGTCGAGCACGCCGGGAACGTCCGTCAGGAACAGCAGGCGCGTGGCGTTCAGCGCCCCGGCGATGGCGCCGGCGAAGGTGTCGGCGTTGATGTTGTAGGTGTGGCCGTCACGGCCGGGCGCGACCGGCGCGATCACCGGGATCATTTCCGAGCGGGCGAGCAGGTCGATCAGCGTGCGGTCGACTTCGACCACTTCGCCGACGAAACCGAGATCGAGGACGCGCTCGATATTGCTATCCGGATCCTTGACGGTCTTGCGTGCCTTTTCGGCGAAGACCATGTTGCCGTCCTTGCCGCAAAGGCCGATCGCCCATTCACCCGTCTGGTTGATGAGCGCGACGATCTCCTTGTTGATCGAGCCGGCGAGCACCATCTCGACGATCTCGACCGTCTTTTCGTCGGTGACGCGCAGGCCGCCTTCGAACTTCGATTCGATGCCCATCTTCGTCAGCATGGCGCCGATCTGCGGGCCGCCGCCATGCACGACGATCGGGTTGACGCCCGACTGCTTCAAAAGCGCGATGTCGCTTGCAAAAGCGCGACCGAGCTCGCTGTTACCCATGGCGTGGCCGCCATATTTGACGACGATCGTCTTGTTCTCGTAGCGCTGCATGTAGGGCAGGGCCTGGGTGAGCAGGCGTGCCTGGATTTCACTTTCATTGGCGGACATGGCGGACCCTCGAAAAATACCGGCTGCTGTTTAGCGCAAGTTCCGGATCGATGGAATGATCGGAGAGCAACATAAAGGCCGAATGACGATACGGCTGGTTCAAAGTGAACTGCGCCCTATCTCTGGAGAGATGAGGCTTCGGGGCGCGTTCTATGATCGATGAGGATATGGCCGGCCTGCTTGGCCGCGTTTCGCTCGGCGATCGCGACGCCTTCGCCGAACTGTATCGGCAGACCAGTCCGAAACTCTTCGGCATCTGCCTGCGTATTCTTGGCAATCGGGGCGAGGCAGAAGAAGCGCTGCAGGAAATCTACGTCAAGATTTGGCAGCGGGCCGGCCGGTTTTCGCAAGGACAGGCGGCTGCGGGTTCCTGGCTGGCGGCAATAGCGCGTAATCAGGCCATCGACTTCATCCGGGCGCGCAAACCGGCTGCCAATGTGATTGACGAAGCCTACGATTTGGCTGATCCTGCTGCCGATCCGGAAAAGTTGGCAGTCGTGAGAGCAGAAGGCAGGCGGATCGACGCCTGCATGGAGGAGCTTGAAGAAGACCGCGCGGAAGCGGTGCGGCGCGCCTACGTCGAAGGCCTGAGCTACCAGGAACTGGCTGACGTCTTCGCGGTGCCGCTGAACACTATGCGGACTTGGTTGAGGCGCAGTCTCCTGAAGTTGCGAGAGTGTATGGAGCGATGACGACACCAACCCCAGAGGGCCGGGACTTTCGCCGCGACGAGGTGATCGCGGGCGAGTATGTGCTCGGCGTGTTGTCTGCCGACGATCGCCGCAAGGTCGAGGCCCGGCTTGCTTCCGATCGCAACTTTGCCGCCATGGTCGACCGCTGGCAGAGCAACCTTTCCTCCTTCGACGACGCCTATGATCCGGTGGTGCCCCCACCCAGGACGTTCTCCGCGATCGAACGGCAGCTTTTCGATACGTTGCGGTCGGAACCTGTACGGTCCCGCGGGCTCTGGCACTCGCTGGCGCTCTGGCGAGGACTGGCGCTTGCCTCGTTCGCCGCGCTGCTGGTGATGGGCGCCTCCATGGCCGGCCTGTTCGAGACGCGGTCGACCGGTGCCTCGCTTGTTGCCGAGCTCTCGGGGAAAGGCAGCGCCATCGATCTCGTCGCCCGCTTCGACCGGGCATCGGGCCGCTTGCAGGTAACGCCGGTGGCCGCCAGCCAGGCGGAACAGAAATCCCTCGAACTTTGGCTGATCAACGGCAGCAATCCGGCAATCTCGCTCGGTGTCCTGCCGCAGACCGGGGAGGGCGAAATCGCCGTGCCGTCGACCTTCCGCTCGCGGATCTCCGCCGGCTCGGTTCTTGCCGTCAGCGTCGAGCCGCTCGGCGGTTCGCCGACCGGCGTGGCCACCGGACCGATCATCGCGCTCGGCAAGGCGCGAAACCTCTGAGCGCGTAATCTCGATAAATACCCTTATTTATCAATCGACTAACTTTCCTGAAAATTCCTGAAACTCTTTCTCTCGTCCTTCCGTTGCTTGTCTTGTTCCCCCGCAGGGAACGGCAGTTTCGGCGGGCGGCCCATGCGCCGCCTCCCTCAACAGGAAGGAAGAGAAGATGTTCACGTCTGCCATCCGCTTGGTCGCAACAGCGTCCGTCCTCGCAGCAAGTGCCTTCGTCGCCCATGCCGAAAATCCGATGGTCGGCGGCGCGCCGATGTATGCGGAGAAAAACATCGTCGAGAACGCCGTTAATTCCAAGGATCACACCACGCTGGTCGCCGCCGTCAAGGCAGCCGGGCTGGTGGAGACGCTGGAGGGCAAGGGGCCGTTCACGGTGTTTGCGCCGACGAATGCCGCCTTTGACGCACTGCCGGCCGGTACCGTCGACACGCTTCTGAAACCAGAGAACAAGGACAAGCTCGCCAAGGTCCTGACCTGCCATGTCGTTGCCGCCGACGCGATGTCGGCGACGATTGCCGAGATGATCAAGAAGGACGGCGGCGAGCATGACGTCAAAACGGTCGGCGGCTGTGTGCTGAAAGCCAGGGAAGACGGCGGCAAGCTGATGCTGACCGATGAAACCGGCGGTATGGCGACGGTAACGATCGCCGACGTCAAGCAGTCGAACGGCGTCATCCATGTGATCGACAAGGTGCTCCTGCCGAAAGGCTGAGTTCGGCGGCGCCTGGCCGCTGCCGGCGGCCTGGCGCTTACCATAGGTCGTATCACCGATGGCCTTTCACCGCGTCACGATGCTTTGAACGGCATTGTTTTGCAGCGGGTGTGTCCGGGCGGTATCGTCTATCGCGACATCCGACAAATCGACAACGTACAGCGCTCCGCGCGAATGATCGTGACGCGCTTTAGGCCAAGTGGGAGGTTAGCATGATCAGCCGGCGCGTCTTCCTGATGGCAGGCACGGCATTGGCCGCAGCATTCGCGTTGCGCGGGCTCACGCCGCTTGCATGGGCAGCGGGAATCGAGCCCTTCGAGGTCGTCAAATCTGATGCCGAATGGCGGGCAGCCCTCACCGACGACCAGTACCGGATCCTTCGGCACGAGGACACGGAGCGCCCCTTTACAAGCGCGCTTAACCACGAGAAGCGCAAGGGCACCTTCCAATGCGCCGGTTGTGCATTGCCGCTCTATTCGTCCGAGGCGAAGTATGACAGTGGCACGGGCTGGCCGAGCTTCTGGCAATCGCTCCCCAATTCCGTGGCGACACGGGAAGACAATTCGCTGCTCATGACCCGTACGGAATGCCATTGCCGCCGTTGCGGCGGCCACCTCGGTCACATCTTCGACGATGGCCCGCCACCGACCGGCAAGCGCCATTGCATCAATGGCCTGGCGCTCGCCTTCGTGCTGTCTCGATAAGCCAGCCGGACGATTAGGCGCCGGCGGGCGGTGCAGCCGCTGTTGTGCCGGAGAGCGCTGCCTGCAGCTTCTGCTCCTGTTCGGGCGAAAGCGACGTTTTCAGCACGCGGCCGCGCAGGTCGGGGAATTCGGCGAGAACCTTTTCCGGCTGAACCTTGCGCACCAGGATGAACAGAGCGGAGGAGTTGTTCGGGATGGTGTTGCCGAGCGACTTGATGAATTCGTCGTCGATACCGTAGTCGCTGAGCGAGCCCGAGAGGGCGCCGGCACCCGCGCCGAGCGCACCGCCGATTGCAAAGCCTGCCAGCGGATTGAGGAACAGGAGGCCGACCAGGCCGCCCCAGAGCGAGCCGGAGAGCAGGCCCGAGGTGGCGCCGACGGCGGTCAGGTTGAGGCTCTGCTTGAGGTGGACCTTGCCTTCGGTGTCGCGCACGACGACCACCGCATCCTCGAGGTCGATCAGATATTCCTTCTTCAGCCCGGCGAGCCGGACCAGAACCCTGTCAGCCTCCTCGGGGGAATCGAACCCGACAACGATCAAATCGGACATGTCACACTCCTATCTCTGGCCGCGCCACCGTTCTGGACGCAACGCAGAGATAGAGCGGATTGCATGTCGGGGTAGTGACAGAGATCAAAGACATCGATTTCGCATGGGCGGGTGCTTGCAGCGCGATGCCGGACGCCCTGAGGCCCCCTTTAGCGCGCGATCGCGATGCCGATTGCCGCCCGCAGCTCGTCGAGCCCTTCGCCCTTCTCCGAGGAAGTCGCAAGGACTTCCGGGAAGGCGGCGGGATGCTTCTTGATCTTTTCGAGCGTCTCGGCGATCAGCCGCGGCACGCCGGCGGCCTTGATCTTGTCGGTCTTGGTCAGCACGAGCTGATAGGAGACGGCTGCCTTGTCGAGCAGGTCGAGCACCTCGTCGTCGTTCTTCTTGATGCCGTGGCGGCTGTCGATCAGCACGTAGACGCGCTTCAGCGTCGAGCGGCCGCGCAGGTAGTCGAAGACCAGTTTTGTCCAGGCATCGACCTGTTCCTTCGGCGCCTGGGCATAGCCGTAGCCGGGCATGTCGACGAGCGCCATCGGCGGCAGGTCGTCGGCCTCGCCGGAAAATCCATCCGGTACGAAGTAGTTGAGTTCCTGCGTGCGGCCCGGGGTGTTGGAGGTTCTTGCCAGACCCTTGTGGCCGACCAGCGCGTTGATCAACGACGACTTGCCGACGTTCGAGCGGCCGGCAAAGGCAATCTCGGCCGGTCCTTCCGGCGGCAGGAATTTCATGGCGGGGACGCCGCGAATGAAAATCCACGGCCGGCCGAACAACGGCTTGTCGTCTTTGGGTCTGGTATCGGCCATCGGCGGTCGGTCCTTCATCGAGAAAGTCCTTGGCTTCAAGGTTTTGGCCGTGGATGTCAAGGCGTCGGCGTGCGGACCGGCCGTGTGGGGATGGTTTGCGTCCGCCGGAATTCGTTGAGCAGGTAGGCCAGCAGCGCCAGGAGAATGAAGGTGCCGCCGACGATCGTCCGGCTGCTCGGCACCTCGCCATGGATGATCGCGACCCAGAGCGGCCCCAGCACGGTTTCCGCCGTCCCGAGCAGCGCGGCCAGCGCCGAGGGCACCAGCCGGGCACCGGTCACGAAGAGCGCCATGCCAAGCCCGAGGTTGAAGGCGCCGAAGACGAAGAGCAGCGCGAGCTCGCCTCCAGTCACCGCCAGGCCCGAGGACTGACTGGCGGCAATGCCGCTTGCGGCAAAGCAGCCGAAGCAGGTCGCCGGCGTCATGCGCACATGCGGGTATCGGCGGGTAGTGACGGTTGCCAGCGCGAAGACGACGGGGATCAGCAGCGCCAGCGCATCGCCGACCGGTGACATTGTTCCCGTCAGGCTTTCCGAGACCATGATCCCGACGCCGAAGATGACGGCGGTGATCGCGCCCCAGGTGAAGCGCGATACCCGCTCGCGAAACAGCACCCAGCTCATCAGCGCCGCAAACAGCGGCACCCCGGCGCCGAGCAGAACGACATTGGCGATCGTCGTGTAGGAGATCGCAATGATGAAGGAGGTCGAGGCGATGGTGAAACAGAGCCCGACGGAGATGCCCGGCCAGCCCATGCCCTTGAACAGGGCCACCGTGCCGCGCGGTCCGTCACGCACCAGCATGAAGGCGAGCAGGAACAGGCCGGCAAACAGGCAGCGCCAGAAGACGATCGTCCAGCTGTCGGAAATGTGCAGGAACCGCGCAATCGCGCCGCCAAAGCTCCAGAAGAAGGCCGAGCCGAAGACGAGCAGGGCGCCAAGCTTCTCGCTGGCGGCGAACGGGGCGGAGGTGGCCGACGGATCGGTCATGACAAATTGTCCTGGAGCAGGGGCGCGCTGATTTCAATAACGCCAGATGCCCGGACCGCACGTCCGCGTCAACGCCATCCGCGTGTCGCGCCGCGGCGTGGAAACAAAAAAAGCCCCGGACCGAAGTCCGGGGCTCTGCGATTGTGCTACCGGCTGGCGTCATTCCGCCGGTTTGGGCTTCTTCGAGAACAGGCCCTTCAGATTATCGAAGAGCTCGATCTTCACGCCCTGGCGCTTCATGATGATCGACTGCTGCAGCACCGAAAGCGTGTTGTTCCAGGCCCAGTAGATCACGAGACCGGCCGGGAAGGAGGCCAGCATGAAGGTGAAGACCACGGGCATCCAGGTGAACAGCATCGCCTGGGTCGGATCCGGCGGCGTCGGGTTCATGCGCATCTGCACGAACATGGTAACGCCCATGATCAGCGGCCAGACGCCGAGGTGCAGGAAGGCCGGACCGTCGAACGGCAAGAGGCCGAAGAGGTTGACGATCGTCGTCGGATCGGGCGCCGAAAGGTCGTGGATCCAGCCGAAGAACGGCGCGTGGCGCATCTCGATGGTGATGTAGATCACCTTGTAGAGCGCGAAGAACACCGGGATCTGGATGAGGATCGGCCAGCAGCCGGCCAGCGGGTTGATCTTCTCTTCCTTGTAGAGCTGCATCATCGCCTGCTGCAGCCCCATGCGGTCGTCGCCGAACTTCTTCTTCAGTTCCTCCATCTTCGGCTGAACCTTCTTCATGTTCGCCATCGATGCGTACTGCTTGTTGGCAAGCGGGAAGAACAGACCCTTGACGACGATCGTGGTGATCAGGATCGCGATGCCGAAGTTGCCGAACAGACGGAAGAAGAAATCCATCATTTTGAACATCGGCTTGGTGATGAAGTAGAACCAGCCCCAGTCGATCAGCTTGTCGAAGTTGGGGATCGAGTAGGCCACTTCATAGTTGTCGACGACAGGAACTTCCTTGGCGCCGGCAAAGACGAGGTTCTTGATTTCCGAGGACTGACCGGGCGCGACCGTGATCGCGTCGCTCTTGTAGTCGCTCTGGTAGCGCGCGCGACCGTCGGTGAAGTGCGTGAAGCGCGTGTCGTAGGGGGTTGCCTGCGGCGGAACGATCGCCGCTGCCCAGTACTTGTCAGTAATGCCGAGCCAGCCGCCGGTTGCCTTGCCCGGCTCGACCGACTTTTCGTCCTCGATCTTGCCGTACTTCAGTTCCTGCAGGCCATGCTCGCCGAGCACGCCGATGAAGCCTTCATGAAGTACGTAGACGCTCGGCGTCGTCGGCTTGTTGAAGCGGGTCACGCGGCCGTAGGAGGAAAGGCTGAGCGGCTCGGCTGCGCCGTTCTTGATGCTGTCGACCACCTGGAACATGTAATGTTCGTCAACCGAGATGGTTCGGTTGAAGGTGATGCCCTTCTCGTTGGTGAAGGTCAGCGTCACCGGGGTCGCCGCGGTCAGCTTGTCGCCGCCCGAAAGCGTCCAGACGGTCTGCGGGCCGGGCACGGTGCCGGTTGCGTCGCTGCCGACATAGCCGATTTCGGCAAAGTAGCCGTCGACCGTTTCGGCCGGGCTGAAGAGGGTGATGACCGGGCTCTTCGGATCGACCGTCTCGCGGTATTCCTTGAGCTTCAGGTCGTCGAAGCGGGCACCGGTCAGGTTGATGGAGCCGGAAAGCGCCGGCGTGTCGATCGCAACGCGGGCCGATTTGGCAATCGCCTGGTCGCGGTTTTCACCGGCGCCCGGGATCGCGCCGCCGCCCGGCAGAGCCTGGCCCGGCGTCGCTTGAGTCGGCGTTGCCGACTGCGATTGCGCCTGCTGGGCCTGCAGCGCTTCCGCAGCGATGCGTTCCTTTTCCATCTTCGGATTGACGTAAAGGAACTGCCAGGCAATGAGGATCAGCACGGACAGGCCAATCGCCACGAAATAGTTGCGGTTTTTTTCCATCATAGTTTCCTGGAACCGGCCGGCGGCCGCTTCTGTTTCGGCTTGTTTTCGATGCGCTCGTGAAGGCCCCGGGTCAAGGCGTCGAAGGGAGCATTCAGGAGTTCGCGTCGGGCGACAATCACATAGTCGTGTCCGGGTTTCATTGCAAACCCGGCGGAAAGCCGCACCGCCTCTTTCAGGCGTCGGCGCATCCGGTTTCGCTCGACGGCATTGCCGTGTTTCTTGGTGACGGTGAAGCCGACGCGGGCTTCGCCTTCCGGATCGTTGCGGTCGAGCACTTCGAGGAGAAACAAGGGGCCTCTGCGGCCTTCTCCTGCCCGAACGGCCAAAAACTGCGGACGGCTTTTCAGCCGCCCGACAGTCGTTTTGTCTTTATCTGACGTCATGTGCCCGGACACTGGTTTCGGGCAACTTCGGCTTAAGCCGAAAGACGCTTGCGGCCACGGGCCCGGCGGGCCGAGAGGACCTTCTGGCCACCCTTGGTAGCCATACGCGAACGGAAGCCGTGGCGACGCTTGCGGACAAGCTTGGACGGTTGGTAGGTACGCTTCATTTATTTAATACCGCGGTGTGCGGCCCTTCTTGGGTTTGCGTGTAGCAAGGAGCGTTTACGTTATCGGACATGGCTCCGCCATTTCGGGCAGGAGGGCTTGACCGGACGTGCGCGGCTTATAAGGGGAATTTTCCCGGAAAGTCAATTGCGGGCGGCGATTCAGTGGCGACAGCACCGCAAAAACCGCCGGCGCACCCGCCAAAGGCGATCCGTCGGGCCGCGAAAAGGAAGGCCAACTAGCCGAGATTGGTAAATGGAGCCCTAACTGGATCTCCCCAGAATGCCGGTCGAGGGCGACGAGCTTTATTAACCACGCCTATTTTAGGGTCCCTCCGGTGCATATGGGGCGGCGGCATGTCCGATAATCGGAAGCTCTCGTCACTCCGTGGAGGTCGGGATGAAAATACGCGGTAAGATCAATCTAATTGTCGGCATCATGAGCGTGCTGGCGGTTGCGGTGACCGGCATGTCGCTGGTTGCTGTCAGTAAATACAACGAAAAGTTCCACCAGTACGAGAACGTGGCGAAGCGCGCCTTCTACGCGGAACGCCTCAATCGTCTGGTGACCGCGGTCGTCATGGAATCGCGTGGCATCTATGCCGCCCCGACCATCGAGAAGGCCAAGCCCTTTGCCGAGGGCATTCGCAAGAATCTCGACAAGATCGACACGCTGCTCGCCGATTGGCGCCCGCTGATCCCCGCCGACACCAAAGCGTCCTTCGACACGCTGGTCGCCCGCGCCGCGGAATTCAGGACCTTCCGCGTCGAGACGGCGCGGCTTGGCGAAGAAGTTTCACCGCAGGCTGGCAACGAGCAGGGCAATACCGACGCCAATCGCGCCAACCGCAAGGCGTTCCAGGAGCAGATCGACGGCGTCGTCGACATCAACCTGAAGACGCTTGAAGTCGTGACGGCTGACGTTGCCACCTTCGAGCGCAGCGTGATCATCACGATTCTTGCTATCGCCGGCCTTGGCCTCATCGCCGGCATTGGAGCGGCCTTCTACATCGCTACGAACCATTTGAGCCGTCCGATCCTCGAGTTGACCGGCAAGATGAAGCAACTGGCTGGCGGCGATCTCACCGCGGACGTGCCCTTCGTGGGCCGCAAGGACGAGATCGGCGAAATGGCAGAAGCCGTTCAGGTCTTCAAGCAGAACGGCCTGGCCGTACGCGACCTCAACGCGCAGGAAGCGGTACTGCGTGAAAAGAGCGCCGACCTGCAGTCGAGCATCGGCGTCGTTGTTGCGGCCGCTGCCGCCGGTGATTTCACCAAGCGCATAGGCAAGGACTACGAGAACGACGACCTCAACCGCTTTGCTGGCAGCGTCAACGAGCTGGTCGGCAGCGTCGATGCCGGTATCGCCGAAACCCGCCGAGTGATTGCGAGCCTTGCGGCCGGCGACCTGACCCAGAGCATGAACGGCCATTATCAGGGTGCCTTCGCCGAGCTGCAGAAGAACGTCAACGAAACCCTTTCCACGCTGCAAAAGACGCTGCGCGAGGTCCGTGTGACCACCGACTCGATCAACGGCAATTCGTCCGAGCTGCGTTCGGCCGCCGACGATCTGTCAAAGCGGACGGAGCAGCAGGCCGCAGCCCTTGAGGAGACGTCTGCAGCGCTCGACCAGATCACGGTTGCGGTCAAGAGCTCCACCGAGCGGGCGCAGGAAGCGACCGTCATGGTCAACGAAGCCAAGCACAGTGCCGCGCAGTCGGCGGCCGTCGTGCGCAACGCCGTCGACGCCATGGGCCGCATCGAGCAGGCCTCGAGCGAAATCGGTCAGATCACCAACGTGATCGACGAAATCGCCTTCCAGACCAACCTGCTGGCGCTGAACGCCGGCGTCGAGGCAGCCCGTGCCGGCGATGCGGGCAAGGGCTTCGCGGTCGTCGCACAGGAAGTGCGTGAGCTCGCCCAGCGTGCCGCAAGTGCCGCCAAGGACATCAAGTCGCTGATCTCGAAGTCGGGCAGCGAAGTGGCAACCGGCGTCCGCCTGGTACAGGAGACCGGTTCGGCACTTGGCGAGATCGAGGAACGGGTCCTGAAAATCAACGACCACATCCACTCGATCGCGACGGCCGCGCGCGAACAGTCGACGGGCCTCAGCGAAGTCAGCACTGCCGTCAACCAGATGGACCAGGTGACCCAGCAGAACGCCGCCATGGTGGAAGAGGCGAATGCCGCAACCCACAAGCTCTCCGGCGAAGCCAACAATCTCGCGAGCCTGATCGCCTACTTCAAGGTCGACAATGTTGCCGCCCGGCCGATCGCCGTGGCTCGGGAGACGGCCCAGCCGGTCGCATCGCCCGCCCGGCGCATGATGGGCAACGTCGCCCGCGCGTTTGGCGGCGGCGGCTCCGCTGCGGCGGTTGCCAAGGACGATTGGGAAGAGTTCTGATCGGCGAATTGCCTCACCAAGTGATTGGAGCCCGCGGTGCCATAAGGTGCCGCGGGCTTTCTGTTTCGTGAGCCTTCCAGACTTGCCCTCGATCAGGCCGCACGGCTGTCCTTGTCGTCCGCAAGGCTCGCCACTCGAACTGTTCCCTGGGTGACTTACACCGATGCCAATTCTGTGCAGGTAGGTCGAGCCGAGGCGGCGGCGCGCCGAAATTTGCTTCGGCGATGCAAGGGGAGAAAAATGGGCGGGACGCGATCCTTTGTCATGATCGACGGCACGAGACGAAGAGACAGCCGCGCCTATGCCGCACCCTCTAAGGTCCGTCTGCGATTGGAAAAACGGCGGCCATCTCCTATTATGCGCCCCAGGCGCGATGCCCCATGGCCCGGATGTTCATACGGGGTCCCAGGCGTTTTGGTTGACGGGCAGGAAAGTTTGTAAGGCATGGCGGAAGAAACACGTCCGGCGATGGCAGGCGAGGCATTGAGAACCGGTGCCGGGTTTTTCCGCGGCCTATCCGGCAAGCTGCTGCTCTTGACCATTGTCTTCGTCATGCTGGCGGAAGTGCTGATCTTCGCGCCGTCAGTTGCCACCATGCGCATTCGCTGGCTCGAGGATCGGCTGAATACGGCAGCCGCTGCTGCCGTCGTCGTCGATGGTCTGCAGAATGTCGAACTGCCGCGCAGCGTCCAGAAGGACACGCTGATGGCGACCGGCACGAAGGCGATCGTCATCCGGCGCAAGGACGCCTCGCGCATGATCGCGCTCACCGACATGCCGCTTGAGATCCAGGGCGAGTACGACGTCGCCAATTCCACAGCCGTTGCTGCCATCCGCGATGCCTTCGATACGCTGCTCTTCGGCGGCGACCGCGTGATCCGCGTCTATGGGCCGCTCGGCGAAAGCGATGCGACGATCGAGCTCCTGATGAAGGATGCGAGCCTGCGCAAGGCCATGCTCGTCTACTCGCGCAACGTCTTTGTCCTGTCGCTGATCATTTCGCTGATCACCGCGGCGCTGATCTTCCTGGCCATCAACCGCATGCTGATTGCGCCGATCCGGCGCATGACGGCCAACATGCAGGAGTTTTCCAACGATCCGGCCGATCCGGCCCGCGTGCTCGTACCGCCGCAGGGGCACGACGAACTCGCCGTCGCCGGGCAGCATCTCGCCAGCATGCAGCGCGAGCTGCAAAAGACGCTGAAGCAGCAGAAGAGCCTGGCCGAACTCGGGCTCGCCGTGTCGAAGATCAACCACGACATGCGCAACATCCTGTCCTCGGCGCAGTTGATTTCCGACCGCCTGGCCGACGTGGACGACCCGGTGGTCAAGCGCTTCGCGCCGACCCTGCTGCGCACCATCGACCGCGCCGTCGGCTACACCCGCGAGGTCCTGTCCTACGGTCGCACGACCGAGGCCGAGCCGCATCGACGCTTCGTTGCGCTGAAACCGCTGGTCTCCGATGTCGCCGAATTGCTGGCGATCGATCCGCAATCCGGCATCGATTTCCAGATCCAGATGCAGGACGACCTCGAAGTCGACGCCGACAGCGAGCAGCTCTTCCGGGTGGTGCACAACATCTGCCGCAACGCCGTGCAGGCGCTGACCAATCACGAGCCGGAGGATGGCCGCCCACGCACCGTTGCCGTTTCCGCCATGCGCATCGGCAGCGTCGTCACCATTTCCGTGGATGATACCGGGCCCGGCATGCCGCCCAAGGCGCGGGAAAACCTGTTCGCCGCTTTCCGCGGCTCGGCACGCTCCGGAGGCACGGGGCTTGGGCTGGCGATCGCGCGCGAACTGGTGTTGGCCCATGGCGGCACGATCGCGCTCGTCGAAAAGCCGACGCCGGGCACGCTGTTTCGCATCGAGCTGCCCGACCGGCCGGTGCCGCTCGACGCCTTCCGTTCGAAGTTCCGCCATTAGCGCCGCACATTCACCCTCTTGAGTGTCGAGCCGGAACCGTTGGTGATTCCATATTTGGGCGGGGTCTGACCGACCACCGCGCGCGGCTCGTCTGGCGCATGGGCGGCGGAGGTGGCACCCTTCAATTATTTTTCGCAGCCAGGTCCTGCGGCGGCACCCCTTGCTTTCCAGCGGGTTCAGCGCCGGCGCGGTTGCCTCGGTCCACAGCAAAGCGGGCGTGCCGTCGTAAAAATGAAATTTTTTACAGAACGGCGCTTGCAATCCCCGAAAGGACCCTTTAGAGAACCGCTCACGCAAGCGGTTCGACCGCTTCAGGCAAAAGCACCCGTAGCTCAGCTGGATAGAGCACCAGACTACGAATCTGGGGGTCAGGAGTTCGAATCTCTTCGGGTGCGCCATTCTTTTCAAAGGCATAGATGATGTCTAGATCCGGTTCTTCCTGATCGCCACTTGGGTCGCGCGTCGCGACCTTGCGTTTCGCGACGCGCCTCTCACATCCTTCAAGTGTCTTCGTTTGCAGCGTTCCGCGGGCCAGGCTTGCGGCTGGTAAATCGCGGTGCCGCTCCTTCACTGGATCCGAATCGAGCAGTCAGCGGCCCTGAGGGCTCGCGTTCCCTCAATCCGGTAGGCCGATCAGGACTGGCCCAGGCTGTAGCCCTTCTCGACGAGCCAGGCATCGTGAAGCCACTTTTCCGTTCCGCGGCGTCCGGGAAAGCTGATCCAGTGAATGTCGCGCTCGAAGACCATGACCTTGCGGTCCGCGCCGACGATGACCCACATCCAGAGGCCGTCGGCCTGGTTGCGCATCTTGACCTTCATGCCCGTGAGGGTCAGGTCCTCGGTGCGTCCCTTGCGGGTAACCCGTAGCGGCTCGTCATGCGGGTCGATCCAGCTGATCCTCATTCCCGGCAGAAGGTCCGGCGCCGCTTCACGCAGGAAGTCCATGGCGATTGCCTGCGCTTCCTCGCGTGTCGGCAACAGGTGGCGGACTAGGTCCAGATCGATCCGGGCAAAACCCTTGAGGCGGCCGTCGTCGGCGATGACGGTGCTGAAGTGCTCGCCGCCGAGGGCGGCATTGCGTCCGTCGGCGCGCTCGTAGCGGACGAGTTCCGCAGCTTCACCATCGACGACGGCGGTTCGGCGGGCTGCCTCGCGGTAACCGGCGGGCATGAAGGCGCCGATGGTGGCGGCTGCGGGGTGGGCACTGCCGGTCGCGGCTGGCGTTGCCTTGGTCTCTGCCAGGGCCATGTTTGCGGTTGCCGTGACGGCGACAAGGCCGAGGGCGGCAAGGACCGCGAGAGGGCATCTATGCGGCATGTCCAGAGCTCCTTTTGTCTGGTTTGGGGGGGGGCGGAAGGTGGTCATGAGATCGAGCCCTGCGATCGCGGATCGCCAAGGAGAGCGCTCAAGAAGCTGACGCTGCCGACAACGGAAGCGGAGCCGGCGCGGGCCGAGCCAGTAGGGCAAGTGAACCCATTAGCGTAACCTGACGTCAAGTGTAGATCAAGCATATGCCAAATCCCATTGGTGCCGCGCTTACTTTTGCCGCGCCTCGGAGATCAGCCCGTGCATGCGGGCGATGTTGTTTTCGAGGTCCCGTTTGAATGCAGAGAGTTCGTCGAGTTGGGCGTTCGTCTTGTCGAGTTGGGCTTGCAGGATTTCCAGCACGCGCTCCTTTCCCCGGATGCCGCTTGTATCCTCGAAATAGAGGTCGATGACAGCGGCGATCTCGTCGAGGCTGAGACCGAGACGCTTCAGCGCCGCGATCTTCTCCAGTCGTTTCGCGGCGGTCTCGTCATAGTATCGGTAGCCGGCCCCTTCGCGCTCGGCCGGCTTCACCAGGCCCAGCCGCTCGTAGTAATGGATCGTGCGGTGGCTGACGCCGGCCCGTTCCGACAGTTCCCCAATTTGCATGAGCGACGACAATCCGGCACCTATCTAAACCTGACGTTGGGTGTAGATTTAGAAGGCAATCTGCCATTCGTCAATGGTTGTCGTGCCGCTTGTTTCGCGCCCGTCAGTGGCAGCCTCGGCGACGCTGACCTTCGAAAGGATTAGGAGACAATAATATATGTTAGTATATAATGATTTACGCTGCTCGTACGCGGTGTCACGGCGGCAATGGGCCGGGCCGCAACGATCAAGAATCCGATCACGAAAGCGCGGGCGGGTTCACGATCTTTTGACGCCGAAGTGTGAAAATCGGTCCCTCGGCTTCCTATATGAAGGGGGAAGGGGCCGCTGAAGAAGGGAGGTGCCGATGTATCGCTATATGATGAAAGAACTGCTGGTGATTGTTGCTGGCCTTTCGGTTTGTGCCTTCATGATCCTGTTCTTCCTGATCCATTCGACGCCCAACCTCTGACGGTCGCCGAAACGCGCATCTTGAGCGCTTGAACGCCGGCATCAATGCCGTTGCGCCAGGATTTCCATAGTGCGCCGATCCTTCTCTCCCGCGAAATAGCGCGCAAGCGCCGCTCCGAACGGCCCCCGTCTTTCTCGACCTCGGCAAACAGGGTCATCGATGACCGGAACTTCATGTCATCGGGGCTGGAGAAAATGTCGTGGGCCGATCTGCCCGTAACCGCATTGGTCCGCTCGGTGCATTCGCGCAGCCTGGGGCCGAGCGCCGGATGGGCGAGATAGGCCGACGCTTCGCCGAGCCCGGATATCGCATAGCGCTCTGCCATTGCCGAATGGCCAAGGCCAGCAAGCTGCGGAAAGACGAACCACATCCAGTGCGTTCGCTTTTGGCCGTGCGCGAGTTCATCGAGGACCGCGGCATAGACGCGGTCCTGTGCGGTGACGAACCGCTGCAGATCGAAGGGATCGCTCATGTCGCTGCCCCCCTTTGGTCGCCCCGTCGGTGAGGCGTCAGTTACCAGCGATGATGAACATGAACCTTCACCAGCCGCTCGTAAACCGCGGCAATCGCCGCCTTGGTCTCGTCGTCGATGGCGGCAAGCGCGCTGGCAGCGGCGTTGGATTGCGCCTGAGCCTCACTACGGGCGCCCGGGATCACCACGGAGACCGCCTGCTGCTCGAGGATCCAGCGGAGCGCAAACTGCGCCATCGGCACGCCCTCGGGCACCAGCGGGCGAAGCTGCTCGACGGCTTCCAGCGCCGCCTCGAACGGCACACCGGCAAAAGTCTCGCCGACATCGAAGGCTTCGCCATGGCGGTTGAAGTTGCGGTGGTCGTCGGCTGCGAATGCGGTATCCTTGCTGATCTTGCCGGAAAGCAGCCCCGAGGCGAGCGGCACGCGCACGATGACGCCAACATTCTTTTTCTGCGCTTCCGCGAAGAACAGTTCGTGCGGACGCTGGCGGAAGATGTTGTAGATGATCTGCACGGTCGCAACGCCGGGATATTCGATCGCTTTCAGCGCTTCCTCGACCTTTTCGACCGAGACGCCATAGTGGCGGATCTTGCCCTTGGCAACGAGCCGGCCGAGCGCGCCGAACAGTTCCGACCTATAGTAGACCTCGGTCGGCGGGCAATGCAGCTGCACCAGATCGAGCGTCTCGACGCCGAGATTTGAAAGGCTGCGGTCAATGAAGGCCTCGATGTTTTCGCCGGTATAGCCTTCGGTCACATGCGGGCTCAGCCGGCGGCCGGCTTTGGTTGCGACGAAGGGCTTGTCGCCCCCGCGCTCCTTCAACACCGCTGCAATGATCTTTTCGGAGCGGCCGTCGCCATAGACATCGGCGGTGTCAACGAAGGTGACGCCAGCATCGAGCGCGGCATTGAGCGCGCGCTTGCCGTCTGCCTCGCTGACATCGCCCCAGGAGCCGCCAATTTGCCAGGCGCCGAAGCCGATTTCGGATATGGTTGCGCCGGTCTTGCCAAGAACTCTCGTCTTCATCGTGCTGTCTCCTGTTTGTGCGTCGCGGATCATACGCTGGCTGGGGCGCTTCTAATATGACTGTTCGGATCGAGTAAATTAGCGCGGGACGTGGCGCAGGATACCGCGCACATTTTTCGGCAGTGACCCGTTCGTTGCGGTCGGTGCTGCGCCGTGGGGTTTCTCGGACCTAAGGGGCTAGTCGTCCAGCGAAACCACGGCCTTGCCGCGGCTGAGGTCAAGGACCATGGCGAGGATCGCCTCCGCCTCGTCCTTGCGAAGCTCCACCGCCAGCACAGGCCCCTTGTCGGTGAAGCTCTCATTGATGATCGCCACATCGCGCGCGAGAAGCCGCGCCTTGATCAGCGCCATGTCGGAAAAGTCGAGGGCGACGGTGGCGCGCACGGTCTCGATCATCTCGATCTTTTCCGCCGCCCTGAGGCACAGCGCCGCCGTGCCGCCATAGGCGCGCACCAGGCCGCCGCTGCCGAGCAGGATGCCGCCGAACCAGCGGGTGACCACGACCGCGACGCGGTCGAGCTCCTGGCCGTCTATGGCCGCGAGGATCGGTTTTCCGGCCGTGCCGCTCGGCTCGCCGTCGTCACTGAAGCGATAGGCCTGGCCGATGCGCCAAGCCCAGCAATTGTGGTTGGCGGTAGGATCGGAATGGGCGGCGAGGAAGTCTTTTGCCGCCTGTTCATCGGTAATGGGCGCGGCAAAGGCCAGAAACCGGCTCTTCTTGACGTCCTGGTTTGCCGTTTCGGTGCGCTTGAGGGTGAACATTGCTGCTTCCGTTTCTCAGACGCTGATAACGGATTGTTGGGGGCGGCGCCACGGTGGATGCAGCTTGTGCTCTGGTAGATGCGGTCACGATGGAGACCGCACACACTTCGCCGTTGTCCCGGAACGAGTGCAGGGGCGAGGACGCCCTATTGGTGAAATGTCAGTCAGTTTAGCCCTCTCCCACGACGGGGAGAGGGCGCTTCGCAAGATATGGAACCGATCAGCCGATCGCCATCAGGCTGGCATTGCCGCCGGCCGCTGCCGTGTTGATCGAGGTCGAGACCTCCTCGAGCAGCCAGTTCAGGCAATAGGCGTCGGGGTTCTTGACGATCTCTTCGCTCGAAGCCGCCTGGACGAGAACGAGCGGGCCGGGAAGGCCGGCGATCGTCTTGCTGACTTCGCGCACGCGGGCACCGTCACCTTCGACGAGCGCGCCTGCGAACGGACCGTCGGCGGCCCAATCCTTCGACCAGGAAAGGCGTGCGGCGATGCTCGCCGGCAGATCCTTCAGCGAAGCCTGCAGACCGGAAGCCGCGTCGACGACGACGGTGTTGCCGGTCGCAAGGGCGGCACCCAGCTGGTGGTAGAGGCCGGTTTCGGTGGTCGGAACCAGCAGCACGCGGCCACGCGGATGCAGCGCATAGAGGTTGCGCTCGCCGACCGGGCCCGGAAGTTCCGAGTGAAGCCCGAGGGCCGAGTTGCTGCCGGCGGTGCGGGCGGCTTCGGCTTCCGCCTTTTTACCCTTGCCGTCGAGCCACTTGGCAAAGTCGAGCAGAACAGGATCGGTGTGAACCGAGCTGTGCTGCGGCGGGACCGGGGCGGTGGCGACGAGGCGGCCGAGATAGAGCGGGCCGCCAGCCTTCGGGCCGGTGCCGGAGAGGCCACGTCCGCCGAAGGGCTGAACGCCGACGACGGCGCCGATGACGTTGCGGTTGACGTAGAGGTTGCCCGCCTTCACCCGCGAGGTGACGTGGGCGATGGTCTCGTCGAGGCGCGTGTGCAGACCGAAGGTGAGGCCGTAGCCGGTGGCGTTGATGTCGTCGATCAACCGGTCGAGATCGTCGCGGCGGTAGCGGATGACGTGCAGAACCGGACCGAAGACTTCGCGCTTGAGGTCCGAGAGCTTGTCGAGCTCGACGATCGTCGGCGGCACGAAGGTGCCCTGTTCGGTGCCGGAAGCAAGGCCGATCTGCTCGACCTTGCGGCCGAGGCCGCGCATGGCATCGATGTGCTTCTCGATGATGCCCTTGGCCTCAGCGGTGATAACAGGGCCGACATCGACCGAGAGCCGGTCGGTGCGGCCGATCTTGAGCTCATGCAGCGCACCCTTCAGCATCGAAAGCGTGCGGTCGGCAACGTCTTCCTGCAGGCAGAGTACACGCAGCGCCGAGCAGCGCTGGCCGGCGCTGTCGAAGGCCGAGGCGATGACGTCGCCGACGACCTGTTCGGCAAGTGCCGAGCTGTCGACGATCATGGCGTTCTGGCCGCCGGTTTCGGCAATCAGCGGGATCGGCCGGCCGGCGGGCGACAGTCGATCGGCAAGCTGCGCCTGGATCAGGCGGGCGACTTCGGTCGAGCCGGTGAACATCACGCCGGCGATCTCAGGCGCGGCAACGAGCGCCGCACCGATGCGGCCGTCGCCGGGGAGCAGCTGCAGCGCGTCGGCTGGAATGCCGGCCTCGTGCAGAATGCGCACGCCTTCGGCGGCGATCAGCGGGGTTTCTTCAGCGGGCTTCGCCAGCACCGGGTTGCCGGCGACGAGCGCGGCGGCAATCTGGCCGGCGAAGATCGCCAGCGGGAAGTTCCATGGGCTGATGCAGACGATGGGACCAAGCGCCTTGTGAGCCGGGCCGAGCGTGCGACGCGTCTGTTCGGCGTAGTAGCGTAGGAAGTCGATCGCTTCGCGCACTTCGGCAATGGCGTTCGGCAGCGACTTGCCGGCTTCGCGGGCGATGAGGCCAAGCAGGGTCGGCATGCGCGCCTGCATCAGGTCGGCAGCGCGGGTAAGGCAGGCGGCGCGCTCGGCGGGCGAGACGGCGGCCCAGCTCGCGGCGGCCTTGGCGGCAAGCGTCGCTGCCTGGCGGGCGTCGGCTTCCGATGCCTCGGTGACCGAGCCGACCACGTCGCGGTGGTCGCCGGGGTTGACGACGGCGCGGGTTTCGCCGGAGGCGGGCCCCGTTGCCAACTGCGGAACGGCCTTCCAGTTAACCGTCGCACTTGCCTGGAGCGCTGCGGTCAGCGAAGTCAGGCCGGCTTCGTTCGAAAGGTCGAGACCGGCGGAGTTGCGGCGCGTGTCGCCGAAGAGGTTGTCGGGCAGCGCGATCTGGTCGTGCGGTGCGCCAACGACCGGCATCGCGCGCACGATCTCGACCGGATCGGCAATCAGTTCGTCGACCGAGACCTTCGGGTCGGCGATGCGGTTGACGAAGGAGGAGTTCGCACCGTTTTCGAGCAGGCGGCGAACGAGGTAAGCCAGCAGCGTCTCATGGGTGCCGACCGGCGCGTAGATCCGGCAGGGACGGTCGAGATTGCCCTTGCCGACCACCTCGTCATAGAGCGGCTCGCCCATGCCGTGCAGGCACTGGAACTCGTACTTGCCGACCTTGAAGTCCTTGCCGGCCATTTCGTAGATGGTCGCCAGCGACTGGGCGTTGTGGGTCGCGAACTGCGGGAAGATCACGTCGGTTGCGGCCAGCAGCTTCTTGGCACAGGCGATGTAGGAGACGTCGGTGTAGATCTTGCGGGTATAGACCGGAAAGTCTTCGAGACCGTCGAGCTGCGCGCGCTTGATCTCGGCGTCCCAGTACGCGCCCTTGACGAGGCGCACCATGACGCGGCGGCCGGCGCGGCGCGCAAGGTCGATGATGAAGTCGAGCACGTAGGGGCAGCGCTTGCCATAGGCCTGGACGACGAAGCCCATGCCGGCCCAGCCGGCGAGATCCTTGTCGAGGCAGAGTTCTTCGAGCAGGTCGAGCGAAAGTTCGAGACGGTCGGCTTCCTCGGCGTCGATGTTGAGGCCGATGTCGTATTTCTTGGCGATAACGGCGAGCGCCTTCACCTTCGGCAGAAGCTCATCCATGACACGCGACGCCTGCGAACGGGCGTAGCGCGGGTGCAGCGCCGAAAGCTTGATCGAGATGCCGGGGCCTTCATAAATGCCGCGGCCGGCCGATGCCTTGCCGATGGCATGGATCGCCTGCTCGTAGTCGCGGTAGTAACGCTCCGCGTCGGCAGCCGTCGTCGCCGCTTCGCCGAGCATGTCGTAGGAATAGCGGAAGCCCTTCTGCTCGAGTGCGCGCGAACGGCGCAGCGCCTCGTCGATGGTTTCGCCGGTGACGAACTGTTCGCCCATCATGCGCATTGCCATGTCGACGCCGCGGCGGATGACCGGCTCGCCGCAGCGGGCGATCAGGCGGGTGAGCGCGGCGGAAAGGCTGCGGTCGTTGACGGTTGAGGTCAGCTTGCCGGTGACGACGAGGCCCCAGGTGGCGGCGTTGACGAACAGCGAGCGGCCACCGCCGATATGCGACTTCCAGTCGCCGTCGGCGATCTTGTCGCGGATCAGCGCGTCACGCGTCGCGGTGTCCGGAATGCGCAGCAGCGCTTCGGCCAGGCACATCAGCGCCACGCCTTCCTGGCTGGAGAGCGAATATTCCTGCACGAGGCCTTCGACGCCCGAACCCTTGTGCTTGGCGCGTAGCGCTTCGATCAGCTTGCGCGCCGTCTTGGCGGCGGCCGCGCGGGTGGTGGCGTCGAGCGTTGCGGCTTCGACCAGCGCCGGCAGCGCTTCCGTTTCCGGCCGGCGGTAGGCGGCGGTGATCGCCTGGCGCAGCGTGCTCTGCGGTCGGACTGGCGGGGCGAACTCGGCAAAGGGAGCCTGAGGCGCGCCGGTCTCTGCAGTGGTCTTGTGAAGCGGTGTCTGGCTCATCGAGCGCTATCCTCCGGGAAGCGGTTTTGAAGGCGCGGCGCGCCCTCGATCGTGGGCGGAAAATACGCTTCCTTTCGCCGTACATCCATCCGGCAAATTTGATCTTTGGCGGAATGTTTCACCGTCCCACGCGCACGGCGCCGCAGAGGATGCGGAATGTTCGCAATATCGCCGGATGATCCGGTGTTATGCGGCCTTGCCGAAATGCTTCTCGCGGGCCATCAGGCACTCGTCATCGCCCGGCATGCAGGTGCGACAGACGATCGGTCGGATCGCGTAGATCTTGCAGCCGACATGGTCGCCGAGCTTGCCGTTGAGCGCCAAGCAGCGATCGTCCTCGCAACGCATGCCACCGAGATCGGCGGACACATACTCCGCCGGGATCAGGTCGAGCTCCTCGTCCGTCTCCAGCGAGAAACGCGGCCAGTCGGCCGAATAGGCGCAGCAGGCGCCGCAGCTCTGGCAATCGAAGCTTTCGTCGAGGGATACGGGTTCGGTCATGCCGTCAAACTAGCATGAAGGCCGTGCGTTCGAAATGGCCTTACGCGATGGCGGCATCCCGGCGAGCGATCTCGTAGTCCTCCGTATGCACCAGCACGCCATCGGCGGTCACGACAGCGATGCCATAGGCCGCCGGCTCGTCGACCGACAGCGACGCGTCCGGTGCGTCGAAGGGCATCGGCTGCTGGTGCACCGGGCTCTTGAAGACCGAGAAGGGAATGCCGCGGGAAGAACCACTGATCGTGCGGTGCACATGGCCGGCGAAGATGTGCCGGACATTGCCGTGCCGTTTGACGAGATCATAAAACTCCGCCTCGTTGGCGAGCCGGATCATGTCCATGCCGCTAAAGCCGGTCCTGTGCGGCGGGTGATGCATGAAGATGAGCACCGGCCGGTCGCCGGCATCGGCCAATTGCCGGTCGAGCCAGGCGAGCCGCTTGGCGCAAAGTACGCCGGCATGGCTGGTCGGATAATCATAGGGCGGGGCAAACAGCGTATCGAGCAGGAGGACGCGGCAGTCGGCAAAATCGATCGCCTGCTGCACGAAGCCGTTCTCGTCGGTCTCGGCATCGGCAAAGACGTCGCGGAACACCTCGCGCCGGTCATGATTGCCGATGGTGATGGCGACCGGCGGCGTAAGCTGATCGATGAGCCGCTTCAGGCGCTCGTAGGACGCGCGGTCCGCGTAGTGGGTGAGGTCGCCCATGAAGACCACCCGGTCTGCGTCCGCATGGTAGCGGTTGACATGCGCGATGCCGTTGGCCAGCCGCTGATGGGGGTCAAGGCCGATGATTGTCGTACCCTCGGGCACCATATGCAGGTCGGTGAAGATGATCAGCTTTGTCATGGAGTTCCAGAGGGTTGCGTCCGATTGGCCCAAGCTGTCGCGCCGACGGGCGTGCGTCAAGCCGCATCTTTGGGCTCGACAGACGAACTGCGGCCCGCGGTTTTTCTTGCGGGCGCGCGCGGAAAGCGGTAATGCAGGCGCATCTGATATATCAGCCATGGTCGCCGCTAAGGCTATGGCAAACGCGTTGGAGAAACGGCATGCGGTGGAAGCGCACGATCCAGTTGCTGGACGTTCATTGCGAGGGTGAAATCGGCAAGGTCGCGATCGGCGGCGTGCCGAAGATCCCGGGCAACTCGATCGCCGAGCAGCTCAACCACATCAACACGGTCGATGACAGCCTGCGCCGGTTCCTGTGCCTGGAGCCGCGCTCCGGCTCGATCGGGTCGGTCAACCTTCTGGTGCCGCCGAAGCGGCCGGAAGCCGATGCCGGCTTCATCATCCTGCAGGCCGACCAGGCCCATGCCATGTCCGGCTCGAACTCGATCTGCGTCACGACCGCGCTCTTGGAATCCGGCATCATAGAGATGAAGGAACCCGAGACCGTCGTCATGCTCGACACTGCCTCCGGCCTCGTCAAGGCGACCGCCACCTGCCGCGACGGCCGCTGCGAAAAGGTGAAGCTGACGATGGTGCCGTCCTTCGTGCATGAGCTCGACGTCGAGGTCGAGACGCCGAAGTGGGGCAAGATCAAGCTCGATCTCTGCTACGGCGGCATCTTCTACGCCCTGGTCGATGTCGGCCAGATCGGTACCACGATCGACAAGGCGAACGCCCGCGAGATCGTCGAAGCCGGCATGATCCTGAAGGACATCGTCAACCGCACCATCCCCGTCGTTCATCCGGAAATCCCGGAGATCAAGGGCGTCGCCTATGTGATGTTCCGCGATGTCGAGGCTGACGGCACGATCCGCACCTGCACCACGATGTGGCCGGGCCGCGTCGACCGCTCGCCTTGCGGCACGGGCAGCTCCGCCAACCTTGCGACGCTGCATGCGCGCGGCAAGGTCAAGGTCGGTGACGTCCTGAAGTCCCGCTCGATCATCGGTTCGGAATTCGAAGTGGGCCTCGAAGGGGTCACGACTGTTGCCGGTCGCGAGGCGATCATCCCGACCATTGCCGGTCGCGGCTGGACCTTCGGTCTGCACCAGGTGGCGCTCGACCCGTTCGATCCGTTGGCCGATGGCTTCGCGCTCACCGATACCTGGGGGCCGCAGGCAGGCGAAATCCGCTAGTCGGTCGCGTTCTTAGGGGGTGTTCTAAACGAAAACGCGGGCCGAAGATCATGGGATCTCCGACCCGCGTGGCCCTTGGGAGGCGTGTTCGATTACTTGATGCGGCTTGCCTTGGGGAGCATGGCTGTCTCAAACCCATCGCTTACGCTGAGTGCGGCGAGCTTCTGGCCGGCAAACGCATCGCCTTCATTGGCGGCCTTGCGGAAGATTTCCCGTGCCGCAGGGATGTCCTTGTTGATGCCTTCGCCGTTCTCGAGCATCAGGCCGAGATTGACCATGGCATCGACATTGCCCCTGTCGGCGGCCAGCCGGTAGAACTTGGCGGCCTTCGCGTTGTCCTCAGCGACCAGCTTTCCTTCGTCCAGGATGACCGCGAGATTGAAGGCGGCGACGTCGTCGCCGGCGAGGGATGCCCGCTCGAACCATGCGATCGCGAGTTCGCCGTTGACCGAGGTTCCCATGCCGTCGCGATAGGAGACGCCGAGATTGTAGGCGGCGAGAATGTTGCCGGCGGCGGCGGCCTTCTGGTTCAGCGCGAATTCGGTGGCGGTATCGCCTTCTTCGCCGACGAGAACGGCATAGTTGGTCATGGCCAGCGCGTGGCCATGTTCGGCGGCTTCGCCGAGAATGCGTTGCGACTGGATCTTCTGGCCGGCCTTGTCGAGAACGCGGGCCAGCTGAAACTCGGTGCGGGCGCCACTCTTCTGGTTATAGGCCTCGCGGCAGGCCGACAGCGCGACGCCGATCTTGATGTCCTCAGTGGCAACGGCCGGGAAGGCCATATTGCGTTGCAGGTCGAAAATGCTGCCTGCCTCGCGGTCGCAGACGTCGGCTGCGGAAAGCTCGGCGGCGCGGGCTGAAGGAAGTGCGATCGCAGCAACCGCCAGCAAGCTGACGACAGCCAGGAATACGGCGTTGATGATGCGGGTGCCGGATGCGCTGCGATTTTCCATGAAGCTCTCCCTTCTCTTGACGGTGAACTTATCCCTGCTCGTTGGAGACGGCTGTTCCGGCGGGAACAGCCCGGCAACGAAAGCTCGGGCGAAGTGGCGAGGGACTGCTGCGGGCCGGCCCTGCGCCCGCTTGCATCCGGGAGCGCCGGGGCTATCCTCGCAAGGCGGCAGCGATACGGGAGATAAGCGATGGAAGATCTGGCAGCGTCGATGCGCAAGATGCTGGTGAGCCGGCGCGTCGTCGTCGGCGGTCTGTTGCTGACGGCGGTCGGCGGTGGTGCTACGCCCGCCTGGGCAGGCTCAGCCCTTGGCGAGGCAACGGAGATCCGCGGCGATGTCCGGCTGAGGCAGGCAAAAAAGGATAAGCCACTCGCCGTCGGCGGTCAGCTGTTCGAGAACGACCGCGTGCACACGAACGCCGAGAGTTTTGCAACCTTGAATCTGGGCACGGATACGCGCGTGCTTCTGGGCGCCGAAACCGAACTGCTCGTCGATAGCTTCATTGCCGGGCAGGGCGGCACGCTCGAGCTTGGAACGGGTCGCATGGTCTTCGACCGGCCTGAGGGGTTGCCGAAGGTCGATGTCGCCGTCCGCACGGCCTTCGGCATGATCGGCGTGCGCGGCACCAAGTTCTTCTGTGGTCCGAGCCGGGCCGCCTTTGCCGTCTTTGTCGAACATGGAAGCGTTTCGGTCGCGCGCGGCGGCGTAACCAAGATCGTCGCTGCGGGGCAGGGGGTGGAGTTTCATCATCGCGGGGACGCCCCGAGCGAGCCCGCCAACTGGGGCGAGGCGCGCATCAAGGAGGCCTATGCCAGCGTCGGCCTGACGCGCTGAGCTGACGCCGACATTATCCGAAGCGGCGGGTGCAGACGGCGCGCCGCCTCAGTCGGCGACCGTGAACAGTTCCATCGTCGAGAACCCGCGGATCTCGTGGCTGCCAAGCGGGCGAAGCGGCCTTTTGCTTTCCTGAGCGGCAGCGGGCCCGACGCAGATCGCCGTGCCGAGAAACTTGTTTGCCTCCTGAAGGCGTGCCGCCAGATTGATCGCATCGCCGTGGGCCGTGTAGTCGAGCTTGCCGCCGGCGCCGACCTCGCCGACGACGGCCGGTCCGGTCTCGATCCCGATCCGCGTCCGGCCGAAACCGTTGGAGGCGAACTGCGGACGCCTGCGCATCTCTTCCGTCAGCGCATGGATCGCCTTGGCGCAATCGATGGCCCTGTCGACATGATCAGCCAGATCCTCCGGGGCGTTGAAGAACGCGTGCACCGCATCGCCCACCACCTTGTCGACCATGCCGCCATGGTCGGCCACCAGCGCGTTGACTTCGGCAAAATAGATGTCGAGCAGGGCGATGAGCGCCCGCGGCTTGAGCCTCTGCGACAGGGTGGAAAAGCTCTCGATGTCGGTAAAGAGCGCGGTCACCTGGCGCTCCTCGCCAGCCATGCGGGCAAGTCCGGGATTGTCGATGTAGCGGGCGACCACCGACTGCGGCAGATATTGCGAAAACTTCTGCCGGGCCGTCGCTTCCGCGCGCCGCACCTGGGCAAATTGCAGGACGCTGGTCACCGCGAGGACGGCAATAAGCGCGACCGAGACGCTGACGGCATCGATGAGCCAGCCGCTGGCATCGTAGACGACGGCAGCTGCAGCGACCGCGGCGGCGACGGTGCAAAGGCCGAGCGCCGCCGATGTCAGCGGCCGCAGGCGGGTGGCGGCAAAGGCGATGCCGAGGCCGGCGACAAGTGCGGCCACGGCTTCGGCAAGCGGCAATCGGCCGTCGCGCTGCGGCACGAAGCCGGTCATGATCGCGTTGGCGATGTCGGCGTGGATCTGCACCGAGGGTTCGAGCGGCATCGAGGCGCTCGGTCTGAGGCCTCCGAGGCTTGGCAGGCTGCTGCCGATCAGCACGAGTTTGCCGGCGAAGCGCTCGGGCAAAGCCTTGCCGGACAAGACGTCGGCCGCCGAAACCGTACGTTCGCTGAGCCGTTCCTGGGGACTTGCGACGAAACGCAGGCTTCCGGTGTCGTCGAGCAAGATCGTTTGCCCGTCGATGCGCATCCAGGCCGGCTGGCCGCCGAGGATGGGCGTGCCGCCGCTCCGCATCTGCCGGGCCGCTTCGATCGCCAGCGTCGGATAGGCGTCGTTGCCGAGGATGGCATAGGCCTGAACCCGGCGTATGCGCGCATCCTCGTCGCCGACGAGAAACGAGGCCGCCGCCGCACTCGCCTGATCCATGAAGGCCCGGCATGACGTTTCCGCGCCGTCGAGAAACCACAGTTCGGGCGCGGTGAAGGGTCGGCTGAGCGCCAGCGGCGGCACGGGACGCGGCCGCTCCTGCACCGTATCGGCGACGAGAAAACCGAGAACGACGGCGGTCTTCGAAAGTGCTGCGGCAAGCGCCGGGTTGCCGTCGGAGCTGGGGTCGCAATCGGCGCTGAAGACGAAATCGACTGCAATCACCTTGGCGCCCGCGGTCGCGAGTCGCGACAGAAGCTCGGCGGTCGCTGTCCGGTCCCATTCACCCGAAGGGCGCGACTGGTGGGCCTGCCGGTCGATGTCGACGACGACGAGGTCGGGCGACTGGGGGGCAGGAACCCATTGCGTCAGACTGTCGAAGAACAACTCGCGCTGGGTTTCGAACAGCGGTCCGGCGTAGAGATAGAGTGCTATGGCCGCAAGCAGGCTCGTGAGGCAACCGCCGGCGAGCGGCGTGAAACGCAAACGCCGGCGCGGCTCAACGACCATGCGGTCTAGTCCTCCTCGGGGTCAGCGATGCTCTGCAGGCGACCGACCTTGCAGGCGATGATGCCTTCGTTGCGCTTGATCGCGCCGCTCTCCTCAAGCCACTGGATGGCGCGGTTGACCTTGGGTCGGCTGGCGCCGAGCACGCCGGCGATGTCCGTCTGGCTCATGGTCAGCCTGAGATTGGCACTTTCCGGCAATTCGTTGCCGTGGATCTGCCGGAGGGTCGCGAGGAAGAAGCGCGCCACCCGGGCGTTGAGGTCGTAAAGCGCGATGGTTTCCAGCCGCTCCGTCGTGTCGCGAAGCTGGGCGCAGAGAAAGCGGATGACCGCTTCGGCCGCCTCCCGTCGATTGGTGACGATGTCGAGAAAGGCCTTCTTGCCGATTACATAGCCCTCGGAGGCGGTCGTGGCGGTCGCATCGGCCGAACGGGTCTGACCGTCGAGCACCGCCATCTCGCCGAAGATCGCGCCGGCTTCGTGCTGGCGCAGCATCAGTTCGCGGCCCTGCGGCGTGATCAGCGACAGCTTGATGCGCCCGGAGATGACGACAATCATGTAGTTGCCTTCGTCGCCGCGCTGGAAGATCACGGTGCCGGCCGGCCATTTCCGATAGGTTGCGATATTGGCAAGTTCGGCGATAGCGTCCTTGTCGAATTCTTCAAAGATCGGAAACGAGCGCCAGAATGCCGGGCTCCTGTTGATTTCGTTCATGACATTCCCCCGCGCGGCGTCCCCTGCCGCGCCGAAATTCTTCGCCCAGCCGCTCCGTCGTTGCAACATAAAAGAACGAGGCGTCGTCGTTGTAGTTCCGCATTGTCTTGCAGTCCTGCGTCGAGAAGTGGCCGATAGAAGGTTGACGATGCGTCATCGGCGTTTCATTTTTGTGAACGATCTGTCGCCCGCGCAACGGCTAGATGATTTTGAAAATACTGATACTTCTGTTGCCAACGAACCGTTTCTCACAGGAGTCTTCCATGTCTCAGAATGTTGTCGTCCTCGTCGGACGCATCCTGCTTTCGATCATGTTTATCACGGCCGGTTTCGGCAAGCTCACCGATCCGTCGGCGACCGCCGGAATGATCACCGGTGCCGGCTGGCCCGCGCCGACGCTGCTTGCCTATCTCGCCGGCGCCTTCGAACTGGTTGCCGGTCTTGCCGTTCTCGTCGGTTTCCAGACGAAGATTGCGGCCTACCTGCTGGCGGCCTTCACGCTCGTGACCGCCTTCGTCTTCCATAGCGGTGCGATCAACATTCCGACCTTCCCGCCGGAAGCCAACGGCCTGCTGAGCGTCTTCAACAGCCTGATGATGATGAAGAACATCTCGGTCGCCGGTGGTTTCCTCGTGCTCGCCGCCTTTGGCCCGGGCGCGCTGTCGATCGACAAGCGCGGCGCCTGAGGCGCGGATTTCACTTGATGAAATGCAAGGCCCGCCGGTTCGCCGGCGGGCTTTTTTCGTTGTGTGCGAAGTCTTAGGGATAAATCACGCCCTTACGCAGGATGACGTTGCCGTAAAGCCGTGGCTCGCTCGTCTGGACCACAGTGTGGGCGGCCCTGACGCGCGGATAGAAATCGGCGCCGAGCAGAGGCACAACGCGGCGGTTCGGTTCGTGCTTGCCGCAGCACGCTACGATCTCTTGGTGGACCGGGTCGAGCGTGTCCTTGTCCTGTTTGACAGTGGCCCGGAAGATCGCCTCGGGCACAAAATCGTCGATCGGCAAGACGCTCAAGATAGCGTCGAGCACGGGGATCAGCGGGTGCCCGTCGAGCCGGATGAGACGGCGCGCATGTTCCTGGCCGGGGTAGTTGCCATCCACCAGCGCGATCTCGTCGCCGTGGCCCATCGCTCGCAGCGTTGCGAGCAGTTCGGGACTGAGGATCGGGTTTAGGCCTTTCAGCATCAGCCGAGCTCCTTGAAGAGGACATTGGTGTCGAGCAGGTAGCGGGAAAAGAGCGGCAGGCTCGCGCCGCCGATGGCGCGCGCATGGCTGCCGACCATGCCTTCCACCAGTTCGGGAATAGTCACGCCCTGAAGGTCGAGGTCGTAGAGCGCCTTGCGCGTGGCGGAAAGCAACCGCGCCCGCACCCAGGGCGGGAAGCCGCCGTCGATGACGACGGCCGAGAAGTCGACGATCGAAACGGCGGAGACGACGGCCTGGGCGAGGGCTGCGCCGCAGTCGTCGATCCAGATGTCGAGCGGTTCGCCGAAGTCGATCCAGTCGTCGGCCGAGTACCAGAGCGGCCGCGGATCGATGCCGCGTTCGCGCAAGAGGTTTTCGAGCACGAAGACCGAGGCGATCTTGAGCAGCTGGATGGTCTTGCCGTCCTTGCCCGAGACCGGCAGCGGACCGACGGCGCCAGCCGTTCCTGTTCGCCCGGAGAAGAGTGCGGAGTTCAGCACAACACCGCCGCCGATGAACGAGCCGATATAGAAATAGACGAAATCCGGATAGCTGGCGCCGACGCCGAAGGCGAGCTCGGCACCGCAGGCGCTGGTGCCGTCGTTCTGCAGAAACACCGGATAGGTGGTACGGGCAGCGACCGCCGCCTGCAGGTCGACGTCGCGCCACCTGTTCATCTCTTCGCGCGGCGCGCCCACTTCTTCGGCCCAGTTCCAGAGCTCGAAGGGGGTGGCGATGCCGATGCCGGCGATGCGCTTGCGCTGGTCGGGGCCAAGCTGCTGTTCGAGCTTCGCCATGCCGGAAATGATGAAATCGACGAGGTCGCCGGGCAGTGGGTAGGCATGCACGTGGTGCAGATGCAGCCGGATGTTGCCGACGAAATCCATCAGCACCAGATCGGCGCTGCGCCGGCCGATCTTGACGCCAAAGGAATAGACCGCGTCTGGGTTGAGCCGCATCGGCGTCGAGGGCTGGCCGACCTTGCCTCTGACGGGATCGCCTTTGACCAGAAGGCCGTCGCTTTCGAGCGCGCGCATGATCACCGAAACGGTCTGCGCCGACAGGCCGGAGCGCCGGGCAATGTCGGCCTTGGAGAGGCCGCCGTGGCGCCGGACCAGCGACATGACCAGCCGTTCGTTATAGGCGCGCACGCGCGTCTGGTTGGCGCCGCCGCTCGGATCGATGACTTCAGGTTGCGTCGGTCCCCGGTCGGGGCCGTCTGTCAGTGACATGCCACCGTCTCCTCCCGTTGGCATTGGATTATGTGAGCGGGATGCGGGCGCAAACCGCCTGCATAGTTCCTCATCCCGTTCTGCCGCCCGCTTGGCGCAGGTCTCTTGTTTCCACTTGTCGCGGCTCTGTCAATTTGGTCGGCGCGCCAATCCTCCGGTGGAGCGCTGTCATCCCAACAATGCCACATCGAAATAATAATTCAATTTGATTTATTTATTGACACCCCGGAAATTTAGTGTTTGTTTTTGTCTCGGAAGCGCCAGTTGCAGCGGAGGAGAATGCTGCGGTGGTGTAGCCAGGGCCGGTCCGCCGGCACGATTTTCAATCCTTGGGAGGATTTCATGAAGAAGACTGTTCTTTCCGCTGCTTTTGGCGCGCTGTCGCTTGGCGTTGTCTTCGCCATGCCCGCGCAAGCCGCCGATGTCGGCGCCTGCCTGATTACCAAGACCGACACCAATCCCTTCTTCGTCAAGATGAAAGAGGGCGCGACTGCCAAGGCCAAGGAACTCGGCGTGACGCTGAAGTCCTATGCCGGCAAGATCGACGGCGACCATGACAGCCAGGTGGCTGCGGTCGAATCCTGCATTGCAGACGGTGCCAAAGGCATCCTGATCGCCGCCTCCGACACCAAGGCGATCGTCGATCAGGTCAAGAAGGCGCAGGAAGCCGGTCTGCTCGTGATCGCGCTCGACACGCCGCTCGATCCGGCAACCGCCGCCGATGCGACCTTTGCCACCGACAACCTGCTCGCCGGCAAGCTGATCGGCCAATGGGCCGCCGCCACCATGGGTGATGGTGCCAAGACCGCCAAGATCGGCTTCCTCGACCTGACGCCGTCGCAGCCGACAGTCGACGTTCTGCGTGACCAGGGCTTCATGATGGGCTTCGGCATCGACACGAAGGATCCGAACAAGATCGGCGACGAGGACGATCCGCGCATCGTCGGCCACGACGTCACCAACGGCAACGAGGAAGGTGGCCGCAAGGCGATGGAGAACCTTCTGCAGAAGGATCCGGATATCAACGTCATCCACACCATCAATGAGCCGGCCGCCGTCGGCGCCTATCAGGCGCTGAAGGCCGTCGGAAAGGAAAAGGACGTGCTGATCGTTTCGGTCGACGGCGGTTGCCCGGGCGTCAAGTCGGTCGCCGAAGGTGTCATCGGCGCAACCTCGCAGCAGTACCCGCTGATGATGGCGGCTCTCGGCATCGAGGCGATCAAGAAGTTCGCCGACACCGGTGAGAAGCCGAAGCCGACGGAAGGCAAGGACTTCTTCGATACCGGCGTCTCGCTCGTCACCGACAAGCCGGCAGCCGGCGTCGAATCGATCGATACCAAGGTCGGCACGGAGAAGTGCTGGGGCTGATTGCCCGCCTTCTACCGTCACCATGTAAAGGCAACGGAAGGGCGGCCCCGGCCGCCCTTCGCGTAAGCGCCGATGTCTTTGACAAGGCGACGAAAACCGCGCAGCTTTTAAAGAGTGCTATTGCCCGCGTCATTGTGGGCGGGCTGTGCACGACACCATCGCAACCCCTTGGGAGTGGGGTTCACGGGAGGAAGGTCCATGGGCGAGCCCAACACAGCCGCGCAGCCATCCCAGGAATTCGAAAAAGTCCTGGTCAACAGTTCGACGCAGGTCGCGTCGTTCGATACGCATGACAAGACAGCGGTCCAGAAGATCCAGCATTTCCTGCATTCGACGCCGGCCGCCGTGCCGTTCATCGTGCTGATTGCAGCGATCCTGATCTTCGGCATCGCCATCGGGGGTAAGTTCTTCTCGTCCTACACCCTGACCCTGATCCTTCAGCAGATCGCCATCGTCGGCATTCTTGGTGCCGCACAGACGCTGGTGATCCTGACCGCCGGCATCGATCTTTCGATCGGTGTCATCATGGTGCTGTCGGCTGTGATCATGGGCAATTGCGCCGTCACCTACGGCCTTCCGGCACCGATCGCGATCTTCATCGGCTTCGTCGTCGGCGGCGCCTGCGGCTTCCTCAACGGCTTCCTCGTCTCCAGGGTCAAGCTTCCGCCGTTCATCGTCACGCTCGGCACCTGGTATGTCATCATGTCGACGAACTTCATCTATTCGGCCAACGCGACGATCCGCGAGGCCGACGTAACGGCCGTCACCCAGATGCTCCACCTCTTCGGCGTCAGCTTCAAGGTGGGCTCCGCCGTCTTCACGCTCGGCGTGGTGATGATGGTTGTGCTGGTCTTCGGCCTCTGGTACGCGCTCAATCACACCGCCTGGGGCCGCCACCTCTATGCCGTTGGCGACGATCCGGAGGCGGCGAAGCTCTCGGGTATCCGCACCAGCCGCGTGCTTCTGAGTGCCTATACGCTTGCCGGCCTGATCGCGGCACTTGCCGCCTGGGTCTCGATCGGCCGCAACGGCTCGATCTCGCCGTCTGCAGCCGTCACCGACTACAATCTGCAGGCCATCACCGCAGCTGTTATCGGCGGCATCTCGCTCTTCGGCGGCCGCGGGTCGATCCTCGGCACACTGATCGGCGCGATGATCGTCGGCGTCGTCTCCATGGGGCTCAACATGCTCGGCGCCGATCCGCAGTGGAAAGTCTTCCTCACCGGCGTCTTGATCATCACCGCCGTCGCAATCGACCAATGGATCAGAAAGGTAGCAGGCTGATGGCTCAGGAACCCATTCTCACCGCGCGCGGCCTGGTCAAGCGTTACGGTCGCGTCACCGCCCTCGATCATGCCGATTTCGATCTCTATCCCGGCGAGATCCTCGCCGTGATTGGCGACAACGGTGCCGGCAAGTCCTCGATGATCAAGGCGATCTCCGGCGCCATCACGCCGGATGAGGGCGAGATCCGGCTTGAGGGCCAACTGATCAACTTCCGTTCGCCGATGGAAGCGCGAACAGCCGGCATCGAAACGGTCTATCAGAACCTGGCGCTGTCGCCGGCGCTGTCGATCGCCGACAACATGTTCCTCGGCCGCGAAATCCGCAAACCTGGCATCATGGGCAAGCTCTTCCGCACCCTCGATCGCGCGGAAATGGAAAAGCGGGCGCGGGCGAAACTGTCCGAGCTCGGGCTGATGACGATCCAGAACATCAACCAGGCGGTGGAAACGCTCTCGGGCGGCCAGCGCCAGGGCGTGGCCGTGGCGCGGGCCGCGGCCTTCGGCTCCAAGGTGGTGATCATGGACGAGCCGACGGCGGCACTCGGCGTCAAGGAAAGCCGGCGGGTGCTGGAGCTGATCCTCGACGTGCGCTCGCGCGGCCTGCCGATCGTCTTGATCTCGCACAACATGCCGCATGTATTCGAGGTGGCCGACCGCATCCACGTTCACCGTCTCGGCAAGCGGCTCTGTGTCATCAATCCGAAGGAGCATACGATGTCGGATGCGGTTGCCTTCATGACCGGGGCGAAGGAGCCGCCGCGCGAGGCGCTTGCGGCATGAATGTCGAGCCGATTGCAAACGAAATCCTGAAACGGGCGGCTGGTGCCGCCCGCTTCGTCGTCGCCATCGCCGGGCCGCCCGGTGCCGGGAAGTCGACGCTGGCCGAGGCGCTGGCCGAAACCCTGGTTGCCGGCGGCGAAAGGGCGGCGGTTCTGCCGATGGACGGCTTCCACATGGACAATGCCGTTCTTGAGGAAAAAGGTCTCCTCCCACGGAAGGGGTCGCCGGAGACATTCGACGTCAGGGCTTTTCTTTCGACGGTCGCCGCGGTGCGCGCCAATGACGGCGAGGTGCTGGTTCCGGTCTTCGACCGCTCGCGCGAGATCGCGATCGCCTCTGCCAGGATCGTTGCGCCCGAGACCCGCATCATCCTGGTCGAGGGCAACTACCTGCTGCTCGACGAGGCGCCGTGGGACGGGCTCGAAGGCGCCTTCGATTTCTCGATCTTCATCAATCCCGGCGTGGCAGAACTGGAGCGGCGGCTTTTGCAGCGCTGGTCCGATCACGGCTATGACGAGGAGGCGGCGAAGCGCAAGGCTCTCGGTAACGACATCCCGAACGCGCATCGCGTGGTCGACCATCAGCGGGCGGCGGATCTGGTGCTTGCGGATTTCTGAGCGATGGTCGGATTGCGGATTGTGTTTGCGGGCGCATTGGTGATATCGAGACGCGGTTCCACCACATGAGAAACCGCCCGCCACCCGCGTACCCGCCGGCTCGCAAAGCTGCGCGCGCGGATCGGGCGCGAGCCCGGGGCTGCGGTTTTCCGTCTGCGCCTGCTCTGACCTAGGAGAACGCTGACCATGCAAGACCTCGTTATCCGCCGCCCGGATGATTGGCACCTTCATTTGCGCGACGGCGACATGCTGAAGGGCGTTATCGCCGATACCAGCCGCCATTTCGCCCGCGCGATCATCATGCCCAACCTGGTGCCGCCTGTCGTCACGACCGCAGACGCCTCCGCCTATCGCGAACGTATCGTCTCGGCGATCCCGGCCGGGGACCGGTTCGAGCCGCTGATGACGCTCTACCTGACCGCAGGCACCAATCCCGACGACGTCGAAGCCGGCCACAAGAGCGGTCTCGTCAAGGCGGTCAAGCTCTACCCGGCAGGTGCGACGACCAACTCGCACTGCGGCGTGCGCAACATCGACGAGGCGATGCCGGTGCTGGAGCGCATGGCAAAGATCGGCCTGCCGCTCTGCGTGCATGGCGAAGTCACCAGCTCTGATGTCGACATCTTCGACCGCGAGGCCGTGTTCATCGAGACCGTGCTCGATCCCTTGCGCAAGCGCCTGCCGGAACTGAAGGTGACGATGGAGCACGTCACTACCAAGGACGGCATCGACTACATCAAGGCGTCGAAGGCGAACCTTGCAGGTTCGATCACCACCCATCACCTGATCATCAACCGCAACGCCTTTCTCGTCGGTGGGATTAAGCCACACTATTACTGCCTGCCGGTCGCCAAGCGCGAGAACCACCGCCTGGCATTGCGCGCGGCTGCCGTCTCCGGCGACAAGCGCTTCTTCCTCGGCACGGACTCCGCACCGCACGTCGATCCGCTGAAGGAATGCGCTTGCGGCTGCGCCGGCATCTACACCTCGATCAACACCATGAGCTGCCTGGCGCATGTGTTCGAGGAGGAGGGCGCGCTCGACAAGCTCGAAACCTTCGCCTCGCTGAACGGTCCCGCCTGGTACGGGCTGCCGGTGAACGAGGAAACGATCACGCTCAGGAAACAGGCAGAGGCTGTCACTTATCCCAAGAAGATCGAGACCGGTGCCGGTCCGGTCACCGTCTTCGATCCGATGTTCCCGCTGCACTGGGCCGTCGTTTGATCGCTTGAAGTTTTGAAGGAGAGTTTGATGTTTTCCAACGCGTTCACCGACAAGGCCGTCATGGCCGAGCTGGTCGCCAAGATGCTCTGGGAGATCAAGGCCGTGCATTTCAGCGCCGACAAGCCCTACAAGCTGTCGTCCGGCATGGCGAGCCCCGTCTATATCGACTGCCGCAAGCTGATTTCCTATCCGCGCATCCGTTCGGCGGTGATGGATTTTGCTGCAGCGTCGATCCTGCGCGAAGCCGGTTTTGAGAAGTTCGACGTGGTTGCAGGCGGCGAAACCGCCGGCATTCCCTTCGCCGCCATGCTTGCCGAACGTCTCGGTCTGCCGATGATCTATGTGCGCAAGGCGCCCAAGGGCCACGGCCGCAACGCCCAGATCGAAGGCCATATGCCGGAAGGCGCCCGCGTTCTCGTCATCGAGGACCTGACGACGGCTGGTGGCTCGATGTTCAAGTTCATCGACGCGATCCGCGCAGCCGGTGGCATCGTCGACCACGGCATTGCGCTCTTCTACTACGACATCTTCCCGGAAGCGGTCGGCGAGATGAAAGGCAAGGGCGTCGACCTGCACTGGATCGCCACATGGCGCAACGTGCTTGCGGTCGCCCGCGAGCAGAAGCTGTTCGACGAAAAGACGCTCGGTGAGGTCGAGGCCTTCCTCAACGCGCCGCTCGCCTGGTCGGGCCGCAACGGCGGCGTCAGCGCCTTGGCGTAATCTCTGGCGAGGCCCCGGTTCTGCCGGGGCCTCGTAGCGTCTTCAGTCATAATTTTTAAATCGATTGAAAATCTGTCGAGGAGGATAAGCCGATGATCGTATGCTGCGGAGAAGCGCTGATCGACATGCTGCCGCGGGACACGACCGCGGGCGAGAGTGCCTTTGCGCCCTATGCCGGCGGCGCGATCTTCAACACGGCGATCGCCCTTGGCCGCCTCGGCATCCAGACCGGATTTTTCACGGGTCTCTCCGACGACATGTTCGGCGATATCCTGCGCGACACGCTGAAGGCAGCGAATGTCGATTTCGGCCCCTGCGCGACGCTGTCGCTGCACACGACGCTTGCCTTCGTCAAGCTGGTCAACGGCCATGCCAGCTACGCCTTCTTCGATGAAAACACTGCCGGCCGCATGATCACCCGCGAGCACCTGCCAACGCTCGGCGATTTCTGTGAGGCACTGCATTTTGGCGCGATCAGCCTCATCCCCGAGCCCTGCGGCTCGACCTACGAAGCATTGATGACGCGCGAGCATGAAAAGCGGGTCATTTCTTTCGATCCGAATATCCGCCCCGGTTTCATCAAGGACCGAGAGGCTCATCTCGCCCGCATGAACCGCATGGCGGCGATGTCCGATATCATCAAGTTCTCCGACGAGGATCTCGCCTGGTTCGGCATGGAGGGAAGTCACGACGATCTCGCGGCCGAATGGCTGAGGCGCGGCCCGAAGCTGGTGCTGATTACCAAGGGCGCCGATGGCGCCGTCGGTTATACCGCCCGCCACAAGGTCGAGGTTGCCGGTGAGCGCGTGACCGTGGTCGATACGGTCGGTGCCGGCGACACTTTCGATGCCGGCGTGCTGGCATCGCTGAAGCTCGCCGGTCTCCTGAGCAAGGCCGATGTCGCCGGCCTCACTGAAACCGCCGTTCGCAACGCGCTGGCGCTCGGCGCCAAGGCGGCGGCCGTCACGGTCTCGCGCGCAGGCGCCAACCCGCCGTGGAAGCATGAAATCGGTCTTTGATCGTTAGTCCGGGTCCGGGCGGTATTCCAGGATATCGCCCGGCTGGCAGTCGAGTGCTGCGCAGATCCTTTCCAGCGTGTCGAAGCGCACGCCCTTCACTTTTCCGGATTTCAGCAGCGAGATGTTCTGCTCGGTGATCCCCACCTGTTCGGCAAGATCGCGTGAACGAACCTTGCGTTTCGCCAGCATCACATCGAGATTGACGACAATCGGCATGCGCTAGACGAAGCTCCTGTTCTCCGCCTCGACCCCCGATGCGATGACCATGACATGGCCGAGGCCGACGACGAGCCCGGCCATCAGAAGCACGATCATCGTGCCGCCATTGATGTCGAACATCACCGCATGTCCCGTGGTGCCCGGGTTGTCATAGGTGACAGCGAGGATGCCGATCCCATTGCTGACGGTCATGCACAGCGAGCCGAAAAGGGCGGTCAGTCCCACCCGCCGCAACAGCACGCCATTGCGGCCGGACAGGATCTCGCCGCGCTGGAAGCTGTCGAAAAGCTGCCAGGCGAATGCGAGGCCGGCAATGACGAGCGCGTTGTTGATCGCAGTCAGAAAGGCGACGGTCCCGATGGCTCGATAGGACAGAGTGATGATCTCGACCCGAGGGAAGACGATGTCGCGAACGCCCTGTTCGAAGCCTTGCCGGTCGAAGAAGATCTGCCAATGCGTGTAGACGACCGCCGAACAGAACAACGCTCCGCACAATATGATCATGAGCTTCATGAAGCGGCTGAGCTTGCGCAGCCTCTCGGCGGAGTTCGTCATACAAAGTCCCTTATCGTTTCACTTGTATTTTTATCGTAAAACAATAAATAATTGCCGTCAATTGTGATGTTGGATGCGGCCCTGGAGCTTTCCTGGCAGGAGGGGAGCGCGCCTGCGGAAAGCCAGAGCTATGCGCTCAACGTCCACGCGGGCAGTGTGCCGGCTGCGGCGCTCGGGAGCCGCGTGCCACCGGGAGAAACGCTCTATCTCCTGGCTCTCGCCGAAGCGGATGCCGCGCGTTTGCGGCTGTTGCAGGAAAAGATCGCACGCTCGAAACGGGGCGAGCCTAACCGCGGCAGCCTGTCGGCCGGTTCTCCGGACGTTGCCGAAAGGTCATGGTCAATGCCCGGATGCAGATGGGGTCGGACACGGACTATTTTCCGCTGCTGTTGAAGCTCGATCTGATGGAGGTGCTGAAACCCGGCGCCACGACGTTGCCGGGTTGTGCAAAATCACGAGGCCCGAGGCGCGAAAAGCGCCTCAGGCCTCTATCGTCTTCAGCGGTGCGGTTCCGGGGAGAACCCTGCGGATTTGTTTAATGGGCGGCTTTCAGCAAGGCTGCCACCAGACCCGCCGTCGACGAATCGTGACCTTCGGCGCTTTCCTTACCTTCGACGACGGGAAGCAGGCCGGTCGCCAGCTCCTTGCCGAGCTCGACGCCCCACTGGTCGAAGGAATTGATGTTGAAGAGCGCGCCCTCGACGAAGACGCGGTGCTCGTAAAGCGCGATCAGGCGGCCGAGCGCGAAGGCATCGAGCTGGTCATAGACGATCGTCAGCGACGGGCGATTGCCGGTGAAGACGCGGTGCGGCGCAATCTTGTCGGCCTTGGAATCGGCCATACCCTTGGCGGTCAGCTGCGCCTTGGCTTCCGCGAGCGTGCGGCCCTTCATCAGCGCTTCCGACTGGGCCAGGCAATTGGCGATCAGCAGCTCGTGCTGGTGACGCAGGTTCTTCTCGTGGCCGTTGGCGGCGATCATGAACTCGGCGGGAATGACGTCCGTGCCCTGGTGGATCAGCTGGTAGAAGGCGTGCTGGCCGTTGGTGCCGGGCTCGCCCCAGACGACCGGGCCGGTCGAGTATTCGACCGGCGTGCTCTCAAGCGTCACCGCCTTGCCGTTCGATTCCATATCGAGCTGCTGCAGATAGGCGGGGAAGCGCGACAGGCGCTGGTCATAGGGCAGGATCGCCCGCGACGGGTAGCCGAGCACGTTGCGATGGTAGAAGCCGAGAAGGCCGAGCAGGACCGGTATGTTCTGACGGATCGGTGCGGTGCGGAAATGTTCGTCTATGGCGTGGCCGCCATCGAGGAAGCGGCCGAAATTCTCCTTGCCGACGGCGATCATCAGCGGCAGGCCGATCGCCGACCAGATCGAGTAGCGCCCGCCGACCCAATCCCAGAAGCCGAAGACGCGGGCCTGGTCGATGCCAAAGGCGGCGACCTTGTCGAGCGCGGTCGAAACGGCTGCGAAGTGATGGCCGACGGCAGCCTCGCCGAGCTTATCGGCGATGAAGGCGCGGGCGGTCGCCGCGTTGGTCATCGTCTCGATGGTGGTGAAGGTCTTCGAGGCGATGATGAAGAGCGAGGTTTCCGGATCGATCAGCTTCAGCGTATCGGCGATATGGGCGCCATCGATGTTGGAAACGAAGTGCAGGCGCGGGCCGTCGTGGAAGGGCGCAAGCGCCAACGTCGCCATGACAGGACCGAGGTCCGAGCCGCCGATGCCGATGTTGACGACGTCGGTGATCTTCTTGCCGGTCGCACCTTTCAGCGCGCCCGAGCGGATGCCGTCGGCAAAGGCGCCCATGGCGGCAAGCACGCCGTTGACATCGGGCATCACGTCCTTGCCGTCGACGAGGATCGGGCGGTTGCCGCGGTTGCGCAGCGCCGTGTGCAGCACGGCGCGCTCCTCGGTGATGTTGATGATGTCGCCGCGGAACATGGCGTCCCGCTTCTCCTCGACCTTGGCGGCCCTGGCGACCGCCTCCAGTCCGTCCAGCACCTTGTCGTTGACGGCGCATTTCGAATAGTCGAGCAGCAGGTCGCCGAGCGTGGTGCTGAAACGCGCGAAACGTTCTGCGTCGGCGGCGAAGGCCGCGCGGATATCGGTTGCGTTGGTTTGAGCGGCGGTGGCTTTGAGTTGGTCGACAAGCGCTTTCATCGCGGGGCTCCTTGGTCGGACAGGGGTGTCGGACAATCGCCTGCGTAGCTATTCGCTTTAAGTGGACCAAATCAAGACTGGAAAACCGCCGAGGCGGCGGTTTTCAGGATTTTTTAAATCGTTTGAATTTCGGAGTAGTTTATCCGCGCAGATCCTTGCGCAGGATCTTGCCGACATTGGTCTTCGGCAGTTCGGTGCGGAATTCGACGAAACGCGGACGCTTGTAGTTGGTGAGGTTGGCGGCGCAGTGGCGCTTGACCTCTTCCTCCGTCAGTGCTGCATCCCTCTTGACGACGAAGAGCTTGACCGCTTCGCCGGAATGCTCGTCCGGAATGCCGATCGCCGCGCATTCGAGGATGCCCGGATGGGTCATCGCCACTTCCTCGATCTCGTTCGGGAAAACGTTGAAGCCGGAGACCAGGATCATGTCCTTCTTGCGGTCGACGATCTTGACGAGGCCGTCGGCGTTCATGAAGCCGATGTCACCCGAGCGGAAGAAGCCATCCGGCGAGATCGCCTTGGCGGTCTCGTCCGGCCGCTGCCAGTAGCCGGCCATCACCTGCGGCCCGCGGATGCAGATCTCGCCGACTTCGCCGATCGCCAGCGTATTGCCCTGGTCGTCGCGGATCTCGACGTCGGTGGACGGGATGGGCATGCCGATCGTGCCGGTGAACTCGGTCGCGTCGAGGATGTTGGCTGTTGCCACCGGCGAGGTCTCCGACAGGCCGTAACCTTCGGCGATCGAGCAGCCGGTCATCTGCTTCCAGCGTTCGGCAACCGGGCGCTGGATCGCCATGCCGCCGCCGAAGGTCAACATCAGCGACGAGAAATCGAGCTTCTGGAACTCCGCATTGTTCATCAGCGCGTTGAACAGCGTGTTGAGGCCCGGGAAGATATTGGTGTTGTGCTTGCCGAGTTCCTTGACGAAGCCCGGGATGTCGCGGGGATTGGGGATCAGGATGTTGTTGCCGCCGGTGGCAAGGCCCATCAGCGAATTCACGGTCAGCGCGAAGATATGGTAGAGCGGCAGCGCGCACATGAAGACGAGATTGTCCGGCCGGGTGCGCGAGCGGAACGCCGTCTGGAACCAGATTTCCATCTGCGCCATGTTCGACAAGAGGTTGGAATGGGTCAGCGTCGCGCCCTTCGAGACGCCCGTCGTCCCGCCGGTATATTGCAGGAAGGCGACGTCGCTCGCGGCGATGTTGGGCTTCGTCAGCTTGGCTCGCGCGCCCTTGGAAAGAACGTCCTTGAACGAGAGGTGGCCGGGAATCGACCACGCGGGAACGAGTTTCTTGACGCGGCGGACCACCAGATTGACGATCGCACCCTTCAGGCCCAGCATGTCGCCCATGGTCGCGACGACGACGTGCTTAACCGCGGTCTTGTCGACCACCTGCTGCACGGTGTGCGCGAAGTTTTCCAGAACGAAGATCGCCTTGGCGCCGGAATCGGTGAGCTGGTGCTGCAGTTCGCGCGGCGTGTAGAGCGGGTTGACGTTGACGACGGTAAAGCCGGCCCTGAGGATGCCGTAGACGATCACGGGGTTCTGGAGGATGTTCGGCATCATCACCGCGACGCGGTCGCCCTTGGCGAGGCCGATCGATTGCAGCCAGGCGCCGATCCTGGCGGACTGGGCGTTGAGGTCGGCAAAGGTCAGCGTCTTGCCCATGCAGGTGAAGGCCGGACGGCTCGAATAGCGGGCAACGGCGTGGTCGAAGAATTCGCCGATCGACTTGTAGGGCAGGGGGCCAATTTCGGCGGCTATTCCGGGTGGATAGGATTTCAGCCAGATCTTGCCTGGGCTGATACCCGTCTGTTGTGCGCTGACTTCCGCCATGACCTCTCTCCCTCTGGTCGCCACAGGCTGGCCTGATGCGGCCTGAGAAAATCCCTCCCGATCCTCTCACGCCGATGAGGATGATGCTTTTGCGACACCTCTTCAAGCTGAGATTCGGAATTATATAACTTTGACGTAAACGTCAACTGAGCTTACGGTTAACAGGCTTCTGCGAGCCTTGCGAAAAAGTATGACGAGAACCGCAAAAGCTTTGCCTGCCGCAGGAAAAGCCTGTATTGCATTGCAGCATATCCCCGTTGGTCCAATCCAACATCCGCCGACATATCCCCCAGATTTTTCTCCGGCCGCAAGGCACGGCGACACTGGCCATTGCCCATGAGTGAGCCCATGTGTGACGAAGCCTTCTCCTCTGCCGTCGATCCGCGCCGCGCCCGTGTTTCTGCCGCCGAAGTGGCGCTCGCCGTCGGCGGCTTCGGGATCGGTACCGGCGAGTTTGCGATCATGGGTCTCCTGCCGCAAGTCGCCGAAGACGTATCGGTATCGGTGCCCCAGGCTGGTGCGGTCATCAGCGCCTATGCGCTCGGCGTCGTCGTCGGTGCGCCGCTGATCGCGGTGCTTGCCGCCCGCTTCTCGCGCTTCCGGGTGCTTTTGGTCCTGATGCTGGTTTTTGCCGTCGGCAACTTCGCGAGCGCCGTCGCTCCGGATTTCTACACGCTGATTGCCGCGCGCTTCTTCGCCGGGCTGCCGCATGGCGCCTATTTCGGCGTGGCTGCCCTGGTGGCGGCCGGCCTTGCCGCGCCGAACCAGCGGGCCCGCGCCGTCGGCCGGGTGATGATGGGACTGACCATCGCCACTCTCTTCGGCACGCCGCTCGTCGCCTGGTTCGGCCAGGCGCTCGGCTGGCGCTCCGCGTTTGCCATCGTCGGCGCCATCAGCCTCCTGACCATGGCGCTCACCTTCGCCCACGTACCGCGGGACAAGGGCAACCCGAAGGCGACGCCGCTTCGCGAGCTGGGTGCGCTCGGCAAGCTGCAGGTCTGGCTGATGCTCGGCATCTGCGCCATCGGCTGTGGCGGCATGTTCGCCGTCTTCAGCTACATCACACCGGCGCTGACCGAAGTCGCAGGTGTTTCGCTTGGTAATGTGCCGATCATGCTTTCGGTCTTCGGTGCCGGCATGATCCTCGGCAACATCGTCGGGGCGCGGCTTGCCGACTGGGCGCTGATGCCGGCGATCGGTATCGCCATCGTCTTCAACATCTTTGCCTATGTGCTTTTCTATTTCACCATGGGCAATCCGTGGATCGCCATCGTCAACGTGCTCTTCATCGGCGGTGGCTTTGCCGTCGTCCCGGGCGTGCAGACCCGGCTGATGGATGTCGCCGGCGAGGCCCAGACGCTGGCTGCTGCCCTTAGCCACTCCGCCTTCAATCTCGCCAATGCGCTAGGCGCCTGGCTCGGCGGCGTTTCGATCGCTGCGGGTTATGGCTGGACCTCCACCGGTCTCGTCGGTGCCGTTCTCGGCGTTGCCGGCTTCGGTATCTTTCTCGCCTCAGTCTTCGTCGATCGCGCACAGCCTGCGCGTATGGCTGCAAAACCTGCGGCGGAATGACCGGCTTTATCGAAAGAAAGCCGGGGGCTCTTGAACCCTCCTAAATTTTTCTGTCATGTCCCGCCGCTAGCGTCGGCCACGGCCCTGAAACTACCGTAAAGCAGGGGCAAAGGGGCGGCGCGCGGTGTCAGAGTGGCTGGCAAGGCCGCGGGTTTGCTGTAAGCTCGTCGGAAGACGGAGGATCATTGGTGCAATTGGGTAATCGCGAACGAGAGAATTTCGCCGTGGAGCCACGGCTCCTCGGGCACACTGCCATTTCGCGCCATGCCCTTGTCGGCCCCATGACCGCTGCCCGCTGGATGCTGGTCTTCGTTCTGCTCGCCGGCGTCTATTTCTTCCATGGTTTCGTCGTTCCGGTTCTGGCCGCTGTCGTCATCGGGTTTGCCAGCTGGCCGATCTATCGCCGGCTGCTCGCCGGTGTGAACGGCAACCGGACGCTTGCCGCCACCATCGCGATCGTCTGCGTCATCTCCTTCATCGTCGTGCCGATCTCGATTGCCGCCGTCTATGCGGTCGACGAAGTGCGCGACTGGGTCGTCTGGGCCGTCGAGACCAATGCCAACGGTGCCGTCGTGCCCGCATGGCTGTCGAGCATTCCGATCGCCGGTGTCTGGCTTGGCGAGCAATGGGTCAAGCATATCGGCCATCCGGGCGCGCTCGGCGAACTGGTCCAGCTCGTCAGCGGCTCCAACATCGGCAATATCTACCGCGGCGTTCTGGTCGTCGGTGCCTCGACGTTCCATGCCTTCCTGACGCTGCTGTTCATGCTGATCACGCTGTTCTTCGTCTATCGCGATGGGCAGTCCTTCTCCGGCCAACTCGACAAGCTCGGCGAGCGCATCTTCCCGATGCGCTGGGAACGGCTGTCCCGCGTCGTGCCGCTGACTATCAGCTCGACGGTCACCGGCATGGGCATCATCGCCATCGGCGAAGGCATCGTGCTTGGCGTCGCCTATTGGCTTGCCGGCGTGCCGTCGCCGGTCACGCTCGGCATCATCACCGGCCTGATGGCGCTGATCCCCGGTGGCGCGCCGCTCTGCTTCACGCTGGTCTCGGTCTATCTCGTCGCCAGCGGTTCGCCCATTCATGGCCTGGCGCTGTTCACCTGGGGCACGACCGAACTTTTCATCGTCGACAAGACGCTGCGTCCGCGCCTCGTCGGCGGCCCGATCAAGCTTCCCTTCCTGCCGACCTTCTTCGGCCTCGTGGGCGGCGTGAAGACCATGGGTTTCCTCGGCCTCTTCGTCGGTCCGGTGCTGATGGCGCTGCTCGTTGCGATCTGGCGCGAATGGATGCGCGAAGCCACCACGCCCACCGAAACGAGCGTGAACGAGATTATCAAGGGCTAGGTGCTCTTTTGCCGAACCGGCGGTCGCATGTGGGCGGCCTCGGGATCTCTTCAGCTTGTGGCAGATAGGCCGATACCGGACCGGTCCCGCGCCTATGAAGGTCGCCTCCCGCGCTCCCGAACGGATCTTTGCGGGCGTCTTTATCTTTTCCTTATGCCTCCTTCCGACCATCGCAATCGATAATTGACCCGCTGCGGGCGCAAGATCCGGACTTCAACAGTCCGGAGAATTTGCATGTCCGATGTTCTTTTTCTTGCCGCCGGAATCGGCGGCTTTGTCGTGTTCGCGCTTTATGCGCGCGCGCTGAGCCGGCTTTAGGAGGGCGTCATGTTCGAAGCCCTGCTCGGTCTTGCCGTCGCCGTCGGTCTTGCGGCCTACCTCGTCGTCACCCTCGTTCGCCCGGAACGGTTCTGACCCGGTTGACGGGGATCGAACCCGTTGGCCGTTCGCATCAGCCGGGCGCCTTTGCGCCGTCCGGCCGCCCTTAGCGGAGTAATCTCATGTCTATCATCGGGTGGCTGCAGATCAGCCTCCTCTTCATCGCCGTCCTGATCGTCATCAAGCCGCTGGGGCTTTATATGGCGCGGGTCTTCTCCGGTGAACGCAACGTTTTTTCACCCGTCCTCGGTCCCGTCGAAAGCGGCCTTTATCTTGCCGCCGGTGTCGATCCGAAGAAGGAACAGGGCTGGCTCGCCTACACGATGTCGATGCTCGCCTTCAGCCTCGCCGGCTTTGTCTCGCTCTATGCGATCCTCCGGCTGCAGGCCTACCTGCCGATGAACCCGCAGGGCTTCTCGGGCATGCCGTCCGATCTCGCCTTCAACACGGCGGTCAGCTTCGTCACCAACACCAACTGGCAGAACTACGGTGGCGAAACCACGCTCAGCCATTTCAGCCAGATGGCCGGCCTGACGGTGCATAACTTCGTCTCCGCCGCGACCGGCATCGCCATGGCGCTTGCCGTCACCCGCGCCTTCGCCCGCTCGAACGCCTCGACCGTCGGCAACTTCTGGGTCGATCTCACCCGTTCGACGCTTTACGTGTTGCTGCCGATCGCCGTCGTCATGGCCCTTGCCATGGTCTGGACCGGCTTGCCGCAGACCTTCCACGCCGATCTGTCGGCAACCACGCTCGAAGGCGCCAAGCAGACGATCTCGCTCGGCCCTGTCGCCAGTCAGGAAGCGATCAAGCAGCTCGGCACCAATGGTGGTGGCTTCTTCAACGTCAATGCCGCCCATCCCTTCGAGAACCCGACGGCTTTCTCCAACTATCTCAACATTTTCGCTATGTTGTCGATCTCGGCGGCGCTCGTCTACACGTTTGGCCAGATGGTCGGTAACCGCCGCCAGGGTTGGGCCTTCATCGCCGTCACCGCGATCCTGCTGATCTCAGGCGTTGCGGTCGTCTACTGGGCGGAAGCCCACGGCAACCCGATCCTGACCGCCCTTGGCCTCGATGCCGCCCAGGGCAACATGGAAGGCAAGGAAGTCCGCTTCGGCCAGGCGATGACGGCGCTCTATGCGGCTGTCACCACCGGTCTGTCGGATGGCGGCGTCAACGGCATGCACGGCTCGCTGACGGGCCTCGGCGGTCTCGTGCCGATGTTCCTGATGCAGCTTGGCGAAGTCCTGCCGGGCGGCGTCGGGTCCGGTCTCTACGGCATGGTGGTCTTTGCGATCCTCGCCGTCTTCGTTGCCGGCCTGATGGTCGGCCGCACGCCGGAACTGCTCGGCAAGAAGATCGAATCCCGCGAGATGAAATACGCGATGTTTGCCGTCCTCATTCTGCCGGTGACGATCCTCGGCTTTGCCGCCGTCTCCGCGATGCTGCCCTTTGCCGTCGCAAGCATCGGCACGGCGGGCCCGCACGGCCTGTCTGAAATCCTCTATGCCTTCACGTCGGCGGCCGGCAACAACGGCTCGGCTTTCGGCGGGCTCACCGGCAACACACCCTGGTACAACACGACGCTCGGGTTCGCGATGCTGCTCGGCCGCTTCGCCTATGCGGTTCCGGTCATGGCGATCGCCGGTTCGATCGCGGTGAAGACCCGTGTGCCGGCGTCCAAGGGTACCTTCCCGACCGACACGCCGCTCTTCGTCGGCCTGCTTGTCGGCATCATCCTCATTCTCGGCGGGCTGCAATTCTTCCCGGCGCTCGCGCTCGGTCCCATCGTCGAGCATCTCTCGATGCTTGCCGGTCAGACCTTCTAAAGGAATTCGACACATGTCTTCCAAACCTATCGCACCCAGTCTTCTGGACCCGGCGATCCTGCTGCCGGCGATCAAGGCGGCGTTCATCAAGCTCGACCCGCGCCAGCTCGTGCGCAATCCGGTGATCTTCGTCACCGAAGTGGTCGCAGCCGTGGTCACCGGTCTCTTCGTGCGCGACATCGCCACCGGCACAGGCAGCCCGCTGTTCTCCGGCCAGATCGCCGTCTGGCTGTGGTTCACGGTGCTTTTTGCCACCTTTGCCGAAGCCGTCGCCGAAGGCCGCGGCAAGGCCCAGGCCGACAGCCTGCGCCGCACCAAATCCGAACTGACGGCGCGCAAGCTCGTTGCCGACGAAGGCCGCGAGACCCAGACGATCCCGGCGACATCGCTGAAGGTCGGCGACCTCGTGCTCGTCGAGGCTGGCGAACTGATCCCCGGCGATGGCGAAGTCGTCGAGGGTGTCGCCTCTGTCAACGAGAGCGCCATCACCGGTGAATCGGCGCCCGTCATCCGTGAATCCGGTGGCGACCGCTCGGCCGTCACAGGCGGCACGCAGGTGCTGTCCGACTGGATCAAGATCCGCATCGGCGTGGCACCCGGCGACACTTTCGTCGACCGCATGATCGCGCTGATCGAGGGCGCGCAGCGCCAGAAGACCCCGAACGAGATCGCCCTGTCGATCCTGCTTTCGGGCCTGACGCTGATCTTCCTGGTGGCCGTCGTCACGCTCTGGGGGCTCGCCGGCTATTCCGGTACCGTGCTCTCGGTTACCGTGCTCGCAGCCCTGCTCGTCACCCTGATTCCGACCACGATCGGTGGCCTGCTTTCAGCCATCGGCATCGCCGGCATGGACCGTCTGGTGCGCTTCAATGTCATCGCCACCTCCGGCCGCGCTGTCGAGGCCGCTGGCGACGTCGATACGCTGCTGCTCGACAAGACAGGCACCATCACCTTCGGCAACCGCATGGCGGCCGACTTCATGCCGGTGCCCGGCGTCACCGAGGCCGAGCTTGCCGATGCGGCACTGCTTGCAAGCCTTGCCGACGAAACGCCTGAGGGCCGCTCGATCGCGGCGCTTGCCACCGGTGAATTTGGCCGCCAGACGCCGGATGTGTCGCTGCCCGCGTCCGACAAGGGCGAGGTCCTGGCGCTCGCCGTCGGCGGCGGCGCAAGCCGGGCCGGCGCGACCCGGATCGACGCGGTCATTCCCTTCGCTGCGGAAACGAGGCTTTCGGGCGTGGACTTCGGCGGCCGCCGGCTGCGCAAGGGCGCCGTCGACTCGATCCTGAAGTTCACCGGTATCCGCGACGAGAACGTGCCGAACGAGTTTCGCCGCGCCGTCGACCAGGTGGCCCGCACCGGCGGCACGCCGCTCGCCGTTGCCGATGGTCCGCGCCTGCTCGGCGTCATCCATCTGAAGGATGTGGTGAAGCCCGGCATCAAGGAGCGCTTCGCCGCTCTTCGCGCCATGGGCATCCGCACGGTGATGGTCACCGGCGACAACCCGGTGACCGCGGCCGCCATCGCGTCCGAAGCCGGCGTCGACGACTTCCTTGCCGAAGCCACCCCGGAGGACAAGCTTGGCTATATCCGCAAGGAGCAGCAGGGCGGCCGCCTGATCGCGATGTGCGGCGACGGCACCAACGACGCGCCGGCACTCGCCCAGGCCGATGTCGGCGTCGCCATGCAGACGGGGACCCAGGCCGCCCGCGAGGCCGCCAACATGGTGGACCTCGATTCCAGTCCGACGAAGCTCATCGAGATCGTCGAGATCGGCAAGCAGCTGCTGATGACCCGCGGGTCGCTGACGACGTTTTCGATCGCCAACGACGTGGCCAAGTACTTCGCCATCATCCCGGCGCTGTTCATCACCACCTATCCGGCCCTTGCCACGCTCAACGTCATGGGCCTCGCCTCGCCGCAATCGGCGATCCTCTCGGCGGTGATCTTTAACGCGCTCATCATCGTCGCGCTGATCCCGCTGGCGCTGAAGGGCGTCAAGTACCGGCCGGTCGGTGCGGCTGCCCTTCTGCGCCGCAACTTGGCTGTCTACGGCCTCGGCGGCATTGTCCTGCCCTTTGCCGGCATCAAGCTCGTCGACCTCGCCGTCAACGCACTCAATCTGGTGTAACCATGCTGAACCAACTTCGCCCCGCCATCGTCATGATCGTGCTACTTACCGCGATCACCGGCCTTGCCTATCCCTTTGCGATCACCGGCGCGTCGCAGGTGCTGATGCCCGCGCAGGCAAATGGCAGCCTCATCGAGAAGGACGGTACCCTCATCGGTTCCGCCCTCATCGGCCAGAACTTTACTTCCGACAAATACTTCTGGCCGCGGCCCTCCGCGACCGGTCCGGACGCCTATAACGCGGGGGCTTCGAGCGGCTCCAACCTCGGTACCACCTCGGTCAAGCTCAGGGACCGTGTCGCAGCCGATGTCGAGCGCCTGAAAGCTGCCGGCCTTGCGGGAGAAATTCCGGCGGATGCGGCAACCACGTCAGGTTCCGGGCTCGACCCGCATATCACGCCGGCCTTCGCCGAAGCCCAGGTCGCCCGCGTCGCCAAGGCGCGGGGCTTGAGCCAAGCGGATGTCGCCGCTCTGGTCGCCAAGGCGACGGAGGATCGGCTGTTCGGGGTCGTAGGCGAGCCGCGCGTCAATGTGCTAGAACTCAACCTGGCCCTTGATGCGCCTCGAACCTAGAGCGGGATGCGGAAAAGTGCTTGCGGTATTCCGCCCGCATCCCGCTCTAAGCTATTAGAATCGATCACGCCTGAGATCATGAATGCCCGACAGTGAACGCGACGCCAAAAGTCGCCCGGATCCAGACGCATTGCTGGCGCTTGCCGCGCAGGACCGCCGGGGAAAACTGACCGTATTCCTCGGTGCCGCTCCCGGCGTCGGCAAGACCTATGCGATGTTGTCGCGGGCCCGCCGGCTGAAGGATGACGGTGTCGATATCGTCGTCGGGCTGGTGGAGACGCATGGGCGCAGCGAGACCGCTGCGCTCATTGACGGATTGGAGATACTGCCGCGCCGCGATGTGAACCATCGCGGCCGAATGCTTTCCGAGTTCGACCTGGATGCGGCCCTCGCGCGGCGTCCCCGGATCATCGTCGTCGACGAACTGGCCCACAGCAATCCGGCCGAAAGCCGGCACCCCAAGCGCTATCAGGATGTTGAGGAACTGATCGCCGCCGGCATCGATGTCTGGACGGCGCTCAACATCCAGCATCTCGAAAGCCTCTCGGATATCGTCGCCCAGATCACCGGTGTACCCGTGCGCGAACGGGTGCCGGATACCGTATTGAAGCGCGCTGACGACGTACTACTTGTGGATCTGTCGCCGGCCGAGCTCATCGAGCGGCTGAAGGAGGGCAAGGTTTATCTGCCCGACAGCGCACAGCGCGCCGTCGACCGCTTCTTCCGCCTTGGCAACCTGACGGCACTGCGCGAACTGGCGCTCAGGCGGACAGCCGACCGGGTCGACGACCAGATGGTCGACTATCTCAAGCAGAACGCCATCGAAGGCATCTGGGCAAGCGGCGAGCGGCTGCTCGTCTGCATTGGTTCGGACCCGTTGTCCGAAAAGGTCGTGCGCACGGCAAGCCGGCTCGCCGAAGGATTGAATGCCCCCTGGATCGTCGTCTTCATCGAGCGCGCCGACCGCGAGAGCGGCGATGGCGAAGACGTGCGCCGGCTCGACGAAACCTTCCGTCTTGCCGAACGTCTCGGCGCCGAGACGCGCCGTATTATCGGCAACGACTTCGTCGAGGAAATCCTGAAGCTGGCGCGCCGGGAACACGCGACGCAGATCGTCATCGGCGCGCGCCGCCAGCCGTTCCCGATGCGGCTGTTTCGCCAGTCGCTTCCCGACGCCTTGGCCGAGCGCGTGTCCGGCATCGGCATTCACCTTGTGACCGATCGCGAGACGGTGCCCGTCAAACGGCGAACGAAGATGAAACGGACGCTGCCGCCGGGAAGTGGGCGCGCGATCGGCATCGCCGCCGGGTCGGTCGTCGTCTCGACCGCCGTCGGCCTGCTGCTTGGCCGTTTCGTCGTCCTGCCCAACATCTCGTTGCTTTATCTGCTCGCGGTGCTGGCCTCGGCGACCTATGCCGGTCACATCGCGGCAATCGCGGCAGCACTTTTTTCGGTGCTCGCCTATAACTTCTTCTTCATCAAACCGACCGGCACCTTCACCATCGCCGAGCCGCACGAGGTTTTTGCGCTCGTCGTCTTCCTCGCTGCCGCAGCCCTTGCCGGCAGCCTGGCATCGCGGGTACGGGAGCAGGCAAAGACCGCCCGCCAGCGCGCCGCCGCGACTCAGGCGCTCTATGATTTTTCGCGCAAGCTATCAGGCACCGCCAAGGCCGACGACGTGCTCTGGGCGGCGGTGACGCAGATGCAGTCGACGCTGAAACGCAGTTCAGCGCTGCTTCTGCCTGAGGACGGAGACCTGCAGCTGAAAGCCGCCTGGCCGCCGGACACCGAGCTCGACGTCACCGACATCATGGCGGCGCGTTGGGCGATGGACAAACGCGAGCCGGCCGGCAACGGCACGGGAACCCTGCCGAACAGCCCTTTCCATTTCCGGCCGCTGACGAGCCCGCACGGCGTCGTCGGCGTCTGCGGCTTCGTCCAGGCCGACAAGCCACTGGAGATCAACGAGGAGCGGGCGCTGGCAGCGATCCTCGACCAGACGGCGATCGCCGTCGACCGCGCCCGCCTGTCACGCGAAAGCCTCGACCAGGCCGCAAAGCTCGAGGGCGAGCGCTTCCGCGCTGCCCTTCTTTCATCCATTTCGCATGATCTGAGAACCCCGCTTGCGACCATTACCGGCGCCGTCACCAGCTTGCGCCAGCTCGGTGATCGCATGCCGCCGGAAAGCCGCGACGACCTGTTGCAGTCGATCGAGGAGGAGGGCGGTCGGCTGACGCGCTTTGTCGCCAACCTGCTCGACATGACGCGCATCGAGGCCGGTACCGTCAATGCCAAGCGCGATTGGGTCGATGTCGCCGACGTGGTGCGGGCGGCGGTCGATCGCGCTCGCAAATATTTTCCCGAGCGCGAGATCGAAACCAGCATCGCCCCTGACTTGCCCCTGATGCGGGGCGACAGCGTGCTGCTCGGCCAGGTGCTCTTCAACCTGCTGGACAATGCCAACAAATATGGCGGCGAAGAGCCGATCAGCATCTATGCCCGTACCGACGGCAACGAGATCGTGCTGTCAGTGACCGACCTCGGCAAGGGTATTCCGCCGCGGGACCTCGAGCAGGTCTTCGAGAAATTCTTCCGCCGCGGCAAGGCGGATGGCCGCACTCCGGGAACGGGGCTGGGACTGTCGATCGCCAAGGGCTTCGTCGAAGCGATGGGCGGGCAGATCAAGGCGGAGAGCCCGGCGCTTCGCCGCCGCGGCACGCGCATTTCCATGCGCTTTCCCGCCGCCAAGGCTGAAATCTCCGAAAAGGACCGTGCATGAGCGTGGAGCGTATCCTCGTCGTCGACGACGAGCCCCAGATCCAGCGTTTCCTGAAACCCGCGCTGAGTGCTGCCGGCTATGACGTTCGCGAGGCGATGACCGGCGCCGAGGCGCTGAAGGCGGCGGCGACGATGGCGCCGGATGTCGTCATCCTCGATCTCGGCCTGCCCGATATGGATGGCAAGGAGGTCATCGCCAACCTGCGCGGCTGGTCGCAGGTACCGATCATCATCCTGTCGGCCCGCGACCGGGAAAGCGAAAAGATCGCAGCACTCGATCTCGGCGCCGACGACTACATCGAAAAGCCCTTCGGTATCGGCGAACTGACGGCCCGCATCCGTGCGGCCCTTCGCCACCGGGTGCAGATGGAAGGTGGCCACACGCAGCTTTCCGCCGATGGTGTTTCGATCGACACGATCAAGCGGGTGGTGACGAAGGACGGCGAGCCCGTCCGGCTGACGCCAAAGGAATACGACCTCCTGGTGATGCTGGCGCATCACGCCGGCCGTGTCGTCACCCACAAGACGCTGCTTACCTCGGTCTGGGGCGTCGCGCACGGCGAAGACCTGCATTATCTGCGCGTCTTCATCGGCCAGCTGCGCGGCAAGATCGAGCGCGATCCGGCCGATCCGCAGATCATCCGTACGGAGCCGGGCGTCGGCTATCGCTTCGTCGGTGACGAGGGCTGACGGCAGGCTGCCGCCAAGCCTTACTTTATCTTCACCGGCGTCGGCATGTCGGTCGCCAGCGTGTCTCCGACGACCACCTTCTTCTTCTTTGCCGGCTGCGGGTTTTCGAGGATCGACACAGGCGCCGAGACCGTCACGGCCGCGACGTTGCCGACGTTTCTCGCCGTGCCGGCAACGACCGCGGCAATGCCGGTTCCAACCGAGATATCGGAATCTGTGAGCGTCTGCCCCGTGGCGAGCCGCGTGCCGATGAGCTGGACGATCTCGGGGCTTTCCGCAAACTTTCCGTGGTGCAGGCCGTCCTCAGACTTAACCTTTGTCAGATCGATGGCAGTGATGCCGGCCCTTTCAAGCTGAGTGCGATAAGGCTCTGCCGACGGGTCGATTGCGCCAAGGCGTGAAACGTCGCCCGAGATGAAGCTCGAAAGCGCCAAGGCGCGGTCGTCCTGCGAAACGAAGATGGTGAACTTCGGCCGTTTCTTGCCCATCTCGACAAACTGCTTGGCGAAGACATCGAGATCGATATCGGGCGAGGCGAGGATGACGTTCTCGATCTTGGACGGCACGTTGCCGTCGCGGATGCCCATCTGCCGGAGCGATTCCATCGTCAGCCAGGTACCCATGGAATGGGCGAGGATGGTTATGCTTTTGACCTTCGGCGCGTCGGATAGCTTTTTCAGAATGTCTTCGAGCGCCGTGCGCGAATAGTTCGTGCTTTCCTTGTCGTAGTTGTAGTCGAACACGTTGGCGCGCGAAGGCCAGGTGAAGAGAACCGGCGTTGCCTGGACCTCCGAGTCATGCACGATCTGCGCCAGCCGGTAGACCGAATCCTCGTAGCGATTGTTGAAGCCGTGCACGAAGACGAAGGCATTGCCGCCGACATCGTGCTGCAGGAACCAGGACTTGGCTTCATCGAGCGACTTGAGCTCGTTCACCCGCGTGACGGCGAATTCCTTGGCCGGATCCGGCGGCAGCTTGCGCGGCCATTGCACCGTGCCAGACTTGCGTGCCGTTTCCGGCGGGATCGAAACCGCGACGTCGGTAAGGAAAGTATTGGCGTCGCGCTCGCCGGAAAAGAGCGTTGCCGGATCGCCGGAGGGTTCGCGCGTGGTTGCGACAAGCATGTCGACGGTGGATGCGCCCGGGACCGGAGTGGTGAGTGCGACGGGCGCCATCACACCCTTGGCATGGCCGCCGCAGCCGGCAAGCAGCGTCAGCGCCGCAAGCACGAACATTGTCCGCCCCCTGCCTGCGCCTCCCCGATGTAACGAACCCTGAACTCCCACCCATTCGAACATCGGCATCCCCACATACGCCTGAACTCGACTGCATCTGATCGCGCTTTCGCGAAATGCAGATGACAATACTCGGCGTCAATATGCAAGCAGGCGCTGATTGAAGATTCGCTGCAGAGTTGTTGATGGATGTCGTTTCCCGTGTCGCGGGCTTGCCGCGACACGAAACTGACGCGGGCGATCTGCCGTTACTTCGCCGCCGCTTCCAGCGACTTCAGGATCGCGTGGGCAGCCTTGATCCTCTCGGGGTTCGGGTAGTTGCGGTTGGCAAGCAGCACGATGCCGATCTTCTTCTCCGGTACGAAGGCGACATAGCCGCCGAAGCCGTTGGTGGAGCCGGTCTTGTTGTAGAGCGTCGAGCCATCGGGGCGCTTCGGGGGATCCAATGCCTTGACCGGGTTGCTTTTCAGGGCCATGTCGCGCGAATTGCCGTCGAGCAGCCGCTCCAGCGAAACGGGGTAGGGGTATTGTTCCCAGCCCAGCCCCTGCACCATCTTGCCGCTGTCGAAATATCCGACATGGGTGCCTTCGACCGCCTTGCGGATCGCGCCGTCGAGAAGTTCAGGCTGGATGTTGGTTTCGACGAAGCGGATCATGTCTATCGCCGATGACTTTACGCCATAGGCCTCCGCGTCGAACGTACCGGCGGTGACGCGAATTGGCTTGTCGGCCTTGCCGTAGCCCCAGGCGTAGCTGCCCATCTGGCTATCGGGAACGCGGACATAGCTGTGCTTCAGGCCGAGCTTGGGAAAGATCTCGCTTTCGAGAACCGCGCTGAAGCTGCCGCCCATCGCCAATGCCGCGGTGTGGCCGAAGAGGCCGATGCTCGGGTTGGAATAGCGACGCGTCTTGCCGGGCTTGGCCTCCGGTTTCCATGTGCTGAAATAGCCGACCATGTCGGCGTCGCTCTTGACCGCATCGGGAAACTGCAACGGCAGCCCGCCAGCCGTATAGGTGGCAAGATGCAGGAGGGTCGCCTTGTCGATCGGCGTGCCCGCAAAGGCCGGGATGTACTTGCCGGGATGATCGTCGAAGGAGAGCTTGCCGGTGACCTGCGCATAGGACGCCAGTGTCGCGGCGAAGGCCTTGCTGATCGAGCCCAGTTCAAACAGCGTATTCTCGGTAACCGGTGCGTTCGTTTCCTTGGAAGCGACGCCGTAGTTCAGGAAGTAGTGCCGGCCTTCAACGGTGACGGCGACGGCCATGCCCGGCACCTTGTGTTCGCGCATGATAGGGCGGATCGCCTTGTCCACGGCAGCGGCAATCTGCGCCCGCTCGCCGCCTTCGGCGAAGGCGCTGGACGCCAGGGTCGCAAGGATTGCAGTAGAAAGACCTAATTTAATTGTCGCCATTCTATCCATTCGATGTGTTCTCTCTCGATAGGTATGCTGTCGGTGGCGCGGTGTGGGAGGGTCGCCGGCCACGGTCGGAGATGCTGTGTCGGGTCCGAGCTGGCGCTTTGCCGGCCCATGTCCCGCCAGGCCATGGAGACCCTGCAAGAAGTGCCCAACGGGACGGCAAAGAGCTAGACCGCCCGGCCCGACGGCACAAATGACGATATTTCGAGGGAGACCCTAGAAAATCTAAGGTGAGATGTCGCCGCGCGGGAGACGATTCCAGAGGCCGAAAGGGCGGCGGGGAGGGGCGCCGGCGCCGTGCGCTCTACAAAATCACGCTGTCCGTTGTCATCGGGGGTTCTCGGGCGTAGTATTCGCCGGCAGTTCAAGGCCCTCTTGTTGCCAGACTGCATGTCTAATCCGCGAGCTGCTTCTGATCCAACAGAAGAGTCTCCCCCGATTCCGGGAGAATATTCGGAAGCTTATTTACATCCGACGCCACTCAATGGCGCCTCCGCCGATCTCTATTGCAATCAGACGGCCATATTGGAGGATAAGATGAGCAAGCAGACCATAACTATCGTTCTTGCCGGCGCCCTAGCCTTATCGGGGTGCCAATCGGCCTATATGTCCAAGAGCGGTTCGACCGGCAACGAATTCGGCTGCATTGCCGGAACCGTTGGTGGGGCCATTGTCGGCGGCCTGATCGGCTCGACCATTGGTTCAGGCACCGGTCAGCTATGGGCCGTTGGTGGTGGAGCGACACTCGGCGCTGCTGCCGGCAACGCGCTGACATGCCGCTATTATTGATCGAGGAACAGAGCAGAATGAAGAAAATCGTTCTTATGAGCGTGCTTGCGCTCGGCCAGATCACACCGGCGATCGCGCAGCAAGCTGCGACGATGAACCAGGGACAGATGAGCGCGCTCGACAGCAACAAGGACGGCGCGGTCGAGCGGTCCGAGTACGAGGCCTTCATGGCGAGCGCCTTCGACAATCTCGACAAGAACAAGGACGGAAATCTTACGTCCGACGAGACGAAGCAGGCGCTGAACGCTCAGCAATTTGCCGCCACGGATACCAACAGCGACGGCAAGATCAGCCGGAACGAGTTTCTTGATCGGGTGATGGCGGATTTCAAGACCGCGGATCGAAGCGGCGACGGCAGCCTGAAATGATGCTCGGAGCCGATGCCGACCGCCCTTGATCCGGGACGTTCGCGGCTGGCGGGCACGGGCTTCGGCCCGGCTCTCGCGCAAGCAAAGACGGCGTGCGCGCACGCACGTCCTCATTTTCCGGTTGCAATTGCCGGGCGTTCTGTTTCTCATGTCTAAAATTCACCGGCAGCTGGCCAGCTGGCTGCCGGTGCTCATGCCGCTCTTCCTGATTGTCCCATTCGGCTTTCTGACAAGCGACCAGGTTCTCCACGCAAGCGTGCGGAAGGGGACGTCGATGACAGCGAATGGGAATTCTCGCGATTGCCCCGCCGGCCGCGTATGGCCGGCGCCGTGACGTCCAAGCCGGGGGATCTCCCAGGCTCGTTTGTTGATCGTTGTGCCTGGATAGGAGAGACCATGTTCGACCGACCTCGTTCTTTGCGTGCGCCAACGGTGGCGTTGCTTGCCTTGCTGACGGGTTCGTTTGCGGTGGGCACTGCGCTGGCGCAGGAGCAGGCCGCCGCCCAGGCGGCGACCGAAGAGGCGCCGCAACCGCTCAGCGAAGATGAGCTCGAGGTCCTCGTCGCGCGCATTGCGCTCTACCCCGACGAACTCGTCGCACTCGTGACCTCTGCCTCGCTCTACCCGCTGCAGATCGTCGAGGCCGAGCGCTTCCTCGAGGTTTCGCAGACCAAGAAGGACATGAAGCCGAAGGACAGCTGGGACGGCAGCATCGTCTCGCTTCTGAACTATCCTCAGATCGTAAAGATGATGAGCGACGACCTCGACTGGACCCAGTCGCTCAGCGACGCGCTCGCCTATCAGCAGAAGGACGTGCTCGTCGCCATCCAGCAATTGCGCGACAAGGCCGTCGCCGACGGCGTCATCAAGTCGGACGACAAGGTGGTGGTGAAACAGGAAAACGACAACGTCGTGATCCAGGCCGCCAATCCGGAGAAAATCTACGTCCCCCAATACGAGCCGCAGATGCTCTATGATCCGGGCTATCAGCCGGCCCCGATCGCCTATTATCCCGAGCCCTATCCGAACTACTACTATCCGACGGCGACCTTCTTTGCCGGCGTGGTCACGGGGGCTGCCTTTGCCGCGGTCGTCGACTGGGACGACTGGGGCGTCTGGGGCGGGCGCTGGAACGGCGGCGATGTCGATATCGACTGCAACAATTGCTTCAACAACATCAACGGCAAGGTGAAATTCAACGACGTCGACTGGAAAAATGTCGACCGCAGCAAGATCAGCTTCGACAAGAACCAGTTCGCCAAGATCGATCGCACCTCCATGGAGCGGGACTTCAAGTCGGCGAAAGGCAACAACATCGCCAACCGGGCGAAGGTGGCCCGCACCAACGAGATCGGCGCGGCGGCAAATAGATCCGGTAGCCGGATCTCGGTCGACGATGTCCGCAAGAGCAAGGTCGAGGCGCGCCAGCGGGAAAATCTCGGGCGAACCAACGCAGCTCCTGGCGACCGCAAACCGGGCAACCAGGTCAAGCAGAGACCTCAGGGCGACAAGATCGGCAATGCCAAGCCGGCGGCCCGGGCCGATCGCCAGGTCGCCAAGCCGAAGCCGGGCGGCAAGATCGATCGTGGCGGTGGCGGAAAACCATCCGCCCTTGGTCAGGTCCAGAGCGGACGGGTGACCAAGATGCAGTCGGACCGCGGCCGCCAGGCGCTTGGTGGCGGCCAGCGCGGCGGTGGCCAGCCGCACCGTGAGATCAGGCGTGGTGGTGGCGGCGGCGGCGGACGGCACCGGTAACTCAAGGGAGGAGAACGAAAATGACCAAGCGCGTACATGATCTGCTCCTGTCTTCCTTTGCAGCCGCCGTGCTCGCCAGCGGCTCGGCGACGGTCGCTTCTGCGCAGGATCCCGCGGCGCACACGCCGCTCTCCGACTATGCGGCCGCAAGCGATCCGCCGGCGTTCGACACACCGGAACAGGCAATCGATGCGTTCAAGGCCGCCGTTGGTTCGGGCGATTTCGACAAGCTCGCGAACCTGGTGGGGCTGGATGCGGCCAAGGCCAAGACCAGCGACGGGGTGATGGACGCCTACGCCGATATCCAGGCGGGCGTAAAGAAGAAGGTGGCCGTACAGGACGTCGAAAACCGAAAGGTACTGGAGATCGGCGAAGTGCTCTGGCCCTTCCCGTTCCCGATTGCCAAGGGCGACGACGGAAAATGGGCCTTCGACACCTATACCGGTCTCGAGGAGATCGCCAATCGCCTGGTCGGCCGCAACGAACTCGACACGATCGCGACGGTCCGCGCCTATGTCGAGGCGCAGGAGGAATATGCGCAGGAAGATCATGACGGCGACGGCGTGCTCGAATACGCGCAGAAGCTGATCAGCAGCGAGGGCAAGACCGACGGGCTCTACTGGCCCGCGGGCGAGGGCCAGCCACAGAGTCCCGCGGGTGAAGCGCTCGCCGATGGCGCAGTGCTTGCCAGGGCCCAGGCCGGCAAGGGCTATTTCGGTTATCGCTACCGCGTGCTGACGAGCCAGGGCGACAACATCGCCGGCGGCAAGTTCGACTACATCATCAACGGCAACATGATTGCGGGCTTCGCTCTGGTCGCTTGGCCGGTGAAGTATGGCGCAACGGGCGTCCACACCTTCGTCGTCAACCGCAACGGCACCGTCTACCAGGCCGATCTGGGCGACAAGACCGAGAGCGTTGCTGAAGGGATCCGGCAGTTCAATCCCAACGACAACTGGCAGGTCGTGGAGGATTGAGCGCCATGAGCGGAGCGGACCCAGGCGCCAAGGCATCCGGCGGCGACGCGGCGGATGCCGCGCCGGCAGCTCGGCAGGGAAAGATCGCCGAGTACCTCGCGTCCCATGGCGGCCCGTTCTTCGAGCTGCAGGCAAGGCTGAAGCTGTTGCGTGCGAACGCGCTGCAGTCAGGAAAGCGGGCTTTGCTTTTCGTCGCGCTTGCCTGGGGCGTTCCCTTTCTGCTTGGCCTGCCCGACAGCCTGTCGCTCGACCATACCCAGGGCGCCTATCTGACCGATCCGGGCGTGTGGGCAAAGTTCTTCGTCGCGATTGCCGCTTTCGTGCTGGCCGAACAGCAGGTCGAGCGGGGCCTTCGCATCAAGCTCGGACAGTTTTCGCGCGCGCCGCTCATCGCTCCGACCTCGATGCCATCAGCCGCGCGCGCGATTTCCAACGCGCTGAAACAACGCGATTCCGGGCTGGCGGAAACCGTCTGCCTGGCACTCGCCGCGGTCGCGGCGCTGCTTTCCTTCCTGAACTTCCATACGACAGACGCCTCGTTCTGGGCCGTCGAGCATACGGCCGAGGGCAACAGGATTACCGCTGCCGGCTGGTGGTCGATCTGCGTCAGCCTACCGCTCTTCGTCTTCCTGTTCCTGCGCGGGGTATGGCGGCACCTCGTCTGGGCGCGACTTTTGCGCAAGATCGCTCAACTGGAGCTTCGCCTCGTCGCCGCCCATCCCGATGGCAAGGGTGGCCTCGGCTTTCTGTCGCAATATCCGAACGCCTACATGTTCTTCGTCTTCGGCATGAGCGCGGCGATCGCGGCAGCGGTCATGAAGCACCTGCTGCAGGAGACGCTGTCGATGACGACGTTCAGCATGATCATGAGCGGGTGGCTGGCGATCGTGATCGCCTTCTTCGCCTATCCGTTGTCGGCCTTTTCCAAGCCGCTGGCACGGCTGAAGGAAACCGGGCTGCTGATGTTCGGCGTGCAGGCGACCCGCTTCCAGCGCGCAGCAGAGCGCAAGGTGCTCGGCCGCAACGTGGCAGCCGACGCGACCGAGGAACCCGACGACGACGTGGCCGACCCCGGCAAACTGTTCGATGCGACCAAGAAGCTTTCGACCATGCTCATCAGCCGCGACGCCGTCGTGCCGGTCGCTGCCGCCGCTCTTATTCCCTTCGCCGTCGCAGGCGCGACAAGGCTGCCTTACAAGGAAGTGTTTTCGGTGCTGAAGAAGCTGTTGCTGCTGTGACGCGCGTCGCTTCGTCGGGGAGGCCGTGCCCTGATCAGGCTCGGCCTGTCTGTTTGGGCTCGTTGTGGTGAGGTTCGAAACAGAAAATCCGGCTGTCCGTGGTCCAGGATCGGGAAGCGTCTTGACCTCAACTTAAGTTGAGGTCTTATGAACTTGTCCGATAGAGCCAATTGCCATGTGACGGATCGGACTTCATGCACATCTCCAGACTAATTCTGCCGGCATCGGACGTCGCCAAAAGTGCTGCCTTCTTTCGCGACGTCCTCGAACTGCCGACCGCCGGGAACTCCATCCAGGTGGGGCGGAGCGAAATTCAGCTGATCCCGGCGGCTGAGGGAGCGCCGCACGGCGTGCACCTGGCCTTCAACATCCCCTTTGCGCGTTTTGACATGGCCGTCGCTTGGTTGGAGGGGCGGACATTGCTCCAAAAGGAGCCGGGTGGAGAAGCGTGCTTTGCCCTTGAAGGAGATTGGCAATCAAGGTCGATCTACTTCGACGGCCCCGACAATGCCGTGCTCGAATTGATCGGCCGCCGCAGGCTGATCCATCCCGCGGACAAGCGACCGTTCAGCGGCGCTGACCTGTCCTGCCTGAGCGAGGTCGGCGTTCCCTCCGATGATGTCGAGGGCATGGTGGCCGAGGCGGCCTGGACGTTCGGTGTCGGAACGGTGGGGCCAGCCTCGTCCAGCTTTGCCGCGATCGGCAATGATGAAGGCATGCTGATTGCCGTCGACCCGAACCGGCCGTGGTTTCCGCAAAAGCGTCAACGACCGGGTGCCAATGGACTGGAGATTTGGGTGACCGACGTGAAGTCACCTGGAACCGTGTCTGATGCCAAGCACGGCTGGAAAGTCCGAGCGAGATAGGGCAATCTCGGCGATCGTTTGTCCGACGACAGAGTGGTACTTTCGCCGTTGGCGATCGTGCTTTTCTTTTCAAGGAGGAATGGTGCCGCTTACGTGCATTGAAGCCTTCTATATTTGGAAATCACTGCGTCTCATTCAGTAACCGCTCTGTTGAGATTACAGGCATTTCTTGCCTTGATACCTATCACGCTCTATCATCGGCGCTCACTCCATACCAAGTCTAGGGGTGGATCAAAAGGTGGATAGGCAATGGGACGCCCGCTCAACAAACTGACCGCTCTTTCCGTTAAGAATGCGCGGCCCGGAAAGCACTCGGACGGCGGAGGGCTTTGGTTGCACAAGCGAGATGACGGCGGGGCACAGTGGGTATTGCGCGTGAATATCCACGGGCGACGACGCGAAATGGGGCTTGGCTCTGCATCCGACGTCTCATTGAAAGAGGCGCGCGAAGCTGCTGAGCGTTGGCGGGCATCGGTGAGGGGCGGTCTGGATCCGATCAAGGAGCGCCAACGCCAACGGCGAGAGGCGGCGCGTAATCTTCATTGTCTTGAGGACATCGCACGCGATGCTTTCGAGAGTCGCAAGGCCGAGCTGAAAGGCGATGGAAAAGCTGGCCGATGGTTCAGTCCACTTGATCTTCACGTCTTACCTAAGCTTGGAAAAGTGCCCGTTGTTGACTTGGACCAGACTGATATCCGCGACGTGCTCGGCCCTATCTGGCATAGCAAAGCGGAGACTGCACGAAAGGCGCTCAATCGATTGGCCATATGCTTGAAGCATGCTGCGGCTTTGGGATTGAATGTTGACCTGCAGGCCACCGATAAGGCGCGCGCGCTCCTTGGAAAGCAAAGGCACAAAGCCGAGAACATTCCGGCTATGGCCTGGCGGGACGTTCCCGGTTTCTATGAGTCCCTCTTGGATGGAACCGTCACCCATCTCGCGCTGCGTCTACTCATTCTGACCGGCGTTAGGTCTGGTCCGCTTCGCTTCTTGCGAGATGAGCAGATCAACGGCGACGTTTGGACCATACCGGGTGAGGCCATGAAGGGGCGGAAGGGGGCAACGGCCGATTTTCGTGTTCCTCTGTCGGATGCTGCCCTTGCGGTGGTAGAGCAGGCCCGCCGGCACGCCCGCGATGGATTCCTCTTCCCCAGTCTCCGGAAAGGCGTGATTTCCGACGCCACCATGTCGCGGCTTATGGAACGTGCTGGCATGGAAGCTCGTCCGCACGGATTTCGATCGAGCTTACGCGACTGGATCGCGGAGGCGACCAATACGCCCCATGACGTAGCGGAGACAACGCTCGGTCACCTAGTCGGCGGTGCGGTCGAACGAGCATACCGGCGGACAGACTTCCTTGAGCAGCGCCGGCATCTGATGGCGCGGTGGGCACGCCACGTGACGGGCGAGAACGGAAAGGTGCTCATGTTGGCAACGGGAAACCAAAGTGACCGGTGAATTTGACAAAGCCGTCTCCATGGCGATGTGGACGCTGGCGGATGAACTGTCGGTCGTCAACGCAGCGATTTTAATAACCGGCAACGATCCGTCCGCCACACACTCCGTTCATGACTTCGAAGTTGACATGACGTATCGAGAGCAGACGACGGCCGGCCACCGAGGGTTTGACGGCGCGTTCAACGCGCTCAGGAGCGCAATACTTGCCGACAAGCTCCAAGCGCGCGTGGTGTTCTCGGTCGATGTGAACCCGGCAGAACTCAGCGCGGTTGTTCGAGGCAACCGGCAGCTATCCCAACTGAGCGGGCAGCTTCTGTCGGACTGCGCGGATGCAGTGTCCTTGGAACGGGAGCCAGACTGGAAGAAGACCATGGTCGAAGTCGAGGAACTTAAGCGGTGGCTTCAGACGCGCAACTATCGCCCACCCTTTTTCTTTCCGACAGCCAAAACTCAGCCAATACCGAGACCAGAGGCGAGGGAGTTCATGAATCAAACTCACCCACGCTATTCTGCCAAATTGGCGTGTGCGGTGGCCGCGTGGGAAGCATTGGCTGGGCTGCCTAAGAGGAAGGCAGTTAAAACAGCTATTTGCGAGTGGGTCGCCGAGCACGGCGAGAGATTCGCGAAGCCAGGCGACGAAGAAATTTTCCGCGCTCCTGGGAAATTGATTGGAGGCCCCCGTGAACAAATAGCGATCGTGGTGAACTGGAATACGAAGGGTGGAGCACCGGAAACAGGGGGGGAGGTTTCAGGCAAGTCGCCTCCGGCTCCAAAACAGCGTCGTCCGGCACGACAGAATCAGAAATTGCAGCCGCTCGATGTCGGAGAAGATGAAGAACCTCCATTTTTGTAAGATATTGGTAACATACATTTTTAAGCGATTTGTAGGGGCGGGGAAGCAGGGGAGCCTCAGAACCTCTCTCCTCGTAAAGTGAAGCTCCCCGTCTATTCTTTTCACCTTCGTTTCAGCAGCCTTCATCTCGTCTCAATCAATCCGAGGTGAAGCAAATGCAAGTCACAGACCCCCTCCTTACAGTGCGCGAGAGCGCCGCCGCGCTGCAGATCAGCGTTCCGACGTTCTGGCGTCGGGTCGCGGATGGGACTGTTCCAAAACCCTTAAAAATTGGCTCTCTCTCTCGTTGGCCCCAGTCGGAAATTATGGCCGTCATCGAGCACGCTAAAGCCTCGCGCCATAATGTGAGCTAGAGGAAAACCATGTCATTGCAAAAGAAAAACCCAGCTGCGCGGGCAGGCGAAATTCGGGTTAACGTCTTCGTGAGTGGCAAGGCCAACTTTCAGCGTTCGCGCCAAAATAGTTGGCTTGGCCGTTTGTTCGTAGGCACGATCGCGAAAACCCCGACATGTGCGCGACTTGGACGCCTTCGGTTCGGGGGGAGCATATGAGCAAGGTTTTCCTGACAATACGTATCGTTCCCAGCGGCGCAGGCCACACACTCTCTGGGCGGGTGGCCTGGGCACTGGACCAGTTAATAGGCGCAGGAAGTGCAGGGTGCACTCCAATTACTCATCCTGGTCCGCGCTGGAGCTCCTACGTGCATCTTCTCCGCACAAGAGGCCTAGAAGTCGACACCCTGCGGGAGAGCCACGGAGGGCCGTTCCCGGGCACACACGCACGTTATGTGCTGCGCTCGGCAGTCGAGGTTCTCCACAGCTGGAGGGATCATAGATGACTCATTCGACGATGGGCCCGCTTGCCGTTCCGATGAAAGCAGTCATCTCAGAACGAAAACATGAAGGGGGCGCGGTGGGGGGCCGCACCTTTGCGGCTCTGGCCGAGGAGTTTCGTATGTTTCGGAGGACTTTCCGCTAGTGGCTGTACTCAATCGTCGCGACAAGAGCCGAACCTCCGGTGGCAAAAGGTTCAACATGGTGCGCCAACACACGTCACCGCCAAGGGTTGACGCTGGCGACCTTGACGCAAAGCAACGATGGCAATGGCTGACGATCGAGCTCCTGGAGTCGCCGGCCTTTAGGACGCTAAGCGCGAACGCCTTCAAGTGCTTCTTTAGGCTCCTGATTGAGCACACGGCTCAGGCAGCGCTCAAGAATGGAAAGCTCATCGTCACGCACCCCCAGTTCGTTGAGTATGGTGTGACCGGCGAATATGTCGCCGACGCAATAGATGAGCTTAATTATAAGGGTCTCGTAAACATACAGCGTGGCCGATCTGGAGCCGGAACAGCTCACCCAAACGTATACACCCTGACCTTCGTCGGCGACTGGGAAGGGGCTCCTCCCACGCATGAGTGGAAGCGCTGCAGCATCGACCGCTGCCGGCGATGGTCCGAGGTCGACAGGAAAGCGGCGGCTGATAGGCGCTCCAAAGTTGGACGTAAGAAGAATTCCTCACTACGGAGTTCCGAAATCCGCCCGCTTCGGGATCCCGAAATTCGTCGAGTGTCGTGAGGTTCGGCAATGTTAGAATTCGCAATGGAATCAACGCCTCAACCAATTTCGGGATTCCGAAGTGCTATGTATATATTGGGCGGGGATGACACATGATGGATGGCCGTAGCGCAGACTTTCCTTTGTTCGCATGGCAGCCACCTTTCAAGGTCATCACCTTTCCGCTCATCAACAGAGTCGGCAAAATTCGCGATGTCGCTCGAAAGCTGCTCGACAAGGCCACCGATCGCCATGCGGAATATTACGTGAAACAGGTCACAGACGGGCTGATCGCGCACCTCGATCGGTTCGGACTATCGCCCGAGGAACGTGATCAACAGATCAACGCCTTCTGGACGAAGGTCGAGCAGGAAGTGATCCGGCTGTCATGCCAACGCCCCGGCGCCGACCCGAGGGGAGGCGAGTGAAAATCTGTCCACCGTCGCGGACCAAATTTTGGCCACGAACACAGTGCGCCGTGCGACTACGTGAAGACAACTTTCAGCAACGAAGACGCCCCCACTGGCTTTGGAAATGGTCTCATCGTGAGACATTTTGCGCGGTGCAGGAGAGCAGCCTCTCGGGCGAGCAAAGTCTTGGTTCACATCATCATATGAAAATACAGCCGCGAACATTCTTTCGCTAGAAGCGCCACTGGCCAGATCAGAGCGAGGGAGATTGCCGAAGCTATGTATCTCCCTAGTCGATTTCCGCTTTTCTCCAATAATTCGCGTCCTTGCCTACGACGAAAATCGAGGTCAGTTTCGTCAGACCGTGGAACAAATTGCCAAGTGATCAAATCGTCATTGTGTTTAATCCACCAGTCACAAATGCGCGGTGGTAAGAAAACTAAACTTAAAATCAACAGTGGGATGTAGAGAAGGAGATAAAACCCCTCGAACATGTCGTGCACAAAAGTCCCCATAGTGGTTGCGCTATCGCCAGTCTCAGCGGCGCTCTCCGGATCTGACGACTTGTCTCCCGCCCCGGCGCTTGCCCGAAAATGTCTCGCCGCGAGACACTTTTTCCCGGCGGAAGATTGGCGCGTTCTGCCGCGCAGGCATCAGCTTTGGTCCTTGGCCCTTTTCTCCTGTCGAGCATCGTACCCTCTCTGTGTCGCCGCCTCAATTTCGTCCTCTCGCATAAGAGGCTTTCGCACGAGAGTTTTGCGCGCCGTGCTGATTTCCATTTCCAATTCCGCCTTAATGCGGTGGAACTCCTTCGCTCTTTCGTGGATGTTCCTCATCCCTCGAACACGCCACTTCGCTATGGCCTCCGGACTATCCCATTCAGGGTCGTATTCAGGCTCCACCGGCATCTCCGCCTCCCATTTGCACCGTGCATTCAGATTACTGCCAAACTTCTAATACGAGATCAACAGTCCGTCGATTACCGCGCCGTCGATAGTGCTTCGTCCTTGCCATGGATGCACGGCAAATCATGGGCTGGAATCTGCGACTGCTTAGGGTCGAGCGAGGGCTATCTCAGGAGCGGCTCGCGCTTGAAGCTAGAATCGACCGCGCCTACGTGGGCCGCGTCGAGCGAGGCATGGAAAACGTCACGATTGCGACTATAGAAGCCCTAGCCCATGCACTGGACGTGCCCGTCGCGATGCTTTTTTCGCAGCCTGATCGCAATGCTTCCCAACCGAAGCCATTGCGGTCAGGTAGGAAGCCAAAAGGCAGTAAACCGTAAGCGCCACGAACAGCCTTGGAGAGCTCTCACCTCTCGGCTACTGCGCGGCACATCGGCCTAAGGCGAGCGGTCACCTAGGAAGAAAATGTCTCGTCGCGAGACATTTTCCATAGCTGCGTGGAGCGTCTCAGTAATATCCAGGCAGACGCGGACATCATCTTGTCCCTCAACAACGTATGCGCTGCCTACATCCCATTGATTTTGCGTGTTTCAAGCTGGCTTGGCAGCGTTGCTGCCGCCGGGTTGCGTTGTTCCATCGGCCTTCGAGCTATCCGCCGCGGAGTTCATTTCCGCTTATCAGCGCCAATCTGTTCGATGATCATCGTTTCAGAAATCTGCAACTCCAGTTTGCCTGCCCCCAAGACGTGTGGCATGGTCCGCTCGTGGGCGGTAAGAAACGTTGGGTGGGGCATTGTCGGTTAATTTCGGCCATCTGAAATCGCTGAGTCCCGAACTCCAGCGTCTGGGCACGCTTGCTGAACGCTTTTTTGCAGATGACGCCAATACCTCGCTGATCAAGAGCCGTCAGTTCGGCGAATACATGGTCAAGGAGATCGCCGCGCTCGCCGGTGTCTATGATCCCGCCGCCCGTGAGACGACGCACGATCTGCTTCGGCGGCTCGCGACCCAGCAGATCCTGCCGCGCGAGGTGGCCGATATCTTCCACGCCGTGCGCAAGAGCGGGAACGAGGCGACCCACAATCTGGCAGGGTCACCGACCGAGGCGCTGGCCGCCCTTAAGTTCTGCCGGGCGCTGGGCGTCTGGTATCGCCGCACCTACGGACGCGATCCGAACTTCAGACCAGGCCCCTTCGTCCCTCCCAAGGCCTCCGCCGATATCGATCAGGCAACGCAAGCAGAACTGGCCACGCTTCGTCGGCAGGTTCGGGAAGCCGAGGCACAGCTCGCGGCCGCCCATGCCTCGGCGGATGAACTCGCCAAGGCACGAGCCGCGGCCGATGAACTCGCCCGCCAGGCTGCCGCTGACAACGCGGTCTGGGAACAGACGGCCGTCGAGATGGAGGCCAATCAGGCCGAGCTTTCCCGCAAGCTCGCGGAGCTGCAGAAGGCGGCGCAGGCCCAGCCGCAACAATTGCAGATGGAGTTCAAGCAGGCAGGCCTTCAGGCCGCGAGCCGGTTGGAACTCGACGAGCGGCAGACCCGCCGCTTGATCGACGTCCAACTGGTAGATGCTGGCTGGGAGGCCGACAGCGATCGTCTGAGTTACCAACTGGGCGCGCGCCCGCAAGAAGGCCGGAACCTTGCTATAGCCGAGTGGCCGGCATCCGGTGGACGTGCTGACTATGCGCTGTTCATTGGGTTGACGTGGGTCGGTATCATCGAGGCAAAGCGCGAGAGCGTTGACGTGCCTTCCACGCTCCAGCAGGCCGAGCGCTACGCACGCACCATTGCGCTGCCGCCGGAGAACAGCCATCCGGACGGCCCATGGAAACATGGTCTCGCCGACCCGCTCCGCGTCCCCTTCGTCTTCGCCACGAATGGTCGCCCTTTCGTCCGCCAGTGGCAGACCAAATCAGGCATCTGGTTCTGCGATCTGCGGCGCGACACGAACCATCCCCGACCACTGACCGCTTGGTTCTCCGCGAAGGATCTTCTCGACATTCTGGAAATCGATCTCGACGCCGCAGCCCAGGGCCTCGCCGAGGAAAGCTTCGGCAAGGGCAGGATGCGCCCCTACCAGGAAGAGGCGATTGCCGCGATCGAGGATGCGGTCGTTACCGGCCAGCGCGATATCCTCGTGTCCATGGCGACCGGTACTGGCAAGACACGCACTAGCATTGCCCTGATGTACCGCCTGCTGAAGCACAAGCGCTTCCGCCGCATCCTTTTCCTGGTGGATCGCAAGGCGCTCGGTAAGCAGACGAGCGACGCGCTGGAGACAACCGAGATCGAGGGTCTCCTGAACTTCGCCCAGATCTACAAGGTTGCCGGGTTGGAGAAAAAGGTTCCGGATGACGAGGATCAGGTGCAGGTGGCGACCGTCCAGTCCCTGATCGCCCGCATTCTCAACGAGCCGGACCCGGCCAAGCGCCCGACACCAGGCACCTTCGATTGCATCATCGTCGACGAGGCTCATCGCGGCTACACGCTGGATGCGGAGATGCGCGAGATCGACGTCAGCTTTCGCAACATCGACGACTACCAGTCGGCCTATCGTCAGATCCTCGATTACTTCGATGCCGTCAAGGTAGCGCTGACGGCGACGCCCGCGCTCCACACCCGCGAGATTTTTGGCCATCCGGTCTTCCACTATGGCTACCGTCAGGCTGTCGTCGAGGGCTATCTCAACGATCACCTGCCACCGAAGCGCATCACCACGGCGCTTTCGGAAGCTGGCATTCATTTCGAGGGCGGGGAAGAGGTCGAGATCATCGACCGCACGACCGGGCAGATCGACCTTTTCGAACTCCCGGATGAAGTCTCGCTCGACTATGACGTCGCCGATTTCAACAAGCGGGTCTATTCTGAAGCCTTCAACCGCATCGTCTGCCGGGCGATCGCCACGGAAATCCCGCCATCGAAACCGGGCAAGACGATGATCTTCGCCGCCCGCGATGCCCATGCGGATGATATCGTCCGCTTGTTGGTCGAGGAATTGCAGGAGGAACACGGCAAAGACGCGGTGCCGCATGGCATGGTGATGAAGATCACCGGCAATGTCGACAAGCCGGATGACCTGATCCTGAAGTTCAAGAACGATCCCTACCCGAAATATGTCGTCACCGTAGACCTGTTGACGACCGGCATCGACGTGCCCTCCATCTGCAATCTGGTCTTCGTGCGCCGTGTGAAGAGCCGCATCCTCTATGATCAGATGATCGGCCGCGCCACGCGGCTTTGCCCGGAGATCGGCAAGGAGCATTTCCGCATCTTCGATGCCGTGGACCTGTATGCCGAGCTGCAGGAGATGACGGACATGCGCCCCGTCGTCGTCACGCCGGATATCTCGCTTGGCCAGCTCGTCACCGATCTGGAGAATGCCGCGACGGACGAGGACAAAAGCTGGGTCGCCGGCCAGGTGATCGTTCGCATGCGCGCCATGGTCAAGCGCATGGACACTGAGACCCGCGAGAGCTTCGAGCGCCACACGGGCGAGACGCCGGAGACGGCCGTGCAGCGTCTTGCCACCCATTCCGGTGCCGAACTGCAGGATTGGCTGAATTCCCATCCGCGCGCGGTCGAGCTTCTGGAGCGTCGCCCGCTGCGCACCGGCAACGGCAATGATGGCGTGGTCATCTCCACCCATGAGGACGAATTGCTGCGCATCGAGGAAATCTTCGGCAAAAACACGACGCCGGAGGATTACATCACCGGATTTGAACGTTTCGTGCGCGAGAACATGAACCAGGTTCCAGCGCTGATTGCCGTCACCCAGCGCCCGCGCGATCTCACCCGCAAGGAGCTGTCGGAACTGGCGGGCCTCTTGGACGAGAAGAACTATTCCGAGGCCATGCTGCGCGCCGCCTATGGAAAGGCCCGCAGTGCCGATATCGCCGCCCATATCATCGGCTTCGTCCGGCAGGCGGCGCTGGGCGATCCGCTGATGCCCTATGCCACGCGCGTGGAAAACGCGATTGCGAAGATCGAGGCCTCGCGCCCCTGGACCGTTAAGCAGAAGGAATGGCTGCGGCGCATCGGCCGGGCGCTGAAGGACAAGCCGGTGGCCGATCCGACGCTGCTCGATCAGGGCGTGTTTGCCGACAAGGGCGGCTTCAAGCGCATTTCGCAGGAATTCGATGGCGGGCTGCATGATGTGCTGCATGCTTTCAACGAGGCGATTTGGGGGCCATCCGCCGCCTGAGCAAACAAGCCACAAGTTGACCCGCGCGCCACGCCCGCTACAAACCCAAACGCGATCCCTGACCTGAAAGAATACCCCCCATGAATGCCAATGCCATCGTCCAGAAGCTCTGGCGTCTCTGCACCGTCCTGCGCAAGGACGGCATCACCTATCAGCAATATGTCACCGAGTTGACCTATCTGCTGTTCTTGAAGATGATGGCCGAGCGCAATCGCGAGACCGGCAGCCTGCCCAAAACCATGCGCTGGACGGATCTGGTTCAGGCGAATGGCCTTGCCAAGTTGGAGCTCTACCGCAAGACCCTGGTCACGCTCGGTGCTGTAAGCACCCGCCTCGGCAAGGATGACGCGCTCGTCCTGCCACCGGGCGACAATGCGACCGCGGAGGAGCGCAAGCGTTATGCCGATGCCCGCCCGCTCCCGGAGATGGTGCAGGAAATCTTCGACAACGCCTCTACCTTCATCCGCGAGCCGCAGAACCTGACGACGCTGGTCACCGCCATCGATGAGCTCGACTGGTTCTCCGAAGAGCGCGACCAGTTCGGGGATCTCTATGAAGGACTGCTGCAGAAGAACGCGGAAGAGACCAAGCGCGGTGCCGGGCAATATTTCACGCCGCGCGTGCTGATCGAGCTTCTGGTGCGCCTCATGCAGCCTCGGCCCGGCGAGGTGATCCAGGATCCCGCTGCCGGCACCGGCGGCTTTCTCATTGCTGCCGACCGCTATATGCGCGCCCGTAGCGGCGACTATTTCGATCTCGGCGAACGCGAGCAGGAGTTCCAGAAGCGCCAGGCCTTCCACGGCATGGAAAACGTGCCGGGCACGCTGCGCCTGCTTTTGATGAACCTTCATCTGCACGATATCGACAGCGATCATGTGCATCTGGGCGATACGTTGTCTGACAAGGGCACGGGGCTTGGTCGCGCCAACCTAATCCTCACCAATCCGCCCTTCGGCCCGGCGGGTGGCGCGCCGACGCGGCAAGACCTTTCGGTCACCGCCACCGTCTCCTCCTACCAGCTTCCCTTTGTCGAACATTGCATTCGCGCACTCCAGCCCGGCGGCCGCGTGGCCATCGTCGTGCCGGATAACGTGCTATTTGAAGATGGACGCGGCAAGGCACTCCGTCAGATGATGATGGACTGGTGCAATCTGCACACCATCCTGCGCCTGCCGACCGGCATTTTCTATGCGCAAGGGGTGAAGACCAATGTCATCTTCCTCACACGCGGCAAGACGGAGACCGGCAACACCAAATCCGTCTGGATCTATGACCTGCGCGCCCAGATGCCGAAATTCGGCAAGACGACACCGCTGACCGAAGCCCATTTCGAAGGTTTTGAGCAGGCCTTTGGCAATGACCCTTATGGCTCAGAGCGCGGACCGGACGAAGGCGAGGCCGGGCGCTGGCGCGAATTCAACCGCGCAGACATCACCGCGCGCGGCGACAATCTCGATATCGCCTGGCTGCGCGAGGCGGAGGAAGAGGCGGAAGAAGGCCTCACAGAACCCGACGACATCGCCGCCGCCATCCTCGGCCATCTGCAGGCCGCCACGCTGGAGATCGAGGCGCTGACGGCCGAGCTGGATGGCGACGATGTCCTGAATAAGCGGGAGTTAGCGGAGTGACATCTATCGTACCTTCCAACTGGGGGGCGCCTACACTCGAAGAACTATGCCTTTCGGTCAGTGACGGTGATCATCAAGCTCCACCGAAAGCTCCTACCGGAGTTCCCTTCATCACTATTTCATCGATTGCAGATGGAAAGATTGATCTGGAGAACGCCTCTAGGTTTGTTCCAGTCGCCTATAAGGAGGCTTTGGAACCCAGCCGTGACCCGCAAGCTGGGGACATCGTTCTATCGGTAACTGGCTCCATCGGCAGAGTGGCAATCGTTGAGAACCCGACCTTTGTTTTTCAACGCCACATCGCGTTGATCAAGACAGCCAGCTTAATCGAACGGAAGTATGTTTATTACTTCCTCACAAGTCCTTCCACAGGGAGCCATTTGGAAGATTTGGCAACCGGCACGGCGCAAAAGACTCTTCCATTGTCGAAACTGAGGACGCTGAGCGTTCCCCTCCCACCCCTGGCCGAGCAAAAGCGCATCGTGGCCAAGCTGGATGCGCTGAACGCGAAATCCGCCCGCGCCCGCACCGAACTTTCCCGCATCGAAATCCTCGTCTCCCGCTACAAGCAGGCTGTGCTCAGCAAGGCGTACAGCGGGGAGTTGACGGAGGAGTGGCGGAGAAAACGCTCGGATATAAAAGAATGGCGAACGAGCTTGGTTGGCTCTGAGTGCGATATACGTCTCGGTAAAATGCTCGATAAGGCCAAAAACAAGGGAGAACCTACACGCTACCTCCGGAACGTAAATGTCAGATGGGGTGCTTTTGATCTGTCAGATGTTCTCTTGATGAACATGACGTCAGACGAACGAAGCAAACTAGACATTCGAGACGGCGACGTTTTGCTATGCGAAGGTGGTGAGCCCGGCAGATGCGCTGTCTGGAACCTTGGCTCAACCGACATTTCGTTTCAGAAAGCATTGATGCGCGTACGACCTAAATCGCACCTGCTTTCCCGTTTCTTTTTTCACTTTATGCGGAGGGCGTCGGACGAAAACCTGCTGGCGCGACACTTCACCGGGACTACTATCAAACATCTTCCACAAGCGGCGCTGTCCAAGGTCTGTCAGGCGACATGTAAAACTGGTCCGGTAGCGACACCTAAAACTGGTCCCCCTTTCAGACCTTAGGAGGGACTAATGGACGTTGAGACAGGTACGAAGATCTCCGCGAGATTGGCGCGGAGAGAAGCGATGCTCGAACCGGACGAGGTGACTGCGATGCTGCGGCTCAAGAAGCTGGGGTGGGGCACGCGGCGGATCGCGGCGGAGCTGGGATGCTCGCGCACGACGGTACAGCGATACATCGAGACGGGTGGCTGGCGCGGGTATCGGCGAGCCCGCCGGGAAACGCAGCTCTCGAAGCATGAAGCGTGGGTCCGTGAGCGGTTCTTTCGCCATGGCGGCAATGCTGATGTCGTGCGGCAGGATCTGGCTCGAGAACTCGGCATTGAGGTCAGTCTGCGCACGGTTGAGCGAGCGGTCGCGGGGTATCGGCAGCAGTTGGCGGCATCGGCTTTAGCGACGATGCGCTTCGAGACACCGCCAGGCCATCAGATACAGATCGATTTTGGCGAGAAGCGAATGGAGATCGGAGGCGAGAAAGTCCGCGTCTACATCTTCGTGGCAACGCTTGGCTATTCGCGTCGCACATACGCGACGGCGTTTCTCCACGACCGTCAGTCTGCCTGGTTCGATGGGATGGAGGCAGCCTTCAGGCATTTTGGCGGTGTCACAAGCGAGGTCCTTCTCGATAATGCTGCGGCATTGGTAACACGGCACGACGCGGTGACCCGCGAGGTCGTGTTCAACGATCGGCTGCATGCCTTCTCCCGCTATTGGGACTTCCGTCCTCGCGCATGTGCACCATACCGGGCTCGTACCAAAGGCAAGGACGAGCGAGGCGTCGGGTATGTGAAGCACAACGCACTTGCCGGACACAGCTTTGACAGCATGGAAGGCCTTCACCTGCACCTTGCGTGGTGGATGCGCACGGTTGCCGATCTTCGATGCCATGGCACGACAGGCGAACCACCACTTGAGCGCTTTGTCCGCGACGAAGCTATGACGCTACACCCACTAAATGGCAGGCCGCCATTTCGTCAGATCCGAGAACTGCTGCGCAAGGTCCACGCCGATTGCGCCGTTGAGGTCGACACCAACGCCTACTCAGTCCCGTGGCGGCTCATCGGCGAGATTGTCGAGGTGACGATCAGCGGTGGCCAGGTCCGCGTATTCCATGCTGGTCAGCTTGTCGCGAGCCACGCCGAGTCACACGGGCGTCATCGTCGCCTGACGGATCCCGCCCATTTTGTCGGCGTCAGCGGCTTCGGCATGCCTGTCAAGCAAGCCGCGCAGGCCGATCCGCCCGCTCCCAAGCTGCCCGAACTTCTTCGCCCACTGTCGGAATATGAGCGGTTGATCGGAGGGCAATGGTGATGGCAGTTGATCACGACACGCTGATCGGCTGGCTGAGCCGGCTGAAGCTCACCGCCATCCGCGACCAGCTCGACAACCTTCTTGACGAAGCCTCGCGCGCGGATCTCACCATTCGCGAGACGCTCGCATTCCTGTGCGAACGCGAGATTGCAAGGAAGGACGAGAGACGCATCATCATGGCGATGAAGATCGCGCATTTCCCGCATGCACGAGATCTCGAGGGATTTGATTTCGAGGCGCAGCCCAGTGTCGATCCGCAACAGATACGAGAACTCGCCACCGCCCGTTGGGTGGCAAATGGTGATGCCTTGCTGCTGCTCGGTCCACCTGGCGTTGGGAAGTCCCATCTCGCGATTGCGCTTGGAAGAGAGGTCATCCGTCAAAACTACACGGTGTTGTTCACAACGGCGCAGGCATTGGTCGCAACGCTCGTGAGAGCACATGGCGAAGGACGCCTGGAAGAACGACTTGGGTTTCTCGCCAAGCCCAAGCTGCTCATCATCGACGAGCTTGGCTATCTTCCACTCGAGCCCAATGCAGCCCACTTATTTTTCCAGCTCGTATCGAGGCGCTACGAGCGGGGTGCAATGCTCGTCACCTCCAACCGCAGTGTCGGAGAATGGGGAACAGTGTTCGGCGACCCCGTCGTGGCAACTGCTATCCTTGATCGGTTGCTGCATCACAGCCACGTCATCACAATCCGTGGCGACAGCTACAGGCTACGAGAAAAGCGCCGTAGCGGGCTTCTACAGAAGTCCACGACGGCAGCCGGTATGGAGAGTAACTAAACACCCTTGGCGGACCAGATTTGCGTGTCGCCTAAGGACCAGTTCACGATGACGCTTGATAAGGTCCCTTTGACACTTCCGCCCCTCGAAGAACAACACGAGATCGTCCGCCGCATCGAATCCGCCTTTGCTAGGATCGACAGTCTTGCGGCAGAAGCCAAGCGCGCGCTGGAACTGGTGGGCAGGCTGGACGAGGCCATACTGGCAAAGGCTTTTCGCGGCAAACTGGTGCCCCAGGACGAAAATGACGAGCCTGCCGAGCAATTGCTGGAACGTATCCGGGCCGAGCGTGAGGCGGCGCCGAAGACGAAGCGTGGGCGGGGTAACGTAAGGACTAAGTGATGAGTTTTTTAAGAGAAGGGCCGATCAAGCTAATCGCACGATTGGTTCGGTCAGAAGCTCTGATCAACGATGGGTTGGTGTTGCCGAAAGCCAATCGGGTGGCGTTCGAATTCGATTCCATTGATGCGAACATGAGTGCCGAGGAAGCGCTGGCAACCATTGCGGATAGAGCCGACCGGTCTCGGCTAGCTGTATTGAAGCTTCTGACGACCTCGGAGCATTTTCGGTATCTTGCGGGTGTCGATGAAGTTCGCGATGGTCAGTGGTACCAGATCACCTTGTTGCCCCGGGGAAAGACGTCGGGCCCTTTCGCTTGGGCGTCTTCGCTCGGTGATGCTGGCTATCAAGAAATGGTGCGTTTGGTTCTGGACGAGATCCATTATCTCTTCTCAGAGGGCGAAAGCCCACTGAGCCCGGTCGGAGCAGCAGTCGGAGATGAGCGGGCTCTCGCACAGTCGATTGCGTACGCCTGCAAGTTTCCGGAAAGTGCAATCGGGAAAAGCCGCGCCGCGCGCAATCTCCTCAGCGGCGCGAACGCGCCCCACAAAATTGTCGTCCGAGATGTTGGACAGGCGAGTTTCTGCAGCGCGATCGATCAGCACGGAAATGAACTATTTCACTTGGATGCGGGCTGGCCGATCTCATACAACAAGAAGACCGCGTCAAATAAACCCAGTCTGAACGTCAGCGATGTCCCAGTGATCCTCTCTCACTGGGATTGGGATCATTTGCATGGGTATCACGCCATCCCGGGCCTAGCGGGTAGCATTTGGATTGTGCCAGTGCAGCGGCTTGGACCAGGCGCTAAATTGGTCGCCGAGAGGCTTGCCACCAACCATCGACTATTGGGCGTGAGCTCTGCAAGTGTGTCGGCTGGGCCCCTGCGGTTGGGGCGCTGCAAGGGTAAGGGAGGCAATCTTAATCAAACTGGCCTATTCGTTCAAACCACCTTGCAATCGGGCAGGACGGTTCTTTTTATGGGTGACGCCGACTATGATCTAGTCCAACCAAGGTTAGTGGCCCTGCCGGACTTTATCGTCGCCACCCATCACGGGGCTAAATTTGCCGGAAGTGTCGTCTCACCACATGGGGGCAGTGGCCGGTGTGTGGTTTCGGTTGGCAAAGGAAACGGCTACGGCCATCCGTCGGATGCGGCTGTTAGGCGCCACTCGGGCGCTGGCTGGTCAATGAGCTTCACCTGCGAGCGCAATGGTATTCCGCGTGGCAGCCGACACTTGGGACCCTAACTGTAATTTAAAGCCTCGCGCGAAGCGCGAAGCAGCACGATCCCCGGTTACACCATTGCTGACGAGGAGAGCTTCCTCCCATCCTGACCGGCCGCTTGTCGGCACCTAAATCTACGAGAATTGTCGGGTATCGACGCGCATGCAGCATGAGATATGCCATCGGACCCGGACGGGGCGACGGGGCTGATGAAACGTGGCTGTTGCCGAACGCTTCGGAAGTTATTCGCCACCTCGCCCGCCTCTTTGTGATGCAGGAGTTCAATTTTGGGACTTCGTACTTATCCGATGGCCCGCGTGATTGATATTTGCGTGCCGAGCAAGTCTTTGTCGCGAAGAAAAACGACCGCCAATAGCGCTAGCATTTGCCGTATGGCCGATGGGCAATGCGCCAGGAGTTTTCACAGGGCTCACAGCACGGTGGGGAGGGGCGGCAACGGACAGCAATGGACAGCAATAGACGGTAATGGACGGTAATGGACGGTAATGGATGGTAATGGAGGGTAGTGGATGGGAGATGAAGCCAATGGAGATTAATGGACCGTAATGGAGGGTAATGGAGGGTGCCCGTAATTCACGTTGGCGGTGCTAGTCAAAAGAGTTCGCTTATCCGAGGTCCAGAATGTGCATCTCTCTGGGCCCTAGCGGCGCGTATTGCGTTGATCCATGCAGCAAAGGAGTTCGTCGGAAGGCGGTAGTATCCTCGCCGACTTTCATCAAGAATGATGATCTCTTTTGCTTTCAGTGCCTGCAACGCGTTTGTAACGTTCGTCTCCGAAACGCCAGATTCTGCGATGATGGTCTTGCGCGATACCCATCCGTCGCCATGGTCCGCCATCGCGTCTAGCACTCTCCGGTATTCCTCAGACGAAATGCGCGCGTGATACATTTCGTTAAAGAACTTATCACCTAATTGGTTGAGTGCCCCTCCGTCTTTGAAGGCACCCTCGCCGACATCGTCTACATCGATTACGTCGTCAGAATCACTTTCGAACGCGCTGTAAGCGAATTGCTGAAGAAAATGTGGGTAGCCTTCGGACAACTCGGCCAAGAAGTCCATGCCATCCGTGCTAATCTGGGTAGAAATATCGTTCTTCCTGTTTGCCGCCTCTATGCCGAGACTGACAACGGTCTTGCGCTCCTCTTTCTCCAAGGGTTCGAGCAACATCGTGTGGAATAATCTTGGTGACGATTCGTGACTTTCGCGGAGCCTCGTAAGAATAGCCGGTAGACCGGCTAGGCCTAGAACTATGTTGTTGCAGCCGCTCCGTGTCAGCCGTTCGGTCAGCATTTTCAGCAGTTCGCCTAAACCAGCGTCGGAGGATGGGCGATCTGCCTCGTCTATCAGTAGTAATACGCCATCAATTTCATTTGCTGCAGAAGCGCAAAGGTTCGCCAACTGGTCGACGAGTTCCTCCGAGACTTCCTCTGGATCTAGTTCGGACTGATCCTTGTGGTACCGAACTCCAAGTACCTCCCAATTGCTGAGCCAAGACCAAAAATTTGCCGCCGCACTCTTGATGGCTTCTTCCCGAGTGATGGCAGTTCTGAGGCCTCGTCCGATTTTACGCACAATATCGATCTGTGTTTGGCACCCGCCCAGATCGACCGACACCGTAATGAAATGAAATTTTTTGGTCGTAATTATCGGTTCGAGTCGGCCCGATGCGATCAGTTCCACATAATAGAGTAGGGACGATTTCCCGATACCTCGCTCGCCTTGCACCAGAAAATGCTGCGGGTTGCCGCTCTTAGACTGAAACAGGCACTTTTCGATGCTCCTAATTTCGTCCAGTCTCCCCACGAACATGCCCGGGGTGATAATACTATTCGGTTGAAACGGGTTGAATTTCACTGGTCGCATTTGTCTCGCCGAACACCATTAAGCCGAGGCTGCTGATTAGCACGAAAAGACAAACGAGAAAAAGCTGTCAGCGCGCGCAGCTTCAGGTGCTTTGCTATTTCGCTGCGCGGTACACGCACGCGCGGTCATTCCCATCTCAAAGGGACGGACAACAGGCCGTTAGGCGACAAAGAGCTGTGGACGGCAGTGGACTCCGGTTCCAACTTGCCGGGCTGAATGGTCCAATGCGGCCATGGACCAGACGATAGAGCTCTTTGGTGACGAGCGGCTTCGCTCAATTTTCTCCGCGCATCACGTGCGCCGCCTCTCCGATATTTTTGCGAACAACCGCAAGCTCATCCATTACACGTCTGCCGAAAACGCTTTGAATGTTTTCCGCAGCAAAGAAATGTGGATGCGGAACGTGCGCGTAATGAATGATCTGAGCGAGGTGAAACATGGGGTTTCGATGGTCATGTCGGCGCTTGATGCGCTGAAGAACGCCTCCACGGCCACCATCGAGACTGGGCTTGCTTCGGTTGTTCAGGAGCTCGACAAGATTTTTCCTGGTCTGACGGCTAGCGGAAACGACATATTCGTCTCCTGGCGCTTCCACATCGAGCACCTCTCCTACGTTGCCTGTCTCTCCGAACACATGCCTGACGAGGCTGACATCGGTCGGCTGTCGATGTGGCGCAACTATACCGGTCAACAGGTAGGGGTAGGGGTCGTCATTGATCCTAGCCCCTTCAAGAACCTGTTGGACGATTACGGCGCCATTTCGAGTCCTGTCCAATATGTCGATGAGCAGGGTCTCAATGCGATACTGCATGAAGTTGCCGCGGCAATTCACGCCAACGCCGATTTCCTGAGAACTGCCGATCGACAGGACGTTCTCGGCCACTATTTCCAACTATTGCGATCCCTTTGCCTCGCAACCAAGCATCCTGGTTTCAAAGAGGAGCGAGAGTGGCGTATATTCCATACCCGCAGTATGGACAGCGGCACGGGGCTGAACACGGCGATTGTCACGCCAGGTGGCGTTCCTCAACGTGTCATGAAGCTGCAATTTCGGAACGACTCCGATAAGGGTATAAGCGGCATTACGCTTCCGGAACTGATAGATCACGTGATTATCGGACCTTGTCAGACACCGCTCGTCGTGGGTGAGGCGATCGCCTCAGAACTTGTTTCGCTGGGTATATCAGACGGCGCACAGCGAATTCGCTACTCTAACATCCCAATTCGGACATAAGTGCTAGGGCCCGGAGGTCGGGGGCACGCATCGAGCTAAATCTGAATTCAGCCGCTCCAAAAACTGTCTCACCACGAGACAGATTTTGGAGCGGCTGATGGTTCGGATAGGCGCTCTCACGTATCGCGTGGAGATCAGCAGAGAACTAAAGGTGGTTAGAAGGGTGGATTGAACCCGCACAGTTTTCGCTAGCGATATGTTTCTTCAGGGTTTTTTGAAGAGGAATGGTGCCGCTTACGTGACTCGAACACGTGACCCCATCATTACGAATGATGTGCTCTACCGACTGAGCTAAAGCGGCCCGGAGGCAGTTCCGCGGAAGCCCGCGGAACGAATGTGAGGCGCTGATAAACGCAAAGCGCCGAGATTTCAAGCCATCAGTTGCGAGAACTTGAAAATTCCTTGTTGGCTGTCGCTGCGGGTGCGGAGTGCAGGCCGAGGCGGGTGCGCGCTGCATCGTATTCGCGCTCGAGCCGGTCGACCATGCGGGCGACGGATGTCACTTCCTTGACCGCGCCGATGCCCTGGCCGCATCCCCAGATGTCCTTCCAGGCCTTGGCGCCGTCGGTCGCCGCGCCGAAGTCCATTTTCGACGGGTCGGCTTCGGGCAGATTGTCCGGGTCCATGCCGGCGGCCGAGATCGAGGGCTTCAGGTAGTTGCCGTGGATGCCGGTGAAGTAATTGGAGTAGACGATGTCTGCGGCGTTGCTGTCGACGATCATCTGCTTGTAGGCGTCGCTGGCGCGCGCCTCTTCCGTCGCGATGAAGGGCGAGCCGATATAGGCCATGTCGGCGCCCATCGCCTGGGCCGCCAGAATGGCGCCGCCGGTAGCGATCGCGCCCGAGAGAAGCAGCGGCCCGTCGAACCAGGAGCGGATTTCCTGGACAAGCGCAAACGGGGAAAGCGTGCCAGCATGGCCGCCGGCGCCGGCGGCCACCGCGATCAGGCCGTCGGCGCCCTTGCGGATCGCCGAATTGGCGTGGCGGTTGTTGATGACGTCGTGAAGCACGATGCCGCCATAGGAATGGATGGCCGCATTAACCTCGGGCACGGCGCCGAGCGAGGAGATGACGACCGGCACCTTGTATTTGATGCAGAGCATCAGGTCCTGCTCGAGCCGCGCATTGGATTTGTGCACGATCTGGTTGACGGCAAAGGGGGCGGCCCGCCGGCCGGGATTCTTGGCGTCGTGGTCGGCAAGCGTCTCGGTGATCTCGGCCAGCCATTCGTCGAGCTGCGATTGCGGGCGGGCGTTCAGCGCCGGGAAGGCGCCGATCACGCCAGCCTTGCACTGCGCGATCGTCAGCTTCGGGTTGGAGATGATGAACAGGGGGGCGCCGACAACCGGCAGTCTCGTCGTTCCGGAAAGAATTGGCGGAAGCGGCATCGGTTTCTCCATCCCTCGGTAAGGCGCGCCAAATTTTTGACGTTTGCGTAAACGTCAAAATAGATAGCAGCAAGTTTGCCGCTTGCAAAGGGCGGTTTGGCCGCGATGTCGCCGCCTCTTTTTTCGCACAGGCGCCGTGAAGGAAAGCGTTTTCCCCGGCCTTGGCCGGTCGCGCCCGTCGCCGGACTTGCGGATTCTGGCAGCAGCGGTTACGCAATTGTTAACAAAACCAACGGCGTGCCTCCAGATTTAACCCTTATGCCCTTGCGGTTGGATCGAGAGCGGTGGTCAACCGCGGCGCGCCGGCAGGTCCAAAGCCCTGCCTACACAGAAGGACTTGATGTGAGCGGACTTGAGACTGCAATCAGAAATGCCCTTGAGCGCTCCGATCGCGCCAATGCGGAAACGCGGGCGCGCATTTATCAATCTGCCCGTCAGGCGCTCGAAACCGGGTTGCAGAAACAGGGGATCGAGGACGGCAACGTCATCGCCCAGCAGCGCCATCGGCTCGAAGCCGTCATCCATGCGATCGAAACGGAAGAGAGAGCGGCACTGAGGACGCGACAACCGGCACCTCCGGTGGTCAGCCTCGACGATGCCGCGCGGGCGCGCGGGCCGGCACAGCCACGGGTCGAGCCGCAAGTCCGGTCACCGACGCAGGCCCAACCCCAACCTCAAGCCCAGACTCCGCCCCAGAGCCAGCCACAGGCCCCGGCGGCCGGTCGTCGGGAACCCGGTTTTGCCGGCGACGCGCCGCGCCAGGCGGCGAGCGATGGCGGTCTCGGTGGTCTGCGTGCCGATCGCGACGGTCCGGTGGTATCGACGCGTGCAGCCGCCGAGAGCGCGGCAGATGCTGGCGAAACTGCGAGCATCGCGCCCACGGTCCGCGGAGATACGCGCAAACGCCGGCGCAAGCGCAGCCGCTTTCTGTCCTTCACCATGGTCGTCGTCACGCTTGCCGCCGCAGCAGGGGCCGCGGCCTGGTGGGTGCAGACCAATGACCTGCTGAAATCTGCCGCCGAGCGCGACACGAATGTTGCCAATCCCCCGGCATCGGTTGCGTCGGAAGACTTCGATGGCGCGGCGGGATTGCGGACGCTCGGCGCGCAGCAGGGCTTTACCGGCGATTGGGTCGAGGTCTTCACGCCCAAGGAAACCGGCGCGATCGCACCCGGAGCGCAGGCAAAGGTCGAGCCGGTGGACGATGAAGGTGGGCGACGCGTGCAGCTGACATCGGCGGTCGCCGACGCGGAAGGGGATATCACCATCGAAATCCCGGCCTCGGTCCTGGCGGAACTCTCCGGCAAGACGTCGACGCTGGCGTTGACCGTGCAGGCCGAGCCCGGCAAGACCACGGAGTTCGCGGTCGAGTGCAATTTCTCCTCGCTCGGCGAATGCGGGCGCCATCGCTTCACCGTGCATGACGAGCGGCTCGACATGCTGTTCAAGATCACCTTCGACCGTAGCCTGGCGCCGAGCTCGCCAGGCCAGATCGTGATCAACAGCGATATCAGCGGTGAGGGCAAGAGCCTCAGCCTCTACGCCATCCGCGTCCTGCCGGGGCAATAAGACCGGTCGCCAAGGCTTTCCGGGGTGGGGCGGCGGGAAAACCTGCCGGCCCCATCGGCGTCATCGGTTTTGACAGGGCCGGCGTCTATTTCAGGAAACCGGGGCCGGATCCGATGATCTTGTCATCGACCTCGCCGATCGCGCCCTTGTCCTTGCCCTCGTAATCGAGCGAGGAAAGGATGTGGCGGATCAGGTTGAGCCGGGCTCGCCGCTTGTCGTTGCCGCGTACCACCGTCCAGGCTGCATGATCCGTGTGGGTCTCCTTCAGCATCTCGTCGCGCTTGGCGGTATAATCGTCCCATTTGTTGAGCGCCGCGATGTCCATCGGCGACAGCTTCCAGATCTTCAGTGGGTCGTGGCGGCGATCGTGGAAGCGTTTCAGCTGCATCTCGCGGCCGATGTTGATCCAGAATTTGAAGAACTGGATGCCCTCATGCACGATCATCTTCTCGAAGCGGGGAGCCTGCTTCAGGAACTGCTTGTGCTCTTCGGGTGTGCAGAAGCCCATGACCGGTTCGACGCCGGCGCGGTTGTACCAGGAGCGGTCGAACAGCACGAATTCGCCGGCCGTCGGCATGGTCGCGACATAACGTTGGAAATACCATTGCCCGCGTTCGGTTTCGGTCGGTTTGGTCAGAGCGACGACACGCGCCCAGCGAGGGTTGAGGTTGTCCATAGTCGCATGGATCGCACCGCCCTTGCCGGCGGCGTCCCGGCCCTCGAACAACGCCATCATGCGCTTGCCGGTCTTCTGCTGCCAGAGCTGAACCTTGACCAGTTCGACCTGCAGCTTTTCCAGCGTTTCCAGATATTCGTCGTCGTCGAGCTTCTTCTTGTAGGGGTAGTCGTCGGAGGAAAATGCCGCGTCGTCGATCCACTTCGGCAACTCGGGATTGTCGATGTCGAAAACGCGACTCTTGCCGCCGATTTCGAGTTCCACCGCGCGGTTCTCCGCCTTGTCCGCCGTATCCGTCGCTGCCATCGGTTCGCCCTTTCGGCTTGGCGCACGGGCCCGAAAACCGGCTTCGATCATCGGAAGGATCATGCGCGTTTTCAAACTTTCGGGCCTGCGCCTGTCATCGGATAAACAAGGCGCTCGCGACCCGATTTCGTTGGAGGAGGCCATAATTGCGTTGCGGATTCAAGCCGGTCGTGAAAATCATGTCATGAAGGATCGCTATTCCTCGACCATTTTGGTCCGGGAGGAAAAGAAAGTGATTCATGAGGATGTCGAGGTGGACGGTTCGAAGGCGTTCTGGCGGAACCTGGTTCCGCGGCTGAAAGCAGAGCGCTGGCTGCTGGGGCTCACCGTGCTCCTGGCGATCCTTGCGACCGTCGCGGGTATTCATTTCCTGATTGTCCTGCCCTTCTGGATCGTTCTCGTCGCCGCGTTGCTCAACCGTAGCGCGCCAACCTCGGTTATTCTGAGCCCGGCCAAGGCGGTGGTCGCTGCCGGCCCGGCGAGCGACCCGCTGGTGCCCGCGCTGAACGCGCTCGACATGCCGGTTCTGGTGATTGCTGCCGACGAGACGGTGGTGTTCCAGAACATCGCAGCCGAGAAGGCCTTCGGGACCATTCCGCCAAACACCTATCTTGCCGCTCGGGTGCGTTCGCCCGGCATCCTCGACATGGTCCGCGAGACGATGGCGACCGGCAAGGCGAACCAGATCGAGCATAACGAGCAGTTGCCGTCCGACGCCGTCTATGTGGTGCGGGTCGCTCCGGCTGAAATTCCGGGCGACGGGCCGGTCAAGCGGATCTTCCTGCTGACCTATCGCGACATCTCTCAGGCGCGCCGTATCGACCGCATGCGCTCGGACTTCGTCGCCAATGCCAGCCACGAGCTGCGCACGCCGCTGGCATCCTTGCGCGGCTTCATCGAGACGCTCCAGGGTCCGGCGCGCAACGATCTGAAGGCGCAGGAAAAGTTCTTCGGCATCATGCACGAGCAGGCGACGCGCATGAGCCGGCTTGTCGACGATCTGCTGTCGCTGTCGCGGCTGGAGTTGCGCTCGCATATCGCGCCCGATGACCCCGTCGATCTGGCGCCGCTGCTCGGGCATGTCCGCGACAGCCTGCTGCCGCTGGCGAAGGATCTGGATGTCACCGTCTCGCTCGTGGTGCCGGACAAGCCCGTGGTCGTCCGCGGCGAACGCGACGAACTCATCGAGGTCTTCGAGAACCTGATCGAGAATGCGTGCAAGTACGGCCAGGAAGGCAAGAAGGTGGACGTAATCCTGCATGGCGGCGAGGGAGGCGAGGCCGAAGTCGTCGTGAAGGACTATGGCCCGGGCATTCCGGCCGAGCATGTGCCGCGCATCACCGAGCGGTTTTACCGGGTCAATGTCGAGGCCAGCCGCTCGAAGAAGGGTACCGGCCTGGGCCTTGCCATCGCCAAGCACATTCTCACGCGGCATCGTGCCCGGCTCCTCATCCATTCAGAGGTCGGCAAAGGCACGACCTTTACGGTCCGCTTCTGACATATTGGCGCGGGAAAACCCGGGGGTGTCCATTTTTCATTAGCATTTTCAATAACATGAGCTGTCATAAATGTTTCGTCGAACTGACATAAAAGGTGTGGCCATCGGCAGCTAGTTAGGGGCAGCCGATAAGACGGCGAAGAGCGCTGCAACGCTTGGCGCACACCAACACAAGCCCATTCCGGGAGAACTTTTATGAAAGCTCTTAAACTCACTGTCGCGGCGCTGGTCGCTTCGGCCGCATTTGCCGGCGCAGCCGCCGCTCGCGATCAGGTTCAGGTCGCTGGCTCCTCGACCGTTCTTCCCTACGCCAAAATCGTCGCCGAGACGTTCGGCGAGACCTTCCCCGACTTCAAGACCCCGGTGGTCGAATCCGGCGGCTCCTCCGCTGGCCTGAAGGAATTCTGCAAGGGCGTTGGCCCTGATACCATCGACATCGCCAACTCCTCGCGCAAGATCAAGGACAGCGAAGTCGAGGCCTGCAAGGCCGCTGGCGTCACCGAAATCCAGGAAGTGAAGATCGGTTATGACGGCATCGTCTTTGCGACCGACGCCGGCAATGCCGACCTCGCCCTGAAGCCGGAAGACCTCTACAAGGCGCTCGCTGCTGAAGTCGTCGTCGACGGCAAGATCGTCGCCAACCCCTACAAGAAGTGGTCCGAAGTCAACGCCGCCCTGCCGGCCGTCGAAATCGCCGCTTATATCCCGGGTGAAAAGCACGGCACCCGCGAAGTCTTCGAAGAGAAGATCCTCGCTGCAGGCTGCAAGAACGCTGGCGCCGTTGACGTGATCAAGGCTGCCGTTGCCGATGAAAAGCAGCAGCACAGCAAGTGCGTCGCAGTCCGCAAGGACGGCCTGGCTGTCGACATCGACGGCGACTACACCGAAACGCTCGCCCGTATCGCTGCCAACAAGAACGGCATCGGCGTGTTCGGCCTGTCATTCTACGAAAACAACGCCGACAAGCTGAAGGTCGCGACCGTCAACGGCATCGTACCGTCGACCGAAACGATCGCTTCCGGCGAGTACCCGGTTTCCCGCCCGCTGTACTTCTACGTCAAGAAGGCACATCTCGGCGTTATCCCGGGCCTCAAGGAATATGTTGAGTTCTTCCTCGACGACCAGATGATCGGCCCGGAAAGCCCGCTCGCCGAATACGGCCTCGTTGCCGCTCCGGACGCTGAGCGCGAAGAAATCCGCAAGGCTTTCTCTGCCGGCAACATGCTCTGATAATGACAAGCCCCGGCGCGATGTCTTCGCGCCGGGGCATGCCTTCATTCGATTTGCCGGCACCCATGACGGGCGATGCCGGGGAGACGTGCGGATGAGTACTTCGCTCCTTCTTTTGCTCATTATTGTTATTGGTTTCATTGCTTATTTTGCAGGCCGCGCCCGTTCGCTGGCGCAGTCCGGCGGCAAGCTCTCCAACCTTCATTCTCTGCCGGGCTATCACGGTAGCTACGTCGCCATCTGGGCGATGCTTCCGGCCGCACTCGTTCTCGGCACCTGGCTGTTCGCCGCTCCCGTGTATATCGACGGAAGCACGCGCGCGGCCTTGCCGGATAGCGTCCAGAGCCAGGGCCCTGCCGCCGTGCAGCTCGCGCTCGGTCAGGTCAAATCCGTTGCCGGTGGCCTTCTGCGCCTGAGCGGCGAGGAACTCGCAGCCCTTGAGGGCGGCTCCGCCAATCTTCGCGCGACGCTCGCGTCCAAGGGCGTTGCCCTTGCTGGCGAAGGCGATCCCTACATGGTCACCGTCGCCAAGCACTTCAACGCGATGACCGCGACCAACCGCTGGCTGATGACGGTCGCCGTTCTGCTGATCGCGATTGCCGGCGGCGTCTACGCCATCCGCAACGTCGCGACCCGCTTCCGCGCCCGCAACCAGGTCGAGCGGGTCATTCTCGGCTCGCTGATCGTCGCGTCCTCCATCGCCATCCTGACGACGGTCGGCATCGTCGCCTCGATGCTGTCGGAAGCCGGACGCTTCTTCACCATGGTCTCGCCGTTCGAGTTCTTCTTCGGCACGGTATGGGATCCGCGGTTTGCCGCTGCCGGCAGCGGCGGCGCTTCGGGCCAGTTCGGCCTCATCCCGCTTCTTGCCGGCACGCTCTACATCGCCTTCGTCGCCATGCTGTTTGCGGTGCCGATCGGCCTCTTCGCGGCGATCTACATGGCGGAATATGCAAGCCCGCGCTTGCGTTCGACCGCAAAGCCGCTGCTCGAAGTGCTCGCCGGCATCCCGACCATCGTCTACGGTTTCTTTGCGCTGGTGACCGTTGGCCCGTTCCTGCGTGACATCTCCGCCCAGATGAACGGTCTCATGACCGGCAACTACCAGAACTTCATCCAGGCACAGAGCGTTCTGACGGCGGGCATCGTCATGGGCATCATGCTGATCCCATTCGTGTCGTCGCTGTCGGACGACATCATCACCCAGGTGCCGCGGGCACTTCGTGACGGCTCGCTCGGCCTTGGCGCCACCCGCTCGGAGACGGTCAAGAAGGTCATCCTTCCGGCAGCCCTCCCGGGCATCGTCGGCGCGCTGCTGCTCACCGCCTCGCGCGCCGTCGGCGAGACCATGATCGTGGTGCTGGCAGCCGGTGTGGCGGCCCGCATGCAGATCAATCCCTTCGAGCCGATGACGACGGTGACCGTTAAGATCGTCAACCAGCTGACAGGTGACCTCGAGTTCACCTCGCCGCAGACGCTGGTGGCCTTTGCACTGGGCATCACGCTCTTCGTCATCACGCTCGGCCTCAACATTTACGCGCTCTACATCGTGCGCAAATACCGGGAACAGTACGAATGACCGACATCGCTTCCCCGACCGTCCGGATCTCCGCCCGTCCCGCATCCGCCAAGCGCGATATCGGCATCAAGCGTCGCTATGCTGCCGAACGCCGGTTCCGCTTCTACGGCATGGCCGCGATCAGCACCGGTCTCTTCTTCCTGGCATTGCTGCTGTGGACCGTCTTTTCCAACGGCTACACCGCATTCCAGCAGACGACGATTACGCTGCCGATCGAATTCACCGAAAAGGTCATCGACCCCAAAGGCGAACGCGCGACCGACGGCAAGGTGCTGATGACCGCCAACTATCCGCTGTTGGTGCGCGACGCGCTCGTCAAGCAGCTCGGCATCGACGCCACCAAGCGGCCGCAGGTCAAGCAGGCGACCGACATGGTTTCCGCGAGCTCCCGCACGCTATTGCGCGACATGGTCGCCGCCGACCCGTCGATCATCGGCAAGACGGTTCCTGTCACGCTGCTGGCCGAGGCCAACATCGACTCCGCCTTCAAGGGCCAGATCGATCTCTCGGTCGATGAGGGCAAGCGCAAGGTCAAGGACCAGCAGGTGACCTGGATGAACGAGCTGGCGAGCGCCGGCATCCTGAAGAAGAGCTTCAACACCGGCATCTTCACCTTCGGCGCCTCCAGTCGTCCCGAAGCGGCAGGCGTCGGCGTCGCTGCCCTCGGCTCGCTCTACATGATGCTGATCGTGCTGGTGCTGTCGCTTCCGATCGGCGTCGCCGCCTCGATCTACCTCGAGGAGTTTGCGCCGAAGAACCGGCTGACCGACCTGATCGAGGTCAACATCAACAACCTCGCGGCCGTTCCGTCGATCGTCTACGGCCTCCTGGGTCTCGCCGTCTTCATCAACTTCGCCGGCATGCCGCGCTCGGCAGCCGTCGTCGGCGGCTTCGTGCTGACGTTGATGACCCTGCCGACGATCATCATCGCCACCCGTGCGGCGTTGAAGGCGGTCCCGCCGTCGATCCGCTCGGCGGCCCTCGGTCTCGGTGCGTCGAAGATGCAGACCATCTTCCACCACGTGCTGCCGCTGGCGATGCCGGGCATCCTGACCGGCACCATCATCGGTCTTGCCCACGCGCTTGGTGAAACCGCGCCGCTGCTCCTGATCGGCATGGTCGCCTTCGTCGTCGATTTTCCCGGTTCGCCGATGGAACCGTCGACGGCACTGCCGGTGCAGATCTACATGTGGGCCAATGAGGCGGAGCGCGCCTTCGTCGAGCGCACCTCCGGCGCAATCATCATTCTTCTCATCTTCCTGGTCGTCATGAACCTTGGAGCCATTCTGTTGCGACGTCGCTTTGAGCGCCGCTGGTAGTGAGGTAATTACTATGAACATCATGTCAGAAGCAGCAGTCGAGAAGGCTCTGGATCAGAAAATGAACACCGTGCCCTACAAGATGATCGGCAAGGATGTGTCGGTCTATTACGGCGAGAAGCGTGCGCTTTTCGACGTCAACCTCAACATCCGCGAGAACACGGTCACGGCGCTGATCGGTCCTTCGGGTTGCGGCAAGTCGACCTTCCTGCGCACGCTGAACCGCATGAACGACACGATCGAGAACTGCCGCGTCACCGGCAAGATCACGCTCGACGAGGACGACATCTACGACCCGACGATCGACGTCGTCGAACTGCGCGCCCGCGTCGGCATGGTCTTCCAGAAGCCGAACCCGTTCCCGAAGTCGATCTACGACAACGTCGCCTACGGCCCGCGGATTCACGGACTTGCCCGCACCAAGGCCGACTTTGACGAGGTGGTCGAGACCAGCCTGCAGAAGGCCGGTCTGTGGAACGAGGTAAAGGATCGTCTGCAGGAGCCCGGCACCGGCCTTTCCGGTGGTCAGCAGCAGCGTCTCTGCATCGCGCGTGCCGTCGCCGTCAGCCCGGAAGTCATCCTCATGGACGAGCCGTGCTCGGCTCTCGATCCGATCGCGACCGCCAAGGTCGAAGAGCTCATCCACGAGCTGCGCACGAACTTCACGATCGTCATCGTGACCCACTCGATGCAGCAGGCCGCCCGCGTTTCGCAGCGCACCGCCATGTTCCACCTCGGCAATCTCGTCGAGGAGAACGACACCGACAAGATGTTCACCAATCCGGATGACCAGCGCACCCAGGATTACATCATGGGCCGCTTCGGCTGAGGCCGCATAAGGCTGCAACAGTAACTGCAAAGCGCCCGTAAGGATCGACGATCATGTCCATGCATATCATGTCCGCCTATGACGAAGAACTGAAGTACCTGACGCGCCGCATCTCGGAGATGGGCGGCCTCGCCGAACAGATGGTCGCCGAGTCCGTTCGCGCGCTGGTCAACTCCGACCTGGCTCTCGCACAGAAGGTGATCTCGGACGACACCGTCCTCGACGACGCCGAGCGCCAGATCGGTGAGAAGGCGATCGTCACGATCGCCAAGCGTCAGCCGGTCGCCGCCGACCTGCGTGAGATCATGGGGTCGATCCGCATCGCCTCCGATCTGGAACGCGTCGGCGACCTTGGCAAGAACACCGCCAAGCGCGTGATCGCGGTCGCCGGCTCCGGCATTCCGCGCAAGCTCGCCCGTGGCCTCGAGCATCTGGCAGAGCTCGCTCTCGTCCAGCTCAAGGAAGTGCTCGACGTCTACGCCTCGCGCTCGCCGGAAAAGGCCAACAGCATCCGCGAGCGTGACGAGGAGATCGACGCGATCTACACCTCGCTGTTCCGCGAGCTCTTGACCTACATGATGGAAGATCCGCGCAACATCACGCCCTGCACGCATCTTCTGTTCTGCGCCAAGAACATCGAGCGCATCGGCGACCACGCGACCAATATCGCTGAGACGATCTATTACATGGCGACGGGTGCTCAGCCGGAAGGCGAGCGTCCGAAGGATGACACTACGTCGACGCTGGGCTCGGTCAACGACTGAGCGCCAAGCGCGCCGTAAGCATGCATGCCCTTTGAAATCTGATCCGGTCGCGGCTTCGGTCGCGGCCCCGAATTCCTGTATCTGAAGCATGCGGTTTTCGCCCCGCCTTTGAAAACGGCGGATGTGCTCCAGATTTAGAGTGTCTGAGCGCCGGCCGGGCCGATGAGCCCAAAGGCCGCCCGCGGTAAGGAGACGTTACCTGATGTTGCCAAAAATCGCCGTAGTCGAAGACGAAGAGGCGCTGAGCGTTCTGCTGCGTTACAATCTGGAAGCCGAGGGCTTCGACGTCGATACGATCCTGCGGGGCGACGAGGCGGAGATCCGGCTTCAGGAGCGGCTGCCCGACCTGCTTATCCTCGACTGGATGCTGCCCGGTGTTTCCGGCATTGAACTTTGCCGTCGGCTGCGCCAGCGTCCGGAGACCGAACGTCTGCCGATCATCATGCTGACGGCGCGCGGCGAGGAAAGCGAGCGCGTCCGGGGTCTGGCGACGGGTGCCGACGACTACGTGGTCAAGCCCTTCTCGACGCCGGAGCTGATGGCGCGCGTCAAGGCGATGCTGCGCCGGGCAAAGCCCGAGGTGCTGTCGACGCTGCTTCGCTGCGGCGACATCGAACTCGACCGCGAGACCCACCGCGTTCATCGCCGCAGCCGCGAAGTGCGCCTCGGCCCCACCGAGTTCCGTCTTCTGGAGTTCCTCATGTCCTCGCCGGGCCGCGTCTTCTCTCGCTCGCAGCTTCTGGATGGCGTCTGGGGGCATGACATCTATGTCGACGAGCGCACCGTCGACGTGCATGTCGGTCGTCTGCGCAAGGCTCTGAACTTCTCGAACATGCCCGACGTCATCCGCACCGTTCGCGGCGCCGGCTATTCGCTCGAAAGCTGAGCGGTCTGAAAGTCGCCAAGAAAAAAAGGGGCCGATCGGCCCCTTTTTTATTGATGCCGTCCAGCTTCTCAGCGGGCCCTGCGGCGCTCCCCCGACGGCTGGTAGGCCAGCCGCGCATGGAAGGTGCAGTAAGGCGAGGCTTCCGGGGAATCGTTGCCGCAGAAGTGAAACTCTTCCTTCAGCGGGTCGCCGATCGGCCACTTGCAGGTGCGCTCGGTGAGCTGGGTCAGCTCGAGGCGGCGCGACATCGGCACGACAACGTCGGTGCGGGTGCTGAAATCCTGCTCGGCAACGAGATCGACTTCGATTTCTTCCTTGAGAACGACAGCGCCGGCCGCGCGTGCAACCGGGCGGGTCGAAACGCGCGAAGCGTAGTTCGGTGCGCGCGGTGCCGAAGTCGGGCGCTTCGGACGGGCTGCTGTCGTGGTGCTGCCGCCGGCCTTGGCGCGACCTGGCAGGCTCAGGCGGTGAACCTTGCCGATGACAGCGTTACGGCTGACGCCGCCGAGCTGCGCCGCGATCTGGCTTGCGCTCAGGCCCTCGGACCAAAGCTTCTTCAGTTTCTCCACCCGCTCGTCAGTCCAGTTCATTTCTGCACTCTCCGTTCTCAGCGTTGGGGATGGCAGAATCCCTCACCGCACCCCGGCTAAACCCCGGGGTTGCAAACGCGATAACTCTTTTGGTGACTAGGTCCGCCGCATGCGTCTAGTAATTGAATGTTAACGTACTGACCGCTGGACTCTGTGGCAAGAGTCCCGGGAATCAGGCCGAATCGATTTCGTAGTTTTCCCCAACTTGCTCGGCCAGCGTTGCATTTTTGCAAGCCCTCCCGGACGATTTTTCTGCTGCCAGGAATCGACCCTTCATGTTGCGCTGCAAGGCTTGGTTTTGTTGACATTGCAGCGCGAAATGGGAATAGTGCCTGCGCCGCCGAAAGGCGGCATTTTTGATTTTTATCGGCCCGCGTGAGGCGCGGGATCGATGTCGATCTGGAGTGAAGGAGAGCCTCGCATGACTGCAACCACGCCGCTTTACGATACCTACATGCGCGCGCCGTTGCGTTTCGAGCGAGGAGAGGGCGCCTGGCTGATCGCTGAAGACGGCACGCGTTATCTCGATTTCGGTGCCGGCGTTGCCGTGAACTCGCTCGGCCACGCGCACCCGCACCTGGTCGAGGCGCTGAAGGCGCAGGCCGACAAGGTCTGGCACCTGTCCAACCTTTATGAAATTGCGGGCCAGGAAAGCCTCGGCCGCCGGCTGACGGCAGTGACCTTTGCCGACAAGGTCTTCTTCACCAATTCGGGCGCGGAAGCGCTGGAATGCGCCATCAAGACGGCACGGCGTTACCACTTCTCCAAGGGCCACCCGGAGAAGTTCCACGTCATCACCTTCGAAGGCGCCTTCCACGGCCGCACGATCGCGACGATCGCCGCCGGTGGTCAGCAGAAATACATCGAAGGTTTCGGGCCGAAGGCGCCGGGCTTCTACCAGGTTCCGTTCGGCGACATCGCCGCGGTCAAGAATGCGATCACCGAGGAAACCGCAGCGATCCTGATCGAGCCGATCCAGGGCGAGGGCGGCATCCGTCCGGCGACCAAGGAATTCATGCAGGAACTGCGCGCGCTTTGCGACGAGTTCGGCCTGCTCTTGATCCTCGACGAGGTCCAGACCGGCGTCGGCCGTACCGGCAAGCTGTTTGCCCATGAATGGGCGGATATCCGTCCGGATATCATGGCGGTCGCCAAGGGTATCGGCGGTGGCTTCCCGTTCGGCGCCTGCCTCGCGACTGAGGAAGCCGCATCTGGTATGGTGGCGGGCACGCATGGCTCCACATATGGCGGCAACCCGCTGGCCATGGCCGTCGGCAACGCCGTGCTCGACGTCGTTCTGGCCGACGGATTCCTGACGCATGTGCGCGATGTCGCGCTGGTCTTCCGCCAGGGCCTTGCGTCGCTCAAGGACCGTTTCCCTGATGTCATCGAGGACATCCGCGGCGACGGTTTGATGCTGGGCATCAAGGTGAAGGGCCCTTCGGCCGATCTGCTGAAGGAAATCCGCGCCGAAAAGCTCCTGGCCGTGCCGGCGGGCGAAAATGTGCTGCGTCTGCTGCCGCCGCTGACCGTGACGGCGGAAGAGGCGCGCGAGGGGCTCGCACGTATCGAACGCGCCGCCGAGGCGGTTCGCAAGGCAAGCGGCAACGCCGCGGCCTGAAGGTAGCGACCCAGGGACGACTAAGGCGTTAGAATGACCTTCGTGCGGGCACGTGGATAGCGTGCCGCACCAGGGACCGATTTTTCAGACAGGAACCGAGTACGATGGCAGGCACCAGACATTTTCTCGATCTTTCGGCCATGACGGCCGCCGACCTCCGGACGATCATCGACGATGCGCGCGTCCGAAAGGCGGCGACCAAGGCCGGAACTGCCGAGAAGCCGCTCGCCGGCAAGATGCTGGCGATGATCTTCGAAAAGCCCTCCACCCGCACCCGCGTTTCCTTCGATGTCGGCATGCGCCAGCTCGGCGGCGAAACCCTGTTTCTGTCGGGCACCGAAATGCAGCTCGGCCGCGCCGAGACGATCGGCGACACGGCCAAGGTGCTCTCGCGTTACGTCGACGCCATCATGATCCGCACCACCGACCATCGCCGCCTTCTGGAACTGGCCGAGCATGCGACGGTCCCGGTCATCAACGGCCTGACCGACGATACGCACCCCTGCCAGATCATGGCCGATATCCTGACCTTCGAGGAGCATCGCGGTCCGGTAAAGGGCAAGACGATTGCCTGGACCGGCGACGGCAATAACGTGCTGCATTCGCTGATCGAAGGTTCTGCCCGCTTCGGATACCGCATGAACATGGCCGTGCCGCTCGGTTCCGAGCCGCAGGACAAGTTCCTGAACTGGGCGCGCAACAATGGCGGCGAGGTCCTTTTGTGTCATGACGCCGAACAGGCCGTCGCCGACGCCAATTGCGTCGTGACCGACACCTGGATCTCGATGAACCAGGAACATCGCGCCCGCGGGCACAACGTCTTCCAGCCCTACCAGGTCAATGAAGCGCTGATGAAGCGTGCGGCCTCCGATGCGCTGTTCATGCACTGCCTGCCGGCGCACCGCGGCGAAGAGGTCACCGACGAGGTCATCGACGGCCCGCAGTCGGTGGTCTTCGACGAGGCGGAAAACCGGCTGCACGCACAGAAGTCGGTCATTGCCTGGTGCATGGGGCTCGTCTGAGCCGGCTGCCCGGTCGCGCGCGACGGCGAAGAGGCTTCAGTGCGCTCCGCCGAGCGTGCGCCATATAGGGGCGTGTTCACCGCACTTGACATTGTCCACGTGCGACACGATTTAGGCGGCATACGGGCGCTCCTGAAAGTAGTGAGCGCGCAACCGTCGAGGTGGTGCGTTGCTATGGCGGCGGCACATACCTGGTGGACAATCCGTTTATCGCGGGATCAACTGAGACAGCGAGCACGTTGCGCGGGGATAGCAATATCTCTGGTGCAGCTTGGTGGCTGAAGGCAAGGAGCAAGACATGACTGACATGACGCCAGGGCTTGGTGAGTTCGACTTTGCCGGTGACGATCACGTCGTGCCTTTCCAGGTGGAAGGCCTCGACGTGCGCGGCCGCGCCGTGCAGCTCGGCCCCATGCTGGACGCAATCCTCGAGCGCCACAACTATCCGCTTCCGGTCGCGCGTCTGGTTGCTGAAACCGTTGTACTCACCGTGTTGCTCGGGACCTCGCTGAAGTTTGAAGGCAAGCTGATCGTCCAGACTCAGGGCGATGGCCCTGTCGATCTGGTGGTCGCTGATTTCTCGACGCCGGATCGCGTGCGCGCCTATGCCCGCTACGATCAGGAAGCGCTTGCCGCTGCCGAAAAGGACGGCCGGACCCTTTCGCACGAGCTGCTCGGAAAGGGCGTGCTCGCCTTCACCATCGACCAGGGCGCCCATACCCAGCGTTACCAGGGGATCGTTGCGCTCGACGGAGCGACGCTGGAAGAAATCGCCGGCGTCTATTTCCGACAGTCGGAGCAGATCCCGACCAAGGTGCGCCTTGGCGTGGCCGAGCTTCTCGATCGCGACGAAAACGGCAAGCCGCGCCATCGCTGGCGCGCCGGCGGCATGGTCGCCCAGTTCCTGCCGGAAGCGCCGGAACGCATGCGCCAGCCCGACCTTTCCGGCGGTGATGGTGATGATGGTGAAAGCGCGTTCGGTGACGACGATCTCTGGGCCGAAGCCAAGGTGATGGTCGAAACGATCGACATGGACGAGTTGACCGATCCGATGGTCGGAACCGAGCGGCTGCTCTATCGCCTGTTCCACGAGCGCGGCGTCCGCGTCTACGAACCGCAGGCGGTCTACGACCGCTGCAGCTGCTCGCGCGAGAAGCTTCAGTCGGTGTTGTCCAACCTGAGCACGGACGACCTCGAAAGCACCATCGACGATGGCGAAGTCAAGGTGACCTGCGAGTTCTGCTCGACGACCTATCGCTTCGAAGCAAGCGAGGTGCGCCCGCAGTAGCGGGCGCTTCCGGCCGACTGGCCGCGATTTAGAGCGACGCTAGTCCGAAGGACGCGCTTCAGTTCAGGGTGCGCACGAGCCCGGGTGAATCGAGCGAGAAGGCGGGGATGGCAACGTTGAAGGTCTCTCCGCCTTCCGATTCCATGCTGTAGTGGCCGAACATGACGCCTGAGGGCGTATCCAGAGGGCATCCGGACGAATACTCATAGGTATCGCCGGGATTGAGCAGCGGCTGCTCGCCGATGACGCCCGGACCGCTGACCTCGTCGACTTGCCCGTTCTCATCGGTAATGTGCCAGTAGCGCGTCATCAACCGCACGGACGCGTCCGAGTGGTTTGAGATGACGATGCGATAGCCCCAGACATAGCGGCCGTCATCGGGATCCGACTGCTCTTCGAGATAGTACGGCTCCACCGTAACTTCTATGTCGCGGGTCAAAGCGCGATACATGGGCATCACCTTGCTTCAGGTCTTTCAGGGTATTCTACAGCAAGATGGTTTCGTCAAGAATAACGGCAAGATTGTGCGATCCCATGATGGGACGGATGGCCGTGCTGACGCGATCGAGCGGGTGAAACGTGCCTGGCACCTTGGCGCCGCGCCGCCGGAAACCATCTCGTGATGGCCGGCAAGCGGCGTCGGCCGCCGTTGATCACGGCGGCCGTGTCTTCGTAAAATCAGGACTTCACGGCCTTCAGCGCGCGGGCGAAATCTTCCACCACATCGTCGCTGTCCTCGATGCCGGCCGAGAAGCGCACGGTTCCAGCGGAAATGCCGAGCTCTTCGCGGGCCTCGTCGGTCAGGTTCTTGTGCGTGGTCGTTCCCGGATGGGTGATCAGGCTCTTGCTGTCGCCGAGGTTGTTGGAGATGCGCACGATCTCCAGCGCATTCTGCAGCGCGAAGGCTGCATCCTTGCCGCCCTTCAGTTCGAAGGCGACGAGCGTCGATCCGCCGGTCATCTGCTTGGCGATGATGTCGGCCTGCGGATGATCCTTGCGGCCAGGATAGATGACCTTGGCGACCTGCGGCTGTTCTGCCAGGAAGTCGGCCACGCGGCGGGCCGTTTCCGTCTGCTGACGCACGCGTAGCGGCAGCGTCTCGATGCCCTTCAGCAGCGTCCAGGCGTTGAACGGCGACATCGCCGGGCCGGTGTGGCGGAAGTAGTCGTGCAGGTGCTCGTTGATCCATTCCTTGTCGGAAAGCACGACACCGCCGAGACAACGGCCCTGACCGTCGATATGCTTGGTGGCGGAATAGACGACGATATGGGCGCCGAGTTCCAGCGGCTTCTGGAAGAGCGGCGTCGCAAAGACGTTGTCGACGACGACCTTGGCGCCGATCTGGTTGGCGAGCTTGGCAACGCCGGCAATGTCGATGACTTCGAGCGTCGGGTTGGTCGGGCTTTCGAGGAAGAAGACCTTGGTGTTCTTCTGGATCGCCTTTTCCCAGTTGGCGAGGTCGCGTCCGTCGACCAGCGTGCACTCGATGCCGTATTTCGGCGCCAGCGTCTCGACCACCCAGCGGCAGGAGCCGAAGAGGGCGCGGGCGGCGACGATGTGGTCGCCGGCCTTCAGCTGGCAGAGAATTGCGGCGGTGACGGCAGCCATGCCCGATGCCGTGGCGCGCGCATCCTCGGCGCCTTCCAGCATGCACATGCGCTTTTCAAACATGTCGTTGGTCGGGCTACCGTAGCGGGCGTAGATGAAGCCTTCGGTCTCGCCCTTGAAACGAGCTTCCGCAGCTTCCGACGTCTCGTAGACAAAGCCCTGGGTAAGGAAGATCGCCTCGGAGGTCTCTCCGTGCTGGGAACGGGTGGTCCCGCCATGGACCAGTTGCGTTGCGGGGCGCCAGTTTTTGCTCATGTGACGGTCACTTTCAAAAACAAAAAAACCGGCCGCGTGAAGGGCCGGTTTGACACCCGGCCTTTTTAGCTACTTGTTTAACGTGGCTGCAAGCCGACCGGCCAAATCACCACGGGATAAAGCTTCAATACTGCCAGGGTACGCTTGCGTCAATTCCCGGAGTTTGGTTTTGTCTCGCAACTGAAAAGAGGACTGCAATGGGCCGCGACACTGGGATTTTGGCCGATCGCGCGATCGCCGCGCTGTTAGAATCGGGACGCCTCAAAAGCGAGAAGCCGCTGGATGTCGATCAGATCCAGCCGGCAAGCCTCGACCTGCGCCTAGGCTCGAAGGCTTTCCGCGTCCGCGCAAGCTTCATGCCAGGCCCGTCTCACCTCGTTGCCGACAAGCTCGACCGGCTGAAGCTGCACGTCGTCGATCTGACCGATGGCGCGGTGCTGGAAACGGGCTGCGTCTACATCGTGCCGCTGATGGAAAGCCTGGAACTGCCTGAGGGCATGTCGGCCTCGGCCAACCCGAAAAGCTCGACCGGTCGCCTCGACATCTTCACCCGCGTCATCACCGATCGCGCCCAGGAATTCGACAAGATCCCGGCCGGCTACAGCGGTCCGCTCTATCTCGAAATCAGCCCGCGCACCTTCCCGATCGTCGTGCGCCGAGGCTCGCGCCTGTCGCAGATCCGCTTCCGCATGGGCCAGTCTATTCTGTCGGAGCAGGAACTGCAGGCGCTGCACGAGAGCGACGTGCTGGTGGCGAGCGACAAGCCGAACGTCAGCGGCGGCGGCATCGCGCTGTCGATCGATCTGAAGGGCACCGGGCCCGAAGGCCTGATCGGCTATCGCGGCAAGCATCACACCGCCGTCATCGACGTCGACAAGAAAGCGCAGCACGCGATCTTCGATTTCTGGGAGCCACTCTACAGCCGCGGCCGCGACGAACTGATCCTCGATCCGGATGAGTTCTACATTCTCGTCTCGCGCGAGGCGGTGCATGTTCCGCCGCTTTATGCGGCCGAGATGACGCCGTTCGATCCGCTGGTCGGCGAGTTTCGCGTGCATTATGCCGGCTTCTTCGATCCGGGCTTCGGCCATGCCTCGGCCGGCGGCACGGGCAGCCGTGCCGTGCTGGAAGTGCGCAGCCACGAGGTGCCGTTCATCCTCGAACACGGCCAGATCGTCGGCCGCCTGATCTACGAACACATGCTGGAACGGCCGGATGGTCTCTATGGCCTCGGCGTCGGCTCCAACTACCAGGCGCAGGGCCTGAAGCTCTCGAAGCATTTCCGCGCCGAGTAGGGGATTTTGCAGCGCCCCTTACGCGATCCCGCGCAAGGGTGCTTGACAGATCGCCCCGGTTCGGGAAGTTTCGCAGGCGCCGCGGGTGTAGTTCAGCGGTAGAACGCCAGCTTCCCAAGCTGGATGTCGTCGGTTCGATCCCGATCACCCGCTCCATTCTTTCTCGTCCCGTTCCTTGTGTAACCGCGTTCTCGTGGCGGCCTATGGTCAGCTGCGCTGCGGCCGGTTACTTTACCGCTCGATGAATCACCGCGGTTCCAAGGGCCGCCCCTGCCACATGAGACGTGCCGGCCGCTGCCCATGAAAGTTCTTTCCTTTTTCGCCCTTTGCGTATCCTTGATCGCGACGCCGCTTGCGGCCGAGGCTAAGGATCTGCCGCTGCTGTTCGACGCGCGCGAACGCATCGCCAAGCCCGACCTCACGGGCCTGGCGCGCCTGCGTTTCCTGACGACGGTGGACTTTCCGCCGTTCAACTTCATCGACCAGTCCGGCAAGCTTTCGGGATTTCATGTCGATCTCGTGCGCGAGATCTGCCGCGAGCTCGACATCGAGGCCAAATGCCAGATCCAGGCCGTGACCTATGCGGAGCTGCTGCCGGCACTGGAAGAGGGGCAGGGCGAGGCGGTGGCCGCCGGTATCGCCGTCGGTCCGGAACTGCGCCAACGCTTTGGCTTTTCCCGCGCCTTCATGCGGCTTCCAGCGCGCTTCGCCGTCAATACCAAGGCGGCCGGCGCAGTCTCGGCACCGAGCGATCTCAAGGGGAAGCCGGTCGGTGTCGTCGCCGGAACCACGCATGAGGCGATGTTCAAGGCGTTTTTCCCAAAGATCGAGGCCAAGGTCTATCCCGACCGCGAGGCCATGCTGACGGCTCTGCAGAAGGGCGATGTGCCGGCGGTGTTTTCCGACGGCATGCAGCTGTCCTTCTGGATCTCGGGTAGCGCTGCTGGCGGCTGCTGCACGCTTGTCGATGGCGCCTACTTCTCGCAGCGCTTCCTCGGTGAAGGCCTGACGATCATGAACCGCAAGTCCGAGCCTGCCCTGACCCAGGCGATCGATCACGCGCTGCTGGCGCTGTCGCGCAGCGGCCGCTTGGAGGAAATCTACCTGCGCTACTTCCCGAACGGAATCTATTAGGCGCCAGAACTTTTCGGCGTGATCACCGGCCGGCCTATCGGCGGAAGCGGGCGAGCGCGCCGCGCTCGATAGCGGCGCAGGTCAGCTTGTCGAGGCCAAGCCGGTCGCGCAGCAACTGCAGCAGGCGGATTTCTTCGTTGCGGATGCGCTGGTCGGCGGCCGCGATCTCGACGGCGAGCGCATAGGCCGTCTCGTGGAACTTCTCCGGCAGCGCTTCGCGCACGATCTCGAGCATGATGTCGAGCCCCTCGGGCGCCGCCAGCTGCGCCGAGCATTCATGGCCGATATGGACGAGGCTGTCCTCGTCGAAGCCGTCGAACACGGGCAGGAATTGAACCAGCCGGCCGATGCGGGCAAACTCGTCGTCGCTCATCTCGCGGTCGACCGCCGACATCATCACCATGACATAGATGAGAGCTTCGTGGTGGCTGAGGCTTGGTTGCATGGGCTTTCCGGCGGTAGAGCGATTCCAGGGATGGCACGGTTCCTGATCCGGAATTGCGTCGTTTCAAAGAGTTGAGCCGTCTGCCGCTTTCGGCAGACGGTCGAGAGCTGGGAATTGTCGCGGCTATTTACAAGTCCGGCTGCGAAGCGTCCACTCCGATGCCGAGGGTCGGATCGTCGAATGTCATCGGCGTGTGGCTGAGGTCGCGCGGATCGTCACCGTAAAAACCGAGTTTCGCCTGGCGTGCTGCGTCGGCGCGTTTTTCGAGGGTCGAGCCGGGAACCGGCGTTGCCCAGCCATTGTCGACGAGCCAGGTGGCAAGATCCTGTCCGCCAAGCGTGCAGGAGGCGGTGGCCGAAGGGCCGGAATCTCCTTCGGGCAGATCGCAGCTGACCGCACGTGCGCGCAGGAAGTTTCTGAAGGCGGTTCGCGCGACGATGCCGCAGGGCCAGCTCTTGCCGGCGCTTTCGCAGGTCCGCTCCGCTTGTTCCGGCTCGATGCCGTCGATCTGCAGCGTCAGCTTGTCGAACTGGATCACACCGGCGGCGACCGCGACCGGGCGATAGAGTACGGTCGGCCCGGCGGCCTTCGCTTCCTTCTTCGGTTCCGACAACGGCGCACGCGGTTCCACCCGTTCGAGCGGCGCACTGGTGACCGTATCGGGCAGGCCGAACTGCTGTGGCTCGATGGCGCGTGCCGCATTTTCCGTCGTGGGCGATTGTTCGCTGGTCGTCGCCGCGCCGCCGGGATCGAGCGGGACCTCGTCGTCGGCCTGATCCGGCGTCGCCTCGAAATCTGTCATGTCGGGCGTTTCGAGAACGAGTTCCGGTGTGGCGGCGGTCTCACGGTCGCGGATGGCAACAGCGCCCGCATAGAGGATGCCGGTGAAAAGGGCGATTGCGGCGATGCCGCCGGCAAGGGTGTAGAAATGCTGCCGCATCAGGAAGGACGTCCTATTGGCTGGCCCAGATAATTCGGGCGATCCATTCGATCTGGCTGGTCTCGAAGCTCCGGTTCGGATGCTCGGGATTGAGCGATAGAAGTTCGATCACACGCGGCGTCTGGCGCGTGAGCACCTTTGCCATGACCTCGCCCTCCTGCGTCTTCACCACAACCCGATCGCCACGCCGGATCGGCGCGCCGGGGTCGACGATCAGGATGTCGCCGTCGCGGTAGAGCGGCAGCATGCTGTCTCCCTGGACCCCGAGCGCATAGGTGCCGCTGCGCTTTTCCGCATCCGTCGGAAAGTCGATGACGTCCCAGCCCTGACCGGCGGGAAAGCCGCCATCGTCGAAGTAGCCGCCGGCACCCGCCTGGGCAAAGCCGATCAGCGGGATCGTGGCAGCGGCCACCGGCTCGGAAGGCGCTGGGACCCCCTCCGGCTGCAGTAGGCTGGTGAACTGGTCCATGGTGGCGCCCGTCGCCCCCAGCACCTTGGCGATCGATTCTGTCGAGGGCCAGCGCTCGCGCCCGTCGGCGGAGCGACGTTTGGATTTGTTGAAGGAGGTCGGGTCGAGGCCGGCACGGCGCGCGAGGCCGGACGGCGAGAGCTGGTGGCGCTCGGCCAGGGTGTCGATAGCGTGCCAGATCGTGCCGTGAGACAACATGACGAGAGATCCAGGCCGGGCAGGCGGCCACTTGCTGCTTTGGTTCCCGGCCACACTACCGAAACGCTGCAGGGCGGTAAAGAATCGGGAGGAAAATAGTCCTCTTTCCGTCATTTGATTTGCGGGACGCGGCCCCTATAGTTCCGGTGATGGGCAGGACAGGCTTTCGGTGGAGGGCGTTTTGTTGATGCGCATGAAAGCGGAACGCCTGCTGATCGTCGCCATGCTTGCCGCGGTCGCCGGGCTTGCGCTCGAAGATCGCCTGCTTGAGATGGGGCGCCTCGCAACGCTTCTCGGTGCCGCCGGTCTGGTGGTTGCGATCGTGCTTGCATCGCTGCGGGTGTCGCATCACGCCGAGGTTCTGGCATCCAAGGTCGGCGATCCCTATGGCACGATGATCCTCACGCTCTCGGCGGTGCTCGTCGAAGTCGTCGTTCTGGCGATCATGATGACCAGCGAGACCTCGCCGACGCTGGTGCGCGACACGATCTATGCGGCCGTCATGCTCGACATCAACGGCATCCTGGGCCTCGCAGCCCTTCTCGGAGGTCTGAAGCACGGCGAACAGCCCTATAATGACGATTCCGCCCGCACCTACAGCGTGATGATCCTGACGGCGATGGGGATTTCTATGATCGTGCCGGAATTCGTGCCGGCGGCGAAATGGCATCTCTACTCGGCCTTCACCATCGGCGCGATGATCACGCTCTACGCCCTGTTCCTGCGCATGCAGGTGGGCGTGCACAGCTACTTCTTCAGCTACAGCTATCCGAAGGCGAAGGGCGAGGGGAGCGCGAGAGAGGGCGGCCCCGACCAGCCGGTGTTGCCGTCGATCGTGATCCTGATCCTCGGCATCGTGCTGATCGGTGTGCTGGCGGAAGTGATGTCGTCGCTGCTGACATCGGGCTTGAAAGGGAGCGGTGCACCGCCGGCTGTCACGGCCATCGTCGTCGCGGCGATTTCCGCCTCTCCGGAGATCATGACCGCCATGCGCGCCGCTCTCGCAAATCGCATGCAGGCGGTCGTCAATATCGCGCTCGGCGCTTCGCTTTCGACCGTCATCCTGACGGTGCCGGTGATGGAGGCGATCGCGCTCTATACCGGCCAGCCGTTCCTGATGGCGATGTCGCCGGTGCAGACGGTGATGGTGACGATCACGCTGATCGTTGCCGCGATCAACCTCAATGACGGCCAGACCAACGCCATCGAGGGCATGACGCATTTCGTGCTGTTTGCCACCTTCGTCATGCTCTCGGCGATCGGGCTCTGAACCGGCCGCCGGGCGAGCGTCAGGCCGTCGCCTTTTCCTGCGCCTTCCTGGCGACCACCTCTTCATAGGCGGCCTGGAGCGTGGCGCGCACCCGCGGCGGGCCATCGAGCGGCATCCCCAGATGGTCGTGCCGCAGCTCGTCCATGAAGCGATCCCAGAGCGCAGGGCCGCCGTTCTCCATGAGTTCGGCGCGAATGCTGAGCTCTTCGCTGACCGGCAGGTAGCGCCGTCCCCAGGCACCGAGCTGGGCCATGATCGGCACGAGTGCAATCGTCATTTCCGTCAGGCTGTAGATCGCCTTCTGCTTGTGCGTGGGGTCGTCGCGCTTCGTCAGCATTCCCTGTTCGACCAGCATCTTCAGCCGATCCGCAAGGATATTCGATGAGATACCCTCCTGCGATCGCAGCAGCTCCCGGAAGTGCCGTTTGCCGCCGAAGATCATGTCGCGAATGATCAGCAGGCTCCATTTGTCGCCGAACACTTCGAGCGAAAGATTGATCGGGCAACCCGAGCGCATGTCGTCCTTCATTGGCACCTCTTTAAAACCGCTTGCATTATCGCATCACTGACGCTAACGTTCAACTGATTTCAAAATTATAGCAGTTCATAATCGAAACCAGTTGTGTATAAGCCATCAATTTCCAACCCAGAGGAGGCAGGACATGATCGACAGATCCGTGGAACATTCGAGCTTCACCATTGAACGCAACTTCAAGGCGACACCGGTTGAGGTGTTCAGGGCGTTCTCGGAGCCAGCCGCAAAGGAGCGCTGGTTCGTCAACGTCGAAGCCGGGGCGCAGATCACCCACGACTTCCGCGTCGGCGGCCGCGAAAGCGGTCGCTTCAGCGTGGACGACGGGACGACCTATTACGACGATACCGTCTATCTCGATATCGTCGAGAACCGCCGGATCATCTTTGCCTATACGATGACGCAGAACGACAGGCGGATTTCTGCCTCCGTCGCCACGGTCGATATCCAGCCTGCGGGCACCGGAACGCGCCTCGTCTTTACCGAACAGGTGGCCTTCCTCGACGGGCTCGACAAGCTCGAGTACCGCCGCGGAGGCTGGGAAGAGTTGATGGGGGCGTTGGCCAAGGAACTCGGCGAGGCGGTTGCTGCCTGAGGCACAACGTTTGGCCGCGCATAGCGATCGATTCCCGGAGGACACGTGCTGGTCCTCCGGGATTTTTGCTAGTGCATGGCGGCGATCGCGCTGCCGGCGATGCCGACGGAGAAGAGCGTGAGGCAGACGGCGGCGATCCGGCGCGGCAGGTGCGAAGCCGAAAGACCCTTGGACATCTGCACCAGCAGGGCGCCGGCCCCGATCCAGGTCGACCCGGCGGCGATGACCAGCAGGGAGAAGCCGGCGATCCAGGGCCAGACGGCTGCCAGTCCTGTCTGCGGCAACAGCACCAGGGCGACGATCAGGGCTTTCGGATTGAGCAGCGTCGTGAGGAAGACTTGTCGGATGGAGATGACGACACCTTCGCTGCGCTCGGCATCGGTCGTCCAGAGCGCATAGGCGAGGTAGAGAACCCAGCAGGCGGCAATGAGCCTCAGCGCCAGGCCGAGGTTCGGATGGGCGGCAAGGAACGGTGCGAGCAACGCGACGGCGGGAATGATCACCGCGAGATAGCCGCCGAGCTCGCCGGTCAAAAGCGGCAGCGACCGGCGAAGCCCGGCCGATGCGCCGGAGAGCCAAAGCAGCGTATTCGTCGGACCGGGCGTCGCGAGCAGGACGAGGGCGGCAAGGGCAAAGGCGAGCGGCTGCATGTCGTTGGGACCCGAGTTTCATGGTCGTTATCGCTGCCTTCTAGCAGCGGCGCAAGCGCCGGTTCTTGATCTCCATCAAGCTTGCTGTCCGATCCGTGGTGCAAGCCACCCCAAGAAATCGCCACAGCGCCGCCCCGACATGCCCCTTCCGCGCCCGTCGCGGCCGCGCTATCAGACGGGCTCCGCCGCTTCTCCTCCCGCCGGCGTGATCGAGGCTCCCATGAACAAGACCGTCCTGTCAGGCATCGTCATGACGACGTTTTCCTATTTCCTGTTTTCGCTGCAGGATGCGTCGGTCAAATGGCTGGTCGTCGGCTACTCGGTCTGGCAGATCCTGTTTACCCGCAGCATCACCATTCTCCTGCTCTGCCTTGTGATCGGTCGCGGCAAGCTGGTGCGCAGCGCCATCTCGTCGCCGGTGATCAAACCGCTCTTCGTGCGCAATCTTTTGCTGCTCGCTGCGTGGCTTTCCTATTTCAACGCGGCGCGCGACCTCGGCCTGGCGGAGATGACCACCCTTTACTACGCCGCGCCGATCATCGTGACGCTGCTTGCTGTACCGATCCTGAAGGAGGACGTTCCGCCGATCCGCTGGTTCGCCGTGTTCATCGGTTTCGTCGGCGTGCTCATCGCCTGCGATCCGCTCGGCACCGGCATGAAACTGTCGCTGCCGGTGTTCCTGGCGCTTATCGCCGCCGTCTTCTGGGCGATCGGCACGGTGATGCTGCGCAAGACGGCACTTCAGGAAACGACCCTGGTGCAGATGACGATCTCCAACGTCTTTTTCATCGCCATGACCGGGCTTGCCGTCGGCTTTTTCTGGACACCGCCGGCGCTCTTCGACGTCGCGCTGATGGCCGGAACCGGCGTCATCGCCGGCATCGCCCAGTACGCGCTGTTCGAGGGCATGCGCCGGGCACCGATCTCGGTGATCGCGCCGTTCGAATATACCTCGCTCGTCTGGGCCTTCGGGCTCGGCTTCCTGATCTGGGGCGACGTTCCGGCCACCAACGTCTTTGCCGGCGCCGGGCTGATCTTTGCGGCTGGCCTGCTGATCATCGTCGGCGAACGACTGGCGCATCGGCGCGCCGGTGCCGCCGCTTAGAGATACGGGACGGACGGAAATCGTCGTCATGCTTGGATGACGAGCGCCTCGGGAACACGGCCGGTCAGCCGGAAGAACATGTGTGAGGTCACGAGCACGTTTGGGTCGGCAAGATGCTGGTCGAGTGCTTTCAGATCGGCATCGAGCTCGGCCTGGCCGATGAAGCCTTCGGCGACAAGCCCGCCGCGGACATTGTCGATGAAATCCCGAAGGATCGGCCGGCGGTCGTGACCCGGCGGATAGACATGCTCGACCGCGTCGACGGATATCGCCTCGATACCGGCGTTCCGGAACAGACGATGCAGCCGGCGACCGATATTGAGGTCGATGCCTCTGGCGGCGGAATAGGCGACATAGGCGGCAAGCAGCCGGTCCCAGGCGGCAAGCGGCGGATCGCAGATATGTCCGAGGAAATCGGCCTCGAAGCTCGCGATCCAGCCACCCGGCCGTACCAATGACACCATTTCGAGCACGATCAGCTCTGGCCGCGGCACGTTGACGAGCACCAGCCGCATATGAGCGCCGTCGAAGGAACGGCGCGGCAGGCCTGTCGCATAGGCATCGCCCTCGCGCACATCCACCTGGGGGAGCGCATGGCCGGCAACGAAACGGCGGGCGAGTTCGACAAAATTCGGATCGCGTTCGATGCCGAGCACCGATCCGTTTGGCCCGACGCGTTTGCCAAGTAGGTGCAGAACCCCACCGGGGCCGCAGCCAAGATCGACGACGCGTTCGCCCGGCCGGATTCCGACCCGTTCGAGCTGCTGGTCGGAATCAGGGGCGAGATTGGCAATCTGTCGTTTCAGGCGTTCTTCTTCGGGCCCGGCGCGCCCAAGAAGATAGAGATCAGGCTCGCTCATGGCGTGTCCCCCTCTGACCTCGCGGAGGATGCGCCTGCGCGCGAAGAGCGTCAATCAGAAGATGCTGATAAGCTTAACGCGCGTCAGACGTCATGAAGCGCCGCTCGGCGGTTTCTTCATAGATCACAAGACCTTCGCGGCGGTAGAACGCCACCGCCGGATTGGTCGTCAGCACGCTGAGCTGCACGGGCAGGCCGATCGCCCTTGCTTCACCGAGCACTTGGCGAAGCGCGATCGCACCGTAGCCGCACTTCTGGTGACCGGGCGCGACGTAAAGCTTGTTCACCCAGAAATGGTCCTCGCGCCGCGTGACAGATACGCAGCCGACATCCTCGTGCCCCACGGCGATGATGCGATGCTCGCCGAGGATGAGTGCATCCGCCAGCCGAGGCCGCCAGCTGCCCCAAAGCGCGATCGCATAGTTGCGCATGCAGGCTTCTTCCAGCCAGTGCAGATAGGGTTCGTCGCCGGGGACGGCGGGGCGGAGGGCGGCTTTGGTCATGGCTTCGTCATGGAGTGTGGTTCAATCCGCGCAGGCCTAGCACCACAACCGTAACAGAGTGATGGCGGCCGGGTGGGCGCTAAGCCGGCAAGGGCCTCGAGCAGGCCGTGCTCAAACGAAAACAGGCCCTCGAGGGGGCCTGCTTCCAATGCTATTGAGCGAACCTTACGCCGCCTGCTTCTTCTCGCCGTAGGGGTCGAAGCGGCCGTAGAAGGTCTCGCCGCGTTCGGCCATTTCCTTGAGGAGTGCCGTCGGCTTGAAGTGGTTGCCATAATCCTTGGCGAGCGTCTCGCACATCTCGACGAAGGCCTTCACGCCCATGCCGTCGATGTAGGAGAGCGTGCCGCCGGTGTAGGGAGCAAAGCCGAAACCGAGGATCGAGCCGACGTCTGCTTCGCGCGGATCGGTGACGATGCCTTCTTCCATGGTGCGGGCCGCTTCGAGCGCGATCGTCGCGAGAAGCCGCTGCTTCAGCACCTCGACATCGATCTTGTCTGCGTTCTTCTGCGGATAGAGGGTTTTCAGCTCCGGCCACAGATACTTCTTGGCGGGCTTGGCCGGATACTCGTAGAAGCCCTTGCCGTTCTTGCGACCGCGACGGTCGAGATCGTCGACCATCTTGTTGATCAGCGCCAGGTGCTTGGGATCGACAGCCTTTTCGCCGAGGTCGGCGACGGTGGCCTTGAGGATCTTCTGGCTGAGGTCGATCGCCACTTCGTCGTTGAGCGACAGCGGGCCGACCGGCATGCCGGCCATCTTGGCGGCATTTTCGATCATCGCCGGCGGCACGCCTTCGATCAGCATGTCATAGGCTTCGTGGATGTAGCGGAAGACGCAACGGTTGACGTAGAAGCCGCGGGTGTCGTTGACGACGATCGGCGTCTTCTTGATCGCCGCGACATAGTCGAGTGCCACGGCGAGCGCCCTGTCGCCGCTCTCCTTACCGAGGATCACTTCCGTCAGCATCATCTTCTCGACTGGTGAGAAGAAGTGGACGCCGATGAACTGGCCCGGGCGCTTGGAGTTCTTGGCAAGACCGGTGATCGGCAGCGTCGAGGTGTTGGAGGCAAAGATCGCGTCTTCGGCAATCACCGCTTCCACCTTCTCGATCACGTCCTTCTTGACCTGGCGATCCTCGAACACCGCTTCGACGACGAGGCCGGCGGTCTTCAGGTCATTGTAGTCGGCCGAAGGGGTGATACGGGCAAGCAGCGCCTCGCCCTCTTCCTTGGTCAGGCGGCCCTTGCCGATCGAATCCTTGACCAGGCCTTCCGAATGCGCCTTGCCCTTTTCGGCCGCTTCCATGTCGCGGTCGATCAGCGTCACCGCAATGCCGGCAGCAGCCGTCACATAGGCGATCGAGGCGCCCATGAAGCCGGCGCCGACGACGCCGACATGCTTGAATTCGGACTTCGGCACGCCGGCCGGACGACGGGCGCCCTTGCCGAGTTCCTGCATCGAGACGAACAGCGAGCGGATCATCGAGAAGGCTTCGGTCGTCTGAAGGATCTCGGTGAAGTAGCGCTGCTCGATCTTGAGCGCCGTGTCGAACGGTACCTGCAGGCCTTCATAGACGCACTTCAGGATCGCGACGGCGCCCGGATAGTTGCCGTAGGTCTCGCGGCGCAGGATGCCGGAAGCGGCCGGCCAGAGCTGGGCCGAAGCCGGCGTCCAGATGCCGCCGCCCGGAACCTTGTAGCCCTTTTCGTCCCACGGCTGGACCGGCTTCAGGCCGTTCTTGATCATCGCCTTGGCCGCGTCGACCAGCTTGTCGGCATCGACGACTTCATGCACCAGGCCAAGCGCCTTGGCGCGGGCTGCCGTCAGCGACGAGCCTGTCGTCATCATCTGCAGCGCGTCCTGCGCATTGGTCAGGCGCGGCACGCGCTGGGTGCCGCCGGCGCCCGGGAAAATGCCGACCTTGACTTCCGGCAGCGCGATCTTGACCGACTTGGAATTCGACGCGACACGGCCGTGGCAGGCGAGCGAAAGCTCGAAGGCGCCGCCCATGCAGGTGCCGTTGATCGCCGATACCCATGGCTTGCCCGAGGTTTCGAGCTTGCGGAAGAGCCCGGTCATGCGGCCAACGAGGTCGAAGAGCTTCTGGGCGGCGTTATCCGGATCCTTCTTCTTTTCTTCCTGCTGGAAGGTGAACATCGACTTGATCATCGAAAGGTCGGCGCCGCCGGAGAAGCTCGACTTGCCGGACGTAAAGACGACGCCCTTGACCGCTGCGTCGGCCGTGGTCTGGTCGACGATGGCGTTGAGCTCTTCCATCACCTCCTGAGTGAAGACGTTCATCGACTTCTCAGGCATGTCCCAGGTGACGAGCGCGATGCCGTCAGCGTCGGTCTCGATCTTGAAATTGGTATACTTCGTCATGGTTCTCCCCCTCAGTAGAGAATGGGTTCGATCTGCAGCGAGACGTTCGATCCGCCGCTGTAACGTTGCTTGCTGGTGTTGGTGGCGATCAGCCGGCCGTCGCGCTCGACGCGGATGGTGAAGCCCGCGTCGACAGCCTTGTCGAGTTCGGGCTTCGGCACCTGCAGCACGAAGGGCACGCGGGTGGCCTTGCCGTCGCTGACGACCGAAGTCTCGGCGATCAGCTTGGCGGCGACGTCCATCACGCCCTGCTCTTCGAGCCGGATCGTGACGGTGCCGGCCGGAACCGGGCCGCTCGCGACATTGGAGATCGCACCGGTGAGCGTGAAGCTGTCGCCGCCTTCCTCCTCGTCGGAGACGCAGCCCGCGGCTGCAAGCAGCCCCAGGCCCATCACTCCGAGAAGGGTGCGGCGCATCACGTCCATCGTCAGACCCTTTCGATGATCGTGGCCGTGCCCATGCCGGCGCCGATGCAGAGCGTGACGAGCGCGGTGTTGAGATCGCGGCGCTCCAGTTCGTCGAGCACGGTGCCGAGGATCATCGCGCCGGTTGCGCCGAGCGGATGGCCCATGGCGATCGCGCCGCCGTTGACGTTGATCTTGTCGTGCGGGATGTCGAAGGCCTGCATGTAGCGCAGCACGACGGCCGCGAAGGCTTCGTTGAGCTCGAAGAGGTCGATGTCCGACAGCTTCATGTCGGCGCGCTTCAGAAGCTTCTCGGTGACGTCGACCGGGCCGGTCAGCATCAGTGCCGGGTCGGAGCCGATGTTGGCGAAGGCGCGGATGCGGGCGCGGGGCTTCAGGCCCATGCTTTCGCCGCCGGCCTTGGAGCCGAGCAACACGGCAGCAGCGCCATCGACGATGCCCGAGGAGTTGCCGGCGTGGTGCACGTAGTTGATCTTCTCAATTTCAGGATGCGCCTGGATGCCGACGGCTTCGAAGCCGCCCATTTCGCCCGGCATCTGGAAGGACGGGTTGAGCGAAGCGAGCGCCTGCATGTCGGTGCCCGGACGCATGTGCTCGTCGCGGTCGAGGATGGTCAGGCCGTTCTGGTCCTTGAAGGGCACGACGGACTTCTTGAAGTAGCCCTGTTCCCAGGCGTGCGCCGCACGCTTCTGGCTTTCGACCGCATAGGCGTCGACGTCGTCGCGGCTAAAACCGTACTTGGTGGCGATCAGGTCGGCCGAAACGCCCTGCGGCATGAAGAAGGCCGGCAAGTTGACCGAGGGGTCCATGAACCAGGCGCCGCCCGACATGCCGAGGCCGACGCGCGACATCGATTCAACGCCGCCGGCAATCACGATGTCGTCGGCGCCTTGGGCGATCTTGGCTGCGCCAAAGTTGACGGCGTCGAGGCCGGAGGCGCAGAAGCGTGAAATCTGCATGCCAGGCGCACGGGTCGAATAACCGGCTTCGAAGGCGGCAGCCTTCGGGATCACCGCGCCTGCGTCCATCACAGGATCGACGCAACCCATGATGATGTCGTCCACGGTCGAGGTGTCGAGGTCGTTGCGGTCACGCACCGCTTCCAGCATCTTGGCTGCCAGGCGAACGGACGGCACTTCGTGCAGCGATCCGTCCTTCTTGCCACGGCCGCGCGGTGTGCGCACGTGGTCGTAAACGAAGACTTTCGTCATGTCTCATCTCCCTTTCGGCAGCACCGTCAGGTGCTGCCCGTCAAAACATTTTAGATCGAACCCGCGGCGGGATTAGAAAGCGGCCGCATCAAGCGCCATTAGCGTGTCGGCGCCGGTTTCGATGCGGGCCTTGCGCAGGGCCGTTTCCGGCAGGATCCTTTCCATGAAGAAGGTCGCGGTGATCAGCTTGTTCTTCAGATAGTCTGCGCGCGCCGTTTCGCCAGAGGCAAGCTTTTCCTCGGCGGTCTTGGCGATCTTCGCCCACATGTAACCAAGGACGACGAGACCGAAGAGGTGCATGTAGTCGGTCGAGCCGGCGCCGGCATTGTCGGGCTTGGCCATCGCGTTCTGCATGAACCACATGGTGGCCGCCTGCAGGTCGTTGAGGCCCTTCTTCAGCGCCTTGGTATAGGCGGCGAGCTTTTCGTTGCTGCGGTTTTCCTCGCAGAAATCGCCGATCTCCTTGAACAGCGCCATGACGGCGCGGCCGCCGTTGAGGCCTAGCTTGCGGCCGACGAGGTCGAGCGCCTGGATGCCGTTTGCGCCTTCATAGATCATCGCTATGCGGGCATCGCGGACATACTGGCTCATGCCGTGTTCTTCGATGTAGCCATGACCGCCGAACATCTGCTGCGCCATGACGGCATGGTCGAAGCCCTTGTCGGTAAGTACGCCCTTCAGGATCGGCGTCATCAGGCCGAGGAGGTCGTCGGCCGTCTGGCGGTCGGCATCATTGTCGGAGCGGTGGGCGATGTCGGACTTGAGCGCGGTCCAGAGCGTGAAGGCGCGGCCGGCTTCGTTGAAGGCCTTGATCGTCATCAGGGTGCGGCGCACGTCCGGATGCACGATGATCGGGTCGGCCTTCTTGTCCGGCGCCTTCGGGCCGGAGAGCGAACGGCCCTGGATGCGGTCGCGCGCATAGTTGGCGGCATTCTGGTAGGCGATTTCAGCAATCGAGAGACCCTGCAGGCCGACGCCGAGGCGCGCCTCGTTCATCATCACGAACATGGCGTTGAGGCCCTTGTTCTCCGTGCCGATGAGATAGCCCTCGGCCTCGTCATAGTTCATGACGCAGGTCGAGTTGCCGTGGATGCCCATCTTGTGTTCGATCGCGCCGCAAGAAACACCGTTGCGTTCGCCCGGCTCGCCGGCGGCATCAAGCTTGAACTTCGGTACGATGAACAGTGAAATGCCCTTCACACCCTCGGGCGCGCCCTCAATGCGGGCGAGCACCAGATGGATGATGTTGTCCGACATGTCGTGTTCGCCGGCAGAGATGAAGATCTTCTGGCCGGAGATCTTGTAGGCGCCGTTGCCGGTGGGCACTGCCTTCGTGCGCAGGAGGCCGAGGTCCGTCCCGCAATGCGGCTCGGTGAGATTCATCGTTCCGGTCCAGGTGCCGGCAACCATCTTCGGCAGGTAGGCCTGCCTCTGCTCGTCCGTGCCATGCACGAGGATCGCGGCGATCGCGCCCTGGGTGAGGCCCGGATACATGGTCAGTGCCATGTTGGCCGACGACATGTATTCGCCGACGGCGGTGTGCAGCGTATAGGGCAGGCCCTGGCCACCGAATTCTTCGGGCACGGCAAGGCCAAGCCAGCCGCCTTCGCGGTAGAGGTCGAAGGCTTCCTTGAAGCCCTTCGGCACGCTGACCGAACCGTCGTCGCGACGCTTGCAGCCTTCCTGGTCGCCGGAAAGGTTGACCGGAAACAGGGCTTCTTCGGCAAGCTTGGCAGCTTCGCCGACGATCGCTTCGATCATGTCGGGCGTCGCATCGGCAAATCCGGGCAGGTTGTTGTAGCGCTCGATGCCGAGCACGTCGTTCAGGATGAAGAGGGTATCGTCGACCGGAGCCTTGTAGATGGGCATTCTTTCCTCGCCTTTGGTGCTTCGGGCTGCCGTCTCTCGTCGTCGACGCCCGGTTGCAGGATGCCGGATGCGCCGCCATCCTCATTGATTCCAGGGCATCGTCTCCCTCCCGTGCTTCCACGGGACAGCGGGATGCTCCAGGGCGGTCTCGCATCGTTGGCCGGATGCTACAAAATTTTGACGTTTGCGTAAACGTCAAAAATTGCGTGTCGTGCAGTTTGGTGGTGTGTGGGGGAGGTCGGCGGCACCGCGGCGCCTCAACTTCGCACGATCCTGCCAAATCGTTAAAAAATCATCCGCAGGTTAACCGCTTGTTTACCACGTTTCGTGAAAGGTGCGTGTTGAGATGGTCAAAGCTGCAACCTGTCCTGGCGTCGCATCGTTGTAGTTTTGCCCGCGTCGGAAGCGCCACAGGGGTGAAGAAAGCAGTTTTCTTCCGTGACGACTTTCGAGATGGCCGACGACAGGGGCGAAGAACAACATGAGCGGATTGCGATCAAATCCTCAGCGCGCAGGCAGCCAGTCCTATAGCGAGCGGCCGTCGCTCGACGCCTTGAACCGCACCATCGAAGGACTGGAGGCGCGGATCGAAGGCCTGATGAGCGGCACGGCCCGCGACCCGGCGCCAAGGCCGCCCGAGCGCCAGCCCGCCCGCGAACCCGTGCGGGAAACGGCCTCGCCCCGCGATGCCGTCGCCGAAATCATGCAGCGCCAGCGCAGCCTCAGCACCTCGCGCGAGCGCCCGACGCTTCGCGACCGGATGCCGCAGCGCGAGCCGGAACGTTATGCCCCCGAACGACCTGTTTCCGAGCGCCCGATCTCCGATCGTTACGTCGAAGAGCCGCGCCAGCAACCGCTTCACAACCAACCTCCGCGGCCCGCCTCCGCGGTCAACGATATCGCCGAAGCGCTTGTCGGTTTGCGCCAGGACCTGAAGCGCGACATCACTGACGGCCTGACGCGCGAGATGAATTCGCTGCGCACCGAAATTCGCGGCATCAAGGCGCAGGCGCAGGATCACAGCTTTGCCGAAGACGTGCGCGGCGACATGCAGCGCCTTGCCGAAAGCATCCAGCATCTCGGCCGCCAGGCATCGCCCGCCCAGGCCGATGCGCTGCGCGGCGATTTTGACGACCTGCGCGCGATGATCGACGGTCTCGCGCGCGAAGACAGCATGCGCCGGATGGAAAACCGCTGGAGCGGTGTCGAAGACCGGTTGATCGCCTTTGATCAGAACCGCGACGACGAACTGGTCGCGCTCGCCTATCGCCTGGACGAAATCAAGTCGCAGATCGGCTCGCTCCAGGGAAGCTCCGCCGTCGACGCGCTGGAAGACAAGCTGATCGCCGTCGCCCAGGCGATCGAAATGCTCGGTCGCCAGATCCAGCCGGACGATCGCCGCCTCGTCTCGCAGTTTGCCGATCTCGACAGCCGTCTCGACGAAATCAGCCGCGCCATCGCGGCCAACACTCGCACGACGTCCGGGCTGGATTCCGGCTTTGTCAATCGCCTGGAAAGCCGGCTTGGCGATCTCTCCCGCCAGATCGACAGCCTGTCGCGCCCGAACGACGGCGGGCTCGGTGCGCGCCTCGAAGCCTTGACCGTCCGGGTCGAGGATCTCGCCGGTGAAAAGGCGGCTGCCCGCTTGGAAGAGCGGCTGGACCAGCTGTCGCTGATGATGGAGCGCAGCAGCAGGACCGCGCAGTCAGACCTCAACGATTACCTGTCGGACATTTCCCGCAAGATCGAAGCTCTCGACCAGGGCAGCGTCAACGATGCGCTCGCCGAGCGGCTGGACTATCTCGCCCGCCGGATTGACGAGCTTGACACCCATGGCGCCCAGCCCGCGTCCGATCCGCGCTTCGACCGGCTGGAAGATCGCCTGGTCGGTATCGCGCAGCGTCTGGAAGAGACCTACGCCGCGCCGTTCGACGACCGCGCAGCACTTCAGAATCTTGAAGCCCAGATTGCCAACCTGTCGACGCTGGTCAGCCAGCCGCGGGCGGACGTCGCCCAAAGCGCCATGCCCGTCGACTACGAAAGCCGCATGACCGCGCTCGAGGACTATTTCTCGACCAGCGACGAGTACATCGTGGAAGCCGCGCGCCAGGCCGCCGAAGCTGTGATGGAAGCCTATTCCAAGAACGGTCCTTCGCAGGCCTCCGCCGGTGGCGATCTGGCAGCGATCTCGGCACTCGCCGAAGACTTGAGGACGCTTGAGGACTTGAGCCGCTCCAGCGAAGAGCGGACTGCGCGCACCTTCGAGGCGCTGCACGAAACGCTCGTCCACATTGCCGACAAGCTGGAGCGCATCGAAAACCGCGAGCCGGCAATGGCGGCGCAGCCTGCCATGGCGGTGGTGCGCGAAGCGGCTCAGATGCCGCGCGCCGCACAGCCGGAGTTCCACGACCCCTTCGGTGGCGGCGATCTTGATGATCGCTACGACGACCTGCAGCGCAATGTCCGTGCCCTCCAGGCAGAGGACCAGGCCGTCGCGGTTCAACCCGCCGAACCGGCAACAGCCCTTGCCGACGATGCGCAGATTTCGACCGTCGAGCTCGAAGAAGAGCGCGAGCCGGCTGCCGCCGCCCGCACCGGCCTGCTCGCCGGCCTCACCCGGCGCTTTTCCGGCAAGCGCTCGGAACCGGCGCCGGAACAGGCACGCAAGCTCGTAGAGCCGACCCCGTCGATCGATCCCTCCGAAATGCTCGCGCCGGAAGAAGCGAACCAGCTGCTCGAGCCGGGCTCCGGCGTTCCCGACGTGAAGAAGATCCTGGAACGCGTGCGCGCCGGGCAGATGAACAAAGCAGGCATCCAACCGGCCGATGGCGACAAATCGGACTTCATCGCCGCCGCCCGCCGCGCCGCCCAGCTTGCCGTCGAAGAGACCGACACCCTCAACAAGACCGGCGAAAAGGCCGCGACGTCCGGCATCGGCGGCGCCTTCGCCCGCCATCGCCGGCCGATCCTCATGGCCGTCGGCGCCGTCCTTTTGGCGATCATGTCTTACCCGCTGGTCAGCTCGATGCTGAACAAGGACGAGATGCCGGTCGAACCGGTCGCGGTCATCGAGCAGACGGTCACTCCGCAGGCAGCCGAGTTCAAGGCCGCCGACGACCATCTGGTGCAGGGCACGACCGTCGCGGCGCAGGAAGCACCGGTTACCGAGTCTGAGACGGCCGTTGCGACACCGCTCGATTCCGTCGAAACGCCCGTGAAGCTTCCCGAGGCCTCGATCGCGGTGACGGCAACGACCGTGCCGACGACCACCTTTGCAACGCCCGAAGACAAGGCGCCGATGCTTGCGCCCGTCGCCGAGACGCCGACGCCGGTCACCGAGTTCCAGCCGGCTCCGGCCGCAGCGTCGCCGGTGGCGAACGCTTCGCTCGCCAGCGCGCCGGCCGATGGCGCCGCGATGACCCCGGCGACGACAGCTGCTGCCGCTGTGCCCACCGACGTCGTGTTGCCGGAAGGTTTCGGTCCGGTCGCGCTGGTGACCGCGGCCAAGGGCGGCGACCCGCTCGCCTTCTACGAAATCGCCGTGCGCTTCACCGAGGGCCGTGGTGTTCAGGAAAACATGGCTGAAGCCGCCAAATGGTATCAGCGCGCCGCCGATGCCGGTGTCGTGCCGGCACAGTACCGCCTCGCGACCCTCTACGAGAAGGGCACCGGCGTGACGCGCGACGCGGCGAAGGCGAAGGCGCTCTATATCGCTTCCGCTGGCCAGGGCAACGCCAGCGCCATGCACAACCTCGCGGTGATGCTGGCAAGCGGCCGCGATGGCGCGCCTGACTTCAACGAGGCAACGAAGTGGTTTGCGAAGGCGGCCGAGCTCGGCATCCGCGACAGCCAGTTCAACCTTGCGGTTCTCTACGCCCGTGGCAACGGCGTGCCGCAGGACCTGACGGAATCCTACAAGTGGTTCTCGGCGGCTGCCCGCGAAGGCGATCTCGATGCCGGCGCCAAGCGCGACGAAGTTGCCAAGGCGATGAAGCCGGAGCAGCTCGAAAGCGCCAAGGCCAAGGCGGAAGCCTGGAAGGCTGAGCCGGTCGACGCCAAGGCAAACAGCGTCGACGTTCCGGATGCCTGGGTTGGCCCGGCCAACAAGACCGCCAGCGTCGACATGAGCAAGGCGGTCCGCAACATCCAGGCGATCCTCAACAACAACGGCTTTGACGCTGGCAAGCCGGATGGCCAGATGGGCAAGAAGACCGTCGCCGCCATCAAGGCCTTCCAGAAGTCGGTCGGCCAGGAGCCGACGGGCGAAATCACCGAGCAGCTGGTCAAGGAATTGCTGAAGCGCAATTCCTGACCCTTGGGCCTTGCGCCGTAATAAAGCCGCAGAGCCGGGCGACACGGGTTGCGGGTGGCGCAGCCATCCGCCATGTGGCTGAAAAGGTTGAAATCTCGGGCTGCTGCATAATTCCTTAATCGGAATCGGGCTAAGGAAGAACCGATGCAGCAATCAAGGTCCGATTCGTGGCCTTGGCACGTCCTGGCGGAAGCGCAACGCTGCAGGAGTGCATGACGGAGGCCGCCTCGCCCTCGGGAGAGGTGCCGGCCCTTCGAATATTCCCTCAATCGTGGTGATTTGATTGCCACACTGACTGGTTCGCCCGCATCGCGGGCCGTTGGCATATCGAGGTCCCGGCGTGTCGATTTATCTGCCCATCGCAGAGTTGTCGGTGAACATACTCATCATTCTCGGTATGGGCGCCGCAGTCGGCTTTCTGTCCGGCATGTTCGGCGTCGGTGGCGGGTTCCTGATCACCCCGCTCCTGATCTTCTACAATATTCCTCCCGTCGTAGCGGTAGCGACCGGTGCCAACCAGGTGGTGGCCTCGTCGATTTCGGGGGCGATCACGCATTTCCGGCGTGGCACGATCGACATCAAGCTCGGCACGGTGCTCTTATGCGGTGGTCTTGCCGGCGCGACCGTCGGCGTCTGGCTGTTCTCGCTGCTGCGTCGCCTCGGCCAGCTCGACCTGGTGATCTCGCTGCTTTACGTCGTGCTGCTCGGCACCGTTGGCGGCCTGATGCTTTGGGAGAGCGTCGTCGCCATGCGCAAGGCGGCCAAGAACCAGCAGACGACCTTGCGTCGCCCTGGCCAGCACAACTGGGTGCATGGCCTGCCCTTGAAGATGCGCTTCAAGAAATCGAAGATCTACCTGAGCGTCATCCCGGTTGTCGCCCTCGGCTTCTGCATCGGCATCCTGACCTCGGTCATGGGTGTCGGCGGCGGCTTCATCATGGTGCCGGCGATGATCTATCTCCTGCGCATCCCGACCAACGTCGTCGTCGGCACGTCGCTGTTCCAGATCATCTTCGTTTCGGCCTACACGGTCATCGTCCAGGCTTCGACCAACTACACCGTCGATATCGTGCTCGCCTTCGTACTGATGATCGCCGGTGTCATCGGTGCCCAATACGGCGTACGCGTCGGCCAGAAGCTGCGCGGCGAACAGCTGCGCGCATTGCTGGCCTTGCTTGTTCTTGCCGTCGGCATCCGTCTGGCAATCGAGCTCATCATTCCGCCGAAGGACGTCTATTCGGTCGTATCCGCGGGGTTCGGTTTCTGATGATCCGCCTCGCCCGCACAGCTCTCGCTCTCCTTGTTCTGGCTTTCGCCGCCCCGGCGCAGGCAGCCATCCAGGACGAGAATGCCGACTTCACCGAGAAGCTGGAGATCGGCATCTCCACCGACGAGATCGCCATCACTTCCGATTTCCGCGGCGCCGACCTGACGATCTTCGGCGCCGTCGACGGCTTCGATCAGGGCCTGCTGGCCCAGGGGCGCTACAACATCGTCGTCAGCCTCGAAGGGCCCAAGGACAACGCGACGGTGCGTAAGAAGGAGCGCGTCTTCGGCATCTGGGTGAACACCAGCTCCATGACCTTCGAGCTGGTGCCTGAATCCTATTCGCTGTCGTCGACGCGCGATATCGAGACGATCGCGCCGCCCGGCGAGATGGGCAACATGGGCATCGGCGTCGACCACATGCGGCTGGTGCCGCTCGGCTTCGTGGGTGACGGCAGCAATCTCGGCGAATTCCGCAACGCCTTCCGCCGCATCCGCGAGACCAGCGGCGTCTACGAGCGCGATCCCGGCGGCGTGCAGTTCATCAGCTCCAGCCTCTTCAAGGCCTCGGTGCGCTTGCCGGCCAACGTGCCGAACGGCGTGCATGTGGTTCGCGCCTATCTCTTCCGTGACGGCGTCTTCGTCGCCGCCAAGGCGCTGCCGCTGCGTGTCGTCAAGACCGGCCTGGAACAGTTCATCACCCAGGCGGCACACCAGCAGCCGCTGCTCTATGGCCTCATGGCCGTGCTGCTCGCCGTCATCACCGGCTGGGGCGCCAGCGTGATCTTCCGCAAGGAATAGTGACGGGCGATCTTCGCCGACGTTTCCTTTTGCGCGCCGGAGCGCTATGGAAAGGCATGCCGAATGCGTTTCATCAGCGCATGCCATGGCAAATAAAAAACAGAGGAAGCTCGATGAAACCGATTTTTGTCCAGTTGCAGTGCGCTCCCGGCAAGACCTACGAGGTTGCCGACGAGATCTACCGCAAGGAGATCGTTTCGGAGATGTATTCGACGAGCGGCGATTACGACCTGATCATCAAGGTCTATATCGAAGAAGGCCAGGACATCGGCAAGTTCATCAACGACAACATTGCCACGGTGCCGGGCATCTCGCGCTCGCTGACGACGCTGACCTTCAACGCCTTCTGATTACCGGCGGATCCCCGGCGCGGGAGAGCCGCGCCGTTTTCCCCGCCCTCTTCAGGCGATGAGATTGGCAAAGCGAACCGAATAGATCCGGTCGCGCCCGAGCATATGGGCGACAAGCTTGCTGCGGTCGAAGAGGCCGGTCATCGCCCGGTGCCTGAGATCGAGCCCGCCAGTGGTGACCCCGAAAGCCGGCATCAGCATGCGCGTGCCATCGGTCGCAAAGCAAGCGCGGCGCACCGCTCTTTCCCGTCTTACCACCGTTGCAGCCGGATGCAGGTGCCCGGCGATCTCGCCGACGGCATCGCCGCGCTTCGGCTCGTGCCGGAAGGTCAGGCCCGCATGGCCGAGTTCGTCCATCGAGGCGCCCGGCAGGCCGAAAGCACCGTCCGGGTCGTGGTTGCCGTTGATCCAGACCCATTCGCGCCCATGCGCCATGGCGGCAATCATGTGCCGGAAATCATCGGGCATTGCCGCCGAACCGACGCGGTCATGGAAGTTGTCGCCGAGGCTGATGACGAACTTCGGGTCGTGCCGCGCGATCGCCGCTTCAAGCACGCGCAGCGTCGCCAGCGTATCGTAAGGCGGCAAAAGCATGCCGCGGCGGGCAAAGGCGGAGCCTTTCTCCAGATGCAGGTCGGAGACGACCAGCGTGCCCGTCTCCGGCAGGTAGAGGCTACCGAGCGGATCGCAGATCGCGATGACGCCGTTGACGATTGTCTGGGCATGGAGGAGGGGGGCAGTCGTCTGGGCCGAGAGGGCGTGGGCGAGGCGATGCATGGTCACGGTCTCGCACATTGTGTTGCGAGGATAATACCCCCCTCTGGCCGGCAGGCCAGAGGGGGGTAACCCGCCGACATCGACAGACTGCTCATTCTCGAAACCATTTTCCTATCAATCCACATCCAGACCGCCCATCGCCTCGTGGATCAGGTCGTCGGCGGCTTCCGACAGCAGGAAGTCCTGCGCTTCGCCCTGGACCATTTCCTTGCCGATCTCCAACATGACGGGCACCGCCAGCGGCGAGATCCGGTCGAGCCGTCGATGCGTGATGTGGCCCTTGATTCGCTTCAGCATATCCCCGAGGCGGGCGATGTCCAAAAGCCCCGTCGCCGCATCGTTGCGGGTCGCTTCGAGCAGCAGGTGATCCGGCTCGTGCGCGTGCAATACGTCGTAAATGAGGTCTGCCGAGACCGTCACCTGCCGGCCGGTCTTTTCCTTGCCGGGATGGCGCTGGTCGATGAGGCCGGCGATGACGGCGCAGTTGCGGAAGGTCCGTTTGAGCAGGAAGGATTCGTTGAGCCAGGCTTCGAGGTCGTCGCCGAGCATGTCCTCGTCGAAGAGATCGGCAAGCGCGCCGCGCCTGAGCTCGAAGGTGGCCCCGAGGTCGTCGAGCGCCCAGACCGCCAGCGAGTAATCGGTGGCGACGAAACCGAGCGGTTTCAGCCCGGCGCGATCGAGCCGGCGGGTAAGCAGCATGCCGAGCGTCTGGTGCGCCAACCGCCCTTCGAAGGCATAGATGACCATGTAATGGCGGCTGCCGCGCGGAAAGGTCTCGATCAGAAGCTCGTCCTCGCGCGGCAGCATCGAGACGTCCTTCTGCAAGGACAGCCAGTCGCGCACCTGTTCCGGCAGCGCTGCCCGGCGCGCTGGATCGGCAAGCATCCTGCGGACCTGCTCGGCGAGATAGGTCGACAGCGGAAACTTGCCGCCAGCATAGCTCGGCACCTTGGGATCGAAGGTAAAGGCCTGGCTGACCAGGCACTCGTTTTCGCGGATGCCCTCGAAACGCAGCACCTTGCCGGAGAACATGAAGGTGTCGCCCTGCGAGAGCATTTCGAGAAAATACTCTTCGACCTTGCCGAGCGGCATGCCGCCGCGGCCAAGCGAGCCGCGCGCGTTGCGCTTGACCAAACGCACGTTGAGCATCGGCGATTCGACGATGGTGCCGACGTTCAGCCGGTACTGTTGCGCCACCAGCGGATTGGAGACGCGATAGAGCCCGTCCTTGGTCTTGCGGATGCGGGCATAGCGCTCGTAGGTCTTCAGCGCATAGCCGCCGGTCGCAACGAAATCGATGACGCGCTCGAAGGTCTCCCAGGCGAGCGTCGCATAAGGCGAGGCGGTGGTGATTTCATCGAACAATGCGAGCGGATCGAAAGGCGCGGCGCAAGCCATGCCGAGCACGTGCTGGGCGAGCACGTCGAGAGCGCCTTTGCCGACGGGTGGCGTGTCCTGCGCGCCGATATAGTTGGCGTCGAGTGCGGCCTGGCATTCCATCACCTCGAAGCGGTTGGCCGGCACCAGGATCGCCTTCGACGGTTCGTCCATGCGGTGGTTGGCGCGGCCGATGCGCTGGGCAAGGCGACTCGCGCCCTTCGGTGCGCCCACATGCACGACGAGATCGATATCGCCCCAGTCGATGCCGAGGTCGAGCGTCGAGGTCGCAACGACCGCCCGAAGGCGGTTCTCGGCCATCGCCGCCTCGACTTTGCGGCGCTGGGCGACGTCGAGCGAACCGTGATGCAGCGCGATCGGCAGGTTGTCGTCGTTGATCGTCCAGAGCTCCTGGAAGAGCAGCTCCGCCTGGCTGCGGGTGTTGACGAAGAGCAGGGTGGTGCCGTGCTCCTTGATCGCTTCGTAGACATCGGCGATGGCGTAGCGTGCCGAGTGCCCGGCCCAAGGCACATGCTCCTCGGTCTTCAGAATGGAGATCTGCGGCTTGGCCCCGCCCTGGACCTGGACGAGACCGGCATGGTTGTGCGCGTCCGGCTCTTGCGGCGCCAGCCAACGCTGCAGATCCATCGGGTCAGCGACCGTTGCCGAAAGGCCGATCGTCTGCAGGCCGGGCGCCAGCCGGCGCAGCCGCGCCAGACCGAGGGAGAGAAGATGGCCGCGTTTGGAGGTGACGAGCGAATGCAGCTCGTCAAAGACGACGTAGCGCAGGTCCTTGAAGAAGCGTTGCGCCTCGCCGTTGGCGAGCAGCAGCGCGAGTTGCTCCGGCGTCGTCAGCAGAATGTCGGGCGGATTGAGTTTTTGTCGCTGACGCTTGGCGGTCGGCGTATCGCCCGTACGGTTTTCGACGCGCACAGGCAGTCCCATTTCGCCGACCGGTTTCATCAGGTTGCGCTCGATATCGACGGCGAGCGCCTTCAGAGGCGAGATGTAGAGCGTGTGGATGCCGACGAAGGCTGCGCCCGGCGGGATCTTGCCGCGCCGGGTGAGATCGACCAGCGAAGGCAGGAAGCCGGCGAGCGTCTTGCCAGCGCCGGTCGGCGCGATCAGCAGCGTGCTTTCCCCGGCCTCGGCGCGGGCGAGCAGCTCCAGCTGGTGCGCACGCGGCCGCCAGCCCTTCTCGCCGAACCAGCGCAGAAAGGGAGCGGGCAGGGTCAGGGCATCGCCCTGCGGCTCTCTGGAATCGATCCTGTTCACGGAGAACAAAGGTAGATCAAATCCGCCAAAAGAGAAGCCTGTCCGATGGTGCAATCACAGGCATTGACTCGCGGTCTAATCATAGATAAAAATTATCCACGATTAAGGAGCCGCCCATGAAACTCGGTGACGGGGTCGAGCAGGCCATTCACAGCGTGACGATGCTGAGCTGTCTTCAGCCCGGCAGCACCCTGTCGGCGGCCGCTCTTGCCGAGTTCCATGGCGTCTCTACGAGCTATCTCTTGAAGCACCTGCAGGCGATGTCCGGTGCCGGACTGCTGGAGGCAGTTCCGGGTCCTAAGGGCGGTTACCGGCTCGCGAAGACGCCGGAGAAGATTACCTTGCTCGATATCGTGCTTGCGGTCGAAGGCCCGGAGCCGGCGTTCCGGTGCAACGAGATCCGGCTGCGCGGTCCCAATCCCTATGCCTGCAAGCCGACCGCGCCCTGCACCATCAATGTTGCGATGCTGAGAGCCGAGCAGGCCTACCGCACCGAACTCAGGCGCGTGACCATCGCCAGCATCCTGGATGATCTCAACGCGAAGGATGACGGCAGCGTATGGGCGCGAACCGAAGCCTTTCTGGCGATCAACGAGCGCAAATCGTCCGCCAGCGCCTGACCCCCATCAACCCGTTAAGCCCAAGGAGGTGGCATGAAAGAGACCGCGTCCGCTGAGAGAACGGATCACTGAGATGCAGGTGATGATTGAGGGACAGCCACGCTTCCGGCCTTTCGGCTTATCCTGTTGGGGTTTTGGAGATCTCAACACGGGAGTTGGAAGCATGACTGCGTCCTATGATTACCATATCGGCGTTGATTACCACAAATCCTATAGCCATCTGGTGGTGCAGGACAGCAGCGGCAAGACGCTGCGCTCCGGCCGGGTGAAGAACGATCGCCAGTCGCTCGGCGGGTTTCTCGAGCGGTACCGCGAAAACAGCCATGCGGTTGTCGAGGCGACGCGCAACTGGATGGTTATCTACGACTGGCTCGACGACATTTGTGATGATGTCGTTCTCGCCCACCCGTTGAAGGTCAAGGCGATCGCCGACGCCAAGATCAAGACCGACAAGATCGATGCGACCGTGCTGGCGCATTTGCTGCGCGCCGACCTGGTGCCGGAAGCCTGGGCGCCAAGCGAGCGGTCGCGGGACCTGCGTGTCGCCCTGCGGGAGCGGATGTTCTACGTGCGGCTGCGCACGATGACGAAGAACCGCATCGTCACGGTGTTTGATCGCTATCCGGAGCAGACGGCGCAATTGAAGACGCTCGGCGATCTGTTTGGTAAGGCCGGCCGCATTCAGCTTTCGCAGGTCAACGTCTCTGAGATCGACCGCATCCAGATCGACCGTGGCCTCGCTTTCATTGGCGACATCGATGAGCGGATCAAGCAGTCGGAAGCGACGATCCGGGCGATGACCAAGGCCAATCCCAACGTGAGGCTGTTGAAGACGATCCCCGGCATCGGCGAGTTCTTCGCCCGTCTGATCGACGCGGAGATCGATGACATAGCGCGGTTCCGCAACCCGAAGAAGCTGGCCGCCTATGCCGGGCTGGTGCCCTCGACCTATTCGAGCGGCGGCAAGACCTATCACGGCAAGATCATCAAGCAGGGCAACAAGTGGCTGCGCTGGGCTTTTGTCGAAGCGGTCACCCCGGCGATCGCCAGCGATCCACAGCTTCGCGCCCAATATGAGCACCTGAAGATCAGAGGAACCAACAAGGCGCGTGTGGCGATGGCGCGCAAGCTTTTGACGATCGCCTTCCAGATCCTGCGCGACCAGCGCGCTTACGAGCCGCGCGGCGAAAGCATCATCACGGAAGGCGCGTCAATGAAATCCCGACTGTCCTGATGACTTTCTAGCGAGCCTAGCAGTGCCGGGCTGCGCTCCTCAAGGAGAATGGGAAGCCGGGAGCCGAACGCCACTCTGTGACCGAAGCCAAGCCATCAGGTCACGCATTGGAGAATGGTTCAGAACCGAAGGACGGCCCTGTCCAGCGGAACGAAGACCATTGAGCCGATCGGCAAAAAAGGCCGGTCAGAACAAAACCGAACCCAAGGAAAGCCGCCAACTCAAGGCGTTCTGCCCCTTGCGTTCTTTCATTGGAGAAGTCCATGCAGCCGCGTTTCAACTTCGTTCAAGCCGCTCCCGATGCCTACAAGGCCGCGGCCGCCTTCGACAGCTACATCGTCAAGGAATCCGGCCTGGAGCCGCGGCTGATCCACTTGATCAAGCTGCGCGCCTCGCAGATCAACGGCTGCGCCTATTGCATCGACATGCATGTGAAAGAGGCGCGCCACACCGGTATGAGCGAGCAGTGGATTCACCTGATCTGCGCCTGGCGGGAATCGCCGATCTATGACGCGCGTGAGCGCGCCGTGCTCGCTTGGACGGAATCGCTGACCAACCTTGCCCAGACCGGCGCACCCGACGCGGATTTCGAGCCGCTGCGCGCGCACTTCAGCGAGGCTGAAATCACCAAGATCACCATGGCGATCGGCGTCATCAATGTCTGGAACCGTGTCGCTGTCGGCCTGCGCTCGCAGCATCCGGTCGATCAGCCGGTCAAGGCCGCCTGATATCGCGTGAGGAACCTCCAGCTAGCCCCGAGGTCCGCTTCGGGGCTAGCTGCTCTGCATCCTAGAGCATCCGCGTTCAGATGAACGTACGGCGTTCTAGAGCGCGATGTAACGATCGGCGCGGTGGTTGATGGCCACGAACAGGTTCAAGACGACAGCACCGAGCACCGACCAGGCAACGACGGTGGGCGAAGTCACGCCGAAGGCGAAGACGAGCACGACCATGTCGATCGCAAGCTGCACGAGGCCGGCGCGAATGCCGAAGCGCTCCTGCAGATAGATGCCGAGAATACCGACGCCGCCGAGGCTGGCGCGGTGGCGGTAGAGCGCAAGCAGGCCGTAGCCGAGCAGAAGTCCGCCGAGCAGGGCCGCCCAGGCTGGCTGGATCGTGCCGATCTGGAAGAGGCGCGACTGGATGTCTGTCAGGAACGAGGTCACGCCGATGGCGATGAAGGTTTTGACCGTGAAGGCCGGGCCCAGCCGCTTCAGCGAAAGATAGAAGAACGGCAGGTTGAGCAGGAAGAAGGCGAGGCCGAAATTGATGCCGAAAGCATAGTGCAAAAGGAAGGCGACGCCCGCCGTGCTGCCGGTCAAAAGGCCGGCGCTTGCGAGGAAATAGAGGCCGAGCGCCGCAATCAGGCTGCCGGTAAAGATGCCTTGCAGGTCCTCGACGGCGGAGTGCCGGGTCGGGCTGGTGTTCCAGAGACCGAAAACGCTGCTGATCTGGGCCATGGCAAATCCTCGATTGCGATGGCTTGAGCAATGCTGCAATGCACAACAACAATCAAGAAAAATATGTCAGTTATGCTGACCTATTTTTGCGACTCTGCCTTGCGTTTTATGCAGGCTTGCGCGCCAGGAACAGGATGCCGAAGACTGGCTCTCCCGCATCCATGCGGATGACCGTGTGCTCCATGGCCACAAGCTCCAGTCCATGCGTTGCGCAGAGGCCGCGGACATAGGTCTCGCTGTGAGCGTAGCGCAGCGACGGCCGCAGCAGGAACTCCTCCCCATCGCCGGCGTCCTCCACCGAGAACGCAAAATGGCCCTGAGGGGCGAGCAGGCGCGTGGTGATGTCGAAGACACTGTCGAGATTGCCGAGATACATGAGAACGTCGGCGGCGCTGACGAGATCGGCTCGGGCGGTGGCGAAGTTGCCGAAGATGCCGGAAACCTCCGGCGAAAGAGAGAGATCGGCGCGCGCCAGCCGATCGTAGGTGGATTTCGCCTCGGCCTTGGCGAGCATATTGATGGAGATGTCGAAACCTTCGAGGAACTGTGCCTGATCCCGGATGCGCTCGCCGAAGAGGCCGGTGCCGCAGCCGAGATCCGTCACATGCTCGAAGATGAGGCCTCCCGTGTGGCTTTGCCCGATATGACTTTGAATGAGGGCTGCGAGCTTCTGCGGCACGGTGTAGCCGAGCTTTTCCACCAGGGCCTTGTCGAAGCGATCGGCATAGTCGTCGAAGAGGCGCTCGACATAGAGGCTCGGGGGCTGTTCGGGCATGGCCGCAGCGCCAAGCAGAGCCAGTTTGAGGCCGGCGCCGAAGATATCCTGGGGGCTGAGCGCCAGCGTTTTCCTCAGCGCTTCGATCGCCGCCTCTTTCCGGCCAGATTTTTCTTCATAGTCCGCGAGCCGAAACCAGCCGGCTGCCCAGTTGGGTGCCTGTTCCAGCGCTTGCGCCATGAGTTCGGCCGCACTTGCGGGCTCGCCGCCCTCGGCAAGCATTTTTGCGTAGTCGGCGCGGCGGTCGGCGATCAGGTCGCCGGAGGAGAGCTGGTTGAGCGTCATCAATGTGAGATGTTGGTTGCGATTAGCGCTTCTGACGCCGGATGCCGCAAAATACAAGCGGAATCTGGCGCGATCGGAAGCGCGGGCCGTGCCCGCCGGGGCCGGTGACTTGCGACGTTGCCGATCGCGGCTTATGTGAAGACAAACAGGAGAAGTTCGCTGATGTCGGACGGAATGAACAGATTCTTGGGTGACTCGCCGCTGCGTGTGCTGGTCAAGCTCATCGTGGTGTCGATCCTCGTCGGCTTCGTGATGAGGATGTTCGGTTGGTATCCGACCGATATCTACTTCGCCGTCCGCAACTTCCTGCTCGACCTCTGGTACACCGGCTTTGCAGCGCTTGGTCGGGTCGGCGACTATCTGCTGCTCGGCGCCGTGATCGTTGTGCCGGCCTTCGTCATCCTGCGCGTCCTGAACTTTCGGCGTTGACGATGCAGGACCGCCTTCTTCTGATCGAACGCCGCGGCCTGCTGCGTGCGACCGCCATCCTCTCGCTCAGCGCACTTGCCGGCTGCACGACGTCCAAGGTGCTGATGCCCGAAAGCGGCACCGGCAGCGACCAGACCGCAGCGAGCCTCGGTTATGTCAACAAGCTGCGCAAGGGTAAGGGCCTGACCGAGCTCGTCGCCGACCATGCGGCGTCCGTCGCTGCGATGAACCAGGCGGCGCGCATGGCCAAGGCCGGCAAGATGCAGCACCTGATCGGCTGGAACGACAGTTTCTACGACCGCATGAAGGGCCAGGGCGTGACGCTTCCGGCCGCCGAAAACATCGCCGTGGGCCAGGACGATGCCGAACGCGCCTACGACGCCTGGTACAGGTCGCCCAAGCATCTCGAAAACATGCTCGGCAATTACCGTGGCCTGGGCGTTGCCGTCGCGCAGAACGCAGCCTCCGGCAACCGTCCGTTCTGGGCGATGGTACTTTCGGGCTGATAGCGTCCGCATTCGTATGGAACTGCGCCCCTCATCCCCCTGCCCGGACAATCTCCCCGCAGGCGGGGAGTAGGAGGCTTGCCGCGCCCTTCCAATCCACTGTGACTGATATCCGGACTTTCCTTCGATCGATGCCGGGGGTGACGTTGCGTTCGCCACGTCCCTCTCCCCGCTTGCGGGGGAGAGGGCTAGGGTGAAGGGCTCTTGCCGCATTGGGACGTTTTCGCCGAGCTGCACGACGCGCTTGCATCCCCCCATGCTCATTCCCTAAAACGGTCATCTCTCACCTACCACGCCCGGACCGTTCGATGACCGCCTCTTCCGCCTCGCCGAGCGACGCTGCCGGCCCGTTCCATGTCACCCATCGGCTGATCCTGGCGATCGCGTTGCCGATGACGCTCGGCTTTCTGACTACGCCCTTGCTAGGCCTCGTCGATACCGCCGTTGTCGGCCGCATGGGGCAGGCAACCTTGCTGGCGGGCCTTGCCGTCGGCGCCATCCTGTTCGACCTGATCTTCACCAGCTTCAACTTCCTGCGGGCAGCGACCACGGGTCTGGTTGCCCAGGCCTATGGCCGCGGCGACCGGCGCGAGCAGCAGGCGGTGTTTTGGCGATCGCTGATCATTGCGCTCGTTTGCGGCACGGTCAGCCTGCTCGTTTCGCCGGTGCTTTTGTCCGGTGGCCTCTGGCTGATGGGACCGGAGCCGGAGGTGGCTGATGTCACCAGCACCTATTTTCTCTGTCGCATCCTTTCGGCACCGGCGGCGCTTGCCAATTACGCCATCCTTGGCTTCGTGCTCGGCCGCGGCGAAGGCACCATCGGGCTGATGCTGCAGACGCTGATCAACGGCATCAACATCGTGCTGTCGATCCTGCTCGGCCTGGTGTTCGGCTGGGGTGTGATGGGAGTGGCGCTCGCAACCGTTACCGGAGAGGTGATCGGCGCGCTCGTCGGCTTTGCCATCGTCTGTGGACGCTTCGACCGCAAGGATGCGCCAAGCTGGGCCGAGATCTTCGATCGCGAACGGCTGAAGCCGCTCTTCGGCCTCAACCGCGACATCATGATCCGCTCGTTCCTGCTGCTGGCCGCCTTCACGCTGATGACCCGCATCGGCACCGCCTTCGGGCCTGTGACGCTTGCCGCCAATGCGGTGCTAATGACGATCTTCCTCGTTGCCGGCTACTATCTCGACGGCCTTGCCAATGCGGCGGAACAGCTCATCGGCCGCTCGATCGGCGCCCGTTACCGCCCGGCCTTCGACCGTGCGCTGCGGCTGACGGCCGCCTGGTCGCTGGGGCTTGCACTGGTGACGACCGTTGCCTTCCTGCTGTTCGGCGGCAGGCTCATCGATCTTCTGACGACGGCCCCGGATGTTCGCGCGGCGGCTTACGAATATCTGCCCTGGGCGGCAGTGACGGCGATGACCGGCGCGCTCGCCTTCCTGATGGACGGCGTCTTCATCGGCGCCACCTGGTCGCGCGAGATGCGCAACATGATGCTGGCGGCCTTTGTCGGTTATGCCGCAGCGCTCGCTGTGCTGGTCCCCGCCTTCGGCAATCATGGCCTGTGGGCGGGGCTCAACCTGTTCCTGTTGATGCGCGGGCTGTTCCTCTTGTCGCGGATCCCGATGAAGGCGCGTCAGACGTTCCTGCCGGCCCAGTAGTCGAGACGGCTGTCGCGGATATCGCGGATCGAGGTGAGACGCTCGCGCTCACAGAGATCCGAGAGGCCACGTACGATGCGGCCCGGCAGGGCAGGGCCCTCATAGACCATGCAGGAATAGAGCTGAACCAGATCGGCGCCGGCGCGGATCTTTTCGGCCGCGGTTTCGGCCGAGCTGACGCCGCCAACGCCGATGATCGGCAGCTTCGGGCCGACACGCTTGCGCATGCGGGCAAGCACCGCCGTCGACTTTTCAAACAGTGGCTTGCCCGAGAGGCCACCGGACTCCTTCGCTTGGGCCTGATCCTTGAGGCCGTCGCGCGAAAGCGTCGTGTTGGAGACGATCAGGCCGTCGAGATTGTGTGCCAGCACTTCGGCAGCGATATCGTCCATGCCTTCTTCGGTGAGATCGGGCGCGATCTTCAGGAAGACGGGAACACGGCGATTGCTGCGCAGCGCCTCTTCGTCACGCGCGGCAAGCACCGCCGACAACAGGGCGGCGAGACTTTCGCGCGCCTGCAGGTCGCGCAGACCCGGCGTGTTCGGCGAGGAGATGTTGGCGGTGAAATAGCGGGCGACCGAGTAGAACGTATGGATGCCGCTGACATAGTCGGCGATGCGGTCGGCGCTGTCCTTGTTGGCGCCGATATTGACGCCGATCAGCGCATCGCGCGAACAGGCCTTCAGCCGCGCCAGCGCTGCGCCATGGCCTTCATTGTTGAAGCCGAGGCGATTGATCACCGCTTCGTCCTCGACCAGGCGGAAAATGCGCGGCTTGTCGTTGCCTGCCTGCGGCTTCGGCGTGACGGTGCCGATCTCGGTGAAACCGAAGCCGATCTTCAGAAGTGCTTCCGGCACCTCTGCATTCTTGTCGTAGCCGGCCGCCATGCCGATCGGGTTCGGAAAAACGATGCCAGCGACTGTCTGCGCAAGCCGCTTGTCGGCCCTGGCGGGACAGTTCGGTACGAGCCCGGTCTTCAGCGCCTTGATCGAAAGGCCGTGCGCGGCCTCCGGATCGAAGAGGAAAAGGCCGCGGCGGGCAAGGCTGGTCAGCGGGTTCATGCATCAAGTTCCGGGAAGATATGCGCGCCGTCGGCGCCGAGCGGCAGGGGCTTTTCCCAGAGAACGGCCGACAGGAAGAGGGGGGCATAGAGATGTGGGAAGAGGGCGCCGCCGCGCGAGGGTTCATAGACCAGCTCTTCGCCAAGTGCGTCGCCGTCGACGGCGACCAGAAGCAGGCCTTCCTGTCCCTCGAAGTAGCGCGCTGCCGTCTCGACCACCTGTTCACCGGTCGAAAAATGGACGTAACCGTCGGCGAGATCGACCGGCGCGCCGTCGAAGCGCCCGCTGCGCTTGGCTTCCTGCCACAGCAATGCCGGAACGATTTTGTAGATGATGGAACTCATGGTGCCCGTCTGTCCCCGTAATCTTCTGTCGTGGCCTTGCCGTAAATATCGGCGATTGTCCATCGCAGAAGGACGACGATTCGCGCATAATCGGCGGTGAAGACCGATTTCGCTCTTCTCGTTCGCGCACATGTGATGTTCCGACAAGGATCGTAACGGAGAAGATGTCATGAAAAACGCTGCTGCCATACTTCTGTTCGGTACCGGATTGGCTCTGGCCGGCGGCGCCAGCGCGCAGGATCCGTCCCCCGGACGCTACAGCATGCAGAAGTCCGACACCGGTATCGCCCGGCTCGATACCCAGACCGGCGAGGTATCGCTCTGCCAGGAGAAGGACGGCCAGTTGGTGTGCCGCATGGCCGCCGACGAGCGGGCCGCTTTTGAACAGGAGTTGGACCTCCTGACGAAGCGGGTCGATGCTTTGGAAAAGGCGGCCAAAGCCGGTGAAAGTGTCGCAAAACAGGACCTTCCGGCTGAGGAAGAGATTGACCGGGCAATGGGCATCATGGAAAGAATGATGCGTAGGTTCATGGATATCGTGAAGGATCTCGAAGGCAGCGACCCCGCTCAGGAGCCGCAGAAGACCTGAGTTTCCGGATCGGCCATGCGGGATGCGGATCGGCGCGTGGGGGCGTGCAGATTTCAGCCCGGGCTCTTGGGAGGGAGCAGCATGACACCGGACATGACCATCATCATCGCGGACGACCATCCGCTGTTTCGGGGCGCAATGCGCCAGGCACTGAGCGGCGTGGACGGCGCGCCCGCCATCGTCGAGGCCGGCGATTTCGCAGCCGCGCGCAAGGCGGCGGCCGACAACCCTGACGCCGATCTCATGCTGCTCGACCTGACCATGCCCGGCGTCAGCGGGCTTTCCGGTCTGATCGCACTTCGCGCCGAATTTCCGAGCCTGCCGGTCATGGTGGTTTCCGCCCATGACGACCCGGCGACGATCCATCGCGCGCTCGATCTCGGCGCGTCCGGCTTTCTTTCGAAATCGGCCGGCATCGAGGAAATCCGCGAGGGGATCGAGAAGGTGATGGCCGGCGAGGTCTTCGTTCCCGCGGGCTACGACCAGGCTCAGGAATACGAACCCGAGGTCGCCGATCTGCTCCAGCGCCTGCAGACCTTGACGCCGCAACAGTCCCGCGTGCTCAGTATGCTCGGCGAGGGCCTGCTCAACAAGCAGATCGCCTACGAACTCGGCGTCTCCGAGGCGACGATCAAGGCGCATGTCTCGGCGATCCTGCTAAAGCTCAATGTCGACAGCCGCACCCAAGCGGTCATCCAGCTTTCGAAGATCGGCACCGTCGCCGCCGCCTGATGCGGCCGGCCTTGGCTTTGTGATTTCTCTCGTCCCAGGCGGCCCCACAACGTGGGAGCCGTTCATTCCGCAGCCGTTCGTGCCGCCGTCGAAAGTTGCGTCAGCCAGGCGCGCATCGCCGCCGGGCGCACCGGCTTGTTCTGGATCGCGATGCCGTCGCGTTCGGCCGCGGCGCGCACTTCCGGCGAGCGGTCGGCCGTCACGAGCAGCGCCGGCGTCGCTTCGCCGGTCGATGCCCGAATGCGGGCGACCGCCTCGATGCCGGTCCCGTCGTCGAGGTGATAATCGGCGATGACGGCGTGTGGCTTCTCGCCGGGCTCCACGCCGAAATCTGAACAGGCAGAAAGCGATTCCGCCGTACTGACGATACAGCCCCAACCTGACAGCAGCACCCGCATACCCTCGAGGATCCGCGGTTCGTTGTCGATGCAAAGCACCCGCAGGCCGTTCAGCGCCTCGCTTGCCTTGCTCTGTGGCACCGGACGGACAGCGACCCGTTCGCCGGCGCTGGCATCAAGTGGCAGGGTCACCTTGAAGCCCGTGCCCTTGCCGGGCGTCGATTGCAGGCTGACGGGATGGTTGAGCACGCGCGAGATGCGGTCGACGATCGAAAGGCCGAGCCCAAGACCGGACGCCGTACGGGCGCCTTCGTCGAGCCGGGCGAATTCCTTGAAGACGGTGCGGAACTTCGACTGGGGAATGCCGATGCCGGAATCGAGCACCTCGATCGTCGCCATGGCGCCATGTCTGCGCACCCCGACGAGCACCTTGCCGGCCAGGGTGTATTTGATCGCGTTGGAGACCAGGTTCTGGACGACGCGGCGCAGCAGGTTCGGATCGCTGCGCACGACGAGCGATGTCGGCATGATAATGAGTTCGAGATCCTTGGCCCGCGCCATCGGGGCGAAATCCGTCTCGATCCTTCTGAGCAGCTCGTTGAGCGGAACGGACTGTATCCGCGCCTTCATGGCGCCGGTGTCGAGGCGCGATATGTCGAGCACGGCACCAAGGATGGCCTCGACCGATTCCAGCGAGGAATCGATGTTTTCGACCAGCGTGCTGTTGTCGGACTCGCCGAGCCGCTCGACGAGCGACGAGGAATAGAGGCGGGCGGCGTTCAGCGGCTGCAGGATATCGTGGCCGGCGGCGGCGAAGAACCGCGTCTTGCCGATATTGGCCTCTTCCGCGGCCGCGCGCGCCTCGGCGAGCTCCCGGTTCACCCGGGTCAATTCGCCGGTGCGCTCGGCCACGCGCAGTTCCAGTGTCTCGTTCGCCTGCTTCAGCGCCATGTCGGCGGCGACGCGCTGGGTGATGTCGGTATAGGTGGTGACGATGCCTTTGTCGGGCATGGCGTTGGTGCGCACTTCGATGATGCGCTCGCCGTTGCCCAGTTCGAGCAGGAAGGGTTTGTCTAGCGTCAGGAAGTTGGCGACCAGCCCCTTTTCCTGATCCTTGCGAATATCGCCGCGCTTGGTGAGGATCGAGACGATATCGGCAAGCGGGAAGCCGACCTGGCCGGCTGCCTCCGGCAGGTCGAGAAGCTGGCGGAAGCGCCGGTTCCAGATGATCAGGTTGTTGGCGTTGTCGAAGACGGCGATGCCCTGGTCCATCTGCGAGAGCGCAGTCTGCAGCATATCCTGATTGTATTGCAGCGCCTCACTCGCCTGGTCGAGCAGCCAGGCCGTCTCGGACGATGTGTCGTCGCCGCGCTGCAGCGCCAGGGAAAGCACCAGCCGGGCGGAGGACGAGCCGATGGCGCTGCCGAGCAGTTGCTCGGAGAAATGCACCACGGCCATGTCGGCTGGCGCATTGTCGTCCAGCCAGCGGCCGGTCTGGCGCTCGTACGTATGGAACGAGCGCTGCATGCGCTCAGCACCCATGTAACGGGCGATCGTCGCCTTGAGGTCGCGCACCGTGACCTTGGTCTTGCGGCCGCGAAAGGCGCCTTCGGTTCGCGACCGCCGGGTGATGAACACGCCGGCCTGGAAGCGTTCGATCGGCTTCGGTGTGCGGGTCAGCGATCCGAGAACATAGGTGGCGCAGTTGACGAGCAGGCTGAGCGCCGTCGCGTTGACCAGCGGGTCGGCGTTGGGGCCGGAGAAGAGGTCGGTGAACGGCAACAGGAAGCTTAAGATCGTCGTCGCCACATGGGAATTGTCGGGTCCGCCGAGGCTCGGCAGGAAGAGCAGATAGGCCCAGACGAGGAAGCCCGAGACCATGCCGGTGATCGCGCCGCGGGCATTCGCCTGTCGCCAGATGAGGCCGCCGAGCAGCGCTGGCGCCATCTGCGAGATGGCGACGAAAGACAGAAGGCCGAGCGAGGCGAGGCCGGCGCTGATATCGGCGGAGCGGTAGTAGCCATAGCCGAGCAACAACACCACGAAGATCGCCGAACGGCGAATGTTGAGCAGCGTTCCCGCGAGGTTTTCCTGCAAGCCGCCGCGCTGGCTGAGGTTGCGGCGCAGGAACACCGGCATGACGATATCGTTGGAGATCATGATCGACAGTGCCACGGATGCGACGATCACCATCGCGGTCGCTGCCGAAAAACCGCCGATGAAGGTGATCAGCGTCAGCACCGGCAGGCCGTTGGCGAGCGGCAAGGTCAGCAGGTAGAGATCCGCGTCGCCGGAACCGGAAAAGGTGAGGATGCCGGCTATCGCGATCGGCAGCACGAAGAGATTGATGCCGATCAGGTAGAGTGGAAAGAGGATGCCCGCGGTGCGAAGCTCGCCTTCGGTGCGGTTCTCGACGACCGTCACGTGGAACTGCCTGGGCAGCATGATGATCGCGAAAGCCGACGTGACGATCAACAGCACCCAACGGGCGATAGGGGTCTCGTAGGAGAGCGCCGACTGCACGGCGGGGCTCTCTGCCGCCAGCGACCACAGGTGAGCCGGTCCGTTGAAGATGACGAAGACGATGTAGAAGCCGGCGGTGACGAGTGCCACCAGCTTGACCAGCGATTCCATCGCGATCGCAAGGATCAGGCCGTCCTGATGCTCCGTTGCGTCCGTATGGCGCGTGCCGAAGACGATGGCGAAGCAGGCGAGAAACAATGTGACGAGCAGGGGAAGATCGACGTAGCTCTGCCCGGCGCCGATGCCGTAGTCGCTGGTGTTGATCATCGCTGCGACCGAGCTCGAAATCGCCTTCAGCTGCAGCGCGATATAGGGAATGGCGCCGACCAGCGAGATCAGCGCGACGATGGCGGCCACCGCCGGGTTCTTGCCGTAGCGGGCGGCGATGAAGTCGGCGACGGAGGTCAGCTTCTCGGTTTTGGCAAGGCGGATGATCTTGCGGATCAGCGGCATGCCGAGCGTGAACATCAGGATCGGGCCGATATAGATGCCGGTGAACTCGAGTCCGCGTTCGGCAGCAAGGCCGATGCCGCCGAAATAGGTCCAGGAGGTGCAATAGATGGCAAGGCTCAGCGCATAGACGAGCGGTCTGCCCTTCAGCGCAGCGCTGTTCCTCCTGGCCCGCCGGTCGCCATAGCTAGCCACTGCAAACAGCAGCAGCAGATAGGCGAAGGCCGAGGCAAAGATGACCGAACCCGAAAGCATGCCTCATTCCTCCAGGGCGGAGCATAGGACAAGTCCGCCGGGTTGAGAATTGCCTGCCGCATGAGTCTTAAGTTCAAGGCTCGACACGAGAAATCGGTGTACAGCACAGGCTGCCTTCCCGTTCCTGCTCCATCCGCTGCCAATTGACCAAAGGCAAAGAAAGGTTTTCTCGCTGCCCGCTTTGGTTTAGTTTCCGTAAACGCTTGCAGCGCGGGACAGCGCCGCCAGCCGTTTTCAAACGGGGATAATACGGAGAGATTTATGCTGAATGAGTTCAAGGAGTTTATTGCCCGCGGGAACGTGATGGATCTCGCGGTCGGTGTCATCATCGGCGCCGCCTTCAACAAGATCGTAACGTCGGTCGTCGAGGACCTGGTGATGCCAATCGTCGGTGCGCTGACCGGCGGCGGTTTCGATTTCTCCAATTATTTCCTGCCGCTCTCGGCGAACGTGACGGCGACGTCTCTCGCCGCCGCCCGTCAACAGGGTGCCGTCTTTGCCTATGGCAACTTCATCACCGTGCTCATCAACTTCCTGATCCTTGCCTGGATCATCTTCCTGATGATCAAGGCGGTGAATCGCATGCGCGCTTCGATGGAGAAGAAGAAGGACGAAGCACCGGCCGCGCCCCCGCCGGAAGACATTCTGCTTCTCGGTGAAATCCGCGACCTGCTGAAGCAGCGCGCGTGATTTTCCTCGCGGCCCTGGCTTCGCCGGGGCCGCGAAACATCACAAAAATCGATAAACCGGTCAGATAAAGTCGCGTGATCGCCTTGGCGAAAGCGGCTAGAAGCAACGGGCAAGCTGGAGCGGTCCATGTCGCTCTAGTCCATTGGAATCTTTCACGATGATCTAAAGGCCGCGGCCTTTAACGTCGTGCATCCGGAGCCCGCCGATGACCATCCTCAGCACCATCAGTCCCCGTGCGCTTTCGGCACCTGAAAGCGGCATCGTCGAGGTGGTGAACTATGCACGCGGGCGCGATGGCCTGATCCCGCTGTGGGTCGGAGAAGGCGACCTGCCGACGCCTGCCTTCATCAGCGACGTTGCGCGCGATGCGCTTGCCGGCGGCGAGACCTTCTACACCTGGCAGCGCGGTATCCCGCCGCTGCGCGAGGCACTGTCGCGCTACTATCAAAGGCGCTTTCAGAAGTCGCTTTCGCCCGAGAATTTCTACGTCGTCGGCTCCGGCATGCAGGCGATCAAGCTCTCGATCGAGGCGATCGCCTCGCCCGGCGACGAGATGGTGCTTCTGACGCCGGCGTGGCCGAACTTTGCCGCCGCCGCCGATCTCTCCGGCGTTCGCCCGGTCTCGGTGGAGCTTCGTTTCGAACACGGCAAATGGCAACTCGATCTCGATCGGCTGCAGGCGGCGATCGGTCCGAAGACCAAGGCGCTGTTCATCAACACGCCGTCGAACCCGACCGGCTGGACCGCGACCCGCGAGGAGTTGGCCGCGATCCTGACGCTGGCGCGCAGGCAGGGGCTCTGGATCATCGCCGATGAGATCTACGCGCTCTATTATTATGGCGGCGCCCGCGCGCCGTCCTTCCTCGACGTGATGGAGGAAGGCGACCGCATCCTCTTCGTCAATTCCTTCTCGAAGAACTGGTCGATGACCGGGTGGCGTGTCGGCTGGATCGTGGCTCCGCCCGCGATCGGCCAGGTGCTCGAAAACCTGGTGCAATACTCGACCTCGGGTGTCGCCCAGTTCATGCAGCGCGGTGCCGTCGTGGCGCTCGACGAGGGCGACGCCTTCGTCGATGCCAATGTCGCCAAGGCGGCGAAGAACCGGGACGTCTTCTGCGACGCGTTGATCGCCACCAACCGGGTGGAAACGCTCAAACCCGATGGCGCGCTCTATGCGTTCCTGAAGATCGACGGCGTCACCGATTCGCGCGCGGCGGCGATCGACATCGTCGACAAGACCGGCGTTGGCCTGGCGCCGGGAACGGCGTTCGGCGACGGCGGCTCGCTGTTCATGCGCGCCTGCTTCCTGCGCGATCCGGACCATGTGAGGGAAGCGGCGGACCGTCTCCAGGGTTACATTCTCGGGCGCTGACGGCCGTAGATTGAAAGAGCGAGGCGGCGACGTTATTCGTCGCCGGTTTCGCCAAGCAGCTTCTGCTCATGAGCGATCGCGTGGCCGATCAGCCGCGCCCAGATGTCTTCGTAAAAATCAGGATCGAGGTTGACGCGCGCAGCGTTCTTGCGGGCATTCTCGCGCACTTCCATCACCCGCGCCGGAATGTCGGCCTTCAGTTTCAGCGGCGCCTTGATCTCGGCCGCGCGGTCAATATAGCCCCAGCGCTCGGCAAACAGCGCCATCAGCGCCTGGTCGAGACGGTCGATCTCGGCACGCACGTCGGCCATGGTTTCGCATTGCGCGGGGGTTTTCTGCATCTGTCTCGTCCAATTGCCTGGATGCGGCCAAGCGCGGGCCCAGGATGTTCGAGCGTCCCTCGGCTCTCAGCAAGCGGGGCGCTTCTGCGGCGCACTGCTAACAAACGGCGAGCTATCTTGGAAGGGGCAACAGGGTCGCAGCCGGCGACCCTTGAGGTGGTCACCTCAGCAGGCGATCGCTTTGCAGGGGAGGAGGGTGCGGTCCTGTCTCCGTCTGCGGCGATCGCCTGCTGACGTGTTAAGGGAAGTTAGCTGGCCAAGCTTGAGCGAGGCTTTTTAGAACGGGATGAGGAAAAGTGTCTGCGGTTTTCCGCCCGCATCCCGCTCCAATGGATCGACTACGTTCCGATCATCAGCTTGATCGCAAGGCCGACGAGGGTGACGGCCGCCACCCCCGCGCACCAGAGGCCAACGAACCAGAGAAGCTTGCGGCCGGTTCCTGTTTCGCTGGTCAATGGTAGCCCTCCTCCGGATCGACCTTGCCGCGGAACACCCAGTAGGAATAGGCGGTGTAGGCGAGAATGATCGGCACCAGCACCAAAGCGCCGGCAAGCAGGAAGGAGAGGCTTTCTTCAGGCGCGGCCGCGTCCCAGATCGTCAGCGATGGCGGCACCATATAGGGGTAGAAACTGATGCCGATGCCGGCATAGCCGAGCACGAAGAGGCCCAGTGCGGCGATGAACGGCCGGCTGTCGTGGCGCTTGCGGATACCCGTGATCAGCGCATAAAGGCAGCCGAGAACGAGCGCCGGCACGATGACGCTGAAGATCGCCGTCGGATAGCCGAACCAGCGGTCCAGATACTGCGGCTCCAGGAACGGCGTCCACAGGCTGACGATGCCCATGGCGGCGACGGTGGCGAAGGAGCATTTGAGCGCGAGGTCGCGGGCCCGGTCGGCAAGGTCGCCGTGGGTCTTCATCACAAGCCAGGTAGCGCCGAGCAGCGCATAGCCGACGACGACGGCGATGCCGGTCATGATCGAGAACGGCGTCAGCCAATCCCACCAGCCGCCGACATAGGCACGGTTCTCGACCGGGATGCCCTGGACGAGGGCGCCGAGCGTGATCCCCTGCGCGAAGGCGGCCAGCATCGAGCCGCCGGAGAAGGCCCAGTTCCAGAGATATTCGGCCCGCCGCGTGCGCCAGCGATATTCGAAAGCGACGCCGCGGAAGATGAGGCCGATCACCATGGCGATGATGGGCGCGTAAAGTGCGGGCAGGATGGTCGCGTAAGCCAGCGGAAACACCGCCATCAGGCCGCCGCCGCCAAGAACCAGCCAGGTCTCGTTGCCGTCCCAGACCGGGGCGACGGAATTCATCATCACGTCACGGTCGTGCTTCTCCGGGAAGAACGGGAAGAGGATGCCGACACCGAGGTCGAAGCCGTCGAGAATGACATAGGCGAGCACCGCAAAGGCGATGATGCCAGCCCAGATGAACGGCAGATCAAACTCCATTATGGCCTCCCTTAATGTTCGCATGGCTGCTGTGGATGGCGGGGCCCGGCATGATGCCGGAACTGCGCAATGGTCCTTCGCCGAGCTCCGGCATCGGATCGCGCGGCAATCGCGCCATCAGCCGGAGGATGTAGAAAGTGCCGGCACCGAAGACGAAGAAATAGACGATGATGAAGGCGATCAGCGAGGCGGCGACCGCGGGTGCCGCGATAGGCGCCACTGAGTTTGCCGTCAGCAGATGGCCGTAGACGGTATAGGGCTGACGGCCGACTTCGGTCGTGACCCAGCCCGCGAGCACGGCGACGAAGCCGGCGGGCCCCATGGCGATCGCGGCACGGTGCAGCCAGACATTGCTGTCGAGCGTGCCGCGATAGCGACACCAGAGCGACCAGAGCCCGATGCCGAGCATGGCGAAGCCGAGGCCGACCATCACCCGGAATGACCAGAACACGATACCAACAGGCGGGTGAAGTTCTCCCGGGATCGTATCGAGACCGGCAAGCGGCGCGTTCAGATCATGCTTCAGGATCAGGCTCGAAAGCTTCGGGATCTCGATCGCGTAATCGACGCGCTTTTCAGGCGAGTTCGGAATGCCGAAGAGGATGAGCGGCGCGCCGTCCGGATGGCTCTGGTAGTGCCCCTCCATCGCCATCACCTTGGCCGGCTGGTGCTCCAGCGTGTTGAGACCATGCATGTCGCCGGCGAAGATCTGGATCGGCGCGACGATCGCCGCCATCCACATTGCCATCGAAAACATCTTTCGCGCCCGCCGCGGCGCCGTCTTGCGGATGAGGTGCCAGGCGCCGCAGGCGCCGACGACGAAGGCGGTCGTGAGATAGGCCGCCAGCACCATGTGGGTGAGGCGATAGGGGAAGGAGGGGTTGAAGACGATCGCCCACCAGTCGACCGGGACGAACTGGCCCGCCTCGTTCATCGCGAAACCGGCCGGCGTCTGCATCCACGAGTTCGCCGAAAGGATCCAGGTGGCCGAGATCAGCGTGCCGACGGCGACCATGACGGTTGCCAAGAAATGCAGCTTCGGCCCGACGCGGTTGAGGCCGAACAGCATGACACCGAGGAAGCCCGCTTCGAGGAAGAAGGCGGTCAGCACCTCGTAGCCCATCAGCGGCCCGATGATCGGCCCGGCCTTGTCGGAAAAGACGCTCCAGTTGGTGCCGAACTGATAGGACATGACGATGCCGGAAACGACGCCCATGCCGAAGGCGACGGCAAAGATCGTCTTCCAGAAATTGAAGAGTTCGAGATAGACCTCGTCCTTCTTCCACAGCCACAACCCTTCGAGCACCGCGAGGTAACTCGCAAGCCCGATGGAAAAGGCGGGGAAGATGATGTGGAAGGAAACGGTGAAGGCGAACTGGAAGCGAGCGAGCAGGGTCGCATCGAAACTCTCAAACACGGGCGCAATCCTTTCAGACACGCGGATGCGACGCCTCACGGAAGCGTAGGCCGCAATGCTCTGGCTGCTGCATCATTTGTCCGGTGACCGATCGTCGATCAGGGAACCTGTCTTGGCCTCTGGCCGAGGCAAATCCTGGGGTTGCACCGGCTTTTCAGCATGCACTTGAATCTGCGCCAAATTTGCCAAACGTCAATGACAGCGCGTCCGCCACGTTGTCACACTGCGGCAATGTTGCGCTGCGGCATATTGGCGAAAGGTGAGCGGGATATCAGCGGCGCGCGAGATAGGCCTCGGCCAACTCCGTCCAGAAAGCCGCGCCGATCGGCAGCAGGTCGTCGTTGAAGTTGTAGCCGGGGTGATGCAGCGGCCTGTCGTCGTCGCTGACCTTCGAGCCGAGGAAGAAGTAGGTCCCCGGCCGCTCCTTCAGCATATAGGCGAAATCCTCGCTGCCCATGAAGGGGCGGGCGAGATCGACCACCTTGTCGGCGCCGGCGAAGCGGACCGCGAGATCGCGGACGAAGTCCGTCTCGGCCTTGTGGTTGATCGTCGCATCGTAGCTGCGCTGGTAGTCGACGGTCGCGCGCATGCCGAAGCTCGTCGCCTGCGCCTCGGCGATCATGCGGATGCGGCGTTCGAGTTCGTCGCGCACATCGGGCTCGAATGAGCGGATACCGACGACGATCTCGGCGCGTTCGGGAATGATGTTGCTGGCCGAGCCCGCATGGAAGGCGCCGACGGTGACCACAGTCGGATCCATCGGATGGATGTTGCGCGAGACGATCGATTGCAGCGCCATGACGATCGAGGCGCCGCAGACGATGGGATCTGCTGTTTCCTGCGGCTCCGCGCCATGCCCGCCGCGTCCATGCACGGTGATGCGCGCCTCGTCGACGGCGGCCATGATCGGGCCTTCTCTAAGGGCGAACTGGCCGAAAGGCAGACCCGGCTCGTTGTGAAGCGCGAAGACGGCGTCGCAGGGAAACTGATCGAACAGGCCCTCGTCCATCATGATCTTGGCGCCGCCGAAATTCTCCTCGGCCGGCTGGAAGATCAGGTGGATCGTGCCGTCGAAATTGCGCCGCTCGGCAAGCGCGCGGGCAGCACCCAGCAGCATCGTCGTGTGGCCATCGTGGCCGCAGGCATGCATGAGGCCCGAGGTCTTGCTGGCATAGTCCAGCCCGGTTTCTTCCAGGATCGGCAGCGCATCGATGTCGGCGCGGATGCCGATCGAGCGCTTGCCGTTGCCGTTCCTGAGCGTGCCGACGACACCGGTTTTCGCAAGCCCCGTCGTCACCTCGTAGCCGAGACTCTCCAGGTGTTTTGCAATGAAGGCGGAAGTACGCGTCTCCTCCAGTCCGAGTTCCGGATGCGCATGCAGGTCGTGGCGAATGGCGACGAGTTCCGGCATGGCGTTGGTGATCGAGGGGGAAAGCTTCATGTCAGGCACCGCGGGTTGGTATGCGATTTTCGAAGGTGCGGAAAGCCACCACCAGAATACCGGTGAGGCACATGTAGATGAGCGCGAGCAAAAGCAGCGGCTCGTAGGTGAGGAAGGTTTCCTGCCGCACCTTGGAGATGACCGCATAGACGTCGACGACAGTCACGGTCGCGACAAGTGGCGTCGATTTCAGCTGCAGCACCGTTTCGCCGTTGAGCGTTGGCAGAGCCCGATGGATGGCGCGCGGCAGCCAGATGCGGCGGAACATCGTCCAGCGGCCCATGCCATAGGCCTTCGCCGCCTCAAGCTCGCCGTTCGGAACGCCGGCAAAAGCGCCGCGCATGACTTCGCCCTCATAGGCCGCAAACGAAATGGTCAACGCCGCCACGCCATAGGGCCACGCTTCGCGCAGGTAAGGCCAGAGGAAGGACTGGCGGATCGCCGGAAATTGCGGGAACAGCGAGCCGAGACCGTAATAGAGCAGCCAGAGCTGCAACAGCAGCGGCGTGCCGCGAATCACGGTACAAAACACCTTGGCCGGCAGTTTCAGGAACCAGGGGCCGGTGACCTGCACGAGGCCGATCGGCACCGCCAGCAGGAAGCCGAGGATGGCGGTGCTGAAGAGCATCATCAGGCTGACGAGGATGCCCCAGCCAAGCCGTGGCAGGTAGCGCGGCAGCCAGTCCCAGCGCATGAAGACGGCGACGGCGACGACGAAGGCGGCAAAGACCAGCATCATGAGGATGCGGTGCGGCAGGAAGAAGCTCTTCGCCGTCGGCAGGTCTTCGGGCGTAAACGCAACGGCGTGGGTGGTTTCGTCGGTCATCGGCTCTCCGCAAAACCGCGTCGGGCATGGCGTTCGAGCATGCCGATGAAGACGTTGGAGATGAGCGTCAGCGCCAGGTAGAGCGCGCCGGCCGCCAGGAAGAACAGGAGATAGGCCTTGGTCGTGCCGGCCGCCTGGCGGGTGACCAGCGTCAACTCGCTGAAGCCGACGACGGCGAGAAGGGCCGTGTCCTTGGTGGCGATCAGCCAGAGATTGGAGAGGCCGGGAATGGCATAGGGCAACATCGCCGGCAGGGTGATGCGGCGCAGAACCATGGCCGGCGACATGCCATAGGCGCGCGCCGCCTCGATCTGCCCGGCGGGCACCGCCTTGATCGCGCCGCGCAACACTTCGGTCGAATAGGCACCCTGGACGACGCCGATGACGAAGATGCCGGCCATCAGGCCGCTAATGTCGACCGGGCCAACCGAAAACAACGCCAGAACCTGATTGAGCAGGTCGGTGCCGGCATAATAGAGCAAGAGGATCAGCACCAACTCGGGCACTGCACGCACGACCGTGGTGTAGCATTCGAGCAGATCGCGCAGGACCGGGCCGCCATAGAGCTTGCCGAATGCACCGCCGATGCCGAGCGCCAGGCCGAGCGTGAAGCCGCCGACGGCGATCTGGATGGAATTGAAAAAGCCTTGCAGCAATACGCCGCCCCAGCCGGGTGCTGTAAGCGAGAGCAGGCCCCAATTGATGAGGGAATCCGCAGCCATGCGTCGTCGAGCTCCGATGGCGCCGGCCGGCGATCGCTGCAGCGCTGCGGTCTTTGTCAGACGCGACAAGCGCTGCGACGGTTCGATCGCCGGCCGATCGCGCCTTATCCGCCGTAGATGTCGAAGTCGAAGTACTTCTTCGAGAACGTATCGTAGGTGCCGTTGTCGCGGATCGCCTTGATGGCGGCGTTGATCTTGTCCTTGAGCTCGGTTTCGCCCTTGCGCAGGCCGACGCCGACACCCGGGCCGATCACGGCGACGTCTTCGGCAACGTCGCCCTTGTATTCACAGCATTCCTTGCCCTGGTCGGTCGCCAGAAACGCCTTGAGCGCGATGGCATCCGCCTGCACCGCATCGAGGCGGCCGGCGGCGAGGTCATTGTTGGCCTCGTCCTGCGTCTGGTATTCCTTGACCTCGACGCCCGCCGGCGCGAAGTGCTTGGCGGCATAGGCCTGGTGGACCGTCGAGACCTGGACGCCGAGCGTCTTGCCCTTCAGCCCTTCCGGCGAGGAGTTCATCTCGACGCCCTTGGTGCCGATGATGCCGGTCGGGGTGTTGTAGTACTTGTCGGAGAAATCGATGGTCTTCAGGCGCTCATCGGTGATCGACATCGAACTGATGATCATGTCGATCTTCTTCGACGTCAGTGCCGGGATGATGCCGTCCCAGGCAACCGGCGTCAGCACGCATTCGAGCTTGGCCTCGGCGCACATTGCGTTCATGAACTCGACTTCCCAGCCTTCCCATTTGCCGCTGGCGTCAGGCGCTGTGAACGGCGGATAGGGCTCCGCTGCGACGCCGACCTTCAGCGCTTCCGCCGACGCCGCGACGCCGCCGCTCACGGCGATCGCCGCCGCAACGGCCAGGACTTTCAATGCCTTCTTCATGCTGTTCCCCTTTTTGGTTGTTTAGCATTCAGGAATTCAGTGAATGGAACTGATGAACTTCTTGAGCCTTTCCGATTTCGGTGCGCCGAAGATCGCCTCAGGCGGGCCCTGTTCTTCGATCACGCCGTTGTGGAGGAAGACGATGTGGTTGGCGACGTCGCGCGCAAACTTCATCTCGTGGGTGACGAGGATCATCGTGCGCTTTTCGCGCGCGAGGTCCCCGATGACAGTGAGAACTTCGCCGACCAGTTCGGGATCGAGTGCCGAGGTCGGCTCGTCGAAGAGCATGACGAGCGGCTGGATGGCAAGCGCCCGGGCGATCGCGGCACGCTGCTGCTGGCCGCCGGAAAGGAAGGCCGGGTAGGCGTCGCGTTTCTCGTAGAGGCCGACGCGTTTCAGCAGGGTTTCGGCGGTGGCGACCGCTTCCGCCTTCGGCTTGCCGAGCACATGGATCGGGGCCTCGATGACGTTTTCAAGGATGGTCATGTGCTGCCAGAGATTGAAGCTCTGGAACACCATGCCGAGCTGGCTGCGGATGCGCTGGACCTGTTTGCGGTCCTCCGGCACCAGGCCGCCGCGACCGTCGGATTTCATCCGGATCTTTTCGCCATGCACGCTGACGCTACCGGCGGAGGGGAGTTCGAGGAGGTTGATGCAGCGAAGGAAAGTGGATTTGCCGGAACCGCTGCCGCCGATGATGGCGATCACGTCGCCCTGCTTCGCTGTGAGCGAAACTCCCTTCAGCACTTCCAATGGCCCGAAACGCTTGTGCAGGTCAGTGACCGCGATTGCCTGGGCCGCATCCGTCATCGGCGCGCCGCTCCCATGGCTCTGCGAGCTTTTTCTGTCAGCATCGAAACAGTTCCCCTGTCGTCTTCCGTACGGCATCTTTGGCCTGTCACGGGTTTTTGTTGGCCGGCATGGTTGCACTTGTGCCGCTATTGTTCAAGCGTATAATAATAGACGTCGTCGATTTTTTGACGCCCGCCGATCGTTCGATTTCCCGAAGGAGCCGCCCATGCTGCCGTTATGGCCGAAGCCTTTGCCGACCGCGCCTGAACAGCATTTTGGGCCGGCTCGAGAGCAGAGTGCCGCATGAACAGACGCAGTTTTCACCGCGCGCCGGAAGGCGAGCGCCGCCAGGAATTGATCGAAGCGACGCTCGACTGCATCTCGGAATTCGGGCTGAAGGGCGCAACCGTACGGCAGATCGCGATCCGCGCCGGGGTGACCGCCGGGCTGGTGCGCCACTACTTCGAATCGAAGGACCAGATGGTTGCCGAGGCCTATCGCGCCGTCATCGCCTCGCTCACCGAAAAGGCGAGCAAGGTCGAGGGCGATCCGGAAACCCGGCTCCGGGATTTCATCGCGATCAACCTCACCGAGCCGGTGGCGGACAGCCGCAGCATCTCGCTCTGGGCCGCCTTCATCAGCCAGGTCCGGGTCGATCCGGTGCTGTCGGAGATCCACCGCGAAGGCTATCTCGCCTTTCGCAATTCGCTGCAGGAACTGCTTGCCGATTTCCTTGCGACCAAAGGCAAGCCGGCCGACGCCGAAACCTGCCGGGCCTTCGCCATCGCCATCAACGGGTTGGTCGACGGCCTCTGGGTCGAGGGCTGCCTTGCCGGCGATCTCTTTCGCGAAGGCGAGCTCGTCGCCATCGCCATGTCTTCGGTCGAAGCGCTGCTCGGCACGAAGATCGGAACTGCAAAACAATGAAAACGGGAGAAAGCACCATGCGCTACGCGTCCATCACCGAACGTCTTGCCGATCTTGGTTCGGGCAAATGGTCGCTGCATATCCGTGCCCGCCAATTGAAGGCGAGTGGTGCCGACATCATCGAACTGACGATCGGCGAACCGGATCTTCCGCCGGACCGCGCCCTGCTCGATGAATGCCAGCGCGCGATGAATGCGGGGCGCTATCGCTACTCCAACGGCCGCGGTGAACCGACGGTCGTGGCGGCCGTCGCGGAGAAATACCGTCGTCGCCGTGCCGATGTGACGAACGAGAACGTGCTCTGCTTCCCCGGCACGCAGACGGCTCTCTTCGCCGTGATTCTCGGGTTGGCGGAGGCCGGCGATGCCGTTCTCGTCGGCGATCCGCTCTATGCGACCTATGAAGGCGTGATCCGCTCGACCGGCGCGCATCCGGTGCTGGTGCCGCTGAAGCCGGAATTCGGCTTCCACATGCAGGCCGAAGATCTGGAAAAAGCGATCACACCGGAGAGCCGCGTGCTGCTGCTGAATACGCCACACAATCCGACCGGCGCCGTGCTGACGGCGGAAGAAATTGCCGCGATCGGCGAGGTCGCGCGCCGTCACGATCTCTGGATCGTCTGCGACGAGGTCTATGAGGAGCTGGTGTTCGACGCCGTCTTTGCCTCGCCCTTCGACAATCCGGATCTCGCCGAACGCACGATCGTCGTCTCGTCGATCTCCAAGTCGCACGCCGCGCCCGGCTTCCGCAGCGGCTGGGCGGTCGGCCCGGTCGAGTTCACCGAGCGGCTGCTGCCGGTCTCCGAAACGATGCTTTTCGGCACGCAGCCCTTCATCGCGGACATGACGGCCTATGCCCTGACGCATGACATCGATACGGCGCGCCGGATGCGCTTGTCCTACAAGTCGCGGGCAGAGCAGATCGTCGCCGGCCTTGCCGGGGCGCCCGGCATCGAGGTGTTCGCGCCGGAAGCCGGCATGTTCATCTTGATCGATGTTTCCGGAACCGGTCTCGACGGCGATGCGTTTGCCTGGGCGCTGCTCGAAGAAGAGGGGGTTGCCGTCATGCCCGGATCGTCCTTTGGCGATGAAGCACAGAACTATCTGCGCGTCAGCCTGACCGTGCCCGATGGTGCCATCGACGAGGCCTGCCGCCGCATCTCCGCACTTGCCGAGCGGGCCAGCCTGCGCAAGGAGCGCTGCGCATGACCATGGAAAGAACGGTTGGAGAAGTCCTGGTCGACCTGCTCGAGGCCAATGGCGTCGAGGTGGTTTTCGGCATTCCCGGCGTGCACACGGTCGAGCTCTACCGGGGCCTCGCTGCATCGAAGATCCGCCACGTGACGCCACGGCATGAACAGGGCGCCGGCTTCATGGCCGACGGCTATGCCCGCGTCAGCGGCAAGCCGGGCGTTGCCCTCGTCATCACCGGGCCCGGCCTCACGAACACCATCACGGCGATGGCGCAGGCGCGCCAGGATTCGATCCCGATGCTGGTGATTTCAGGCGTCAATCGCCGCGATTCGCTCGGCCATGGGCGCGGCCTGCTGCACGAGCTGCCCGACCAGCACGGCATGATGAAGACGCTGGCGCTCTATTCGCACACGCTCCTCAATCCGGAAGACCTGCCTTTCGTCGTCGACCGCGCCTTCTCGGTGCTCGTCTCCGGTCGGCCGGGACCGGTGCATATCGAGATCCCGACCGACGTGATGTCGGCGAAGATCACGCCGCAGGCGCTGCGGCCGGCAACGGCCACCCGACCGCGCTCCGACAGCGAGACGCTGCAGCGCGCGGCGATCCTCTGCGCCGACGCCTCGCGCCCGGTCATCATCTGCGGCGGCGGCGCCCTGACGGCGGAGGCGGAAGTTGCGGAGCTTGCCGAAAAGATCGGTGCGCCCGTCGTCACCACTGTCAATGCTCGCGGCATGTTCTCGGGCAGTCCCTTGAGGGTTCCTGCGAGCCCCAGCCTGAAGGCGGTGCGGTCGCTGCTGAAGGAGGCCGACCTGGTGCTGGCGCTCGGCACCGAAATGGGCCAGACCGACTACGACATGTATGCCGATGGCGGCTTTCCGGCCCTGCGCAACCTGATCCGCACCGACATCGATGCGGCGCAGCTCGCGCGCGGGCCGCATGCGGCGCTCTCCATCCTCTCCGGCGCCAAGGCGGCGACGGCGGGCATCCTCGCCTTTCTCCCCGGTCATGCTGCGAAGGATGGAGCGGGACGGGCCGAAACGGCGCGGAGGGCGGCGCTGAAGGAACTGACGCCGAAGATGCGGGCCGAGATCGGCATCATCGACACCATCTACAAGTCTCTGCCGGATTGCACCGTCGTCGGCGACTCGACCCAGGCCGTCTATGCCGGCAACCTCTACTGTGATGCACCGCGGCAGCGTAGCTGGTTCAATTCGGCGACCGGTTACGGTTCTCTGGGCTATGCGCCGCCAGCAGCCGTCGGTGCAGCCGTCGCCGATCCGTCTCGGCCGGTCGTCTGTCTCGTCGGCGACGGTGGCTTCCAGTTTTCGCTCGCTGAAATCGGGTCTGCCGTCGATGCGCAGGCGCAGGTCATCTTCCTCGTCTGGAACAATGACGGCTACCAGGAAATCGAAAGCTACATGGTCGATGCCGGCGTTACGCCGGAGGGCGTCAAGCCTTCGGCGCCGGACTTCCTGATGGCGGCGAAGGCCTATGGCGTCGAGGGACGGCGGCTTGCTTCCGTCGCCGATCTCTCACAGGCGCTCGCCGAGGCGGCGAAGCGCAAGGGACCGTCGCTTATCGAGATCCACGAGCGGCGAACGAGCGGCATCACGGCCTGAGCAACGACAACCACGAAACGGGCCGGATTTGACTTTTCCGGCCCGGAATGGTGTTAAAGGCGCCCATGCTCGATTCCGGCCACGTTCTCTAGGTAAGGTCGGGCATTCGGGCTCAATTTTCGTCTCGCTGGCGTGCAATCGCCAGGGAAAGGGACCGCGTCCTCGATGGACCGCATGGGTGGTGGCAGCAAGAACATACAGGCCGGCCGGCTTCTCGCTGTGCTGTGGCTGTTCTGCGCCTCCTTCGCAATGCAGGTCATCTCGGTCGGACAGAGCATCCCGTCCCGTTCGGCCTCCGGTGCCCAGGCCGGCAACGTCACCGACACCGGTTCGACTGACCGTCCCGCCGCCCGGCAACTCTCGCGGGCGACACCGCTTTCAGACCTTCGGTTTACGGCCGAGCGCAAGGACGCCAAGTCCGCGGCCGATGATGGCTTGCCGGCGCTCTTGCCGGCATCGCTCGAACTCGAACTTCCCCGTTCGTCGGACGGGCGGATTTTCCGCGAGTTCGCTGCGTATCTTGGCGGGGCCTCGAACCCTGGCCCCCATATTCGCGCGCCTCCCGGCGCCTGATCCACAACGCGGATTTTGGCTGGCTGGCGGCTTCGGCTGCAGCTCTGCCCTTTATGAAACAAGCCCTGACGACGCGCCCCGTGCCCGCGCAGGCTCTTCTGGAACCACAACATGCGTACATCGAAATGGGCGATTCTCGTCTATGTCGTCGTGATCATCTTCGGATGTATCGCGGCGCTTCCGAACGTGCTGACGCCGGCACAACGTGAACAATTTGCAGGCTGGCTGCCGGTCAAGCCGGTAACCCTCGGCCTCGACCTCAAGGGCGGCTCGCACCTCGTGCTCGAAGTCGATGCTGCCGGCCTTCGCAAAGCTCGGCTCGAAACCCTGCTTGACGATACGCGCCGGGCGCTCCGCGCCGAGCGCATCTCGGCCTCCTCGGCCCGCATCGCCGGCGATACCGTTACCGTGAAGATCGAAGATCCGGCCGACCGCGAAAAGGTTCTGCCGAAGCTGAAAGAGCTGGCGGCCCCTGTCGGCACGCTTGGTTTCGGCGGCGCGGCTTCCGATATCGAGGTGACCGAGAACGGCGACAGCATCAACATCGCGATGACAGAGGCCGGCCTTGCCGACCGCACCACCAAGGCCGTCGAACAGAGCCTCGAGATCATCCGCCAGCGCGTCGACACCGTCGGCGTTGCCGAGCCGCTGATCCAGCGTGTCGGTTCCGACCGCATTCTCGTCCAGCTTCCGGGCCTCGAGGATCCGACGGCACTGCGCCAGCTCTTGGGCTCGACCGCGCAGATGAGCTTCCACATGGTGGACCAGACCGTGGATCCCAACCAGCCGGCGCCGCGCGGCGTCGACATTCTGCCGGGCGCCCACGACAACAACAAATATGCGGTCGAAAGCCGCGTCGCGATTTCGGGCGAGCGCCTGGCCGATGCCAAGGCCGGCTTCGACCAGCGCACCAACGAACCGATCGTGTCCTTCACCTTCGACACGCTCGGTGCCCGCCAGTTCGCGGAAATCACCCAGGCTGCCGTCGGCCGGCCCTTCGCGATCGTTCTTGACGGCAAGGTCCTGACGGCTCCTGTTATCCGCGAGCCGATCATCGGCGGCAACGGCCAGATCAGCGGCAACTTCACCGCACAGGAAGCGACCGTTCTGTCGGCGCTGCTGCGCTCCGGCGCGCTTCCGGCACCGCTCACCGTTATCGAGGAACGCTCCGTCGGCCCGAACCTCGGTTCCGACTCGATCCGCATGGGCATCTACACCGGTCTTGCCGGCTTCGCGCTCGTCGTCACCCTCATGGTCGTGCTCTACGGCGCCTGGGGCATGATCGCCAATGTCGGCCTGGTGCTGCACACGATCCTGACCATCGCGCTTCTCGCCATGCTCGGCTCGACGCTGACCTTGCCGGGTATAGCCGGTATCATTCTCGGCATCGGCATGGCGGTGGACGCCAACATCCTGATCAACGCGCGTATCCGTGAAGAAACGGAAGCGGGTGCCGGCGCGATGAAGGCGCTCGATATCGGCTTCAACAAGGCCTACGCGACCATCATCGATAGTAACGTCACGACGCTTTCGGGCACCGTGCTCTTGTTCGCCTTCGGCTCCGGCCCGGTCAAGGGATTTGCCGTCACCATGATGCTCGGCATCATCATCTCGATGTTCACCTCGATCACCGTCGTTCGCCTGATGATGCGTGAGGTCGTCGTCCGCCGGAAGATGAAGAAGCTCGAGATCCCGTCGCTGTTCGGCAAGGTTCCGAAGCTTCCGTCCTTCTCCTTCATGAAGGGCCGCTTCGTCGCCATCGGCATGTCCGCCTTCCTGTCGGTCAGCTCCGTCGTGCTGTTCTTCACGCCGGGCCTCAACTACGGCATCGACTTCGTCGGCGGTATCCAGGTCGAGACCACCTCGAAGAACACGCTCGACCTTCCGACGCTTCGCCACAATCTCGAAGCGCTCAACATCGGCGAAGTGGCGCTGCAGGAATTCGGCCAGGACAAATCGGTCCTGATCCGCGTCCAGCGCCAGCCGGGCGGCGAGCAGGAGCAGACCGTAGCGCTCAACCGCATCAAGGATGCCGTCGTCCAGACGATCCCGGACGCGAGCTTCGAGCGAACCGAAGTCGTCGGTCCGACCGTCAGCACCGAGCTTGCCCGTTCGGGCTTCCTCGCCGTTGGCCTCGCGATGGTGGCGATCCTGCTTTACATCTGGTTCCGCTTCGAATGGCACTTCGCCGTCGGCGCGATCGCGGTCCTCTTGCTCGACATCACCAAGACGATCGGCTTCTTTGCGCTGACAGGCATCGACTTCAACCTGACGGCCATCGCCGCGCTCCTGACGATGATCGGCTACTCGGTCAACGACAAGGTCGTGGTTTATGACCGCATGCGCGAGAACCTCAGGAAGTACAAGTCGATGCCGTTCTCGGATCTCATCGACATGAGCATCAACCAGGTGATCGCGCGATGCATCTTCACCTCGATGGCCACGGCCTTCTCGCTGGTGCCGATGGCGATCTGGGGCGGAGATGCCGTCAAGAGCTTCGCCTGGCCGATGATCTTCGGCGTGATCGTGGCAACGACCTCGTCGATCTATATCGGCGGCCCGATCCTGCTGTTCCTCAATCGCTGGTGGAAGGATCGCGAAGCATCCCGCGGTGGCACAACCACGCCGCAGGCGGGCACGCCTGCTGCCTGACATCCGGCACTGGAACACAAAACGTGAAGGGGCGGCCCGACGGGCCGCCCCTTTTTTGTCCGAATGTGCTGTCTTTATCCACCCGTGCCTTGCAGACTGATTCTTCGCTTCCTAAATAGCGTAGGTCTCCGGGTCCGGAACGGGTGGATGGATTTTGCGTACATCGCCCCTTGAATTTAAAGGGTGAAGAAATTTTTTCTGCGTCTTCATCTTTTTAATTGACGGAATTGGTAGATTATTCTAGTTTGCCACTACGTGAACGCGGGGAGTCCGCCTCACGGTTGTTCATCGAACGCTCCGGCATTGCTGATGCCGGGCCAGCCAAAGGAGTGTGACATGTCCGAAACCGTCTCGACCGCCGCCTTCTTCGGCACGCGTCTCCTTTGTCGCGCAACAGAGAAAAAATGGCTCATTCGCAATCTTTGCCGAATGTGACCTTCGAACCCCTCGAACTTTATCTTTTGCCGAAATTGAAAGTTTCCGCGCCGACAGCGTGGATGGAGCGTTATTTGTATGAGCAAGCAGGTTATCGAATTTGGCGGCGAAGCCGTCGGCGTTGTTGTCCCGGATGAAGATCGCTTCAAGTTCCTGGCGGTGAAGTATCACGTCTGGGACCTGGACGCGAAGCGCTTCGGCTCGGCCGATGAAGCGCGCGCCGCAATCCGGCAGCTGTTGGCCCACCAGGCCGTCCAGGCCAAGCGGCAGAACCACAGCGCCGCTGCCTGAAGCCGCACTTGAAGCGGATGAGAAAAGCCGGTTTCGGCTTTTCTCCCGCATCCACCGCGAAGACATCCGCAAATCTTGCCGCATCGGCCGCACGCAATTGCCCGCGACATCGGTCAATTCCCCACTATAATTATATGTTGGCAGTACGTTTCTTGTGCTATGCCAATATATATTTGCATTTGCGCGGATGATTCCCGTTTTCTGGGGTGCCGCCGCAGGGAAAGCGTGCCGGAATGCTGACGAAGAAGGGAAAGTACGGCCTGAAGGCCTTGGTCGATCTTGCTCGGCTGGAGCCGGGGGAAACTGCCTTCATTACCGAGATCGCGCAGCGCAACAATATTCCCAAGAAGTTCCTGGACACGATCCTGCTTGAGCTGCGCAACGCCGGCATGCTGCGCTCGAAAAAGGGGCCCGGCGGCGGCTACTCGCTCTCGCGGCCCGCTTCGGAAATCCGTATCGGTCACGTGATCCGCACGCTGGACGGGCCGCTTGCGCCGATCCGCTGTGCGAGCCGCACGGCCTACGAGGTCTGCGAAGATTGTAACGATCCCGAGACCTGTCAGGTGCGGGTATCGATGACGACGGTCCGTGATGCCGTTGCCGCCATTCTTGATTCGATGACGCTCGAAGAATTCGCGGCCGACAAGTCGATGCCGCTGGAAATGGAAGAAAAGCGCGCCGGCTGACGAAAACGCCGCGGTTCACGCCAGTTTTCCCCCGAACTCTGCTTCCAAGACTTGGTTTGCCAAGAAAAAGCGCTTATCTGCCGTCAATGGTCTGGCGGGCAAATTCGTGCCTGTTGCTTAAGTCTTCGCAGAATTGGGGTCATCATGGGTTTGAGACATGCATCGGCGGATGATCGCACTGCACTTGCGGCTTTGGAGTCGATCGGCCGGACGCTGACGACCGCGATGGCCGGCATCAGGGCGCTGGCGGACCAATTTGGCGCTGACGAAGTTTTTGCGCGCAGCGTCGTCGAAGCCGTCGAACTGATCGGCGAAAGCCAGGGGCGCGTCGTCGTCTCCGGCGTCGGCAAGAGCGGCCATATCGGCCGCAAGATTGCAGCCACGCTGGCATCGACCGGAACATCCGCCTACTTCGTGCACCCGACCGAAGCGAGCCATGGCGACCTCGGCATGGTCACCTCGCAGGACGTGCTGATCCTGCTCTCCTGGTCGGGCGAGACGGCCGAGCTTGCCAACATGCTCACCTATGCCAAGCGCTTCAACGTGCCGATCGTCTCGATCTGCGCCAACCGCGACAGCGTGCTTGCCCGCAACTCGGAAGTGCCGATCGTCTTGCCGAAGGTTCAGGAAGCCTGTCCGCACGGCCTCGCGCCGACGACCTCGGCCATGCTGCAACTCGCCATCGGCGACGCGCTCGCCATCGCGCTTTTGGAGCGGCGCGGCTTTTCGGCCGAGGATTTCAAGACTTTTCATCCGGGCGGCAAGCTCGGCGCGCAGTTGCGGCTTGTTCGCGAGCTGGCGCATGACGGCGCCCAGATGCCGCTTCTCAGCGTCGGACGCCCGATGAGCGAGGCGCTGATCGAGATGTCGTCCAAGGGTTTCGGTGTCGTCGGCATCATCGACGATGGCGGCAAGCTGGCCGGCGTGATCACCGACGGCGACCTGCGTCGTCACATGTCCGGCGACCTGCTGCTGCAACCGGTCGAGGCGGTGATGTCGCGCAATCCGCGCGTGATCCGCGGCGACGTGCTTGCAAGCGGCGCCATGGAATTCATGCAGCAGCATAAGGTGACCGTGCTCTTCGTCGTCGACGACGGCGGGGCGCCGGTCAGCATCCTGCATATTCACGACCTGCTGCGCGCCGGCGTCGTCTGAGACTGCCAAGGCGGCCCTCCGCCTGGCGAGAGCAGCCTACCCCTTCACCACGGCGGGCCAGTCGCTCGTCGTGCCCGGCTGCACCGGCCGTTCCAGATAGGTGGAAAGCACCACATAGCTGCGCGTCGCCTTGACGCCGGGCGTGTCGTAGAGCCGCGCCAGAAGCCCTTCGAGCGCATGCGTGCTTTCTGTGCGCACCTTGAGCAGCATGCAGGTGTCGCCGGCGACCGAGTGGATCTCTTCCACTTCAGGGCATTCCTCGATCGCAAGCAGCGCCTGCGTCTTGCCCCAGCCGGTCGTGTCGACATGGACGAAGGCAAGCAGCGTCTTTCCGACCGCGTCCGGATCGATGAGCGCCGACACGCGGCGGATCGCGCCCGAACGCCGGAGCCGCTTCACCCGTTCATGCGCCGCCGGCGGCGAAAGTCCGACGCGTTCGCCAAGCTCGGCATAGCTTGTGGTCGCGTCCTCGACGAGGACGCCTAATAGTTTTCGGTCCATCGCGTCGAGGTCGCGCTCCGGCGGACGCTTCCGCCGAACGTCATCTGTATTTTGGTCCATACCGAGAATTCCTCTTGTTGCTGAATTTCATTCTGCAAAAATGGAGGAATGACGAACATCAATCAACAAATTTCGCCAGATTCGATCGACAGGACCTCGATCGACAGGGCGCGCATCCCGCCCTTCGCCTATGTCCTGACCGTCTGCATCGGCGTCATCGGCTCCAACTCGCTGGCGCTTGGACCAATCGCGCCGGAGGTGGCGCGGAGCCTCGGCACGGATGTTCCATCGGTAATGGTCGCTTCGGCCGCCTTCGGACTAGGCACGGCCGTCAGCGCCATCTTCCTTGGCCGCTTCATCGACCGGTACGGCCCTCATCGCATTCTGGCTGCCGCGCTGTTGCTTCTGGCCGCCGGGCTCACCGGTAGCGCGCTTGCGCCCATGCTGGCGTTCCTGGTCGCCGCCCAACTCGTTGTCGGCGTCGCCACCGGCATTGCGCTTCCGTCGATCTACACGCTGGCCTCGGTCATCGCGCCGGCCGGACGGGAGAGCGAGACGATCGGCCTGGTGCTGACCGGCTGGACGCTCAGCATGGTGGCCGGCGTGCCACTATCGGCAGCGATTGCTGACTTCGGAGGATGGCGCGCCGTTTACTTCGTCGTTGCCGTAGCCACACTGGTTGCTTGCGCTGCCGTCAGGCTCGCGCCGGTGCGGGAAGGTCTGGCCGGCAAGACGACGTCGCCGCTCGCGGCGCTTGGCGTGCGTGGCGCCGGACCGCTGTTGATCGCCTGTGCCGCCTTCATGGCCGCCTTCTACGGCGTTTATGCCTATATCGGCGAACACCTGCACGCAGCGCTCGGGTTGCCCCTCAGCGCCAATGGCCTCGTGGCCGTTTCCTACGGCTTCGGCTTCGGTGCGGCGGCACTACTCGACCGGCTGATCGACCGCTTCGGCGCTGGCAGGTTGCTGCCTCTGATTTTTCTCGTCGTCGCCGGCGTCTATGCGGCGATGGCCGCCGTGAGTAGCTCCTACACGGCCATGCTGGTCGTCGTCTTTTTCTGGGGCCTTGCCAACCATTTTGGTCTCAACGTGCTGATCATGCGGCTGACGGGGCTCGATCCCACAAGGCGTGGCGCGATCATGGGGCTGAACAGCGGCGTCACTTATCTGTCGCTCTTTTTGGGAACGCTTGGTTTCGGCGTGGTTTATGGCGGGGCTGGTTTTTCCGCGCTGCCCTTGGCCGCGGCCGGCCTGATGCTGGTCGCCGCAATCGCCGCAGCGCTCGCGCCGCGCTAGGTCCCCGCGATGTGAAAACGGCTACCCTTGGCGGGAAGCGGAAGGCGCGCGTTTCGCAGGCCTTTGGCGCGGCGCGGGGTCAATAAAGGCGCCAGGTTCGTTGAGGCTGCTTTCGTTCAGCCGCCGGGCAATCGCTTCCGCGCCGGCATCGGTTCCGGCGCGGGAATAAAGGTTGCCGCGCACCTGGATCGACGCGGCAAGCAGGCGGAACATTGCGACACTAAGTTCAGGCTCCGGCGCCTGGGGCGCCTGCCAGAAACCGTCGAGTGGCTGCTGGTCGGTCAGACCGGCAATATCGAAGACGGCAGTGCCGAGCACCTTGACCGGCCGCCCCTGCTTCAGGGCGTGCAATCCGGCCGTCGAATTCACCGTGACCATGCCGGCGCTCGCCTCGCCAAGCGTATCGAGATTTCCGCCGTCCAGGTAGACGACGCGCCCGCTCAGGCCAAGCGCCGCTGCTCGCTGCTCGATGAAGCTGCGCCACGGGATCAGGTCGTTGTCGAGCGGATGCACCTTGAAGACCAGGCGTGCATTCGGCGCGGCAAAGGCGCCGAACGAGGTCAGGACGTCAGCGATTGCATCCTTCTGGCTGTGGAAGGGCGAATGCGCCCTGAGCTGAAAGTCGGTTTCGAGCTGAAGCGGATAGACGAAGTAGGGGGCATCGTCCGAAAGGAGCTTCGTAACGGTCGCCACCGCTTCCGCGCTGCGCCGTTTTTCGGATAGCAGCCGGCGCACCCAGCCGGCGTATTCGGCGAGCGGATGGAAAATCCCGTGACGGCGGTAGTGCGGAAACAGGAACCAGAAAAAGACGTTCGGCAGATTGTAGAGCAGATCGTAGCTTGCATCGGCGAGGAACGTCTGGCTGTAGCGCTTGCGCCAGTCCGGCTCCGGCAGGTTTGACGCTGCCGAAAGGATCTGACCGGCGTCGTTCGGAAAATGGGAGTTCGACGACATGCCGTTGCGCTCGAGCGTCAGCCAGTCCGGCCGCAGATAGCCCATTTCGACAATCGCGACACTGACGCCGGCGTGCCGGGCGACGGCGGTGGCCGCCCTGTGGTAGGGCCGCTCTTCGCCGAGAAACAGCATATCCGTGACGCCGTGGGCCGCGATGAATGCCTCGAGATAGCCGGGCCAGGCGGCCGCCGTGCCGCGATAGTTGAAGCCGCCCTTGCGGCGCCAGAAGATCTGGTCGCCGACGTTCAGATTGATCCTCAGGCAGCGGTGGCCGAGGGCTTCGAGCCGGTCGGCGATCTTGCGGAAGATCGGCGAGGAGGGGCCCTGCAGGAACAGGAAGACCCGCTGTCTCGGCCGTGCGGCCCCACCGGCCGATGTCGTCGAAGAGTTCTCCATCCGCAGACCACCGCTAGCGCAGCGTATCCTTTCTCAGGTTCGCGTGGTTGAGAAGCGCCTCGATCAGGTTCCAGGCCTCGACGCTGCTCGGTTCGGCCGGCTTATGGGACGACCGCTTCGCCTTGGCGAGCGGCACGATCAGATAGTCGGTGCGCGGATCCGGGAAGGGGTCGGCGAAGGATTTGAGCAGCGGTGCGTGATCGCCGTAGAAGACGAGCCAGACCGGACGGTCGAGCTTGTCGAGGTGTTCGCTCAATGTGTTGAGCGCCGCATCGGACTGCTCGAGGATGGCCAGATAGATGTCGACGGGATTGGTGAGGTCGCCGACGCGGCCCGGCTCCCATGGACCGTGATTGGCCATGGATGCGACGAAGATGAAGCCGCTTTCGTCTTCGGGCAGCTTCTCGCTTGCGTCGATCACCTTCGCCGCGAGCTTCTCGTCGGAGACGTAGGGTCCGTCTCGCTCTGGGCGATGGTCGAAACCGTCGAGCATCGTCAGCTTGGAGAAGCCGAGCTGCGGCATCGCCTTGTGCCTGAGGAAGAAGGTCCGGTCATAAGGATGGATGAAGTGGGTATTCCAGCCGGCACGCTTCAACTTTCCGGGCCAGACGACGTCGGCATAGTGCGATGCGCGCAGATAGGGATAGCTGGCGTCGACATGAATATCGTCGGGCACCAGGCCGCTGATCACGGCGAATTCGGTGCGCAGCGTATAGCCGCCTTCGAACACGCTGCTGAGCCGGCCCCACTGAACCGCCTCGCGCCGCAGCCGGTCGAGCGTCGGCAGTTTCAGCGTATCGACGCCGAAGTGCCGCATGTCGATGAAGGATTCCGATTGCCAGACGACGATCAGCGGCGAGCCGTCGTCACCGATCAGATCCTGCACGGCGGCCCGGACGATCTTGGAGAGATCCGCGACGATCTTTTCGCGACGCACACCGAGCCAGATGATGAAACGGAAGACGACCGAGCCGAAGGTACCGAAGCGCACCGTGTTCATCTTGACGTCGAGGACCTTGAGCAGCCGCTGTACCAGCGCGGCCGTCGGGCGGTTCACCGGGCCGTAGAAGAGCAGGAGCCAGGGACCATAGGCGATGCCGAGCATCACGAGGATCCAGAAGGCATTGCCCCGGTCCGGCAGAATCGCCGGCTCGAAATACATGTAAAGGCCGGAAACGCCAAAGACGTAGAGGAAGGCGACGGTCCAGAAGACGACGTTCAGTGAGCTCGCATAGAAGATTGTCTTGTACTTGAACACGTCGACGACCAGCGCGATGTCGGAAAAGATCAGCGGTTCACGGATGAACTTGAACTTGGCGCGGGAAATGCCGGTGAAGATGATGAAGAAGCTCATCGTGCCCGCCGCCGCATAGAGCGGACGCCAGGATCCGGCGAAGAAACCGGCAAAGACCAGAGCGATGACAGGCAGGCGGGCAAGCACGTCGATCACGTCCTGCGTGCGTCCGAAAGGCGAAGGATTGGCGCGCCGCTCCCGCTTCGGCAGAGCGAAACGGTCGGTGAAGAAGATCACCGCGCAGGACAGCAGATAACAACTAAGCGTCAGTGTTATCGGATAGTCGTGCAGCTGAAAGGGAAGCAACGCCAAGCGGAAACCTTCATGTCTTCATGCCGGCCGATGCCGCTTTATGCGGCACAGCGTCCGCCCGACACTTAGATCTTATCGATGCTAGGTACAAGCACCGTCAGGTCCGGTGCTCGGACACTCCACGATTATGCGTCGCCGTGTTGCCGCACCGCACAATCGCCCGGTCGAACCACCAGTTGAGCAGGGGACGAACGGCGGGAGCGAAGCGTCCAAGTAGAAACAATGTCGTGCCGAAATAGACTTCGAACCGGCCGCGGTCTGTTCCCTTGACGATCCGCTTGGCCACCGCTTCGGCCGGCCAGGGCCGGACCGTGCCCATGATCCTGGCGGCTTCCGGCGGGCGAGCCGCCAGCTCGCGCTGAAACTGCGGCGTTTCCGTATCCGGCGGAAAACAGACGGAAACACTGACGCCGTGCGGACGGGCTTCTGAACGCAGCGCCTGGGCGAAGCCGTGCACGGCGAACTTGGAGGCGCAATAGGCCGAATAACCATAGATGCCGAGTAGCCCTGCGCCGGACGAGATCATCATGATCCGGCCCCGACGGCGCCGCTTCATGCTGTCATAGACCGCCCGGACCGCATGCACCGTGCCGGAGAAGTTGGTGTCCATCTGCTGCCGGAACGAAGCGCTGTCGAGCTCCTCGAACCGGCCGGGTTCGACAATGCCGGCCGATGCTACCAGGATATCGCAGGGGCCGAAGGCCTGTTCGCACCGACGGATGGCCGCTTCGACATCGTTTTCCACCGCGACGTCGGCGGCCTCGATCCGGATGCTGTCGGCGTTCGCCCCACTGGATGCGATAAGTTTTGCCTGCGCGCCTTCCAGGAGGCCACGGGAGCGGGCAATCAGCGAGAGGCGCGCCCCGCGCGCCGCGTAGATCGATGCGACCGCAAATCCGATACCGCTCGAGCCACCGGTAATGATCACATGCGCCATGCTGGTATTCCGCTCCAGAGTTCGGGAGAGTGCGAAGCGGCTCTGCTTCCGCGACCACCTGACCCGGCAGCAAATGCGATCGGGTCAGCGCGCCGAGAGCGCTTTCATCATCTGGTCGATGTCGATGCCGCCAAGGCCGAAGTTGCGTTCGGTAAGGTCGGCCAGACGCTCGGCCGTGAGTGTTACCGTGCGCCGGATCTGCTCTTCCGTGTGGTCGCTGGTGATGAAGAAGCGCAGCCGAGCCAGGCCTTCCGGGACCGCCGGGTGGATGATCGGCAGCGCATTGACCCCTTCGGCAAGCAGGTCGTTCGACAGCTGCACCGCACGCAGGGAATCACCAACCAGAACCGGAACCACGGAAAATCCGCTGCTGAGGCCGGTGTCGAGCCCCGCTTCCTTGGCAAGCTTGAGGAAGAGCGCGCCGTTGCGGCGCAGCGCCGCCGTGCGCGTCGGCTCCCGTTCCAGCACCTCCAGGCTTGTGGTTGCCGCGGCCGCCAGCACCGGCGCAAGGCCGACGCTGTAGACGAAGCCGCCGGCCGATGCCTTCAGCACCTCGACCAGCGCTTCGCTGCCGGCGATGTAGCCGCCGCAGCTCGACGTGGTCTTGGAGAGCGTGCCCATCCAGATGTCGATCTCGCGGGGATCGACGCCGAAATGCTCTGCAAGCCCGCGGCCGGTCTTGCCGAGAACGCCGAGCGAATGCGCTTCGTCGACCATCAGCCAGAAGCCGTATTCGGCCCGGAGCTTCAGAAGCGCCGGCAGGTCGGCGACATCGCCGTCCATCGAGTAGATGCCCTCGACGATGACCATGATGCGGCGATAGTCGCCGGCGACGGTGCGTAGCACGTGTTCGAGGTCGGCGACGTCATTGTGCTTGAACAGGCGTCGAGTCGCGCCCGAGAGCTTGACGCCGGCAAGGGCGCTGTTGTGGATGAACTCGTCGTGGACGACGAGGTCCTTCGGTCCCATCAGGCAGCTGATGGCGGCGACATTGGTGAGATAGCCGCTGACGAAGCAGACGGCGGCATCGACGCCATAGAAGCCGGCGATCTTCTCTTCCAGCGCCACATGCACCGGGCGCTCGCCGGCGACGAGGCGGCTCGCCGAGGCGGAAATGCCGAAGGTGCCGATGGTATCGCGTGCCCGCGCAAGCACCTCCGCATGGCGATTGAGGCCAAGGTAGTCATAGGAGGCGAAGTTGATCAGCTTCCGGCCGTCGATGACGGTGGTCGCGCCCGCCGCCGTCTGGTGCGCACGATAGAATGGATTGGCGATGCCGAGCTGCTCGCTTGCGAACTTCTGGGTCATCACCTGCTTGTATTCCGGCAGGTCTTCGAAACGGGCCTGCTGCCGGCGCGCCGGCGGCGGCATCTCCCGCTCCGAGCGCGCCATGCGGTTGCGCTCGGAGGATTGATGCGTGTTTCTCATCCGGTCCAGCAGGTTCTCTTTGAGGCTGCTGGTCATCTTGGATGCGCCTGGACCGTTTCCGTTCGTGCTCATTGGCCTTGTGCTTTTTCCTTCGCCGTTCCGACGTGCCGCTGCGCAAGTTCGCTGACAATCTTGTCGTCGGCGGGCTCGGCATCGTCGCTCTGGTCGCGCTTGCTCACCTTCTCATAGAGCTTGCGGGCGACATCGCCAACCGTCGTGTTGTCGGCGACGCCGCTGAGCGGCATGTCGAAGCCGGTGTTCTGCTGGAAGCTCATGCCGAGTTCGACGGCCATGAGGCTGTCGAGCCCGATTTCCTTCAGAACCTTGCTGCGCGTGACCGTATCCTTCGATACGCGCAGGATTGCGGCGATTTCGCCGGCGACGAGGTCGAAGAGAATGTCTTCGGCTTCCTGTGGCGACTTGCCCTCGATCATCGCGACGAGGTCCATCTTGGTGCCTTCGCCGCCCGTCGCATGCTGGTCGGCGCTGCGCAGGATGACTTCGAAGAGCGCGTTCTTGGCGACAGGCAGATTGCGTGCCGCCGACCAGTCGATCTCCGAGATCATCACGGTTGCCGCATCGACGGTGCCTGGATCGAAGGCCAGGTGGCTCTCGACCATGTCGAGTGCCGTCTGCGCCTTCAGCGCGGTCTTGCCGATGCGCTTGGCGAGGATGTCGTTCACATCCGTGTTCTGGACCAGATAGCCCCTGTCGGCGATGGCGCCGAACCCGACGGCGAGACCCGCAAGGCCGCGTGCGCGACGGGCGCGGGCGAGACCTTCGAGATAGCCGTTGGCCGCGACGTAATTCGCCTGTCCGGGGTTGCCGACGAGTGTCGTCGCCGACGAGAACAGGATGAAGTTGTCGATCTTGTCGTTGCTGGTCAGTTGATCGAGAACCGCGGCACCCTTGGCCTTGGTGTCGATGACCGGCCGGTTTCGCTCGCGGTTGAGGTTGCTGATCAGCGCGTCGTCGAGCACCATTGCGGCATGGACGATCGAGCGCAGCGGTGCCACTGCGCGCAACGTCTTGAGCAGGCGCTCCGTCGCTGCCGGATCGGTGACGTCGCAGGCATGAACCGTGGCGGATACGCCAGCCTTCGTCCAAGCTTCGATCATTGCCGTCGTTTCGGCGTCCGCCAGGCCGCGGCGTGAGCAGAGCGCGACCTTCGTCGCACCCTTTTCGACGAGCCAGTTGGCGGCAGCCAGGCCGAAACCGCCGATGCCGCCGACGACGAGATGCATGCCGTTCGGATCGACCTTCATGCCGCCATGCGGACGCTTGGCAACGCGGTGCGTGCCGGCGACCGGAGGAAGCACGACGATCTTGCCGATATGCCCGGCATTCTGCATCAGTCGGAAGGCGTTGCCGATCTCGTCGAAGTCGAAGGCGCGATAGGGAAGCGGCGTCAGCTTGCCGTCTTCGAACAGTGCTCCGATCTCGGTGAAGATCCGCTTGGTCAGCTTCGGCTGATTGACCAGCAACTGGTCGGCGTCGATGCCGAAATAGCTGACATTGCGGCGGAACGGCCGAAGGCCGATCTTGCTGTCGGCGTAATAGTCGCGCTTGCCAAGTTCAAGGAAGCGGCCAAAGGGCTTCACCAGCGCCAGGCTCTGCTCCATGGCCTCGGCGAACAGCGAGTTGAGCACGAGATCGACGCCTTCACCGCCCGTCACGGCGCGAACGTCGTTGACGAAATCGAGCGAACGGGAATCGAAGACGTGATCGGCACCCAGCATCGACAGGAAGCGACGCTTCTCGCGCGATCCTGCCGTGGCGATGACCTTGGCGCCCTTCAGCTTTGCGACCTGCAGCGCGGCAAGGCCGACGCCGCCGGCGGCGCCATGGATGAGGATCGTTTCGTCAGGCTGGATCCGGCCAAGCTCGACCATCGCATAATAGGCAGTCAGGAACGCGACCGGAACCGTCGCCGCGGCGACGGGGCTGACCGATTGCGGCAACCTGGCGACGCCGGCGCGCGAAACGACCGCGTGGGTCGAGAAGGCGGAGGATGCAATCGCCATGACGGCATCGCCCACGGCGAGGTCATCGACGCCGTCGCCGACCGCGACCACGTGGCCGGAAAGCTCCATGCCGATCGTCGCGCCTGCGAAGCCGTCTTCGAGCGCCTCTTCCGGCAGAAGGCCCATCGCCCACATTACGTCGCGGAAGTTGAGGCCGGTGGCTGCGACCGCGACGACGACTTCACCCGGGCCTGCCGAGGGGATGTCGCTTTCTTCCCAGACGATGCTGCCGACCTGAGAGCTGACGCGCTGGCGGATGGTTGCAGCCTTGAAGTCAGCCGTTGCCGCGTGCGCATTGTCGACTGGGCCAGGCACGGCGCGGATCTCCGAAAGCGCAGCGCCAGCCTCGCCTTCGAGCAGCCATTCGCGGTTTACTCCCATCGCGCCAAGCAGCGGCAATGCCGCAGCCATCTCAGCATCCGTCGTCGGTGAACCGTCGATGTCGAGCGAGTGGACGTCGAGGAACTCGTATTCGTTCTGAAGCACGCGTGCGAAAGCCCAGAGGCCGGCATTGACGCCGTCGCTTGCGACCGCCGCGCCGACCGTCCGGCTGGCGATCGGTGCGCCGCCCGGCGCGACAAGCACGAGACGGGGCCGTTTGTCGTCCGCTGGCTCCGTACCGCCGATATGCTGGCGCAATGCTTCGGCAAACGTGCCGAGCGCGAGGATCTGTGTTTGTAGAGAGGCGGAATCGTCGGTGCGCGACGCGGCCGCCGGCAAGGCAAGGAAGACTGCCCGAAGCGGTTGGCCCCCCAGCGTCTCGAGGGCTGGCAGGAGCGCGGCCTTGTCCGCAGCCGCGTCGCCGGTCAGGCTGACGCGAATGGCTGAACCAGAGGGCTCGCGCTGTTCGTGCCCCGCGATCTCCAGCAGCAGGTGGGGGACGGATGCCGGCACCGCCGCGTCTGCGGCAGCAGTTGCTGCGCCACGTGCTTCGAGCAGGATGACGTTGCCGCTTGCACATTCGCGGTCGGCAATGTCGGTGTCCCGCAGGTCGAGATCGTCGAGGCATTTCTGCCAGTGCGGCGCCGCCGCGAGGTTGCCGATCGGAAACTCCGCCGTCTGGCTGCGCGCGAACCAGCCCTCGGACAGGCCAAGCGCGAAGTCGTTGAACAGCGATGGCGCGCTGACCGCGGCAATCAGCCCACCCGTAGGGCGCAGTGCCGTGCGCAACGCTGTGCGAACCGCCACATCGTCCTCGATCAGGCCGTAGAACCCGTCGGACGCGCTGACAGCAAGATCGAAGGCCGCAAGCGTCGCGAGTTCGCCCTTCTTGAGGATGTGTACATGGGCGTCGTTTTCGAAGGCTAGCTCAAGGCCGCGCTGGGCGTTATCGCGAGCTTCGAACACGGTGAGGCTTGCACCATGCTTTTCGGCAAGAGTGGCCAGACGCTTAGTGAAACCGGCGGATACGCTGCCGAGTTCGACGATGCGCAGGCGCGCTCCGGCGGACTGTGCCGATAGGGCCGTTTCGAGAGCCTCCAGCACGAAGGCCATGCGCTGGCGGCTTGCCTCCGAATGAACCGCCTGATGGTCGATCGTGGCGTCGCTGATGAAGCTCGATCCCGAGGCCGCTTCGTCGCCCGCATGCAAGGCGTCGATGCGGGCAAGGGCTTCCGCATAGGCGTTATTGATCAGCACGGCCTCGACGGCGCGGTCAGGCCGTTCGCCGTAAAGCTCGCTCAGAATTTCAGGCACGCTCGGCAGGTTGAATTCCTGCGCGACGGTCCACACACCATCCTTGTGCTCACAGAGCCCGGCATCTTCGAGCACGTAGAGGCAGCTCGTCAGAAAACACTGGAAGGCGAAATCGCCAGGCAGATTGCCGCCCTGGATCGTGGAACGCCCCTTACCGAGCTTGAGGGCGATCTCCTGGCAGGCGCGGTAGATCGCGGCATTGAAGAGCAGCGTCGCATTGTCGACACCAGCCTCGCCGGGGGCCGGCATTGCGATCGATACCGGCACAAGGCTGTTGCGCAGAAGGCCTGGCAGGGCGACTTCCGATTGTACTGCCTCGTAGTGAAAGGACAGCGCATCGAGCGTCTTGTGCTTGCGCAGATAGGTGCGGCGGAAACGGCAATCCTCGAAATGCGCGATCGGCTCGCCCGACTGGCCGAAGAAGTGGAACTTCGCCTTGATCGAATTGGTGCTGACGCGTTCAATTTCGATCATCGCGCGCGCGATCGGCAGGCCGCCATTGACGACACGAACCGAACCGAAGCGGACGGGAATATAGGGTGCGCCACTCTTGTCGCCGGTGAATCGGTCGAAGAGCGCGACCAGCCCGTGGAAGGTCGCATCGACCGAGATCGGGTTCAGGGCATAGCTGACCAGCGGGTGTCCGGTGGCTTCGGCCGTCTTCAGCTCGACATCGACCAGGCGGTCGCCATAGGCAACCGCTTTTGCGAGCAGCTGGAAGCGAGGACCGTAGTCGAGGCCGAATTGCCGCGCCGTCTCATAGGCGCGACCCGGTGCCACCGTCGCCGTCTTGGCGAGGCCTGCGAGCGACGGATAGGCGCGGTCCCCGGCCGGCAGCGGCTTGCGGCAGCGGGCAACCGCGTGCACGGCCCAGTCGTCTTCCGACAGCCGTTCACGCGAGCGGATTTCGAGGTCGCCGGTCTCTGGCGAAAGGACGGTCGACAGCTCCATGATTTTTGTGTCGCTGAGTTCCAGCGGCCGGACGATTTCGAGATTGGTGATCTCGACTTCTTCGCTGCCATAGAACTGCTGTGCCGCAGCAACGGCGATCTCGATGAAGCCGCTGCCCGGCAGGATCGCCTTGCCGTCCACCACGTGTTCGGCAAGATCCGGGAAGAGATGGGCGTCGATATGGTTTTTCCAGCTGCCGCTGTTCGGATCGCTGCGCCAGCCGGTCAGGCGGTATGGTCTGGCAATCCGGCCGAACAGGTCGGTGGCATCAGTTGTTGCCGCTGGGCGCAGTTCGACGGGCTCGAAGGGCAGGCTTGGCAGGGCGATCGATGCATTGCGCTTGCCGAATACCCGGGTCGTATCCACGACGGCGCCGTGCGCAACGGCACGTGCCATCGCGGCCGAGATCGGATCCTGGCCGCTTTCGGCGACGTCCCTGAGCAGCGTGGGCACCACCATGCCGGGGGCTGCTGCCTGCTTGATCGTCTCCTTGACGTAGGACGACAGGATCGGGCGCGGCGAAATCTCGATGAACAGGCGGCAGCCCATTTCGATCGCGGCTTCCGCAGCCGCCTGGAAGCGGACCGGCTCGCGAACGTTCTTCCACCAGTATTCCGGATCGAGCTGCGTGCCCTCGAGCGCGGCACCCGTGACCGTCGAAAGATAGGCGAGTTCGGTGCGGCGCGGTGCGATATCGGGGATGTCCGAGAGGAAGGCATCCTTCGCCCGATCGATGATCGGATGATGGAACGGATAGTTGATGTCGAGGATCTGGACCGGGATCTTCGCCTTGCGGGCGGCATCGCGGAAGGCCGAGATCTGGTCGGCCGGGCCCGAGATCGTCACGGAATTATGGGCGTTGACCGCAGCAACGCAGAGTTCGTCAAGGCCGCGAGCCTCGGCAAAGGCGCGAGCAGCCTCTTCACCGAGCATGACGGCCGCCATCGTGCCGTGGCCGGCAAGCAGGTCCTGATGCAGCGAACGTTTCGCAACGATCGAAACGGCATCGACGAGCGACAGCGCGCCAGCGGCATAGGCCGCGGCGATTTCGCCGACGGAGTGACCGAAGACGGCGACCGGCTTGATGCCCATGGCAACCAGCGAATCCGACAGGGCGGCCTGCACCGCAAACAGCAGCGGCTGGGCGATCTTCGTGTCGGCAAGCTTCTTGTCGAGATCAGGATCGGTCAGGAGATCGGTGAGCGCGATGTCCGAATGGAACTTGAACAGCGCGCTGACCGAGGTGAAACACTGGCGGAAATGCAGGTTTTCGCGGAAGGCTTCCACACCCATGCCCGCCCATTGCGAGCCGTTGCCGGAGAACACGAACGCGACCTTGGCGTCGCGAACGACGGCCTCGCCTACCTCACCGATATCCGAGCCGGGCTTTTCCAGGTGGCTGGCGATCGCACGGACGATATCTTCGGGCTGGTCGCTGCGAGCGGCAAACCGATGGCGCATATGGGTGCGGTTGGCACCCGATGCGGCGATCATCGCACGGGCTTCACCCTTGGAAGCATGCGCGAAAGCGGTCTTGTAATCCTTGAGAAGGGCTTCCAGGCTCGACTGCGTATGAGCGCTTGCGAGGAACACATGTCCCGAAGACGACGGGTTTGCGGCCTTTTCATCGGCGGCCGGTTCAGGATCGCTGATAACGACGTGCGCATTGGCGCCGCCGAAACCGAACGAGTTGATGCCGGCAAGACGCGCGCGTTTGCCGCGCAGAAGCTCGATCGGGTTTGCCGTGACACGGACGTTCAGGCCGTCGAAATCGATATGCTCGTTCGGCGTGTCGAAGTGCAGCGAAGCCGGCAGGTAGTTGTTCTCAAGCGCCATCATGGCCTTCAGCATGCCGAAGAGGCCAGAGGCGGGTTCCGTATGGCCAATGTTCGACTTGATCGAGCCGATCGGCACAGGCGCCCGGCGCTTGGCACCGATGACCGTTCCGATCGACCAGACTTCCGCCGGGTCGCCGACCTTGGTGCCGGTACCGTGGCCTTCGACGAAGGCCACCTGATTGGCGTCGATGCCGTTTCCTTCGTAGATCGCTCTCAGCAGGTTGGCCTGGGCTTCGCGCGACGGCAGCGAAATGCCGTTGGTGCGGCCGGCCGAATTCACGCCGGTCGCGACGATGCGCGCATAGCTGCGGTCTTTCTCGCGGCGCGCCCGGTCGGAACGGCGCAGCACGAAGACCACGCCGCCTTCGGCGCGCACGTAGCCGGCGCCGTCGTTGTCATAGGCGCGGCAGAGGCCTTCCGGCGACAGCATGCGTGCCTGGGCGAAGCCGACGAAGGGCAGGGGGTGGGCAAGGATGTTGACGCCGCCGACGATCGCCGTGTCGATCTCCCCGGCGTTGAGCGCCCGCATCGCCTGGTCGAGGGCGACCAGCGAGGAGGAACAGGCGGTGTCGACCGTCATGCTCGGGCCGCTGAGGCCGAAGATGTGCGAGATGCGGTTGGAGACGATCGACAGGGTGTTGCCGGTCATGAAGTACGGGCCAGCCGCGGCCGGATCCTCGACCGTCAGATTCGCATGGTCGAGGCTCGATGCGCCGATATAGACACCGACGTTTTCGCCGTGCAGCGACGTCGCCGAGATGTTGGCGTCTTCAAGCGCCCGCCAGGCGAGCTGGAGCAGCACGCGCTGCTGCGGGTCCATATACATGGCCTCGCGCTGCGACATGCCGAAGACGGCCGGATCGAAATCATAGAGTTGATCCAGCACGCCGGCCGCGAAGGAATAGGTCTTCCCCTGCGTGCCCATGACGGGATGCCAGAATCGCGCCACGTCCCAGCGATCCGATGGAATGCTGGTGACGGTGCACTTGCCCTGACGTAGAAGTTTGAACAACGCCGAGGGCGATTCTGCTCCAGGGGCGAGGCATGCACGCCCAATAATCTCAACAGCCATGTATGATCGAACGCTCTAAAATGCCGTTAAAGTTGCACCTGCGATTGCGCGGCGGAAGTTGAATTGCAATCGCCAATCGTCATGCTTGCGGGCTATCCCCAGCTATATTCGTTCCGCCTCATTAGTCAGCTTTTAACTTAAAGTCCCTAGCTTTCAACCCCAAAGACTGAAGATATACACGCTGTCAACGCCAGTCCAAGTCGGATTGGGCGACAAACCACGCTCAAGGTATCGAAGGTATGACCAGAAAGACGCGGGCTCAAATAAATTGCCCGTCTTGGTCTTGAGGTGACTTGTTGTGGGACGGCGATTGTGCTTTTCAGAGACCGGCGAAATTCCCTGCCGGGGGATGATGCGGCGCGGAACCATGAGCAAAATCATGGCTGTGCCGAATGTGGAGTGTCGTAGTTGAAACGAGTCAGTGCCCTTCTGCTTTGTTCCGCCCTCGTCGGGTGCCAGGCTGTGCCTGGTGAAGGGCCGCTGGCCGGAGCGATCGTCAAGGACGCCGGCCAGTCAGGCGCCGAGATCGGCCGCCAGAATGCAACGGTTTTCGACATCGTCGATGTGGACGGACGCTCCGCGCGTCTCGTTTCCGACTATGTCTCCTCGACGCTTAATCGCCGTTTCGGCATTGGCGGCGGTGTTGGCCGCGTCGTCATCGGCGTTGGCGACCAGCTTAAGGTCTCGATCTTCGAAGCCGGCAGCGACGGCTTGTTCTCGACGCAGGACTCCAAGCAGACGAGCATCGATCTCGTCGTTCAGCCGGATGGCAAGGCTGCCATCCCCTATGTCGGCCCGGTCAAGTTTGCCGGCCTGACACTGGAGCAGGCGCGCCAGGAAATTCTGGAAGCGCTGAAGCAGAAGGCCGTAGAGCCCGACGTCATCGTCACGAGCATGAGCACCGCATCGCGCAACGTTACGGTTTCGGGTGCCGTCGGCAAATCGTCGGTGGTGCCGCTGAGTCTCGTCGACGAAACGATCAATGAGGTCATCGCCAAGGCCGGTGGCCCGGTCGCGCAGCCATATGAAACCTTCGTCACATTGGTGCGCGGCAAGAAGACCGGAACGGTTCTCCTCAAGTCGATCATCGAGAACCCGTCGGAAAATATCCACGTCAAGCCGGGCGACCAGATCTTCGTGACGCGCGATCCGCGCCGCTTCACGATCCTCGGTGCGGTCAAGGCCAACCAGCGCGTCGAATTCGGCGCCAACGATCTCAATCTGCTCGAGGCGATGGGCCTTGCCGGCGGTGGCTCGGACTACACGCTCGACATGAAGGGCTATTTCATCTTCCGTTACGAAGAGCCTGATGTGGTCATGAGCCTGCTCGGTCAGCAGCGTTTCAACGAAATGCTGCGTAAGGGCATGAAGACCGACAGCGTGGGGCGCTACCCGATCGTCTACCGCTTTGACATGAGCAAGCCGGACAGCCTGATTGTCGGCCAGACCTTCCCGGTCAAGAACCGCGACGTCATCTATGCCTCGCGTCACCCGTCGGTCGATTTCTCGAAGTTCCTGAACTTCGTCGCCCAGCCGGTCGGCATCGCCAATTCCGGCTTCTCGATCGCAGATAACATCAACAATCTCGGAAACTGATCGTTTTCGATCGCATTTGTTCGAGGGCGTCGGCCATGGCCGACGCCCTTTTTGCTTATCTGCCCTTCCGATCTCGGAAGCCTGCGGAACTGGCTTGTCGTCGCTCAAATTCTGTGATTGATCTTGGACTTAAATCGATTTTGGTGATCGATAAGCAGTTGATCGTCCAGAGGTGAATGATGGCGGATAAAGCGTTGATCGTCGTGGATGTGCAGAACGATTTCTGCCCGGGCGGAGCGCTTGGTGTTGCGGGCGGCGACGAGATCGTGCCGATGATTAACGGGCTGATCGGCCGCTTCGAGCATGTGGTTCTGACCCAGGATTGGCATCCCTCCGGCCACTCCAGCTTTGCCTCCAGCCATCCCGGCAAAAATCCCTTCGAAATGATCGCCATGCCCTATGGCGCGCAAACGCTCTGGCCGGATCATTGCGTGCAGGGCAGCGCCGGTGCCGATTTCCATCCGGCGCTCGAATGGACCCGCGCTGAACTTTTGATCCGCAAGGGTTTCCGCGCGCAAATCGACAGCTATTCCGCCTTCTTTGAAAACGACCGCCGGACGCCGACCGGCCTTTCCGGCTATCTCAGGGACCGCGGCATCAAAAAGGTGACGCTCTGCGGGCTCGCGACCGATTTCTGCGTCGCCTTCTCCGCGCTCGACGCGGTGGCGCAGGGGTTCTCGACCACGGTCGTTCTCGAAGCCTGTCGGGGCATCGACCTCAACGGCTCGCTTCATGCCATGGTGACGCGTATGCGTGATGCCGGTGTCGAGCTGAACTAACCGAGATGATCTAGCCTCGCCCAAGAGGAAGGAGCAATTTCACCGATGACGAAGACCGATATCGCCAGGCGCGTCTACAATCATGCCTGGAAACTCGACCCGATCGTACGCAGCCTGCTGGACACGGATTTTTACAAGCTCCTGATGCTGCAGATGATCTGGCAGCTCTATCCGGATGTCGATGCGACCTTCTCGCTGATCAACCGCACGAAGACGGTGCGGCTCGCCGACGAGATCGATGAGCAGGAACTGCGCGAGCAACTCGATCACGCGCGCGAACTGCGTTTCTCCAAGAAGGAAATGATCTGGCTTGCGGGTAATACCTTCTATGGCCGCAAGCAGATCTTCTCGCCGGAGTTTCTCGCCTGGCTCGCCAAGTTCCGCCTGCCGGATTATGAGCTGAAACGCAGCGACGGCCAGTTCGAGCTGACCTTCCGCGGCCGCTGGGCAGAGACCACCATGTGGGAGATCCCGGCGCTGGCGATCATCAACGAGCTGCGCTCGCGCTCGGCGATGAAGGGCCTCGGTCCCTTTACCCTCGATGTGCTCTATGCCCGCGCCAAGGCCAAGATGTGGTCCAAAGTCGAGCGGCTGCGGCAGTACCCTAACCTCAGGATCTCCGATTTTGGCACGCGCCGCCGCCACAGCTTCCTTTGGCAGCGCTGGTGCGTCGAGGCGTTGAAGGAAGGGATTGGCAGTTCGTTCTCCGGGACCAGCAATGTCTTGCTCGCCATGGACAACGATCTGGAGGCGCTTGGTACCAACGCACACGAATTGCCGATGGTGGCCGCGGCCCTTGCCCGCAACGACAAGGAACTGGCCGCCGCCCCCTACAAGGTGCTGCAGGACTGGAACCAACTCTATGGCGGCAATCTCCTGATCGTGCTGCCCGATGCCTTCGGCACAGCGGCGTTCCTGCGTGACGCGCCGAAATGGGTGGCGGACTGGACGGGCTTTCGGCCGGACAGCGCGCCGCCGATCGAAGGTGGCGAAAAAATCGTCGCCTGGTGGAAGAAGATGGGACGGGATCCCCGGGAAAAGCTGTTGATCTTCTCCGATGGTCTCGACGTCGACACGATCATCGAGACGTACCGCCACTTCGAGGGGCGCGTGCGCATGAGCTTCGGCTGGGGCACCAACCTCACCAATGATTTTGCCGGTTGCGCGCCGACGGAAATCAGCGGCCTCAGTCCGATCTCGATCGTCTGCAAGGTCAGCGAGGCCGATGGCCGGCCGGCGGTAAAACTCTCCGACAATCCGCGCAAGGCGACCGGTGACCCGGCCGAGGTCGAGCGCTACCTCAAGTTCTTCGGCTCGCAGGATTTCGTGGAGCAGGCGGTCAAGGTCTAACCGCCAAGTAACGCCAAGTACGAAACGAGCGCATCAAAAAAAGAAACCGGCAGGAGCCGGTTTCAAAAGGGGATCAAAGATGTTGCGATTGTCCATCATCGCAATATCAAATCTGGCAGTGGAATCTTAAGGTTGCGTTAATATGCCAACCTGCCGTTGCATTTTGCTTCTCTAGAATACGAACATGTAGAGAAGGATGATGACGATGAGCGGCACGCCCATAAGCCAGAGAACGATACCTTTCATTGAGAAGCCTCCGCGTTGCTGCCTTTGAAACGTTAACGCAGCATCGGGAAATACGTTCCGCGTGTCAGCGAGGGAGGCTCTCGTTTCGGTTTATCGCCAGCAGCCTCGCTTCGCCCTTGTTCAAGAAGTAGGCCTTGTCGAAAAGCCGGAGATCGACGGGGTTCGGCATCCGGATATCGTCCAGGTCCGGAAGTGGTTTCACGGCGGCTTCGAAGGATCGATCGATCTGCGAGATGAAGATGATGATCAGCCCGCGTTGCCGCGCGAATGCCCTCAATTTGCGCACCTGATCGCCAAGTGCGGGATTGTCACGTCGCTGATCGAGAAGCTGGAGGTAATCGACGACCACCAGCGTGCCGGGATCGGCCTTGGACAGCTTGCCGACGATATGGTCGGCGCTGATCGTGTCGGAGCAATCGATCTCGAACAGCGGGGCAAACCGGCCATGGTCGGCCCTGATGGCCGCAAAACGCTCGATGACGTCCGTCACGGTATATTCCAGTGTGAAGAAGTAGGCGCGATGGCCGGCCCTCATCGCCTCTACGGCAAGCTCGAGGCTCTTCAGCGTCTTGCCCTGGCCGGGGCGTGCGGCGAGGACCACGAGATCTCCGGGAGCGAGCCGGGCAAGCATACTCGCCGCGGTGCCGGCAGTCGCTTGTCGTGCCGCAAGCAGGCTCCAAGTGGAGTAGCCCTCCTGAACGGCAATGCGATCAAGCGCTTCATGGAGCGGGATGGCTTCTTCACGGCACAGGCGTTTCGCCCTGCGTTTCAAATGGTAGATCGGTGCAGTCAGTTTCATCGGCAACCTCCTGGTACGAGCGATCGTCGCAGTCCCTCCTTGTGCGCATTGCCCCAACAGTCGGTTCGATGATGAGAGTGCCCGGTATGAAATCTACTTTCCCAATCGGAGGGGGGAGGCGTGGGCGCGCCCGAATCGCAGCATAACGCAGATGGCAGCAGGCGAAAATTGCATCCGATGAGAAATTCTGCGGCCTGGGGCGCGTCTTTCGCGGGCGCCGTAGATCCTGCTCGTTTGGGGCGATAGGACAGGCGAAAACATTCGCAGACCGCAAAAGCACGCGGTGCTACGAGCGAGTATCAATTTGATTTCTTTAAGAGAAAACTGGTGCTGCTAGAGAGATTTGAACTCTCGGCCTCTCCCTTACCAAGGGAGTGCTCTACCCCTGAGCTATAGCAGCATCTGGCGGCCGGTTCGTGTGTCAGCCGCATCAAGCGAGGGGGCTATTGCCATAGCTCAGCGGCGAGTGCAAGCCGCAATTCGAAGTTTTTCGCGAAGAGCTGTGAGAAAAGTCACCGGTGCTTCCGAAGACCCTGGTTTTGCGCTATGGCATGGGCATGCAAACAGACGACGAAGAAGGCGGCAAAGCCGTGCCTCCGCCTGACGAACGGCAGGCGGATGGCAAGGTGCGCCAGAAAAAGATAAAGGATACGACCGAGGCGGACCTGAAAAAGGCGCGTCTTGCCAGGACCTTGCGCGACAACCTCATGCGCCGCAAGCAGCAGATGCGGGCGCGCCGATCTGGCGCTGCCGATGACGTCAGCGGTCTTCCTGCCGCAAAAACGGACGAATCCCAAGATTAGTACGGGCAGGAAGCGGCATCGCCGCTTCGTTCTCAATTTGCCGGTGGCATCTCCATCGGCGTTCGATTGCACAGGTCCGTTAAATCGGGACCGATCGCGGGGGAAAACTGTGCAGCGACCTAAATGTTACAGCGCCAGGCGTCCGAAGGGATGCGCGGCGTTCAAGGCACTTCTAATTTCGCGGCGTCTCCACTAAAGAGGCGCCTTCAGACAACATCGGATTATTTTGGAAAGGCGGGCCAAGCCCGTTCGAGAGGCCTCATGGATCGCATCAGGATTGTAGGCGGCAACAAGCTCAACGGCGTCATCCCGATTTCGGGCGCCAAGAATGCGGCCCTGCCGCTGATGATTGCGTCGCTTCTGACCGACGACACGCTGACGCTCGAAAACGTGCCGCATCTGGCCGACGTCGAGCAGCTGATCCGTATCCTCGGCAACCATGGCGCGGATATCTCCGTCAACGGTCGCCGCGAGCGCCAGGGCGAGAGCTACGCCCGCACCATCCATTTCACCTGCCGCAACATCGTCGACACGACCGCCCCTTACGAGTTGGTCTCGAAGATGCGCGCGAGCTTCTGGGTTATCGGCCCGTTGCTTGCCCGTGAAGGCAAGGCGCGGGTATCGCTGCCGGGCGGTTGCGCCATCGGCACGCGTCCGGTCGATCTCTTCATCGAAGGCCTGCAGGCGCTTTCCGCCAACATCGAGATCGACAGCGGTTACGTCAACGCGACGGCGCCGGCTGGCGGCCTGATCGGCGCGCGCTACACCTTCCCGAAGGTGTCGGTCGGCGCCACCCATGTGCTGATGATGGCAGCGACGCTTGCCAACGGCACCACGGTGCTCGGCAACGCCGCGCGCGAGCCTGAAGTCGTCGACCTCGCCAACTGCCTGAACGCCATGGGCGCCAAGATTACCGGCCAGGGAACCTCGACGATCACCATCGAGGGCGTTCGCTCGCTCTCCGGCGCCCGTCACCGCGTTCTTCCCGATCGCATCGAGACCGGCACCTACGCCATGGCCGTTGCCATGACCGGTGGCGACGTCATCCTCGAAGACACCGACATGGCGCTGCTCGACACGGCGCTGGAAGCGATCCGCCGCGCTGGCGCCGAGATCACCGAGACCAACAGCGGCATCCGCGTCGTGCGCAACGGCGCCGGCATTAAGCCGGTCGATATCGTCACTGATCCCTTCCCGGGCTTCCCGACCGACCTGCAGGCGCAGTTCATGGGTCTGATGACCATGGCGAAGGGCACCTCGCACATCACCGAGACGATCTTCGAGAACCGCTTCATGCACGTGCAGGAACTCGCCCGTCTCGGCGCCAAGATCTCGCTTTCCGGCCAGACGGCGAAAATCGAGGGCGTCAGCCGCCTGAAGGGCGCGCCTGTCATGGCGACCGACCTTCGCGCCTCCGTCTCGCTCGTCATCGCCGGCCTAGCCGCCGAAGGCGAGACCATGGTCTCGCGCGTCTATCATCTCGACCGCGGCTTCGAGCGGCTCGAAGAGAAGCTTACCCGGTGCGGCGCGCACGTCGAGCGCGTCAGCGACTGATTTGAACGGTTGCGCCTGATACCGTTGCGGTTTCAGGCGCAACATCCTATGTCCATTTCAATTGTGGCACGGCAAGATGTGCGGCGAAACGAAAGGAATGGATGGCATGACCGGATTGAAGCTGCTGGCGCTCGACGAGGAGGATCTCGCTGTCGTCTCCGCCCACGTCCAGGATGCCGTGTTCAAGGTTTCGGGCCTGGAATACGACGCGCGTCGCAAGCAGTTTTCTCTCATCGTCAACCGCTTCGTCTGGGAGACGGCCGATGGCAAGCGCCGCTCCTTTGAGCGCCGGCGTGCGGCTCTCCTCTTCAAACGTGTGAATGCAGTGCGCTCCGTCGGCTTCGACCGGCGTGACGGCGAGGCGGTGCTCGATCTGCTGACGCTGAAGTTCGCGCTGCAGGGCGAGGGGCCGGAAGGCACGCTGGAGTTGGTTCTGGCTGGCGACGCCTCGATCGCGCTTGACGTCGAATGCATCGAAACGCAGCTTGCGGATACCGGCGGGGCGTGGGAAACCGCTTTCAAGCCCAAGCATCCCGAAGGCGCTTGACGCTGATCGACCCGACCGACACTGGCATACAAGGACGTCCCCTTTGGCAATCAGGCTCAATTTTCTCGACGGTGACTTCGAACAAAAGTTCGCGGCATTCCTGACGACCAAGCGAGAGGTGTCCGAGGACGTCAATGCGGTGGTCAAGGCGATCATCGACGACGTGCGGGCACACGGTGACGCGGCGCTCGCCGAATACTCCAAGCGTTTTGATGGCGTCGATTTCCAGACGACGCCGATGGCGGTCAGCGCCGCCGAGATCGATGCGGCGATCCAGGCGGTCGAGCCGGAAGTTCTCGGCGCGCTAAAGGTCGCCGCCACCCGCATCGAGGCGCACCATGCCCGCCAGCGCCCGAAGGACGATATCTACCAGGACGCCATGGGCGTCGGCCTCGGCTCGCGCTGGACTGCGGTCGATGCCGTCGGCCTCTATGTGCCCGGCGGCACCGCGAGCTATCCGAGCTCGGTGCTGATGAACGCGCTGCCGGCAAAGGTTGCCGGCGTGTCCCGCATCGTCATGGTGGTGCCGGCAACCGGCGGCAAGATCAACCCGGCGGTGCTGGCTGCTGCACGCCTTGCCGGCGTCGAGGAAATCTACCGCATCGGCGGCGCGCAGGCTGTGGCCGCCCTTGCCTATGGCACCGAGACGATTGCACCGGTTGCCAAGATCGTCGGCCCGGGCAATGCCTATGTGGCTGCGGCCAAGCGCCAGGTCTTCGGCACGGTCGGCATCGACATGATCGCCGGCCCCTCCGAAGTGCTTGTTATTGCCGACAAGCACAACGATCCGGACTGGATCGCAGCCGATCTCTTGGCCCAGGCCGAGCACGATGTCGGCGCCCAGTCGATCCTGATCACCGACGATGCGGATTTCGGCCAGGCGGTCGAGAGCGCGGTCGAGCGGCAGCTGAAAACGCTGCCACGCGCCGAAACGGCGTCGGCAAGCTGGCGCGATTTCGGCGCCGTCATCCTCGTGCCCGATCTTGAGAAGGCCGTGCCGCTCGCGAACCGCATCGCTGCCGAACACTTGGAGCTGGCGCTTGCCGACCCCGAACCGATGGTGGCCAAGATCCGCAACGCCGGCGCGATCTTCGTCGGTCGCCACACGCCCGAGGTCATCGGCGACTATGTCGGCGGCTCCAACCACGTGCTGCCGACCGCCCGCTCCGCGCGCTTCTCCTCCGGCCTTGGCGTGCTGGATTACATGAAGCGCACGTCGATCCTGCGGCTTGATGCCGAACAATTGCGGATCCTCGGACCGGCGGCCATCGTGCTGGCAAAATCCGAAGGCCTTGAGGCCCATGCGCGCTCCGTCGCCATTCGCCTCAATCTCGGGGACGCTGGATGAAGGCGGACCGCAACCAGCGTCTCTGCGATGTCGTTCTGGACGAGACCATCGGCCGCTCGACCCCTGACGTGGAGCATGAGCGCGCGGTTGCGATCTTCGACCTGCTCGAAGAAAACCTGTTCGAGCCGGTCGGCCATCCAGGCGGCCCCTATAAGCTCAATCTCTCGCTCGTCGACGCCAAGCTCGTCTTTGCGATCTCGACCGACAAGGGCAGCGACGTCGCCACCCATATTCTGTCGCTGACGCCGTTCCGCCGGATCGTGAAGGACTACTTCATGATCTGCGAAAGTTACTACGAAGCGATCCGCTCGGCGACGCCGAGCCAGATCGAGGCGATCGACATGGGGCGCCGCGGCATTCACAACGAGGGTTCGCAGACGCTGATGGATCGCCTCTCCGGCAAGATCCGGCTGGACTTCGATACCGCCCGCCGCCTGTTCACGCTCGTCTGCGTGCTCTACTGGCGCGGGTGAGGGCGACGACCGGCATGGCGGGAACCGAGGCTCAGCGCTTGAAAATGCCCCGCTCGGTCCTCTTCATGTGCGGCATGAACGCTATTCGCTCGCCGATGGCCGAAGCGCTCGCCAAGGCGGCGCTGCCGGCCGGAACCTATGTCGCCTCCGCCGGCGTGCGGCATGGCGAACGCGACCCCTTCGTCGACGTGGTCATGGCCGAAGTGGGCCTGAGCCTCGGTCGCCACCAGCCGCATACGCTCGATGAACTCGAGGATGACTATTTCGACCTTATCGTCACGCTGGCGCCGGAGGCGCATCACAAGGCGCTCGAATTGACGCGCTCCATGGCCGTCGACGTGGTCTACTGGCCGACGCCGGATCCGACGGTGGCTGCCGGCACGCGCGAGCAGATCGTCGATGCCTACCGCGCCGTGCGCGATCACCTGTCGACGCTGATCAATCATCGGTTGATCGGCTCCAGGAAGTCGGAAGACGCTTGAGAGTGTTGCGAAAAATCCCCGCGCGGTCCGCAGTCTCCGTCGCTTCCATGCCGGCGTAAATCTCGATCGATTTAAGACTAGAGACATGGAGCGGTACGAAGTGCTATAGCGGCTTCGCGCTTCTGATCCGACGCGCGGCACAGTAGCCCGTCACAAAAGCGCAAAAGCCGGTCTTAGATGGTTCACAAATCCTCGTCGATTGTGTAGTTTCCGGCGAATTTTTCGGGATACCTGACGGTTCCCTAAACAAAGATAGAAAGAACAGTCCTACATGGCGAAAGAAGAAGTCCTTGAATTTCCGGGCGTGGTCACCGAATTGCTTCCGAATGCGACCTTCCGCGTGAAGCTCGAAAACGAGCATGAGATCATCGCTCACACTGCCGGTCGTATGCGCAAGAACCGCATTCGCGTGCTTGCCGGCGACAAGGTTCTCGTTGAAATGACCCCGTACGACCTTACCAAGGGCCGTATCACCTACCGCTTCAAGTAAGCCGCTCCGGCTCTTAGCAATTCCTGGAGCATTTCCGCTTCTACTTCGAATCGCGAAAACGCTCTAACCTTTGGTTGGATTGCAATTCCAGACGTAAACCGCCTATCGCATTTTGCTGGAATTGCTTTGGAGTGACGGCTCGTTCCGATGACAGTGGCCAAGAAACTGATACTTGCGTCCGGTTCGCCGCGTCGCGTCGAGCTTCTGGCGCAAGCCGGCATCGAGCCCGCGCGCCTGATGCCGATGGATCTCGATGAGACGCCGAAGCGTGCCGAACATCCGCGTTCGCTCGCAAGGCGCCTGTCGGCCGAAAAGGCGCGAGCGGCGCTTGCTGCAGTCAAGGGCGAGGCCGGCTGGGACGGAAGCTACATTCTGGCAGCCGATACGGTCGTTTGCGTTGGCCGCCGCATCCTGCCGAAACCGGAACTCGTCAGCGAAGCCTCGAGCGCGCTGCATCTTCTTTCCGGCCGCAGTCATCGCGTCTACACCGGCGTCTGCCTGATCACCCCGGACAAGACCGTGCGCCAGAAGGTCGTCGACACCAAGGTGCGCTTCAAGCGCCTGTCCGGTTTCGATATCGAGAGCTATCTCGCCTCGGGCCAATGGCGCGGCAAGGCGGGCGGCTACGGCATCCAGGGCATCGCCGGCAGCTTCGTGGTCAAGCTCGTCGGCTCCTACAGCAACGTCGTTGGCCTGCCGCTTTACGAAACCGTCAGCCTGCTTGTCGGCGAAGGCTATGACGTGCACAATCGTTGGCTGGAAGGCTGAACGAGTGACCGACGAAACGAAGAAAAGCGCTTCGAACGTTGCGCCCCTGCGTGCACCGCGCCCGTGTCCGGAATGTGGCCGGCCGTCGCATCGGGAACACTATCCCTTCTGCTCCGACCGCTGCCGCAACGTCGACCTCAATCGCTGGCTCTCCGGCTCCTACGCTATTCCGGTCGCCGACGACGAGGCGAAGGCCGACGACGGCGACGACCGCTAGGCGTACCGCTGCGGCCGGACCCGCCGGTCCGGCTTTTCCTTCCCCGCATCCTCTTTGCCGCGAACGACGCCTCGAAGATCCTCGCGCGTCACCGGGTGCGGGCGATCATCTTTTTCGGCTTCCAACGGCCACTTTCCACGAAAAATGGACCAGGGAGAGGATGCGATCTCTCTGAAACTCCTCGCTTTTTCGGCGTTTCGATTGTCCACAGGATTTCGGTCAAAAAACTTTCATTTGGCGCTGGACACCGCCGAACAAGATGCTATAACCCCGCTCGTTCCCGGGGCAAACACAAGCGCCCCGATGGTTCCGAAAGGAGCCGATGCCCGAAACGGCAGGATGCCCGGATAGCTCAGTTGGTAGAGCAGCGGATTGAAAATCCGCGTGTCGGTGGTTCAAATCCGCCTCCGGGCACCATTCTTTCTTCTCGAAGATCTTGGTTCCTTCAAGCGCTGCCGTGTCGTTTCCTTGCGTCCGCTGTGCGGCTGCGCTCCTTCAATACGTCGTCCACTCCTGCACCAACATCTCGCGAAAGCGGATGGCGGCCGGTGATAGTCTGCCGCCGCGGCGTTCGACAAGGCCGATGGTGCGGCTGACGGTGGGGGCGGTCAGCGGCACGGTGGCGATAACAGGGTGTTCGACCTGGGGTGTGGCCAGCCGCGGCATCACGGAGATGCCGAGGCCCGCCTCGACGAGGCCGAGCGAGGTCGAGAGGTGGTTGACCTCGTAGAACCAGTTGAGCTGCACCTGGGCCGTTGTCAGCGCCCGGTCGAGCACGGCACGGTTGCCGCTGGTCTTGCTGACGCCGATGAGCGGGTGGCCGGTCAGATCCGCCCAGGTCAGTTGCTTCGAGGTCGCCAGCGGATGATCGCGGCGGCAGGCGAGCACGAACGGGTCGTCGACGAGCGGCGTGAAGCTGAGATCAGGGCGCGCCGCCCCAGTGATGTTGATGCCGAATTCGACCTCGCCGTTGGCGACCGCATCAAGCCCCTCATTGGCCGAGAGATCGAGGATTCGGAAGCGGATGCCCGGGAATTTCTCGTTGAAGGATTGCACAACCCTGGGAAGAAAATAGAAGGCCGCGGTCGGGACCGAGGCGATGGTGACCTGGGCGCGGTGTCGCCCACCGAGGTCGCTGATCGAGAGGATCGATTCCTCGAATTCGTCGACCAGACGCCTGACCAGTGGCAGAAGCTCCCGCCCGACCTGCGTCGGCGCCACGTGCCGGGTCGTGCGTTCGATCAACTGCGCGCCGACGGAGGCTTCAAAGCCCTTGATCCGCCGTGAAAGCGCAGGTTGTGAAAGATTGAGCTGGCGGGCAGCTTCGTTGAACGAGCCGAGGTCGAGTACGGCGAGAAAAGCCTTGAGGTCGAGGAATTCGAAATTATTGCGCATATCGGAATAATTACGCCATTCTTTGCATTTCACAACAGATTTGATCCGTGAGATCCCTCCGATCAGCCGGTTGCGGCCGGTTCGAAGGAGCATGCGGAATGGATGACTTGATCAGGATACCCTGCGTGATGATGCGCGGCGGAACGTCGAAGGGACCGTTTTTTCTGTCTCGCGATCTTCCGGCTGATCCCGTCGAGCGCGACCGCCTGCTGATCGAAATCATGGGCTCCGGCCACCCGCTGCAGATCGACGGTCTCGGCGGCGGCAACTCGCTGACGAGCAAGGTCGCGATCGTCGGTCCGTCGAGCCGTCCGGAAGCTGATGTCGATTATCTCTTCGCCCAGGTGAAGGTGCTGGAGCGCAGCGTCGATACGGCGCCGAACTGCGGCAACATGCTCTCGGCCGTCGGCCCTTTCGCCATCGAGGCCGGCCTGGTTCTGCCGACCGGCGACGAAACGGTCATCAAGGTTCACAACGTCAACACCGGCAAGATCATCGACGCCCGCATTCAGACCCCCGGCGGCGCGATCGCCTATCAGGGAGAGGCCGCCATCGACGGCGTGCCGGGCAAGGCCGCCCCTGTCTATCTGGCCTTTCGCGATGCGATCGGCGCCAAGACCGGCCGACTGCTGCCGAGCGGCAAGGCGACCGATGTCATTCTCGGTCTTGAAGTGACGCTGCTGGACGGCGCAACGCCGGTGGTGATCATCACCGCGGAGGATATGGGCTACAGCGGCTCGGAGCCCGCTGCAGCTTTCGACGCCGATACGGATTTCATGGCCCGGCTCGAGGAAATCCGGCGGGAGGCCGGAAGGCTGATGGGGATGGGGGATGTCAGCCAGTCGGTTCTGCCGAAGCCGGTGCTGATCGGGGCGCCCGCGAACGGCGGCGATCTGGCCGTACGCTATTTCACGCCCGCCAATTGCCACACCGCGCTTGCAACGACCGGTGCCGTAAGCCTCGGTTTGGCGGCAACGATCCCGACCGGCCTGGTGGGTCGGCGTTTTCCGGAGCTTTCGCTGCCGGCGACGCTCGCCTTCGAGCACCCGACCGGTGAACTGCGGGTAAGGGTCGAGAAGGCCATAGGAGACAATAGCCCGACTGTGTCTGTGATGCGCACCACGCGTCGGCTGTTTGAAGGTGCGGCTCTTGTTCGCAAAGACGCTTAGGGTCTTGCAGAGCAACGTGTCGCGAATGCATTAACGAACTGGGAGGAGAACAAAATGCCCATGAAATTTACCCGTCGCGTCGCCCTGGCCCTGTGCGGGGCCGCCATGACCATGTCGGTCGCAGCCCCTGTGATGGCGCAGGAAGCCTATCCGTCCAAGCCGATCACGCTGGTGGTTTCCTATGCCGCCGGCGGCGGCACAGATGCCATCGCCCGCGTCTTTGCCGCGCGGCTTGAAAAGGCGCTCGGCGGTCGCGTCATCGTCGAAAACCGGCCGGGTGCCGCCGCCAACCTTGGAACCGAAGTCGCCGCTGCGGCTGATCCCGACGGCTACACCCTGCTGATCGGCAATCAGGGCCCGATGGTCGTCAACCCGCATATCTTCAAGCTGAAGGCCGATCCGGGCACGGACCTCGATCCGATCGCGATGATCGCGGATGCGTCCCTCGTCGTCGTTGTCGGACCATCACTCAAGGTCAACACGCTCGGCGAACTGGTCGAGGCGGCCAAGTCCGGCGAACTGGTCTATGGTTCGGCCGGCAACGCCTCGGCCAGCCATCTCGGCGCGCTGCTGCTCGGCCAGACCGCCGGCATCAAGGTCAGGCACGTTCCTTACAAGGGCGCAGGCCCGGCGGTGAACGACCTCGTCGGCGGCCACATTGACTTCATGGTCACCACCATTCCCTCGGCGATCGGGCTGATCGAGAGCGGCACGCTGAAGGCGCTTGCCGTCACCGGCGACAAGCGCTTTGCGAGCCTGCCGGATGTGCCGACCGCCATTGAAGCCGGCGTTCCGGGCTACACGGCCTCGGCCTGGTATGGCCTCGTCGGTCCGAAGGGCATGCCGGCGGACGTAAAGTCGAAGCTCGAGGCGGCGACGACCGAGACGCTCAGCGATGCCGACGTGCTCGACAAGCTGAAGAACGACGGCGCCGTGCCGTCCTCCATGGGCCCCCAGGCCTTTGCCGATTTCATGGCCAAGGAGCGCGCGCGCTGGGGCGACGTGGTGAAAGCGGCCGACATCAAGGTCGAGTAAGATGGAAGCCACGTCCACGAACACTGAAACCGAGCCCTCCGCGGGAGGGCTCGGCCGGGAGAGGCTTGCCGGCATCGTGCTGGTCGGCCTCGGCGGGCTTGGCCTGTGGGCCGGCTCCGATCTGCCCTTCATGACCTCGGAAGGCGTCGGCTCGGGGCTGATGCCGCGGCTGCTTTCCCTCGTCATCCTGGGGCTCGGGCTCCTGCAACTGGTGCTGAGCCGAAAGGATCCGGGGCCTTCGACCGGCCGCTGGGCGATCCGCGAGACGATCCCCGTCATCCTCGGCGTCGTTCTCTTTGCCGTTACGGTGCGTGGCTATCATCTCGGTCCGGTTACCATTCCTGGTCTCGGCCTCTCGATCGCCTGTCCGCTGGCGGTCGTCGCTTCCGGCCTGGCCGCGCGCGATGCGCGCCTTGGCGAACTTCTTGTCTTTGCCGCCGTGCTAACAGCCTTCTGCATCGGCCTCTTTCGCTATGCGCTCGGGCTTTCGGTTCCCGTTGCGCCCTGGCTTCTAGGATACTGAGATGCTGGACGTCTTTATCAATCTCGGCCTCGGCATGACCGTGGCGTTCACCCTGCAGAACATCGCGCTCTGCTTCATCGGCTGTCTCATCGGCACGCTGGTGGGCGTGTTGCCCGGCGTCGGCCCGGTTGCCACAATCGCGATCCTGCTGCCGGTCACCCTCTCGCTCGATCCGACCGGCTCGCTGATCATGCTCGCCGGCATCTATTACGGCGCCCAGTACGGCGGCTCGACCACGGCGATCCTCGTCAACATTCCCGGGGAAGCGACCGCGGTCGTCACCGCCATCGACGGCCACAAGATGGCCCAGAAGGGCCAGGCGGGGCTTGCGCTCGGCCTGGCGGCGATCGGTTCGTTCTTTGCCGGCACGGTTGCCACCATCGTGATTGCCGCTCTCGGCGTTCCGATGACGCGCATGGGCCTTCTCTTCGGCCCGACCGAGTATTTTTCGCTGATGATCATGGGCCTCGTTTTTGCCGTCGTGCTGGCGCACGGTTCGCTTCTGAAGGCGGTTTCGATGATCCTCATCGGCGTGCTGCTCTCCTGTGTCGGCGCCGATATGGAAACGGGTCGCGAGCGCATGACCTTCGGCCTTGAAATGCTCCAGGACGGCATCGAATTCGTCGTGCTGGCCATGGGCATCTTCGGCTTCGGCGAGATCTTCAAGAACCTTGCCGATCCGGAATCCCGCGATGTCGTGCGCAGCCGCATCGGCCGCCTGTGGCCGACGCTGAAGGAGCTGAAGGATAACTTCCCGCCGATCCTGCGCGGCACCTTCCTCGGCTCTGTCCTTGGCGTTCTGCCGGGCAACGGCGCGATCCTCGGCCCCTTTGCCAGCTATGCGGTGGAAAAGCGTATGTCGAAGCGGCCGCAGGACTTCGGGCATGGCGCACCGGCGGCCGTCGCCGGCCCGGAAAGCGCCAACAATGCCGGCGCGCAGACCTCGTTCATCCCGCTTCTCACCCTCGGCCTGCCGCCGAATGCGGTGATGGCGCTGATGGTGGGCGCGATGATGATCCAGGGCATCGTGCCCGGGCCACAGGTGATCGAGCGCAATCCGGAACTGTTCTGGGGGCTCATCGCCTCGATGTGGATCGGCAACCTCATGCTGGTCATCATCAACCTGCCGCTGATCGGTCTGTGGGTGAAGCTGCTGCGCGTGCCCTATCGCCTCCTGTTTCCGGCCATCGTCTGCTTCTGCTGCATCGGCCTCTACTCGATCGCCAACGATGCGGCCCAGGTAATGATGGCCGCCCTGTTCGGGATCATCGGCTACGCCCTCTACAAGCTCGAATTCGAGCCTGCGCCGCTGGCGCTAGGCTTCGTGCTGGGCCGCTTGCTAGAGGAGAAGCTGCGCCAGTCGCTGATTATCTCCGGCGGCAGCCCGCTGACCTTCCTGCAATCGCCGCTGTCGGCAATTCTGCTGGCGATCGCCGTCATGGCGCTTGTGATCGCCATCTCGCCGTCGATGCGGCGAAACCGCGACGAGGTCTTCAAGGAAGCCTAAGGGTTGCTTCTAAACGTTGGAAAGGCCACGGGCACGCCGCGCCCGTGGCCTTTCTGTTTTCGGGCAGGCGCGCGAGGTATCGTCGCCGATCGGTCAAGAACATCGCTCCTCTTCACAAGTGCGCGGAAGCGGCGTAATCTCCAAGGATATTCTTAAGTAGAAATAATTTAAGTAATAGATCCTGCGGGGACAAAGGAATGGCTGCGACGGGAGCGCGCGGCGACAGGCGGGAGCAAATTGACGGGCTTCGCGTGATCGCCATGACGGGGGTATTGTACGTTCATTACTGGAACGAGCATCCCACACTTGAATCTGTTCGAGTTTCACTCTTCTTCATCATCAGCGGCTTCTTGATCGGGGTGATCCTGCTGTCGGCAAAAGACACCCAGGCAACGATCAACGTCACCAATTTCTACATTCGCCGCTCGCTTCGCCTGCTCCCGGCGCTGTTCCTGATGCTGTTCGTGGCGGCACTGTTCAACATGGATGGCATACGCAACAGCCTGGCGTGGCACACGTTTCAGATGTCGAGCCTGTATTTCGCCATCACCCAGGACTGGGAGCCCTGGGTTGCCGCGCATCTCTGGAGCCTCAACATCGTCGAGCAGTTCTACCTTACCGCTCCGCTGATCATCATCTTCCTGAGCCGGCGGCATATTTTCGTGGCCTATGTCCTCATCTTCACGATGTCGGTGATCGCCCGAACCTATAGCGACGAGCTCGGTCTTCTCGCCTGGTCAAACATCGTTCTTGCCTTTGACCCGGTGGCGGCAGGGGCGATCCTGGCGCTGGTCAAGGACAATGCCGATGTGCGGGCGGTTCTGACGAGCAAGCTCAACAACCTCGCGTCTGTCGCGATCATCGCGTCGCCTCTCTTCGTCGGTTTCAAGTTCGGCCATTCGGAAACCTATAAGTTGCTTTGCATCTACGCGCTGGCCTCGATCGTTCTGAGTTCCTACATCGGATACAAGGGCGTGTCGGCCTATCTCCTGGCAAACCCCGTCACGCGCTTCCTCAGCCGCGTCAGTTACGCGACCTATGTGTACCACATGGCGCTCTGGTGGCTGGTCGCCGAACAGTGGCCGGCGCTCTACAGGGCGGGGCCGATGACGTTCCTCATCATGAGCACCATCACGGTCATCGTCGCGACGATTTCCTGGCATCTGGTGGAAAAGCACTTCGACGCCCTGAAAGCCTTGTTCCCCGTAACCCAACCGGTGCCGCTGGCGGCCGAGCGTGCCTGACCCCGCCTGCAGGGCGAGGAGCAAGGGCGCAATTATTGCCAACCATCGGAAGGGCTGACGCAATATTTGCGCCCCGAGGCGAGGTTTCTTAAGTCGGTGTTAACCACGTATTTGGTTGTATCGCCACAATCACAGCGGCCCATGAAGGGCATTTTTCAATTTTAAGATGTCACTAATATGGTCAGCATTCTCACGAACGCTGGAGCGATTTCTGCGCTCCAGACTCTGCGTACGATTAACTCCGACATGGCTCAGGTCCGCGGGCAACTGAACTCGGGCCTGAGAATTCAGACGGCGGCCGACAACGCCGCCTATTGGTCGATCTCGACAACCATGCGCTCCGACGCCAAGGCCGTGTCTGCGGTCCAGGACGCGCTCGGGCTGGGAGCGGCCAAGGTCGAGACGGCCTATGCGGCGATGGATGCCGTTACCGGTATTCTCAGCGAGTTCAAGGCCAGGCTGGTGACGGCGAGGGAGCCCGGCGTCGACAAGGGCAAGCTCCAGAAGGAGCTCGACCAGCTCAAGCAGCAGATCCTGAGCATCGTGGATTCGGCGAGCTTCAGCGGACAGAACTGGCTGAGAACCAATGTCTCCGACATCTATGACAGCGATCTGAATCGCACGTCCGTCGCCTCCTCGTTTTCGAGAGACGCCCGAAACGGCGTGTCGCTGAACACGGCCGACTTTTTCCTGCGGGACTCCTCGCTGTTCAACAGCACCGGCGGCGGCATCCTGCAGGCCGACACGCGGGATCTGAGGACCGTCGGCGGGATCCGCTTCGTGACCTCGGTCGATGTCGACGGCTACACCACCAACAGCAACTACAACAACCGGGCGGGCCAGGCTGGCGAATTCGTGTTCCATTTCACGGGGCCGCTCAGTTTTTCGAACGCGGGCGACAAGATCACGTTTGACGTCATCGTCGACAAGGACAGCAGCTCTCAAGGTCTCTCGCTGCCGCTACACGCCGGAAAGACGACCTCGGTCACCGTCGATCGCACCACCGTCGATACGGTGCTCGGCGCCGCTGCCAACGGCGTGATATCGGACTACACGCAATATGCAGCAGTGCTCGACCACGCGGTCAAGCAGGCGGGGGCCGGCGCCACGGTCAAGACATATAGACACCCCTATGAGCCTTACGCCCCCATTATCAATCAAATCGGCTTCATGACACAGCAGAATTCCGGCCTCGACGGGTCCTATGTCGAGGTCGCCAATCTGGTCGTCAGCACGTCGAGCGGCGGCGGAGCTGGTCTCGTTGAAAACTCGGATTTCGGCGAGCGCGGATCGGAGATGACGCTGACGTTCGAGCAGTTCGAGGTCTACAAAGACGTCGTCGTATCCTTCAATTTTTCGGTGAACGGCGAAGCTCCCAGCACCCATTCCTTCGACCGCAATCAGGTGAACGCGCTGCTGGGCAAGGATACCGGCAAGATCGAAACGGTCGACGAGATGGTGACGGTGCTTCAGTCGCTCATCACCCGGCCGAACACCATCATTCAGAACAACGGCTCAGGCGGCATCCTGATAAAGTCCGATCCGGCCGTCGATCGGAAATCCGGTGCCGGAACCTTTATCGGCTTCACCAACATTGACGTGAACATCGAACCGATCGCCCGCAGAAACTTCCTTGACGTCGATATCGCGGCCAACCCGCAATCGGTCGATTCCTATCTCCACTACATCGAAGTCGTCCTGCAGCGGACCATCGACGGTGCAGCGGCGCTCGGTTCGCTGCTGTCGCGCATCGACATGCAAACGACCTTCGCTCAAACGCTGATGGCGACGATCGACAAGGGGGTCGGGCGCCTGGTGGATGCCGACATGAACGAGACATCGACGCGGCTGAAGGCCTTGCAGTCGCAGGAGCAGCTCGGCATTCAGGCTTTGCAGATCGCCAACTCCAACGCTCAGAACATCCTGCAGCTCTTCCGCTGAGACAAGCCGCAGAGGTGGATTTGGAGGGCGCGATTAAGAGGGGAAAATATCGTCGGCTCTGCCGACCTGGCTTCGACTGACCCCGGAACTTAACCCAGCCGAGACTCCTCGGCTGTCACCTGCGTTACAGGCGTGTCGCAGCTTCTGCCTATTCTGGCGCCCGGGAGGACCTGAGCGGCGCAGTTCGTCGCCGCACAATTTAGGCCGCGACGTCCGGAAAAAACGGGGGCGCGGCCGGGTCAACGAGGATTAGACATGCGTAAACTTGCGACACTCTCTCTGGCAGCTTTGGTGACTGCGACGGTCGCCGTGGTCGGCGTTGCTCCGGCATTTGCCGGCGGAAGCTACTACAAGGGCGTATCGACAACGCCCATCAACGAAGGCCACAAGAGCGAGAAGTACAACCCTGAGGCCAAGGTCGTGAACCGCCCACCGCCGCGCAACGGCGCCTATTACAAGGGCATCATGCGCAAGTAATGCGGTATCCGTGGGGCGTGCGTGGTCAAGCGGCCTTTTTGCCCGTCGCGCTACCCGGCATAACCTGCGAAACAAACGAGGGCGCCAGCGGCGCCCTTTTATATTTTAAAGCAGAACGTGGTTGAGGATGTCGCTTTCGCTGACCACTAGGTTCGGCAGGTGCCCCTTGCGAAGATAGTGCTTGCGATCGCTGTCGGCCGTGACGAAGACGGCAGTGCGGGCAATTTCGTCCGGCGTGAGTTCCGTTGTACCGGGAACGACGGCGATATGGGAGCGCAGGCCAAGGTCACGCAACAGCTCTTCGATCGCACCATGGTCTTCGACGCCGTGCAGCACCAGACGATCGATCTCGGCGACCGCGTTCGTGTGCCACATCACCGTCTGCAGGGCGACCATGAGCGGCAGAACGCCCTTTGATCGCTGCAGTTCGGGATGGTGTTCGAAGCCGCCGAGCATCAGGCGGGTATAAAGCTCATAGGCGCGGATGTAGTCCTTCTTCGCGAGCCACATGCGCAGGGCGACCGTCATGCGCAGCATGGTGAAATCCCTCACCTGCGCATCGAGATAGGCCCGGCGCTCCGGTGTTAGCCGCACCGCGCCGCGCTTGGCACCGGAATAGAGGAAATATTCAAGGCCGCCGCGGTAGCTGTCCCAGGCGGTGAGCACGTCGGCATGGCCGGCTTGCGGCCGGTCGCGAGCAATCTTCGAACGGGTGACCTGTCGGTAGAACGGCTTTCTCAGGAAGGCGACGGCGCCCTGCTCCAGAAAATGGGCGAGATAGGCGAAGGCCCAGTAGGCGAAGTTCCTGGGCACCCAGGCCGACCGTAGTGCCGACGCCCGGTAGATGCCGATTTCCGGAAACACGTGTCGCTCGCAGAGGAAGTCGAACACTTCCTCTGAAGCGCGCTTCTTGAACTTCGTGTCCTTGTCGACGATGTAGAACGGCGGATCATCGCGCTCCTCGACTTCGTCATGCGTGTACCAGGGCGCGTAGCAAGCGGTGACTTCCGGATTGAGATCCAGGTAGCGGATCGCCTCGCGCATGCCTTCGTTGATCAGGATGTCGTCGTCGGCGAGATAGAGCACATATTCGCCGGTCGCGCGGCTGAAGGCGCTGACGACGTTGGCGCCGGAACCGTAGTTTTCCGCCTGCCTGAGGTAGCGGATCGGCAGGCCCTTGGCGATGAAACGCTCGGCCACGTCGCGCGTGTCGTCCGTAGACGCGTTGTCGGAGATGATGATCTCGTACTTATAGGAGAATTGGTAAAGGTCGACGAAATAGGCGAGCGACTTCTCGAGAAAGGCTGCGCGATTGTAGGTTGGAATGCAAATGCTCAGCTTAACCTGGCTCACGCGCCTCTCCATGGTGCTTTTCTCGCGCGGTTTCCAGTCTCTTCGGACGTTGCCGTTGCCCGCATCGCCAGCCCTGGCGCTGCCCGCACGGCGCAGGTGTCCCGCGCATACAGGGAACGCCCCCTGCACATTCCTTATTCCGCTTCGATCTTGTGTGAGCCTTGTCTTGGATAGGCGATGTCGGCCCCCTCTCGGCGCCGGTCGAGCGCAGTTAACGCTTTGTTAACCATGCTGGCGCACTCTCGGATCAGGCTCACGCCGCCCCTTGTGCGACGGACCGGAGCTGCCGGACGGGATACGCCGTCGCGTTCGTTCCGATGGAGCCGAGGTAAGGGTGTACGATATGGCAGAGCACATGATGAAAATGCTGATGAGCATCATGGCCGCGCTCTCGTTCGGCTCCCTGCTCTTTCTCGTGGCCATCCTCTAGGGCTCTCTGCCCTCAAGGCCACCGCGTCCTTCGACGCCTGTCAGGGATAAAGGTAGAATTCGTCCCAGCTCTCGTGCGGCACAAGCTCACCGATCTTGTATTCGAAGGACAGGACATCCAGGTGCTCGGCGTCGGTGCGGCACTTGAACTTCAGCTTGTACCATTCGCCCTTGCTGCGGAACACAGCGCCCGGCGCCTTCATCTTGTCTTCCTTCACGACCGGTTCGGCGAAAGTATAGGCAATCACCTTGTCCGGTTTGAAGCTCGACTTGTCGGCGTTGATGCGCTCCATCGCTTCGGTGTCGCAGCGCTGCTCCAGGCGGGTCTGGGGGTCGAGCTTCTCGAACTGACGTACCAGGGACTGATCCATCGCCAGCGCCGGGGAGAATGTGGCGGCGAAGACGAGCGGGTACGCGAGTAGCTTCATGCTTGACGGACTCCTGGGAACGGAAAGGACCAACCCGGCAAATCACTGCCGGGCGCGCGCTTGCGGTTTCAGTTAAGCTTTGTGGCCATTCCAAGGCATGCCCCGTATCCGCAACGGCAAACTACGCTTCCGATACGTCGATCCACTCGGCGCCGGTCAGCTCGGCGATGCGGGTCGGGCTGATGTGCACAGCCGCATTGGTGGCACCGGCGGCCGGCACGACGATGTCGTAGGCCTTGAGCGACAGGTCGCAATAGATGCTGTGCGGCTTGGCGAGACCGAAGGGGCAGACGCCGCCGACCGGGTGGCCGGTCTCGGCTTCCACCTCGTCGAACCCAAGCATGCGCGCCTTTGTGCCGAAGCGGGCCTTGTACTTCTTGTTGTCGAGGCGGGCGTCGCCACGCGTGACGATCAGGATCACGTCGTCGCCGACGCGAAGCGCCAGCGTCTTGGCGATCTGGGCGGGCTCGACGCCGTGGCCCTCGGCCGCAAGAGCAACCGTGGCGGTGCTTTGTTGTAGCTCGATGACGTCGATATCTGGGGCGTGCTGGGAGAAGAAGTCTTTGACGGAGGTCAGGCTCATGGCGAACAGTTCACGTTATTGAAAAGGCAAGGGGCGGCCGCCGCGGCGCAAGGAGCGCTAGGGTCCTTCGTGCCGGGCGCGCAAATCTCTCAATCGTCGTTGGAAGCGTCAAGGTCTTCCGGGCGCAGACCTTCCTGCTGCGGTGGCAGGTAGCCGTGATTGGTGAACCAGTTTTCGAGGATCGCGATGATCGCCTGATCCCGTGTCTGCATTCCCGGGTGATCCGCAATGAACGACTTGAGCGCCGTTTCGATCTTGTCGGTGTAAAGAGCGTTCATGCTCGCCTCCGTCTGGCTATGTGCGATGTCCCGTCCAGCAGATCACAGTGCTACAGCCCCCTTCGCGCGTCCAGATGGAACGGCCGGGGATATCCCGGGCGCGAAGGGTACTGCGGCCGGCGATGGGTCAGGCCTGTTTGACGATGCGGATCAGCACCAGAAGGATGACGGCACCGATCGTCGCGTGCAGGATCGCTGAAAGGATGCCGGTGCCGAGGCTGATGCCGATCGCCGGAAAGAGGAAGCCGGCGATGAAGGCGCCGATGATGCCGACGACCATATTGCCGATGAGGCCGAAACCGCCGCCCTTGACAATGAGGCCGGCGAGCCAGCCGGCGACCGCGCCGACGATCAGGAAGACGAGAATGCTTTCAATGCCCATGAACGGGTCCCTTTCCGTTGAATCTCCAAGGGAAAGATAGATCAGGAATTGAAATCAGATAGGGGGCAATTTCATCGCGCAGCGATTTTTTGAGCTGTCGAGCGTGGGATGCGGCGCCGGGCCTCAAATGGCAGCCCGGCGCGGCTCGTTTCAGTGTCAGACGATACCGCCCCCGCCGCCGGCAACGGCCGGGCGCTCAGCCGCGACTTTCGCGCGGTAACCGCTCTTGCGATAGGCCGCGACAGGTGCGATTGCACCGCCGCTTTCGAGACGCGCCATCGCGAGAATAGGCTCGACGTCGGTGCGGAAGGCTACCTTCAGCGTCTCGCTCGCCATCAGCGCGTCGTTGTCGTCCTGGTAGCCCGCGAGCGCCTGGCGGTCGACAATCAGCGCCTGGGCATAGGCGCGGCAGACCTCGGTGGCACTCGTCATCAGGCTTTCGATCGGGTCGGTGACGTTGTGGCTCTGGTCGAGCATGTGCGCCGGCTCGAACCCCTTGGCCTTGCGGGTCTCCGCATCGACGAGTTCGTTGAAGACGAGGAACAGCCGGTAGGGATCGATCGAACCGGTGTCGAGATCGTCGTCACCATACTTCGAATCGTTGAAGTGGAAGCCGCCGAGCTTGCCGAACTGGATGAGGCGGGCGACGATCATCTCGATGTTGACGTTCGGCGCATGGTGGCCAAGGTCGACGAGGCAGAAGGCCTTGGGGCCGAGCTCCTGGGCGATCAGGTAGTTGCTGCCCCAGTCCTGGACGACGGTCGAATAGAAGGCCGGCTCGAACATCTTGTGTTCGGTGTAAACGCGCCAGTCATCCGGCAGCGCCGCGTAGACCGATTTCATCGCGTCGAGATAACGCTCGAAAGCACGGGTGAAATTGCTTTGGCCGGGGAAGTTGGAGCCGTCGCCGACCCAGACCGTCAGCGCCTTGGACCCAAGCTGCTGGCCGATCTCGATGCATTCGAGATTGTGCTCCACCGCTTGAGCGCGCGTGGCGGCGTCGGCATGCGACAGCGAGCCGAACTTGTAGGAATGTTCCTGGCCCGGCGCGTCTGAGAAGGTGTTGGAGTTCATCGCATCGAAACCGAGGCCGAGCGACGTGCCCTTCTCTTTTAGTTTGGAAATGTCGCTCACCTTGTCCCAGGGGATATGCAGCGAGACGGTCGGCGTCGCCCGGGTCAACTGCTGGATGACCGCGCAATCCTCGAGCCTGTCGAAGATGTTGCGCGGTTCGCCCTTGCCGGGGAAGCGGGCAAAGCGCGTGCCGCCGGTGCCGACACCCCAGGAAGGGACGGCAACACCGTAGGCGGCGACCTTCCGTTTGATCTCGTCGATCGCGATGCCGCGCCGGCTGAGCCTTTCGCCGAGGCTCTCATAATCCCGGCGAAGTGCGGTGAGCCGGCTTTCGTTCTCGGCCTCGACGGTCGCCTGGCTGATCATGGTGGTCGTCATGAAACTCTCCTCGATCAGCGGGTGAAGGACTGGGCGTTGCCCGCGTCGACATTGATGATGTTGCCGGTCGATTTCGCCGACATGTCGGAGGCGAGGAAATAGATCGCCTCGGCGATATCCTCGGGGAAGACGCTGAGCTTCAGCATCGAGCGCTCGCGATAATGCGCCTCGAGGTCGTCCACATCCATCTTGTAGGCGGCGGCGCGCTGTTCCTTCCACTCGCCAGTCCAGATCTTCGAGCCGCGCAACACCGCGTCGGGGTTCACGACGTTGACGCGGATCTGCGCGCCAGCCCCTTCGAGCGCCAGGCAGCGGGCGAGGTGGATTTCGGCCGCCTTGGCGGTGCAATAGGCAGATGCGCCGGGGGAGGCGGCAAGACCGTTCTTGGAGGCGACGAAGACGACGTTGCCGCCGGCCTTCTGCTGGCGGAAGATGCGGAAGGCTTCACGCGAGACGAGGAAGTAGCCGGTCGTCAGGATGTCGATGTTCTTGGTCCAGAGCGCCAGCGTCGTGTCTTCGATGGCGGCTGACGAGGCGAGGCCGGCATTGGAGACCAGGATATCGAGGCCGCCGAAGGCGAGCAGAGCGTCGGCAAAACCGCCCTCGACCGCAGCTTCGCTGGTGACGTTCATGCTGACGGAGCGGACGAAATCCTTGCCGTAGCGCTTGGACAGTTCGCCTTCGGCCGCCGCAAGCGCGGTCTCATCGATATCGGCGAGCACGACGCAGGCGCCTTCCTGCATCAGCCGGTTGGCCGTCGCCTTGCCGATACCGCCGGCGCCGCCGGTAACGAGCGCAATGCGGCCGGCGAGGCTCTTCGGCTTCGGCATGCGCTGCAGCTTTGCTTCCTCCAGCAGCCAGTATTCGATGTCGAAGGCTTCCTGTTCCGGCAGGCCGACATAGGTGGAAACGCCGGAGGCGCCGCGCATGACGTTGATGGCGTTGACGTAGAACTCGCCGGAGATGCGGGCGGTAGACTTGTCCTTGGCAAAGGTGATCATACCGACGCCGGGCACGAGATAGACGACCGCGTTCGGGTCGCGCATGGCGGGGCTGTCTTCGTGCTTGCAGCGCTCGTAGTAGGCCGCATAGTCGGCGCGATAGGCGGCGATCGCTTCGGGCAGCGCTGCCAGCGTCTTGTCGACATCGGGACTGGCCGGATCGAAATCGACCACCAGCGGCCGGATCTTGGTGCGCAGGAAATGGTCGGGGCAGCTGGTGCCAAGAGCGGCCAGCGGCTTCAGATCCTTCGACGTGACGAAATCGAGCACGGCCTGGCTGTCGTCGAAATGGCCGACCTTCTTCTCGTCGGCGCTGATCAGCCCGCGGATGACCGGCATCAGCTTGCGGGCGACGTCGGCGCGGGCGGCCGCGTCGAGCGCCGGCTTCACCGCGCCGCCAAAAGCAGGCTTGGTGTTCTCGGCCTCGAACCAGGCGATCGCCTTGTTGATGATCTCGACCGTCGTCTCGTAGGCTTCTTTCGCCGTGTCGCCCCAGGTGAAGAGGCCATGGCTTTCAAGCACCACACCGCGTGCGCGCGGGTTTTCCAGGCAGAACTTTTCCAGCCACAGGCCGAGCTCGTAGCCCGGGCGTTTCCACGGCAGCCAGCCGATGTCGTCGCCGAAGATCTTTGCCGTCAGCTCGCGGCTGTTCTTGGCCGCGGCAATCGCGATGATTGCGTCGGGATGCATGTGGTCGACATGCTTCTTCGGCACGTAGGCATGCAGCGGCGTGTCGATCGAGGCGGCTCGTGGATTGAGGTTGAAAGTGCAGTGCGGCAGGTAGCCGACCATCTCGTCTTCGAACGCGACACCGCGATAAATCGACTTCAGCGCGTTGAGCTTTTCCATGTAGAGAGTGGCAAAACCGTCGAGCTTGATCGTTCCGACGTCGCCGCCCGAACCCTTGACCCAGAGCACCTCGACCGTGCCGCCCCCAAGCGGATCCTTCTCCATCACCTTGGCCGAGGTATTACCGCCGCCGTAATTGGTGATGCGCTTGTCGGAGCCGAGCAGGTTGGAGCGATAGAGCAGGCGCTCGGATTCGCTCATGCCGGCAGCCTTTGCCTCGTCCCAAAGGTTTGCAAGTCGCGCACCCTGCTGCTTGTCGAGCATCTCGAATTTCCTCCCGGTCTGATATCGCGCGGCTTGGCGACCGCGCAGAGATGTGGTTGGCATCAGATCACAGGACTTGAGCGTTAAAGTCAATCAAAAACGATCAAGTTCGCGCATGCCGCGATGCACAATGAAAAAATATGATTGTTTGTGATTGACAATGGTCGATCGTGATGGAAGCATGAACGCCATCGGAGGAACGCATGCACGAGAAAGAAAGACACCGGATCATTCAGTCGGCGGTTCAGGAAAAACCCGTCGTCACCGTCCAGGAACTGGTCGATCTGACCGACAGTTCCGAGGCGACGATCCGGCGCGATATTGCAGCCCTCCACGTGCAGAAGAAGCTGCGACGGGTGCGCGGCGGCGCCGAGGCGATCAATCCGCCACAATTCGTCGGCCTTGCCGGTCGTCCGTTCAAGGTCAACGAGGGCCTGCACGCCCGCGAAAAGCAGGCGATCGCCAAGGAGGCGGTGGCGCTCTGCGAGGATGGCGAGCCGATCATCATCAATGGCGGCACCACGACCTTTCAGATGGTGCATTTCCTCAGCAATCGGCGAATGCAGGTTTTCACCAATTCCTTCCCGATCGCCGAGCATCTTTTGAAGCATTCGAAGAACACGGTGATGCTGTCGGGCGGCACGATCTACCGCGAGCAGAACATCATCCTCAGCCCCTTCGACAATGACGTGACGCGCAATTTCTATGCGCGCCGCATGTTCATGGGGGCACAGGGCTTAGGCCCGCTCGGCCTGATGGAGGCGGATCCGCTGTTGATCCAGGCGGAGCAGAAACTGATCGACCAGGCCGACGAACTCGTCGTGCTGGTGGACTCCTCGAAGTTTCACAAGCGGTCGAGCCTCATCCTTTGCGGGCTGAAGCGGATCGCCACTGTCATTACGGATTCGGGCATCGAGGACAGGCATGCCGCGATGCTTGAAAATGCCGGTGTGCGGCTGGTCGTTGCCAGCTCGAGAGCCGGCACAGATGCGGAGAACATGTCCTCGTCCGCCTGAGGGGTGGGCGAGGAGAGGGGAAGGTGACGCTCACGGCCGGAGGGGCCGGGGCATCGCCAATGGAGGAAATCGCGCCGGTGACGCTTGTCGCGTGCCGGTCATTGGGAGGAAATGAGCATGAAAATCCTGAAGTCACTGATGGTCACGGCCGCCGTTTCGCTGGCGCTGATGGCCAATGCCGCGCATGCGGAAAACAAGAAGATCGCGCTCGTGGTCAAGGCGCTCGGCATCGGCTTCTTCGAAGCCGCCAACAAGGGCGCGCAGGAAGCCGCCAAGGAGCTGGGCGACGTCGAGGTGATCTATACCGGCCCGACGACGACGACCGCCGAAGGCCAGATCGAGGTGATCAACTCGTTGATCGCCCAGAAGGTTGACGCCATCGCCGTTTCCGCCAACGACACCGACGCCCTCGTTCCGGCGCTGAAGAAGGCGATGGATCGCGGCATCAAGGTCATCTCCTGGGACTCAGGCGTCGCCAAGGATGGCCGCCTGATGCACCTGAACCCGTCGTCGAGCCCGCTGATCGGCAACATGATCATCAAGCTCGCCGCCGACAACCTGCCTGAGGGCGGCGATGTCGCGGTGCTTTCAGCAACGGCGACCTCGACCAACCAGAACACCTGGATCGCCGAGATGAAGAAGGTCCAGGGCAACTACAAGGGCATCAATGTCGTCGCGACCGTTTATGGTGACGACCTCGCCGACAAGTCCTATCGCGAAACGCAGGGCCTTATTCAGTCCTATCCGAACCTGAAGGCGATCATCGCGCCGACCTCGGTCGGTATCGTTGCCGCCGCCCAGGCCGTCACCGACGCCGGCAAGATCGGCCAGATCAACGTCACCGGTCTCGGCCTTCCCTCGGAAATGGCCGGCCACGTGAAGTCGGGCGCCTCCAAGTCTTTCGCGATCTGGAACCCGATCGACCTCGGCTACTCCGCAACGATGGTCGCCTACGACCTGATCAACGGTGCCGAAGCCAAGCCGGGTGCTGAACTGAAGATGGGCCGCATGGGTGCCGTCAAGCTCGACGACAACAACGAAGGCGCGATGGCCGACCCGTTCGTCTACGATGCCAAGAATGTCGAGGAATTCGCCAAGATCTTCTGATCCGGCGAAAGCCCCTCATCCGCCTGCCGGTCCCTTCTCCCCGCTTGCAGGGAGAAGGGACAAGCGGCAACGGTTTGCCCCCCTTCCCGACGAGGAGGGAAGAGAGCGGCATGCCCGAGCCTTCTCACCGCATGCGGGGAGAAGGTTAGGGTGAGGGGCAACCCGCGCGGGCGGATACGAGGGCATACGAGGCCCGAACGACTTCGCGTTATCGAAACGACTGAATGGTGGACTGTCTCTTGCTGCAGGATACGCTCACATCGCGGATGAAGCCCGCCATTGCGCTCGAAGGGATCTCGAAGTCCTTTCCCGGGGTGAAGGCGCTCTCTGATGTTTCGCTGGCGCTCTATCCGGGGTCGGTGACCGCGCTGATCGGCGAAAACGGCGCCGGGAAATCGACGCTGGTGAAGATCCTGACCGGCATCTACCAACCGGACGAGGGCACGATCTCCGTCGGTGATCAGGAGGTTCATTTCCCGACGGCGCTGGCGGCCGCACGCGCCGGCGTCACCGCGATCCATCAGGAAACCGTGCTCTTCGATGAGCTCTCGGTCGCGGAGAACATTTTCCTCGGCCACGCCCCGCGCAATCGCTTCGGGCTGATCGACTGGAAGAAGCTCAATGCCGATGCGCGTGCCTTGCTTTCGCGCGCCGGTGCCGATCTCGATCCGACCATCCGCCTGCGCGATCTCGGTATCGCCAAGAAACATCTGGTCGCGATCGCCCGCGCGCTGTCGATCGATGCGCAGGTGGTGATCATGGACGAGCCCACGGCCGCCTTGTCGCACAAGGAAATCCACGAACTCTATGCCCTCGTCGAACGGCTGAAGGCAGACGGCAAGGCGATCCTTTTCATCAGCCACAAGTTCGATGAAATCTTCCGCATCGCCGACCGCTACACGGTGTTTCGCGACGGAACGATGGTCGACGAAGGGCTGATCGCCGATGTCAGCCAGGACGAACTGGTGCGCCTTATGGTTGGCCGCGCTGTCGGTTCGGTTTACCCGAAGAAGGACGTGGCGATCGGCGAACCGGTGCTCACGGTCTCCGGTTACCGCCACCCGACCGAGTTCGAGGACATCAACTTCGAGCTTCGCCGCGGCGAGATCCTCGGCTTCTACGGCCTGGTCGGCGCCGGCCGTTCCGAGTTCATGCAGTCGCTGATCGGCGTCACCCGGCCATCGGCCGGTGCTGTCCGGCTCGATGGCGAGGTGCTGGTGATCCGCAGCCCGTCCGAAGCGATCCGGGCTGGCATCGTCTATGTGCCCGAAGAGCGCGGCCGCCAGGGTGCGATCATTGGCCTGCCGATCTTTCAGAACGTCACGCTGCCGTCGTTGTCGCGCACCTCGCGCTCGGGCTTCCTGAAGCTTGCCAACGAGTTCGCGCTTGCCCGCGAATATACCACGCGCCTCGACCTGCGCGCCGCCTCGCTCGATCAGGATGTCAGCACGCTTTCGGGCGGCAACCAGCAGAAGGTCGTGATCGCCAAGTGGCTGGCGACGAAGCCGAAGGTGATCATTCTCGATGAGCCGACCAAAGGCATCGACATCGGCTCCAAGGCCGCCGTGCACGCCTTCATGAGCGAGTTGGCGGCACAGGGCCTGAGCGTCATCATGGTCTCCTCGGAAATCCCGGAGATCATGGGCATGTCCGACCGCGTCATCGTGATGCGCGAGGGGCGGATCGCCGGGCGCTTCGAGCGCGCCGAACTGACGGCGGAAAAGCTGGTGCGTGCCGCCGCCGGCATTCAGGAGGCCGCGTGATGGCAAACATCCTCAGGAATCGCGAACTGCTGCTGGTCGGTGCGATCGCCGTGCTGCTGGCGCTGATCACCTGGCGTTTCCCGCCCTTCGTCGCGCCCGCGAACCTCGGGCGTGTCTACAACGACACGTCGATCCTGATCATTCTGGCGCTTGGCCAGATGGCGGTGATCCTGACGCGCTGCATCGATCTTTCGATGGCCGCCAACCTCGCGCTCTCGGGCATGGTGGCGGCGATGCTGAACGCCGCCTTTCCGGGCCTGCCGATCCCGCTGATCATCCTTGCGGCAGTTGCGCTCGGCACTTTGCTCGGCATGATCAACGGCGCGCTCGTCTGGAAGCTCGACATTCCGCCGATCGTCGTAACCCTCGGCACGCTCACCATCTATCGCGGCCTGATCTTTCTCTTGAGCGGCGGCAAGTGGATCAATGCCCACCAGATGAGCGACGCCTTCAAGGCATTGCCGCGCGACGAGCTCTTTGGTTTTCCGGTTCTCTCCTGGCTCTCGCTGGTGATGATCGCGCTCGTTTTCCTGCTGATGAGCCGCACGGCGCTCGGACGCGCCTTTTATGCGGTCGGCGGCAATCCGCACGCGGCGGTCTATACCGGCATCGACGTCGGCCGCACCCGCTTCTCGGCCTATTGCCTATCCGGCGCGCTTGCCGGGCTCTCGGGTTATCTTTGGGTGTCGCGTTATGCCGTCGCCTATGTCGACATCGCCGCCGGCTTCGAACTCGACATCATCGCGGCCTGCGTCATCGGCGGCATATCGATCGCCGGCGGCATCGGCACGGTAGCAGGCGCGGTGCTCGGTGCGCTGTTCCTTGGCGTGATCAAGAACGCCTTGCCGGTCATCAATATCTCGCCCTTCGCCCAATTGGCGATTTCGGGCATGGTCATCATTGTCGCTGTTGCCGTCAACGCTCGCGCCGAGCGGCGCAAGGGCCGCGTCATCTTGAGAAAGGCGGAGGCTGTCTGATGGCCGAGACCCACCTTACCCCACGACATATCCCCGATCGGCTGGAAGGCCGCGGCGCGCGCCTGCTGAAGAGCTGGGAAAGCCTGCTGCTTGTCGTCGCCTGCCTCATCTTTCTCGGCAACTCGCTGGCCTCGCCCTACTTCCTCGACCCGTGGAACCTCTCGGACGCGACCTTCAACTTCACCGAAAAGGCGATGATTGCCTTCGCCATGGCGCTGGTGATCATTTCCGGCGAGATCGATCTGTCGGTGGCCTCGATCATCGCGCTCGCCTCGACGGCGATGGGCTATGCCGTGCAACTTGGCTTCGACACGCCGGCGCTGGTGGTGATCGGTCTCTCTGTCGGGCTTCTTTGCGGTGCGATCAACGGCCTCTTGATCACCGGTCTCGGGTTGCCCTCGATCGTGGTGACCATCGGCACCATGAGCCTCTTCCGCGGTCTTTCCTTCATCATCCTCGGCGACCAGGCTTTCACCGGTTATCCCGACAGCTTCTCGTGGTTCGGCCAAGGCTATGTCTGGTGGGTGTTCTCCTTCGAGTTCACGCTCTTCGTTTCCCTCGCGGTCGTCTACGGCGTCGTCTTGCACAAGACAAATTTCGGCCGCGCGGTCTATGCCATCGGCAACAATCAGACGGCGGCGCTCTTCTCCGGCATCCGCGTTGCGCGCATCAAATTCATCCTCTTCCTCCTGACCGGGTTGATGGCCGGGCTTGCCTCGATCTGCCTGACCTCGCGCCTCGGCTCGACGCGCCCGTCGATCGCGCTCGGCTGGGAGCTGGAGGTGGTAACGATGGTGGTACTCGGCGGCGTCAACATTCTCGGTGGCTCCGGCACCATCCCGGGCGTCGTGCTGGCCGCCCTGATCATGGGTATGGTGACCTTCGGTTTCGGCCTGCTCAACGTGCCGGGCATCGTCATGTCGATCTTCATCGGCCTGCTGCTGATCTCGGTGATCGCGCTCCCCATTCTCTGGCGGCGCGCCCGTCAGCGTCTCGCACATTGAGGATCCGATGGAAAAATACGCGTTCCGTATGCGCCTGAACCCAGGCATGGCCGCCGAATACAGGGCGCGGCACGATGCCATCTGGCCGGAACTGGCCACCCTGCTGAAGGAGGCCGGCGTCTCCGACTACTCCATCCATCTGGACGAGGAGACCAGTCTGCTTTTCGGTGTGCTCTGGCGGACCGACGATCACCGCATGGCCGACCTGCCGTCCCATCCCATCATGCAGAAATGGTGGGCCTATATGGCCGATATCATGGAAACCCATGGCGATAACGAACCGGTGGCGGTGCCGCTGACGACCGTTTTCCATTTGGACTGAAAAGATGCGGGTTGTTGGCGTTATCGATATCGGCAAGACCAATGCCAAGGTCGCAGCCGTTGATCTCGACCGTTTCGAGGAGATCGCCGTCCGCAAGACGGCGAATGCGGTGCTGACTGATGGTCTTTATCCGCATTTCGATGTCGAGCGTCTCTGGGCCTTCCTGCTCGAAAGCCTCGCGTCACTCCATGCCGAACACGTCTTCGAGGCGATCTCGATCACCACCCACGGCGCGACCGCCGTCGTGCTCGACGCATCAGGCAACCTGGCGCTTCCGGTGTTGGACTATGAGCACGCCGGTCCCGACAGCCTCGCCGCCGAGTATGATAATGTCAGGCCGCCCTTTTCCGAGACCGGCTCCGCGCGCCTGCCGATGGGCCTCAATGTCGGCGCCCAGCTCTATTGGCAGCAGAAGACCTTTCCCGACGACTTCGCCAGGGTCGCCTCGGTCCTCACCTATGCGCAATATTGGACCTATCGACTGACAGGTACGCTCTGTAACGAGCTGACCTCGCTCGGCTGCCACACGGATCTCTGGAACCCACGGGCAGGGACATTCTCGTCTCTTGTCGAAAGCCAGGGCTGGACGCCCCTCTTCGCACCGGTGTTGAAGGCGAGCGATATCGCCGGAACGCTACTGCCAGAGCTTTGTTCGGCAACGGGCATTGCATCAGGGACCCCCGTCTATTGCGGCATTCACGATTCCAACGCCTCGCTGCTGCCGCATCTCCTGACACGTACCTCGCCCTTCTCGGTGATCTCAACCGGCACCTGGGTGGTGATGCTTGCGGTCGGTGCCGAGGCGAAGGTGCTCGATGAACACCGCGACACGCTGATCAACGTCAACGCGCTTGGCGATCCCGTACCCTCCGCCCGCTTCATGGGCGGCCGCGCCTTCCAGCTTCTGTTGGGGGAGGGGGCGCCCCCTGTGTCGCCGCAAACGGAAGAGGCCGTGGCCGGGGCCGGCCACATGCTGCTGCCGTCCATTCCCGAGGGATCCGGTCCCTTTCCGGCCGCAAAAGCGATCTGGACGACGGACGAACGGGAGCTTGGCCCCGCCGAACGCTTTGTCGTCGTCTCGTTCCATCTGGCGCTGATGACAGCCACCTGTCTCGACCTGATCGGCGCGCGCGGCGATATCGTCGTCGAAGGGCCCTTTGCTTCCAACAGGACCTATCTGCGCATGCTCGCCGCAGCGACGGGCCGGCCGGTCTTTGCCGATCCCCACAATATCACGGGTACGAGCCTCGGTGCTGCGTGTCTGGTTAAGGGATCCGCGGTCAGGACCGGGGTCGAGCCGCTTGCGGGCGAGATCGCGGAGAGCCTCGCCGCCTATGCGCAGGCATGGCAAAAGGCGACGCAGGACCATGTGTGCAAAGAAAAGCGGCCGTAGAACATCCGTCCCCGGCCGCAGAGATGCCTGGTTGTGTCAGTAAGAGACGGGCTAAAGCCCGATCAAAACACAGAGCTGCGCTTTGCCGACCGGTTGTGCTCGATGTTGAGCACGATCGATACTGCCATCATTGTCAGGATTGCTGTGAGTGCGGCGCCAATGCCAAGAACAATCATTGTTCGTTTCCTGTAAGCGCATCGTCATGATGTCGCTTTGCGTGATGCGAAGGTTTCTTCGCGCATGCAGCGCCCACTTCACTTTCGCTTCGATACGCGAGCGCAAGTCGAAGCACAATTCTAAACTCTTGTGATTGAGAACCTGTTGGTTTCGGGCGTGTTTATTACAGTTTTGTTGCAGCGCAAAAATGGCACGTGAAAACACCCTGTGAATTTTAGTGATTCCGATTAGAGGCGAGGGACCGTTAACCTTCAAGCAAGGAATTAACCATAAACATGGTCCCACACGTCGGAATGGGATAATTCACAAGTCTCCTCAAGGCATGATGCCGCCCCGCCGTACCGGTTCCGGTCCGGTATCCATTCTTCACCGAATTTACTTGCGGGATGAACGACAGCAGACGCTTTTCGGCGGAGGCTGATCTCATCGATGTGGCGTGCACGTCCGGTGGACCGTGGCTCTCCCTGATGCTCCCCAGGCAAGTTCCGAACGTGCAGCACCGGGGATCAGCGTTGAGGCAGGAAGCATCGTCAGAACAGGCAAAAAAGGGCCAGGCAGGCAGCCTGCTGGAGCGCCTGCGCTTTGCCGGGCTCGACGACGAGAGCTGCAACCGCGTCCGCGATCACAGGCAAAAGCTTTCTCCCCGGATTGATCAGGCGCTTCGCGACCTCTTCCAGCGCCTCCAGACCTATCCGGACGCCGCCCGCCATTTCGACAGCGACCGCCAGATCGACCGCCTTCAGGATCTTCAGTCGTCGCACTGGAACGTGCTGACCGACGCACGCTTTGACGGGCTTTATGCCGAGCGCATCAAGGTGCTCGCAGACACCGCAAGCCGCATGGGCCTCGACCCGCGCTGGCAGATGGCAAGCCATGCCGTCGTGCTCGAACATCTCATCGTCGGACTGATCGAAGACGCCTGGCCGCGATCCTTCCTGCCGATGGGCAAGGCGCGCCGCCGCGAACTTTGCGAGCTCGTCGCCGCTCTGGTGCGCACGACCTTCGTCGACAGCGAGATCGGCGTTTCGCTCCGCTTCAACGCCCTCCGCCAACAGCACCAGCGGCAGCTCGCCGAGCAGCGCAGCGCCGACGAGCTGGAGGTCAAGGCACTCTTCGGCGACTTTGCCGAAGGCGTGAGTCAGGGTGATCTCGGCGCGCGGTTGCCGGAAACGGCGGTCGAAGCCTATCAGCCGATCGTGGCGAGCCTGAACGCGGCACTCGAACAGATCCAGCAAAGTCTTCAGGCCTCCGATCAGCGCAGCCAGGCTGCCGGGGTACTGGTCGACCGCATGCGCGACGGCGCGACAGCTTTCACGGACAAGGCGAGCGCTGAAGCCGACGCGCTTTCCGGGCAGCTTGCCGTGCTCTCCGACATGGCCGGACGCATGGCGACCGGTTCGGGTCGGATCAGCGCCACGGAAACGAAGGCCAACGAGACCCGCATTGCCGTCGAGCGCAGCGGCGAGATCGCCGGCCAGGCGATTTCCGCCATGGCCGACATCGAGGCGTCGGCCGAAAAGATTGGCCAGATCATCGGCGTCATCGACGAGATCGCCTTCCAGACCAATCTTTTGGCGCTCAACGCCGGCATCGAAGCGGCGCGCGCCGGCGACAGCGGTCGCGGTTTTGCCGTCGTCGCTCAGGAAGTGCGTGCGCTGGCACAGCGCTCCGGCGAAGCGGCGCGCGAAATCAAGCAGCTCGTTTCCGGCACCAAGGCGCAGGTCGAGACCGGCGTCGAGATTGTCGGCCGCACCCAGGACGCGATCAGCAGCATCGTCGAGCAGGTCACGTCGATCAATTCCGCCGTCTCCGGCATCGCCCGCGAGGCGGAGCAGCAGGTCGGCGACCTCCGCGGCGTCGCGACCGAGATCGGCACGATCTCCAGGGGTGTCGAGGCAAGTGCCGCGCTGGCCGGCGAAACCGTCCGTTCGTCGGACGATCTTCATACGGTCATCGTCGAGCTCGGCGAGACCATCCGCCAGTTCCGCCTGGAGCGTCGCCATCCGGCCGCATCGGCGCGTGCCGGCCGCGAGCCCTTCCGTCACACATCCGCCGTCGTTGCCGAAGAGTCGGCCGCACCGTTGTTTGACGACGGGCTGCAGCGGCAGCTCGCCGGTTGGCAGCGCTGATATCAAGGGCAGTAGAGAGTTAGCAGTCGAGGAAGACAGGAATGGCCAGCAAGAAGACCGCCCAGAAGACGCTTAGCCTCGCTCCGGTTTTGGACCTGAATGAGGCAACGGCACTGCACGAGAAGCTGCTCGCGCTCAAGGGCAGCGATATCGTGATCGACGCTTCCGCGGTCGAGCGGGTCGGGACGCTTTGTGTCCAGGTGCTGATGGCCGGCGCCAAGACCTGGGAAGAGGAACATTTGTCTTTCACCTTCAGCAAGGTGTCGGACGCTTTCGAGAAAACGACACAGCTCATCGGGGTCGAGATCGACCACCTGATGGCAAAGGAGATTTGAGAAAATGAAGAAGCGAGTTCTGACGGTCGACGACTCCCGGACGATCCGAAACATGCTGCTGGTTACGCTGAACAATGCCGGTTTCGAAACGATTCAGGCCGAAGACGGCGTCGAAGGCCTTGAGGTCCTGGAAGAAGCCAATCCGGACGTGATCGTCACCGACATCAACATGCCGCGTCTCGACGGCTTCGGCTTCATCGAAGGCGTGCGCAAGAACGATCGCTACCGCGCCATTCCGATCCTGGTACTGACCACCGAAAGCGACGCGGAGAAGAAGAACCGCGCGCGTCAGGCGGGTGCAACCGGCTGGATCGTCAAGCCGTTCGACCCGACCAAACTCATCGATGCAATCGAGCGCGTAACGGCCTGAAGTCCGGGGATAGCCTCCAATGGATATGAACGAAATCAAAGAGATCTTCTTCCAGGAATGCGAGGAACAACTCGCCGAACTGGAATCGGGTCTGCTGAAGCTCAATGATGGCGACCGCGACCCGGAAACGGTCAATGCCGTTTTCCGTGCGGTGCACTCCATCAAGGGTGGCGCCGGCGCCTTCGGGCTGGACGACCTCGTCTCCTTCGCGCACGTGTTCGAGACGACCCTTGATTGCGTTCGTTCCAATAGGCTCGATCCCGGACCGGAAGTTCTGAAGGTGATGCTGAAGTCGGCCGACGTACTCGCCGACCTCACCAACGCTGCGCGCGATGGCGGCAGCGTCGACGAGGCGCGCAGCCGCCAGCTGATCAAGGAACTCGAGGCGCTCGCAAACGGCGAAGTTCCACAGGCGTCGGCAGCGCCGGCCGAACCGGTTGCCAAGCCCGTCGCTGCCGTGGCTCCGCCGCCCGTCAACGACGAAGGCTTCCAGCCGGTCGCCTTCTCCTTCGATGACTTCGACGCGGCTGAAGAGCCGCCGCTGATGGAAATGCCCACCTACGAGATCGTCTTCAAGCCGAAGTCCGATCTCTACGCCAAGGGCAACGAGGCAACGCTGCTTCTGCGCGACCTCTCGCGCCTTGGCGAGATGAGCATCCATTGCGACATGGGCGCACTGCCGACGCTCGATCGGCTGAGCCCGGAGAGCGCCTATTTCTTCTGGAAGATCTCGCTCAAGACCGACAAGGGCGAGGACGCGATCCGCACGGTTTTCGAATTCGCCGAGTGGGATTGCGACCTGGAAATTTCGCTGGTCGAAGACGAGGCGACGCAGTCGGGCGAAGAGCTGCCGATGCAGCCCGTTCCCTTCGACCTGTCGATCCTTGACGACGAACCGGCGGTATCGGTCGGTGTCGTCGAGGAAGAAGAACAGCTTGCCTCCCAGCAGCAGGATCGCGACGCCGCGGTTTCAGCCGCCGGCACGGCCAGCAACGTGCTGCAGATGGCGCAGTCCGCCGCCCGCGCACCGGCTGAGAAGGCAGCTCCCGCGGCCAGCGCCGCCGCCCAGAGCGCTGCCGCCCAGCAGGCCGCTGCATCGGCTGCAACGCCGACCATTCGCGTCGATCTCGATCGCGTCGACCGCCTGATCAACCTTGTCGGCGAACTCGTGATCAATCAGGCGATGCTCTCGCAGAGCGTCGTCGAGAACGACACAAACGGCACGTCCTCGATCAACATGGGCCTCGAAGAGCTGCAGCAGCTCACCCGCGAGATCCAGGATTCGGTGATGGCGATCCGCGCCCAGCCGGTGAAGCCTGTCTTCCAGCGTATGTCGCGTATCGTTCGCGAAATCGCCGACATGACCGGCAAGTCGGTCCGCCTGATCACCGAAGGCGAGAACACCGAAGTCGACAAGACCGTCATCGACAAGCTCGCCGAGCCGCTGACCCATATGATCCGCAACGCGGTCGACCACGGCCTCGAAACGCCGGAGAAGCGCCTTGCCGCCGGCAAGAGCGCCGAAGGCACGGTGCGCCTGACGGCGAAGCACCGTTCCGGCCGCATCGTCATCGAGCTTGCCGACGACGGTGCCGGCATCAACCGTGAGAAGGTGCGCCAGAAGGCGATCGACAACGACCTGATCGCCGCCGACGCCAACCTCTCGGACGAAGAGATCGACAACCTTATCTTCCACGCCGGCTTCTCGACGGCCGACAAGATCTCCGACATCTCCGGCCGCGGCGTCGGCATGGACGTGGTCAAGCGCTCGATCCAGGCGCTCGGCGGTCGCATCAACATCTCCTCGAAGCCGGGCCACGGTTCGGTCTTCACCATGAGCCTGCCGCTGACGCTCGCCGTTCTCGACGGCATGGTGGTCACCGTCGCCAACCAGACACTCGTCGTGCCGCTGACCGCGATCGTCGAAACACTGCAGCCGGAAGCCGCAGCGATCCATTCCTTCGGCTCCAACCAGCGGCTGATCTCGATCCGCAACTCCTTCTGCCCGCTCGTCGACGTCGGCCGGATCCTGAATTTCCGTGCCATCCAGGCGAACCCGGTCGAAGGCGTCGCCCTGCTCGTCGAATCGGAAGGTGGCGGCCAGCGCGCCCTGATGGTCGATGCGATCCAGGGGCAGCGCCAGGTGGTGATCAAGAGCCTCGAGGCCAACTACACCCACGTGCCGGGTATCGCCGCCGCGACCATTCTCGGTGACGGCCGCGTGGCGCTCATCCTCGATGTCGACGCGATCGTCGCCGCCTCGCGCGGGCATTCGCTGAAACCTGAAATGTCACTGGCTGCAGTCGGATAATGACAATGACCTATGCCGCAAGAAATCTGACCACGGACGGACGGGAGCTGATCGCTTTCCGCGTCGGCGATCAGGAATTCTGCGTAAACATCATGCAGGTGCGCGAGATCCGTGGCTGGACGCCTGCGACATCCATGCCGCATGCGCCATCCTATGTGCTCGGTGTCATCAACCTTCGCGGTGCGGTGCTGCCGATCGTCGATCTCTCGGCCCGGCTCGGCATGACGCCGGCCGACCCGACCGTGCGTCACGTCATCATCGTTGCGCAGGTCAAGAGCCAGGTCGTCGGCCTGCTTGTGGATGCCGTCTCCGACATCCTGACGATCACCGACGACAAGATCCAGCCGACGCCGGATGTCATCTCGTCGGAGTTCGAAAAGAGCTTCGCGCGCGGTGTGCTTGCGATCGAAGGCCGGATGATCTGTCTCATTGAACTCGAAGCGATCTTCCCGCAGGAAGAAAGGGAAGCCGCATGAGAAGTCAGCCCGTCGCTGAACAGAAACTGTCGCCGGACGAGTGCCTAGCGAGCGGCGAGTATCCGTTGACCCGCCGCGATCTTACCGAGATCGCTGCGATGATCTATGCGGATGCCGGCATCTATCTCAACGAGACCAAGGCGTCGCTTGTTTATTCGCGGCTGTCGAAGCATATCCGCAATCTCGGGCTCAAGGGCTTCCGCGAATATTGCCAGCTGGTCGCTTCGCCCGCCGGTGCGGCTGCGCGGCGCGACATGCTTTCGCATCTGACCACCAACTTCACGCGGTTCTTCCGCGAGAACCATCACTTCGAGCACCTGAAGACCGACGTGCTGCCGGAGCTCATCGCGCGCGCTAAGGCCGGCGGCCGGGTGCGCATCTGGTCGGCCGCCTGCTCGGACGGCCAGGAGCCCTATTCGATTGCGCTGACGGTTCTGTCGCTGCTGCCGAATGCGGCCGACTACGACTTCCGGATCCTGGCAACCGACATCGACCCGAAGATCCTGGCGCTCGCCCGCGCCGGTGCCTACGACGCAACCGCGCTCGAAACCGTCAATCCGGCCATGCGCAAGCAATATTTCTCCGAGGTCAACAGCGGCGGCCGCTTCAAGTGGCAGGTCGACGATCGGGTCAAGCGGCTGATCACCTTCAACGAACTGAACCTGATGGCGCAATGGCCGTTCAAGGGGCCGTTCGACGTTATCTTCTGCCGCAACGTCGTCATCTATTTCGACGAGCCGACGCAGATGAAGATCTGGTCGCGCTTCGCCGGCATGCTGAACACCAACGGTCACCTTTATATCGGCCATTCCGAACGGGTGTCCGGTGACGCGAAGGCGCACTTCGACAACATCGGCATCACCACCTACCGCCACACCGGCAAATTTCATGGAGGACGGGCATGACCACTCCCGCTCGCGTTCTCGTCGTTGACGACTCCGCCACAATGCGTGGCCTGATTACAGCCGTGCTCAACGCGGATCCAGACGTGACCGTCGTCGGCCAGGCGGCCGACGCCATGGAAGCGCGCCAGGCGATCAAGCAACTCGATCCCGATGTCGTCACCCTCGACATCGAAATGCCGAACATGAACGGCCTCGAATTCCTCGACAAGATCATGCGGTTGCGGCCGATGCCGGTCATCATGGTCTCGACGCTTACCCACAAGGGCGCTGAAGCCACGATCGCAGCACTCGAGATCGGCGCCTTCGATTGTGTCGGCAAGCCGCATCCGGGCGATCCCCATCCCTTTGCCGGTCTCGTCGACAAGGTAAAGGCGGCCGCCCGCTCGCAGCGCAAGTTCATCATCACCGGCAATAAGGTCGCGGCGCCGACTCCGGCCAATGCAAATACGGCGTCCGAGTACCGAGCCGGCCGCAAGATCATCGCCATCGGCGCCTCGACAGGCGGCGTTGAAGCCCTGATCACGGTACTGCAGAAGTTCCCGGCCAATTGCCCGCCGACGGTCATCACGCAGCACATGCCGCACACCTTCACCAAGAGCTTCGCGGAGCGGCTGAACCGTCTCTGCGCGCCGGCGGTGCAGGAGGCGACGGACGGCGCGCGGCTCGAAATCGGCAAGGTCTACCTGGCGCCCGGTGGCGAGCGCCATCTGCAGGTCGCCAACCCGACGGCACCCTGCTGCCGCCTGGTTGACCGCGACCCGGTCAACGGGCATCGGCCCTCGGTCGACGTGCTGTTCGATTCAGTCGCCGAGCTTGCCGGACGCAATGCAATCGGTGTCATTCTGACCGGCATGGGGCGCGACGGCGCCTCCGGTCTCCTGAAAATGCGGCATGCCGGAGCAAAGACCTTCGGCCAGAACGAAAAGACATGTGTCGTCTACGGCATGCCGAGAGTCGCCTATGAATTGGGCGCCGTTGAAACCCAGCTCCCCCTCGGATCCATCGGGGAGGAGGTCCTGAAAGCAGCGGCGCTCCGCAAGGAAGGAAGCGAATAATGTCCATCGCCGAAAAAATCAAAGTTCTGATCGTCGACGATCAGGTGACGAGCCGCCTGCTCCTGGGTGACGCCCTGCAGCAGCTCGGCTTCAAGCAGATCACCGCCGCTGGTGACGGGGAGCAGGGCATGAAGATCATGGCTCAGAACCCGCACCACCTCGTGATCTCTGACTTCAACATGCCGAAGATGGACGGGCTCGGCCTGCTGCAGGCTGTCCGCTCCAACCCGGCGACCAAGAAGGCGGCCTTCATCATCCTGACGGCCCAGGGCGACCGTGCCCTGGTTCAGAAGGCAGCGGCCCTCGGTGCCAACAACGTTCTGGCCAAGCCCTTCACCATCGAAAAGATGAAGGCTGCGATCGAAGCCGTATTCGGGGCGCTCAAATGAACATGGAAGCCGCCGGCAAGCGCGTGCATGTCATCCAGGGTGAGTACAAGGTCTTCAACGATCCGAACATCGTGCTGTCGACCATTCTCGGTTCCTGTGTGGCAGCCTGCATGCGCGATCCCGTGGCCGGCGTCGGCGGCATGAATCACTTCCTGCTGCCAGGTTCCGCGACGTCGCCCATGTCCGGCGGCGACGCGACCCGCTACGGGGTCCACCTCATGGAATTGCTCATCAACGGTCTCCTGAAACAGGGCGCCCGGCGAGATCGTCTCGAAGCCAAGATCTTCGGCGGCGCCAAGACGATCGCGCGGTTTTCCAATGTCGGCGAACAGAACGCCGCCTTCGCGCGCCAGTTCCTGCTCGACGAGGGCATCCGCATCGTCGGCGAGAGCACCGGCGGCGAGCACGGCCGCAAGCTCGAATACTGGCCGTCGTCTGGCCGCGCCCGGCAATACGCCCTGACCGGCGTCGAGACGCAGCGCACGGTGCAACTGGAGGAACGCCCGATCGTCGCGCCGAAGCCGGCCGAAAGCTCCATCGAATTCTTCTGATGCTGCGAGGCAGGCGCCTCGCAGGCCTGAAATACGACTTCTACCGCAGCCCCGAGCCACGTGAGACATACACATGCAGACCGACTACCTGGGCCACATGCCGCACGTGGAAGAAGCGCTCCCCGAAGTGCTGATGCGCATCGTCACCGAATTGCATGACGTCGCCTATCTGATCGAGCGGATCGAGCCGCAACTGGCCGGTGACCACGGCGCCGATGCGCTTGCCAATCCCGACAAGATGATGGTGCTGCAGGGCATCGACCTTGCCGTGCAGAAGACCCGCGGTCTGGCCGAGTTCATCGACACGATTACCGCATCGATCCCGGACGCCTGGATGGTCGACGTCACCACGGCCGTCAATCTGGTAAAGCTTGCCGATATGAAAAAGGCACTTGGCAACGGCATGTTGCGCCACGGCCACTCCCAACCGCTGACGAAGGCGGCCGGTGATTTCGAAGCGTTCTGACGCTCCCAGAGAGCCTCGCAGGACGCGGGTTCAAGAAACATCCATTTAAAATCAATGGCTTGCTGTACCGAATTCTGACGCGGCCGCGACTTTGCGCGCAGGTTTGGCTGCGTCCGGCGGTCCGTTTCGCCCCAGTGCATAAGTTTTGCGGCGGCGCCTCCGCCGCTTCGGTCGGGCGCATCAAGCCAAGTTCGCGCAAGTTTCGTTTCCTACGGTCCGGATCGGGACTGGTGGATTCGCGCGCATTGGAAGTCGATACTCGGCATGTCGATACCCAGAAAACCCGAATGTTGGAACTGCGCAGGGCGCTCGGCCGATGATCGGCCCATTGACCTTGCGATACTGGGTGCGGAAACAGAATGAGTCTGTTGGATCAACTCTCGACGTTCACGAAGAACCTGAGCAGTCTCGGGCAAGGCAAGCTGATCGCGTTGGCGGCGGCTGGCATTGTCGCGGTCGGCATGGTGCTCGGGGCCGGAATTTACGTCAACAGACCCTCGTTCGAGACGCTCTACGTCGGGCTCGAACGCAGCGATGTCACCCAGATCAGCATCGCGCTGGCCGAGGCCAACATCGACTTCAATGTCGGGGCTGACGGCGCCAGTCTGCAGGTTCCCGTTGGCATGACCAGCAAGGCGCGCCTGCTGCTCGCCGAGCGTGGCCTGCCGAGCAGCGCCAATGCCGGTTATGAACTCTTCGACAATGTCGGCTCGCTCGGCCTCACCTCCTTCATGCAGGAAGTGACCCGCGTGCGTGCCCTCGAAGGCGAAATCGGCCGCACCATCCAGCAGATTTCCGGTATCGCCGCCGCCCGCGTCCACATCGTGATGCCGGAGCGCGGCAGCTTCCGCAAGGCAGACCAGAACCCCACAGCCTCGGTCATGATTCGCGCCAGCGCCACGGTCGGCCGCAGCGCCGCCGCTTCGATCCGTCATCTCGTCGCCTCGTCCGTACCGGGGCTCGACGTCGATGACGTGACCGTGCTCGATTCGACCGGGCAGCTTCTCGCATCGGGCGACGATCCGGCCAACAGCGCCCTCAACCAGTCGCTCGGCGTCGTCCAGAACGTCCAGACCGAGCTTGAGAAGAAGATCGACAACGCGCTCGCTCCGTTCCTCGGCATGGACAACTTCCGTTCGAGCGTCACGGCACGTCTGAACACCGACACGCAGCAGATCCAGGAAACGGTGTTCGATCCGGAATCGCGGGTCGAACGCTCTACCCGCGTGACCAAGGAAGAGCAGAAGTCCAGCCAACAGCAACCGGACAATGCAGCGACGGTGCAGCAGAACATTCCTCAGGCCGCCCCGAAGGGCGGTGCCGGCCCGCAGTCGAGCGACCAGGCCGAGAAGAAGGAAGAGCAGACCAACTACGAGATCAACAGCAAGACGATCGCCACCGTCAAGAACAGCTATACGGTCGAGCGGCTCTCCGTTGCCGTCGTCGTCAACCGCGGCCGCCTGGCAGCGATGGTCGGCGAACCGGCCGATCAGGCCAAGATCGACGCCTATCTCGCTGACATGCAGAAGATCGTCGCTTCGGCTGCCGGCCTCGATACCAACCGCGGCGACGTCGTGACCCTGACCGCCATGGACTTCGTCGAGACGCAGCTGCTCGACCAGGCGGTGGCCGGTCCCGGTGTGATGGAGACGCTCACTCGCAATCTCGGCGGTATCATCAACGCGCTCGCCTTCATCGTCGTCGCCTTCCTGGTGGTCTGGATGGGCATGCGGCCCCTGGCACGCCAGCTCGGTCTCGGTGGCGGTGCCGGTCAGATCCAGGGCGAAGCAGCCGGCCTCGAACTGCCCGACTTCTCTCCGGCCAATGCCGGTGCCGGTGGCGCGCTCATGGACGGCTTCGGCTCGGACTTCGGCTTCGACAGCACCGACGACCTGCTCAGCATGGGCGACGACAGCGGCGGCTTCAACCGCCGCGTCAAGGAAGGTCCGGAACGGCGCCTGGCCCGCATGGTCGAGATCAGCGAAGAGCGCGCGGCGAAGATCCTGCGCAAGTGGGCTCTCGACAAGGCGGCCTGACACTCAGAAAACAGCTTTGGAATTTCTTGCAAATCCCGCCCTCGTGGCGGGATTTTTCTTGTCCCCGCTGCCTGTGATCGCGCTTGCGGTGGATTTCGATGTTGGGAGCAAATATTGCGGGAGTCCGGCCGCCGGTTTTCATCTGGCTTCAAAATTGCTTCAAGTTTCGAAGGGAGCTCACGTGAGTCCCGGTGGAATCCCGGATGGTAATGTTTTAACGATATCTTAATTTATAGATTCCGTGCGCCCGCATGACGTGCATTGTGCTGTGTCATCTACTATGACGGTTTCGAGCAATACAGAGTTAAATCGAAATATATCTTTGTTATAGCCGAAATTAATTCTATGGCTTTCACAATTTATATATCGGTAAAATGAGCGTTGTCTGAAAATGGGCTGGTGCATTTGAGCAACAGCTATGAAAACAAAGTATAATATCGTGCGAATTCGAAATTCTCTGAACGCGCAGAACCGTCCTTTTTTGGGATGAAATTCCGGTGCTTTCCACTTGCAACGCTGCATCGGATCCCGCCTGAGGCGCGGAAATTGTGGATTTTCAGGAGAAAAATCTCTGCTTTTCAATGTGTTGCGATGCCGCGCCGGTTCTGGCAGTGGCGCAGGGGCGTTGGCAGGGGTGACTGATCACGAATCGCGACATGCCAGCGGCACGAAGTAAATAGCCAGAAGAGGGCGATGTTTTTTTTCTCGCGTCGATGTACATTTTTAGCAGTTGATTCGTGTCCTGATCTGCGACTGGTGGTGATATTCGGCTTCGGCCGGCTGTTGGCGGCGGCAGCGCAAATGCAGTTCCGGGATGTGGATCCGGCACAGGGGCTGAACTCATGGACATTTCGCAAGCAGACATTGCTGTCTGGCCTTTGCCGACGGCACCGACACGCGCACGCGGCGGCGGGTTTTCGCGCGAGCAGCTTTTGCGACGACTGGGCGAAGTCGCCGGGCGCGGTGCTCTCGGAAGCGGCCTTTCGGCGCTGACGGAATATGTCGGCGCAAGCCATTATCTGTTGGCGCGCTATGATCTGTCACAGGACAGCGGTCTCGACCATGTGGTCTGCTCGGACTGGCCTTTCGACGTCGTCCGGCGGCTTTCGGGTGTGATCACGGCGCTTCATGCCAAGACCACCGAACTGGAAAAGTGCCTCGCAGTGTTGCAGCCGTGTTTTCATGCGCTGCCAGACAATACCGAGCTTCCGCGCGGCATCAGCCGCGAATATTGCGCGATCACCTTCAATGTCGGGCGCCTGCGTTTCTCCCTGATGCTCCTGGTCCCGGAAGACGTGATCCTGTCGCAGGAGAGCCTGCGTGACGTGACGTTGCTGGCGGGCTATCTGGCAAGCTTCACCACGCGCGCCGAAGTCCGCCATGACCGCGATTTCGAGCTTACGGAGCGCGAACTCGAGTGCCTGTTCTGGATTGCCGAAGGCAAGACGAGCGAAGAGATCGCAGTGATCCTCGGCATTTCGCGCAACACCATCAACAACTACATCACCAGCGTCATGCGCAAGACTGCGACCAGGACGCGGTCGGAAGCGATTGCCTACGCGGTGCGCAACAATCTTGTGTAAGGGACGGGCGCGATGACGCATTTTCTTGGCGGCGGGCGGATCGAGGACGAGCAGAAGCTCGCGAGGAACGGCAACCGCGCCGCGCGAGCGGCCACCTTGGTCACGCGCCTGCAAGCCATGCAGCGTCAGATCAACGCCAAGCACTTTGCAGTCCTGCGGCTCAACGGCAAGGGAACCGGCAGCGCCCGAAAGCTCACCTGTGTCCTCGACAACTGGGGCGTCGCTGCCGAAGCGAACGCCCATGATCTCGTCAATGCCTATGGCGAAGAACTCGTCGCTCATCTCGACCAGTCGCTGCTGCCGGTCCTTTGGGACGGCGCCGGCGAGCACCAGGCGGCAGAGCTTTCCGAGCTGGCGCCTTTCGCGCATCGCCTGAAGGGCCGCAAGCTTCCCTATTCCGGCATCGCCTTTCCCGTCAGGCTCGGCGCCCAGGGCAACGGCTATGTCGTCTTCGCAGGCAGCTATGTGGATGCCTCCACCGAGCAGGTGGTCGATCTGCACGGCCGCAGCTGCATGATCATGACCGATCTGCTGGCGGCCGACGAGAAGCGTGTCGCACCGGCGGAAACCTTGAGCGACCGCGAGATCGCCTGCCTGCAGATGGCGGGCGACGGTCACATCAGCGAAGAGATCGCCGAGCGCATGGGACTTTCGGTCCACACGGTCAACGCCTATCTGGGCGCGGCGACGACGAAGCTCGATTCGGTCAACCGCATCCAGGCGATCGCCAAGGCAATCCGCCTCGGCTACATCAGCTGACTCTGAACTAGACGGGTCGCTCCGGCCTTTTGAGCAGCGGCGCCGACGGAATTTAACCTGCCAGCGTCAATCGCACGTCCGCACGAGACCCGTCGGAGCGGTGCTTTCAGCTCGCCAGCGGCAACTCATAGGACTTGATGAATTTCGCCTCTGCCAGGCTCCGAGCCAGGAAGGCCGTGTTCTCGTCCGGGTCGGACGAGGGGTTCTGGAAATTGATGTGGCTGATCTCGATCCCGGCCGTCTCGTTGCCGAGCGACAGGCGGACATAGATGGTCACGCCGCGGGGTTTCAGTTCGAGGTCGAGCACGATTTCCGGCTCGCTGTCCCAATCCAGATTGTAGTTGCCGCCGAGGCCGAAATTGACCGTGCCGGGCAGAAAATAGAGCTCTGCTGCCGATTCGACGAGGTCAGCGAGGCTGGCATAGGACTCGAACCGTAATAGCGCGATGAAATCGGCGGCGTCGATGAGACGCAGTTCGGTCGCCACGGGGCGAATTGCTTCAGCTACGATCTGTTCCCGCCTCTCGGAGAATTCGCACTTTTTCATCGGAGTTATGTCATCCGTTTTGGTTGCGACGCATGCACCCGGTGAATGAGCTCGGCAACAGCCTTGTAAAACACCGGTGGAATCACACTATCGACCGAGACTTGTGCAAACATGGAGCGTGCAAGCGGCGGATCTTCGAAGACCGGAACACCGTTTTTCTCTGCAATTTCACGGATTTTGAGGGCAACCAGGTCCTGGCCCATTGCGACGACCACGGGGGCGTCGCTCTCCTCGCGGACATAACGCAAGGCGACGGCATAGTGGGTCGGGTTGGCGATGACGAGCGTGGCGCGCGGCACAGACGAGATCATGCGCTTGCGCGCCCGGTCGCGCTGCATGGAGCGCAGGCGCGATTTGACGATCGGGTCGCCCTGCGCCTGTTTCATTTCCTCCTTCACTTCCTGCTTGGTCATCATCAGTTCGGTGTACCAATGGTGCCGCGACCAGAAGAGGTCGGCGATCGCCAGCACTGCGGTCGACAGCAGAATGACGATCATGATCTCGTTGAGGTCGCTCGCCATCGTCGAGAACATCGTGACCGGATCGGAAAACATCAGGTCGAGCGTGGCGAAATAGTCGTTCCAGAGCACCAGAACGACGACGACTGACACGATGATGATCTTGAACAGCGACTTGCCGAATTCGACCAGGCCCTGGATGCCGAAGATCCGCTTGAGCCCGGCCATCGGCGAAACCCGATTGAGCTTTGGCTGGATGCGGTCGAGAACCGGCACGGGCAGGTTCTGGAAGATGGAGGCGCCGACGCCGAAGACGATGAGCAGGACGAAAGCCGGGACAACCAGGGCTGTCGATTTCCAGATAAGATGGGTGATCAGTGCCACGACGTCGGTGGCGTTTTCCAGCCGCCAGGCCTCCGGTTGCTCGAAGATATCCTTGAGCGCTTCGGTGAGGGTGGCGACGCCGTCGGTCAGGAAGAAGACGAAGAAAATGTAGATCGCGAGCGTCGATGCGAACATCGTGGCTTCACGAGAAAAGGGCACGTTACCCTTTTCGGCGGCGTCGGAGATCTTCTTCTCTGACGGGGCTTCTGTTTTGCTGTCTTTATCCTGATCGTCCGACATGAGACAGGACGGCTCCCGGTTCCTCTACAGCGACGCGCGTCCGGCGGACATACGCCCTGCATTGCGCCTCCTGTAGTGGACCGAGCGCGGGAACCAGGCAAGAGTTGAGCCCCGGCATTCGCCGGGGCTCAACAGAAATTACCCTTTGGGGAGCGGTAGCCCGGCCGCTTTGTGCGGCTCGTCAGACGGAGGCAGGCCTCAGGCCGCCTGCACGTCCTTTTCCTTGAGCTCGAGCTGTCCGTTCGCAGCCAACCTGATGGCTTCCTGCGTGATCGAGCGGCGTGCGATGGCGATATCGCGCGGATTGATGCCGGCATCGCCCATGGCGAGATCGGACTCGATCATGCGGCGCTGGCGCGCGCCGATCGAGGCGAGTACCGATTCGCGCAGTTCCGACGTCGAGCCGCGCAGCGCCATCGTGATGATGTCGGTCGACACGTCGTTGAAGAGCTGAACGCGGCTGCGCTGCGGCATGTAGAGCACGTCGTCGAAGAGGAAGATCTTCGGGCGTACCTTGTTGGCGGAGGCGGTGCTGAGCGATTCGAGCGAGGCGAGCAGCGTATCGACCTGCGGCTTGTCGAGTTCGTTCATCACTTCGGCGATCTTGGCCGGGCCCGCCGAATTGCGTTCCGCTTCCATCTCGCCGATCATTTCCATGACGCGGTTTTCGATGATCGCAGCGGCCTTCGGGTTGACGTCCTTCATGTTGACGGCGCGCTTCAGGATGTCCGGGCGCTGTTCTTCCGACAGCTGCAGCAGCACCTTGGCGCCGAAGCTGGAAGGCATCATCGACAGCACGTAAGCGATCGTCTGCGCATGTTCCTTGGCAAGCTGGACGGAAACGGCAACCGGGTCGCACTCCTGCAGGCGATCCCAGATGTTGGCTTCGTAGGATTGGAAGGTGGCGCGTCGGCCGAGCAGGCCATCGACTTCGTCCGGCGTCAGGCCTTCTTCGAGAATGCTCTCGATCGCCTTGGCGTTGTCCATGAGGCCGGCACCCTCGGTGAAGAGGTCTTCGAACTCGTTGACGAGCGCTTCGAGCTCATGCGGCGGAATGGCGCGCAGCGACTGCGCCGAGGCGATGATCGACTGCAGCTCGCTCTGGGTGAAGAACTTCAACAGCTTGCTGGCGACGCCCTTGCCCATGGCAAGCAGAACGGCCGCTGCCTTGTCCGTCTGGCTGAGCGGCCTTGATAGCGCCTGAGCCTCGAAACTTTCGAAATCCATCATGGATTCATCCTTCGCCCAATCATTGGGCCCTACGACTTCTTATTGCCCTTGATCTCGATGAGTTTGACGCCGAAGCGGGTATCGTCGCCTTCGAGAACGGTAATTTCGCCACGGCCGATCACGCGACCGTTGACCATGATCTCCACCGGCTCGCCGATGCGGCGATCCAGCGCGATCGTTGCGCCTTCGCTGAGGTTCATGAGGCCCGAAACCTGCATCCGGCTCGAGCCGAGCACGATCTGGACGTCGATCGGAATGTCCATGATCAGGTCGAGATTGGCATTCATGCCGCTGCCGGGCGGTGTATCGACGGCCACATCAGCGCTGTCGAAGGACGTCGCGGCAAAATCCGTGCCGCCGAAGTCGCTCGTCGCGGCCGCGCCGCCGAGATCGGCGCCGAAGTCGCTGGAGCCGAAATCGCCGCCGAATGCGTCGAGGCCGCCAGCGGCCGGTGCGCCAAAATCACTGCCGAAATCGGTCGTGCCAAGCGTTTCGGCGCCGAATTCGGAGCCGAAAGCATCAGGCGTGTCGGAATCCTGCTTCAGGACACCGCGCAGGTCATTGATCGCCTGGTCGAGTTCCATGTCTCCGACAGCGACTTCGGCCTGTTCGTTGATGGGTGCTTTTTTGGGTGCCATGTGAGAACTATTCCAGTTGAAGCTTGCCTCAGGCATGCTGCGAGCGCGCGGCAGGCCGATTTAACTCATGATGTGGCGAAGGATGTCCTGTTCGGATCCGTGCGTATCCTTGACCCGAACCGTGTATTTCGATCCGGCGCGCCCGAATTCGCAGACATAGAGGTCGCGGCCATTGGCGTTGACGTCGACGCGAACGTCCTGGGCGTCGAGGAAGGGAATGACGTCGCCCGGTTGCAGGCGGCTGATCGTGTCGAGCGTCAGGCTTTCGAGCCGGATGCGCGCCTCGATCGTCACCGCCGAACGGCGAACCTGTTCTTCCAGCTGCTCCGTCCACTCGGCCTTCGCCTTGCGCTGCTGTCCGCTTCCCTTGGGGAAGACGATCGTTGTCTTCAGAAGCACGCTTTGCGGAACGATGATCGAGAAGGTGGAAAGCACGGGGCCGAAGCCGATCGTCATGTCGATGGCGCCGGCGTGAACGTCCTCGATCATCGGATCGGGCTTGGCGCGCGCCACGCTGTTGAGCGGGCGTTCGACGATCGGCTCGAAACCGCCGGGGGCATTGACGGCGGTCCTGAGCACGTCGGCGATCTTCTCGAACAGCGGCACGGCCACGTCGATCTCGATCTGGGAGAGCGCGCGCGGCTGCGGCTCTTCGATGCCGGCGGGCTCGGCGCCGAGCAGCGCCTCCACCAGAGCGATGATGATCGGGCTGTCGCAGCCGATCTGAAAGTCCGTGCACCAGTTACGCAGCGAAACCTCGCTGATGAGCACGCCGGTGCCCATCGACGCGATCAATTCGCGGCGCATGCCGGTCCGATGGCCGGCATAGCCGATGGTTATGTCGAGACCCGTCTCCGCTCGGCAGATATCCGGCAGGAATTCGCCGAAGACCTGGCCGAGTTCGAGGGCCAATCGACCGATCACCCGGTCGTCGCCGAGCGCGCCGGTCATGCGCGCCAGAAGTTTACGGTCGAATGCGTGAACGTTGGAGGTCATCAGATCAAGCCGCCTTGCTTTCGCCGCCGCCACCGGGGTTCATCATTTCCTGCTCGACTGCGTCGATCGACGGACGCTCGTAGGCCGAGATGGTCTTGCGGCCATATTCGAGAGCAACCTGCGGAACCGAACCGTTCATGTAGGCAAGCAGCGTCTGCTTGACGATGATGTAGAGGCGGTTCTGCTTTTCGCGCACCGATTTGACGTTGGCGACCAGCGGCGCGACGATCGAATAGGAGAGAAACACGCCGAGCAGGGTGCCGACGAGGGCGGCCGCGATCTTGGCGCCCAGAACTTCCGGCGCCTCGCTGATAGCACCCATCGCCTTGATGACGCCGAGAACGGCTGCGACGATACCGATCGCCGGGAAGGCGTCGCCCATCGTGTTCAGCGCGTGATAGCACTTCATCTTGTCGTGGGTGATGGTCTGGATTTCCTCGTCCATCAGCGCTTCGATCTCGTGCGAACGGGCGTTGCCGATGATGATCAGGCGCACGTAATCGCAGATGAAAGCGGTCAGTTCCTTGTTCTTCAGAACCGTCGGGGCCGACTGGAAGATCGAAGATTCCTCGGGGTTGTCGATGTGGCTTTCGATCTCGTTGCGCGACTTTGTGCGCAGGTCGCGCATCAGCGAATAGAGAACGCCGAGCGTGTCGAGATATTCGCGCTCTTTCGGCACCTTGTGGCGAAAGGCTTCGCCGAGCGCCTTGCCGGTATCCTTCACCACCTTCATGGAGTTGGCCATGATGAAACCGCCGACGCCGGCGCCACCGATGATCAACAGTTCGAAGGGCTGGTTGAGGACTTCCATGTGGCCGCCCATCGCCAGATAGCCGCCGAGGATACAGCCGAACGTCACAAGAAGCCCGATGATGATATTCATTTTCGATACCTGCCGCGATCTTATTTTCCGCTAACGGGATACGGTTTCATCCTTGCGTGAGGCTGGCCGGTCCTGGCGACAAGGCCACCTGGCGGAACAGGTTCGCGCAAGGCTGTCCGGTCAGGATTTGTCAGGGCAGGCTCAGGGGCTGCCTGTCTCATTCCGGCAGGGGCGGAGCGATCGTGACCACGACCTATACGAGCTACAAGCTGATTACGGCCGACTTGACGAAGTCGCTGGCCCGCGTTGCCGAGCAGCCGGATGTGGCGCGCGAGACCGCGTACTATCTGTCGAAGATCGGCGACGTCAAAACGATCGACGACTTCTTTGCCGATACCCGCCTCTACAATTACGCGATGAAGGCGCATGGCCTGGAAGACATGGCCTATGCCAAGGCCTTCATGCGCAAGGTGCTGACCGAAGGCGTCGACAACGAAGATGCCTTTGCCAACAAGCTGACCGACAACCGTTACAAGCAGCTCGTCGAATCGCTGAATTTTGCCGCCCACGGCGCGGCCGCCACATCCTTCGACCGTGCGCAGAAGGGCGTCGCAGAAAAATACACGCGCCAGACCTTGGAACAGGACGCAGGCGAAGAGAATGCCGGCGTCAGGCTTGCCCTTTATTTTTCGCGCATGGCGCCGACGATCAACAGCGGCTACGCCATCATCGCCGATGAGGCGATTGCCCAGGTGGTGCGCACGGCGCTGCAGCTGCCCGACGAATTCGCAGCGACCAATGTCGATCGCCAGGCCGAAACCTATGAACAGGCGCTCGATTTCAAGGACTTCCAGGATCCGACCAAGGTAGCCGAGTTTCTCGACCGGTTCACCGCGCTCTGGGAAACCAAAAATTCAACGGACGGTTATGATCCGCTCGCGGTCTTCGGCTCATCGAGCGGCTACGGCATTTCTTCCGATCTTCTCCTGTCCATCAACAGCTTGAAACTCGGGGGAAACTGAGCGTGCAAACCGGTCTTTACGTCGCGATTTCGTCGCAGATGGCGCTTGAAAAGCGCCTCAATACGCTTGCCGACAACATCGCGAACGCCAACACCGTCGGCTTCCGCGGCACCGAGGTGAAGTTCAACGAGATGCTCGGCGACACGAAGCCGACCAAGGTTGCCTACGTCAACAAGGGCGAGGAGTTCCTGAACACCAGCAACGGTTCGCTGACGCGCACCGGCTCGGCGCTCGACTTCGCCGTCAAGGGCGATGCTTGGTTCCAGATCGAGACGCCCGCCGGCCCGGCGCTGACGCGCGACGGGCGGTTCACGCTGACGGATACCGGCGAACTCGTCACCATTCGCGGCTATCCGGTTCTCGACGCCGGCGGCGCGCCGATCCAGCTCAACGGCAACGGCGGCGACATCACCGTCGGCGCCGATGGTGCGCTTCACCAGAACGGTGTCGCGGTCGCCTCGCTCGGCCTTTACGAGGCCGATTTCAGCAAGGGTTTCATCCGTCTCGACAACAGCGCCGTTCAGCCGGCGGCACAGGTCGAGCCGGTCGTCGACCGTTTCGATGTCGGCGTCATGCAGGGCTTCCTCGAGGAGTCCAACGTCAATGCCATTCAGGAAATGTCGCAGCTGATCATGGTCACCCGCGCCTTCGACAACATCACCGCCCTGCTGCGCGACAGCGAAGGATCGCTCGAAGAAGCGGTCAAGACGCTTGGCGGCAGCCGCTAATCTGTGACGGACATCGGCATGCAAAGCGAAGGCCAGAAAACGAGCACAGGATCGACATCTCTGGCGGCACTTGCCGGCCTGGTCGAACGCTATGCCAAACCCGAATTCTCGATCGCGCCCGGCGGTCACGTCCAGACGATCTCGCCTGGCCACTATACGGTGACTGGCCTGTCGCGGCATGTCCGGCTCGGCGATTTCGTCGCCCACAAGAGCGTCACCGGAACCCATCTCGGCGAGGTCGTTCGGGTCGAGCCGGAGCGGGTGGTCGTCTGCCCGATCGAGCCCGGCGATCCGATCGGCATCCACGACACGGTCATTCGCAAGGGCGCCTTCCGTGTCGCGCCGACCGACCAATGGTGTGGCCGCGCGATCAATGCGCTCGGCGAGCCGATCGATGGTCTCGGACCTCTCCAGCAGGGCGACGTGCGCCGCTCGATCACCAACACCGCGCCGCCGTCGATGACGCGCAAGCGAGTCGAGAAGGGCTTCCTGACCGGCGTGCGCGCGATCGACATTTTTTCGCCGCTCTGCCTTGGCCAGCGTCTCGGTATCTTTGCCGGTTCGGGCGTCGGTAAGTCGACGCTGCTCTCCATGCTGGCGCGCGCCGAAGCCTTCGACAAGGTGGTGATCGCGCTGGTCGGCGAACGTGGCCGTGAAGTGCGCGAATTCATCGAGGATACGCTGGGCGATAATCTGGCGAAGTCCGTCGCGGTCGTCGCGACCAGCGACGAAAGCCCGATGCTGCGCAAGATGGCGCCGCTGACCGCCGTCACCATCGCCGAGCATTATCGTGACAACGGCGACAATGTTCTTCTGATCGTCGATAGCGTCACCCGCTTCGCCCACGCGATCCGCGAGGTCGCAACCGCGTCCGGCGAGCCGCCGATCGCGCGCGGCTATCCGGCCTCTGTCTTCACCGAACTGCCGCGCCTTCTGGAGCGCGCCGGCCCCGGCACCGAAGGCGCCGGCACGATCACGGCGATCATCTCCATCCTCGTCGACGGCGACAACCACAACGATCCGGTCGCCGACTCGACGCGCGGTATCCTCGATGGGCACATCGTGCTCGAGCGCAGTCTTGCGGAGGAGGGGCGGTATCCGCCGATCAATCCGCTCGCCTCTATCTCGCGCCTGGCGCGCAAGGCCTGGACCCCCGACCAGGAGAAGCTGGTCTCACGCCTGAAGGCGCTGATCCACCGCTTCGAAGAGACCCGCGACCTTCGCCTGATCGGCGGCTATCGCCCGGGTGGCGATCCGGATCTCGACATGGCGATCAAGCAGGTGCCGGTCATCTACGAGGTACTGACGCAGACCGCCGGTGAGCGCCCGGCACAGGATGCCTTTTCCGATCTCGCCAACGCGCTGAAGGCGGCGGCGATGGGCAATCAGCCGGGTGCGAGAGCGAGGTGATGACCATGACCGATTATGATGCGGACGAGATGGTGCATCAGCGCAAGCGCAGCCGCATGCCGATGACCGACAAGTTCCTGGCAGCGACCGGCGTGGCGCTTGCCGCTTTCGCGACCTTCTTTCCCTGGTATGCCTTCTTCCACCAGGACAAGTTCACCATGCCGCCTTTGTGGCAGGGCTCGACCCGTGATCTGCCGGAACGCGCCGCGCGCAACGTCGTCTCGGTTTCTCCGCTCGCCATGCCCGACGCGGACGGCGACACCGTGGCCGCCATCGACCAGTTGACGACGGCGACCGTGCCGGGCATCGGCGCTGGTCCGGGACCGGAAGGTACGGCTGCCGAAGAGGGGCTGTCGCAGCCCTTTCCCGGCAAGTCCGGCTTCAAGCTGATGCATGTCGCCAACGGCCGGGCGCTGATCGAGGATGCCAGCGGCATGTATATCGTGCGCATCGGCTCGGTTCTGCCCGACAACACGCGTCTTGCCACGCTCGAGCAGCGGGATGGCCACTGGGTGATGATCACCTCGTCCGGCGAAATGTACCAGGCCAACTGACGTAGACCCGCATTCCTTGCCCGTGACCGCCGCGCCATCTCTGACGGATGACGCGGCTTTCCGTCTTTTGCAGGCAATCTCCGGCAGCAGAGGCCCCGATCCCTCGGGCATCGCTTTCCGACGAAAGTCCCACGCAAGATTACCGGCCTAGGTTCGCATCACCAAGCATGGAGCTTTTGATGCAACCGATTCAGCTTTTCGAACTCGCGTCCCGGCAGGCCCAGTGGCTGACCGTTCGCCAGAACGTGGTGGCCGGCAACATCGCCAATGCGAACACGCCGCACTACAAGGCCAAGGACGTCAAGCCGTTCGAAAGCGTGCTGCAGGACGCCGGCATCCAGATGGCGGCGACCAACAAGATGCACTTCACGGACGGCCTCGCAGCCTCTCAGGTGGCTGAAGTCGGCATGGTCGACGGTGTGCAGATCCAGCAATCCGGCAACAGCGTCGCGATCGAGCAGGAAATGATGAAGACCGGCGAAATCAAGCGCGACTACGAGCTCTCCGCCGGCCTTGTGAAGGCCTTTCACCGAATGATGCTAATGGCGGTACGGAAGTAAGAACCATGGATCCATTGACCTCGGCCCTCAAGGTATCGGCCTCCGGCCTGCAGGCGGAATCGACCCGCCTGCGCATCGTCTCCGAAAACATCGCCAATGCCCGCTCCACCGGCGATACGCCGGGCGCGGATCCCTATCGCCGCAAGACCATCAGCTTTGCTGCCGAAGTGGACCGCGCAAGCGGCGCCTCGCTGGTCGAGATCGAGCGGCAGGGCACGGACGATTCGGATTTCAACATCGAGTTCGATCCGGGCAATCCGGCCGCCAACGAAAAGGGCATGGTCAAGCTGCCGAACGTCAACATCCTGGTGGAGATGGCGGATATGCGCGAAGCCAACCGCGCCTATGAGGCGAACCTCCAGACCATCAAGCAGTCCCGCGACCTGATTTCCCAGACAATCGACCTGTTGAGAGCCTCGCAATAATGATCGATGCAGTTAAATCCCTCGGCGCCTTCTCGGTCACCAAAGAGACCGACGGCACCCACTCCACGTCATCCTCGTCGTCGATCTTCGGCATGCCGGCCGCCACCCAGGGCGTGCCGCAGGGGCAGAGCTTCGCTTCGGTTCTCGGCGACATGGCAAGCGACGCCATCGGCGCCATGAAGAAGGCCGAAGGCATGTCACTCGACGGCATTCGCGGCCAGGCAAACACCCGTGAGGTCGTCGATGCGGTGATGAGCGCCGAACAGTCGCTGCAGACCGCGATTGCGATCCGCGACAAGGTGGTCACCGCCTACCTCGAAATCGCGCGCATGCAGATCTGAAGGAACGAGACATGAAGGCCCTTTCCATTGCCGCCACCGGCATGAACGCCCAGCAGCTGAACCTCGAAGTCATCGCGAACAACATCGCGAACATCAACACGACGGGTTACAAGCGTGCGCGCGCCGAGTTCTCCGATCTGCTTTATCAAACCGAACGCGCCCAAGGCGTGCCGAACCGCTCCAACCAGGCGATCGTTCCGGAAGGCGCGATCATCGGTCTCGGCGTGCAGACGGCGGCCGTACGCAACCTTCACATCCAGGGCAGCATGGTTTCGACCGGCAACGAGTACGACCTGGCGCTGATCGGTCGCGGCTGGTTCCAGGTCGAGACGCCCGATGGCGAGACGGTCTATACCCGTGCCGGCGCCTTCAACAAGAATGCGCAAGGCCAGCTCGTGACGATCGACGGCTACACCGTTGTTCCGGGCATCACCGTTCCGCAGGACGCGACCGACATCGTCTTCACGAGCTCCGGCCAGGTGATGGTGCGCATCGGCAACGACCCCGCCATGCAGGAAATCGGCCAGCTGACGATCGCCAACTTCGTCAACGAGGCGGGCCTCGAGCCGCAGGGCGAAAACCTCTTCAAACAGACGCCGGCCTCCGGCGACGCGATCGTCGGTACGCCTGCCGATCCGGGCTTCGCGCAGATCAAGCAGAAGTATCTCGAAGCGTCCAACGTCGATCCGGTCAAGGAAATCACCGACCTGATCTCTGCGCAGCGCGCCTACGAGATGAACTCCAAGATCATTCAGGCCGCCGATGAAATGGCGGCCACGGTGAGCAAGAACCTCAGGTAACGAAAGAGGGGGCAAACATGACGTTTCGCCGATCCGCAGACATCAAGGCTTCGAAGGCCGGCCGCGCCAGCGCGCGGCGGCTGGTGGCTGGCGCGCTCTTCGCCGCCGCTTTCCTGTTGCCTTCGGCAGGTTATGCGGAACGGCTGACGGCGGTGATCCCCACGCAGACCATCTATCCGGGCGAAACCGTCGATGCGAGCCGCGTCGAAGTCGTCGACGTCACCAACCCTGATCTCGCCGACGGCTACATCAGAACCCTGGGCGAGATCGACGGCAAGGTCACCAAGCGCACGCTTCTTCCCGGCCGGGTGATCCTCGCGAGCGCGCTTCGCGAGCAATATGCCGTCGAGCGCGGTTCGACCGTGCGCCTCGTCTTCAGCAATGGCGGCCTGACCATCAGCGCTGCCGGATCGCCGCTCCAGGACGCCGCCGTCGGCGAACTGATCCGGGCGCGCAACATCGATACCGGCGTCATCGTTTCCGGAACGGTGATGGCCGACGGCACTGTCCATGTGGTGGCGAAATGAAAATGCTTGCATGCAAATGGTTCCTGTCGCTGGCCGTCGCGTTCTCCATGGCGCTGACGCCCGCCTTCGGCGCATCCAGGATCAAGGACGTCGCCTCGCTTCAGGCGGGCCGTGACAACCAGCTTATCGGATACGGCCTCGTCGTCGGCCTGCAGGGCACGGGCGACAGCCTGCGCTCGTCGCCGTTCACCGACCAGTCGATCCGCGCGATGCTGCAAAATCTCGGCATCTCCACCCAGGGCGGCGAGTCCCGGACGCGCAACGTCGCGGCCGTGCTGGTGACGGCGAACCTGCCGCCTTTCGCCAGCCCCGGCAGCCGCGTCGACGTGACCGTAGGCTCGCTCGGCGACAGCACGTCGCTGCGCGGCGGCACGCTGGTCATGACCTCGCTTTCGGGTGCGGACGGCCAGATCTATGCGGTCGCGCAAGGCTCCGTCGTCGTCACCGGCTTCAACGCGCAGGGCGACGCCGCAACCCTCAACCAGGGCGTCACGACGTCCGGTCGCGTGCCGAACGGCGCCATCATCGAGCGTGAGCTGCCGTCGAAGTTCAAGGACGGCTTCAACCTCGTGCTGCAGCTGCGCAATCCTGATTTCTCGACCGCCGTCGGCATGGCCGCAGCGATCAACAAATACGCGGCCCAGCAATATGGCGGCCGCATTGCGGAAGCGCGCGACAGCCAGGCCGTTCTCGTCGAAAAGCCCAAGATGGCGGACCTCGCGCGGCTGATGGCCGACATCGAAAACATCGTCATCGAGACCGACGTGCCTGCGCGCGTCGTCATCAACGAACGCACCGGCACGATCGTCATCGGCCAGGATGTCCGGGTCAACGAGGTGGCGGTCAGCTACGGAACATTGACCGTGGAAGTCAGCGAGACGCCGACAGTGGTGCAGCCGCTGCCCTTCTCGCGTGGGCAGACGGCGATGGAACCGAACACGACGATCAACGCGCAGTCCGACGGCGGCACGGTGGCGATCCTCAACGGTTCGAGCCTTCGCTCGCTCGTCGCCGGCCTCAACAACATCGGCGTCAAGCCGGACGGCATCATCGCCATCCTGCAGAGCATCAAGACGGCCGGTGCCCTCCAGGCGGAGCTCGTGCTGCAATGATCGCAAACGACAATCATTCTCTCGGCCGGACCCGCAGGCTGCTGCTCGCTGCGGCGGCTGTCGCGTCCATGCTTTCGATGCCGGGCGCCTTTGCCCAGGACGTCACGGCGCCGCCCGCAAGCGACGCGACCCAGAACGAGATCCAGCAGTTCTGCACCAACATCGCCGACGCCGCGCGCGACCAGCGTTATGTGCTGCAGCGCAAGGATCTCGAAACGCTGCAGGCAAGCATCGACGAGCGCATCGCCACGCTCGAAAAGCGCCGCGAGGAATACGAAGACTGGCTGAACCGCCGCAACGATTTCCTGAAACAGGCGGAACTCAACCTCGTCGGCATCTACAAGACGATGAAGCCGGACGCAGCCGCCGGCAAGCTTGAGATGGTGAGGCCCGAGATTGCCGCCGCCATCGTCATGCAGCTGCCACCGCGCCAGTCATCGCTGATCCTGAGCGAAATGAGCGATGAGAAGGCGGCGATCCTTACCAACATCATCTCGAGCGCCAGCGACCCGAACACCTCGAAGGAACCATCATGAAAACGCGTCTAACGGCTATACTGACCGGGGCCGCCCTCCTTGCGGGATGTCAGAATCAAGCGCTCAACGAAATCGGTCGCGCGCCGTCGATGAGCCCGATCGGCAGCGGTCTGCAATATTCGCAGACGCCGCAGCTCGCCATGTATCCGAAGCAGCCGCGCCAGATGGTGAATGGCTATTCGTTGTGGAACGACCAGCAGGCAGCGCTCTTCAAGGACGCGCGCGCGATCAATGTCGGCGATATCCTGACGGTCGACATCAAGATCAACGAAGGCGCAACCTTCGACAACAAGACGGACCGTAGCCGCAAGAACTCGAGTGGCTTCAACGTCGGCGCCAGCGGCAAGTCTCAGACGAGCGATTTCGGCTGGTCCGGCGACCTGAAATACGGCTCGAATACCAAGACCGAAGGTGACGGCACGACGGAGCGTTCGGAAAAGCTGCGGGTGCTCGTTGCTGCCGTTGTCACCGGCGTTCTCGAAAACGGCAACCTGTTGATCAGCGGTTCGCAGGAAGTGCGCGTCAACCACGAGCTGCGCATCCTGAACGTCGCCGGTATCGTCCGGCCGCGGGACGTCGATGCCGACAACGTCATCTCCTACGACCGCATCGCCGAGGCGCGCATCTCCTATGGCGGCCGTGGTCGCCTGACAGAAGTGCAGCAGCCGCCCTACGGCCAGCAGTTCATGGATCTATTTTCGCCGATCTGATCGGCAGGGAACGGCAAGATGGAAGAACTCGATTCCAACGCTCCGAAGCCGCCGTCGAAGGTGCTGACCATCGCGGCCATCGCCGTGCTGACGCTGCTTGCCGGCGGCGGCGGCTGGCTGGTGGGCGGCCTGCTCGCACCACCGCCTCCGAAGGAGCAGGTGGAAGCGACCAAGGAGCCGGCCGCCAATGCGACCGGCGAAGAAGGCCTGCCGAAGGTAGCGACCGAAGCGAACGGCGTCGTCCAGCTCGACCCGATCACCACCAACCTTGCCTATCCCTCTGAAAACTGGATCCGCCTGGAAGTGGCGCTGCAGTTCGACGGCGTGCCTGACCCCAAACTCGCCGAGCAGATCCACCAGGATATCGCCGCCTATCTGAAAACCGTTTCCCTGCAACAAATCCAGGGACCACGCGGCTTTCAATATCTCCGGGATGACATCCAGGAGCGGGTTGACCTGCGCTCCGATGGGCGCGTAACCAATGTGATGTTCAGAACCTTCGTCATCCAATGATTCGATAAATGGTCCGGCTAGTCGCCTTTATAGTTGCCATGATGGCGATGTCCGGTATTGCCGGCGCCCAGAGCTTCCCCTCTGATATCCTGAATACGCCTATCGACGGCTCTGCCGCCTCGTGGATCATCCGCACCTTCGGTCTTCTGACCGTGCTGTCGGTGGCCCCCGGCATCCTGATCATGGTCACCAGCTTTCCGCGCTTCGTGATTGCCTTCGCGATCCTGCGCACCGGCATGGGCCTGGCGACCACGCCATCCAACATGATCATGGTTTCGCTGGCGCTGTTCATGACCTTCTATGTCATGGGGCCGACCTTCGATCGCGCCTGGCGGGACGGCATCGACCCGCTGATGAAGAACCAGATCACCGAGGCGGAGGCGATCCCCCGGATTACCGAGCCTTTCCGCGACTTCATGCTCGCCAACACGCGCGACAAGGACCTGCAGCTCTTCATCGACATCGCCAAGGAAAAGGGCCAGACGGTCGTCGTCGACGACAAGGTCGATCTGCGCGCGGTCGTGCCGGCCTTCATGATCTCGGAAATTCGCCGCGGCTTCGAAATCGGCTTCCTGATCATGCTGCCGTTCCTGGTGATCGATCTGATCGTTGCTACCATCACCATGGCCATGGGTATGATGATGCTGCCGCCGACGGCAATCTCGCTGCCGTTCAAGATTCTCTTCTTCGTCTTGATTGACGGCTGGAACCTCCTCGTCGGCAGTCTGGTGCGCTCCTTCAGTTAGAGCTGTCGCACGGACAGTGCGCGGCGCGCTGGCGACGGCGACAAATCAAAAGCTCAAAGAGAAGACGCGCATCCCGAAAACCGCGATGCGCTTGCCCTCGGCGCATGGCGCTCCGGATCATCCGCGCCATCGGGCTTTGCGATCCTCGAAACGGGACAACAAAAAGGCAGCGCCGCGGCGCTGCCTTTTGTCTTTCAGGGATGATCGCCGTTCAGCGTTCGAACGACCCGATGCGCGGCGGCAATGCCGGAACGTCGATGTGATCAGGTGCCAGTCCGCGCTTGGCGCGGTCGGCCATCATTTCGTAGCCCGTTTCCAGGTGCTGGCAGAAACGCTCCGCATCGAATAGCGGCATCCGGAACCGGTTCTCGTCCAGCCTCTTTCGATAGTCGGCGATCTTGTCACGGTTGTTGTAGAGCGCGACAGCTTCCTTGACGTAGTCCTCCGGCCCCGTGGCCACGAGTTCCGGCACGCCGATGGCGTTCAGCAGGCTCTCGCTCACGCGTGAAGCGAAGTTCGTGCCCTTGAAGGACAGCACCGGCAGGCCTGCCCAAAGCTGTTCGGATGTGGTCGTGTGGCCGTTGTAGGGATAGGTGTCGAGGCCGAGATCGGCGAGCGGAACGCGGTCGACGTGGTTCTGGTAGGCGAACTTGCCGCAGATGACGATGCGCTTGGTATCGACGCCGGCGCTTTTGAACTTGGCCAGCAGATTTGTGCGTGCATCCGCCCTGTCGCACAGCACCCACAGCAGGCTTCCGGGCGTCTGGCGAAGGATGTCGATCCAGAGATTGACCGTCTGAAGCGAAATCTTGCGATTTGCGTTGAAGGAGGCAAATACGAATGCATCCTCGGGAAGGCCGACATCCTTGCGCGACATCGCCCGGGGCCGGGCGCGCTCGTAGGGATCGTTGGGCTGGTAGGTCTCCGGCAGGCGGCAGTATTTTTCATAATAATGCGCCTTGCTGCTGTCCGGAAGCACACAAGGGTCGCCGATGATGTAGTCGAGATCGACGTTGACGGTGGTTCCAGGGAAGCCCAGCCAGCCCACCTGCACGGGAGCTGCGGCCCGGTTGAAGATGGAGACTCGGCTCTCTAGCGTATGCCCCTTCAGGTCGACGAGAATGTCGATGTTTTCCTGGCGAATCACATGCGCAGCTTCGTCGTCGGAGAGGTCGCCGATCTCGACGATCCTGCCCCATCTTGCGCGTATGTCCTGGTCGCGCGCCGCAAGCGCGCTCTTGGTATGGCAGAAGAGGGTGACGTCGAAGCGCGTCTTGTCGTGCGCCATCAACACCGCCTTCAGCAGCTTCATCGTCGCATGGTCGTCCCAGAAGTCGGCGGAAACATAACCGATGCGAATGCGCTCGCCCCAGCGGTGCGGCGCGGCGCGGCGTACTTCCGTCAGGCTGCTCGGGAACGGGTTGAGCTGTGCGCCGGCAACCCGGTTGAAGCTTTCGTCGCCACACCAGGTCGCATGATAGTAGGGCGCTTCAGCTGCAAGAATTTCGGTCTGCCCGGCTTTCAGTGCCCGTTGGATGTCGCGTTCGTGCTTCTCGACCTCGGCATAGTCGTTGGCCTCACGCGCATAGACGAGATGGGCCGACCGCAGCGTGGTGTTCTTCGGGTTGTTGCGGAAGAGATTGGCGAGCGCGTCACGATCTTGCAGGTCGTTGATTTCGGCGGTCAACAGCTTGAAGGCAAGCGCATTGTGCAGACGGTTGGTGCTCAGGGTCAGCGGAGCCTTGAAAAGCCCCAGGATTTCCTTTTCGCCGCGCTTGAGGAAGATCGAGGCGATGATGAAGGCGATCTCGGCATCTGTCTTGGCCTTCTCCAGAAGCGGCAGTCCGATGCTCAGTGCCTCGTCCTCCTGCCCGTTCGCGAAGTAGAGTTTCATGGCGTCGGTGAGGTAATCTTCCGCCCGCGAGCCGCCGGCTTCACCGGCGAGCTGGTAGGCACGGGCCGCCTCGGCCTTGAAACCGAGTTTCACGAGGACCTTCGCCAGAAGCACATAGGTCTTGGTGTCGCGGTTGATCTCCATCAGCACATTCAGCTGGTTGAGCGCGTCCGTGTACTGCCCCTTCTGGTATTGCCGGGAGGCGGTCGAAAAGATGGCTTGGGCGTTCACTAAGAGCTCCGTCGAAGAGGCGCGGCGACCGGCGCCGGCTTGCTAGTCCTTGTTCGAAGCCGAGTTTACCCGGGGGAGCTTGCCTCAGGCAGGAGCGAACCACCGTCCGACACATCTTTGCTGGCGGCAGCGGGGCTGTGATCTCTGCATCCGTGGCAGCATTAAAGTCTTGTTAAGTATAAGTTATCTCGGCCCAAGCTGCCTTGGGCATTTAATCAATTCGCAAGCTTTGCACGCGATAGTCCCTTTCACATGACGGGTTTGGTTTCTTCCGAGATAGTTGGAACCGAGTGGCATGAAGCCGATCCGCCATCACCGGGAAGTCCGGTATGTCCCCTAAATCGTCTAAAGTAATCAAGGGACACTCTAATGACGAGCATCATCACCAATTCTTCCGCCATGGGCGCACTCGCCACCCTGCGTTCGATCAACTCCTCGATGGAAACCACCCAGGAGCGTATTTCGTCGGGTCTGCGCGTCGGCACCGCGGCTGACAACGCTGCTTACTGGTCGATCGCGACCACCATGCGTTCGGACAACAAGGCCCTCTCGGCTGTTCAGGACGCCCTCGGCCTCGGCGCTGCCAAGACCGACGTTGCTTCGTCGGCCATGGAAAACTCCAAGGACGTCGTCGACGAAATCAAGAAGAAGCTGGTAACCGCCAGCGAGCCGGGCGTTGACAAGAGCAAGATCCAGAAGGAAATCAAGGAGCTGCAGAACCAGCTCGTGAGCATTGCCAAGTCGGCCTCGTTCTCCGGCGAAAACTGGGTTTACACCGACCCGAACAACGCTGCCGGCACGAAGTCGGTCGTTGGTTCGTTCAACCGCGACGCCAAGGGCAATGTCAGCCTGACGACGCTGCAGTACGACACCAACAAGAGCTCGCTGATCGAAGTGAACGCTTCGGGTGCCAACGTCACCAACGGCACGGGCCTGCTCTCCAGCAACATCTCCTACACCGACACGACCGGCGCGACCGTATCGCTGACCTTCAGCGTTCTGTCGCTCGACATCACCAGCATGACGAACGGCGCTCTGTCGCAGGCTCTGTCGGGTGTTGACTCGGTCCTGACCCAGATGACCGACGCTGCCGCCGACCTCGGTGCGCTCAACAGCCGTATCGATCTGCAGAAGGGCTTCGTCGAAAACCTCTCGGACTCGATCGAGAAGGGCGTTGGCCGTCTCGTCGACGCCGACATGAACGAGGAATCGACCCGCCTGAAGGCTCTGCAGACGCAGCAGCAGCTCGGCATCCAGGCACTGTCGATCGCCAACTCGAACTCGCAGAACATCCTGTCGCTGTTCCGTTAATCGACGGGTTGAAAGGGGGCGGGCCACGGTCCGCACCCGATGCAAGATACGAAACCGCGCTTCGCAAGAGGCGCGGTTTTTCTTTGTCGCCAATGCACTGATAAAACTTCGAAAAGTTTCTCTGGGTTTTAGGGTTCGTTAACCACGATGGTGTTTGTTGTAACCATCGAAACGACGGGTTGACCCGAACAGATTAAAGCGTCAGCAGGCATGAGGCTGACCGTCGTTTCCCGGTAATCCCGGAATGTCCCTTTCCATTTCATCTTTGCCAACAAGGGGCACTCAGCCAATGACGAGCATTCTGACCAACTCTTCCGCCATGGGCGCACTCGCCACCCTGCGTTCGATCAACTCCTCGATGGAAACCACCCAGGAGCGCATCTCCTCGGGTCTGCGCGTCGCCACCGCGGCTGACAACGCTGCTTACTGGTCGATCGCGACCACCATGCGTTCGGACAACAAGGCCCTCTCGGCCGTTCAGGACGCCCTCGGCCTCGGCGCTGCCAAGACCGACGTTGCTTCGTCGGCCATGGAAAACTCCAAGGACGTCGTCGACGAAATCAAGAAGAAGCTGGTAACCGCCAGCGAGCCGGGCGTTGACAAGAGCAAGATCCAGAAGGAAATCAAGGAGCTGCAGAACCAGCTTCTGAGCATTGCCAAGTCGGCCTCGTTCTCCGGCGAAAACTGGGTCTTCACCGACCCGAACAACGCTGCCGGCACGAAGTCGGTCGTTGGTTCGTTCAACCGCGACGCCAAGGGCAATGTCAGCCTGACGACGCTGCAGTACGATACCAACAAGAGCTCGCTGATCGAAATGAACGCTTCCGGCGCGTTCGTCACGACCGGCACGGGCCTGCTCTCCAGCAACATCTCCTACACCGACACGACCGGTGCGACCGTAGCGCTGACCTTCAGCGTCATGACGCTCGACATCACCAACATGACGGGCGGCGCTCTGTCGCAGGCTCTGTCGGGTGTTGACTCCATCCTGACCCAGATGACCGACGCTGCCGCCGACCTCGGTGCGCTCAACAGCCGTATCGATCTGCAGAAGGGCTTCGTCGAAAACCTCTCGGACTCGATCGAGAAGGGCGTTGGCCGTCTCGTCGACGCTGACATGAACGAGGAATCGACCCGCCTGAAGGCTCTGCAGACGCAGCAGCAGCTCGGCATCCAGGCACTCACGATCGCTAACACCAACTCGCAGAACATCCTGTCGCTGTTCCGTTAATCGATCGACCGAACATGACGGGCGATCTTCGCCCGTCACTTCGAAAAGAAGCCGCACATCCCCCGTGGATCGTGCGGCTTTTTCGTTTTGCGCTCCGGTATTCAATGGCCGTCAGGCGTGCCGCATGCCGCCGGCATTCGTTCCATGGGTGACGGTACGCATCTTAACGCTTCGTCCATCTTCCCTTATTTTTGTTCACCTTTGTTACCGACTTCCTAACGGCATTAACCATTTGTTAACTATGAGATCGTTACATCTTGGTTAAGAGCGAAGGGTCGCCTCCAGGGCAAAACAGGGGCGATTCGCATGATGCCAGTCCCATCGCTGCCGGTAACACTCCGGAATGTCCTTAGGAATTCATTCGGGACAGGTGACCAATGACAAGCATCATGACCAACACCGCCGCCATGGCGGCTCTCCAGACATTGCGTTCGATCAACTCCGACATGGCGGAAGTCCAGGACCGCATCTCCTCGGGCTACCGCGTGCAGACGGCTGCCGACAACGCCGCCTATTGGTCGATCGCGACCACCATGCGCTCCGACAATGCCGCGCTCTCCACCGTTCAGGACGCCCTCGGCCTCGGCGCCGCCAAGATCGACACGGCCTATGCGGCAATGAATTCGTCGATCGAGGTCGTCAGCGCGATCAAGAGCAAGCTCGTCGCGGCGAGTGAGCCGGGCGTCGACAAGCTGAAGATCGACAAGGAAATCACCGAGCTCAAGAACCAGCTTATCTCGGCCGCCCAGTCCGCATCCTTCTCCAGCGAAAACTGGCTCTACAACGCCGCCACAGCTCCGGTCGGCACGAAGTCCGTCGTGGCCTCGTTCAACCGTGACGCCAACGGCAATGTGTCGGTCACGACGCTCGACTTCGACACCTCGCAGTCGATGCTGATCGACAAGCAGAATGCGAGCCGAGGCATCCTGACCAGGAACTACGACGCCTCCCAGCTCACCTCTCCGCCCGGCACGGCGGGCGCGCGCCTGTACCACCTGATCGGCGCACCGGCGACGACGCCAATCGGTACGACGGCGGAAGTCAAGCTGACCGCATCGACGACGCCTGCCGAAATGGCCGATATGATCAGCGTCGTCGAACGTATCCTCAACCAGCTGACGGACGCCGGCTCCACGCTCGGCGCCATCACCAAGCGCATCGAGTTGCAGGAGGGCTTCATCGCCAACCTGATGGATACGATCGACAAGGGCGTCGGTCGTCTCGTCGATGCCGACATGAACGAGGAATCGACACGGCTGAAGGCGCTGCAGACGCAGCAGCAACTGGGCATCCAGGCGCTCTCGATCGCCAACACCAATTCCGAAAATATCCTGCGCCTGTTCCAGCAGTAAGGCGCAGCGGCGGACAGCGGCCGGAAGCGGCCGCCGATCCGCCAAACTGAGCCCATCACCCCGCATGCGGGTAACGGCACTTTGAGTTCTGCCACGTCGTCGGTCACGGCACCCGGTGGAAACGGTTGGACCGCGCTAATTGCCCTGGCGCGGTCCAACACATTCATTTTCGCACAAGTTTGACCGAATAGCCTTCCCTCGCAGTCCTGTCGGATGACTGCCGGCCAAAATGACCTTTGCGCCGCCGCCTGCATCAGATCGCTCCGGGAACAACCGACCCCGGATCACGCTGATGTACGTCAAGAATGCTGGGTCTGCCGTATCCGACGGTCGGGCCCGAGGGAGACATGTCAGCAGTGCCAGGAGCAATGGAAGTCCGCGCCAGGGAGCGCCGCCTCTCAAGCAGATGGGGATCGCCGCATTGCCGCAGGTCCGCTGCAGGGGGCCGGCCATGAGTGCAATGCTCTCCCGTTATCTCAAGGACTTCAGCGCACCGAAAGTCGAGCTGTCGCTGATGCCTCCGAAGTATTTCCCCGATCTGGATACCGACTATGCCGATGGCGAGCGCCTCGGCGCGAGACCAGCCATGCCGGAAATCGATATCGATGCCGAACGCCGGCGCGCCTTCGCCGAAGGGCGGGCCGAGGCGACCGCCGAACTCGTCTTCGAACAGGAAAAGCAGATAGCCGAACTTCAGGCGGCGCACGCGGCCGAACTCGAGGCGCTGACGCGGCGCTTCGAAGAGGAAACCGCGAACCGTCTCGCGCTGCGCATCGACGAAATGACCGAGGGGCTTGCCGTCGCACTCGGCGATCAGGCCGCCCGCGTGCTCGCGCCCGTCATGGGCGATGCCCTCATGCAGCGCGCCGTTGCCGATATGGCGCAGATGCTGCGCCAGGGACTTGTGGCCGGCGAAGGCTGCACCATCGTCGTCAAAGGCCCGGCGTCTCTCTTCGAGGCGCTGAAGCGCCAGCTCGGAGAAGACATGCCGTCCTTGCGGCACGTCGAATCTGACGATGTCGATCTCGCCGTCGAGATGGATGGCACCATCCTCGTGACGCGCATGGCCGCCTGGGCCGATACAGTTCGGAAAGTTCTCGCATGAGCGACGAAAACCACCACAACGGCAAGCACGAGATCATCATCGTCAAGCGCCACAGCGGCAGCCATGATGGTCACCATGGCGGCTCCTGGAAGATCGCCTATGCCGACTTCATGACGGCAATGATGGCCTTCTTCCTCGTGATGTGGCTGATCAATGCCGCCAACGAAGAGACGAAGGCGGCGATCGCTTCCTATTTCAACCCGGTGCAATTGACCGACCAGAAGCCTGCCGAACGTGGCCTGAAGGACCCGGCCAAGGATGCGCAGGGCGAAGAAACGCAGCAACGTTCGAAGGTTGACGGCGAGCAGGAAAAGTCCGGTGGCTCGGCCAAAACCGGCGATCAGCTGACGGCGACGTCGGGCGAAGAGACGAAGTACTCCGACGCCGACTTCTTCGAAAACCCCTATTCCGTTCTTTCCGAGATTGCGCGCGAGGTCGGCCAGCAGGCCAACATCAGCGTCAAGGGCGAGGGCGGTGCGGCCCAGTCCGGCCCGGCCACCGGCGCCGATGGCGGCGAAGCCTATCGTGACCCGTTCGATCCGGACTTCTGGACCAAGCAGGTCGAAGTGAAGGACGCCGGCAACACGGCCGAAACCGTTGCTGCCCTTGCCGACAAGTCGACGGAGCCCGCAGGCGCGACGCCGGCCGTCAAGAAGTCCGAGGCGGACGCGTCGCAGGAGCCGCATGAAGCGGCCGACAAGCAGGCCGGTGACGGCAAGGACACCGATACGGGAGCTGGCAAGGACCCGGCGGACGCCGCAGCCGGCGAAAAGCCGAAGACCGAGGCCGCCGAGGCCGACGCCAAGGAGCAGGCGGCCGAACTCCAGGCCGAGCTGAAGAAGCAGCTTGCCGGCGAGGCGGGTCAGCTGGCCGAGGGACTTGTCGTGACACCCGCTGAAGGCGGCCTGATGGTGACGATCAGCGAGCGGACCGATGCGCAGATGTTTGCCGTCGGCTCGGCCGTGCCGCAGAAGGAACTGGTACTGGCGATGGAAAAGATCGGCCATCTGCTGGCTGAGCGTCAGGGCGCGGTTGCAATCCGCGGCCATACCGACGGCCGTCCCTTCAAGGATGGCACTTATGATAACTGGCGCCTCTCCGCCGCCCGCGCCCAGAGCGCCTATTACATGCTCGTCCGCGGTGGCCTGAAGGAAGATCGCGTCAGCCAGATCAGCGGCTTCGCCGACCGGCGGCTGCAGATCCCCGGCGATCCCTACGCCCCGGGCAACCGCCGCATCGAGATCCTCTTGCAATCGGCTCCGGGTTAAGCACCATGCTGAGACGCCTGCGAACCGCTCTGATGGCCTGCTGTGTGCTGGCGACCCCCGTTTTAACCGGAGGTGCCAGGGCGAACGATATCGAGGAGCTCGCACCCTTCAAGATGATCCGGTCGCTGCAATATGTGCAGGACTCGGTCGTCCTTGGCGACCATTCGGCGATCGAAATGCAGCGCTTCATGCTGGGCGCCATCGACAAGCGCCTGCGTGCGGCCGACGCGGCGGTCTTCCGTGATCCGCGCAACGTCGATGCGGCGCTGGTCTATGCCATGAGCGGCGGCAATCCGGAGACGCTGAAGTACCTTGCGGATCACGATGTGGCCGGGAACTTCGATTCCCGCGTCACCGAGGCGCTGACGCAATATCTGAATGGCAAGGGCGGCCTGATCGTCGAGAGCCTGTCCAAGGCCGCGCCTGAGTACCGCAGCGCCCGCATCGGCCCGTATCTCTACCTCATCCTCGGCAACGCGACGTCGCAGCAGGATCCTGTGGGCGCGATGAAGTACTACGACTGGGCCCGTCTCGCGGCCCCGGGTACGATCATCGAAGAGGCTGCCCTGCGTCGCTCGGTTTTCCTCGCGGTTCAGGCGGGCGACGCGGACAAGGGCTTCCGCTATGCGCTGACCTATGCCCGCCGCTACCTGACCTCCCCCTATGCCAGCCAGTTCGCGGATGTCTTCGTCGAACTCGCCGTCGCCCATTTCGATGGCGGGGCGCAGGGGCGAATTTCGGAGATCCTGGGTTTCATGGACGCGCCGCGCCAGCGCGAAGTCTTCCTTCGCGTCGCCCGCCGCGCGGCGATCGCCGGCAAGCAAGAACTCGCAAAGCTCGCGTCTGAACGCGCCGAGGCGCTCGGCGCAGATGGCGCGCCGCAGCCGAAACTGCTTGCCAGCTTCTATGCCGGATTGGCCTCGGTGCCTTCCAATGACGTGTTTGCCGCGACGGCGAGCCTGGCGGCGATATCGGATGCGGAGCTTTCGCCGCGCGACCGCGCCTTGCGCGACGCTGCAAAGGCGGTTGCGGACGCCGTCGTCCGGCCACCTGTCGGTGAAAGCCTCACGCAAGCGTTTGCGTCTAAACCCGATAGACCGGTTGAGGCGAACGCGTCGGCCGCAAGCGAGGAAACTGGCAGCGGCATGAGCCCCTTTGGAAGCGGGCAGACCCCGGCGGTTGCGCCGGAGACCGTGGCCGCATCCGGCGCAGACGAGGTGGCGGACCCGAAGCACGATGGCTTCGTGGCGAAAGGACGATCGAAGATCGAAGAGATCGACGCTCTCCTGAAGGGAGAAGACAAATGAGGGCTGAGGACACCCTGCGCATGCCTCCGACACCTGTCGGCACGGGAAGCGGACGAGCGGGCGGCAAGGAGCAGGCCGGTGGTGCATCGGCCGGCGCGTTTGAAGATGCAGTGGCCAATGCCGGGCGGCAAAAAACCAACGACCAGCCGGGTTCAGGCAAAGGCGGCAACGACGCCGCTGCCGGCAGCGACGCGGAGGCGGGAGCCTTGATCGACAAGGACAATATTGCCAAGGCCGCGGGCAGGGCCGTGACACGCAGCATCAGCCTTGGTCGCAACGACCAGTTCGACGAACACGCGCTGCGCGACCATTTCCAGGCGGCCGAGCGCGGCGTTGGCAGCAAACGTGCCGTCGACAAGACCGATCCGGCCAAATCGGCTGCCGTGTCCGATGATCTGGCTCAAGTGGAGGTCGATGAAGAACTCGCCAAGCGCATTGCCACCTTGACGAAAGGCATTGGCAAAGCGCCGGCAGATGGCGCCTCGGTCGATGGCGACGTCAACGCCGGCGGCGAGGGCGCTGAAGCCAAGCAGACAGCTACAGCGATGGACGATCTGCTGACGCTGCTGGGCGGTGCCCAGGCGACGCAGCCTCAGGGACAGACGGCGGCCGCGCGCCAGGCAGCGGATGGCCAGATTGAAGGCGCGGCGCCCGTTGCCGGTGGCAGCGAGCATGGCGCGAAAGCCGAGGCACAGGCGGGCGAGAACGACCCCGACCGGCTCTTCCGCTTCGCCCGGGCTGACGGCAAGGGACAGGCCGTTTCCATGAGTCTCTCGAAGGACGGTGATGCAGCGTTCGACGCTGCCCGCTCGCAAGGCTCCGCCAAGGTCGAGAATGTCACCGTGCTCGAGGCCCGGCGTTATCTCGGCATCTCGATGAGCCCGAACACCAGCGCCGTGGCAGACGCCATCGCCGGTGAGGCCACCACTTCCCTGCAGCCAAGTGCTGCACTCGGTCAGCCGGGCGCGTGGACGCAGGCCGGCAAAACGCTCAACACCCTGAAGATCCAGCTTCACCCGATCGAGCTTGGCCTTGTCACGGCCACGCTGCGCCTGAAGGATGACGAACTGCAGGTCGAGCTGAAGGTCGAGAACGGCGACGCCTTCCGGCAGTTGCGCGACGACCAGAACGACTTGGTCAAGGCGCTGCGCGCTCAGGGCTTTGCGGTCGATCAGGTGAACATCGTATTCAACTCCGGCGGCGACACGTCGTCCGGCGGCGGGTCGCAGGCGCAGGCCCAAGCCCAGGCCGGGCAGCAGGGCCGAGAACGCGCCGATGGCAACGGCCAGGGACGACAGCAGCGACAGGACGACAGCCAATCTTCGGCGGCGGAAAGGTGGGTTGGCAATGGCGGGACGGACGATGCGGCTGCCGGCACTGAGCGCTCTCGTACTGGTCACGTCTACATGTAGCGCTTTTGCCAGCGCGGACGCAGGCGTCTGCGAGCGCGAGATCATCAGCGCAGCGGCGAAGTACGATATCCCGGCCGGGATCCTCTATTCGGTCGGGCTGACCGAAACCGGCCGCAAGGGATCGCTTCAACCCTACGCGATGAACATCGAAGGCAAGGCTTATTTCGGTAGCAGCGAGCAGGACGTTCTGACCCAGTTCGGCAACGCGCGGGCACAGGGTGCCAAGCTCATCGATCTCGGCTGCATGCAGATCAACTATTACTTCCATGGCGAGCATTTCAGCTCGCCGCAGGAGATGCTTGACCCGCGCAAGAATGTCGAATATGCCGCGCGCTTCCTGGCCAATCTCCATGCGAGGCACGAGACCTGGACAATGGCCGTTGCGCGCTATCACGCAGGCCCGAACAACGACCCGGCGCAGAAGAAATATGTCTGCCGGGTGATCGCGAATCTCGTCGCGACCGGCTACGGCAAGTGGACGCCGAACGCCACGCAGTTTTGCCAATAAGCAACCATCAATTGTATTAGCATCCCATTTGCCGCATTGTGGCGACAATGCGCGGACAATGTGACCGCAAGCGATTTGTCGTAGTCCGTTAACTTTTCCACATTATTTTAGTGCCACCTTGAGGCGGGTGCTACTAGATATAGATCAAATCGGCGAAACATGGTTAATCAATTATTAATTCCACCCAGTAACTTCCTCTAGTTGTTCATGAATCCCTCGATTCGTACCTCTCAATCAGTGCGGAGCCATACTGATTCGGAGGCGGGCGAATGATCGTAGTGGTTGATGAAAGAGAGCTGGTGAAGGACGGGTATACGTCCCTCTTCGGACGTGAAGGTATTCCCTCGACGGGTTTCGATCCCAGGGAGTTTGGAGAGTGGGTAAACGCGGCTGCCGATTCGGATATCGATGCCGTGGAAGCCTTCCTGATCGGGCAGGGCGACACCACCTTCACGCTGCCGCGGGCCATCCGCGATCGCTCGATGGCACCGGTCATCGCGATGAGCGACACGCCGTCCCTCGAAAACACGCTTGCACTCTTTGATTGCGGCGTCGACGACGTTGTGCGCAAGCCTATCCACCCCCGCGAAATCCTTGCCCGCGTCGCTGCGATCCGCCGGCGCTTGAAGGCGATCGCCAACTTTACCGACATTGGTCCGATCCGCGTTTTTGCCGACGGCCGTGATCCGGAAATCAACGGCGATGTCTTCGCCCTGCCGCGCCGCGAGCGCCGCATTCTCGAGTATTTGGTCGCAAACCGCGGCCGTCGCGTCTCCAAGTCGCAGATCTTCAACGCGATCTACGGGATCTTCGACGAGGACGTCGAGGAAAACGTCGTCGAAAGCCACATCAGCAAACTGCGCAAGAAACTGCGCAAGAAGCTCGGTTTCGACCCGATCGATTCGAAGCGTTTCCTTGGCTACTGCATCGACTGGAACTGAGCGCCACGCCGATGGGCGGGCACTGAACCAAGACAGGTTCACGCAAGGCCCGCTTCCTAGTGTCGCCGTAACAAGGAAATGAGGATCCGATATGAGTCTCTATGGCAGCATGAGAACGGGTGTGTCCGGTATGAACGCCCAGTCGAACCGTCTGGGCACGGTCGCCGAAAACATCGCGAACGCCAACACGACCGGCTACAAGCGCGCCTCCACTGAGTTCTCGTCGATGATCCTGCCTTCGGGCGGCGGCAACTACAATTCCGGCGGTGTCGAAACGCAGGTGCGCTACAGCATCTCCCAGCAAGGCGGCACCAGCTATACGACGTCGGCGAGCGACCTTGCCATCAACGGCGGCGGCTTCTTCATCGTTTCGGGCAATGGCGGTGAGAACTTCCTGACGCGTGCCGGCTCCTTCGTTCCGGACAAGAACGGCAACCTCGTCAACACCGCCGGCTTCACGCTGATGGGCTACGAGTACAAGGCCGGCGTCGATCCGACCGTCGTCGTCAACGGTTTTGACGGCCTGGTACCGGTCCAGCTCAAGGACGAGGGCCTGGTCGCCGCTGGCTCGACCAAGGGTACGATGGAAGCAAACCTGCCGTCGGGCGCGGCCGTCAACGATCAATCGAAGACCTCGATGGTTGTTTACGACAGCCAGGGCAACACCCGCATCCTCGATTTCACCTACACCAAGACAGGTCCGAACGCCTGGGGCCTGAGCGTCGTCGATCGCACATCGGGCACTACAGTCGGTACCCAGACCATGACGTTCGACGCGGCCGGCAAGCGCATCGGCGCCGTCCCCGCGACGCTGACGACGACGGCCATCAACAACCTGCCCGGTACCGGCGCCAACCTTGGTGCGATCACGATCGACACCTCCAAGACCACGCAGCTCGGTGGAGACTTCAGCAGCACCGGCGGTGGCATCGACGGCAGCAAGCCGAGCAAGATGTCGGGCTTCGAGATCGACAAGGAAGGCATCGTTTACGTCAAGTATGGCGACGGCAACCTCATCCCCAAGTTCCGGATCGCCCTTGCGACCGTCCAGAGCCCGGACAAGCTGCAGCCGCAGTCCGGCAACGTCTACTCGCAAGGGGCGGATTCAGGCGTTATTGTCACCGGTTTTGCCGGCTCTGGCGCTTTCGGCAACATCCAGTCCAAGGCACTCGAAAACTCCAACGTCGACATCGCCAACGAGCTGACCTCGATGATCGAGGCGCAGCGCAACTACACGGCAAACTCCAAGGTGTTCCAGACCGCCTCGGACCTGCTTGACGTGCTTGTCAACCTGAAACGGTAATTGAAAGAGATACGGTCCGCGTCATGTCGCTGTCCTCCGCAATATCCATCGCACAGCAGGCCTTCAGCAACACGGCGCAACAGACCGCGATCGTGTCGAAGAACATCGCGAATGCGGGCAATGCGGATTATTCGCGTCGCCTTGCCCTCTTGGGCAGCACCGGCAACGGCGCGCAGGTCGTATCCATCTACCGGGCACAGAACGAGGCGCTGCTCAAGCAGAGCATCGCCAGCATCGGCGAAGCCTCCGGCCAGGCGCGGCTTCGCGATGGCCTGGAACTCCTGAAATCGGCTCTCGGCGGTAACAACTACGAGACTGCGCCGTCAAAGCTGCTGTCGGAGTTTCGCAACAGCCTGCAGACGCTGGCCTCGACCCCGGGCAACAAGACGATTGCGGCGGCAGCGGTCACCAGCGCCCAGGACCTTGCCGATTCCCTGAACAAGACCTCTGCCACCGTGCAGAACATGCGCGAAGATGCCGACAAGGAAATCGCTCTTGAGGTCGACAAGCTGAACAGCCTGCTTGCGGACTTCGAACGGGTGAACAACGAGGTCAAGTCGGCGACTGCATCCGGTGGCGATGCGAACGATGCGCTTGACCAGCGCGACAAGATCCTGAAGCAGATTTCGGAGATCGTCGGCATCTCCACCGTTACGCGCGGCAACAACGATACGGTGATCTTCACCACCGACGGCACGGTGCTTTTCGAGAACATTCCGCGCCAGGTGACGTTCGCGCCGACAACGACCTATGACGCCACCGTCACCGGCAACAAGATCTTCGTCGACGGCGTACCGATCGCCCCCGGAAGTGGCGCAGATACGACCGCCAAGGGCAAGCTTGCGAGCCTCGTGCAGCTGCGCGACGACATTGGGCCGAAGTTCCAGTCGCAGCTGGACGAGATCGCCCGTGGTCTTGTCGAGCTTTTCAAGGAAGGCAACCCCAGCGGGGTGCCGCCGGTTCCCTACCAGCCGGGCCTCTTTACCTGGGGAAGCGCGGGTGTGCCGGCTGCCGGCACAGTCGTTCCCGGACTGGCATCGAAGATCACTGTCAACGCCCTGGCCAAGGCCAACCCGCTTCTTTTGCGTGACGGCGGCTTCAACGGCGTTGTGTCGAACCCTGGCGGTGCGGCAAATCCGAGCCCCGGCTACACGGGCCTTCTCGACGGCTTCATCAACAAGATGGGCGAGAACATGACGTTCGACCCGTCGACCGGTCTCGACGGAACCAGCAGCCTGCTAAACTTCGCGACCGGGTCGGTCGGCTGGCTGGAGCAGACCCGAAAGACGGCATCGACCGCCGACGACAACAAGCGCGCTATGCTGTCGCGCACCCAGGAAGCGCTCAGCAAGCAGACCGGGGTCAGCATCGACGAGGAACTGTCGCTGCTGCTCGATCTCGAACAATCCTACAAAGCATCGGCCAAGCTGGTGAGTACCGTGGACGCCATGATGGCGGCCTTGATGGAAGCTGTGAGGTAATCATGAAGACGTCCTACGTTTCTAATCTGGCGATCCAGACCGCCATGCGCATGACGATTCAGCAGAACCAGATGGATCTGCTGAAGGCGACCCAGGAGCAGACGACGGGTCGGCACTACGACGTCGGCTTGACGCTTGGTGCGACGGCGTCGCGCTCGCTCAACCTTCAGCGCGAGATCGACCGGCTGAACTCGATGAAGAGCACCAACTCGGTCGTAACCCAGCGCCTCTCCGGCTCGCAGGGTGCGCTGGAAACGATGGCGAAAGCGGCCGAAAAGGTGCGCGACACGCTCGTTACCTACAAGGGCAACGATGCCGCGAGCCAGCTTAAGATCCAGAAGACCGAGATCTTGGGCGCGCTGCAGACCTTCACTGCCGCCGCAAACACGTCCTTCAACGGCGAGTTCCTGTTTTCGGGCATCAATACCGACGCCAAGCCTCTCGCCGACTACACCGCTACGTCGGCGGCAAAGACTGCCTTCGACGCTGCGTTTACGGCGTTCAAGACCGCCAACAGCATCACGTCCGACGACCAGATCACCGTCACCCAGATGCAGGACTTCATCAAGAATACGGTCGAGCCGATGTTCACCGGTACGGGCTGGGATGCGAATTGGTCGGACGCATCCAGCCAGAACATGACGAGCCGGATCAGCGCCAGCGAAGTCATCGAAAGCTCGACCAACGCCAATACCAACGGCTTCCGCATGTTTGCCCTGGCAAGCGTAATCACGGCCGAGCTGATGGACAAGAACGTGACCCCCGAGGTGCGGGCGGCGATCGGTGTCGAGGCGTTGCAGTATGCAGAGCAGGGCATCGCCGGCCTCAATGCAGAGCGCAGCCAGCTCGGTATTTCGGAATCGCGGGTGAAGAAGGCGAACACCTCGATCGACGCGCAGCTCAAGCTGGTCAACACGCATGTCGCCGACCTCGAAGGCATCGATCCGATCGAGACATCGACCCGGATCAACACGCTCAAGGTGCAGTTGGAAACGTCCTATACACTAACGTCGCGACTACAGCAGATGAGCTTGCTCAATTTCCTCTAGTGTGAGGAGCCGGACAAACATGAAGGATGTCTGAATGTACCAATTTTCCTATGCCGAGATCATGGAGGACGGCGTCGCCGACTCCAAGAATCGAGAACGGCAGGTACTCGATCGCTCGATCGCGCTCATGGAAGCAGCGAAACAGCAGAAAGGGTATTCGAGAGAGGCCATCGAGGCCATCTACTTTACCCGGCGCCTGTGGATCCGTTTCATCGAGGATCTGCGTGCACCGGAGAACCAGCTGAACGAAGAGCTGCGCGCCAATCTGATTTCGATCGCCATCTGGATACTCAACGAGACGGAAAAGATCCGCAAACGCGAATCCTCCAACTTCCAGGGCATAATTGACATTACCACCATCATCAGGGATGGACTGAAATGAAGAGCACACTGCGTATCTCGCTGAAGTCGGGCGAACGGATTTTTGTAAACGGCGCGGTGCTGCGCGTGGACCGGAAGGTCGCGGTCGAGTTCCTGAACGATGTGACGTTCCTGCTCGAAAACCACGTGCTGCAGCCGGAAGACGCAACGACGCCGCTGAAGCAGCTCTATTTCATCGCGCAGATGATCCTCATCAATCCGGAAGGCGCCGAGCAATCGACCGCGATGTTCCGCAAGTCGATCGTCATGCTGCTCAACTGCTTCAAGAACGAAGAGATCCTCGCCGAACTGAAGCGCGTCGACGGGCTGGTGACCAACGGCCGCGCCTTCGAAGCGCTCAAGGCGATCCGCGGCCTCTATGCAATCGAAGACCGCATTCTCAACACGCAGGAAATCACGCCGGCAACGGTCGAGCAGATTCGCAAGGAGATCGCACCATGGCGGTAAGCGGCGTCAGCAACAACGGCTACACCCCGAATGTTTCGGCCCAGGATTCGGGCGGCGACGCCGCAAAGGCATCGCTCAACTACGAGAGCTTCCTGAAGCTGCTCGTCGCCCAGATGAAGAATCAGGATCCGACGCAGCCGATGGATGCGACGCAGCAGATTGCCCAGCTTGCGACCTTCTCGCAGGTGGAGCAGACGATCAAGACCAACAAGAACCTTGAAAGCCTGCTGCAGCGCACGTCGCTGAGCGAGGCGGACGCCGTCATCGGGCGCACCGTCACCAGCGAAGACGGCAAGACCACTGGCGTGGTTAAGGAAGTGAAACTATACTCTGACGGAATCATTGCGGTGCTGGATAACGGCAAGGAGCTTGTTATCGGCCCGGGCGTCAAGGTGAAGTGATAACTCCATGAATGAGGCGGATGCCCTCGATATTGTACAGGCCGCGATCTGGACCGTGATCGTGGCCTCAGGGCCCGCCGTTCTCGCCGCCATGGTTGTCGGCGTCGTCATCGCCTTCATTCAGGCGCTGACCCAGGTCCAGGAAATGACGCTGACCTTCGTCCCGAAGATCCTTGCCGTCATGATCACGGTTGCCGTGTCCGCGCCCTTTATCGGCGCCCAGATTTCTATCTTCACCGACATCATCTTCTCGCGGATCCAATCCGGTTTCTGAAGCCGCAGCGCCAAAGCTGTTCGCATGCGGCGGCATGAAACCCTCGCGCAAGCTTGGGTCGCTATCTCCGTCTCTATAGTGGGGCAGCGCGTGTGAATGCTGCCTTGATCTCATGATGAGACGGAAGAGACATGGCACAGCAAGCAGCGCTGATCATCCCGAAAGTAGCACCGAAGGGCCGGGACGTCGGCTTCGCGCTCGGGATCGTCGCGATCCTGTCGATCCTCTTCCTGCCCATCCCGCCCTTCCTGATCGACATGGGGCTCGCGTTCTCGATCGCCTTTTCCGTGCTGATCCTGATGGTCTCGCTGTGGATCCAGCGTCCGCTCGAGTTCTCCTCGTTCCCGACCATCCTGCTGATCTCGACCATGGTGCGCCTGGCGTTGAACATCGCCACCACCCGAGTCATCCTTTCGCACGGCCACGAGGGCCACGGCGCTGCCGGCGGCGTCATTTCCGGCTTTGCCAGCCTCGTCATGTCCGGCGATTTTGTCATCGGTCTGATCGTCTTCCTGATCCTCATCACCGTGAACTTCATCGTCATCACCAAGGGTGCGACGCGTATCGCCGAAGTCGGCGCGCGCTTCACCCTCGATGCGATCCCCGGCAAGCAGATGTCGATCGACGCCGACCTGTCGGCGGGCCTGATCGACGAGAAGGAAGCACAGCGCCGCCGGCGTGAGCTCGAGGAAGAAAGCTCCTTCTACGGCGCCATGGACGGTGCTTCCAAGTTCGTGCGCGGCGATGCGATCGCCGGCCTGATCATCACCGCGATCAACATCTTCGGCGGCATCATCATCGGTTACCTGCGTCATGGCATGCCGATCGGCGAAGCGGCCGACGTTTTCGTCAAGCTCTCGGTCGGCGACGGTCTCGTCTCGCAGATCCCGGCGCTCATCGTCTCGCTCGCCGCCGGCCTTCTGGTGTCGCGCGGCGGCACGGCCGGCTCCACCGACCAGGCGGTGGTCGGGCAGCTCGGCGGCTATCCGAAGGCGCTGATGGTCGCCTCCGGTCTTATCATTCTCCTGGCGGTCGTTCCCGGCCTGCCGTTCCTGCCCTTCGCCGTGCTCGGCGGCGGCATGGCGTTCCTGAGCTGGCTCGTGCCGCGCCAGATCGAGGCTGCCAATGCCGCGCGTCGCGCCGAAGAGGCGGCCAAGGTCCAGCAGACCAAGGAAGGCGAGCAAGATTCGGTCAAGTCGGTGCTGAAGACCGCTGAGATCGAGCTGCTTCTCGGCAAGCAGGTCTCGACCCGCCTGCTTGGCGCACACCAGGAACTCGCCTTCCGCGTGGGCAAGATGCGCCGCAAGTTTGCTGGCCAGTACGGCCTCGTCATTCCGGAGATCAAGGTTTCGGACGACATCAGCATTCCGGACAAGGCCTACCACATCCGCATCCACGGCACGACGATCGCGTCCAACACGGTGCGCGTCGGCGAAGTCCTGGTGGTCACCGGCGGCGGTCGCCGGCCGAGTGTTCCGGGCGACGAGATCCGCGAACCCGCCTTCGGCATGCCGGCGGTCTCGATCCTCGAAACCTTTACCGAGGACCTCAAGCGCGAAGGCTTCCATCCGATCGATAACGTCTCGGTGGTGTTGACGCATTTGAGCGAAGTGATCCGCAACAACCTGCCGCACCTGCTTTCCTATAAGGACGTCAAGGTGCTGATCGAGCGGCTCGATCCGGAGTACCGCAAGCTCGCCGACGAAATCTGCACCTCGCACATGTCCTATTCGGGCCTGCAGGCGGTGTTGAAATTGCTGCTTGCCGAGCGTGTCTCGATCCGCAACCTGCATCTGATCCTTGAAGCGGTCGCCGAACTCGCGCCGCATGTACGCAAGACTGAGCAGATCGTCGAGCATGTGCGCGTGCGCATGTCGCAGCAGCTTTGCGGCGACCTCGCCGACAACGGCGTCCTGCGCGTGCTCAGGCTCGGCAACAAGTGGGACATGGTCTTCCACCAGGCGCTGAAGCGCGACGCCAAGGGCGAGGTCGTCGAGTTCGACATCGATCCGCGTCACCTCGAAGAGTTCAGCGAGCAGGCGACGAAAGTTATCCGTGAACATCTCGATCGCGGCATGCCCTTCGTGCTGGTAAGTTCGCCCGAATCCCGTTCTTATGTGCGCATGATCATCGAGCGCCTCTTTGCCACCTTGCCCGTGCTCTCGCATGTCGAGCTTGCCAAGGGCCTTGAGATCAAGATCATCGGCTCCATTTCATGATCACCGACCCGGAGGGCACGGTGCTGGCGCTGTTTGCGGCCTTCTGCCGGATCGGCGGCTGCATCATGATCATGCCCGGGTTCTCCAGCGCGCGCGTTCCGATGCAGGTGCGGCTGTTCATTGCAGTCGCGGTTTCCATGGCGATCCTGCCGGTCATGTGGACGGACATCTATCCGCAGGTAACCGGCAAGGGGCACAGCTACATCTATTTGATCGCCGCCGAGACGGCGGTCGGCGCGGTCATGGGCCTTGTCGCCCGCTACTATGTCCTTGGACTGCAGTTCACCGGAACGGCGATCACCATGTTGATGGGCTTTGCCTCGCCGCCATCGTCGGACGTGATCGAAGATACGCCCGAAAACCAGGTGACCAGCTTGATCAGCTTCGCCGGCCTGATGGTGCTGTTCATGCTGGATTTCCATCATGTGATGATCGAGGCGATCGTTCAATCCTATCGGGCCATGCCGATCGGCACTCCCTTCGATCCGCAGGGTGTGCTGATCACGCTCACGGATTCGCTGGCGCAGATCTTCATGATCATGTTGAGGCTCGCGAGCCCCTTCATCATCTATGGCCTGCTTTTCAACGTGGCGATCGGCATGGTGAACAAGCTGGCGCCGCAGATCCCGATCTACTTCATCTCGCAGCCCTATCTGATCATGGGCGGCTTGTTCCTGCTCTATCTCGGTATCGCTGCGATGCTGCGCCTGTTCGGCGACGGTTTCGCGCTGGTCATGCAGGGAGGATAGCCGCATGAAGACCCGCTCGCAGAAGCTCAAGCGCCTGGTCGCCGTCCAACGCCATCTGGAGCAGATGGCGGAGGCGGATTTCATTGAGATGGTGCGGCAGCGCGAGGTCCTGGCTGAGACGATCGATGTCGTCGTCGATGCCATGGGCTCGGCTCATCCGATGCACCGCATGTTCTCCGGCCACTATTCCTCGCAGATCGGACGGCTTGTGCAGAAGGACCAGATGCTGCACGGCATCCAGCAAACGCACGAGGCGCGCATGCTGAGGGAGCGCGCGAAAGCCGACCGGCTCGAGGAAAACATGAAGGAGGCCCGCCAGTCCGAGGACCGCGAAGAGGCCGACAATTCCATCTACGACCTGATCGATCAACACGTTACGGGCAACGCGCCAGCTTCCCGTAAGCTTGACGGGCGATAGTACGTCATTCCCGGTTTGCTCCGATGGCGGAGCGGATCCGGGCCGACCAATGCCCAGGCTCGATTTTGAGAGGATTCGTCATGGCCATCTCTCCGCCCAGCGATCTGGTGATGGATGTCGTGCGCGCCGCCGACCCCACCGAAGTGCAGGAAGCGCAGGCGCGGTTGAAGGCCAACCGTGCCGCGTTCAAGGCGACGAGTCTGGCGGAAAACGGCAACGGCTTTGCCGCTGCCGTCAACGTTCTCAATCTGTCGCCGGAAGGTTCGAGCGGGCTCGGCGACCTCAACAACCGCGTCGAACAGAAGAAGATTCCGGAGACCTATCGCAAGTTCGAGGCCATGGTGCTGCAGAACTTCGTGAAGTCGATGCTGCCGACCGATAGCGAGAACGTTTTCGGCAAGGGCAATGCGGGTGATATCTGGAAGAGCATGATGGCCGAGCAGATCGGCGACGTGATCTCCAAGAGCGGTGGCATCGGCATTGCCGAACAGCTCGCGGGCGCCGAAGGCACCGATCGGGTTCAGGCATCGCTGGACGGTAACAGCCGAAACCTCGCCGCAAGCCTCGTGCAGGAATACGAGCGCAAGACGCTGACCGGCTTTACGACCGACAACGACAAGAACAAGCAAGCCTAGGGCGGGGTGGGGGAACTGCTTGCAGTTTTCCGTCCGCACTTCGCTCTAATTCATAGGAATAGATCGCGCTTGAGAATCCGGTCGATCCGACCAGAAATCATCGTGATCCAAATGGGAGTTGATTCATGGAAGCCATGGCATCCAATGACGTCCGGATCCAGAACGTGCTCGGCCGCCTGGAAATGATCCTCGACAACGAGAACAGCCGGATCGGCATCGACCCGGAATTCGATATCAAGACATCGAACGCGCACAAGAGCCGTTGCCTCTACGAACTGACGATGCTGCACCGTGACATGCTGCCGGGCGAAAACTCTTCGGCTTTCTCCTCGCATGCTCTGCACCTGCGCGAAAAGCTGTCGGTCAATTCGCAGAAGGTCGAGGCCCATCTCGAAGCCGTTCGCGCCGTCGTCGACCTCCTGAAGACCGCCGCCCAGGATGCCGATGCGGACGGCATCTATTCCGAAGCGCAGTTCCGCTATAGCGATTTCTGATGCTGAAGCTCGTTTTCACCGGGGTCTGGGTCTGCGCGGTCACGCTCGGATCCGTCTACTTCTCGATGCAAAGCGCCTCCGCGCCCGCCGTCCCGGACGGCGAGGCTGCCCGGCGCGCATCGGAGCAATATGTTCCCGGTGAGATGATCACCATTCCGGTCATCCGGGATGGTTCCGTTCAGGGCTATTTCCTGACCAAGCTTTCCTTCTCCGCCACCAAGGAGGGGATCAACAATCTTCGCGCGCCACTGCGCCAGATGGTTACCGATGAGCTCTACGATTTGCTCGTCGGTTCGAAATTCATCGACATCGCCGACACCGGTACGTTCGACCTGCCCACCTTCAAGACGACGGTAAAGGACGGCCTGAACAAGAAGCTCGGCGACGAGGTGATTACCGAGGTGCTCGTCGAGCAGCTCGAATATCTGACCAAGGAAGACGTCAAACGCGTCGCCAACAGCCAGAATGTGCCGCGGCAAAAGCCGGTCCCGATCACCGACAGGAACGGCAACGTCGCCGGCGACAAGTTGCCTGAAGGCGCCGTCAAGGCAAGCAGCGCGCACTGATGATTGTTGGAAGGGACGCCCGGGTGGGTTTCCGCTCGGCCGCTTGCCCTCGACGAGGCGGCATCCGTCAGTTCTTTTCCGGGGTGCGGTACTGCTCGTTGATGAGGCCGAGTTCCGCCATCAGCCGGCCGATCGCCACATAGAAGTGGTATAGTCCGGCCGCTGCCAGCCCGCTCTTGTTCCACAGTTCCAGCCCGCGCGGCACCGATGCGCCAAGCAGCGCCAGCGATTTGCCGAAGGTCCTGAGCCGGCCTTTGAAGCTCGGGTCACGCCGATGTTCGAGCATCGTCGAGATCGCGCCGTTCCTGAGGCTGCGCGCCCTGATCCAGGATGCGCTGGTGCGGCGGGCGGGCACGGTCTCGGCAACCCAGGCGTCGGTTGCCCAGGCGAAGGAAAACCCTTTCGCCTTGCAGCGGCTGTAGAAATCCGCATCGCCGCCGCCGATGAAGTTGAAGGCGGGATCCAGGAAGGGTTGCGGCATCGTGTCCAGCACTCCACGCGTAACGAGCACGTTGCCGGAGGAATAAAGGATGGGCACCGGCCCGGTCGCGTCATAATGGGGCGTGAAGACCGGATGGCGTTTCCACTTCTGCCCGCCATCGCCTTCGAAAACCGGAAGCTGCGGGCCGCCGACCATATCGGCACCGGTCGTTTCCTGTGCCGCGATGAGGCAATCGAGCCATTCGGGCGCCGCCACTTCGTCGTCGTCGATGATCGCGATCGCCTTGAGGTTCGGGTAGGTTTGGAGCGCCGTCGCCCAGCCGGCATTGTAGGCGTGGCAGTTTCCGCGCTGATGCGCGACGATCACGACAGAATCCGAAGGATGTCCCAGGAAGAAGTCTTTTGCCGCCGCAGCCCCGGCCAGCCCGTCGGCATCGTTTTCGACGACGACCGTGGCGTAGGAGATGTCAGGCCTTTGGGAAACAATGGTTTTCAGCGTCTTGACGACATGGTCCGGCCGACGGAACGTCGGCAGCACGACGACGAGTTCGATGTCGCCGGCGTCTTCCAGCTCTGTCCGGAAGTAGACGGAAATGTCCTGGCCGGTCGTCGTCATGGCGAAACCTGTAAAAGCAAAATTGTGTCGCAATACAGCAAATCTTCCTAAACAGATGCTGAACCCTGGCGGCATATTTTGAAAGGGGTCTTTAAGCGCTCCTTCACCCCATGCTGCTAATGAAGGCCGCAGTTCCATTCATGACGCGTGGCAAAATGCATCTGGTCCTGGTCTCTTCGCTCGTTCCCGTCGCCAATCCGGCGTCCGGTTTCGACATTGCCAACCGGGCTGTGCTCGACGGTCTGCGCGCGCTCGGTCACCGCGTCAGCGTCATTGGTTTTCTCCAGCCGGGACGCGTGCCCGCGCCCGATTGCGATATGCATTTTCTCGGCGAGCTGGAAGTCACCAATGCCAAGGTTGGAACGTGGCAGAAGTTGAGCTGGCTCGCGACGGCCTTCCTCAACCGCACGACCGTCTCATCCGGCAAGATGCTGGTGGTGTCGTCGAGCCGGATTCAGTCGATCCTCGAGAGCCTCGCTCCGTTCGACGGTCTCGTGCTCAACTCGGTGCAACTGCCGGCCGCTTTCCAGCAGGTTTTCCGCCCCCATCCGTCGATCTATGTCGCGCACAATGTCGAGGCGGATTCTGCCTTTGAGAGTGCCGAGCGGGCCAAGGGTACGGTCGAACGCTTTCTTTTCCGGCGCGAGGCGCAGTATCTCGAACGCTACGAGCAGCAACTGGCGCAGAATGCGGTGGCCGTCTGGACGTTTGCGGAGGCCGATCGCTTCGGCTTCGGCCGCGCCGTCAGCGACCGGGCCTTCGTGCTGCCTCTGGTCACCGGTTGGGATGCGGCAGTAGTGCCGACAGAAGCAGCCGAGCTCCAGCAGGACCTCGGCTTGATCGGGACCTGGAGCTGGCGGCCGAACCGATTGGGGCTCGACTGGTTTCTCGCCGAGGTCGTACCGCATCTGCCGCAGGATCTTTCGATCGCGATTGCCGGCCAGATGGACGGCATACCGGCGGTTTCCCATCCCGGTGTTCGCTTCGTCGGACGGGTTCCTGATGCACGCGCCTTCGTCACGGAAAGTGCCGTCATACCGCTCGTCAGCCGGGGCGGTACGGGCGTCCAGCTGAAGAGCATCGAGACCTTTGAGCTTGGCATGCCATCCGTGGCGACGCAGGCGTCGTTGCGCGGCATCGAGGCGCTTCCTGAGAATTGCGCCGCGGCCGAAGATCCGGCCGAGTTCGCGCGCCTGTTGGTCGACAAGGTCACCCGCGCGCGCGGCGGCGACCGCCAACGCCTTGACGGTTCGGTCTTCCATCGCGCCCAGAAGGCGAAGCTGATGCGGGTCATGCGCAATGTGCTGGCCGGCCTCGCTCCGAGTGCCTCGGCCGAGACACCCTCGGTTCCGCCCGAGCTGAAGGTCCATGACGGGGGGCGGTCGTGACCAAGACGACCGCCGGCGCGAACACCGCCCTGTCCAGGCGCCTCATCCTGGGCATGCCGGTGGTCGATTTCGATTGGGAGAGCGCCTTTGCCTTTGCGGCCGACGCGCTGTCGCGCCCGGGCGGGCAAACAACGCTCGCCTTCCTCAACGCCAACAATGCCAACCTGATGATGCGCGACGGCGAGTACCGCGAGGTCCTCGGCCGCCAGGTCGTCTTTCCCGACGGTCACGGCGTCGATATCGCTTCCTATCTCTTTTACGGCAGCATGTTCCCGGCCAATCTCAACGGCACGGACTTCGTGCCGGCGCTGCTGACCTTCATCGACCGGCCGCTGCGCGTTGCGATGATCGGCGCCCGTGCGAAGGTGCTTGCGCGCGCGGCCGAGAATTTTCGCAGGCACGCGCCATGGCACGAGTTCCTCCCCGTTTCCGACGGGTTCTTCGATCGTGACCACTCCCAGCAAGTGCTTGCCGATGTCCGGGCGCTGAACGCTGATATCCTGCTGGTGGCGATGGGAAGCCCCGGTCAGGAGAAATGGGTCGATGCCCATGTGGGGCCGCAGGACGCCCGGCTGGTCATTACCGTCGGCGCGCTCTTCGATTTCGTCGCCGAGGCGTTTCCGCGGGCGCCGAAGTTCCTGCGCCGGATGCGGCTGGAATGGTTCTTTCGCCTGGCGGTCGAGCCGCGGCGCATGTGGCGTCGCTATGTCCTCGGAAACCCGCTTTTCCTGTTTTACGTCCTCTGGCACAAGCTGTCGGGGCGGGCGCGGGAAAACGTCGCCGACACCAGCCTTCGGACGGGAACATCGTGAACGGTCAGACCATGCGCACAGCCATTGTCACAGCGTCCTACGCCAATGACTTCGAGCGCTGCCGGCTGATGTGCGAAAGCATGGACCGCAAGCTTCAGGGCGATTGGAAGCACTATCTGCTGGTTGCCGATTTCGACGTTAAGCTCTTCCGGCAACTGGAGGGCTCCAGACGCCAGGTTATCAGCGAACGCGATCTCCTGCCCTGGTGGCTGCATCCCGTCACCGACCCGCTTTCGGGCGGCCGCCGGAAGCTGTGGCTCAGCCCCTTTGGCCTGCCGCTGCGTGGCTGGCATGCCCAACAGCTTCGCCGCCTGGTGCTCGCGCGCCACATCGACGAGGCGGCGATGTTTGCCGTCGATTCCGATGTCGTCTTCCTGCGCGCCTTCGATCCCGCCAGCCTCTGGCAGGGAGAGCGGTTGACGCTCTACCGCAAGGACGGGGCGATTAATGCGCAAATGCGCTCCAACCATCTCGAATGGCTCGCCCATTCCGACAGGCTTCTCGGGATCGGCCCCTACACGTTGCCGGCCAACGACTATATCAACACGCTGATCGCGTGGCGCACCGATACCAGCCGCAAGCTGCTCGAGCACATCGAGACGCTGCACGGTCGGAACTGGGTGAGGGCGATGACCCGCACCCGCGCCTTCTCCGAATGCACGATCTACGGGCGCTTCGTCGACGAGGTGCTGGGCGGGGAAGGTCATGTTCCCTCTGATGCCGCGCTCTGTCATGTGCTCTGGTTCGAAGACAGCTACCGGCAGGATCTCTCCGGTCTCAGGGCGTTCTTGAAGGACATGGCGCCGCATCAGGTCGGCATCGGCGTGCAGTCCTTCGTCGGCCACGATCTCGACGATATTCGCCGGGCGGTGTTCGAACTCGCGGCCTGAGGCATCTGTCTTGCTTCAGATGACCCGATCAGCCGGCTTTCTGAGCGCCGAATAGGTCAGTCCGAACGAGAGCGCGTAGAGGACCAGGAAGATCCCGTTGAGCGCCGGCGCCCAGGTCGCGACGTCGGCCGTCGTCTGCAGCAACAGAACCAGCAGCCCCACCTTGACGACGCCAGCAATCAACAGGTTCAGCATGCGCCGCACAGTGCGGCCGGTCGCGTAGAGCAGTTCGGAGTGGTACTCGATCAGGTTGCGGAACGAGGGCACGAGCACGATCATCGCGACAATCGGCGCGGCTGCCGACACGTTGCGCCCGAGCCCATCGGGGAAGACCCACAGATAGAATGCCATGGCCGCGATGGCGGCAAAGGACGCAAGCGCCACCAGGAGTTCGATCGAGAGCCGGACGCGCCAGCGGGCAATCGCCTCGGGCGTTCGCATGATGCGCTGGACGAGCAAGGTGTTGAATGACCGCACCGGCAGCGCCGTCAGGTCCGCCAGCCGCATCAGGATGGCATAGAGGCCGGACACCGCCGGCCCGCCAATGGCGAGTACCGCAATCTTGTCGAACTCCGATTGGATGTAGAACAGCACCTCGGCGCCGGCGACCGACACCGAATCCGCCCAGCGCCGGAAGTAAAGCCGTGGCTGCCAGCGCAGCCGGACAGGCGGGTAGAACCAGAGAAGGGCCACCAGAAGGCCGAGCGCATTCGCAAGCAGATAGAGGTAGGACCAGGCTTCGAGCGTTTTCCAGGGGAGCAACGCAAGGAGCACGGCAGCGGCGGTGCGGATCGCCGTTCCGATCACCACGAGGAGGGCGCCGCGCCCGAAGCGACCGAGACCGTTCAGCACGATGACGGCGGTCTCCAGCCCGCGCCAGCAGAGGATCTCGGCCAGCATGAAGGCAGCAAAAGTGCCGGCAGCCATGTCGCGGGAAAAGAGGGCGAGGAAGGTGATCGCGCAGATGATTGCGATCAACGGCAGCGACAGCACCGCGCCGACCAGAAAGCCGGCGCTATAGGTGCCGACAAGCAGCGGCTTTACGGTCGCGACCCGATAGAGCGGCGACATGAAGCCGAAGGCAAGCACGCGCGATATCATGATGCCGGCGGCAGACGCGGTCGCGAACAACCCGAAATCGGCGATGGCGAGCGTGTTGGCAACGGCGATGAAATAGACGAGCGACAGCACGAGCCGGCCCGCCGAACCTCCGGTCATCGAGAGGTAAGCGTGGATGAGCGCCCGGTGGCGGAGATAAAGCGCTTTGATGCGATGGGGCACGGCCGACATTTCCAGTAGCGCGTTTCCCGCTCGATGCCGATGGAAACGCTCTATCTCCTTGATATCTCACAGTTCCAAGGGCAGGGCGCGCAAAGCGTTCGCCTGGAATTGCGCTCGTCTCTCCGTCATAGGCGGGAAAGCTTAATAAGGCGTGAGATCACGCCGTTCGCGCCGTCACTTCCCGCCGAAATTAACGATTTGTTTTCCATGTTTCCTTAGGTTGGCTTCACTATTCGGAATTCGCCGTTTCGGCAGCCGCGGGATCAGTCATGTTCAACATCGACGACGAGAAACGCCCGGTTCCGCGTGCATCGTTGCTCGATTTTGCAGCAGAGGACGCGCGCGACCCCGCGCGTGCGCGAGACAGGCGCACCGCCGACCCGCAGGGTGCAGGCTCGTCCTTGCTCGGTCGTCTGTCCGGTTCCGGTGGATCAGCCAATCAATCAGCGGCCCGGCGCGAAAACCACTCGAAAGGTCAGCCCCCGCGCGGCGAAACGGTGCGGCCGACAGCCAAGGCACCCGCCGCCCGTAACCAACCCGGCCTCGGCGGCATGCGTGGCAAGTTTGCGCGCTGGCTTGCCGATAGTCCGCCTGAGGGGGCTGCGCCGGGAGTGACAGCCGACGGGCGAGCCGCAGGTGACCGCCCGCTCGTGGATATCAAGACCGTGGTGCGCGCGGTCTGGCAGCTCCGCAAGATCATTCTCGCGACCACGGCGCTCGGCGCCGTCGGTGGCGTCCTGCTGGCGTTGTCGACGCCCAGCGTCTTCGTTTCCGAAAGCAAGCTCTACGTCGATCCGCGCGAAGTGCGGCTGACGGATTCCGACCTGTCGAAACAATCGCTCGCAACCGAAGGCATTCTCGCCATTGTCGACAGCCAGCTCGAAGTGTTGCGCTCGCGAACGGTTATGGAAAAGGTCGCGGCCAGTCTCGATCTGGAAAAGGACCCGGAATTCGCCGGCAAGGGAGCCGGTGGCGACGCGTCCGCGCGCGTCCTGAAGACCTTGGGCGAGGCAATTCAGGTCTGGCGCGATCCGAAAACCTTCATCGTCACCATTGAGGCGAAGACCAGGGATCCCGAGAAGTCGGCACTGATTGCCAACCGATTGGTGGACACGTTCCTCGGCGAGGAGACCGCCGCGCAATCCGGCTTCTTCCAGAAGACGACGGTTGCGCTCGACGCGCGTATCAAGGAACTGAAGGCTGAACTGGACGCGGCCGAAAAGGCCGTCGAGGATTACAAGGCGAGCAACGACATTGTCGGCGCCGGCGGCGAATTGATCGCCGACAAGCAGCTCCTCAGCCTCAGTGATCAGGTCGCTGCGGCCCGCAATCGCATCGCCGAGGCGAAAGCCAAGGCCGAGGCGTCCGGCAAGGTGCAGCTCACCGATGTTCTGACGGGCGCCTATCCCGAGGAAATCAGTTCGCTGGCGCTCTCCGAACTGCGCAAGCAATACGCGGCGACCAGGGCGCAACTGAGCGCCCTTGATGCGAGCCTCGGGCCCCGCCATCCGCAACGCATCGCCGTTCAGCAGGCACTCGAGTCGTCGCGCTCGGAGATCGCCAACGAGTTGCGCCGCATCGCGGCTGCGGCGGGGACCGAGCTTGACCGCGCCCAGCGAACGGAACAGGACCTCGTGCAGCAGCTTGCCGTCCAGAAGGCGCGCCAGATCGATTCCTCCGCCGAATTCGTCGAGTTGCGCGAGCTGCAGCGAAAAGCGGCGGCGACCCGCGAGATCTACGAATCCTTCCTGAAGCGCGCCGGCGAGACGCGCGAAGAGGAAAAGCTGACCGCGAAGAACATCCGGGTGATCTCCAAGGCCGAGCCGGCGCTGCAGGCAAAAGGGCCCTCCCGCAAGATCATCCTGATCGCCGCCACCATGGCGGGTTTCTTTGCCGGCCTCGGCCTCGGCGTGCTGCTCGGCATCTATCGCAGCTTGAACGGATTGTTTCCCGCAACCCGGAAGGCCGAGGACGATGAGGCGCCCGAGCCGCCGGAACCCGATGGCGGCCCCGAGCCCACACGGCGCCAGCAGCCGCAGCCTGATCCGGCTTCGGCCAAGCTCGAGCTGCCGCCGCAGTTCAGTCCGGCTGCGCACCATGCACAATCGCTGAACGCTGCCTATGCCGTTGCTCGCAGGAGCGCAACGGCGGGTCCGGTCACGGCTCAGCCTGTGCCGCAGACCGTAGACGAGGATGACGCCGACATCGCCAAGGTCCAGGAAGGCCTTCGCGCGCTGAGGTCTCGCGTCGAGCACTATTCCCGCCAGAAGCTCGCGCGCCGTTGATACGACGGGCGGAGAGGCACGCTTCATTCGCGAACGTCTTGTGAGGCTGAGACCTCACGGCTTTCGGCGAAACCACGTGCACCTCTCAGTCTTGAGAGGAAATATCATCGGGGCACTCGAAACGGCAGCCAACCTCGTTGTCGCCTCTTGCATTTATGCGTTTGGGACAGCATAGGGCGCGTTGAGGCCATCGCCTTCTCTGAGGCGAACTAGAGTATGCCGCGTGAACAGGAAGCCAGGAGGAACATGCCGTGACGACTGTGATTGATGGCAAGAAGGTCGCCGCTTCGGTGATCGAAAGCGTGAAGGCCGCGACCCGTGCGCTCGAAACGGATGCGGGTGTTCGCGCAGGTCTCGCGGTCGTGATCGTCGGCGACGATCCGGCAAGCCACGCTTATGTTTCTTCCAAGAGCAAGATGGCCAAGGAGTGCGGTTTCCTGTCGGTCCAGCACACCTTGGCCGAGGCAACGACCCAGGAAGAGCTCGCTGCACTCGTGGCTAAACTCAACGCCGATCCCTCTATCCACGGCATCCTCGTGCAGCTTCCGCTGCCGAAACATCTGAATTCCGAGCCGATCATTCAGTCGATCCTGCCCGAAAAAGACGTCGACGGCCTGCACGTCGTCAATGCCGGCAAGCTTGCGACCGGCGATCTCGAAGGCGGTCTCGTCTCCTGCACGCCGGCCGGCGCCATGGTCTTCGTGCGCCAGACCCATGGCGACGATCTCTCCGGTCTGAACGCTGTCGTCATCGGTCGCTCGAACCTGTTCGGCAAGCCGATGTCAGCGCTGCTGCTTGCCGCCAACGCGACGGTGACGACCGCCCATTCGCGCACCAAGGATCTGGCCGCCGTCTGCCGCAACGCCGATATCCTCGTTGCCGCCGTCGGACGCCCCGAAATGGTGAAGGCCGACTGGGTGAAGCCGGGCGCGACGGTCATCGACGTCGGTATCAACCGCGTACCAGCGCCGGAGAAGGGGGAGGGCAAGTCCAAACTCGTCGGCGACGTCGCCTTTGCGGAAGCCGCCGAGGTTGCAGGCGTGATCACGCCGGTGCCGGGTGGCGTCGGACCGATGACCATCGCCATGCTGATGGCCAACACCGTGATTGCCGCCTATCGCAAGGCCGGCCGCAAGCCGCCGCGCTTCTGATCCTGGCTCATATGGGATGATGAGACGCGTCGCGATTGCGGCGCGTTTTCATTTTTGCGGGGCAGGTCCGGTCGAGGCGCGCACGATGAGTTCGGCGCGCCAGAGTTCCTGCTCCGGATAGTCGCCGCGCTTCAGGATGCCGCCGATCAGCCGTGTGGCGATACGCGCCCCGGCGGCCCGCAGCGACGAGCGTGTCGTTGTCAGCGGGATGCTGAAATTTTCGGGCTTCAGCATCGGCAAGACGTCGTCATGGGCGATCAGCGAAATGTCTTCGCCGATTTTCAAGCCCGCCTGGTTGATCGCCCTGACAGCGCCAAGCGCCAGCACCGTACTTGAACAGAGCACCGCCGTCGGCGGCTGCGCGTGCTGCAGGAAGGGCTGCATGCTGCGGTAGCCGTGCTCGTCGGTCATCAGCGAATGCTGGACAAGCGCCTCGTCGAGCGAAAGGCCGTGTTCGGCGAGCGCCCGCAGCATGCCTTTTTTCCGGCGAATGGAAAAAGCCAGATATTCCGGCCCGTTGATCAGCGCAATCCGCTGGTGTCCGAGCTGTATAAGCAGCCGTGTCGCGTCGTAAAAGGCACTCGTATTGTCGATGTCGAGGAACGGATAGTCGCGGCTTTCGCCAATCGACCGGCCGTGCACGACGAAGGGGATCGAGAGCGATTTCAACATGGCGATGCGCGGGTCGTTGGCGCGCATATAGGCGAGGAAAAGCGCATCGACATTGCCGCTGGCCGCCAGGCGCCGGAAGGTCACCTCCTCGTCCTCCGGCGCGCTCGGATTGAGCACGAAGTGGAAGTCGTGCTTGACCGCCTCTTCCGCCAGCCCTGCCAGAAACTCGCCGAAATGTACGTCGGAATCGATGCCGGGCGCGATCGGCATGACCATGCCGATCGAATAGGCCTTGCCGGTGGCCAATCGCTGCGCTGCGCGGTTCGGCCTGTAGCCGGTCTCACGCACGGCCTGCAGCACGCGCTGACGGGTTTCGGCGTTGACTTCCGGATAGCCGTTCAGCGCCCGGCTGACCGTCGTCTGTGACAGGCCGAGCAGCTCCGCCAATTGCTTGAGATTGACCGCCATGGTCGGGATTCCTCTCAAAGCGCTTTGGATACCCATATGATTTTTGGTGTTTGGCCCCAGCGCCCTCCGGTTTGTGTAGCATCCGTTTTTCGAGCAACAAAGCGGAATTCAACTATTGCGCGGTGCAAAACGTTACCGCAGGGCACAAATACGTCGCATGGAGAACAGCGATGGGAAAGCTCTTGACTCCGCGCGTGTCGCAATGGTTTGTTAGCGAACTCAAAGCGCTTTGAATTTTTCGCGCATTGTCGTCTGCCCGGCGGGATCCGGGTTCATCTTTGGGAGGAGAAGAACGTGAAGAGATCATTGCTGTTGGGCGTGGCCGCCTTTGCCCTGATTGCAGGTGCAGCCGGCGCCGCCGACCTCAAATTCAAGCCGGGCGAAGATACGAAGTTCAACTGGGCGAGCTTCGAGGAGTTCAAGAAGGGCCACGACCTTAAGGGCCAGACGCTGACGATCTTCGGCCCCTGGCGCGGCGAAGACGAGGCGCTGTTCAAGAGCGTCTATGCCTACTTCACCGAAGCGACGGGCGCCGAGATCAAGTACTCCTCGTCTGAAAACTACGAGCAGCAGATCGTCATCGACACCCAGGCCGGCAGCCCCTCCGAAATCTCGATCCTCCCGCAGCCGGGTCTGATCGCCGATCTCGCCTCCAAGGGCTACCTGACGCCGCTCGGCGACGAAACCCAGAAGTGGCTGCTCGACAACTATGCCGCCGGTCAGTCCTGGGTCGATCTGTCGACCTACAAGGGCAAGGACGGCAATGCTGCGCTCTTTGCGTTCCCCTACAAGATCGACGTGAAGTCGCTCGTGTGGTACTCGCCGGAGAACTTCGAGGACGCCGGCTACGAAGTGCCGAAGACCATGGAAGAGCTGAAGGCGCTGACAGAGAAGATCGCCGCCGATGGCGGCAAGCCCTGGTGCATCGGCCTTGGCTCCGGTGGTGCCACCGGCTGGCCGGCCACCGACTGGGTGGAAGACATGATGCTGCGTACGCAGCCAGCCGACGTCTACGACAAGTGGGTGAAGAACGAGATCCCGTTCACCGATCCAGCCGTCGTCGGTGCGATCGACGAGTTCGGTTGGTTCGCCAAGAACGACAAGTTCGTCGATGGCGGTGCAGCAGCGGTTGCCTCGACCGACTTCCGCGACAGCCCGAAGGGCCTCTTTGCCTCGCCGCCGAAGTGCTACCTGCACCACCAGGCGTCGTTCATCCCGTCCTTCTTCCCCGAGGGCACGAAGATCGGCGAGGATGCCGACTTCTTCTACATGCCGCCTTACGAGAGCAAGAAGGATCTCGGCAATCCGGTGCTCGGCGCCGGCACGCTGGCGATGATCACCAAGGACACGCCGGCTGCACGCGCCTTCATCGAGTTCCTGAAGACCCCGATCGCCCATGAAGTCTGGATGGCGCAGACGAGCTTCCTGACGCCCTACAAGAGCGTCAATGTCGACACCTACGGCAACCCGCCGCTGAAGAAGCAGGGCGAGATTCTTCTGAACGCCACCACCTTCCGCTTCGACGGTTCGGACCTGATGCCTGGCAAGATTGGCGCCGGTGCGTTCTGGACCGGCATGGTCGATTTCGTCGGCGGCAAGTCGTCGGCCGACGTCGCGGACGGCGTGCAGAAGGCCTGGGACGCCATCAAGTAACAACAGATGACGGGCGGCAGCAATGCCGCCCGTTGCCGACCCGGGTTCGCTGCCAGGGCGGGACGAGGAAAAGCGTTGCGGTCTCCGTGCGTTTCCGCCCCCAACCCTTGAGAGGCCGCGCGCCCCAATGAGAACGGCGACAATCGCCAGCCCTGCACGGGGACGTGCACCCAAGGGGAGGGACATGTCATGTTTTATCAGCTAGCCGCTGCTGCGGGGTTCATGCTGGCCGGGGTGCTCGGCTGCGCTGCCTATTTCTGGGGAACCAGCCTTGTTCTCGACCTGATCTTCCCGTCCAAGGGAAAATCAGGTGTGGTCGCCTCGCGAAACCTGCGCATCACCAATGCCATCCGCCCGTGGCTGTTCCTCGCACCCGCGCTCTTTGCTCTGGCGACCTACCTCATCTACCCGGTGATCATGTCGCTCTGGTACAGTTTCCACGACCGCGCGGGTCAGAATTTCGTCGGCGTCAGCAACTATGCCTGGATGGTCAACGACGGCGAATTCCGCCAGTCGATTTACAACAACTTCCTCTGGCTGCTCGTCGTCCCGGCGCTCTCGACCTTCTTCGGTCTCGTCATCGCGGCGCTCACCGACCGGATCTGGTGGGGCAATATCGCCAAGACCCTGATCTTCATGCCGATGGCGATCTCGTTTGTCGGTGCCGCGGTCATCTGGAAGTTCATCTATGATTTCCGCCCCGAGGGTGCAGAACAGATCGGCCTGCTGAATGCCATCGTCGTTGCTTTCGGCGGCGCCCCGCAGGCCTGGATCACGCTGCCCTTCTGGAACAACTTCTTCCTGATGGCGATCCTCGTCTGGATCCAGACGGGTTTTGCCATGGTCATCCTGTCGGCAGCCCTTCGCGGCATTCCGGAGGAAACGATCGAGGCCGCCGTCATCGACGGCGCCAATGGCTGGCAGATCTTCTTCAAGATCATGGTACCGCAGATCTGGGGCACGATCGCCGTCGTCTGGACGACCATCACCATCCTGGTGCTGAAGGTCTTCGATATCGTGCTCGCGATGACCAATGGCCAGTGGCAGAGCCAGGTGCTCGCCAACCTCATGTTCGACTGGATGTTCCGCGGTGGCGGCGACTTCGGCCGCGGGGCTGCGATCGCCGTCGTCATCATGATCCTCGTCATTCCGATCATGGTCTGGAACATCCGCAATGCGGCCAAGGAAATGAAGGGGCACTGAGATGAATCCAGCGACACGTTCTCCCCTCATGTGGGTCGTCCACCTCTCGGTCTTTCTGATCGTCGCACTGTGGACGCTGCCGACCGCAGGCCTTCTGATCTCGTCGCTGCGCGACAAGGACCAGCTCGCCGTTTCCGGCTGGTGGACTTCCCTTTCGACTTCGTCGCAGAACACCGTCGTGAGAGCGCCCGGCCCCGAAAGCCAGGTGGAGCGCGACGGCAAGTTCGTGATCTCCGGCAATCTGCTCGAAGGTCAGCCGGGCCAGATCTCCGCCTTCGGCTTCAACAGCCGTGAGCCGACTGCGTTCAAGGCCGGCGAAACCGCCGAGCTCAACGACGGCGAGAAACTGACCGTTCAGGCCGACGGCAACTTCGAGATCGTTTCCGACAAGAAGATGGAAGGATCGCGCGGCCAGCGCGTCTTCGTCACCGCATCATCGCCGCCGCGCTTTACCTTCGACAACTATGTCGAAGTCCTGAGCGCCGAAGGCATCGGCCGCTCCTTCATCAATTCGCTGACGGTCGCCGTGCCAGCGACCATCATCCCGATCATGATCGCCGCCTTCGCGGCCTATGCGCTTGCCTGGATGCCGTTTCCGGGCCGTGCGATCCTGATCGCCGTGGTCGTCGGCCTCCTCGTCGTGCCGCTGCAGATGTCGCTGATCCCGCTCTTGAAGCTCTATAACGGCGTCGGCGCCTTCTTTGGCGTGCCGGCCAAGACCTATGTCGGCATTTGGCTCGCCCATACCGGTTTCGGCCTGCCGCTGGCGATCTATCTGCTTCGCAACTACATGGCCGGCCTGCCGCGCGAAATCATGGAATCCGCCCGCGTCGATGGCGCCAGCGATTTCGATATCTTCGTCAAGATCATCCTGCCTCTGTCCTTCCCGGCGCTCGCTTCCTTCGCGATCTTCCAGTTCCTGTGGACCTGGAACGACCTGCTGGTCGCCATCGTGTTCCTGGGCGCGGGGCCCGACGAACTGGTCCTGACCGGCCGGCTCGTCAACTTGCTCGGTTCACGCGGCGGCAACTGGGAGATCCTGACGGCCTCCGCCTTCATTACCATCATCGTTCCGCTGATCGTCTTCTTCAGCCTGCAGCGCTATCTCGTGCGCGGCCTGCTGGCGGGCTCGGTCAAGGGCGGCTGACATCTGAGGACTTTCGACGACAATGAGCATGACCGAAATGAGCACTTCCACTTTGCAGGCCGATCGGGATTGGTGGCGCGGCGCGGTGATCTACCAGATCTATCCGCGCTCCTACCAGGACTCCAACGGCGACGGCATCGGTGACCTCAAGGGCATCGTTACCCGCTTGCCGCATATTGCCGCCCTCGGTGCCGACGCAATCTGGATTTCGCCGTTCTTCACCTCGCCGATGAAGGACTTCGGTTATGACGTCTCCAACTATAGCGATGTCGACCCGATCTTCGGCAGCCTTGCCGACTTCGACGCGGTCATAGCCGAGGCGCACCGCCTTGGCATCCGGGTGATGATCGACCTTGTTCTCTCGCACACGTCGGACCAGCATCCCTGGTTCGTCGAAAGTCGGTCGAGCCGGACGAACGCGAAGGCTGATTGGTACGTCTGGGCTGATTCCAGGCCGGACGGCACCCCGCCCAACAACTGGCTGTCGATCTTCGGCGGCTCGGCCTGGGCGTGGGATCCGACGCGCCTGCAATATTACATGCACAACTTCCTGACCTCGCAGCCGGACCTCAACCTGCACAATCCGGAAGTGCAGGATGCACTGCTGGCCGTCGAGCGTTTCTGGCTGGAGCGCGGCGTCGACGGCTTCCGCCTCGACACCATCAACTTCTATTTCCACGACAAGCAGCTGCGCGACAATCCGGCGCTGGCGCCGGAGCGCCGTAACGCCCAGACCGCACCGGCGGTCAACCCCTACAACTATCAGGAACATCTCTACGACAAGAACCAGCCGGAGAACCTCGAGTTCCTGAAGCGCTTCCGCGCCGTTATGGACGAGTTCCCGGCGATCGCTGCGGTCGGCGAAGTCGGCGACAGCCAGCGCGGTCTGGAGATCGCCGGCGAATATACCTCCGGCGGCGACAAGATGCAGATGTGCTACGCCTTCGAATTCTTGGCGCCGGATCCGCTGACACCGGCGACGGTCGCCGAGGTTCTCCGAAACTTCCAGAAGGCGGCGCCAGAAGGTTGGGCCTGCTGGGCCTTCTCGAACCATGACGTCGTGCGCCATGTCAGCCGCTGGGGAGCGGGCGTTGCCGATCGCGACGCTCATGCGAAACTGCTTGCGAGCCTTCTGATGTCGCTGCGCGGCTCGGTCTGCATCTATCAGGGCGAGGAACTGGCGCTGTCGGAAGCCGAGCTTGCCTATGAAGACCTGAAGGATCCCTATGGCATCCAGTTCTGGCCGGATTTCAAGGGTCGCGACGGTTGCCGCACACCGATGGTCTGGGACGGTGCCACGGTCAATGGCGGCTTCGGCAGCGCAAAACCCTGGCTGCCGGTGCCGGCGGAACACCTCAAGCGCGCCGTGTCGGCGCAGCAGGGCGATCCGGCCTCGGTGCTCGAGCACTACCGTCGCTTCCTGCATTTCCGCAAGGCGTATCCGGCGTTTGCCAAGGGCGAGATCGAGTTCCTGAGCACGGACGGCTCGGTGCTTGCTTTCGTGCGCAGCCACGGCAACGAGAAGCTTTTCTGCCTGTTCAACATGAGCGGCGTGCCGGCTGCGGCCACGCTGCCGAACGAGCCGGTGGCTGCATTGGAAGGGCACGGCTTCGTGTCCGAGGTCAAGAACGGAACGGTGCATCTGCCGGCCTGGGGCGCCTACTTCGCGCGGCTGGTGTGAAGGCAGATGACAACAGAGATAGACGGGAAGAACCGAAGAGGAGGGTGCAATGACGGGTCTGCTGCTTAAAGATATCCGCAAGTCCTACGGCGCGGTCGATGTCATTCACGGCATCAATCTCGACATCAAGCAGGGCGAGTTCATCGTTTTCGTCGGCCCGTCCGGCTGTGGAAAGTCGACGCTTCTGCGCATGATCGCCGGTCTCGAGGAGATCACTGGCGGCGACATGTTCATCGACGGCGAGCGCGTCAACACCGTGCCCCCGTCGAAGCGCGGCATCGCCATGGTGTTCCAGTCCTATGCGCTCTATCCGCACATGACCGTCTACGACAACATGGCTTTCGGCATGCGGATCGCCAAGGAAAGCAAGGAAGAGATCGACCGTCGCGTGCGCAACGCCGCCGATATCCTGCAGCTGACCAAGTATCTCGACCGTCTGCCGAAGGCGCTCTCCGGCGGGCAGAGACAGCGCGTCGCCATCGGCCGCGCCATCTGCCGTGACCCCAAGGTCTTCCTGTTCGACGAGCCGCTCTCGAACCTCGACGCGGCCCTTCGTGTCGCCACCCGCATCGAGATCGCCAAGCTCAGCGAACAGATGGCGGGCACGACGATGATCTACGTCACCCACGACCAGGTGGAGGCAATGACGCTCGCCGACCGCATCGTCGTGCTGTCGCAGGGGCACATCGAGCAGGTAGGCCCGCCGCTCGAACTCTATGAGCGTCCGGCCAATCTGTTCGTCGCGCGCTTCATCGGCTCGCCGGCGATGAACATCATCCCTTCGACGATCACGGCGACCGGCGCGCAGACGACGGTGAAGCTGACCGGCGGCAAGAGCGTGACGCTCGATATCCCGACCGACTCCTCGCAGAACGGCAAGATTGCGAGTTTCGGCGTTCGCCCGGAAGACCTGCAGGTCTCGACAGGCGACGACTTCCTGTTCGAAGGCACGATCTCGATCGTCGAGGCGCTCGGCGAAGTGACCCTGCTCTATATCGAGGGTCTCGTCGACAAGGAGCCGATCATCGCCAAGATCCCCGGCATCCTGCCGGTTCACCGCGGCGACAAGGTGCGCTTCACGGCCGACAAGGCCAAGCTACACCTCTTCAACGACGAGGGCCGCAGCTACCGCGTCTGAAGCAATTGCAGGAAAAGTGCGAAGCGGTTTTCCGTCCGGAGTTGCGGCCTACTTCCAAGGAAACGTGCGAAGCGGCTTTGCGTTGAGGATTGCGTAACCAAGATTCCTGGTCACGAACTTGCTCCGCCCGGTTTTTGCCGGGCGGTTTTTCATCCGGTCGTCGGACCAACCGTCTGTTAAATCTCTGCCGCTAGTCTGTATCAAAAGGGGATATGGAAAGGCATTTCGATGAACGGCGCGGCACCTGTCTTGCAGCACTTCCTGAACAAGGAAGAGTCCTTCATGTACGATCGGGAGACCAGCTTCCCGATGGAGGACACGCGAAACGAGGCGCGCATCGAATACACTGAGAAGGGCATGACGCAACTGAGCTCTCGTCGCTGCGAAATCATCAAGCTTTCGAAAAGCGGCGCGCTGATCAGCATCCTCACGCAGTACCAGCTGCCACAGAATTTCTACCTGGATATCCCGAGCGCACGCATCCAGATGGTCGGCTGCCTGTTGAAGCGGGTGCATGCCAACAACGTCATCGAGGCGCGCTTCCTGCGCATGCTGACGGACCGCGACCTCGATCGTATCTTCGTCTACAGCAGCCATCCGAACCACCGCAACCGGACGCTCGACATCTACCGCTGAGTGCCATGCTGGGCTTGACGGCTCCACGGCGCTCAATGGATGGTTGTAGTCTCAATCAACGGATTCGGACCTGAACCATGCAGCGACCCTATCGGCTTTCGTGCCATTGCGGCGATATCGCCGTCGAAGTCGACGAAGAGCTTGGTGGGCTCGTCGACTGCAACTGCTCCACCTGCCGGCGCTCCGGCTTCCTGCATTGGAAGGTGGATGCCGCAAAGGTAAAGCTCTTGACCGAAAAGCGCCGCCTGTCGAGCTACATCTGGCGCGGCCTCAACGAGGGGCACCATTTCTGCCCGACCTGTTCGACTCCGATCATGCGCAGCGGCTATCCGGATAACAAGATCTCGATCAATGCGCGCTGCATCGAGGGGGTCGATGTCTTCACGCTGGAAATCGAGCGCTATGACGGGCGCAACGACATGTTCCCCGGGCCACTGCCCTGAGCTTTTCACGATCGTTTGAAGACCAAGCGCCGCCCCAATGGGAGCGGCGCTTTTCTATGTCAGTGGAAGAGAACGCTGGCGCCCTGATCAGCCGCACCCGCGATCGCGCGGAAGGGCGCGAATAGCTCGCGGCCCATGCCGAAGTCGTTGTCCGAAAGATCCGCATGCGCGGGCACACGTGTCTTGAGTGCGATGTCCTCGACCAGCACCTCGATCGTTCCGGCAACAGCGTCGATGCGGACGATATCGCCTTCCTGGATGCGAGCGATCGGGCCGCCGTCCTTGGCCTCCGGCGTCACGTGGATTGCTGCCGGCACCTTGCCGGAGGCGCCGGACATGCGGCCGTCCGTCAGGATGGCGACGCGCTGGCCGCGGTCCTGCAGAATGCCGAGCACGGTCGTCAGCTTGTGCAGTTCCGGCATGCCGTTCGCCTTCGGACCCTGGAAGCGCACGACGGCGACGAAGTCGCCCTCGAGCTTGCCGGCCTTGAAGGCGGCATTGAGCTCGGCCTGGTCGTGGAAGATCTTGGCAGGCGCCTCGATGATGTGACGGTCCGGCTTGACGGCAGAGATCTTGATGACGGCCTTGCCGAGATTGCCGGTCAGCATTTTCAGGCCGCCCGAATGCTGGAACGGCTGATCGATGGTCGCAAGCACCTTCGGGTCAGCGCTTTCCTTCGGCGTCGGCACGCGTTCGACATTGCCGTCGGCGCCAAGCCGGACGTCGATCTTGTAGGCGTCGAGTCCCTGGCCGACGACGGTGCGCACGTCGTCGTGCAGCAGGCCGGCGCGAAGCAGCTGGCTGATCAGGAAGCCCATGCCGCCGGCGGCGTGGAAGTGGTTCACGTCGGCGAGCCCGTTCGGATAGACGCGGGCCAGCAGCGGAACGATGTCCGAGAGCTCTGAAATGTCCTGCCAGGTGAGCACGATGCCGGCAGCCCGCGCCATGGCGACGAGGTGCATCGTGTGGTTGGTCGAGCCGCCGGTCGCATGCAGGCCGACAACGCCGTTGACGATCGAGCGCTCGTCGATCATTTCGCCCGCCGGGGTGAACTCGTTGCCCATGGCGGTGATCGCCAGCGCCCGCTTGGCGGCTTCCTTGGTCAGCGCGTCGCGCAGCGGCGTGCCCGGATTGATGAAGGAGGCGCCGGGCAGGTGGAAGCCCATGATCTCCATCAGCATCTGGTTGGAGTTGGCGGTGCCGTAGAAGGTGCAGGTTCCCGGTCCGTGGTAGGACTTGGATTCCGCCTCGAGCAGTTCGTCGCGGCCGACCTTGCCTTCGGCGAACAACTGGCGCACCCGCGCCTTCTCGTCGTTCGGCAGGCCCGAGGTCATCGGTCCGGCGGGCACGAAGATCGCCGGCAGGTGGCCGAAGGTGAGCGCTGCGATCACGAGGCCCGGCACGATCTTGTCGCAGACGCCGAGATAGACGGTGGAATCAAACATGTTGTGCGACAGGCCGACGCCGGCCGCCATGGCGATCAGGTCGCGGGAAAACAGCGAGAGCTCCATGCCCGGCTGCCCCTGCGTTACGCCGTCGCACATGGCCGGCACGCCACCGGCGACCTGGGCGACGCCACCTGCCTCGCTTGCCGCCTGGCGGATCAGCGCCGGATAGGTCTCGAACGGCTGATGCGCCGAAAGCATGTCATTGTAGGAGGTGATGATGCCGAGATTGGCCACGCGGTCGCCCGCAAGCGCCACCTTCTCGGCGGGGGAACAGACCGCAAATCCATGCGCGAGGTTGCCGCAGCCGAGCACGCTGCGATGCGGACCGCTCGATGCCGCCCGGCGGACGCGATCGAGATAGGGCTCGCGGTGGGGTTTCGAGCGCTCGACGATGCGAGCCGTGATCGAGGCAATGCGGGAATCGGCGGACATGACAAATCCTGTTCCGGAGTCTTCAGACTCCTCATCTTCATCCAGTCATCGTCCGGAGCGCGGCGAGCTTGGGAGAGCGCAAGCCGCGTCCCGGCGTTTCTCAGAAACACCTGTCCATTCCGACGGGAGCGCGCCACCGGCTGAACGTGTCTCCAAAGTTCCTATCGGGCCGGTTCGGCCCAACATCATTCCGATCTACGGCGCCCAGTAAATCTGCACCGGCGACGCGGCGCGGCGCAGCATCGCGCGGATCGGCATGTCCTTTTCGTCGCCGGCATCTTCAGCCTTGGCGAGAACCGCCTTCTTGCCCTCGCCTTCGATATGCAGCACCAGAAGCCGCGCATCCTGAAGGCTGGCAAAAGTAAAGGTCAGCCGGGTTTCGCCTGCACCCTCGGCTTCCATCGTGATCACGCCGCGCGGCGTTGCCGGATCGATGGCGCGCGCGAGCTGCGATCCGCCCGGGAAGAACGATGCGGTGTGCCCATCCGTTCCCATGCCGAGGATCGCCACGTCGAACGGTGCACCGATCTTCGCCGTTTCCCGGCTTGCGAGATCAGCCGCGGCCTCCGCTGTCGGGGCCGCCTGGTAGAGCGGCAGGAAAGTTGCTGCAGCGGCCTTGTCCTGAAGCAGGTTGGCCGCCACGAGGCCGTGGTTGGAGCGGTCGCTTTCCGGCGGCACGAAGCGTTCGTCGACCAGCGTCACCGTCACCTTGTCCCAGGCGATGTCCTTCTTCGAAAGCGCCTGGAAGAATGCCTTGGGCGTGGAGCCGCCGGAGACGGCGATGCTTGCGGAGCCGCGTGCGGCGACACCGGCAGCAAGAGCGCTGCTGACCGCATCGGCAAGGCCTTGCGCCAGTGCTGCGCCGTTTTCGAATGTATGAAGCTTAGACGTCATCGGCGCACCTATATCGCGTCGTTCCAGGTCCGGCCGTCACGCTCGATCAGCGCAATTGACTGGCTCGGACCCCAGGTGCCGGCGGTGTAGCCCTGAACCTGCTGCCCGGTTTCTTCCCAGGCCTTCAGGATCGGATCGACCCACTTCCATGCGGCCTCGACCTCGTCGCGGCGCACGAACAGCGTCTGGTTGTTGCGGATGACGTCGAAGAGCAGCCGCTCATAGGCGTCCGCATTGCGCACGGCGAAGGCTTCGGCAAAGCTCATGTCCAGCGAGACGCTGCGCAGGCGCATGCCGCCCGGGCCCGGGTCCTTGATCATCAGCGACTGCTTCACGCCTTCGTTCGGCTGTAGGCGGATGACCAGTTGGTTGGCCGAAATGCGGCCGGCATTGTTGTCGAAGATCGAATGCGGGATCTGCTTGAAGGTGATGACGATTTCCGACATGCGGCCGGCAAGGCGCTTGCCGGTGCGGATGTAGAAAGGCACGCCGGCCCAGCGCCAGTTGCTGACTTCCGCCTTGATCGCCACAAAGGTCTCGGTGTTCGAAACGCCGCCTTCGAGTTCTTCGAGGTAGCCCTTGACCGGGCCGCCGGCCGAAGCGCCGGCGCGGTACTGGCCGCGCACCGTCACCTGCTCGACATTCGACGAGGTGATCGGCTTCAGCGCGCGCAGAACCTTCAGCTTCTCGTCGCGCACCGCTTCGGCGTCCATCGAGGTCGGCGCTTCCATGGCGACGAAGCAGACGAGCTGCAGGATGTGGTTCTGCACCATGTCGCGCAGCGCGCCGGCCTTGTCGTAGTAGCCGGCACGATTTTCAAGCCCGACGGCTTCCGACACGGTGATCTGCACGTGGTCGATATGGGCCGAGTTCCACAGCGGCTCGTAGAGCGCGTTGGCAAAGCGCAGCGCCATCAGGTTCTGCACCGTCTCCTTGCCGAGATAGTGGTCGATGCGGAAGATCTGCTCTTCGCGGAAAACCTTGCCGATCGTGTCGTTGAGTTCGGTCGCAGAGGCGAGGTCGCGGCCGATCGGCTTTTCGACGACGATGCGGGTGTTCTTGGTGATCAGCTTGTGATCGCGGATGCGCTCGGAGATGTCGCCGAAGATCGCAGGGCCGACGGCGAGATAGAAGGCGCGGATGCGCTCCTTGCCCTCTTCGAGGATCTTCTTCAGCGAGTCCCAACCCTGGTCGGACTTGGCGTCGACGGAGACGTAGAACAGGCGTGCAGCGAACTTCGCGACTTCCTCTTCCTTGTACTCTTCCGCCTTCAGATGTTCCTTCAGAGCATCGACGGCGAACTTGCGATAGTCCTCATGGCTGAGTGCCGCGCGCGAGGCGCCGATGATGCGCGTCGGCTCGGTGATCTGGCCTTCCAACTGGCGGTGATAGAGCGCCGGCAACAGCTTGCGCTCCGCAAGATCGCCGGTGCCCCCGAACACCACATAGTCAAATGGTTCGACGGGGATGATCTGGCTGCTCATGGGATATCTCGATCTGTTCAGGTCAGGGGCACATATAATCTAATCGATTTAAAGGCGCTAGAGTGCGGCGCAATAAAATGCCGCCGCAAGCGTTTTTCAAAACCTGTCGCGTAATGCGTACCAGCTAAGCGCGAAGAAGAGAAGGGCGGAGCGGAACCGGGTTCCGCCCGGAAAAGCCGGGATTTTCAGAGCCTTCAAGAGGTCGAGCTCGGTGTCCTTGCCGAGCGCCAGGTCCGCATAGAGCTTGCCGCAATAGTTGGAGAGCATCACACCGTGGCCGGAATAGCCGCCGATCGAGGTGACGCCCGGCATGACCTCGCGACAAAAGGGGGTGCGCGGCATGGTGATACCGACGGAGCCGCCCCAGGCGTGGGTGATCTCGACATTGGCGAGCTGCGGGTAGATCTCGCTGATCTGCCGGCGGATATGGGTGGAGATGTCGCGCGGATTATCGGCCGTATAGGCTTCGCGGCCGCCGAACAGAAGCCGCCCATCCCGCGACTTCCGGAAGTAGCGCACGACGAAGCGCGAATCGTCGACCGATTCGCCGCCGGGAATGACATCAGGGTGGTCCGAAAGCACCGTCGTCGCGCCGATGAAGGAACGGATCGGCATGACGTGGCTGGCGCTCACCGGCTCCAGGTTGCCGACATAGGCATTGCAGGCGACGAGAACGCGGTCGGCGGTGATGGTGCCGCGGTCGGTGGCAATGACGATCGCGCCACCCTGGCGGTCGATTTTCAGGGCCTTGGTCTGCTCGAAAAGGTTGGCGCCGGCAAGCGCTGCCTGTTTCGCAAGGCCGACCAGCAGCTTCATCGGGTGGATATGGCCGGTGCCGGCATCGCGAATGCCGAAGTGGTAGTGGTTCGATCCGAGCCGGCTTGCTGTTTCCTCGCGCTCCATGAAAGTCAGATGCGGATAGCCGAAGCGCGCCGCCATCGCTTCGGCATGGTCGCGATAGTCTTTTTCGAGGCTTTGCTTGTGCCCGACCGAGAGCTGGCCTGGCACGAATTCGATGTCGATCCCGTTCCCGTTCGCGAAATCGAGCACGTAACGCTTGGCGTTCTCGGCCATGTCGAACAGTGCCTGCGCCCGTTCATGGCCGAGACTTTCTTCCGTGTCGTCCGCCCAGGCGCGTTGCCCGGTGCCGAACTGGCCGCCGTTGCGGCCCGAGGCGCCGTCGCCGAAGCGGCAGGCGTCGATCAGGGTGACGTCGACGCCTTGCTTGGCAAGGTTGTAAGCCGCCTGCAATCCCGTATAGCCGCCGCCCACGATCGCGACATTGGCTTTCCGCGATCCCGGCATGGCCGGATACTCCGGTCGATCCGGAACCGTCGCCTCATACCAGGAATAACCGGGCGAGATCGGGCTTTGCCAGGACATGGAGAACCTCTGAGGTCAGACGTTGAGAAGCAGGAATTCGCGTTCCCAGGGACTGATGACCTGCATGAAGGTCTCGAACTCGCCGCGTTTGACGCCGGCATAGATGGCGATGAACTCCGGGCTCAGCACCTCGGCCAGCGACGGTGCCGATTCCAGCAGGGCCACGGCTTCGAGCAGGCCGCGGGGCAGGTCGATCTCGCCCTCGTTGGCCGTGTCCTCGGTCGGCGCCGTCGGTTCGCGCTGTTCGATGATGCCGAGATAACCGCAGGCAAGCGAGGCCGCGAGCGCCAGATAGGGATTGGCATCTGAACTCGGCAGCCGGTTCTCGATACGCCGGGCGACCGGCTCCGACACCGGGATGCGGAAGGCGGTGGTGCGGTTGTCGTAGCCCCAGGCGGTGTTCACCGGCGCCGACATGTCGGGCGTCAGTCGGCGGAAGGAGTTCACATAGGGCGCCATCATCACAAGCGTGCGCGGCACATAGTGCTGCATGCCGCCAATGAAGTGGAAGAATTCCTTCGATGCGGAACCGTCCGGGTTGGAGAACAGGTTGCGGCCGGTGTTGATCTCGACCACCGACTGGTGAATGTGCATCGCCGAGCCCGGCTGGCCCTGCATGGGCTTCGCCATGAAGGTGGCGTAGATGCCGTGTTTCAGCGCCGCCTCGCGGATGGTGCGCTTGAACAGGAACACCTGGTCGGCCAGCTCGATCGGATCGCCATGGCGTAGGTTGATCTCCAGCTGCGCCGGCCCTTCTTCGTGGATCAGCGTATCGATCTCGAGACCCTGCTTCTCCGAGAAGTGGTAGATGTCGTCGATCAGTTCGTCGAATTCGTTGATGCCGGCGATCGAATAGCCCTGGCCGCCGAGAATCGAGCGACCGGAGCGGCCTTTCGGTGGATGCAGGGGATAATCCGGATCGTCATTGGTGGCGACGAGGTAGAATTCGATCTCGGGTGCTACGACCGGCTTCCAGCCTTTCTGCTTGTAGAGATCGACCACGCGCTTCAGCACGTTGCGCGGCGTGTAGCTGATCTGTTCGCCCTGCGAGCCGACGATGTCGCAGATCACCTGCGCCGTCGGGTCGGTCTCCCAGGGCACGACCGAAAGGGTCGAGAGATCGGGCACGAGCTTGATGTCGCTGTCGCGGGAATCGTAGCGGAACTGGCCGGTTTCGTCTGGATATTCGCCCGAGATCGTGTGGCGATAGACGGCGGACGGCAGCGCCAGCGAGGTATTGGAGGTGAACTTCGAGGTCGGCATCATCTTGCCGCGCGGAACGCCGGCAAGATCGGGCGTGATGCATTCGACGTCTTCGATGCCGCGGATCTTGAGCCAGTCCGTGGCTTCCTTCCAGGTCTTTACACCTCGGAGGGAGTGGAGGGCGGGAGGTATTTTCGAAGTTTTGCTGATTTTCGTTGTTTGTTGGGCAGCACTTCTCTTGGAGGGCATAAATCACCGGTTTTGGCTTCGGATAGCGCATCATAACCACAGATTGGCAATTGGCTAGATGGGCTTGATCATTGACTTTCTGCTTTGCCCCCGGAATGGAAGGACAAACGAGCGGAGTGTTTCGTGGCTGAAAAGACAGATGTGGTCATCATTGGCGCCGGTGCCGCCGGCATGATGTGCGCCATCGAGGCGGGCAAGCGCGGCCGCCGCGTGGCCGTGCTCGACCATGCCAAGGCGCCGGGCGAAAAGATCCGCATCTCCGGCGGCGGCCGCTGCAATTTCACGAACATCCATGCGGGACCGAAGAACTTCCTGTCGACCAACCCGCATTTTTGCAAGTCGGCGCTGGCGCGCTACACCCCGCGCGATTTCCTGGCTCTTGTCGAAAAGCATGGCATAGCCTGGCACGAAAAGACCCTCGGCCAACTCTTCTGCGACCATTCGGCGAAAGACATCATCAAGATGCTGCTTTCCGAAATGCGTGACGTGCATGCCGATCTTCGCCTCGAAACGACGATCGAGAGTGTCGAGCGCCATGGTGCCGGTTTTCGCGTGATGACGGGCGAGGGGCCGATCGATGCGCAGTCGCTGGTCGTTGCCAGCGGCGGCAAGTCGATCCCGAAGATGGGGGCGACCGGGCTTGCCTACCGGATCGCCGAGCAGTTCGGTCTCGGGCTCATAGAAACGCGGCCCGGTCTCGTGCCGCTGACGCTCGACCCGGCGCAGCTCGAAGCGATCGGGGAACTGGCCGGCGTTGCCGCAGATGCGGAAGCGCGGTCCGGCAAGACGGCGTTCCGCGAGGCGGTGCTGATCACCCATCGCGGCCTGAGCGGCCCTGCGATCCTGCAGATATCCTCCTATTGGCGCGAAGGGCAGGAGATCGTGCTCAGGCTGATGCCCGACATCGACATTGCCGCGATCCTGAAAGAAATCCGCCGCACCCACGGCAAACAGGCGGTGCAGACGGCGCTCGGCGATATCCTGCCGCGGCGGCTGGCACAGTTTTTCGCCGACGGCGCAAAGCTGACCGGGCGCCAGCTTGCCGACCTCTCGGATAAGGCCATCAATCAGCTTGCTACCTCGATCCAGGCCTGGACCATCAAGCCAGCCGGTTCGGAAGGCTACCGGACGGCCGAAGTTACGCTTGGCGGCGTCGATACCAACGGGCTCGACTCCAAGACGATGCAGGCCAAGGCGGTGCCGGGGCTCTATTTTATCGGTGAGTGCGTCGATGTGACCGGATGGCTCGGCGGCTACAATTTCCAATGGGCCTGGGCATCGGGCTTTGCGGCCGGCCAGGACGCCTGATCTCCCCGCTTTTGGCGGATCGAGCTTCAGTGATTGTTAATGTATCTCGCCGAACCTTTATCCTTGTCGGCACAGCCGGCAGTTGGTGGATCGGATTGTCGCGTAAACGGAAATAACACTGTTTCTAATTTTTTGACTTTCTTCCGCCACGGCATGGCTGCAATATAACTGTGACAGGCAATGTGGGTCATCCGGACCGAACGTTGCCGGTCAATGTGACAAGGACAGGATGCCATGAACCAAATCCGCCGCCGTCCCCGCGCCATCGCGATCGCCCGCACCGATGAAAGCCGTCAGCAGAAGGCCGTGCTCACGCGCCTCGCCTTGATTGCATTCTTTGCCGTTGCTGCCCTCGCAGCCCTCCCGGCTCTTTGGTTCTGAGTTCAGGGGATCGGCCCTGAGCGGCCGTCTCTCGGGCGCATTTGACGCGTCCGCGCACGCCTACGGATTTTCTGTCGCGGGCGGAACGCGCTTATACAAATTTTAATCGTTCAAAACAGATAGTGTGACGATGTGAGTTTCGTCAGGTTCACGTTGCCGAGGAGTGGCGCCGTGGATCCGCAATGATTGCCGACGGACTGGCGGTGTGCGCCGCATGATTTTTCGAAAAACATCAGCCTGTTTGCGCATCGGGTGGCTCTCGATCGTTCGCACATTCACGCCTTGTCGTTGAGTGCGAAGACGTAGTGAGCCGTCGGGGGAGGCGAATGCGAGCTGCGAGCCAAGGTGTTTTCCATGTTCATCGATAGAATTCTTGCCCGCTTCAAGATCCAGACAAAGGTGCTGTTTTTCATCCTGCCCTTCGTCGTCAGCATCTGTGCCGTCGGTATCACCGGCCTCTATGCATCCGGCCTGCTTCAGGGACGCATGGAGATTTCCAACAGCGTGTTGCAGACCTTGAGCGGCTTCAAGGATGTCTATGCGGGCATGAACGCCTTCCTGCATTCGACAACCGAAGAAACACGTGATGCCGTGCAGTCGACGATCTCGGCGCAGAAGGACGTGCTCGCCGATACCGCTGCACAGGTTGCCGGCCAGAACGGCCAGGACGAATTGAAGGCGGCGATCGCGGCGACCAGCGACATCGAGGCCCGCATTGGCGGCCTTTGGACGCTGCACGTTGGCGAGCAGGACTTGCGCACGGCAATGAGCTCGAACCTCGACGCCTTGCTGATCGAGCGCGCCAAGATCAATGAAGAGTCGAACCGCCTGCAATACGCCGTTCGCAAGAGCGAGAACGCCGCCAAGACCATGCTGCGCGAAGCCGAAAAGCTGATGCGCGCAAGCCGCTTCTTCAACGAGTTCGGCACCGAAGTGAGCAAGGCGATCACCGTCGAGGAGAAGCTGAAGGCGGTCAAGGAACGCTTCCCGATGATCGGCCGCACCGAGCGTGACATCTTCCGCCTGCTGCCGAAGGACGAGAAGTCGCTCACCGAGACCATCACCTCGGCTTCGAGCGAGATCGGCTCGATCCTGAAGGCGCCCGCCGGACCGGAAACGCTTGCCGGCATTTCCAAATATGTCGACCGCTTCCGCACTGCGAGCTTCCGCCTGGAAGCGGCTTCCGTCGGCAAGATGCGCGACGCCACGCGGATTTTCGCCGAACTCGACGAACAGATCGTCACGACGGAATCGGTTCTGACCGCTACCCGCAGGCTGTCGTCGTCGATCACCGATATCCAGATTTCCGCCGCCACCTTCATGGGGCAGACGAACGAGGGCAATCGCCAGAAGCTGCTCGACAAGTCGCTCGCCGTTCAGCAGAACATGGCGACGCTTCGCGGTGTCGCAAGCGACGGCGCATCCTTCGACAAGATCGCCGACACGCTGATGCCGATCCTGACCGCGATGAAGAAAGATGCCGCAGCGCTTGTCGAAATCACGGTCAAGCGCACCGCGGACTTCGACGCCGCCGGACAATCGATCAACCAGATCTGGACCGATCTCACCGAATTTGCCGAACAGCAGAAGGTTGCCGCCGGGACCGAGCGCAACGAGGCGAACCAGATCTCGGTTGCCGCCACCGTTGCCGGCGTCGTCATCGCGCTTCTGGCCGGCATCGCGCTGACGCTGACGCTGAAGAAGCCGATCGGTCAGATCACCGCGGCGATGCGTCGTCTCGCCGATGGCCGCCTCGACACGACGATCGATGGCGACGGTCGCCGCGACGAAATCGGCGACATGGCTCGTGCGCTCGGCGTGTTCAAGGAGAACGCGCTCTCCAAGGTCCGCATCGAAGCGGAAAGCGAGGAGCAGCGCAGCCGCGCCGAAATCGAGCGTAGCCGCAACGACCAGGAAAAGCGCGAGCTCGATCGCCAGATCGATCTCGCCGTCAGCGAGCTTGCCGCTGGCCTCGGCCGCCTGGCCCAGGGCGACCTGTCGCGCCAGATCGACGTGCCGTTCCATGGTCGCCTCGAACAGCTTCGCCAGGACTTCAACGGTTCGCTGATCCGCCTGCAGGACACGCTCGCCCAGATCCGCGCCAATGCGCAGGCGATCCAGGAGAGCGGCTCCAGCATGCACCATGCGGCAGACTCGCTGTCGAAGCGCACGGAGGCCCAGGCCGCCTCCCTCGAAGAGACGGCGGCCGCCGTCGACCAGATCACCGTCACCGTCCGTTCCTCGGCCGAGCGTGCCGGCGAAGCCAACCATGCGGTGATCCAGACGAAACGCAGCGCCGATAGCTCGGCGACCGTCGTCACCAACGCGATCGCCGCCATGGGACGCATCGAGGAGGCCTCGCGCCAGATCGAGCAAATCATCGAAGTGATCGACGACATCGCCTTCCAGACCAACCTCCTGGCGCTGAACGCCGGCATCGAGGCGGCACGGGCGGGTGAAGCCGGAAAGGGCTTTGCCGTCGTCGCCCAGGAAGTGCGTGAACTGGCCCAGCGCTCGGCGGAAGCTGCGCGCGAGATCAAGGGCTTGATCAACAAGTCGACCAACGAGGTCAATGCCGGCTCGCACCTGGTCAAGGAAACCGGCGAAGTGCTGGCCTCGATCAGCGCCCAGATCGTCACGGTCAGCCAGCACGTCGAGATGATCGCGACTGCCAGCCGCGACCAGGCCGTGGCGCTCAACGAGGTCAACGGCTCAGTCAACCAGATGGACCAGATGACGCAGCAGAACGCTTCGATGGTGGAAGAGGCGACGGCGACGAGCCGCGCGCTCTCAAACCAGGCCGACACGCTGATGATGCTGGTCGAGCAGTTCCGGCTGGAGCCGGCGGCGGAAGACTACGACAACTACCGGGCGGCCTGAGGCGTGCGGTAGACGGTTTCGCTGGCGGCAGGCAACGCCGCCAGCCGAAAGTACGGCAACCGGTGCCGTGCGATATAACAAGGGCAGGGGCTAACATTGCACCGCGTGGCCGCAGGGCTTCGCGGTGCTTTTTTTATCGGCGTAGAGGCTGCTCTTGCGTCGCTTGGTGACCGCGGCCGCGAGTGTTGTGAAGGCCCGACGTAGAAGGCCGGGCGGTTTCGGATCGAAATCCTCGTCCCAGCGGCGCGTTTTCAGGGCCATGTCGGCGATGTAGACCATTGCCATCATTTCCATAGTGATGCTCCTTAGTTGATGGGCATCACTTCTTTTATGCAGCAAAACTAGTTTTACATACATCGGATATCGCTCTATGTTTTTCACCGATGAAAGACATGGATTGGGATATCTATCGCTGTTTCATGAGCGTGGCGCGCGCTGGTGGGCTCACCGGAGCGGCGCAGGCGCTCGGCTCCAGCCCGGCGACCGTTGGCCGGCGGATGCTGGAACTCGAGGAGCGCACGGGCCGCGCGCTGTTTCTGCGCAGCCAGACCGGCTACCAGCTTACCGGCGATGGTGAACTGCTGTTCGAGCAGCTTCAGGAAATGGAATCGGCGGCGCGCCGGGTCGAGAGCTGGCGGCAGGAAGGCGAGGGCGTAACGGTCCGCATCACCGTCGGTACCTGGATCGCCTGGCTGCTGGCGGAGAACTTTCCGGCGCTCTGCACCGAAAGGGACGGCTTCAGTCTGGCGATCACGGTCGGCGAAACACGCGCCAGCCTCGCCTATCGCGAGACCGATATCGGCATCCGCGCCTTCGAGCCCGAGGAGGCCTATCTGGCGGCGAGTCCGGTCGGCGACGTCGCCTATGCCGCCTATCGTCAAAAGAACGCGCCGTCGGGCGCGAGCGCGCGTTGGGTGGCCGTCGGCGAGGAGGAGGCGATCTCCGCCTATCTGCGCTGGCCGCACGAGCAGGTGAAAGGGGGCTGGGAGGGGCGGATCGTCGCCACGGTCACACGGCCGCGCTCGCTGCTCGATCTCGCCCGCGCCGGCGCCGGCTGTGCGGTGCTTCCCTGTTTCGTCGGCGATCTCGATCCGATGCTGGAGCGCGCCGGCGAGGAGATCCCGGCGCTCCGGCACCGGCAATGGATCGTCATGAACAATGAGGATCGGCACCGCAAGGAAATACGAACGGTTGTCGACCGCATGACCAGGCTGTTGCGTAGTCACGTGGACATCTTTGCCGGAAAGCGACCGCGCCGCAGCTGAGGCGGAGCAAGGACTGAACCCTGCTGCTGGGAACGCTACCGCCGTGGTCTTTTCTGTATATGGGTCAGCGCATCAGCAGCTTGACGAGTGCCGCCTGCGAGTTGACCCGGGTCTTGGCGTAGATGCTTTTGAGCTGCGTCCGGATCGTCTCATAGCTGACGCCGTTGGCCTGCGACATTTCCTTCAGCGTCAGGCCGGCGGCGATACCGCAGGCGATGCGGATTTCGGCGGGGGTCAGACCATAATTGTCCTTCAGATGGTCGTGCCTGAGATCGCCGAGCAGCGACGTCGCAGGCTCGACCAGAACCGCCACAGTCGGTCCGTCGAGAAGTTCGGTAAAGATGCTGGCGCTTCGCCGCACCAAGGTAATGCGGAAGGCGCCGTGCTCCGCGGTCCTGACGACACGCAGTTGCGGCTGTGCCGGTGCGCCGACCGGCGAGGCCAGAAGCTCGAGCGCCGCATTGGTTTCCGGTTCGTCCATGAACAGGCGGCCGTTGACCGCGACCCGGAACGGTGAGCCGTTCGCCGCCATTCGCTCGGCATTGTGGTTCATCGAGCGGATGCGCAGATTGCCGCCCACATAAATCACGCCGACGCCGATCGTATCGAGCAGGGTCCGGCCCTCATGCTGCTCGGCCATCATCAGGTCGCGCCGCCGCAGGAAGTCGAAGGCGCGCTTCAGGTGAGGCGCGAGAAGCGTGTATTGATCGGCCGCCTGCTGGTTGAGTTCCGCGTTCGTCGACGAGGTGCAGGTCGACACGAGCAGGGTCCGCGTCGGGCTGCGCACGATGGTCACGCCGACGGTGGTCTCGCTGCCGGTCTGGCGCTTCAGCCAGTCATTGTAGAATTCCGATTTCATCAGCTCCGAGCGCGAGACGATATGCTCGCCGGAGAGACCGCGGCCCACCGGCACGAGAACCGATTTCGGTATCCAGGGATTGATCGCCGCGAAGTGATCGTTGAACTGGTCGATGGCATCAGAGGTAAAGCCGGAGACATAGGGCACGCACGACGCTGGCGCTGTGAGGTCATGATAGTGGAGCGCAGAGCATCCATCGGGCATGGTCGTCGTCAGCCGGTCGAGAAAATCCTGCCAGCCGCAATCGCCAAAGGCGGCGCCGTAGATCAGCTCCGTCAGTTCGGCGGTATCTGCAGGCTTCGTCGAGCGATACATGCGTGCCTTTGCCTAAGACAGGTATGCCTAATATAGTCAGGCATCACGGGTTCGATCAACCTGAAATAGCGGTGACAAGCATTCGTTGCGTGCGCTGCCATCCTGACAACGCAGAATAGCCGGCAAAGAGCCGGCTATTCCAATTTCTCCCACTTTCAACCGGTTTCGGTGAAATCAACTTTTGGTTGCTTTCACGCTCGCGGCCACAGCTGTGCGGCGGAGCACTAGCGGCGACAGCAGGATCGCCGCGAACAGCGTTGTGGCGAGCATCATGGCCGGCCCTGGGTGACGATAACCGGGATCAGCAGGTCGCCCCAGTTGCCTTCGCCGCCGTGGTGGCGGGCGGAGCGCACGAGCTCGACCGAAACGCCGGCATCGACGGCCTTCATGACGGACTGGTTGAGGCGGTGCAGGTCGTTGGCGACCATGCGGATTGCCGCCTGCTGGTCCGGGGTCATCGCCGAAGACTGTTCCTCGGCCCGTTCCTTGACGCGTGTCTGGACTGTCATTGGACTTCTCCTTGAGGTTCGAGGCTGGAGGTGCTTGCGGTTTTCCGCCCGCATCCATTTCACTTGCGAGGGGTCGGCAGGAGCGCAGCGGGCAGGGATTGCCACGCTCCCGCCGGGCTTTCACTCTGCGGCCGGGCGGAACTGATCGTGCTCGGTCGATTCCTTCATGGCTGTTGTCGAGGACTGGCCGCCGGTGATCGCCATCGAGACGGCGTCGAAGTAGCCGGTGCCGACTTCGCGTTGATGCTTGGTCGCGGTGTAGCCGTTGACCTCGGCGGCGAATTCCGCCTCCTGCAGCTCCGAATAGGCGGCCATCTGCCGTGCCTTGTAGCCGCGCGCCAGTTCGAACATGCCGAAGTTCAGCTGGTGGAAGCCGGCAAGCGTGATGAACTGGAACTTGTAGCCCATTGCGCCCAGCTCTCGCTGGAACTTGGCGATCGTCGCGTCGTCGAGGTTCTTTTTCCAGTTGAACGACGGCGAGCAATTGTAGGCGAGCAGTTTGCCCGGATGCGCCTTGTGCACGCCCTCTGCGAACTTGCGGGCCTGTTCCAGGTCCGGCTTGGAGGTCTCACACCAGATCAGGTCGCAATGCGGCGCATAGGCGATGGCGCGGGCAATGCAGGGCTCAAGCCCGTTCTTCACCTGGTAGAAGCCTTCGACCGTGCGGCCGGCATCGTAGTCGACGAAGGGGCGATCGCGCTCGTCGATGTCGGAGGTGAGCAACTTTGCCGCTTCCGCATCGGTGCGGGCGATGACCAGCGTCGGCGTGCCCATGACGTCGGCGGCAAGCCGTGCCGCGTTCAGGTTGCGGATATGGGCTGCCGTCGGGATCAGCACCTTGCCGCCGAGATGGCCGCACTTCTTTTCCGAAGCAAGCTGGTCCTCGTAGTGGACGCCGGCAGCGCCCGCCTCGATGAAGGCCTTCATGATCTCGAAGGCGTTGAGCGGGCCGCCGAAACCGGCTTCGGCATCGGCGACGATCGGTGCGAACCAGGTGTCAACCGAAAGGCCCTTGCCTTCTGAGGTCTCGATCTGGTCGGCGCGCTGCAGCGTGCGATTGATGCGCTTGGCAAGCTCAGGCGCGGCATTGGCCGGATAAAGCGACTGGTCCGGATACATGGCCGAAGCGGTGTTGGCATCGGCTGCGACCTGCCAGCCGGAGAGGTAGATCGCCTTCAGGCCGGCGCGCACCATCTGCATGGCCTGGTTGCCCGAAAGTGCGCCGAGCGCGTTGACGAAGTCGTCTTCGTGAATGAGTTTCCACAAGCGGTTCGCGCCCATTTCGGCCAGCGAATAGCGGATCTCGACCGACCCGCGCAGCCGCTTCACGGTCTCTGCGGTATAGGGGCGATCGACGCCATCAAAGCGGCCTTGCGGTGCGCTGGGAACGAGCTTGTAAAAATCAGTCATTACTTCCTCCTGTCAAAATCAAACACCCATTCGACTTTTGTCGTATGGCGACTTGTGTTTCGAGTTCATGTGACAGTTTTTACATTGCGCTGCAGTATTCGGCTATTGGAAACGGTGGTTTGCAGAGATCAAAAGGGTTATCTTGTCTTGCCTTTGACAGGGCGGCGAAGTAAATTTGTAAAAAATGTAAAGCGCCCTGCGTTGAGCGGATTGTAAAGGTAGTTACAAATGGCCGAGAACAAGATCTTTGCCGGCCCGCGGGTCAGGCGCATTCGTAACGGCCTGTCGCTGACGCAGACGGCCATGGCCGAGGCCCTCGGTATCTCGCCGTCCTATCTCAATCTGATCGAGCGCAACCAGCGGCCGCTGACGGTGCAGCTGCTTTTGAAGCTTGCCTCGGTCTACAAGGTCGACCTCGACGAGTTGCAGGGCGAAACCGGCGGCAGCCTCACGCAATTGCGCGAGGTTTTCGCCGATCCGCTGCTGTCGGCCGAGCTGCCGGGAGAGCAGGAGCTGATCGAGGTGGCGGAAGCGGCCCCCAATGCTGCCGGCGGCGTCGTCAAGCTCTATCGCGCCTATCGCGAGCAGGCAGCGCGCCTCAAGGACTTGGCTGACCTCCTGGCGGGGCAGGGGCACATGGAGGCGCTTTCGGGCACACGGTTGCCGATGGACGAGGTACGCGAGACCTTCGAGGGGCGGCCGAATTATTTTGCCGGCATCGAGGCGGCGGCGGAAGCCTTCCACGAGGCGCTCTCGCCGGGTGATGATCTCATCGGCGCGCTCAAGGCCTGGCTGAAGAAGGAGCATGGCCTCGTCGTGCGCAGCCTGCCGGTCCATGCCATGCCGAACCTGCGCCGTCGCTTCGACAGGCACTCCATGCGTCTCTTCGTTTCCGAGCGGCTGTCGCCCTACGACCAGTTGCGCGAGATCGCGATGGAGGCCGTGTCGATTGCCTGCCACGAGGCGATCACGGCCGAGCTTGGGGCGTTACGGCTTTCGACCGCGGAGGCACGCCGTATCGCTCGCTTCGAGCTGGCGCGCTATGGCGCGCATGCGCTGATGATGCCCTATGCTGCGTTCCTAGCCGCCGCACAACGGGCGAAGTACGACATCGATGTCCTGCGCGCCCGTTTCCAGGTCTCCTTCGAACAGGCGGCCAACCGGCTGACCATGCTGCAACGGCCGGGCGCCCAAGGGCTGCCATTCTTCCTGATGGAGATCGACAATGCCGGCCACCGCTTGCGGAGGGCGGGCGCATCGGGCTTCCCTCAGGCAAAGTTCGGCGGTGGCTGTCCCAAGCTCAACATCCATGCCGCCTTCTCAGTGCCGGGCCAGCTTCTGGTCGATCGTGTCGAGATGCCCGACGGCGCTGCGTTCTTGACCATCGCACGCACGCTGGAGGGTCCGCAGGCGGCGTTCCACGAGCGCGTCCGGCGCACAGCCCTGCTTCTAGGCTGCGAAGCTTCGTTTGCCGACGAGACCGTCTACGGTTCGGTGCTGCTGCCGGCGGTCGAAATCGGTGCCGGCTGTCGGCTCTGCGAGCGCCAGGGCTGCCTGGCGCGTGCCGAGCCGCCCGTTACCCGGCCGCTCGGACTTGATGAGATGGCGACCGGGCTCAGCGTTTTCGATTTTCAGTAGCTGACGGGGTGCTGGTTGGGCAGAAGCGGCGCATTCGCGGCAAAGCATTCCGCCGGTAGCCCGGTAGTATAGCCGCGGGTGATATGGGCCGTGTCCGCATAGGCCTTGTTGCGCATCAGGACCGCGTGCAGCTCCGGTAGATTGTAGAACGGCACACCGGGATACAGATGGTGCTCCAGGTGGTAGTTGATGTTGTGGGGCGCGAAGAACAGCTTCTCCCAGGCGTGCGGATAGACGGTGCGTGAGCTCGTCAGTTCGTCGCTATAGTCCATGCTGCCGAAATGCTCGGCGACGCTGCGTATATAAAGGAACAGGCAGAAGAAGGTGAGGAACGGCACCACCCAGTAGAGCGCCACTTCCCGCCAGATGCCGAAGAGCGTGAAGATCGCGGCGGCTGCGACGTAGAAGCCGACGCGCAGCAGCTTGTACTGCAGCGTTGAACGGTCGTTCTTGCCCATGCGTTTGGCCATATGCAGCATGTCGCGCAGCGAATTGACCGCGACGAGGTAACCGAGCAAAAACGTGACGCCGCGCGCAACCTTTTGCGGAAAGGTGAATTGCGGCATGCCGAGCTTCGCTGTCCAGTCCGGATCCTCGTCGCTATTGGCGTACTGATGGTGGGCGAGATGGTTTTGGCGGTAGCCATCGACCGTGGCCAGCACCGGCCATGCGAGCAGCAGGTCGCTCATCCAGTCGCTGAGTTTCCGGTTGCGGATGATGCGATAGTGCGCCGCCTCGTGGATCATGCAGCCGAGCGCATGCATGCGTCCGGCGATCAGCACCACGGCAATCAGGTAGACGAAGACATTGCCGAAATACTCGCTGACGGCGATGGCTGCTGCGATCATCGCCCAGTCGAATGCGATTGCCGCAAGGGCCTTTTGCGGCTCGAGCACCGACAGGCGCTTCAACTGCTTCGGATCGATCCTGCGGCTTTTCCCGCCGACGATCTGCTCACCCATGACGACACCTGAGATCCTGAACCGCAACTGTCGGGAAAATCGCATGGCGATCATGGTTAATCAATCGTAAATGGCGGTCCGTACAGAGGCGGCAAAGCTATGGTTAACGGTGCCGCCGCGGCCGGGTCGAAGGCGACAGGCTGAAAGCAAGGCGCCATAAGTGCCCGTTTTTCTTCGACTTGTGAAACTGATGAGCCCACAGGGCGGCGCTTCTTATCGGCACGAAAGCGCTTGAGGTTATCGAGAAAGATGCCTAACCTCCGGCCTGAACGAAGCGGATTGGACGGTGTCCCGGCGTGCCGGGCCCGATACGAAAAAACCAAGAGGGGAGTTGTATGTCCAAGCTCATCGTCACAACCCTGGCGGCAGCCGTTCTGGCCGGCTCGACCATGCTGGCCTCGGCGCAGGAGCGCGTGGTCAACGTCTACAACTGGTCGGACTATATCGACAGCAGCATTCTGGAAGATTTCACCAAGGAGACCGGCATCAAGGTCGTCTACGACGTCTTCGATTCCAACGAGATCCTGGAGACGAAGCTGCTTGCAGGTGGCTCCGGCTACGACGTGGTGGTGCCGACGGCAACCTTCCTGCAGAGGCAGATCGCCGCGGGCGTGTTCCAGAAGCTCGACAAGTCGAAGCTGCCGAACCTTTCCAATATGTGGGACGTGATCATGGAGCGTACGGCCAAGTACGATCCGGGCAACGACTATGCCATCGACTACATGTGGGGCACCACCGGCATCGGCTACAATGTCGACAAGATGAAGGCGATCCTCGGCACGGACGAGAAGCCCAACTGGGACGTCATCTTCAAGCCGGAACTGGCGGCGAAGTTCAAGGATTGCGGCATCCACATCCTCGATTCCCCGACCGACGTGATGCCTTCGGCGCTCGCCTATCTCGGCCTCAACCCGGATAGCCACGAGGCGGCCGATCTCGAAAAGGCGGCTGAGCTGCTGGCGAGCATCCGCCCCAATGTGCGCAAGTTCCATTCCTCGGAATACATCAACGCGCTCGCCAACGGCGACATCTGCCTTGCAATCGGCTTTTCCGGCGACGTCTTCCAGGCCCGCGACCGTGCGGCCGAAGCCAAGGCTGGTGTGACCGTCGACTACGCGATCCCGTCCCAGGGCGCGCAGATGTGGTTCGATATGCTTGCGATCCCGGCTGATGCACCGCACGTCGAGGAGGCGCACGCCTTCCTCAATTACATGATGAAGCCCGAGGTCGTCGCCAAGGCATCGAACTATGTCTTCTACGCCAACGGCAACAAGGCCTCGCAGCAGTTCCTCGACAAGGCCGTCATGGAAGATACCGCCATCTACCCGACGGAAGAGGTGATGCAGAAACTGTTCACGGTGACGCCCTTCGAGGCGAAAGAGCAGAGGGTATTGACCCGACTCTGGACAAAGGTCGTAACCGGCCAGTAAGAGCGGAAAACGAATTGCCCGGACCTCAAAATCCGGGCAATTTTCTTAAGGGGGCACCGGGGAAAACGAGAGTGCCCATCGGCTGTATCATTCGGGGATAGATGATGAAGTCTCTCGGCAGTATCCGGCGGTCCTTTGCCCCTTGGGCGGATCCCGCTTCCAAGCCATTCATTTCCTTTAAGAACGTGACCAAGCGGTTCGGCGATTTCACCGCCGTCGACGACCTTTCGCTGGATATTTATACGCGCGAGTTCTTTGCGCTGCTCGGTGCGTCCGGCTGCGGAAAGTCGACGCTTCTGCGCATGCTCGCCGGCTTCGAACAGCCGACGTCGGGCGAGATCATTCTCGACGGACAGAGCCTGGCCGGGATTCCGCCCTACAGGCGTCCGGTCAACATGATGTTCCAGTCCTACGCGCTCTTCCCGCATATGAACGTGGAGAGGAACATCGCCTTCGGCCTGAAGCAGGATGGCATGCCGAAGGCGGATATTGCCGAGCGCGTCGCCCAGATGTTGAAGCTGGTGAAGCTCGAAAAGTTCTCCCAGCGCAAGCCGCACCAGCTTTCGGGCGGTCAGCGCCAGCGTGTCGCGCTTGCCCGCTCACTTGCCAAGCGGCCGAAGGTGCTGCTCCTCGACGAACCGCTCGGCGCGCTCGATAAGAAGCTGCGCGAGGAGACCCAATTCGAACTGATGGATCTGCAGCAGGAACTCGGTCTCACCTTCGTCGTCGTCACCCACGACCAGGAAGAGGCAATGACCATGGCCGACCGCATCGCGGTGATGAGCCACGGCAAGGTCATTCAGGTGGCGACGCCTGCCGAAATCTACGAGGCGCCGAACTCCCGTTTCGTCGCGGACTTCATCGGCGACGTCAACATTTTCGAGGGCGCTGTTTCCGGCGCCGAGGGCGGCTATGTGCGCCTTGAGGGCACCAACGGTTTCCCGATCCGCATGGCATCGCCCGAGACGCCGGCTGCCGGCGGCAAGTCCGCCGTCGCCGTCCGCCCGGAAAAGATCCGCGTCAGCCGCCAGCCGCCGGCGCACGCGCCCGTCAACACCGTTCAGGGCGAAATCTGGGACATCGGTTATCTCGGTGACATGACCGTCTTCCACGTGCGCCTGAAGGACGGACGCGTGATCAAGGCCTCGTCGCTCAACGCGGTGCGCGCGGTCGAGGATCCGCTCGGCTACGACCAGGAGGTCTGGGTTTCCTTCGGCGAAGACGCCGGCGTCGTTCTGAAGGATTGAGGCCATGACCCGTGTCGCATCCGCCCTCTTCAGCCGCCTCGTCATCATCATCCCCTATGCCTGGCTGCTGTTCTTCTTCCTGATCCCCTTCTTCATCGTCTTCCGCATCTCGCTGTCGCAGACGGCGGTGGCCATGCCACCCTATACGCCGGTCTTCGATCTCTTCGGCGGCCTGTCCGGCATCCTTGAAAAGGCGCGGGAATTCTCCTTTGACAACTACGTCTGGCTGACGGAAGACGTCCTCTACTTCAACGCCTATGTGTCGAGCGTCATCATCGCGGGCGTCTCGACCGTGCTGACGCTGCTGATCGCCTATCCGGTTGCCTACGGTATGGCGAAAGCGCCGAAGACCATTCGCCCGACGCTGCTGATGCTGGTGATCCTGCCCTTCTGGACGAGCTTCCTGATCCGCGTCTACGCCTGGATCGCGATCCTCAAACCCGAGGGGCTGCTCAACCAGTTCCTGATGAGCATCAACGTCATCGACCAGCCGCTGATCATCCTCAACACCAATTGGGCGATCTATATCGGCATCGTCTATTCCTATCTGCCCTTCATGGTGCTGCCGATCTATTCGTCGCTTGAGAAGATGGATCACACCCTGACGGAGGCCGCGCTCGACCTCGGCTGCACGCCGTTTACCGCCTTCTGGCGCGTGACATTCCCGCTGTCGCTGGCGGGCGTCGTCGCCGGCTGCCTGCTGGTCTTCATCCCAGCCGTCGGCGAATTCGTTATCCCCGACCTGCTTGGCGGTTCGGAAACACTGATGATCGGCAAGACGCTCTGGAACGAGTTCAACGCCAACCGCGACTGGCCGGTCTCTTCGGCCGTGGCGACGATCCTGCTTTTGATCCTGGTGTTGCCGATCGTCTACTTCCAGAACGCCCAGGCCAAAGCCGACAGCGAGGGGAGGTAGGACATGGGCAACTGGTCACGCTTCAACATCGCCTCGATCGTGCTCGGCTTCGGCTTTCTCTACCTGCCGATCGTGCTTCTGGTGATCTTCTCCTTCAACGAATCGAAGCTCGTCACCGTCTGGGCGGGCTTTTCGACCAAGTGGTACACGCAGCTCTTGCATAACCAGGCGCTGCTCGATGCTGCCTGGGTGACGATTCGCGTCGCGCTGATCTCGGCGACCTTCGCCACCGTGCTCGGTACGCTCGCGGCTTTGGCGCTCGTCCGCTACACGCGCTTCCGTGGCCGCATGCTGTTTTCCGGCATGGTTTATGCACCGCTCGTCATGCCCGAGGTGATCACCGGCCTGTCGCTGCTGTTGTTGTTCGTTGCCATCGGTCTCGACCGCGGCTTCTGGACGATCACGCTGGCGCACATCACCTTCACCATGTGCTTCGTTGCCGTGGTGGTGCAGTCGCGGTTGCTCAGCTTCGACCGGTCGATCGAAGAGGCAGCCCTCGATCTCGGCGCCACGCCGGTCACGACCTTCTTCTCGATCACCCTTCCGGTCATCGCGCCCGCGGTGTTTTCCGGCTGGGTTCTCGCCTTCACGCTGTCGCTGGACGATCTGGTGATCTCGAGTTTCACCACGGGACCGGGCGCCACGACGCTGCCGATGAAGATCTACAGTCAGGTGCGGCTGGGCGTGACGCCGGAAATCAACGCGATCTGCACCATCCTCATCGGTGTCGTCGCCATCGGGGTGGTCGTTGCCTCGATCGTCACCAAGCAGCGCGAGGCGCAGCGCGAACGGGACGAGCGGGCGGCCTTCGCCCAGTCCTGAACGGTGCGAATTCGAGACTAGCGTGACGCGGCTTGTCCGCCACGAACCGACGGCTGGTGTCTCTGACGCCGGCCGTTTTCAGTTGGGTTCGCCAAGAACCGACAGGGGGGAGATCACTGCATTCGGCCAGGAACCGCCGACGAAGAAACGCAGCCTTTGCCCGGCATTCAATGTGTCGGTGTAGGTGCCTGCGAGCGCCAGGCTGCCGCTGCGGTAGGGAATGACGCCGTTGACCGAGAGATTGCCGGTCTGGCCGGCAAAGAGCGCTCGGTTCAGCCGCGCCGACCCTTCCCCGAAGCTGGCTTCGATATCCGCCGTCTGGAAGGCGAAGTTGCCATCGCTCGCCTGCGCCAGCGAAAAGAATTCGCCGGCCCGGACAAGGTTCGCAAAGGCATTTGCATCGAAGCCGGTGAGGTTGCCGTTGGCGAGCGAAAGCCTGATGCGGCCGGAAGCCTCGGCCACCTGCGCGCGCCAGAACGGGTGTTCCGTCGTAAGGTCCAGATTGACATTGCCCCGGCCGGTCGGAACCGGGCCGGTGAAACCGAAGTCAGCAAGGGCGGCAGCAAGGTCGGCATTCTTCAGCACCAGTTCCAGACGGCCACCGCCGGCCAGCCCCTCTTCCGAAGCGGCGAGCCGCCCGCTGAGCCGGCCGTTGGCATAGGTGCTGTCGGCGACGTCGATGGAGGCGCGCCCGTGATCGATGATGACGCCGGCGGCGAGATCTTCGAGCCGTAGCGGGCCTACCAGTGCCTCCTGCGCCGACAGCCGCACATCGGCACGCCAGCTGCGCGCGAACGCGTCGCCGAGTTGTTGTGTGAGTTCGTCCGGCTCCAGCGGGTCGATGAACGGCTGCAGCCCATTGAGATCGATGCGGTCGAAGGCGAGCGTGCCTTCGACGCGGTGGATATCGTCGATCGGCGTGGAGATGTCGAGGATGCCGGTCGCGTTGGCACCGCCGAGCGTCAGTTGAAGCTCGTCGAGCTTCAGCGAGGCCTTACCGCTGGTGACGTTGGCGCTGAGGCTGAAGCCGCTGTCCGGCAATGCGCCCGCCGCCTTGCCTTTGTACCAGGCGGCAAGGGCCTGCAGCGAGGCCGTCGAAACCTGCAGCCGTCCCGCGGCAGTCGGTGCAGGGGAGAGATTGCCGTTGCCTTCGAACGAGAGACTGAGCGCCGCCGAGGATAGCGACGTCTTGAGCGCCGCATCGTGGCCGGTCAGCAGCATCAGCGGTTCGTTGCATTCGAGCGTCCAGGCGACCGTCTGTCCGCCAAGGCTTCCCGAAAGCCGGGCGCTGAGCTGCTTGGTGAACGAAGGCCAGGAGACGGTTCCGGATATGCCGGAAAATTCCCGGGTCTGGTTGGTGACGAGGTCGATGATCTGCAGGCGGCCGTTTTCGACGGTGACATCGCCGAACGGCGTATCCTTCTCGGCAGCCTGTGTGTCCGGGGTACTCAGCCAGTGCGGCCGCTGCCAGTTGAGTGTGCCGTCCGTGTGCCGCTCGAGCGTGACGACGGGCTCGATCAGCCGGATATCGTCCAGCGCCGGTGTGCCGTCGATCGCTGAAAACAGGCTGAACGTCGCGGTAATGCTGCCGATATGCGCGAGCTTGCGGGACGATCCATCCGTAGTTTCGATCGTCGCCGAGCGGAGCGTCAAAGTCGGTTCCGGCCAGAAGCTGATCTCGGGATTGCCCGATATTCGGCTCTTTCCGCCGGACCAGGCGTCCAGCATATGCTCCACGGTCGGACGCACGTTCGTCGTCGAAATCACCAGAGGCAGGACGGCGTTGTAGCCGGCTGCAAGCCCGACGCCGATCGCGGCCGGCCACAGGAAATGGCGGCGCCGCAGCTGCGACAACAGGCGTACGTCGCGCATCATATGCAGAAATTTACGTCTCATGTCCGCCTGGTCGCCGTCGCTTGGGTCACGTGAGCTTGGATAGGCCTTCGGTCCTCAGAAATCAAATGCGACGGACAGGCAACAGACAGGTAAATGTCGTCCACGCGATGACGAGGCGCTTTCCGGTGCTGTTTATTTTGCGATGCAGCATGGTATAGAGGGCATGGAGCAGGAGTGGAGGAAAGCATGCACGCAGAGCAGCCGTTGTGGGTTCCAGGTCCGGAAATCCTTGCGCATAGCCCCATGGCCGAATTCATCGCCTGGAGCAGCAAACGCTTCGGCAGAACCTTTGCGGATTACGATGCCTTCGACGCCTGGTCGGTGGCCGAGCGCGGCGACTTCTGGACCGCGGTTTGGGAGCACTGCGGCGTCATCGGCGAACGCGGCGCAACAGCCCTCGTCAACGGCGACCGCATGCTCGATGCTCGCTTCTTCCCCGACGCGAAGCTGAACTTTGCCGAGAACCTTCTTCGCGAAACCGGCGACGGCGACGCGCTCGTCTTCCGCGGTGAAGACAAGGTCGAGTATCGCCTGTCGTGGGACGAGCTTCGCGCGCTCGTGTCGCGCCTGCAGCAGGCGCTGAAGGCTCAGGGTATCGGCCCCGGCGATCGCGTTGCGGCTATGATGCCGAACATGCCCGAAACGATCGCGTTGATGCTGGCGACCGCCTCGATCGGCGCGATCTGGTCGTCCTGTTCTCCCGATTTCGGCGAGCAGGGCGTCCTCGATCGTTTCGGCCAGATCACGCCGAAGCTGTTCATTGCCTGCGACGGCTATTGGTACAACGGCAAGGGCCAGGACGTCGATGTGAAGGTTCGCGCGGTCTCCAAGGCCCTTGGCGTGCCGGCGCTGATCGTTCCCTATGCCGGCGACAGCGCGGCGCTGGCGGCCTCGATCGAGGGTGGCGCAACCCTTGCCGATTTCATCGCGCCGTTTGCGGCAACAACCCTGACCTTCGAACGCTTGCCCTTCAGCCATCCGCTCTACGTGCTGTTTTCCTCGGGCACGACGGGCGTTCCCAAATGCATCGTGCATTCGGCCGGTGGCACGCTGCTGCAGCATCTGAAGGAGCATCGTTTCCACTGCGGCCTTCGCCGCGGCGAAAAGCTCTTCTATTTCACCACCTGCGGCTGGATGATGTGGAATTGGCTGGTTTCCGGATTGGCCGTCGGCGCGACCCTCTGCCTGTTCGACGGCTCGCCCTTCTATCCCGACGGCAACGTGCTCTTCGACTATGCCGCAGCCGAGACGTTCGCGGTGTTCGGCACCTCGGCGAAGTACATCGACGCCGTGCGCAAGGGCGGCTTCGTACCGGCCAACACGCATGATCTTTCCACCCTTCGGCTGTTGACCTCGACCGGTTCGCCGCTGTCGCCGGAAGGCTTCTCCTTCGTCTACGAAGGCATCAAGTCTGACGTTCAGCTTGCGTCGATCTCGGGCGGGACCGACATTGTTTCCTGCTTCGTCCTCGGCAACCCGCTGAAGCCCGTCTGGCGCGGCGAGATCCAGGGGCCGGGTCTTGGCTTGGCGATCGACGTCTGGAACGACGAGGGGCAATCGGTGCGCGGTGAGAAGGGGGAACTCGTTTGCACCAAGGCATTCCCGTCGATGCCGGTGATGTTCTGGAACGATCCCGAGGGCGCCAAGTATCGCGCCGCCTATTTCGAGCGCTTTGACAATGTCTGGTGCCATGGCGACTTCGCCGAATGGACCGAACACGGCGGTATCATCATCCACGGCCGGTCGGACGCGACGCTGAATCCCGGTGGGGTGCGCATCGGCACGGCAGAGATCTACAATCAGGTCGAGCAGATGGAGGAGGTCGCAGAGGCGCTCTGCATCGGGCAGGACTGGGAAGACGACGTGCGCGTCGTTCTCTTCGTTCGTCTCGCCGCCGGCGTCGCCCTGACCGACGACCTGACGAAGGCGATCAAGAACCGCATCCGCGTCGGCGCCTCGCCGCGCCACGTGCCGGCAAAGGTGATCGCGGTCGCCGATATCCCGCGCACGAAGTCCGGCAAGATCGTCGAACTCGCGGTCCGCGATGTCGTGCACGGCCGTCCGGTGAAGAACAAGGAGGCGCTCGCCAACCCCGAGGCGCTTGATCTTTACGCCGGACTGGATGCCCTTAAAAATTGAGGGCGCGTTAACGGATTCGCGTGATTGGAATTAACCAAGGCTTCAGACTTGCTGAAAAATCCCTAAAATTGCGGATCCGGCGGGTAAGGTCTTGTTAAGGATTGGGGGCGCATGGTCATGCCAACTTGAGGCCGATCGATGTTGGATCGGCGTTCGGCAGAGATGCCGTCGCGGACATGACGTCGTTACTTCTCGAGCGATTGTTGGTTTAGCATTCAACTATCGAGGTGGCCTCCCAGCCACCTTTTTTTTGCGTTTCTCGCCCGCCAGGCCTTGCTGAACGGGGCTCAGGAGCGGCGTTCGAGCGACCGCGACACGAGGATGACCGGGATCATGCCGGCGACGACGATGATCATCGCGGCGACCGAAGCGTCTTCGACCTTGGCCCGAGACGCGTCTTCGTAGACGAGCGTGGCGAGCGTGTTGAAGTTGAAGGGTCTGAGCATGATCGTTGCCGAAAGCTCCTTCATCGTCTCGATGAAGACGAGGAGAGCGGCGGTCAGTACCGCCGGCCGCATCATCGGCAAAAGCACGGTGCGCAAAGTCTGGCCGCCGGTCCGGCCGAGCGCGCGCGCCGCCATGTCGAGATGCGGCGAAAGCTTCTGGAAACCCGCTTCGAGCGAGCCCTCGGCCATGGTGAGGAAGCGCACGCTGCAGGCGTAGATGATCGCAAAGCCGGTGCCGGTCATCATCAACCCGGTGGAGATACCGAACGTATCGCGCATGCCGGCATCGATAATGTTGTCGAGAGCGGCCAGCGGGAAGAGCACGCCGATCGCAAGAACAGTGCCGGGCACGCCATAGCCGAAGGAGGCGAGCCGCCCGGCGATGTCGCTCACCCGAGAATGCCCCGTGCGCGCAGCATAGGCGAGCACGAAACCGAGCAGAACGGTAACCGTTGCGGTCGCACCTGAGACGAGGATGCTATGAAAGAGCGCGTTGAGCAGCCGCGGCTCGATGAACTGGTCGATGCGCTTGAGCGCATAATTGCCGAGGATCAGCACGGGTACGGCAAAGCCTGAAACCACGGGCAGCAGGCAGGCGACCATGGCGGCCCACTTCTTCCAGCCGGACAGTATGAGCCGGGCAGCATCGTGGACGGCGGACGTCGTCTTCTGGCTGGAGAAGCGCTGGCGCCGCCGTGCGGCCCGCTCGATCATCATCAGGCCGATGACGAAGACCAGCATGATGCAGGCGATCTGCGCGGCGCCCGCGAGGCTGCCGCGGTTCAGCCAGGTGTCGAAGATCGAGAAGGTCAGCGTCTGCACGCCAAGGAATTCGACCGCGCCGATGTCGTTCAGCGTTTCCATCGCCACCAGCGTCAGGCCGATCATGATGGCCGGGCGGGCCATCGGGATCTGGATGCGGAAGAACACCTTCAGCGGCCCGGCGCCGAGCGTGCGGGCGACGTCGGCGGCCGCGCGTCCCTGCATCAGGAACATCGAACGGCAGGCGAGGTAGATATAGGGATAGAGAACCGAACTCAGCACGAGCACGGCGCCGCCGAGCGAGCGGATATCCGGAAACCAGTAGTCACGGCTCGTCTTGAAGCCGAAGATCGCGCGGATCAGTCCCTGCACCGGCCCGGTAAAGGTGAAAAGCTCGCCGAACGCATAGGCAGCGAGATAGGCGGGGATTGCAAGCGGCAACACCAGTGCTGCCGACAGGAAGCGCCGCAGCGGAAACTCGCAGCTTGCGACAAGCCAGGCCGTGAGGATGCCGGCGAAGGCGGTCACGGCACCCGTCAGCGAGATCAAGAGCAGCGTGCGCCCGGTGGCGCGCGGAATGACGTTCTGCATCAGATGCGGCCAGTCGCCGCCGCCGCCCGAGATCGCCAGCCAGGCGATCGCGATGATCGGCATCAGCACGATGACCGATGTCAATCCGGCCCATGTCGCCAGCAGGGGATGCGAAAGACCGGTTCCGGCACGCGCATGGCGGCGCTTGATGCTCTGAGATGTGGACTGCAATCGATCGATTCCGCGGCATGACGGCAAGAAATGGCCAAGGGCGGCCAGCAAACTGGCCACCACAAGTCAACATTTCCTTATAGCATCCGGCCTCAGTTCGCCAAGACGCGTTGTGACGGGAAGGAAATTTCCACCAGCGTTCCCTCGTTGGGTGCCGAGGTGATCGAGAAGTGGGCGCGGTTCGCCTCCGCCATCGCCTTGGTGAGCGGCAGCCCGAGCCCGGTGCCGTCGCCACGCTTGCGCGCGCCTGTCGTCACCTGCCGGAACGGTTTCATCGCCTGGTCCAGTTCGCCGCGGGTCATGCCGACGCCGGTGTCGCGGATCCTCAGCATGACGCTACCGTTCGCCTCGTAGGAGGTCGACACCACGATCTGGCCGCCCGACGGCGTGAAACGGATGGCGTTCGCCAGAATGTTGAGCGCGATCTGCTTGATCGACCGGCCGTCGGCCACGACGTTCGGCACGGCTGCCGAAAGCGAGGTGCGGATGATGACGCGCTGGCTGTTGGCCTGCGGCTGGACGAGCGACACGGCTTCCGAGACCGCGTCGTTGATCTCGACGGCGCCGAAATCGAGTTCCATTTCGCCTGCTTCGATCTTCGAGATGTCGAGCAGATCGTTGACGATATCGAGCACGTGGCGGCCCGACCGGCCGATGTCGCCGGCATATTCGATGTAGCGCGGGTGACCGACCGGGCCGAAATGCTCGCTCGCCATCATGTCGGAAAAGCCGATGATCGCGTTGAGCGGCGTGCGGATCTCGTGGCTGACGCGGGCGAGGAACTCGGTCTTGTGGGCATTGGCCGTTTCCGCGGCGCGCTTGGCGTTCCGGAGTTCCTCTTCGGTGCGTTTCCACTGGGTGATGTCGCGGATCACGGCGCAAAAGCCATTGGAGGCCGAAAGCCGGCCGATGGTCATGAACAGCGGAATGAAGCCGCCATTCGCTTCCCGCCCGATCACCTCGCGTCCGTCGTTCAGCACACTCGCGACGCCGTGGCCGGAAAGCCCGTGCAGGTAGTCGATCACTGCCTTCTGGCTTTCGTGAGCGAAGAGCGCGGCGAAAGGTTTGCCGCGGATCTCGCCCTCGTCATAGTTGAAGAGCGCGCTTGCCGAGCGGTTCATCGAGCGGATGTCGCCGTCATGCCCGAGAATCACGACGCCATCTGTCGCGGTTTCGAGGATGGACTTGAGTTCGTCGATTTCCGTCTTCAGACGGTCGACGTCGTCACCGGAGATGGCATCGTCTGCTTTGGTCGACGGCGCGTTCGCGGCTGCCGGCGTCAGCGCCAGCATCAGCGCGCTCCGGCCGTCCCAGCGGATCGTGTGCAGCCGTGCGATGACCGGCCGCATCTGACCGTCCCTGCGGATCAGCATCATCGTGCCGTCGGGTTCCTGGTCGGTCGCCTCTTCGCCATTGGCAAAGAGTGCGTCAAGGCCGCCTTCCCGGACAAAGTCGTCGAGGTCGCCATAGGCGGTGAGCCGCAGAAATTCCGGATTGGCGTGCAGCAGCTCTTCCCCGCGATGCACGAGCATACCGATTGGCAGGCTGTCGAGGATCTCGCCGCTAAGGCCGATATCTGCCGCTTGCTGCTCGAGATGCACGTTCGCCTGTTCGTCCTCGGCTGCGCCGTCGTCGGTCTCTTCTCCGGTTTCTTCCGCGCCAGTCTGTTCTTCTGCCGCTGGCGTCGAGGAAGTGATGGCTTCGTGCGCGTCTACCGGGAAGGGTGTGCTTGCATCGGCCGCTGCGTCGCTTTCCTCTGCGGGTGCGGTTTCCGCCGGCCTGCCAAAATGCTCGCCCAATTGCCGCGCGATCTCGCGGAACGCCGCCTGTTCGCCCCGCGTCAGCGCGGTCGCCGCGCGATGTTTCTCGAGCTCGACGATCTTGTCGGAGACGGGGGGCTCAGCGTTGTCGACGAGCTGTAGGGCAGGGCGCTCTCCCTGGAAGAGATCGTCAGTTGCGGCGACCTGTTCGTCTGCGGCAACTTCGGCTGCATGGTTCGGCTCTGCCTCTGCCTCCTCGCTGGAGGTGAGGGTCTGGTCTTGGGGCGCATCACGATCCTGCGCAGCTGCGACAGGCTCGGCCTCCGTTTCGGAGGACCTCTGCGCGACGACCTGCACCTCGTCGGCGGACCGCTCCTCGATCTCAGGGCCGACGGTCTCAGGATCGACCGCTGGAGTATGCGCGTGGTCTTCCGACGGCGTCGCTTCCGCGGCAGCTTCTGCCGTCATGTCCGTTGCGGCGCCGAACGTCAGGCCGTTGGCGTGTTCGTCTTCGACGGCATCGGCAAGGCGCACGATACCGAAACCGCGAAAGCCGTCGAATTCGCGTGAGCGCGAGTAGGTGGGCAGGGCCGCCAGGTCGACCGGAACCTTGAGGCTGGTGCCCTGCACGGGCCAGAAAATCGTCTTGCCCGACCAGGTGTCGCGGCGCTGCAGCAGCGCGCCGATCTTCTGATCAGGATCGAGGTCGTAGCGTGCTGCCACGTGGTTAAAGGTGGTGCCGATCACATCGGCGGCACGCGGGCCGACGGCGGTGGCGAATTCCTCGGAAATCTCGCTGAAGCGGCCTTCGGCGTCGATCTTCCAGACGAAGCGTACCGCACGGCCGCCGGGCACGAAGGCGAAGTCGGCCTGCTCCGTTTCAGTGGTGCCGGCATCGGTCGCCTCTACCGTCTCATCCTCGCGAGTGACCTCTTCCGTCACGGGGATTTCCGCGGCAACCGGCGTGTCGGTCGCGGTCACGTCGGTCGCGACCGCAAGCGCCGGCTCGCCGTCATCTTCCGCTGGCTCCACGCCCTGCGCCGAAGTTTCCGCACCTGCGGCGGCAAGCGCCTCCGGTTCCTCCGGTAGAGCGACCTGGCCTGCAGCGACGTGGACGTCTGCGTCCTCAAGGTCGCCATCGTCCTGTGGCGCGGCAACCGCTTCGACGGACTCCGCCTGTTCGAATGCGTCGGCCAGGGCAGCGTCTTCGGCTGGTGCAGCGCTTTCGACCGGCGCTTCGGCCGGTTCGACGATATCCTTTGCCTCCGGGGCCGGTGTCTCGGCGGTCGGTTCCAGCTCTTCGGCCAGCGGCAGGATCGGCAACACTTGCGCCGCCGAGGTCTCTTCGTCCGGATCGAGCGTGCCGAGAATGGTCTCGACAGCAAAGAGCAGATGCAGCGACGGTTCGTCGGCGATCTTGCCGACCGCGGCCGGCAGGTGCCCCTTCCGCGTTGCGACTGGGCGCTTGATCAGCCAGTCGTGGTCTCGGCCGACCGTATCGACGAGCTGCTTGCGCGTCTCGTCCGACATGCCGAGATCGATGAAGCCCGGCGAGTGTGCGATGATGCCGCCGTTGCCATCGAGAACGGCCATGTGGGTGTCCGGGCCGTCGAGGCCGGCGATCATGCGCGCAGCACGATCCTCAAGCGACAGCGGCGTGCCCGAATGCGGTGCAGTAAAGAGCACCGCGTCCTCGTCCGGGCGCACGCGGATCATCTCCACGCTCACATTGAGCGGTGTGCCGCGGAAACCCGAGAACTTCCGGATCGAAAGCTGGCGCCGGTCGCCGGCGCGCACGAGCTGCGCTCCCGCGGCCTTGAGCTGACGCAGCGACAGCTCGCCCTGATCCGGTCCCGCATCGATGAAATCATAGATCGACCCGGCGCCGAAAAAGGCCGCGCCCTGGTCGTTGGCCCAGAGAATGCGCGCAAAGTCCCGCGAAAACAGGATCGCCGCGTCGCCGCGGGCAAAATGCTCCCGCACCCGCGCATGCACGGCGATATCAATGAAGGGATACTGTCTCGCGGGCATAAAGGGGGCCTATTGACGGATCGCTTGCGGGTTAACACTCTATTAATACCCGGCAGGCCCGCAAGGGTCCAGCGAGGGCCGGAGCTTCGTCACGGCTTTCAGCGCGAAAGGTTAATTCTCCGGATTTTGTGCACTGCACAATTTTATTGCAATGCACAAGCAAGTAGTTTATATAATGCGCATCAATCAACGGCGCCTCTGAAGAGGGCCAGACACCAAGGAGCGCTTTCATGGCTACCAAGAAGACCGACGACGTATTTTCCCTTTCCTCTTTCGACCCGGCGAAGTTCACCGACAGCTTCCGCGACTTCGCGGAAAAGGGTGCCGTCCAGTCGAAGGAAGCCTATGCCAAGATGAAGACCGCTGCCGAAGAGGCAACGAAGACCGTTGAAGCAACGCTCGAAAGCGCCCAGACCGGCTCCGTCGAACTCGGTCTCAAGGCCATCGACGCACTGCGCACCAATGCCGAAAACTCGCTGTCTCACATGGAAGCGCTGCTCGGCGTGAAGTCGCTGTCGGAATTCGTCGAACTGCAGACGAGCTTTGTCCGCAAGCAGGCCGAACTCGCGGTCGAGCAGGCGAAGTCGATGCAGGAAGCCACCAAGAAGGTTGCCGAAAACGTCACCAAGCCGGGCAAGGACGCCGCTGAAAAGGCGATGTCGTCCTTCAAGAAGGTCTAAAGTCAACCGACCGCGCCGGCTGAACGATGGCGACAGACCGCTGTCGCCGAATTCTGCCATCTGCGCCCAAAACCAAGAATCCGGATGGCTTGCCATCCGGATTTTTTCCAGGATAATCTCAAGTTAAGGCTTGCAAAGCGACGGAAGTCTCCGTATGTGAGCCGCCAAGCGACTGATGTCGCTTTATGTGCGGTTGTAGCTCAGTTGGTTAGAGCGCAGGTTTGTGGCACCTGAGGTCGTAGGTTCGATTCCCACCAACCGTACCATTTCTTCCCTATACGATAGGTATCGCGATTTGCGGGGCGCCTTGCTTCGTCAGAACAGCTTGGCCAAGGCTCTGAGCGCCACCACATCCTGTACGCCATTCTGATAAAGTTCGATCAGCCGGGCGGCGAGCGCCGTTGCCTCTGCCGACTGGCGCGACAGCTCTCGCTCTCTTAGTGTTTCCTTGAAGACATCGTCGATCTTGGTGAGTTCACCCGGCAGGATCGGCCGGCCCGGTATGGACACAAGCATCCTTTCACACTCCTTTGTCGAAACGGGAGCGCGAGCCGATTGCGACCGGCGTGCTCGCAGCCATCGCCTTGAGCAAGCAGCTCAATTCCCTGTGAAGGCAACGTCGGGATACCGCGCCAGGTTCCTGTCGCGGCAATACCCAATTCGGGCTAGCGCTTGGGCGCGGGTCGGATCCGGTTCGAATGGACATAGGGCTCATCCGCCGGTAAAATTTTGCCAAGAGGATTCCCAGTAAGGCGTCGCAATCCATGGCCAAAGAATCCATCACACGGCGGCTTGCCGCCATCCTGGCTGCTGATGTCGTTGGCTATAGCCGGCTGATGGAGCGAGACGAGAAAACCACCTATACGCAACTCATGGCGCGCTGGAGCGAAGTGCTGGAACCGCTCGTCGAAACCCACCAGGGCCGGGTGTTCAAGCGAACGGGCGACGGCGTGCTGATCGAGTTTTCCAGCGCGGTCAACGCGGTCGAATGTGCGGCTGCCTTGCAGCGGGCGATGATCTCCGCCAATGCGGACGTGCCCCACGATCAGCAAATCGTGCTGCGCGTCGGCATCAACATGGGCGACATCATGGTCGCCGACAGCGACCTCTACGGCGACGGCGTCAATGTCGCAGCCCGGATCGAGGCGCTTGCGAGGCCCGGCGGCGTGGCGATTTCGGACGGGGTGCACGAATATGTGCACGGCCGCATCGATCTCATTTTCGTCGACAGCGGCCATCACGAGGTCAAGAACATCGAGCGGCCGGTGCATATCTGGAGCTGGTCGCCGGACGAGTATGCCGACGCGCCCATCAAGGTCGCCGCCGAGGTGCCACCGCAGCTTCCGAGCCGGCCGTCGATCGCCGTGCTGCCGTTCGACAATATGTCCGGCGATCCGGAGCAGGGCTATTTCGCCGACGGCATTACCGAGGACATCATCACCGATCTCTCGAAGGTCTCCGGCCTCTTCGTCATCGCCCGCAATTCCTCCTTCGCCTATAAGGGCAAGTCGGCGGATATCCGCCAGGTGAGCCGCGACCTCGGCGTTCGCTATGTGCTGGAAGGCAGCGTGCGCCGCGCCGCCAACCGCATTCGCATCAACGCTCAGATGATCGACGGCACCACCGGGGGCCATCTCTGGGCCGAGCGCTACGATCGCGGCATCGAGGATATTTTCGAGGTTCAGGACGAGGTGACGCGCACCATCGTGACGGCGCTCAAGGTGAAGCTGACGGCCGGCGAAACGGAGCGGCGCGAGGGGCGCGGCAAGGTCGACCCGGAGGCCTACGATCTGCTCGTGCGGTCGCGTCAGGCGATCCTGCGGTTCGACGCGGTATCGTCTGCGGAGGCGCGCAGCATGCTCGAACGTGCGATCGCCATCGACCCGGCGCTTGCCGCGGCCTATGCGTCGCTCGCGATCATTGCCATGACCGACTACATCAACCGGTGGAACGGTGGCACCGTCGACAATATCGAGCGCGCTCTCAAGCTTGCACAGAAGGCCGTCGAGACCGACGAGCACGAGCCCCACGGCCACCACGCGCTCGCGATTGCGCTCTGCTGGAAGCGCCGCTTCGACGAGGCCGAGCGGGCCGCCCAACGCACGATCGAGCTCGACCCGAACTCCGCCGGCGGTCACACGCAGCTCGGCACGATCAGGGATTTCCTGGGCCAGTTCGAGGAGGCCTTGCCCTTCTATACCCGCGCCCACCGGCTCGATCCGCAGTTCGACCTGGCGCTGCATTTCCTCGGCCGGACCCTGCTCAATCTCGGCCGTTTCGACGAAGCCGAGATTGCCTTCAAGCGGCGCCTGGCCTTGGCACCGCGTTCGGACATGACGCGCTTCTATCTCGCCTGTCTTTATGGCCGCACCGGACGCCATGAGGAGGCGCGGCGCTACTGGCACGAGGTCTTCGAGGTCAATCCGGACTTTTCCATCGACCACTTCAAGCGGGCGATGCCTTACCAGGATCCGGCCGTCATTCCGCGGCTGATTGACGGCCTGCGGGAGGCCGGGATTTCGCTATAGGTGCGGCGCCGACGTCAGGCGCTTGAGCGCTTCATATGAAGATCTGGTGCTCCGCGGTCACCAGTTCCTGCAGGAAGGCGACGACGGTGCGAACGCGCACGAGATCGCGCGCGCTTTCGTGATAGGTGGTCCAGTAGGCACGGCGGATGGTCGTTTCCGGCAGGATACGTTTTAGTTCCGGCGCATGGCGGGCAATGTAATTGTGCAGAATGCCGATGCCGGCGCTGGAACGCACCGCTTCCGTCTGGCCGGTGGCGCTGGAGATCTCGAACGACGCGTCCCAGCTGCGCATGATTTCGGCGGAGAAGTTCAGCGACGGCGTGAAGATCAGGTCCTCGACGTAACCGATGCGGCGGTGCTCCCGGAGATCGTCGATCGTCTGCGGCGTGCCGTGCTTTTCGAGATAGTCCGCCGAGGCGTAGAGGCCGAGCGTATAGTCGGTGAGCTTCGAGGAAACGAGGCGCCCCTGTTCCGGACGTTCGATGGTGATCGCGATATCGGCCTCGCGCTGCGACAGCGAGAAAGACCGAGGGACCGGCACGAGCTGCAGTTTCAATTCCGGATAGCGCGCCGTCAGCCGGCCGAGCCGGGGCGCGAGGAAAGAAACACCGAAACCGTCGGGTGCACCGATGCGCACCGTGCCGGCGATCGCCGTGTCGATCCGGCCGATCTGCGATTGCGCCGCCAGCATTTCCGTTTCCATGCGCTCGGCTGCCGCAAGGAAGATTTCGCCCTCGGCGGTCAGTTCGCAACCGTTCGGCCGACGAACGAGCAACCGTGTCTTCATCGCCTCTTCCAGCGCAGTCACCCGACGGCTGAGCGTGGCATGATTGACGCCGAGCCGCTTGGATGCGGCCAGGATCTGTCCGGTCCGCGCGACGGCTAGAAACATTCTGACATCGTCCCAGTTCATAGTGCGACAATCCTATACAAAACCGTTGGACTTCAATTTTTGCACAACGGTTGCTGAATATCGGAAATTGATTTGTTGAAATCGTAGTGCGATCATGCCGCCACAATCAAGATCTGGAGGAACCATTCATGTACGAACTCGGTCATTTCATCGATGGCAAGCGCGTCGCCGGCAAGAGCGGCCGCGTCAGCAACATCTTCAACCCGGCAACCGGCGAAGTGCAGGGCACCGTGGCGCTGGCAAGCGACGCGGAACTTTCGGCAGCCGTCGAAAGCGCCAAGGCAGCACAGCCGAAGTGGGCGGCCACCAACCCGCAGCGCCGCGCCCGCGTCTTCATGAAGTTCGTCGAACTTCTGAACGCCAACATGAACGAGCTCGCCGAGATCCTGTCGCGCGAGCATGGCAAGACGATCGAAGACGCCAAGGGTGACCTCATCCGTGGCCTCGAAGTCTGCGAATTCGTCATCGGCATTCCGCATCTGCAGAAGAGCGAGTTCACCGAAGGTGCCGGTCCCGGCATCGACATGTACTCGATCCGCCAGGCCGTCGGCATCGGCGCCGGCATCACCCCGTTCAACTTCCCGGCCATGATCCCGATGTGGATGTTCGCCCCGGCCATCGCCTGCGGCAACGCTTTCATCCTGAAGCCGTCCGAGCGTGATCCGTCCGTTCCGATCCGCCTTGCCGAACTGATGATCGAAGCTGGCCTGCCGGCAGGCATCCTCAACGTCGTCAACGGCGACAAGGGGGCTGTCGACGCGATCCTGACGCATCCGGATATCGCTGCCGTTTCCTTCGTCGGCTCGACCCCGATCGCCCGCTACGTCTATGGCACCGCGGCGATGAACGGCAAGCGCGCCCAGTGCTTCGGTGGCGCCAAGAACCACATGATCATCATGCCCGACGCCGATCTCGACCAGGCCGCGAACGCCCTGATGGGCGCCGGCTACGGCTCGGCCGGCGAGCGCTGCATGGCGATCTCGGTTGCCGTCCCGGTCGGTGAAGAGACCGCCAACCGCCTGATCAGCAAGCTGACCCCGATGGTCGAAAGCCTGCGCATCGGCCCCTACACCGACGAGAAGGCCGATATGGGCCCTGTCGTCACCAAGGAAGCCGAACAGCGCATCCGCAGCCTGATCGACAGCGGTGTCGAGCAAGGCGCCAAGCTCGTCGTCGACGGCCGCGATTTCAAGCTGCAGGGCTATGAGCAGGGCCACTTCATCGGCGGCTGCCTGTTCGACAACGTCACGCCGGACATGGACATCTACAAGACGGAAATCTTCGGACCGGTTCTCTCGGTCGTCCGCGCCAAGACCTACGAGGAAGCCCTCGACCTGCCGATGAAGCACGAGTATGGCAACGGTGTCGCGATCTACACCCGCGACGGTGATGCGGCCCGCGACTTCGCTTCGCGCATCAACATCGGCATGGTCGGCGTCAACGTTCCGATCCCGGTTCCGCTCGCCTACCACTCCTTCGGCGGCTGGAAGTCCTCGTCCTTCGGCGATCTCAACCAGCACGGCCCGGACTCGATCAAGTTCTGGACCCGCACCAAGACCATCACCGAGCGCTGGCCTTCGGGCATCAAGGACGGTGCCGAGTTCGTCATGCCGACGATGAAGTAACTACGGGATAAAGATCCTCCCGCCTCGGGGCCTCCTTCGGGAGGCCCTTTTTTGTTGCATTCGGCGATACGGCACAACTAACTTGCGAACCGTGGGCAAGGGTCGTGAATTGATCGCTGCTCCAACGGCAGTCTGGCGGGCGGGGGCGCACCAGACGATTTGTGTTTGATCATGTGCTGTCGGAGCGCATTGCGGCGCGCCCGATGCACAAAGGATGGACGGAGGGGCCCATCATGGTCGTGGCTGAAGCGACGTCGGTTCAAGCAGCGCCGACACGCGACGTGTCGATCGATTTTCACCGTTTCTCGTTCATGGGGAGCGGCAAGGAATATTTCGGCATCTGGATCGTCAACGTGTTTTTGACGATCGTCACGCTTGGCATTTATTCCGCCTGGGCAAAGGTTCGGCGCAACCGATACTTCTACGGAAACACGGTTCTGCTCGGCCGTACCTTCGAGTACCATGCCAAGGGCAAGCAGATCCTGATCGGGCGAGTGATCGTTTTCGGCTATCTGATCCTCTACAATCTTCTGCTCACATTCGTTCCGATCGTCGGCATCGCGTTATTGTTGCTTTCGCTCTTCTTCGTTCCCTGGCTGGCCGCACGCGGGTTGCGCTTCAGCGCACGGGTGACGAGCTACCGCAACGTCCGCTTCGACTTCGTCGGCACGATGGGCGGTGCCTTCAAGGCGTTCATTCTGGGCGGGTTCCTTTCCATTATCACCTTGGGCCTACTGACGCCGCTCGCAAGCCGATGGGTTGGGCGCTACGTCGGATCGAACCTGCGCTTTGGCGGCAGGGCCTTTGAGACCAACCCGCCGTTCGGCCCGCTCTATCGCGGCATGTTCCTGGGTGTGGGGCTTGCGCTGGTTCTTGGCGTTGTTGTCTTCGCGATCTTGATGGGAACGCTTCGCGCATCGCCAAGTTTGCTCCAATCGCTGAACGATCCGAGGTGGGGATGGGTAGGCTTGGGCGCAGGATATGTGGCGTCCATGTCTTTCTACGCAGTCATCGCGTTGTTCTACAGTGCAGCCGTGCGCAACGCCGTTTGGGGGGCGACGGTTTTTGACGGAAAACATCGGTTCCTCAGCGGTCTTTCTCGGGGCCGCTACACGTGGATCGCCATATCGAACTTCGTCGTCACCATCCTGACGCTGGGCCTGCTGCGACCTTGGGCGGCTGTCCGCATGGCCCGTTACAAATGGGCCCTGACGGGCGTAACCGTCTTTGGCGCCGTCGGAACGCTGATGAGCGAAATCGAAGCGGAAGCGTCGGCGGTTGGAGCGGAATTCATGGATTTCGAAGGGTTCGATTTTGGCTTCTAGCAGCATCGAGATCGCACGTGGCGAGTGGCATCCGGCCGGTTCCAGCCGGTCGGTGCCCTCGCGGTTGTTGGAAGAGGGGGGCAGCCTTAGGGCCGTAGACGATGCGAGCACCGAACTTGCCCGTGGCACCTTGGCAAGTGTCGATATTTCCGACCGCGTCGGAGCGATACCGCGTCGCGTCGAATTTGCAGACGGTTCGTTGTTCGAAACGCCGGACAACGAGGCAGTCGATCGTTTTCTGAAGCTGAATGGCAGGGTCAACCACATCCACGAATGGGAGCGCTTTCGTCCACGTCTCATCGCCGTCGTCGCAGCCACCGTGCTGTGCGGCGTTGCCATCTATCGCTATGCGGTTCCTGCGCTCGTTGAGGTCGCCGTCCTCGTGACCCCGCCGATCGTGCCGGAGATGATGTCGAAGGGCACGATGGAGACGATGGATCAGACACTGTTCGACAAAACGCAGCTGGCGATTGAGCGGCAGGAAAGGATCCGCGACGGCTTCAAGGCAATCGCCGCCCGATCAGGCCGCGGCGAGGCCGGTTACACGCTCAATTTCCGCAAGGGCGGTGTGGTCGGACCAAATGCGTTTGCGCTTCCGGATGGCACGCTGGTCGTCACCGACGAGCTCATCGAACTTGCCGGGGACGATACCGAAACGATCGTTGGCGTGCTGGCGCACGAGATCGGCCATGTCGAGCTCGAACATAGTCTGCGGCAGATCTACCGTGCTGCCGGCGTTGCCGGCCTCATCATGATGATCGGCGGCGATATCGGTTCGGGCGTGGACGACGTCCTGGTGCAGGGCGCTGGTCTCTTGTCGCTTTCCTATTCGCGCGGCGCGGAAACTGCTGCCGACCGACACTCGGTCGAGCTGATGCAGAAGGCAGGGCGAGATCCGACGGCGGCCGCGCGCTTCTTCGACCTGCTTGAAAAGAAGCTAGACGATCACGGCGACACCAGCATTCTCTCAACGCATCCAGGGACGCCGGAGCGGCGCAAGGCGATCCTCGACTACGCCGCGGAGTTGCGCGCCAAGGCGCAATGAGCCTCCTTGAATTTCGCTTGTTGAAACGAAAACAGCGGGCCGGTGGCCCGCTGTTCGCATTCAAGCAATTGCCTTGTTGATCAGTCCTGCGGACCGTCGTTGTAGCCGACCTTGTCGACCAGTTCCGAAGCCTTCTTGCGGTTTGCGGCGATGTCGGCGAGCGGCAGTTCGTCCGGCTTGATCGTGCCGAAGGACTTCACGACGTCAGACGGCTCGGCGCCCGGCAGAACCGGATATTCGAATACCTGCTCGGCGTAGATCTTCTGGGCTTCGCCTTCCGACAGGAATTCCATCAGCTTCAGCGCGTTGTCCTTGTTCGGGGAATTCTTGGCGAGTGCCATGCCCGAAATGTTGACGTGCGTGCCGCGGTCCTTGGCGTTCGGGAAGAGTACCTTGATCGCCGCTGCCCAATCCTTCTGTTCCGGCTCCTTCTCGTTGGTCATCATCAGACCGACATAGTAGGTGTTGCCGAGTGCCAGGTCGCATTCGCCGGCCAGGATCGCCTTGGCCTGGTCGCGGTCGCCGCCGTCAGGCTTCTTGGCGAGGTTGTTCTTGAGGCCGGTCAGCCACTTCTCGGTCTCGGCTTCGCCATGGTGGGCGATCATCGAAGCGAAGAGGCCGATGTTATAGGAGTGCTGGCCGTCGCGGGTGCAGATCTTGCCTTTCCACTTGGGGTCGGCAAGCTCTTCATAGGTGATGTCGTCCTGGGCGACGCGCTCCTTGGATGCGTAGACGACGCGGCCGCGGGTGGTGAGGCCGAACCAGTTGCCTTCAGGGTCGCGGAAATGCGCCGGGATATCCTTGTTGATCGTCTCGTTGACGACAGGCTGGGTTACGCCTGCATCCTTGGCTTCGGTCAGGCGGCTGATGTCGACGGTCAGGATCACGTCGGCCGGCGAGTTGGCGCCTTCGGCCTGGATGCGCTCGACGAGGCCCTTGTCGAGGAAGAGCACATTGGTGGTGATGCCGGTTTCCTTGGTGAAGGCGTCGAGCAGCGGCTTGATCAGGTCGGGCTGCCGGTACGAGTAGATATTGACTTCACCATCGGCCCAGGCGGCGCTCGTTGCCAGCAGGGTTGCCGTCAGGGACAGAACGCCCATCGCTGCTCTTGAAACGGACATCGCTTCCTCCATTTTCTTGTTTGAGCTAAGTTAACAAAATTCCTCATCTTTCTGACCGGAGCGCTGAAAACAGTCAATCAGGAAACCGTAAACGCTCAACAAGAAGTGATTTTTCTGGCTTTTTGGAATTGTTCCAAACTACGATCCGTCCTATATGATGAGTTCGTGAACCTCTCGATGCCGGAGTGAATGATGCGTCTGACGAAGCAAACGAACTACGCGGTTCGCATGTTGATGTACTGCGCCGCCAACGGGGAAAAGCTCAGCCGCATTCCCGAAATCGCCAGGGCTTACGGTGTTTCCGAGTTGTTTCTCTTCAAGATCTTGCAGCCGTTGACCAAGGCCGGCCTCGTTGAAACGGTGCGTGGCCGTAACGGTGGCGTGCGCCTGCCGAAGCCCGCTTCGGCGATCACGCTGTTCGACGTCGTCAAGGTGACGGAAGACAGTTTCGCGATGGCCGAGTGCTTCGAGGCGGGCGAGATCGAATGCCCGCTCGTCGACAGCTGCGGCCTGAACTCGGCGCTCCGCAAGGCGCTGAACGCCTTCTTCGAAGTGCTGCAGGGCTACACGATTGACGACCTGGTCAAGGCGCGCCCGCAGATCAACTTCCTGCTCGGTCTGGAAGAAACCAAGCGTCCGCAGACCTCGGCGGCCTGATATCTCCGAGCAACGCCCGCGCAAATGGTGCGGCATGACCTGGCGGCTGAAGTGCCGCCGGGTGTTACTCTTGCGGTAGATATTCCCGCAATATGAAGTCGATCGCAGTGGGGTCGATTTCAGCCTTGTCGATGCGGAAATCGGCGCCGTACTCCTCCAGATTCTGAAAATAGGCATCGGCGAGCGATGCTGAGATTACCCCGATCGGGCCGATATAGCCCTGATGCCGGAGGGCCGGGACCGTCTCGCGGAAATCGAGCTGCGGCCGCAGACGGTTGTCGAGCAGGATCATCGATATGGGTTTGCCCGAGCGCAGGAATGCAAGCGCATCGTCGATCGTCTGGCAGTAGTGCAGCTCGATGTCGATGCTGCTCACCTTGCGGATGAGCGCGCGCAGGATCAGGTTTTCTGCCGGGTCGTCGTCAACGAGCAGGATGTGTGCTTTTCGCGTCATGACCGAATACCCTTGCTGATGGCGGGCGTCCCGTTCGTTGGGCGTGGCGGTGCGAAACGCGGCCACGCATCGGCTGCTACTGGATGATCTGCTCTCGGATTGCCTTCGCCACCATCTGGGTGCGATTGACGACGTCGAGTTTCTTCAGGATCGTTGCGGTGTGTGAGTTCACCGTGTGCTCCGACACCGAAACGATGAGCGCAATCTCGCTTGCCGTCTTGCCATGCGAGATCCACTTGAGGATTTCGGTTTCGCGCGGCGTCAGTCCCATCCCGGCCTTGTTGGCAAGCGCGATGCGATAGAAATAGTCGAAGGCGGCGATCGCGTCATAGGCGAGCGCCACATGCTCGGCCCGGCCGATATCCTCCCCGTCTCCGAGAAAGAGCACGGCATAGCGCGCGCCGGTGGAAGCTGCGTGCACCGGTACGCTGACGAGCAGTTCGAAACCGAGCTGCACCAGCAGGTTCTGGCTGGCGTCGCAGCCGGGGTCGTCCGCCCGCCATACCGACGAGATCGCCGAGCGGTGCAGCGTCTTGTAGAACACGGAGTCGCCAAAGCGATGGCGCTTGTCGTATTCCTCCGCGAGCCCGGATGGTAGGTCGTGCAATACTAGGCGGGTGGACAGCATGCAGGCGTCGTTCTCGTTGCCGAGCTGCAGAATGCCGAAATGGCTGAAGCCGTAGCGCAATGCCATGGTATGAAAAATGCGGAAGAAATCGACGCGGTTGAGCGCCTTCTCTAGCTCGTCGCGAAGGTCGTATCGCCTGTGATTTTCCAGCAAAGCCGCCACGGACTGGCTATCCCCTTATCGTCGTGCGGCAGTTTATCCCGCGAGCCGCAGCGATCAATCGGCAAAGTGCGTTGCCGGTATTGCCGACAGGCAGGGTCATGCGCGTCCCTCGGCAAGCCCACCGAGCGACTGAAAGCTGTAAAAGGCGGCTGCCGGTCCCTCCCAAGGACGTCTGGGCACGTCGAATATCTCCCCCGAGTTTTGTATACATTTTATTGCACAATCCCGTTCGGGATTTCTACCATAGTATCTTGGGATTGACGAAAACCTGTCGAGGCCGAATCGCGTGTTCGTGCGGCCAACGATCACGGCATTCTCGGTAGGGGTATTCACCCGGAACCAAGGTGGCTTCCCCGGTGTGGCATCGCGCCGCCCAAGGGGCTGGCGGGGGAGGCTGCAGACCCTGTGGAAGTGGCCGGAACGTCGTGGATTTTAGGTGCCGCGGTGTACTGTTTTGTCAGGCGATTCTAAAACAGTGGACGAATATCCCGGCTCTACCTGCGGACGAATTTTTCGCATAGACAAATTTCTGCGGCGACTTATTGCAATGCGACGCCAAATGTCGTTCCATCCGGCCTTGACCGGGGGCAACGGCATTCCGCGTCAGGAAAACACGAGAACAAAAACAAATCTGGGAAGCAAAGCTCATGAAAAAGCTCACTACTCTGTTTGCAGCGACGGCGCTTGCCACGCTGATGGCCGGCTCCGCCTGGTCGAAGACGTTCGTTTATTGCTCGGAAGGTTCGCCAGAGGGTTTTGACCCGGGCCTGTACACCGCCGGCACGACCTTCGACGCGGCTGCGCACACGGTTTACAACCGCCTGCTCGAGTTCAAGAAGGGCACGACCGAAGTTGAGCCGGGCCTCGCCGAAAGCTGGACGATCTCCGACGACGGCCTGGTCTACACCTTCAAGCTGCGTCCGGGCGTCAAGTTCCAGACCACCGAATTCTTCACGCCGTCGCGTGATTTCACTGCCGACGACGTGGTGTTCTCCTACGAGCGCCAGCTGAAGGCTGACAATCCGTGGAACAAGTACATTGCTGGCGCTTCGTGGGAATACGCAGCCGGCATGGGCTTCCCGGAAGTCATCAAGTCGGTTGAGAAGGTCGACGACCTGACCGTCAAGTTCACCCTGACGCGCAAGGAAGCGCCGTTCCTCGCCAACATCGCGATGCCGTTTGCTTCGATCCTGTCGAAGGAATATGCCGACAAGCTGCAGGCTGACGGCAAGATGGAGCAGATGAACCAGATGCCGCTCGGCACCGGTCCGTTCGCTTTTGTCGCCTACCAGCAGGATGCCGTCATCCGCTACAAGGCAAACCCGGACTATTGGGGTGGCAAGCAGAAGATCGACGACCTCGTCTTCGCGATCACGTCTGACGCTTCGGTTCGCTTCCAGAAGCTCCAGGCTGGCGAATGCCACCTGATGCCGTTCCCGAATGCTGCCGACGTTTCGAAGATGAAGGCAGACCCGAACCTGAAGGTCATGGAACAGGCCGGCCTCAACGTCTCCTACCTCGCCTACAACACCACGCAGGCTCCGTTTGACAAGCCGGAAGTCCGCAAGGCGCTAAACAAGGCGATCAACAAGCAGGCGATCGTCGATGCCGTCTTCCAGGGTGCTGCCCAGCCGGCCGTCAACCCGATCCCGCCGACGATGTGGTCGTACAACGACAAGATCGAAGACGACACCTACGAGCCCGAAGTTGCCAAGAAGATGCTCGAAGACGCAGGCGTCAAGGACCTGTCGATGAAGCTCTGGGCAATGCCGGTTTCGCGTCCGTACATGCTGAACGCCCGTCGCGCAGCTGAACTGATGCAGTCGGACTTCGCCAAGATCGGCGTCAAGGTCGAGATCGTCTCCTACGAATGGGCCGAATACCTCGACAAGTCCAAGGCCAAGGATCGTGACGGTGCCGTCATCCTCGGCTGGACCGGCGACAACGGCGACCCGGACAACTTCCTCGACACGCTTCTCGGCTGCAACGCTGTCGGCGGCAACAACCGTGCACAGTGGTGCAACCAGGAATTCGATGCTCTCGTGAAGAAGGCGAAGGAAACCTCTGACCCCGCAGAGCGCACCAAGCTCTACGAAGAGGCGCAGGTCGTCTTCAAGCGCGAAGCGCCGTGGGCGACGATCGACCACTCGCTCTCGGTCGTGCCGATGCGCAAGAACGTCGAGGGCTTCGTTCAGAGCCCACTTGGTGATTTTGCCTTCGACGGCGTGGACATCACCGAGTAATTTAGTTAACTGATCCTTAAGGGGGCGTTTGCCAAGGGCAAGCGCCCCTCTTTGCATCCACTATAGCGACCCTGAGTTCCGGCTGGAGCGCAAAAGGTCGCTGTGGCATTTCGACTTGCTGTATGCTTGGCCGTTAAGTGGGAAAGCATGCGGTGGTGCCAGCGGCGGGATACAATGCCGCGGCAACATGGCGCGGGGTTTAACATGTTCCGATTTCTCTTGGGGCGATTGGCTGTCCTGATACCGACCTTCGTCGGCGTCTCCATCATCGCCTTCTCCTTCATCCGCCTGCTTCCGGGCGATCCGGTTGCGCTGCTTTCGGGCGAGCGCGTCATGTCGCCGGAGCGACATGCGGAAATTTCACACGCACTCGGCTTCGACCGGCCGATCGTGGTGCAATACCTCGATTATCTCTGGGGCGTGCTCCAGGGTGATTTCGGCACCTCGATCGTTACCAAGAAGCCGGTCATCGATCAGTTCTTCGAACTGTTCCCGGCAACCGTCGAGCTTTCGCTCTGCGCGATCCTGTTTGCGGTCATTCTCGGCATTCCGGCCGGCGTGATTGCTGCGATCAAGCGCGGCTCGGCCGTCGACCAGGCGATGATGGGGACGGCACTCGTCGGCTTCTCCATGCCGATCTTCTGGTGGGGCCTGCTGCTCATCATGCTCGTTTCCGGCATGCTGCAGTGGACGCCGGTCTCCGGCCGCATCTCGCTGATGTACTTCTTCCCGCCGGTAACCGGATTCATGCTGATCGACTCGCTCCTGTCCGGTCAGGCCGGCGCGTTCAAGTCGGCCGTCAGCCACCTGATCCTGCCGACGATCGTGCTTGGAACCATTCCGCTTGCGGTCATCGCGCGCCAGACGCGCTCGGCGATGCTTGAAGTTCTCTCCGAAGACTACGTGCGCACGGCACGGGCCAAGGGCCTTTCGACCTTCCGGGTCGTCGGCGTCCATGCGCTGCGCAATGCGATGATCCCGGTGGTCACCACCATCGGCCTGCAGGTGGGCGTCATGCTCGCCGGTGCGATCCTGACGGAAACGATCTTCTCCTGGCCGGGCATCGGCAAGTGGATGGTGGATTCGGTGTCGCGTCGCGACTACGCCGTCATCCAGGGCGGCCTGCTCGTCATCGCCGCGGTGATCATGCTGGTCAACCTCATCGTCGACCTGCTCTACGGTCTCATCAATCCGCGCATCCGGCACTAAGGAGGGCGTCATGTCTCAAGCTGCTGCAACAAGCACCGTTTCGACCGATCCGTCCCGCCGGGCGCGATTGGCCGAGTTCTGGTATTACTTCTCCGAGAACCGCGGCGCCGTGATCGGTCTCGTGTTCTTCGTGTTCCTCGTTCTGCTCGCGGTCTTCGCACCGTGGGTCGCACCGCACGATCCGGTGGCACAGTACCGCGATGCGGTGTTGGTACCGCCGGTATGGCAGGAGGGCGGCCGCGCCGGCTTCCTGCTCGGCACCGACGCCGTCGGCCGCGACATGCTGTCCCGGCTGATCTACGGCACGCGCTTCTCGCTGTTCGTCGGTGTCATCGTCACGACCCTGTCGCTCGTCGGCGGTATCGCGCTTGGCGTCATCGCCGGCTACTTCCGTGGTTGGGTCGATACCGTCATCATGCGCGTGATGGACATCATCCTCGCCTTCCCGTCGCTGCTGCTCGCCCTCGTGCTGGTCGCTGTCCTCGGCCCGGGCCTCGTCAACGCCATGATCGCAATCGCGCTCGTCTTCCAGCCGCACTTCGTGCGCCTGACGCGTGCTGCCGTCATGAGCGAAAAGACCCGTGACTATGTCGTTGCCGCCAAGGTGGCCGGCGCTGGTCATGGCCGTCTGATGTTCAAGACGATCCTGCCGAACTGCATGGCGCCGCTGATCGTCCAGGCGACGCTCTCCTTCTCGAGCGCGATCCTTGACGCTGCGGCCCTCGGCTTCCTCGGCATGGGCGCACAGCCTCCGACACCGGAATGGGGCACGATGCTCGCCGAAGCCCGCGAGTTCATCAGCAGCCACTGGTGGGTGGTGACCCTTCCGGGTATCGCGATCCTGATCACGGTGCTGGCGATCAACCTTATGGGTGACGGCCTGCGCGATGCGCTCGATCCCAAGCTGAAGAGGTCCTGATCATGGCGCTTCTCGAAATCGAAAACCTGGTCGTCGAATTCCAGACGGCCTCCGGTCCCTTCCGCGCCGTCAACGGCGTGTCGATGAAGGTCCATGAAGGCGAAGTGCTTGCGATCGTTGGCGAGTCCGGCTCGGGCAAGTCCGTGTCGATGCTGGCCGCCATGGGGCTTCTGCCCTGGACGGCGAAAGTGACCGCCGACAAGCTCACTTTCAACGGCCGCGACCTGCTCGGCATGTCGGCAAACGAACGGCGCAAGATCGTCGGCAAGGATATTGCCATGATCTTCCAGGAGCCGATCGCCAGCCTCAACCCGTGCTTCACCGTCGGCTTCCAGATCGAGGAAGTGCTGCGCATCCACATGGGCCTCGACAAGGCCGGTCGCCGCAAGCGCGCAATCGAACTGTTCGAGGCGGTCGGCATTCCCGATCCGGCCGAGCGGCTCGGCCACTATCCGCACCAGATGTCGGGCGGCCAGTGCCAGCGCGTGATGATCGCGATCGCGATCGCCTGCAACCCGAAGCTCCTGATCGCCGACGAGCCGACCACCGCGCTCGACGTGACGATCCAGAAGCAGATCCTGGACCTCCTGATGAGGCTGCAGGCCGAGCACAAGATGGGCCTGATCATGATCACGCACAACATGGGCGTGGTCGCCGAGACTGCCGACCGGGTGGTCGTGCAGTACAAGGGCCGCAAGATGGAAGAGGCCGACGTGCTGACGCTCTTCGAAAACCCGAAGAGCAACTACACGCGCGCACTTCTGGCGGCGCTGCCTGACAACGCGACCGGCGATCGTCTGCCGACGATTTCCGAACTCTTCGTCGACGAAGGAGCGGCCCAATGAGCGTGATCCTCGAAGCGCGCAATCTGGTGCGCGACTACCATATCCCCGGCGGCCTCATCAAAAAGGCAAAGACGGTTCATGCGCTGAAAGGCGTGAGCTTTTCCGTCGAACAGGGCAAGACGCTGGCGATCGTTGGCGAAAGCGGCTGCGGCAAGTCCACGCTGGGCCGCATCCTCACCCTGATCGACCCGGCGACCTCCGGCGAACTGCTGATCGAGGGCAAGAAGATCGATATCTCCAAAGGCGACATGACGCCGGAGATGCGCCGCAAGGTGCAGATCGTCTTCCAGAACCCCTATGGCTCGCTCAACCCGCGCCAGAAGATCGGCGACATCCTGATGGAACCGCTGGTCATCAACACCGACACGCCGGCCGACGAACGTCGCGACCGGGCGATGACGATGCTGAAGAAGGTCGGCCTCACCGAGCTGCACTTCAACCGCTATCCGCACATGTTTTCGGGCGGCCAGCGCCAGCGTATCGCCATTGCGCGCGCGTTGATGCTGAACCCGAAGCTGCTGGTGCTCGACGAGCCGGTGTCGGCGCTCGACCTGTCGGTCCAGGCACAGGTGCTGAACCTGCTCGCCGACCTTCAGGACGAACTGAAGCTCACCTACGTCTTCATCAGCCACGACCTCTCTGTCGTGCGCTATATCGCTGATGATGTCATGGTGATGTATTTCGGCGAAGCGGTCGAATACGGCAGCCGCGACGAGGTCTTTGCCGACCCGAAGCACAGCTACACCAAGACGCTATTTGCAGCGACGCCGCGTGCGGATGTCGAGAGCATCAAGGCGCGCCTTGCCAAGAAGAAGCAGGCGGCCTGATCCGCCGCTGCTGATTTTTGCTGAAGAAACAAGAGAAGCCGGGCAGCCAATGCCCGGCTTCTTTGACTTGGGGGCTTGATGGTGTAGAGGTGTCGCGCCGCCTTCACTTCTCGCCTCTTGGCGGCGGGCAGCCGCTTTTTGGCCGGACCGATCGTTCGGCCCAACCTCAGGAACACGTTCATGGAAATCAAGCGTTTCGAAACCGGCCCCCGTATGAGCCAGGCCGTGGTCTACAACAACACCGTCTACCTCGCCGGCCAGGTCGGCAACGCCGGTGACGATGTCGTGACGCAGACCAAGCAGGCGCTTGCCGAAGTCGACCGTCTTCTGGCGCTCGCCGGCACCGACAAGACCCGCATCCTCTCGGCCACCATCTGGCTCGCCGACATGGCAGACTTCCCGAAGATGAACTCGGTCTGGGACGCCTGGGCACCGCAGGGCCACACCCCGGCTCGCGCCACCGGCGAAGCCAAGCTCGCGACCCCGGAATACCTCGTCGAAGTCATCGTCGTCGCCGCTGCCGCCTAAGGCCTGCGCTACGGGATTTCCCGTCTTCTTATTCCTGCGCCGCCGGACTGCCGTCCGGCGGCGTTTTTCGTTCCCATTTCAGTTCCCTTGCGCGGAACCAAACGGCGCACCGGCACGTTAAGTGTCCAATCCGAAGAAGCAGGCCAAAACCGGCCGCCACGATTGGGAGGACTGTCTATGCTTTACTGGCTGCCCCGTGTCTGTGTCCTTCTCCTGGCGGGCGTCATGATCGGTTTCGGTCTTCTTCCCTACACCGCCGCAGGTGTCGCCCATACCTTGCTCGTCATCATTCTGGGGCTTGGCCTATTGTCGCTGACCCTGCATGTCTTCCCGCCGGAACACCATTGACCGTGCAAGATCATTCACGCGATGTGCCGCAAGCCGGGCCGGAGCAAAAGGCAGGGCGGCCTGATCTGTTGACCGGAAACGCGAACGAACCGCGCGCGGCCCTGGCTGAAGGACGGCGAGGCATGATCGCGAATACGCTGCGTCGGGCGGGTGCCGCCCAGCAGCGCAAGCGTGCGCGGTGGATCGTCGAGGAAGAGGCTGCTGTGGCGACGGCGGCGCCATCGACAGCCCCGCGGCGCGACGGCATCGATCTGATGGTCGCCTGGAGTATTATCGGCCTCTTCGCCATTGCCGCATGCGCGGGCATCTACGCCATGGAAACGATCCTCCTGCCGATCACGCTCGCAATCGTCGTCGGCGTCGTGCTCGGCCGGACGGCCGACGGACTGGCGCGTTATGGCCTGCCGCCGATTTTCGGAGGGTTGCTGCTGGCGATCATTTTCGTCACCGGCCTCTCGTGGCTCGTCAATGCCCTCCTGGGTCCGTTGACGGCGCTCGCCTCGGAGGCGCCGAAGCTTGCCGAAAGCGTGGTGGCGCGGGTGATGCCGTTCATTGACCGGTTCGAGTGGCTGCGTCTGGCCGTCGCGCGCAGCGTCGGCAACGATGCGATTGCCGATACCGTCATGAAGAATGCCGGCCCGATGCTTGCCGCCACCGCCGCCGGGCTGACACCCGCTTTGGTGCAGACACTGATCTTTCTCGCAGCACTCGGCCTGTTTCTGCTCGGACGGTTGCAACTGCGCAAGGCGGTCATCCTTGCCTTTGCCAGCCGTGAGCGGCGGCTTAGCGCCATTCGCATCATGAACGGCATCGAGGATGCGTTGGCGCGATACTTCTCGATCGCCAGCGTCATCTATTTCTCGCTCGGCCTCGTTACGACGGTGATCGCTTTTGTCGGGGGTCTGGGCATGGCGCCGCTGTGGGGCCTGTTCGCTTTCGTCTCCAGCTTCATTCCCTATCTCGGCGTCACGGCGATGACGCTGAGCCTGCTGGTGGCGGGGCTGATGACGCACGAGGTGCTGTGGCTGGCATTGGCGCCGGCGGTGGCCTTCTTCGTCGTTCACCTTGCGATGGAAAACCTTGCCATTCCGGCCATCCTCGGCAACGAGCTTGAGGTGAACCCGTTCTTGATCTTCCTGGCGATCGTGTTCTGGACCTGGATGTGGGGGGCGGTCGGCGCCATGCTGGCGCTGCCGCTCTCTCTCATCGTCCTCGCCATCGTCGAGGAAATCAGCGACCAGCCGCCTGAACGTCAGCTGCCCGGATAAGGGGATGTGTTGCCCGGCCTAGCGCCGGGCAGAGCGTGCGTGCTCGTCGAAGAACAGCGCCTGGCTGATCAGTGCCTTCACCATGTCCGGATTGAACGGCTTGGTCACGAGAAAGGCTGGCTCCGGCCGCTTGCCGGTCAGCAGCCGCTCGGGGAAGGCGGTGATGAAGATCACCGGCACAGCGGCCTGCGTGAGGATCTCGTTGACGGCGTCGATGCCCGAGCTGCCATCGGCAAGCTGGATGTCGGCCAGAACCATCTTCGGAGAGGTCTTGCGGTAGAGATCGAGCGCCTCGCCGTGGGTGCGGGCGATCCCGGTGACGCGGTGGCCGAGGCTGGTCACCATATCCTCGATATCAAGCGCGATCAGCGGCTCGTCCTCGATGATCAGGACGTCCGTTGCGACCTGGTGCGAAATGTCCTCCGAGGCGACTGTCAGCAGCTTCGAAAACTCGGCCTGGCTGAGGTTCATGACCTCGGCCGCATCGGCGATGGAGAAACCCTCGACCGATACGAGCAGAAACGCCTGGCGCGGCGCCGGCGCGATCAGCGAGAGATTGGCGGCCGCCTGTTTTTCCCATGCGAACGGTGAGGCATTTTCGCTGCGGTCGATCGAGATCTTTTCGAACTGCGAGCAGAACAGCTTGTAGAGGCTGATCCGGTCGTTCGAGGCTTCCGGAAAGAGGCTGATATCCTCGATCAGGGCTTCGAGAACGGCGGCCACATAGCCGTCGCCTGCGGCCTGCGAGCCTGTGACGGCCCGCGCGTAACGGCGCAGAAAGGGCAGGTGGGGCGCAATCCGGGTCGAAAGTGACATCAACGACTTCCTTACGTGCAATGCGATTCGTTTGATTTCTGAGGATAGGGGGTATGGGGCGGAATAGATGGATGTTTTGAACACGTTTTTCGGCTTAGAGCAAATGGGGGACGTGTTCGAAACGGTGTGCCGGCGATTTCGCAAGGGCAGCAAAAGCCGTGAAGGACTAAGCGGTGGTGGGACGCAGCATGGATGAAGAAACCGGAAAGCACGGCGGCGTAGGCCAACAGCGCGGAGGCACTGCCGAAACGCTCGAAATCGGCGGCTCGATCGGCACCAGCTTGAAGGCGCTCTATCGGTCGCTGGAGCAGGAGCCCGTTCCGGAACTCTTTCTCAATCTTCTTGAAAAACTCGATGAAGCGGAGGCTGCGGCCAAAGTCCCGTCGAAGGGTGGGGTTCCGCTTTGAGGGGGAAGAAACGGGCGGCTGCCCGTTTCTTTATGAGATGCGCCGATCAGCAGGCGGCTTCGTAGCGGCGGCCGTAGCGGTCGCGATAGATGCAGCGGCCCGGTTCGTTGGCGTTGCCGATGAGCGCGCCGGCGACGCCGCCGATGGCCGCGCCCACGGCCGCACCCCTGACATTGCCCGTCGCCGCACCGCCGACGATGGCACCGCCGGTTGCGCCGATCGCCGCGCCCTTTTCTGTCTGCGTGCATGCCGCGAGGGGGAGGATCAGGCTTGCTACGATAAGTATCTTCTTCATGACGCGTTCCTATCCGAGGGTTGCTTTGTTGAACTGAGAATCAATTTTCGGTGAAATCGATTTGCCCGCGACTGGTGACGAACAGAATGACGACAATGAGGCATAGCCCGTACCCGATGCCGCGCCGTCCTGATCGACTTTTGATGTTACCTTTCGGCGCTCGCAATGAGCGAGCCGCTTGTGGTGTGTCCTTGCCTCGCCAGTATATCCTCCGTCGCTCGGCCGCGGTCGCAGCGCTTGTTATCGTTGCGAAAACGAGACCGGGGCATTTTTGTTCCATTGTTGGGGTGGCCGACGGGCGATGTCCGTCCCGGTTGTGGGCCGTGGTCGCCCGCTGAACGCTGTGGGCGAATGACGCCTCCCGGCCGTCTCTGGGCCGCTCAAACGCGCAGCTGACGCCAAGGTTCCAGGAAATATTTCGCGCCCATTCGCGGAACCGCAGATCGCACATTTCCGTTTGCTGTTGGAGTTTGACGCAAGGGAGCATGCGAATGGAACACATTGCCGCCATCATGGTCCTGGTCGGCTGCATGCAGACGACAGAGGCCTGCCGCGAAGTGCCGGCGCCCACCGTGGCTTTCGAGACCGTAGACGAATGCCGCGAACTGCTTTCGCCTGCGATCGAGGCGACATCGACGAGCTTCAAGCACGCCTACGGGGCCTGCGCGGAAGTCGATCCGGCGCTGTTCGTAGAAGACGCGACCATCGAGTGGCAGGTGAAGGCGCCTGGCCGTCTGCAGGTCGAGGTCAAGGTCGATGACGGCAGCTATGCCGTTGCCGCGCGAAGCGAAAGCGGCGCCAAGGCTCGCAACTGATTTCACCGGTAGCTCTTGGGCAATTGCGCTAGGGCGACTGCATCAACCGAAAGGATCGGAAATGAACTGGGACATTGTTGAAGGCAAATGGCACGAGTTGAAGGGTAAGGCTCAGTCGCAGTGGGGTAAGCTCACCAACGACGACCTCGATATCATCGATGGCCGCAGGGAAGAACTCGCCGGGCGGATCCAGGCGCGATACGGCGTTGCACGTGACGAGGCGGAGCGGCAGATCGACGACTGGATGTCGCGCCGCTAGGCGGTTCGCGGCAAGCAGTCAGTCTTGCTTCCCCGGAAGAACGACGCCAAGACAAAAGCCGCGCGACACCTGTCGCGCGGCTTTTTGTTTGTCATGCGCATCGCGCTTATTTCTTCTTTGCCTTGGCCTCTCGCCTGCGAAGTTCTTCAAGCAGAGACTGAAGCTTGGCGCTTTGTTCTTCGCCGTCCGTGTACAGGTCGCGCATCGTCTTTCCGATGTGAAGATTTCTATCGGAGAGATGCGTCCGCTCCCGTCCGGCTTCGGTCGCCGTTTTCCAGATATGTGCTGTCGGCATCTTCATTTCGACCCTGCGTTCCATGGATGAAGAACGTCAGAGTATTGCGAAGGTTCCGGGCATTTCCGGTGCAAACCGTGCCGATTTGGGACTCTTTCGTCTTTCATCGTAAACAGAATATTAATGTCGAGTGACGCCACGGAATTCCGCGCGCCGATTTTGATCGAGAACTGGAACAAATTGAAAGCTATCGCGTTTGCATTGCAGTGATTTAGGCAAGGAGAATTGCTATGTTATACTACGCGCTTGTCTTCCTCGTTGTGGCAATCATAGCGGGTGTACTTGGGTTTGGGGGTATTGCCGGCACGTCCGCGGGCATCGCGCAGATCCTCTTCTTCCTTTTCCTGGTCTTTCTGGTGATTTCGCTCGTTGCCGGCCTGGTGCGCCGCGGCTGAGCGGCCCTATTTGAGTTGTTAGGCATAAACAGGAAACGGGCGGCGTCACAGCCGCCCTCGATGTGTTTGGTGGCCGAATCGTCTTGCTTGCCCTTGCTGGCCCGCTTGGCTATTGATGCCCCAATTGTCGTTTTCGCCCCGGGGTATCGAACATCATGAAATCGCTGGAACTGCTCGTCGAGCGGATCATCCTGTCCAGCCGCTGGCTTCTCGTCATCTTCTACCTTGGCCTGGTCGCGGCACTTGCCCTCTACGGCATCTCGTTCGCCTTCAAGCTGCTGAAGATCGCCAGCATGGTCTTCGTCTATGACGATGCGCAGATGATTCTGGCGATGCTCGGCCTGATCGATGCAGCGCTCGTGGCCAGCCTGATCGTGATGGTGATGATTTCCGGTTACGAGAATTTCGTCAGCCGCTTCGACGAAGGCGATGCGGAGGTCTCCTTCCTCGGCAAGCTCGATTCCGGCAGCCTGAAGATCAAGGTTGCGTCGTCGATCGTGGCCATTTCCTCGATCCACCTGCTGCAGATCTTCTTAAACGCGCAGCAATATTCGAGCGAGCAGTTGATGTGGGCGACGATCATACATCTGGCCTTTGTCGTCTCGGCCGTACTGCTCGGCTATCTCGAGCAAATCATGAATGCGCTGAAGAAGAAGTGATATTGGTGCCGCGGCTTCACGCAAAGCCGCGGTTTGTCTTGATCGAGCAACGGGGCAGCCTGAGATGAAGACTGACGTAGTGGTTCTGGGCGCCGGCATCGTCGGCATTTCCACCGCCATCCATCTCGCCCGCCGCGGCAAGTCGGTGGTGCTGCTCGATCGTCGTGGCCCCGGCGAGGAAACCTCCTACGGCAACGCCGGCCTGATCCAGCGCGAAGGCGTCTTTCCATACGGCTTCCCGCATGATTTCGGCGCACTCTTCCGCTACGCGCTCAACAACACCACCGACGCCCATTACCATTTCCGCGCCCTTCCGGGCCTGGTGCCGTTCCTCGCCCGCTACTGGTGGCATTCCGGCTTTACCCAGCACCGGCGCATCGCCCAGCTCTATGCGCCGCTGATCGAGCATTCGATCACCGAACATCAGGATCTGATCGAGGCGTCCGGAGCCGGCGACCTCATCCGTAAGGACGGCTGGATGAAGGTGTTCCGCACCGAGAAGGAACGCGACGCCGCGTACAAGGAAGCGGAAAAGCTCTCGGCGGGCTTCGGCGTCAACCACCAGAAGCTTTCGACGAGCGAGCTGAAGACGCTGGAGCCGTCGATCAAGGCCGATCTCGTCGGCGGTCTGCGCTGGAGCGATCCCTGGTCGATCCGCGATCCGCACAGCCTCAACAAGGCCTATCTCGCCTACTTCCAGTCCCTGGGCGGACGGCTGATTTCCGGCGATGCGGCGACGACCGAACACGTACTCGAAGGTCCCGGTTGGCGCGTCGCCACCCCGGAAGGGCCGCTGGAAGCCCGCGAAGTCGTCGTGGCGCTCGGCCCCTGGGCCGATACGGTTACCCGCAAGCTCGGCTATCATTTCCCGCTGGCTGTGAAGCGTGGCTACCACATGCACTACGGCATGCAGGACGGCGCGCAGCTCAACAACTGGGTGCTCGATGCCGAAAAGGGCTACTTCCTGGCGCCGATGCTGCGCGGCATCCGTTTGACGACGGGTGCGGAATTTGCCTGGCGCGATGCGCCGAAGACGCCGGTGCAGCTGACGCGGGCCGAGCGGGTGGCGCGCGAATTCTTCCCGCTTGCCGAACGTCGCGACGAAGAACCCTGGATGGGCGCGCGTCCCTGCACGCCGGATATGATGCCGCTTATCGGCAAGGCGCCGCGTCACGAGGGCCTGTGGTTTGCCTTCGGCCATGCCCATCACGGCATGACGCTTGGGCCGGTCACCGGTCGGGCGCTGGCGGAAGCCATGACCGGCGAAAAGACGGTCATCGACATCGCGCCCTACCGGCCGGAGCGTTTCCTGGCCTGACACGGTCCGAAGCCATAGCATCACGAAGTAGGAAAAGGCCGGACGCTGCGTTTCCGGCCTTGTTCCTTGCCTGATCAGGCGTTGGTGCCGCCGTCGATGGTGAATTCGGCGCCCGTTACGCTGCGGCCGTCAGGCCCCGCCAGCCAGGCGACGACGCCTGCTACGTCGCTCGCCTCGTTGAAACGCGGGATCGCCATCAGTCCGCGCTGCGGGCCGGCATGTTCGCCGTTGGCCGGGTTCATGTCCGTGTCGGTCGAGCCAGGATGGACGATGTTGACGGTGATGCCCTTCGGCCCGAGATCGCGCGCCACCGCTTTGGTGAAGCCAATCAGCGCGCTCTTGCTCAGCACATAAAGGCTCATGCCCGGCCATGGGACGCGGGCGGCGAGGTTGCTGCCGATGTTGATGACGCGCCCGCCATCCGGCATGTGCGCCGAAGCGGCGCGCGTGGCGAGAAACACCGCCTTCACATTGACGTCGATCGTCCGGTCGAAATCCTCCTCAGTCACCTCGTCCACCGTTCCGGCGTCGAAGATGCCGGCATTGTTGACGAGGATATCGATGCGACCGTGTTTTTCCGCGACCGTCTTGACGGCGGCTTCAACCGCGCCCGGATCGCGGTTGTCCGCCTGGATCGCCAGTGCGCTGCCGCCATCCCCCGTGATCTCCGCCACGAGCGCCTCGGCCTTTTCTTTCGACTGGCTGTAGGTCACCGCCACGGTTGCGCCGTCGCTCGCCAGGCGCCTTGCGATCGCTGCACCGATGCCGCGGCTGCCGCCCGTCACCAGGGCCACCTTGTCTTTCAAACTCGTCACTGGTTTCTCCAAATCTGTAGTGATCGATACATATAAGGGGAAACGACTTGCCATCCGCTGTCAAGCGATTTATGTATTGATCGATACAAAAAAGGATCAGCCGAGATGAGCCGCGGGCGGCCACGCAATTTTTCGAGGGACGAGGCGCTTGCAAGCGCCATGCAGCTCTTCTGGGACAAGGGCTATGACAATACCTCGCTGTCGGATCTGACTCGGGCCATGGGATTGAACCCGCCGAGCCTCTACGCTGCCTTCGGCAGCAAGGCGCAGCTCTTCATCGAGGCCGTGGACCTTTACGGCCGCACCGACGGTGCCGGCATCTGGGATGAACTGGAGACGGTTCCGACCGCAAAGGCGGCGGTGCACGACCTGTTGAGACGCACGGCCGAGAATTTTACACAGCGTGGCGAGCCGAGAGGCTGCATGGTGGTTCTGTCGGCACCGCAGATGGCGGGTGGTGATGCGGAGGTCTGTGACGCACTGAAGCTGCGTCGGCTGGAGAAGCAGATGGCTCTGGAGCAGCGTTTCGAGCGCGCAGTCGAGGAAGGCGAACTGCCTGTGGGTGTCGACTGCGCCGCGATTGCCGCCTACGTCGCCTCGCTGCAGCACGGCATGTCGATCCAGGCGCGCGACGGCGCCACGCGGGAAACCCTGGTCGCGATCGCCGACTGCGCCGCAGCCGGCTGGGACGCGATGATATCCGCAAACATCCGGCCGGACTGACGAACGACGTCTAACGGACACAGCCGATCCGTCATTCGGCCTCATGATTTTTGTTCAGGTGAACGACGACGCGAGGGCCGGAGATCAAAAGCCTCCGGCCCACCGGTTTGCGCGTGCTCCGTCCTGCTTACGGCGCCGGCTGCGTCATTTCGGGTGTCGTGCCAGGGGTCGAGTTCGGGCTAGCGCCCTGTGTTCCCTGCTGCGGCGTTGCTTCCGGGGCCGGCTGGGTCGTCGTTCCACCGGCGGGAGCCGTGCCCGTATCGGCCGGCGGTGTGGCCTGGCCCGTCGTTCCGGTTGCCGGCTGGTCGGTGGTCGACGGCGGCGCTGCCGTGTTGGCGGTGTCGCGGCTCAGTTCGGCCGGCAGCCAGGCGATCAACGCCAGCACCAAGCCGGCGAGCAGGATGATGATGATTGGCCAGCTGCTGCGTCTGGGGGGCTCGACAGGTACGTCGCTGAGGTGCGTTTGCGCAGTGGGTTGGGGCAGCGGCTGCCCAGTCACGGGGTCGATGACCGGCTTTTCCTTGAACTCTTCGTGCTGGTTCATTGCGTTGATCCTTTCTTGATCTCCTCGTGGCCTCGGCCGGCTGCTCCTGAACCTTCCCGGGGCAGCGGTGGGCGCCGGATTTCGTGCGCTCGCGAGACAGAGCGGCGGGGCGCGCTCGGATCGGCGCGCCGTAACCGTAAACGCGTGAAAATTTGCAATGTTCCGACCGCTACAACCCAAGGGACGTTCGATCGTCGTCGCCCGCTTTACAGCGGAGGTTTCCGCTGCATGATGGTAGCGCTCACGGGAGGGTAGAACGGCATGGCGGATCCGGTATTTCAAAATGGCACCTTTGTCGGTCGCGCCTGGCGAGCCGATGTCGGCGGCCCGTCGGTAGTTGTGATCCGTGACGGCGCGCTCTTCGACATCACCTCGAAGGCAGCGCCCACCATGCGCGACCTCCTCGAACACCCGGATCCCGTTGCGCACGTCCGCTCCACCCAGGGCGAGCGGCTTGTCGCTCTCGAGGATTGCCTCGGACAGAAGGCGGATCCGTCCGCCCTGCATCTCCTTGCGCCCTGCGATCTGCAGGCGGTGAAGGCCTGTGGTGTCACCTTCGCGCGCTCGATGATCGAGCGCGTCATCGAGGAGCGGGCGGCGGGCGATGCGTCGCGCGCCGAAACGATCCGCGCCCGCGTCACAGCCGTCATCGGCGACAGTCTGCGAAACCTGAAGCCCGGTTCGCCGGAGGCGGCCCGCGTCAAGGCAGCCCTCATCGAAGAGGGCGTCTGGTCGCAGTATCTGGAGGTCGGCATCGGCCCGGACGCGGAGGTCTTCACCAAGGCGCAGGTTCTCTCGGCGGTCGGCCCGGGCGCCGATGTCGGCCTGCACCCGGCCTCACGCTGGAACAATCCGGAGCCGGAGATCGTGCTCGCGGTTTCGTCGAGCGGTCAGGTGAGGGGTGCCACCCTCGGCAACGACGTCAACCTGCGCGACATCGAGGGGCGCTCGGCGCTGCTTCTCGGCAAGGCCAAGGACAACAACGCCTCATGCGCCGTCGGTCCCTTTATCCGCCTCTTCGATGAAACCTACGGGATCGACGATGTCCGCAAGGCCGAACTGACGCTCCTGGTCGAAGGCGAGGACGGCTACCGCCTGACCGGCCGCAGTTCGATGGCCGAAATCAGCCGCGACCCGCTCGACCTCGTCGCTCAGACGATTGGCCCGCACCACCAGTATCCTGATGGCCTGATGCTGTTCATGGGCACCCTCTTTGCGCCCGTCGAAGACCGCGACGAGCCCGGCCAGGGCTTCACCCACAAGCTCGGCGACGTGGTGACGATCGCCAGTGCCGAACTCGGGTCGCTGACCAACACGGTCAGGCTTTCGACCGAATGTGCGCCCTGGAGCTTTGGCGCAGCGGCGCTGATGCGCAATCTGGCAGGACGGCGGCTGCTGTAAGGAGCAAGCTCACGGCCGAACGCGTCTGCACGGTCACTATGTCATGTCCCGCATAACCCAGAGCGACCGACCCGCATGCGCAATGTCAGGCACGGCCCGTAGGCGCGCATCATCCCGGAGCCGTATGGCCTCCACCGTATCCATGGAAAAAACCCGCCCATCCGTCTCGTTGGCGTTTGGGGTAATCCACCAGCGCCGACCCTCCTGGCAAAGTCCGGCTTCCGGATGTTCCTGGATGTACTCGATCGCATAGGCTGCATCCGCTTTTCTATCGGTATCGAGCATAAGTCTTCCTCCGCCTGATCGTTTCGGGAGAGGTGTGATCATGCGCTTGTTTGGCCGAAGCCGCCAATGTCGACCTTAGCCACCTGATGAATAGCGTGCGGCTTTCGACCGAGTGCGTACCGACACCTACTTGGGGAAAGTGATTCCCTTACTTAGGTCCTCCAGATCGTACCTGTCGTCATGCGGCGTTCCGTTGATGTCCCCAGTGATCCTCACGTCTGCGATGCCGTTGTTTGTATCAGCCGAGAATTTGAGGCTTGTGTCCTTTTTGACGCTGCGCCCGACGATAGGTTCCAACTTGTCGTCCACGCAGTAGCTGCCGGGCAATTCGTCTATCATCGTTAAATTGTTGCAGTCCTGCTTAAATTTCACGGTTGAGGTGATCGACATGACATTCTCCGTTAGAGAGTCCGGCTAGTCGCGGTTTAGTCGGCGGTCGCGATGCGCCATCGATTGGGTGATCGCATATGAGGTCGGCGACCGCTTTCCGGGCAGGTTCGCGTCTAGAATGAGCGTCTGCGCATCGCCAAAGCTAGTCGCGATTTCAATCAACTCTGTCGATGCCCGAATGCGCCACATTTGATAGGATGCACCTGCGATCGAATCGAAGCCGCAACCGACCGCTGCTTCGGCCTTCGGGCCTGTCACGATGAAGATTCGATGCGAATCCAGTCTGTAGCAATGACCGTCGAATGCGTAGCCGTAGGCCAAGACGATAGAGTAGTCGCCCGCCTTGAGGCCGCCACCATCCTTAAACAGTTGGACCCGAAGCTCGGTACTATGGCCTTCACCGATATCGAACCTGCCGTAGTCATCGTTTGCGTTGAGCTTGACGCCGTAGAGAACAAGCTCGTCCGCTTTGTATCTGCCAGTTGCCGGTGCCGGTACATGTTCGTAGTCCATCTCGTTCTCCCTCTGTTTCACCAAAGAATTTCGCGCCATCGCATGCAATCTTCAAACTGTTCGACATAGGCTCGACCACGTCCCCGATCGGCGGCCGTCAAAAAGGCTTCCGCTGCCGCTTCGAAGGTGACGTCGTCGGGTTCCAGAAACCGCCAGGAGCGAACGACGCTCTCGCCGACGATGTCTCGGGCCTCTTCTAGGGCAGCCTTGCTGGCAAAGTGCTTCAGCTCGTAGTCCGCTCTTGATGGGCGCAACGTCGCTTCGATGAGCTCTGGCGCCAGTTGCTGGCGCAGGTTGCCGAACTGGCGAGGATCGAGGTCGGACAGTCCTCGCTCGAAGAGCAGTGTCTGATAGACCTCGACCAAGCAGTCGAAGAGCCCTCCGGCAAATGGCTTGGAATGATCGTGCACTTCATGGCTGACGTCGCCCGCGCGCAGCGAATTGTTGAAGGTGCGGATCTGCCTTTCGTCGCTGAGCTCGGCGAAGCGATCGAGTTCGTTGTTGATCAAAAGGTTGCCGCCGGTGCGGCGCAGGATGCGCTCCGCGGCTGTATCGAAATGCAGCAAGCCGAGCAGCGATGCGAAGTCGGCGACCGCTTCGTGATAGGCAAAAAACTCACTGCCGGCGCCGTCGCCCTCAAGCAGGCCCAGTTCGCTGAGAAGGATCAGGTGGCCCATCTCATGGGCGACGGAATCGAAATTGAGCGCGAATCGCGACGTCACTCTCGCAGGTTCGCTTTCCCCGAATTCCACAAAGCCGAAGCCCGATTGTGCGTTGTCCCAGTCGGCAATGTGCGGAATGATCTCCAGCCGGCTCAGGGTCGGTTCGAAGAACCATCTGATTTCGCGCCCGACATAGCCCTCGAAGATATCCAGCACGCGCCGTGCGCAGGCAAAGCTGTGTGTCGCCAGAAAGGCAGGCGAGTCCGGCGTGATGTAATCGAAATGTCCGTCAGCGTCCGGTTCCACCGGCGGGCAGAGTGCGCCGGCATAGGGCGGCAGGATAGGGTAGGCATAGGGCCTCTTGGTTTCGAGCGGATCGGCGACATACATGCGCCGGTCGGACGGGCCGGCCGTAATTCCGCCTGCCGAAGGGGCGAGCCAGACCACCTCGGGTTTCTCGTAACCTGGAATGTATGGGGGTTGCGGAAAGACAAGAAAGCGCGTTCCGAGACGCGGTGAAGCGGCTCTGCCCGGGTCGGCGTCGGACGTGTGAGCGGCGGCATCCATGTTGGCCTCTCTCGCGGTTTCAATATCACCTGTGATTGTAGAATTCGATTAACTTGTTCGTACTAATCCGCTCGGAATATTTCATCGAGCAGCTCAGCGTATTGAAGATCGTATGCAAAAGCCTCGGTCATCTCGAACGCGTTGCTCTTGTCCGGGCCTTTGCGCCGAAGTTTAAAGGTGGAGATCGCCTTTAGTAGTTCGATTGCGTCAAGTTTCTTCTGTCTCGGTAATCCGATTGCGAGATGACGTCTTAATCGCTCAATATCAGGGTCGTTGTTATTATTCCTGACACTGTCGAGGATGGTGCTGTAGCTGCGCTCGGAATAATGAAGCGATCGTGCCGCCTGTTCGAGTGCAACGCGCAGTTCGTGTGTGATGATGCCCCTTCGTTCAGACTGTTTCAGTGTCAGTCTGATGTCAATGAGGGCTTCGGTGAGAGCTCTTGAACCCAGTTCGGGCGGCGCCATCGCCACAGCGACGTCGGCGTCGTCGGCAAGCCTCGTGCGCCGATACCAACGGTAGACGAAGCCATAGCCGATCATTCCTTCGTCGCTGAGTTCCGCCGCGCGGACGGCGCCCATGCTGGATGCGCCGCAGACATACACGCCCTTTGCCAAGGCCCAGAGGATCTCCTTGTGCCGAACCGCCGGCCGCTGCGCAAACTCGCCATCGATGATCGCGATCACCGCTGGACGATGTTTCAGCACGGCGCGCACGACGTCCCCTTGCCCGGCTGGCGGAAGATAGGTCGCATCGAGCTGTGCTCGCGCCTCGGCGGCACTCAGCGTTGGTCCGAGGAAGACGATCGTTTCACTCCTCAATGCTCACCTCCAGGGGCGGGGCAACCACTCTGACCACATGCAGAGGGAGCGCTTCGTCCGAGAACAGGACCACGACGACGACCGCTTTGACACCAGCGGCGACCATCGCCTCGAGAATGGCCGGTAACGGGTTTTCGCCCCCGTGCGCAGGCTCATTTTCGGGAAAGGGCAGACCGCCGCGCGACAGGGTTTCGAACCAGGCGATCAGTTCGCTTCGTTCCGGTGGGGCGTAGAAGCGGCCAATCACGTCTTCCCGGGTCGCGGCGATGGCGCCGAGGCGCGACTGGCACGCCTCGAGAAGAGCCTTGGCAAGGGCGGGGTCATGATCGATGTCGCAGCCGAAGCCAGACGCCGGCAAGGGGGCCAGCGGAACCCGCGCCGGGTCTTCCATGACATGACACCAATAGGCGGGCAGGCCACTCGGGCTTGGTAACGCCCATACGCCCGCAGCCAGCCCCGCCTGGCGCAGCCGGCCAAGGATTTCGCCGGATTTGCCTCCGCCAATGGTGTCGACACCGATCTGGTAGCGGTCGAAGAAGTGCGGCCGCCGGGTGGCCAGATGATGCGCGTGGCGTTCGAGGATCTCAAGGCAGCCGTGAATCAGTGCCTGCTGCAGGCTCGTGCCTGCGGCAAGCCCGGTGGTGTTGCGTTGAAGCCAGTGCGGATGCGGAGAGGGGATGACGTAATTTGTGTCGACCGCCGCCAGCGGCACGGGCCGGAAAGAGCCGGAGATCAGATCCCAGCCTGAAATCCAGGCGAGATCGTTGCTGTCGGCCGGCGGCGTTGCAGCCGGATGGAGATGCGACCACATCCCGTCGGCATTCATGTCCGCAAGGCTGGCCCGCCACACGCGCTCCGCCGGTATGCGCTCCGATGCCCATCCTTCAAGCGATTCCATCAGGCCGGAGATGGCGGCTTGGGCATAGCTGAGGCCCTTGCCCTGATTGACCGAAACCGAGCGCGAGGCCGGGCGGACCACCTGCACGACCGGTATGCCGATCCGATCGAGCCCGGTTACCGATCCGAGGCGGGTGATCCCGAAATCCCGTCGGAGGGCGAGAATTTTCTCCACGGTTTGCCAGGTGTCGGGAGGGGCTGGGGAGGGGGCGTTCAGCACGCCCTCGAGCGATCGGTCCTGGAACGAAACGCTCGCCATCGCCGACTAGCCGAAGTGATGTCGCAAATCGTGCCCGGCGCGCTTGGCCAGCCATTCGGCGCCCTGCGTCTCGGCCGATTGCAAGGCATATCGCAGGTCGCGCCGTGCCCGCGCAGGAGCGTCGCCGAGCGCCAGCCGCAGATGCGCCCTTCGCCGGTAGAGCTCCGCAAGCCAGAACCATTGGCCGCTCTTGCGGCCAAGCGCGATGGCGTTCTCGATCGGGACGACCGCCGCTCCGGGATCTCCCATGCGTTCCAGGATCTCGGAGTGCATGTCGCTGTGGATCGACAGATTGTCGTCGGTCCCCGTGAGCTTTTGGAGGCGCAGCCCTTCCTCGAAGCGCGCAGCGCCCCGCTCCGGTGACGAGGCCATGGCTTCCGCCCAGCCGCAGTACATATTGGCGCGCGCCTGGCTCGCCACCAGGCCATTTTCGTCGGCGAGCGCCAGCATGCGTTCGCCGAGGCTGTGCACGTCTTCATATCGCTGCTGGCAGCGACGCAACACGATTCCGTAGTAGAGCGCATGCACCATGCTGCCGACATGCTCCGTCCTGTCGGCCCACTCCAGGCATTGCCGGATGGCCGCCTCGCTCGGTTCGTGTGCGTCCGTCAGAAGGTAGGACAAGGCGCTTTCGCCAAGGCCGCAGACCTTGGCGTCGTGGCCGCCGTAGAAGGCGCGATTGCGAAGCGCCCGTTCCGCGTCATATAGGGCGATGCCCTTGCCGACGCAGTCCAGGCAGTAGTCGTGATGGCCTGCATGGAAGCTCGTCGCCCAGCCGCAATGATAAGCTTGAAGCCGCGTTTCGGGATCCCGGGCGCCCTCCATGTCGCTCACCAGCACGCGCGCCCGCGATTGTTGCAGAGAAATGTTCGGAGCGGTGAACCACCAGCCCCAATAAAGCGGCAGGCGCTCTTCGCGGTTGGCGGAGCCGTCGCGCTTGAGCAGTGAAATGGCGCGCGCGTAGGTCCGGCGGGCCAGTTGCGACCCTTCGCCCTCGAGCGCCGTCGCCACGACGCCCTGAAGCTGCAGCAGGTCCAGCAGGAACGGACGGCGATCCACGTGCCGCCGCATCGCCGCAATCTCGCGGGCGCAAAGATCGAGCGACTGGCGGGCCTCGCGCATCGCCGATCGCAGGACGCACGCCTCCGCCGCCTTCATTGCAAATTGCGCCGCCTGGAGATGGAGGCCAGCTTCGGCGCATTGCCAGGCGGCCACGGCTGGCGGCACGCTCGGCACGTCCTCCTCGCTTAGCAATTGGGCGATGCGTTTGTGGAACCTGCGCCGGTCGGTGCGAAGCAGGCTGCCATAGGTCGCCTCGTGCTGCAGCACGTGGCGGAACTGGAAGGCGTCGTTGGATGTGGCGCCTTGTTCGATCACGCCATGCGCGACGAGTGCGGCAAGGTCCGCTTCGAGCGAGGCTGCCGCTGCGCCATCGAGCAGCCGATTGAGCAGGCTGACGCTGAACTCCCTGCCGATGACGCTTGCCAGTTGGGCAACGCGGCGCGCGCTTCCAACCTTCGCGAGCTTGACGGCTAGGAGATCGTTCAGCGACGAAACGCCTTCTTCGACGAGCAGCTTCGTCCAGCTGGCGGCGGCAGGCGCGACGGAATGCCGGCTGCGAAGCAGAAGCGCGAGCTCCTTGGCATAAAGCGGCAGTCCGTCGCATTGCTGCAGAATGAAGGACACTAGGCCTGCGGGTGGCGCGCCGCCCCATACGGAGGCGACTAGGCTCTTCATCGCCGCGGTTCCGAGGCCTTGGAGGGGCAGGCTTTCGGCGGCTGCAACCGCCGTCGGTCCACGCGAGGTCTGGACCACGAGAACCGGACGATGGCGAGCGTGGCTCACCAGGTGCTCGAGCATCGTCAGGGTCATGCTGTCGGCCCAGTGCACGTCCTCGATCACGATGAGCTTGGCCGCCTCGCCGGCGCACAGGATCTGCACGGCCGCCCGGATGACATCCTTTCGGAACGCCTCGCCGGAGAGATCGGCAACCTGGATATTGCCGGCCTTGCGTCGCGAATCGCCGCCGGTAAACGTGGCGATCGCGCGCGCCGCGCGCTCATCGACGGGAAGCCCTATGCCGTGCAGGGCCTCCCGCAGTTGCGGTGCGTTGCCGCGCTGCAGGACATCCTTTCCCACGCTTGCTTCCAGAAAGCCGATCAGCGGCTGCATGGGCTCGCCGGTCATCCGTGCATCGCATTGCAGAAGAATATCGGCATCGTTTTCGCGCCCGAGCGAGCGGCGCAGTTCGGCGACGAGCCGGGACTTGCCGATACCGGCTTCCCCGGTGACGGCGACCGATCTGCCGGCGCCGCTGCTTGCGGCGTTCCACTCGATTGTGAGCCGCGCCAGTTCTTTCTCGCGCCCGCCCATCGGCGCGCCGCGCGCCGGGTTCGACCGGTCGCGGAGAGATCCGGGGCTTCTGGCAAGAGGCTGCCACAGCGCCGACGGTTCAGAGAAGCCCTTGAGAGCGGCGTCGCGCAAGAAAGTATAGTCGAACCTGTTTCGAGTGAGCTGGTAGGTTGCCTCGGCAACAAGGACCGTATCAGGCTGCGCTTCCGCCTGAAGCCGCGCCGCCAGTATCGGTGCGGTGCCGACAATATCCTTGCCGTCGGAGGAGAGGACGACGACGCTGGTTGCGACGCCGACGCGCAACTTGAAGGGTACCGTGCGCGGGCGGTGGCTTTGCCGGGTCGCCATCTCAATGAGCTCCAGAGCCGCCTGGACGGCCATTTCGGCTGCGTCCTCGACCTGCGCCGGATAGCCGAAGTAGCCGCATCCGCCGTCGCCAAGCCGCCGGCTAAGATTGCCCCCATGGCGGCGAATGATGTCTTCCGAACTGTTGTGGAGACTGGCGATGGAGCGGAGGTATTTCTCCGGGTCGTTGCTGAGCAACAGCTCGGTCGAACCGACGATATCGTAGAAAACCGCCGTCACCTGGCGCCTTTCGCCGCCGAGCTGAATTTGCGAATCGGACCCCTTCATTCTCGCCATCGCCCAACGTCAGCCGAGTTGACCACATCCCACTCCATTTGCCACGCATAGGCAAGCGACCATGGGGCAGAATATCCTAATATTCCTACCTCAGAGGTGACGGAGCTTACGGTGGGCAGGGATTTCGGCGCCGTATCGGGCCGCCAATGATGTCAAAGCGACATCCAGCGCGATCTGAAAATCAAGGATTTAAAGAGAGAAGATTGGCTGGGGAACCTGGATTCGAACCAGGACTAACGGAGTCAGAGTCCGTGGGTCTACCGTTAACCTATTCCCCAAAGCCGCCGTCGGAGCGAAGCCCGTCGGTGTGGTTGGCGGGCTTATAAACAAATCGGCGGCTGATGCAAATACCTTTTGCAAAAAAAATCGCGGCTGAAGTGAGATCGCAGCCATCGAGGGTGGCCGGAACAGGGACCCAGGTGCTCAACCCGGTGTGTTTGCTGGGTTCGGGCGCCCGACGCCTTTGTTGTGCACAAGCCGGTTCTCAAAAAAAGTTTGGCGAATGGGGGTTGCGCTGGTACAGTCGCGCCAACGAAAAATCGAGAGAGCGCCTTGAGCGGCCCTAAGGCCTTGCGCGGCGCCATGGTTGAAACAAGTGAAAGACCCCGATCACGGCGATAAGCCGTCCGAATCCGGGGCGTCGGCAGCAGGCCGCAGTGATGGATCGAAGCTCGGTCCGCGCAACGGCAAGGGCAAGCGTAAACGACGCAAGTCGTCTGCTTCGCCGTCTGCAATTGCCAGCCAGTCCGGCGCAGCCGGTTTGGCAGGGCGTCCCGCAGGAGAGAACGAAACGGAGCCGGCGCGCAAGCGCAAGCGGCGGCGTCGTTCGAAATCAGCAAAACAGCAGGCTCAGGCCGGATCCGCGTCGCAAAGCAGCGGCGTTCAGGTCGTCGATGCGTCGCTTGGCGAACGCAAGGGCCACAAGCGCAGCAAGAAGGCCAAGCACCGCCGCGGGCTCCAGGGGCGCCCGCTGACGAGCGGCGAGCGCCAGCCGGCGCAGCAGCGTGGCGCCGATGGCGGCGGCAATGCGCGGCAGACTTCTGCCGCCGGCGGCGGTCAGGCGGGCGCACAGCCGCGTTCGGGCAATCGCGGCGAACAACCGCGTGCACCCTATATCGCTGCTAGCGAACCGCCCGCGCCGCTCTATGCCGCACTTGATCTCGGCACCAACAATTGCCGTCTGTTGATCGCTCAGCCGACCCGTCCCGGCCAGTTCCGGGTGGTCGACGCCTTCTCGCGCATCGTCCGTCTCGGCGAAGGGCTCGGTGCCAGCGGCCGGCTGTCGGACGAGGCGATGGAGCGTGCCGTCGAGGCGCTGAAGATCTGCGCGTCGAAGCTCGGCGCCCGTACCATTCGCCGCAGCCGCCTGATTGCGACGGAGGCTGCCCGCGCGGCTGAAAACGGTGAAAGCTTCCTTGAGCGGGTTGCGAGCGAAACCGGTCTCGATCTCGAAATCATCAACCGCGAAACCGAGGCACGGCTTGCCGTTTCCGGCTGCTCGTCGCTGGTGGATCGCGAGACGCGCTCGGTCGTGCTCTTCGATATCGGCGGCGGCTCGTCCGAGATCGCCGTCATCCGCATCGGTGATTCGCGCTCGAACCGGCTCGCCAACCACATCACCCACTGGACCTCGCTGCCGGTCGGCGTCGTGACGCTTTCGGAGCGCCATGGCGGCCAGCATGTGACGCCGGCAAGCTTCGAGGCGATGGTGCAGGAAGTGGAAGGCATGCTTTCCCGCTTCGACAGCCCGCCTGTCGAAGCTCTGGCGAACGGCACGTCGGGCAGCGGTTTCCACCTGATCGGCACGTCAGGCACGGTGACGACGCTTGCCGGCGTGCATCTCGACTTGCCGCGCTATGATCGCCGCCGCGTCGATGGCCTGTGGCTGACGGACGACGAAGTCTCGGCCATGCAGGCGCGGCTTCTCTCCTGGGATTTCGACGCGCGCGCCGCCAATCCCTGCATCGGCCCTGATCGCGCCGATCTGGTGCTTGCCGGCTGCGCCATCCTCGAAGCGATCCGCCGGCGCTGGCCGTCGACCCGCATGCGGGTTGCCGATCGTGGCCTGCGCGAAGGCCTGCTCACCGATATGATGGCGGACGACGGCGCCTGGCGCCGCTCGCGGCCGCGCCGCCACCAGCGCGGTTCCAATGCCTCCGGCAGCCACGAAGGAAACAAACCATGACGAAACCCCCCGTCGGCGCCAACCGTAGCGGCCGCAAGCTTGGCCAGAAGGTCAAGAAGGGCAAGCTCAAGGCATCCTCCCGCCGCTGGATCGAGCGCCACATCAACGACCCCTATGTGCAGCGGGCGCAGCTCGAGGGCTACCGCGCCCGCGCGGCGTTCAAGCTCCTGGAGATCGACGAGAAGCACAAGATCCTGAGCGGCGCGCGCCGCATCATCGACTTGGGCGCTGCCCCCGGCAGCTGGTCGCAGATTGCCGCCAAGGTCACCAACTCCACCGATACCGATCCGCGCGTTGCGGCGATCGACTTCCTCGAGGTCGACCCTCTTCCGGGCGTGCGCATTCTTCAGATGGATTTTCTCGATCCGGAAGCGCCGGGCAAGCTGATGGAAGCGATCGGCGGAACACCTGATCTGGTGATCTCCGACATGGCGGCGCCGACGACCGGCCACCGCCAGACCGACCACCTGCGCACCATGCATCTGTGCGAGGTCGCGGCCTATTTCGCCGTCGACGTGCTGGCCAAGGGCGGGCACTTCCTGGCGAAGACCTTCCAGGGCGGCACCGAGCGCGAGCTGCTCAACATGCTCAAGCAGAATTTCCGTCAGGTCATCCATGTGAAGCCGGCCTCCTCGCGCGCCGAATCGGTCGAGATGTTCCTGCTTGCCAAGGATTTCAAGGGGCGCCAGCAGGCCGGCAGCGAAACGGAAACCGAAGACGAAGCGGCCAAATAACATGCTGCTTTACGTCACCGTCGGCAGCAACGATCTGACACGCGCCGGTGCGTTCTACGATGCGGTAATGCCGACCCTTGGCTACCACCGGCAGCGCCGGGACGAGACCGAGATCGGCTATGGCGCTGAGGGCGATCGCATCCGCTTTTGGGTTGTGACGCCCTTCGACCGCGCGCCTGCCACCTATGGCAATGGCGTGAGCATCGCGCTTGCCGCCGAGACCCGCGCCGCCGTCGACGCTTTTCATGCCGCAGCCCTTGCCAATGGCGGCACGGACGAGGGTGCGCCGGGCCTACGCCCGTTTCACGCAAATTTTTATGGTGCCTGGGTTCGCGATCACGACGGCAACAAGATCGCCGCCGTCTGCGAGCGGCCGGAGTAACCTGCCGCTTGGGCGCCGAGTTTCCAACGATTTCCTGATGGCGAAAGCACGCAGGCGCCACGGGGCCAGGCCGGCTTGTGCCGATCGGCCGCACTCCTGATCGCCCTCCAAAACCCGGTCCCCCCAAAGACGGCGCATCGTGGTTAATCGGCCATTAACCAGTTGAGTGCAACTCTGGTGTTACTATCTGGTCCATTAGGACCTCCTAAGGTTTAAAATTCACCGAGCGCTGGCTGCCGATCGACGATTGGCGACGGGTCGAGCACGTGCCCGGTTGGCTGCATGTGGAAGTACCTGGATGTCGATGATTTCGCTTGCCGTTCGGCTCAGAAGCCGCGCGCATTTTTCCGTCAAGAGGAATGGTGCCGGCAAGCCGGGGGTGATCATCGGCACCAGCGCCGGCCGCAGGAACCAGGCGCGGCAGCGGGTGGGGATCCTGATCGCCGGCTTTGCCGTCGTCTTTCTCGTCGTCGGCGGGCGGCTGGTTCAATATGGCCTGTCGGCGCCGGCCGAAACCGCGTCGATCGGCGGCAGCGGCCATGTCATCGCCTCTCGCCCGGATATCGTCGACCGCAACGGCCATCTCTTGGCGACCGATCTCAACACGATGTCGCTCTATGCGGAACCGCGCAAGATCGTCGACGCCGACGAGGTCGTCGAGAAGCTCGCGACCGTGATCCCCAATCTCGATTGGCGCGATACGCACCGCAAGCTCCAGTCCGGATCGGCATTCCAGTGGCTGCGACGCCAGCTCACGCCGAAGCAGCAGTCGGACATTCTGGCGCTCGGCATACCCGGCATCGGCTTCCGCCCGGAAAAGCGCCGTTTCTATCCCGGCGGCGTCACCGCTTCGCACATCCTCGGTCACGTCAATGTCGACAACCAGGGGCTGGCCGGCATCGAGCGCTATCTCGACCAGCAGGGCTTTGCCGATCTGCGGGCCGCTGGCCTTACCAGCAACGCCTCGCTCGAGCCTGTGCGGCTGTCGATCGATCTGCGCGTCCAGAACATCGTGCGCGAAGTGGTCGCCAACGCGATGACCGACTATGAGGCCGAGGCGGCCGGCGCTGTGGTTCTCGATGCAGAGACCGGTGAGGTGCTCGCCATGGCCTCGGTACCCGACTACGATCCGAACGAACCCTCGCGAACCTTGCCTGGCGGCGGCGTCGACAAGGAGTACGAAAAGGGCTGGTTCAACCGGATGAGCAACGCCACGTTCGAGATGGGCTCGACCTTCAAGAGCTTCACGCTGGCGATGGGCCTCGACGCGGGCAAGGTCAACCTGAACTCGGTCGTCGACGCGTCGCGGCCGATCCGCATGGGTGGCTTCACCATCAAGGACTTCAAGGGCAAGAACCGTCCGCTATCGATCCCGGAGGTCTTCCAGTACTCCTCCAACATCGGCACCGCGGCGGTTGCCGACATGGTCGGGATCGAAGGTCACCAGCAGTTCCTGACGAAGATGGGCCTCCTGTCCCGCATGCAAACCGAAATGCCGGGGGTCGCCATCCCGACCCAACCGCGCACGTGGAAGAAGATCAATTCAGTGACGATCTCCTTCGGTCACGGCGTGGCGACCACGCCGTTGCAGACGGCCGTCGCCGCCGCGGCGCTGATGAATGGCGGACACCTGATCCCGCCGACCTTCCTGCCGCGCTCGCCGGAGGAAACGAAGTTCGTCTCGCAAAGGGTGATCAAGGAAACGACCAGCGCCGACATGCGCTTCCTCTACAACTGGAACGGCGTGAAGGGCTCCGGCAGGCGGGCGCAGGTGGAAGGCTTCCATGTCGGCGGCAAGACCGGCACGGCCGACAAGGTCATCAACGGCCGCTATGCCAAGGACATCAACTTCAACGCCTTCCTTGCGGCCTTCCCGATGGATAAGCCCAAATACATCGTGCTGTCGATCATCGACGCGCCGAAAACCGGAGAAAACGGCGGGCGGACGGCCGCGGCCAACGCCGCTCCGATGGTCAAGTCGATCATCGGTCGGTCTGCGCCGCTCCTTGGGGTGAAGCCCCGGTTTGGAGACCTGGGCGCCGAACAGTGGCTGGCCAACTACTAAGGCCGGCACCGTTGCTGGGAAGGCACCGTCGATCAGTCGGTGCCCAAGGGATCATTTCCCCGCAGCCGTCTCGACTTCGCGCGCCGGCAGCCGGTGTCCCGACACGGAGGAGCCGGCGTTCTTCGCCATGGTGAGGAACGGGATCGCCGCGATCAGGTTGGCGGCGGCGATGATCATGAAAGCGGTGTGGAAATCGTCGAGCTGCAACGGGCCGCCGCTGAGCTTCGTCTCGATTTCGAGGATCGCGCCGGCGACCGCAACGCCGAGCGCCAGGCTGATCTGTTGCAGCACCGCGCTCATCGAGGTCGCCTTGCTGGCATCCGCATCGTCGATATCGGCAAAAGACAGCGCGTTGACGCTGGTGAAGAAGAACGAGCGCGCAAAGCCGGCGATCAGGAGGATAGTGATCAGCACCAGATAGGGCGTCTCCGGCGTGAAGAAGCCGTTGGCGAAGGTGGTGATCGCCGCAATGATCGCAGCGATGATGAGCGTGGTACGGAAGCCGGCAAAGGCCAGAACGCGCCGCGCGTAGAACTTCGTGGTAATCGCGCCGACCGCGCCGATGAACGTGATGAGGCCGGACTGGAACGGATTGAGGCCGAACCCCACCTGCAGCATCAGCGGCATCAGGAAGGGAACGGCGCCGACCGAGATGCGGAAGATCGTGCCGCCGATCGAAGCGGCGCGAAAGGCGTTGTCGCGGAAGAGCTTCAGGTCGAGGACCGGGGCCGGATGACGCCGCGCATGGCGGATGTAGAGCAGGGCCGAAACAAGGCCGATCGCTACCGAGGCGATGCCGACAACGGGGGGCAGGGCAGGCAGGCTGATCACCGACAGGCCGAAGACGATGCCGGAGGCAGCAATCCCGCCGAGCAGGAAGCCCAGCACGTCGACCGGCGGCGGATCGAGCGGCTCCATCTTCGGCAGGTAGATGCCCGACAGGATGTAGCCGGCGATGCCCACGGGCACGTTGATCAGGAAGATCCAGTGCCAGGAGAAGTAGGTGGTGATGAAGCCACCGAGCGGCGGTCCGGCAAGCGGACCCACGAGCGCGGGGATCGTCAACAGTGCCATGGCCGACACCAGTTCGCTGCGCGGTGTCCCGCGAACCAGCACGAGGCGAGCGACCGGCGTCATCATCGCGCCGCCCATTCCCTGCAGGAACCGGGAGAAGACGAAGGCGGGCAGGCTGTTCGAAATGGCGCAGAAGATCGATCCGGCAATGAAGACCAGGATCGCCGCGCGAAAGATCCTCTTGGCGCCGAAGCGGTCGGCCATCCAGCCGCTCAAGGGGATGAAGATCGCCAGCGCCACCATGTAAGCGGTCAGCGCCAACTTCAGCGTGATCGGCCCGACGCCGATGTCGCGGGCGATTGCCGGCAGCGACGTGGAAATCACGGTCGAGTCCATCTGCTCCATGAAAAGAGCGACGGCAAGGATCATCGGGACGATACGGTTCATGAAACGATGCTTCGGACGGTCAGCGATAAGCAGAAGCTAATAATGCCGGTCATGGCTTTTGTCGGGGCAAAACCGGTGATTGCGGATCAAAAGCCTGTGATCCCGACTGGCCTTTGCTGTCAAGACGCTAGTTCTGGCCGAGTTGCCGCCGATGGCAACGGATCCAACAGAAAGCGGAAACGAACCATGAGTGAAATGTCGATGAAGCGCAGGACCTTGATGGGAGCGGGAACGCTCGGCGTGCTCGCAGCGCCCTCGCTGATGACGGGCATTGCAGTCGCTCAGGAAAAATCGGAAAACACCGGCATGAAAGCCAGCCCTCCGACAAGAATGCTCAAGCTTGGCGCGTTCAAGATCGTTGTCGTCAATGACGGCACTCGCGTCAGCGACAAGCCGCACGAGACCTACGGCACCAACCAGCCGCAACAGGCGGTGGCCGAACTGCTGCAGCAGAACTTCCTGCCGACCGATGCGCTGCTCAACAGCTATTCGCCGGTTCTTGTCGATACCGGATCGGACCTCGTGCTCTTCGATACCGGCATGGGCGAGGGCGGTCGGGAGACCGGCGCTGGCCGCCTGCTCGACGGGATCCGCGCTGCCGGCTATTCGCCGGAGCAGGTCTCGGTTGTCGTGGTAACCCATATGCATGGCGATCACATCGGCGGCCTCATGGAGGCCGAAAAACCGGCCTTCGCCAATGCCCGCTATGTGATGGGCGAAGTCGAATACGCCTTCTGGAAAGATCCGGCGCGCGCCGGCACGCCAGCAGAAAACGGTCACAAGGCCGTGCTGGAAAAGGTCGTGCCGCTTGCGGAAAAGACCACCTTCATCGGCGACGGTGCCGCGGTCGTTCCGGGCATTTCGGCCATTGCCGCCTTCGGCCATTCGCCGGGGCACATGGTGTTCCGTCTCGATTCCGACGGCAAAGCGCTGATGCTGACGGCCGATACCGCCAACCACTATGTGTTGTCGCTGCAGCGGCCGGACTGGGAAGTGCGCTTCGACATGGACAAGGCGAAGGCAGCAGAGACGCGCCGCCGGGTGTTCGACATGATCGCCAGCGAACGGCTGCCCTTTATCGGCTACCACATGCCGTTTCCTGCGGTCGGTTTCGTCGAGAAGCAGGGCGAGGGTTACCGTTTCGTGCCTGCAAGCTATCAGCTCGATATCTGATCGGTTGCCGCGCCTCTTCGCGCGAAATTGCTGCTCTGCAACAAATATCGGCCGACGGCGGGACATTTCCCGGCTTTGGCTATTTTCATCCTGACATATCCGTGTTACGAGCCCTCGCCAACTTCCAAGACACGCTTTGAAGTCGCCCGGTGGACAAATCGCAGCCCGTCCCCGGGGATTTTCGCTATTTGAAGGGAATTGGCCATGGCGCGCATCATCGAAACGGCAACTGGTCTGGAGGCTTTGACCTTCGACGACGTCCTGCTCCTGCCCGGGCATTCCGAAGTCATGCCGGGTCAGACCAACATCGCGACCACCATTGCCCAGGACATCGACCTGAACCTGCCGATCCTGTCGTCGGCCATGGACACGGTGACCGAAGGGCGTCTCGCAATCGCCATGGCGCAGGCCGGCGGCATCGGCGTCATCCACCGCAACCTGACGCCGGCCGAGCAGGCCGAAGAGGTTCGCCAGGTCAAAAAGTTCGAAAGCGGCATGGTCGTCAATCCGGTGACCATCGGTCCCGACGCCAAGCTCGCCGATGCGCTCGGCCTGATGAAGCAGCATGGCATTTCCGGCATCCCGGTCGTTGAAAACGGCGGTGCCGGTGGCCAGAAGCAGGGCCGCCTCGTCGGTATCCTCACCAACCGCGACGTTCGTTTCGCCTCTGATCCGAACCAGAAGATCCACGAACTCATGACCCATGAGAACCTGGTCACGGTCAAGGAAAGCGTCGACCAGCAGGAAGCGAAGCGCCTGCTGCACGCCCATCGCATCGAAAAGCTGCTCGTGGTCGACGGCGACGGCCGTTGCGTCGGTCTCATCACCGTAAAGGATATCGAGAAGGCACAGCTGAACCCGAACGCCTCCAAGGATGCGCAGGGCCGCCTTCGTGCCGCCGCCGCCATCTCGGTCGGCGATGACGGCTTTGAGCGCGCCGAGCGACTGATCGATGCCGGCGTCGACCTGATCGTCGTCGACACCGCCCATGGTCACTCGCAGCGCGTTCTCGACGCGGTCGCCCGCGTCAAGAAACTCTCGAACTCGGTTCGCATCATGGCCGGCAACGTCGCGACTGCCTCCGGCACCAAGGCGTTGATCGATGCCGGTGCGGATGCGGTCAAGGTCGGTATCGGCCCGGGCTCGATCTGCACCACGCGCATCGTCGCCGGTGTCGGCGTGCCGCAGCTCGCTGCGATCATGGGCGCCGTCGAAGCCGCCCAGGCGGCCGGCATTCCTGTCATCGCCGATGGCGGCATCAAGTTCTCTGGCGACCTTGCCAAGGCGATCGCCGCCGGTGCTTCGGCCGTCATGATCGGCTCGCTGCTTGCCGGCACCGATGAAAGCCCGGGCGAAGTGTTCCTCTACCAGGGCCGCTCCTTCAAGGCCTATCGCGGCATGGGCTCCGTTGGCGCCATGGCGCGCGGCTCGGCGGACCGCTACTTCCAGGCGGAAGTGCGCGACACGCTGAAGCTGGTTCCCGAGGGCATCGAAGGCCAGGTCCCCTACAAGGGTCCGGTCGCAGGCGTCCTGCACCAGCTCGCGGGCGGCCTCAAGGCCTCCATGGGTTATGTCGGCGGCCCGACGATCAAGGAATACCAGGAGCGCGCCCAGTTCGTGCGCATCTCCGGCGCGGGCCTGCGCGAAAGCCACGCCCATGACGTGACGATCACTCGCGAAAGCCCGAACTACCCGGGCGCGCACTGATTGCGATTGCATTCGAAGGGCGCCGCGCCATCGCGCGGCGCCCTTCGCTATTTCAGAGTAAGCGTGTTTGAGGGAGTAGCGTAATGACGGGTTTCGAGATTTTCTGGCCGATCGTGGCTCATGTCTTCCTCGTCTTCTGCCTCTATGCTCTTCTCTCCTTCCGCCGGATGGGCCTGGTGCGCGCCGGTAAGGCGAATGCCGGCCAGTTTCGCGAAAACCGTGACGAGCCGGGCGAAAGCCTGGTGGTGAAGAACAGCATCGCCAACCAGTTCGAGCTGCCGGTTCTCTTCTACCTCTGCTGCGTGCTGCTCTACATCACCGAGGCCGACAACATCGTCTCCCTCGCTCTTGCCTGGCTCTTCGTTGCCCTGCGCTATGTGCACGCCTTCGTGCATGTCACCAGCAATCGCCTCCGCTACCGGCGCCCGCTGTTCATGGGCGGTGTTGCAACGCTGTTTGCGATGTGGGTGTGGCTTGCCGTCTGGATGGCGATGAGCTGATCCGGATAGGCGCACCGCCATTCTGACGCAGATCTGAGACAGTCTGCGCCTTCATCTTCCCGTCTTGATGCGTATCAATTACCCGATGCCGCTTTTGCGCGTAGTCTCTCCGGCGTTGGGCAACAACGCATCGGAGGACGAGATGACCGCAACGATGAAAGCCGCCGTGGTGCGCGAATTCGGCAAGCCGCTGGTAATCGAGGATGTGCCGATACCGGAGCCGGGTCCCGGCCAGGTGCTGATCAAATACGAGGCGACGGGCGTCTGCCACACGGACCTGCACGCCGCCAACGGCGACTGGCCAGTCAAGCCGAAGCCGCCCTTCATCCCCGGACATGAAGGCGTCGGCTATGTCGCCAAGCTCGGCAGCGGCGTTGCGCGGCTGAAGGAAGGCGACCGCGTCGGCGTTCCGTGGCTGCACACCGCCTGCGGCGGCTGCACGCCTTGCCGCACCGGATGGGAAACGCTCTGCGGCAGCCAGCAGAACACCGGTTATTCCGTCAACGGCACGTTTGCGCAATACGGCCTCGCGGATCCTGACTTCGTCGGCCGCCTGCCGGCAAAGCTCGAATTCGGGCCCGCGGCCCCCATCCTTTGCGCCGGCGTCACCGTCTACAAGGGCTTGAAGGAAACCGAAGTGCGTCCGGGCGAATGGGCGCTGATCTCGGGCATCGGCGGACTCGGGCACATGGCGGTGCAATATGCCAAGGCCATGGGCATGCATGTCGCCGCCGTCGATATCTTCCCGGACAAGCTGGAGCTTGCCCGAAAACTCGGTGCCGACCTCGTCGTCGATGCGCGCGACAAGGATGCGGTCGAGCAGGTGCGAGATGCGACCGGGGGCGTGCATGGTGCCCTGGTGACGGCCGTCGCGCCCAAGGCGATGGAGCAGGCCTTCAACATGCTCCGCTCCAAGGGAACCATGGCGCTGGTCGGCCTGCCGCCCGGCCAGATGTGCCTGCCAATCTTCGATACGGTTCTGAAGCGCATCACCATCCGCGGCTCGATCGTCGGGACGCGGCAGGATCTGGAGGAATCGCTCGAGTTCGCCGGTGAAGGCAAGGTCGCCTCGCACTTCACCTGGGACAAGATCGAGAACATCAACGCCATCTTCAAGCGCATGGAGGAAGGCAAGATCGACGGTCGCATCGTGCTCGACCTCAACGGCTGATCGGTGTGCGTGGGACCCTCGACCTGTGAGGGCGAAAGGAAACACGCGGCAGTAACGCAAGTTTGTATGTTCCAGACCGCCCGCCGACCTATTCTGTCGCGGGCGGTTCTGTCTGCCGCCGCGGGAGATAAGAACCGAAGGAGGCTGGCATGCAGGAACCGAAAATCACGCAGGCGATGATCGACGCCTATGACGAGTACACGCATCTGACCCTCGATCGCCGTCGCTTCATGGAAAAGCTCACCGGTCTCGCCGGTTCCGCGGCTGCGGCCGCGGCGATCGCGCCGCTGCTGGCGGCCAATGGTGCCAAGGCGGAGATCGTGGCTGCAAACGACACCCGGGTGACCGGCGAGGACATCACCTATCCCGGCGCTGCCGGCGATATGAAAGGCTATCTCGTTCGTCCGGCAGAGGTGAGCGGCAAGCTGCCGGCGGTCATCGTCATCCATGAGAACCGCGGGCTGAACCCGCATATCCGCGACGTCGCGCGGCGCATGGCGCTCGAAGGCTTCCTGGCGCTGGCGCCGGATTTCCTGTCGCCTGCGGGCGGCACGCCGACGGACGAGGACAAGGCGCGCGAAATGATCGGTGCGCTCGATGCGGCGGCAACGACCGCGAATGCGGCGGCGACCGTGGCGTTTCTGGAAGGACACGCGCAATCGACCGGCAAGGTCGGCGCCATCGGCTTCTGCTGGGGCGGCGGTCTCGTCAACCGGCTCGCGGTCGGATCCCCGGATCTGAAGGCTGGCGTCGCCTATTATGGTGCGCAGCCCAAGGCCGAGGACGTGCCGAAGATCAAGGCGGCGCTGCTGCTGCACTATGCAGGCCTCGACGAACGCATCAATGCCGGCATCGACGCCTATCAGAAGGCGCTGAAAGACAACGGCAAGGACGCGACGATCTATGTCTATGACGGCGTCAACCACGCCTTCAACAACGACACCTCGGCAGCGCGGTATGACAAGGCCGCGGCCGATCTCGCCTGGAGCCGGACGGTCGAGTTCCTGAAGGCCAAGCTCGCCTGAGCGCTGCTACGCTCAGGCCGCTGCCGCCTGGAGAATATCGTCGGCGCAGCCGCTGATCGCCGCTGCGAGCGCTTCCATGTCGCGCTCGCGCGGGCTGCTGCGCCGCCAGATAAGCCCGATCTCGCGCGCCGGTTCAGGCGCGGCGAAGGGTACGATGCGGATGGAGTTGCGCGCCGCCTCGGTCGCGATCGCGATCTCGGGGATGAGCGTCATGCCCATGCCGTTGGCGACCATCTGCAGGAGCGTCGTCATCGAGGTCGCGCCGAACGAGACGAGACGGCGCTTGCCGGCCGTGCTGCAGACGGCGAGCGCCTGATCGCGCAGGCAATGGCCCTCTTCGAGCAGGAGCAACTGTTCGACATCCACCTGGTCTTCAGTCAGCGGCGACATCAGGATGTTTCGCTCGTCGTCCGCCATTGCCATGTAGAAGCGGTCGGAAAAGAGCGGCTTCGTCGAAAGTCCGTCGGCCTCGATCGGCAAGGCGGCGACGACGGCGTCGAGCAGGCCCTCGCCGAGATCGGCGACCAGTCTTGATGTCACCGATTCCTTCAGTTCGATCTCGATTGCCGGGTAGACCTGGCGCAGGTGCGGCACCAGCCGCGGCACGAGGTAGGGGGCAAGCGTCGGGATGACGCCGATGCGGATCCGCCCTTCGAGCGTGCCGGAACTGGCGCGCGCGCTCAACTCCAGCTGATCCACCTCAGAGAGGATGGCGCGGGTACGGGCCAAAACCTCTTCGCCCTTGCGGGTCAAGAGAACGCCGCTGCGGCTGCGCTCCACCAGCTTCACGCCCAAGTGGTTCTCCATTTCCATGATCTGGGCGGAGAGCGCCGGCTGGCTGACATGGACGAGTTCGGCCGCCTTGCCGAAGTGGCGAGCGGAGGCGAGCGCATCGAAATAGCGCATCTGTCTGAGTGTAAGCATGATAGGAAAATCTTATCGATTTTTAATTTTTATGCAATTGGAGATTATCGAAGCGCCGTGGGAAAAACCTCTTGCCAGAGCGTTCGGGCTTTGATCGCCGCGCAGTTTGCGGCCGGCAGTCGCCACGGCTGCCGTCGGTCCTGTGCGACCACCCGGACGCGAAACCTTTGACAGGAGGACGCGATGTCTGATCGACCCATATTGACGACGAGTGCCGGAGCCCCGGTGCCGGACAACCAGAATTCGCTGACGGCCGGCCCGCGCGGCGGCGTCATGATGCAGGACTATCAGCTTATCGAGAAGCTGTCGCATCAAAACCGCGAGCGCATTCCCGAGCGCGCCGTACACGCCAAGGGTTGGGGCGCCTATGGCACGCTGAAGATCACCGGCGACATCTCGAAATACACCAAGGCCAAGGTTTTGCAGCCCGGCGCCGAGACGCCGATGCTGGCGCGGTTCTCGACTGTTGCCGGTGAACTGGGTGCTGCCGACGCCGAGCGCGACGTGCGCGGCTTCGCGCTGAAATTCTATACGCCCGAGGGCAATTGGGACCTCGTCGGCAACAACACGCCGATCTTCTTCGTTCGCGACGCTTACAAGTTCCCGGACTTCATCCACACCCAGAAGCGCCACCCGAAGACCAACCTGCGTTCGGCGACCGCGATGTGGGATTTCTGGTCGCTGTCGCCGGAAAGCCTGCATCAGGTCACGATCCTGATGTCAGATCGCGGATGTCCGGTGTCGCCGCTGCACATGAACGGCTACGGCTCGCACACCTTCTCGTTCTGGAACGACGCCGGCGAGCGCTATTGGGTCAAGTTCCACTTCAAGACCCAGCACGGCCACAAGCACTACACCAACGCCGAGGCGGCAGACGTGATCGGCCGGACGCGCGAAAGCTACCAGGAAGCGCTCTATGGCGCGATCGAAGAGGGTAACTATCCGCGTTGGACGCTGCAGGTGCAGATCATGCCCGAGCTCGAAGCCGAGAAGACGGCCTATGATCCCTACGACGTCACCAAGGTCTGGCCGCATGCAGACTATCCGCCGATCGAGGTCGGCGTGCTGGAGCTCAATCGTAACCCGGAGAACTATTTCGCCGAGGTCGAGAACGCCGCCTTCTCGCCGTCCAACATCGTGCCCGGCATCGGCTTTTCGCCGGACAAGATGCTGCAGGCCCGGTTGTTCTCCTATGCCGACGCCCACCGCTACCGGCTCGGAACGCATTACGAGCACATTCCGGTCAACCGGCCGAAATGCCCGGTGCATCACTATCACCGCGATGGCCAGATGAACACGTTCGGCGGCATTCAGACCGGCAATCCGAGTGCCTATTACGAGCCGAATTCGTTCAACGGCCCGGTCGAGCAGCCCTCCGCGATGGAACCGCCGCTACGCATCAGCGGCGACATGGCCCGCTACGACCACCGCGAAGGCAACGACGACTACGTCCAGCCGCGTGCGCTCTTCAACCTCTTCGATGCCGGCCAGAAGGCGCGCCTGTTCTCCAACATCGCCGCGGCGATGGGCGGCGTGCCGGGGCCGATCGTCGAGCGCCAGCTTGCGCACTTCAAGCGCGTCCACCCGGACTATGAGGCCGGTGTGCGCGCCGCCCTTCACGCGGCCCACGGCTACGAAGCCGACGCTGTCGGCGCGGCAGCCGAATAGACTCGGTATCGAGTCGGCCGCGTGCTGATCTCTGGACAAAAAAAGGCCACGCACCGGCTTGGTGCGTGGCCTTTTCCGCTTTCTGCAGCTCTTACCAGCCCGGCAGCATATGGCTCTGCCGGAGGCGCGGATAACGCGGGAAGCCCTTGATGTCGGCCTCGAGGTCGTCGTTGGCGCTGATCGGCGTGATGTTGTCGAGGCAGGCGGTGATGTGGTTGCTGATCGCGTTCGAAAGCGAGGGCGAAAGGCCCGGACGCTTCATGATGCCGATCTGCACCGGCGCCAAGGCCGGGAAGCCGTCCGCAAGCGTCAGCACCTTCATGCCGGGACGAAGCGCCGATTCCGGCAGGACAGAGACGGCCATGCCGGCCAGCACCGCGGCGGCGACGACCGTCGACGACCAGCTGGTGAACAGGATCTGGTACTCCCGACCCGTCGCATCGAGCGCGGCGCAGGCCGCCTGGCGCCACAGACAGTCGCGCCGGCCGACAGCAAGCGGGATCGGTGCGTTCTCGGGCAGCGGGTGGTTGATCGAGCTCACCCAGCAGAGTGGTTCGGTCCGCACCACGTCCGACGCGCGGGCACGCGGATTGTGCGTGACGAGCGCGATGTCGAGGTCGCCCTTGGCCATCTTCTCGGCGAGGTCCACGGAGGGCTCGCAGATGATGTAAAGCTCGACATTCGGATGCGTCTTGGCAAAACGCATGATGATCTCGGGCATGTAGCGGTCGGCATAGTCGTCGGGCGTGCCGATCCGGAGCGTGCCTTCGAGGCGATTGTCGTCGAAGGAAGCGATCGCCTCGTTGTTGAGGCGGATCATCCGGCGCGCGAAATTGAGCAGCCGGTCGCCTTCGACTGTCAGCCGGTTGCCGCGGCCGTCCTTCATGAACAGCGCCTTGCCGATGCGCTCTTCCAGGCGGCGCATCTGCATGGAAACGGCGGATTGGGTCTTGAAGACCCGGTCGGCCGCCTTGGTGAAGCTGCCCGTGTCGGCGATCGCGACAAAGGTCTGGAGCTGATCGATATCAAGGGGTGCGGACATGGCCGTAATGCATCCATAAGATTGTTTGATGAATATCATTAAAAACATTCGTTGGACTGATCAATAAGGATTTGCGATCTATCGGAAGCAAATTCATCGATCCCCGGCCGGCAATTTCGCCGGCGAATCCCAAACTCTTTGGCCCGCCCCTGCGTTTGATCTCCCCGCAGGGGATGGGCCTCTTCGTGCCTGAAAGGAGAAATTGTCATGCGCACGACACAGCACGCCCTCGATCTCGACCTCGTTGCCGGAACGCAGTCCTATGCCTCCCGCGCCGTCGGCGTGACAGGCATGCTAACGTCCGTATGGCAGCTCCTCCGAAATCGCTATGCGATCGGCCGTCTGAACGACCTGGATGACCGCCAGCTCCTCGACATGGGGCTGAAACGCGAAGATGTGCGCGAGGCGATTACCTCGCCCTTCTTCGACAATCCGGCGAGTTACCTGACACGCGCGTCGCGAAACCGGGCGAGCCTCTTCTACAAAGGGGCCCGCCACGACTGATCGTCCCCAATGGCGCATCCCGCCGCTTGAGATGTGCCAGTCGAGCATGATCCGCGAAAGCCTGCCGCCGCCGCGGGTCATGCTGCGAAATTCGGTGCCGCTGACCTCAACGGTCGCGCGCCCAAACGTTCCCCGCAGGGTAGAGCCAATAGACCCTGCCGCTTGGCCCGGTGCATGACCAAGACATGCACCGGGCCTTTTTCTTTCCGAAGCTGTTCGAAACAACGCGCTGACGCCCACACGCGCGGGCGATCGCTGCGTCCGATGGAGGCGCGGGATGTGCTGACGGGGAGGCTTGGCCTCAGCTCTTCGTGCCGGGCCCGGTCTTGTAAAGGTCGAACAGCGCCTCGACGTTCTTCTGGTATTCTTTCTGCATCTCCAGCCCGGTGTCGAACATGCTGTTCATGACCTGGGAGAATTGGGCCAGCGCCGGATTGTCGGGTGCCGGCTTCTGCGCGCCGGCGGCACCCGCCTGCATCATGTCCTGAAACGCCTTGACGAAGGGGTTGTCGGCAAAGACGTCGGCTGTCTTCGGCTTCTCTTCCTTCTTCGGGGCCATGCCGAAGAAGCCCTGCATCGCCTGGGTGAAGGGGTTGTCGAACGGGTTCGGCTGCGGTTCCGGCTTCTTGGCGAAACCGGCCGCTTCCATCCATTGCCGCATCGCGGTCGCCATCGGGTTGTTGGCAAAGGCATCGCTTGCGGCGGCAAATTGCCCGGTTGTCTGCTTGAACAGCCCGCCCATCAGCGTATCGGCCATCACAGGCAGCATCTGCTTGTAGATCTCCTGGCTGACGCCGGTGACCTGGGCCGCCTGTGCGGCGATCGCGCGCGACATTTCCTTCGAGCCGAACAGTTGCCCGAGAACGCCGTTGCCGTCGGCCATGCCCTGCGGCGTGAAGGCCTGGCTCATGTCTTCGAAGTATTTGGCGTAGTTGCCGCTGCCGAGCGCCGTCAGCAAGGCGCCGAAGTCGTAGGGGTTGGCGGTGTTGCGCTTGAAGGCCGCTGAGAAGGCCGGCAGCAGCGCCGCCGTCGCCTTCGTCATCTGCTCCTGGGCGATGCCGAACTGTTGCGCCATCAGCTCGATGGCCTTGCCGTTCTGCGCCTGCGCGAACATGTCGAAAAGCGGTGCCATCCCAGTTCCCCTTTATGGACGCGCGGCGCTCTAAGCGACGCATATCCTTGCACTATAACGGGAAATCAGGGACTGGGAACCGCTTTTTGAGAGGGCCGCGACGAGCGCCGCGCCCCTGTTCGGGCCTTAATACTGGTACTCGGCAAAGACCGGGTCTACGGAGCCGTTCCAGCGGCCATTGTAGAGCGCCAAAAGGTCTTCCGCGAGCGTTGCCTTCTTGGCCAGCACCTCGTCGAGCGGCGCCAGGAACTGGCTTTCGTCGATACCATCGCCGTTCAGCCTGTTGCGGCGCTTCAGACCGCCGCGCGAAATGGAGATGACCTCGCGGGCAACGTCGTAAAGCGTGCCGGTGCGGAACTTGGCGGCAAGCGCCTGAGCCGGCACGGCGTTGCGCATGGCGCTCACCTCTTCGAAGGTCCAGTCGCGCGTCAGTGCTTCGGCGGCGTCGAGCGCCTCGCGGTCGTAGAGCAGGCCGACCCAGAAGGCCGGCAGCGCGCAGATCCGCCGCCACGGGCCGCCATCGGCGCCGCGCATTTCGAGGAAGCGCTTCAGGCGCACGTCGGGGAACAGCGTCGAGAGATGGTTGGTCCAGTCGCCCATGTTCGGCTGCCAGTCGGCGACCTCGCCCTTGAGTGCGCCGCCCATGAACTGGCGGAAGGTGATGTGGGTGCAATCGTGGTAGTGGCCGTCGCGCACGACGAAGTACATCGGCACGTCGAGCGCCCACTCCACGTAGTCGGCAAAACCGAAATCGGGACGGAAGGCGGACGGCAGCAGGCCGGCGCGCTGGTTGTCGGTGTCGCGCCAGATGTCGCCGCGCCAGGAGAGAAGCCCGTTCGGCTTGCCGTCGGTAAAGGGCGAGCTTGCAAACAGCGCGGTCGAGAGTGGCTGCAGCTTCAAGGACACCTGCATCTTGCGGCGCATGTCCTCTTCCGAGGAGAAGTCCAGGTTCACCTGGATCGTGCAGGTGCGATACATCATGTCGAGGCCCTGGGTGCCGACCTTCGGCATGTAGCGGCTCATGATGCCGTAGCGCGATTTCGGCATGCGCGGGGTCTCATCAAAGGTCCACTTGGGGCTGCCGCCGATGCCGAGGAAGCGGATGCCGAGCGGCTCGGCGACTTCGCGCAGCACCGCCAGATGCTGGTTCGATTCCTTGCAGGTCTGGTGCAGGTTTTCGAGCGGCGCGCCGGAAAGTTCGAACTGTCCACCCGGTTCCAGCGAGATCGCGCCATTGCCCGACTGTTCGGCAAGGCCGATGATGTTGCCTTCGTCGATGATCGGTTCCCAGCCGCTTTTCGCCGCCATGCCGTTCAGAAGCGCCTGGATGCTGGCCTCGCCGAAATAGGGGACGGGGCTGTTGTCCGCCTTAAAGAAGGCGAACTTTTCGTGCTCCGTGCCGATCCGGAACCGCTCCTCCGGTTTCGAACCTTCTGCCAGGTAGGCGGTCAGGTCAGCGACAGAGGTTACCGGCGTCTGGTCGGTGGTATCTCGGGCCATGAGCGTCTTCTTTTGTTTGGGCGGCTCCCGCAGGTTAGCGGGAGTTGATGGAGGCTGCTTGAACCGTAATCAGGTGCGGTGCAAGTCAATTTCTTTCAAGATCTCATCAAAAAAAGTAGGACATTTGCTTGCTCTGGAGCAAGCACCGCGGAAATGGGTACTGGTGACCCAATCCTGCCTTGCCGGAGAGATCGTCCCCTTCTAGGGGAGCGAGCGGTGTCCGATTTGCCCGGGAACGACCGGCTATCGCCAGTCGCCGACAGTTGCCTGGATGACCGCCATGGCGGCGACGGCTGCCGTGTCGGCCCTGAGGATGCGGGGCCCGAGCGGAATGGCGGTGACGAAATCGAGGCTGTGCAGCAGCGTGCGCTCGGCTTCCGAGAAGCCGCCTTCCGGGCCGATCAACAGCGCGAGCTTCTTTTCCTTGATGCCGGCGAGGATCGGCAACGGATTCTGGCTGTCGCTGCCTTCGTCGCAGAAAATGATGCGCCGGTCGCTCTGCCAGGTGGCAAACAGGTCTTCGAGCCGGCGTGGTTCCTCGACATGGGGAATGCCGAGTACGCCGCATTGTTCGGCCGCCTCGATGACGTTGGCGCGAACCCGCTCGATGTTGCCAAGCTTGCCCTGCACATGTTGCGTCATGACCGGCTGCAAAGTGCCGGCGCCCATTTCGACGGCCTTCTGCACGAGATAGTCGAGCCGTCCGACCTTGAGCGGGGCAAAGAGATACACGAGATCGCAAGGCGCCGGCTGGGGGCGCGTCTGCTCGACGGGCGTCAGCACCAAGCGCTTCTTGCTGGCGAAGGAAAGCTCGGCCCGCCACTCGCCGTCGCGCCCGTTGAAGACGAGGATCGAGGCGCCTTCTTCGTAACGCAGCACGTTCACCAGGTAGTTGAACTGTTCCTTGGACGCCTCGTGCGCCGAGCCGGCACTCAAGGGGTGTTCGACGAACAGTCGCTGCATGCGAAAATTGGCGCGCATTGAGGAGGCCTTCAGGTGAAAATGCCGGAGAGGATGAAATAAAGTACGGCCGACAGGGCGGCAGAGGCCGGGACGGTGATAACCCAGGCGCCGATAATGGTGAGGAAATGCGAGCGACGGACGAGATGCCGGCGCCGCACCTCGGCAAAGTTGGTTTCCGCCGATTCCATGAAATCCGCCTGTCCCGTTTTTTGCCGGACATATTCGAGCCGCCGCTTGGAATTGCGGATGTACCATTCGCGGAAGAAGCCGACGCCGAAGACGGCGCCGACGGCCGTGTGCGTCGAGCTGATGGGCAGGCCGAGCGCCGATGCCAGCAGCACGGTGACCGCGGTGGCCAGTGCCACACAGAAAGCGCGCATCGGATTGAGCTTGGTGATCTCCTGGCCAACGACTCGGATGAGCTTCGGGCCGTAGAGCAGCAGACCGATCGAGATGCCGAGCGCGCCGATCGCAAGTTCCCACAGGGGCGCCGGTGATTTGTCCGTCGTGATGACGCCGTCGAGCGCCGAGACGATCGCAGCCAAGGGACCGATGGCGTTGGAGACGTCGTTGGCGCCGTGAGCGAAGGAAAGCAGTGCCGCCGCTACGATCAAAGGCAGGCGGAAGAGTCGGCGCAGCGACTGGTTGCGGTTTTCGAGCCCTTCCGATTGGCTGGCGATCCAGGGCTTTGCCTGCAGATAGACCGCAAAACCGGCGACGCCGCCGGCAGCAAGACCCACGGGCATGGTGATCGCGGCCACCTGAACCAGTGCGATCACCGCGAGATAGGCCATGAAGCAGCCGGCGGTGACGCCAAGGATGACCGGCATCCATCGCCTGGCCGCGGCGATCTTGTCCTCGCGGTAGATGATGAATTCTTTGAGGAAAGCGAGGAGGGCTGCGGCGATGGCGCCGCCGAGTAGCGGCGAGACCGACCAGCTGAGCGTGATGCCGGCGAGCGACCACCATTGCACGCTCGAAAAGCCGGCCGCCGCGATGCCTGCCCCGACGATGCCGCCGATGATCGAGTGCGTGGTCGAGACCGGTGCCCCGGAATAGGTGGCGATGTTGATCCAGGCCGCCGCGGAAGCGAGTGCCGACATCATGATCCAGACGATTGCCTGTGGTCCGAGCACGTCTTCGCCATAGACGATGCCCGCCTCGATCGTCAGCGCGACCTGCCGGCCGGCAAGCAGCGCCCCGGCGATCTCGAATATCGCGGCGATGGTGAGCGCCGTCGCCATCGACATCGCCTTGGCGCCGACTGCGGCGCCAACGTTGTTGGTCACGTCGTTCGCGCCGATGTTCATGGCCATGTAGCCGGCAATGGCAGCCGCCGCGATGATGATCGGCGCGCTGGCGGAGCTCGTCACGAAGCTCGCGGCGAAGGCCATGCTCAAGAGCAGGAACAGCCCGGCGAGCGCAGGTGCCGCAAGGCTGCGCTTGACATGTTGCGACGCCTCTTCGGCAAGGCTGAGCTTGTCGAGGTCTTTGTCTATCGTTTGTTTTGCGAGGCGTATGCGCGGCTGTGCCACTACCTGGAACTCCATTGTCACGACGGCCACTAAGGCCACAGCGACACGCATTCAAGTGGATTTGATGGACATCCGTATGGCGCAGGCCGGGAACCCGCGTCTGGCGGCGTCGAATGCTCTTGGAATGCTTGAAAAGGCTAGCCGTTCACAGCCTTCGGCATCGGGCTCGACGCGCTCCCCATGCGTTCACCGAAGGCAAGGATGAGATCTTTCAGAGACGGTTCGGCAACCCGCGAGGCCGCTTCCTTGTAGTCGACCCATTCGAGCTGTCGGCGCCCTTCCTCGGGGAAGTGCTTGCAGAGATCGTCGACTTCCAACGCGTGCACCTGCACCTTGACCGAAATCTTCAGCCCGTGATCCATGCGCTTCTGGTAGAGATAGTAGCCGGCGGTCGCCTTCTGCACATGCCCCTTGACGCCGGCTTCCTCGTAGGCTTCGCGCTCGGCCACTTCATGGGCGCGCTTGCCCTGCATCGGCCATCCCTTGGGAATGACCCAGCGGCCGGTATCGCGGCTGGTGATCAGGAGGATTTCGAGGGCCTTGGTCTTCTTGCGGATCCGATAGCAGAGCGCGGCATACTGCATGCGCGCCGGTCGACGCAGCATCAATTGGACATCCGATGCGAGCCTGTTCAAGAAGTTCAAGGTCGTCTGTGCTCCTCTCGGCGAATCAGTGGCTTTAATTGCTTTGCCGACCAGTATGGCAGCGTCCTGCAGCGTGTAAATGTCGCGGGCATTCGGCAGCCGGATATGCGGTTTGCTTTGCGCAGAACTGTGGTCCGGATACGACAGGATATGGTGTTTTCGCGGCATATTTGCAAACCGACCGACAGCCATACGTTGTCGTCGGATCACGATTGGTTTCGGGGTGGAACGGTTCGAGATCGCAAGGGCGATTGATTCCGACCGGAGAGGCGGCTGCAGGGTAGAGCCGGGGGTCGGGCGCGGGCCCGATCTGTCAGTTCGCGCGGTCGCGCTGCTGCATGCGCAGTCGGGCGATGCGGTTCCATTCTCCGGTGCGTTCCGCCTCGCGGGTGGCGGCGGCGACGAAGTCGATATGGCTCTGGGAGGCGGCTTTCGCCTTCGCCGGATCCCTTGCCATGATCGCCTCGTAGATCGCTTCGTGCTGCACAAGAAGCCGGTCGCGCGCCCCCGGCGCATCGAAGACCGAATTGCGATGGAAGAATATGCCCTGCTGGAGCAGCCGGTAGCAGGCGCGCAGCGTGTGCAGGAGAATGATGTTGTGGGCGCTTTCGCCGATCGCCTGGTGCAGCTCGATATCGGCTTCGAGTTCGGCGTCAAAATCGCCGGCGGCGTGCGCTCTGCGCATGCGCTCGATGATCCGTGTCAGGATGTCCCGGTCGTAATCCGTGGCGCGGGTGGCGGCGAGTTCCGCGGTCAAGCCTTCGAGCTCGCGCCGGTATTCGAGGTAGTCCTGGGTCGCCTTGTGATGGCGCGCAATGAGATCGATCAGCGGCCTGGAGAAGATCTGCCCGACGACGTCGGCGACGAAGGTGCCACCGCCGTGGCGGCTTTCGACCAGGCCGCGCCCTTCGAGTTCCTTCAGCGCCTCGCGCAGGATCGGCCGTGACACGTCGAAGCGCTTGGAGAGTTCCCGCTCGCCAGGCAGACGGTCGCCGTCCCGCAATACGCCTTCGAGGATCAAAAGCTCGATCTGCTGCACGACCTCGTCCGCCGTGCGGCTATGGCTGATACGGGCGAAAAGGTCGATCTGGTCTTTGGTCACGTCTGGTCTCCAGATCACGAGGATTTCGGCCCGGGTTCGTCCGAAATCGCGAATGTGGTCGGTTTGCATGCGGCGAGGGCGGAAGGAGCGTCGATGCTCAGCGCCTCCTCCTGTCAGCGCCGCAATCTAGGCAGGTCGCGCAAAGTGGTCAATTTGATTGTCCACTTGGGTGCGTCCGATTGGTTGCGACTGACAAAAGTCAAACTGCGGCAATGCGTCCTTTGTTCTTTTGCTCTTTCCGTTGATAAGAAAGTTGTGATGAACGCGTGAGGGGGACAAGGCGCTTCATGGCAAAGGGTAGTTTTGCATTTCCGGTGGCGCCGATGCGCGCTTTGGCCTTGGGCGAGGTTCATTCGCGCCCCTATGCGCTGGTGACCACGCCGCGGGTGATCTTTCAGCTCGCCTTCCTGACAGATGGTGGCTCGATCGTCGATCACGCCGTGCTGTCGGAGCTTTCGCGGGCCCGCGGCATCGCGCCGCCCGGCCGTGACGCCAACCATCACGCGATGCCTTGGGGGCAGGGCACGCTGCGCTGGGAGCGTCATACCGAATTCTCCACCTATTTCTGGGACGCGCCGCCGCCGGAGAAATTCGGCGGCGATGTACCGATCCATCCGTTCGGCGACGGCTTTTCGCCGCCCGGGTCTCTGATCTCGGGCATCCGCCTGGAGATCCGGCCGGATACGCCCGAGACACGCGAGGCCATCGGCCTCTTCGATCCGACGAGCCTCTGTTACAGCGAGACCAAGAACGGCCAGGCGGTGATCGTCACCGACTTCCGCCAGAACGGTGACGGCCTGACGCAGATCCTGGTGATCGATCGCGGCATGACGGAAGCCGGTACCGGCGCTCTCGTCCAGCGCTTGCTCGATATCGAAACCTACCGGACGCTGGCGATGATGGGCCTGCCGCTTGCGCAGTCGCTGTCGCCGGAAATCCGCCGGACGGAGGACGGGTTGACGGCGGTGACCCAGCGCATGAAGGAAAACGTGCGCGAGGAGGCCGACGACATGTTGGCCGAAATCACTCGGCTCGCGGCCGATCTCGAGGCCGGTGCCGCGCTCAGCCTCTATCGCTTCGGCGCCAGCCGCGCCTATTACGGCATCGTCCAGGAGCGCATCCGCACGCTCGCCGAAACGCCGGTGCCGGGCTACGAGACCATCGGCACCTTCCTCGAACGACGTTTGGCGCCGGCCATGCGCACCTGCCAGTCGGTCGAGGAGCGCCAGGCGAACCTGTCGCGCAAGCTCGCCCGCGCCACGGCGCTGCTTCGAAGCTGGGTCGATGTCGAGCTTGAACGGCAGAACAGCGCGCTTCTGAACTCGATGGATCGGCGCGCCAGGTTGCAGTTGCGCCTGCAGCAGACCGTCGAAGGCCTGTCGGTCGCCGCCATCTCCTATTACGTGGTCGGGCTGTTCGGCTATCTCGCCAAGGCGGTCAGCCACGAGCTGCCGATCGATCCCGGTCTCCTGACCGGGCTTGCCGTGCCCTTCGCCGTTGCCGGGGTCTGGCTGATCGTGCGCCGCATTCGCCGCCACCACGAGGACAGCGAGCATAAGTAAGCAATTCCAGCAAAAGTGTGCAGCGGTTTTGCGTCCGGAATTGCGGAAAACAAAGATGCCAGGCCGGTTCGCCTACTGCTCCCAATAGGGGATCGGTCCGTAGAGTTCGGCGAGATAGTCGATGAAGAGGCGCACCTTGGCCGGGAGGAACTGGCGGCTTGGGTAGACGGCCGAAAGCGTCAGCTGCTTCGAACCTTCCCATTGCGGTAGCACCTGCACCAGCTGGCCGCTGCGCAATTCCGGGCCGATATCCCAGGTGGAGCGCAGTGCAACGCCGGCGCCGGCGATGACGGCGGCGCGCACAATCTCCGAGGAATTGGTGACGAGCGGCCCTTCCGGGTGCCAGACCAGCGCGCCCTCCGGCCCTTCGAGCTTCCAATTGTCGTTGTTATGCGCCGGCAGGCAGAGGTGGTTGGCGAGGTCGCCGATCTCTTTCGGTGCGCCGTTGCGGGCGATGTAGTCCGGCGAGGCGCAGAGCAGCCGGCGGACGGGGGCAAGCTTACGGGCGACGAGCGACGAATCCACCAGTTCGCCGATCCGGACCGCCATGTCGAAGCCTTCCGCGACGATGTCGGTGAATTCGTCCGTCAGCACGATGTGCAATTTCAGATCCGGATGGTCCTTCATGAACTTGGTCAGATGCGGCGCGATGTGCATGCGGCCGAAGGAGGTGGGCGCCGATATCCGCAGCACCCCGAGCGCATGCGACGAGCGGCCCGACGCATAGGCTTCCGCCTCCTCGATGCCGGTCAGAATGCCGAGCACCCGGTCGTAGAAGCCCTGGCCGGCTTCCGTCAGCGAAATCTGGCGCGTCGTGCGTTGAAGGAGGCGCGTGCCGAGCCGGTCTTCGAGTCTCTTGATGCGCTTGGAGATCACAGCTGGGGAAAACCCCAGCGCCCGCCCCGCTGCCGACATACTGCCGGTGGAAACGACCCGTGCAAAAATCTCAAGATCGCCTAAATTCGTCATCAATCGTTGCCATTATTTCCAAAACGGAAAAGCTCAATAGCATTTGCGAGGCCTCTGTCCTAGTGGTAAAGAAAATGAACCAATCGATATGCGGCGGGAGGAGCTGATGGCGGAGACAATCGGTTTTCTGCAGCCGAAACCAGAGGTTATCGCCCGGCGCCGCGAGATTATCGCCGACCTCTCGGACCTCCTGCCCGAGGGCTGTCTGATCAGCGACGAGCGCGGACTGAAACCGTTCGAGACCGATGCCTTCATCGCCTATCGCCGCATGCCCCTGGCGGTCGCCTTGCCGGAAACCACCGAACAGGTGGCCGCGCTCCTGAAATACTGCAGCCGCTACGGCGTTCCGGTCGTGCCGCGCGGGGCCGGTACCTCGCTTTCGGGCGGTGCCATCCCACAAGAGGATGCGGTCGTCATCGGCCTCTCGAAGATGTCGCGCATCCTCGATGTCGACCTTTTCAATCGCACCGCCACCGTTCAGGCGGGCGTTACCAACCTCAACATCTCCGAGGCGGTTTCCGCCGATGGCTTCTTTTATGCACCCGACCCGAGCTCGCAGCTCGCCTGCACGATCGGCGGCAACATCGGCATGAATTCCGGCGGTGCTCATTGCCTGAAATACGGTGTCACCACCAACAATCTGCTCGGCGTGAAGATGGTGCTGTTCGATGGCACCGTCGTCGATCTCGGCGGCAAGGCGCTGGATGCGGCGGGCTATGATCTGCTTGGCCTCGTCTGCGGCTCGGAAGGCCAGCTCGGTATCGTCACCGAGGCGACGGTGCGGTTGATCGCCAAACCGGAGGGAGCCCGCCCGGTGCTCTTCGGCTTTGCCTCGTCGGAGGCGGCCGGCGCCTGCGTCGCTGATGTCATCGGTTCCGGCATCATTCCCGTCGCGATCGAGTTCATGGACAAGCCGGCGATCGAGATCTGCGAAGCCTTCGCCCACGCCGGCTACCCGCTCGATGTCGAAGCGCTACTGATCGTCGAGGTCGAAGGCTCCGAGCCGGAGATGGATGCGATGCTCGCGAGCATCGTCGCGGTCGCGCGCCGTCACGGGGTCGCGACTATCAAGGAATGCCAGTCGGCCATGGAAGCGGCGGCGATCTGGAAAGGCCGGAAATCCGCCTTCGGCGCCACCGGCCGCATCGCCGACTATATCTGCATGGACGGCACCGTGCCGCTCAGCCAACTCTCCCATGTGCTTGCCCGCACCGGTGAGATCGTCGCGAGCTACGGCCTGCGCGTCGCCAATGTCTTCCACGCCGGCGACGGCAACATGCATCCGCTGATCCTGTACAACATCAACGACCCGGAGGATGCGGCGCGCGCCGAGGCTGCCGGGAACGATATCCTGAAGCTTTGCGTCGACGCGGGTGGCTGCCTCACCGGCGAGCATGGTGTCGGCATCGAAAAACGGGATCTCATGCTGCATCAGTACAACCAGATCGACCTCGACCAGCAGATGGCGGCGCGCGCCGCCTTCGATCCGCAATGGATCCTGAACCCGTCCAAGGTCTTCCCTCTTAAAGGGCGTCCCGCCGCATGATCGTGCATTTCGAACCGGCCAGCGAAGAGGGGATTGCGACCGTCGTTCGCGCCATGGCGGCGGACAAGGCGTCGCTCGTAGTGATCGGCGGCAACACGCGCTCCGGCCTCGGCAATCCTGTGCGCGCCGATCGGGTGCTGTCGACCCGCCGCCTTTCCGGCATCGTCAGCTACAATCCGGCCGAAATGACGATTACCGCGCTTGCGGGAACGCCACTGCGCGAGATCGGCGAGGCATTGGCCGAAAACCGGCAAATGCTCGCCTTCGAGCCGATGGATCACCGGCCGATCTTCGCCTCCTCGGGTGAGCCGACGATCGGCGGGGTCTTTGCCGCCAATGTATCCGGCCCCAGGCGCTATGTCGCCGGTGCCGCCCGCGACAGCCTGCTCGGTGTGCGTTTCGTCAACGGCGAGGGCGAGGCAATCAAGGCCGGCGGGCGTGTGATGAAGAACGTCACCGGTCTCGATCTGGTCAAGCTTTTGGCTGGCTCGCATGGCACGCTCGGCATCCTCACCGAAGTCACCTTCCGCGTCCTGCCGCTGCCGCCGGCGTCGGAGACCATCGTCGTCTCCGGGCTCAATGATGCCGAGGCGGCGGCGGTCATGGCCGAGGCAATGGCGCAGACAACTGAGGTTTCCGGCGCGGCGCATCTGCCGGAGAGCGTGCGCGGACGGTTCCTGGATGGCAACCTTCCGGATGGTGCAGCCACCGTGCTCAGGCTCGAAGGGCTGGAGGCATCCGTTGCGATCAGGGCTGAAAAGCTGACAAAGGCAGTCGGCCGCTTCGGCGCGGTGACGCGGCTTGATGCATCGCAAACAGCAAGGCTTTGGACGGAGATCCGCGACGTCAAACCCTATGCCGACGGTACCAGGAAGCCGCTCTGGCGCGCGTCCGTCGCCCCGTCGCTTGGCCATCAACTGGTAGCAGCACTGCGGCTGCAGACCGGCGTCGACGCTTTCTACGACTGGCAGGGCGGTCTCGTATGGTTGCGCATGGAGGCCGATCCGGAGGCGGAACTGGTGCGCCGTTACATCAAGGTTCTCGGTGGCGGCCACGCGACCCTCGTCAGGGCCGATGACAGCTACCGTCAGGCCGTTTCATCGTTTGAACCGCAACCCTTGCCCGTGGCACAGTTGAGCGAGCGCGTGCGCGCGAAGTTCGACCCGCACCGGATCTTCAATCCCGGCCGCATGGCCGCGATTTCCTGAGCGCATTCGCAAGGGAACAGGAGAGACAAGCATGAGCGATAAGGGTCCGCAGACACCGTTCTCCCGGGAGACCGATCGCTGGCTGGAGCCGGGCAAGATCAATGTGCAGGTGATCTATGTCCTTTATCTCGTCGGGTTTGCGGTGGGCATCACGCCGATCATCGGCGTCGTCATGGCCTATCTCAATCGTGGCAAGGGCGCGCCGTGGGTCCAGACGCACTATGTCTGGGCGATCCGGACCTTCTGGATATCGCTGCTGTTCCTGTTGATCTCGCTGTTGCTGACGGTGGTGCTTGTCGGCATCCTCGGCTTCATCGCCACCGCCGTCTGGATCGTCGTGCGCTGCGTCGTCGGCCTGCAAAGGGCCGCGCGCGAAGAGCCGATTACCAATCCCGAGGGCTGGATGGTTTAGGCCGGTATGCAACCGGAGACCGGCAAGGTCGAAGGAAGCTGAAAACAGAATGTTGCAATCGACCGCGGCGCGAAGCGCCCGGTTCCGCAGGACGAAGAGTGGAGTTCGCACTTGCAGACCAATTTTACCGCCGAGCAGCTCGCCGATCCGCACGTGGCCGAATCCGAGGCCATTCTGCGCAAGTGCGTGCATTGCGGCTTCTGCACCGCGACCTGTCCGACCTATGTTACGCTCGGCGACGAGCTCGATAGCCCGCGTGGGCGTATCTATCTCATCAAGGACATGCTGGAGAACGGCCGGGCGGCTGACAAGGAAACGGTCACCCATATCGACCGCTGTCTGTCGTGCCTCGCCTGCACCACCACCTGTCCCTCCGGCGTCGACTACATGCATCTCGTCGACCATGCCCGCGTGCATATCGAAAACACCTATCGCCGCCCGTTCAAGGACCGGCTGGCGCGTTCCGTGCTCGCAGCCGTGCTGCCCTATCCGCAGCGCTTCCGCCTGTCGCTGAAGGCAGCCGGCCTTGCCCGACCGCTCGCCGGACTGATGAAGCGCGTCGCCTTCCTGAAAACCTTTGGCGTGATGCTCGATCTGGCGCCCGCCGTCGTGGCGGAGCCCTCGGCTTCGGCCACACCCGGCGTTCATGCGCCCAAGGACAAGCGTGTCGGCCGCGTTGCGCTGCTCAGCGGCTGCGCCCAGCCCGTGCTGAAGCCGGAAATCAACGAGGCGACGATCCGGCTTCTGACACGATTTGGTGTGGAGGTGGTCGTTTCGGCTGGCGAGGGCTGCTGCGGCGCGCTGGTGCATCACATGGGCCGCGAGAACCAGGCGCTCGAAGCCGCGCGCCGCAACGTCGATGCCTGGCTCAAGGTCGCCGACGAAGGTGGACTCGACGCCATCGTCATCACCGCTTCGGGCTGCGGAACGACGATCAAGGACTACGGCCACATGCTCAGGCTCGATCCCGCCTATGCGGAAAAGGCCGCACGGGTCTCGGCGCTGGCCAAGGACATCACCGAGTATCTGGCGACCCTCGACCTGCCGGAACAGGAGGCGCGCGGCATGACGCTCGCCTACCATTCCGCCTGTTCGATGCAGCACGGCCAGAAGATCACGCTTGCGCCGAAGCAGCTTCTGAAGCGCGCCGGCTTCGTCGTGCGCGATCCGGCCGAGGGCCATCTCTGCTGCGGTTCGGCCGGTACCTACAACATCCTGCAGCCGGAAATCTCGGCCAAGCTGAAGGCGCGCAAGGTGAAGAACATCGAGGCGACGAAGCCGGATGCGATCGCGACCGGCAACATCGGCTGCATCACCCAGATCGCCAGCGGCACCAAAATCCCCATCCTGCATACGGTCGAATTGCTCGACTGGGCCTATGGCGGGGCAAAGCCTGAGGGGCTCTGAGGCAAAGCAAAAGGCCGGCCACCTTTCGGGAGCCGGCCTTTCTGGTGGGTGGAAGTTTCGGCGTCCTCAGCCGCCAAAGATCTGGCGGAAGATGTCGACGCCGCGATCGTCGAAATAGGTGTCGCCGGCCTTGCTGCCGGGGCCGATGACGATGACCTTCGTGCCGACGTCGGCGCGGTCGTAGAGATGCTCCACGTCCTCGTTCATCATGCGGATGCAGCCGGAAGACATGTTTTGGCCGATGGTCCAGGGCTGGTTGGTGCCGTGGATACGGAAGATCGTGTCGCGGCCGCCCTTGTAGAGATACATGGCGCGGGCGCCGAGCGGGTTGTCGATGCCGCCTTCCTGGGTGATCGGCAGGATGCGACCCTTGGCGGCCTCGCGGCGGCGCATTTCGGCCGGCGGCGTCCAGGTCGGCCATTCGGCCTTGCGGCCAACCTTCACGACACCCGACCAGCCGAAGCCGTCCCGGCCGACGCCGATGCCGTAGCGCGTCGCGCGGTTCGGGCCGTCGATGTAGTAGAGAAACTTGTTGTTGGTATCGACGATGATCGTGCCGGGGGCTTCGTCGGTGCGGAAGCGAACCTTGGTGCGCCAGTATTGTTTTGCCGGCTTCTTCGGAGTGGCCACGAGTACAATGTCTGACGACTGGATCTTGGGGCCTGCTACGGGCGCCGGCGTGAAAGCCGAGGCGCTGGCGGCCACAAGAATAGTGCTGGTCGCAATCGCGATTGCGACCACTTTGCTGGCATGACGCTTCATTTACGATTCCCTCTAAACCCTCGTTGCAGGCAGGCTATTCAAAACGCATCGAAGTTCAAGCCCGCGATACATCCCGTAGATCAAACGTGATCACAAAACTTGCCTGTCCTTACGCTGCTGTTGCCTGAAAATCACGCATAGGCAACAGCAACACGGGTGAGGAGAGGGGAATATTCTATGCAGTGCTGCAATTAGATGACGATAACCTTCGTCCCCACTTTCACGCGCTCGTAAAGATCGACAACGTCTTCGTTGCGCATGCGGATGCAGCCGGAGGAAACGGCATAGCCGATCGTCCAGGGCGCGTTGGTGCCGTGGATGCGGTAGAGCGTCGAGCCGAGATACATGGCGCGTGCGCCGAGCGGATTTTCCGGGCCGCCGTCCATGCGCGCCGGCAGGTAATGGCCCTTGGCCGCCTCGCGGGCGATCATCTCCTGCGGCGGCGTCCAGCTCGGCCATTCCGCCTTGCGGGTGACCTTGTGGGCGCCGGCCCATTCGAAGCCCGGCTTGCCGACACCGACGCCATAGCGCCGTGCCTCACCGTTGCCGGTCACCAGATAGAGGAAGCGGTTGTTGGTATCGATGACGATCGTGCCCGGCTTTTCCTTGCTCTCATAGGCGACCGTCTGCGGCAGGTACTGCGGGTCGAATTTCGATTTCACCGGCCGCTGGGCGCGCATGGCATTGGCCGGCTGGATCAGCGGATTGACGGCGCGGCGCTTGACCTGAGGTTTCGCGACCTGTCCCTGCTGATAGAACTGTTTTCGGGTGGCCTGCGGAATCTGCTGCCGGTAGATCACCTGCCGCGTGCGCGCCTGCTGTCCGCCGAGCTGCATCACCCAGGGGGCGGTGAGGTCGGGACTGACGACGACGGGCGGCCTGTTCTGATACCGGTCCTGTGCTCCGGCCGGGCCAGCCACGAGGGTCAGAAGAGAGGCGGCTATAAGAAGAGACTTTTTCAACATCGGACGGACTCGCTACCTTTCGCCGAAAATCACTGAAGGGGGCGCAGTCTGCCGGTGAGCGGAATGCTCGAACGGACGGGTTGCGCCTTGGCAATGGGGGCAATCGTGTCATTTGGAGGGCGACCGAATGGTAAACGGTGCCTCGTTAAAAGCCGATGGCGCCGATAAAGCTTTGGGTAGGGTTATCCGCTGCTTTAGGAATCTGGTTTGCAAATGGTAAAGGCAGGAAAATGAGCAGGATGGAGCAAAGAGGGCGATGACGGCCAAGGGCATTGTGATCGGTGAGGACGGATTTTTGCGTTGCGCCTGGCAGGGCAATCTCGACGATTATCGTCGCTACCATGACGAGGAATGGGGGCGCCCGGTCACCGACGACCGCCGGCTTTTCGAGAAGATCTGCCTGGAAGGTTTCCAGTCCGGCCTGTCCTGGCTAACGATCCTGCGCAAGCGCGAGGCGTTTCGCGCCGCCTTCGCCGGTTTCGATTTCGACGCGGTCGCAAAATTCGGCGACGCGGAAATCGAGCGTTGCCTTGCCGATACAGGCATCGTGCGTCATCGCGGCAAGATCGTCTCGACGATCAACAACGCGCGCCGCGCCCAGGAACTGAGGCAAGAGTTCGGTTCGCTGGCGGCCTATTTCTGGTCCTATGAGCCGCAGGCAGCCGAGCGTCCGCAGGTGGTGACCTATGAAGCGATCGTCGCCAATCCGACGACCCCGACCTCGACCCGCATTTCCAAGGATTTGAAGAAGCGCGGCTGGACCTTCGTCGGCCCGACGACGATCTACGCCTTCATGCAGGCCATGGGCCTCGTCAACGATCACATCGAAGGCTGCCACTGCCGCACGGTCGTCGAGGAGTTGCGTGGCAAGCTTGCAAGGCCCCAGGCCCGCGTCGCCTGATGAGTGCGCCCGTCGTCTGCCTGACGACGGGTGTTTGCCGGTGGCGTTGGGACTGCGGGTTCAGCCGCCGTTCTTGGCGAGCCACGCCTTCATCGTCCTGATCTCGCCTTCCTGCGCCTTGATGACCTCTTCGGCCAGCTTGCGCAGCGTTTCGTCCTTACCGTATTCGAGCTCCACCTTCGCCATGTCGATCGCGCCCTGATGGTGGGCGATCATGCCGCGCACGAAGTCGATGTCCGCCTTGCCGGTGTAGGTGATGTCCATGTCCTTGTGCATGCGGGCATTGGCTTCGGCGAAGGCTTTGCTCGAAGGCGAATTGTCGCCCTTCGGCATCGCGGTTTCGGTCGCTCCATGGTGCATGCTGCCGTGTCCGGACTCCTCTGCCAACGCAGGAAAGCCGAGGCAGGCGGAAAGCGCGAGGGCGGCGATCAGCGGTTTCAGCGACATGGTGTTTCCTTCCTTATCTGATGTCTCGTGCCAAGAGGCCGGCCGTGGCCGGCCTCTTGGCACTCCATCAATCTAGGGAAGGGCTGGCTGCGGATTCAACCCGTCCGTTCAGGCGTCAAGCGCCGGACGCTCGCGCGGAAAGGCGAAAATGCCCTGCAGCATGTTTTCGCCGGTGGACGCGTCGAGCGACGACCGGCCGACGCAGAAAAGCTGTGCCGCCTTCAAACTTGGCAAGCGCACGAGCGCCGTGAAGCAGAACGAAGACGGCGACGCGGTTGCCTGCTCGAGGATGTTGAGCACTGTCACGCGATCCCGGCTGTCATAGGCACGCACCAGATCGACGATGCCGCAGGAGCGGTTGGAAGCGCCGAGCAGGGCGGCGGTTCGCTCGCCCAGATGAAAGACGCCGCTGGCCAGATCGCAGCGCCATGTCTCCACGAAATAGTCGCTTTCATCGAGGTGGTCCATCCAGGCCGAATGCGCCCCGAGGTGCCCGGGTTGGATGGCTCCCGAGCCAGGTGTCATGAACCTCAACATGATGCCCTTCTTCTCGCCGCGCGGACGTGATGTCTCGTTACCGGAGACCGCCACTGCCGCAAGGCGCTTCGATGCGTTGTTTGCCATTGAAGTGTTTTCCCGATGCAGTCATTGCATCGAAAACTCGTTTGTAGGTACTCGGCCCTTGGCCGCGAAGATAGACGATCATCGGTGCAGCCGGAACGTCGTCGATCGGTCAGGCGATAAACTTTTAGTGATTGCATATCGTCTAATGCGCCTTGTGGTTGAGGTCAAGTCCTCCCCGACGCGTCGCGATGGTGCGTGTCGATCCCGATGACGCGAAGCTCACCCGTGCCAGGCTTTGACGCAAAGCGCCGGCGCATGGCCCGGGCGAACGCTTTGCGCGGTGCAAACCCTTGCCGCCCCCCACTTGATCCGATAGGGAAAGCAGCCAACAAGAGACAGTCCGGAATGCTCCCATGACCGAGAAACAGAAGAAACCGCAGAAGCTCAAGGCGCGTCTTCCGCGCGGCTTCGTCGATCGCTCCGCTGCCGATATCCGCGCGACGGACGAAATGATCGGCAAGATCCGGGCGGTCTACGAGCATTATGGTTTCGACCCGGTCGAAACACCGCTGTTCGAATACACCGATGCGCTCGGTAAGTTCCTGCCCGACAGCGACCGGCCGAACGAAGGCGTCTTCTCGCTGACCGATGACGACGATCAGTGGATGTCTCTGCGCTACGACCTGACGGCGCCGCTCGCCCGTCACGTCGCCGAGAACTTCAACGAGATCCAGCTGCCGTTCCGCACCTATCGCGCCGGCTACGTCTTCCGCAACGAGAAGCCTGGCCCGGGCCGCTTCCGCCAGTTCATGCAGTTCGATGCTGACACCGTCGGTGCCGCCGGCGTCCAGGCGGACGCCGAAATGTGCATGATGATGGCCGACACCATGGAAGCCCTTGGCATTGCGCGCGGCGACTACGTGATCCGCGTCAACAACCGCAAGGTGCTCGACGGCGTCATGGAGGCGATCGGTCTTGGCGGCGACGACAAGGTCAATGCCCGCCTGACGGTGCTGCGCGCCATCGACAAGCTCGACAAGTTCGGCCCCGAAGGCGTCAGGCTCCTGCTCGGCGAAGGCCGCAAGGACGAAAGCGGCGACTTCACAAAGGGTGCGGGCCTCAATGGCGAGCAGATCGACAAGGTCCTGTTCTTCGTCGGCATCCAGAATTATGCCGAAAGTGCCGACGAACTGGCGGCGCTCGTTTCAGGTACCGCCAAAGGCGGCGAAGGTGTCGAGGAACTCAACACCATCCGCAGCCTGGTCCTGAGCGCCGGCTACGAGGCTGACCGCATCAAGATCGACCCCTCGGTCGTGCGTGGTCTCGAATATTATACCGGCCCCGTCTTCGAGGCCGAGCTGCAGTTTGCCGTCACCAACGAGAAGGGCGAAAAGGTCGTCTTCGGTTCGGTCGGCGGTGGTGGTCGCTACGACGGTCTCGTGTCGCGTTTCATGGGTCAGCCGGTCCCGGCGACCGGTTTCTCGATCGGCGTTTCCCGCCTTATGACGGCGCTGAAGAACCTCGGCAAGCTCGGTGCATCTGACGTGCTCGCGCCTGTTGTCGTCTGCGTCATGGACCGCGACATCGAGGCGATGGGCCATTACCAGCGTTTCGTCCAGCAGCTCCGCCATGCCGGGATCCGCGCCGAAATGTACCAGGGCAACAAGAAGAACTTTGGCGATCAGCTGAAATATGCCGACCGCCGTGGTTCGCCGCTCGCCATCATCCAGGGTGGCGACGAGCGCGCCGCCGGTGTCGTGCAGATCAAGGATCTGATCGAGGGCAAGCGCCTGTCGGGTGAGATCGAGGACAATGCGGCCTGGCGCGAGGCGCGCGTGGCCCAGGTTTCCGTGCCGACGGCCGAACTGGTCGAAAAGGTGCGCGAGATGCTGGCGGCACAGGCCGAGGATCGGGCAAGGGGCTGACGACTATGGCCCTCATCAATCTGCCAGCCTTTGCCGATGCGCTGCTTGCCGACTTCGAAAGCCTCGGCGCGCTGCGTGTCGACACTCCGGTGATCCAGCCGGCCGAGCCTTTCCTCGCCATGGCCGGCGAGGATCTGCGCCGCCGCATCTTCATGACCGAGAGCGAGACCGGCGAGAGCCTGTGCCTGCGGCCGGAATTCACCATTCCCGTCTGTCTCCGCCATATCGAGGCGGTGACCGGAACGCCGAAGCGCTATGCCTATCTCGGCGAGGTCTTCCGCCAGCGCCGCGAAGGCGGCAACGAATTCTACCAGGCCGGCATCGAGGATCTTGGCGACACCGATACGGCGGCAGCCGATGCGCGCGCCGTCTCTGACGCGATGCGCATCGTCGCCAACCGGGTGCCGGACCGGTCTCTCAGCGTGACGCTTGGCGACCAGGCCGTGTTTGAAGCCGTCGTCGGCGCCTGTGGCCTGCCGGCTGGCTGGCAGAAGCGGCTGATCCACGCCTTCGGCGACCAGAAGCACCTGCAGAAGCTTCTGATCGAGCTCGCCCATCCGCGCACGGTCGGCGTCTTCGGTCCTGAAGTCGTGCGGCTGTCGATGGACGGCCTGCTCGAAGACGAGGACCGTCTCGTCGCGCATGTCGCCGCAACGATGGAAGCGACCGGCTATTCGACCAACGCTAGCCGTTCGCCGCAGGATATTGCGCGCCGGCTGAAGGAGAAGATGGAACTGGCGAACACGCGGCTCGACCGCAGGACGCTGGATCAGGTCGCCGCGTTTCTGGCGCTCGACGTGCCGCTTGCCGATGCGCCGGCCGCACTCTTCGCTTTCGCGCAGAAATCCGGCCTCAAGATCGATGACGCGCTCGCCCGTTTCGATGCCCGCGTCGCCGCCCTTGGCAAGACCGGTTCCGACATCGGCGCCATTCGTTATCGAGCGGCCTTTGGTCGTCCTCTCGACTATTATACCGGCCTGGTTTTCGAGGTTGAGCTTGCCGGAACGCATGCCGTCCTTGCCGGCGGCGGCCGCTTCGATCGGCTGCTGACTCTGCTCGGCGCCCGCGAGCATATCCCGGCCGTCGGCTTCTCGCTCTGGCTCGACCGCATCGAAAAGGCGATTGCCTCTGAAGGAGGCGCCCAATGACCATCACTATCGCCTTGCCGTCCAAGGGGCGGATGAAGGATGACGCTTCGGCGATCTTCGAACGCGCCGGCCTGAAGATCGTTGCCGTCGGCAACGACCGCTCCTATCGCGGCCGCGTCGAAGGTGCTGATGATGTGGAGATTGCGTTCCTTTCGGCGTCGGAAATCTCGCGAGAGCTCGGCAACGGCTCAATCGATTTCGGCGTAACCGGCGAAGACCTGGTGCGCGAGGGGCTTGCCAACGCCGATGCGCGCGTCGAGTTCTGCGCCCGTCTCGGCTTCGGTCATGCCGACGTCGTCGTCGCGGTGCCTGAGGTCTGGTACGACGTCGACACCATGGCCGACCTTGGCGACGTTGCCGCCGATTTCCGTGCCCGCCATGGTCGCCGTCTGGCGATCGCCACCAAGTACTGGCGGCTGACGCAGAACCATTTCTCGGGCAGCCACGGCATCCAGCTTTACCGCATCGTCGAAAGCCTCGGGGCGACCGAAGGCGCGCCGGCCTCTGGTTCCGCCGACATCATCGTCGACATCACCTCGACCGGTTCGACGTTGAAGGCAAACCACCTGAAGATACTCACCGATGGCGTGATCCTGCGTTCCGAAGCTTGCCTGGTTCGGGCGCGCAAGGCGGCTCACGACGGCGATCCGGTCGTGGCACGGATTATCGCGGCCGTTCGTAGCGTCCTTTGACGCTGCGAACGGAGCAGGCGCGGTCTTGACGATCCCGCCGGTTACAAAAATAAAGTAGGGCCCTCAAAAGGCGCGCCCTCCGCTCCTATGTAAGTGTGCGTGCGGCGTCTCTGCCGCTTCCCGCTGTTCCGTTCCAGGAGACCTTCATGGCCGATCTGTCCGCCTTTCCGATCACCAAGCGCTGGCCGGCGAAAAACCCTGATATCATCCAGCTCTATTCGCTGCCGACGCCGAACGGCGTGAAGGTTTCGATCGCGCTCGAAGAGCTGGGCCTGCCCTACGAACCGCACCGCATCGCCTTCGATACCAATGACCAGAAGTCGCCGGAGTTCGTCTCGCTCAACCCCAACGGCCGCATCCCGGCGATCATCGATCCCAACGGCCCGGATGGAAAGCCAATCGGGCTGTTCGAGTCCGGCGCGATCCTCATCTATCTCGCTGAAAAGACCGGCAAGCTGCTGCCTGCCGACGCGGCCGGCCGCTACGAAACGATCGCCTGGGTTATGTTCCAGATGGGCGGCGTCGGTCCGATGTTCGGCCAGTTCGGTCACTTCTTCAAGTTCGCCGCCGACAAGGTCGCCAACAATTCCTACCCCGTCGAGCGCTACCGTGACGAAGCCAAGCGGCTGCTCGGCGTGCTTGAAACCCGCCTTGAAGGGCGGCAATGGCTGATGGGCGACGATTACACGATCGCCGACATCGCCACCTATCCCTGGGTCGAAGGCGCGCGCAGATTCTATGGCGGTGCCGAGGTCCTGGATTACAAGAGCTTCCCCAAGGTGATGGCTTGGGTCGAGCGCGGCCTGTCGCGCCCGGCGGCTCAAAAGGGCATGGACGTGCCGCGCAAGGAATAGCAAACGGCGTGGCCTGTGCCAGAGTTGACGAAGCTCGGGCGGAAGGCTAGGCCTTGTTGTACAGATGAATAAAGGCAGGTGGGAAGCGTGTCCGGAAGGCTTGTTGTTGTCGGTGGCGGTCAGGCCGCCTTTGCTCTGGTTGCGAAGCTCCGTGCGCTCAAGGACGAGCGGCCGATCACCATCGTCGCCTCCGAAGCAAGCCTGCCCTATCAGCGCCCGCCGCTCTCCAAAAAGTATCTCCTGCGCGAGATGAGCCTCGACCGCCTGCTCTACCGGCCGGAAGCCTGGTACGGCGAGCACGCTGTCGACGTGCGCCTCGAAACGACCGTGATCGGGCTCGACCGGGCCGGCAAACACGTGATGCTCAGCGATGGCACATCGCTCGACTATGAAGTGCTGGCCTTTGCAACCGGCGCCACGCCGCGCCGGCTGCCGGCCTCGGTCGGCGGCGATCTCGAGGGTGTCTTCGTCGTTCGCGACTTCAGGGATGCCGACCGCCTTGCCGAGGAGATGAAGCCCGGCCGTCGCGCGCTCGTCATCGGTGGTGGTTACATCGGTCTTGAAGCGGCAGCCGTCGCGCGCACCTGCGGCCTGGACGTCACGGTCATCGAAATGGCCGACCGCATCCTGCAGCGTGTTGCCTCCTCGGCGACGTCGGGCCTTGTACGGGAAATTCACCGTGGCCGCGGCGTCGATATCCGCGAAGGCACTGGCCTCAATCGTCTCGTCGGAGACGACGGCCGTGTCACGGCGGCAGAGCTTTCCGACGGCTCGACCCTGCCGGTCGATGTCGTCATCGTCGGCATTGGCGTGACCGCCAATGATCGCCTGGCCCACGACGCCGGGCTCGAAACCGCAAACGGCATCGTCGTCGACGCGCATGGCCGCACCTCCGATCCGGCGATCTTCGCGATGGGTGATTGCGCCGTTCTTCCCTTCGAGGATCTGCGCATCCGGCTGGAGTCGGTGCAGAATGCCGTCGATCAGGCCGAAGCGGTCGCGGCGATCCTTGCCGGCAGTGATGCCCCTTACGATCCCAAGCCCTGGTTCTGGTCGGACCAGTACGACGTCAAGCTGCAGATCGCCGGCTTCGGGCTCGGCCACGACGAAACCATCGTCAGGCCCGGCCAGCGTGAAGGCAGCGTGTCGGTCTGGTATTTCCGGCAGGGGCGCCTGGTGGCCGTCGATGCGATCAACGACGCCAAGGCCTATGTGACCGGCAAGAAGCTGCTGGAGAGCGGCATCAATCCTGACCGAGCCGTCATCGCCGATCCCCAATCCGACCTCAAGGCGCTGCTGTCGCAAGCATAGGCGACGAACCACGCCAGGCGGCGCTTTTTGGCAGGCTGCAACTTGAAGGCGGCGTGGTTTCAAAATTCGTTAACGACGAAACTATTGTCTTGCTGGGCAATTGCCCGGCAGAGCCTCGATTTATCACTTCCTTAAATCACCTGACGCCAACACAGGCAGCTTAAGTGGAGGCGAGAGGTCTCGTTTCCCGACAGAATTTGATTTAGGCGATTGGCGATGTTCAAGGTTCTTACATGCCTGGTGGTAGAGCATAATCCCAGACTGGTCGTTTTGGCCGCACTTGTGTGCTTTCTCGCGAGTTACGGAGCAGTAACGCTGCTGCAGCGCGCCCGCGGCTCCTCGGGCAAGGCAAAAGCGATCTGGGCGACGGCCGCCGGCATCGCCAGCGGCTTCGGCATCTGGGCGACCCACTTCATCGCCATGCTCGCTTATGATCCCGGCGTCGTCCTCGGTTACCAGATGGATCTCACCGGCCTGTCGCTGGCCGTTGCCATCATCCTCACCACGACGGCCCTATTGATCGCGACCCATGTTCAGGACCGCCTCGGCTGGATTGCTGGCGGCTTCGTTCTCGGCGGCGGCGTCGCCTGCATGCATTTTCTTGGCATGGCGGCGCTCGACGTGCCGGGCAGCATCCGCTGGAATGCGGCACTGGTCGTCGCCTCCGTGGTCGTCGGCTCGCTGTTTGACATCGCCGCTCTGCGCACGATCGCCAGTGTCGGCAAGCCGCTGAAGGCGAAGATCCTTGCCACCCTGCTGATGACGCTCGGGATCGTCGCGTTGCATTTCACCGCCATGGGTGCGGTCACGATCGAGGCCGATCTGCTGACGCCGACCCATGCGGGCATGATCCAGCCGCATCTGCTTGCCTTCGTCATCGCCGGCACCGCCTTCTTCCTGCTGTCGATGGTGCTGATCGCCGCCGGCTTCGCCCATCATGCCGAGCTTTCCGCCGCTGCTGCCGAACGGGAATTCGCCCGCTTCGTGCGCAGCGTGAAGGACTACGCGATCTATATGCTCGACACCGACGGCCGCGTCGCCAGCTGGAACGCCGGCGCCGAGGCCAACAAGGGCTATAAGGGCGAGGAAATCGTCGGCAAGAATTTCGCCTGCTTCTACTCGCAGGAGGATCAGCGCGACGGCGTACCGCAGCGGGCGCTCGAGGTCGCACTGGCCGATGGTAAGTACGAGAACGAAGGCTGGCGCTATCGCAAGGACGGATCCCGGTTCTGGGCTCACGTGGTGCTCGACCCCTTCATGGACGACGACGGCAAGCACGCCGGCTTCATCAAGATCGTCAAGGACATCACCAAGGCGAAGCTTGACGCCGACCGTATCGCCGAAGTCAGCAACAATCTCGATGTCGCGCTCGAAAACATGTCGCAGGGCATCTGCCTGTTCGACAGCAGCGACCGGCTGTTGCTCTCCAACCGTCGCTGCCGAGAGATCTTCGGCTTCTCCGAGACACTCGCCGGCAAGGGGCTGACCTTCCGCGAAATCCTCGACATCGTCTTTGCCCGCATCTACACAGATCCCGAGATGGCCCGGACCAAGGCCGAGGAGCTCTACCAGAAGCACCGGATCGAAATGGTCGGCAATGGCGGCGGCGATATCGTCGAAAAGCTCGTCAACGGCCGCTCGATCCTGACCAAGCATCGCACGCTGCCCGATGGCGGCTGGGTGAGCACCTATGAGGACATCACCGAGCGGCTCGACACCGAGGAGCAGATTACCTTCCTTGCCCGCCACGACAGTCTCACGGGGCTGCCGAACCGGCTGCAGTTCAGCAGCTATCTCGAAGAGGAGCTGGACGCGGCCGCCTGGTTCAACCGCAAGGTCGCCGTCATCGGCATCGACCTCAACAAGTTCAAGGAAGTCAACGATCTGCACGGCCACGCCGCCGGAGACTTCGTGCTGGTGACGATCGCCCAGCGCATGAAGGGCCTCCTGCAGGAAGGCGAGTTCGTGGCACGCTTCGGCGGCGACGAGTTCGCGGCGGTCAAGCGCTTCGAGGAACTCTCCGAGCTTAACGACTTCCTGCGCCGGATCGAAAAGAGCCTGCATGAGGAAATGCGCTTTGGCGATTTCGAGCTCAAGTCCGGCGGCAGCATGGGTGTCGCGATCTATCCGCAGGATGCCGAGACGGCCGACACGCTGATCAACAATGCCGACCTTGCGATGTACCGGGCGAAGGCCGCCCTCAACCAGACCGTCTGCTTCTACGAGGTGTCGATGGATGAAGCTGCCCGCCAGCGGCGCGCGCTTGCCAACGATCTCTGGGACGCGGTCGAGAAGAAGCAGCTTGCCTTGCACTACCAGGTGCAGAAGTCTGTGATGAGCGGCGCCGTCATCGGCTACGAGGTGCTCCTGCGCTGGAGCCATCCGGAACGCGGCATGGTGCCTCCGAGCGAATTCATCCCGCTTGCCGAGGAATGCGGCGCGATCCTGCCGATCGGCGAATGGGTGCTGCGCGAGGCCTGCCGCGAGGCGGCGGGCTGGGAGAGCAGTCATAAGATTGCCGTCAACCTTTCGCCGGTCCAGCTTGCCAACGGCGACATCGTCAGCCTGGTTCAGGACGTGCTTGCCGACACGGGTCTCGACCCGAACCGGCTGGAGCTCGAAATCACGGAATCGACGATCATCGACGACAAGGAGCGGGCGCTGCTGACGCTGCGCCAGATCAAGGAACTGGGCGTCACCATCGCGATCGACGACTTCGGGACCGGCTATTCGTCGCTCGAGACGCTGCGCTCCTTCCCCTTCGACAAGATCAAGCTCGACCGGAGCTTCATGTGGGAAGTGGAAGGCAGTCCGCAGGCCAAGGCGATCGTGCGCGCCATTCTTGCGCTCGGCCAGAGCCTGTCCGTGCCTGTCCTTGCCGAAGGCGTCGAAACGCAGAAGCAGCTCGATATCCTGCAAGCCGAGGGCTGCGACGAGGCGCAGGGCTATCTGCTTGGTCGCCCGGCGCCGATCACGGTGCTCTTCACGGACAAGGACGACGCGGCGGCAGCCTGAGCCGTACGTCCGCGTCTCTGCCGCACACCTTCACCGCAATCGCCCATGGGGCGATTGCGGCGGCCATATGTGATCGAGGGTTCTCTACACTCGGGCCCGTGCGCGGGCAGGGGCGGGCTTACTGGCGCAGCAGTGCGCGACCCGCGACTTCCACGAGAAAGCGTGGAAAGAAAAAGATGCCGGTGATCATGCCGGAATAGCGCTGTTCGAGGCCGGAGGATTCTCCGATGCAGAACAGCGGCTGCTTCTGGCCGGACTCCTCCAGCGCGATCGTCGTCGAAAAGCAGAAAGACGAGCAGCTCGTTGCCGCCTGTTCGAACAGTTCGAGCACGTGATTGCGATCGGCCGGATCGTAGCAGCGAACGAAGTTCAGAAGGCCGCACTCGCCGTCACGCAGGCCATGGATCGCGGCCGCCTTCTCGCCGAGCCGGAACAGGCCCGTCGACAGGTCGCCGGACCACCCCTCCGAGACGCAAAACTGCTCCATGAATTCATGATGCGGTAGGCCCGGATGCAGATGTCCCGAAGAGCCGAGGGGAGCGGAATTTGCTCTGGTGATCTTAAACACGGTCTACCCCAGCAGAGTTCCCGGAGCTGCCTTTGGCGCTCCAGGGAAACGCGTCCCAATGTGCAAACTGCGTCCGACATGACCAATACGAGAGCGCACGCCACGTGATGTGGGTGTTTTCTCAAGTAGAAAGGTCTATAGATAGTAGTGGATCTCGCCGGCGAACTTATTTCGAAGGAGAGTGTCGGCTTAATTTGCGATTAAATGCTTTTATTCTTTAGGTATAGTCTCGAAGAATTACCGGATGGGCAGCGAATACGAAAAAGCCCCGGCGATTGCCTGTCTGCCTTAAGTGTGCCGCCCAGTCTCCCCTCAATCTTCGCTCACTTGGGGCGCTGTTATAGTTCGTTTTTTTTCGACTTCAACGGTTTTTTGAAGCCTGACTACAACCGATGGGTTTTTTCCTGCCGACTGTTCGGCAGATGCTCTCCGGCGATGAGTGGCATTGATAAAAAACAAGAAAGGCGACCCGAAGGCCGCCTTTCCGATCCGGATGGATCCTTGCAATAAGGCTTTCGCCATTATCACATCATGTCCATGCCGCCCGTTCAGCGCGCTTGACGCGCTGAACCACTTTAAGTGCATGGGCGAAGCTTTATGGACGATGCTGCGATAAGGCTGTCGCCATTATCACATCATGTCCATGCCGCCCATGCCGCCCATGCCGCCAGGCATGCCAGCCGGGGCGTCCTTCTTCGGCAGTTCGGCGATCATGGCTTCCGTCGTGACGAGGAGGCCGGCAACCGAAGCAGCGTCCTGAAGGGCGGTGCGAACGACCTTGACCGGGTCGATGATGCCCATCGAGATCATGTCGCCGTATTCGCCGGTCTGGGCGTTGTAGCCGAAGTTGTCCTGGTCCTTGTCGAGGATCTTGCCGACAACGATGGAGGCTTCGTCACCAGCGTTCTCAGCGATCTGGCGGGCCGGAGCCTGCAGAGCGCGACGAACGATGTTGATGCCGGCTTCCTGGTCGTCGTTTGCACCCTTGACGGTGATCTTGACGGAAGAACGCAGCAGGGCAACGCCGCCGCCCGGTACGATGCCTTCCTGAACAGCAGCGCGCGTCGCGTTGAGAGCGTCGTCGATGCGGTCCTTCTTTTCCTTCACTTCGACTTCCGTCGAGCCGCCAACGCGGATCACGGCAACGCCGCCAGCGAGCTTGGCAAGACGTTCCTGCAGCTTTTCGCGGTCGTAGTCGGAGGTGGTGTCTTCGATCTGGGCCTTGATCTGGGCAACGCGGCCTTCGATGTCGGCCTTCTGGCCGGCGCCGTCGACGATCGTCGTGTTTTCCTTGGAGATCGAAACCTTCTTCGCACGGCCGAGCATGTCGAGCGTCACGTTTTCGAGCTTGATGCCGAGGTCTTCGGAGATCACGGTGCCGCCCGTCAGGATGGCGATGTCTTCGAGCATGGCCTTGCGGCGATCGCCGAAGCCCGGAGCCTTGACGGCAGCGATCTTCAGGCCGCCACGCAGCTTGTTGACGACGAGCGTTGCAAGAGCTTCGCCTTCGACGTCTTCAGCGATGATGAGGAGCGGCTTGCCGGTCTGAACGACAGCTTCGAGAACCGGGAGCATGGCCTGGAGGTTCGAGAGCTTCTTCTCGTGAAGGAGAACGAAGACGTCGTCGAGGTCAGCGACCATCTTTTCCGGGTTGGTGACGAAGTAGGGCGACAGGTAGCCGCGGTCGAACTGCATGCCTTCGACGACTTCGAGTTCCGTTTCGGCGGTCTTGGCTTCTTCAACCGTGATGACGCCTTCGTTGCCGACCTTCTGCATCGCTTCAGCGATGTCGAGGCCGATCTGACGCTCGCCGTTGGCCGAGATCGTGCCGACCTGTGCAACTTCTTCCGAAGTGTTGATCTTCTTGGCCTTGGCCTGGAGATCCTTGACGACTTCGGTGACAGCGAGGTCGATACCACGCTTCAGGTCCATCGGGTTCATGCCGGCAGCAACAGCCTTTGCGCCTTCGCGAACGATCGCCTGGGCAAGAACGGTTGCAGTCGTGGTGCCGTCGCCGGCGATGTCGTTGGTCTTCGAAGCAACTTCGCGGACCATCTGGGCGCCCATGTTTTCGAACTTGTCTTCGAGTTCGATTTCCTTGGCGACCGATACGCCGTCCTTGGTGATGCGCGGAGCGCCGAAGGACTTGTCGATGATGACGTTACGACCCTTCGGGCCGAGCGTGACCTTTACGGCGTCAGCGAGGATGTCGACGCCACGCAGCATCTTTTCGCGCGCGGTGCGGCCGAACTTGATTTCTTTTGCAGCCATTAGAGAAAACTCCCGGGCTCATTGCCCATTGGTTGTCATAAAAAGGGGTGGACGCCGGCTGATCAGCCGATGATGCCCATGATGTCGGCTTCCTTCATGATCAGAAGGTCTTCGCCGTTGATCTTGACTTCGGTGCCCGACCACTTGCCGAACAGAACGCGGTCGCCAGCCTTGACGTCGAGGGCAACGACCTTGCCGCTTTCGTCACGGGCGCCCGAACCGACGGCGACGATTTCGCCTTCCTGCGGCTTTTCCTTGGCGGTGTCCGGAATGATGATGCCGCCCTTGGTCTTCTCTTCAGACTCAACGCGGCGAACGACGACGCGGTCGTGCAGCGGGCGGAAGTTGGTGCTTGCCATTAGTCTAATCCCTCGATCAAATGACATTACGGATCGCTGATCGACCCGATGGATGGGTGTTAGCACTCTCATTTATCGAGTGCTAGCGATGCCGAGATAAGCTTGGGTATGGGGTGAGTCAAGGATCGGCGCCTAGATTTTTTGCTGACGGCAGGTGCCCTGGACGGGCGCGGCAGGCGCGGGCACAGGCAGCCTAGCCCCATTCTTGGCGAAATGTGGGCGATCGCGTCGATGAGTGGCATGGGCGGGATTTTGACGGTTGATAACCACGACAATGTGCTTCTGCGCGGCGGGCCGCACCTGCAGTGCATTTTTCCTGGTTCTCGAGACCGCCGGAATCCTTGGGAGGGTGCGCCTTTTTCGGGAGACGAGACTTGTAATCTCCTGCCTTCCTTGCCATGCAAGCCGGAAACCGTGTTTGCAGGAAGCCAGGATGGCCGCAAGGATCAACAGTTTTCGCGAAATCGCCAAGCGCTACGATGTCGTTTTATGTGACGTCTGGGGCGTGCTTCACAACGGCGTGCAGGCTTTCGCCTCCGCCTGTGAAGCATTGGCCGAGGCGCGCGCCGCCGGACTGACCGTCGTGCTCATCACCAATTCGCCGCGCCCGAGCCCGATGGTGAAGGTGCAGATCCGCAGTCTCGGCGTGCCCGACGAAGCCTATGACCGGATCGTCACTTCGGGCGACGTGACCCGGGCGCTGATCGCTGCCGCCGACAAGAAGATCTTCTTCATCGGCGCCGAGCGCGACCTGCCCCTGCTCGAGGGGCTGGGGACGCAGATCGTTTCCTCGGAAGATGCCGAGACGGTCGTCTGCGCCGGCTTCTATGACGACGAGACCGAAACGCCCGAGCATTACCGCGCGACCCTGACGGGCCTTGCCAAGCGCAAGATCCCGTTCATCTGCGCCAACCCGGACCTCGTCGTCGAGCGTGGTCACCGGCTGATCCCCTGCGCCGGTGCGATTGCCAAGCTTTACGAAGAGCTGGGTGGCGAGGCGCGCATCGCCGGCAAACCCTATATCGCGATCTATCGCGCCGCCCTGGGCGAGGCGAAGGCCGCACGCGGAGCGATTGACCTGACCCGTGTCATCGCCGTCGGCGACGGCATGCCGACTGACGTCAAGGGCGCGCAGGACGCGGGCCTGGATCTGCTCTATATCAGCGCCGGTATCCACGCCCAGGAATACATGAACGAAAGCCGGACCGACGAGGCGAAGCTTGCCGCCTTCCTCAAGAAGGAGGGCGCCTCGCCGAAATACTGGATGCCACGGCTCGCCTGACGGGAAGACGGAGATGACGGTTTTTCATCGCAACGAGACCCGTGATCCGCTTCCGGAGCACTTGCGCGGCGGTGTCGTCGCCATCGGCAATTTCGATGGCGTTCACCGCGGCCACCAGTCGGTCCTTAACCGGGCGCTGGAGGAGGCCAAGTCGCGCGGCGTGCCGGCGCTCGTGCTCACCTTCGAGCCGCATCCGCGAACCGTTTTTCGCCCGGACACTCCAGTCTTCCGGCTGACGCCGGCGCCGCTGAAGGCCCGCATCCTCGAAGGCATGGGCTTCGGCGCCGTCATCGAATATCCCTTCGACCGTACCTTCTCTCAGCTTTCCGCCTCGGATTTCATCCACCGCATCCTGCTTGAATGGCTGCATGCCTCGCATGTGGTGACCGGTTTCGACTTTCATTTCGGCAAGGGCCGCGAAGGCGGGCCTGCCTTTCTGATGGCGGCAGGCGGCGACAACGGGTTTGGTGTGACGCTGGTCGATGCCTTCCGTGATGAAAATGCATCCGTCATCTCGTCGAGCTATGTCCGCGCGCTGCTCGGCGAAGGCGATGTCGCCCAGGCCGCGGGCATGCTCGGCTACCGTTATCTCGTCGAAGCCGAGGTGATCGGCGGCAAGAAGCTCGGTCGCGAACTCGGTTTCCCCACCGCCAACATGCGGCTTGCACCCGAGGTGGAACTCCGACCCGGCATCTACGCCGTGCGCTTCCGTCGTCCCGACGGCTCGCTTTACGACGGGGTCGCCAGTTTCGGGCGCCGGCCGACGGTCGACAGCGACGGCGAACCGCTGCTCGAGACCTTCGTCTTCGACTTCTCCGGCGATCTCTATGGCGAAGTCTGCGCCGTGACTTTCTTCGGTCACCTGCGCGACGAATTGAAATTCGATGGCCTCGATCCGCTGGTGGCGCAGATCCGGCAGGACGAGGCCGAGGCCCGCGCGCTGCTTTCCGGCGTCACGCCACTCGGTGACATCGACCGCAAGCTCAACTTCGCCCGATAAAAGATTTCGGTCTTCGCGCGGCGGCGGACCTTTTCAAAAGGCCGAAAACGCCTTAAACAACCGGCCACCATGACCCGGCACCGTCGATTGATCATCGATCAGCGAATTATTGGCCCGGCCTTCCGCGTGCTGTGATCAGCCGGAAGGTCCGGGATTTCGGCGTTTCCGACGCCCCAGTCATCTCTCGATACCGAGCCCATTTCGTATGCGCGGCCGTTCGCGCGAAGAAGCGATTGCAAAAACCATGACCGACACCGCTGAAAAGATCGACTACTCCTCGACCCTCTATCTGCCGCAGACGGAATTTCCGATGCGCGCGGGCCTGCCGCAGAAGGAGCCGGAAACGGTGGCCCGCTGGCAGAAGATGGGCCTCTACAAGAAGCTGCGCGCATCGGCTGCCGGCCGCGACAAGTTCGTGCTGCACGACGGCCCGCCCTATGCCAACGGCAACATCCACATCGGCCACGCGCTGAACAAGATCCTCAAGGACGTCATCAACCGCTCGTTCCAGATGCGCGGTTTCGACGCCAACTACGTGCCCGGCTGGGACTGCCACGGTCTGCCGATCGAGTGGAAGATCGAGGAGAAGTACCGCGAGAAGGGCCAGAACAAGGACGAGGTTCCGGTCAACGAATTCCGTCGGGAATGCCGCGATTTCGCCGCCGGCTGGATCCAGGTCCAGGCCGAGGAGTTCAAACGTCTCGGCATCGAGGGCGACTTCGACAATCCCTACACGACGATGAACTTCCACGCCGAAGCGCGCATCGCCGGTGAGCTGATGAAGATCGCCAAGCTCGGCCAGCTCTATCGGGGCTCGAAGCCTGTCATGTGGTCGGTCGTCGAGCGCACGGCACTTGCCGAAGCCGAAGTCGAATACGCCGATGTCGAAAGCGACATGATCTGGGTGAAGTTCCCGGTCACCGAAGGTCCCGACAGCCTTGCCGGCACCTTCGTCGTGATCTGGACGACCACGCCTTGGACCATCCCCGGCAACCGCGCCATCGCCTACTCGTCGCGTTATGCCTATGGCCTCTACGAAGTGGCGACCGCCGAGAACGATTTCGGCCCCCAGCCGGGCGAGAAGCTGATCTTTGCCAAGCGCCTGGCCGATGAGTCTGCCGCCAAGGCGAAGCTCACCTTCAACTTCGTTCGCGACCTCGAGGCCGATGAACTGTCGTCCGTGACCTGCGCCCATCCGCTGCACGGTCTGGGCGGCGGCTACGCCTTCAAGGTGCCGCTGCTCGACGGCGACCACGTGACCGACGATGCCGGCACCGGCTTCGTGCACACGGCCCCGAGCCACGGCCGCGAGGACTTTGATGCCTGGATGGACAATGCCCGCGCGCTCGAAGCCCGCGGCATCTCCTCGGCGATCCCGTTCACGGTCGACGACGCCGGATACTTCACCGCTGACGCCCATGGTTTCGGCCCGGACGCCGAAGGTGGCGCCGGCCGCGTCATCGACGACAAGGGCAAGAAGGGCGACGCCAACGATCGCGTCATCAAGGCGCTGATCGCCCGTCACGCGCTCTTCGCTCGCGGTCGCCTCAAGCATTCCTATCCGCATTCCTGGCGCTCGAAGAAGCCGGTGATCTTCCGCAACACGCCGCAATGGTTCGTCTACATGGACAAGGCCTTCGGTGATGGCACGACCCTGCGATCGCGCGCGCTGTCTGCCATCGACGACACCCGCTTCGTTCCGGGCGCCGGCCAGAACCGCCTGCGTGCGATGATCGAAGGCCGTCCGGACTGGGTGCTCTCGCGCCAGCGTGCCTGGGGCGTTCCGATCGCGATCTTTGCCGACGATCAGGGCGAGATCCTGATCGACGAGGCCGTCAACGCTCGCATCCTCGACGCTTTCGAACAGGAAGGTGCCGATGCCTGGTTCACCGAAGGCGCCAAGGATCGCTTCCTCGGCAACGACCACGATCATGCCAAGTGGCATCAGGTCATGGACATCCTCGACGTGTGGTTCGACAGCGGTTCGACCCATACCTTCACGCTCGAAGACCGTCCGGACCTGAAGTGGCCGGCCGACGTCTATCTCGAAGGTTCGGACCAGCATCGCGGCTGGTTCCATTCCTCGCTGCTCGAGGCCTGCGCCACGCGCGGCCGCGCACCCTACAACGCCGTTGTCACCCATGGTTTCACCATGGATGAGAAGGGCGAGAAGATGTCGAAGTCGAAGGGCAACACCGTCACCCCGCAAGAGGTGATGAAGGATGCCGGCGCCGACATCCTGCGCCTGTGGGTGATGACGACGGATTATTGGGAAGATCAGCGCCTCGGCAAGACGATCATCCAGACAAACATCGACGCCTATCGCAAGCTGCGCAACACGATCCGCTGGATGCTCGGCACGCTCGCCCACGACAACGGCGAGGAAATTGCCTATGCCGAGATGCCGGAACTCGAAAAGCTGATGCTGCATCGCCTGGCCGAACTCGACCAGGTCGTGCGCGAAGGCTACGACGCCTTCGACTTCAAGAAGATCGCCCGTTCGCTGATCGATTTCTCGAACGTCGAGCTCTCGGCCTTCTATTTCGACGTTCGCAAGGATGCGCTCTACTGCGACGCGCCGTCGAGCCTGCGCCGCCGTGCGGCACTCGCCGTTATCCGCAAGCTCTTCGATTGCCTCGTGCTGTGGCTGGCGCCGATGCTGCCGTTTACGACCGAAGAGGCCTGGCTGTCGCGCAAGCCCGATGCGGTCTCGGTGCACCTCGAACAGTTCCCGGCGATCCCGGCGGAATGGAAGAACGATGCGCTCGAAGCCAAGTGGGAGAAGATCCGTGCGGTCCGCACCGTCGTCACCGGCGCGCTCGAGATCGAACGCAAGGACAAGCGCATCGGCTCGTCGCTGGAAGCCGCACCGGTCGTCCACGTCGCCGATCCGGAGCTGTTGAAGGCGCTGGAAGGCCAGGACTTCGCCGAGATCTGCATCACCTCGGGGATCACTGTCGAGACCACCGAAGGTCCGGCCGACGCGTTCCGGCTGGCTGACGTGGCCAAGGTCAGCGTCGTGCCGAAGCTTGCCGAAGGCCAGAAATGCGCTCGCTCCTGGCGGATCACGACCGATGTCGGTTCTGACGCACTCTACCCGGACGTGTCCGCCCGGGATGCCGCTGCCTTGCGCGAGCTTGGTTTCAAGGCTTAACGCATTGTTACCGGATGAATTGCACTCCTTGCGTTCATCCGGTAAAACCTGCCCGAAATTTGGCGGATTTCTCCGCCATGGGCGCTTGAGTGGCCGCGCTGACTGGTGGCCGGCTGGAAGGAATCTCATGGAAATGACGCGAGAGTTGCGAGTGTTTGCCAGCGTGGCCGCCATTTTGACGAGCGGCCTGGTGCTTACGGGCTGCATCGGCGGCCCGACCTACGGCACGGACAAGACCGCCGGCGAACAGCTCATGGACGACCTCGGCAGCGTCGCAAGCTTCGGCCCGCCGAAGCGGGATCCGGTCAAGTACCAGCCGCGTCCGGGTCTCGTCCTGCCGCCGTCGGCCCAGCAGGCCTCGCTCGTCGAGCCGCAGAAGTCGCTCGCCAGCCGCGAGGGGAACCCGGAATGGGTCGAGTCTCCGGAAGAGGTGCGAAACCGCCTGCGTGAAGAGGCCGACGCCAACAAGAACAACCCGAACTATGTCTCGCCGCTTGCCAAGGCAAGCGCCAACGGTCGCCGGCTCTCTGCAAAGGAGCAGCAGGAGGCCTATCGTGAAGGGCGCAAGATCGAGATGGGCGCCTATTCCGACAAGCGCCGCTTCCTGAGCGATCCGCCGCTCGATTACCGCCGCCTGCCCGAGGGTACCGAGACCGATCTCGGCGAGCCGGAGAAGGACAAGGAGCGCCGCCGCAAGAAGGAGGCGCAGATCAAGAATACCGGCTCCAAGTGGTATTGGCCCTTCTAAACCCGTTTTCGCCGTTCCCTTGAACGGCGAAATGCCTCTCTCCCTTGGATCTATGCAGTTCCGGTCGAAAGCGCGTTTGCTTGGCTGCTGGAACTGCTTGAGAAGCGCCTGAGCCATGACCATCAGCATTCGCGACGCCCGCCCGGAAGACGCCGAAACCATTCTGCGCTTCATCACCGAACTTGCCATCTACGAGAAGGAGCCCGACGCCGTCGAGGCGACGGTCGAGATGCTGCAGGCCTCGCTCTTCGGTCCCGGTGCGATCACCCGCGCGGTGATCTGCGAGAAGGATGGCAAGCCGGCTGGTTTTGCCATGTGGTTCTACAACTATTCCACCTGGCAGGCGCGCAAGGGTCTTTACCTCGAGGATCTTTACGTCACGCCGGATTGCCGCGGCTCGGGCGCCGGCAAGATGCTCTTGAAGCATCTGGCAAAGATTGCCGTCGAGGAGGGCTGCGGCCGCTTCGAATGGAGTGTGCTCGACTGGAACGAACCGGCGATCCGCGTCTACGAATCGGTCGGCGCAGAGGCGATGTCCGAGTGGACGCGCTACCGCCTTTCGGGTGTCGCGCTCGAAAGCTTCGCCGCCGACTGAAGACGTTAAGGGGGCTCACCGCTTGCCGGCAAAGAAATCCCTGAGGATATCGGCGGCTTCCCGCTCGGCGAGGCCCGAATAGACATCGGGCGCATGGTGGCAGGTGGGCGAGCCGAAGAAGCGCACACCGCTGTCGACCGCGCCGCCCTTCGGGTCGTCGGCGCCGTAATAGAGGCGACGGATGCGCGCGAATGAAATCGCCGCCGCGCACATGGTGCAGGGTTCGAGCGTGACGTAGAGATCGGCGCCGGTCAGCCTTTCGTCCTCGAGGACGGCGGCAGCCTCGCGGATGGCGACGATCTCCGCATGGGCGGTCACGTCGTTGAGCTCGCGGGTGCGATTGCCGGCGCGCGAGATGATACGGCCGTCGAAAACCACCACGGCGCCGATCGGCACTTCGCCGCGTTCGGCAGCCTTGCGGGCCTCTTCAAGGGCCGCATCCATGAAGCGTGTCGTCTCAGCCATCGCTCAAACAATAATTTCTCTTAACCCACGGGCCGCGACCTGATAGGACAGCCGCAAAAGGCAGGCAACACAAATGACATCCAAAGACAAGCCCACGCGGCCTGGCGGCAAGTCCGCTGGCCGGGACAAGAAACCGCATTTCGCCGACAAGAAGGGCGCTGCGCCGAAAAAGGCTGCAGGAGCCAAGGCTTCCGGCCCGAAGTCTTTCGGTGCCAAGGGCCCCGGCAGGAGCTTCGACGCAAAGACGTCTGATCCCAAGGCCGGCGCTTCGCGTCCGGCCCGGGAGCGCCCGGCAGCGGCTGCAGCGGCCGCCGACGAGCCGCAGCGTATCTCGAAGATCCTGGCGCGCGCCGGCGTTGCCTCGCGTCGCGACGTCGAGCGCATGATCATGGAAGGCCGCATCAGGCTCAACGGTGTCATCCTCGACACGCCCGTGGTCAACGCGACGCTCGCCGATGCGATCGAGGTCGATGGCCAGCCGATCCGCGGTATCGAGCGCACGCGCCTCTGGCTCTATCACAAGCCGGCCGGTCTGGTGACCACCAATGCCGACCCGGAGGGCCGTCCGACCGTATTCGAGAACCTGCCGGACGAGCTGCCGCGGGTTCTGTCGATCGGCCGCCTCGACATCAACACCGAGGGCCTGCTGCTCCTCACCAATGACGGCGGCCTTGCCCGCGTGCTCGAACTGCCGTCGACCGGCTGGCTGCGCCGTTACCGCGTGCGCGCCCATGGCGAGATCGATCAGGAAGCGCTCGACAAGCTGAAGGACGGCATCGCCGTCGACGGCGTGCTGTACGGCGCCATCGAAGCGACGCTCGACCGCGTCCAGGGCTCGAACGTCTGGATCACGATGGGGCTTCGCGAAGGCAAGAACCGCGAAATCAAGAACGTGCTCGGCGCGCTCGGCCTCGACGTCAACCGCCTGATCCGCATCTCCTACGGCCCGTTCCAGCTCGGCGAACTGCCGGAGGGACACGTCCAGGAAATTCGCGGACGCACGCTGCGCGACCAATTGGGACCGCGCCTGATCGAGGACGCCAAGGCGAACTTCGACGCGCCGCTTTACAATGATCAGGCGGCGACCGTTGCCGGTGAGGCTGAAGACGACGCCGCCGACACGCGCAGGCCGGAGCGCAACAACCGCTGGGAAAAGCCGGAGGACAAGCGCGAGCGTGCCCTTTCTCGTCTGGACACCCGTCGTGACGACCGCCGCGACGGTGGTGGTCGTGGCAAGGATGGTGCCCGCGGCAAGGGTGGCCCGCGCGAAGACCGCGACGCCAAGTTCGAGGATCGGCCGAAGCGCGCGCCGGCTCAGCGCGCCCGCACGGCCAATGTCTGGATGGCGCCGGGCGCCCGCCCGCTCGCCGAAAAGAAGCCGAAGTCCGTTGATGGCGATGCCACCGAGAAGTCCGCCCGTCGCGAGCGTCCGGAAAGCGCGCCGAAGTCCAAGCGCTACGGCCGCAACAAGGATGGTCTGGCGACGAAGACGACCGGCAAGTTCGACCCGGACCGCAAGGGTGGCCCGCACAGAGACTTCGACCGCGCCGATCGTCCAGCGTCTGCCGCGCCGGTCAAGCGTCGCGACGACGAGGGCGAATGGATCAGCGCCAGCGAGCCTGCCCGTCGCGGCAAGGACGAGGGCCGCGATGGCGGCTTTGGCCGACGCAAGTCGGGCGACGCGGGTGACCGCAGGTCGCGCGATCACGGTGACCGTCCTGCGCGCCGTGACGGCGGCGACCGTCCCCGTTCTGAAGGCGGACCGCGCAGCTATTCCGACAAGCCGAGGGCGCCACGCGCCGACGGTGATCGTCCGCAGCGTCGCGAAGGCGGTGAGCGTTCGTTCAGTGACCGTCCGGCTCGCAGCGACGGCGGTGATCGCCGGTTCGACAAGCCGCGGGCTCCACGCGCTGACGGTGACCGTCCGCCGCGTCGCGAAGGTGGCGACCGTCCGTTTGGCGACAAGCCTCGCGGCAAGTCGTTCGGCGGCAAGCCCTCGGGCGGAAAATCCTTCGGTGAACGCTCCGGCGGTCCGCGCGGCGGTAAGCCTGGTGGCGGCAAGCCCGGCGGTGGACGCCCCGGCGGTCCTGGTCGCTCCGGCGGCGGGCGCCCGGCTGGCGGCGGCAAGCCGCGCGGCAGAGGAAACTAAGCGGTCGTGCGGATCGTCGGCGGAGAGTTTCGGGGTCGCAGCCTGGCGACCCCCAAGTCCAACGATATCCGGCCGACCACGGACCGGACGCGCGAAAGCCTGTTCAACATTCTGAGCCATTCCTATCCGAACGCGCTCGACGGCACGCGTGTGCTCGACCTTTTCGCGGGCACCGGCGCCGTCGGCTTCGAGGCGCTGTCGCGCGGATGCCGGCATGCGCTCTTTGTCGAGCAGGGCGTCGAGGGCAGGGGCCTGATCCAGACCAACGTCGAGACGCTCGGCCTGCAGGGCCGGGCCAAGGTCTTCCGGCGCGACGCCACCAGCCTTGGCGGCGTCGGTACGATGGAGCCGTTTCATCTCGTCTTCGCCGATCCGCCCTACGCCAAGGGGCTGGGCGAAAAGGCCTTGGAGTCGGCTGCCATCGGCAACTGGCTGGTGCCCGGCGCCCTGGTGATCCTCGAAGAGCGGGCAGATGTCCAGCCGGCGCCGGTCGCCGTCTTCGAAAACCTCGACGTCAGGGTGTTCGGCGACACGCGCATGCATTTCTATCGGTTTCGCGGAGCCTGATGCCGTAATTTCGGTTGAGTTGCCGGGATAGGCTCAGCCGGACGACGCCATTTTCTCAACCCGCCCAGCGCGGAGGCATGCCGATGAAGCAGGATCTTTCGATGACGCATGGATCGGCAGGGGCCCCGGCGCGGCCCACCGTCGCGCTGGCGCTTGGCGGTGGCGGCGCCCGCGGTCTTGCGCATATCCATGTCATCGAGGCACTGGATGAACTCGGCATTCGGCCGGTCGCGATCGCGGGCTCGTCGATCGGTGCGATCATGGGCGCCGGCATGGCGGCGGGTTTGCGCGGCGAAGAGATCCGGGCCCATACACTCTCGACCGTCGGCCACCGGCGCGAAGTGGTTAACCGCCTGTGGCAATTGCGGCCATCGAGTCTTTCCGAAGCGATGGCGAGCGGCTTCCGTTTCGGCCAGTTCAATGTCGAGCGGGTGCTCAAGGCCTTCCTGCCCGAGGCCATCCCGCAAAAATTCTCCGACCTCGAAATCCCGCTGAAAGTAGTCGCCACCGACTATTACGGTCAGACGGAGAAGATCTGCGAGAAGGGCGACCTCCGCAAGGCCCTGGCTGCGTCTGCGGCGCTGCCGGCGATCTTCACGCCGGTCCGGATCGACGGGCGGGTCATGATCGACGGCGGCATCTACAATCCCATTCCCTTCGATCACCTGCGCGGCCTTGCCGATATCGTCATTGCGGTCGATGTCGTCGGCGGGCCGGATGGCGACGGCAAGGCGATCCCGAGCCGGATCGACAGCCTGTTCGGCGCGAGCCAGCTGATGATGCAGTCGATCATCGCCATGAAGCTGAAGGAGGGGGCGCCGGACATCCTGTTGCGTCCCGATGTCGGCCGCTACCGCGTGATGGATTTCCTGCGCGCCCAGGACGTGCTGAACGCAACGGCTGCGATCAAGGACGAACTGAAGCGCGCACTCGAAGAGCGGATGACAGCGCCAAGGCTTACCTGAACCTGGGTGTTTGAAGCTTGGCGCCTGAACCTTGGCAATGACGGAGCGTGCCGTCGCAGCGTGAGCGATTAGGCGCTTTCGCGCTCGTCCGCGGGAAGGCCCGGGAGGATCCGTTCGCCGGTCTCTTGCGAATGATCGACCTCGCGCTTCGGCTTGACCAGCGGCTCCGGGCGCACAGGCCGCGAGTGCAGCATGTCGCGGCCGGCGGTGATGCCCTCGGCCTCCTGTAGCACGAGGCGCGCCTCGTCGCGCTTGCGGATGTCGTCCATGATCGCGATCGCCTCGTCGTCGCCGACCCCAAGTGCCTCCAGCGTCTTGCGGCCGAAGAGCAGGCCGGACTCGAAGGTCTCGCGCAGCTCGTAGTCGACACCCTTGGCGCGCAGTTCCAGCGTGTGCAGACGATCGTAGGAGCGGGCGTAGATGCGTGCATTCGGATATTCGGATTGCACGAGATCGATGATGTGGTCGGTCGTTTCCTTCTTCTGGGTGCAGACGGCGACGATCTTGGCCCGTTCGATGCCGGCGGCGCGCAGCACGTCGAGGCGGTTGCCGTCGCCGAAATAGATCCGGAAGCCGAAGGTCGCGGCCTGGCGCACGCGCGCGGCGGAATGATCGATGATCGTCACATCGCGACCGCCGGCAAGCAGGATCTGGGCGGCGATCTGGCCGAAGCGGGAGAAGCCGATCATCAGCACATCGGCATTGGCGCCATCGAAGTCTTCTTCGATCTCTTCGTCCATCTCGTCCTGCTCGCGCATCAATTTCGGCGCTAGCATTGAGGCAAGGGGCGTCAGCGCCATCGACAGGGTCACGATTGCGACCAGCAGCGAGGCGTTGCCGTCCGAGAAGACGCCGGCGCTTGCCGCCGCCGTGAACAGCACGAAGCCGAACTCGCCGCCCTGCGGCAAGAGCAGGCTGATGCGCACGGCGTCATTGTGATGTGATCCGGTGAAGCGGCAGAGCCAATAGAGAACCAGGCTCTTCAGTGCCATCAGCAGCGGCACGGCGATGATGATCAGCTGGTAGCGCTCGACGATGACGCCGAGCTCTAGCGACAGGCCGACCGCCATGAAGAACAGAGCCTGCAGGATACCGCGAAACGGCTCGATATCCGCCTCGAGTTCATGGCGGTATGAGGACTCGGCCAGTAACACGCCTGCAAGGAAGGCACCCATGGCCATCGACAATCCGGCGAGCTGCATCATGGTCGCCGCCCCCATTACCACAAGCAGTGCGGCGGCGATCATGACATCGCGTGCGCCGGTGCGAGCGATGAGCTGGAACAGCGGATTCACAAGGTAGCGCCCGGCAGCGAAGAGCACGACGATCGCAGTGGTGGCGATGGCGAAATCCTCGAGCGGCGGCGTGGTGTCCTCGGGCGCCTGTGCCGCCAGCAGCGGGATCAGCGCCAGAAGCGGCACGATCGCGAGATCCTGCAGCAGCAGGATCGAAAAGGCGCGTTGCCCGTAGCGCGTATTGCGGTCGTTGCCCTCGTCGAGGATCTGCATGGCGAATGCCGTCGACGAGAGGGACAGTCCGAAGCCGGCGATGATGCTGCCGCCATGATCGAGGAGGCCGAGGGCATAGATGGCGTAGGAAAGCAGGATGCCTGTCAGCAGCACCTGCGCCGTGCCGAGGCCGAAGATGTCGCGTCGCATCTGCCAGAGGCGCGAAGGCTTGAGTTCGAGCCCGATGATGAAGAGCAGAAAGACGACGCCGAGTTCCGAGACGTGCAGGATCTGCTCGCCTTCGGTGATGCTTTGGGCGACAGGTCCGATCAGCACGCCGGCCGAAAGGTAGCCGAGGATCGTGCCGAGCCCGAGCCGCTTGAAGATGGGAGCGGCGATCACTGCGCCACCGAGCAGCATCAGGGCCTGGGAATAGATGATCGGTGTCGTTGCCATGCCTCAGGCTTTCACTGTTGCTGAACCCGGCCCCCAAGCGGAGCTTTCGAGAGCGCTTCATTTGCGGTGTTTGAGCGGGAATCGGGTCGATGCCCTTGATGCCTGCTTCGCCGCACAATAAATGGGGCAGGAATGAAAGGCCACACCATGTCAGACACGATCGATTCTGCCGACCTCGAAAAACGCGCATCCGAACTCGTGGACCTCGCCCGCAAGGCCGGCGCCGATGCGGCGGACGCGGTGGTGGTGCGCGGGCGCTCCCGCTCCGTCTCCGTCCGCCTCGGCAAGGTTGAAGCGACGGAAGCCTCCGAAAGCGACGACTTTTCGCTCCGTGTTTTTGTCGGACGGCGTGTCGCCAGCGTTTCGGCCAATCCGGGTTTTGACCTGAAGCTGCTCGCGGAGCGCGCGGTTGCCATGGCCAAGGCTTCGCCGGAGGATCCCTTCGCCGCGCTGGCGGACGCCGACCGGCTGGCGAAGTCCTATCCGGACCTCGACCTTTTCGACGCCACGGCGGTTTCCACTGAAACCCTGACCGAGGCAGCGCTTGCCGCCGAAGAGGCGGCACTCGCGGTCTCGGGCGTTACCAATTCCAGCGGCGCTGGGGCATCGGCCGGCATGGGCGGGCTGGTACTTGTCACCTCGCATGGCTTTTCCGGCTCCTACATGGCCACCCGCTTTGGCCGCTCCGTCAGCGCGATTGCCGGCGAGGGCACCAAGATGGAGCGCGACTACGATTATGATAGCCGCCTCTTCTTTGCCGACCTGCGCGACGCCGACGAAATCGGCCGCCTGGCCGGCGAGCGCGCGGTCGCCCGCATCAATCCGCGCCAGGTGCCGACCGCCAAGAATGTCACCGTCGTCTTCGATCCACGCATAGCCCGCGGCTTCGTCGGCCATCTGGCCGGCGCAATCAATGGCGCGGCTGTCGCCCGCAAGACGAGTTTCCTGCGCGACATGATGGGCAAGCAGATCCTGAAGTCGGGTCTTTCCGTGACCGACGACCCGCTGATCGTGCGTGGCTCCTCTTCGCGTCCCTTTGACGGCGAAGGGGTCAGCGGCGAGAAACTGGCGATGGTCGAAGATGGTGTGCTGAACCACTGGTTCCTGTCCACATCGGCAGCGCTCGAACTCGGGCTTCAGACCAACGGCCGCGGCGTGCGCGGCGGTCCGACCGTCAATCCGTCCTCGACCAATCTGGCGCTCGAGCCGGGATCGATCTCGCGGGACGATCTCATCCGCGGGGTTGGCACCGGCTTCTACGTCACCGAACTGATCGGCCAGGGCGTCAATATGGTGACCGGCGAATACAGCCGCGGCGCCTCCGGCTTCTGGATCGAGAACGGCGAGCTGACCTTTGCCGTCTCTGAAGTCACGATCGCGTCCAATCTCAAAGACATGTTCATGGCGCTGACGCCGGCAGACGACATCGACCGCAAGTTCGGCGTCGCGGCGCCGACGCTCGCCATCGAGGGCATGACGCTCGCCGGCCTCTGACAAGGCCGCTGGAAAAGCAGGCGCGGGAAGCCCGCGCCGATCCCGCCTTCCGGACAAGGGAGAGGCGGGCTGACGGGGTTTTGAATGTCTGACACAGCACCACCGGGCGCGGACTGGAAGCCGGATCTCGACGTGATCCGTGCCGCGGCGGTTGTCGCCGGCGAAACCGCGCTCGGCTATTTCCGCAAGGCGCCCGACGTCCGCTGGAAGAACGAAGGCCGCTCGCCGGTAAGCGAGGCGGATCTTGCCGCAAACGATGTGCTGAAGACGCGCTTGCTTGCGGCCCGGCCCGATTACGGCTGGCTGTCGGAGGAGACGGACGACGATCTGAGCCGGCTGTCGCGCGAAACGGTCTTCGTCGTCGATCCGATCGACGGCACGCGGGCTTTCATCGCCGGCAAGGAACTCTGGTGCGTCAGCGTCGCCGTCGTTCATCGCGGCCAGCCCGTTGCCGGCGTGCTCTATGCCCCGGCGCTCGATGAACTCTTCGAGGCGGTCGCAGGCGGCAGTGCGCTGAAAAACGGCGCCCAAATCTCGGTGCGCGAGGCAAAACCCGGGGAAACACTGCATCTGGCGGCTGCCGAGGACACGATCGGCAAGCTTCCGGCGCCCTATGGCAGCGCCGTTACCCGTATCCCGCATGTGCCGTCGCTTGCCTATCGGCTGGCCATGGTTGCCGACGGGCGGATCGACGGAACGCTGGTGAAGAAGAACTCCCACGACTGGGACCTGGCTGCAGCAGATCTCATTCTAGCGAGCGCCGGCGGCGCGCTGGCCGATCTCGATGCGCAGCCGCTCTCATACAATCGATCCACTGTCGTTCACGGGGTTCTCTGCGCGGCGGCAAAGCCGCTCTTGCCGGGCCTGATCGCCGCATCGCGGTCCATGGAGCCCCATTGACCTTTGAGGCTGAATGCCTCAAATCAACGCCCACACCCAACAAGAATAAATGGAAGTCCGATGGCTCACGACACCGAGAAAAAACAACGTCTGCACCTCGTCTTCGGCGGCGAACTCACCACGCTGACTGACGTACATTTCCGCGACCTGGACAAGCTCGATATCGTCGGCATCTACCCGGACTACGAAAGCGCCCTGACTGCTTGGAAATCCAAGGCGCAGATGACCGTCGACAACGCTCACATGCGTTACTTCATCGTCCACATGCACCGTCTGCTCGACCCGGAAAACGGCTGATGCCGATGAGGTCGGGATGCGCGGTGTTTACCCGCATGCCAGTCGCCCTTAAGTCTCTCCGGGCCGGAACGGCCGGGGAAGGTGGCCTGTCATGAGCAGCTTTCGCGCGCGCCTGGCGCTGTCCAGCTACCGCTGGATCGGCTCGGCCATCTATCCCCTCGTCTGGTCCTACCTTGCCATTCGCGCGGCGAAGGGCAAGGAGGATCCGACGCGCCGCCGTGAGCGCTACGGCCATGCCAGCGAGCCGCGGCCGCAAGGCCCTCTCGTCTGGTTCCACGCGGCAAGCGTCGGCGAAACCAACGCCGTCATCCCGATGATCAAGGAAATCAGGCGGCGCGGCATCCACGTCGTGCTGACGACCGGGACGATGACCTCTGCGCGTGTCGTGGCCGAGCGCCTGGGGTCGACGGTGATCCACCAGTATGTCCCGCTCGATTTCAAGCCGGCCGTCAGCCGTTTTCTCAACTACTGGGAGCCGGATCTGGCGATCATCGCCGAATCCGAGATCTGGCCGATGACCATCCTGGAACTCGGCCGCCGCCATATCCCGCAGGTTCTGGTCAATGGGCGCATGTCCGACCGGACGTTCGCGCGCTGGAAGCGTCGGCCGGCGCTCGCCGATGCGCTGTTCGAGAATCTCGCGCTCGTCATTGCCCAGTCCGATGTCGATGCGGAGCGCTTCCGCACGCTCGGTGCGCTGCCGGTCATGGTGTCGGGCAATCTCAAGGTCGACACCGACGCGCCGCCACACGATCCGCAGGCGCTGAAGGAGTATCGCCAGCAGATCGGCGCCCGCAAGACCTGGGCGGCGATCTCGACCTTCGACGGCGAGGAGGCGGCCGCCGGTGTCGTGCACCGTGCGCTCAAGGAGCGAACCGGCCTTCTGACGATCATCGTTCCGCGTCATCCCGATCGCAGCGACGCCATCGAGGCGGCGCTGACGGCCAAAGGGCTGAAGGTCGCCCGGCGCACGCGCCGCGATCCGCTGACGCCCGACGTCGATATCTTCCTCGGCGACACGATCGGCGAAATGGGCCTCTATCTTCGCCTGACCGAGGTCGCTTTCGTCGGCCGGTCGCTGTTTGCCGAGGGTGGTCAGAACCCGCTGGAGCCGGCGATGCTCGGCTGCGCCATCCTTTCCGGCGGCAACGTCCAGAACTTTCGCGAGACCTATCAGACGCTGGCCAAGAACGGCAGCGCCAAGATCGTGCGCGACGTCGAGATGCTGGCCAAGGGCGTCAACTATCTGCTCGCCAACGACGACATGCGTCGCTCGATGATCGATGCCGGCCTCGAAACCGTGCAAGAGATGCGCGGTGCCCTGTCGGCGACGATGAAGGGACTTGAGCCCTATATCAATCCGCTCGTCGTCAAGGCGCGTCTCAACCCGCCGACCGACAACTGATCCAGCAGGAGACGAAGCCTCGTCATGACCGCAGCCAAAGCCATAGCCGGCATCCTGTTCGACAAGGATGGAACCCTGCTCGACTACGCAAAGAGCTGGGTGCCGGTGAACTACGAACTGGCGCGGATCGCGGCAAAGGGTGATGAGGCCCTGGCCCGCACGCTGCTTGCAGCCGGCGGCATGGACGCCGAAACCGGCCACGTGCTGCCCGACAGCCTGCTTGCCGCAGGCAACACGGTCGAGATCGCGACCGGCTTCGTCGGCGCGGGCGCGCCCTTCACGATTGCCGAACTGACGACCCTGCTTGACGGCCTGTTTGCGCGCTCGGCTGAATATGCCGTGCCGGTGACCGATCTCGGCGCTTTCTTCGCCGGGCTGCACGCCAAGGGCTACCGCCTCGGTGTCGCCTCGAGCGACAACGAGCGTTCGATCCGCGAAACGGCAAAGCGCTTCGGCTTCGAGGATTACCTGCACTATGTGGCGGGCTATGACAGCGGCTACGGCGTCAAGCCGGAGCCGGGCATGGTGCTCGGTTTTTGTGCCGCGACCGGCCTTGAGCCGCAGCAGGTCGTTGTCGTCGGTGACAACAATCACGACATGCACATGGGCCGCAGCGCCGGCGTCGGCATGACGGTCGCCGTCTTGACGGGCACCGGCTCGCGCCAGTCGCTTGCGGCGGCTTCCGACCATTGCCTCTCGGACATCACCGAACTCGAAGCTGTCCTCTAGATCGAGTTGCGGCAGCGGCTTGCCGCGATTGCCTTCAGTTGTGCATCGTGATCGGCCCGGTTCAGCGCCCCTGCCGTGGCCGTATCGGTCTCCATAGCTTGCGTTTTTTCCCGTTCTGACGTTTTTTGTCGCAATCCGCCGGTTTCGACCGGCGAACAAACCGTCCCTCCCGGAAACGGAAGGACCTGAGCGGCCGGGAGGCCACGGAACAAAGATGGTATCGGAAGCGCCGCCATTCTGGTGGACCAAGGCGGATTGGCGTGCGCGCGCGTTGTGGCCGTTCTCATGGGTTTACGGACGGATTGCCGGCATGCGCATGGATCGCGCGCAGCGCGCCTCGGTGCCGGTCCCGGTCATCTGCATCGGCAATTTCACCGTCGGCGGCGCCGGCAAGACGCCGACCTCCATCGCGCTTGCGCGCGTCATCCGCGAAAAGGGGCTGAAGCCCGGATTCCTCAGCCGCGGTTATGGCGGCTCGCTCGACGTGACGACCGTCGTCGATCTGGAACATCATCGCGCCCGCGACGTCGGCGACGAACCGTTGCTTCTGGCGAAGGAGGCCTTGACCGTCGTCTGCCGCCGCCGCGTCGATGGGGCTCGTCGGCTGGTGAAGGAAGGCGTCGACATCATCATCATGGACGACGGTTTCCAGAGCGCGAGGCTGGCCTTCGACTTCGCGCTGTTGGTGATCGATTCCCGCCGCGGCATCGGCAACGGCTATCTGGTGCCGGCGGGCCCGGTGCGGGCGCCACTGTCGAACCAGCTCCGCCACGCCACGGCCCTGCTCAAGATCGGTGACGGCACCGAGGCCGACGCCCTGATCCGTCGCGCCGCCCGCGCCGGCAAGCAGATCTACGAAGCCGACGTCATAAGGCACGACGACGGATCGCTAAATGGCGTCAAGGTGCTTGCCTGGGCGGGCATTGCCGATCCGGAGAAGTTTTACCGCACCGTTCGGGAGACGGGCGCCGTCATCGAGGAAACCCGCAGTTTTCCCGACCACCACCATTTCTCCGAGGACGAAATCGCCGATCTGCTCGACCAGGCTGCAGCGCTCGGCTGCCAGCTCGTTACCACTGCCAAGGATCTGGTGCGCCTGGAGCCCGGCCACGGCCGCGCCGCCGAACTCGCCGCAGCGAGCAGGGTGATCGAGATCGATGTGCGCTTCGACGACCCGATGGCGCCGAAAAGGATCATCGAGACGGCGCTTGCCGCGGCGCGTGCCCGCAAGCTGCGCGAAGGCGCGGCTAAGTAACGGCGCCCTGTGGGTCGTGGCGCCGGAGTGCCGTTGTTGGTGTCCGGGCTTGATTAGCGGCGCTGGTTGGGCAGCGCGCCTGCGCGCTTTTCCGCCTCGAGCGAGGCTTCCGCGTCGACATAGGGCTCCTGCCGGGCGACGCTCCAGTAACGCAGTTCGTCGACGGGGATGATCTTGCCGGTCATCGCGCAGACCACGTGCGAACCCGCGAGCACGATCTGAAAGTCGCCGTCGAGATAACGGATCTTCGCTTCGCGCGAAGCGCTTCCTTCAAACCGGTTCATCATGCTCGGCGCCTGTTTCCGTCTTCGTTATTGGTTCTCTGGTCTAGCTCGCCGTCCGGAAAAATGCCAGTCGCATTTCGCCAGGCGTGAAGATCAGCTCCGGCCGAACAGCCGTTCGATATCGGAGAGCTTGAGTTCGATATAGGTCGGCCGGCCGTGATTGCACTGGCCCGAGCCGGGCGTCGCCTCCATTTGCCTCAAAAGCGCGTTCATCTCCTCGGTGCGCATGCGCCGTCCCGAGCGCACCGATCCGTGGCAGGCCATGGTCGCGGCGAGATATTCGAGCCGGCTCGTCAGCCCGCTTGCCGTATCCCATTCGGCAAGCTCGTCGGCGAGCTGGCGCACGAGACCGACGGCATCCATTTCGCCGAGCATGGCCGGCGTTTCGCGCACCGCAATCGCGCCCGGTCCGAAGCGCTCGATCGCGAGACCCAGGCGGGAGAACTCCTCCGCATGGGCCATCAACCGGTCGCAATCGTCTTCGGGCAGGTCGACGATCTCCGGGATCAGCAGCGCCTGGGCGGCGACCGGTCGCGAATGCAGCGCCGTACGCATCGCCTCGAACACCAGCCGCTCGTGCGCGGCATGCTGGTCGACGATGACGAGGCCGTCATCGGTCTGGGCGACGATGTAGTTTTCGTGCAGCTGGGCGCGCACGGCGCCGAGCGGGAACGATTGCGGCGGCGGCGGTTGCTTGGCCTCCGGCGCCGGCACGGGCATTTCCCGCTCAAACGGGGTGGCAACGCGCGCCGAAGGGGCGGAAAATGCCGCAAAGCTTGCCTGCGGCTGCTCGCCGAGGTGGCGCAGCATCGCGTCGAATTGTGTCGGCCGGGAAGGCGACGTCTCGGCGCTCCAGGGCTGCGGGCGGTAATCGCCAGAGCGGAACGCCTGCATCATGCCGCGGGCGCCCGTCGTTGCGGCGCGGTCGCCGTCGCGCGTCAGCGCCTGACGGATCGCGCCGATGATCAGCCCGCGGATCAGGCCGGGGTCGCGGAAGCGCACGTCAGACTTCGCCGGATGCACGTTGACGTCGACGAGCGCCGGGTCGAGCGTGATCGACAGCACGGCGACCGGATAGCGGCCGCTCGGGATCGTCTCGGAATAGGCGGCACGGATCGCCGACAGCAGCAACTTGTCCTGCACCGGGCGGCCATTGACGAAGACATATTGCTGCAGCGAGTTGCCGCGATTGTAAGTCGGCACGCCGGCAAAGCCGGTCAGTTCGACGTCTTCCCGCGCCGCATCGATCTCGATCGCATTGTCGCGAAAATCCTTGCCGAGCACTTGCGCCATGCGCGCCAGCCGGTCGTCGCCGGTTGCCGGGAATTCGAGTGTCGAGCGGTCGCTGCCGGAGAGCACGAAACGGACCGCCGGAAACGCGATCGCCATGCGGCGCACCACTTCCGAAATGGCGGCTGCTTCCGCCTTCTCGGTCTTCATGAACTTCAGTCGGGCCGGGGTGGCGAAGAAGAGATCGCGCACTTCGACGACCGTGCCGGTATTGGCCGGCGAGGGGCGGACCGCCTCGGTTTTGCCGCCGGTAACCGCAATGACCGCGCCTTCGCTGGCGCCGGCCGTGCGCGTCGTGATCGACAGCCGGGCGACCGAGCCGATCGAAGGCAGGGCCTCGCCGCGAAAGCCGAGGGTGCGGATGTCGAAGAGGCTGTCGTCGAGCTTCGACGTGCAGTGCCTTCGAACCGCAAGTTCGAGGTCGCCAGGTGCCATGCCCGAGCCGTTGTCGGTGACCCGCAGCAGCGTCTTGCCGCCGCCGGCGGTCGCGATCTCGATGCGGGTCGCGCCGGCGTCGAGCGCATTCTCGATCAGCTCCTTAGCGGCGCTGGCCGGACGTTCGATCACTTCGCCGGCGGCGATCTGGTTGATGAGGGTTTCTGAAAGCTGCTTGATGGCCATGGCCCATTTTCCGGGATTCGCCGCGGAAACGGAAGAGGGGACGGTATCTCGTCCCCGGCCGCGAGCGCTTGGTGCCGACACCCTTGAAAAATGATCGAGGGTTTAATCGGCCCTTAACACTCTGCTGCGATTTTCCACAACAACCTGAATGATCACGGGTTTTGTCTTTTGAGCCTTGCGGCGTAGCTGGACGCCGCACTCCCGCCGCTCGAAGAGACGCCTGCCAAGGCCACCCCAGCATGTCCCGAAATGAAACCGCCGTTGCAGCGCCGCGCGTCATTATGAAGACGCGGCAGGCCGTTGTGGCACTTTGGATGGCCGCCTGTTCCCCCTGATCTGACGATCCAGGGACACATGCGGTAGGCGAGTGAGGACAGTGCGATGAGCGATGGGGCGCCGAACGGCGCGGACATCAACAGGGTCATTCTTGAGTCGAGTTGCGACGCACTCGGCATCGCTGTGCTTGTCTGCAGCCGGGACGATACCATTCTCTTTGCCAGCCGCACGATGCTGCAATTTTTCCCGGTGCCGGCGGAAGCCCTGATGCCGGGCGCACGGCTCAGGGATTTCCTCGGTGCCGTCTATGACACCGGTGTCCGTCCGGGCACCGTCCCGGAAAACAGCCGCCGACGCACCAACCGCGAGGAATGGATTGCCGAGCACATGGCGCTGCATTGGCGCGAGCGCTACGAGAGCGTAGAGCGTGCCGGCCGCACCCGCTGGGTTTCGATGCGCAAGCGCCGCCTGTCGAGCGGCATGGGCATCCTGTCGATCAGCGACGTCTCTGACCAGAAGAAGCGCGACGAACAGCTTCAGACCGACCTGGAGCGGGTGGAGCTGACCGAGCAGATCCTCGACGCGCAGCCCAATCCCATCTGCGTCAAGGATCGCAATCTCAATTACATCGCAGTCAACAAGGCCTTCTGCCTGATCCATGACCTGGCGCAGGACGCCATCCTCGGCCGCTCAGCCTGGGACCTGGTCGAGAGCGACCTGGCGGAGCGCTTCGAACAGTCCGATCGCACGGTGCTTGAAACCGGCAAGCCGTTTTCGCAGGCCGAGCACATCGTGCGTGCCGACGGCAGCGACCTCTGGGTGCTGACCCGCAAGTACCGCGTCGGCATGCCCGGCCGCCATTTCGTCGTCACCTGCATGAACGACGTGACCGATATTGCCGTCTGGTATCAGGGCGGCGAGGAACCCTCGGGCGAGGTGACCCTGCAGATCCGCGACTACAGCATTTTTGCCGCGGCGCAGAATTTCTACGATCCTTTCCGGGCGCTGAATGTCCAGCAGCTCGTCGAGGCGGGGTCGATGATCGAGACCTTGCCGGCGCGCGGCCTGCGGGTGCTCCTGGCGACCGACGACCGAGCGCTGGAGGAGCGGCTTGTCGCCCGGCTGCGCGGCTCAGGGCTCGACGCCTGCGCCGTTCGCGATGTCGACGAATTGCACGCCTTCTGCGCTGCTGTCGACGAGGCGGGGCTGAAACTCGACATCCTGCTGCTCGACGCGGCTTTCCCCGAGCGGCAGAAGATCGCTGCCGGCTGGCGCGACAGCCCGATCCTCCCGGTGTCCGCCGATCAGGACGGGGCGGCGGTGCTTGCGGAAGTCTTCCGTGTTTGTTCCGAGCGCGCGGGTGCCGCGCTGCAACCGGAATGGTCGCTGTCGTTCGAGGCCGAAGAGATCGCGCCGCCGCCGCCGGCTCCGCAGGTCGACGTGCTCGTTGCCGAGGACAATCAGATCAACCAGTTCGTCTTCACCCAGATCCTCGAGGGGCTCGGCGTTTCGCATCGGATCGCCGCCAACGGTCGCGAGGCCGTCGAACTCTGGCACGAACTGCAACCGGCCCTTGTGCTGATGGATGTGTCGATGCCGGTCATGAACGGCTTCGACGCAACCGTCGCAATCCGGTCGGCTGAAAAGGGACGCGCACAGAAAACTCCGATCATCGGGGTTACCGCCCAGGCCTTGGATATCGACCTGCAGCAATGCAAGGCATGCGGCATGGACGACCACATCATGAAGCCGGTGAGCCCCGATATGATCGAGGCGGTGTTGAGAAAATTCATGCCGGTGAAGGCAATACGAACGGCAGGTTGAGTAAAAGGCGTGTCAACTCGCTAGAATTGGGGAGGCCAATGGCAAATCTTGGAGCGGCACGATATCGGATTGTTAACCGCCGATTGCGATCGTCTGCCCCGAATTGCCGCTAAAGTGTAGAGCCCCATCCGTATGCCTCGCATCCACCTCGTTGCCCAAGCCCCGGTCGTGTCGGAAAGACACAGCCGGTTTGCGTCGTGGCGCACGCTGGCGGCGGGCTCGATCGCACGCCATCCCTGCCAGATGAGTGGGGGACGGCGATGATGACAGCGGAAACACCTTACCACCGTGTTGGCCGCGAGGCGCCTGCGGCCCGGGGTGATGTCGATCAACTGACCGGGCTCGGCAACGCCCGTTGCCTGCGCCAGTGTGTCCTTGATCTCGCCGAGGAGCGTGCCAGTGACCCGGCTCCGTTCACCATCGGCCTTGCCAATATCGATGGTTTCAAGCCGATCAATGACCTGTTCGGACCGGAAGCGGGCGACGAGATCCTCTGCCAGGTGGCCTATCGCCTGAAGGCCTGCGCGCCCGAGGGTGCCACGATCATCCGTTTCGACAGCGATGAATTTGCCTTCGTGTTGCCGCTGATCTTCGAGCGCAAGGGCGCCGAGAAGATCGGACAGATGCTGAAGGAGGTGCTGTCGGCCCCCTTCGATCTCGGCGACCGTCACGTTCGTCTGTCCGCCTCCTTCGGTTTCGCCGTTTATCCCTTTGCCGGAGAGGTATTCGAGGACCTCCTGAAAAGCGCCGATACCGCGCTTTATCGCTCGAAGCGCCGCGGCCGCGGGCAGATCACCGTCTACTCGCAGGAGATCGCCCAGGAGATGAAGCGCGCGACGCAGCTTGAGCAAGCGCTGCGCAACGCCATCATCGCCAACGAGGTTGACGTGCACTTCCAGCCGATCGTCGATCTGCGCAACGACGCGGTTGTCGGCTTCGAGGCCTTGGCGCGCTGGTGCGATGCCGATCTCGGCTATGTCTCGCCGGCGGTGTTCGTGCCGCTCGCCGAAGAGCGTGGTTTCATCGATTCGCTCGCCGAGGTCCTGCTGCGCAAGGCAGCCCATGCCGCGCTTTCCTGGCCGAAGGAGCTCTTCCTCTCCTTCAATCTCTCCTCGGCGCAGCTCACGGATCCGACCACCAGCCGGCGCCTGCTGTCGATCATCACCCAGATCGGCCTCGACCCGCGGCGCCTGGAGCTGGAAATCACCGAAACGGCCGTCATGGCCGATGCGGATATCGCCCAGAAGATCGTTGCGGAACTGCGCGCCGCCGGCGTCCGCGTCTCGCTCGACGACTTCGGCACGGGCCAGTCGAGCCTTGGCCGGCTACGCGACTTCTCCTTCGACAAGGTCAAGATCGACCGGGCCTTCGTCTCGCGCATTTCTGCCGATCGTGCCTCGGAGCATATCATCAAGGCGATCGTGTCGATGTGCGAGGGGCTTGAGCTCGAAGTCGTCGCCGAAGGCATCGAGGATTTTTCCGAAGCCCTGAAACTGAAGGCGCTCGGCTGCGGACTGGGGCAGGGCTACTTCTACGGAAAGCCCGCCGATGCGGTGGCGACGATGCGCTATCTTGCCGATCGCTACCGCGATCTTCCCGCCCAGGCCTGATCCGGGTTAGTCCTCGGCGCCGGACATCGCTGCGCGGTCGCGCCGCCCCTCATCCAGCAGCCAGTCACGCACCCTTTTGGCCTGCGCATTCAGTTCGCGCGATCTCGGCCAGACGACGTAGAAGGCAAGGCCCGTCTTCAGCACGTGTCCGGCGACCGGGACCAGCGCGCCCGAGCGGATCTGCGGATAGATCAAGTGTTCCCAGCCGAGCGCCACGCCTTCGCCGGATAGCACCGCCTGGATCACCAGGACATAGTCGTTGATCGAAAGCCGGCGGGCCTGTTTGGGATAGGCAAGACCGGCGCTCGCAAACCACTCGGTCCAGTCGCAGGCGCGTCGGACCGGCTCTTCCAGGTGGATGAGGTTGTGGCGTGGCAGGTCGGCGGCCGTTTTCGGCAAGCCGTGCCGCTCGATATAGGCGGGTGTGGCGACCGCGTTGACCACCTCGTCGGCGAGCAGGGCGGCATGGTAACGCGGCCAATGGCTTGGGTCGCCGCCGCGGATGCCGAGCGGGATCGGCTCTTCCTCCAGATCGAGGTCGCGCACGCTGGTCTGGATCCGGAGATCGATTTCCGGCAGGTCCTCGCGCATGCGGTTGAGGCGCGGCAGCATCCACATCGAGGCAAAGGCGGTGGAGGCCGCGAGCGTCACGTTGGTCTCGCGGCCCTTTGCGCGAATGTCTTCGGCCGACTTCTGGATGCGCGACAGGCCGACGGAGACGTCGGCATGAAACTTCTCGCCCGCTTCCGTCAGCTCGACCGCGCGGTGCACGCGATGAAACAGCGGCACGCCCAGCTGTTCCTCAAGACCGCGCACGGCGTAGGAGACGGCAGCCTGGGTCATGCCGAGCTCGTTGGCAGCACGGGTGAAGTTCTGGTGGCGGCCGGCTGCCTCGAACACGATGAGGCTTGCGGCGGACGGGAGCAGGCGGCGCAGGTTTTCCATAAACCTCGCTTATAGCATGGATCGAATTTTTCCAGCGTTACAGTGGAATTCTTCTCCCATAGCATCATCTGAGATGATGGGAGGTTATGGGCATGGATACGGCACTGGCAACGGACGCGGCGGCACCGAGACGGACACGCGGTACACGGCCGAACCGGCGCGAGGGCGCAGGACGCAGCCTCGGTGTTCCCTACATCACCAGAAACATTCCGACTTATGATATCCTCGGCGAGGAAAGCCTGCTTCGGATCGAAGCGATTGCCGATCGAATCCTTGCCGAAGTCGGCATCGAGTTTCGCGACGACCCGGTTTCTCTCGATTACTGGCGAAGGGCCGGCGCGAAGGTCGACGGCGTCCGGGTGACCTTCGAACCGGGCATGCTGAAGGAAATCGTCGCCTCGGCGCCGCACCAGTTTACCCAGCATGCCCGCAATCCGGCGCGCAATGTCGAGATCGGCGGCAACAACGTCGTCTTCTCGCCGGCCTATGGCTCGCCCTTCGTCATGGACCTCGACAAGGGCCGGCGCTACGGCACGATCGAGGACTTCCGCAACCTGATCAAGCTGGCGCAGTCGAGCCCCTGGCTGCACCATTCCGGCGGCACGATCTGCGAGCCGGTCGATGTGCCGGTCAACAAGCGCCACCTCGACATGGTCTACAGCCATATCAAATATTCCGACCGCGCCTTCATGGGTTCGATCACGGCGGAAGACCGTGCCGAAGATTCGATCGAGATGGCGCGCATTCTCTTTGGTCGCGATTTCGTCGATCGCAACTGCGTCATCCTCGGCAACGTCAACGTCAATTCGCCGCTCGTCTGGGACGGGACGATGACGAAGTCGCTGCGCGCCTATGCGCGGGCAAACCAGGCCGCGGTCATTGTGCCCTTCATCCTTGGCGGCGCCATGGGGCCGGTCACCAATGCCGGCGCCATCGCCCAGTCCTATGCCGAGACGCTTGCCGGCTGTGCGCTGACCCAGCTGGAGCGCAAGGGCGCCCCGGTCATTTTCGGCAATTTCCTGTCGTCCATGTCGCTGCGCTCGGGCTCGCCCACCTTCGGCACGCCGGAACCGGCGATCGGCAGCATGGTCGTCGGCCAGCTTGCGCGCCGGCTCGGCCTGCCACTGCGCTGTGCCGGCAATTTCTCCAATTCGAAGCTGCCGGATGCACAGGCGATGCAGGAAGGCGCGATGTCGATGCTCTCGGCGGTGCATTGCGGCGCGAATTTCATCCTGCATTCCGCCGGCTTCGTCGATGGGCTGCTCGCCATGTCCTACGAGAAGTTCGTTATGGACACCGACTTCTGCGGCGCGCTGCATTCCTATCTTGCCGGCGTGGTCGTCGACGACAACACGCTGGCCATGGACGCCTTCCTGCAGGTCGGTCCCGGCAGCCATTTCCTCGGCTGCGACCACACCATGCGCAACTACCAGACCGCCTTCTGGGATTCGGCCCTTTCGGACAACGAGCCCTTCGAGAAATGGGTTGAGGAGGGCGAGACCGACATGGCGACGCGTGCCAACCGCGCCTGGAAGAAGACGCTTGCCGAATATGAAGCGCCGCCGCTGGATGTGGCGCTTGACGAGGCGCTGATCGATTATGTCACGCGCCGCAAGGAGAGCATGGCGGATGCTTGGTACTGACGAAGCCGGCATTCTCGGTCGCCTTTCAAGGAACAGGAAACGACATCGTCGAAAGATCCGCTGCTGCAGTCTTACCGCCTGAGCCGACGACCTCGTCGTGTCGAGCTGGGATATCATCGCCGGGACGGTGAAGCCGGAGGGGCCGCTCTATGACGACAACGGCGCCTATAGCGGCATGATGGCGGCCGAGCTGATCGCGCGCGGCGGCGGCGCGCTCGAGATCGTCTCGCCCGAGCGCATGTTCGCGCCCGAGGTCGCGGGCATGAACCATGTGCCCTATGCGACCGCCTTTGCCGAACACAATGTCCGGGTGACGATCAACACGCGGGTGAAATCCGTTCGGCGGGAGTGCAATGGCCTTGTTGCGACGCTCGGTTCCGATTTTTCGGACAAGGCAACGATCAAGGGGCGCGTCGCGCCACTGGTGGTCGAGCATGGCACGGTGCCGATGGACGACCTCTATCGTGAACTGAAGCCGCTTTCACGCAAGCTGGGGGGCGTCGATTACAAGGCACTGCTTCGCGGTGAGAACCCCACCCCGCAGAAAAACCTCGATGCCCGCTTCGACATGTTCCGCATCGGCGATGCCGTCGCCAGCCGCAACATCCACGGGGGCATTTACGATGCCCAACGCGACGGAGTGCTCGTCTGACGCAAAGCCAAGGCGGCGATGCCTGGCACCGCCGCCCGTTGGAAGGCGTACTGAACAGCTTGGAATGCTACGACGTTACTGCTGCGGCTGTTCGGTACCCTGCTGCATCGGCTGTGCCGGTGCAGTAGTCGTGGTCGAAGAGGTCGTCGACGTGTCAACCGGCTGGTTGGCGTTCTGTTCGGCAACCTGCTGTGCCTTCGTCTTGAACTCCGGAGCCGCCTTCAGCGTATCGGCGGTTTCGGTGGTCGTCAGCTTCAGCTTGTCCGTGTTGGGCTGCTCGGCGATCGTGATGCGATCAAACGGAACCGCTACGTCCTTTTCACCGAGACCCAGGAAGCCGCCGACACCGATTACGGCCGCTTCCACGCCGCCATCCTTCTTCATGATCAGGTCGTTGATCTCGCCGATGCTTTCGTCACCGGCATTGTAGACGCTCTGGCCGATATAGGTGCTGGCTGCGATCTGGTCGCTTGCCTGCTCGGTCAGATAGGTGGCGTCCGATTGCGCCACATCAGCGGTCTTGGTTTCCGTGATCGGCGGTTTCGTTTCAGCCTGATCGGCCGGAGCCATGGCGTCCGGGGCGGGCTGCGCCGGCTGCATCGTCTGCGGCTGTTCCATCGGCTTGGTTGCGTCCTGCGCGAAAGCCACCGGGGCGACAGTAAGACCCGCGAAGAGCGCGCCGGCTGCGACGGTTGTTACGAGTTTCTTGATCATCTCAAACTGCCTTTCCTTGACGTTTCGATCAGGGCGCGGCCTGGCTTCTGCCGCCAGGTCCACCGCGCCGGTGATATGGTGTCAACGCCCGGGAGCCCGAACGGTTCCGGAAAAAATAGTCAAAGTTTCAGGTCGAAAGGTCCGTTGCCGCTGAACGTGACCCTCCGCCGCGATTTTCCAAGGATTGTCGGCAATCTCGCGCGGACATGTATTTTGGTTTTCGAATATATGTATTTTAGTGATCAATTATGTACTTTGTGCCATTCATGAATTCTTGAGCGTTCTTGTCGATACTTGGCAGATGGCAGGAAATAGCGCGCAGCGTCGTCACCCTGTTATCCCGGGATGGTTTTCACGATGTTTTTGCCGCGCCGCTTTCTTTCTGTTTCCTTGCTCTCCGTTCTGGCGATGGCCGGCCTTGTTCTGATCGAGCGCAATCTTTTTGGGCTGCGCTATTTTTCGGAACGGGTTCCTGGCGTCGAGCCCTACAATCTCTGGCATGCCTGGGTGGCTCTGAGCCTGTCGCTCGCGGCTGTTCAGGGCTTTACCCGCGATGCCGCCTGGCTGGGCGCGCCGGAGCTGCGGCTGGCGTCCGGCCGCGAGCTTGGGCTTTGTGTCGCCGGCTGGATGCTCGCCGTGCTGATGGCGCTGGTGTTCGTTGCCGATCCCCTCGGTTTCAGCCTTCTGGCGCGTGAAGACGGCCTGGTCGAATGGGCCTCTGCCCTGCTGATCTTCATCGCCAGCGGTTTCTTTGCGTTTGCTGCCGTCGGGCAACTGCGCGTGGTCCGTTCAGGAATGGGACGTCGCGCCTGGATGGCCGCGGCTTTTGCAGCGCTTCTGGCGCTTTGCTTCTTCGTGGTCGGCATGGAGGAGATATCCTGGATGCAGCGCGTCTTCGGTATCGCCACGCCGGAGGGCCTGCTCGCGCTCAACAAGCAGCAGGAATTGAACCTGCACAACATTTCCACCGGCTTCTCGGAACTGCTCTACTACACCGGCAGCTTCTTCCTTTTGACGCTGGCCCCCTTCGTCTGGCTCTATCTGCGCAAGAGCATCAACCTTGGTCGGGCTCGATGCTTTTGCCCCGAGCGTGCTGCTGCTGGCGGCAAGCGCCCCGATGGCCGCCTTCAACAGCGACAACTGGAGCATGCTGCCGACGCAGATGATGGTGATGATGACCGTGATCATACTGCTGGTGATCGCCGATATCGCGCTGAGGGCGGGGCACTGGCGCGAGTTCATCGTGCTGACGGCAGGCGCCATTCTGATCGTCGCGATCCAGGAGCTATTCATTCTCCAGGCTTCCACGCTCGTGCGCCTTTGGGACCCGACCGAGTACAAGGAGTTTTTCATTGCGCTCGGGCTCGCCATCTACGGCTTTGAAACCTGGTCGCGGCTGCGTGCGCCGGCCGCAAGGCTTTCGCCGTTGGGCTCCCGTTCCCTGGCCGGATAAAAATACCCCGCCTGACGGGCGGGGTATTTGAAACGCGTCAGCCTCGAACTGCGTCCGAAGCCGTCAGTGGCTTTCGCGCAGCACTTCGCTGCCGCTGCCGCCGACGAGGAAGTCGAGGTCCGCACCCTTGTCGGCCTGTAGCACCGTGTCCTGGTAGAGCTTGTAGTAGCCGCGGGTCCATTTCTGCGGCGGCGCCTGCCAGGCGGCCATGCGCGTCGCAAACTCTTCCTCGCTGATCATCAGGTTGAGCTCGCCCTTCATCGCGTCGAGGCGGATGCGGTCGCCGGTCTTGACGATGGCGAGCGGCCCGCCGGCATTCGATTCCGGGCTGACATGCAGGACCACGGTGCCGAAGGCGGTACCGGACATGCGGGCGTCGGACACGCGCACCATGTCGCGCACGCCCTTTTCGACGAGGCGCCGCGGGATCGGCATGTTGCCGACCTCGGCCATTCCCGGATAGCCCTTGGGTCCGCAGCCCTTGAGCACAAGGATCGTGTCTTCGGTCACCGGCAGGTCGGGATCGTCAATCTTCGCCTTCAGCTCCTCGATCGTCTCGAAGACATAGGCCGGACCTTCATGGACGAGGAGATGCTCGCTTGCGGCCGACGGCTTGATGACGGCGCCGTTCGGGGCAAGGTTGCCCTTGAGCACGCGAATGCCGGCGGCAGCCCGCAGCGGATTGTCGAGCGGGCGGATGACGTCGTCGTTGTAGACTTCGGCATCTTCCCAGTATTTGCTGATCGGCACGCCGAAGACTGTCGGCGCGTCGGCATGCAGCAGATGCTGTATGCGGTTCATCACCGCCGGCAGGCCGCCTGCATAGGCGAGGTCTTCGATCAGATACTTGCCGGACGGCATGCAGTTGACGATGCACGGCACCTGGCTGCCGACGCGGTCGAAATCCTCAAGACAGAGATCAACGCCGGCGCGGCCGGCGATCGCCAGCATGTGCACGACGGCATTGGTCGAGCCGCCGACGGCGGCGTTGGCAATGATGCCGTTCTCGAAATTCTTCTTGGTCAGCACCTTCGACAGGCGCAGGTCTTCATGCACCATCTCGACGATGCGTTTGCCGGTCATGTGCGACAGCGCCATGCGGCGGGCGTCGACGGCCGGCAGCGCCGCATTGGTCGGCAGCGACAGGCCCATAGCCTCGACGATCGACGCCATGGTGGTGGCCGTGCCCATGGTCATGCACACGCCCGGTGAGCGCGACATGCCGCTTTCTGCCGCCATGAATTCCTGCATGCTCATATCACCGGCGCGTACGGCCTCGGAGAACTTCCAGACATCCGTGCCGGAGCCGATGTCCTTGCCCTTCCACTTGCCGTTCAGCATCGGGCCGGAGGAGACGACGATCGTCGGCAGGTCGACCGACGCCGCACCCATCAGCTGGCCGGGCGTTGTCTTGTCGCAGCCGCCGAGCAGCACCACGCCGTCGATGCCATAGGCGCGGATCGCCTCTTCGACATCCATGGCAAGCAGATTGCGAAAGAGCATCGCGGTCGGGCGCATCTGCGTCTCGCCGAGCGAAGACACCGGGAACTCGACCGGGAAACCACCGGCCTCCCACACCCCACGCTTCACGCCCTCTGCCAGAATGCGCAGATGGCTGTTGCAGGGCGTGAGTTCCGACCAGGTGTTGCAAATGCCGATAATCGGGCGGCCGTCGAAAACGTGGTCCGGAAATCCCTGGTTCTTCATCCAGGAGCGATGGATAAACCCATCCTTGTCGGTGCCGCCGTACCAGTGACGGCTGCGCAGTTCTTTCTTCTTGTCGCTCATGCGAGCTTCCTCCTCACCATGCGATCAAACGCGTGGCTGAATTGTATGACTTTTTATTGGCGCTTCGCCAAGAGTTACGCTGCCAAGAATTTCCGGTCAGAGACGGAAAGACGGTTCGAACCGGCCCTTGACGCTGACGCCGAGATCGAAGGTCTTGCCGGCATGCGGGTCCGCCGCACGCGTTGCCTCGTCCATGTCCTGCCAGGCGGATGTCACCAGCATGCGGTCGGCCTTCGCTCCGATGAAGGCGGTACAGCTCGGCTGGCCCGTCGGCACGGCGTAACGGGCGATGCGCGCGCCGTCGGGGCGGTAGACATCGACTGAGCCGCTGCCCCAGCGGGCGTTCCAGATCAGGCCGTCGGCATCGCACACCGAGCCGTCGATGCCGCCAGCTTCACCACTGCCGTCGACGAGCAGGCTCGGCTCGCCTTTCGGCAGCCCGGTCGCGGCGTCGATATCGACGCGCATCAGGTGATTGATGTCGGTATCGACGAAATAGGCGACGGTTCCATCCGGCGAGAAGCAGATGCTGTTGGGAATGGTGATGGCGGCATAGAGCTTCGTCACCTTGCTGCCGGCGACGTGATAGATCGCGCCGGAGCCCTTTTCGGCGCTGCGGCCCATGGTGCCGATCCAGAGCGAACCGGACGCATGAACCCGGCCGTCGTTCGAGCGATTGATGAGTTTGTCCTCAAGCGTGGTCAGCAGGCTGAAGGCACCGGTCCGCGTATCCCTGATGAAGAGGCCCTGGTCGGAGGCGATCAGCTGCCGGGTCGGATCGATGACGGCGAGCACGCTGCCGAGGAAGGGTAGGGCGTGCACGGTCTTGCGCCCGCTTTCGAGGTGCAGTTCATGCAGTTCCTGGCCCTTGATGTTGAACCACCAGGCGGTGCCGGTGGCCGGGTCATAGGTCGGACCTTCGCCGAGGATCGACGTCGCTTCGCAGAGAATGCTGCCGGAAAAGGGGATGGTGTCGCTCATCAGCGCGCTCCGTAGACGGCGTCGTAGGCCTTGATGGTGGCAACGGCGCGCTCGCGCACTTCAGCCGCGCTCATGCCGGGCTTGTAGAGGCTGGAACCAAGACCGAAGCTGCGGATGCCGGCCTTGGCATAGTCGCCGAAATTCGCGTCCGAAACGCCACCGACGGCAGCGATTTCCAGCTCCGGCGGCAGGATCGCGCGGATCGCGGTGATGCCGGACGGGCCGAGCACGCTTGCCGGGAAGAACTTGAGGCCGGTGGCGCCCGCCGCCGCGGCCGAAAGCGCCTCGGTCGGGGTGAGCACGCCTGGCATGGTCACCATGCCCTTTTTGGCGGCGAGAGAAATCACCGCCGGCTCGACATTGGGGCTCACCATCAGGCGGCCGCCGACATCGGCGAGTTGGTCCACCTGTGCCGTCGTCAGCACCGTGCCGGCGCCGATCAGGCATCCCTCGGGCGCCATCTTCACGGCCGTCTCGATCGAGCGGAACGGATCGGGCGAATTCAGCGGGATCTCGATCGCGGAGAAGCCGGTCTCGATCAGGGCACCGACGACGCCTGCGGTTTCCTCGGGCTTGAGGCCGCGCAGGATCGCGATCAGCGGATACTTCATCGACGGAAAGGGAATGCGGGTCATGAGCGTGTCTTTCGTTCAGAGGGGCCAGATCGCCAGGGCGGCGGTCGAAAGGCCGGAGCGGACGGCCGTGTCGGCATCGACCACCTGAAGAGGGCAGTCGAGGCTTTCGAGCGCGGCCTGATAAAGCGTGCCAAGGGATCCGGAGGCGACGAGGCAGATGCTGTCGATCGTCTTGGCTGAAGCCAGCGCGCCGGCGATCTCCAGGCCGATCAGCGTGCCCGACAGCAATGCCTTGGCGTCGGTCGCGCTTGCGCCGTGCAGCAATTGGCCTGAGCGCGCGCCGAAGATCAGGCTGGTGGCGAGCGCCGGATTTGTGCGTGCCTCGGCCACCGCCGCCGCAAAGGCGGGATGATCGCCGGTAAACGCGTGCGCGTCGGCGATCGAGTGGCTGAGGATCGAGTGCTTGGAGATCACGTCGAACAATTCGCCGGTCATGAAGGTGGAAAAGCCGCTGACGGCGCCGTCTTCGAGCCGCACCCATTTGCTGTGTGTGCCCGGCATGCAGACGAGATGCCGGCCGCGACCGAGGTCGCTTGCCGCGCCGAGCAATTGCGTCTCCTCGCCGCGCATCACATCCGGGTGCCGCCGATCACGCTGCGCCAGACCCGGCAGGATACGGATGTCGCGATCGAGATCCGGCACTGCCACGGCATGGGAGGCGATATCGGCGAGCGCGGCCGGCGTATCGAGATAGCCGGCCTCGACCCAGCCCTGCTTGGCGCCGGCCATGCCGCAGATGATCGCCGGCAGGTGGCCTGGCGCATCGACGGCGGCCAGGTGCTTTTCGAGGATCGCATGGAACCCGGCCTTGTTGGCCGTGGTCATGCCTTCGCCGCTTCGGCGCTCGGCGAGCACCGAGCCATCCTCGCCGATGATCCACAGCCGGAAACTCGTGGTTCCCCAGTCGACTGCGGCATAATAGGCTGCCGTCATCAAAGTGCGCCTCCATCGATGATCATTGTTTGCGCGGTCATGCCCGACGAGCACGCCGACGCGAGAAAAAGGCAAGGGTCGACGAGATCGTCGGCGGTGAGGCTGCGCTTCAGGCACTGCCGTTCCTGCATGCCGGCGATTGCCGCGTCGCTCAGCCACAGTCGTTTCTGGCGCTCGGTGACGATCATGCCGGGCAGGATCGCGTTGACGCGGATGTTGTCCTGGCCGAGCTTTCCGGCGAGCGATTTGGTCAGGCCGACAATCGCGGCTTTCGCCGTCGCATAGGCCGGGATTTCGCCCATGTTGAGCAGATAGGCGATCGACGAGAAATTGACGATCGACCCGCCGCCGGCTTCGCGCATATGCGGTGCAACCGCCTGGCTCATGAAGAAGAGGTGCCTGAGGTTAACCGCCTGGCTCTCGTCCCAGCTCTCTTCGGTCACGCTTTCCAGTGGCTCGCGATCGTCGCGCGCCGCATTGTTGACGAGCACGTGGATCGCGCCGAGAGCGGCCGCCGCAGTCTGCGCGGCCTTTTTTACCGCTTCGATGTCGCGCAAATCGGCGGGAATATAGACCGGTGCCGTGCTTGCCTTGATGGCGAGCCTTTCGACGAGGTCGAGGCTTGCCCTCTCGTCGATATCGACGAAGGCCACCCGTGCACCCTGGTCGACGAAACCCTCGACAAGCGCTGCGCCAATGCCGGAACCGCCACCGGTGACCAGCACCGCGCGGTCTTTGAGATCATGAAATTGTGCCTTCGGCACCGGCATATTCCTGTATCCCCGATCAGTCCTATGGTGAAGAGTTGTTCCATTATTTGGAACTTGATTTTATTATATGGAATTATCACGTCGAAGGGTCTACCTTGTCAAGGTCGCGCGCCCGATCGCGCGACTGCAATCGGAAACAAACAAGCGAGCGACGATGACGGGTGAAGCGGCAGGCGGAGGGGACGAAGTGCGTGCGGAGGCTGGCACGGGCACGCTCGGCAAGGCAATCACCGTCCTGGAAGCGGTGGTCACCGCCGATGGCCCGCAGCGTTTTACCGATATTCTCGCCCGGTCCGGCCAGCCGCGCGGCACGTTGTACCGGCTGCTCAGCCATCTGGTCGAGGAAGGGCTGCTGATCCAGCGCCGCGACCTCTCCTATGAGCCTGGCCTTCGGCTGCTGACGCTGGCCTATCGCTCCTGGTCCGCCAATCGCTTTCGCGATGTTGCCGAGCCGCACCTGCAGCGATTGCACGAACTGACCGGCGAGACCGTGCATCTCGGCATCCTGCGCGAGACCGAGATCGTCTATGTCGACAAGGTGGAGAGCCGCCAGACGGTGCGCATGAGTTCGCAGATCGGCAAGGCGTCGCCGGCCTATTGCACCGGCATCGGCAAGGCGGCGCTGTCCTTGCTTGGACAGCCGGAGTTGGAAGGTATTTTGGCCCGAACCGAGTTTCACGCCTTCACGCCGCACACCCATCGCTCGGCTGCCACCTTGCTGGCGGAGATCGAGGAAATCCGGCGCGACGGCCACGCTTTCGACCGCGAGGAACATGAGACGGAGATCCGCTGCGTTGCAGCACCTATCCTCATTCCCGGCAGCGAACTTGCGGCCGGCCTGTCGGTAACCGGGCCCGCCTATCGGGTGACCATGGAGCAATTGTCGGCCTGGGCGGCCGCGGTTCGGGCAGCGGCGCAAGCGGTTGGCGAGGACGCGGCGATCCGTCTTGGGCCCGGCCGTGGTGGACCTTGAATTCACTTTACGGTAAATTAGAAACATCGACTGGACGTGGCGCGTCTCGCTCGATAGCTTTAATATATCAGACTCAGGTTCGTGGATGGTCTTAGTCTGGTTCGTTTTTGGTATTGGTATAAATTTTTGACGTGATCTTCATGCGGCGTCAGCGGCCGGTTCCCGCATGGAACCGGATGTGGAGAAGGGCGGAAGATGATTGATTTCAGCGCGAATTTGTCAGCGTTGGCGCTTCCTGATGGGCGAACCATCCGTGGGCCGATTTGTTGCGAAGAGGATATCAGGCGCGTGATCGCCCAGGTTGCGGATTCCTACGGTTTCCGTGGTTTCCTGGTGCTTGCCATTCCGGAAACGGAAAGCAACAGCCTGTCCGTCAACGCCTTGATGACGAACTACCCGGCCGCCTTTCTCAAAGGCTATGACAGTGCCGGCTTGATCAATGGCAGCCCGGTGATCCAGCGGCTTCGGCGCAGCACCATCCCCTTTACCTACGACGCGCACCAGCTTGCGCGCCGCCGAGCCGACGGCAAGGGCGATGCGGCGGTCTGCGTCTTCGAGCAGGCGAACATGCCGCGCGGCCTCTATCTGCCGGTGCACGATGCGAGCGGCCACCGCGCCGCGATCGCCTTTGGCGGCGACCGCCCCGTGGTTTCAAATGACGAGCTTCAGGAGCTCAACCTTTGGGCCGGCGTGCTCTACAGCAAATACACGGAGGTGCGCGATCGCGACAAGCGCGGTGCGGGAAGCCTTTCACGCCGCGAGGTCGAGTGCCTGCGCTGGGCGGCCGCCGGCAAGACCACCAGTGAAATGGCGAAAATTCTGGCGCTGTCCGAATATACCGTCAACCACTACCTCAACCGGGCAACGCGCAAGCTGGATTCGGTCAATCGCGTTCAGACCGTTGCAAAGGCCGTGCGCGCCGGGTTGATCAACTGATCGCCGGCACGCGTCGTGCGCGAGCTGATGGCAATATCGGCCTTCACGAGGGGAAATACACAGACTTTTGGGTCGAAGCGGCAGGGATTTTCGATCATCTGTTGGCATTGGCAGGCGGCTCGGTCTATTTGATACGTGATGAATGCCATGGAACGCGCGAATGCAGGATACGATGACGACCGGGATGACTGACGCAGATCTGCCCCGGGGCGGCGATTTCGCGTCCGAGATCGCAAAGCTTGAGACCCAGTTCGATATCATCCGCTATATGCGGCGGATCACGCAGGTTTTTGGCTTCAAGACGTTTCTGATCTGCTCGATCCCCTCGATCGACGTGGAGCGCCTCGCCGCGAGCACCGTCATCTCCAACATGCCGGCCGAGCTGCTGAATAAGTATGACAGCCTGTCGATGCTGCGCTTCAGTACCGGCGTGCGCCGCCTGCGCGAGACGACGACGCCGTTCCAGGTGACGCTTGCAGCCTGGGAGGGAGAGGGCGGCAAACCGGAATCGGCGGCCGAATACATCGAGATGCTGCGCGAAAACGGTATCTTCCAGGCAAGCTACTTCCCGGTTCATGACGCCGAGGGCGGCCGCGGCGCGGTCATCCTGATGGGCCCGCTGGTCGAGCTGCCGATGACCGTCACCATGGAACTGCAGATGATTGCAATCCATGTCTATAACCGCCTCGCCGAAATAGGCTCCGTGTGGAAGAGCAGCGGCGCAGCACTTTCGGAGCGCGAGATCCAGTGTTTGAGCTGGACGGCTGCCGGAAAGACCAGCGCCGAGATCGCCGGCATCCTCGGGCTCTCCGAGCATACGGTCAACCACTACCTCAACCACGTGACCAAGAAGCTCGACGCCGTCAACCGCACTCAGGCGGTCGTGAAGGCGATGAAGAAGGGCTACATCAGCTAGCCCCAAGTCGGCCCTGCGCCGCAAGCCTCTTCCTGAATGTCCTCGACCTGATGCGATCGAAAGAAGCTTGGGGAAGCCCGGCATGCTGTCGCCAAGGTTCCGTCATCTGGGCGATCTGCTCCATCCTTGGACGATTTGCAGACGGTTGCTCAGAAACTGGGCATATGCCATCGCCGGCCGATGAATGGCGGTCGAGATTATCTTTTTGAAATTGCTGCTTATTTCCGCCAGATCTGAAACTGGCACGCATCCTGCATTTCTATTGGCATGTCCAGAGGGGACTAAAAAGAAGACAGCGCCCAAGAAGGTCGCGACCGAAAGGGCCACTGCCCGCCTTAAAGGTGATCCCGGATGTACGGACACCGAGGCGGGTGGTGGCCCTTCCTTTTTCCGTTATGTCGCATTGGCGAAGCGCCCCGCCTCGACTATCTAAGAGATAACAAAAGAATGAGAGGGCGCGATGCCGGAAGTCACGAAAGAAGTAGTGCTCGAAAAGTTGCGCACGGTGCGTGGCCCGGGCATGGAAGGCAATATCGTCGACCTCGGGCTCGTGTCTGATGTCTTCATCTCCGACGGCAAGGCCTATTTCTCGATCACCGTGCCGGCCGAACGCGCCAAGGAGCTGGAGCCGATGCGGGCTGCAGCCGAGCGCGTGGTGCGTGACATTCCCGGGATCACCGCGGCAATGGTCGCTCTGACGGCCGACCGCAAGGCAGCCGCAGGCAGCGCGCCGGTGCAGCGCCCGCAGCCGCAGGCACCGTCCCATGCAGGCCACTCCCACGCCCCGCGTCCGGCTGGCGGACCGCCCGCCAAGGCGGGGATCCCCGGCGTCGGCGCGATTATCGCCGTCGCTTCGGGCAAGGGCGGTGTCGGCAAGTCGACCACGTCGGTCAATCTGGCGCTGGCACTCCAGGCAAACGGCCTGAAAGTCGGTCTGCTCGATGCCGATATCTACGGCCCCTCGATGCCGCGGCTACTGAAGATTTCCGGCCGGCCGCAGCAGATCGAGGGCCGGCTCATCCGCCCGATGGAAAATTACGGCCTCAAGGTCATGTCCATGGGTTTCCTCGTCGATGAGGAAGTGGCGATGATCTGGCGCGGACCGATGATCCAGTCGGCGCTTCTGCAGATGTTGCGCGAGGTCGCCTGGGGCGATCTTGACGTGCTCGTCGTCGACATGCCGCCGGGCACGGGCGACGCCCAGCTCACCATGGCCCAGCAGGTGCCGCTTGCCGGTGCCGTCATCGTCTCGACGCCGCAGGACCTGGCGCTGATCGATGCGCGCAAGGGCCTTGCCATGTTCCGCAAGGTGGAAGTCCCGGTGCTCGGCATCGTCGAGAACATGAGCTACTTCGTCGCGCCCGACACCGGAAACCGCTACGACATCTTCGGGCACGGCGGCGCCCGCAAGGAGGCAGAACGCATCGGCGTGCCCTTCCTCGGCGAAGTGCCGCTGACGATGGGAATTCGCGAGACGTCGGATGCAGGAACGCCGCTGGTCGCCTCCGACCCGGCAGGCGAGGTCGCGCGCGTCTACCGCGATATCGCGACAAAGGTCTGGGAACAGGTATCGGCCACGCAGCAGGACAAGAGCCGCGCCGCGCCGAACATCGTGTTCGAGTAGTTTGTCTCGAAGTGGTTCTGCCCGGCTGCCGGGCACGAATCGTTTTGCCCTTGATTCGGTTTTGATTTAAGCAAACATGCTATAGGGTGGCGCCGAACTGGCGGCGCATGCCCGCGTGCCGGATTGCAAGAGGGCATTGATTTTGCGTTTGCGTTGCGCCATATGCCTTGCCGCACTTGCGAAGGTGCCCAACTTGACGCCCTCTCGCCCGAGATCTTGGCCTCTCGCGATGACTGAGTTGAAGACTTTGTCCTGACTGGCGGAACGTCCCATCCGATGGATCTCTATTGTGGGTATTTTGTGGCGCACGACCTTTCGCCTCTTCCATTCGACCCTAAGGTTGGCATGACGAGGACGCTCGCATGATCACCGGCTATTGCGCCGATGGCACGGCCGTCGTCCTGACGCCCGCCGACCCGCCCGAGAGCTTGCGTTCGGACCTCATCTGGCTGGATCTGGTCGAGCCGAACAAGGCGGAAGATCTGATGATGGAAAAGCTGCTCGGCATTTCCATCCCGACGCGCGACGACCTCAAGGACATCGAGCCTTCGAGCCGTCTCTATATCGAGGAGAACGCCGTGTTCATGACGGCGTCACTGGTGTTTCGTTCGGACACGGAGATACCCGGCCTGACCGACATCGGCTTCATCCTGGCGGGTAGCCGGCTCGTCACCATCCGCTATGCCGAGCCCCGATCCTTCGCCCTCTTCAAGGCGTCGATGCACCGCTTCCCCGGAAATTGCCGAGACGGCGCGGTGGTTTTGACCCGGCTCCTGGAAACGATCGCCGACCGGACCGCCGAAATTCTCGAAGAGGCCGTGACCAAGATCGACGATCTGTCGATCGCCGTCTTCGGCGACAAGGCCGCCGGCAAGCGCCGCCCGCCGCATTTTCTCGAGGCGCGCCTGCGCGACGTTGCCGGGCATCATCGTCTGGTCGCCAAGACCCGCGACAGCCTCGCCTCGCTCTCGCGCCTGCTGACATTCGTCTACACCGTTCCGCAGGTGCAGGACGACAAGGAAACGCGCGAACTCTGCCGCTCGATTTCGCGCGACATCCAATCGCTGTCCGAACATGCCGGGTTCATTTCCGGCAACATTACCTTCCTGCTCGATGCATCGCTCGGCCTGATCAACGTCGAGCAGAACGCCATCATCAAGATCTTCTCGATCGCGTCGGTCGTGCTTCTGCCGCCGACGCTGGTCGCCTCTGTCTACGGCATGAACTTCCGCGTCATGCCCGAGCTGGAATGGCAATTCGGTTATCCCTGGGCGATCGCGGCGATGGTGATATCGGCCGTGATCCCCTTTTTCTTTTTCCGCTGGAAAGGCTGGCTTTGAACGCCAGTAGGTTTGCATGACCCAATCGCATGCCCCTTCCACTCATGAGCCGAAGGACCTGCGCCGTCTGCTGGTCCTCGGGCTTGGTTCGATCGGTGTCGTCTATGGCGATATCGGCACCAGCCCGCTCTATGCCTTTCGCGAAGCGTTGCGCCCGGTTTCCCATGACGGTGTGACCGATGCGGAGATCATCGGCCTGATCTCGCTGATGATCTGGACGCTGACGATCATCGTCACGATCAAATACGTGCTGTTTCTTCTGCGCGCTGACAACCAGGGGGAGGGCGGTACGCTGTCGCTGCTTGCCCTGTTGATGAAGTCCGCCAACGGCCACGCCGCCATCCTCTTCTTCATGGGCATTGCCGGCGCCGCGCTCTTTATCGGCGACGCGATGATCACGCCGGCGCTGTCGGTTCTTTCGGCGGTCGAAGGTCTGAAGCTGGTGACGCCGGCGCTGTCGGAATATGTCGTGCCGATCGCGGTGGTCATCCTGTTGATGCTCTTTGCGGTGCAGTCGAAGGGAACCGCGGCGGTCTCGAATTTCTTCGGTCCGATCACGCTCGTCTGGTTTCTGGTGATGGGCGGCATCGGTTTCGTGCACATCTCCGACGACTTATCGATCTTCAAGGCCTTCAATCCCTACTACGCCGTGAGCTTCATGCTCAGCGAAGGCTATGTCGGCATCATCGTGCTCGGCGCCGTCTTCCTGACGGTGACCGGTGCAGAGGCGCTCTACGCCGACCTTGGCCATTTCGGCCGCCGGCCGATCCAGTGGGCCTGGTTCCTGATCGTCTTTCCGGCATTGACCCTCAACTATCTCGGCCAGGGCGCCTTCGTCCTGAAGAACCCGGAAGCGATGTCCGACCCGTTCTTCCTGATGTTCCCGAAATGGGCACTGCTGCCAGTGGTCATTCTGGCGACGGCGGCAACCATCATCGCCAGCCAGGCGGTGATAACCGGTGCCTTCTCGCTGACGCGCCAGGCGATCCATCTCGGCTTCCTGCCGCGCATGGCGATCTTCCATACGTCCGAGACCCATACTGGCCAGATCTACCTGCCGAACGTCAACACGCTCCTGATGTTCGGCGTCATGGCGCTGGTCTTCGTCTTCGGTTCGTCCGAATCGCTGGCGACCGCCTACGGCATCTCGGTGACCGGCGCGATGGTGGTGACGACGGTGCTTTCCTTCGAGTTCCTGCGCATGCGCTGGAACTGGTCGGCGCTTGCGGCCGCCGCTGTGCTGTTGCCGCTCTTCGCGCTGGAGTTCATCTTCCTCGGCGCCAACATGCTGAAGATCCACGACGGCGGCTACGTTCCGGTGCTGATCGCCGCCACCTTCATCATCATCATGTGGACCTGGCGGCGCGGCACCGAAATCCTGCACGCCAAGACCCGCCACATCGACATACCGCTGGCGAGCTTCATCAAGTCGATCGAGCGCAAGAGCGAACATGCGCCGGTGGCCGTGCCCGGAACCGCCGTGTTCCTGACGAGCGATCCGGAATCGACGCCGGCCGCACTGCTCCACAACATCAAGCACAACCACGTGCTGCACAATCAGAACTTCATCCTGACGATCCGCACGGCCAATACGCCGAAGGTGCCGAAGTCGGAACGGGTGAGCATGCAGCCGTTGTCGGACCGGTTCACATTGCTCGAAATGCGCTTCGGCTTCATGGAAACGCAGAACGTCTCGCAGGCGCTCGGTCTCTTCCGCAAGTCGGGCCTGAAGTTCGACATCATGTCGACGTCCTTCTATCTCGGCCGCCGCAAGCTCGTGCCCGATGCCGAGAGCGGCATGCCGCACTGGCAGGACCGGTTGTTCATCGCGCTTGCGAATGCGGCAATCGATCCATCGGACTACTTCCGCCTGCCGACCAACCGCGTGGTCGAACTCGGCTCGCACGTGATCATCTGACGTTCGCCCGGTCCTTGGCCGGGCGCGAGATGGGCCGGATATACAACGCGACGAAGCCGCCTTCCGATGGGGAGGCGGCTTCGTTGCGTTGTGGGGGCATCCACCTTTCAGCGATCGCGCATTAACCAAACATCAAGGTTAATGCTTCATTTTCAAAGCACGAACGGAGCAGTCCCGGCGAAGTGTCCGGTTGCTTGATTGTCTAATCTTCCCGCGCGGAATTCTCGACGCTGGCGCATAGCCGGCGCGGGCGAAGCCGTGCCGCCTGATAGCGTTGCGTGGAGTCGGTTGGTGCGTAAGAGTCGGAACCTGCGTATAAAGTCTCGCCTGAACCCGTCCGCCTGGATGGCGCCCGCGATCATCGGCCTTGCGCTTTATCTCGGCTTTCCCTCGTCTGCGGCCTATGCCGACCTCGCGACCTTCCTGTCCGGCATCAACCGGGGCGGCGAGCGCTGGCGCATGTATATGACGCCGTCGCCGGCCGGCTCGATCCACGAAGCCGAAATGGTGTTTGCCGATCCGGTCACCACGGGCGCGCTTGACGGCGGCGCCGGCATCACCATGCCGGACGGCAGCCGCGTCGCGCTGACCGCGGAAACCAAACATTCGGGCACGCCCGACGAAGACCGCGTCAACCGTCAGGCCAAGAAGGGCCGCGTCGTCGCCGTGACCCCGGTAACGCCGCCGAAGGATTTCTCCGCCGGCTCCATCCTGCAGCGCACCAGCTCCCTGATGGAGCCAAGCCTGGGGGAGGGGGAGAAGATGGTCTTCGCCAAGTCCCGCATCGAAGGCAAGGAGATCGAGATCGCCACCGCCTTCTACCGGAAGACGCCGCCAAAGGCGGAGCCCGGCGTTTCGCCGATGCTGGCCAAGCTCGTTACCAATGATCGCCCCGACATTCTTGCGACTGCTTACGTCCGGCCCGAGCCGGACTACGCGCGTGAATCGCCCTTCGATTCGATCCTGCGCGAAGACAGGAACGCCGGTCGCTTCATTCCCGAGATTGCGCCGGACGACCACGCCTGGGCCGCCACCGCATTGCCGGGGTCGGTCTTCAGCAAGGAAGAGCAGACCTGCCTGGCCGAAGGCATCTACTTCGAAGCCCGTAGCGAGCCGCTCAAGGGTCAGGCCGCGGTCGCGCAAGTGATTCTCAATCGCGTGCGCAATCCCACCTATCCGAAGACCATCTGCGGCGTTGTTTATCAGAACAAGGCCTGGCGCAACCGTTGCCAGTTTTCCTTCGCCTGCGACATGATACGCGACCTTATTTATTCCCGCTCGCACTGGAAGACCGCCAAGGAAGTCGCCATGGCCGTCACCGCCGGCAAGATCTGGCTGCCGGAAGTGGGCTCTGCCACCCATTACCACGCAACCTACGTCAATCCGCCGTGGGCGAAGACGATGAAGCGGGTCGGCAAGATCGGCATGCATATATTCTATCGCACCTATGGCGGCGGCTGGAGCTGATCCGCGCCCGACGCGATTCCGCCGCCTTTCCTGCGCACACGCGGAAGGGGGATTCCCGCCGGTCTCCGGCCGGAATCCTGCGGCGACCTTGTCGAAGATCGATGAACGTGTGCTTAACCCATTGAATTTCATGGAAAACATTGTCCACGATCAAGCGACCTGCACGCCTTGACTATGCGGGTGCCTAAAACTATGTTGCGCGCGACTTCAAATGGGGCCGAAACGTGGCTTGTGCGAAGGCCTATTGTATGACCGAAATCGCGGTCTGAGACCCGATAAGGACGACAAGGGAGTAGCCACGTGGCGGAGAAACCTGAAGAAAGTCTGGAAGCGCGGCTGAAGCAGCTCGGCGACAAGATTGAGGCCAAGAGGCCCAATACGCCTGATGTAGCGGAAGCCAGGGCCGCCGAAAGCCGTAAAGGTTATGCGGCGGCGATGAAGCTCTCGAGCGAGTTCATCGCCGGCATCGTTGTCGGGGCGTTTCTGGGCTATCTTTTGGACCACTTTGCGGGTACAGGGCCGTGGGGATTGATTATCTTCCTGCTTCTCGGCTTCTGCGCTGGCGTGCTGAATGTGCTGCGCTCGGCCGGTATGGTGGCGACACCGGAAGCCGGAAGAGGCGGTTCTGGGAATGACAAGAAGGACGGCGACGCCCGCTGAGGCGTTGCCCCGAAGAAAACGGTTTCCGCTCTCGGGCGGGTAGAACGAAAGAGAAGCGCGGTGTCAAACGATCCGACCCACCAGTTCTTGGTCAATAAGATTGTCCCGATCGAAATTGGCGGAATGGACTTTTCCTTCACCAATGCGTCGCTGTTCATGGTTGCGACCGTGGGTGTTGCCGCAGGCTTTCTTTATCTGACGACGTCGCAGCGCGGTCTTATCCCGACCCGCATGCAGTCGGTCTCGGAAATGTCCTACGAATTCATCGCCTCGATGCTGCGCGAAGGTGCCGGCAGCGGCGGCATGAAGTTCTTCCCGATGGTGTTCTCGCTGTTCATGTTCATCCTGACGGCGAACCTGCTCGGCATGATGCCCTACTTCTTCACGGTCACCAGCCAGATCATCGTCACTTTCGCTTTGGCGCTGTTCGTCATCGGTACCGTCATTCTCTACGGTTTCTACAAGCACGGTCTCGGCTTCCTGAAGCTCTTCGTGCCGCATGGCGTTCCTGGCGTCCTTCTGCCGCTCGTCGTCGCGATCGAAGTCATCTCGTTCCTTTCCCGCCCCATCAGCCTCTCGGTCCGTCTTTTCGCCAACATGCTGGCCGGCCACATCACGCTGAAGGTCTTCGCAGGCTTCGTCACCTCGCTCAGCGCCCTCGGCGCGGTCGGCATCGGTGGCGCCATCCTGCCGCTCATCATGACCGTCGCCATTACCGGTCTTGAGTTCCTCGTCTGCTTCCTCCAGGCCTATGTCTTCGCGGTACTGACTTGCATGTACCTCAACGACGCTGTCCATCCCGGAAGCCACTAAGGAATAACAGTCGCTTGCTTCCGGCCGGACCTCCGCCGGAAGCGCAATCCTAAGCCGCAACACCATTCGAAGGAGTTCAAACATGGAAGCGGAAGCAGCAAAGTACATCGGCGCAGGTCTCGCTTGCCTCGGCATGGCCGGCACGGCTCTCGGCCTCGGCAACATCTTCGGCAGCTACCTCTCTGGCGCGCTGCGTAACCCGTCGGCTGCTGACGGCCAGTTCGGCCGCCTCGTATTCGGCTTCGCCGTTACGGAAGCTCTGGGCATCTTCTCGCTGCTCGTAGCCCTGCTCCTCCTCTTCGCCGTCTAATATCGGCTGGAGTTTCGGCCGCGACCCGTCAAAAGGTCGCGGCCGCGCATATTCTTGAGTGCACCTGGAGGTGAGCATGTTTGTGACCGCGGCTTATGCCCAGCAGTCAACCACCACTGAAGGCGCCGAAGCACACGATGCCGCTGCGGCCGGTGAGGTGCACACCGAAACGGGTGTGGCTCACGAAGGCGAGGCTGGCTCCGGCGTGTTCCCGCCCTTCGATACGACCCATTTCGCATCGCAGCTGCTTTGGCTCGCGATCACGTTCGGCCTCTTCTATCTCCTGATGTCGAAGGTCATCATTCCGCGCATCGGCGGAATTCTGGAAACCCGTCACGATCGGATCGCTCAGGATCTCGATGAAGCGTCCCGCCTCAAGGGCGAAGCCGACGCTGCCATCGCTTCCTACGAGCAGGACCTGGCAGCCGCCAAGTCCAAGGGTCACAAGATCGCCGACGACGCCCGCGAATCCGCAAAGGCCAAGGCCAATGCTGACCGCACCGCCGTCGAAGCCGACCTTGCCAAGAAGATCTCGGCTGCAGAAGACCGCATCGCCGACATCAAGGCAAAGGCACTGGCCGACGTCGGCGCCATCGCCGAGGAAACCGCAACGGCTGTCGTCAAGCAGCTGATCGGCGGAACCGTCACCAAGGCCGAGATCACCGCTGCCGTCAAGGCATCGGCTGGCAACTGAGGAGCACTGAACTATGCATCTTGATGCAACTTTCTATGCCTTCGTTGGCCTGATCCTGTTCTTCGTCCTGATTGCCTATCTCAAGGTTCCGGGCATGGTCGGCAAGGCGCTCGACGCCCGCGCCGAAAAGATCGGCAACGAGTTGACCGAAGCCAAGCGCCTGCGCGAAGAAGCACAGGGCCTCGTCGCTGAATACCAGCGCAAGCGCAAGGATGCCGAAGCGGAAGCTGCTGGCATCGTCGCTGCCGCCCAGCGCGAAGCCGAAATGCTGACCGCGGAAGCCAAGCAGAAGACCGAGGAATACGTCGTTCGTCGCACGGCTCTTTCGGAACAGAAGATCAAGCAGGCCGAAAGCGACGCGATCAACGCGGTTCGTTCCGCTGCCGTCGATCTCGCGATCGCCGCTGCCGAGAAGGTCATTGCCGCCAAGGCCGACGCCGGCGCCCAGAGCGATCTGTTCAAGAAGGCACTTGGCGACGTCAAGGCACGCTTGAACTAAGCGCTCGGACATTCGATTGGAGAAAGCCCCGCTTCGTGCGGGGCTTTTTTTATGCCTGTCTGCAGAGACCGCGTTGGCCCGAACAATGGGTGGTGCCAGCCTCCGTCAGAGATTTGCGTAGGCGTTTCGCCACATCAGGTTTGGCCGCCGAAGTAGGACCAGTGTTCAAGAGCTAGCGTGGCGCACGTCAGCATGCGCGCCGCCGGTATGGCTTTTGACGCGAGAAAAGCTGTTGACGAGATATGTCGGAAGCGGAACCGACAACGCCTGCGTAGCGCTGGTCAGGGATTGCGCAAAGGTTAGTCGTCCCGGCGCAGCGGCCGGAAGCTCATGCGGTGCAGCGGGCAGGGGCCGTGGGTCTCGATGGCGCGACGGTGGGTCACCGTCGCATAGCCGGCATGGAGCGCGAAGCCGTAGCCGGGATGTGCGAGATCGGCACGGGCCATCATGCGGTCGCGGGTGACCTTGGCGACGATCGAAGCGGCGGCGATCGACAGCGACCGCGCATCGCCCTTGACGACCGCCTTGGCGTGGCAGGTGAGGCCGGGCGGCACGTCACGGCCGTCGACGAGCACGAAGCGTGCGTTCGAGGGCAGGCCGGCCACGGCGCGTCGCATGGCTTCAAGGCTTGCCTTGCGGATGTCGGTGGCGTCGATCGTGCCGGCCGAAGCCGAGGCGATCGACACTTCGGACGTGGCGAGGATTTCTTCGAACAGTTTTTCGCGCGCCTGCGCCGTCAGCTTCTTGCTGTCGTCGAGGCCTGCGGGAATGGCGTCCGGATCGAGGATGACGGCGGCGGCGACCACCGGTCCCGCGAGCGGCCCACGCCCGGCCTCATCCGCTCCGGCGACCGGCCAGAAGCCATCGCCCTTGGCCGAAAGCTCGAAACTGAAATCGGGCGCTTCGATGATATCGGGAAAAAGGGGAGAATCGGACGATCTGCGAGACATAAGTCTAATTCGCATGATCGACCGATTCTCTTCAAGCCCCCAGGTCCGAGTGCGGCGGCGGACGGGGGATTACCGGGGCCCACGGCGGGTAAGGGGCACCGGAACTGCTATGCAATCTGAGGCGCCCGCTATCGGGTTCGCCTGGCGGTGCGGGGCGATCATCTCTCGCCGCGCGCCGATTACGAAATTGCGGGATGGCTACCCAGGCGACCGGAAAGCCTTCAAAGAAGCGAGAGCTGCACCCCCGTTCCGAGCGGCGGCACGAAGAGATCGTCGCGCAGCTGCCGGCGCGTCGGGTTGAAGCCGAGGCGCTTGACCGCCAGGTCGAAGCGGCGGCCAATCTGCCACGCATAGGGGCCGGCGCCCTTCATGCGTTTGCCGAATTCGGCGTCATAGTCCTTGCCGCCACGCATGGAGCGGATGAGCGACATGACGTGCCGGTAGCGGTCCGGATAATTGCGCAGCAGCCAGTCGCGAAAGAGCGGGCTGACCTCGAGCGGCAGCCGCAGCAGGACATAGCTTGCTTCAGTTGCTCCGGCTGTCCTTGCTCCTTCGAGCACGCGCTCGATCTCGTGGTCGTTCAGCGCCGGAATGATAGGGGAAACGAGAACACCGGCCGGGATGCCCGCTTCGGCAAGCATGCGTATCGCCTCCAGCCGCTTGCTTGGCGTAGAGGCCCGCGGCTCCATCGTGCGGGCGAGCTTCCGGTCGAGTGTCGTGACGGAGATGCCGACGCGCACCAGTCCCTTTTCCGCCATCGGCGCCAGGATATCGATATCGCGGGTGACCATCGCTGATTTGGTGACGATCATGACCGGATGGTTGGCGTCCCGCAGCACCTCGAGGATCTGGCGCATGATGCGCCACTCCTTCTCGATCGGCTGATAGGGGTCGGTGTTGGTGCCGATGGCGATCGGCCTCACCTTGTAGTCTTGCCGCGCCAGTTCGCGCTCCAGAAGTCGCGGTGCATCCGGCTTGGCAAACAGCTTCGCTTCGAAGTCGAGGCCGGCCGATAGGCCCATATAAGCGTGCGTGGGGCGGGCAAAGCAATAGATGCAACCATGCTCGCAGCCGCGATAGGGATTGATCGAGCGGTCGAAGGAGATGTCGGGAGACTCGTTCCTCGTGATCACCGTGCGCGGCTTCTCGACCTGAACCTCGGTCTTGAACGGCGGCAGATCCTCCAGGCTTTCCCAACCGTCGTCGAACGTCTCGCGGCTGCGCGGTTCGAACCTGCCGGACATGTTGATCCCGGCGCCGCGCCCCCGGCGGCGATCGATGTCGATCCGGAGGCCCGTTGCGCTCATCATCGCTTCGGCCACATCTGCCGTGTTGGCGGGCGCAAGAGCACCCTGCCGGATCTGAGACAGCTCGGTCATTGGAATCTCCCCGGAATCAGATATTTGATCCCGTTTTGTTCTGATTATTTTCCTATCGCGAATGAGAGAACAATTCAAGAACAAAAAATTGGAATTTCGGTTTTGTCGATCAAGGCACCGCTTCGGTCGATGTCCTGGATGTAGCAATTGCCGTGCCGATGCGTTACGAGAAACCATGCTCACGATCATTATGGAAACCCGCGACAACGAAGCCGAACTGGCGCAGACGCTTGCTGTGTTGGTTGCCGGCGCGGTGGAGGGGCTGGTCAGCGATGTGATCATCCTCGATCACGGTTCGAAGGATGGTTCGTCCGATGTGGCCGATGCCGCTGGATGCCGTTTCTGCCGGGATTGGAATCTCGCCGATGTGGTGGGTTCGGCGCGTGGCGAATGGCTGATGTTGCTGGAGCCGGGCGCCCGCCCGATCGGCCGCTGGATCGATGAACTGGCCGAGTACGTGTCGATGAACAAGGCACCGGCCCGCTTCTCCGGTTCGAGACTCCATCGCATGCCTCTCTTCCGCCGGCTGACCCGGCGGGGAAAGCCGCTGGAGACAGGCTTTCTCCTGCGCAAGAACGATGCTCTTGCGGCCGCCCGCGGCAATACGGGCCTGGATGCCATGACGAATGTCCGCTCTGTCCGCAAGCTTTCGACCGAACTTGTTCCGGCCTGGGTCGCCGTCGAAGCCAGGCGGTAACGCCGGTTCGTCGCGCGCAAAATTAAAGGTGCCAGTCCCGGGGGGACGGCACCTCCAAGCGGCTCTCAAATGACCTTGTTTGGCAGATTTCTATCCGGGTAGCATTCTGGCTGCCCGTCGTATCCAACATTGCATTCCGCCTGGGGGACAGAGGCGGAAGGGTCTTGCGGCGCGAGGAATAGAACGTGCGGCGGTCGTTCCTCGCTGTGTCAACGCTGGGAGACTAACGAGAGGAGAAGCGACCGTCAGTTACTAAGGTAACAGGTCGGCCAAGCCGGAACGGTCCAAGCTCTTCAGCTACGTTTCAGATGCTCGTCGAGCCGCGGCATGATCTCCACGAAATTGCAGGGCATGTGCCGGTAGTCGAGCTGTTGCTTGAGGATGCCGTCCCACGCATCGCGGCAGGCACCGGGCGAGCCCGGAAGCACGAAGATGAAGGTGGCGTTGGCAACGCCGCCGGTTGCGCGCGACTGGATCGTCGAGGTGCCGATCTTCTCGAAGGAGATACGGTGGAAGACTTCGGAGAACCCGTCCATGCGCTTCTCGAACAACGGTTCCAGCGCCTCGGGCGTCACGTCCCGCCCGGTGAAGCCCGTTCCACCTGTCGTGATCACCACGTCGATGTTGGGATCGAGCGTCCAGGCCTTCACCTGGTCGTAGATCTTCGTTTTGTCGTCGGAAACGATGGCGCGCGCCTCAAGCCGATGGCCGGCGTCACGCACCCGCGCTTCCAATGTGTCGCCCGACTTGTCGTCGGCGCGCGTGCGCGTGTCGGAGACCGTGAGGATGGCGATCCCGACAGGAATGAACGGACGCTTTTCGTCGATACCGGCCATGCTATTTCCCTTTGCCCACTGTCCTGCAGGCGAGAACGTACCACCCGGGGTAGGCCTCCGAAAGAGCGCGCGCTGTCGCAGCCGCGCGCACGTCGCTGTCGAAAAGGCCGAAGCATGTGGCGCCCGAGCCCGACATGCGCGTGAGCGCCGTTCCGGCTTCGGTCAATGCCTTGCGGACCGTGCCGATCACGGGCTCAAGGCCCTCTGCCGGCAGCTGCAAATCGTTGCGCATCGTGGCGATGGCAGAAATCCACTCGGCCGCCGTACCGGCTCTGTGAGGCGCAACGAGCGTCGGGTTCGTCTTGTTGGCGAGGGCCCGGAAGACAACCGGAGTCGAGAGGGCGACGAGCGGATTCACCAGCACGACCGGCAGCGCGGGGAAATCCGCAAGCGGCGTAATGTCCTCGCCGATCCCCTTCGCGAGCAGTGGCGTGCCGGCAAGACACATCGGCACGTCCGCCCCGAGCTGCAGCGCGATGGCGCCGAGGCGGGAGGGTTCGATCGTCGCGCCCCAAAGATCGAGAAGCCCAAGAAGCGTCGCCGCCGCATCCGCGGATCCGCCGCCAATGCCCGAGGCGAGCGGCAGGTTCTTCTCGAGATGCAGGTGGACCGGCCCGGCTGTGTCGGGGTCAAGTGCCTGCAGTTCGGCGCGCAGCAGGTCCCGTGCCTTCAGAACCAGGTTGCCGCCCGCGCCGGCATCCATCGGCAGCGCGGCGGCAAACGCGCCCGAAACCGTGAAGCGATCCGCATCCGCCGGCGAGAGACCGATGCGATCGCCGCGATCGGCAAAAGTGACGAGACTTTCGAGAAGATGGTGGCCGTCGGCGCGCTGGCCGACGACGTGAAGGGCCAGATTGATCTTGGCGGGGGCTGCACGCGTCAGCGCGAAGCCCGCGATGTCACCTTCCGACATGGAACGGTCAGGACTTCTTGTCCGGCGCCGGTGCTTCCGGGGTCACCTTCTTCGGCGCGGTTTCCTTGGCATCGGCCGAGGCGGGGACCGTTTCCTTGAGCGGCGGCAAGCCGTTCTCGATCTTTGCCTTGATCTTCGGGATCTCGGCTTCCTCGGGCTTCAGTTCGAGCGTCTGCGTCCACTGGAACACGGCTTCGAGCTTGCGGCCGACGCGCCAGTAGGCGTCGCCAAGGTGATCGTTGATCGTCGGGTCGCCGGCCATCAGTTCGGCCGCCTTCTCCAGTTCCACGACGGCGTCGTCGAAGCGGTTCATGCGGAAATAGGCCCAGCCGAGGGAATCGACGATATAGCCGTCATCCGGCTTCAACTCGACGGCCTTGCGGATCATCTCCAGGCCTTCTTCGAGGTTGATGTTCATGTCGACCCAGGAATAGCCGAGATAGTTCAACACCTGCGGCTGGTCCGGATTGAGCTCCAGCGCCTTGCGGAAGTTCGGCTCGGCCTTGTCCCAGAGCTTCTGGCGCTCATAGGCGATGCCGCGTTGGAAGAACACCGTCCAGTCGCTGCGCTTCGGGACGGAGCCGATCTGTTCGACGGCGCGATCGTAGAGTTCGCCCATCTCCTTGTAGTCCTTGGCGTCGGAAAGCACGCTGCCATAGGCGAGATAGTTGCGGATGTTCTTCGGATCGACGTCGATGAGCGCCTTCAGGTGCTTCTTCGCCTCGTCGACCTTGCCGATGCTGGCGAGGCTGAGCCCGAGCTGTAGTTCCGAAACGCGCCGCATCGGCGAGGTCTCGGGAATGGCCTTGTAGAGTTCGATCGCCTCGTTCGGTTTCTTCAGGTTTTCGGCGATGCCGCCGAGCATGACCAGGATGTCGGCGCTGTCAGGGTCGAGCCGGCGCGCGGTCTGCAGGTAGAGCGAGACGATGTCCTCGGCGCCGTCGCGGTTGAGTGCCGCACCGATCGAGAAGAGCACGGCCGCAGCGCCCTGGGTGGCGTTCTTGACCTGCTGTTCCTGCGGAACACCATTCTCGATATCGGTCCTCAGCGCCTGCAGCGGCGTGTAGTTGTTGACCATGTTTTCGCCGACGGCGACGGTATCGAGCGCCTTCTGCTTGTTGCCTTCGCGCGCCTCGAAACGGGCAAGCGCTTCGACCGCGCGCATGAAGGTGTCGGGAGCGGCACTTCCGCCCTCGCGGTCGAGAATGGCATCGTTGAGCCTGGTGCGCGCCGTCTGCTTGTCACCCGCAGCAACCGCGATCGCGCCCGCATGATAGTTCTTGAACACGCGGAACCATTCAGGACCGTCAAGGCCGTTAATCTCGGCGAGTGCTTCCTTCGGCTTGCCCTGGCCGAATTTCGCCCAGGCCGAAAGCAGGCCGTTCATCAGCCGGTCGAGATCGTTCGGACCCTGGTAGTTCAGAAGCTTCTGTGCGTTGCGATACTCGCGCTTGCGGATCGCCTCGATCGCGCGAATGACCGTCGTGATACGCTCGACGGCCGGGTCGGACTTCAACTGCTCGGCAATCTTCGCGCCTTCGTCGAACTGGCCCGCCATCAGAAGCGTGATCATCAGCCGCTGCTTGACGTCGTTGTTGTTCGGCTCGAACTGCAGCGCGATGCGGTAGAGTTCCGTAGCGGAAGCGAAGTCGCGGTCCGTATCGGCGGTGCGGGCAGCGAGAAACGCGCCGGAAAAGGTATTGACCGACTTGATGTCGAACGGCTCAGTTTCCTCGACGGCTGCGGTCTTCTCCTCGGCAAATGCCTGGTAGCCGCCGCTGACAGCAGCGAGAGCCAGCAGTGCTGCGCCGCTGAGGAGGCGGAGAATCGTCTTTTGCCGCATGTCAAACCTTTCGCGCCGATTGCTCGGCTTTCGCACCACTAAGGGTTGTTTTCGGAGTCAGCCACATATAGCCCAACGCAACTCTTGAGGAACAGAATGGCTTTTTTGGCGCAACGCGGCAAGAAAATCCTGTCGCTCGTTCTGACCTGCCCGGAGCCCGTCAGCTGACGCGATCGATGCAGAAGTCGATGACTTCGGTGAGCGCCGATTTCCAGGGAGACGCCGGCAGCGGCGCCAGCGCATCGCGGGCAATCGTGCCGTAATGCTGGGCGCGCGCGATGGTGTCGCTCAAGCCCCCATAGCGCTTGATCAGGCCGAGTGCCTTGTCGAGGTTCGCGTCGCTGCTGTCGCCGCCTTCGATCGCCTCGCGCCAGAAGGCACGGTCTTCCGCCGTCCCGCGGCGATAGGAGAGGATTACCGGAAGGGTGATCTTGCCCTCGCGGAAGTCGTCGCCGACATTCTTGCCGAGGTCGCTCGACGAGCCGCCATAGTCGAGCACGTCGTCGACGAGCTGGAAGGCGAGGCCGAGGTTCATCCCGTAGGATTTCAGCGCGTTGCGGTCCGATTTGCTGGTCTGGGCAACGATCGGCCCAACTTCGGCCGCGGCGGCAAAAAGGGCTGCGGTCTTGGCACGGATGACCTGGAGATAGTCGTCCTCGGTCGTCTCCATGTTCTTGGCGACGGAGAGCTGCAGCACTTCGCCTTCGGCAATGACCGAAGCTGCGGTCGACAGCACGTCGAGCGCGTCAAGCGAGCCGACATCGACCATCATGCGGAAGGCCTGGCCGAGCAGGAAGTCGCCGACCAGCACGCTTGCCTGGTTGCCCCAGATCGTGCGTGCGGTGGATTTGCCGCGGCGAAGGTCGCTTTCGTCAACGACGTCGTCATGGAGAAGCGTCGCGGTGTGCATGAATTCGACGCTGGTTGCGAGCTTGACGTGGGCGTCGCCCTCGTAGCCGAACATCGCAGCGGAGGCGAGCGTCAGCATCGGGCGCAGGCGCTTGCCGCCCGAAGAAATCAGGTGGTTGGCGACCTCGGGAATCATCTGAACGTCGGAGCCGGCCTTCGACAGGATAAGCTGGTTGACGCGCTCCATGTCCGCAGTGGTCAGATCAACGAGCGGCTTTACGGACGCCTGTTTGTTTTTGCTGTCTTCCAGCGGTATCACTACGCCCACACCGGGACTCCTGTTTTCATTGTCGCTTTCGACAATAGGAAGGGGTGTCCCGTGCGGCAAGAGGCGAATTGTCCCGCTTGCTGAAATAGGACAGGAAAAACCGCCGGATGAAGGAATTGATCCGTACCAACGATGCCGTCGTGCTCTCCTTTGCCGAGAGCCTGATGAAGGATGCCGGCATCGCAAGCCTCATCGCCGACCAGGGGATGAGCATTCTTGAGGGCTCGCTCGGCCTCTTGCCCCGTCGCTTTCTGGTCGCCGAGGAAGACGCGGACGCGGCGCGCCGGATCCTGATCGATGCCGGGCTCGAGGCGGAGTTGCGCCCTTGAGCACGGAGCCGATGCCGGCTGCGACCGAAACCGTAGATGCATTTCACCGCGGCAAGTTCCATGTCGTCCAGCCACTCGGCCAGGGGCATCGCTCCGGCATGGACGCCATGCTGCTTGCGTCGCTCGTTGCATCGGATCGTCCCTGCCGGGTCGCCGATCTCGGTGCGGGCGCGGGTGCAGCCGGCATGGCCGTCGCCTCGCGGATCGACGATGCGGAAGTGGTGCTGGTGGAGCGCTCGCCCGTTATGGCGGAGTTTGCCCGCCGCAGCCTGGCGCTTGCCGAAAACGCCCGTCTTTCCTCGCGCGTCTCGGTCGTTGAGGCCGACGTTTCACTGACCGGCAAGGCGCGTGTCGCGACGGGTCTGGCGGATGACAGCTTCGATCATGTGATCATGAACCCACCCTTCAACGATGCCTCGGACCGCAAGACTCCGGATGCGCTCAAGGCCGAGGCCCATGCGATGAGCGACGGGCTGTTCGAGATCTGGGTGAAGACGGCGGGCGCGATCATGAAGCCCGGCGGGCAACTGTCGTTGATCGCTCGGCCGGAATCGATCGCCGAGATCATCGCCGCTTGCGGCCGCCGCTTTGGCGGCATCGAGATCACGGCGCTGCATCCGCGGGTCGGTGAAAACGCCGTGCGCATCCTGGTGACGGCGATCAAGCAGAGTCGCAAACGGCTGGTCTTCCGCGCCCCGCTCGTCATGCACGAGGAGGGGCATCGCTTCGCAGACCATGTCGACGACCTCAACAATGGCCGCGCCGCCTATCGCCGCCGCTGATTTACCGTATGCGGCATTGCGTTCGCCGCATCAGTGCATACATGGCATGGAAGAGCCCCTGGCGGGCGATCGGGCGAAGCATTCCGCTTTTCGCCGATGAGACGCGGTCATGTCTATGATTTCCGGTCGTTCCGGCTCAAAATCATGGCATGTCCCAGCAGGCAGGAGTTGAAATGAAGACGTTCTTGAGACGGTTGTTGCCCAAGCGTTTTCGCAAGGAAGGCGTGACGATCCCCGTCGTCCGGCTCCACGGCGCGATCATGGCCGGCGGCGGTCAGTTCCGGCCGGCGCTCAACCTGGCGACAGCGGCCCCGCTTCTCGAAAAGGCCTTCGCAAACAAGGACGCGCCTGCTGTCGCGATCTCCGTCAATTCGCCTGGCGGCTCCCCGGTGCAGTCGCGGTTGATCTACCAACGCATCCGCGATCTCGCCCAGGAGAAGAAAAAGCGTGTGCTGATCTTCGTCGAGGACGTCGCCGCATCCGGCGGCTATATGATCGCGCTTGCCGGCGACGAGATCATTGCCGACCCGACCTCGATCGTCGGCTCGATCGGCGTTGTCTCCGGCGGGTTCGGTTTTCCGGAACTCCTGAAGAAGATCGGCGTCGAGCGGCGTGTCTATACCGCTGGCGAAAACAAGGTGATGCTCGATCCGTTCCAACCGGAAAAGGAAAACGACATCGCATTCCTGAAGAACCTGCAGCTCGATATCCACGATACCTTCATCCAGATGGTCAAGGCCCGTCGCGGCCAGCTGCTCGCCGACGATCCGGATATCTTCTCCGGCCTTTTCTGGACCGGCCGGCGCGGGCTGGAGCTCGGCATCATCGATAGTCTCGGCGATCTGCGCGGCGAGGTGAAGAAGCGCTATGGCGACAAGGCGCGGCTCGAGCTCATCCAGCCGGTGCGCAGCCTTTTTGGCCGCCGGCAGAGCGGCGCGGCCATTGCCGGTGCTCTGGTCGAGCCAATGGCCGCTTCCGCAGCGGCGGGACTTGCCGAAGCCATCGAGGAAAGGGCATTGTGGGCGCGGTTCGGGCTTTGATGCCTGCCCGGCCTTAAATGTCCTTGGAGGGAAAATGCCGCAACTCATCCTGCTCCTGATCGCAGGTTTCGTCTTCTGGCTCGGCTATCGCAAGTTCGTGGCGGATGCCCAGAAGCTGACGCGCCAGCGCGAACAGGCTCGCCGCGAGGAGCAGACCGGGGCGCAGGGAACATTGGTGCAGGACCCGGAGACCGGCGAATACAGGCTGAAGCGCGACGGCGAGTGAGGGCGGTCGGAACGCGTCAGTGTGGCTGCGGTCTATTTGCCCGCCCGCTGCCGTAGCGCTTGACCCCTGTCATCAGGCGTGGCACCTGTCCGGCACATTTTCCAGAAGAAATCCGGACGCGATCCATGACCACTCTGCCTGATCATATGAACCCGAAGCGCTCGTTTCAGGCTCTGATCCTGACACTCCACAATTACTGGGCCGACAAGGGTTGCGCCGTGCTGCAGCCCTACGACATGGAAGTGGGCGCCGGTACCTTCCATCCGGCAACGACCCTGCGCGCGCTGGGCCCGCGTCCCTGGCGTGCGGCTTACGTCCAGCCGTCGCGTCGCCCGACCGATGGCCGCTACGGCGAAAACCCGAACCGCCTGCAGCACTACTATCAGTATCAGGTAATCCTGAAGCCGAACCCGTCCAACCTGCAGGAACTCTATCTCGGCTCGCTCGAGGCGATCGGCCTCGACCCGCTGCTGCACGATATCCGCTTTGTCGAGGATGACTGGGAAAGCCCGACGCTCGGCGCTTGGGGTCTCGGCTGGGAGTGCTGGTGCGACGGCATGGAAGTGTCGCAGTTCACCTATTTCCAACAGGTCTGCGGCATCGAATGCTCGCCGGTTTCGGGGGAACTGACCTACGGTCTCGAACGCCTCGCCATGTATGTGCAGGGCGTCGACAACGTCTACGACCTGAACTTCAACGGTCGCGAGGGTGCCGAGAAGATCAGCTATGGCGATGTCTTCCTGCAGGCCGAACAGGAATATTCGCGCTACAATTTCGAATACGCCAACACGGCGATGCTGCATCAGCACTTCATCGATGCGGAAGCCGAGTGCCAGGCGTTGCTGGCTGCCGGAGCACCGGGCGACCACAGCAACAACCACCTGCACAAATGCGTCTTCCCAGCCTACGACCAGTGCATCAAGGCAAGCCATGTGTTCAACCTGCTCGATGCCCGCGGCGTGATCTCGGTCACCGAGCGCCAGAGCTACATCCTTAGGGTGCGCACGCTCGCCAAGGCCTGCGGCGAAGCCTTCCTGTTGACCGACGCCGGTGGCGCGAACCTCAACCGGGACGCCGCTTGAGCGTAGAACCGTCCGGCCTTGTCGTTCACATCAACGGCTGGCCGGGCACCGGTAAGCTGACGATCGCGCGCCATCTTGCTGAAAGGCTGGGCGCGCGGCTCGCCGACAATCACACGCTGATCAATCCGGCCGAGGCACTGTTTGCGCGCAGTGACCCGCTTTATCGCTCGCTTCGATCGGCGGTCCGCCAAAGCGTGTTCGAGCACCTGGAAAGGGCGGCAGCCGAACGGTCGTTCATCTTCACCGATGCGCTCTCGGACGATGCCACCGACACGCGTGCCTTCGAGGACTGCGCCGCACTCGCGCAAAAACGCGGCGCTCGCTTCGTTGCGGTCGTGATCGATTGCGACGTCGAGGAAAATCTCAAGCGCCTGACACGCGCCGGCCGGAGCAAGTTGCACAAGCTGACCGATCCGGAAGTTCTTCTGGGATTGCGGCGCGCGCACCGGCTGCTACGCGGCAGAAGCGACCGATTGATTGAGATCGATGTGTCGACGCTCGGCGCTGATGAGGCGGCAGCGGCAATCGCCGCGCGGATCGCTGGACCTTCAACTGTCAGATGACGAAGGTCGTGCCGGCGTCGTTCTTGCAGTACGGCTTCATTGTGGGATAGGCGCCGGTATAGACCTGACCGGAGTAGGTCTGAAGAGCGCGGCGAACACCGCTCGGCCGTTCCGGAGAATGGGCGCTCGCATAGGCAACGAAGAGCGCCGTAAAGGCGATCACGTTGATGAGAGTTGCGAGCGTTTTCATGGTCTTCACTTCGTTTCCGGGGTTGTTCGATGAACCGACTATCGCCCATCACCGGTCCGGTCGCCGTTCCCGATGGAACAGGAAAGCCGGTCTTTTGACGTGAAAAGGCGTGGCATCGGGAAACACAGTGTTCACGGTGCAGGCGGGAATTGGGGAGGAGCAGGTTTCTCTGGCCAAATGCTGCAGAAAGCGCTTTGAAGCTGAGAAGCGAATGCTAATCTCTGCGCGAGTTTTTGGAGGGTGCCCTATGATCGGTCTGGCAATCGCCGTCGTCGTGATTCTGTATCTGGTTTTCGTCTATAACGGTCTCGTCAAGGCGCGGCAGATCGCCGAGGAGGCGTGGTCCGGTATCGATGTGCAGTTGAAGCGCCGCGCCGATCTGATCCCGAACCTGATCGAAACCGTGAAGGGCTACGCCGCACACGAGAAGTCGACGTTCGAAGAGGTGATCGCCATGCGCAACCGCGCACAGGCGGTGCCAGCCGGCGACGTCGAGGGGCGGGCCCAGGCGGAAGGCGCGCTCTCCCAGGCGCTCGGCAAGCTCTTTGCGCTGGCGGAAGCTTATCCGGACCTCAAGGCCAACGAGAATTTCGCCGAGCTGCAGCGCTCGCTGGAAACGATCGAGGGCGAAATCCAGATGTCGCGCCGCTATTACAACGGTGCGGCCCGTGACTTGAACGTCAAGGTCGAGAGCTTCCCGTCCAACCTGATCGCCAACGCCTTCCGCTTTGTCAAAGCCGGCTATTTCGAGATCACCAACGAAGCCGACCGCGCGGTGCCGCAGGTCAAGTTCTGACCGGCACGCCTCCCGAACATTCCTCGCCGCGGGATCCCGCCGCGGCGCCATTCGCATCAAGAGACCTATTCGATGACCTCCGATAGCATGAAAAAACTGACCATCCTGCCGACCGACCACCCGCTCCGCGGTCATGTGCGCCCGCCGGGCTCGAAGTCGATCACCAACCGGGCGCTGCTTCTGGCCGGCCTTGCCAAGGGCACGAGCCGGCTGACGGGTGCCTTGAAGAGCGACGACACCCGCTACATGGCGGAAGCCTTGCGCGCGATGGGCGTCGAGGTCGGCGAGCCGGATGAAACGACCTTCGTCGTCACCAGCACGGGCAAGTTGCTCCCGCCGGCAGCTCCCTTGTTCCTCGGCAATGCCGGAACGGCGACACGCTTCCTGACGGCTGCTGCCGCGCTCGTCGATGGCACGGTCGTGGTCGATGGCGACCAGCACATGCGCAAGCGGCCGATCAAGCCCTTGGTCGAGGCACTCGGAACGCTCGGCGTCGAAGTCACCTCCGAAACCGGCTGCCCGCCGGTCACCGTCAAAGGCACCGGCGGCTTCCCGGCCGGTCGCGTCGTCATCGATGCCGGCCTGTCGAGCCAGTATGTCTCGGCCCTGCTGATGGCGGCCCCCGGCGCCAAGGGTCCTGTCAGCATCGAGCTTGCCGGCGACGAGATCGGCGCGCGCGGTTACATCGACCTAACGGTTGCCGCCATGCGTGCCTTCGGCGCCGAAGTCGAGCAGCTGAGCCCCTCCGTCTGGCAGGTCGCGCCGACCGGCTACAAGGCAGCCGACTATGTCATCGAGCCGGATGCTTCGGCGGCGACCTATCTCTGGGCTGCGGAAGTCCTGACCGGCGGCGCCATCGATATCGGCGTTCCAGCGGACGCCTTCTCGCAGCCGGATGCCCGCGCCCATGCGGTGATCGCGAGCTTCCCGAACCTGCCCGCCGTTATCGACGGCTCGCAGATGCAGGACGCGATCCCGACGATCGCCGTGCTTGCCGCCTTCAACAAGACGCCGGTGCGCTTCGTCGGTCTCGCCAACCTGCGCGTCAAGGAATGCGACCGCGTGCGCGCGCTGTCGCTCGGTCTGACAGCGATCCGGCCGGATCTGGCGCATGAGGAAGGCGACGACCTGATCGTCTCTTCCGATCCCACGCTTGCCGGCCAGACCTTGCCCGCCTCGATCGACACCTTCGCCGACCATCGCATCGCCATGAGCTTCGCGCTTGCCGGCCTGAAGATCCACGGCATCGCCATCGAAGATCCCGGCTGCGTTGCCAAAACCTACCCGGCCTATTGGGATGCGCTCGCTTCGCTCGGCGTCGAATTTACCGGCGACCGGCCTTGATACCGGGCGGGATGTGCGGCCGTGTCTGCGGTTTCCGCGCGCATCCTGTTCTCACCCATAAGAACCGGTCTCGTGTCTTGAACCTCAACCGGAAGAAAGCTTGATCCGCATGGTCCGTTTCGCTGCCGCATTTGCCGTTCTGGTGTTTTTGCTGGCAACGGCAGGCGTCGGTCGGGCGGAGGAGGTCTTCTCCGCCTATCGCTCCGTCATCGATGTCGCAAAGGACGGCACGATGACGGTGACCGAGACGATCACGGCGACGGTCGAGGGCAACAAGATCCGCCGCGGCATCTATCGCGATATGCCTTTGACCTTCACCGACGCGAAGGGCAAGCGCAGCAAGGTCGATTTCAAGCTGCTCTCGGTCGAGCGTGACGGTGAGGAGGAGCCCTATCGCACCGAGACGATCAACGGCGGCATCCGCATCTACACCGGTTCGGCCGAGGTCTTTCTGGAGCGGGGCGAGCATACCTTCCAGTTCACCTACGAGACTGGCCGGCAGATCCGCTTCTTTGACGATCACGACGAACTCTACTGGAACGTCACCGGTACGGAGTGGGATTTCCCGATCGACGAGGCGAGTGCGACCGTGACGCTGCCGGAAGGCGTAAGGGCCGAAGCGCTCGATTACTTCACTGGCGGCTATGGCGCGACCGGCAAGGATGCGCGCGCATCCAGGGACGGCAGCGAAATCTTCTTTGCCACCACCCGACGTCTCGACCCGCGCGAAGGGCTGACGATCGCCATCAAGATGCCGAAGGGCAGCATCGACAGGCCCACCTCCAGCCAGGAAAATGCCTGGTGGCTGCACGACCATCTGGCGCTCGTCATCGCCGGTGCCGGCCTTGCCGTCGTCCTGCTTTACTATAGCCAGGCCTGGCTCAGGGCCGGGCGTGACCCGGACCGCGGCGTCATGGTGCCGCGCTGGGATCCGCCGGAGGGCATCTCACCGGCGCTCGTCAATTACATCGACAACAGGGGCTTTTCCGGTGAGGGCTGGACCGCGTTGTCGGCGGCAGCACTCAATCTCGCGGTCAAGGGCCACGTGGTTCTCGAAGACCTGAAGAACGCCATCGTCATTGCCGCCACCGGCAAGAAACCCGACGAAAAGCTGCCGACCGGCGAGGCGGCCGTGATGAAGGCGGTCAATGCCGCTGGCGGCAAGCTCACCATCGACCGCGCCCATGGCACACGGGTGCAGGCGACCGGCGCTGATTTCCGCAACGCCATGGAGCGCGAGCATCGCGGCAAGTACTACCACGCCAACAGCGGTTACATCGTCGCCGGTGTCATCCTTTCGGTGTTGGCGGTTGCGGCCGTGTTCCTGTTCGGGGATCTCAGCGAGGACAGCCTGCCGCTGGTGATCGTTCCTGTTTTCATCGCCTTCTTCGTCTCGATCCTCGCAGTCTCCTTCGGCAAGTCGCTTCGCCGCGAAAGGAGCCTGATGAGCCGGATCATGTCGATCGTCGTGGTCGCCTTCATCGGCTTCGTCGCCTTCACCATCTTCTCGACCATCCTTGCGGCCGTCTTCTATTCGGCAGCCGAAACCGACGAACTGCCGCTGCTCTTCGTGATCGGTGCGATCGTGCTCGTCAACGTGCTGTTCTTCTTCCTGATGGGTGCGCCGACGCCGCTCGGAACGCGGATGATGGATGGCATCGACGGGCTCAGGCAATACATGACGCTCGCCGAGAAAGACCGGATGAACATGCAAGGCGCGCCCGAAATGTCGCCCCGGCATTTCGAGACGCTGCTCCCTTACGCCGTGGCGCTTGGCGTCGAGAAGCCCTGGACCGAGACCTTCGATCGTTGGCTGCTTGCCGCGGCGGCTGGGGCGGCTGCGGCCGCTGCCTATCAGCCGGGCTGGTATCACGGTGACGGCTTCGGCTCGAGCACCTTCGGCGATCGCATCGGCGGTTTTGCCGGATCCATGGCCGACACGATGACGTCGTCGCTGCCGCCCCCACCCAAATCGTCATCGTCGGGCTTTTCTTCCGGCGGCGGCTTCTCCGGCGGCGGCGGTGGTGGCGGTGGTGGCGGCGGCTGGTAAATCCGCCTCGCACTTGCCCTTGGAAAACCAAATTCATCGCGGCGCTTGGTGACAATCTTGCCAGAGATTGCTAAGTCCGCCGCAACCGTCAGGAACAGAAAAAGTCACTCCCATGCCCGATCTTCTTATCGAACTCCGCTCCGAGGAAATTCCTGCCCGCCTGCAGCGCAAGGCGGCCGGCGACCTCAAGAAGCTGCTGACCGATGCCCTGGTCGAAGCGGGCCTGACCTATGAGGGTGCGCGCGAGTACTGGACACCGCGCCGGCTGACGCTTGACATCCGCGGCCTCAACGCCCGTTCCGCCGATGTTCGCGAAGAGCGCAAGGGTCCGCGCACCGACGCCAACGAGAAGGCGATCGAAGGCTTCCTGCGCGGCGCCGGCCTTTCCTCGATCAGCGAGGCGCACGTCCATAGCGACCCGAAGAAGGGCGACTTCTACGTCGCCCATATCGTCAAGCCGGGCCGTCCCGCCGAAGAGATCATCGCCGAGGCGATGCCGGATATCATCCGCAATTTCCCCTGGCCGAAGCCGATGCGTTCCGGCGTGGCATCGGCCAGGCCCGGCGCACTGCGCTGGGTCCGCCCGCTGCAGTCGATCGTCTGCACCTTCGGGTCGGAAACCGAGGAAACCCATGTGATCCCGTTTGAAGTCGACGGCATCGTCGCCTCGAACGTCACCTATGGTCACCGCTTCCATGCACCGGAAGCGATCACGGTTCGCCGCTTTGCCGACTATGCCGAGAAGCTGGAGAAGGCGAAGGTCGTTCTCGATGGCGAGCGCCGCAAGGAAATGATCCTGGCCGACGCCCGCAATGTCGCCTTCGCCAACGGCCTCGAGCTCGTCGAAGACGAAGGCCTGCTCGAAGAAGTCTCCGGCCTCGTCGAGTGGCCGCAGGTGCTGATGGGCAGCTTCGAGGAAGCCTATCTCGAAATCCCCTCGGAAATCATCCGACTGACGATCAAGACCAACCAGAAGTGCTTCGTCACCCGCGCGCCGGGCGCCGACACGCTCTCCAACAAGTTCATCCTGGTCTCGAACATCGAGGCGAAGGACGGCGGCAAGGAGATCGTGCATGGCAACGGCAAGGTCGTGCGCGCCCGTCTTTCGGACGCAGCGCATTTCTGGCACCGCGACCAGGGCAACTTGCCGGACCTCGAAACGCTGGAAGCATCCGCCAAGAAGTTCAATCTGGACCTCGGCAAGCCGCTCGATCAGCGCATGGCCAAGCTCGATGCGCTGAACGTTACCTTCCATGCCAAGCTCGGCACCCAGGGCGAACGCGTCGCCCGTATCCGCGCGCTTGCTGGTGAACTTGCCAAGGTCACCGGCGCCGACGCCAAGCTCGTCGACCGCGCCGTCGTGCTGGCCAAAGCCGATCTGCGCACTGAAGCCGTCGGCGAATTCCCTGAGCTTCAGGGCATCATGGGGCACAAGTACGCCCTGCTTCAGGGCGAGAACGGATCTGTCGCCACGGCGATCGAGGACCACTGGAAGCCGAATGGTCCCTCTGACCGTGCGCCTACCGATCCGGTGGCAGTGACCGTTGCGCTTGCCGACAAGCTCGACACGCTCGTCGGCTTCTGGGCGATCGACGAAAAGCCCACCGGTTCGAAAGACCCCTTTGCGCTGCGCCGCGCCGCACTCGGCGTGATCCGCCTGATCCTGGAAGGCAAGGCGCGCCTGGCGCTGTTGCCTGTATTCGAAACGGCACTCGTCGCCCTGCGCGCGCAGAAGCCGGCGCTTGCGGACGACATTTCGGCCGATCTGCTCTCCTTCTTCCATGATCGCCTCAAGGTCTATCTGCGCGACCTCGGCGCCCGTCACGACCTGATCGACGCCGTGCTGACGCCGGAAGCCGACGACCTGCTGATGATCGCCCGCCGCGTGGAAGCGCTGACCGCCTTCATCACCGACGAGGAAGGCCGCAACCTCTTGGCCGGCACCAAGCGCGCCACCCAGATCCTCGCAGCCGAAGAGAAGAAGGGCACCGCCGTCGCCGACGCCGTCGATGCCGGCCTCTTCCGTCTCGACGCCGAGAAGGCGCTGCACCAGGCTGTCGAAATTGCTTCGGCTGAAGCACGCGATGCGATCGCCAAGGAAGACTTCCGTTCGGCCATGGAAGCGCTGGCCAAGCTGCGCGAACCGGTCGACCAGTTCTTCAACGACGTACTCGTCAATGACGATGATGCGGCAATCCGTGCGAACCGTCTGGCGCTGCTCGGCCTGATCCGCTCGGCCACCGGCACGGTCGCGGACTTCTCGAAGATCGTCGGCTAAGGCCGGGTCGCCGCCGGGAGACCGGCGGCCTCACACCCGCGCACAAACGTTCAAGCGGCTCGCTGCCCGGCGACCTATATGCTGTCTCCATCACGCAAGATGGAGACAGCCGATGACTATCGCGACAAAGGCCTACAAGCCGATCAATTTTGCCGAAAAACTCTCGCTCTTCAGCGATCAATGGCAACCGCGCGTTCTTGCCGAACTCAACGACTACCAGTTCAAGATCGTGCGCATCGAGGGCGACTTCATCTGGCACGATCACAAGGATACCGACGAGGCCTTCATCGTCATCGAGGGCACGCTGCGGATCGATTTTCGCGACGGGTCCGTGACGCTCGGTCCCGGCGAAATGTACGTCGTGCCGAAGGGCGTCGAACACAAGCCCTATGCGGAGCACGAGGTGAAGATGCTCTTGATCGAGCCGCGCGGCACGCTCAACACCGGGCATGAGGGTGGCGAACGCACCGCGCAAAACGACCGCTGGATCTGATCCCTTGTCCGGGCACTGCGATCGCGCTTGCTGACCGGCAGGGCGCCGGAGTAGAGAAAGGCATGCCCGCAAAAATTCTCGTCAGCGCCTGCCTCATGGGCCATGCCGTCCGCTACGACGGCCAGTCGAAGCCGCTCCTGCACCCGGCGATAGACCGCTGGCGCGCGGAAGGCCGTCTCGTGACCATCTGTCCGGAAATGTCGGCCGGCATGCCGGTGCCGCGTCCGCCGGCCGAGATCGCCGCCGGCGCTGTCGGCAAGGACGTGCTCGCCGGCAAGGCGAGGGTGGTGGAGATAGACGGCGGCGACGTCACCGAGGGGTTCATACAGGCTGCCGAAAACGCTCTTTCGCTTGCCAGGCAAGCCGACTGTCGCTTCGCGCTCCTGATCGATGGCAGCCCGTCCTGCGGGTCGGGTTTCGTCTATGACGGGAGCTTTTCCGGCGCGCGCCATCCGGGTGAAGGCGTAACGGCCGCCTTGCTCCTCGCCAACGGCGTCGAAGTCTATTCTGACAGACAGATAGAGGCGCTGGTCACGCGGATCGATGAATTGGAAGGCTCGCAATAAAAAGATTGCGCCCCCGCTTCTCTCAGGGGCGCAATCTCTCGCTCTTACAGCGATACGCCCGTCAGCCTTTAAATGCAGGGGACGGCTGAGCGGGGCAGGGAACTTTCCCGATAGGTGATCAGTCTAGCCGAAGTTCGAGGGTGGACGGATCAAAATCCTGTGAGCTCTCGTCGGCCACGGGCACAGCCACCATGGACGCGCCGATCGGGGTCACCGCGGCGGTCTTTGCGGTCTGATCGATGGAAAGAAACTCCGGCCTGGAAGCCTGCGGGTTCTGGTCGTTTGCGATGTTCGAGACGGTCACCGTTGCAGCATCGTCGGTTTCGGCCGCGGCCGTCTTGATCATCTCGTGGGACGGCTTGCTGACGAACACCACCGGCGATCCGCCGAGCCAGGCCTCGGTGCGCACCATCTTCATCTCGCCGTTGATTTTCTTGAGCTCGATCGTCTCGTCGCCCGCCGCGATCGTCGGGACGACGTAGGTGACCTTCTTCCGCGACTGCAACGGCGGGCAATCGGCGCAGGAAACCGTGGAGACGCTGGCATTGTCGGTCGTGCCGGAGGCGATCGCTTCGATCGACGACGCCGCGGCGTTGCCAGCAGCAAGCCCAAGGACGGTGGTGATCAGCAACAGGCGCATCGTTTTTCTCCCGGATCGGTACCGGCGAGAATATGCACGCTCCCTTACTTTCCCGTCAGGAGAATTGGTAAAAATAGAATGATCCGCGAATTGACCGGTTTCCAGTCAGGCCTTCTCGCGCGCAACCGCGCGCCAGCCGATATCGTGCCGGTAGAAGCCGTTGTCCCAGGAAACGGCCGACAGCGCCGCGTAGGCCCTGTCCTTGGCCGTGCCGGCACTTGCCCCTGTCGCCGTGATGTTGAGCACACGGCCACCGGTTGCGACCAGGCCTCCGTCCTTCATCGCTGTGCCGGCGTGGAACACCTTGGTGGTGTCGGATGCTGCGGGGAGGGCGTCAATCGGCGTGTTCTTCGCGTAGCTGCCCGGATAGCCCTTGGAGGCCATCACGACGGTCAGCGCCGTCTCGTCGCGCCATTCCACAGTCATGCCGGCGAGCGTGCCGGTCGCCGCGGCATAGAGAAGCGGCAGAAGATCGCTCTTCATGCGCATCATCAGCACCTGGCATTCCGGGTCGCCGAAGCGGACGTTGTATTCGATGAGTTCCGGTCCTTTGGCGGTGATCATCAGCCCGGCAAAGAACACGCCGGAGAAGGGATGGCCGCTTTCCGCCATGCCGCGCATCGTCGGCTCGATGATTTCCTTCATCGTGCGCTCGATCATCTCTGACGTCATGACCGGGGCCGGCGAGTAGGCGCCCATGCCGCCGGTGTTCGGTCCGGTATCGCCGTCGCCGACGCGCTTGTGGTCCTGGGCCGACGCGAGCGCCAGCGCCGTTTTGCCGTCTGAGAGGCAGAAGAAGCTTGCCTCCTCGCCATCGAGATAGGCTTCTACGACCACTTCGGCGCCGGCGGCGCCAAAGGCGCCGGCGAAACAGTCGTCGACGGCGGCGAGCGCCTCGTCGAGCGTCATAGCGACGGTGACACCCTTGCCGGCGGCGAGACCATCGGCCTTGATGACGATCGGTGCGCCCTGTTCACGCACATAGATCTTGGCGCTCTCCGCATCGGTGAAGCGGCCATAGGCGCCGGTCGGAATATCGTAGCGGGCGCAGAGATCCTTGGTGAAGCCCTTGGAGCCTTCAAGCTGGGCGGCGGAGGCAGAGGGGCCGAAGACGGCGATATCGGCTGCGCGCAGCACGTCGGCGATACCGGCGACCAGTGGACCCTCAGGTCCGACCACGACGAAATCGATCGCCTCCTTGCGGCAGAAGTCGGCGACCGCTGCATGGTCGTCCGTGTCGAGCGCGATGATTTCCGCTTCTTCGGCGATGCCGGGATTGCCCGGTGCGGCATAAAGCTTCGTCAGTTTCGGCGACTGCGCGATCTTCCATGCAAGGGCGTGTTCGCGCCCACCCGATCCGATCAGAAGAACCTTCATTGCAGCCCCCGATATCCCGAAAAATGTTGCGCTGCGGTTAGGACGGCAGGGCGGCAAGGTCAAGGGAAAACGGGAGTTCGGGCGGCGATTCTCGCAATCGCCACCATCTCAGGCGATGGCCTGGCGGCTCTGTTGCTCGTCCAGCGCTTCGTCGTGCGCATAACGCGCGGTGCGTGTCAGCGCCCAGATCGCCAGATCCTCGATCGGCAGCGGCTTGCTGATGAGGTAGCCCTGGAACAGGTCGCAGCCGGCAGCCGTCAGCATGGAGAGTTTCTCCGGCGTGTCGATGCCTTCGCCGACGACCGCGACGTCCTTGGCGTGGCAGAGCGCGATCAGCGCCTTCAATACCGGCAGGGAATGCGACGCGGTGAGGTTCGACACCAGCGCCCGGTCGAGCTTGATGGTATCGGCGGTGTATTCGATGATCTGCTGCACGGACGTGTAGCCGGCGCCGAAATCGTCGATCGAAAGCCGGAAGCCGTTCTGGCGGAGCGCATCGATGTTGCGGCGAAGCTGGTCGCTGAACTTGACGGCGAAGGTTTCGGTAAGCTCGATCTCGATCGAGCGTGCCTCCAGCCCATGCCGTTCCAGGCAGTCGGCGAAGTGGTCGGCGATCGCCTTGGAATGCAGTTCGGCCGAGGAAATGTTGATGGCGAGCACTGTTTCGGGGCCGAACAGGGCCTTCAACTGGCCGCAGTCGGACATCGCCTTGTTGATCACCCACCAGTCGATCTTGGTGAAGAGCCCTGAGCTTTCGGCGATCGGCACGAATTCATCCGGGGTGACATTGCCGAGCACCGGCGAGTACCAGCGCAGCAGCGCCTCGCAGCCGGTGACCCGGCCCTCGGTATCGACCATCGGCATGTAGACGAGGTGGAACTGTTCGTCCGGATCGAGCGAGCGCAGCTCGTCCTGGATCTGGCGCAGCCGCGTGCGCTTGTCGTGAAGCGCGCGCGAGTAGCGGGCGGAGCGGTTCTTGCCGCTGGTCTTGGCCTGATACATTGCCGCATCGGCATTCGCGATCAGTTCGGTGAGGTTGGTGGCGTCATCCGGGCAGATCGCAGCGCCGATGCTTGCGGTCACCGGATAACGCTTGTCGGAGACTTCGAAGCCGTCCTCGAACAGCGAGAGGATGGCGCCCGAGATTTCCCGGACCGTTCCGTCGCCCGGGCGCGAGCGCACCAGCACGGCGAATTCGTCGCCCGAAAGGCGCGCGAGGATCGCCGGCCTTTGGCCGCGGCGCTCGGTGATCACGTCGACCCGCTCGGCGATGCGGGCCGCCAAGGTTTTCAGGAGTTCGTCGCCGATCTCGTGACCATGCTTGTCGTTGACGAACTTGAAGTTGTCGATGTCGATGAACAGCAGGCTGCACTTCTCGCCGGCCGCGATCGCCTCGCGAACGACGCCGGCGGCGAGTGCGTTGAAGTGGCCACGGTTGCTGATCCCGGTCAGCGTATCGGTCCAGGAGCTGCGCTGCACGAGCTTCAGCGATTGCACCGACTGGCGGTGCAGTTCGCGGATGTTTTCGGTGAGGCGCCCGATCTCGCCCTTTTCTTCCATATCGCGGATTTCGTCGCGCGCACCCACCATCACGGCCATCACATTGGCGTCGAGAGTGGCGATCGGATCGGTGATGAAGCGGCGGATCAACATGATGATCAGCCAGATCGAGAACAGGCTCATGGCGACGGCGCCGAGCGCCAGCAGGATTTTCTGCCGCGCCATCAGCGCGTCGAAATGCTCGCTCGAAACGGTGAGCGTCGCATAGAGCGAAGGTCCGAGATGCACGCTTGCCGAAAGGTCGTCGGTGATGGCCTGCGGCCAGGGCTGCAGAACGATGTCGGATCCGTATTCCTTTTTCAGCGCCTGCTGCATGTCGAGGAAGCGGTCGGGCTGGATCGCGACCTGGACGAGCAGGGCGTTCGATTTCTTGCTCGGCAACGGCCGGGTAAAGGCAATGGGGTCGAGGAAGAAGGAATAGACGATGCGCGGTCTCTGGCCCGCTTCGTAGAGATAGGTCCAGTCGGCGAGCTTGTCTTCGCGGATCAGCCGGCGGGCGAGGTTGAGCTGTGCCTCGTCGATCTCGGCGAACGGATCCCAGCTGTTTTCAAAATAGTATTCGGACTTGAGTTCCGAACTCAGAAGCGCGAGCGAAACATAGCCCGTCGGATCGTCGAGCAGCGATTTGACGCTCTCCTGCAGCCGGACGCCGAGCGCATTGGCCCTGTAGCTCGCATCGGTTTCGGACACGTACTGGCGCAGCGAATTGCCGTTCAGCAGCGCATTGAGAAAGCCCTTGCTGCGGCCGATCTCGTTCTGGAAGACGGCGGCCGCATGTTCAAGGCGCTGCGACAGCTTGGCATGCTCGAGCGCGCGAATGGAGCGGCTCTGCGTGACGTGGACCGAGACCGCCGCCAGCAGATAGCCGGCAAGCACCACGGGAAAGATCAGGATGAGCGCGCGTTTGCCGAGGTTCACTGGAAATTCGCCAATGTGCTGATGATACGCCGGCGCAGTTGCACCGACTCTGTGGACAGTTCCTGTTGATACTGGCTCTTGGCCAGAATGTCGGGCGAGGGGTAGATCGCCGGGTCGGAGCGAACCTCTTCCGGCAGGAGTGCGTGGGCCGCCCGGCTTGCCGTCGGCATGTTGAGCGCCAGCGCGTTGGCGGCGGCACTTCCTGGCGAACCGAGATAGTCGAGCAGCGCCAGCGCCCGATCCTTGTTTTGCGAATTGGCAACGACGGACATGCAGTCGAGCCAGGAGAGTGTGCCTTCCTTCGGAACCGCATAACGCCACACGCCAGGGGTGCCGGCCTTGGTGTTCAGCACGTGCTGGTCGCCGCTGTAGCCGAGCGCCATGTAGATGTCCTTGCTGACTGCAGGGTTCTGGATCGCGCTGATGATGTATTCGTAGGTGAGCACCGAAGGGGCCTGTTCCTTCATCAGCGTAAAGGCGGCCTTCAGCGTGCTGCTGTCGTTGGTATTGATCGATTGGCCGAGCAGCATCAACGGGGCGACGAAGGCCTCGTTGTGGTCGTCGTACATGGCCACATGCTTGGCAAGCGCAGCGGCAGGGCGCATCAGATCCTGCCAGGAGGTCGGCGCTTCGGCTAAGACGTCGGAACGGTAGAGAATGCCCATCGTACCCCAGAGATAGGGCAGGCCCCGGCCGGAGCAGCGCTTGCGCCAGCTCTCGTCATAGTCCCTGAGCGAGGCGACGTTGGTCTCGTCGATTTTTTCGAGAACGCCCTTGCGACCGAAGAGGGCGGCGCTGTTTTCGCCGGTCACCACCAGGTCGACGCGGCTGTTCGGATCGGCCAGCACCTCGTCGCGGGTATCGCCGCTGTCGTAATAGACCTGGTGCACTGACACGCCTGTAATCGACGACCAGCGGTCGAGGATCTTCTGGTCGATATAGGATTCCCAGATGAGCAGGTTCAGGGTCTCGGCCGGTGCCGCCGTTGCAAAGAGCAACGTCGCCAGTAAGGCCGGAATCGCCGTTCGCCCCTGCATTGTGTACCCCTGCCCAAGCCCGTCAGACGACCGTAGCGCGCAAAAATTGATGAATGATTACGTAGGGCTGCGACGAGTGGCCGGGGTGCCGCGTGCCGTTTGCCGAGCAGAAGAAAACCGGGCGCCGCATGGCGGCGCCCTGTCCGATTTTCTGTTTTTTCTGCCGGAGCGGCTATCGCGTCGGGATCTTCGGCAGGAGGATCGTCAGGATGCCGAGCAGCGGCAGATAGGAGCAGATCGTGTAGACGAACTCGATGCCCTGCCGGTCGGCGAAGATGCCGAGTACGGCAGCGCCCATACCGCCGAAACCGAAGGCGAACCCGAAGAAGACGCCGGCAATCAGTCCGACGCGACCGGGAACCAGCTCCTGGGCGAAGACGACGATCGCCGAGAAGGCCGAGGAGAAGATCAGGCCGATGATGACGGAGAGCACGCCGGTCCAGAAGAGGTTCGCATAGGGCAGCATCAGCGCGAAGGGGATGACGCCGAGGATCGAGAACCAGATGACGAAGCGGGCGCCGTAGCGGTCGCCGATCGGGCCGCCGAGGAAGGTCCCGGCTGCGGCAGCGCCCAGGAACAGGAACAGCATCAACTGCGCCTGCTGTACGTCGATACCAAATTTCTCGATGACGAAGAAGGTGAAGTAGCTGGAGATGCTCGCCATGTAGACGTTCTTGGTGGCCGTCAAAAGCACGAGCACGGCAACAGCCCACATCACCCGGCCCTTCGGCAGAGGCAGCGCCCGGCTCGGCGCAGCGCGGCTCATGGTCGTGCGGCGATGGCGGACATACCAGGTGCTGACCCAGGAGAGCACGAAGAAGCCGATGATCGCGACGATCGAGAACCAGCTGAGGCTGCCCTGGCCGAAGGGGATGACGATGAAGGCGGCGAGCAGCGGACCCATGGCGCTGCCGGCATTGCCGCCCACCTGGAACAGCGACTGCGCCAGGCCATGGCGGCCGCCGGAGGCGAGGCGCGCGATGCGGGAGGACTCCGGATGGAAGATCGCCGAGCCGACGCCGATCAGGCTGGCAGCAACCAGAAGGACCCAGAAATCATGCGCATTTGCGAGCAGGATCAGGCCGCTGCAGGTCGACAGCATGGCAAGCGGCAGGGAATAGGGCAGGGCCCAGCGGTCGGTGATGATGCCGACGGCCGGCTGCAGCATCGATGCCGTCAGCTGGAAGGTAAAGGTCAGGAGGCCGATCTGCACGAAGTCGAGCGAGTAGTTCGCCTTCAGCAGCGGATAGAGTGCCGTCAGCAGCGACTGCATGATGTCGTTCAGCATATGGCAGAAGCTGACTGCCAGGATGACGGAGAAAGCCGTCTTCTCCGGGGAGATCCCGGAAGTTGAAGTCACGGTAGACATGGGTGATTCCTTGCCGTCTCGAAGGTTGTGTGCGGCGTGGCCTATCTCTACTGAGGTTGCGGTTGGCCTGCTTTTGTGATCTGGTCGATTTCTTTCGTGAGTGGGCCAAATGCCGATCCGCCGATATCCGCTGCCGCAGCTTCCCGATGACGATCACTTCCGGAACCTCGACTGGGTCGAGACGGGAAACGCCCCGGTGCTCGCGCTCGGACGGGATTACAATGCCGGCCTCCTCGTGCCTTTTCACAAACACACCCGGACCCAGCTGTGGTGGGCGCGCGGCGGCGTCGTGCTGATGCGCACCGAGCGCGGGCGGTGGATGGTGCCGCCCGGCCACGCTTTGTTGATCCCGGCGGGCGTGGAGCATTCGGCCGAGATGATCAGCGACGTGCGCATGCACTCGATCTATTTCGCGCCGGACCTTTTGCGCGCCGAGCGGCCGATGGTCATGGAAATCAACCCGCTGGCCGGCAGCCTCGTCGATGCGCTCGTCAGCGTAGAGAACGAGGCGATGTCGGAGCGGCGCGAACAACTGGTGACTGATCTGCTTTTGGAGGAAATCGGCCGGCTGCAGGAGCGCCCACTCGGCCTGCCGTTCCCGCGCGACGAAAAGCTTGCGGCGCTCTGCCGGCAATTCCTGCAGGCGCCGTCGGCGGCCGCAAGCATCGACCAGTGGGCCGACAGGCTGGGTCTCAGCCGCCGCTCGTTCACGCGGCTGTTTCGCAACGAGACGGGCGTCAGCTTCGTCACCTGGCGCCAGCAGGCCTGCATCTTCGCCTCGCTGCCGCTTCTGGCCGACGGCGAGCCGATCATCAATGTGGCGCTCGATGCCGGTTATGAGAACGTCGCGGCCTTTACGACGATGTTCCGCCGCATGCTCGGCAGCCCGCCGAGCGTCTATCTGAAGACCTATCTCGGCCAGTGACCGCGGGCAGCTACGGCGCTCATGGGAAACGAAAGCTGAATTGACCTGGTTAACGGAATCGTAGGAACAAGGGCCAATAACTCGCCCTGTGCCGTTCCTGCCCACTCCCTCCTTCGGCCCGACGGCACGGCCAATTTCGCCCCGGCGAATGAATCTTCCGGAGTTGTTTCTTGCGTATCCGTTCTCTTGTTTTCCTTTCTGGAACCCTTTTGCTGTCGGCAAATGCCGCCTCCGCCGGTGACGGCCAACATTTCTGGTCCGGTGACTGGTACCTGAAGGTCGGCGCCACCGGCTTTTACGGCCCGAAATACGAAGGCGCTTCCAAGCGCATGTTCCAGGCGGCCCCGCTGATCTCGCTCGGCAAGGCCGGCAGCACGGTCCGCTTCTCCTCGCGCAACGACAACATGTCCTATGCGCTGGTCGACCAGGGCAGCTTCCGCGCCGGTCTCGTCGGAAAGCTGATTTTCGAACGCGATGCCGGCACGTCCAGCGACCTCAAGGGACTTGATCCGGTCAAGTTCGGCGGTGAAGCCGGCGGCTTTGCCGAGGTCTACCCGACCGACTGGCTGCGTGTGCGCGCCGAAGTCCGCCAGGGTATCCGCAGTCACCACGGCGTCGTTGCCGATGTCGCGGCGGACGCCTTTGCCGATGTCAGCAGCAATGTCCGCATTTCCGGCGGCCCGCGCCTGTCGGCAGCCAGCAGCGGCTACTACACGGCCTATTACGGCGTGAATGATCGCGAGGCGACGGCCTCCGGTCTCAGCAACTATACCCCGCATGGCGGCGTCGGCTCGGCCGGTGTCGGTGCTGCGATCACTTGGCAGGCAACCGAAAAGCTCGAGACGAGCGCCTATGCCGAATACAAGCGCCTGCTTGGCCCGGCGGCCGATTCCAGCCTCGTTCGCGAACGCGGCAGCCGCAACCAGGTTCTCGTCGGTCTGTCGGCCACCTACCGCTTCGACTTCACGCTTCCCTGATCAGGCGTTTTCCTCCCGTGGTCGGCGGCGATCTCGCCGCTTGACCGGCCGGGCCTGCGGCGTCAAACAGGGATATGAACACAATCTCTGCCGATTCCGGCCGCGTTCAGGACGCGCCGTCCAACAACTGGGTCTATCGCGTGCTGCCGCGTGCGCTCTGGCCCTATGCGCAGCTTGCCCGCTGGGACCGTCCGATCGGCTGGCAATTGCTGCTGCTGCCTTGCCTCTGGTCCGTGGCCCTGGCGTCGGGTGTGTCGGCGAGTGCCGGTCAATTCTCCTTCGGCCGCTTCCTGTTCCATTGCTTCCTGTTCACTGTCGGCGCCATCGCCATGCGTGGTGCTGGCTGCACCTACAACGATATCGTCGATCACGACATCGACATGGAGGTTGCCCGTACCCGCTCGCGGCCGCTGCCGTCGGGGCGTGTCTCGCGCCTTCAGGCCAAGGTGTTCACGGTGCTGCAGGCACTTGTCGGCCTTGTCGTGCTGCTGCAGTTCAACACCTTCTCGATCGTGCTCGGCATCCTGTCGCTGGCGATCGTCGCGATCTATCCCTTCGCCAAGCGGTTTACCGACTGGCCGCAGTTCTTTCTGGGATTGGCGTTTTCCTGGGGCGCGCTGATGGGCTGGGCGACCGAATTCGGCACGTTGTCGGTTGCCGCCGTTCTGCTTTACGGCGCGGCCATCGCCTGGACGATCGGTTACGACACGATCTACGCTTACCAGGACAAGGAGGACGATGAACTGATCGGCGTGCGCTCGACGGCGCGGCGTTTCGGTGAAAACCCGCGCCCCTGGCTGATCGGCCTTTATGGCATCGCGACGCTGCTCGTCCTTCTGTCGTTCGTCGCAGCCGGCGCCGGTGCCGTCGCCTATGTCGGCCTCCTGATTGCAGCAGCGATGCTGACCTATCAGATCCTCGTCCTGAACATCCATGATCCTGCACAGTGCCTGGCGCTGTTCAAGTTCAACAGCATCGTCGGTCTGATCGTCTTCGCCGGGCTGGTGCTGGCGCTTCTCCTGCGCCTGATATGAAAAATCCTCCGTTGCGGCGGAGGATCGTCTTCATTGCCCCATGGTCGGCCCGCCTGTTGCGGGCCGCAAAAATCTCAGGCCCAGCTGATGTCGCGGGCGGCCTTGCGCTTCCTCGCCTCGTGACGCGCACGGAAGCTGGACAGGACGGCGGCAACGACTGAGGCGATGTGCTTGCGCATCGGGTTTCTCCTTCTTTCGTGGTCTTGGCTATGCAGCCCATATGGCACGAAGAAGGCGACGCAACTGTTTCCGGGGGAACATTCGGTAAATCGTCGGGGGAGGCGGCGACGACCCCAGTGCATGCGTGCACGAAGAAAATGTCCCGACAGATCTGACCTCGCCAAACGCGACAGCCGGCCGCAGGGAACGGCCGGCTGTCGCGCTGGAGGTAGGCTCTTCAATCAGCTGCGGGCGATGATCTCGCGCCCGTCGATCTTCATGTGTACGCCAAGCGTGCCGGTGGAGCGGCGCACGAGGAAGCGCGGGCGGCGCTCTGCGAAGAAGGAGTGGCGGCGGCGCGGCTTGACGGGCGCGGTGCGCACGTCGCCAAGGTGCTCTTCGAGCGGCCTTGCCACGCCATCCGCTTCGACCATGAGCATCGGAATGCGATAAGCTTCTGCCCAGGCGCGCCAGTCGGCTGCGATGTCGGACAGGTCGTGTGCGACGAGCAGCGGGACACAGAGGTCCGGGTCGTCGTGATGAAGTTCCAGCGTCACTGTAACGTCTCCGTCGCCGTGATCGATCGCGCGAGCCGCGACCCCCTTGAATGCGCGCGCCGGCAGTGCGATCGAAAGCGGCAGGCCGCTCGATGGTAGCACCTTGCGCAGAACCGCGCCACGCTCGTCCAGGCTGATCGTGACATTACCGGTGTGACCGCGCAAGGCGTAGCTCGCCTGCTGTGGAAAGCGCTGCGGATCAAGACGGAGCGTGTTTTCGACCCATGCGGGTTGAGAGAGTGTGTTGCGCATTTCAATCGCCCTTGTTTTTCCTTGAGAGCCGGTTTCCGGTCTTCTCGTCGGGACTTTTCGTCCTCTATGAGCGGGAGAATAGGCGGCGCCCTTTCCGAACGACTTAAAATTCGCGGTTAAGAAAACTTTGCGTTTCTCGATGGTTAGCAAAAGCCGACCGGTCAGGGTTTCCGTTTCGTCAACAGCGCGGCCGCATTCGTTCGGATCAGGCGCACCTTTGCCGTCGTTCGACCTGCCGGGAAAAGCCACACGCAAGCCAGTCCTGCAATCATGACGCGTCAGAATTCTGTTTCGGGGCTCGGGTCCAGCCTGTCCCCATGGGTAACCGACAAGGCGCCAGGGCATGGTATCGACCTATCTCGACTACAGTCGCATCACGCGGGACATGAGGAGCAGCCTCAACCGCATTGCCCAGCAGCCGCAGATCGCGCGCGAAGCGGAGTATTATAAAGAGAACATCGGCAGCGTGAAAACTGTCGAGGAGTTTCTGAACGACTATCGACTCTACTCATACGCGATGAAAGCGCATGGCCTGGAGGACATGACCTATGCCAAGGCCTTCATGCGCAAGGTGCTGGAAAGCGATCTTTCGGACGAAAGCAGCTTTGCCAACCGTCTCACCGATGAACGCTACCGCAACTTCGCGCAGGCCTTCAGCTTCAGCTCGTCGAAGCCGGTGGCTCAAACCAACGCACAGCAGGATGCGCTGATCGGTCTCTACAACGAGCGGATCGCCAGCCTCGACACGGCCATGCGCGGAGAGATGGCCTATTTTGGCGCGGCCATGGATCTCGTCACCGATGTCGACAAGTTCCTCGGCAACGAACGACTGCGTTCGTTTGCTTTCACCGTCTTCGATATTGACCCGAAGACGTTCAACTACACCGAGGTCCGCGACGCGCTGACCAGCGACCCTGCCGCTCTGACCGCAAGCCGCACGGCCGCTGTGACGAGGCGGGAAGAAGCGCTCAAGCTGCAGACTGACCTTCAGACGCGGCTCAAGTCCCTCGGGGAGATTAACAGGCTGACGTCCGAACTGGCGGAGGCGCCCGCTGCCGACAAGCCGGCGATTCAGGCCAAGATCGACGAGCACAACGCGATCGTCGCCGATCTCGATGCCAAGCTTCCGCCACGCGACCAGGCGCCCGCGCTGCTCGCATCGCTCGGCGAGGAATTGAACACGCTGAACGGGCGCATCCGCAATCTCGAAACCTACATCAAGTTGGCGGAAACCTTTAACTTCAACGCTGATGGCAGCGTGCCGGCCGGCGAAAAGGCGATAAGCGACGCAAAGAAGACGGAACTCAACAACATCTACGTCTTCAAGAAACCGGGCGAAACGCCGCTCGGCGGCGCGCGCCTGACCGGCGCCGGGGCACTGTTGAACAAGGAATATTACGAAGGCAAGATCGCCGGCGTCACCAGCATCTCCGAGCTGACCAGCGACAGCCGGCTGTTCAACTACCTCGTCACGGCCTTCGGCCTCAAAGCGTCGACGACCGTGCCGTCGACGATCGAAAACATCCTCACCAGCGACATCAACGACCCGAACAGCTACGTCAACACGCAGGGCGGCGAGTACAATGCCGCCTTTAAGGAAATGCACAAAGCCTTCAACTTCCGGCCCGACGGCACGCTGCAGCCCGGCAAGACGGCGCAGGACGCCGATCAGTTGAAGAAGACGTCCGACGGCTACATGGTCCGCTACAATGACAAGGGCGATGCCGAAGACGAAGCCTTGGTCAAGCGCTTCAAGCTGCTGGTCAATTCGATGGAGTCGGTCGACAAGCTGCTGGCCGACAATGGCGTACTGAAGTTCACGCTCAGCGCCTTCGGTCTCGAAGACGAGGGCCTGAGCAAGCGTGATCTGAAGCGCATTCTGACGAGCGATCTCAACGATCCCAGAAGCTACGTCAACACGCTGCGCGACGAACGCTACGTCAAGCTCGTGAAAGCGTTCAACTTCAATCCGGACGGGACTCTCGGCGCACCAAAACTCGCCCAGAGCGACGGCGACATCATGAATACGGCGCGGGCCTATATCGTCGCCAAGTCCCGCTTCGGCACGGACGACGAGAAGAAGATCGCGAAGGAAAAGGCCCAGGAAGAAGCCAAATATTACACCTCCGAGATCGCGAAGATCGAAACGCTGGATGCCTTCCTCAAGAACCGCCGGCTGGTCGACATGGTTCTCGTCGGCGCAGGTATCGATCCGGAGACGGTCAAGTCCGACTATCTCAGGAGTATGTTTACGTCGGATCTCGAAGATCCGAAGAGCTTCATCAACACCGACCCGAATGGGCTGAAGTATCGCGAGATCGTCTCGTCCTTCAACTTCGACAAGGACGGCAAGATCGTCAGGGGCGAGGCAGGGCAGATCCAGACCCGCCGCGGTCTCGTCACCACCGTTGATCTCTTCCTCAATCAGTCGCTCGAAGAGAAGGAGGGCGCCGATAACGGCGGCATTCGCCTGGCGCTCTATTTCAAGCGCAAGGCCTCGGACATCAACACGGCCTACGACATCCTGGCCGATCGCGCCCTGTTCGAGGTCATCAAGACCGCCTACAGCATGCCGGAGGGCTTGCAGAACGCCAAGATTGAGGCCCAGGCGGCCTTTATCGAGCGCACCGTCAACATCAAGGAACTGCAGCAGCCGGGTCAGCTTGAGAAGCTTCTGCAACGCTTCACGGCGCTCTACGACGTCGAGAACAACCAGGATGTATCGCCCGGTCTCGCGATTCTGACTGGCGGCGGCAGCGCTGGCGTCAGTGCCGAGACCTTGCTGTCGCTCTCGCAATTGCGCGCAGGCGGCCGCTGACGCACGCCGTCTGACGGTCAGCCCAAGACTGTTGTTGCATCGCCGCGCACCGCGCGAAACGGCGCGTCGTCAACCGTCGGCGCGCAGCACTTTATCGGGGTTCATGATACCTGCAGGATCGAACGCGTGCTTGATGCGTTGCATCAGCTCGATTTCGATCGGCGCCCGGACCTCGGCGAGTTCGTCGCGCTTCAACTGGCCGATGCCGTGCTCGGCGGAGATCGAGCCGTTGTAGCTCAGAACGATGCCGTGGACGATGGCGTTGATTTCGCGCCAGCGGTCGAGGAAGGCCTGCTTGTCGGCGCCGACTGGCTGCGAAATGTTGTAATGGATGTTGCCGTCGCCCATGTGGCCGAAGGAGCAGATGCGGGCGCCGGGGATCGCTTTCACGACGGCGGCATCCGCCTCCTTCATGAAGGCCGGAATGCTGGAGACGGGCACGGAGACATCGTGCTTGATCGAGCCGCCCTCGGGCTTTTGTGCCGGCGACATGCTCTCGCGCATGTGCCACAGCGCCTTCGCCTGTGTCTCGTTGGCGGCAATCACTGCATTCTCGACGAGGCCGGCCGCATATCCCTGCTCCAGCAGGTCCTGCACCATCCGTTCCGCGCTTTCGGCGCTATCGGACGTCGAGATATCGATCAGCGCGTACCAGGGATGGACCGTTTCCATCGGATCACGAACGCCGGGGATGTGCTTGGTGGTGAATTCGACGCCGAGCCGCGGCATCAGCTCGAAGCCGGTCAACGCCGGCCCGCAAAGGCTGGACGCCTTTTCGAACAGAGCGAGCGCATGCTCGACGCTGCCGACTCCGGCAAAGGCGACCTGATGCCCGAGCGGCTTCGGGAAAAGCTTGAGCACGGCGCCGGTGATCACGCCGAGCGTGCCCTCGGCACCGATGAAGAGATCGCGCAGGTCGTAACCGGTATTGTCCTTCTTCAACCGGCGCAGCCCGTCCCAGATTTCGCCGGTCGGCAGCACCACTTCGAGGCCGAGGCAGAGCTGGCGCATATTGCCATAGGCAAGCACGGCGGTGCCGCCTGCATTGGTGGAGAGATTGCCGCCGATGCGGGCTGAACCTTCCGAGCCGAGCGACAGTGGGAACAGGCGATTGTGCTCGTCCGCCGCCTTCTGGATATCGGCGAGGATACAGCCGGCATCGGCGACGATGACATTGCCGACCGGATCGATGTCGCGAATGCGGTTCAGCCGTTCCAGCGAAAGAACGATGTCTGCCTTGCCCTCCCGCGGGATCTGCCCGGCGACATGGCCGGTGTTGCCGCCCTGCGGCACGATCGCCGTGCGGGTGGCGCTCGCGAGCTTCATGATGCGCGAGACCTCGTCGACGTTGGCCGGACGCAGGACCATCGGCGTCGTGCCGCGGTAAAGTCCGCGCGATTCGACGAGATAGCGCGCCTTGTCGGCTTCGTCCGTCAGCACGTTGGTGTTGCCGACGATCTCGGCGAAGGAAGCGATGAGTTCGGGAGAGGGAAGGGTGGTCATGGGCCTCACTTCGCATTGCGCCTGCGCGCGCTATCGGATCGGTCGATCTGAGGATCTGGTCCTCGGTTCCTGGTCGGCGGCGATCATAACCGCAATTGGTGCCGTTCGATGAGGGTGGGTGCGGAGAAGATGCCGCACACTATCTTACCCTCGTGGTGCCGCCGCCCGTTGTAACCGGTCGATGATGGCTTCCCCCAACCCGTCCGAAGGGATCGGCCCGAAGGCGATGGTCTCTGCGCCGCTGGCATCCGCCCGCTTCATATAGTCGAAGAGATTGGCGGCGGCTTCGCGCAGATTGCCAGTCGGGCTGAGATCGAGAACGACGGCCGCCTGCTCTTCGCCGGCGATCCGATTGCCGCCGAAACGGATCAAGGCTTCGCCGGCATGCACCTCGGCGGCATCGAGCCGGACGGCAGCGCCGGGCGCGTAGTGCGAGGCGAGCATGCCCGGCGCCTCGATCGTCGCTCCCGCCGTCTCCGGCCGGGTCACCGGACGGCCAAGCAGGCGTTCGATCTCGGCGGCATCGAGGCCACCCGGCCGAAGCAACCGGATCTCGTCGCCGTCGACCTTGATGATCGTCGACTCAAGGCCGATTTGGGCCTGGCCGGCGTCGAGGATCAGCTTCAGTTTGTCGCCGAGATCGGCTTCCACATGGACCGCACTGGTCGGGCTGATTTTGCCCGACGTATTGGCACTGGGCGCGGCCAGTGGTCGCCCGAAGTGAGCGATTACCCGGCGCGAGAAACCGTCGGGCATGCGGATGCCGAGCGTGTCGAGGCCGGCGGACGCCAGCGCATGAACCGTGCTGTCGGCGCGCTGCCGAAGGATCAGCGTCAGCGGGCCGGGCCAGAAGGCTTCGGCCAGCTGCCTCGAAATCGGATCGAAATGCACATGGGCTTCGGCCATCGCCATGTCGGAAACATGCGAGATCAGCGGATTGAAGCGCGGGCGCCCCTTCATCTCGTAGATGCGACTGATCGCATCGGGATTGGTAGCGTCGGCGGCAAGGCCGTAGACCGTCTCGGTCGGAATGGCGACCGGCTCGCCTTCGGCAAGAACGGCGCAGGCGCGCGCGATCGCGCGGTCCGGTTCTCTATCCGTGTCGATGATCTCAGCCATGCCGTTTCCTTTCCGACGCTTCCTTAACGGACGCACCGGAAAAACAGAACGATTTTCTTTGAAGGAACCGGTTCGGCTCAGAGGCTGCGAATGATGCGACGCAACGCGTCATCCTTGGCGCCAAGCATCAGTACGTTTTTCAGCGCGACCTTGGGATCATCTGTGCGAAACAGCAGCCCGTTGTCACGAAAGTTGCGGTTGATGACCATTTGCCCGGCTTGGGCGCCCGGTTCGATGGCGACGGCGAAGTACATGCGTGAATAGCCGGGCTGGATACTCTCGAAAAAATGCGTCTCGTCGCCCAGGTTGCAGAAGAAGTTGGCGAAGTAGAAGGACCAGGTGATGTCCTTGGAGGGAGTAACCGGCGTACGCGCCGCCGTCACGTGACAGTAGCCGAGATGCGGCCGGCCGACGAGCGTGCGGTGGAAGATCATCTTCGGGAACTGGATCGAGTTGTGGAACCCGTTGATCCGCTTATGGGTCGTGTCGCCGGCGGTGCTGAGCTTCTTGCCCGTCCTGTCTGCGACTTCCTCATAGCTCAAATACCGGCGTTCGCTCGGCAACCATTGCCTGCGGTTGATCCGGCCCGTGCGCAGGAATTCGGTATGAACCGCCACCTTCGGCGGGATTGTCGGCAGCTTCTCGGCTGTCGCGTCGTAGTATCTCAACTTTGCCATGATCGTCAGCGCGCCATCTGCCTGCCTGCAGGACCTCTCTCGTCCGCCGGCTAGGCTAGCGGCTCATGGTTAATGAATGATTTCGTCCTGGCTGCATCATTAGCGTTCTCTATCTGACGCGATGTCGCAAACGGGCGAAGCCCTCCCGCATCTGCGCCGACCGCGCCGCAAAAGTCGGCAATTGCCCAAGATGTGATCTATCTATATGTTTGCAATGTAAAAATTCTAAGACGGTGGCCTTTTGTGGCGGTTTTTTCCGTGTCGTCATTCTGGAATTGGATGTCGCTATCGGGCAGCTGCCAAGGTGACTTCCGCGATTACATATCCTTACTCAAGGTGCCGTCTTCGAAGGGAAGATGGAGAATTGGGAAGCCGGTCAAATCCCGGCGCTGCCCCCGCAACGGTGGTGGAGCGAAAACCTCGGCAAAGGCCACTGGACGGTTCGTCCGGGAAGGCGCCGGGCAGGTCCGAAAGGACGGCTCCTGAGCCCGGAAACCAGCCTTGACGGACATAACCGTAACGGGTTGCGGCGGGCAGCCGGATCGGAGCCTCAAACGCATGGGCGTGCGCCCGTGCGGGTTCCTGTCCTGCCTCTCCGAAACATGGCGCATGAGGACAGGACATGGACACCAGAAACGATATGCTTCGAAAGCTGAAGGGCAGGCAGGACGGCTACAGCCTCGACCGGGCCTTTTACATCGATCCCGACTACTACAGGCAGGATCTGGAAAACATCTGGTACAAGGATTGGCTGTTTATCGGCCATGACTGCGAGATCCCGCGGGCCGGCAATTACTTCACCGTCCAGGTCGGCGACTACCCCGTTGTCATCACCCGCGACCGCCAGGGCGCCATCCGGGCGCTGCACAATTCCTGCCGCCACCGCGGCTCGCGCGTCTGCACGCAGGCGAAAGGCTCGTCGGCAAAGCTTGTCTGTCCCTATCACCAGTGGACCTACGAACTCGACGGCTCGCTGCTCTTTGCCCGGCAGATGGGAGAGGATTTCGACAAGGCCGCCCACAGTCTGAAGCCGATCCATTGCGAAACGGTCGGCGGCTACATCTTCATCAACCTGTCGGAAAAGCCGATGGATTTCACGACGTTCCGCGACATGGCCTTGCCCTATCTTGCGCCGCATCGGCTCGGCGAAACCAAGGTCGCGTTCGAAAGCACCATCATCGAGAAGGGCAACTGGAAGCTCGTCTGGGAAAACAACCGCGAATGCTACCATTGCGCCGCCAATCATCCGGAACTCTGCCGCACCTATCCTGAGGCGCCGACGGCGACCGGGGTGCAGGGCGCCAAGGATGATCCTGTGATCGCCGAACATTGGGCGAAGTGCGAGGCCGAGGGCCTGCCGAGCGAATTTAAGATGTCGCCGACCGGTCAGTTCCGCGCCGCCCGCATGCCGCTTGTCGACAATGCCGAAAGCTACACCATGTCGGGCGCCCGCGCCGTCAGGCGGGCCCTGTCCGCCGACGTCTCCCAGAGCCAGATCGGCACGCTCTTGATGTTCCACTATCCCACCACCTGGAACCATGTGCTCGCCGACCACGCCATCACCTTCCGGGTGCTGCCGCTCGGGCCCGAACTGACTCAGGTGACGACGAAGTGGCTCGTCAACAAGGATGCGGTCGAAGGCGTCGACTACAATCTAGATGAACTGACGCATGTCTGGACCGAGACCAACGACCAGGACCGTCAGATCGTCGAGGAAAATGCCTTCGGCATCCGCTCACCGGCCTATGAGCCCGGTCCCTATTCGCCCGAGCACGAGGGTGGCGTGATGCAGTTCGTCGAGTGGTACTGCAAGTTCATGGAGCAGCGCCTTGCCGGCGACGCGGCTCCGCTTTCAAGGGTCGCCTGACATGCAGATGGCCTCTTCGTTTCACCATTTCGACGCGCTCCACGTCTGGATCGACCGGCAGCAGATGCTCGAATGCACATCGGCGGTCGTCGAGACCGCCGATGTCATGACCTTCACCTTCCGGGCCGAAAAGCCCGCCTGGTTTCGCTATCTGCCCGGGCAATTCGTGACCCTCGAACTGCCCGTCGCCGACGAGCCAGTGATGCGCACCTACACCCTGTCGTCGACGCCCTCGCGGCCGCTGTCGATCGCCGTGACCGTCAAGGCGCAGTCAGACAGCATCGGCACCCGCTGGATGTTCGAGCACCTGAAGCCCGGAATGAAACTCCGCGCCTTTGGCCCGCTTGGCGATTTCAGCTTCGTCCGCCATCCCGGCGACAAATACCTGTTTATCTCGGCCGGCTCCGGCATCACGCCGATGATGTCGATGACGCGCTGGATGGCGGACTGCGTGCCGGAGACGGATGTGACCTTCATCTCCTGCGCGCGTCGTCCGGAGGACCTGCTGTTCCGTTCGGAGCTGGAGGTTCTGGCGACGCAGATGTCCGGGCTGAACCTCGGCTTCATCGTCGAGGGACATGAGGCACGCCACGGCTGGCACGGGCTTCGCGGCCGCATTGATGGCGCCAAGCTGCCGCTGCTTGCGCCCGATTTCATGGACCGCACCGTTTTCTGCTGCGGCCCCGAACCGTTCATGCGCGGCGTGCGCGAGATGCTGAAATCGGCCGGTTTCGACATGGGCCGCTACCACGAGGAGAGCTTCCAGCCGGCCGCCGCACCTGCGGCGGAAGAGATTGCCGTGCGCGCCGGCGCCGGTGACGAGGGCGAGGTCCAGGCCGCCAAGATCGCCTTCACCATGAGCGGCAAGGAGATCGAGGCCAAGCCCGGCCAGACGATCCTGCAGGCGGCGCGCGCCAACGGCGTGCGCATCGGCGCTGCCTGCGAAGGCGGCATCTGCGGCACCTGCCGGGTGATGAAGGTCTCAGGCGAGGTGGATATGAGCCACAATGGCGGCATTCTCGACGACGAGATCGATGAGGGCTACATCCTCGCCTGCTGCTCGCGACCGCTCGGAGACGTCCAGATCGAAGCTTGAAGGCTTTAATGATGTCGCGCAAAAGTGTGCAGCGGTTTTGCGGCAACGACATGCATAACAACAAGCGCTTAGTGCCTGTCGCGTGAATGCTTTTTCAAGCGAGAGGCTTTAGGGCGCGTTGCAGGGGATCGGATTGGCGGAAACGCTTGCCGGGGCGTCGGTGCCGGCCTCCGTCTTGGAGCATGCGCCCTGGGCGGCATCATTGCCGGCGATCGCCACCTGCAGGGCACGTTCCTGGCGGGCGAAATCGATCGAGCCGGTCACCAACATGTCGACGCCGCTGCCGGCGCCGCTCGTAGCGTCGGCGCGGCTCACGAGCAGCGGCTCGCTAAACATCGCAGTCGCCCTTGCCACCGCCAGCATGCCCGTTCCCCGCTCGGCTTGGGCGACGAGCATCAGCGGCAGTGGCTTTTCCGGCAGCAAGGCGCCCTGTGCCCAGATCGCTTTCAGCGCCGGCGGCGACATTGCCGCCACATTCACGTCGATGTCGTCAAGCGTTCCCGGCACGCGGTAGGGGCAGCGGCGCTTGCCGCAGTTGATGCCCGAGGAGAACTGCCACAGCGCGTAACTGTCCCAGTTGCCCATCGGGAAAACCTGGCGGATATCCGGTTTGTAACGGGCGTACCAGAGCGGCAGGCGCGACAGCAGCCGGTGTTTGGCCCGGTGCGCGGCGATGTATTTGGCGGTGATGTGGTTGGTATAGAGGATCGGGTAGCGCCCGGTCCGGGTCTTGATGTGCCCGGCGAAGATGGCGGCGTCCTCCAGCGACATGTACTTGTCCGGATCGATGCCCTCGAGATCGAGCACCATCAGCTCGTCGTCGCGCGGATCGGCGTAATCGAGGAAATGGTTCGCCTGGTCGACGGGATTGCCCGGGCGGGCAAGATGGTAGGCACCCCACAGCAGCCCGTGCGAACGGGCAATCATCCGGCGGGTCTGGTAGAGCTCGCGGCTGACGGCGTATTTGCGCCACATGGTCTTGCAGTGGTTGAAGGTGTCGCCGTTGTGGTCGCCGGTGCAGGAGAAGCTTTCGGGCAGGCCGTCGGAGGCCTTGGCGATGAAACCGGAAACGCGCTTGTCGCCAAGCATCGTTTCCCAGTCGATGCTGTTCATCTCATAGGCGTCGACGATGATGGCATTCGACTTGGTCTTCCAGGGCTCCATTTCACCGGCGCGTGCGATCGCCGCCGCGAAAGCCAGACCGATGAAGGTCGCGAGGCGCAGAATCATCCCTGTCGTGGAGATACACCGCTTTGCCATTCTCTGAGATTGCCGACAGTATCGTTAACGCATCGTAAATCCCAGCCCCCGAGCGGACTGTGCGGGAGCGACGCGCGAATGTATACCGACCTGTGGCTGTATATAAGCAATTGCTTTCATGTTCGCGATCTGACGATCAGCCGGGAAGGCGTTGGTCGACGATGCGGCAATGCCTTGCTGCAGCAACGGGTGCTGGCCGCGCCACCTGATCCCGCAGGAGGCGGAAGATGGAACAAAACCGGTGACTTATGCGTTATCGGTCGATTTCGGATTTCCCGGCTGAGGGACATCCCCGTATCGGCCTCGGTCCGGGTGAAATCATGGAAAGGTTGAAATGCCGCGGCAACCCGAAACCGGGCCGCGCAAAATGCGTTCGGTGATGGAGGGATTTTATGAAGAACGTGCTGAAGTCCGGGATGAGCCGGTGGTTTTCCGTGGCCGTTGCGGTGGCTGTGCTGGCGACGTCGGCCGCCCCGTCGCAGGCCTTCACGCCGACACCGCCGCGCCTTGAGCGGCAGAGCGATGCACAGAACGTCCAGTATCGCCGACCGGGCATGGAGCGTCGTGGCGGCTATTACTACTACAACGGCTACCGCGGTTATAACTACCGCCGCCCTGGCTATCGCTACTACAATGGCTGGTGGTATCCGATGGCAGCCTTCGGCACCGGAGTGATTATCGGTGGAGCGATCGCCCAGCCGCCGCGCTACACGCGTCCTGCCCCCGTCTATGGCAGCCGCCATGTGCAGTGGTGCTACGACCGCTACCGCTCATACCGGGCCTACGACAATACCTATCAGCCCTATGGCGGCCCGCGCCGCCAGTGCTATTCGCCCTATGGTTAAAGGGTAGGCAGGGCCGGGCGCTTCCGCTCCTGGCCCTTTTTCGCCTGGGATCACATGAGGCCGCCATAACTGCGAGCGATGGGCCTGGCCGATGATCGCGCCGTGCCTGGCGAAAACTTGTCCTGCAGTGGCTAAAGTTCTTGGGCGAGCCCGATGAGCAGGCCCTCGGGACCGCGGATATAGCAAAGCCGATAGGCGTCCTTATACTGGACCACTTCGCCGACCAACTGCGCGCCGCGTTTGCGGAGCCGCTCAACCGTCTCGTCGACGTCGTCGACCGCGAACATGACTCGGAGGTAGCCAAGCGCATTGACCGGGGCAGTGCGGTGATCGGCGACGACCGGTGGCGCGAGGAAACGGGAAAGCTCGAGCCTGCTGTGGCCATCCGGCGTGCGCATCATGGCAATTTCGACATGCTGATCGCCGAGCCCGGTGACACGCCCGGCCCATTCCCCGTCGATCGTCGCCCGCCCTTCGAGCTCAAGGCCAAGTTCGCGGAAGAAATCGACCGTCTCTTCGAGGTCTTCGACGACGATGCCTATGTTGTCCATTCGCTTGAGCGCCATGTTTCCAATCTCCACGGTCTACGGGGACGTCGCTCCAAACAACACCGAACGCCTGGGGAGGGTTCCGAACCGCGTCTCAGAGAATGCCGATCCGCCGGAGAATCCACCAGGCAAAGCCCATGGAGAGTGCGATGAACAACGCCGCATAGAGCGTGCCGGTGCCGTCGGCGAAGGGCAGCGCCCCGGTGTTCATGCCGAAGAAGCCGGTGACGAGCGTCGGCGGCAGGAGGAAGGCGGTCATCAGCGACAGGATGTAAAGATGCCGATTGGTCTCCGACGAGATCTTGCTGTCGATCTCTTCATGCAGCAGACGCGCGCGTTCCTGCAGTGCGAAGACGTCGCGGTCGACCGCTTCGAGCCGGTCGGAAAGCCGCTCGGCGGCGTCGATGAACCCGGGCGGTACCTCGTCCTCATCCGATGCGCCCGCCCGCCTGAGCAAGGCGAGGATCGTGCGAAGGTGCCGATGCAGCCGCACCACCGTGCGCCGCAGCGGCGCAAGCCCCGGCTGCTGCCGATGCCCGGCCTCGCCATAAACATGGTCCTCGATGACGTTCAGATCCTCGGTCAGTTCCAGAACCAGCGAGATCAGCGTGCGCTGGAATTCGACGACGATCATCTCGAAGAGGTCGATCGGCCGTGCGCATTTCGTGCTCTTTTCCACCGCTGCCTTGACGCGGTCGATGCTGCGCAAAGGATGCAGGCGGGTGGTGATGATGATGCGGTCGCTCACGGCGAAATGCAGCCAGCCGATCGTCTTCGTCACCGCGTCGAAGGTGCGCTCGAAATCGACGAGCGTGCCGTGCACGATATCGTCCGAAACGGTGATGGCCGCCTGGGTGTCGTGGCTCGTCAGCGTGGCGATTGCGAGCGGCGGCAGGTTGCCGATCCGCTCGATGAGCGCAGGCGTTCGCGCGTCCGAGAGCGCGAGGTGAACCCACACCCATCCTTCCCCGGATAGCAGGCTGTCGATCGAGGCGTCGGTGGCGATCCGCTGGCAGCGGCTTTCACCCGGCAGGAAACGATAGGCCCAGACGATGCCGGGTATTTCGGTGGAAATCAGGTTCATCTGAACGCCTTGTCCAGGGTCCGCCGCCTGTTCCGATCCATCGTTGGCAACGGGAGGGAGGAACACGCAGCCATTCAAAGTGCTAAAGTGACAGTCGCGCGTCCAGCGACGACGCGCGGCACTATCTGTCTTGGCTTCTATGCGCCGTTGATGACAGTTTTGTTACGGGCGGCCGTAGCCCGATGTTCGGGAAGCCGACGGCAATTGACGTTGACGTTTACGTAAAAATCAATAGTGTTCGGCGCACGAGGCCGCGCCCGGCGCGACCTGGCTATCTGGGAGGATCATCATGTACAAGGCACCCGTCGACGAGATCGCATTCACGCTGAAGCACGTGGCAGGCATGGGCGATGCACTGCAATCGGGCGCGCTGGGTGATCTCGGTGAAGACCTGGTCGATGCCATCCTTTCGGAGGCCGGTCGGTTCGCGACGGAAGAGGTGGCGCCGCTTGGCGACATCGGCGACAAGCAGGGTTCGCGCCTCGTCGAAGGCAAGGTCGAGACCCCAGACGGTTGGCGCGATCTCTACCACAACTGGATCGCCGGCGGCTGGAACGGGCTGACGGCCCCGGAAGATTTCGGCGGCCAGAACCTGCCGCATATGCTGCACGTCGCCGCCATGGAAATGTGGAACGCCGGCTCCATGGCCTTCGCGCTTGGCCCGACGCTCACCATGGGCGCCGTCGAGGCGCTGGAAAAGCACGGTTCCGATGAGCTCAAGGCGACCTATCTGCCGAAGATGGTCTCCGGCGAATGGACCGGCACGATGAACTTGACCGAGCCGCATGCCGGCTCCGACCTCGGTGTGCTCAAGGCCCGCGCTGAGCGCCGCGACGACGGCACCTACCGCATCTTCGGCCAGAAGATCTTCATCACCTGGGGCGAACACGACTTCACCGACAACATCGTCCATCTGGTGCTGGCGCGCCTTCCGGACGCGCCGGCCGGCACCCGCGGCATCTCGCTGTTCCTCGTGCCGAAATTCCTGGTCAACGCGGACGGTTCGCTCGGCGAGCGCAACGATCTCTTCTGCCATTCGCTCGAACACAAGCTCGGCATCCATGGGTCGCCGACCTGCACGATGATCTATGGCGACGGCAAGTTCGGCGCTGAAAAGGGCGCGATCGGCTATCTGATCGGCGAGGAGAACCGCGGCCTCGCCTGCATGTTCACGATGATGAACAACGCCCGCCTGGCCGTCGGCATGCAGGGTGTGGCCATTGCCGACGCCGCGACGCAGAAGGCGATCGCCTTTGCCAAGGAGCGCACTCAGGGTAAGGCGCCTGGCTGGACGGGGCAGGGCATGAGCCCGATCATCGAGCACCCGGATGTTGCCCGCATGCTCCTGACGATGAAGGCGCTGACGCAGGGCTCGCGCGCGATTTCCTACGCCTGCGCCCACGCCGTCGACATGGGGCATGCAGCCGAAGGCGAAAAGGCGAAGTTCTGGCAGGAACGCTCCAGCCTGCTGACGCCGATCGCCAAGTCCTTCTCGACCGACGCCGGCGTCGATGTCGCCTCGATGGGTATCCAGGTGCATGGTGGCATGGGCTTTATCGAGGAAACGGGTGCTGCCCGCTATCTGCGCGACGCCCGCATCGCGCCGATCTACGAGGGTACCAACGGCATCCAGGCGATCGACCTCGTCACCCGCAAGCTGCCGCTTTCCGATGGCGGCCACGTGCGTGGCTTCATTGCCGAGTTGCGCGAGATCGCCGCGGCAGTTCGTGCCTCGAACCGCGACGGTTTTGGCGAGACGGCTGCACGCCTCGATGCGGCGCTGGACGATCTTTCGGCCGCGACCGAGTGGCTGATTGCGGCGGTTGCCGGCGGCAAGCTCACAGAAGCACTCGCCGGCGCCACCGCCTACCAGCGGCTCTTCGGCCTGGCGCTGACCGGCGCCTATCTCGCAAAGGGTGGTCTGGCGGAAGTCAGCGATGGCAAGGACGATCAGCGCATTGCGCTCTGCCGCTTCACCGCCGAAAACCTGCTGGCCGAGACTGCCGCACTGAAAGACCGTGTCGTCAACGGTGCCGACAGCCTCGCCGTCGCTCGCGCTGTTCTGGCCTGAAAGGACCCATCATGACCGACCACGTGCTCATCGAACGGCCGGAAGCCCACCCCGGCGTCCAGGTGATCCGCTTCAACCGGCCGGAAAAGAAAAACGCCATCACGCGCGACATGTACGCGAAGATGACCAATGCGCTGACGGTCGCTTCTAGCGATCCGGCCGTGCGCGCCACCGCCTTTCTCGGCACCGATGGTTGCTTCTCCGCCGGCAACGACATGGCCGACTTCCTCGCCTTCGCCATGGGCGGTTCCATGGGCATAGAGGTGATCGAGTTCCTGAAGGCACTCGCGACCGCAACGAAGCCTGTCGTTTCGGGCGTCGACGGTCTCGCGATCGGCATCGGCACGACGATCCATCTGCATTGCGACCTGACGATTGCGTCCGAGCGCTCGGTCTTCAAGACGCCCTTCGTCGACCTGGCGCTGGTGCCGGAAGCGGCCTCCAGCCTGATCGCGCCGCGCATCATGGGTCACCAGCGGGCCTTCGCGCTGCTTGCCGCCGGCGAACCGCTCACCGCAGGCGAGGCCGTGGACGCGGGACTTATCTGGAAGATTGTCGGCGCGGACGCGGTCGAGAGCGAAACCCTGGCGCTTGCTGGCCGGCTCGCCAAGAAGCCGCCGGAGGCGCTTCGCATCGCCCGCGATCTCGTCCGTGGCGACCGCAGCGACGTGCTGGCGCGTATCGACGAAGAGGCGAAGCACTTCGCCGCGCAATTGAAGAGTGCCGAGGCGCGGGCCGCCTTCGAGGCGTTCATGCGCCGCTAAACCAGTTTGGATTTGTGATGGGTGAGACGGGTGCCGCTGTGCACCCGTTTTGCATTCGGGGGCAAGCTCTTACCCGTCCGGCGGTAAAGATCCCGTTGCCGCCGCCATCGCGAACTTGAATAGATCAATTTTAATTTGTTCTTAAATACCGGTCGCTAGCGTCCTGCGCGATAGGCCCATCCCTATTTTGGGATGGCCCCAGCCGCATGAAGCAGGGCTGGCCCCGCCTTCGGGCATGTTCAACGTTTTCCCGTCAGCCTCTGCGCGCCGTCTTCACGGACGGACGAGGGATGCTGCGCGAAAATCATCAAGAGCTCATGTCCGGCGGTCGCCGCCGGCACCCATTGGGAGCCCACCTTGTCCAAGCGATCGAACCTCATGACGCGCATTCTCGTTGCCGCGTCCTGTGTCGTCGTCGGCGCTTTCGCCGGCTTTTCCGTTTACATTGACAGCCTGCAGCGCGACACGACCACCAAGGCCGTCGAGGAGAACATTGCCTCCTCCGGCACCCAGGCCGCGCAGAGCGTCGCCAAGTGGCTGAACGGCCGCGTCACGCTGACGGCGATGGTGGCTGATGCCACCGGCAACGTCGCGGATGACGGTGGGGTCCAGCCGATCCTGAAGAACGACGTTCTCACCAGCGAATTCATGTCGACCTATGTTGGCAACGAAAGCGGCAAGTTCATCACCTGGCCCGACAATCCGATGCCGGCAGGCTATGACCCGCGTCAGCGCCCCTGGTACCAGCAGGCCATCAAGGCTGACGCTCGCGTGCTGACCGAACCCTATGTCGACGCGTCCAGCGGCGCGCTGATCATCAGCGCCGCCGTTCCGGTCAAGCGCGACGGCAAGCTCTATGGCGTTGCCGCCAGCGACTTCTCGCTCGATACCCTGGTGACGATGATCAAGGGCGTCGATGTCGGCGGTGAAGGCTTTGCCTTCCTCGCCAGCAAGGACGGCCAGATCCTGGTTCATCCCGATGCCAAGCTGGTCACCAAGTCGCTCGCCGATGCCTTCCCGATCGACACACCGGCAATCGGCTCCGGTATCATGAACACCGAGCTCGACGGCAAGCCGATGCTGGTGAGCTTCGTTCCGGTCCAGGGCCTGCCCTCAGTCGAATGGTATGTCGGCTTCGTCATCGACGCCGACGCCGCCTATTCGGCGATCGATCAGTTCCGCATTGCCGCGACCATCGCCACGATCCTTGCGGTCGGCGTGATGCTCGTCTTCCTCGCGACCTTCCTCAACCGCCTCGTCATCCGCCCGGTTACGGACATGACCAGCGCGATGGAGAAGCTCGCTTCGGGTAACCACAACGTTGCAATCCCCGGCGAAGAGCGGACCGACCAGATCGGCTCGATGGCCGCCGCCGTCGCCGTCTTCAAGGCCAATGCAGTCGAGCGCGCCCGCCTCGAAAGCGAAGCGGATGCGAACCGTTCGCTGTCGGAACGCGAGCGACTGGAACGCGAAGCGCAGAAGGCGCGCGATGCTGCCGAAGTGCAGCAGGCTGTCGATGGTCTGGCAACCGGCCTCGGCCGTCTTGCTGACGGCGATCTGGCCTATCGCATAGACAATCCCTTTGCCGATCGTCTCGATCGCCTGCGCGCCGACTTCAACAACTCGGTCGCCAAGCTGCACGACACGCTCTGCGCCGTCGGTGCCAATGCCCGCGGCATTGATGCCGGCGCGACGGAAATCCGCTCGGCCGCCGACGATCTCGCCCGCCGCACAGAACAGCAGGCAGCCTCGGTCGAAGAGACCGCCGCGGCACTCGAGGAGATCACCACGACGGTCAAGGACTCGGCTCGCCGCGCCGAAGAGGTTGGTGCGCTGGTCGCCCGTACTCGTGCCGGCGCTGAGAAGTCCGGCGAAGTCGTTGCCAACGCCGTAGATGCGATGCATGCGATCGAGAAGTCCTCGGGCGAGATCTCCAACATCATCGGCGTCATCGACGACATCGCCTTCCAGACCAACTTGCTCGCGCTGAATGCCGGCGTCGAGGCGGCCCGTGCCGGTGAAGCCGGCAAGGGTTTTGCGGTCGTCGCGCAGGAAGTGCGTGAACTCGCCCAGCGCTCGGCCAATGCGGCCAAGGAGATCAAGGCACTGATCACCACCTCCGGCAACCAGGTCCGCAACGGCGTGACCTTGGTCGGCGATACCGGCAAGGCACTGGAGACGATCGTCGCCGAAGTCCAGGAGATCAACAAGCACGTGAGCGCGATCGTGACCGCGACGCGCGAGCAGTCGACGGGCCTCCAGGAGATCAACACGGCGGTCAACACCATGGATCAGGGCACGCAACAGAACGCGGCCATGGTCGAGGAACAGACGGCGGCAAGCCATGGTTTGGCGTCGGAAGCAGCCTCGCTCAACGCACTGCTGGCCCAGTTTAACCTCGGCGATACGCAGAGCGTATACGCGGCAGCGACCAGCCACCGCCGCCGGGCAGCCTAGTCCTCGCCGACATTTGAGAAGCAAAAGGCCCGGGAGACCGGGCCTTTTCTTTGCGCAGTGCATCAGGATTCTCGCTTTTCACTGCAGGATCGCGAGTCATCCCCTTGTTTCTTAAGCTTTGATAAAGCGCTCGCGCATACCGTTTCTTCGCCGCGAAATGACTTCGCCCGCACGTCGCCTCCAGCATTCATCATCGCGATGTGCCCCAGACACCTGTCCCAATGCTCAGCGTGCCCGTCACGCAATCGATGATTTGGCCGCGCACGACCGCAACGGCGGAGGCGCGAGGGGAGACATACGGTGATCCTAAAGACTGCAACGGCAAGAAACATGTTCGCCATCGTGATGACCGGCCTGTTGACCTCCATGGTCACCGCCGCCGTCGTCTTCTGGCTCTCCTATCAGCAATTGCGCGAGCGCAGCATCGCCGAAATGACCAATGCCGCATCCGCAAGCGCGCGCAGCGTCGAGACGAAGTTTGCCGAGGCAAAGACGCTCGCAAACAACATCCGCTCCGCGCTCTATGCGGTAAAGGGCACCGGCGAGCCGTCGCGCGCCGAAATCGAAACCCTGATGAAACGCTGGATTGTCGACAATCCGCTTGCCGTCGGCATGAGCACCGGCTGGGAGCCGAACGCCTTCGACGGCAAGGACGCCGAATTCGTCGGCAAGCCCGGCCATGACGCGACCGGCCGCTTCGTTCCCTATATCGCGCGCTCCGGCGACAAGGTGATCCACGAGGCGCTGGCCGATTATGACAAGCCGGGTCCCGGCGACTACTACCAGATCCCGAAGAAGACCGGCCTCGACATGGTCACCGAGCCCTATGTCTACCCGATCAACGGCAAGGACGTGCTGATGACCTCGATCATGGTGCCGCTGAAGAAGGACGGCGCCTTCATCGGTGTGGTCGGCGTCGACATGGCGCTCGGCGAACTCTCGACCGAACTCGCCAAACTGAAGCCCTTCGGCACCGGTTTCGTCTCATTGCTCAGCAAGGATGGCAGCATCATCAGCCATCCGGATGCCAAGGTCCTCGGCAAGGTGCTGAAAGACACGCCTCTCGCGGGTGAGGGGTGGGGTGACCTCCTGAGCCACACCGGCCAGGCCTTCGCGCTGAAGCACACGGATGGCAGCGGGCATCTGGCCGTCGCCGTACCGGTCAACCTGCTGCCCGACACCGAATGGTACGTCGTGGTCTCGGTGCCCGAAGCCACGGTCTTTGCCGGCCTTTCGCATCTCGCGATGATTTCGATCGCCGTCATTGCCGTTGCCGCCGCGATCATGATCATCGTCGGTTGGACACTGGCAAGCCGCTTCCGCAAGCGCGTCGCCAATGTCATCGGCGTCACCGGCCAGATCGCCGCTGGCGAGACCGACGTCGACCTCTCCGAGGCCGAGCGCAAGGATGAGATCGGCGATCTCGCCCGGTCGCTGCGTGTCCTGCGTGATGCGACGATCGCCAAGATGCAGCTCGAAAGCGAGGCGGATGCGAACCGCTCGCTGTCAGAACGCGAACGTCTGGAACGCGAAGCGCAGAAGGCGCGCGATGCGGCCGAAATCCAGCAAGCTGTAAACGGTCTCGCGATGGGCCTTGGCCGTCTGGCCGAAGGCGATCTCGCCTACCGCATCGACAACCCCTTCGCCGATCGCCTCGACAGTCTCAGAGCCGACTTCAACAATTCGGTCGCCAAGCTGCACGACACGCTCTGCGCCGTCGGTGCCAATGCCCGCGGCATTGATGCCGGCGCGACGGAAATCCGCTCGGCCGCCGACGATCTCGCCCGCCGCACAGAACAGCAGGCAGCCTCGGTCGAAGAGACCGCCGCGGCACTCGAGGAGATCACCACGACGGTCAAGGACTCGGCTCGCCGCGCCGAAGAGGTTGGTGCGCTGGTCGCCCGTACTCGTGCCGGCGCTGAGAAGTCCGGCGAAGTCGTTGCCAACGCCGTAGATGCGATGCATGCGATCGAGAAGTCCTCGGGCGAGATCTCCAACATCATCGGCGTCATCGACGACATCGCCTTCCAGACCAACTTGCTCGCGCTGAATGCCGGCGTCGAGGCGGCCCGTGCCGGTGAAGCCGGCAAGGGTTTTGCGGTCGTCGCCCAGGAAGTGCGTGAACTCGCCCAGCGCTCGGCACAGGCCGCCAAGGAGATCAAGGCGCTGATCACGACCTCGGGAAACCAGGTTCGAAACGGTGTCACGCTGGTCGGCGATACCGGCAAGGCACTGGAGACGATCGTTGCCGAAGTTCATGAGATCAACAAGCATGTGAGCGCGATCGTGACCGCGACGCGCGAGCAGTCGACCGGTCTTCAGGAGATCAACACGGCCGTAAACACCATGGACCAGGGCACGCAACAGAACGCGGCCATGGTCGAGGAACAGACGGCGGCAAGCCATGGCCTGGCGTCGGAAGCAGCCTCGCTCAATGCGCTGCTCGCCCAGTTCAACCTCGGAGAAGGGCAGGGCTCTTACGCAGGTGGGGGTGGATACCGCCGCCGCGCGGCGTGACGACGGATCGGCGTCCGCGAGTCATGCTAAGACGAGTGCAAAAACAAGAGGATAGCACGCAAGCGTGAATCAGTCTGGCAGACGCTTCAAGTCGAACGATAACGAAGGCCCGGGAAACCGGGCCTTCTCATTTCTCCAGCGTGACCACCGCCTCGACATGGGCCGACCAGAGGAACTGGTCGATCGGCGTCACCGAGGTGATGCGGTACCCGGCGGCAACGAGGATCGAGAGGTCGCGCGCAAGCGTCACTGGATTGCAGGAGACGGCGACGACCTTCTTGACGCCGGAGCGGGCGATCTCGTGACACTGCACGTCCGCGCCGGCGCGTGGCGGATCGAAGACGACCGCGTCGAAGACCTTCAGTTCCTGCGCCATGAGCGGGCGGCGGAAGAGATCACGCTTCTCGATGGTGACGGGCTTGAGCCCCTGCGTGTTGCGAGCCGCCAGATCAAGCGCCTTCAGCGCCTTGTCTTCGCCTTCGACCGCATGCACCCGCGCCTTGCGGGCGATGCGCAGCGCAAACGTGCCGCAGCCGGCAAAGAGGTCGGCGACGCGCTTGGACTTGCCGAGATGGTCGAGCACCAGCTTCGCCATTGCCTCTTCGGCCTGCGCCGTCGCCTGGGTGAAGCTGCCGGGCGGTGGCGAGACGGAAACACCGCCGAAATCGATGACAGGCTTCACCGGCTCGACAATGATCTCGCCATTGAGGCTGACGCGGGCGATGCCGCGCTCACCGAGCACGGCTTCGACCGTGCGGCGGCGCTCGCGGTCGTCGAGCTTCTTGATGCCATCGACCGAGAGGTCGAGGCCGGAGAGCGTTTCGAGCACGGTGATGCGGAACGGCTCGGCATTGACGGCCATGGCCGCGCCGACTTTGGCAATGGTGGCGAGCTTCGAGACGATACCCGGGCTCGCGATCGGACATTCCGAGATCGCGACGATATGGTGGCTTTCCGCCTGGTTGAAGCCGAGAAGCAGATCCTTCTCGGTCTTGCGGGCGGTGAAGACCGCGCGGCGGCGTTGGCCGGGCTCGGCGGTGATGAGCGGCGCCACCTCGGGTGTGAGCCCTTTCGACTTCAGGGCGGCGATCACCAGATCGCGCTTGAAGCCGTGGTAGAGCGTGTCGGAGGCATGTTGCATCGTGCAGCCGCCGCAGGTGCCGTTGATGCCGTCCGGCCCGAAGTGCCGACAGTGCGGTTCGACGCGCTCGGGTGAGGCTTCTCTCACCGACATCAGCGTGCCGTGCGATTTGTTGACGGCGAGCGCGACGCTTTCGCCGGGCAGGGTGAAGGGTGCATAGATCGGCCCGTCAGGACCTTCGGCAATGCCGTCGCCCTGAGCGCCCAGCCGCTTGATGGTGACGGCTTCAGTGGTCATGGCTTCTTGCCTGCCAGCAGGTATTCGACATTGCCGTCGCCGCCGGCAATAGGCGAGGGGATGAGCCCAAGGCTCTGCCAGCCCATGTCCTCGACGAGCCAGCGCTCGAGTTCGGCGGCGACATCAGGCGCACTGTCGGGATCCTTGAGCAGGCCCGCCTTGCTGATCGCGTCGCGACCCGCCTCGAACTGAGGCTTCACCAGCAGGATGCAGTGCGAACCGGGAAGCGCCATGTCGAGTGCCGGCGGCAGCGCGAGCTTGAGCGAGATGAACGAGACGTCCGAGACGACGAAGGTGACTTCGCGGTCGTCGATGTCCTCCTCGGTCATCGCGCGTGCATTGAGGCCCTCAATGCTGGTGACGCGTTCGTCACCTTCGATGCGCGGATGGATCTGGCCATGGCCGACATCGATCGCAACCACGTGCTCGGCGCCGCGCTTCAACAGCACTTCGGTAAAGCCACCGGTCGAGGCGCCGATATCGAGACAGCTTTGGCCTGCGGGGTCGAGCCCGAAATGATCGAGTGCCGCGACCAGCTTCAGCGCGGCGCGCGAGACATAGTCCTGCGCCGGGTCATCGATGGTGATCGTCACGCTCTCGGCAAACATCGACGCTGCCTTGGTGACCGTGCGGCCGTCGACCTTGACGGTCCCGCGCTGGATTGCGTCACGGGCACGCGCGCGGCTTGCGACCAGCCCCGAGTTCAGCAGCAGCTGATCGAGGCGGACCCGGTTCTTGTGTTCTTCGTTCTGGCGATCTTCTGACATGTGTTTCTCATGGCGACTTGCCGCCGCAATGGCAAGCCCCCTGTGCTCGCAGCCATCGAGCCCTTCCTGCAATTCCGTCCGGAAAAGCAAAAACCCCGGGGACGAGCCGGGGTTTTTGCTTGAAGTCGCACGGAAGCCTCAGCCGGCAGCGCCGATGCCGATATCCTGCTTTTGGCCGAGTGCCTTGAAGACGGTCGAGACGATGCCGGCGCGGTCGAGGCCCGCGGCGGCATACATCGCCTCGGGCTTGGCCTGTTCCATCCAGACGTCGGGCATGACCATCGGGCGAACCTTGAGGCCGCCGTCGAGCAGGCCGTCCTCGGCGAGGAACTGCAGCACGTGGCTGGCAAAGCCGCCGATGGCACCTTCCTCGATGGTGATCAGCACCTCGTGGTTGCGGGCAAGCTCGCGGATGAGGTCATGGTCCAGCGGCTTGGCAAAGCGCGCATCCGCGACCGTGGTCGAAAGGCCGGCGGCGTCGAGGTCTTCGGCGGCCAGCAGACAGTCGGCAAGGCGCGTGCCGAAGGAAAGCAGCGCCACCTTGGAGCCCTCCTTCACGATACGGCCCTTGCCGATCTCGAGGATCTGGCCCCGCTCCGGCATCTCGACGCCAACGCCTTCGCCGCGCGGATAACGGAACGAGATCGGGCCGGCGTCATAGGCAGCAGCCGTGCGCACCATGTGCTTCAGTTCCGCCTCGTCGGCAGCCGCCATCACCACGAAGCCGGGAAGGGTGGCGAGATAGGTCGTGTCGAACGAGCCCGCATGCGTCGGACCGTCGGCGCCGACGAAACCGGCACGGTCGATCGGGAAGCGCACCGGTAGACCCTGGATCGCCACGTCGTGGACCACCTGGTCGTAGCCGCGCTGCAGGAAGGTCGAATAGAGCGCTGCGAACGGCTTGTAGCCTTCGGCGGCAAGGCCGGCGGCAAAGGTTACGGCGTGCTGCTCGGCAATGCCGACATCGAAGCAGCGCGACGGATGGACCTTGGCGAACTTGTCGAGCCCGGTGCCGGACGGCATGGCAGCGGTGACGGCGACGATCTTGTCGTCGAAGCCGGCTTCCTGCGTCAGCGCATCGGCGAAAACAGAGGTATAGGCGGGCGCGTTCGGCTTCGCCTTCGCCTGGGCGCCGGTGATGACGTCGAACTTGTTGACGCCGTGGTACTTGTCGGCGGCAGCTTCCGCCGGCGGATAGCCCTTGCCCTTCTGCGTCACCACATGGATCAGCACCGGACCCTTGGCGTTGTCGCGCACGTTGCGCAGCACCGGCAGCAGATGGTCGAAGGAATGCCCGTCGATCGGGCCGATATGGTAGAAGCCCATCTCTTCGAAGAGCGTACCGCCGGTGACGTAGCCGCGGGCATGCTCGACCGCGCGGGTGATCGCGCGATCGACGGTCTTGCCGAGATACGCGGTCAGTTTCTTGCCGACTTCGCGGATGCCCATATAGGTGCGGCCGGAGGCAAGGCGCGCGAGATAGGCGCTCATCGCGCCGGTCGGCGGCGCGATCGACATGTCGTTGTCGTTGAGGATGACGATCAATCGCGCGTCGAGCGCGCCGGCATTGTTCAGCGCCTCATAGGCCATGCCGGCCGAAAGCGCACCGTCGCCGATGACGGCGATGACATTGCGGTTCTTGCCGTCGAGATCGGCTGCGACCGCCATGCCGAGGCCGGCGGAAATCGAGGTCGAGGAGTGCGCGGCGCCGAAGGGGTCGTATTCGCTCTCGGCGCGGCGGGTAAAGCCCGAGAGGCCGCCTTCCTGACGGAGCGTGCGGATACGATCGCGGCGGCCGGTGAGGATCTTGTGCGGATAGCACTGGTGGCCGACGTCGAAGATCAGCCGGTCATGCGGCGTGTTGAACACCTTGTGGATGGCGATCGTCAGCTCGACGACGCCGAGGCCCGCGCCAAGATGCCCGCCGGTGCGCGACACTGCGTCGATCATTTCTGCCCGGACTTCTCCGGCAAGCTGCGGCAGATCCTTGTCGTCGACCTTCTTCAGATCGTCGGGATAGGTCACCTTGTCGAGCAAGGGAGTAGCCGGCATCGGATTGGTTGGCAGTTGTGTCACGCTGCATGCCTCATGCGCGCCCCAAAGGTCGGGCGCGCGATAGTTGGTGGGTACCGTCGAAGCGGCTCTTTAGACGCAATCGTTGCTGAATGCAAAATTAGGCGTTCCTGCGTCGTCAACCAAGAGACTAGCGCATGATTCTGTGAATCGAAATCGATTCAAGCGCCATGAGGCAATGTTGCGCGGTTTTCCGCATCCATCCTGTGCCACTTTAGGTCGCGGTCAGCCCTCGGGCAGCGGAACGAATTCCTCTTCGTCTCCGGGCACGATGTCGAAGCGTCCGCTGCGCCACTCTTCCTTGGCTTTCTCGATGCGCTCCTTCGAAGACGAAACGAAATTCCACCAGATGTGGCGGGACGACCCGAGCGCAGCACCCCCGAAAAGCATCACGTGACAACCCTGCGGTCCGGCCGTGACCGTGATCTCGTCGCCGGCGCGGAAGACGAGCAGTTGGTTGTCTGCAAAATGATCACCGGCAATGATCGCCTCGCCGGAGAGGATATAGAGCGCGCGCTCTTCCCATTGCGCCGCGAAGGGGGCGCTCTTGCCGGGTGCAATGTTGAGATCGACATAGATCGTGTCGGTGAAGACCGAGACCGGCGACTTCGCGCCCTCGAAGTTGCCGATCACCACCCGCGCCTTGATGCCGTCGTCGCTCATATGCGGCAGCATGCGCTCTTCGGTATGGCTGAAGATCGGGTCGATTTCTTCCTTGTGATCGGGCAGCGCCAGCCAGGTCTGCAGGCCCGAGATCGAACGGTCGTGGCCGCGCTGGTTCTCCGGCGAGCGCTCTGAATGCACGATGCCGCGGCCGGCCGTCATCAGGTTCACGTCGCCGGGACGGATGACCATCTCGGTGCCGAGGCTGTCGCGGTGCTTGATCTCGCCGTCGAAGAGATAGGTGACGGTCGAAAGGCCGATATGCGGGTGCGGGCGCACGTCGATCGCCTCGCCGGCGCGAAGCAATGCCGGGCCCATGCGATCGAAGAAGATGAAGGGGCCGACCAGGCGGCGCTTGGCCGTCGGCAAAGCGCGACGAACCTGCAGCCCGCCGATATCGCTGGTGCGCGGAACGATCAGATGTTCGATGGCGTCGCAGGCGGGCTTGTCGCCGGCGAGCGGGTCGGGGCCTGGAAAGAAAGACATGGCGCGTGCTCCCGTTTTTGCTGTCGCTTCAAGTCCTAACGCCTATGACATCAGGCGGGTAGGGGCGAAGCAAGGACGCAGTGTTTCCGCGCGACGATCAATCCGATCTTGGCAATTCCGGGAAAAGCGTGAAGCGGTTTTCCGCCCGGAATTGCGATGAAACGATCAGTCGGCGTCGAGCGGCTCCACGCCCTGCGGTCTGCCGGCGCGGTCGAGGCGGATCTTTTCGATGCGGTCCTCGGCGGCCTTCAACAGCGCCTCGCAATGCTTCTTCAGCGCTTCGCCGCGCTCGTAGATCTCGATCGACTTGTCGAGGGCGACATCGCCGCGCTCCAGCGCCGAAACGATCCGCTCCAGTTCCTCGACGGCCTGCTCGAAGGAGAGGGCGGAAACGTCCGGTTGCGTAGTGGTGTTCATGCTTACCCTCTCATCAGTCTCAAGATGTGCAGGCCGGCCGATTCGGCCAAGCCCTGAAGGTCATAGCCGCCTTCGAGCAGGCTGACCATGCGGTTGCCGGCGCTGCGATCGGCGATCTCGTGCAGACGCCCGGTCGCCCAGTCGAAATCCTCGGCGACGAGATTGATCTGCGCCAGCGGATCGCGGTGATGCGCGTCGAAGCCGGCGGAGATCAGGATGAAGTCCGGCCGGAAATTGGTGAGTGCTGAAAGCACGCGGCTGCGGAACGCCTCGCGGAAATGTTCACTGCCCATGTTCGGCGACAGCGGCGCGTTGACGACATTGCCCTTGATACCCGTCTCGTCCTTGGCGCCGGTGCCGGGATAGAGCGGCATCTGGTGCGTCGAGCAGAAGAGCACCGAGGGGTCGTCCCAGAAGATGTCCTGCGTGCCGTTGCCGTGGTGCACGTCCCAGTCGACGATCGCGACCCGCTCTGCGCCGTGGACCTTCTGGGCATAGCGGGCGGCGATCGCCACCGTGTTGAAAAGACAGAACCCCATCGCCTTGTTCTTTTCGGCGTGGTGTCCTGGTGGCCGCGCCGCGACGAAGGCGTTGTCGGTCTCGCCGGTAAAGACGGCGTCCACCGCTGCGGTCGCTCCGCCGATCCCGGTTAGCGCCGCGTCGAGGCTCAAGGGGCTGGCATAGGTGTCGGCCTCGAAATGGTTGAGGCCTTCCTCCGGAATGGCGCGCCTGACGGCAGCGAGATGCTCTTCCGGATGTGCGAGCAGGACGAGATCCTCACTCGCCTTCTTCGCCTCGATCCGCTTGAGATCGGAGAAGTTCGGATGTTCGAGCGCAAGGTTCAGCGCCTTCAGCCGGTCCGGCCGCTCAGGATGCCCTTCCGGAACCTCGTGTTCCAGAAAGACCGGATTTTCATAGAGGAACGTGGTCATGCCCGGAACCTAGTGCGCCCACCCTGCAAGGTCCATGGCGAGCCGGTCGAAAAGCGCAATTTTCAACAGCGCGGATCGATGAGCAGCTTGCCGTCGCGGCTCGGATCCGCCTGATGCGCGAGCGCCGCGTCGAGCTTGCTCAGCGGATAGATTTCGGCGATGCGGCTGGAAAAGAGACCCGATCGCAAACCTTCGAAACTCTTGGCAAAGGCCGCTTCGATCACGGGTCGCCCGGCCGAATGCACCCAGGTCCGCAGCCACAGGAAGGAGAAGCGGATGTCCGGCCGCGCCTGGATCGCCGCCTGCGGCACCGGAACGCCGCTGAGCGCCCCATACTGGATGAAGGCGCCGCCCGGTTCGAGCGTGCGCAGAATAAGATCGCCGGCAAACGGACCGCCAACGGCGTCGATGATTGCGTCGAGGCGAAGCTGCGGCACGCGGCCCTCGTCGCCAAACACGATGTGGCCGGGGACCTCGGTTGCCAGCCGCTCGGCGCTGCGCGCGCTGCGGACGATCCCGGTGGCATCCGCGCCTTCGCCGGCCAGCAGCTTCATCAGCATGCCGCCGATCGCCGACCCTGCCGCGGTGACGCCGATACGGCGGCCACCGAGCGGGCCGAAATGTTGGCGCAGCGCCTCGACCAGTTGCAGCGCCGTCAGCGGATTGACGTAGCAGGTGGCCGCATCGGTCTCGCCGATGTCGTCGGGCAGGGCGAAACACCATTCGGCCGGCCGGATCAGATATTCCTGCCAGAGACCGCTGGCACCGATGGGCACCACGCGATCACCGGGTTTCAGCGACGTCACGCCAGGGCCGACGCGCGTCACCGTGCCGAAGCCTTCGAAGCCCGGCACGAAGGGCAGCGTGGTGCGGGCGCTATAGGCGCCAGTCACCGGGATGAGATCGGACGGGTTGATGGCGGCAAGCGACAGCGCCACCTCGACTTCGCCCGCCGCAGGCGCCACGCGCCCGGCATCGACCATCGCAATCACTTGCCGGGGATCACCGAACTGGCTAACGAGGGTGGAGCGCATCGTCAGGGAGCCTCGCATGGACGGCAGGGAGCTGGAGAACGTCACGGAAATCCGTATTCCGTTTCGCGATATAGACATGCACGGCCACATGCACAATGCCGCCTATTATGCCCACGCCGAGGCCGCGCTTTCCAGCCTCTGGCGTCACCGTCCGCATGTGGTGAACGAGCCGAGCTATCTCGTGCGCCGCTCGGCCTGCGTCTATCACCGTGGTCTGCGCTACGACGAACCGGCCCGTCTTACCGTCAACGTGGCGAAGGTCGGCGGCAGCTCGATCAGTTTTGTCGTCAAGGTCGAAGCACGCGGCCAACTTGCTGCCGAAGTCGAGGTCGTCTGGGTCGCGGTCGATCCGCAGCGGCACACGCCGCTGCCGCTGCCGACGGCGACGCGCGAATGGCTGGCGGCCTACTCGGTCTAGCCAAAGCAATTCCAGGAAAAGCGCGAAGCCGTCACAATAGACGACGCTCCAGCTTTCATGGTGTTTTTGGCCCGTCCAGGCAAAAGGCGCCACCCCCTCTGCCCGGCAGGGCAGAGGGGGTGTCTATCTTGTTACCAGACCAGTGTCGCGTACTATCCGAAGCGGTTTTCCGTCCGGAATTGCGCCGCCTAAACCGCGCGAAACAGGGTGACAATGCCCATGCCGCCGCCGACGCCCATCATCGCCAGTCCTTCCGTGCCTTTCGGCGATGCCAGCATCTGCGAGAAAAGCCGGACGGTGAGGATCGCCCCCGAGGCGCCATAGGGATGGCCGAGTGCGATGGCGCCGCCGTCGAGATTGACCCTTTCCGCGGCGATATCGAGTTGGTCGAGGCTGCCGAGCACCTGCGAGGCGAAGGCCTCGTTGAATTCGATGAAATCGACCTTTGCCGGATCGAGCGCGGATTGCCGTGCCTTCAGCTTCTGCATTGCCGGGACCGGGCCAAGCCCGAGCAGATTGGGATCGACGCCCGCGGTCGCCGCATCGACGAATTCGAGTGCGAAGGAGACGCCAAGTCGTTGGGCCTCGGCAAAGGTCGTCACCAGCACCACCGCCGCGCCGTCGTTGATCGGGCAGGCATTGCCGGCCGTTACCGTCCCGCCCTCGACGAAGACCGGCTTTAGCCGTTGCAGCGTCTCCAGCGAAGCATTGGCACGAGGGCACTCATCGCGCGACACAGAGCCTGCCGCCGTTTCGACCGGCACGATTTCGCGGGCGAAGCGGCCGGCAACGGCAGCCTCGACCGCGCGACGGTGGCTTTGAAGCGCAAAGGCGTCCTGACGCTCACGGGAGATCTTGCAGGCGGTCGCGACGTTTTCGGCGGCGACGCCCATATCCGGATCACCGGTCTCGTCTGGTGCCATGCGGGCGCGCTTGACCGGCGCGAGTTCGCCGCCGCGCTCCAGCGGCGGTCTCAGGCGGATATGCGCACGGCTGGCGCTCTCGGTGCCGCCGGCCAGATAGAAACGGCCGGCGCCCGCCTGGATCATCCGTGCGGCAAGGGTGATCGCCTCCAGCCCGGAACCGCATTGGCGGTCGACGGTGACACCCGGCGTCGAGACCGGCAGGCCGGCTTCGAGGGCGGCGAGCCGGGCGAGATTGCCGGCGCTGTTGGCGGCGTTGCCGAGAAGAACGTCGTCGATCTCGCTCGCCTTTACACCGGTATCGCGGAGAATACGGGCGATCAGCGGTGCCGCCAGCTGCGACGGTTCGATATCGCGAAGCGTGCCGTTGACGCGGCCGATCGGTGTGCGCAGAGCAGCGATAATGACAGGTATGCGTGCCGGGTCAGTCGATGAGTTCGAGAGCATCGTTTCCATCCGCGATCCATTGTCTGAGCGTGCCCGCCGCCACCTTGCCCGACTGCGTCATCGGCATATTCAGGCAGAGCCAGATGCGGCGCGGATGCTTATAGCGCGGCAGGTGGGCGGCGAGATGACGCTCAAGCGCTTCTCGATCAAACATACCGCCTTCCGGCTCGATGACGGCGACGAGTTCGCTGCCGAGATCCGGGTGGTCGAGCCCGAGGACGAGAGCGGCGTGCACGCCGGGATCTGCGGTCAGCGCGGCTTCCACTTCCTGCGGGTAGATGTTGTTGCCGCCCGAAAGCACCATGCCGCCGGACCGGCCGAGGAGGTGCAGGGTGCCGCACTCATCGAGGAAGCCGAGATCGCCGACCGTCGCCAGCGACCCGAGACGACGGAAGCCGGCACCATCGGTGGTGCCGACATACCCGTCGGATATGAGGGCGCTGTCGACGAAGATCGTGCCCGTCTCACCGGTTGGCATTTCGCCCCCCCTGTCGTCGCGAATGCTGAGCGCAACACCCGGGAAGGCACGGCCGACGGCGGTGGCCGAAGCGGTGTCGCCGTTGGTAGCAACACTGATGAAGCCCAGTTCCGAGGCGCCGTAATATTCGATGATATCGGCTTGAGGAAACGCGAGTGCCGCGCTGTCGCGATCGTTTTCGGTCAGCTTGGCGCCGGCGACGGTGATCTGGGCGACGGATGTTTGCGACCGGCCGGCGGCTGCAGCGCAGAGCCGCCGCAGCATCGTCGGCACCAGCGCCAGTCGCTTGACCTCTTTCGCCTCGACGATGGACATCGCCCGGGAGGCCTCGAAATGCGCGGCCCCGATGAATTCGGCGCCGGCGACAAGGGTTTCGGCAAGCGCATAAAGTGTCAGCCCGTGCGCGAGCGGACCGGGCGCAAAGGTGCGGGTGGCGCGGTCGATGCCGAAGAAGGCTTCGCCCGTGGCCAAGCTCCTGCGCCACGAACCGCGATCGCGGATGATCGCTTTCGGCGTTCCTGTTGTGCCCGAGGTGAAGACGATCAGGAATGGTTCCGTGTCGTCGCCGATTGCGAGCGGCTTTCGCTCGTTGCCGTCGGTCTCGCGAAAGGTTCGCGTTTTGCCGCTTGCGGGCGCATGGAGCGAGAGGTTGGCGCCATCGGCCCTGACAATGAGATCGGGCGACAAGCGATCGTGCATCGTCTGGCGCGTCGCCTCCGGCAGATGCGGATCGATCAGCGCGACGCAGTTGCCGCTGCTGGTGGCGGCAAGGCAGGCAGCGGCGAAGAGCGGATGATTGCCCGTCTCCAGTGCGATCAGGCGAGAGCGGTCGCCGAGCACGCTGCGGCGTTCGGCAACCAAATCTCCGAAACGTTCGGCAAGTGCGCCGGCGATGCGTGCGAGGTCACCAAAAGTGAAAACCCGGCCCTCGATTTGGAAGGCCGGGGCATGCGGATGGTCTTGCGCGTGGCGATGGATCGCGGCGGCAAACGGCATCGGCTCAGGCGCGGGCCGGCAACAGCGGATAGCCGGCGTAGACCGCGCGTGCGGCAAGCGTCGCGATCGCAGCCTTCAGCAGGTCGCCCGGAATGAAGGCGAGCGAGCCGGCTGCAACGGTCATGAGCGGGGTGCCGGTGACGGCGGAAACCCAGGGCATGCCGATCGCATAGAGCACGACGATGCCGCCGAGGACGGAGGCGAGGAAGAAGCCGATGAACTGGCGCGTTTCGGCCTGGCCTTCGCGCACGGTGCGCTCGGCGATCAGGCCGGTGACGAAGGTGGCAACGACCCAGCCGATGATGAAGCCGCCCGACGGGCCGGCAAAGACCGCAAGGCCGCCGCGGCCGCCCGAAAGCACCGGCAGGCCGATGGCGACCAGCAGCAGGAACAGCAGGAAGGCGAGCGCGCCGCGCCTGGCGCCGAGAATGCAGCCGGCGAGCATGACGCCCATGGATTGCGCAGTGATCGGGACCGGAATGAAGCCGAGCGTGATCGGCGGAATGAAGCCGAGCACGACGACGATCGCGGCGAAGAGGGCGATGAGCACGAGATCTCTGGTATTCATGTAGTTCCGCTTCCCTGTTTTTTAGAATTCGCGAATTTATTGACGGCGAAATCCGCGCGCGTCAATCGCGGCAGCAATCGTGTCGGCATCTTTCAGCGTCAGGATGATCAGCGGCCCTATGATCGTCAACGGCCGGACGGGCAGTCCGCGGGCGCGATGGGCTTCGCGGATTGCCTGATAGCGCGCAAAGATATCCGGGACGAAGCGCAGTACGAGCCCGAGCGCCAGGCTGACATCGGCCGCCTTCAGCCAGCCCAGCCGTTCCAGCGGGCTCAAGAGGATGGTGATCTCGTCCATGAAGGCGCTGATCGTCGTCGTCGCCGTGACGGCGGCTGCAAACAGAACCAGCGCCATCAGCCGCAAGGTTAACGTGGCGACCTCGGCAACGGACAGGTAAAAGAGATTGACGGCCGCCAGAAAGAAGATCGTCAGGAAGACGAAGCCGACGCGCTTCAGCGCCTCCTTGGGCGTGAGGCCGGCGGAGAGATAAAGTGCGGCGGCCACGATGAAGGCGATCGCCTGAACCGCGAGCGAAGCGCTCAAAAAAAGTCCGACGCTCGACGCCACGAGTGCCATCAGCTTCACCCTGACCGGAAGCCGATGGAGCAAGCTGTTACCCTCGATGTGCAGGCTCGTCAGCATCCGGCGATCTCGTGATAGCGGCGGATCGCGTCTTGCGGGTTGCCGTCGAAAGCAAGGCAGCCCTCGTGGAAGAGCAATAGCCGTTCGACATTCTCGACGAGCCCGAGATCATGGGTGATCACCACCGTATCCTCCGGCAGGTCGTCGATCGCCGCGGCGACACGGCGGCGGTTCTTGAGGTCAAGCTGGTTCGTCGGCTCGTCGAGGATCAGGATCTTCGGATCGGTAACGACGACGCTCGCCATGGCGACGAGCTGCGTTTCTCCGCCCGAAAGCTCATGCACGCGCCGCCTTGCCAGGTGTTCGATACCGAAGCGCGAAAGTGCTGCCTGCATGCGGCGGTCGACTTCTTCGCGCGAAAGCCCGCGGTTTTTCAGCCCGAAGGCGATGTCCTCGGCGACGATCGGCATGATCAGCTGGTTGTGCGGGTTCTGGAAGATGAAGCCGGCCTCGGAAAGCACGGCGCGGTCGTCTTTGATCGTATCGAGCCCGTTGACCGTAACGCCGCCGGAGGAAGGCTTCACCAGACCGTTGATCAGCCGGGCGAAGGTTGTCTTGCCGGAACCGTTGAGGCCGATGATGCCGATGCGTTTTTCGTTGAGCGTGAGCGTCAAGGGGTGCAAAGCCACCCGCTCGCCGAAGCGGACCGCGCAATCGGTAAAGCGGATGTCCATTCCGTTCCTCGCTGTCTCCGGCCCGCGCCGTTTTCGGGTTGCTCTATAGGCCAAGTGCGACAACAAGGGCAATGCAGTCCGCGGACCGATGCGGCATTTGAATTATGGGAATAAAAGCCTATTGTTATCGTCATGACGATTCGCCTTTCCAACAGCGACGCCCGTCGCATCTTCCTCGCCAAGCAGGGCCTTTCAGGCGCGCCCAACCGCGCGCTCGGCAAGGAAGGCCTCTTGAAGCTCATCCACGACATCGGCTTCGTGCAGGTAGACAGCATCGCCACGGTGGAGCGCGCCCATCACCAGATCCTGTTTTCCCGCAACCAGACCTATCGTCGAGAGCATCTGACGGCGCTGCTGGAGGACGATCGCGACCTCTTCGAGCATTGGACCCACGATGCCTCGATCATTCCAAGCAGCTTCTTCCGCTATTGGAAGCACCGCTTCAAATGGGAAGGTGAGACGATCGTCGAGCGGTGGAAGGCGTGGCGTGGCGAAGGCTTTGAAAAAGGCTGCGACGACACTTATCAGCGTATTGCCGAAGGCGGCCCGGTGCTCGCCCGAGACTTGAAGGAAGCCGAACACCAGTCTGGCGGCTGGTGGAACTGGCATCCGTCGAAGACGGCGCTGGAAGTGCTGTGGCGCACGGGCAAGCTGGCGATCGCGCGGCGCGAGAATTTCCAGAAGGTCTACGATCTCACGGAAAGAGTGATCCCGCCGCACCACAACGAGGATGACGTCAGCCATCCGGAGTTCATCGACTGGGCTTGCCGCAGTGCGCTGGAGCGTCTCGGCTTTGCCACCCATGGCGAGATTGCCGCCTTCTGGGATCTGGTGTCGCCCGAGGAGGCCAAGACCTGGGTGGCGGAACATCGCGACGAACTCGTGGAAGTGCAGATCGAAGCGATCGATGGTGGACGCCCGCGTGTCGCCTACGCCTTCGCTGGATTCCCGGACGCACTTGGCGATATCCCTGAGCCGCCGGGCCGGGTGCGGGTGCTGAGCCCCTTCGATCCGCTGCTGCGCGACCGCAATCGTACCGAGCGCCTGTTCGGGTTCTATTATCGCATCGAGATCTTCGTGCCCGAGGCCAAGCGCGAATATGGCTATTACGTCTTCCCGCTGATCGAGGGCGACCGGTTGATCGGCCGCATCGACATGAAGGCGGACCGCAAGCGCGGCAGCCTCGATGTCCGCAAGCTCTGGCTCGAAAAGGGCGTCCGCGCCTCGGCAGGGCGCCTGGAACGCATCGATGCCGAGCTCGATCGGGTTGCCCGCTTCGCCGGCGTCGAGCGGGTGGAACGGCTCGACGGCTGGAATACGTCGCTGTAGCGACTTGAGCTGCTGCATGCTTGTGTCGATCAGTGCGGATCGCGGAAACATGCGGCCTGTGATATTTTCCTTGGCTTGAACCCGCCGCCTTCCTAAATGGAGGCGATAGAAATTCCTGACGCGGGAGCGTGCCACTATGAACACCGATCTGATGAGCCTCTTCGATGCCGACGAGGCAACGGTCCGCAAGGTTCTCTCGGAAACGCTCGCCGGTGCCGACGACGGCGAACTGTTCCTCGAACATGCGCAGGCCGAGGTGCTTTCCTTCGACAACGGCCGGCTCAAGGGCGGCAGCTTCAATACCGACCAGGGTTTTGGCTTGCGCGCCGTTGCCGGCGAAGCGGTCGGCTACGCGCATTCCGGCGAACTTTCGCTTTCGGCGCTCCGCCGTGCTTCCGATGCGGTGGCGCAGGTGACGCGCGGTTATGCCGGTTCCTATGCCGCAGCCCCTCAGCGCACCAACAAGAAACTCTACGGCGACGAAAACCCGATCGGCGAACCGAGCTTCGAGGCGAAGGTCGCGCTGCTCCAGGAAATCGACGCCTATCTGCGCGCCAAGGATCCGAAGGTCCGTCAGGTGACGGCGACCATCGCCGCTAGCTGGCAGGTCGTCGACATCCTTCGCGCCGATGGCCACCGCGTCCATGACGTCCGGCCGATGACCCGCATCAACATCTCCGTCGTCACCGGCGAAGGCGATCGCCAGGAAAGCGGCTCCTTCGGCACCGGCGGGCGTCGCGGCTTCGGCGATTTCGTCACCGCGGAAAACTGGAAGCAGGGCGCCGACGAGGCGCTGCGCCAGGCACTCGTCAATCTCGAAGCGATCGATGCGCCCGCCGGCACCATGGACGTGGTGCTTGCCTCCGGCTGGCCGGGCGTCATGCTACACGAAGCCGTCGGCCATGGCCTGGAAGGGGACTTCAACCGCAAGAAGACCTCGGCTTTTGCCGGCCTGCTGGGCCAGCAGGTGGCCGCCAAGGGCGTGACGGTCGTCGACGACGGCACCATCGAGGCCCGCCGCGGCTCGATTTCGATCGACGACGAGGGCACGCCGTCCGGCTACAACGTGCTGATCGAGGACGGCAAGCTCGTCGGCTACATGCAGGACCGGCAGAACGCCCGGCTGATGGGAATGCAGCCGACCGGCAACGGCCGTCGCCAGGGCTATGCCCATGTGCCGATGCCGCGCATGACCAATACCTACATGCTCTCCGGCGACAAAACGCCGGAGGAAATCATCGCCTCGGTCAAGAAGGGCATCTATGCCGTCTCCTTCGGCGGCGGCCAGGTGGACATCACCTCCGGCAAGTTCGTCTTCGGCTGCACCGAGGCCTACCTGATCGAAAACGGCAAGATCGGCGCACCGGTGAAGGGTGCGATGTTGATCGGCAACGGTCCGGACGCGATGAAGCGTGTCACCATGGTCGGCAACGACACCAAGCTCGACACCGGCATCGGCAATTGCGGCAAGGCCGGCCAATGGGTACCGGTCGGCGTCGGCCAGCCGCATCTGCGCATGGATCAGATCACCGTCGGCGGCACGCAGGCGTAAGGTCCGATGGCGGTCTTCAAGCTGTCCTTTCTGTCGCCGAAGACCGCCACACCGACGCACGAACTGCGGTTTGATCGCGATGCCACCGAGATCGCGCGGGCGTTGGACCTGCAAAACGGCGTCTTCCCGGATCATGCCTGCTACCGTCTGGATCAAGACGACCTGACGCTGCTGGCGTCGGCCGTCGGGCTTGCCTTGCCAGAAACAGGCGAGGAAGCTGAGCTTCGGCGGCCGCATGCGCTCGATACCGTGCCCTATCTGGTGCACACCGGCTATGAGCTTCCGCTGATGCTGGAAGGGCGCAAGCCCTTCGCCTTCTTCAGCGACGATGCCGCGTCGCCCTGGCTTGCCGAAACCAAAGAGTTGTTCGCGCCACACGTTGCCGACGGAACTTTGCTTGCGGACATGTTCGAGTTCTCGCGGATGTGCCCGACAACGACCGGTGGCGAGAAGGAGCAGAGGGTTCTCTACCTCACCTATGCGTTGCCGGGGGAAGAGTGGCGTTTCGAGCGCTTCAGGCAACGCTGCCACCAGCTCTTTTGCAATTGGCGCCCATGGACGGCAGAAGACGAGCGCGAGGAGGGGCTGCTGCTTGGCTATAGCCAGGAGCAGTGCGACTGCTGGCTCGCCAACCGCTTCCGTAGAGCCGTCGTGCAAGAGTGACGAAGGCTCTGAGACCGGCGGCCAATCAGCCGCGCGACGGCAGCATCATGCAGTCATAGGAGCGCTCTTTGAGGGCATCGCAGGCTGCTGCTGCCGCGTCGCGGCTCGAAAAGCCGACGAAGCGGGCGCGGTAGATCGCTTTGGCACCCTTACCGACGGCTTCCGTGTAGGGCGTGGCGCCCGCGAGCGGCGCACCGGCTTCCGAGCGCGCCTGCGCCAGCAGCATGCGCGCAGCCTCTGCGGATGGCGCCGCCGAAATCTGGATCTGCCAGCCGCCTGACGCAGCCGGAACTGCAGCCGTCGTTTCGATCTCGGCAAGCTCCGTCGGCCGTTCCGCGGGGATGGCGGCCGTCGATGTCGCTGTAATCAGGGCAGCAACCGAATCCCGCTTGGCCCGCTGCGGTGCGGTGTAGGGCATCGGAACCTCGGATGTCGCGACCGCGGCTACTTCGACGGGGGCTTCAATCGTCTTGCCGCCGCGCTTGGATGCCACCAGCTGCCGTCCGCCCTTGGCTGCCTTGCCGACATGGCGATCGAGAAGGGCCGCCATCTTGGCGTCGCGGCTGCGCGCCGTCTTGCCGCCGAGAACGACGCCGACCACCCGGCGATTGCCGTCCTTGACGGCGCTGACGAGGTTGAAGCCGGAGGCATTGGTGTAGCCGGTCTTGATGCCGTCCATGCCGTCGTAGCGGTACATCAGGTTGTTGTGCCCCCGCACCTTGCGGCCGCGGAAATTGAAGCTTTCGGTCGCAAACAGCCGGTACTCCCTGGGGAAGTCGCGCATCAGCGCCACGGCGAGCGTCGACATTTCACGCGCCGTCGTCACCTGCTTGCTGGCAGGCAGGCCGGAGGCATTGATGAAGATGGTCTTGCTCATGCCGAGCTGACGCGCCTTGGCGGTCATCATGCGGGCGAAATTCGCCTCGGAGCCGCCGAGCTTCTCGGCCATCGCTGCCGCGGCATCGTTGCCCGAGCGCACGATCATGCCGAGGACCGCCTCGCGCACCGTGATCGTCATGCCGGATTTGAGGCCGAGCCGCATCGGCGGCTTGGCGGCCGCCGCCTTCGAAACCTTGATCTTGCTGTCCCAGGAAAGCTTGCCGCTCTTCAGCGCCTCGAAGGCCATGTAGACCGTCATCATCTTGGTCAGGGAGGCCGGATGGTTGAGGACGTCGGGGTTTTCCGATGAAAGGACCTTGCCGGTGCGCGCATCGAGCACCAGCGAGGCGCTTCCGGCGACGGCTGTCGCCGTCCCGAGCGCCAGTGCGAAGGTCGCCAGCAGGAGGCAGCGCAAAGTTTTCATATCGATCCCCGTCGAGTGGCGCCCTCGGCAAGGCGCAAAGCTGTTTCGTTTTGTGACAAGATCCGTGTCTTTGCTGCAACTTTAGGGCGGAATGTGGCGAGCCGACCTTGTTTTCGAGGTTGTGGTAAATGGCCGATGAACGCTCTCCCCGTTCAACAAGGTTTAACGCCCTCGCCGTTAACTTTCCAGGCTGTTAGTCCGCGCCGGAACCTCGCGGGCCAGATTTGGGGGCGACCATCAAGGGCATGATCAGGACAATTGTTCGCCGCGCCGCAATTGCCGGTGGGCTGGAAGTCGCGGGGGGGCTGAGCCGCGCCGGGCTGATTGCCGGCGCGCGTGGGCAGGGGGCGATCTTTACCCTGCATCATGTCCGGCCGAAATCTGCCCGTGCCTTCGATCCCAATGCGCACCTGGAAATCACGCCGGAATTCCTCGATGTCGCGTTGAGGACGCTGAAGCGCGACGGCTATCGCTTCACCCCGCTCGAACACTTGCCGGAGGCGCTGGCCGCCAAAGGTGGGCCGGTCGCCTGCTTTACCCTTGATGACGGCTACCGGAACAATCTCGAGCACGCGTTGCCGGTCTTCCAGCGCCATCAGGCGCCATTCACGGTGTTCGTGACCGGCGGGTTCGTCGATCGCACCCATACGCTTTGGTGGGAGACGCTTGCCGATATGCTCGCAACGAGCGAGAAGCTGCGCTTTGACTTCGGCCGTGGCGTAGAAACATTGCAGGCGTCGACCGCGGCCGAAAGGCATGCCGTCTTCAATCGCATTGCGGCGTTCATTCACGGCCATGATGAGGCAAAGGCGATCGCTTCCTTGAACGCTGCAGCCCTCGATGGCGGCATCGATCCGCAGGCGATTACCGAACGCCTCACACTGGACGAGGCCGGTTTGCGGCGCCTGATCGAAAGTCCTATCGCGAGCCTCGGCGCCCACACGATCAGCCACCGCGCGGTCGCGCGCCTGACGGATGCTGAGGCGCGGCGGGAGATTGAGGGATCGCTGCGGCGCGTCGAGGCGATCACCGGTCGGCCGCCCCAGACTTTCGCCTATCCCTATGGCGACGCACCGGCGCTATCCGCACGCGACCACCGCATCGTCGCCGATTTGGGTTTCACCCTGGCCGTCACCACCCAACCCGGCACGCTCATCGCTCGCGCGAAAGCCAGCCTTTATGCGCTACCGCGCATTTCTCTGAACGGCCATTTCCAGCGCGCCCGCTACGTTTCGGCTCTGGCCTCCGGCATACCGTTCCGCCTGGCGGCCGGCTAGAAAAGGCGACTTGGGCAGCCGAGTGCTTCGACGTCAATTGAAGGCAAAAGCCATGAGAATGCTGTCCTGGTAAACACCGTCGTGTTTCCAGTCGCGAACACGACGGCCTTCGATCTGGAAGCCAAATTGCGCGTAGAGTGCCCGGGCAGCGACATTTTCGTGGAGGACGGAGAGCTCGATGCGTTCCAATCCGCGTTCACTAGCGCGTTGCATCGCCAGTTGCAGGAGCCGGCTGCCGATTCCCTTGCCGCGATAGGCGGCCAGGAGCCCCATGCCCAACGTCCCGACATGGGCGCGAACAGGTGAGGCATCCAGCCGGATATCGCACCAGCCGACCACTTGATTGTCGACCCCAGCGATCTGGGGTGCCTGGGCGCGATGCAGGTCGGCCATGTATGTGGCAAAGCCGTCGAAGGGTGGGGCGCTCAGCCGTGAAAGCCACCGCCCTTCCTTGGAGACGTCATCGAGGCAGCGGTGACAGCCGGCTATATCGTCGAGCGTCGCGTCACGAACATCGATCGTCATCAAAGAGCGCTCAACAGAAACGAGCGGCTCAGGCCGGGCAAAGGGACGAGTGATGCCCGGCAACGTGCGTGGCCGGGCATCGATTTCGCGCCTCTCTTGCGGGAGGCAGGCATCGGTGCCTTAAGGGTACATGCGCACTTTTTCCCAGCCGCCTTCCGGCGCCTCACGACGGAATTCCATCCGGTCGTGCAGCCGGAACGGACGGTCGTGCCAGAATTCGATCGACGTCGGGCAGATGCGGAAGCCCGACCAATAGCTTGGGCGCGGGATTTCGCCGAGCGCGTGGCGGGCCGTGTATTCGGCAACGGCCTTTTCCAGCGCGAAGCGGCCTTCGAGTGGCCGCGACTGCTTCGAGGCCCAGGCGCCGATGCGGCTGCCGCGCGGCCGGCTCTTGAAATACTCGTCGGCCTCCTCGTCGGTGACGATCTCGACCGGGCCGCGCACGCGCACCTGCCGACGCAGCGATTTCCAGTGGAAGCACATCGCCGCCTTGCGGGCGCCGAGGATCTCCTCACCCTTCTGGCTTTCGAAATTCGTGTAGAAAACGAAGCCGCGCTCGTCGAAACCCTTAAGCAGCACCATGCGGACATTCGGCAGTCCGTCGGCATCGACGGTTGCGAGCGCCACCGCATTCGGGTCGTTGATCTCGCTACCTTCCGCGTCCTTCAGCCATGTGCCAAACAGGGAAAAGGGTTCATTTGATTCGGTGAAGTCACCGCTTGTTAACTCATTCGCCGCCATATTGCGTTCCAATGCCGTGATGTCTGGCGCGGAAATACTTCGGGATGAGCCCGACCGGTGTTTCCGCATCGAAAATGTCGGAGCCTGTATGTTGACCTTGTCGAGAAACGTGCGGCTCCAGCGAGTCTGACAGGATTGCCGTGCAAGACATAGCAAAGTGGATCGACGCCAAGAAGGGGTATTCCTTCGCCTTGCTGCGTAGCGCGGCAATTTGCCTGCCGGTCCTGGCGCTGTCCGGCTGCATGGGGGCTGGCCTCGACCTTTTCGGCAGCGGAGTCGACCGCACGGTTTCGACGGGCACAGTTCCCGTTGCCAAGACCTCCGATGGCCTTTCCGATGCGGTGATGGTTCGCAACGCCGTGACATCGGCCGAGCTCAACAGCGGCGCCATCAATCCTATTCCCTGGGCCAATGCGACCTCCGGCAGTGCCGGTGTCATCAGCAGCATCCAGGAAGACCGCGCCAGCGGCATGCTCTGCCGCCGATTCACCACGACGCGTCATTCCTACGAAGGCATCGCCAAGTTCGACGGCAGCACTTGCCAGGGCGGCGACGGCGCCTGGTATCTGACGAGCTTCGGCCCGCGCGCCTGAGCGAGCGTTCGACGCAAGCCGTTGAAATCGGTGATTAACCACGTTTTGGCAAATGCGCGCATGACGGCCGGCGTTGCCGTCTCAACGGCCACATGAGGCCGCGTGGCTAACCACTATTTAGCAACTTCTCCGGATCATCGGTGTTCAGTGGACGGGCGACAATGGCGCCTGCAATCGGGGCAAAGGCGGGCATCAGGGAGAGGCCGCCGATCAGAGAAGATGGTAGAAACCATGCGTGATCCCTATGTGATCCTCGGGGTGCGGCGCAATGCCGGGCAGGATGAAATCAAGGCCGCCTGGCGTTCGCTGGCAAAGGCTGTGCATCCGGACCATAACCAGGACGATCCCAACGCCGCGGAGCGTTTTGCCGAAGCCGGCAAGGCCTATGAGCTGCTGCGCGACCCGAAGCTCAGAAGCCGCTACGACTACGCGCGCCGCGAAGCCGAGCTTCGTCGCATGGAGGCGATGAAGGCAAAGATGCGGCCTCAGGAAGAGGCGCCGGTCGACGCCGAGACCGCCGAGGACGCCATTTCACAGATTTTCGGCGCGGAGACCCGCAGCAAGTCGGCCCGCCCATCGCCGAAGCCGACGCCGAAACCATCGCCCAAGCCGGCTGCGGCAGCAAAGGAGCCGGAGCGCCCGGCCCAGGCTTCCGAAAGCAAGCCGGAACCAGCCCCCGAACCGCAGCAGGAAAACGCTCTCAAGACAGAGACTCCGCTGATGCAGCGTGCAGCAGCACCGGCCGCCGAGCTTGTGGCGGCGATCGTCCGGCGCATCCGGGGTCGCGCGGCAAAGACGGCCGAGAAGGTCCCGGATCTTCCCGTCGATCTCGCCGTCAGTATTGACGATCTGATCAATCGCCAGCGCCTCAGCGTCGAGCTTCCCGACGGCGAAAGCCTGAAGGTGCAGATCCCTCCGGGCGCCGTCGACGGTCAGAGCATTCGTCTGGCGGAGCAGGGCTATCGGGTGACCGGCATGACCCGTGGCGACGTCGTCGTCACGCTCAGGGTCGACCAGGGCGGGACGTTCCGCGCCCGCGGCCTCGATCTCATGACCACCTTGCCGATCGATCTGCAGGGCGCCGTGCTCGGCTGCGAACAGGTGCTCGAAACCCCGGTCGGGCAGGTTACGGTGGTCGTGCCGGCCTGGTCCGGCTCCGACAAGGTCATCCGCCTTGCGGGCAGGGGGATGCCCGGTGCTTATGGTACGCATGGCGATCTGCTGGTCGAATTGCGGCTGGTCCTGCCCGAGGCGCCCGACGACAAGATCACCGATCTGATGAAGTCGCAGCGCGACGGCCTCTATCTGTGACAGGCCATTTGTGACAGTTCGCTGACACACTGAACCAATATTACGGGGACTAACAGTTCCTGATCTCAGCCGTGCTTGAACCACCCTTGCGGCTATGCCATAGGCAATTCTCGACATTTTGCCGCACCCGTTCTCGTGGGGCGTCTGTGACATTTTTGATCTTTGGCACCGGCGACGGCCGATGCTGGAATAGTATTGGGGACTTACCATGGCTCAGGCATCCGGTCTGATGAAGGGCAAGCGCGGCGTCATCATGGGCGTTGCAAACAACCGTTCCATCGCATGGGGCATTGCCAAGGCCATCCACGCGCAGGGTGGTGAAGTTGCGTTGACCTATCAGGGCGACGCTCTGAAAAAGCGCGTCGAGCCGCTGCTCGCGGAAATCGACGGCTTCATGGCCGGCCATTGCGACGTCAGCGACGAAGCCACCATCGACGCGGTCTTCGACGCGCTTGAGAAGAAGTGGGGCAAGATCGATTTCGTGGTGCATGCGATCGGCTTCTCCGACAAGGACGAACTGACCGGCCGCTACGTCGATACCTCGGCCGACAACTTCGCCAAGACGATGCAGATCTCGGTCTACTCCTTCACTTCGGTTGCCCGTCGCGCTGAAAAGCTGATGACGGACGGCGGATCGATGCTGACGCTGACCTATTACGGCGCCGAAAAGGTCATGCCGAACTATAACGTCATGGGTGTCGCCAAGGCTGCCCTGGAAGCAAGCGTCAAGTACCTCGCCGTCGACCTCGGCCCCAAGAACATCCGCGTCAACGCGATTTCTGCAGGCCCGATCAAGACGCTGGCCGCCTCCGGCATCGGTGACTTCCGCTATATCCTCAAGTGGAACGAGTACAACGCGCCGCTGCGCCGCACCGTCACCATCGAGGAAGTCGGCGACGTCGGCCTCTACATGCTTTCGGACCTGTCGCGCTCGGTTACCGGTGAAGTGCACCACGCCGACAGCGGCTACCATGTCGTCGGCATGAAGGCTGTGGATGCGCCCGATATCTCCGTGATCAAGGACTGACCGAACCGCCAAGTCGGATTCGGCAGCCTGCAGCCCGGAGACATGTTGTGCTGATCTATGTGATCCGTCACGGACAGACCGACTGGAACGCCGAAAGCCGGCTCCAGGGGCAAAAGGATATCCCTCTCAATGATTTCGGTCGCCAGCAGGCGACCGGCAACGGCGTGGCGCTTGGAGGCATCCTCGGCGCCGATGCCCGGCATTTCGACTTCGTCGCCAGTCCGCTCGGCCGCACGCGCGAGACCATGGAGCGTGTCCGGCGGGCCATGGGGCTCGATCCGGACGCCTACCGCACCGACGAGCGGCTCAAGGAAGTTTCCTTCGGCGATTGGGAAGGGCACACGCTGCCCGAACTCAAGCGCTCGGCGCCACAGAGGATCGCCGAGCGGCGCGCGGTGAAATGGGACTTCATTCCGCCCGGTGAGGATGCCGAGAGTTACGAAATTCTGTCCTGGCGCATAGCCGCCTGGCTCAGGGACGTGACGAAGCCGACGGTCTGCGTCAGTCACGGCGGCGTCATTCGCGTGCTCTTCAAGCTTTTCGGGGAAATGGAAGCCGAGGAGGCCGCGACCGCGGCGATCCCGCAGGACCGCCTTCTGCGCATCTCCGGCAATGCCATCGGCTGGGTCTGATAGCCTGAAGCGTCGGGCGTAGATTGGCGCAACGACGCGCCAAAGCGCTTCACATGGATGCCCGCGCGAGGGGCATCCGATAAAGGTCATTTTTCAGAAATGTGGAAATCCGGTTCGGGCGAACCGCGCAGCGGCCTGTAAGGCCGCGCTTTCTATTGAACGATTTCGAGATCGTTGATGACCCGCTTGCCGTCCACTTCCGTGTAGAAGACGAGAACCTTCACGCCGGCCTTCAGGCCTTCGAAATTGAATTCCTCAGGCGCCTGATAGTTCTTGCCGTCGTCAAGCGACAGGCTCAGCCTTTCGGTATCAACACCCGTAATGGTAGCTTCAACGTCGGCGCTTTCGGCAAGGGCGGACAAGGGCGAGAGCAGCCCTGCGGTGGCCATGAGTGCGGCAATAACAAAACGCATTCTTCTTGCCCTCTTCAACGTTTCTGCGAACATCCTTGTCACTCCCCTTTGATCCCCGATTGTGGCAAAAATTGCCTTGCGGCGTGGCTTTTGGCCGGACGCCCCCGCTTTTTTGATGGTCTATCCGAACTCTGGAGACTGGACGGCGGTACCGTATTTTTCAAGCGGGCAGGGGCCGAACTCCGGGTATCGGCGGTGTGGTTTCCCCATGAATTATAGGGTTTGCCAGGGAATTGTGACGAAAGCCAATCTTAAGACTCGCTCGCTACCTTTGGTTGGGGATCGAGGGGAAGAGATTGAAGATCATTGACGTTCTGCGCCAGCGCATTCGGGCCGCCGCCAGATTTGCGAAACCGTCGCTCATTCCTGCGGCGATCGCGGGCCTCGTCGTGTTTACGGGCGGGCATGTCTATGAGCGGCAAAACCGTGAAAACTTCCAGAACGACCTCAGGATCGACGTCGAGAACGAACTGAACCTCATTGCCAACCGCCTGCAATCGGAGGTTAACACCAGCATTGCCGCGCTGAACGGTTTTGCCAACAGCATCGGCGTGCATCCGGCCATGACAACAGACGATTTCACCGTCATGGCGACGAAGCTCCTCCTGCAGAATCCGCAGATGGTGCGCGCCTCGGCAGCGCCCGGCGGCGTCGTGCGGATCGCCTTTCCGCGCGAGAGCCAGCAATGGTTCGTCGGCAGCGACTTCAACCGATTCGGCGCGACAAGACATGCCATCGAGCGTGCGTCCTCGACGGTCAGGCCGGTGATGATCGGCCCGATCCGGCTGCCAAGCGGCCGCAATGGTTTCGAGCTGTTCCTGCCAGTCTTTTCCAAGGTCCAGGGACGCATGGAGCGTTGGGGTTACGTCGAGGCCATACTCGACGAGAAGGCGCTGTACCGCGCCGCGCGCCTGCTCGAGTCGGGCGGCGGGGCGCCGGAACTGGCGCGGGACCACCGCCATGTCGACGTTCACCTGGCGATCCGCGATATTTCCGAGCCGGACCGCATACAGGATGCGTTCTATGGCGACGACGCTCTTTTTCGCGCCGCGCCGGTCAACCGCCGGTTGGAGCTCGCAGGCGGCGTGTGGGAGCTAGCGGCCATGCCCGTCGGTGGATGGCAGCAGCTTCCCGAAAACAGCAGCTTCATCCAATTGGCGATCGCCGTCGCCGTCACGGTGGTGGTTATCCCGATCCTCCTGGCTGGCGGCCTGGTCAACGAGCGACAGCGCAACATCGCCAAGCTGAAGGCGCGGGAAGGGGAGGTGATGACGCTGTCTCACCGCCTGAACCTCGCGCTCGACGCGTCGAAGATCGGCATCTGGGAAATCGACGTCGAGAGCCAACAGCGTTCCTGGGACGACCGGATGTTCCACCTGCATGGACTGGAGGTGCATCTGGACGAGCCCACGTACGACGAGTGGCGCGCGACCGTGCATCCTGACGACATAGGTATTGCCGCCAATGCGCTGTTCCGTAGCCTCGATGACGGCCTCGAGTACCGATCGCAGTATCGTGTCATTCTGCACGACGGTACGGTGCGCCACATCCGCAATGTCGGGTCCAGCCACCGCGGCGCCGATGGCCGCGCCAAGGTCACCGGTATCAGCTGGGATGTCAGCGACGATGTGCTCAAGAACGAGCGGCTGAGTGCGGCCAAGGCACAGGTCGACCAGCAGAACCTTGAGCTCGAGCAGGCGCTGAAGGGTCTCTACGAGCGTGAACAGGATCTAGAACTCCTGTCACGACGTCTCGACCTCGCTCTTGATTCCTATCGCTGCGGCATGTGGGAGGCCGATCTCGACAACAACGTCGCCTATTGGGACGAGCGCATGCATCAGCTCTACGGGCTGGTCTATACCGACGGTGCCACCAACGAGCAGACATGGCTTCAAGCGCTGCACCCCGATGACCGGCAGCCGGCGCTCAACGCGGTCAATCGCGCCATCGAAGCGGACGAAACCTATGTGCATCAGGTGCGGGTGATATTGTCGGCCGGAGCGGTTCGCCACATCCGCTCGGTCGGCAAGCTGCACGTCGCGCCGGACGGTGCACGGAAATTCGTTGGCATGGCGCTCGATGTTACCGACGACGTGCTGATGACGGAACAGTTGCGCGCGGCCAAGGCCATGGCGGACGCAAAGAACGCCGAGCTGGAGCAGGCCCGGGTTCGCATCGAGCACAACGCACTGCATGACCCGCTGACAGGGCTCGGCAACCGCCGCATGCTCGACAAGGCGCTGGAGCGACTGACCCTGGACGCCGGCAGCGACCGTGAGGACATCGCCATCCTTCATATCGATCTCGACCGGTTCAAGCAGATCAACGACACCCTGGGTCACGCAGCCGGCGACGCCATGCTGATCCATGCCTCGGAGATCCTGCGGGCGAACACATCGTCGGGCGACATCATTGCCCGCATCGGTGGCGACGAGTTCGTTGTCGCCGTTACCGGCGAACAGGGCGAGGCGACGCTTGCTGCCCGTTGCGACCGGATCATTGCCGCGATGCGGCAGCCGGTCGACTACAACGGATTTCCCTGCCGTTTTGGTGTCAGCATCGGCGTGGCAGTCGGGTATGGCGCCGACATCGACGCGCGCAAGCTGCTCGTCAACGCCGATATCGCGCTCTACCGCGCCAAGGAGGCGGGCCGGAACCGCTACCAGTTCTTCACCGAGGTGCTGCAGGCGGAAGTGGTGACCGCCAAGCGCATCGCCGACGAGATTTTGGAAGGCATCGAGCGCGACGAATTCGAACCTTGGTATCAGCCGCAGTTCGATGCGACGACGCTCGCGCTTTGCGGCGTCGAGGCACTGGTGCGCTGGAGGCATCCGCGCGAGGGCATATTGACGCCGGATCGTTTTCTCGGCATCGCCGACGAACTCAACGTGACGGCGATGCTCGACCGTCTCGTTCTGGAGAAATCTCTCACCGATCAGATGCGATGGGCAGCGGCCGGCATTCGGGTTCCCAAGATTTCGGTCAATGTTTCGGCCAAGCGGCTGCAGGACGACGACCTGCTGTCCTCGCTTGAAGGCTTGAGCATCACGCCCGGACAGATCTGTTTCGAACTGGTGGAGTCGATATTCCTCGACGAAAGCGACGATATCGTCGCCGCCAACATCGAGGGCATCAAGAAGCTCGGGATCGATATCGAACTCGACGATTTCGGCACCGGCCATACCTCGATCGTCAGCCTTTTGAAGATCAAGCCGAAGCGGTTGAAGATCGACCGCCAGCTCGTCGTTCCGGTTTTGAGCGCCCGCAGGGAGCAGGCGCTGGTGCGCTCGATTATCGAGATTGCCCGCTCGCTCAATATCGAGACCGTGGCCGAAGGCGTGGAAACCATGGCGCATGCCGAAATGCTCGGCATTCTGGGCTGTGATGTGCTGCAGGGCTACGCATTTGCCCGGCCGTTGAGCGCGGAGAAGTTTCTCGCCTTTGCAACCGAACGCGGCTTGCGCCTGGCGTCGTGATGAAGGACGTCGCGTCAGGTCGCAAAAGCCTTTCCCCATCTCCGGCTTTCCACTAAGAGAAGGCATCCGCGTACAAAACGTACGGCCGTTGCTTGCTTAGGGTCGGTTGCCTTCATGTCGCATAACACTTTCGGTCATCTCTTCCGCGTTACCACCTGGGGCGAAAGCCACGGGCCGGCGCTCGGCTGCGTCATCGACGGCTGCCCGCCCGGCATCCGTTTCACGCTCGCCGAACTCCAGGTCTGGCTCGACAAGCGCAAGCCCGGCCAGTCGCGCTTCGTGACACAGCGCCGCGAGGACGATCTGGTCAAGGTTCTCTCCGGCGTCATGTTCGACGAGGACGGCGAGACGATGATCTCGACCGGAACGCCGATCTCGATGTTGATCGAAAACACCGACCAGCGCTCGAAGGACTATTCCGAGATCGCCAAGCGCTATCGTCCGGGCCACGCCGATTACACCTACGATCTGAAATACGGCATCCGCGATTATCGCGGTGGCGGCCGTTCCTCGGCGCGCGAGACCGCGGCGCGCGTCGCTGCCGGTGGTGTCGCCCGCAAGGTCGTGCCGGGTCTCGTCGTGCGCGGCGCGCTCGTGCAGATCGGCAAACACAAGATCAACCGCGCCAACTGGGATTGGACCGAGGTCGACAACAACCCCTTCTTCGCACCGGATCCGGAGATCGTGCCGGTCTGGGAAGAATATCTCGATAGCATCCGCAAGTCCGGATCCTCGATCGGCGCCGTCGTCGAAGTGGTTGCCGAGGGCGTGCCCGCCGGCATCGGTGCGCCGATCTATGCCAAGCTTGACCAGGACATCGCCTCGAACCTGATGTCGATCAACGCCGTCAAGGGTGTCGAGATCGGCAACGGTTTCGGTGCGGCCGAAATCACCGGCGAGGAAAACGCCGACGAGATGCGCATCGGCGCCGATGGCAAGCCTGTCTTCCTGTCGAACCATGCTGGCGGTATTCTTGGTGGCATCGCCACCGGCGAGCCGGTGATCGCGCGTTTCGCCATCAAGCCGACCTCGTCGATCCTCACCGAGCGACGCTCGGTCGACAGCGACGGCAACGAGGTCGATGTGCGTACCAAGGGTCGCCACGATCCGTGCGTCGGCATCCGCGCCGTGCCGATCGGCGAGGCGATGCTTGCCTGCACGATCGCCGATCACTACCTGCGTGACCGTGGCCAGACCGGCCGCCTCAAGTAATTCGGCTTCAACCGGCCCAGACAATTCGGGAAGAACACCATGTCCTATGATCAGAAGCGTGTCGTCGATGCCATTCGCGCCTTTGAGGCCGGCGAAATCGTCGTCGTCACCGATGACGACGGCCGCGAGAACGAGGGCGACCTGATCGTCGCGGCGGTGCATTGCACGCCGGAAAAGATGGCCTTCATCGTGCGCCACACCTCGGGCATCGTCTGCACGCCGATGCCGCGCGAGGAGGCCAAGCGCCTGAACCTCAACGCCATGGTGGCGGAAAACGATTCCGCGCACACCACCGCCTTCACAGTCTCGGTCGACTTCAAGCACGGCACGACGACGGGCATTTCCGCCGACGACCGCACGCTGACGGTACGCAACCTCGCCAATCCCAATGTCGGGCCGACGGACTTCGTTCGCCCCGGCCACATTTTCCCGCTGGTCGCGCGCGAAGGCGGCGTTCTCATGCGCTCCGGCCATACGGAAGCTGCCGTCGACCTCTGCAGGCTCGCCAGCCTGCCGCCGATCGGCGTCATCTGCGAACTCGTCAATGACGACGGAACGGTCATGCGTGGGCCGCAGGTGGCGAGCTTCGCCGACACCCATGGCCTGAAGCAGGTTTCGGTCGCCGATCTCATCGCCTATCGCCAGCGCAAGGAAACGCTGATCGAGCATGGCGGCTCCTTCGATATCGAGACGCCCTATGGTGCGGCCAAGGGACATTCCTATTCTCTGCCCTGGGATCCGATGCAGCATCTCGCCGTCGTCTTTGGCGACATCCGTGATGGCGTCGATATCCCGGTTCGCCTGCATCTCGAAAATGTCGGCGCCGACGTCTTCGGCAGGGACTGCCAGATCGACCGCATCATGAAGCGCATTGCCGACGAGGGCAGGGGGGTCATCGTCTATCTGCGCGAAGGCTCGGTCGGCGTCGGCGTGTCGCAGACGGCGCGCAAGGGCAAGCACGAGCGCGAAGCGCACGACGAGGCGCAGGCGCGCGAAAACGAGTGGCTGGAAATCGGCCTCGGCGCGCAGATCCTGAAGGATCTCGGCATCAGCTCCATCAGGCTGCTCGCTTCGCGCGAACGCCACTATGTCGGCCTCGAAGGCTTCGGCATCAAGATCGTCGGGACCGACATCATCTAAAGACGCGTCGCTCTCGCATGCATCAGGCCCGGATCATCGATCCGGGCCTTGTTTTTTATGCTCGGCGGCGGCCAACAAAAAAGCCGCGCTCGAAGCGCGGCTTTTTGTTTGTCTTTGAATTTGTCGCCGTTCAGGGCAGCGCGTCGTAGCCTTCGCCGAAGCCCTTGAGGTCGACAGGGATGCCGATGCCTTCTTCGGGCGACTGGAAGACGATGAAGGTCGCCGTCGCACCGGAACGGAAGGTCTTCAGGAGTTCGTCCTCGAGCACCACTTCTGCGTAGCAGCCGTCGGAGAAGCAACGCACGAAATAGGCGCGGCCGATATCCTTGCCGTCGACGTTCAGGCCGAGGCCGTTCGGCAGAAGCACGCCGAGCGGAGCGAGTACGCGCAGGATCTTGGCCTTGCGATCCGCAGTCTTCAAAACGACCACCGACAGGCCAACTTCCGGCCGGTCTTCGGCGATGACGTTTTGCATCAGCGCGCACTGGTCAGCGGAGGCGCCCGGCGGCTGATCGCAGACGATCGACCATGCGCCATGGTTGGACTTGACCGTGCCGGGTGTTCCCGCGGGCTGCTGGGCCAGGCTTTGAGCCGGGAGAGCGAGAACGGCAAGGCCGAAGGCGGCGAAGGCCGACAGTCGGGAAAAGAGGGGCAGGCCCATGTAAACCTCAAAACGTCGAATCATCAGGGCTATTCTTGAAGCGCGCAGGAATAAATGAAAAGCCCTGCGGGGCACATTCCAGCGCCATATGGCGGAAATTGGGCGGGTTGGGCGCCCTATCCGGCGCGCCGCCGTCAAAGCGCTGTGCAATCGGATCGCCAAGCGCGCAGAAGAGCCCCTATAGGTGGTTTCGCCACGGGTTTCGAGGGGTGCCTGTGTGAAAAGCTGCGTTTGTGCAAAAATGCCGCATGGGGTTGATTGGTCAGATGTTGCGGCATCGGACAAACTGTGGTTTGAAGCGCAGCAGTATCGCAGGGATTCTGCGTTCCGGTTTGATCCTGATCAAGCGCATTGGGGAGACACATTGTGAAAAACAAGGCTTATGCAGTTCTGGCAGCGCTTGCCTGTCTGCTTTTTGCTTCGAGCGCCTTTGCTGACAAGCCTGTCGAATGGCAGACGAATTTTCAGACGGCCGCTACGGGCATCATGGAAGAAATCACGTGGTTTGAACATTATACCCTGTGGTTCATCATTCCGATTACTCTCTTCGTTCTCCTCCTTTTGATCATCGTTGTGATCAAGTTCCGCGAAAGCGCGAACCCGGTTCCGTCCAAGACCAGCCACAACACCGCGATCGAAGTCGTCTGGACCGTCGGTCCGGTCGTCATCCTTCTTTTCCTCGCCATTCCGTCCTTCCAGCTCCTGACCGCGCAGCTGACGCCGCCGGCCAATCCGGACCTGACGCTCAAGGCGACCGGCAACCAGTGGTACTGGTCCTACGAGTATGAGGTCGGCGAAAGCCCGCTCACCTTCGACAGCATCATGATGAAGGAAGAAGATCGCGCGACGCTCGGCAAGGAAGACAAGAAAGAATATCCGCGCCTGCTCGCCGTCGACAACGAAGTCGTCGTGCCGGTCGGCAAGACGGTTCGTGTTCTCGTCACCGCTGCTGACGTGATCCACGCTTTTGCAATGCCTGCCTTTGGCGTGAAGATCGACGCCGTTCCCGGTCGCCTGAACGAAACCTGGTTCAAGGCCGAGCGCGAAGGTCTCTACTACGGCCAGTGTTCCGAGCTCTGCGGTAAGGACCACGCTTACATGCCGATCGCCATCCGCGTGGTTTCGCAGGAAAAATACGACACCTGGCTCGCAGCCGCCGCAACGAATGTTGGCGATGCGAACAAGGCGCTCATGGCGTCCATCGACTCGGCCAAGACCGTCGACGTCGCCGCTAACGCCGCACAGTAATCGGAAGGGGAGCTCGACCCATGGCTGGAACAGCCGTTCATCACGACCAACGCCATGATCACTCCGATCATGGCCACGCAGACCATGCGCATAAGCCTTTGAGCTTCTTCCAGCGCTGGTTCCTGTCGACCAACCACAAGGACATCGGCACGCTCTACCTGATCTTCGCGATTTTCGCGGGCATCATCGGCGGCACGCTGTCCATCTTCATGCGCGCCGAGCTCCAGGAGCCAGGCATCCAGATCTTCCACGGCCTGGCGCAGATGGTTTACGGCTTCGAGGGCGATGCTGCCATCGACGGCGGCAAGCACATGTTCAACGTGTTCACGACCGCGCACGCGCTCATCATGATCTTCTTCATGGTCATGCCGGCGCTGATCGGTGGCTTCGCCAACTGGATGGTTCCGATCATGATCGGTGCGCCGGACATGGCGTTCCCGCGCATGAACAACATCTCCTTCTGGCTGATCATTCCTGCCTTCCTGCTCGTGCTGCTTTCGATGTTCGTCGAAGGCCCGGCTGGTGCCTACGGCGCAGGGGGAGGGTGGACGATCTATCCGCCATTCTCGACATCGGGCATGCCAGGACCGGCGATGGACTTCGTCATCCTCGGCCTGCACATTGCCGGCGCGTCCTCGATCCTCGGTGCGATCAACTTCATCACCACGATCCTGAACATGCGCGCTCCGGGCATGACGCTGCACAAGATGCCGCTCTTTGCCTGGTCGGTTCTGATCACCGCCTTCCTGCTTCTGCTCTCGCTGCCGGTTCTGGCAGGCGGCATCACCATGCTGCTCACCGACCGCAACTTCGGCACGGCCTTCTTCGCGCCTGAAGGCGGCGGCGATCCGATCCTGTTCCAGCACCTGTTCTGGTTCTTCGGTCACCCGGAAGTCTACATCCTGATCCTGCCGGGCTTCGGCATCGTCAGCCACATCGTTTCCACTTTCTCGCGCAAGCCGATCTTCGGCTACCTCGGCATGGCCTACGCCATGGTCGCGATCGGCGCCGTCGGCTTCATCGTGTGGGCACACCACATGTACACCGTCGGCATGTCGCTCGACACGCAGCGCTACTTCGTCTTCGCGACGATGGTCATCGCTGTTCCGACGGGCGTTAAGATCTTCTCGTGGATCGCGACGATGTGGGGTGGTTCGATCCGCTTCACGACCCCGATGGTCTGGGCGATCGGCTTCATCTTCCTGTTCACCGTCGGTGGCGTCACGGGCGTTCAGCTCGCCAACGCCGGCCTCGACCGCTCGCTGCACGACACCTACTACGTGGTTGCTCACTTCCACTACGTTCTGTCGCTCGGCGCTGTCTTCGCAATCTTCGCTGCCTGGTACTACTGGTTCCCGAAGATGACCGGTTACATGTACTCCGAGTTCGTCGGCAAGCTGCACTTCTGGGTCATGTTCATCGGCGTGAACCTGATCTTCTTCCCGCAGCACTTCCTCGGCCTCGCAGGCATGCCGCGCCGTTACATCGACTATCCGGATGCCTATGCCGGCTGGAACATGGTTTCGTCCTACGGCTCCTACATCGCAGCCGTCGGCGTCCTGATCTTCCTCTTCGGCGTCTTCGAAGCCTTCGCCAAGAAGCGCGTCGCTGGCGACAACCCGTGGGGCGAGGGCGCGAACACTCTGGAATGGCAGCTGTCTTCGCCGCCGCCGTTCCACCAGTGGGAACAGCTCCCGCGCATCAAGTGACGGGCAAAGAACAGAAGCCGCCGGTTCCGGCGGCTTCACCCCGCCGGGCAACCGGCGACACACGGCCCTTGCGGCCGGGACTTTTGCAGGGACAGGACATGACGGTCATCGACAATCACGAAGCAGTCGGCATGGAAGGCGTACCGCGCCTGTCCGAAGCCTCTGCGCGCGATTACTTCGAGCTTTTGAAGCCGCGTGTCATGTCCCTGGTCGTCTTCACGGCATTCGCCGGGCTGGTGCTGGCACCAGGACACATCAATCCTTTCATCGGTTTCATCGCCATCCTCTGCATCGCCGTCGGCGCTGGCGCCTCGGGCGCGCTGAACATGTGGTATGACGCCGACATCGACGCGGTCATGACCCGTACCGCCAAGCGCCCGATCCCGGCAGGCAAGATCCTGCCGCAGGAAGCGCTGGCATTCGGCCTGACGCTGTCTGCTTTTTCCGTGATCATCCTCGGGCTCGCCGTCAATTGGCTCGCAGCCGGGTTGCTCGCATTCACCATCTTCTTCTACGTGGTCATCTACACGATGTGGCTGAAGCGCTCGACGCCGCAGAACATCGTCATCGGCGGTGCTGCCGGCGCTTTCCCGCCGATGATCGGCTGGGCCTGCGTGACCGGCGCCGTGTCGGTGGAGAGCATCGTGCTTTTCCTGATCACCTTCCTGTGGACCCCGGCGCACTTCTGGGCGCTCGCCCTCTTCAAGATGGGCGACTACGGCGCCGTCGGCGTACCGATGATGCCGAATGTCTGCGGCCAGGCGACCACCAAGAAGCAAATCGTCATCTACGCCGTTCTGACTGCACTTATCGGCATCTGTCCCACCTTGCTCGGTTTTGCGAGCATTGGTTACGGCGCAGTCGCAGCGGCCCTCGGCCTTGGCTTCGTGTGGTACTCTATCGGCGTGTTGCGCATGCCGGAATCAGATGAGCGCATGCTGCCGGCCAAGAAGCTCTTTGCCTTCTCGATCATGTATCTGTTCGTGATCTTCTCCGCCCTGATGGCGGATCACCTGATCGTCAATATCTGGCTGAATGCCGGGAGTATTGCCTGATGGAAACCGTCAAGCTCACTGATGCCCAGAAGAAATCGCGCCGCGGCCGCAACATCGCGCTCGGCTTCGTGCTCTTCGGCCTCGTCGTCCTCTTCTACATCGTCACGCTGATCAAGTTCGGCAACGGCATGGTCAACTGAGGCGAAATGGCATGACGAAACCACCGCAGACCACAAGCTCGCAGCGCTCCAACCGCGTCGTCGTCGGCACTTGCCTCGCTTTCGTTGGCGGCATGGTGGGCATGGCCTATGCGGCTGTACCGCTTTACGACATGTTCTGCCGCGTCACCGGCTATAACGGCACGACGCAGCGCGTCGAGCAGGCGTCCGACGTCATCCTCGACGAGAAGGTCAAGGTCACCTTTGACGCGAACACTTCGGGGGGCCTGCCCTGGGAGTTCAAGCCGGTCCAGCGCGACATCGACATCCGCATCGGTGAAACGGTGCAGGTGATGTACAAGGCAAAGAACTTGTCGTCGAAGCCGACGACGGGCCAGGCGACCTTCAACGTCACGCCGATGCAGGCGGGCGCCTATTTCAACAAGGTCCAGTGCTTCTGCTTTACCGAGACGACCCTGCAGCCGGGAGAGGAGATGGAGATGCCGGTGGTATTCTTCGTCGATCCGGACATGGTCAAGGCGGTGGAGACCAAGGACATCAAGACGCTGACCCTTTCCTACACCTTCTATCCGCGCGAACCGTCGAAACCGGTCGCGCAGGTGAAGACGGAAGAGAACAAACTTTGACTGGAGGTCCTTTTCGGCTATGCCGGAAGGGCGACAAGAGAGAGACATATCGGGGATTACTGACATGGCCGGTGCGCATCAGAAGAATCACGACTACCACATCATCGACCCGAGCCCCTGGCCGCTGCTTGCTTCCATCGGCGCCTTTGTCATGGCGTTCGGCGGCATCTGCTACATGCGTTACCTGTCGGGTAGCTCGCTGAAGATCTTCGGCCTCGAGCTTGCCAACGTCTGGATCCTGCTCGCAGGCCTCATCATCGTGCTCTACACCATGTACGGCTGGTGGTCGGACACGGTGAAGGAAGCGCACGAGGGCCACCACACCCGCGTCGTTTCGCTGCATCTGCGCTACGGCATGCTCATGTTCATCGCTTCTGAAGTGATGTTCTTCGCGGCCTGGTTCTGGGCCTTCTTCGATGCGAGCCTGTTCCCGGGCGAAGCCATCCAGGCAACCCGCGCTACCTTCACCGGTGGCGTCTGGCCGCCGAAGGGCATCGAAGTGCTCGATCCGTGGCACCTGCCGCTCTACAACACCGTCATCCTGCTTTTGTCGGGCACGACGGTGACCTGGGCGCATCACGCGCTGCTGCACAATGACCGCAAGGGCCTGATCAACGGCCTGACGCTGACGGTCGTGCTCGGCGTGCTGTTCTCCTTCGTCCAGGCGTACGAATACGCCCACGCTCCCTTCGCCTTCAAGGACTCGATCTACGGCGCGACCTTCTTCATGGCGACCGGTTTCCACGGCTTCCACGTTCTGGTCGGCACGATCTTCCTGCTCGTCTGCCTGTTCCGTGCACTGCGTGGTGACTTCACACCGAAGCAGCACTTCGGCTTCGAAGCGGCCGCCTGGTACTGGCACTTCGTTGACGTCGTCTGGCTGTTCCTGTTCTTCTCCATCTACATCTGGGGAAGCTGGGGCGCGCCGATCGCGCACGGCTGATAGCGCGAGCATCTAAGTCAAGGAACAGGGCGGTTGCAGTCATGCAGCCGCCTTGTTCTTTTGGTGGTGTGCCGCCGATCGGCTTGATGGGAGACGGAAATGAGGTTGGCCTTGGTGGCTGCTACGCTAGTGGTATCCGGCGGTTTTCCCGCTGCGGCGGCCGATAGCGCGGACAGGGTTGTCGTGCACAAGGAGCGGCGGCTGTTGCAGCTCTTCCAAGGTGACCAGGTGATCCGTGAATACACGGTTGCGCTCGGCGGCAACCCCATCGGTCACAAGCGTCAGGAGGGAGACCAGAGGACGCCGGAAGGGCTCTATTCTCTCGACTGGCGCAATCCCGGCAGCGGTTACTACAAGTCCATCCACGTCTCTTATCCGGCGCCGGCCGATGTCTCTGCCGCTGCCGCGAACGGTGTCGATCCGGGCGGCATGATCATGATCTATGGCCAGCCCAATTATTTCGGCTGGCTGGCCTTTTTGACGCAGCGCTTCGATTGGACGAATGGCTGCATTGCCGTTACCAATGCCGAAATGGAAGAAATCTGGGCCATGGTTCCCAACAACACGCCAATCGAGATCAAGCCGTGAGTGAAGACAAGGCACATTTCCCGCCGGTTGACCCGGTGATGACCGGGATCAAGGGGCTTTGCCCGCGCTGCGGCCAGGGCAAGCTTTTCGACGGGTTTCTGAAGGTCAAGCCCGCCTGCGCAAGCTGTGATCTCGACTACAAGTTCGCCGATGCCGGCGACGGTCCGGTGGTCTTCGTGATCCTGATCGTCGGCTTCATTGTCGTCGGCGCGGCGCTCTGGGCGGAGGTCAACTTCAACCCGCCGCTCTGGCTGCATTTCATCTTGTGGATCCCGCTTGCGGTGATCTTCAGCCTCGGCCTGACGCGGATGCTGAAGGGTATCCTGATCAACCTGCAATACCGCAACAATGCGCGTCCCGGCGAGATCGACCGTGGCTGAGATCGCGACCAGCAAAAAGCGTGGCCTGATCGGCCGCATCGGCACGTTGCTGCTGCTCGTCGCGACATTTGCCATTCTTGTCTCGCTCGGTACCTGGCAGATGCAGCGGTTACACTGGAAGGAAAGCTTGCTTTCGGCCATGGCCGAGCGCAGGTCTGCGCCGCCGGCGACGCTTGCCGAGATCGAGAAGATCCTCGCTGATGGTGGCGACATCGACTACCGCACGGTTTCGGTGACCGGCGGGTTCGACCACACCAAGGAGCGGCATTTCTTCGCGACGTTCAATGGCCGCACCGGCTATTACGTCTTCACGCCGCTACGGCTGGACGACGACCGTTTTCTTTTCGTCAATCGCGGTTTCGTGCCTTTCGAGCAGAAGGATGCGTCGACCCGGCTTGCCGGCGAGCTTCCCGCCTTCGTCGGCGTTCATGGTCTTGCAAGGCCGAAGCTTGACGGAAAGCCGTCGTCGCTCGTTCCCGACAACGACCTCGCCAAGAACATCTTCTACTGGAAGGATCTCGACACGATGGCGTCTTCCGTCGGCCTTCCCGCCGACAAGGTCGTGCCGCTGTTCGTCGATGCCGATGCGACGCCCAATCCGGGCGGTCTGCCGATTGGCGGTGTCACCCAGTTCGACCTGCCCAACAACCACCTGCAATATGCGCTGACCTGGTATGGGCTGGCAGCGGCTCTGGTGTTGGTCAGCGGCATCTATGCAATGCGCAGCGAGCGATAGTCTCGCGTTTGCCGTCATGCTAACCGTGTGGGACGAACGGCGGTGGGAGCAATTATGACGATCATTGCAAACACATTGATTGCTTTGACCGGCTTGCTGCATATCGGTTTTCTGGTGCTGGAAATGTTCCTGTGGACCGGGCCGAAGGGAAGGGCCGTGTTCCGCATGACGGCCGAGCAGGCCGAGACAACACGGGTGCTCGCGGCCAACCAGGGGCTCTACAACGGCTTTCTTGCCGCCGGTCTGTTCTGGTCGTTGATCCAGGCGGAAGCCGCCTTTGCCTTTCAGCTGAAGGTGTTCTTCCTTGTGTGCGTGGTCGTTGCCGCTATATATGGCGCGTGGTCGGTCAAGCCGCGCATCCTCCTCATCCAGGGCGGCCCGGCGATCGCAGCGCTCGTTTTCCTACTAATGGCATCCTGATCCATGGCATCATCAGCGGCAGAAAAATCCCCGATCACCATCCGCCTTTGCGGCCCGCGCGGCTTTTGCGCCGGCGTCGACCGCGCGATCCAGATCGTCGTCCTGGCGCTGAAGGAATTCGGCGCACCGGTCTATGTCCGCCATGAGATCGTCCACAATCGCTACGTCGTCGAAGGCCTCGAAGCCAAGGGCGCAATCTTCGTTGAAGAGCTCGACGAGATCCCGCCGGAGCACCGCAAGCAACCGGTCGTCTTTTCGGCGCATGGCGTGCCGAAATCGGTGCCCGCCGACGCGGATGCCCGCAACCTTTTCTATCTCGACGCCACCTGTCCGCTGGTCTCGAAAGTCCACAAGCAGGCGATGCGCCACAACCGCCTCGGCCGCCATGTCGTCCTGATCGGCCATGCCGGCCATCCGGAAGTGATCGGCACTATGGGCCAATTGCCTGAAGGCACGGTATCGCTGGTCGAGACCGTCGAGGACGCCGACGTCTATCAGCCGCCGGACCCGGACAATCTTGGTTTCGTCACCCAGACGACACTGTCGGTCGACGACACCGCCGGCGTCATCAAGCGGCTGCACGAGCGCTTCCCGAACCTGACGGCGCCCGCCGCCGATTCGATTTGCTACGCCACCACCAATCGCCAGGAGGCGGTGAAGCAGGCAGCACCCGGCTGCGACCTGTTCCTGGTCGTCGGCGCGCCCAACTCGTCCAATTCCAAGCGGCTTGTCGAGGTGGCCCTTCGGGCCGGCGCGAAAAAATCCGTGCTGGTCCAGCGGGCGTCGGAAATCGACTGGGACGCAATCGGCGATATCTCTACGGTCGGCCTGTCGGCCGGCGCGTCTGCGCCGGAAGTAATCGTCAACGAGATCATCGAGGCGTTTCGCGAACGCTACGACGCTTCGGTGGAACTTGCCGATACGGTCGAGGAAAACGAGAACTTCCTCGTCAACCGCGAGATCCGCCACGTGCCGCTGACGGCTGCCGACATGGCCTTCGTCAACGGCGAATAAGCCGCATTCCCTGCCCGCATTTTCTTGAGAGTGGACACCCTTGGCCGTTTACACCGATATTACGGAAGACGATCTCGCCCGTTTTCTCACCGCTTACGACGTCGGCCAGCTGACCTCCTACAAGGGGATCGCCGAGGGTGTCGAGAACTCCAATTTCCTGCTGCACACGACCAAAGGCTCCTACATCCTCACGCTCTACGAAAAGCGCGTGAATGCCGGCGACCTGCCGTTCTTCCTGGGCCTCATGCATCATCTGGCCGAGCGTGGGCTGTCCTGCCCGCTGCCGCTGCCGCGCGCCGATGGCGAGCTACTCGGTGAGCTCTCCGGCCGCCCTGCCGCCGTCATCTCCTTCCTTGAGGGCATGTGGCTGAGAAAGCCCGAAGCCAAGCACTGCCACGAAGTGGGCAAGGCGCTGGCGGCCATGCACGTCGCCGGCGAAGGCTTTGCGCTGAAGCGCACCAATGCGCTCTCCGTCGGCGGCTGGCGGCCGCTCTGGGTCAATTCCGAAGCGCGCGCCGATGAGGTTCAGGCAGGTCTCAAGGACGAGATATCGGCGGAGCTCGAACATCTGGAGCGCCATTGGCCGAAATCGCTGCCGGAAGGCGTCATCCACGCCGATCTCTTTCCGGACAACGTCTTCTTCCTCGGCGACCAGCTCTCCGGGCTGATCGACTTCTACTTCGCCTGCAACGACTATCTCGCCTATGACGTCGCCGTCTGCCTCAATTCCTGGTGCTTCGAGAAGAACGGCTCCTACAACATCACCAAGGGCATGGCGATGCTTTCGGGCTACGAGAGCGTGCGCAAGCTGACGCCCGCCGAGGTCGACGCCCTGCCGCTGCTTTGCCGCGGCTCGGCGCTGCGCTTCTTCCTGACGCGCCTCTACGACTGGCTGATGACGCCCGCGGGCGCGTTGGTGGTCAAGAAGGATCCGCTCGAATATCTGACGAAGATCCGCTTCCACCGGGCGATTACGTCCAGCGCCGAATATGGCCTGCGCCGGGACGGGGGTCAGGCATGAAACATGTCGATATCTTCACCGACGGTGCTTGCTCGGGCAATCCGGGGCCGGGCGGCTGGGGCGCTGTGCTGCGCTATGGCGAGGTGGAAAAGGAGCTGTCCGGCGGCGAGGCCGAGACCACCAACAACCGCATGGAGCTGCTGGCGGCAATCTCGGCGCTCGACGCCCTGAAAAGCGCCTGCGAGGTCGATCTCTACACCGACAGCAAATATGTGATGGACGGTATCTCCAAGTGGATCCACGGCTGGAAGAAGAACGGCTGGAAGACTGCGGACAAGAAGCCGGTGAAAAACGGCGAGCTCTGGCAGCGGCTGGACGAAGCCAATCGCCGCCACAAGGTGACATGGCACTGGGTCAAGGGCCATGCCGGTCATCCGGAAAACGAACGCGCCGACGAGCTCGCCCGCAAGGGCATGGAACCCTACAAGAAGGGGCGTCGTTCGGACTCACTTCTCGTGAAATGAAAAAAACGGGCCGCTGAGGCCCGTTTTTCATTTGCACTCGCTTCTGCGCTCAGAGCTGCTCGAGCATGGCGGCGGCGCCCGAAACGGTCGCCTGGCCAGGGCTTTCTTCGAGATTGAGCGACTTCACCACGCCGTCCTCGACGAGCATCGAATAGCGCTTGGAGCGCACACCGAGCGTGCCGGCCGACAGGTCGATGTCCATACCGAGCGCCTTGGTGAAGGCGGCGTTCCAGTCCGAGAGGAAGTGAATCTTGCCCATGCCGCCCGACGTGGTCGCCCAGGCACCCATCACATGCAGGTCGTTGACCGAGACCACGGCGATGTCGTTGACACCGCGGGCAAGGATCGCGTCGCGGTTTTCGAGATAGCCGGGCAGGTGGTTGAGCGAGCAGGTGGGCGTGAACGCGCCGGGAACGGCAAAGAGCACGACGCGCTTGCCGGCAAAGAGCTGATCGGTGGTGACCTCGACGGGACCGTCGGCGGTCTTTTCCTTGAAGGTTGCGGCTGGCAGCTTGTCTCCGACGGCAATGGTCACGGCACTCTCCTTGCGTTGCTTGCGTCTCGCTTCTCCGCACTCGTCGGAGAACTCGGCGGACTATAGATGCGCCCTAATCAAAGGCAAGGGTCGTCTCCATGCTGCGGCCCTGGGCGCGCACAGTCAAAACGATCGGCTTGCCTTTGAGTTCCCTGTCCTTGCCCGTGAGCCTCACCGGAACGGCTGCGTTTAACGCCCTGTCGCCTGCAGGCTGGATCTCGGGCTTGCCGAACGAAATGCCTGAAGGTCCGGCGAGAAAGAGTTCCGGATCCTTGTCGTCGGCGGGCAGGCGAACCGACAGATGCATCAGCGCCTTGTCGGCATCGTAGCGGCTCGCCGTCACCGAGAAATCAGCCGACGGCGCCTCCGGCAACGCGGCAACGGCATCGTCGATCCGCGCGCCGTCGAGCGGATTGTCGAAGCCGCCTTGCTTGATGGCGAGCGTTAGCTCGCCCTGAACCGGTATGCAGATGTCCTCGCAGATGCCGAGGAACACGGAGGCGCGAATGGTAACGTCGCCGCTGCCGTGGACGCGCTTCAAGGTCAGCGGAAAGGCGACCGGCCTGTCATAGCCGATGTAGCGCACGACACCGTCGTCGAACGTCTTGGGCACCGGGAAGCCGATCTTTTCCAGCTCCACGTCGCCTGCCGGGTCGAGCGTCACCTGCGGGGGAATGCCGCTTGCACCCGGCTCGCGCCAATAGGTCTTCCAGCCAGGGTTGAGCTTGACCTCCAGCGTCGCCGGGATCGTGCCATCCTCTTTGGGCTGGGCGGCGACCAGACGGATCATGCCGCCGGGGGAGGTGACCCACTCGCTGGTGGCCGCGTTGGCGCCGAAGGGGAGAAAAAAACAGCCGGCAAGGCTTGCCGCGCCGATGAACTGGGCCATTTTCTGGTGGGTGAAGCACTGGATCATATGGCAAGCAATATCGCTTTTGCCAAAACCGCTCCAGACGCTGCGACGGACGCAACGATCATAATTGCTTGATCGGACACGGCGAAGTGAACGCCGTGCGTGCAATAATTATGGGCCGCGACGCTGAGGCGCTTTTCATTTCGCGGCGAATTGATAGGCTGTTCGCATGATGGCTACTCCGATGGCGCAAAAGAGACGCGAGCGAGGCTTTCTTGACGGTCAGTTCCTGATCGCCATGCCCGGGATGTTTGACGCCAATTTCGCTCGCACGGTCATCTTCATCTGCGCCCATTCGGACGATGGCGCCATGGGCTTCATTCTCAACCGGCCGCAGCAACTGACCTTCCCCGACGTGCTGCTTCACCTCGATCTTCTCGATGAGGACGAGGCGATCCGACTCCCGCAGGTAACACGGGATTTCCAGATTCAGGCGGGCGGTCCGGTCGAGACCGGGCGCGGCTTCGTGCTGCATTCCGACGATTATCTGAGCGATTCCAGCATTCCCGTCAGCGACGATATCTGCCTGACGGCGACGCTCGACATCGTCCGCGCCATTTCGCGCGGGGAGGGGCCTGTGCGCGCGACAATGATGCTCGGCTACGCCGGGTGGGGACCGGGCCAGCTCGAATCGGAAATCACCCAGAATGGCTGGCTCACATGCCCGGCGCGCGATGAACTGATCTTCGACAAGGCGCTTGACGACAAATACGATCGGGCGCTGGCGCTGATGGGTGTCTCGGCCGCGATGCTCTCCATGGATGCCGGCCACGCCTGATTGGCGGCTGACCGACCTTTCCCAGATCCTTGATGCAGAAATGAAAAGCCCGTCGGATTGTAACCGACGGGCCTGGAGACGTTGGTCTGCGCGCTGAGCGGCGTCGCCTTGGCGATTACGCCCGCTTCATCAGTGGAAAGCGTTCCTTCAGCAGGCGCTGGATCGATTCCGAACCGATCGGCGGACCGAAGAGGAAGCTCTGCCCATAGTCGCAGCCCATCTGCGACAGCTGGATTGCGTCGTCCTCGGATTCGATGCCCTCGGCCACCACCTGCATGTCGAGCTCGCGCGCCATCGTGATGACGGAGCGCAAGAGGATGCCGCGCTTGTCGCTTGGGTCGCGCACCAGCGCCTTGTCGATCTTGATCGTGTCGAAGGGGAAGCGGGTGAGGTAGGAGAGCGATGAGTGGCCTGTGCCGAAGTCGTCGAGTGCCAGCTTGAGACCGGCTTCCTTCAGCTTTTCGAGAACGAGACGGGCCTGCTCCGGATTTTCCATTACCAGCGATTCCGTCAGCTCCATCTTCACCTTGCCCGGGTCGCAGCGGTTCTTGGTGAGAATGGCACGAACGTCGTCATAGAGCTCGTTGTTGAGAAGCTGCGCGCTCGAAAGGTTGATCGAGACGAAGATCGGCAGGTCGCCGGTCTGCAGCTGCCATTCCGTCAGGTCACTGGTCGCCCGGTCGAAGGCGAACATGCCGAGCTGGTTGATGAGGTCGGAATTCTCGGCGATCGGGATGAACTCGGTCGGCGAGATGTTGCCACGCTTGGGGTGATCCCAGCGCATCAGGGCCTCGAAGCCGGCGATCTCGGCATCGTTCAATCGCACGATCGGCTGGTAGACGAGAGAAAGTTCCTTGCGCTCGATTGCCTTCTTGAGATCGGCTTCAAGCTGCATGCGGTCCGAGCCGGAGGTGCGGAAGGCCGGGCGGAAAGGCTCGACGCGGTTGCCGCCTTCCTTCTTGGCCCGGAACATCGCGAGCTCTGCGTCGTCGAGAAGCCCGGTCGCACTCTGTTCCTGGTCGAGCCAGGAGACGAGCCCGATCGATGCCGTCAGGTTGATTTCGCGGTTGCCGTAGTTGAGGGGCACCATGATCGCCTTGCTCACCGCATCGGCGAAATCGGCGACTTTGGCCGGATCGCGCTCGGACATCAGGATCAGGCCGAACTGGTCGCCACCGAGGCGGGCCAGCGTATCCTGCGGGCGCAGCAACCGGCGCAGGCGCCGCGTCAGCGCGATGAGGATGTTATCGCCGGCGGCAATGCCCAAGAGATCGTTGACCTGCTTGTAGCGGTCGATGTCGATCGCAAGCACCGTCGGGCGGACCGAGTTGCTGCCGTCGGCCATCAAGAGCATGGCCTGCAGCCGGTCGAGGAAGACCTGACGGTTCGGAAGCCCGGTCAGATTGTCGAGCAGGGCGTTGTGCAGCAGCCGTTCGACCGAGTTGCGCTGTTCGGTAATGTCGATGATCGTGCCGACGCAGCGGATGATTTCGCCGTTGGCACCAAGCACCGGCCGGGCACGGATCGAGAGCCAGTGATAGTGGCCGTCCTCGGCGCGTACGCGGAATTCATGGTTCAGCTTGCCGCGGCGGCGTTCCAGCAACACGTCGAGCGTGGCGCGGAAGCGGTCGCGATCGTCAGGGTGAAGCCGCGGAAGCCAGTTGCGCAAGGGGCCGTGCATGCTGCCGAGCGACAGGCCGAGCTGCGTCGAGATATCGGGCATCGTCACCACCCGGTCGCGGGCGACGTCCCAGTCCCAGACGGTGTCGCCGGAGCCGGTGAGCGCCAGCGACTGGCGCTCGAGATCGGAGAACAGGCCCTGCTGGTAGCCGCTGCCGGCGACCGCGTGCTGCATGACGGTAAAGCCGATCAACAGTACGATCAGCACGAGACCACCGCCGAGCGCCGGCTGCACGATGTCGTTGGCGAGCTGGCCGGTGACCGTCAGCCAGGCGCCGAAGAGCCAGACGAGGATCAGCAGCCAGGCGGGAACGAGAAGGATCGCGCGGTCGTAGCGGTTGAAGCCGAGATAGGCGATCAGGACGATGCCGACCGTGCCGGTCAGCGCGAAGGAGAGGCGGGCGATGCCGGATGCGATCGCCGGGTCGTAGACGGCGACGCCGAACAGCAGGCCGAGGCCGAGGATCCAGGCGAGTGTCGCATAGCCGAGATGCTGGTGCCAGCGGTTGAGATTGAGGTAGGTGAACAGGAAGATCACGAGGCCGGCCGCAAGGAAGACCTCTGTGCCCGCGCGCCATATTCGCTCGTCCCCCGCCGTCACGCTGATGAGCTTCGACAGGAAGCCGAAGTCGACGCAGATATAGGCGAGAACGGCCCAGGCAAGGGCGGCCGTTGCCGGCAGCATCGAGGTTCCCTTGACGACGAAGAGGATGGTCAGGAACACCGCAAGCAGGCCGGCAATGCCGAGCACGATGCCGCGATAGAGCGTGAAGGCGTTGACCGTGTCCTTGTAGGAGTCCGGCTCCCAGAGATAGATCTGCGGCAGTTCCGGTGTTGCCAGCTCGGCGACGAAGGTGATGATGACGCCCGGCGCCAGCGTGATGCGGAAAACGTCCGCCTCGTCGCTCGGTTCGCGGCTGAGCGCGGAGCCTTCGCTCGGCGTGATCGAAAGAATGCGCTTGGAGCCGAGGTCCGGCCAGAAGAGCTTGGAATTCACCAGTCGGAAATGCGGTGCGACGATCACGCGGTCGAGCGGTTCGGCCGAAACGTTGGCGAGCGCGAACACAGCCCAGTCGCCCTGATGGTCCGCACTGTTGGAGCGCACTTCGATGCGGCGCACGATGCCGTCGGTTCCGGGTGCTGTCGAAACCTGAAAGGCTTCGTTGCGGCCGCTGTAGATTTCGGTCGTTGCCGTCAGGTCGAGCGCCGTGTCTTCGCGCGAAATCTTGACCGGCTCCAAAGCCTGGGCCGCGCCGCCGAGCGCACAGAAAATCGTCGTGAGCGTTATCAGAAACGCTGCCAGCTTGGAGGCTGACCAGGCGAAGGGCGAGCGGGCTAGAGGCATCAAAGGGGCATATTCCTGTTCGGTAGGGCATCGTCGGACAGGAGAGAAAAGAGCAGATGGTCTCGCCACTGGCCGTTGATTCTCAAGTACTGTCTTAAATAGCCTTCACGCTCAAAACCGGCCTTTTCAAGGAGCCGGATGCTTCTTGAGTTGTCCGGAATACAGGCTGCTTCAATACGGTGCAACTCAAGGGTCGAAAAGATGTAGGGGATCGCGAGCCTGAGGGCCGCAAACATGTGGCCTTTGCCCGCGTGGCGCGCGCCCATCCAGTAGCCGATCATGCAGTTTTGCCCGGCGCCGCGGCGAATGTGGCCGATCGTCAGTCCGCCGAGCAGGACCTCGCCTGGCTTGTGGAAAAGGAAGAGCGGCACCGCCTGGCCGGAGGCATATTCCTGCTCGTTGCGGACGACCCGGCCGCGGAAGGCGCCCTCGGTCATTTCGTCGGTGCGCCAGGTCGGCTCCCACGGCTCCAGGAAGGCGCGGCTGTCGCTTCTGAGCTGATACCACTGGCGATAATCGGAATAGCGGGGGAGGCGGAGCAGGTAATTCTGGTCGGCGATTTCGACCGTCTCCGGCTGCCGCGACAGGAACCGAAAAACCGATCGTGTCATAGCTGCCTCCGAGGCCGTTCCGTTTACGCGCGAGGACCTTGTACCATCCGCCCGACGGCACGTCTTTGCGCCGTCACAAATCGAAACGTTGCACAACTTTGCGCGCAAATCGAATCCGATTTTGCGAAAAGTCGCAAAGACTTCACCATTCGGACATGCGGTCATCATCCGTTGCGCGCCGGCTGGCCGAACGCAGTTTCCAGGCGACGCTTGAAAGCGCCTTCCGTGCGAAATTGCGCAATGTTTGGGAGGCCGGGATCGCTTCATCGTTTTGATGAAATGGAGCCCGGCCGTTCAGCCTTCGTCTTAGCTTGCGACGGCGTGCGGGACGGCGGCCTTGCCGGTCAGCGACGACAGGATGTCGCCCATCGGGGCAAGCTGTTCCAGCGGGCCGATCGCCGAAAGCGTCGGCGTGGTGTCGAAGAACAGCCGACCGGCAAGGTCGGTCAGGCGCTCGATGGTGATGCCGGAGAGGCGCTCCATCAGTTCTTCATTCGGGATCGGGCGACCGTAGAGCATCATCTGACGGGCGATCTGGCCGGCACGGGCCGCCGGGCTTTCCTGACCCATCAAAAGCTGTGCGCGGATCTGGGCACGGGCGCGCTCGATTTCCTGCTGCTCGATGTTCATCGAGGATTTGCGCAGTTCATCGACGATGACGGGCATCAGCTCCGGCAGGTTCTCGCCGCCGGTCGCAGCATGCACGCCGAAGATGCCGGTGTCGGAGAAACCCCAGTGGAAGGCATAGACCGAATAACAGAGGCCACGGTGCTCGCGCACTTCCTGGAAGAGGCGCGAGGACATGCCGCCGCCGAGAATGTTGGCGAGGATCTGCGAGCAATAGAAGTCGCGCGCGTGGTAGGCCTTGCCTTCAAAGCCGAGCAGCACCTGCGCGTCCATCAGGTCGCGGGTTTCGCGGCTCTCGCCGCCGGTGTAGAGGGCAGTTTCGAGCACGGGCGTTGCGATCGGTGTGCGCGGCAATGACGAGAAGCGTTCTTCGACCTGGCGAACAAAGGATTCGTGTTCGACGGCGCCGGCGGCGACCACAAACATGCGGTCGGTCGTGTAGTTGCGGCCGAGATAGTGCCGGATCTGGTCGGCGGAGAACGACATGACCGTGTCCGGCGTGCCGAGGATCGGCCGGCCGACGGTCTGATTGCGATAGGCGGTCTCGGCGAAGCGGTCGAAGACGACATCGTCGGGTGTGTCGTCGGCAGCGCCGATCTCCTGCAGGATCACGTGCTTCTCGCGGCGCAGTTCTTCCTCGTCGAAGCTGGACTCGGTCAGAATGTCGGCGAGAATATCGACAGCAAGCGGCACGTGGTCCTTGAGAACCCTGGCATAATAGGAGGTCGTTTCGGTGGAGGTCGCAGCATTGACCTCGCCACCGACGTTTTCGATCTCTTCGGCAATCTGGCGGGCGGTGCGCCGCGCGGTGCCCTTGAAAGCCATGTGCTCCAGCAGATGGGCAATGCCATGTTCGCCGAGAGTTTCATTGCGCGAACCGGACTTGATCCACACGCCGAGCGCCACACTTTCGAGATGCGGCATGTGCTCGGTTACCACCGTCAACCCGGAAGGGAGCCGGGTGCACTCAACTTTCATCATACGTTTCTTCTCGTTCTTACCCCCGGAGACGGGTACGCTCGCCGATAAAGGTTTCGACGGTTTTCAGGTCCGGATCCAGGATATCGAAACGCTCCTCCCTGTTCATCAGGTCAGCAAGCCACGTCGGAAGCGCCGGGTCAATACCACTTGCCGATTTTACCGCGTCCGGGAATTTCGCCGGATGGGCGGTGGCAAGCGTCACCATGGGAGCGGATGCCTTCTCGTGTTTGGCGGCGACGAAGACACCGACGGCGCTATGCGGATCGAGCAGATAGCCCGTGTCTGCAAGCGTCTTTGCGATCGTCTTGGCGACTTCTTTCTCCGAGGCGCGACCGGCGCGGAACTCCTTGCGGATCGCCTTCAGCGCCTTTTCGCGGATGGTGAAGGAACCGGACTGCTTCAGCCCGTCCATCGCCGAGCGGATTTCGCCCGGGTCGCGATCGTTCGCCTCGAACAGAAGCCGTTCGAAGTTCGACGAGATCTGGATGTCCATCGACGGTGCGGTGGTCGCCTTGACGTCGCGCATCTCGTAGCGGCCGGTCTTCAGCGTGCGGGCGAGAATGTCGTTTTCGTTGGTGGCGATGATCAGCTTGTCGATCGGCAGGCCCATGCGCTTGGCGACGTAGCCGGCGAAGATATCGCCGAAGTTACCGGTGGGGACCGTGAAAGAGATCTTGCGGTCTGGGCCGCCGAGCGCGACCGCCGTCGTGAAGTAATAGACGATCTGGGCCATGATGCGCGCCCAGTTGATCGAGTTGACACCCGAAAGCTTGACACGGTCGCGGAAGGCGGCGTCGTTGAACATCGCTTTGACGAGGTTCTGGCAGTCGTCGAAGTTGCCGTTGACTGCAATCGCATGGACGTTCGATGCGCTCGAGGTCGTCATCTGCCGCTGCTGCACCGGCGAGACTTTGCCGTGCGGGAAAAGAATGAAGATGTCGGTGCGCTCACGACCGGCAAAGGCGTCGATGGCGGCGCCCCCGGTGTCGCCCGAAGTCGCGCCGACGATGGTGGCGCGCTCGCCGCGTTCGGAAAGCACATAGTCCATCAGCCGGGCGAGCAGTTGCATCGCCACGTCCTTGAAGGCGAGCGTCGAGCCATGGAAGAGCTCCATGACGAAGGCGTTCGGTCCGGTCTGCACCAGCGGCGCCACCGCCGGGTGGCGGAAGGTGGCATAGGCCTCGTCGATCATTTCGCGGAACTTGGCCGCCGGGATCTCGCCATTGATGAAGGGTTCGAGCACGGTAAAGGCAATGTCCTGGTAGGATTTGCCGCGCAGGCCGCGAATTTCCTTCTTGGAAAACTTCGGCCATTCCTTGGGGAGATAGAGACCGCCATCGCGCGCAAGACCGGCAAGCAGCGCGTCGCAGAAGCCGAGAGGAGCGGCTTCGCCGCGCGTCGAGATATACTTCACCATCGTTGTCCTTCGTCCCACCTCAAGGATTGCGGCGACCTTGGGAAACGTCGTCGCGACACGCTCGTCTTATTGCGTCAGTCCTTGACAGAGTCTGCATCTATTCTTGTCACCGACCCAATTTCCGGTCGCAAAACTAGCTTCGGAAAATTCGGAAGGGACGGACTGACCCAATCGATTTTTCAGTTTGTCGCTGCTATAGACGATGCCCGAAGGCCATGAAAGGTCTTCCGGCCGAGATTTCGGTCAAGGAGTTTCAACCGGTCCAGCAGAGGTTGTTCAACGTGTTTGGCAAAGTTTCCCGGCCTGTTCTCGCAATATCTTTTCTCGCAGTCCTAGCCGGCTGCAATAAGACGCAATCCGGTGGGGCGATCGACGCAGGCGGCAGTGCCGCTGCTCCGACGCCGGCCGTCGTTCAGGCCGCATGCCCGCAGGTCGTCATTCGTGACGGCACAAATGTGCATGCCAGCTACGCAAAGGGGGCCAAGAACGACCCGACGAAGCTCGTCTATCAGGCCTCCCTGGCAGACACCACGCGGCAATGCGTGCAGAGCGAGAGCGCGTTGACGATAACCGTCGTGGTCCAGGGCCGCGTCGTCAGCGGTCCTGCCGGTGGTCCCGGCAAGGTCACCATGCCGATCCGCGTGGCTGCAACCGACGAAGACAAGACGCTCTATTCGGAACTGACGCAGCATGCGGTGGAAATCCCCGCAACCGGTTCGGCCCAGTTCGTCTTCACCAAGGCCGACGTGACGCTGCCGGCCGGCGCCGGATCCAATGTCACCGTCTATGTGGGCTTCGACGAAGGCCCGCCGGCCAAGGGCAAGAAGAAGTAAGCAGCGGCCTATGCCGCAAAAAAAACGCCGGGGCTTGCCCCGGCGTTTTCATTTCCGTCGTGTGCGGCTTATTCAGCCGGAACGCTCTTGCCGCCTTCCCACTTGTAGAGCGAGAAAGCCTGCGAGGTCAGGTCGCCGGCTTCGCTGTAGGTCAGCTTGCCGAGAACCGTGTCGATGGCTTCGCCAGACTTGATCGCAGTTGCAACCGCGGTCGCGTCTTCGGCGGAGCCTGCCTTCTCGATGCCGGCCTTCAGCACCTGGACGGCAGCATAGGCGTTGAGCGTGAAGGCTTCGGCCGGGATGTTCTTCGCCTTCAGCGCTTCGACAGCCGGAGCCGAGGCGGGGTTGCTGGTCGCGTCGCTGGCATTGGTGTAGACCGTGCCGGTCGCAGCTTCGCCGCCGATTGCCCAGAACTCGGTGTTGGACAGGCCGTCGCCGCCGAAGATCTGCGCCTTCACGCCCTGGTCGTGCATCTGGCGTGCCAGCAGGCCACCTTCCGGATGGTAGCCGCCGAAGTAGACGACATCGACGTTTTCCGACTTCAGGCGGGTAACGATCGCGCTGAAGTCCTTGTCGCCCGGGTTCAGGCCTTCATAAACGACTTCGGTGATGCCGCCGGCATTGATCGCCTTCTTGAAGCCGTCAGCAAGGCCCTTGCCGTAAGGCGCCTTGTCGTGGAGGACGGCAATCTTCTTGTCCTTGAGGTTCTTGACCACATAGGCAGCGGCGACTTCGGCCTGCTGGTCGTCGCGGCCGCAGGTGCGCAGCACGTTCCAGAGACCGCGGGTGGTGAGGTCAGGCGTGGTTGCCGTCGGTGTCACCATCAGGATGCCGTTTTCGGCAAGGATGTCCGAAGCCGCCATCGAGGTGCCCGACAGAACCGGGCCGACGACGTAGCGGATGCCTTCACCAGCAGCCTGGTTGGCAACCGAAACGGCCTGCTTCGGATCGCCGGCGTCGTCGAGCATCTTCAGCACGATCTTCTCGCCATTGATGCCGCCAGCCTTGTTGATCTCGTCTGCAGCCGTTTCCGCGCCGTTCTTAACCTGCTCGCCATAGGCCGCGACCGGGCCGGTGAGCGGCGTGATCACGCCAATGGTGATGTCGGCGAAGGCGAGCGGGCCAAAGGCGACGCTGGCCGCCAGGGTCAGGCCGGTCAACATTGAAAGACGCATTGTGTTTCCTCCTAAAAATACCCCGATGGGGCTTGCTTGGTACGGCCCTCGTGCGCGGCTCCTCGAAAACCGGGAAGATTTTCTAGGGGACGTGACGCCACTGCAATGTGTCATCATGTCCCCCGGCGTCTAATTGGACGTCTGCCGTGTTGGCCGAAGGCTTCTTTCCCGCTCCGGCCGAAAGCCGGAGCGAAAGGGGCATGGCGGTGTGCGACCGCCTGCGGCCAATCAGGCCGTCATCGACTCCGACCATGCGGAAAGGGCCGCGATCACGCCCGGCAACGCCGTCATGCGCGAAATCACCGTTTCCGCACCCGCTTCGGTCAGCTGGTCGGCATGCGAGGGGTGGGTGTGCGAACCGCCGGTGAAGCCGACGACGCGCATGCCAGCGGCACGTGCACCGTGGATGCCGTGCACGGAGTCCTCGATCACCAGCACCCGCGACGGGTCGACGCCCATCTGCTTGGCGCCGTGCAGGAAGATATCCGGCTTCGGCTTGACGCGGTCGGCGCCGAGGTCGCGCGCGGAATAGATGTGTCGGCCGAAATGGTCCTTGATGCCGACCTTGCCGAGCATCATGGCAAGTCGCGCCGAGGTCGAGTTGGAGCAGATGCAGTGCGGCAGCGTCAATTGCGCCAGCATCGGCTTGACGCCGTCGATGATGTTGAGGTCGCGGGCAAGGCGCTCGTCGAGGATGACGTCGACCTTGCTGATGAGCTGGGCCGAAAGCGGGATGCTTGCTTCCTTCTCGATTTGCAGCAGCGTGTTGTGCCAGGTCATGCCGGCAAAACGCTCCGCCATTTCCTCGACGCTGATCGGGTAACCCGCTTCTGTCAGCAGTGCTGCTTCGACTTCCGATGCGATGATTTCGGAATCGACGAGAACGCCGTCGCAATCAAAAATGATGAGATCGATACCGGTCATATGGAACAGTTCCCTGGGAGGAGAGGCGCCGCAGGCGGGGGGAGGAATGTTCGCGCGGCGCGGGGCTTTCGTACGGCAGAGCTTTTATACGATGGTAGGCCAAAGCTCAACCATTGGAAATTATCGAAACCGCCCGTGCGCTTGCTCGACAGTATTGTTTCGCGGCTCTATCAGTAGGCGATGGAAAAGCAGCAGGACGACACGCTCGCAAGTCGCATCAGCAAGGCCCTGGCCGAGCGGATCATCTCCGGTATGCTGATGCCCGGGGAGCGCTTGCGGCAGGATCATATCGCCGAGGAATTCGGCGCGAGCCACGTTCCCGTTCGCGAAGCCTTTCGACGGCTGGAGGCCCAGGGCCTTGCCGTCAGCGAGCCGCGCCGCGGCGTTCGCGTCGCCTCCTTCGACCTGAAGGAGGTGAGGGAGGTCGCCGAAATGCGCGCGGTGCTGGAGGTTCTGGCGCTTCGCCATGCCATCCCGCATCTGACGCCGGCGATCCTCGATCGGGCCGAGATGGCCACGGCCGCCGCCGATACTTCGCGCGACGTGCGCTCCTGGGAGGCGGCAAACCGCGCCTTCCATCGGCTGATCCTCGAACCCTGCAGCATGCCGCGGCTGCTGGCGGCGATCGATGATCTGCATGCAGCGAGCGCCCGCTTCCTGTTTTCCGCCTGGCGCACGAGCTGGGAGGCGCGCACCGATCACGATCACCGCGCGATCCTCGCCGCCTTGCGCGAAGGCCGAGGCGACGAGGCGGCAAAGATCCTCGAACGCCATGTGGGCTGGATCGGCAAGACGCCGGTCAGGACCGCCGCGGGCGAAACCCGCGAGGCCTTTTCCATCGTCGGCTAGAATGGTTTTGCTGGCAGCAGCTACTGCGGAAACAGCTCGGAAAAAGCCTTCTCACCGTTGGCGGTGAAGCGGATGGCGCGGCTGTTCGCCTCGCGCTTGGCCCAGCCCTTGTCGATGAATAGCGTCAGCAACGCTTCGCCAAGCGAACCGGCCAGATGCGAGCGGCGCTCGCTCCAGTCGAGGCAGGTGCGGCAGATCGGGCGGCGGGATTTCTTGAGTGCTGAATAGTCGATGCCGAGCGCCTCGATCCGGTTCTGCCCGTCGGGCGTCAGCGCCAGGTCGTCGCCGGTGACTTCGATCTGCTTTTCGGCAATCAGGCTGTCATACATGCGCACGCCATAGTCGCCGGCCAGGTGATTGTAGCAGACGCGCGCTTTTCTCAGCGCCGGATCCTTCGGCCCGGGGCGGTGCCGGTTCATGCCGCGGCTGGCGGCAAAGCCCATCAGGTTCTCGAGCATCAGCCCGACTTCGTCTTCTGCCAGCTGAAAATATCGGTGACGGCCTTGCTTGCGCTGGCTGAGCAGACCGCCGGCCTCGAGCTTGGCCAGGTGGGAACTGGCGGTCTGCAGCGTGATGCCGGCATGGGTGGCAAGCTCGGTTGCGGTCAGCGCACTACCCCCCATCAGCGCCGTCAGCATGTTGGCGCGGGCGGGATCGCCGATCAGCGATCCGATGAGAGCGATGTCTGGACCTTCCTTCATACTTCGATCGTAGTCGAAGCATCCGCGTCGAACAAGGAGGCATAGTCACTCCATCGAAGGCTTGACGCCTTGCCCGACCACAGGAAGACGACGATGATCACCTGCTTCATCCGCTATGAAATCGATCCCTTCAAAAAGGACGAGTTCGCCACCTATTCGCGCAACTGGGGCGAGGCGATCCCGCGCTAAGGCGCCGATCTCATCGGCTATTTCGGTCCGCATGAGGGATCTGCGACGACGGCTTACGGCGTTTACAACATCGAGAGCCTCGCGGCCTACGAGGCCTATCGCGCCCGGCTCGCCGCCGATCCGCTCGGCCGGGAAAATTATGCCTTCTCCCGCCGCGAGCGGTTTATCCTGAAGGAGGATCGTATTTTCCTGAAGAACGTCTCGATGCCCATCGGAGGAAAGTGAAACATGATTGCCGTCATCTTCGAAGTCCTACCGGCCGAGGGCCGGCGTGACGCCTATCTCGGCATTGCCGCCGACCTGCGTCCGCTGCTCGACGACATCGATGGCTTCATCTCGATCGAGCGGTTCCAGAGTCTGGCCAATCCCGACAAGGTGTTGTCCCTGTCTTTCTGGCGCGACGAGGAGGCGGTGAAGGCCTGGCGGAACGGCGCCGAACATCGTGCCGCCCAGGATGCGGGGCGCCACGGCGTCTTTGCCGATTACCGCCTGCGCATCGCCTCCGTGATCCGCGACTACGGGCTGAACGAGCGCCGTGAGGCCCCCTCAGACAGCCGCGCCTTTCACGACGCCCGGTGAAACGGCGTCCGCGACGCTTGAACGGGGCGGCGGGAGGCGGGTGAAAAGCCCGTTCCCGCCTTTCCTGTCCACTCCAGAAGACCTCTCTAACATAGCGCGACTACGCACTTTTTCGAAACGGCCTTCAGGCTTTGGTAACCATCTTCGGTAACCATACGCTCCATGATCCGTTCCGAGTAAGCGTATTTGCGAGTTGTCCATGTCTTCAGTTGTTTCGCTTGCCGAAGTCTCCCGTTCCACCCGTCCGTTGGGCTGGCTCGACAGCATCATCAAGGGTGACTGCGTTGCCGCGCTCAATGCGCTTCCCGACAATTCGGTCGACGTCGTTTTCGCCGACCCGCCCTACAACCTCCAGCTCGGCGGCATGCTGACCCGTCCTGATCAGTCGGTGGTCGACGCCGTCGACGACGAATGGGACCAGTTCGCATCGTTCGAAGCCTACGACGCCTTCACCCGCGCCTGGTTGCTCGCCTGCCGCCGCGTGCTGAAGCCGACCGGCACCCTCTGGGTGATCGGCTCGTACCACAACATCTTCCGCGTCGGCGCCATCCTGCAGGACCTGCACTTCTGGATCCTCAACGACATCATCTGGCGCAAGACCAACCCGATGCCGAATTTCAAGGGTCGGAGGTTCCAGAACGCTCATGAGACGCTGATCTGGGCGACGCCGAACGCCAATGCCAAGGGCTACACCTTCAACTACGATGCGATGAAGGCGGCCAATGACGACGTGCAGATGCGCTCCGATTGGCTGTTCCCGATCTGCTCCGGTCACGAGCGCCTGAAAGGTGACGACGGCAAGAAGGTGCATCCGACCCAGAAGCCGGAAGCGCTGCTCGCCCGTATCATGATGGCTTCGACCAAGCCGGGCGACGTCATTCTCGATCCCTTCTTCGGTTCCGGCACGACCGGTGCCGTCGCCAAACGCCTCGGCCGCCACTTCGTCGGCATTGAGCGCGAGCAGGATTACATCGACGCGGCATCGGCACGCATCGACGCGGTCGAACCGCTCGGCAAGGCGATGCTCTCGGTCATGACCGGCAAGAAGGCCGAGCCGCGCGTCGCCTTCAACACGCTGATCGAAAGCGGGCTGATCAAGCCCGGCACGGTTCTGACGGACGCCAAGCGCCGCTACAGCGCGATCGTTCGTGCCGACGGCACGGTCGCCTCCGGCGGCGAGGCCGGTTCAATTCATCGCCTGGGCGCCAAGGTCCAGGGGCTTGATGCCTGCAACGGATGGACCTTCTGGCACTTCGAAGAGGGGAACACCCTGAAGCCCATCGACGAACTCAGAAGCGTCATTCGAAATGATCTGGCAAAACTGAACTGATCAACCAGTTCCGCCGGATCCTTCGAAAAGCGCTCTAACCGGTTTTTGTACCTTCAGTCCCGGAAAGAGAGCTTTAAATGCCCGGAATCCTCAATGTGAGGATTCCGGGCATTTGTATGTTTGGGCCATCCGACGGAGCGTTTGAAGCGCCCGGCAGGGCCCTGAGGTCGATTGCCAATCTTCGCATCCGCTCATAGGGTTCGGACAGAGCAACTTCATCCGAACAAGAGTGTTAACCGCATGGCCGTGCCCGATCGTCTCCAGCGCGTGAAGCAATGGGCGCGGCAAATCAAACGCGACGTCGTTGCGCTCTGGTTCGCCGCGCGAGATCGTCGAACGCCGTTTTCGGCGAAATTCGTTGCCGGCACTGTGGCGGCCTACGCACTTTCGCCGGTCGACCTGATCCCCGATTTCATTCCGATACTCGGCTACCTCGATGATCTTATTCTCGTTCCGCTCGGCATCCTCTTGGCCGTACGTCTGGTGCCGCCAGCGCTGATGGAAGAATTCCGAGAGCGGGCGGCGGCATTGGAAGGACGCCCGTCCAGCCGCAGCGGCCTCCTCGCGATCCTGAGCATCTGGTTCGCGGCCGCAGTCGTTGCGGCCTGGCTGGCATGGGGCTTCATCGCGGCCAGGCCCTGACAATGGGCGGCGGCGACCCGTGCCGCCGCCGCGCGCCGAATGGAGGATACGCCGCCTTTAGAGAGCCGGCGTTCCCTGTGGGCGCAAGTGGTAGAGGGTTCGGGCGCCCTTATCCTCGAAGCCGCAACTGGCGAGCACAGGCTCGAGGCGTGCTCTTTCGTCTTCCTGTAACTCGACGGTGGCGACCCTGATATCGGGATAGGCCGCGGGTATGCGCTGAAGCAGGGCGGCAACCAGGGCAATCAGCCCGCAAGACGGGGCATGGTGTTCGGTGATGTGGATCATCATTTCATCGCTCCAGACAAAGGCGTAGGCCTCGGCGACCACGAGGTCGTGATGTTCCAGCCACTGCATCAGCAGCCCGCCCTCATCCCAGTCAGCGATACGTTGGGCGACGGAGTCCGCGTCCCAGGTCGTGGTGCAGGTTTCTCCACTGCAGTCCGATATCCCCGCGCGTGTGAGGAAGTCCACGAACTTTGCGAGGAGATCTTCTGGGAGAGGCGCCTGGACGGCGTAAACGACGGCACCGTCCTTGGGTTTTGCGATTGCGGCCGGCCAGCGCTTGGGTGACGCCTGCCAGGTCCTGAACAGATCCCGAAGCGCGGTCGCGCCGGTCATTTCGACGACCTGCTGGTTGAGGGCGGTTTTTCGGGAGTGCCAGATGATGCCTTCTGAACCGGCCTCTACGGCTGCAAGCCGAAAGAGCCGCGCGAGAATTTCGGCGTCGTGCAGGTCGTGCGACGGCATGGCGTGCCAGCCTCGATCGGCCGCTCTCTTGTCGTCGCCTTCAGTCGGCGGCCGAAGGCTGAGCTAGCCCGCCAGTTTGGCATCGCGTCTGGCGACGACGAAACGGGTATCTGAAAACCGTTCTCCAAACTCTTCCGGAGGCACTTCGTCGCGAAAGCTGGCCTCGGTCGTCGCGTAGAGCTCGTCGATGAAGGCGTCCTTGGCGGCGCCGTCTCGAACTACTGAAAATTCTAAACTATTCATATATTGCCTCTGCGATTACGCAATCGCAGGTAGTAAATATGATTCGTGGCGGAATCGTGCCGCCACGAGCAGGAGCCATCGTCGATCGGCAGTTCAGCCTACGGATGAATGCCGTAGCCGGCGAGATCGGCCTTCAGCTTTTCCGGATCGACGAAATGCACCGCATGCCAGCCGGCAAGCCGCGCGGCTTCGACGTTGGGAATGCTGTCGTCGATGAAGAGGGTGGCCGATGGGTCGAGATCGAAGGTCCGCGTGTGCGTCTCATAGATGGCGATATCGGGCTTGATCAGCTTGACGTCGCCCGAAACGGTGACGCCGCGTGGCAGCGTCAGGAAGGGATAAAGGACCTGCGCCTCGCGGAACGTGTCGGAGGCGAAGTTGGTCAGCATCGTCACGTCGCGTCCTTCGGCGATCAGTCGCTCCAGGAGTGACACCGTCTCCACATAGGCGTGCGGCACCATCTCCTGCCAATATTTGCGGAAGGCGCGGATCTGTTCTTCACGCTCGGGAAAGTCCTTGATCAGCAGCGCTTCCGCCTCTTCCCAGGAACGGCCGCGGTCCTGCTCGATGTTCCAGTCGTGGGTGCAGACATTGGCAAAGAACCACTCGCGCTCGGCCTCGTCGGGGATGATGCGGCTGTAGGGCAGGTTGGGGTCGTAGTGGATAAGCACCTTGCCGATGTCGAAGACGATGTGGCGGATATCGATGCTGCTCATGAACGTATTCCCTGCTTGAACTTTCGGAGTTGGAGCGGGACGGGTGGGCCCGTACCGTGCTAGCGTTCCGCCTTGAAGGCATGCGGGATCGCCTGGGCGATCGCCTTCTTCATCACCGTCGGCAGCGCCTGGGCACTCAGCGAGTGAACCGGCTCCCACCAGCCGTTGCCCTGCGTCCCGGCGCGCGCGACATTGGCGCGGTAGACCGAGAGACGCAACTCGAAATGCGTGAACACGTGGCTGATGGTGCCGCAATCTTCCCAGGCCGCTGCAAAGGGTTGGGAGGCAAGCGAGGTGTCGCCGTCCTGCCGCGATGTCCAGTCGGTGCCGGGCACTTCGGTCATGCCGCCAAGCAGGCCCGTCTCGGCCCGCTTGCGCAGATAGACCGCGTTGTCGGCGTCGATCGCGACGAAGGCGGCGCCGCGCCGAAGCGGCTTGTCCTTCTTCTGCGCCTTGCGCGGAAAGGTTTCCGGATCGGCGACGACAAGCGCGCGACAGTGGGCGCGGAAGGGACAGAGCGAGCAGGCGGGCCGTTTCGGCGTGCAGAGCGTCGCGCCGAGATCCATCATCGCCTGGGCGAAATCACCCGGCCTGCTCTCAGGGGTGAGCGCGGCGACGCGGGCCCGCATCTCGGGCTTTGCCGCCGGCAGCGGCGTTTCGATTGCATAGAGGCGGGAAATCACCCGCTCGACATTGCCGTCGAGCACGGCGCTTCTGCGATTGAAGGCGATCGCCGCGACCGCGGCGGCGGTATAGTCGCCGATGCCGGGAAGGGACTTCAGCCCGTCCTCCGTGTCGGGAAAGCGGCCGCCATGATCGTTCGCGACGGCCTCGGCGCATTTCTTCAGGTTGCGGGCGCGCGCATAATAGCCGAGCCCGGCCCATGCCTTCATCACGTCCTCATTCTCGGCGCGCGCAAGGTCCTCGACGGTCGGCCACAGTGACAGGAACTTTTCGAAATAGGCTTTTACCGCCTGCACCGTCGTCTGCTGCAGCATCACTTCGGAAAGCCAGACATGGTAGGGATCGGCGACGATGCCTCGGCGTGCCATCGGCGGCGAAACCCGCCAGGGCAGGTCGCGATGGTGCCTGTCGTACCATTCCAAAAGCAGGGGTGCGGCGTCCGCCGCCGGTATCGTATCGTGCATGATTTGCCGGGAGTTCCGTTTCCGGCCTATACTTGGCGAAGCGGAGCCGCGGCATCAAGGCTCAATCGACATTGCCTACAGAAAGTCCATACGTGAGCGAGCAGAAGACCCGGAAGGGCGTCGTCCAGATCAGCGAAGTCGCGAACGGCCTGATCGACCCGGTGCTCGCCAAGCGGGCAGGCATCAACACCATGCTGCTCGGCTCCTGGGACGAAATCGCCGGCGAGGACTTTGCCGATTGCACGCGGCCCGAAAAGATCGCCTGGCCGCGACGGGCCTCCGAGATCATGGGCGAGGGCGGCCATCAGCCGGGCGTCCTGACGGTTGCCTGCGAGGGCGCGCGCGCGCTGTTTTTGACCCACGCCCAGGGCGAATTGATCCAGCGCATCAACGGCTTCTTCGGCTTCTATGCGATCGGGCAGCTGCGCATCGTTCAAAAGCCCGTCTCCCAGCAGCCGAAACACCGTGGCAAGCCCAAGCCGCTGACCGGTGAACCTGCACGGCGGCTCGAGACCATGGTCGAAGGCATCGAAAGCGAGGAGCTGAAGGCCGCCTTGCGTCGGCTGGGGACCGCCGTGCTCAATCCCCGGCGCCGCTAAGGCACGGCGCGCAAAACTATGCAGCGGTTTTCGCGACTACGAGACGCGAAAACCAGAGGCTTAAAGCGCAAGCAGCGAATCGGAAAGATCGCGACGCGCTTTTGGGCGGCCATCGCTCGGTCACAATTCTTTGAATTCTGTTGACGCCGCGCCACTTGCCGCCCTGCGCGGGGCAAGATATCGAATCCGCACTGCAATTCCCTCCGAACACGGGTCAAATCATGTCCGCTTCCGCAATGAACCTTACCAAGCGCCTGCTCAGCGGTGCCGCCATCGCAACTGTCGCCCTGGTGCTTGCTGCCTGCAGCGACGAAAAGAAGGAAACGGCCTCCACCACACCGGCCGCGACCACCGAAGCCGCCAAGGCTGAAACCAAGCCGGCAACGGACGCGACCACGACTGCATCGACGACCGCGACCCCGGCCACCGCCGAAGCCAAGCCCTCTGCCGGCACCGAAGTCGCCCAGACGACGGCTGCTCCCGTCAAGGTCGAGCTCCCCTCGTCGGAAGGGTCCGTCGACGTCGCCAAGCTGATGGAACCGGGCGCCCTGCCGGAAATGGCGATCGGCGACGCCAACGCGCCGGTGACGATCGTCGAATACATGTCGATGACCTGCCCGCACTGCGCCGCCTTCCACAACAACACCTTCGAGGCGATCAAGACCAAGTATGTCGACAGCGGCAAGGTCCGCTTCGTGCTGCGCGAATTCCCGTTCGATCCGCGCGCGGCGGCTGCCTTCATGCTGGCGCGCTGCGCTCCGGAAGGCCAGTACTTCCCGATGATCTCGATGCTGTTCAAGCAGCAGCAGCAGTGGGCCGCAGCCCAGAATGGTCGCGACGCTCTGCTGCAGATGTCCAAACTCGCTGGTTTTACACAGGAGAGCTTCGAGGCCTGCTTGACGAACCAAAAACTTCTGGATGATGTGAATACTGTTATGCAACGGGGCGCCAAGGAATTCGGGGTTCAGTCGACGCCGACCTTCTTTGTCAATGGCGAGCACTATTCGGGGGACATGTCGGTTGACGTTATGTCGGCCCTCATCGACAGCAAGCTCTGATCCTTCGCTTTTCCTGAAAACGGGCGACGGCAGCAGCTGTGCGCCCGTTTTTCTTGTCTGGGCTGATGGTAGAGGGGGGGACCTCGTAGCCCCAGCGTCCGCTCCATGAAGTTCAACAAGCTTCGCCTGCTCGGCTTCAAGTCCTTCGTCGAACCGACCGAATTCATCATCGAGCGCGGATTGACCGGTGTCGTCGGACCGAACGGTTGCGGCAAGTCGAACCTCGTCGAAGCCTTGCGCTGGGTGATGGGGGAGAACTCCTACAAGAACATGCGCGCTTCCGGCATGGACGACGTGATCTTTTCCGGATCCGGCAATCGTCCCGCGCGTAACACGGCCGAGGTCGGCCTTTATCTCGACAACAGCGACCGCACGGCACCCGCTGCCTTCAATGACAGCGACGAGATCCAGGTCAGCCGCCGCATCGAGCGCGAGCAGGGCTCGGTCTACCGCATCAACGGCAAGGAAGCGCGCGCCAAGGATGTACAGCTTCTCTTCGCCGACGCGTCGACTGGTGCACGCTCGCCGTCGATGGTCGGGCAGGGGCGCATCGGCGAACTGATCGCCGCCAAGCCGCAGGCCCGTCGCCAGCTCCTGGAAGAGGCGGCCGGCATCTCTGGCCTGCACTCTCGCCGCCACGAAGCGGAGCTGCGTCTGCGTGCCGCCGAGACCAATCTCGAGCGTCTCGACGACGTCACCTCGCAGCTCGAAAGCCAGATCGAGAGCCTCAAGCGCCAAGCGCGCCAGGCCAACCGCTTCAAAATGCTTTCGGCCGATATCCGCAAGCACGAGGCGATCCTGTTCCATATTCGCTGGGTGCAGGCCAAGGAGGCGGAGGGCGAGGCGACGAGCCAGCTCAACCAGGTGACTGCGCTGGTCGCGGAAAAGGCGCAGCAGCAGATGCAGGCGGCCAAGGACCAGGCGATCGCCAGCCTGAAGCTGCCGGAGCTGCGCGAAAACGAAGCGAAGTTCGCCGCCGCCCTCCAGCGTCTGCAGATTGCCCGCTCACAGCTCGAAGAGGATGCCGGCCGCATCCTCAGGCGCCGCGACGAGTTGCAGCGCCGGCTGGCGCAGCTTGCCGAGGATATCGCCCGCGAGGAGCGCCTTGTCGTCGACAATGCCGGCATTCTTTCGCGTCTCGACGAAGAGGAAGCCGAACTCAGCGACATGCTCGCGGAGGCCGACGACCGTGCGACGGAAGCGCGCGAGCGCCTCGAAGACGCAAACGAAAAGCTCGCCGGCAGCGAGGCGCTATTGGCGCGTCTAACGGCGGAACGCGCCGAGGCACAGGCCGGCCGCAACCAGCTGGAGCGCACGCTGCGCGACCTGTCGGAGCGCCAGGCACGTCTTGCCCGCCAACTTGGCGACCAGTCGCGCGATCTCGATGAACTCGACCGCCAGATGGCGGCCCTTCCCGATCCGCACGAAAAGCAGGGTCAGGTCGAGGTCGCAGAAGCTGCGCTGGAAGAAGCCGAAAGCAATGTGCTCGCGATCGAGGAAAGCCTCGCTGAAGCGCGGCGCATGGAGGTCGAGGCGCGTCAGCCCGTCGATCGGACGCGCGCGACGCTGAACGGCATCGAGACCGAGGCACGCACCATCCGGCGCATGCTGGAGGCGGTGGCCGGTGGCGCCTATCCCGCCGTCGTCGAGGAGATGAAGGTCGACCGGGGCTTCGAGACCGCATTGGGCGCGGCCCTTGGCGACGATCTCGACTCGCCGCTCGAAACCGACGCGCCGGCCCATTGGCGCGCGCCGGGGGATCATGTCGGGGACGGCGATTTGCCGGAAGGCGTGAGCCCGCTGATTGCCCATGTGAAGGCGCCCGACGCGCTGACCCGCGCCCTGAAGCAGATCGGCATCGTCGCAAGCGAGGCGGAAGCCGAGCGGCTGCTGCCCCTGCTGAAACCCGGCCAGAGCCTTGTCACCAAGCAGGGCTCCGTCTGGCGCTGGGACGGCCACGTGACTGGCTCCGAGGCGCCAAGTGCTGCCGCATTGCGGCTGGCGCAGAAGAACCGGTTGGCCGAACTCGATACCGAGGCCGACGGCGCCGCTGAGGCGCTGCGCCTCGCGGAGGCCGAACTTGCCTCTGCGGGCAGTCGCATCCGCGCCGAGGACGAGCGGTTGCGGCTTGCCCGCGACGCGCAGCGCATGATCACCCGACAGCTCGGCGAAGCCCGCGACGCGCTCGCTGCCGCTGAACGCGCCTCGGGCGACCTTGCCCGCCGCCGCGCGGTGCTTGCCGAATCGCGCAGCCAGATCGAGGCGCAGGTCGAAGAGGTGGCCGAGCAGATCGAGACGGCCAACGACGCGCTCGCCGATGCGCCCGATCTCTCCGAACTGGAACTGACGCTGCGCACACAGACGGCCGATGTCGCAGCCGATCGTGCCGCCGTCGCCGAGGCCCGTGCCGCCCATGATGGCCTGGCGCGCGAGAACGAGGCGCGTCAGCGGCGCATCGCGGCGATTGCCAGTGAACGACAGACCTGGAAGGCGCGCGCGGCGAGCGCCGATGAGCACATCGCGACCCTGCGCGACCGCGAGGCAGAAGCCCGCGACGAGGTCGAAGAGCTGATCGATGCGCCCGACGAGTTCGAGGACAAGCGCCGGGCGCTGATGAACGAGTTGCAGAAGGCGGAAGCGGCCCGACGCGAAGCGGCCGATCTGCTTGCCGAGGCTGAAAACCGTCAGCGCGAGGCGGACCGGTTGGCGGCAACCGCGCTCTCCGAACTGGCGGAATCGCGCGAAAAGCGCGGCCGCGCCGAAGAGCGGCTGGTCTCCGCCCGCGAACGTCGCGTCGAGATCGAGGCCCGCATTCAGGAAGCGCTCTCCTGCGCGCCGCACGAGGTCATGCGATTGACGGGGCTTGCCGTCGACGAGGCACTGCCGGACATGCGCAACATCGAGCGCGAACTCGAACGGCTGAAGATCGAGCGCGAGCGGCTTGGTGCCGTCAACCTGCGTGCCGAAGAAGAACAGAAGGAGCTTTCGGAAAAGCTCGCCCTGCTGCTCAGAGAGCGCGACGACGTCATCGAGGCGATCCGCAAGCTCAGGAGCGCCATCCAGAACCTGAACCGCGAGGGCCGCGAGCGCCTGATCGCCGCATTTGACGTCGTCAACGTACAGTTCCAGCGGCTGTTCACCCACCTCTTCGGGGGGGGCACGGCCGAGCTGCAACTGATCGAGAGCGACGATCCGCTGGAGGCCGGCCTTGAAATTCTCGCCCGCCCGCCGGGCAAGAAGCCACAGACCATGACGTTGCTTTCCGGCGGCGAGCAGGCGCTGACGGCGATGGCATTGATCTTCGCCGTGTTCCTGACCAATCCCGCGCCAATCTGCGTGCTGGACGAAGTCGATGCACCGCTCGACGACCACAATGTCGAGCGCTACTGCAACCTGATGGACGAAATGGCGGCGTCGACCGAGACACGCTTCATCATCATCACCCACAACCCGATCACCATGGCCCGCATGAACCGCCTGTTCGGCGTGACCATGGCCGAGCAGGGCGTCTCCCAACTCGTTTCCGTCGACCTGCAGACGGCGGAACGCCTGCGCGAAGTCGTCTGATTCACTCAAATTCGGCGATGAAACCGGATACCGGCCGCGATGGGTCGCGCGCTTCCCAGGTGTCGACGTAGGCGGCGAGGGGGACCTTGTTTGCTCGATAGGCTGCGTAAAGCGTTGCCGCCCCAGCCTTTTCCGGCGGCCGCCTGAACCACCTGCCGAAGGTGACGGCAGCGCCCGTCGTCCATCTCCACCCTTCGGCACTGCCGTTCTCGTTGGAGAGCCCGAGCCATGGCCCGACCCGCCGGTGCTCGCCGCCTTCGAACGAACTGCTGAAGAACCGGTCATCCGTATTCGCGAGTGAGGCGACGAACGTATTTTCATCGCTGGAATCGATCGTGGCAAGGTGACCGCCGCAGCGCTCGACGATCGCCTTCGCTTCCTGCCAGCCGACTTGCTGCCCGTCATAGACCGCTGCATAGAGGTGTCTGGCAAAGGTGCCATAGGTCAGTGGTAGAGGCGAAAGACACCGCACCATGGCGATCACCGGTTCGTCCTCCAGTCCCTCGAGATCGGTGGCGTCATAGCGGCGTGCGCTGGTAGCCGAGAGAATGTCCTGATCGATGCGGGCAAAGGTGAGACCCAGGCTCGCTCCGGTCTCCTGATCGAGAAATCCGGATTGCTTTAGCCCGCGGGCCGCCTGAAATGCCGTGACCGCCCTGCGTGTCTGGCCACCGAAGGCGCCGTCCGTCGCGCCCGTGTCAAAACCCTTGCTCTGCAGGGCCTGTTGCGCGGCTGCGCGCTTGTCCTTGCTATCGAGCATCTTCTGTTCCTGTGCCATCGCAGCCAGGGATGATCTGAAGTCGTCGCTTTTGCCGAGCCGCTGAATGGATTGACGCGCCGCGTCGGCGTAGCTGCTCTCGCCATGTTTGGCGATGAAGCGCTTCCAGGTCCTGGCCGTGTCCACGCGCATCGCCTTGTTGAAGTCGAGCGCGGCGATATCGACGTTGTCAACTTTCAAGGGTCGGGGCGCTTCAAGCGTGGCGCTGCCGTCGAGGTAGAATTCCAGATCGAGAGAGGAGAGGATCTGCGGCGACTGTTTGCCGCCCGTTGCCGAGCGCACCTCACGGATCACGCGCTTGAAGGCGGTGCCGATTTCGATCCCTGGGCCGGAGAGGTTGGTTATCAGCGCCCGGGTGAAGGGCGAATGCCCGTCGGTTCCGTCAGCCGCTACCTGTCCGGGCGCCGCAGCAAAGGCAACGAGCGTGCCGGCGCCCTGTGTCTCGATCGGTGCCAGACCTCTGGTGGCGCCGCCGCGGCTTGTGCCCGCCACGTCACGATTGAGTCTGTCTGCGAGCGGATTGTTGCGGCAGGCGTCGAGGAAGATCAGGGAGATTTTCGCGCGTTGTTCCAGCGCGTTCATGATCTCCGACAGCGGCATGGTTTCTGCCGGAACGTCAAACTCGCTTTCGAGCCGCGCATCGGTGCCAACAAGGAAATTCTCGCCCCGCAACTGCATGCCGTGGCCGGCGTAGTAAAACAGGGCGACATCGTCAGGCCCGATCTTGCGCGAGAAGTTTGAAAGTGCGCCGGCAAGACCACGGCGATCGGCGTTGAGGATCAAGTCGGTTTCAAAACCCTGGCCTTTGAGAAAGACATTGAACGCTTCAGCGTCGCGCGAGGCGTTGGGCAGGGTTCCCGCAAGCACATAGTTGCTCATGCCGATGACGAGCGCCAGCCGCTTGCCGTTTCCTTCGGCGGGGGCATTCCCTGTGGTGAAGGGCACGATCAGAGCGCAAAGAACCAGCCATAGCAGCTTCACACGCCAGTTCATGACCTTGCCTCCTGCTTATGATTGACTCAGCCGTGCAGGTGTTGAATTGCCCCAAGCGGTCACTCGAATTCGAGGATCAGACCGCCCGTTCCATCGGTTGGCCCCATATCGTCCCAGCTATCGACGTAGACGGATTTCGTGTCGGCTCTGCCGTTGCGATGGGCGTAGTACATGCCGATATCGTCGCCCTTCTTGCCTTCGTTCGGCATGTCCTGGAACCATTTCGTGTAGGTCAGGGGCGCGCCGGTGTCCCAGCGCCAGCCGCCTCTGGGCTCCTTGCCCTGTGGGTCCTGCGTCAGGCCGATCCAGGGGCCCATCTTGTAGCTGACATTGCCTGAGGGGTCGTAGCCGGTGTTGAAAAAGGTCTGATCGGCGTTGAAAAGCGATGCGACGAAGGCGTTCTCCTCTTGAGACGAAATCGACGCGAGGTGCGCTCCGCAACCGCCGGCGATCCCCCGCGCATAAACGGCCAAAATTATTCCCGTCCGCACTGCGACATAGAGGTGCCCTTCGAACACGCCATATACGGTTTCGAAGTGGCGCAGGCAGGTCAGCGCCCGCAGGACGGTTTGATCGGTCTCTAGCCCCTCGAGGTTGGCAACATCATAGCGTCGGGCCTTGGGCGTGCTGTACAAGCCCTCGGCTCTGTCGTTGACTTTGATGCCGAGGGCCTCTGCCGTGCGCTCGGTGATGAAGCCGCTTGCGGGCTGTTGGTTGGTGCTCTGGAACTTCTTGATCGCTTCCCTGGTCTGTCCACCAAAAACACCATCGGCCGTGCCCGCTGCAAATCCGCGTGAGGCGAGTGCCACCTGGACGTTTCGTCGCTTGTCTTTGTCCGGCAATAGCCGCGCTTCGACGGACTGCGGCAGATGCGACTGGTTACGCACGGCGGCGGGCTCGATCTGGGCCAGTGCCTGTCGTCCGAGGTCGGCATATTCGCCGGTGCGGTGTTTTTCGACGAAGAAGTGCCAGATGCGCGCCGTTCCGATCTTCAGCGCCTTTTTGAAGTCCTTCTCTGCCTCAAGCGCTTCGGGATCCATGGCCGGCACAGTGAGTGCCGGCTGCACCGGCTGAACCGCCGCAGTCTGCGGCATGGCCGTCTGTACCGCCGGGGTTTGCACCGCCGGGGTCGTCTGGGGCGCTGCGGTTTCCGGCCCGAAGTAGAACTCTAGCGACAGGGATGACAGGATCTGCGGCTGCTGCTTGCCCTGCGTCTCCTTGCGCACGTCACGCACGACCCGCTTGAAGGCGGTGCCGACCTCGAGGCCGGCGCCCGAGAGATTGGCGATCAGCGCCCGCGTAAAGGGCGAATGCCCGTCGGTGCCGTCGGCCGCTACCTGCCCGGGCGCGGCGGCAAAGGCCACGAGCGTTCCGCCACCCTGCGTTTCGATCGGCGCCAGCCCGCGGGTCGCCGCACCGCGGGTCGCACCTTCGACTTCGCGTGTCAGCCGCTCGGCGAGCGGATTGTTGCGGCAGGCATCGAGGAAGACCATCGAGATGCGGGCACGTTTTTCCATCGCGCCGATGATCTCGGACAGTGCCACGGTCTCGGCCGGCACGTCGAACTCGCTTTCGAGCTTGGCATCGGTGCCAACAAGGAAATTCTCGCCGTGCAACTGCATGCCGTGGCCGGCGTAGTAAAACAGGGCGGTATCGTCGGGCCCGATCTTGCGCGAGAAGTTTGAAAGTGCGCCGGCAAGACCACGGCGATCGGCGTTGAGCACGAGGTTCGTTTCGAAGCCCTGGTCCTTGAGAAAGGTGTTGAAGGCTTCTGCATCGCGTGAAGCATTGGGCAGCGTTCCAGCGAGCACGTAGTTGCTCATGCCGACGACGAGCGCCAGCCGCTTGCCGTTTCCTTCGGCAAAGGCGTTTCCCATGGTGAAAAGGACCATGAGCGCCGCCGAAAGGAGCCAGGTTGTCAGATTTGCACGCCACCTCATGACCGACCCTCCGAGCCATCGAGACGGAAACGGATTGCCATGACGGGATATTCCTGGATGCACCCCCATCGCACATCTGTATATTAGATAATTGTTATGTTTCGGGCAATGTCGGATCGGGCCGCCTGGCGCAGCCTTTTCAGGAATTTCGGCTGCAATTTAAAGCCACCGACACGATTTGTGGGAGGTCAAGCGCGATGTGTAGCAATGTTACAGAAAATGATGCGCTGCAGCATAAATCTTCGCCGGGTGCATTTTCAGCCTGAAGCATATACTGTAAATCGTCACTAAAGACTGTTTCTGGGTGGAGAGCAGGCATGACGAAATGGGTTTACACCTTCGGTGGGGGCAAGGCCGAGGGACGTGCGGGTGATCGTGAGCGCTTGGGTGGCAAGGGCGCCAACCTTGCCGAGATGTGCAACCTTGGCCTGCCGGTTCCGCCGGGCCTGACGATCATCACCGATGCCTGCAACAGCTTCTTCGACAATGACAGGCAGATGCCGGATGGCCTGCGCGACCAGGTGCGCGAGGGGATCAGCCGGATGGAAGAGGTGACCGGCCGCGTCTTCGGCGACACCTCCCGTCCGCTGCTGCTTTCGGTTCGCTCAGGCGCGCGCGCGTCCATGCCCGGCATGATGGACACGGTTCTCAACCTCGGTCTCAACGATCAGTCGGTACATGCGCTTGGCCATGACGCCGGTGATGCCCGTTTTGCCTGGGACAGCTATCGTCGCTTCATCCAGATGTATGGCGACGTCGTCATGGGCGTCGACCACGACGTCTTCGAGGAAATCCTCGAGGACGAGAAGGCGCGCCTCGGCCATGAGCAGGATACCGAGCTTTCGGCGGTGGAGTGGCAGAGCGTCATTGCCCGTTACAAGGAAGCGATCGAGGAAGCGCTGGGCGAACCCTTTCCGCAGGATCCGGAAGTGCAGCTCTGGGGCGCGATCGGCGCCGTGTTTTCGAGCTGGATGAACCCGCGGGCGATCACCTATCGCCACCTGCACGCCATCCCCGCCGCCTGGGGCACCGCCGTCAACGTCCAGGCAATGGTCTTCGGCAATCTCGGCAATTCGTCGGCGACTGGCGTTGCCTTCACCCGCAACCCCTCGACCGGCGAGAACGAGCTTTACGGCGAGTTTCTGGTCAATGCACAGGGCGAGGACGTCGTTGCCGGCATCCGCACGCCGCAGAACATTACCGAAGCGGCGCGCCTTGGCTCCGGCTCCGACAAGCCCTCGCTCGAAAAGCTGATGCCGGAAGCCTTCGCCGAGTTTCGCTCGATCTGCGATACGCTCGAACGCCACTATCGCGATATGCAGGATCTGGAATTCACCATCGAGCGCGGCACGCTCTGGATGCTGCAGACGCGCTCCGGCAAGCGCACCGCCAAGGCGGCGCTGAAGGTCGCGGTCGATATGGCGGAGGAGGGGCTGATCTCCGAACAGGAGGCCGTTGCCCGCATCGATCCCGCCTCGCTCGACCAGCTGCTGCACCCGACGATCGATCCGCATGCGCGCCGCGACATCATCGGCTCGGGCCTTCCGGCCTCGCCGGGGGCTGCGACGGGCGAGATCGTCTTTACCTCGGAGGAAGCGGTGCAGGCCGACAAGGAAGGCCGCAAGGTCATCCTCGTCCGCGTCGAGACCAGCCCTGAAGATATCCACGGCATGCATGCCGCCGAAGGCATTCTGACGACCCGCGGCGGCATGACCAGCCACGCCGCCGTGGTTGCCCGCGGCATGGGTACCCCTTGCGTTTCCGGCGCCGGCAGCATTCGTGTCGACCTTCGCAACGAAACGCTGACCGCCGGAGGCGTGACGCTCAGGAAGGGTGACGTCATCACCATCGACGGCTCGTCCGGCCAGGTGCTGAAGGGCGCGATCGCCATGCTGCAACCGGAACTTTCCGGGGACTTCGGCAAGATCATGGCCTGGGCGGACGCCACCCGCCGGATGACCGTCAGGACCAATGCCGAAACGCCGGCGGACGCGCGCGCCGCTCGCTCCTTCGGCGCCGAAGGCATCGGACTCTGCCGCACGGAACATATGTTCTTCGAGGACGACCGCATCAATGTCATGCGCGAAATGATCCTCGCCGACGACGAAGAAGGTCGCCGTTCAGCGCTCGCCAAGCTTCTGCCGATGCAGCGCTCGGATTTCGCCGAGCTGTTCTCGATCATGCACGGCCTTCCGGTAACGATCCGCCTGCTCGACCCGCCTCTGCACGAGTTCCTGCCGAAGACCGACGAGGAGATCGCCGACGTTGCCGGCGCGCTCTCGCTCGATCCGTCGGAACTGCGCCAGCGCGTCGATGAACTGCACGAATTCAATCCGATGCTCGGCCACCGTGGTTGCCGGCTGGCCATCTCCTATCCGGAGATCGCCGAGATGCAGGCGCGTGCCATCTTCGAAGCCGCCGTTGAAGCGGCGCACGAGACCGGAGCGGCCGTCGTTCCCGAAATCATGGTGCCGCTTGTCGGCCTCAAGGCAGAGCTCGATTACGTCAAGGCGCGCATCGATGCGGTCGCCAAGGAGGTGATCGGTGAGGCGGGTATCGACATCGACTATCTCGTCGGTACCATGATCGAATTGCCGCGTGCAGCCCTGCGCGCCGGCGTCATCGCCGAAGCGGCCGACTTCTTCTCCTTCGGCACTAACGACCTGACGCAGACGACCTTCGGCATCTCGCGCGACGACGCCTCGCAGTTCCTGGCGACCTACCAGCAGAAGGGCATCATCGAGCAGGACCCCTTTGTCTCGCTCGATTTCGACGGCGTCGGCGAACTGATCCAGATCGCAGCCGAGCGTGGTCGTCGCACCAAGAACGGTCTGAAACTCGGTATCTGCGGCGAACACGGCGGGGATCCGGCCTCGATCCGCTTCTGCGAGGACGCCGGCCTCGACTACGTCTCCTGTTCACCCTTCCGCGTGCCGATCGCCCGGCTCGCCGCGGCCCAGGCCGCGATCAACGGCAAGGGGTAACGTCTATCGCCAGCGCCGCCCAAGCGGCGTTGGCTCGGCATGATCCGCTTTACCTGGCCTGGACGATCACCGGTCGTGAGACGATGACCGGCCGGTCCCAGCCCCACATCATCATGTCGTTCTGGTAGCGGAATGCGCGCGATTCGGCGCGGCGGTCGAGCTCGATCCGCTGCAGGCAGGTGGCAAACGCATCGGTGCCGCGGCGGAAGCCGTAGGACGCGCAGGTGTTGCCGTCGGCGATGCGCCGTTCCTCCGGCGTCATCGTCTGGCATGCCGTCAAGAGAAGCGCGGCTGCGATAAGGATGGACAGTCGTTTCATCATGGTTCTCGCGCCTCCTGGGCGCAACCGGATCGTGTGAGGCCGTACCGGTCTGCGTCTCGCCGTGAGCAATCGAGCGGCACACCACTCAACGCCTCGAATCACAATCAATATAGGGACTTGTATCGAGAATCGAAACGAACGTTGCCAATTCGGTGTCGTGTCGCGGTTGTAGGCGAGGGCACCTCACACCCGTCGTTGACGGGTGTGTGTGTGAGCCTGTTCCGGAGGGGGGCGGGGTGTGATCCCTGCGCGATTGTCCGATTGCGCGTAATCCGCTGCCAAAACGCATTCACCGTCGCTGGCGGCCTCGCCCAGGGGTATGGTTAGAGTTGTCCCTGTGAGAGGCCCGCTACATGCGTTCCAGCACGCCGACAAAGGATTCGGCGAAGCGCTCGAGGTCGCGCGTGGTGTCGCTGGGATGTTCGATACGGACGGCTCGGCCTTGTTCGTCGAGGCAGGCAAACAGGATCGAAGCGTCGCCTCCGGCATCAGGCAGACGGAGCACGGCAATGCTGCGGCAGTCTTCGATCAGATCAGAAGCGGGCAGGGCAAACAGAAACTCACCGCCGACGTTGTCAGCAACCGCGCGGACGAAGCTGGTGAAATCGGCATTGTTGCCGGAGAAACCATCGAGGGAGAGTTCGAGCTCAAGGAGCCCCATGGGGATGCCGCCGTCTCCGGCCGGAAGGGCAGAGGGGGTGGCGATGGCCACGGCTGCTTGCGATGCGCCCATGTCGGTTCTCCGTCGATTGCCGAGCGCCCTCGTTTGATGTTGCGCGCTGGCCGTTGCCTCCGATTGAAACTCCGCGTGCCCTTTAAATCCCGGGCGCGCGGGCACATTCCCATGTGTTGATAGGTGGTTAACGAGAATGGCGATTTTGCGGCGAACTGTAAGGTAGGCCCGGAGCGCGGTGGCGGACTGCCGCATTGCCTGTTCCCTCGGCTCGGGGCATGGTCTAAGAATGCGGTCTGTTTCGCGGCAGGGAATTGATTCAACTATATGATGGTCCGGTACGAGCGCCCCTATTCTTTTGCAGCCCACTGGGCGCGCCGCTTCGCCCGTGTCTCGTTCCTGCTCTTTGCGCTCTCGCTGCTGGCGCACCGCTTCGGTCCGCTGACGACACCGCATTTCCTCGCCCTTGTCGGCCTCGCCGGCGTCTTTGCGCTGATGGGCGTGCTGTTTGCCGTCGTCGGGTTGGCGCGCTTGTGGCAGGTTGCGGCGATTGGTGGCCTGGCGTCTGCTGCGGCGCTTGTCTACGCCGCGCCGACGCTCGGCTTTATCGGCTATGGCGTCGTCCAATATCTGACCCGCCCGGAAATCTACGACGTCAGCACGGATACGGTGACGCCGCCGCCGTGGCTCAAGGTGCCGCAGGCGGAAGAGAGCTGGCTGAAGCGCAAGGCGGCGGTAACGCCTCAGGACCGTGAAGCGCAGATCCTCGCCTATCCGGCTCTGACCGGCCGGCGCTACGATGGCGCACTCGACCGCGTCTATCAGGGGGTGCGCAACGTCATCGAACAGAGCCGCGTCGGCATCACCGAAGAACTTGGTGTCGAGAACGCCCGCGCCGATCTGGAGGATCTGGCAGTACGGCCGAATGCGGGCGCGGATACGAACGCCGAACCGGAAAATGTACCCGTTCCGGCGGCGCGCCCGGAGATGGCTCTCGAAGGCGCGATTGCAGGGCGCCGCGCCAGCGATGTCGTGCTGCAGGGCGAGTGGCGCACGCTGATCGCGGGTTTTCGTTTCGATGTATTGATCCGGCTGCGCGAAGAGGCGGAGACCACCTTCGTCGACCTGCGCGTCGCCTCGCGTTACGGGCCTCATGATCTCGGCATGGGCGCCGCCTTCGCCGATCAATTCCTGCGGGCGCTCGATGCCGAGCTGTTGGGCATTGCCGGCGACTGATCGGCGGAGTGCCCGCCAGAAAACGTCATTCGTCTACGAGGGCTTTGCGACCACCCAAGTCGGCTGTCGGCTCGCCCGCTGGCCGTAGCCAGCCGCGATAACGCACGATCAGGCCGGTCAACGGGCTTGCGACCTCCACGTGGAAATGAAACAGGCCGTCACGATCCTCCTCGAACGTCCGGCCACCCGGCGCAAGCAGTAAAGGAAGCGGAAGGCCGAGAAAGGACCAGGCGCGAACCGAGAGATGCAGGCGGTTTTCGGCGGGCTCAAGCGCGCACAGGACACGGAACGGTCCGAAATCTTCCGCGAGCAGTGGTTCGTTCCGCCTCTCGGCCTTCCGTTGCGAGCTGCGCAGGACTTTCCCACCGAAGCGTCGGGTCCAGACTTCCCGACCACTGCTGCATGCGAAGTGGATTTCAACAGGGACGTCAGCGCCTGCACCGGGAAAGCCGAGCATGGAGGCGACGAGCCGAGCCCCTATCGAGCTGCCGCGCTCGATGACCGCACGTCCGCGAAAGGTGGCATGCCCCTCTGACAGGTGGTGCAGGGCGCGGATCGACGCGGGCAGGTGGTTCCATTGCCGGCCGAGGATCTGGCGGTAAAGGCTCTGTTTTTGGACCATGTCTTCCATCGTCATGCGATGAAGCGCCCACGCTCCTCAGGCGTCGGCACCATGCAGCTCTGGCGGCGGCCGGCGATGCGGTAGCGGTTTCTCGCCACGAGATCATAGAGCGGATCGCGAAGGACAGCGGGCAGGATCCGGCAGATGTTGGCGAGCGACCACGGCAGACCCAGCCGCGCAAGCGTGCGGATCGATCCGTCGGATTTGACGCGGGCGATGCCGTCCTCGATCAGCATGTTGCTCTCGAAATGGACGGTATCGAGCCCGTAGTGCCGGTAGAGCGCTTGGCCTAGCGGCGACTGTGCTGTCAAATAGCGATATTGCGCCCGTCGGTCGTGGCGAAGCAGAAAGCGCACCCAGCCGGAACAAAAGATGCATTCGCCGTCGAAGACGATCACCGGCTTGTCGTCGGCAAAGGTGGGCACGGAAGCATCATTGCGATAGCTGTAGGCCTCGCGCCGCATGATCAGCCCGCTCCGCCGGGCGCCAGCCGGTAGGCGCCGAGAAGCGAGGGCGGGCCATCGGTTTCGATCCGTCCCTGTTCGATCAGGTCTTCGAGATGGGCGAGCACCGAAAGTGCCGCCGCCCCATGCAGCCGCACGTCGGTGGACGCATAGATGACCTTGACCATGTCAGGGATATGGCTGTCGCCGGCGCGGATGCGTTCGAGCACGGCACGCTCGCGCATCTTGCGGTGGGCGCGCAGGCCGCGAAGGAAGGAGGCAGGCGCGATCACAGGTCCGCCATGGCCGGGCAGGTAGAGATGCTCGTCGCGGGAAAGCAGCTTTTCGAGCGAGGCCATGTAATCGGCCATGGCGCCATCGGGCGGCGCGACGATCGTCGTCGCCCAGGCCATGACGTGGTCGGCGGAAAAGAGAATGCCGGTGCCATCGAGCGCGAAGGCCATATGGTTGGCCGTATGGCCGGGCGTGGCAAGCCCCGTCAGGCTCCAGCCGTCGCCCTCGATGCGCCCGCCGTCGGCAAGCCCGAGATCGGGGACGAACTCCATGTCGGAACTCTCGGCGAAAGGATTGCTCTCGCCCGCATGCAAGGGACGGGCGGAGCGATGCGGGCCTTCGCCGACGACCACCGCACCTGTGGCAGCCTTCAGCCGGCGCGCCAGCGGCGAGTGGTCGCGATGCGTGTGGCTGACGGCGATATGGGTGACCTCGCGGCCGGCGAGCGCCGCCATCAGCGCCTGGAAATGCGCCTCGTCATCGGGACCGGGATCGATGACGGCAACGGAACGTCTTCCGACGATATAGCAGTTGGTTCCGTGAAAGGTGAAAGGGCCGGGATTGTTGACCGTGATGCGCTGCACATCGTCCGCAACCGTCACGGCCTCGCCATGGGCCGGCTTGAAATCGAGATCGAAGTCCGGGCCCTGCATGCGTCTCTTCCTGGATTTCACTTGTATTCGATCTCGATGAACGACATCGGCTCGTTGCCGGCATTGACGACGTTGTGAGCCATGCCCGCCTCACGGCGGTAGGCGGCACCCTTGGCGATATCGACCCGCCGGCTGCCCGCCTCTTCCTCGAGCAGGAACTGGCAGTCGGTCATCGGCACCACCACATAGCCGAGCCCGTGCACATGGTGACCGGTGTCGGCGCCGGGCTCGAAATCCCAACGGGTGATCCTGACGACCGTGTCGTCGACGAGTACGGTTGGAACGGCAGGGGGGCGGGCGCGAAACTGGCTCATGAAATTCTCCATCTGCCGGGACAATAGGAGGTGCGGTCAGCGAAGGGAAGGGTACATCCGGTACCCACGGCGCGCGCCCTTCGGCGTCGTCGCCAACAAATCCGCCGAAAATTCAACTTAGTGCCAACTTAGTGATTGTGACGGGCGGCGAGCTTTGATAATCAGGCGCTCGATTTGGCGGACGTATTGTCCCGTCAATCCGTTGGGGCGTCGCCAAGCGGTAAGGCACCGGTTTTTGGTACCGGCATTCCCAGGTTCGAATCCTGGCGCCCCAGCCACATTTTTCCAGGCAGTTGATCCATTGGGCGGGCGATCGCGCGCCGGATTTGCATGCACTCTTGTCAAGTCATCTTGCAACTGACACGCTAGTTTCGTTGATTCCAACATGTGTGAGGGAGAAGATGGCTCACAAATTCGAAATCTACAAAGACAAGGCTGGCGAGTTCCGTGTTCGCTTCAAGTACAACAGCGAAGTGATGTTCTCGACCGAGGGCTACAAGACCAAGGCCAGCGCGCAGAACGCCATCGACTCGATCAAGAAGAACGGTCCCGACGCGCCCGTCGAGGACAACAGCGCCGGCTGAGTTCGACGCAATCCCCTAGAAAAAACCCGCCGATTTTCACCGGCGGGTTTTTTGTTTGTTGGTTTAGCCTGCAGTTGCCGCCGGCTTGGTCTGGGCCGGGGCGCCGAGGAACTCTTCGCACCAGCTCGGGCCTTCGGCACGCTTGCGGTCGCCGGCAATGTGGATCGAGCGGATGACGTAGTCGGACGAGACGGTCAGTTGCACCGCGCAGCTCAGATACTCGGTGCGCGCCGAGGAAATGCGCTTGCCGCGCTTGCCGTCCTTGGTGGTTTCGTACTGCGCCGGGATCTTGCGGGTCTTGTAGCCGCCCTTCCAGCTATAGACCGTGGAGCTGCCGCTTTCGACGTCGGAGATCGGCGGACCGTACTGGGCGAAGAAGCCGCCGGCCGGCTGGCCGAGCCAACGGGCTTCGACTGCGTTCCTGGAAATCCCCGTCCCGGTCGTCGTGCAGCCGGCGAGCACGAGCGCGAGGCCCGCCACCGTCATCATGCGGAAGTTCATGTTTCTGCCCCTTTGGCTCTCGTTCTGAAATCGGCATGGCACGGAAGCCCGTATCCCCTGGCTTTCCGCGCTTTCCGTTGAGCCTCTAGCGCCAAAAGAGACGAAAGGAAATGCACGCAGCGGTTCCGGTTCCAGGAAATTATGAAGCGTTGCAGAAAGTCCCTATCACGCGCATCTCCGGGGCGCCGTTGGTGCTGACCAGGGCCATTTTGCGCCTACGTTTTCCACCGTCACGATTTTTTTGGAAAAGGCGCAATGTTTTTCGAGATAGGCGCTTGTGAAATCAAAATGCCTGTTCTATAGAGGCGCCGCTGGTCACGGAGTGTAGCGCAGTCTGGTAGCGCACCACGTTCGGGACGTGGGGGTCGCAAGTTCGAATCTTGCCACTCCGACCAGCCAAATCAACCGCTTAGCCGATCTTTCCCGAAATATGCGCCAAAGCGCGGATCGACTGCGGACTGCTTCAATCATCACTTCTATAATGCATTTGTATCTTGCGCCGCGTGACGCTGTGGTCTTTTCGGATGAGCGGGCGGATTACGTTCTTTTCTCACCGGCAAACGCCGCCTGGCTCAATCGAAACGGCTTTGCACTGTTCGCGTGGTTCAGTCGAAAAGGCTTGAAACGCTTTGCTCTCGCGCGGTTCGGGCAAGGGCTTCTCCGAGCAGCGGCGCGACGGTGACGCGGCGGATGTTGGCGGTCTGGCGTTGCGCTTCGGTGTCTTGAATGGAATCGGTCAGCACCAGTTCCCTGAGGTTGCTGGCGCCAATACGCTCGCAAGCCCCCTCGGAAAGCACGCCGTGGGTGATGTATGCCGAGACCTCTCTGGCGCCCGCTTCCAGCAAGGCGTCAGCCGCATTGATCAAGGTCCCGCCGCTATCGATGATGTCGTCGATCAAGAGGCAGGTCTTCCCGAAGACGTCACCAATGATGTTCATGACCTCCGACACGCCGGCGCGGGGGCGCCTCTTGTCGACGATCGCAAGATCGGTGCCAATGCGCTTGGCGATGCCGCGAGCCCGCGCCACGCCGCCGACGTCAGGCGAAACGATCATGAGATTCCCGACGTCGTAGCGCTCTTTGATGTCGCGGGTCGTCACCGGCGCCGAATAAAGGTTGTCGGTCGGGATATCGAAAAAGCCCTGAATCTGGTCTGTATGCAGATCGAGCGTCATAACGCGATTAACACCCGCGCCGGCGATCATGTTGGCGACCAGCTTCGCCGAAATCGGTGTGCGGCCGGTGGCGCGGCGGTCCTGACGGGCATAGCCGAAATAGGGGATGACGGCGGTGATCCGGCGCGCAGACGAACGGCGCAGCGCATCGGTCAGGATCAACAGTTCCATGAGGTTGCCGTCGGCAGGAGCACTGGTCGACTGGAGGATATAGACATCCTCGCCGCGCACGTTCTCGTGAAGTTGAACGTTGACTTCCTGGTCGGCGAAGCGCCCGACCGTACAGTCCGTGAGGGGAAGATTGAGATATCTGGCAATGGCTTCGGCAAGGGCGCGGTTGGAGTTACCGGTCACCAGCTTCATGAGCGCAATCCTGTTACAGGGAGCCTTTAAGGCAGCTTTAGAGCCTCGCTGGTGGATTCACAACCAGTGCTGCACACTTTTGTGACGCAACCGGTTTGGGGTTGTTTGAGATGGCTATTCGCGACGCTGCACTCCGGTGCCTTAATGTCTGCGCAAATGCCGTTCGTCGCCGCTTAAAAGCCGTTGGTCGAATAGAGGTGTATTCGCAACGGGGTTGCTCTGTCGGCATGCGGGCGAAGCCTCTAGGTTCCCGCCATTCAATCACGGACGACGGGGAACGGGAATGTCGATCAAGCATCTATCCATTGCGACGGTTCTGCTGGTGGCCGGCCATTCGGTGGCGGCGGCGCAGAGCTGCGAGAAGAATTTCAAGGCGAGCGGCGTTCCGCTGGTGACGCCTGTTTTCTATAAGACCTGGCAGGAGTTCCCGAAGCTGAAGCCCGAGACCGCTCTGCAGCGGATGGCGCGGGGCGTCGCGGCGGAAGGCTTTTCCGGGATCGAGATCAACAAGGCACTCGGAACCATCGAAGCTTACCAGGATACGGCAGGCTCCGGGCGGCTGCAGACATTGCGAGTCGTCGCCCGCAAGCGCGGTTCAGGCACGCGGGTTGATGCGATGTTTGATATTCAGGTGGGGCAGGTGGCCACCAAGCAGGTGGTGCAGGAAGGCCTTTGCAACATCATCCGGTCCGCGACCGAATAGGTGCCGCGCGCAGGTCTTTTACACGATCTGCGCGAGATTCTGCGGACAAACAACTATTATCTGCTCTGCCCACTTGACGCGGAAGCATGGTGTGCGAAGTCATTCGCCATGAAGAGAAGCACACCAGTGCATCCGCGTGTTTTCGGGTAAGAGATGACCTATTAATTTCATTGATACTTCCGTCGCATATTGCGCGACACCATGAGCGTGGCCCTCGCTTGGCGAGGGTCACGCCATTTCAAATGAAAGCAATCAAAGCGTCTACCGGTATGTCCGGTCGAGCGAGATCTTGCTTTTGGCCTGGACACTGCATGCGGCCCTGTGGCTGCGCGTTGCATTGCTGAAATTGACTTTAAATGATTGTTGCATGCTCGATCGACAGGCGCTTCGCGGAACTCGCGGGTGTCATGCTTTACTCGTTCGAAAAGAACGGTGGCATTCCAGATGCGCAGGTCTTTATCCTAGGTGACGGGCTGCGGGCGTCCGACAAGGAGATGCTGCAAGCCTGTGCCAAACGGAAGCTGTGCTTCATCGATGTCGAAGGCGACATTCTCTCAAAAATCTCAGGCCTGAAGACGACGAGCTACTGGAGCCGCGCTACCTACGCTCGACTGTATCTGCCGGAATTGCTAGCCGACCGGCACGACCGTCTGCTCTACCTGGACGCTGACACGCTGATCAAAAAGAGCCTGGCACCACTGGCCGATCTGTCGTTTGAGGGCAGGGCCGTTGCAGCCGTTCCCTATGATGACCCGACGCGTTTCAATCCGTCGCTCGGCCGAGAGGCGAACACACCCCACTTCAACGCGGGAGTCCTGCTGGTCGATATCGATGCCTGGAACGCGCAGGACTACACGGCTCGCATTGCCAGGCTGCTTCAGGCGCGTTCGTTCGATTTCTTGGATCAGGACGTACTGAACCTTACGACCGAAGGGAATTTCGTTCATCTCCCCGGCCACTGGAATGCGCAGAAGGGGTGGGAAGACTATTCTCAAGCTTCCATCGTGCACTTCACTCACGCCAAGCCGAACACGAAAGAATGCGAGCACCCGGAGAAGGCGACGTTTCTGGAGTACCGGAAACAAACGCCCTGGCGTTCGGCGCGACTAATCACAAATCGCGACCGGCGCATTCGCACGCTGCTGCTATCGATCAGAAAGAAGTGGCAGTGGCTCTCGGCGTTTGCTCGGTAGCTGCGCTTGACTTGTGTAGGGGCGGTGCGGTGCGGGCCGCATAGCACCGCCGCCCGCCATGCGCTCGGTCAGCCCCGCTTTTCCAGGCCGTTCAGCACGGATTGCGCGGCGGCCTGTGCCTCCAGCATCGACGTGAAGTTGCCTTGGGCGGGGTAGGTGACGCCGCGGAACTTGATGACGAAGCACCATTTGCCGTTGATGCGTTTCTCGACCTTTACGGTGGTTTCCGGTTGCTTGTCGGTGCTCACCCTGTCGTCTCCCTGATTCGGCATTCTTGCGCCAAGGCCGCCCAGATACGCCGAGGAGAGCGGTTCTGTCCACCGCAGGGTGCGCGACCGTCGATGCAAATGTTCCGGGCGAGGGGGTGAAGGCGAACGTCGCGTCCGGTTTCATTAGTCCATAGTCAGGCGGACTGTCCCACGGCGTTCGGAAACGGTGAAACAGCCCTATCGATCCTCATGATCGACGCGCCAAGTTACGAATGCGGCGTTGGATTGATAGTCGTGATCGCGCGAGGCTTGCGTCATGGTGAAGCGATTACCAGCGTTGTTTCATTTTGAAACAGCGCCTCTCCGGCTTGATAACGCCGCAACGGAACCTTGACCTCGGCGATCGCGGCGCCGACGCAGGCCGTTTATTGTTCACATGGAAACGACGTGTTCGCAGATTGGTGTCTTATCAGCGTGAACAATCGGGGCGATATTTCCATCAACACTTGTTTTTGCCCGAGAGGCTCAGATGTTGAAGGAACCAATTTTTAACTTTCGCGAGATCGCCATTTGGTCCGCTATTCTTGGCAGCGTCGTCGGCTACCAGCTTTGGCAGCACGCCGATCCTGCGCCGCTGACGATCACTCTTCCTGCGATCGAGCAGCAGCTTTGATGGATGCCTGCGGAGTTGCGCCTCCGGCAAGCTGTCGAAATGCGTCCACGGCGATCACCACTGGTTCTCAGCCGTCCATGCAAAATAAAAAGGGGCCGCTCCGGCCCCTTTTTGCTGCGTGCGATGTCGCTCACCCGTCGATGTCGTCGATGATCTCCACGGCCCTGCCGGCGGAGACGCGGCGGACTTCGGCTTCCTCGCGGCGACCGGCGAAAAGTTCGGTCGCCATCAGCTGGTCGGCAAGGTCGGCCGGCAGCGAGAGGATGACGCGGGCGTCTTCCGTGTGGATGCCGCCGAGCGCCGAGCGCTTGGCGGTGATCATGCCGCCCGCCACCGTGTTGTTGGTGTCCGGATCGATCAGGATGAACGCGCCGGTGGTGCGGTTCTGCTCGTAGGTGTCGAAGATCGCCTGCTCGTCGAAGGCAAGATGCACCTTGCCGATGGCGTTCATCGGCAGCTGATCGGCCTGGTTCCACTTACCGGTCTGGAGGTCAAGCTGGCTTGCCGGCTGCACCTGGACGCGCTGGCGTCGGCTGCCACTCTTCAGCCAGTAGCGCTTGCCGGGCTGGATGCCTTCGGCTTGCAGCGCGACGAGCTGGGCGTCGAAGGAAAGACCGGTCAGCGGCTGGCTGTCGATCGCGACGATCATGTCGCCGCGCGAGACGTCCACCTGGCGGTCGAGCACGAGCGTGATCGCGTCGCCGGCGACCGCTGCGTTGCGCACGAGATCGAAGGTGACGATCTTGGTGACGTTGGCAACCATGCCCGAGGGCAGGATGACAACACTGTCGCCGGGTTTCACCGAGCCGCCGGCAACCGTGCCCTGATAGCCGCGGAAGCTTTCGCCGGGCCGCGAGACGCGCTGCACCGGCAGGCGGAAACCAACGGTCTGGGCCGAACGGGTGGTTGCCAGCTCCAGTACCTCGATCAGCGTCGGGCCGTCATACCAGGGCATCGAGGCGCGGCCGTCGTAGACGACGTTCTCGCCCTTTAGCGCCGAGACCGGGATGGCGATGACCTGGCGCACGCCAAGCGACAGCGCCAGCTCGCGGAACTCGTGGCTGATCTCTTCGAAACGGGCGCGGTTGTAGTCGGTGAGGTCGATCTTGTTGACCGCCAGCACGAACTGCTTGATGCCCATCAGCGTCGCGATCGTCGCATGCCGGCGGGTCTGTTCGAGCAGTCCGACGCGGGCGTCGACGAGCAGCACGGCGAGATCGGCGGTCGAGGCGCCGGTCGCCATGTTGCGGGTATATTGCTCATGACCGGGCGTGTCGGCGACGATGAACGAGCGCTTGTCGGTCGAGAAGTAGCGATAAGCGACATCAATGGTGATGCCCTGTTCGCGCTCGGCCTGCAGCCCGTCGAGCAGCAGCGCGAAATCGGGAAGGCCAAGATCGTTCTGCTTGCCTTTGGAATCGCGCTGAAGCGTCGCTGCCTGGTCTTCCTTGACCGCCTTGGTGTCCCAGAGCAGGCGGCCGATCAGTGTCGACTTGCCGTCGTCGACCGAGCCGCAGGTGATGAGCCGAAGGGGACGGCTGTCACGGGTGGCGCGCGCCGGCTCCTGCGCCGGGAAAGCGAGAACTTCGCCAGCTGCAACGTGCTCGACGGCATTCGCGGTTGCGGGTGCGGTCATCAGAAATATCCTTCGCGCTTCTTCTTTTCCATCGAGCCGGATTGGTCACGGTCGATGGCGCGGCCCTGGCGTTCGGAAACGGTCGCGGTTTCGAGTTCGGAGATGATGTCGTCGAGCGTCGTCGCGGTCGAACGGATGGCGCCGGTCAGCGGGAAGCAGCCGAGCGTGCGGAAGCGGATGACTTCTTCGCGCTTGGTCTCGCCAGGCAAAAGTTCGAGGCGCGGGTCTTCGGCGAGGATCATCATGCCGTCGCGTTCGACGATCGGGCGCTTTTCAGCAAAGTAGAGCGGTACGATCGGAATGTCTTCGGCCTGGATGTAGCGCCAGATATCGACCTCGGTCCAGTTGGACAGCGGGAAGGCGCGCACGCTCTCGCCCTTGCGGATCATGCCGTTGTAGACGTTCCAGAGTTCCGGACGCTGGTTGCGCGGGTCCCAGCGGTGGTCGGGCGTGCGGAAGGAGTAGATGCGCTCCTTGGCGCGGCTCGCCTCTTCGTCGCGACGCGCGCCGCCGAAGGCAGCATCGAACTGGCCGGCGTCGAGCGCCTGGCGCAGTGCCTCGGTCTTCATGATGTCCGTATAGAGCGCCGAACCGTGGGTGAACGGCGTGACGTTCTCGGCGGCACCGCGCGGATTGACGTGCTCGATCAGGTCAAGGTCGTAGCGCTCGACGATCTCGTTGCGGAACGCGATCATCTCGGCGAATTTCCAGCCGGTGTTGACGTGCAGCAGCGGGAAGGGAACGCGGCCGGGATAGAAGGCCTTGCGTGCCAGATGCAAGAGAACCGAGGAATCCTTGCCGATCGAATAAAGCATGACCGGGCGCTCGAACTCGGCGGCCACTTCGCGGAAGATGTGGATCGCTTCGTTTTCCAGCGCCTTCAGATGCGGATCGAGCGGCGGCTTGGCACTCTGCGGATTATGCAGTTCCGTTTCCGGATGGATGTGGGGCATTTCAGTCTCCGGGAGGATTTGTCTTCGGATGAGCGCGCCAGCCTCAGGCGGCGCTGCTCGAATTGGGGATGATGGAGCTTGCGGCGGCCTCGGGAACATGCAGACCACATTCGCGCTTCTCGTCGTTCTCCCACCACCAGCGGCCGGCGCGTTCGGGCTCGCCGGGCTTGATGGCGCGGGTGCAGGGCTCGCAGCCGATCGAGGGATAGCCGCGGGCGTGCAGCGGGTTGACCGGAACGGCGTGCGTGGCGACGTAGCTGTTGATGGTCTCGATGTCCCAGTCGGCCAGCGGATTGATCTTGATCAGGCCGCGTTCGGCATCTGCCTCGGCAAAGGGCGTGGAGGCACGGTTGCCCGACTGGCCGCGGCGCAGCCCGGTAACCCAGAAGCTTGCTCCTTCGAGTGCGCGCGCAAGCGGCTTCAGCTTGCGCACGTCGCAACAGGCATGTCGCGCTTCGACGCTTTCATAGAAACCGTTGAGACCGTAGCGCGCCGCATAGGCGTCGATGTCGGCCTTTTCCGGATGGTAGCGCTTGATCAGGATGTCGTAGGCTTCTTCCGTCTTGTCGATCAGCGCCGCGGTCTCATCGAAGAGACGACCGGTCTGAAGCGTGACGACATCGACGGCAAGCTTGTTCTTGCCGATCGCGGCGGTAATCACCTGATCCTCGATGCCGAGCGAGGTCGTGAAGACTGCCCGCCCTTCAAGGCTTGCAACGAGCGCCAGCCGCCCGGCGAGATCCAGGCTTTCGAGCCTCTCGTTCAGTGCCTTGGCGGTGGTTTCGAGGGATGACGTGGTCATGGCTGCGTCCTGTTCCAACTTGGGCGGAATATCGCAGCCGAACAGGACAATGGACAGAAATAGCGGTTTCTAATGCTGTTTGTTTGGAGCAAATCTGCCTCTCAGATCGAAAAGCAGCGAAAAACCGAATATAGGCTAGTAATTTACTAGATTTAATACTGTATGTGGCAAAAGCTAGAGACGCGAACCCTGCGGCTCGCGTCTCCTTGTTTTGCGGCCGAAGCCTGATCGTCAGAACTCCGCCCAGCCGTCCTCCTGTGGTCGCGCGCCGCCGCGATAGGCGCCGGCGAGCTTGCGGGTCAACGCACGTGCGGGCGAGGGGGCTGCACTTTCCGTGGCACCACTTGCCACGAGGCGTGGTCCTGCCGAAGAGCCGATGCCGGTCCTGAAGCGCATCAGGAGGTCGTTGAGCGCGCCGGCCTCGCGGGCAAGGCTGTGGCTGGCGGCGGTCGATTGCTCCACCATCGCCGCATTCTGCTGCGTGCCCTGGTCGATGGCATTCACCGCCGTATTGATCTGCTGGATGCCGGCTGCCTGTTCGCGGGCGCTTTCGACGATCGCCGTCACGTGGTTGCTGATCTCCTTGACCTCGACGATGATGCTTTCGAGTGCCGCGCCGGTCTCTCGCACCAGGGTGACGCCGGATTTGACCTGCTGGCCGGATGTGGCGATCAGCACCTTGATCTCCTTGGCAGCCTGAGCCGAGCGCTGGGCAAGCTCGCGCACTTCCTGGGCGACGACGGCAAAACCCTTGCCCGCCTCACCGGCGCGAGCCGCCTCGACGCCGGCGTTGAGCGCCAGGAGGTTCGTCTGGAAGGCGATGTCGTCGATCACGCCGATGATGCTGGAGATCTCCCGCGACGAGGCTTCGATGCCGCTCATGGCGGTGACGGCATTGCCGACGATTTCGCCGGATTTCTCCGCAGCACCACGGGTGCGGATGACAAGCGTGCCCGCCTCTTCCGCGCGCCGGCTGGCATCGGCGACGGTGGTGGCGATCTGGTCGAGCGCGGCTGCGGTTTCCTCGACCGAGGCGGCCTGTTGTTCCGTGCGCTTGGAGAGGTCGCCGGCGGCGGAGCGGATTTCGCTGGCGCCGGCATTGATGCTGCGGGCATTCTCCCCGACCGAGCGCAGTGCCTCTTCGAGGTTGGTGACCGAGCTATTGAAGTTGGTTCGCAGCGCGTCGAGCCGTTCTGCAAGCGGCGTGTCGATGCGGAAGGTCAGATCACCTTCGGCAAGGCGATCGAGACCAAAGCCGAGCGCGCTGACTGCCGCCCGGACCTCGGCCGCCTCTTTCGCCTTCTGTGCCTCGCGCTGTTCACGCTCGCGTTCCGACAGCGAACGACCGGCTTCGGCCTCTTGCTCCAGCCGCTCGCGTTCCAGCGCATTGTCTCGGAAGACGGCGACAGCGCCGGCCATCTGGCCGATTTCGTCGCGGCGACCTTCGCCGAAGATCAGTGCCTTGAGATTGCCGGCGGCAAGCTGGCGCATGGCTTCGCGCAGGCTCGTCAGCGGGCGCAGCAGGCCGGCAATGACGAACCAGACGGTCGCGCCAAGCATGAGCAGGGCGAAGCCTGCAATCACGCTTTGCCAGAGTGTCAGGTTGTCCTTCTCGGCATTCGCCGCTTCGAGCTCGCCGTTAGCCTCGGAAAGCTGCAGCTTGATCAAGTCGCTGATTGGCGCGGCGAGGGGATCGACTGATGAGTAGAGCTTGGTATCGACAAAGCGTTCGAGTTCGGCCTTGTCCTGACGTTGCATGATCTGCACGAGATCGCGGATCGACGCATCACTTGCGATGCGCGCCCTGTCGAAAATCTCGGTCAGCGTCTTTTCCTCCGGCGTGAGCCGTGTGGCTTCGTAGGTGCGCCAGCGCGTATCGATGGTCGCAAGCGCCGTGTCGATCGCTTTTGCGCCGGCCGCCCAGTCCAGGGCGCCGCTGCGGACCTTATGGGTCGTGTCGACGATTTCGACCGCATACATGTCGGACACCGTCTTCAAGTGGTCGACCGGCAGCAACCGGTCGGCGATAATCGATTCGGTGCGTTTGGAGATGGAAGTCAGCGCACTGAAGGCCGTAACGATCATGACCAGCATGGCGACGGCGAGCAGGGACAGACAGACGAGCAGGCGTGCTTTGATTGTCATGAATAACGCTCCGCGGTTGCCCGCAAGGCAAATCATCCTCGGCCGATGGCCGCGGGCACGGCCGCAAAGGCATCGGTAAGTGAGCTCGCCTTGGCAGGGGAGTGATGTCGATGATGGGATGGAGCACGCGATATTACGCGGCGAAACTGCCGTCATGGCATGTTCGCCCAGCGTTCACTCCGTCTCATATAGACATAACAACCGGAGATTAAGAATGGCTAAATTTTAAGCTGTTGATTAAAGTTCGCGCAACCCAAGATTATCGCAACCATAGGCGGTGGCTGTCTGCGATGCTCAAGAAGTGTTGAAGACCGCGTCCTTTCGCAAACCGCTCTTCGGGTTCAAGCTGCCACCTCTCCGAAACAGGCGAAGGAGCAGGGACATGTTGAATGCCATTTCACGCCGTGGCGTTGTCGCAATCATCCTGACGGGGCTTCTGGTTACCGGCGCCTATGCCCATCACGGATGGTCCTGGGCCGAGGCCGACCAGATCGAGCTCAAGGGCACCATCCGCGAGCTCTCGATGGCGCCGCCGCATCCGACCTTACAGGTGGAGTCGTCCACGGATGGCATGTGGCACGTCGAACTCGGCAATCCCCGCCAGACGGAGCGCTCAGGCTTTGTCGAGGGATCGGCCAAGGCCGGTGACGAGATCATCGTTCTCGGCAACCGTTCGCTCGACCCGAACGAAAAGCGCATGAAGGCGGTGCGCATCACGGTCGCCGGCAAGACCTATGACATCTATCCGGAACGCATCCGGGCCGGTGGATGAGCGGCGCGGAACTCGTCGAGTGGATCGCCGGCTGGCCGGTGGGCGCGGCGCTCAGACGCTCGGCGATCCTCTATCTTGTGGTCAACGCGGCTCATATTCTCGCGATCGGCCTGCTCATCGGCGCGATCGTACCGCTTGATCTGAGGCTGCTCGGGCTTGTCGGTGATGCGCCCGTCGCGGTGCTTGGACCCTTTCTGGCGCAAGCGGCTGCGATCGGCCTGGCGATCGCGATCGTCACCGGCTTTTGCCTCTTCAGCGTCAGGCCTTCGGCCTATCTCGCCAATCCGGCGTTTCTGACCAAGCTCGCGCTGCTGGCAATCGGAACGCTCAATGCACTGTCGGTCCGCGCGGGTACGGCCTGGTCGGTCGCGCGCGCAGGGGGAGCGGTTGCGTTGCGCCTGCGTGCGCAGGCGCTTGCCTCCTTGGTCACATGGCTGGGTGCTCTGCTCGCCGGCCGCTGGATCGGCTTTCTCTGACGCTGATCCTATCGCTCGCCTGCCGTTCTCCACGCAGGAAGGGCAGGCTCCTGTTCGACCGTTCTTCCTCGCACGAACTGCAGCGTTGTCTCGGCCACGCGTTGGCCGAGATGACTTGCCGTCTCAAGATCGGATGGTGGCGGCGCCAGATCGGCGCCCTGGTCGACATAGGACTGGGCGCCGGCGCCCAGCCAGAAGCCAAGCCGGTTGAGATCGTCAGGTGATCCTTTGGTCGAGTGGTTGGCCGGTGGTAGGTCGAGGTTGATCCAGTGCATGCCATGCTGGGCAGCAAAGAGAGCAAGTTGCATCAGCGTCGCGAGTTTATCGCCCGAGGCGGTTCCCGAGTTGGTGAAACCGGCAGCAAACTTGTTTTTCCAAAGGTAGCCCTTGGCCATCACGGCACTGGAACTCGCTTCCTGAAATGACTTGAACGCGGCTGACTGGCCTCCGACATAGGTCGGCGTGCCGAAAATGATCGCCTCGGCCGAGCGGAGATCGTTCCAGCGTGCCGGTGCATCCTCAACCGCTAGGAGCAGACCTTGTGCGCCGTCGACGCGCTCGATACCGGCTTTAACAGCCCTGGCCTGGCGTGCCGTGTGCCCGTATCCGCTGTGGTAGATGACGGCAATGCATATGTTGCTCATGGTTTGGTCTCCTATGGTTTGGTGTTGGGCCTGCCGAGCGAGTAGAGGCACGCGCCTTCGGCGCGTGGCAGGTTAAGTTTGTTTGGAGCAGGGGCGATCAGCAGAGCTGTCGGCTCTGGTGCCTGTGCGCGGGGGCGCGATCGTTAGGGCGCGGTCACCCGTCGCTCAATGAACGGCCGGAGCATCGAGATATGTCAGCGCTTCTGGGAGGTGTTTTAGCTTGTCCGGATTGCGCGTGACATAGATGACGGTGATTCTATCCCGCTCGATCTCGATCGCGGTGGTCTGCAGGACCCCGTCTTCGATGGTGATAAAACCAGGCAGCCCATTGATGAATTCGTAACGCACGAGCCGCGACATCGCCCGGGCAAAGATCAGCCTCAGCGAGGCGTGCAGCATTATCACCTCGTCTATTCCGACGATCGGCCGTCTTGGCGCCACTGTCTTGCCGCCGCCGTCGGCATAGACGATCGCGCCGGTCGCAAGCAGCGAACGAAGCTTGTGCAAATCGCCGCCACGGGAAGCGGCAAAGAAGGCGGCGGCGATTTCCATGCCCTGTTCCCGTGGCATCGCAAATCGGCGGCGGGTCTCGCGGACATTGACACGGGCACGGCTGGCCAGTTGACGGCAGGTTGCTGCCTTGCGGCCGAGCGTCTCGCCGATTTCATCGAAGCTGACACCGAAGACGTCGTGCAGCAGGAAGGCCGCTCGTTCCAGCGGCGACAGGCGTTCCAGTGCCATCATCAGAGGCAGGGTAATGTCGTCTAGTTCGTCGCACTGCTCGACGACCGGTTCCGGCAGCCATGGCCCGAGGTAGGTTTCGCGCCGCCGCCGTGCCGACTTCAACTGGTTGAGGCAAAGGCGTGTCACGATCCGGCCCAGAAACGCCGATGGTTCTTTGACGGCCGCACGGTCGGCGTTCAGCCAGCGCAGGAATGCTTCCTGTACGACATCTTCGGCTTCGCTGACGGAGCCCAGCATGCGATAGGCGATGCGGATCAGTCGCGGGCGTACCGCGCCGAAGGTCGTTCTGACGTCTTCGTCGGTCATCCCGGCCATCACGCGCCCCGCTGCGATATGGCGCGGCCGGCCCCGAAATGGCTAGCGCGCACACGGGGCCATGATGGCATCACCGCTGCGGCGTTCCCATGCGGATCGGGCTTCGCTGTCATCTTCGTCTCCTTCATCTCAAGCACTCGAGAAGACAAGACAAGATAACACCGGCGAATGTGACATGCGGCTGTCGGTCGCCGGCAAAAAAGTTCGCCTTGCGGCGAACTATCTGTCGCTGACCTGCCAGCGCGGGTTGATCCACGGTTCCTGGTTCGATCTGGCGAGGGGCTGCTTGCCGAGAATGTGGTCGGCCGCCTTCTCGCCGGTCATGATCGACGGGCTGTTCAAGTTGCCGTAGGTCACGTGCGGGAAGATCGAGCTGTCGGCCACACGAAGGCCTTCGACACCGATGACGCGGGTCTCCGGATCGACCACCGCCATCGGGTCGTCCTTGGCACCCATCCGGCAGGTGCCGCAGGGGTGGTAGGCGCTTTCCAGATGCTCGCGCAGGAACGCGTCGATCTGTTCGTCCGACTGGACTTTCTCGCCCGGCTGGATCTCCGGACCGCGATAGTGGTCGAAGGCTTTCTGGCCGAAGATCTCGCGGGTGAGGCGCACGCAGTGGCGGAACTTCTCCCAGTCCTCCGGGTGGCTCATATAGTTGAAGCGGATGACGGGGTCGGCCATCGGATCGGAGGAGCGCAGCGTGACGTTGCCGCGCGACTTCGAGAGGTTGTAGCCGACATGCACCTGGAAGCCGTGGGTGTTGGCGGCCGCCTTGCCGTCGTAGCTGATCGCCACCGGCAGGAAGTGGTACTGGATATCTGGCTGCTTGACGCCGGAGGCCGAGCGCAGGAAGGCGCAGGCCTCGAACTGGTTGGAAATGCCGAGGCCCTTCTTGAAGAACAGCCACTGCGCGCCGGCAACGCCTTGCCAGAACCAGGGCAGCCAGGAATAGAGCGACACGGGCTTGGTCGAAATCTGCTGGAAATAGAACTCCATATGGTCCTGAAGGTTTGCGCCCACGCCTGGTCGGTCAACCTTCACCTCGATGCCCATGTCCTTCAGGTGCTCGGCCGGGCCGATGCCCGAGAGCATCAAGAGCTTCGGCGAATTGAACGAGGAGGCCGAGACGACGACCTCACGGTTGGCCTTGACGACCTCGATCTTGCCGCCGCGCTCGATCTCGACCCCACTCGCCCGGCCGTTCTCGATGATGATCCGACGGGCGAAGCAACGCACGAGCGACACGTTCTGCCGCTTCATCGCCGGCTTCAGATAGGCGTTTGCCGCCGACCAGCGCCGGCCCTGCCAGACGGTCTGCTCCATCAGCCCGAAGCCTTCCTGCTTCGAGCCGTTATAGTCATCGGTGAGTTCGAAGCCGGCTTGCTGGCCGGCCTCGATAAAGGCATGGAACAGCGGATTGTGGACCGGGCCGCGTTTAACGTGCAGCGGTCCGTCGGTTCCGCGCCAGCCGGCTTCGCCGCCGTGGCTGTTTTCCATGCGCTTGAAATAGGGCAGCACATCCGCATAGGCCCAGCCGCGCGCGCCGAGTTCTTCCCAGCGGTTGAAGTCTTCCGCATGGCCGCGCACATAGACGAGGCCGTTGATCGAGGAGGAGCCGCCGATCACCTTGCCGCGTGGCGCGGTGATGCGGCGGTTGTTGAGGTTCGGCTCAGGCTCAGACAGATAGCCCCAGTTGTAGCGCTTCATGCTCATCGGCCAGGCAAGCGCTGCCGGCATCTGGATGAACGGCCCCGCATCCGTGCCGCCATATTCCAGCACCAGGACGGTATTCTTGCCGTCTTCTGAGAGGCGATAGGCGAGCGCCGAGCCGGCGGAGCCGGAGCCGATGATGATGTAATCTGCCTGCATAAGCGTCGTCTTTCTCTAGCGTCTCTAGAACCGGCTGGTCTTGCGCTGCTCTCTCGGCCCCTCATTCCCGTGCCTGTCACAGGAAGTCAGCCAAGCGACGTCTGTCGCTTGAAGACTCTTGTGCGTCACCGATGTGGCGCTGCTGGATCCCCGGAGCTCGCTACGCTCGCCCGAGGATGAGGGAGGTAAAACAGCCGCCTCTCAAGGGGGGCGGCCGCAGCCCCAATACTCAATACGGCGCCTGCACCGGTCCCATGCCGACATAGACGGTCTTCAGCTCGCTATAATGGTTGAGCGCCGCGACCGAATTCTCGCGGCCGAAGCCGGATTGCTTGGAGCCGCCGAAGGGGATTTCCACCGGGCAGAGATTGTAGGTGTTGATCCACAGCGTACCGGCCTCCAGCTGGTCGACGACGCGGTGGGCGCGGGTAATGTCGGCGGTGAAGACGCCGGCCGAAAGGCCGAATTCGGTGGCATTGGCGCGGGCGATCACCTCGGCCTCGTCGTCGAAGTCGAGCACGCACATGACAGGCCCGAAGATTTCCTCGCGCGCGATCGTCATCCCGTCGGTGACGTCGGCAAAGACCGTCGGCTGGATATAGGTGCCTTCGGCATTGACCGCATTCGGAATGCCGCCACCGGTCACCAGTCGCGCACCTTCGGCCTTGCCCTTCTCGATATAGGAGAAGACCTTGTCGCGCTGCGGCGCCGAGACCATCGGCCCGAGCTGCGTTGCCTCGTCCATCGGGTCGCCGATGACGATCGCCTCGGTGCGGGCTTTGAGCCGCGTCAGGAACTGTTCCTTGATGCCCTTGTGCACGAAGACGCGGGTGCCGTTCGAGCAGACCTGCCCGGTCGAATAGAAATTGCCGAGCATGGCGCCGCCGATGGCGCTTTCGAGGTCGGCATCGTCAAAGACGATCAGCGGCGACTTCCCGCCGAGTTCCATGGTGACGTGCTTGAGTTCGGCCGCTGCTGCACCCGCCACCTTCTTGCCGGTCGGGACCGAGCCTGTCAGCGACACCTTGGCGACGTCAGGATGGTTGACGAGCAGGGGCCCGGTGGTGCGATCGCCCTGGATGACATTGTAGAGGCCCTTCGGCAGACCGGCTTCGACGAGAATTTCGGCGATCTTCAGGGCGCCGAGCGGCGTGTTTTCCGAGGGCTTGAAGACCATGGCGTTGCCGGCGGCGAGCGCCGGCGCGCCCTTCCAGCAGGCGATCTGCTGCGGATAGTTCCAGGCGCCGATCCCGACGCAGACGCCAAGCGGCACGCGCTTGGTATAGGCAAAGTCGCCGCCAAGCGGGATGTAGTCGCCATTGAGGGCGGTGGCGATGACGCCGCCGAAGAACTCGAAACTGTCGGCGCCGGAGGTCGGATCCGCGACGATCGTCTCCTGGATCGGCTTGCCGGTGTCGAGCGTTTCGAGCTCGGAGAGCTCGCGGTTGCGCTCGCGCATGATCTCGGCGGCGCGCTTAAGGACCCGGCCGCGCGCCGTCGGGCTCATAGCCGCCCATTCCGGCTGGGCGCGCTTGGCAGCGGCAATCGCCTTTTCGACGATCGCCGGCGTTGCCGCATGCAGCCGGGCGATCACTTCGCCGGTCGCCGGGTAGATGCTCTCGATGACAGTGCCTTCGATGTCCTCGACATATTCGCCGTCGATGAAGTGCGAGGCTTGCGGTTGGGCTTTCATGTCATTCTCCCCGCGGATAGCGTTTGGATTCCTCGAGATTGTCGAGGTTCATATGGTTGCGCATGTAGCGCTCGGATGCCTTCTGCAGCGGCTGGTGATCCCAGGGGTAATAGGCGCCGTTCCGGAGCGCCTCGTAGACCACCCAGCGCCGGGCCTGGCTTTCGCGCACGGCCGCATCGAAACCTTCCATGTCCCAATGGGCGGCGCACATGTCCTGGAACGCCTGCAGGGTTGCCGCCTGTACCGGCGTTTCGGGCTTGGCAGCGAGGTTTGTCAGTTCCAGCGGATCCGCTTCGAGATCGTAGAGCTGGTCGGGATCGAGCGCACAGTGGATGTATTTCCATTTGCCTTCGCGGATGGCGACCAGCGGCGCGTAGGAGGCTTCCGCCGCATATTCCATCAGCACCGGCTCTGAGCGCTCCTCGCCGTTGATCATGGGCACCAGGCTGATGCCATCGGTCCAGGGCTTGACCTCGTCCATGGTAATGCCGGCGAGGTCGGCAAGCGTCGGCGTCACGTCGAGATTGGAGGTCGGCGCCAAATGCAGGCCGGGCGTCACACCCGGTCCGGCGACCATCAGCGGCACGCGGGCAGAACCCTCGAAGAAGTTCATCTTGAACCACAGGCCGCGCTCGCCAAGCATATCGCCGTGATCCGAGCAGAAGAGGATCAGCGTGTCGTCGAGCATGCGGGTGCGCGTCAACGTATCCAGAAGTTCGCCGACCTTTTCGTCAAGATAGGAAATGTTGGCGAAATAGGCGCGGCGCGAGCGGCGGATGTTGTCTTCCGTCAGGTCAAAATTGACGTAGTCGCAGGAATGCATGATGCGCTTGGAATGCGGATCCTGCCGGTCGTCCGGCAGCATGCCGACCTCGGGCAACAGATGCTCGCAATCCTCGTAGAGGTCCCAGAACTTCTTTCGCGCCACGTAAGGGTCGTGCGGGTGGGTGAACGAGACTGTCAGGCACCAGGGGCGGCGCTCCGCGTCATCGTTTTCGCGCGACAGCTGGTAGAGCTTCTGGTTGGCAAGGAAGGCGACCTCGTCGTCATATTCCATCTGGTTGGTGATCTCGGCGACGCCGGCGCCGGTGACCGAGCCGAGATTGTGGTACCACCAGTCGATGCGCTCGCCGGGCTTGCGATAGTCCGGCGTCCAGCCGAAATCGGCCGGGTAGATGTCGGTCGTCAGCCGTTCCTCGAAGCCGTGCAGCTGGTCCGGGCCGACGAAATGCATCTTGCCCGACAGGGCCGTGTAGTAGCCGGCGCGGCGCAGGTGGTGTGCATAGGTCGGGATCGACGACTGGTACTCGGCGGCGTTGTCGTAGACGCGGGTGCGACTCGGCAGTTGCCCGGCCATGAACGAGGCGCGGGCAGGGGCGCAGAGCGGCGACGAGGTGTAATTGTTGCGGAACCGGGCCGAGCGGGCGGCGAGTGCCTTCAGGTGCGGCGCATGCAGGAACGCGGCCGGTCCGTCGGGAAAGAACTTTCCGTTCAGCTGGTCGACCATGATGATCAGGATGTTCGGTCTTGCGGTCATGCGGCCGTTCCCTGGTATGTGAGCCGATCGATGTGCGAGGTGACATAGTCTTCGGTGAGCGCGATCGAAGCCTCGATGCTGATCGGCGCGGAGCGCAGACTCTGGCGGATATAGAGCCCGTCGATCATCGCAGCTGCGCCTTCGGCGATGCGTTCCGCGTCATCATCGGCACAAAGCGTCTTGAGGCTCGCCAGCAGATTGGATCGCAGGCGCCGGGCATAGACCACGAGCAGCCGCCGCACCTCTTCCGAGCGCTGCGCTTCCGAGTAAAAGGCAAGCCAGGCGGCGATCGTATCAGGGGCGAACTGGCTTGCCTGGAAGGAGACGCGGATGAGCGCGCTCAGCCTTTCGCGCGGGCCTGCCACGGTGCGGAGCGCCGTCACCGTGTCGTCGCGCAATTGCCTTAGAAGGCTGCGGATGGTCTCGATCAGCAATTGTTCCTTGCTGCCGAAATAGTGGTGGGCAAGGGCAGGGGAAACGCCGGCGTGGCGGGCGATCTCGGACATGGTGACGGCAAGCGTGCCCTGATCGCCGATCACGCGCAGCGCTGCGTCGACCAGCGCCTTGCGGCGCACCGGTTCCATCCCGACCTTTGGCATCCGTCTCTCCCTTGACGATGATCAGTCTATTTTTGATTGACTCATCAATCAATAAAAATCGACTGTGTTTTCACTTTCCTTTTGTGCAGAAATCCGGCTCAATCCCCGCGTTAGCGATCTCGCGTTGCAAAGGACTGGAGGTTGAGATGACCCACGCATTCGATCGAGCCGACAAGTCAGCGGTTGCCGGTAAATGGGGGTGGTTCGTCGCCCTCGGCGTGCTGTTGATCATGTGCGGCGGCCTTGCCTTCGGCAATCTGCTGATGGCGACGGTCGCGTCCGTCTATTATGTCGGGATCATCATGCTGGTCGGCGGGCTGTTCAATCTCGCCCACGCCTTTCAGGTAAAGGGCTGGGACAGCGTGCTCTACTGGGGCCTGAGCGGCGCCTGCTATACGATCGCCGGCCTTTTTGCCTTCATCAATCCCGTGCTCGCCTCGTCCTTCCTCACCTTTATCATGGCGATCGCCTTGATCGTCGCGGGTTGCTTCCGCATCTGGGCTGGCCTGAAGCTCAGGCCGCTGCAGGGCTGGGGCTGGGTTGCACTCGGCGGTCTGGTCACGCTTGTGGCCGGCCTGATCATCGCTGCCGGCTGGCCGGTCAACAGCCTCTGGATCCTCGGCCTGTTTCTCGCCGTCGACCTCGTCATGCAGGGCTTGTCGCTGATCGCCTTCGGCGTTCTGGCCAAGGGCTGAGTTTAGCGCGAGGTGCTGCCGAGCAGCGCCTCGAGCAGCCGGAGCAGATCGCCGCGAAGATCGGCAAGACCGTTTGCAGCGAGCGCCTCAAGTCCGATCAGCGCGCCGTAGAGCGCGCTGGCGCCGCTGTGGCTCTCACTTGACGAAAATCCGCAATGACCGAGCAGGTCGGCAATGTAGCCAAGGCGGCGTTCGTCGACGGACTTAAGGGTCATGGCGGCCATGGTGTCGAAGCGCGCCCATTCGCGGACCGCGCCGTCCGTCAGCAAGCCGCCATAGGGAAGGCTGCGTTCGTCGGTCGCGGCATGCACCAGCAACCGCAATCGCTCCTGCGCCGTTACTTCCACGGCTTCGATTTCCGCGATGATCGCGTCTGTCGCTTCGCGCGCCCAATGGGCAAGCATCTTTGCCTTAAGATCCGGCACATCCTTGAAATGCCAGTAGAAGGAGCCCTTGCTCACCTTCAGGTCGCGGGCGATCGCCTCGGCCCGGATCGCCTGCACGCCGCCGGTCGTCAGTGCGCGGAAGGCGGCCTTGATCCAATCATCGCTCGTGAGGGTACTTTTTGTCGTCATGGCCTTCCATACGTCAGCGTATTGACTGATGCAACCAGGTCGCGTACATACGCTGCCGTATGGTGAAGATTGGAGGCGAAGGCATGAGCAAATGGCTTCTGGCAGCGGGCATCCTGTCCCTGGCGACAACGGGCATTCATCTCTTTGCCGGCGGGCCGGAGGTGCATGTGCCTTTGCTTGCAAGCAGCCCCTCGGCGCTGCTTAAAACCTATGTCTCGCTTCTCTGGCACGCGACGAGCGCCATCCTCCTGATCAACAGTATCGCCCTGCTGTTTGCCGCCGTGAACGGGCGTTACCGTGCGCCGTTGGCCGCTGCGGTGATCGTGCAATATCTCGCCTATGCGGTGCTCTTCATCGGCTACGGGTTTGCCTATCTCGGTTCTCTCTCGACCACGCCGCAATGGGCGGCCTTTCTCCTCATGGCCGCGCTCGCGGCGATCGGCGTGCGGTCGGGCAAAGGGTCTCCCTCAACCGTGACCGCTTGAGGCGGTCCGCCCACAGGCAAGCAAGGAACCCATCATGTTGGCGGCAATCGCGATCCTGCTTTTCCTCGTTCTTTCCGGTATCGCCGGGCTGCATGCCTACTGGGCGTTCGGCGGACTTTGGCCCTGTGACGACGAAGAAACGCTTGTCCGCACGGTGGTCGGCACGAAGCACCGGTCGGCGATGCCGCCGGTCTGGCTGACGCTGGTCGTCGTCGTACTCCTCTTTGCGGCGGCGCTCCTGCCATTGTCCGTGACGCCCGTCTTTGCAGGGCTTTTGCCGCCGATCCTCGGCCATGGCGGCCTTGCGGGGCTTGCCGCCATCTTCGTCGCCCGTGGCCTCCTGGCCTTCACCACCGCGTTCCACCAACGCCACGGCACGGAGCCCTTCGTGACGCTCGACCGTCGCATCTACGGTCCGCTCTGCCTGGTCATCGGTGCCGGATACCTGACATTGCTCGTTCTCGTCTGAACCATCCTGGCGCGACGGTCAGGATGGGGCAGACGCCGACCGATCGCAGGACTTGCTCATGAAACTACTGATTTCATTAGAGTGTTTGCATCTGATTGGCGCAGTTGCGGCTGTCACATAGCTTTCATCAAAGCTTCATAATGGGGAAAGACTTCGTTGACGCTTGCTGGCCATGCTGCCGGCGTTCGACCGTCCGTCCCATATTTCTGGAGCCCGGCATGTCCGCCGCCCCCGCCGAAATTCTCTCGTTGCGCCGGTTTGGCGACGACCAGATCGTAACGCTCGCCAAGCTGGTGATCGAAACCGCCTTCCAGCCGATCGCAGAAGCGGCGACCGGCACCGTCTTCGGCTACGAATCCCTGATGCGCGGCTTTCAGAAACTCGGCTTTGCCTCGCCGCTGGAGCTGCTCGACAAGGCGGAAGAAGAAGGGCAGCTGCTGGCGCTCGAACACATGATCAACAGTCGCGCCGTCGCCGGCTTTGCGACGCTGCCCGATCATTCCGCACGCACGCTGTTCCTCAACTTCGACTCACGCCTCGTTGGCGGTGAAGGCGACATCGTCGAACGCCTCGTCAACCACTTGAAGCGCGCCAATATCGCCCCGTCGGCACTCTGTTTCGAGCTTTCCGAGCGCTTCGATGGCGGCAAGATGCCGGATTTCTCGGCCCTCGTGCGTGATCTCCGGCTTGCCGGTTTCAAGCTGGCGATTGACGATTTCGGCGCCGGCTTCAACGGGCTGAAGCTGCTCTGCGACCAGCCGGTCGACTATGTGAAGATCGACAGACACTTCGTCTCGGGCATCGAGGCCGATGCCCGCAAGCGCCATCTCGTCCGCCACACGGTCAACACCGCCCATGTGCTCGGCACGCGGGTGATTGCCGAAGGTGTGGAGACGGAGGCGGAGTTTCTGACCTGTCGCGACCTCGGTTGCGATCTGGTGCAGGGTTATTACGTCGCCCGGCCGACGACGCATCTGAGCGAACTTCTGCCTGCCTATCCGCATCTCGACCAGAGCGTCGCCAGCCGGCGGTCCTCGTCTTCGCTGGACGGCATCCTGATCCGCAAGCAGATCGAGCAACTGCCGACCGTTCGCGAAAGTGACGAACTCGATTCCGTCTTCGATCTCTTCCGGCGCAATCCGCGCCAGGGATTCTTCCCGGTCCTGAACGCCAATGGCGAGCCGCGCGGCATCCTGCACGAGTATCACGTCAAGGAGTTGATCTATCACCCTTTCGGCCGCGATCTCCTGAAGAACCGGATCTACCAGCGGCGGATTTCGCACTTCGCCAGCCCGGCGCCGATTGCCGATCTCGACACGCCGGCGGATGAAATGCTGAAGATCTTCGCCGGCATGGACGGCAGCGATTGCCTGATCCTGACGGAGAACATGCGCTACGCCGGCACGCTCTCGGCCTCGTCGCTCTTGAAGATTATCAACGAAAAACAATTGAAGATGGCCCAGGAGCAGAATCCGCTGACGGGTCTGCCCGGCAACCGCGCCATCCGCGACTATGTCCAGGACGCGATCCTCGACGGCGATCATGCGCGTTACTTCTGCTATTGCGATTTCGACGACTTCAAGCCCTTCAACGATACCTACGGTTTCCAGAAGGGCGATCTCGCGATCACGCTCTTTGCCGCCCTGCTGCGCCGCCATTTCATCGGCGAGGAGAAATTCCTCGGCCATGTCGGCGGCGACGACTTCTTCGTCGGTGTCAGCGGCTGTTCGGTCGAGGAGCTGGAAGCGGTGCTGAACCGCCTGCTCGACGATTTTCGCTCCGACGTAGGCCAGCTCTATTCGCCGGAGCATCAGGCGGAGGGCCGCATCAGCGGCTACGGCCGTGACGGCTCGGCGAAGGATTTTCCGCTGATGCGCTGCTCGATCGCCGTCCTTGGGCTGCCCGAAGGCTTTGTTTTCTCCGACGCCCAGGCCGTCAGCGCCCGCATCGCCGAGATCAAGTCGCGCGCCAAGGCGAGCGATACCGGTCTTGTCATGGATGCACTCGGCGGCTGAGCTGCGCTTTCGACGGCCGGTCGTTCGACAATCAGCCTTTTCGCCTCGCGTTTCCGGCGCTACCTATGCGCCTTGAGAATTCGCGAGGTAGTGCCATGTCTCTTCCATTGGAAATGCAATTCGTCGACCTTCCAGCCCCGGGCGGGCCTGAAAACATGGTGCTCGCGAAGGGGCCGTTGCCAGAGCTCAAGCCGGGCGACATCCTCGTTCGGGTGGAGGCGGCGGGCATCAACCGTCCCGACGTTTTGCAGCGCAAGGGCGACTATCCGCCGCCGCCGGGCGCAAGCCCGATCCTCGGCCTGGAAGTGGCGGGAGAAGTCGTGGCGCTCGGCGAGGGGGCTCAAGGGTTCCGGATCGGCGACAAGGTCTGCGCGCTCGCCAATGGCGGCGGCTATGCGGAATATACGGCGGTGCCCGCGACCCAGGCGTTCGCCTGGCCTAGGGGCTATGACGCCGTGAAGGCGGCCGCCCTGCCGGAAACCTTCTTCACCGTCTGGGCCAATGTCTTCGATATGGCCGGGCTGAAAGCGGGCGAAACCATCCTCATCCATGGCGGCTCCAGCGGCATCGGCACGACGGCGATCCAGCTCGCCAGGGCCTTCGGCGCCGAGGTCTTCGTCACTGCCGGCAGCACCGAGAAATGCCGCGCCTGCGAAGCGCTCGGCGCCAAGCGGGCGATCAACTATCGCGACGAGGATTTCAAGACGGTCGTTCTCGAAGAGACCGGCGGGCGTGGCGTCGATGTCATTCTCGACATGGTCGGCGGCCGCTATTTCGACCGCAACATCGGTTCGCTCGCCAAGGACGGCCGTCTGTCGATCATCGCCTTCCTCGGCGGCGCCAAGGTTGAAGGGGCGAACATCGCGCCGATCCTGACCAAGCGGCTGCATGTCATGGGCTCGGCCTTACGTCCGCGCACGGCGGCGGAAAAGCAGGCGATCCGCGACGGTCTGGTTGAGAAGGTCTGGCCGCTGCTGGAAACTGGCAAGGTCGCGCCGGTCATCCATTCCGTCCTGCCCTTCAGCGCGGTCGCCGACGGCCATCGCCAGATGGAGCAGGGCGACCATGTCGGCAAGATCATCATGTCCCTGTGATCGGAACGATCGTCAGGCCTGTGATCGGCGGCGAAGAGGAAAACGATCTTCGACCATCGTCGCCCTTGTAATCGCTGATGGATCGCTTACCTTCAAATCATCAGCAACGAACAGAAAGGAAGGTGGTCCAATGTCTAATGAGATTTCGGTCTTGGTGAAGGGCATGGAAGAGGTGAAGGTGTCGAGGCAGCCCTCGGCATAATCCCCGCCTTCCTTCGGGTCTGAAAGCCCGGGCCAGTCATACGGCCAAAACTCATGGAAGGGTCGCCTCGCGCGGCCCTTTTCCATTTTTAGCACTTGGCTCAGCATCAAGCCTCGCCTAACCGGCCGATCCGACCGGCGCCGTTTCCTGGATCAGCAGCCAAGGGTTCGGTTCGTTGTCGACGAACTCGTCCCGGATATGCTTCAGCACTTTCCTTTGCCCGGCAAAGGGCACCATGCGGAGCGCTTCGTCAAAGCTCACCCAGCGAAACGCGCTGTGTTCGGCATTGAGCCGGACCGTGGCGCCCTTGGCTGCAAAGCCGACGAAGACGGGCAGCAGGCTAATGGCATTGCGGTCGGCCTCGTAAAACTGCTCGCAGATGTCGGCGGAATAGAAACGGTCGGGCCGCAGGCCCGTTTCCTCCTCGACTTCGCGCAGGCCCACCTGCCAGGCCGTTTCATTCGCTTCGATCGCGCCGGCGACTTGGCACCAGGTTCCCGCAAGTGTTCCGGTGCGCTTGAGAAGGAGAACCTCGAAGGTGCTCCCAGCCGGGCGGAGAACGACAACCGAAACAGCAAAGCTCCTGATCGGTATTTCATGCATGCGGGCGCGTCCTCCTGATTCGACCGGCGCACCATGCAATGCAAACCACCGGCGCTCAACCTAAGCGATGGCCCGTCAAGCCTGGACCATCATATGCCGATGCGTCCGATCGCCGGAACCTTGATGCCGGGATTGGCGAAGTCGAAACCGGCGACAAGGCCGAAGAAATGCAGCTCGAGGCCGCTGCGAACACCCGCGGAGATACCGGCCAGGCCATAGAGCGTCGCGTGCAGGTCGCGCCCGTCGGCATCGATCTGGAACAGCTTTCCCTCCGGCAGATAGTCGCGGCCGACTGCGTCCGGCGGCAGCACGGCGCCGAGTTCCGGTACGGTTCGCAGCACGTGGGCGACGAAGGTGTTGGAGTTCGGGCCGGGCCAGATCCGGTAGCCGCCAGGCGAAGCGTAAGGGTAGGCGGCGATCGCCGCCTCGATCTTCGGGATCAGCCGCGTGGCGTCAGCGCCGGTCACCGAGACGACCAGCCGCGGCTCGTTCGAGTACCAGCGTGCATCCGCCGGATAGCCGTTCTTGCGGATCGGTTTGCCCCAGCCGACCTTGTCGTAGCGATCGTAGGTGGCAGCGCCCTCATTCTTGGTCACGATCCAGGCGTGGCTCGCGACAGCACCCTTCATGCCGCCCGTGGTCGCCGAGAACACGTAGATCGCCGCGTCCGCGCTTTCCGTTGCCTTCGGCAGGATCCCGGCCGAGGACCAATCGGCGTCGCGCCAGCTTTGCGGCCGGTCCTGCATGTACCACCAGCCGGCCGAGGCCAACGCCGGTAGCAGGTAGATGACGAGAAAAGCAGCGGCCAGCCTGCGGGCGAATTTCATGAAAACTCCGTTCCTTGCCGGTAAAATCCTGCTAAATGCACGGAGCAATTTCGGATATTTGAGGGCAAGGCATGTCAAATCCCGTTCTCGTCGAAGTTACCCGCGGAAACCTCGTCGAAAGCCTCCACCGCGGCGTGGTCATTGCCGTCGACGGCGACGGCCGGACCGTCTTCTCGCTGGGCGAAACCGACAGCGCCGTCTTCCCGCGCTCGGCCTGCAAGGCGATGCAGGCGCTGCCGCTGATGGAAAGCGGCGCGGCCGACGCCTACGGCTTCGGCAACCGGGAACTGGCGCTTGCTTGTTCGTCCCATTCCGGTGAGCCGGAACATGTGGAACTGGCCGCCAAGATGCTGGCCGCCGCAGGCCGCGATGTCTCGGCGCTCGAATGCGGCGCCCATTGGTCGTCCGACCAGAAGACCCTGATCGGCCAGGCCCGCAGCCTGGAAGCGCCGACGGCGCTGCACAACAATTGCTCCGGCAAACATTCCGGCTTCATCTGTGCCTGCTGCCATTCGGGCACGGAGGTGAAGGGTTATGTCGGCTACGACCATCCGCTGCAGCGCGAAATCCGCGGCGCTATGGAAAGCCTGACGGGTGCGATCCTTGCCAAGGACAATTGCGGCGTCGACGGCTGCTCGATCCCGACCTATGCGGTGCCGCTGAAGGGGCTCGCACACGGTTTCGCGAAGATGGCGACCGGCGTCGGCCTTGAAGCCGAGCGCGCCCGCGTCTCGCGGCGGCTGATCGAGGCCTGCATGGCCGAGCCCTTTTTCGTTGCTGGCACCAAGCGCGCCTGCACGCGGCTGATGAAGACGGCGCCCGGCCGCATCTTTGCCAAGACCGGGGCGGAAGGTGTGTTCTGCGCCGCCATTCCGGAAAAAGGCATCGCGATCGCTTTGAAGTGCGAAGATGGTACGACCCGGGCTGCCGAAGCCATGGTCGCGGCAACGCTTGCCCGCTTCTTCAGGGACGAGCCCGAGCTGCACGCGGCGCTGATGGCGCAGGCCAACCATTCCATGCACAACTGGAACGGCATCCATGTCGGCGACGTCAGAGTGACCGACGCTTTCGCCGCCTGAACTGTGGCGGGCCGTCTCGGCCCGCTCACTTTCCCGACGTTCCGCTGTCGGCGCAGTGCGCCATCAAGCGCCGATGATCGCAATGTCCGTGCCGTCATAAGGGGCGAGCATGTCGTCGCTGATCTCGTTGGGAACGATGAAGCCCGAGAGCTCAGGGATCGCGGCCACGTGGTGCGGCGAGACCGCATCGAATTTTTCCACCGTTGCGAGCACATAGGTTTCCGCGGCCTGGCCGAGGATCGCCCGCTTGACGGCCGCCTCCTCGAAGTCGCCGGTTGAAACACCGTGGGCCGGGTGAATGGCGGTGACGCCGAGGAAGAACAGGTCGGCTCGGATGCCGGCAATCGCCGCAAGCGCTGCTGCTCCCGTCGCGACCATCGAATGCTTGTAGAGCCGCCCGCCGATCAGGATAACCTCCGCTTCGTGGCGCTCGAGTTCGGCGGCGATCGTCGGGCTGTGGGTGACGACGGTCAGCCGCATGTCGCGCGGCAGCGCCCGGGCAATCTCTGCATTGCTCGTGCCGCCATCGAGAAAGATTGTCTGACCGGCTTCGATCATCGCAGCCGCCTTTTGTCCGAGCCGGCGTTTGACGTCGCCGGCGATCTCCTGACGCGCCGCAAAGTTGGGCAGCGGCGGCACCAGAGGCAGCGCGCCGCCGTGCACGCGCTTCAGCAGTCCCTCCGCCGCCATTTCGCGCAGATCGCGCCGGATCGTGTCCTCGGACAGGTTCAACTCGTCAGCCATGCGCTTGGCGACGACCTCGCCATCTCGCGCCAGCCGCGCCGAAATCAAAGCCCGCCTCTGTATCGTCAGCATGAAATGTCTCCTTGACTCTTCACGATATTGCACGAAATATCACGATTATTCCAGAATAATCTGGATCGTTCATAGCATCTCGGGAGAGAAAAATGCTGATCTTGATCGCAGGCCCCTATCGTTCGGGAACCGGGGACGACCCGGCGAAAATGGCCGCCAACCTGAAGCGGCTGGAAGAGCCGTCCTATGCGCTGTTCAAGGCAGGCCACGTGCCGATGATCGGCGAGTGGGTGGCGCTGCCGGTGTGGCATGCGGCTGGCGGTGCGCGGATCGGTGACGATCTCTATGAGGAGATTTTTCATCCTGTGGCGGGCCGGTTGCTGGCGCTTTGCGAGGCGGTTCTGCGCCTGCCGGGCGACAGCAAGGGGGCCGATAACGACGTGCGCATTGCCCGCGAGCGTGGTATTCCCGTCTATTATCGCCTGGAGGACGTACCCGGCTGCAGCGAGCCGCTGGTCGCGTGAACGTGCAGGCCCGGCAGTTGTAGCCTGCCGGGCCCCCCCTAAACGAGGGCGGACGGCAGTGATCTGCGGCGCCTTGCCACTTCTGCTTGTCAATCGGGGTGACTTCCTTTCTTCTGCAGCCGGTCTTTGCTTTGGAGCGACACGGCAGGAAGCGTGCGGTTCTCCGCTCGCATGCCGCTTCTATCCATGGAATTGACAGAGCCGGTTCGGTCCATCGACATCACGTCAACCGGTCCGCATGATCGCAGAGGAGAGCTCAAAGTGTTGAAACTGTTCTACGCCCCCGCAACCTGTTCACTGGCTTCGCATATCGCGCTGGAAGAAGCGGGCGCCGAATACGAGGCGCGCCGTGTCGATTTTTCGACAGCCGAGCAGACCAAGCCCGACTATCTCGCGGTGAACCCGAAGGCGCGGGTCCCAGCGCTCGTGACCGACAGGGGCGTCATCACCGAAACGCCGGCGATCCTGACCTATATCGCGCAGGCCTTTCCAGCTGCGAAGCTCGCTCCGGCGAACGACGCCTTCGCCTTCGCGCAGTTGCAGTCGTTTCTGAATTACCTCTGCTCGACGGTGCATATTGCCCACGCCCATGGCCGCCGTGGCGCACGCTGGGCCGACGATCCGGCCGCGCATGAGGCGATGAAGGCCAAGGTCGCCTCCAACATGACCGCCTGCTACGAACTGATCGAAAGCAAGATGTTCGAAGGGCCGTTCGTTTTTGGCGACAGCTATTCGATCGCCGATCCCTATCTCTTCACCGTCGCCGGCTGGATCGAGCCGGACGGTGTGGATCCCGCGCGCTTCCCAAGAATCGTCGATCACCGCAACCGCATGACGGCACGTCCGGCCGTCGCCCGGGTGCTGGCGATGCTGAAGGTCTGACGCCTCGGCAGTTGCGGCTACATCAGGATGTAGTTCTTCGGCTGCGGTAGAGGCGGAAGGTTGGTCTCGCCCAGCGCCTCGCGCAGGTTGATTTCGATGGTCTCGGCAAGCGCAACGATCGGCAAGTCGTTCGGCAACACGCCGAACGGCTCCTCCAGTTCGTCGCCGAGCGCGTCGAGGCCGAAGAAGGTGTATGCGACAAGCGCGGTGACGAAGGGCGTCGCCCAGCCGAGCGCATCGGCAAAGCCGAAGGGCAGCAGAAAGCAGAAGAGATAGGCGGTGCGGTGCAGGAGCAGCGTATAGCCGAACGGCACGGGGGTGTTGCGGATCCGCTCGCAGGCCGCAAGCATGGCCGACATCTTGCCGAGCGTGCCATCCAGCTGCGCCCACTGAAAGTCGCTGATCGTGCCGGTTCCGTGCAGTCCGGCGAGAATGCCGCCCATTTCGCGCAGCAGAAAGTCCGGTCCGTTGCGGCTTGCCTTGTAGCCGGCAACGAGATCTGTCGGCAGCCGCGCTAGCGGTCTACCGACATCGCTTCCCGGCCGCAGATGGCAGACCAGCGCGTGGCCAAAGGCGATCGTGATGTCGAGCAGGCGCTGCCGCTCGGTTCCGGCAAGGATCAGCGTCTGGCGGGCGAGGTCGCGTGCGGTGAAGATCAACTGTCCCCAGTCCTTCCGCGCCTCCCACCAGCGGTCGTAGCAGGCATTGTTGCGGAAGCCGAGAAACACGGAGAGCGCGATGCCGAGCAACGCGAAGGGGCCGCTGCTGACGCTCGGCACCAGGCCGGGATCGACGCGGTGCGCCCAGACGACGAAAGCGGAGAGCGCAAAGACGAACAGCACTTGCGGAAAGATCCGCTGGATGACCGAACCCCGGAGGATGAAGAAGAGTTTCAAAAGGGTGGGGCGGTTGCGAACGATCATGGAAATACCTGTCCGGCTGTTCGCTTAACCGGTATAGGCGCCGGCTTGGAAATGGAAGAGCCGTCCGTTCGGCGACGTCCCTCGCGTAACCAGGATTATTTTGCCTGGGATGTCGGGCTTCCTGTCTGCCGCGCGTCCTTGGCGTGTAACGCCAACAGGGAGACAATGACGATGCGCAAGGTGGTTGCAGGCATGCAGATGTCCATCGACGGTCTGATCGACGGGCCGGATGGCTATACGGACTGGGTCGATTCCTGGTCGGATACGTTCGACCTCCTGCCCGAGATCGACGCCTGCGTCCTCGGGAACGGCATGTATTCGGGCTACGAGCAGTATTGGAGCGCGATCAAGCGCGACCCGCAAGCGCCGCTGGAGTTCACCGGCCAGTTGCCGACGCCCGAAGAAATCGAATATACGGACTTTGCGCTTGGCACGCCGCATTATGTCCTCTCGAAAACCCGTTCCGACGTCGAATGGGAAAACGCCAGGATCGTGCGCGACGTCTCCGAAATCGAGACGCTCAGGCAGGCGCCGGGCCGCACTATCTATGTCGTCGGCGGCGCGCGCACGGTGTCGAGCCTGATGGACCACGGCCTGATCGACGAACTGCGTCTCACCATCCACCCGCTCGTGGTCGGCAAGGGCAAGGCGCTGTTCGACACCGTGGCGGAGCGCCATCATGTGCAGCTCGATAACGTGAAGCGACTGGATGGTGGCAAGGTCTGCCTGGTCTACAAGGTCGGCGGCGGAGCCTGACCTGGCTCGAGGAAGCTCGCGGCGAGCCGCCTTGGCGCCTTCTCGCGCCAGGCGGCAACCAGCCGCCCGGTTAGGCTTTGGTCGTCGATTTCCGAAAGCCGCACCAGCATAGCGGGCCAGCCCTTGTAGTGATCCGTTTGAAAGTAGAGCCCCGGGTCGAGCTCCAGCAGCATTTCCTTTTCTTCGAGCGCGCACATGACGACCAGCGTCTCGCCATCCTTCATGCGCACAAAACTCTTGTCTTTCACCAGCAGCGCCGGCGTACCGTAGGACGTGCCGATCGTCACTTCGGGCAGGCCTGCGGCCTCCGCCAGCCTGACGACACGGATGAAGTTGCGCTCGAGATCGTCGCTCATCCGGCCAGCATATCATAGTGCAGCTTCAAAGCCGCAGGTCCTAGAGGCGGCTGCCGGTGCACTCCGCCGTGCGTGGCCACGGCCAGCCCGGGAAGGGCAGGTCACCGAGTTCGCGCCCATCCATCCGTTCGAGATCCGGATGCTGCAGCGGATCGCGCGCCCAGGCGAGCGGCGCATCGTCCTTTCGGTCGTCGGATGTTTTGAGCGGCGTCAGTTTCGAGAGAAGCCTAAACATGGCGGACCATCCTTTCGATGCTTGGATGATCCGCCTGTCCTGTCATCTTTTCAATTGAGAATGGCAGAGATCGTGTTTAGAAAAACTATATGAGAGATCTGAACACGGTACATTTGAACGGGCTGCGCGCCGTCGAGGCTGCCGGCAGGCTGGGATCGCTGGCCGCCGCGGCGGACGAATTGGGCGTGACCCCTGGCGCCGTCAGCCAGCAGATTGCCAAGGCGGAGGCCCAGCTCGGCCGCGTGTTGTTCGAGCGCACCCCGCGCGGCCTCCTGCCCACCGATTTCGGCGAGCGCTTCCTCGCGCGCATCAGCAACGCCTTTCACGAGCTGGCAGAGGCCGTGGCTTCAGCGCGCCGCCGCGACGAGTCGGTGCTGACCATCTCGGTCGCGCCGGTCTTTGCCGCCCGCTGGCTGGTCTATCGGCTCAACCGTTTTGCCGAACGCCATCCCGACATTCGCCTGCGCATCGACGCGACGACAAAGCTCGTCAATCTCGACACGTCGGATGTGGATGTCGGCATTCGCGTTGGTACGGGCGAGTGGCCGGGCGTGAAATCCGAGCCGCTGTTGCAGCAGGAGGTTTTTCCGGTCTGTTCGCCGGCCATGGCCGAAGGGCTTCGGAAGCCTGCAGATATTCTAAAACTGCCCGCTGTTATTGACGGCCATTCGATGTTCAGCTGGGAGGTGTGGCTCCGCGAAGTCGGGCTCTCGGGCGCGGAAGTGAACGTGCGCCACACCTTCAATGAGGCGTCGCTGGTGCTCGATGCCGCGATCTCCGGCCAGGGGGTGATGCTCGCCTGGCAGACACTCGCCGGCTTTGCGATCGCGCAGGGCAGCCTTGTGGTACCGTTCGGCATCCGGGTGCCGACGGGCTTCGGCCACTACTTCGTCAGCGCGCCGTCACGGCGCGAAAGCAAGGCCGCCAAGGCGTTCAAGCGCTGGGTTCGTGATGAGGTGGAGGAGGGCATGCGCCTGCTCGACATCAAGGCGCCGCGCGTTCGCTTCGACGCGGCGACCATGGGCTGATCGCAGGGAGGCCCCCCCTTATTGACCGCTCAGTCCGCCAGTTCTTTCAGGCGTTCTTCCATCATCGCCTTGAAGGCCGGGCGGGCATGGCAACGGGCAAGCCAGGCCGAAACCCGCGGATGCTTGTCGAACAGCTGCGTCTGGCTCATGGCGTAGCGGAAGACCTCCGCAAGATTGAGGTCGGCGACGGTGAAGCGATCGCCGACGAGATAGTCGCGTCCGTCGAGGTGGCTTTCCATGCGGGCAAAGACCTTGTCGAGCGACGTCACGCATCTGGCGATCATCGCCTTGCCTTCATCCGTGTTCTCGGCGCCGTAGTCGTAGGTCAGGATGATCTCGACGGTGTGCGGCTCGACCTCGGTCGCCGCCCACATCGTCCAGTTGCCGATCAAGCCTTCCTCGGCGATATCGGCAGGCGCCAGTGGGCCGCCATACTTGCGCGCGAGATAGAGATTGTTGGCAAGCGATTCCGTCAGCACCACGCCATCATCCTCGATCGCCGGGATCAGCCCCATCGGATTGACGGCGAGGAAGGCGAGCGACTTGGTGTTGATCGGCGCATCAGCAGCCAACGGATCGGCGACGCGGCGTGCCTGGATGACCGGTACCGATTGGAAAGGGATGCCGAGTTCCCGCGCCATCCAGTAATTGCGCGATGCGCGCGAGCGATAAACCCCATAGATCGTCAGCATGCCGTGTTCCTCCCGTCCTGTGTTGTCGCCTGTCTTAGGCAAGCACCGGGAGTGACGGAAGCGGGCGGCGCTGATAGCACACATGAAATCTTTTGATGGTCCGTGCGGCGCTTTGCCGACTTGCGTTTGCGGACGCAGATCTTTAGCTGTCGCACGTCGATTTGGGGATGCGTTTGGCAAGGCTTTTAGGGGATCGGTTGACGAACTTGGCGGCGCGCATGCTTTGCGCGCTGGTCCTCGTCGTTTCGGCCTTGATCCAGCAACCGGCCGCCGCCATGCCGCGGTCGCCGGATGCGATCGCCTACGTCCTCCCGGATGGCAGCCTTGCCGATCTTTGCCTCTCTGGCCACGACGATCCCGATGGAAAAGGTGGCACGAAGGGCCACGGCTGCCAGTCCTGCTGCCTGGTTGCGCCCGCCGACCTGCCGGCGCCTTACCCGATCGTCTTGCCGTCGCAAGCCCGCGCGCGCCCGCTTTCCGTTCCAGCCGGCGATTTCGGTTTCGTTCGCTCGGTGCTCTTAACCGGAGCGGGGCCAAGGGCGCCACCAACGGTTTTCTCCACCTGATACGCGCTTGAACGACAGCTGATTGGCCTTGCGGCGTCCATCTTCGACACGCATTGCCGTGATCGGCGGTCGTCCCGATCACCAGGAGGCGAAGCCGTGCAAACGGTCCTTCCCGGAGAAAACCATGACAACCGCATCCTTCACCAATGCCGTGGACAGCCCCGCGGCCACAGAGCGCGGCATCTCGCTCTACCGCGCCATCTGGCGCTGGCACTTCTTTGCCGGCCTGCTCGTCATCCCCTTCATGATCAGCCTGGCGCTGACCGGGGGGCTTTATCTGTTCAACGACGAGATCGACGATACCGTCTTTGCTTACCGCAACGTCGTGCCAGTGGGCGCCGAACGGATGTCGCCCTCGGCGATCGTCGCGACGGCGGTGGAGTCCGTGCCGGGCAGCGCGGCCGTCTCCTATCGCACGCCGGCCGGCGCGGATCGCTCCGCACGCGTCACCGTCGGCATCGGCAAGGCGCGCATGCTGGTCTTCGTCGATCCCTACACCGGCGCGATCCTCGACCGGGTCGCGCCATCGGAGGAGTTCAACCAAGTGGTCGAGGACCTGCACAGCCTCGACTATTTCGGCAAGTCGGTCGAAACAATCATCGAGATCGTTGCGGGCTTTGCCATCCTGTTGGTCTTCACCGGCATCTATCTCTGGTGGCCGCGCCAGCAGACCGGCGGTGTGTTGACCGTGCGCGGCACGCCGGCACGCCGGGTGTTCTGGCGCGATCTCCATGCGGTGACCGGTATCGGCGCCGGCCTGCTGATCGTCTTTCTCGCCTTCTCCGGGCTTCTGTGGTCCGGCTATTGGGGTGCAACGGTCAACGGCAAGCTGACGGCGATGGGGCTCGGCTATCCGGCAGCGCTTTGGGATGAGGTCCCGACCTCCAGCAAGGTGTCGACCGACGTGTTGCCCAGGGCCAATTGGCTGATGGAAAACGCGCCGGTTCCGGCGTCCAGCGGTGGCGCGGGCGAGCGGGTCGGGATCGATCGCGCCGTCGCGATCGCGGATGCTGAGGGCATGCTGCCCGGCTACGAGCTCGCGATCCCGCTCGACGAGACCGCCGTCTATACGGCCGCCATCTTTCCCGCCGACCTTGCGCGGGAGCGCACGATCCATATCGATCAATATTCCGGCAAGCCGCTCGTCGACATTTCCTTTGGCGATTACCCGGCGTTCGGCAAGGCCATCGAATGGAGCATCAACGTGCACAAGGGGCAGGAATGGGGGCGCGTCAACCAGCTCCTGATGCTGGCCGCCTGCATTTCTATCGTGCTCGTTTCCCTTTCCGCCGTCATCATGTGGTGGAAGCGGCGCCCGGCGGGACGCATCGGCGTGCCCCCGATGCCGCCGCGGCGCAGCGTCTATGTGGGCTTGTGGCTCATGGCCATTGTCTTCGGGCTGGCGTTTCCGTTGACGGGCATCGCGATCGTCGTCATGGTGATCGTCGATCAATTGCTGATGCGCGTTGCACCGGTGCGCCGGCGGTTGTCCTGAACGGGCATTAAGGGGTGGCGTCATCCACCCCTTCTATCGCCTCTTGCAACTTGACCGTTGCAACCTCTACACGATTTTTCTACAGTTATTTAGGAAGAGCTAACTCTTGCTCGTCTAACGTGAAGTGGGGAAAGATCGACCAGCGACGCGGCGAAGAGCGTCGGGAGGCCTTGCTTGGCGAAGAACACGTCCCGCAATCCGCGATATGCCGCTCTCAATGCCGGCGGCAACGCGGAAACGCGCCGCCTGATCGACGCCAGCAATCGGCTGGCCGAGGAGGTCGCGCGCATCTTTCCGAGCGAACCCGATATCGCCGATCGCCACTACTGGTTGGAGACCATCATCAACCACGTGCCGGACTACATCTACGCCAAGGATGTGGAGGGGCGGTTCCTGATCGCCAATCAGGTGACGGTTGCCGACAACGGGCTCGAAGCCATGAAGGATATCGTCGGCAAGACCGATTTCGATCTCCATCCGCCGCAGATGGCCAAGGCGATTGCCGACATTGAGCGTCGCGTCATCGAAACCGGCGAGCCGATCTTCGGCATCGAGGAACGGGCCATCGTTAGCAAGGGCCGCGATCGCTGGCTGATGACCTCCAAGGTGCCGCTGCGCAACAAGAGCGGCAAGATCGTCGGCATCGTCGGCGTTTCGCGTGACATCTCCGACCGCAAGGCGGCCGAGCGGCTGCTCGAAGGGCAGGCGCGCCTGCTTGAGATGATCGCCAACGGCCGGCCGCTCGACGCCTTCTTCCGCGACATGATCCTGTTGATCGAAGCCTTGATGCCGGGCATCAAGGGCTCGGTGCTGCTGCTGTCGCCCGATGGCCGCTATCTCTTCCACGGCGCAGCGCCAAGCCTCGACGAGGCCTATTGCGCGACCATCCACGGCGTCGAGATCGGCCCGCGCATGGGCTCCTGCGGCACGGCCGCCTGGCGCGGCGAGCAGGTGATCGTCTCGGATATTCAGGTCGATCCGCTCTGGGACGATTATCGCGAGCTGGTGCTTCCCTACGGCTTCCGCTCCTGTTGGTCGACCCCGATCCATTCGCGTGAGCGCAAGGTGCTCGGCACCTTCGCGCTCTATTCCGATGTCGTCGGCGTGCCCGACGACGGACAAAAGGAACTGATCGCCATGGCGGCGCATCTCGCCGGCATCGCGATCGAGCGCAAGCAGGCGGAAGATCGCATCAGCTTCATGGCGCACCACGACGCGCTGACCGGTCTGCCCAACCGCGCACAGTTCGAGGAACAGGTCGCCGAGGCGCTGGAAGCCCTGCGCGGCAGCGGCCAGTGGGCGGTGCTCGCCTTCCTCGATCTCGACAATTTCAAGCTGGTCAACGATACGCTCGGCCACGCCGCCGGCGACGAACTCTTGAAGGTCACGGCCTCGCGCATGCGCGCTTCGGTGCGTAAGTCCGACATGGTCGTGCGGGTCGGCGGCGATGAATTCATCCTGCTTTTGAACGGGCTTCCCTGCGAGCGCGATATCGTGCTGGCTCGGCTCGAGGATATCCGGCGAGCGATCGCCGCGCCGATGCAGATCGAGGGCCGCAGCCTGCAGGTCACCTGCAGCATGGGGGTCGCCTGTTTTCCCAATCAGGGCAAGACGGTCGGCGAACTGCTCGCCAATGCCGACATGGCGATGTACCGGGCCAAGGAGCTCGGCCGCAACAACCTGCAGGTCTTCACCGAAGAGATGGCCGCCAAGGCGCATGAGAAGCTCAAGCAGCAGGAGGAGCTGCGCCAGGCGCTCGCGCGGCAAGAGTTCTTCCTGCAGTTCCAGCCGCAGATGAATCTGGCGACTGGCCGCGTTTTCGCGGCCGAAGCCTTGCTGCGCTGGCGCCACCCCGAACGCGGCACGGTCTCGCCGGCGGCGTTCATTCCGCTCGCCGAGGAAACCGGGCTGATCGTGCCGATCGGCGACTGGGTGCTGCGCGCGGCCTGCCGCCAGGCCAGGGCCTGGCAGGATGCCGGCCTGCCGCCGCTGATCATCAGTGTCAACGTTTCGGCGCGCCAGTTCCGTGAGCGCAACTGGGCCGCCCATGTCGCGGCAATTCTCACAGAGACCGGGCTTGACCCGTTCTGCCTCGAACTGGAACTGACCGAGAGCCTGATCATGCAGGATGTCCCTGGCGCGATCGCCACCATGCACGAGCTGCAGGCGATCGGGGTGCACCTGGCGATCGATGATTTCGGCACCGGCTATTCGAGCTTGAGCGCGCTCAAACGCTTCCCGGTGCGCCGACTGAAGATCGACCGGTCCTTCGTCGCCGACATTCCGACGGATCTCGACGACAACGCGATCACCGCCGCGATCATTTCGCTTGCGCGGAACCTCGGCCTTCGTGTCATTGCCGAGGGTGTGGAAAACCAGGCCCAGGTGGAATTCCTGCGCCAGAGCGGTTGCGACGAAATTCAGGGCTACTTCTTCAGCCGGCCGCTCTCGGCTCCGGATTTCGAGGCGCTGATGCTGCAGCCGCGGTTCAGTATCCACAGCGTTTGAGCCCTGCCACCCTCGCGACGCAAGCTTCGTTCCAGCCGTAAATGCAAGCATCGCCCCAATCCGTGGGGGCTGTGCGTAGCATTTCGTTAAGCAAATTCATGCAGCACTCCTCATGCCGCACTCAAGCCTCCAGAGTTCGATGTCCTCTTCAGTCCTTTTCTCCCGTCGCCAGTTTCTTCGCTCGTCCGGCGTGGCGCTCGCCTCCGCCGGTCTTGCGAGCTGCACTTCGTCGATGAACACGGATGTCTTTCGCTATGAGACGGCGCCGGTGTTCCGCAATCCAGCGGTCGAGGGACGGTTTACCGATCCGCGCGCCGAAGGCATCTATGAAAGGCAGGATGGCCCAGGGCCAGTTCCAACCGGTCTTCCACCGCAGGGCCTCTATGTCTCGGAAATCTATGCCTCTGTAAGCGACAGTGGCTATCAGGTGCCGGAAATTCCCTATCGCCAGATCGACGCGCGCTTCTACCGCCAGGAGGTCAGCGATCCCTTCGGCGAGCAGCCGGGCACGATCGTCGTCGATACCGGCGACCGCTACCTCTATCTGATCCAGCCGGGTGGCCGGGCGCTGCGTTACGGCGTCGGCCTCGGTCGCGAGGGTTTTGCCTGGTCGGGTCGCGGCGTCATCCAGTGGAAGCAGAAGTGGCCGCGCTGGACCCCGCCGGACAGCATGGTCGCCCGCCAGCCACAGCTAAAGCCCTATTCGGCCCAGAACGGCGGCATGGCCCCAGGCCTCAACAATCCGCTTGGTTCGCGCGCGCTCTACATCTTCCAGAACGGCCAGGACACGCTTTACCGTGTTCACGGCACGCCGGAATGGAAGTCGATCGGCAAGGCGGTCTCGTCGGGCTGCGTGCGCATGCTCAACCAGGATGTCATGGATCTCTACGATCGCGTCCGCGGCAAGGCGCCGATCCTCGTTATCTGATGACGGGCAGGGACGGATATCCGCCCCTCACGTTTCCGCACAGCACCCACCGCGTCGAGCGGAAGGCAGGTCGGTCAATCCTCGCCGGGGCCGGCATTGAGCTGCCGCGTCAGCTGATGCAGCGTCTCGCGAATGTCTTCTGCTTGCTTCAGGCTGCATCCCGAGGCCCTGCTGATGCCGATCAGGATGCCGAAGGCCTCGTTTTTCAGGTCCTGGCCCTTGTCCGTCAGCCGCACGATCACCTGACGTTCGTCGCTCGGGTCGCGCTGGCGACCGACATAACCGGCTGCCTCCAGGCGCTTGAGAAGCGGCGACAACGTGCCTGAATCCAGACCGATCTCCTCGCCGATCCGCTTGACCGTCATCTCGTCCTGTTGCCAGAGCGCCAGGAGCACGAGATATTGGGGATAGGTGAGGCCGAAACGATCGAGCAGCGGCTTGTAGGCGCGGTTGAATGCATGCGCCGCAGAATAGACCGCAAAACACAGCTGCTTGCCGAGCGCGAGTGCTTCCTCGGGAATGGTGTCGCTATGTGCCGCCTTGTTCGCCATGCGTCATTGTCGCAAAAAGACGCTCGAAATGCAATTTGCAAAATTAATTTGCGTACAATTGAATTTTGCGCTATCTAAATCGCATTCACTCAGGAAACGCAAAGGAGACCCCGCCAATGCCCATTCTTTACCGCACCACTGCATCCGCAACCGGTGGCCGCGCCGGCCAGGCCAAAAGCGCCGACGGCGCGCTCGACGTCACGCTCACCGTTCCGAAGGAACTTGGCGGCGACGGCGCCCGCGGCACCAATCCCGAGCAGCTCTTTGCAGCCGGCTACTCGGCCTGCTTCCTCGGCGCACTGAAATTCGTGGCCGGCAAGGAGAAGGTAAAACTTCCGGAAGACACTACGGTGACGGGAACCGTCGGCATCGGTCCGCGCGAGGATGGCACCGGCTTCGGCATCGACGCTGCGCTCGAAATCTCTTCGCCGGGCGTCGACAAGGCCGTGCTCGAAGATCTCGTCCAGAAGGCGCATATCGTTTGCCCCTACAGCCATGCAACCAAGGGCAACATCGACGTCAAGCTGACCGTCGCCTGAGTTTCTCAGATTGAGCTCTTTCAGATCCCCTGTTGAAAGAAGCCCGGCGGTCTCCGTCGGGCTTCTTTTTCAGGCATGCTGTGCCGGTCTACTGCAGAACCTCGATGACCCGCCTGCTCTGCGGATCGACCAGCACCCTTTGCTGGTTGACGACGACATAGCCGTAGGTCGGTTGCTGCGGGATCGGGTAGACCTCGACCGTGTCGGGCAGGGGTTCGCCCACGACGACAGTGCCGTCATAGGTCACGGATGGGCTGGTTTGCTGAAGGACGTAGGTTTTGACCTCGCCGGGAACGATGACCGTCGTGGTCTGAGCCAGGGCGACGCCGGAAAAGGCAAGGCTTGCCACAAAACCGGCTAGGATGATTTTCTTCATGACAGTACCTCCTGTCCCTAGCCAACGGTCCGGCGACAGATTGGTTCCCCTGCCGCGGCGCGGGAACCTATGCCTCGACTGGGAGCTGCTGGAACCTATGCTCGGGCTGAGGAGTTGATGAGCAGGAGGTAAAATAGGATGATCGCCAGGCCGAAAACCAGAACCTGCGCGCTTGCGCAGCGAGAGCTCGAATGCGCGACCGCATTGCGCGAGGAGTTCCAACTGCTGACGGATCTCGCCGAGCGGGTAGGGTGGCATTGGGACGAGATCGCCTTGGCTCTGCTGGAGTTGACGGACGAATACGCCGCCACCCAGCGGGCCGCCGTTGCGGTGAGCGGGCGCCGCTTGAGCGCTTCACCCTCCCCAACACACGGCATTGACAAGACACGGCATTGATCGGCACGGCTGGCCGTCGGGTCATTTCGCCGTGCCGTTCCGGCATCCCGCGCGGGCCTTAAGCCTTCTTCAGAAATTCGGTGCGCATCACCCGACCCTTGGTCTTTTCGACGCGGCACTCGACTTCATCGGGGGAGGATGCGCTTGATCGGGGGAGGATGCGCTTGACCATCGTCCCGCGCTTCAGCGTCGTCGAGGTTCCCTTGCCTTTCAGGTCTTTGATCAGGGTGACGTTGTCGCCGTCCTTGAGGATGGCGCCGATTGAATCCTTCACATCCATGCGGATGTTCCAGAAATGACGACGCGCCCTGATTTGGTCAGGGCGCGTGGGAATGGATGGGCCGCGTCGGCCGGTCTTGGTTAGCGTCGGCTAAGGCTGCCGAGGATGCCGCGCACCAGGGCGCGGCCGACCTGGGTCGCGACTGTGCGGGCGACCGATTTCATCGCCGCTTCGACGACCGTCTCGCGCTGGTAGCCGGAGCTGCGAGGGCGCGCCTGCTTGCCGGCCGGTGCCGCCTGATCGTCGTCGCCAAAGCCCGGCAGCGTCCAGCGGCTGCCGCCGGTGCTCGCCTCGCTCGTCTGCTGCTCGGCCTGAGACTGTGCCTCGGCCTGTGCGTCGGCTGCCTTTTTGGCGCGCGCCGCTAGGATTTCGTAGGCCGATTCACGGTCGAAATCCTCATCGTAAAGCTCACGGACCGGGCTGACGTCCATGACCTTCTTCCGTTCGGCCTCCGTCAGGGGACCGACGCGGGACTGCGGCGGTCGCACCAGCGTACGCTCGACCATCGAGGGCGCGCCCTTGCCTTCGAGCGTGGAGACCAGAGCCTCGCCGGTGCCGAGATTGGTGATCACCGTGGCGCAGTCGAAATCCGGGTTCGGGCGGAAGGTGTCGGCGGCGGTCTTCACCGCCTTCTGGTCGCGTGGCGTATAGGCGCGCAGCGCGTGCTGAACGCGGTTTCCGAGCTGACCGAGAACCGTGTCCGGCACGTCGAGCGGGTTCTGGGTGACGAAATAGACGCCAACGCCCTTGGAGCGGATCAGGCGCACGACCTGTTCAACGCGCTCGATCAACGCCTTCGGCGCGTCGTTGAAGAGCAGATGCGCCTCGTCGAAGAAGAAGACCAGCTTCGGCTTGTCCGGGTCGCCCACTTCCGGCAGCTCCTCGAACAATTCCGACAGCAGCCAGAGCAGGAAGGTGGCGTAGAGCCGCGGGTTCATCATCAGCTTGTCGGCCGCCAGCACCGAGATCGCGCCGCGGCCGTCATTGGTGGTGCGCATGATGTCGGAAATCTTCAGCGCCGGCTCGCCGAAGAAATGTTCGGCGCCCTGCTGTTCGAGGATCAGCAGCTCGCGCTGAAGCGAGCCGACCGAGGACTTGGAAATGAAACCGAACTGATTGGAAAGCGTGCTGGCATTGTCGCCCATGTAGTTGAGCAGCGCCTGCAGATCCTTGAGGTCGAGCAGCGGCAGTCCGCCCTCATCGGCGATCTTGAAGGCGATGTTGAGCACGCCTTCCTGCGCGTCGGTCGCGTTCATAAGCCGCGACAGGAGCAGCGGGCCCATCTCCGACATGGTGGTGCGAACGCGATGGCCCTTCTCGCCGTAGATATCCCAGAAGATGACCGGGAATTCCTGAAACTCATAAGGATTGGTCGGCAGGCCGATCTGTTCGGCACGCTTCAGGATGAAATCCTTGGCCTCGCCGATCGCGCCGATGCCGGAGAGGTCGCCCTTGACGTCGGCGCAGAAGACCGGGACGCCAGCGTTGGAAAAGCCTTCGGCAAGCACCTGCAGGGTGATCGTCTTGCCGGTGCCGGTGGCGCCGGTGACCAGGCCGTGTCGATTGCCGAACTTGAGCTCCAGATACTCGCCCTTGTTGATCGAATCATCAGGCTTGCGGCTGGTGCCGATAAAGAGCTTGCCTTCTTCCAACATGTGGGCTTCATCTCCGTTTCATCAATGAAAGCGGGCGGTTCGCAGTGTCGCAGGGGCGCGCCGTCATCGAAATGTGCCTGGATTTCTGTTATAGGTGGTGCGGTTGCGCCCGGCAACAAGGCTGTGCCCATCCGCGACCGGAATGCGGCGATATCGACGGATCGATAGTCACGGCTCACGGCTTGTTATTTGGTGGGCGATCATTTACCTTGACGTCAACGTCAAAAATCCAAAATGAGGGAGTTTCTCCATGAATGAACTGGTCACGCGCGTTGCTGAAAATGTCGGCATCGAGCCGGCAACCGCCGAAAAGGCTGTCGGCATGATCCTCGGCTTCCTGCAGCGCGAAGCCGCCGACGGTCCGGTTGCCCAGATGATTGAAGCGATCCCGGGCGCGTCCGAACTGATCGCTCAGTACAACGGCGAAGGCACGGGCGGCGGCGGCCTGCTCGGCGGTCTGATGTCGGCAATCGGTGGTGGCGGCGTCATGGCGCTCGGCCAGCAGCTGATGAGCCAGGGCCTCGGCATGGGTGAAATCACCGGACTTGCAAAGGAAACCATCGCGTTCGCCAAGGAGAAGGCCGGCGCAGACGTGGTCGACGAAGTCGTCGCTTCGGTTCCGGGTCTCAGCCAGTTCGTCTGATACCGGCGACCCGAACGTAAAAAAGCGAAGCCCACCGGCGTCTGCCGGTGGGTTTTTTGTTGCCTGCGGCCCCTGTCAGCGTTCCGGCCTGCTTTCCCGTAGCGTCCGTTCGAGTGTGGGCGTCAGCCCGATGCAAAGAACGGCACTGGCGCCGATAAAAGCCGCACCCGATGTCCATCCGTAGAACTCGATCGCGGTTCCGACCGCGACGGGGCCGACGAGTTGCCCGAGATTGCTGCCCTGCATCAGCAGGCCCATCGCCATCGGCGCAAGCGCCGGACGTGGCGACAGGAGCGGCACCGATGAGATCAGCGTCGCCGGAATGAGCCCGCCGATCGCGGAAAACAGGATGCAGAGCGCCAGGATCAGATGTCCGCCTGATGGGCTCAGGAAGATCCAAAGGCCGGACACGCCGGTCAGCAACGCGGCGCTTGCGACCAGCCTGCCGCGGGCGAAGCCGCGGGACAGAAGATGGCCGGCGGCCAGATTGCCGAAGACGTTCACCAGCGTGATGACGGCGCTCAACAGGCCAACGGTTCCAAGCGAGACCTGCAGGCGCTCGATCAGCAGGATCGGCAGAAAGCTGGAAAGCGTGAAGCTCATCAGGCTGTAGAGCGAAAACAGCGCGAAGAGCAGCACGGGCCCGCGGCTCGTCAGCGTTTCCGCGGCATCATCCCGGAAGCGGGTGGCGACACGGGGCGTTTGCCGGGATGGCGACACTGCCAGAAAGATGGAGGCGAGGCTCGCAAGCGTGAGCAGCCCGTTGCTCCACCAGATCGCCTGCCAACCGGCAAAGGCGGGCCCGGTCAGCATGGCGATCGCCATGCCCGCGGGCATGAAACAGCTCCAGAGCGCAAAGACGAGGTCGCTGCGCTCCTGCGTCACCAGGCGCATGAGGATGGCGGGGCCGGCGACGACGACAAGCAGAAAGCCGAAGCCCTCGATGATGCGCGACAGCAGAAGCAGCGTGAATGCTGGGCTCGCCGCGCCGGCAAAGGAACCGAACGCCAGCAGCGCCATGCCGATGCCAAGCAGGCGCCGGTCGCCGACAGCTGTGACGAACGCGCCGGCTGCCATGCCCCCGACGACGCCAACGACTGCGAAGACGGAGGTGATCCAGCCGAGGGCAGAAAGGTTGAGCCCAAGATCGGATTGAAGCAGCGGGCCTGCAATCAGCCCCTTGCCCACCTGCATCGCCGCGACCACGCCGGCCGCAACAACGGTCATCACGCCCGACCAATCGGTTCTTTCGCGAACAAAGGCTGCGGCCGTGGCCATCAGGCGATCTCCCCAACGCGGGTGCGTCCGGCAACCAGCGCTGCCGCCAGTTCCGCCACGTGGCGCCCCTGGAAGCGTGCGCCTTCCAGTTCGTTGGCGCTCGGCTGCCGGTCGCCGCCGTTGCCGTCATCGGCCAGCGTCGAGGCGCCATAGGGTGATCCGCCGGTGATTTCGTCCATGCGCATCTGGCCTTTGAAGCTGTAGGGAAGGCCGGTGATCACCATTCCGAGATGCAGCAGTACGGTATGCGTGGCGAGTATCGTCGATTCCTGGCCGCCATGCTGGCTTCCGGTCGAGGTAAAAACGCTGCCGATACGCCCGACCAGGGCATCGCGCGCCCAGATCCCACCCGCCTGGTCGAGAAAGTTCTTCATCTGGGCAGCCATGTTGCCGAACCGTGTCGGCGTGCCGATGATGATCGCGTCATAGTCGGGCAGTTCGGCGACTGTTGCCACCGGCGCATCGTGGTTGCGCTTGTAGCCGGCCTTGACGGCCACGGCTTCCGGGACGATTTCCGGCACGCGCTTGAGCGCGACGGTGGCGCCGGCGGTGCGCGCACCCTCGGCGACGGCCTTCGCCATGGTCTCGATGTGGCCGTAGGAGGAATAGTAGAGCACGAGCACCTTGGTCATTTCGGTTTCCTTTTTGTGGGCGGCATTGCCGTTCACAGAAAAGATGGGTGCTTTTCTCGATCTCTTGGAGTGATATAATTTTCATCAAGATGATCTATGGAATCGATCATGCTCGATGCCCTTACTCTCGATCAGATGCGGACCTTCGTGACCGTCGCCGAAAGCGGAAGCTTCCGCGCCGGCGCCGCCAGGCTCTCACGGGTGCAATCGGCCGTCAGCCACGCCATCGCCAACATGGAGGCCGAACTGGGGGTCGCCCTTTTCGACCGTTCCGGCCACCGGCCGGTCCTGACGGCGGAAGGGCATGCGCTGCTCGCCAATGCGCGCGACATCCTGTTGCGGGTGGACGCGATGCGCGCCCGGGCACGCGGGCTCGGCGAAGGCATCGAGCTTGAGCTTTCTCTGGTCGTCGATACGCTGTTTCCGATCGAGACCGTCGGCCTGGCGCTGAAGGAGATGCGCGGCGCCTATCCGGATGTGTCGATCCGGCTTGCGGTCCTGCCGCTCGGTGGGCCGCTCGACGGCCTGGTCGATCGCCGCTTCACGCTCGGCATCACTGTCGGCGAAGATTTCCGCGACCCGTCGATCGCCCGTCGGGCGCTTGCGACGGTCGAACTCGTCGCGGTCGTTGCCGCAAATCATCCCTTGGGGCTGCGCGCAGGGGGAGACGTGCTCGACAATGCCGAGCTTGCGGACCATCTGCAGATCGTCCTGTCGGATCAGTCGCAGCGCACGGTCGGGCGCGACTACGGCGTGCTCTCGCCGCAAACCTGCCGTGTCAGCAGCCAGGACACAAAACATGCGATGATCCGCTCGGGCCTCGGCTGGGGTCGATTGCCGTTCTGGCAGGTGGAGCGCGACCTTGCGGAAGGCCGGCTCGTGCGCATGCCGACGGCCGCCCTTGGCCGCAACAGCCAGGTGGGGGCCGAAGCCTATCTCGTTCACCGGATCGACGAGCCGCTCGGGCCGGCCGCCCGCGTCTTCAACGAGGCTCTCGCCCGGATCTGCGCGGAGGGCTAGCGTCGGCCGTTGAGCGCGAAGGCAAGCGTGAAGACCACCAGCACGACGCCCACGCCGATCGGGCCAGCGATCGGGTTGATAAAGTTCATCAGCGCGCCGGTCGCGCCGGATCCAGCCGCGCTGCCGGCGGCATAGGCGAGCGAAAAGGCGGCACTGCCGGCAACCAGCATGCTGCCGCGATACTCTTCCCCGAGCATGGTGAGCGCCGCCGTATAGAGCGCGAAGCTCGCCGCGCCGATGAAGGCGAAGGTCAGAAGCAGAGCGATATCGGACGACAGCAACGGCACGAGCAGATAGCCGCTGGCAGCGATCGCGGCCGCCGAGATCGCCACCCAGCGGCGCGGCAGGCGGTCGAGAAGCACGCCGATGAAAGGCTGTGCCACAGCTGTCGGTATCGCCAGCGCCGTTACGCTCAGCGCGGCAAAGGCCTGGCTGTGGCCGGTCTTGACGAAATAGACCGGCATCGCCGAGATCGCGGCGATATCGGCAAATCCGAACATCAGCACCATGAGGATCAGCATCGGCGCCTTCCCGAAAAAGGCGAAGAGGTCCCGCGTCGAGGACGGCTCGGGCCGGGTGCGGGCGCCCATGGTCAGCAGCCCAGTGAGGAAGGCGACGAGTGCGATATAGATCGCCAAGAGGGCAAAGCCGAGACCGCCGCTGGTGCCGAGCAGCGGGATCGCCAGCGGACCGGCCGCAAAGCCGCCGCACATGCCGGCCCCATAGAGGCCGGAGACGCGGCCGCGCAGTCGGTCCGGGCAGGCGGTGTTCAGCCACGCTTCACCAAGCATGAAGACCATGCTGACGAAGAAACCGAGGGCAAAGCGGGCGATAAACCAGATGACGAGTTCCGACGTCGAGGCAAGTGTCGCGAGACAGATGGAACAGCCGATGAGGCTGGCGATGATCAGCTTGTCGGCCGAGGCGAGCCGCGTCAGCCGGCCGAGAATAAGTGTCGCAACACCGAGACCGGCGGCAAAGCCCATGGCATTGAGGCCGATCATGCCGGCCGAAACGCCGCGGCTCTCAAGCGAAAGCGAGATCAGCGGATAGGTGAGCCCCTGCGCCACCGAGAAAGCGGTGACACCGAGAACGACGGCGATAATCGCCGGCCAGTCGGGAGCAAAATCGCTCGCCTGTGCCTCGTGCAACGACATCGCCCCCTCCCTACGATCCGTGTCCTTGAGGCGATGTCCATATCGTATCCACCGCCGGCAGGGAATTGGCCGGCGGCGAAATGATTGCGTTCGTTAAGCAGCCTTGTCCCAGACGGGGGCAAGGCCTTCCGGGTTGACGATGCGGCCGTCGGCACGCGCAAGGGCGTGGATTTCGGCCATTTCGCCGTCGCCGAGCGCAAAGTCGAAGATCGCGAAATTTTCCTTCAGGCGATCGATCGTCGCGGTCTTTGAAAGGGTGATCACGTCCTTCTGCTGCACGAGCCAGCGCAGCGCTACTTGCGCGGCCGTCTTGCTGTGGCGGGCACCGATCTCCTTCAAGAGTGGATCGCTCGGCACCTTGCCGTTCGCCATCGCATAGTAGGCGGTGATCGACATGCCGTGCTTGCGGGCGGTCTGAAGCACCTTGGTCTGATCAAGATACGGGTGGTACTCGACCTGGTTGGTGGCGATCGGCGCGTCGCTCAGCTTCACGGCCTCTTCCATCTGCGCCGTGTTGAAGTTGCTGACCCCGATGTGGCGAACCTTGCCGGCCTTGTGCACTTCGTTGAGAGCGCCGATGCGCTCGGCCATCGGCACGTCGCTGCCGCCCGGCCAGTGCAGGAGAAGCAGGTCGACATGGTCGGTCCGCAGCTTCTTCAGGCTTTCGTCGACCGAGGCGAGGAAGTCGCGATGGGCATATTTGTCGACCCAGACCTTGGTGGTGAGGAAGATATCGGCGCGTGACACGCCGGAATTATGGATGGCCTCGCCGACTTCGGCCTCGTTGCCGTAGATCTGCGCCGTATCGACGTGATGGAATCCGAGCTTCAGGGCTTCCGGCAGAACGCGCAGCACATCGGCACCGGGCATGCGGAAAGTGCCGAAGCCGAGCGCCGGAATGTTGGCGCCGTTGGAATTGACGGAATGCATCGTGGGTAACTCCTTGTACTGGGCATGTTATGCTTGATAAGCGCCCGGCCACCTGGCCGGGCGAAAAAGGAATGAGGCTATAGGTGGTCCTCGCAGACGGCGGTTCAAGCCGTTTGGTAGGCCGCCCCGGTGCGACGATCAAGGGCGCCGCTCAGGAGCGTGAGCAGCAGGGCTGCGGCGACGAGCAGGGCACCGATCACGGGCGTCATGCCAAGGCCGAGCGGCGAGGCGACGATGACGCCACCGAGCCAGGCGCCGACGGCGATGCCGAGGTTGAAGGCCGCGATGTTGAGCGCCGAGGCGACATCAACGGCGCCCGGACGATGTTGCTTGGCAAGCTGCACGACATAGAGCTGCAAGCCCGGCACATTGGCGAAGGACAGGAAGCCGAGGGCCGCAAGCGTGACCAGCGTCAGCACCGGCGAGGGGGCCGTGAAGGTGAAGAGCACGAGCACCGCCGCCTGCGCCAGGAACAGGCCGATCAGCGCCTTGACCGGGTCGCGGTTGGCGATCTTGCCGCCGGCAATGTTGCCGATGGCAATCGCGATGCCGTAGAGCACCAGGATCAGGCTGACGGCGCTTTCCGAAAAGCCGGTGATGTCCTGCAGGATCGGCGCCAGGAAGGTGAAGGCGACGAAGGTGCCGCCGTAGCCGAGCGCGGTCATGGCAAAGACGATCAGCAGGCGGCCGGAGCCGAGCACGCGCACCTGGTCGATGAGCTTTGCCGGCGGCGCCTTGGACAGCGTGTTCGGCAACAGGGCTGCGATCGCGACAAGAGCGACGACGCCGAGACCGGTGACGGCCCAGAAGGTGGCGCGCCAGCCGAAGGTCTGGCCGATCCAGGTGCCGAGCGGTACACCGGTGACGATCGCGACGGTCAGGCCCATGAACATCATGGCAATGGCCGAGGCGCGGCGGTCTTCCGGTACGAGGTCGGCGGCAATGGTCGAGCCGACCGAGAAGAACACGCCATGGGCAAAGGCAGAAATGACGCGGGCGAAGAGCAGCGGTTCATAGCTCGGCGACAATGCTGCGGCGGCATTGCCGACGATGAACAGCGCCATCAGGCCGATCAGCAGCGGTTTGCGCTCGATCCGGCCGGTGAGCGCGGTGAGAACTGGCGCGCCGAAGGTGACGCCGAGCGCGTAGACGCTGACGATCAGGCCGGCGAGCGGCAGGGTGACATTGAGGTCGGTGGCTACCGTCGGCAGGAGGCCGACGATCACGAATTCCGTTGTTCCGATCGCATAGGCCGCGATCGTCAGCGCAAGTATGGCAATAGGCACGACGAGACCTTTCCCACCCGGCTGGGAGCACCGGGCGTATGGTTGTTGTTGAAGTCGGGTGGAATATGAGCCTTTGCACTCATCACGATAATACGCATAATCAGACAAACGTTTGTGAATTGAGTTCAAAGGGAAGCGCATGGACAACCGAGCCGGTGAGATGGAGGTTTTTGTCGCCGTGTCGGAGACCCGCAGCTTCTCCGCTGCGGCGCGGCGCCTGAAACTGTCGCCGTCGGCCGTCAGCAAGCTGGTGACCCGCATCGAGGACCGGCTTGGCACGCGCCTGCTCGTGCGCTCGACCCGGACCTTGCAGCTGACCCCGGAAGGCGAAGTCTATTTCCAGCGGGCGCAACGGATCCTCGGAGATATCGCCGAGACCGAGCATGTCGTTGCCGCCGGCGGACGCATGGCGCCGCGTGGGCTCTTGCGGGTGAACGCCGCCGTCGGCTTCGGCGAGCGCTACATCATGCCACTCGCGCCGGAGTTCCTGGCGCGATACCCGGAGGTCCAGCTCGACCTGACGCTGACCGACAGCATGATCGATGTCGTCGGCGAACGCACGGACGTGGCGATCCGCACCGGACCGCTGCGTGATTCATCCCTGAAGGCGCGCAAGCTGATGGAAACCCGGCCGGTGGTGATCGCCTCGCCCGCCTATCTTGAAAAGTATGGGATCCCGCAAACCCCTGACGATCTCGACGGCCACAACTGCGTTCGCTTCAACTTCCGCCGCAGCGTCGACGAGTGGGCGTTTCGCGGGCCGGGCCAGTCTCAGATCGCGCACCGAACCGTCTCCGGCAATATGCAGGTATCGAGCGGTTCGATCGTCCGCCAGCTTTGCCTTGCCAGCGTCGGCATCGGGCGCATCGGTCGTTTCCATGTCGAGCCGGATTTCGAGGCTGGAACGCTGGTGCCGCTGCTCGAGGACTATCAGTCGGGCGAGATCGAGACGGTCTACGCCGTCTATGCCGGCCACGAGCATCTCGCTGCCCGTATCCGCGCCTTTATCGATTTTCTGGCAGAGCGCATGTAAGCGCCCGGCGGGCAGACGAACTCAGCCCGCCTTGACCGCCACGATGAAGAACCTCGGAAAACGCAAGAGTACCTTGCCGTCGCTCGTTGCCGGATAGGCCGTGCGTATCCTGTCCGTGTAATCGGCGAGAAAGGCGCTCCGCCGGTACTCGGTCAAGGCATCGAGATAAGGTCTGAGGCCGGTCCCCTTCACCCACTCGACGATCGCTTCGGCATTGGCGAGGCGATGATAGTAGATCGTATGCCAGACCTCGATGCGCGCTGCCCACGGAACCAGGCATTCGACATAGGTTGCCGGCGGCGGCATCGGGTTGCGGCGGATGGTCTTGCCGGCAAAGGCTTCAGCGAAAGCCGGGCTGCGCGCGGTCTCTTCCATCAGGAGGTGGCTCGGCTCTCCGAGGTTGTCCGGCATCTGCACCGCGAGCGTACCGCCGGAGGCAAGCGCCTTCATCAGCCTTTCGAAGATAGTGAGATGGTTCGGAAGCCACTGGAAGACGGCGTTGCCGTAAAACAGCGAGGCGCCGGCGGGAGGAACCCAGGCCGCAAGATCCGCCTTTTCGAAGGATACCCCGGGCAGCCGTTTGGCGGCGGCAAGGAGCATGTTCTCGTCGCTGTCGAGGCCGGAAAGCGTGGTCCAGGGAAACCGGTCGCGGATGAGCTCGGTCGAGTTCCCCGGGCCGCAGCCGAGGTCGAAGGCGAGGCCTTCTGGCAGGTCAGGCACTTGGGCGAGAAGGTCTCTGGCTGGTCGGGTGCGTTCGTCTTCGAACTTGAGATACTGCGCGGGCGACCAGACCATCAAAGAACTCCTTCAGATACCGAATTGCAGGCTTTCGAGAGAGGGCAGGATCAAGGCAGGCCCATGATCGCGGTATTCGTCCGGCATGTCTGCCCGATTGATCCACACGGTGCGGAAGCCGAATTTCGTCGCCCCGGCAATGTCCCAGCGGTTCGACGACTGGAACGAGACTGCGTGCGGGTAGAGCCGGTAGCTGGTGGTAACGAGATCGTAGACGGCGGGCGCCGTCTTGAACGCCTTCACCGCGTCGACCGAAAAGACGTCGTCGATGACGATATCGAGTGCGGCGTTGCGCACGGCCGACGCGAGCATGGCCGGCGAACCGTTGGAGAGGATGGCGATCCGCGCCCCGCGCTCCTTGAGACCTTTCAGAACGGCCGGCACTTCCGGATAGCAGTCGAGCGTCCAGTAGGCGTCCAGCAACCGCTTGCGCAGCTTCGGGTCGGCGGAGGGAAAGCGCGCGAAGGCAAAGTCGAGCGCCTGTTCGGTCAGCTTCCAGAAATCCTGGTAGCTGCCCATCAGCGAGCGCACCCAGGAATATTCGAGCTGCTTGGCGCGCCAGAGTTCGGAAAAAGCCTGTCCGTCCGGACCGATCTCCTCAGCGTGGCGCCTGACCGCCGCATGCACGTCGAAGAGCGTGCCGTAGGCGTCAAACACATAGGCCGCGTGGGACATCGTTTCCTCCCGTCAGTTGTCTTCGGTGCTGGCTGACATGGCGAACATGCCACGTCAAAGCCTATCCGAAAACAAAGGCTTACAGCATCACGCCCGATCGGACAGCCCGCTGTCACCGTACTTTACGCGGATCATGTCAAATATTTGTGCGTCGCACAACGGCTGGCCGCTCAAAGGCAGGTATCCTGCCTTAGCCCTTGGCCGGTTTCCAGACTTTTGCCGGGAAGCGTAGCGCCTGCTTGGCGAGCTTGCCCTTGAACCCGAGCGCCGTGTCGCACAGGTTGACCACATGCCGGTTCGGCTTGGCTTCCGGGCGAAGCGCATGCAGGGCCGCGGCTGCCTCTTCCGGCGGCATGTAGCGTGCCAGAATGCCCAGCGTCAGCGCCGTCGCGCGGCCAATGCCCCGCAGGCAATGGACGAGCAGATGCGCGTCCTCGGGCAAGCGGTCGATGAAAGCGAAGGCGGCGTCGATCGCCTGCGGACGCGCCGCATCCGGTTCGTCCGGATCGGTGGTGTCGCCGAAAAAGAGTTCCAGGTGATTTTCCGGCGGCAGCTCGATCATCGACAAAAGCCGGCTGCCGGGTGCGCGCACGGAGATGAGATGCGTCGGCGCCCAAAGCGCACGATTGTGCCGCGCCTCGGTCTGCGAGCTGACGATGACACGGATCGGCCAGCCGGCCGGATGCGCCGGATTGGCGTTGAGGATGGGATGGTAAAGTTCATCCGCAGTAACGGCTGCCGCAAGCGCCATGGCAGGACCTCGCTCGTGATTCTTCAGCGCGGATTTTGCCCTGAAACCCGTCCGGGCTTAAGGGCAAAATCTTGGGGGGAGGCGAAAAGCTGTGGCCGGAGCGGGATCAGCCCGGATGGATGTAGCGCTTCGACCAGCGCGACGGCACCAGAATGGTGGCCAGCGTGAGCCCGGCGCTAAGCGCGAAGGAAGCCCAAAGAGACGCCGGGCCGAAATGGCGCTGCAGGACGGCGCCGGCGACAGCGCCAGAGAACATGCCAAGCCAGGGCACGATCTGCATGAGCCATTGGCGGTTGGTGTTGCCGAGCAGCCAGCGGCCGAGGCCGCGCCCGAAACGGGAAAGGGCACCCGTCACGTAGGTGAGCCCGATCGGCAGGCCCTCGATGTGCTCGACGGCGGCATTGACCAGGCCCATGGCAAGCACGATGCCGTAGAAATAGAAGGGCTTTGGCATCGAGGTTCCGAAGCCGGCGCAGAGCATTAGCACCAAACTGACCATCGAGAGGACGCCGACGACGCCGAGGCGTGCGGCCGCAATCACGCCGAGCGCGTTGCCGATGATGAACGCTCCAAGCGCGCCGACGAGCAGCAGGGCGCCGGTGAAGTCGCCGTCGCCGAGCGCGATCGCCGCCCGCGTCGTGTTGCCGCTCATGAAGGAGACGAAGTCACCGATGCTCAAGAGCCCGATCGCGTCGGTCATCCCGGCGAGAAACGAGATCGTCGCGGCGACGGCCAGCGCCGTGCCGGTGCGCTGCCGCTTGATCAGTCTTCGTCGTCTCGCAATGGTCATCTGCCTTGCCCCCGATTGGGGACAAGGCTAGCGCATGCGGATGGTGAGTCGGAATGGGCGGTCATCATATTGCCTGCCGGCTGCGGCGTTCACGGCTTGCCGTAGCCGTCAGAAGCGGGTGATGACGCTGATACCGAGATCGGTGGCGCGGTCCATGGCGACGAGGGCAGGGATCGCCTCTTCAAGAGAAATTTCCCGGCCGATCAGTTGCTGCGGCTTCAGCTTGCCGTCGGCGATCATCGCCAGCATGGCGTCGTAGCGCCAGGCCTGCATGCCGTGGCTGCCATAAATTTCGAGTTCGTGGCCGATCACCTGCGCCATCGGGATCTGTGGCGTCGCCTGGTCGCCGAGCATCAGGCCAACCTGGACGTGGCGGCCGCGCCGGCGCAAGTTCTTGATCGAGTTGAAGCAGGTCACGGGATTGCCGAGCGCGTCGATCGAGACATGGGCGCCACCGCCGGTGATATCCTTCACCGCCGCTGCCACGTCCTGCACGTCACGGCCATTGATGACAGCGACCGCGCCGAGTTTTTTGGCGAAGGCGAGCTTGTCTTCGGCGATGTCGATCGCAATCGGCTGGGCGCCGAGGGCCGCCGCGATCATGATTGCCGAGAGGCCGACGCCGCCGCAGCCATGCACCGCCACCCACTCGCCGCCCTTGACCTTGGCCTGGTCGGCGATGGCGCGGAACGACGTTGCGAAGCGGCAGCCGAGGCTCGCAGCCGTGGTGAAGTCCATGCTTTCAGGCAGATGCACGAGGTTCTGGTCGGCAAAGTCGAGCGCGACATATTCGGCAAACGAGCCCCAATGGGTAAAGCCCGGCTGGAACTGCGCCTCGCAGACCTGCTGGTTTCCCGAGCGGCACTCGCCGCAACGGCCGCATCCGGAAACGAAGGGCACGGTCACCCGATCGCCGACCTTGTAGCGCATGACGCCGCGGCCGGTGGCGGTCACCACGCCCGCCAGCTCGTGGCCGGGCACATGCGGCAGGCGGATATCGGCGTCATGGCCCATCCAGCCGTGCCAGTCGGACCGGCAAAGCCCTGTCGCCTCGACCTTGATGACCACGCCGTTCTCCGTCGGTGTCGGATCGGGAAGGGTACGGATTTCCGGCATCTTCTCGAAGGCGTCGTAATACATGGCTTTCATCGGGTCGCTCCTTGCAATGTCTCAATGGGTGGGGCGCGGCCGTCGATGTGGCGCGCCATCAGAAATTCGTCGACCTCCCGGTCGCCGTCGAGCATGCCGCCGGGAACGTGCCCGATCTTGTAGAAACCCGCACGTTCATAAAAGCGGATCGCCGTCGGATTGTCGGCACGCACCACGAGTTCGAGCAGTCGGATGCCGGCCGAGCGCGCATGATCGGTCAGTTGCGCAAGCAGCTGTCGCGCCACGCCGGACCCGCGGGCCTCGTCGCACACATAGACCATGATGATCGTGCCCCGATGCGCCAGCCGGCTCGCACGCTCGCGCATCAGGCCCATGATGCCGACCGGCTCATCGCTGTCGAAGGCCACGAATACGGCGTTGGCGGTCAGCCGCGCGCGCCATTCCTCAGCCGAAAGGCGCTCCCAGTCGGCCGCTGTCGAGGCGAAGGCCTGCGGCTCGCGGTTGAGCGCTTCCAGCCTGATGCGGCGGAAGATGTCCACGTCGTCAGCGTCGAGATGCTTGATGCGCACGGCTTTCCCTTTTCTTTGGCGAAGAGACTAAGCGAGAGGCCTTCGCGGTACCAGAACGGCCGACATGACATTTTTTGATAGACCCATTCACCCCGATGCTGTTTTTTCGGGGTATGCGGAAAGACTAGAATAAAAACCTCAAGGAGACGCAGATGGCCGTCGATACATCCCCCCGCTCAGTGACCTGGACCTATGTCGATGGTGAATGGCTCTCGGGCAATCCGCCGCTGATCGGCCCGACCTCGCATGCGATGTGGCTGGGCTCGACGGTGTTCGACGGCGCCCGCGTTTTCGACGGCGTCGCTCCCGACCTCGACCTGCATTGCCAGCGCGTCAACCGCTCGGCCGCCGCGCTTGGCCTGAAGCCGACGATGGCGGCGGAAGAGATCGAGGCGCTGACCTGGGAAGGCGCCAAGAAGTTCGACGGCAAGACGGCGCTTTATGTGAAGCCGATGTACTGGGCCGAGCACGGCGCGGCCGGTGTCGTCGCCATCGACCCGGAATCGACCCGTTTTGCGCTCTGCCTGTTCGAGGCGCCGATGGGCAACGGCCACGGCGGCTCGTCGCTGACGCTGTCGCCCTTCCGCCGTCCGACACTGGAATCGATGCCGACCGACGCCAAGGCCGGCTGCCTCTATCCCAACAACGCGCGCATCCTGACCGAGGCCCGTTCGCGCGGCTTCGACAATGCGCTGGTGCGCGACATGCTCGGCAACATCGCCGAGACCGGTTCTTCCAACGTCTTCCTGGTCAAGGACGGTGTCGTCTTTACGCCGGCCGCCAACCGCACCTTCCTTGCCGGCATCACCCGCTTCCGCGTCATGACGCTGCTGCGCGAAGCCGGTTTCGAAGTGGTCGAGGCGACGCTGACGATGGCGGACTTCGAAGCGGCCGACGAGATCTTCACGTCCGGCAACTACTCCAAGGTGCTGCCTGTGACGCGTCTCGAAAGCCGCGACCTGCAGGCCGGCCCGGTCGCCGCCAAGGCGCGCGATCTTTATATGGACTGGGCGCACGCGGCCCGCGACGTCTGAACCGCGCGCAAAACCCCGGCGCACGGTCGTACCCGCTGCGCCGGGGCAAGATGGCCCTCGGTTCAGGCACTCAGCGCGAGCGGCGCGCGCGCGCACCGACCACGGCGCGCCTGTGGATCAGGTAGGCCTGGACGGAGAGGCCTGCGAGGAAGATCACCAGCCAGGCAAGCAGCGTCGTCTGCACGATCGGCGATTCCGGGCCGCTGGCAAGTGGCTGCGAGGCGGGCAGGCGCTTCAACGTCTCGGCGATCGCCGGCACGATCAGCAGGAAATAGCTGAACGAAAGGCCAAGCGTTGCCAGGTAGGGGCGCAGGCGGCCGAAAAATTCGAGCCTTTGTGCTGCAAGGCTCCCACCGATGACGAGCAGCGTGACGATCCCGAGCGCATGGCCCGCGTTGAAGCCGCCGGTGCTCGAAAGCCCCGCGGACGTCAGCACCGCCAGGATGATCGCGGCGAGGTAAAGCTTGCCGGAGCGCGTGCCGGGAACAATCGCACCATACCGGGCAAAGCCATAGAGGCCCGCCACGACGGGGGCGAGGCTGATGACGGTATGGATGATGCCGAGTGTGGAAAGCGGATTTGCCATGATTTTCCTCCAATGAAAGAACGCAAGGGGCAGAACGCCTTGAGTTGGCGGCTTTCCTTGGGTTCGGTTTTGTTCTGACCGGCCTTTTTTGCCGATCGGCTCAATGGTCTTCGTTCCGCTGGACAGGGCCGTCCTTCGGTTCTGAACCATTCTCCAATGCGTGACCTGATGGCTTGGCTTCGGTCACAGAGTGGCGTTCGGCTCCCGGCTTCCCATTCTCCTTGAGGAGCGCAGCCCGGCACTGCTAGGCTCGCTAGAAAGTCATCAGGACAGTCGGGATTTCATTGACGCGCCTTCCGTGATGATGCTTTCGCCGCGCGGCTCGTAAGCGCGCTGGTCGCGCAGGATCTGGAAGGCGATCGTCAAAAGCTTGCGCGCCATCGCCACACGCGCCTTGTTGGTTCCTCTGATCTTCAGGTGCTCATATTGGGCGCGAAGCTGTGGATCGCTGGCGATCGCCGGGGTGACCGCTTCGACAAAAGCCCAGCGCAGCCACTTGTTGCCCTGCTTGATGATCTTGCCGTGATAGGTCTTGCCGCCGCTCGAATAGGTCGAGGGCACCAGCCCGGCATAGGCGGCCAGCTTCTTCGGGTTGCGGAACCGCGCTATGTCATCGATCTCCGCGTCGATCAGACGGGCGAAGAACTCGCCGATGCCGGGGATCGTCTTCAACAGCCTCACGTTGGGATTGGCCTTGGTCATCGCCCGGATCGTCGCTTCCGACTGCTTGATCCGCTCATCGATGTCGCCAATGAAAGCGAGGCCACGGTCGATCTGGATGCGGTCGATCTCAGAGACGTTGACCTGCGAAAGCTGAATGCGGCCGGCCTTACCAAACAGATCGCCGAGCGTCTTCAATTGCGCCGTCTGCTCCGGATAGCGATCAAACACCGTGACGATGCGGTTCTTCGTCATCGTGCGCAGCCGCACGTAGAACATCCGCTCCCGCAGGGCGACACGCAGGTCCCGCGACCGCTCGCTTGGCGCCCAGGCTTCCGGCACCAGGTCGGCGCGCAGCAAATGCGCCAGCACGGTCGCATCGATCTTGTCGGTCTTGATCTTGGCGTCGGCGATCGCCTTGACCTTCAACGGGTGGGCGAGAACGACATCATCACAAATGTCGTCGAGCCAGTCGTAGATAACCATCCAGTTGCGCGTCGCCTCGACAACCGCATGGCTGTTTTCGCGGTACCGCTCGAGAAACCCGCCGAGCGACTGGCGATCGTTCTTCACCCGGCCGGAGCGCAGCGTCTTGCCGCTGCTGTCCTGCACCACCAGATGGCTATAGGATTTGTGGTAATCAACGCCGATATGGTAATCATAGGACGCAGTCATGCTTCCAACTCCCGTGTTGAGATCTCCAAAACCCCAACAGGATAAGCCGAAAGGCCGGAAGCGTGGCTGTCCCTCAATCATCACCTGCATCTCAGTGATCCGTTCTCTCAGCGGACGCGGTCTCTTTCATGCCACCTCCTTCATTCAACCGACTAGTTGGTCGGGATGTGTTCGAAAAAGAAACGCGATGATTTCACCTGCCATCGCGTCCGTTCGGTTTGATTTCTAGTGCTCGCAAATGTGGCCCGCCGTTCCCACGGGAACAACTGTCTTTTTCGACCGGTGTCGCTTCGAAGGGTCGGAGCTTCGGGGTCAGGCATCGCTTGGCGCCTGAAGTTGTGCCAAGGCGGGCCGTGCGATCGCCGAAAACGTGGCTTGATCCGAGCCGGCGACGCGGGCCGCGAGCATTGCGCCGTGGACCGTCGCCATGAGCGCCTCGGCGGCCGCCTTGGGGCCGTGAGCGGTCCTCAGGGATCCCTTCGCTACGCCATCCTCGATCACGGCTCCGAGCCAGCCGGAAAGGTCGGCAAAATGACCGCGCACTTGCGCGACGACAATATCGGGAAGCGAAGGTATTTCCGAGGCCAGAAGGGCGCCGATACAGAAGGGCATGTCCCGTTTGGCGATACATTCTTCCCAGAAGCCGACATAGGCCTCGAGCCGGGCCGCCGGATCGCCGACAGCTGCTAGCAGTCCTTCAACGCTGCGGCGATTGTTCTTGCGGTAGCGGGCAAGCACGGCTGCGGCCAGGTCCGCCTTGGTCGGGAAGTGATGGTGGATCGTCGCCTTGCCGATGCCGACCACGGCCGAGATGTCCGCGTAGCTGAACGCGCTGTAGCCCCGCGACACCATCAGGCGTTCGGTTGCGTCCAGGATTCGTTCGGAAGTATCGCTCACCATGAGCAAGATCTATCAACCGGTCGGTCGAAGCTCAAGTGAGGAGCAGTCCACATATGCAGTGACCGGGGCCGACGTGGACGGCAACTGGACGGCTTGCGCCGGGTCGCGCGCGCTATTTCTTCTTTGCCGGCACGCCCACCTTGACCGCGTCGGGTGCAAGCTCACCACCGAGCTCGACCGTCTTCTTCTGCTTGTCGAAGACGCAGATCTGCGTGACGGCGACCTTGGAGCCCTTGGGCGTGCCGATCACCAGCGCCAGCCCGAAGCTCTGCGAGCCGAAGGGGTCGACGACGACGCTGGGTTTTTGCAGCGAGGTGGCGGCGGCGAGGCACTTCTTCGAAACCTCTGCCCGGAATGTCTCCCACGCGTCGCCGGAAGAGGCTGCTGCACTGGACGCAGCAAAAGCGGCGATGGCGGAAAGGGCGAGGGCAGGGATGAGACGCTGCGGCATGGACTGTCCTTTATGCATGGTTGCAACGGTCGCGAAGCTGCAGCCAAACCGTGGCATGAATGTGCTTGAAAGTGTCATGCTTTCAAAATGATGTTGAAAGTATATTCCGTGGGTTGAGGAAAAATTGGCATTGCATCGGTTGCCTCCATGAGGGTCGGTGCCTATGTTCCCGTTCACGGATTTCCCGACGAAATTCCATGCCAAGAGGAGATGCCCACATGGCTTTCGAATTGCCGAACCTTCCCTATGACTACGATGCGCTGGCGCCCTACATGTCGCGCGAGACGCTCGAGTACCACCACGACAAGCACCACCTGGCTTACGTGACCAACGGCAACAAGCTTGCTGAAGAGGCCGGCCTCTCCGACCTGTCGCTGGAGGAAGTCGTCAAGAAGTCCTACGGCACCAACCAGCCGCTGTTCAACAATGCCGGCCAGCACTACAACCACATCCATTTCTGGAAGTGGATGAAGAAGGGCGGCGGCGGCACCAGCCTGCCGGCCAAGCTCGACGCGGCCATCAAGTCCGACCTCGGCGGCTACGACAAGTTCCGCGCCGATTTCATCGCCGCCGGCACCGGCCAGTTCGGCTCGGGCTGGGCCTGGCTCTCGGTCAAGAACGGCAAGCTCGAAATCTCCAAGACCCCGAACGGCGAAAATCCGCTCGTTCACGGCGCCTCGCCGATCCTCGGTGTCGATGTCTGGGAACACTCCTACTATATCGACTACCGCAACGCCCGTCCGAAGTACCTCGAAGCCTTCGTCGACAGCCTGATCAACTGGGATTACGTGCTCGAAATGTACGAAGCGGCTTCCAAGTAAGCTGCCCGTCTTCGATGCATGACGTTTGGACCCGGCGCTTGCGCCGGGTCTTTTCGTTTGTGCTGGGTACCGATGAGGCCAGGCTCAGGTGGTCTTCCAGCCGCTGATCCAGAGTTCCCTGAGGCGGTTTCCCTCGCCTGGAAAATAGGCGCCGACCGCCTCGCAGTGCTCGACACGGTCGGCGCGAAAATTGCGGATCGCCTGGCGCAACTCGCACCAGCCGACGATGTTGGCAGTTTCCGAATAGTAGATCAGCGCCACCGGCCGGATCGTGCGTTCTGTGGCGCGGCCGAGTTCGTCGCGATAGTCGAGTTCGAGCTTCTGCTCGTCGCGGATCGCCCGGCGTACCAGAGCGAGATCGATGCCGGCGGGCGAGGGGGCGATCGTTCCCCAGGCGTGCAGCGCCCGCGAACGAAAGGCCAGTCTCAGCGGCTCGGGCACGGCTGCAGTGATTTTCTGGTTGACGCGGCCGGCGGCTGCCTTCAGTTCCTCGTCGCCGGTTCGTGCCAGCAGCGCCAGAGCCAAGGCGATCGCTTCCGTTTCCTCGATCGAAAACATCAGCGGCGGCAGGTCGAAGCCGGGCCTAAGAATATAGCCGATGCCGCGGCCGCCTTCGATCGGCACGCGCATCGCCTGGAGTGCCGCGATATCGCGGTAGATCGAGCGCACCGTCACCTCCAGCGTCTCGGCCATTTGCGCGCCGGTCACGGGCTTTCTCGCAAGCCGGAGGATCTGGATGATCTCGAAAAGCCGTGCCGCCTTGCGCATCGAAAACCTCCCCCGTCGTCAACGCTCCTGACACTACCTTGTCAGTTGACCGGATTTATACCATCAGCCAACGGATTGAAAAAACAGCAATTCGTTTGAGAAGTGAAAACCCGGACGACGGACAACTGACATGACCTACACGGAAAACCTCTGGCTCTTCTTCACCCTTCTGTTCGGCATCATCATCGTGCCGGGTATGGACATGGTCTTCGTCCTGGCGAACTCGCTGACGGGAGGGCGGGCCTCCGGTCTGTCGGCGACGGCCGGCATCATGGCGGGCGGCGTGCTGCACACGCTCTATGCGGCACTCGGCGTCAGCGTCATCCTGCATCTGGTGCCCGGCCTCTTCAACGTGCTGCTCGTCGCGGGTGCTGCCTATATCGCCTGGATCGGCTTTTCCCTGGTCAAAAGCTCGATCACCATCGGCGGCATCGACGGCGCGGACCGGCTGTCGCGCTGGGCGAGTTTTCGCCAGGGCGCGCTGACGAGCCTGATGAACCCGAAGGCCTATCTCTTCATGCTGGCGGTCTATCCCCAGTTCCTCAAGCCGCAGTTCGGGCCGATCTGGTCGCAGGCCCTGGTCATGGCCGCGATGATTGCGGCGACGCAGCTCGCTGTCTATGGCGGCCTTGCCCTTGCCGCCGGCCGCGGCCGGGATTTTCTGGTCGGCAGCCCCGAGACGACCGTGTGGATCGGCCGGGCCGCCGGGGCGGTGCTCGTTCTGGTCGCGGCTTTCACGGTGTGGCAGGGCTGGTCGGCACAGTGAAGCTGTCCCGGTTTCTCTAAAGTATAAACATGAATTTTAAAGTCATGTTATTGGCGGGCCTGTTGAAATCCCGGAATTACGCCGGCCGACGGAAATTCCCTTGTCCTAACAAGCACATCAAAAAAATGTTACTTCCGTCGAATACTCAAGATGACATCATGCGGCCGCATTGGGCATGAAGGCCAGGCAGGCAGATTCGCCGAATAGATTTCATTGACCGGGAGATCCTGATGAAAATACGCGCACTCATGTTGGCTGCCGCTCTTGCGGGCCTGGGTGTTACTGCCGTGACTGCAGCCGACGAGCCGCAGGTGGTTCGCCAGCAGGCGATGAAGAAGGTGGGCGCTGCGACTGGCGCGCTTGCCGGCATCGCCAAGGGCGAGAAGCCCTATGACGCGGAGGTCGTGAAGGCATCGCTGACGACGATCAGCGAGACGATGAAGACCTTCCCGGACCATTTCCCGGCCGGCTCGGAAGCGGGCCACGAGACCGAGGCGAGCCCGAAGATCTGGGAAAACCTGGATGACTTCAAGGCCAAGGCCGCCAAGCTCGGCACCGATGCCGAGGCGGTTCTGGCGCAGCTGCCGGCTGACCAGGCGGCCGTTGGCGCGGCCCTCGGGGGCATCGGCAAGGACTGCGGCAGCTGTCATGAGAGCTACCGCCTGAAGAAGAATTGACCGGCGGCAACGTCCTATCCGGCTGAAAGAGGAGGCACGCGACGTCCCGCCGCGTGCCTTCACTCGTATTGAGCACACTGTTTGCGGCAGGGCATGAGGGGAGACTATGGGTCGTCGGGCGAGAAAGCTGATATCGGGTCTTGTGGTGCTGGGCGTCGTCGGCGGTGCCGCCTTCTGGTGGCTGACGAAGCCGGCACCCTGGAGCGCCTCCCATTGGGAGGGCCTCGGAGAACCGGATCTTGCCAAGGGCGAACAGGTCTTCTGGGCCGGCGGCTGCGTCAGCTGTCATGCCAACAAGGGCGCCGAAGGTGACGCGCGTCTGGTGCTTTCGGGTGGCGCGCCGCTGAAGAGCCCCTTCGGCACCTTCCACGCGCCGAACATCTCTCCGGACGAAACGGCCGGAATCGGCGCCTGGACGCTCGCCGAGTTCGGCAACGCCATGACCCGCGGCGTCGGGCGCAACGGCGAGCATCTCTATCCGTCGTTCCCCTACGGCTCCTATGCGCGCATGGCGGCCAAGGACGTCAACGACCTCTGGGGCTTCATGAAGACGCTGCCGAAGAGCACCGAGGTAGCGCCGCCGCACGAATTGCCATTCCCTTACAACATGCGGATAGCCTTGGGTGGCTGGAAGCTGCTGTTCCTGACCGACAAGCCACGCACCGCGGTGGACGCCAACGACCCGAAGCTCGCCCGCGGGCAATATCTCGTCGAGGGGCTTGGCCACTGCGGCGAATGCCACACGCCGAGAAACGCGCTCGGAGGCTTCGAGCCGGATCAGTGGCTCGCAGGCGCGCCGAACCCGGAAGGCGAGGGCCGTATTCCCGATATCACGCCCGGCTCCAAGAGCATCGGCAGCTGGAGCGCCTCTGATATCGCCTCCTATCTGGAAACCGGCTTCACGCCGGAGTTCGATTCCGTCGGCGGTTCCATGGTGGAAGTGCAGAAGAACATGGCAAAACTGACGCCGGCCGACCGTGAGGCGATCGCCGCCTACCTGAAGGCGGTACCGGCGCTCTAACGCTTGATCTTCGTAGCAAGGCGCGCTCAACTCGGCTTCATAACGAGGAGGAGACTGGATGCGCCCACACGAAACCGCGCCCTACGACCAGTGGATCGAACGCAGCCCCGAGGAGATGGTAGCCCGCGCTGCGGACTTCTATGAAGAGGTCAACCGCCGCCGCACCACGCGTTACTTCAGCGATCGTCCGGTGCCGCGTGAGGTCATCGAAACCTGTCTGAAGGCGGCGGGCACGGCGCCGAGCGGCGCCAACCATCAGCCCTGGCATTTCACCGTGATCGAGAGCCCCCGGATCAAGGCCGAGGTGCGCCACGCGGCGGAAGAGGAGGAGCGTATCTTCTATCGGGACAAGGCGCCGCAGGAGTGGCTCGACGCGCTGGCGCCGCTCGGCACCGACGAAGACAAGCCCTTCCTTGAGACTGCTCCCTACCTGATCGTCGTCTTCTCGCAGAAGCGCGGTGGTCCCAATCCGGGCGATCTGAAAAAGAACTACTACATCAACGAAAGCGTCGGCATTGCTACCGGCATCCTGATCACGGCGCTGCATCATGCGGGCGTTGCGACACTGACCCATACGCCGGCGCCGATGAACTTCCTCAACGAGATTTGTGGTCGGCCGGACAGTGAAAAGCCGTTCCTGATTCTGGTGGCCGGCTATCCAGCCCCGGATGCGACCGTGCCGGTGGCCGGCAAGGTGAAGAAGCCGCTCGATCAGATCTCGAACTGGCTCTAGGCCTGTTGCCAAAAGTGGAGAGGCCGCTTTCTGCACCGAAATGGAAGGCGCTTACCCGATGCTGCCGCTGTCGTCGGGCCGATGCTCCCGCCCGTAGAGTGCAAGAAATCCGTCGAGCTCCGGTGAGCCGAGACCGAGGCCATGCAGGATCTCGCCGGAAAAGCTGATCGGCGCGGTGCCGGCGGCGGTGACCACGTGGCCGCTGCGCATCGCCTGCGGCTGATCGCGATAGTGCGAAGCACCATGATAGCCGGTCAGCGCCGCAAGGCTTTCGGCGCTGTTGCCGGTGTGGTCGACGCGGTCGAGAAGGCCGCATGTCGCAAGGGCATGGACGCCGCCGCAAATGGCTGCGACCACCCGCTTGTTGCGATCGAAGGCACGGATCGTCGAGGAGAGATCGGGCGCCTCGTTCGTGTCCCAGATTGCGCCGCCGCAGATCACCAGCCCGTCGAAGCCGGCCGGGTCGAGGGCATCGACGGAGAGATGCGCCGAGACGTCGAGGCCGCCCATCGAGGTGACACGCGCGCCGTCGACGGTGGCAACCTCGATATCGACGCCGAGATGGGTGCGCGCCGCCGCCATCAACAGCGCACATTCCCAATCGGCGAAGCCTTCGCACAGGACGATTGCAAGACGCATCGGCAGCTCCTTAGCCCAGCTTCTGCATATAGCGCATGCCGGTCACCGGGCGAGGGACGAAGCGTTCGGATTCGTAGAAATGGTGTGCCTGGAAGTTGCCCGTGGCGGCGCTGACCGAAAGGAAGTCGCAGCCGGCCATCTTCGCCTGCTCACGCGCCTTGGCGACCAGGTGGCGGCCAATGCCGGTGCCGCGGCTTTCCGGGCGAACGAAGAGGTGATGCAGCTCCATGCCGCGTGCGCCTTCGGCGGCCCGGTAGATCGGCACGAGGATCGCGTAGCCGATCAGCCGGTTGCCGGCCTCGGCGACGAGCGCCGTAATCCACGGCGTACGGCCGAAAAGGTCACGCTCCAGCTGTTCGGGCGTGATCGGGGCGGCGTCGCCGTGATGGGCCGAAAGTTCGGTGATCATGTCGCGCAGTTCCGGCAGGTCGCGCTGCTTGGCGCAACGGATCGTCACCATCGGCGGGCGCGTCGCCGGTGTCGCATGAAGGGTGGGGATGGCGGTCTGTAGCATGTCTGGGCTCCTCGGGTTTTCTCGCCATCAGGAGCCGGAAAAACAAAAGCCGCCTGATGGCGGCCTTGTTGAATATGATCAGCAGGCCGCTCCTATCGGAACAGCCAAAAATACACGCGGCAAATGGGTGCGTTCTTGATCATGGGCGCTAGATTGTTTGTTTTCGTGATTTTGTCAACGGGGATTTTTCAAGGCGACTAATTAAGCTGCCGCCTCAGTGCTCGCTCTCGCACATGGAATGGTCGGCGAGCGCCCGGATCACATAGCAGTCGCCGACGGTGTGATTGCCGTCGCAGGCGACGATGCGTTCCAGTTCCTGCTCCAGCTTCCTCAATCGCGCGATCTTCTCGCGCACCGTTGCCAGGTGCTCGCTGGCGATGCGGTCGGCTTCGCCGCAAGGTCGCTCCGGATGCTGGCTGAGGGCGAGCAGGTCCTTGATCGAATCGATCGACAAGCCGAGGTCGCGTGCATGGCGGATAAAGGCCAGTCGCTCAAGTTCGCCTTTCTCGTACCGCCGCTGATTGCCTTCGGAGCGCTCGGGCGCTGCGATCAGTCCCATCTGCTCGTAGTAGCGGATCGTCGGGATTTTGACGCCGGTGCGCCGGGAGAGATCGCCGATGGAATACATGCTCGCCTCAAACCTATAGCTTCTGGAGCAATAGATAGTTGGGCGCGACCAAGTGTCAATGGTTGGGAAGGGGAGGGGCCGGTCTCGGCCCCTCTGAATGCTGGACGCTGCGAGGGCGGCTTGTCCTAGCCGCGGTCGTTTTCGAGGAACGAGAGCAGGGCTTCGTCGAAGAGATCGCTTTCTTCCAGCTGCGGCGTATGCCCGCTCTGTTCGAAGAGCCGCACCGTCAGGTCCGTGAAGTCCGCCCGGTACTCGTCCCAGCTGAAGGCCGGGGCGACGAGATAGTCCGAGCGGCCGAGCGCAAGCAGGACCGGCGCTGCCAGCCTGTTCAAACCCTTGCGGATATCGATATCGCGAAAGACCTCGCCCCAGAGATGGTCGAATACCGCGTTGTTGACAGTGACATCTCGCCAAAGAGGCGTTGCGTCGAAGTCCGGCTGATGCCAGCTCTTCGCGCCGAGCCGGATCAGCAGGGCTTTGAAACGTTCCTCAGGCCGCGCCGTGATGTCGTCGCCAAGCTTGGCCATCTCCCGTGCGAAGATCGCTTTTCGGGCCGGCGACACTGTTTCTTCCCAGATCCGGTCGGCGAGCGCCATATGACGAGCCGAATGGCTCGGACCGGTGCCGACCATGATCGCGTGGCTGACGCGCTCCGGGTGCCGCTTGGCATATTCGAGGGCCATATAGCCATGGCCGGAGTGTCCGAGAATGGCGAAGCGTTCGAGCCCCAGATGCGCCCGCATTCGCTCGATATCATCGAGCACCGTCTCGAAGCCGATGTCGCCAACGGCATAGTTGGTCCGCGCCGGTGCGAAGCCGCGGTGGTCGATGAAGATCAGCCGCAACTTCTCGCGAAGCGCTTGGGAGAAGGTGCGGGGGTAGTAGGCGGCGCTGCCGATGACGAGCAGCGGCGTGCCACTGCCTTCGATCCTATAGCCGAGGTCGAAGGGGCCGGCGCCAAGGCTGCCGGCTTCGGAAACAAATCCGTCTTTGGTGGTCATGAGGATGATCCTAGCGATGGCCGGTGAACGGTCATGTCCGTGTCAGGACGTTCAGGCGGCCGAAAAAAAGCCATGCCAAAAACCGCCGAAGGGCGGCTGTGGCGTCGGTCGTTTTCTGCCGGCGAACGTCGCTAACGGATCAGGCGCATGGATCTTGGTCCTCTTTGGAGGATCGCTGGATATCATCGATTGTCCGACCGAGACAAGCCGATCGGCGCAAACCGCCCTCTCAGGGGATGTCGTCGCCGCCGTTGGCGAGATCGGCGGTCGCCACGTCGCGCTGCTGCTCGACACCCATCGCGCGCTCGACAGCCTTGCGGATCTCTTCCTCGGCGGCCTGCCGCTGCTCGGGGGGCATCTCCTTGAGATCCGCTTCGGTCAGGCCCATCGCCTTGAGGACCTGTTCGCGGATTTTCTCAACCAGGCTCTTCTTCGCTTCCTTCAGCAACTCGTCGCTGACCGAACCGTCCGAGGCCGCAGGGCCTTCTTTGGCGGAAATCGAAGCCGTGCTCTCGCCGTCGCGCGCCGCCGTCATCCACAGCGCGTTGGAAAGGGCGTTCGAGGTCGAAGGCGGCGCGATCGTCGGGGCCTGGCGCGGGCGCGCATCACCGCCGCTCTCCTCGATCGGCGCGATAGTGCCCGCCTGCTGGCGGCGCTGGGAGAAGTAGTAGTTCGAAATGCTGTTGTCGATCTTCATGGGAATCCCCCGGAATCTGTCGTCCGGGGGAAGCTGCTGTCGCGGGCTTGCGCGGAGCTTACTTTTGCAACCTTCTGGCGAGAATTAGGGATGCTTCGCGCGCGTCAAGGCAGAGTGTAGGCGATGATGTAGTCACCGGGCCTGGTGCCGACCGAGCCGTGGCCGCCGGCAACGATCAGCACGTATTGCTTGTCGCCGACCGCATAGCTCATCGGCGTCGACTGGCCGCCGGCGGGAAGGCGCGCCTCCCAGAGCTGGCGTCCGGTCGTGAGGTCATAGGCGCGCAGATAATCGTCGACAGCGGCACCCAGGAAGGCGACGCCCCCCTTGGTGATCATCGGCCCGCCGATGCCCGGTACGCCGACCTTGAACGGCAGCGGCAACGGCGTCATGTCCTCGACTGTGCCGTTCTTGTGCTTGTAGGCGATCTTGCCGGTCCTGAGATCGGCTCCAGCGACGTAACCCCACGGCGGCGCCTGGCAGGGAATGCCGAGCGGTCCAAGGAAGGGGCCCATGAAGACGCCATAGGGCGCTCCATCGTTGCGATTGAGCCCTTGCTCCGACCCCTTCTCGTCCTGGCCCTTCGGCGGCACCTGGTCGCGGGGCACGAGACGCGAGGTGAAGGCGAGATAGGTCGGCATGCCGAACATCACCTGCCGCTCCGGATCGATCGCGACGGAACCCCAGTTGAAGGTGCCGAAGTTGCCGGGATAGACGAGCGTGCCCTCGATCGACGGCGGCGTGTAGCGTCCCTCATATTTCAGCGAGCGGAACGCGATGCGGCAGGCAAGCTGGTCGAACAGCGTGACGCCCCACATGTCTTTTTCCTGCAGCGGTGCAGGCATGAAGGTGAGGCCGGAGACCGGCTGGGTCGGGGCGGTGAAGTCCTCGGGGATCGCGCCACCCGGCGCCTGCACCTCCTCGACCGGGATGATCGGTTCGCCGCTCCTGCGGTCGAGCACGTAGATGTCGCCCTGTTTCGTCGGTCCGACCAAAGCTGGCACGACGGTGCCGTCCTCCTTGGTGATGTCAAGCAGCGCCGGCTGCGCCGGCACGTCCATGTCCCAGAGGTCGTGATGTACGCTCTGGCGAACCCAGCGCACCGCGCCTGAATTGATGTCGAGCGCGACGATCGAGGAGGAATATTTCTCGACGTGTTCGCTGCGGCCCATGCCGAGCTGGTCGGGCACCTGGTTGCCCATGGGGATGTAGACGAGGCCGAGACCCTCGTCATAGCTGAAGACCGACCAGCTGTTCGGCGAGTTGGTGGTGTAGGTCTGGCCTTCGGGGAGCGGTGCCGTCACATCAGGGTTGCCGCTGTCCCAGTTCCAGATCAGAGCACCGGTGTTGATGTCGAACGCGCGGATGACGCCGGACTGTTCCTGGGTGGAATAGTTGTCGTTGACCGCACCGCCGATGATCAGCTTGCCGGCGACGGCAACCGGCGGCGACGTCGAATAATAGTAACCGGCCGGGTTGTATTTCATGCCCGTTTCGAGATGCAGGACGCCATTGTCGGCAAAGCTGGTGCAGACGGACCCCGTCGCCGCATCGAGCGCGATCAACCGCGCGTCGGAGGTCGGAAGGTACACCCGTTCGGTGCAGGGGCTGCCCGGGGCTGCAGCCGGGTCGGCCCAATAGGTAACGCCGCGGCAGGTCTGGTGCTGGCGGTCCGGGTTCATGCCCGAGTTGCTGTCATATTTCCATTTCTCTTCGCCGGTTGCCGCATCGAGCGCGATCGCCCAGTTGTGCGGTGTGCAGGCATAGAGCGTGTCTTTGATCTTGAGCGGCGTCACCTGATAGGTCGTCTCGCCCACGTCGTCGGGTCTCTTGATGTCGCCGGTCTGATATTGCCAGGCAACCCTCAGCCCCCCGACATTCTCAGGCGTGATCTGATCGAGCGGCGAATAGCGCTGGCCGAAGGCGGTGCGCCCGTACTGGTGCCATTCGCCCGGCGGTACCGAGCCGCCGAGCGGTGGATTTTCAGCGACGACATCGCTCGGCAGATCGCCGCGTATGTCGTGCGGGTCCTGCATGATCGCGTAGCCCGCGACACCGACCGATACCAGCACCGCAAATGCCAGCGGCCAGCCACTCACGGCATAACGCTCGCCCGTCGGGCTTTCGAAGCCGAGCGGTCGGCGCACGGCCGGCAACAGCAGCCAGAGCCCCAGAAGGACGATGACGCCGCCACGCGGGCCAAGCTGCCACCACTCGAACCCGACCTCAGACACCGCCCAGCCGAGCGAGCCCAGGATCATGAACGCATAGAGCCAGATCGCCGCCGATTTCCGCATGAACAGCAGCACCGCCGTCAGCAGGAAGCCGATGCCGATTGCGAGGTAATAGGGGCTGCCGCCAAGCATCAGCAGCTTGGCGCCGCCGCCGCCAAGCGCGAGGCCGATGATTGCAAAGACGATGGCCGTCAGAACGAGCATGATGGGAACTCCCGCATCGAAGAACGGTGCAGTGGCACGGTTCTTTCCATTGCGGCGGTCCGTCGCCGGGACCGCGTGAGACAGGTGGCTTCGAAGCGGCGGTCGCAAGCCTGTCGCGGCCGCCCGGTCAGGGAAGGCGCAGAGCGCCTGTCCTGTTAGCACCTAACGCGCCGTCTCTGCCTTTCAATAGCCACATTCCGCAACGCGGAAATATTCGCAGGCCCGCAATAAAGTTGCGGTCAAGGCGACCGAACGTGGACGACCGGTGCGTTTAAGCGCCGCTGGCGGCGCGTTGGCTGAGGGCAGCCAGGTGCCCGTCCCCGCGTAAAAACAGCGGCATAGAACGATTTGATGAATCGGCCTGGCAGCAGAAGCGCAAGGCCGCGGAAATACGGCTCACCGGAATGCCGCATTCCCGAGACGGCTATGTGCCGCAGAAGGTGCGCTGGACTTCCTCTCCCGGGCTCGGCGGAGCCTGGTAGCGGGCAAACTGCGGCTGGTCGGTATAGGGGTTGGCGGTAACTTCGACCAGGGCCTCAAAGAGCGAGAAGTCCGCATCCTCGGTCGCGGCCGCGATCGCCTCTTCGATCCGGTGGTTACGCGGAATAAAGGCCGGGTTGACCGCCATCATGGCGGTCGCGCGTTCATCCGCCGTCGCCTTCTCGCGGCTGAGACGCTGACGCCACTCTTGCAGCCACGGCCCGATTGCCCCGGTAGAGGCAAAGGTCGAGGCGAGTGCGGCATCGGCGGCCGGGTCGCGGGCGCTGTCGCACAGCCGCCGGAAGGTGAGGGTGAAATCCGCTTCCCCCTGATGCATGGCCGTCAGCAGCGCCTGCAACAGGTCGAGATCTCCCTTTTCGCTCATGGCCAATCCGATCTTGCGCCGCATGCCATCCAGCCAGTGGCGCTGGAAGATCGCGCCGTACTCGCCGAGCGCATCATTGGCCAGTTCCACCGCAGTATCCTGGTTGTCGTCGAAGAGCGGCACCAGGGTTTCTGCCAGGCGCGCCAGGTTCCATTGCCCGATCGCCGGCTGGCTCGCATAGGCATAACGACCGATCTGATCGATCGAGGAAAACACCTTCTTGGGATCATAGGCATCGAGGAAGGCGCAAGGGCCGAAGTCGATCGTCTCGCCCGAGATCGTCATGTTGTCGGTGTTCATCACACCATGGATGAAGCCGACATGCAGCCAGCGCGCAATCAGCTCCGCCTGGCGCGCGGTCACCGCCTTGTAGAAGGCAAGATAGGGCCGTTCGGCGTCCCTGACCTCAGGGTAGTGGCGATCGATCGCGTAGTCGGCAAGCACCTTCACCGACTCCATATCGCCGCGCGCCGCGAAAAATTGGAACGTGCCGACGCGCATATGGCTTGCCGCGACCCGCGTGACGATGGCACCCGGCAGGATCTGTTCGCGATAGACCGGTTGCCCGGTGACGACGGCGGCAAGCGCCCGTGTCGTCGGAATGCCGAGCGCGTACATCGCCTCGCTGACGATGTACTCGCGCAAGACTGGACCGAGTGCCGCGCGCCCGTCGCCGCGCCGTGAGAAGGGGGTCTGGCCCGGTCCTTTGAGCTGGATGTCGCGCCGCTTCCCGTTGCGGTCGATCACCTCGCCAAGGAGGATCGCCCGGCCATCGCCGAGTTGCGGCACGAAGGTGCCGAACTGGTGGCCGGCATAAGCCATGGCAAGCGGATCGGCACCGGCGGGAAGGCGGTTGCCCGAAAAGATCTCGGCGCCCTCGCGTTCGAGCGTCGCCACGTCGAGACCGAGCTCCTCGGCCAATGGCTTGTTGAGCTTGATCAGCCAGGGCTCCGCCACCGGAGTGGGCGCGACGCGCGCGAAGAACTGCTGCGGCAGGCGCGCGTAGCTGTTGTCGAAGGCAAAGGCTTCGGCATTTCCGGTCGGCGAGGGGGGAACGTAATTCATGACAGGGCGGTCAACGGCCTTTGCCGGGATGTCCGGCTGCCGTCCTTTCCGTTCAAGTCTACACAAACACTGTGGCTTTCGCGAGGGTGTCGACGAGAAGGCGCCCTCCCGCAATTGCTTGCGAGAGGGCCGGGAGGGCGAGGCCCCGCGCCTCAGGCGCTAAGCGCCGTCGGTGGAAGGCAGGCCTCGCAGATTGCCGCGATGTGGCGATGGTCGGTGCCGCAGCAACCGCCAAGAATGCGCAATCGTGGCAAATGCGTCGTCAGTGTTCGATAACGCTGGCCGAGGTCGAGGGGATCCCCGGCATCCAGGATTTCGCTGTTGTCGAGCTCGGCATGGCTCATCCTGGAAGCGTTGGCTCGGATACCGGCAATGCGCTGCGCCCAGGCGCTCCCTGTATCGAGGCTGGTCTCGAAATGATCGGGGTGGGCACAGTTGATCATGTAGTAGTGCGGATAGCCGCCGGTCGCCGCATCAACGGTCTCGATCGCGGCCTGAAGGGTTCGGCCGTCTGGGAGCCGGCCGTCGGTTTCCACCGTGAAGGCAATCGAGCAGGGCATGCCATGGCTCTGGGCGGCCCGGGCAATGCCGGTCGCCTCGTCGATGCTGGTCAGCGTATAGGCGCCGACGATATCGGCGTCACTGGCGGCAAAGGCGGAGATCTGTGGTCCGTGATAATCCTCGGCCTCATCCGCGCTCATGCGGCCCAGGCGATAGCCGTCGCCGCGCGGCCCGATGGCGCCGCTAAGCACGATCGGCGCTTGCGGACGTTCGTACTCGGCGCGCAGTTCCGCCAGCATGTAGATGGCGTTCTGGTTGACCTCGGCCAGGGCCGCGGCGTCATAGCCGAGCTTCACGCCCCAATCGGCGCTGGCGCGCCAGGTGGGTGTGTCGAGCACGAAGCCGGTGCCGTGCTGCTGTGCAATTGCGAGATATCGCTTGTAGTAGTCGAGCAAGCGCCGGCGCCCGTCCGCCGTCGAAATGAGCACGAAGGCGGCAAAATGCGGGAGGGAGATGCCCTCATGAAAGATCAGCGTCGTTTCGATGCCACCGTCACTCAGGAACAGTCCACCCTTCAAGAGCGGCAGGCTGCGTCTGTATTTGGCCATATCGGTCTCCACCGGTTCAGTCTTGGCTGAAGGGCCCGCGGATGCCTCCAACACCGCAGAACCAAGTAAATTTCTGCCTTATGATCATCTTCTAAACTAGACGACTTGCGGTATACTATTGCTAATATACTAAATTAGTGTCGAAAAATCAGTGACTTACTGGCTTGCAGCCGCCGCTGCGCTAGGAGCTGGCCGCCGAGTAATTGCTGGAAACCGTACCAATGGTAGGGAGCAGCTAATGCGAAAGGGTGAGGAAACGCGCGCCAGAATCCTCGACGTCGCCGAGGCGGCGGTGCTTGCCAAGGGTTTCGGCGCGACTTCGATCGACGAGCTGATCGCCGAGACCGGCATCACCAAGAGCGGATTCTTCTACCATTTCCGCGACAAGAACGAACTCGCGCGGGCTCTGCTCGAGCGCTACATCGAGAACGACGAGCGCATCTACGACGAGATCTTCGGCCGCGCCCATCAATTGTCAGACGACCCGCTGCAGGCTTTTCTTCTGGGACTGAAGATGCTGTCGGAAATTCTCGCTGACCTGCCGAACGGCCATCCCGGCTGCCTGGTCGCGGTCATGTGCACGCAGGAGCGTGCTTTCGATCGCGAGATCCAGGAGATCAACAGGCAGGCGGCGCTGATGTGGCGTCGGCGTTTCGGCACGATGTTCGAGGCGATCATGCAAGTCTACCGGCCACGCGAGCCGCTCGACGTCGACCAGCTGGCCGATATGGTTTCGACCGTGCTTGAAGGCGGCATCATCCTGTCGAAGGCGCTGAAGCAGCCTGAAAGCCTGCCGCAGCAGCTGCTCGTGCTCCGATCCTTCGTCCGGCTGCTGTTCCAGCCGGCAGCCTGAGCAATTCCAGGAAAAGTGTGGCGCGGTTTTCCGTCCGGAATGGCGCCTTGCGGTGCGTCAACCTTCCATCTCAAGCGCCAAGGCAGCAAGCTTGCGCACCGTGTTGAGGTTGCGCGCGGTGCCTGGCTTGGCGGCCGGCAGCTTGAACTTCGAACGGCCGGAGCCGTTCGGGAAGTGGATATAGATCTCAGCTCCGGCAACCTGGGCTTCTTCGCCATCGGGTGCCACGAGTTTGTCGAGCGCGTCTGATGGTGCCGGCTCGCGCAGGAAAACGACAAGCAGCAGATTGGGCTTGGCGTCCGGGAAGGGGGCCTGATCGGCGATCGCCTGCAATTGCGCGCCGGTCCTGATCATCACGCCTGGCGCCTTACCGAGCTTTTCCTGAAGTGCGCTGTCCAGCATTGCCGCCGCGTCTGCCGCCGGCAGATCGGAGCGGAACAGCACGTTGCCGCTCTGGATGTAGGTCTTGACGTCGGCAAAGCCGAGCCCCTCGCAGATCGCCTTGAGGTCGGCCATTGGAAGCGATCCCGTACCACCGACATTGACGGCTCGCAGCAGGGCGACGTGGACGGGCATGGCGGGACCTTTCACATCAGGTGGCAATGGGATGAGAAAAACGCAAACAGGTTTCCTCATCCCGATCCGTTTACATCTTGCCGGCGACCTTGATGGCAAAGGCGTATTCGAAGGCGATCTCCTCGAGCCGCTGGAAGCGACCCGAAGCGCCGCCATGGCCGGCGTCCATGTTCGTCTTCAACAGGATCGGCGCGCTGCCCGTCGTCTTCTCGCGCAGCCGCGCGACCCACTTCGCCGGCTCCCAATAGGTGACGCGCGGATCGGTGAGACCGCCGAGTGCCAGGATCGCGGGATAGGACTTCGCCTCGACATTGTCGTAGGGCGAGTAGCCGGCGATGATGTCGTAGAACTCGCGGCTCTCGATCGGGTTGCCCCATTCCGGCCATTCCGGCGGGGTCAGGGGCAGGGTGTCGTCGAGCATGGTGTTGAGCACGTCGACGAAGGGTACGGCCGCGATAACGCCGGTGAACTTCTCCGGCGCCATATTGGCGATCGCGCCCATGAGCATGCCGCCGGCGGAGCCGCCTTCTGCGACGATCTTCGCGTAGGACGTGAACTTCTGTTGATTCAGATAGTCAGCGGCCGCTATGAAATCCTTGAAGGTATTGGTCTTCTTGGCCATCTTGCCGTCTTCGTACCAGGCAAAGCCGCGATCCTTGCCGCCGCGGATATGGGCGATGGCATAGACGAAGCCGCGATCGGCCAGCGACAGGCAATTGGTGTTGAAGCCGGCCGGAATGGTGATGCCATAGGCGCCATAGCCATAGAGCAGGCAGGGCGCCGAACCGTCGAGCGGCGTGTCCTTGCGGTAAAGCAGCGTCACCGGCACTTCGGTGCCATCCCAGGACGGCGCGAAGACGCGGCGGGTGACATAGTCGTCCGGGTTGTGGCCCGAAGGCACTTCCTGGGTTTTCAAGAGCGTGCGCGCGCGCGTCGCCATGTCGTAGTCGAAGAGCTGCGACGGCGTGGTCATCGACGAGTAGGAGAAGCGGATGACGTCGGTGTCGTATTCGGCAGCACCGGAAAGGCCGAGCGAATAGGCCTCTTCGGCAAAGGCGATCGCGTGCTCTTCGCCGGTCTTGCGGTCGCGGATGACGATCTCCGGCAGGCCTTCGCGGCGCTGCAGCCAGACGAGGTGGCGGGCATAGGCCATGTGGCTGAGGATCAGTGTGCCGGGCTTATGCGGCACCACCTCGCGCCAATTCTCCTTGCCCGGTGCCGTGACCGGCGCTTCGACGATCTTGAAGTCCTTGGCGCCGTCGGCATTGGTGAGGATGTAGAAGACGTCGCCGCCTTCGGTCATCGCGTATTCGAGCCCGGTGACGCGCTCGGCGACGAGCTTCGGCTCAGCCGTCAGATCCTTTGTCGAGAGCAGTCGGTATTCGCTCGTCTCGTGATCGTGGATGTCGATGTAGATGAAATCGTCGAGCAGCGAGCCGCCGACCGACATGAAGAAGCCGGGATCCGTCTCCTCGAAGACCAGCCGGTCGTCGGTCTGGGCGGTGCCGAGGATATGGTGGAAGATCTTCGACGGGCGGTGGTTGTCGTCGAGCACTGTGTAGAAGAAGCTCTTGCCATCGGGCGCCCAGGCGCCGCCGCCGCCGGTGTTCTCGATCACGTCTGCCAGGTCTTCGCCCGTTGCGAGGTCGCGCACCCGAAGCGTGAAATACTCCGAACCCTTGTCGTCATAGCCCCAGATGCCGAGGCTATGGTCGGTCGAATGGTCGAGCCCGCCAAGGCGGAAATAGGCCTTGCCTTCGGCTTCCTTGTCGCCGTCGAGCAGCAATTGCCGGATCGCCTCGTCCTTGTGGTCGCCGTCACGGGGAATGCGGAAGTAACGCGGCTGCTCGCCGCCGGTGACATAGGCATGGCCGTAGGCGAAGGGACCGTCCTTGACCGGGATCGAGCTGTCGTCCTCCTTGATCCGGCCGCGCATCTCGGCAAACAGCGTCTTCTGAAGAGCCTTGGTGTCATCCATCGCCGCGTTCATGTAGGCGTTTTCGGCCTCCAGATGCTTGCGGATATCAGGATCGAGGATCGAGGGATCCTTGAACATCGCCTGCCAATTGTCCGCGCGCAGCCAGGCATAGTCGTCGGTGCGGGTAATGCCGTGGCGCGTGTCGCTGACCGGCTTCTTTGCGGCGACGGGAGCTTTGGGGAGGTTGCTGAATACGGACAAGATACGTCTCCGGGATCAATGCGGCGGGAGACAATGAGATAGAGACCCTGTCGAAAGCGATCAAGCGCAATCGAGCTACGCGCGGATCACCGCGGCATCGGGTGGGCTGCTGCCCCTTCCATCGTGGTGGGTAGGGGCAGCGTGTTGCTACGATTTTTCGCCGACCTTTCGCCGGTACGCATCAACCGGCAATCCACCGACGCCCCAGTCTTCGAGCGCCACTTCGTCGATGACAACGAAGGTGGTGGCCGGATCCTTGTTGAGCACGGTGTGAAGCAGATCGGTGACGCCCTTGATCAGGGTTGCTTTCTGCTCGGGGGTTGCACCCTCGCGGGTTATCTTGATGTTTACGTAGGGCACAAGCTTCTCCTATTGCGCGGATGCGATGTCGTAATGGAAGACCTTGGCGATGATCTGCCAGCGGCCGTCAAGAAAGACCAGGGACAAAAAGTCGGTGAAGGCCTTCTCGCCGATGGCGCATTGCACCTTGGCAAATGCGGTTACGGGGCCTGCGAACTCAATGGAAAGAATACGGTCGATGCGCGCTTCGTCTCGGCTTTCGGGCGAGGGACGTTTTTCGACGATCGGAAAGTACCTGTTCATGTCGAGTTCGAGCAGGGTTCCGTCCGTTGCGGTGGCATAGAGCGCCTTCGGGTGGAAGACTTGCCTGAGAATGTCGGTGTCGCTGCGATAGAGCCCGTCGAAGTAGCGTTGCAGGACGTGGACGATGGCTGCGAACTGCGGATCCTTCGGTGACGCGCTCATGCCGCGACCAGGCCTTCCGCCTGCATTGCGCTGCGCACGGCAGGACGTGTGCCGATCCGTTGCATGTAGGCTGCGAGATGCGGCCATTGCGTGAGCGCGATCCCGGTGCCGCTGCTCCAGTTGACGACCGTGAAGAGATAGGCGTCGGCGACGGAGAAGACCTCCCCGAGCAGGTAAGGGCGCCCGTCCGCGAGCAGGCTTTCGACATGGGTCAAGCGTTTCGCCACCTGCAGCGTGGCTGCCTCCTTTGCATCGGGGGATGCGGTCGGGTCGAACAGCGGCGAGAAGGCCTTGTGCAGTTCCGATGAGATGAAGTTCAACTGTTCCTGAAGGCGGGTGCGCGCCAGCGTGCCGTTTTCAGGCGCAAGTTTCGCCGCCGGAAAGCGATCGGCGATGTACTGCACCACAGCAGCACCTTCGGTAACGACCTCGCCGCTTTCCAGCACCAGCGCCGGTACGTAGCCCTTGGGGTTGACCGCCTTGTAATCCGCACCGGTCTCGGTGCGATGAGTCTTGGTATCGACCCGGACGATCTCGAAATCGGCACCGGCCTCGTGCAGGCTGATATGGGGGGAAAGCGAACAGGCGCCGGGGGCGTAATAGAGCTTCATCATCTGGTTCCTTCTGAAATGATTGTCCGTTTGTCGAGGACGGCGGAACCTAAGCGGAAGCGGTAACCTTTGTATATCAGATAACCTTATGTTACCTCCCTTTCCGGTTTCCCCGCGGTAACTGGAAAGTTTTGCCCATGAGCTTGAAAATTCGGAAAAATCGGGCCGCGGCCTTGCCGCCGAACTGCCCGGTCGGCGAGTGCATGGTGCTACTCGGCGGCGCATGGACGCCGAACATCCTCTGGTCCTTGAGCGCCGGGCCGCGCCGCTTCAGCGAACTGAGGATCGACGTGCCCGGTATTTCGGCAAAGGTGCTGAGCACTCGGTTGAAGGAACTTGAGGAGAAGGGTGCTGTCGAGCGGCGGATCATGCCGACGTCGCCGCCTTCCGTGGAATACAGCCTCAGTGAGCTCGGCGCGGAGTTCATCCCGGCCATCCATGCCATCGTCGAGGTCGGCTATCGGCTGAAGCAGCGGCGAGGCGTCGAGGTCGTGCGCAAGGAAACGGCTGCCGCTCCGGTCCCGGTCACTACCAGCGCCCCTTCAGGCTCTGCACCGCATGCTCGATGAACGCGCGCACCTTCGGCGTTTGCGCCTGGCGGTCGGCAAAGCAGGCATAGAAATCGAAGGGCTCGTGGTCGGTGCTGGCCAATCCCTCCTGCGGCAGTTCGCCGAACAGCGGCACCACCAGCCCGCGTTCGATCAGCGGCGCTGCGATGAAGGCGCCGAGCCGGGTGATGCCGGCGCCGGCGATCGCCATCTCGGCGAGCGTGTCGATATCGTTGCTGACGATCGTCGCCTTCAGTTCCGGCTCGAAGCGCAGGCCGTCGCGGGTAAACGCCCAGCGAAAGATCCGGCCATGCCCCGCATAGCGGTAGACCAGGCAATCGTGGTGCACGAGATCTTCCGGTTGCTGCGGGCGGCCGCGTCGCTCCAGATAGGAGGGGGCTGCACAGATGATCATCGGCACGGAGGCAAGCTTGCGGGCAATCAGCCCCTGTTCGAGCTGCAGACCGAAGCGCACGCTGATGTCGATGCCTTCGCCGATATGATCGATCTCGCGGTCGGTGACGACGAGCTCGATCGAGACATCCGGATACCGGGCGGCGAAGGAGGGAACGAGCGGCGCCACCACATGGCGGCCAAAGGCGACGGATGAGGCGATCTTGAGCGGCCCGCGCGGCTCGGTGCTGAGTGCCGAAACGGCGGCGGCTGCAAGCTCCAGCTCGTGTACGACGCCGCGCACCCTCTCGTAGTAAATCCGCCCGCTCTCGGTCAGGCCCAACTGGCGCGTGGTGCGGCTGAGCAGCCGGCTGCCGAGCGTTCGCTCCAGGCGGGCGATGTTCTGGCTCGCGGAAGCGGGTGTAATCCCGAGCTTTCGTGCCGCCGCGGCGATGCTGCCTTCCTCGACGCTCCTGACGAAACTCTCGACGCCGCGCAAAGTGTCCATAATCCAAACCATCGAATAGAAACATCCATTCGATGGTTTTGCCTGTTTCTGAACAAGGCTGCAATGGCCTACCTGGCTGCGACGCGATCCGTATAGTGCGGCCAGAAACGAGGGGGTGGTCCCCTCGATCAAACCAGGAGACTTCTGATGGAAGACACCCTATCGGCGCCGCGGCTCGCGCGCAGCCGCAAGCTACCGCCGCGTGCGGCCCCCGTTGCCTTCGCCTTCTTCATGTCGGCGATCATGGCGTTCCTGATGTGCTGCGTCATCGTCGGCGTCAACACCGGCATCGACGCCGGCTACCCGGCCCGCGTGCTCGGTTCCTACGCGCTCGCCATGCCCGTCGCCTTCGTCTGCGTGCTCATGGTCCGCCCCGTGGTCGCGCGGCTGGTCGGCGTCGTCTGCCGCCTGCCGGGCTGACAAGACCCCGTCCCGGAAAACCGGGGCGGGCGGCATGCCCACGTCGTCATGGGATAAGGGGCGCTCTCGTCGTGAATCCATTCAGTTGCAATTCAGCCGAGGGGTCGCATTCTGTTTTCTGCCGCAACGACTGGCGGTCTGATCAAGGGGCAATGGAGATGGGCATGTTGAACAAGCTGGTGCAGGCGGCCATTCTGGCCGGGTCGCTCTCCACCGCACTTCCCGCTACCGCAAGCACGTTCGCCGCCTGGGAAGTGTCCGGGGTCGACTGGAACGACGTACTCAACGCGCGCGCCTGGCCATCCTCCTCCTCGGCGATCCGCGCCGGCTATCCCAACGGCACGAAACTGCAGATGACCGGCCGCTGCATGAACGGTGTCGATCTCAAGCGCATCGCCCGCTGGTCGGCTTCGGCCCAGCGCCAGGCCGTGCGGGCCACCTGGTGCCAGATTTGGCACGATCCGCAGCGCAGTGGAAACTGGCAGGAGGGCTGGGTTTACGGCAAGTTCATCCGGCCGGCGCGCTTCTGACACGTTTGGGCGGTGACGATAAAGCGTCGGCGTGGCTGGCAAACAACAGCCCTGGTCGCATACTCCCGTATAAAGCACAGCGTTGCTTTGTTTTATCGGGAGCAGAGGTATCGTGAACAATACCTATGGCAGACTTGCCTCTCATGTTTATAATTTAGACAAATATATTGGTAAGTCTTTCGGCGACATCGAGTATTATCGGCAGAGGCTCGAGGGCTATCGTGGGCCGATCCTCGAACCAGCCGTCGGCAACGGCCGAGCGCTGATCCCGTTGCTGGAGGCCGGTTTCGATGTCTGCGGGTTTGATGCCTCGCAGGACATGCTCGACTATTGTCTCGCCCAATGCGCCGGCCGCGACTTGGCGCCGGCCCTGTCTCGCCAGACCTTCGAGACCTTCACCTATGCAAAGCGCTTCGATGCGATTGTCGTGCCCGCCGGTTCGTTGCAGCTGATCGCCGACCATGCAGCGGCATCAGCCGTGCTGAAGCGCTTTTACGATCACCTGGCGCCGGGTGGTCGATTGATCTTCGATCTTTACCCGGGCGACATGGTCGCCGACCTGCAGCCGAATATCCGCAGCTGGCAAACGGAGGCGGGCGACGTTTTGACCCTGACCAGCCAGCGGGTGAAGACCGACATCCTCGGCCAGACGACCGTTTCGCACCTGCGCTACGACCTCTGGCAAGAGGGACGGCTGGCGTCGAGCGAGCTCGAATTCTTCACCATGCGCTGGTGGGGCGTTCAGGAAATGGCACTGACGCTGCAGGCAGCCGGTTTCGCCGATATCGTCGTTTCCGGCGATTATGCCTTCGGTAGAGTTCCACGAGATGGTGACCACGTGGTCACCTTCGAATGCCGACGCCCGGTATAGATCGCGCGGCGAAGCAAACCGGACAAAAGAGCCACGCCCGGTCGCCCGGGCGTGGCTTCGGTTATCAGCGGCAACGGGCCGCGGCGTTGCCCTGATCGAGCTTCACGCCGTTGACGGTCAGCACCGAACCCGGCGACTGGGTAATCGTCCCGGCCGACCAGCCGTTGTCGAGCAGGCAATCCTTCGGCGTGTTGCTCACGCTGACATTGCCGACGATGTCTTCGGTCGGGCCCGAGAAGTAGAGGCCCGCCTTGCCGGCTTTGTCGACGGTCATGTTCTTCAGCACGACGTCGCGCACCGGTCCTCCAAGGAACTCGAACTCGTTGCCGTAGATGAAGGCGCCATAGGTGCCGGCATTCGTTACCTTGACGTCCTCGAGCGAAATCCCGGAGACGGGATTGAAGAAGATGCCGGCGTTGCGGGTACCGTCGACGGTCAGTCCCTTGACGTTGACGTTGGTGGTCGTCGCATCGAGGTTCGGGCTCGAGACCAGCATCAGACCGTTGATGCCGCCAAAGAGCCGCATGTTGTTGATCGCGACGTTGGAGGTGCCCTGCAGCACAACGAGATCCATGTCCCGGTCCTGCTTGGCATTGTCGACCGTTACACGGTTGAGCCTGACATCCTTGCCGGCGACGAGCAGCACGCCTTCGCGGCGGGAGTTGCTGATCGTCACGTTGTCGAGCGTGACGTTCTGCGTGCCGGTGACCAGTTCGTAGTCTGTCCGTCCGACCTTCCTGAACTCGCCGCCGGCAAAGACCCCATAGGTGACCTTGTCGATGACAGTGTCGCGCACCGTCACGTTTCGGCTGCCGACGGAGCTGACGGCGGCATAGGGCGCCTTGTTGGGGTTGTAGATCGAGAATTCGCAGGTCGTGTTGTTCTCGCAAATGTAGAGGTCGTGGATGCGGCTGTCCTGAACCAGTGCGCCATTAACGCGCGTGAAGCGAATGCCGTCGTGGTTGGTGGCGGCAATGTCGACCTTGTCGACGGTGACATCTGCGGCGTTCGTGGCCGAAATGCCGGCTAGGCCGCCGCGGACCGAAAGCGACGAGATGGTGCTGCCCGACGCCATGGCAATCACGTCCTGGGCCGGGTTGTAGCCGGTGATCGTGGTGGCCGCACCCTGATTGACGAAGGTTGCGGTCGCGCCGCTGCGCGCGCCGCTAACGGCAATTGCGCCGCCGCCGCCAAGGAGTGTCTGGCCGTTGCCGAGCGCGAGTGTGCGGTCGAGACCGAGGTTGCCGTCCGCGAGGATCAGCGCGTCGGCGCCGGCAGCCCCGATCAGGGCGTTGATGTCGGAGGCATTGCCGGAAGCCGAGGAAACGGTCACCACCCGGCCGGCGTTACGGCCGGTGCCGGCAAGCTGCGCGGCCTCGACATCGCCGGTGGCGCCCGCATGGGTGCGGATGCGGGTGGCGCGCTCGACACGCTGGGTCATCGGATCGAAGGCGTCGGCGGTCGAGCCGGTCGCGCCGAACGGGATGCGCAGCCGTGCCATGACGGCGCCCTTCAGCTTGTCCTCGTTGTCATAGGTGCCGGTCACGCCGAGCGAGACGGTCGATCCCTCGGAAAGGCCCGGCAAGTCGGCAAAGGTCAGTTCCGCACGCAGCTTGGCGCCGAACATGTCGCCGAGGTTGCGGCCGCCATACCAGTAGCTGCCGCCGAAAACCTTCAGCTGAACGTTGGAGTCTTCCGCAAAGACAGGCAGGCGCCCGCCGATTTCGGCGTCGATGCCGCGTCGCGCCCGTTCCTTGCCTTCCTGGAGGACGAGCACGTGGTCGCGCACATAGGCGGCATTGAAGGCGCTCAGCGTCTTGGCGCCGGTCAAAGGCAGATAGAAGTTGCTGCGCATTTCGAGGTCACCGCTGAGCGCCTCGAAGCCGAAGGACAGCTGGCTGAAGGCGTTGCCGTGGTCGCTCTTCAGATAGTCGTAGTAGCCGTAGCCGCCGATGACCCATTGGTCGTTGGCACGGAACCGATAGCCCACGCCGACGGAGCCCTGGCGGACGGAATCGTTGGCAATGGCCCCGCGTGTATCGATGAAAATCGCATCGCCCGAATCGAGCACGAAGGGGAGGAAAAAGCCGCCGCCGGCAGCTGACCCGCCGCTGAAGAAGCCGCCTTCGATTTCCGCCTGCGGACGAAAATCCACCGCCAGCGCGGGGCTCGAAAGAAGGGTGCTGCTCGCCAGGGCAGCCGCAAGAAAATTCTTATTTTTCATATTATTAACTCCGCATGAATGCGACCTTGGGCGAGGCCGATTGGGCATGCGGTTAAAATATGTGAGTATAATACTCAAGTTTATTGATCGGTTGTCTGGGAACTATCCAGCGGCGTGTTGACGCAGGCCGCCCGCGCGGGAACGAGCGGCCATCGTCCGGGTTCGGTCAGGCCCTGAGAGCCTCGGCATTGTCCTTGGCGTAGGTTTCCAGGCTACGCGGCTCGTGGCCTGTCAATATCTTTACGTCGCCGGTAGGGTTTGCCACCCAGCCTTCGCGCACGGGATGGAAGATCGACGCGAGGAAGCGGGCGTAGTCCTCGGGCACCCCGGCGCCGACCAGCACGCCGACGAAGGTCTCGTCATCGACAGGCGTGTAGGCGATGGGCTTAACGGTCACGCGTGACAGGATCGCTGCCGCCTCGCCGTAGCTCAGCGCTTCCGGCCCGGTGAGGTTGAAGGCGCGGCCGTTGAAGGCTTCGCTGGTCAACGCTGCCACGATGCTTTCGGCAATGTCGCGTGTATCGATGAAGCTCGTCTTGCCTTCGGCCGCCGGAACCGCGATCGCGCCGTGGCGGATACCCTCGATCCAGTAGCTCTGGAAATTGTCGGAGAACCAGTTTGGCCGGAGGATGACGAAGGGTGTTCCGGTTTTCTCGAGCTGCAGCTCAAGTTGGCGATAGGGGATGTTGTCGTCCGCATCGACGCCGATGACGGTCATCAGCACGACCTTGATGCCGCGCGCGGCAGCGGCGGCCATGATCGGTCCGACCAGCCCGACCGGGTCGAGATATCCCGCCGGTGTCAGAACGAACAGGCGGTCGACGCCGTCGAGCGCCGGGCCAAAGGTCGTGGCATCCTCGTAGTCGAAGGCGACGGCTTCCGCGCCATCAACGGCTGTCGCCTTTCGGGACGCAGCCCTGACCGTTTCGCCACGCGCGACCAGCGCCCGTACCACCTTGCTGCCGATCGTCCCGTTCGATCCAAGAACCAGAATCTTGCCTGCCATCACCGTTCTCCTAAGTATCCAAATGAAACCATGTTGCGGATGGACACTGGATATTGGTCCGGGAAAATGCTGTAAAGGAGGCAGTTTTTGGTGACATGGTTTCCGCTCGGAAACCGCGATGGGGTGCCCGATGGAGTACGACGTCTATATCCAGACCTGTCCGACCCGCCTGGTGCTGGACAGGCTTGCCGACAAATGGGCCGTGCTGGTGCTTGGAAAGCTCGATGAACAGCCGGTGCGCTTCAACCAGTTGAAGCGCGAGATCGACGGCATCTCGCAGAAGGTGCTGTCGCAGACCCTGAAGAAGCTGGAGCGGGACGGGCTCGTCAGCCGCAGCGTCTTTGCGACGGTGCCGGTGACCGTGGAATATGCGATCACGCCGCTCGGTCGCACGCTGACCTCGACGGTCGCGGCGCTGACGCGCTGGGCGGAGGAGAACATCGAGGCTGTGCTGCAAGCCCAGCAAAAATACGACCGCAGCACCTGAGGCGGCTGCGGCCGGCAAGTTTGCCACTGGCGCAAAGGCGCCTGTGGCCTGGGAGAGAGGATCAGGCGACGAGCTTGAGGCCGATGCCCCAGGGGTCGACGAGGCTTTGGCCATTGCCGTTGCGGCTGACAGCGATTTCCAGCGTATCGAGCTTCGCGAGCGCCGCTGTGAGCTCGCCCGGCTCCTTGTACTGGATCGTATAATCCGAAAGTCCGGTCATGTGGCCTTCGCGCTTCGGCGCACCCCGCGAGTTCCAGATATTGGCGGCGACGTGATGGTGGTACTTGCCCGCGCCGAAGAAGCTCGCGCCGGGATAGCGTGCCATCAGCCCCAGGCCCAGCACGTCGCGGAAGAAAGCATCGGCCTGAGGAATATCGGACACCTGCAGATGGATATGGCCGATGGCCGTCCCGTCCGCCATGCCGCCCCAATTGTCCTTGGGTGCTTCGTCGTAGAGCGCCTGCAGATCGAGCGGCAGCGTATCCATGCCGACGGTCCCATCCGGCTTAAACGTCCATTCGCTCCGCGGCCGGTCGCGATAGACTTCGATGCCGTTGCCTTCCGGATCGGCGAGGTAAATCGCCTCGCTGACCAGGTGGTCGGACGCGCCCTGCAGCCTGATATTGTTGTGCGCGATATGGGCGAGCCAGCGGCCGAGTTCTTCGCGGCTCGGAACAAGAAAGGCGTTGTGGAAGAGGCCAGGCGTGTTGCGTGGCGCCCGCGCGGCGTTGCCTTCGGTCGTCAGGGTCAGCAGCGGGTGGCCATTGACGCCCAGCGTCTCGCCGCTCTTGCTCGCTTCGATCGGGCTCAGGCCCATGATCTTCTGATACCAGGCGGACACGGCCGGCAGATCCTGGACGACCAGATGCGCATGCTCGACATGCGCGGGCATGGCAAGCGCATGGTCGGTTGGCATGTCGAAAGTCTCCTGCGAGGTCATGTCTGTCTCCTTGGCATCGAAGCTACGGCCGGTTCGCCGTTTCAGTTTCATCGAAACTGTTGGGAATATGGGCCGCCTCGTTCGTTCACGGAAGCCTGTCAGTCACTTGATGTTGTGTTCGACGCGCGTTGACAGTGGTTGTCGTCGCCCTACCTCATTTCGAGTGGGGCCATGCGCGCGCAGCGCTTTCGATTTGATTTCAATCAAAGCCGAAGATGCCGTCGAGGCGCAATCTTGAGACGAGGGATTGGCCTGTGGCAACAGCCTGGCGATCCGCGTGGGCAACAGAAGGAGTACAGCATGTACAAGAAGATCATCGTCCCGATTGCCATGGATCAGCTCGAACACGGCGAGTCCGTGCTCGGCATTGCCGAAAAGCTGATCGATGAGGGGGGCGAGATTATCCTGCTGAACGTCGTCGAGGATCTGAACGCCTATGCGCAAGGCTACATGATCGTGGATTTCCCGCTGGAAATGGTCGAGGAATCCCGAAAGCAGGCGTTAAAGACGCTCGAGGCGCTCAAAACCAAGCATGGGATCAAGGGCCGCATCGAAATCCGCACCGGCGGGGCCGCCGGCACCATTAACGCCCTTGCCAGCGAAGAAAACGCCGATCTCGTCATCATCGCGTCCCATCGGCCGGGCCTCATCGACTACTTCATCGGATCGACGGCAAGCCGGGTCGTCAGCCATTGCCCCTGCGCCGTTCTCGTCGACCGGTAAGCCACGAACAACAAGAGCGCATGCGGCGCGAGACCTTCGCGCCGCCACCGCCAAGGAGTCTTCAGATGGACAAACATGGGCTTGACGACTTTCACGACCGCCTGACACGCCGCAAGGCGGAGCTGCAGGGGCGTCTGGTCAGGATCGAGCACGATCTCGATGAGCCGATGAACGCTGATGTCCCGGACCGGGTGACCGAGCGGGAAGGGGACGAGGTTCTCGAAGGCCTTGGTCTTGCGGGCCAGGAGGAGATCCGTGCGATCGATGCCGCGCTCGATCGGATCGCCGCCGGCACCTTCGGAACCTGCGTGCGCTGCGGCCTGCCGATTTCGGCGGCGCGCCTGCAGGCTGTGCCTCATGCGCCACTATGTCAGGAGTGCGCGGCCGAGGTCGCCCGCGGCGGGCGTTGACGTCAGGCGGTCGGACCGCTCCCCAAATCCACTTTCAGTCGGGGAAGGAACCGCCCGGGGATCACGCTCGACGCGACGACCCCGTCATCGATTGCCCCCATGCGGCGGTAAAAGTCGGCAGCGCCGGGATCCGCATCGATCGTCATGACCATTGCGCCGCGCTTGCGGGCGGCTGCGACGCACCAGTCGAAAAGCTGCCGGCCAATGCCTGCCGCCCGTGCTTCCGGCTCGATGAACAGCTTGTCCAGTTCAACCACCTGTCCGCTCCCGCGGACCTGCGCCAGACCGAGGATGCGCTCGCCCTCCATGGCGACCTGAAGCTCCGAATCCATCCAGTCGTCGGCTGTGAGCGTCAAAGCCGCCCGGCATGCCTCAAGGAAGGCGGCGTCATAACCCCAAACGGCCTTTGATCGCACGCAGAGGTCGCTGAGCGCGGCCGCCTGATCCGGCTGAGGGCTACGCAAGACTGACATGATGATCCTCCCGATCGCATCCTTCGGCCGTTCATGTGGTCATCGCCGTGGCCTTCGGCAAGTCTCCCGTCAAACTTCTCAGACCGGTCATGCGATTGTTGTAATGCGTTGCAAAAGTTGATGCTTTTGCCACGTCCCTGCTTCTTTGCCGCGGCGCGGCCTTGTGGCAGGATGGTGGAAACGTTGCGGTGCGATGGGGCATGCGCGCCGCCGGAGAAGAAAAGGCTCGGGGAGAGGGAAGACGTGGAATTCGCAGGCGTCAAATGGAACTATGACCGTTCGGAACTGATTGCCGACGGCATCGTTCACGGCATCGGCCTGGCGGCTGCCTTGGTTGGCGTGACCGCGCTGATCTTCTACGCAACGCTGTGGAGCACGACCGGCCAGCTTGCCGCCGCCGCCGTCTATGGCGCGGGACTGCTCGCGACGCTCTCGATCTCGTTTCTTTACAACCTCTATCCGGTTTCGCGCACCAAGTGGTTCCTGCGCCGCTTCGACCACTCCTCGATCTTCGTACTGATCGCCGCGACCTATACGCCCTTCCTGCAGCGCGGCCTCGATGATCCCTTCCTGTTCGTGATGCTGATCGGCATCTGGGCGATCGCCGGCCTGGGCGTCGCCATCAAGTGCTTCTTCCCGGGCCGCTTCGACCGGCTGGCGATCCTGCTCTATCTCGCCATGGGATGGAGCGGCGTGCTCGCGGTCGGCCCGCTGCTGTCGGCGCTGACGGCAACGACGCTCGTGCTGATCCTGATCGGCGGCATCATCTATTCTGCCGGCGTGATCTTCCATGTGTGGGAAAAGCTGCGCTTCCAGAACGCCATCTGGCATGGCTTCGTCGTAACCGGAGCGGCGGTACACTATTCGGCCGTGCTGACCTGTTTCAGCGCCGCGTCCTGAGCGGCGATCAGTTTGGCGCTTCGCCGGCGGCCGCGGCGACCGGTGGATGCTGGCAACCTTCTGAAGGTCTCAGCGCCTCTGCCATGCGCGAAATCACGCCATCGAAGCTGGTGAGCCGGGTCTTGCGGTACTGCAGGCGGAAATAGGCGGCGCTGCCGTCACAGAGCGCGATCGCCCGGGTATAGAACACTTCGTCACCGCGCGCGCCCGAGAAACTCGCCCAGGCGGCCGTCACACGCGAATAGGAAATCCGCCAGTCACCCTCCCGCTCGTAGCCCATGCGGTCGTTGACGTCGGTCTCGAAGTCACCGTCCATGAGCGTGCTGCCAAAGACCGAAAGGGTCGCGCCGTTGTCGTTGGCGTGAAAACTCGCGCCATCGCCATTGTCGCCCTGGCTCTGCAGCTCGAAACCGGGAGGAATGTCGAGCACGTAGCCAAAGCGGGCGTTGGCGTAGGGAACCCAGTCTTCGGCCGCCGCCGCTGTGAGGGCGGAGGGAAGCAGCAATGCGAGTGCTGTCAGGATGCGTAGCATGCGGACCTCCTCTCGCTTGCTCGATCTATAGCTTCTAGCGCGGCTGGCGCCATGGGACCGTTCCCGGCGGAACAGCATCCCATGCCACTCCTTCCGCGCCCCGGTGTCAATCCTCGGTAAACGTCATCGCATGGCCGTTCAGGCAGTAGCGCAGCCCCGTCGGCGGCGGGCCGTCGGGAAAGACGTGGCCGAGATGCGCATCGCAATCGGCGCAGCGGATTTCCGTGCGCACCATGAAGTGGGAGCGGTCCTCGATCTCGCGGATCGCCTGATCGTCGACCGCGGCGAAGTAGCTCGGCCAACCGCACCCGGAATCGAACTTGGTGTCGGAGCGGAACAACGCCCGGCCGCAACAGACGCATTCGTAGGTGCCCGTCTGTTTGTTGTTGAGGAACGGACCAGTGAACGGACGCTCGGTGCCCTGCTGTCGCGTGATGCGATACTGCTCCGGCGAGAGCTGTGCCCGCCATTCCGCATCGGTTTTCACCACTTTCGGCGTCTTTACGGTCGTCATGAACGTCTCCTGTCGTTGCCGCGACTATATAGGAATGCAGGACCGCGCGCGCAAACATCACCAGGCCGCGTCCGCGTGAAGGGCCTCAAGCGATTTCGCGGCGGATCACCGCCGGCCCGGCCCCGAGCCTGCGTTTGCTGTCATTGTAGAAGGCAATGAACTCGGCCGCCGGCAGCGCCTTGGAGAACAGCCAGCCCTGGCCGTATTGCACGCCGCGCCCAATGAGATAGTCGGCCTGTTCCTGCCGCTCGATCCCCTCGGCAACGATGTAGAGATCGAGCGAATTGGCGATGTCGATGATATGCGGCGTGATCGAGCTGGTGGCCGAATCGGTGCCGACCGTATCGATGAACGACTTGTCGATCTTCAGCGCATCGAGCGGTAGCTCCTGCAGGTATTGCAGGCTCGAATAGCCGGTGCCGAAGTCGTCGATAGCCACGGAGTGGCCACGCCGGCGCGCCTCCTCGATCGTCGCCCGGGCGGATTTGACGTCCATGAAGCCGCGTTCGGTTGCCTCCAGCCAGATCTGTTCTGTAAGCACGCCGGTGTTTCGAAGCGCCGCCTCCATTACCGGCAGGATGCGTCCGGATTTCAGGTCGTCGGCGGCGAGGTTGATCGCGATGTGCAGCGAGCGGTCGGCGACGAGCACGCTCTTCAATTCGGCGATCATCGCAATGAGGACCTGATCGGTGATTTCCTCGATCAGTCCGTTTTCTTCCGCAAGAGGGATGAAGAGATCTGGCCGGACCATCTGCCCATCGGGGCGCCGCCATCGCACCAACGCCTCCGCGCCGACGCAGATGCCGCTCTTGAGCTCGATCAGCGGCTGGTAGTGCACAATGAACTCGCGCCGCTGCACGGCAATCGAAAGCTCGCCAAGCGGCGACAGACGACGCCGGGATAGCCAGACGACAAGCCCGACCATCAGCGCCGCGACCAGCGCCCCGACTGGCAGGAGCAGCAGGCGTTCCCGATCCATGTCGCTGAGAATGGCGATGCTGGGCGCAGTGGCAACGGCGATCCAGTCGGCGTCCCGTGATGTTGCAAACAGGTCCTCGGCATTGCTGCCGGTCTTCGGAAGATCGGCGAGCCGTTCCGTCAGCGACGGGTCAGGATCGTTGAGGGTGCTGACCAGCACGCCGTTTTTGGTGGCGACAGCAAGCCGGGTGCCGGGCTCGGCGATCACGTCGACGAACCGGACCGGGTTGGTCAGCACCGTGTAGGAGCGATACCGGAACGCCGTCATGGGCGCGCCGGTGCTGATTGTCGGATACATCCGCGGGATGACTTCGACGCCGTTGCTCGCAAAGAAATCGGCAGGCGGCGAGCGGGTGAGCCGACGCGGCGGGTAACCCCACGAGGTGCATCTGAGCAACCCGTTCTCGAAGTAGCCGATATCCTCGATGGCGGTCGTGTTGACGACGAGGGAGCGCAAGGCTGCGATATGCGTGGCCATGCATGGCGGCATGTCGAACCGGTCGGCCGTCTTCAGCGCCCGGGACGCTTCTCCGAGCGCGGCGTCTGCGCGCATGATGGCATAGTCGGCCAGGCGGGCGAGCCGGGCCTGTTCGCCGCGCACGGCGATCGACCAGGAAAGATAGTAGGCCGCAAGCATCGGCAGGATCGCGCCGAGGGCGGCCAGGATACTGGCGATGACGACTATGCGAGATCGTTCCAAGCGGGTCCCGCCCTATTCGAGATAGTGATGTTCTGTTCCGTGCCTGTCGTTATCGATACTGAAGCGGGCAACCGCTTCTGAGCCGTTGCAAGGTCTGCCGGCGGAGGCTTGTGGTCGGTTCGCTCTGAATTGAGAAAGTCTGCAAATACAACTATCACGTCTTGCAGTTCCGTTTCCAGAACGTTCGATCTATCCCCCGCCGCCCGATGAATATTTTGCTAACAGCATTTTAATTGTTGTTGGCGGACACCGCGTAAATCGCGCGAATCTGGTAATGCAAGGCCTCCGCTTCGGTTCGTCCGGCCGAACTGACGGATATATAACGCCGATTTTATCCGGATAAGGCTTGAGACCCCAACACCCTTCTTTTATGTCGGGAGTCCGATCGATCATACGATGAAATAAAAGGAGCAGGCCAGGACGATGGATGTTGCGGCCCTGACATTTCTGGCCCTCGCACTGCCTTTCGTCGCGGCATTGCTCGCGCCGCTTCTGACACGTCTTCTCGGGCACAACGCCGCCTGGGTGCTTGCGCTGTTTCCCTTGGCGATCGTGCTGCACTTTATCCGTTTTTGGCCGGAAGTCGCCAAGGGCGAGGTGGTTACGGGCGGCTATGCCTGGATACCCTCGTTCAACGTCAGCTTTTCCTGGCTGATCGACGGCCTGTCGCTCACATTCGTCCTGCTGATTGCCGGCATCGGCGCGCTGATCGTGCTCTATTCCGGCGGCTATCTGAAAGGCCACCCGCAGCAGGGGCGGTTCTTTTCCTTCATCCTGATGTTCATGGGCTCGATGCTCGGGGTCGTCGTCTCCGACAGCTTCCTGATGCTCTTTGTGTTCTGGGAACTGACCTCGATCACCTCGTTCCTGCTGATCGGCTTCGATCATTCGCGCGAGGCGGCAAGGCGCGCAGCCCTGCAGGCGCTGGTCGTAACCGGAGGCGGGGGCCTGTTCCTGCTTGCCGGACTGCTGATCATCTGGAATGTCAGCGGCGTCACCCAGCTCTCGCTGCTGTCTGCCTTCGGGTCGGAGATGCGCGAAAGCCCGTTCTATCTGGCGGCGCTGCTCCTGGTACTTGGCGGCGCCTTTACCAAGTCGGCCCAGTTCCCCTTCCATTTCTGGCTGCCGAACGCGATGGAAGCCCCGACGCCCGTCTCGGCCTATCTGCATTCGGCGACCATGGTGAAGGCCGGTGTCTATCTGCTGATGCGGCTGAACCCGGTGCTCGGCGGCACACCCGAATGGCAGATCCTTTTGCCGCTCTTCGGCGGCGCCACACTCGTCATCGGCGCGGCGCTCGCTTGCCGCCAGACTGACCTGAAGCTGATGCTCGCCTACACGACGATGGCGTCCCTCGGCCTGCTGGTCATGCTGACAGGGCTTGGCGCACCCCACGCGATCGAAGCGGCGGTGCTCTATCTTGTCGCCCATTCGCTGTTCAAAGGCGCCCTGTTCATGGTCGCCGGCATCATCGACCACGAGACCGGCACGCGCGACGTGACGAGGCTCGGGGGGCTTCGCTCCGCCATGCCGCTCACCTTCGTCATAGCGCTTGCCGCGGCATTCTCGATGGGCGGGCTGTTTCCCTTCTTCGGCTTCATCGCCAAGGAGGAGATCTACTACGCACTCTCAGGCTTCGATCGCCGTTCCCTGGTCTTTGCCGCGATTGCGATCCTCGGCAATGCACTGATGTTCGCGGTGGCCTTTGCCGTCGCGCTCAAGCCGTTCGTCGGTGCAAAGATCGAGACGCCGAAGGCGGCCCACGAGGCTCCGATCTTGCTCTGGCTCGGGCCGGCGCTGCTTGCCGCCAAGGGGCTCTCCGCGGCGCTGCTTTCCGGACTGACGCATGAACTGGTATCGACGCCGATGGCGTCGGCGATCGCGGGCGAACCCCGTGCGGTCACGATTTCGGTCGTTCCTCACGTCGGCTTGCCCTTGATCATGTCGATCGTGACCGCAGTCATCGGCATCGGCTTTTATCTGAAGCTAGACCGTGTGCGTGCCTTCATGGCGACGATCCTTGCCGATATCGGCTGGGGTCCGGATCGTGGCTTCGACCAGTTCATCCGCGAGCTCGTTCGTTTCTCCGTCGCACTGACCCGCCGGCTGCAATCCGGGCGCCTCGAAGTCTACATGACCGCGACCTTCATCCTCATTGCCTTCGTGCTTTTGGTCGTGCCGATCGCCTATGGCGAGTTCCCGCGCCCGCCGCTCTTTGCCGCCGACGTGCCGCTGCATGAATTGGCGATCATGGCGATCGCGGTCATCGGCCTCATCGCGGTGGTGCTTGCTGCCGACCGGTTGACCGCCATCGTTTCGCTCGGCATCCAGGGCTTTGCCGTCGCGGTCATCTTCCTGCTCTATGGCGCGCCGGATCTGGCCTTCACCCAGTTCATGATCGAGACGCTTTCGGTCGTCGTCCTTGCGCTTGTGATGACGCGGCTCCGGTTGTCGCCGTCGGACCATCGTCCGCTTGCGCAAAAAATCCCGGATGTCGCGATCGCCCTTGCCTGCGGTCTCGGCTTCGGGCTGATGCTGTTGAAGGTGACGGGTGTACCCTTCGATGCGACGCTCACCGACTTCTTCAATCTCTACTCGAAGTCGATCGCCCACGGCGCCAATGTGGTGAACGTCATCATCGTCGATTTCCGCGGCACGGACACGCTGGGCGAGATCGCAGTGGTGATGGTCACGGGTCTTGCGATCCTGTCCTTGGTTCGCTTGAGGGCGGGTTCGCTGCGGCGCGTCGCCGATAACGATCCGGATGCGGAGGAACGCGCATGAAGTCGGTGATTTTCCGCGCCGTCGCGCCGTTCCTGACGAGCCTCATGGTGCTGTTTTCGATCTTCGTCCTGTTGCGCGGCCACAACGAGCCGGGCGGCGGTTTCATCGGCGGCTTGATCGCGGTGTCGGCGCTGGCGATCTACGGCATCGCCTGCGGTGTCGAGACGGTGCGCCGTGCGATCTATTTCCACCCGATGGCGATTGCCGGGGCAGGCCTCCTGGCCGCGACGGTCGCCGGCCTGATCTCGATCGCCGCCCGCGTTCCCTTCATGACCGGCCTGTGGGTCTATCCCTCGGTGCTCGGCCTGGAAGTACCGCTCTCGACGGTGATGCTGTTTGATTGCGGCGTTTATCTCGTGGTCGTCGGCGCGATCAGTTCGATTGCGCTTTCGCTCGAAGAGCGGGGAGGCGAATGATGGAAGCCTGGTTCGCTCTGCTCGTCGGCATCTTCTTCACGGTCGCCGTCTATCTGCTCCTGTCGAAGTATGTCATCCGGGTGCTGCTTGGCGTTGCCATCCTCGGAAATGCCGTCAACCTCCTGATCTTTACCGGTGGCAGGCTCACGCGTGGCATCCCGCCGGTCGTTCCCAGCCACAAGGATGCGCTCGTCGGCCCCGCCGCCAACGCCCTGCCGCAGGCGCTGATCCTGACGGCGATCGTCATCTCCTTCTCCTTTTTCGCGTTCCTGCTGGTTCTTGCGTGGCGGGCATACGAGCAGCTGCAAACCGACAATACCGACGAGATGCGCGTTGCCGAGCCGAAGGACGAGCCGGCTGCGCCGCTTGGATACTGACCGACCCATGGCCGCTACAACCTCTCCCCCCGCAGATCTCTCCGCCGCGCTCGTGCTCGAGCCCGTCGCGTCTGCCGACTGGCTGGTGATCCTGCCAGTTGCCTGGTGCCTCGCAATCGGCGCCCTGCTCGTGATGCTGCGCCGGAAAATTGATTGGCATCCCTACATCGCGGTTGCCGGCCTGGCCGGGCTCGTCATCATCGACGCGCTCCTACTTCGCCATGTCCTTGCAAGCGGACCGGTAACGATGGTCATGGGGCGCTGGCTGCCGCCTTTCGGCATCGCCTTCACCGTCGACCTGACCGGCGCGCTCTTTGCTTTGACGGCCTCCGTCGTGGCGCTTGCCGGCGGCGTCTATTCGCTCGCCGACATCAACGACAGCGGTCGGCGCTACGGCTTCTATCCGTTCCTGATGCTGCTGATGGCCGGCGTCTCCGGCGCCTTTCTGACCGGCGATATCTTCAATCTCTATGTCTGGTTCGAGGTGTTGCTGATCTCGTCCTTCGGCCTGATCGTGCTCGGCTCCGAACGCGAACAGATCGACGGAGCGGTGAAATACGGCTTCCTCAACCTGGTCGCGACGACCCTGTTCCTGATCACGACCGGCTATCTCTATGCGAGCTTCGGCACGCTCAACATGGCCGATATTGCCCGCAAGGCCGAGGGGCTCGCGGGTACGGCGCCGCTGATGACGCTGACGGCGCTGTTCGTGCTTGCCTTCGGCATGAAGGCTGCTGCCTTTCCGGTGAACTTCTGGCTGCCGGCGTCCTATCATACGCCGCGCGTGGTCGTGTCGGCGCTCTTTGCCGGTCTGCTTACCAAGGTCGGGATCTACGCCTTGATCCGCGTTACCGTCATGCTGCTGCCGGTCGAGCGCGAAGAACTGAGCTTCGTCATCGCCATTGCCGGCGCGCTGACGATGCTCGTCGGCGTTCTGGGCGCGTTGGCGCAGACGGATTTCCGCCGCATGCTCGGCTATCTCGTCGTCTCCGGCATCGGCTCGATCCTTGCGGGTGTCGCCGTCGGCGGCCCGGGCGGCATCGGCGGCGCGATCTTCTACGCGCTGCATTCGATGCTCGTCATGACCGCGCTTTATCTCGCGTCCGGTGTCGCGGCGAGGCTCGGCGGCAGCTTCTCGCTTGTCTCTCTGGCGGGCCTCTATCGCCGCCATGCCGGTTTCGCGGCGCTGACGCTCATGCTTGCCTTCGCCGTCTCCGGCCTGCCGCCGTTCTCCGGCTTCTGGCCCAAGGTGATGCTGGTCAAGGCGGCGCTCGATATCGGCGCCTGGTGGCTGGCGGCCGTCCTGCTTCTGACCGGCTTCCTGACGACCATCGTCACCGGCCGCTTCTTCCTGCTCGCCTATTGGCGTGATGCGGCCTCTGGTGAGGGCGGCGCTGCGTCTGCGACGATCGCGCCGGCGGCACTTCTGCCGCTTGCAGCCTTGACTGTGCTGGCGCTCGCGATCGGTCTTTATCCGGAGCCGTTGCTTGCCATGGTTCAGAGTGCAGCGGCGGGCCTTTCCGAGCCGTCGGCCTACCTGGACTCGGTCTTCCCGGGAGGTGCCCCGTGACCAAGTTCCTGACCATCAATCTCGTGTTCACGGCGATCTGGGGCGCCATCAGCGCCAGCTTCTCGCCGGCCAACCTGATCCTCGGTTTTGCCGTCGGAGCACTGTCGCTCTTTCTCATCCGGCGCGAGCTTCAGCCGGTTGCCTACCCTGTGCGCCCGATCAAGCTTTTCCTGCTGACGGCGCTGTTCTTCAAGGAACTGGCAATTTCGGCGACCAAGGTCGCCTTGCTGGTCATTCAGCCGAAGATGGTGTTGAAGCCCGGCATCTTCGCCTATCCGCTGACGGTCAAGAGCGACTTCGAAATCGCGCTGCTGGCCAATCTCATCACGCTGACGCCGGGAACGCTGTCGGTCGACGTCTCCGACGACCGCCGCACGCTCTATGTTCATGCGCTCGACTGCGCCGATCCGGGCGGCCTCAGGCGCGATATCGCCAATGGCTTCGAGCGCCGGATCAAGGAGGCCTTCGAATGACCCTGTCGGCGCAGATCCTCGCCCTTCCCACCGGCTTTGCCTTTGTCGTCCTGTCCGCAGCGCTTCTGATAACGGTCTGGCGCATCATCCGCGGCCCGACATTGCCGGATCGGGTGCTCGGCCTCGATATGCTGGTGGCGATCGCCATCGGCCTCATCGCCGTCGTCGCCATACGCACCGGCTTCAACCTTTACATCGACATTGCCATCGCGCTCGGCCTTGTCGGTTTCCTGGCAACGGTCGCCTTCGCCCGCTTCGTCCTCGCGCGCGGCCTCTCGCCGGAGAGGGCGGCTGTCGAAGGGGGCGGAGTGCAGGTCAAACGCGCGTCGGCGACGAGAGGCAAATCGACGCAGCGCAAGCGCAAGGGGGCGCGCCGATGAGCCCGGTCCTCGAGATTGCCGTCACCCTGCTGGTCGCCGTTCTGTTGGTTGTCGGCGCGATCTTTTCGCTGCTGGCGGCGATCGGCATCATCCGTTTCCCCGATCTCTATACGCGCATGCATGCGGCCTCCAAGGCCGGCACGATCGGATCGGGCCTGTTGCTTCTGGGCGCAGGCGTGCATTCTCTCGATCCAGCCATCTTGATTCGCGCGCTCGCAGGCTTCTTTTTCTTCGTTCTGTCTGCGCCGATCTCGGCTCATCTCCTGGCAAAAGCCGCACATCAGGTAGGTTACAGACTGACAAAGCTGTCTGTCATAGATCAGCTTCCGCAAAAGGAAGAGCCGCGTCGCGACTGATCGACGACAGTTCTGAAACTGTATTTCAGAACATTACGATCGAGTGTGGCCATTTTAGCAATTTGGAGATAAACTTGCTAAGTGTCGCTAAATTTATGTTTGGATTTTTCGCGCATCGATGTTAATCGAGTAAATGTAAAGTGTCGTCGTGGAAAATACTTTGATCTGAAATTCCAGCTTGAGTTGTGAATGCTGATTGTTGCTTTGAGAGTTCGGTCGTCACCGGTGACTCGGCAGCAGGTTTTGTAATCAAATTCCAGCTCTTGATATCGCGGCCGGTGTTTCTCCTTGCCGCGTTGATGGTCCATCCCAAGGCAGCCAAGGCTTCCTGACGGCTCTTGCAAGCGTTCCTCCCCCGAAACGCCGTTTCGGGTTGTGCTTAAGTCCGATAGGAGAAAGAAATGACTGAAACAGCGCTTGGCGCGAGCCATGAACTTCTGGTTGAGCTGACGGCGGAAATCGTTGCCGCTTACGTCAGCAATCATGTGGTTCCGGTCGCCGAGCTTTCCACGCTGATCGCAGATGTGCATTCGGCGCTGAACAACACGGCGGCTCCCGCGCCGGTCGTCATCCCCGTCGAAAAGCCGAAGCCGGCCGTATCGGTCCGCAAGTCCGTTCAGGACGACCAGATCACCTGCCTCGAATGCGGCGGCACCTTCAAGTCGCTGAAGCGCCACCTGATGACCCACCACAATCTGTCGCCGGAAGAATACCGCGAGAAGTGGGACCTGCCGACCGATTACCCGATGGTCGCGCCCGCCTATGCGGAAGCACGTTCGCGCCTCGCCAAGGAAATGGGTCTCGGCCAGCGCCGCAAGCGTCGCGGCAAGTAAGACTGGTCGTCCCGCGGGCCCAATTGCCCCGCGCATGACGGATATGGGCATGTTCACAAAGGCCGGACCAGAGTGTCCGGCCTTTGTGTTTCGATGGCAATGGAGAAGGTCGTGCGTCCGGCCCCGCGCTGTTCAAGCCGCCAGGCGAAGCTCCGCCTCGTTCTTGATGCGGCGGATCATCGAGCGCAGACCGTTGGCGCGCTGGGTCGACAGATGCTCGATCAGGCCGATCTTGCCGAAGGTGTCGATCGCATCGATACGGGCGATGTCGGAGGCATGTTTGCCGGAGTAGATGGCAAGCACGATGGCGACGAGCCCGCGCACGATATGGGCGTCGGACTCGCCCTCGAAATTAAGGACGGGATCCTCGGGATTGCCGGCCGCATTGGTGACGAGCCAGACTTGGCTGGCACAACCCTGAACCTTGTTTTCCTGCGTGCGCTTGGCCTCGGGCATTTCCGGCAGCGCTTTGCCGAGCTCGATCACATAGCGATAGCGATCCTCCCATTCTTCAAGAAAGGCGAAATCGTCGATGATCTGGTCGAGCGTCGTCATGGTCCGGTCCATTCGTCGGGAGATTATAGGCTCGCCGGTCCTTGCCGCGAACACTTTCATTCCTGTTCTTGCCCGCCGCTTTCACGCGCTCGAGCTTTCAGCCTTCATATAGGCGATGGCAGAGCCATTGAGAACCGGCAAATATACGACGGATGCGGAGCACCTATCTCTTGGTCAGACCGAGATGCTTGTCGGGATACTGATTGAAAAGGTCACGTTGCCGCCAGCGCCCTCGATATTGCCGGTGGCGGCCGAAAGCGACTGGCCGGCGGTCCGGGCCTCATCCGCATCGCGGCCGGATCCCTTGGCGCGTAATTCCTGCTCCGCCTTGCGCAGCAGTTGCTTCACTTGTTCGGCAACGGATTTGAGTTCGGCTGCCACCTTCGCCAGGGGATCGGAGCCGCCGTCATCCCCGCCGAATTCGCGATAGGCACGCTCGGCAAAGCTTGTCCGTTCCGAAGAGGGCTCAGCCTCACCGCCGGTCACGGGGGCATCGGTTTGCGCGCTGGACGCATCTGCTTGCACGGTGCCGGCATCGGCAAGCACGGCTGCGGCCGAGGCGGATGCGACGCCGCTTGCCGCTCCCCCGCCGCCGGCGCCGGCCAGCTGTTGGGCGGCCGTGCCGAGCTGTTGTGCAAGCTGCTTGGCGAGCCTTGCAAGCGTTTCCGGGTCCGATGCGAAGAACCGGAGCATGCGGAGCTGCTCCTTGACTTCGTCGAGCTTCTTTTTAGCGGCAGCGGCGCGGTTCGCAGCACTTTCGTCATCGCGGCCAAGAAGCAGGGCGGTCGAGGCAGGGCTCTTGCTTTCGCCAACTGCGCCGGGGGCGGCGCCGGACGCCGCCGGGCGTGTCACGCTGGCGTTCGAGAAAAGCCCATAAATCTGCATTGTCTGCCTCCAGCCGTCGGTGCGGCGGACCTAAGCAGGCAGGGCTTGCGTGTGGCTGTGCGGCGAGAAAATCAGCGGTTGCGGGTGCAAAAAAGAAAACGCCGCGAGGGGATGGGATCCTCGCGGCGGCCGCAACGGGACGGCAAGTCAGGCAGTAAGTCAGGAATGTGCAGGATGCGGCGCGGTCACTGGATAACGGCAGCCTTGGGGTCGAGGCGCTTTTCCGGAACCGGGGTGCGCTTGAAGACCGGTTCGGCGTCGAGGGTGCTGACCTCGGTCGCCGGAGCTGCCACGTCGGCAGCCGGCGTGACCGTACCGGTCGTCACCTTGGCATCCGGCGTCGTGGCATCGGTTTCGGCAAACTGTGTGTCGAGGAATTCGTAGGCGATGCGGGCGCCTTCGCGGGCTCGGTGGCCGAGGGCAACGAAGGTTTCGGCACCCTTCTGGCAGACATCCGGCTTCTGGATGCAGATGGCGCTGATGTATTGGAACGCCTCATTGGCAGCAGAGAAGGTGTCGCCGAGTTCTACTTTCGGGGCGTGTTCGAGTTTCTGCGCGCTCGAAGGGTCGAGGAACGGCAGCAACACCAGTACCAGCGAAAACCAGAATGTCGCCTTGATGAGAAACCACATGTTCTGCCCATCCTTCGTTCGGCTGCCGCGGCCCGCCAGTCTTGTAGCCGGCTTTTGCACCTTCGACATCCCGCAGCGCCGTGGTATCCCCTGATACCCGTTCACGCCACCTTCTAATCCTTGGAGCCTGCCGGCGTTCTCTTGGTGCCCGGCCCCTTGTTGAGATCGACATTACGGCGGGAATCACAAGACGGCTTTTCGAAATCGAGCGGCATTTGCTTCAAATTTTAATGAAATGCCGGTGTCCGGCGATTTGCAGGGCATTTGTGTCGCATTTTAGCGTTCGCCGTTAAGGTTCGTGGCAGAGCCGGGCGCGGCAACCCCGAACGCAGCGGCAATCGCACGCCAAAAGCCGCGCCACAATCGTTAACACAGTGCAGAAAATGCACAGAAATCCGTTGCTTACGCCCCATTAACCACAAGAAATGAAGGTCGCCCGATTTGGCTCAAAACGGGATTTTTCGACCGTTTCGCACGGTTCCGGCACGGCCGCGTTTATTCTTTCATTAAGCCGGGGGTGCGAGATTCCGACATGTCACGAGGCGGCTTGAGTCTCGATCCAAAGGGTCGTGAAAACAGAGAGCGTCGGCCTCGCAAGAACAACAAATGTAGCAGGGTAAAGCGTGAGCGTATTGCGTAACATGGCTGGCAGATGGACGTCCCGTGTGGACGAGGTCGCGGCCCTGTGGCTTCCCCGTCGTGAGGCGTCTTCGCCGGCCGATCTCCGCCATGCGAAGCGTTTGCGCACGCTGGCAGCGGTTTCCCTGACGGCCCTGCCGGTGGTGCCGCTTGCCCTGTCGCTCGCCATGCCCGTGTCTTCGGCTCTTCCTTTGGGCACCGCTCTTTGGGCCTCGGCCTCGCTGCTTGCGGCTGCCGGCGCGATTGTTCGCGGCCGCGCGCCGGAAGATGTGGCACCGCCATTGGAGCCGGTCGTTCCGGATCTGTCTGCCGCCTATGACCTCTTTGCGGGTCTGGTGACTGTGCATGATCTGCGCGGCAACGTGCTTTCCGTGCACGGCCGCGACGCGGCCGAGCATCTGACCCTGATGCGCGATCCAGCGGGCCGGGGTTTCATCGAGCAGATCCACATATCCGATCGCATCACCTTCCTGAGCGCGATCGACATTCTTCGCCAGGGCGGCGACCGGGCGACGGTCGACATCCGCATCGAGCGGCGCACGCTGCCGATCGAAGGCGAACAGTTTGTCTATATGTCCTGTGAGCTGGCGCCGCTGCGCGACGACAATGGCCGGCTGGTCGCGATCCTCGCTCAGTCGCGTGATGTCTCGCAAGAAGCGGGCCTGCGCGCCGAAGCTGCGGCCAGAACAGCCGAGGCGGTATCGGCAAACGATGCCAAGACGCGCTTCCTTGCCGCCGTCAGCCATGAACTGCGCACGCCGCTCAATGCCATTCTCGGCTTTTCCGACGTGCTTGCCGGCGAGTATTTCGGCAAGCTCGAGAACGATCGCCAGCGCGAATATGTGGGCCTGATCCATAAGTCCGGCGAGCACCTGCTTTCCGTCGTCAACACCATGCTCGACATGAGCAAGATCGAAGCCGGTCGCTACGAGCTGATGCCCGAGCCCTTCGGTGTGGCCGAAGCCGTTTCCGCCTGCGAGGCGATGTTGTCGCACCAGGCCACGGAAAAGGGCGTGAAGCTTGCAAGCCGCATCACCCGCGGCATCGGCGAGATCAACGCAGACCAGCGCGCCTTCCAGCAGATCCTCATCAATCTGGTCGGCAATGCCATCAAGTTCACCGATCAGGGCGGCGTCGTCACGATCGATGCGGAGGCCGACGGCGCGATGCTGAAGCTTTCCGTCAGCGATACCGGCATCGGGATTGCGGCCGACAAGCTGGCGCTGCTTGGTCAACCTTTTGTCCAGATCCAGAACGATTATACTCGCCGCTACGAAGGCACCGGCCTTGGCCTCTCGCTGGTCAAGGGTCTGGTTGCGTTGCACGGCGGAGAGCTTTCCATCCGTAGCCGCGAAGGCGAGGGTACCGTCATCGTCGTCACGCTGCCGCGTGATGGCTCCGGTATCGCCTGCGCGGAGCAGGAAGAAGCGCGTACGCCGGTGACGGTGGAATTTCCGCCGCGCCTGAAGGATTGTGATGTCGCCCCGGCCGCCGAAGGGGGGCGGTTCGAGGGGAAAAGCTTGAACGAGGAACGGGGATATGGCACCGCGCAAGCGAAAACAGCCTGACCGGAAAAAGGCTGCGCGGCAAACGCCCGGCCTGGCCGTGCGCGGGCTGGTCCTTGCCGGACGGGGTGCTGGGCTTGCCGGTCGTCTGATGGCGCGCCATCCGTTGGTGTCCGGTGGCTCGGCCGCCTTCCTCGTCGTGTTCTCCTTCGTTGCGGCCAATGCCATGTGGTATCAGCACGGCACGCACCCGTCGCCGCTGTTGCGCACCCGCGTCCCGCTCGTCAGCGCCGAAACGGCGCAGCGAATCGCCATCGCCAAGGGCGAGGAGATCGAGCCGCGAAAGGTGACCACCTTCGTTATCGAGCGCGAGGGTGAGGCAAAGGCTGAAAACGTCGAGGATGTGATCGCGTCTGCCTCCGCGGACGTGGCGTCGGAAAAGCCGTCGCCCGAACGGGTCGCGAGCGTGCCGGATCCGGCGCAGTCGAAGCTTGTCTCCGAGATCCAGAAGGAATTGGGCCGGATCGGCCTTTATGACGGCGCGCCGGACGGACGGAGCGGTCCGCGCACGGCAGCAGCGATCCTGCGGTTCGAGGAGCGAGCGGGTCGCACGGGAACCGGCGCGGCGAGCGTCGAGCTGCTGCAGGCCTTGAAGTCTGCACCGGCTGAAAAGGCCGCCGCGGTTCCGGCTGGACGGCCGCTTTCCGAAACGAAGGGCGGGGGCGTGGAAATCGATCCGGTCGCTGCGGCCATCCGCTCGGCCGAGAAGGAAAGCACCTTCGTTCCGCGTGCGGAAATTCCGGTATCGAGCGAACTGGTGCTGAACATCCAGAAGGGTCTCAGCAACCTTGCCTATGCGGACGTGGCGGTCGACGGTGTTGCCGGAGAACAGACGCGGGCAGCCATTCGCCACTTCGAAAAGCACTACCGCCTGCCACAGACCGGCGAACCCAATCCCCAGGTGCTGAAGAAGCTCAAGGAAATCGGCGCGCTCTGACGCATTTAGTGCACGCTCGCGCCTGTCGTCGCTCAGCTGCGGTTTGCCTCCTTCGCTCCGCGCGTGTATCAGCCTCCCATGCGCCTGAAGTCCTACATCTTCGTCTCGTCCCTGCTGCGTCGTGCGTTTTCGCTTGGCGGCTATGCCGCGGTGCTGCGCAAGGGAGCAGAGGACGCCGGCGCGATCTTCATTCGCCAGCGGACGCGTTTGGGCACCGAGACGCTCTTTGCCCCGGCGCCGCAGAATTTCTTCGCCGACGAGATTGATCTCGGCCGCAAGTTCGAAGTGCGGCTCAGCGACAGCGACGCCGAGCAGGTCGACGCGGCGCTTGCAAGCGAGATCCGCTTCGATCCGGATTGCTGGATCGTGGAGATCGAGCTGGACGACCGCGGCGATCTGTTCGAGGTCGTTGCCGAAGATGGAAAAGGCCGGCCCTGACGCCGTCTTGCCGAATGCGCCGACCTGCTTGACTCTCCACTTGGTGGAGGCGGTAGGACGCGTTTATGGACGATCAGATCTTTTCGATAGGCGAAGTTTCGAAGCTGAGCGGCGTACCGGTCAGGCGGCTTCGGTTTTACTCGGACAAGGGGTTGCTGCCACCGTCCACACGGACGGAGAGCGGTTACCGCATGTATTCCGGGGCCGACCTGGCGCGGCTGGACCTCGTCCTTGCCCTGCGTGAAGCGGGCGTGAGCCTCGCGGACATCAGCAAGATCCTGGCCAGCCGAACCTCGTTTACCGACGTTCTGGCTTTGCGGCTTCGAACGCTCGAAACGGAAATCCGGTCAAAGCGCCGGATCGCCACGGCCTTGAGAATGGCTTTGAGGATCCATGAACCCTCCCCAACGGATCTCAGGAGATTGTGGATCGTGACCAAAATTTCAAAGACGGAATTTCGTGCCGCGCTCGAGCGTTTCTATGATGACGTCGCCGGCGGCGCGCCGATGGATGCGGCGTGGAAGACGAAAATGATGGATGCCGGTACGCCGGACCTGCCGGACGACCCGACAGCCGAACAGGTCGACGCCTGGGCGGAACTGATGGAGATGCTGTCGGACAAGGCCTATGCCGCTGAGATGCGCGCCCACATGTCGGACCTGTGGACGCAGGAGTTCGATCCCGCCGCCTACGCTCAAGCCGCCGATGCCACCTTTGCGCGGGTGAGAGCGGCGATCGACAATGGCCTGGGGCCCCAGTCGGCCCTCGGCAGAGAGATCGCTGCCGAGTGGCTGGCGCAGTCGGCAAGGGCGATGAAGCGGGCTCCGGATCAGGTTTTCCTGGATTGGCAGCTCGAACAGTATCGCAAGCACCACGCCCGTTCGGCGCGTTACCAGGAATTGATGGCGGTGTTGCAGGGGCAGGCGCCGCAGGCTCCGACCGGTCGTGAGTGGAGCTGGATCATCGACGCGATGAAGCAGCTTTTCTAGGGCGGGAAGGTCGGCTCCATCGCCGAAGTTGCAAGACATGCCCGCATGAACGGCAGCATGTGTCAGCCGCGGCGGCGGCCAAATAGTCGCTGCGGCTGGCCGTTGACGGACGTTGCTGCAACTTTGCGCGGGCCAACGTGGCGCGTGTCGTTTGCAGTATTTTCGGCAAAATAGGCTTCGTGCCTTGCCGCGGGCGCCGCGTTTTCGGCTTCCGCCTCGAGCCAGGCATCGAGCTGCGCGCGACAGGCGGTGCGGTCTATGGCGCCAATCAAGGCGGCGGCATGGCTGGTTTCGCCAAAGGGCTCGCGAAGATGTGGATAGAGGGCCTGAAGCACGAAGCCGGCATCGGCCACATCGACGTCGAGTGCGACCAGGCTCGTTGCCAGCATCTGTCCGGAAATATCGAGCAGGATGCGCTCGACCTGCGCATCCCTGGTGCCGAGCGCCTGACCGAGGACACGCGAGAACAGGATAATCTCGCCGCTCCTCGCAAAACGCACGAGCAGAGCGGCATGTACGTCTGTCATCGTCGCGGACGACGGCGTCTGTGGAATATTTTGCGGACGGGCGCCAGCGAGCGCCTTGATCTCGCGGCGAAGCGCCTCTTCGCGCGCTGTACGCAATGAAGCGGCTTCGTCTTCCTGGCTCGCTTGCTCTGCTGCTGCCGCTTTCACGGCGCTGCTGCGCGCTGCCAGTCCCGGCGGGTTGTGATGTTCGACGAGCGCATCGACGACGAGCGGAGAGAGGTTCGGGCGGCGGCCAATGGCGGCGGCATGTTCCGGCCCGCGCTCACGGATGATCGTTATCAGCGTACGGTCCGCGATCGCCTTCGAACGGGTCAGGAAAATTGCCGCGATGGCGATCGGCATACCGCCGATCAGCGCTGCGACTGTCTCTGGAATTTGCTGGCATTGCGAAAGGGCGGCTGCAGCCTGCCGGCGGGCTTCGTTGCTGGAACCAAGGAAGAGCGGCTCGAACAGCTCGGCAAATTGCTTCATGTCGGACTTGCGGGGAAAACGCAGGCTTTCGAAACCGGTGACGGTCGCCATCAGGACGACGTCCTTCAAGCGGCCAGTCTGTGGCCTTTCCAACTCACGAAAGCGATCCGTCACGATAATTCCCTGCACGCAAAACATGATCGCCATTGCCGGCGATCCGGAACGGCACACGTCGCAAAAATTAGAAGAAAAGCGTTAGCGTACTGTTAACTATGGATGTTGGAGCTTTATTCAGGCTTGCGGCACACCGAGGGCGGGCGGAGCGCCTACGGATCGCCGCGCCGGCACCGCAAATCTCGGGGACATCCGCGGCCGTAGCCATAAAAAATCCACATGCTGTCATGAGTTATCGCGGCGACGGTGAAGGGCCCGGACGCCCGCCGACGTTGGGGGCCGTGTGAAGAGGGGCCTCTCCATGGGAGATATGGAACTGTGAAGAAATTTATTCTGCGCGCAGCGGCGGTCTGCGCGCTCCTTGTGGCTCCGGCGATTGCGCAGGCTGCCGAGGGTTTTGCTACCGCCAACGTCAACATGCGCTCCGGTCCGAGCACGCGCTACCCGGCGGTGTCGATGATCCCGGTTGGCGAATCAGTCGAAATCCATGGCTGCCTTGCGGATCTGCCGTGGTGCGACGTGTCGTTCTACGGCGGCCGTGGCTGGGTTGCCGGCCGTTATGTCCAGGCCGACTATCGACGCAACCGCGTCTATGTCGAACCGCGTTATTATCGCCCGCTCGGCATTCCGACGGTTGTCTTCCAGTTCGACAGCTATTGGGACCGCAACTACCGCGGCCGCGATTTCTATCGTGAACGCGATCGCTGGCGCCGCGGACCGGATTGGGTCGATGACCGGCGTGATCGCCGCGATTGGGAGCGGCAGCGCGAGCGCGAGCGCCGTGACTGGGAGCGTGAGCGGCGCAGCAATCAGCGCGACTGGGAGCGCCGGCAGCGCGACGAGGACAAGTGGCGCGACGACGAATGGCGCCGTCAGCGCACGGAACGCGAGGATCGGCGTGATTGGGAACGCCGCGACGACGGCGTGCGCGTGCGACAGGACGACGGCACCGTCTATGAGCGCGCCCGTCCGGCTCCGATGGTTCGCTGCCAGATCGACGATCCCTACTGCGAGAACTGATCCGCACACGGCGCGTCGGCGCGCCTTGTCTGATGGGAAAAAACGGGCGGCCCTGGTCGCCCGTTTTGCGTTTCGCGAACCTGCTTTCAACGGTTTTTGGCGGAACCAAACGCCAGCCGGCGCGTTGAGCCCGCGCAGACAAGGGAGCGTTGTAATGGTCGAAAAGAAACTGCAAGCGGTGGAAAAAGTTGCCGTGAGTGAAGCCGAATCGGACGCCCGCGCCGAGGTTGACGCACAGATCGCCGAGCTGCGCGCGGAAATCGCCCGCCTGACGGAAGCGGTCACGGCGATCGGAACGAGCACGAAAGCGGTTGTGCAGGGCGAGGCGGATCTTCTGGCTGAGCGCGTGCGCGAGCGTGTGCGCGAAGAGCCTCTGTCGACCCTGGTTGCCGTTGCGGGCGTGTCCTTCCTGTTCGGTTTGATGTCCCGGCGCTAGCGGGTGAGGCGGGTCTTCGCCCGGATTGCCGTTGTTACCTTGGATACATCGCCGGGACCGTTCGACAGACATACTGAACGCAGGTTGGGGTTGCAGATCGTTTATTAGTAATCTGTTAACCAACCTGTGGCTCAATCGAAGCGGACCCGGTATCATCGGGTCGCGTCGTGAACCAGAACAGCAACATCCGGGCGACCGGAAGAAGGAGCAAACGAGAAAGGCGCGCCTGTCCAGGAAAGATCTGGGAAAATGCGCTGGCCCGAGAAGGGCAGGGTGAAATCTGTACGGTAGTTCATCCGTCTCAAGATTTGTGGAGACGAGCATGGCAGACGTTATCAGAATTCAGGACCGCAAGGTTCGTATACCGCCGCACCGGCCTCCGGCCATTTCGGGTGGAGCGAAAGTGCTGCTGTTCACCGGCATCCGCTACGAGCGCCTCGATCGCGACCCGCAGCCGACAGCGCCGGACGGACGCCGCATCAAGAAGCAGTGAGCCGCGGCACTCCTGCGTATTAGGCCACACAAACGGTCGCGTTCAAGACACTGTCCTTGCCCGGTTCTGCGGGCTCATCCCCCATGCACTGCTGCGCCCGACGGGGCATCGAATCATCGCCGCGCATCTCGGCGTGGATTTTCTTAGCTTGCCGCTGTTGCTCGACGACCATAGCGGATGGTCTAGCGACGGAACGGTTCGCAGGTCGATTCCGCAAGGAAGTTCCGGACCTGCTCTTCAAAGCTGTCGACCGGCGCCATCGCTCTCAGCACGGCAAAGCCATCCTGTTCCTTCATCTCGACCATGATCGATTGTGCAAGCGCCTGTGGCGGAGATTTTCGCAACTCGACCAACTGGATTGGCGTTGCGACGACAAGGTCCAGTTTGCCGTTGACCGCCGTGTGGTCGTTCATGCTGAAGACCTCGTTCGAATTGCCGTCGAAGACGGCGAGCGACCAGAACGGCACGTTGCCGCTTGCGAGGAAACGCGCCGGTCCATCCGAGATCGAGAAGCTGCAGACCGCGGTTCTCAGATAAGGATCGTCATTGGCAAGGCCAGTCGGCCCTGGTGTGCTGGTCAGCGCAAAGAAGCTGTCCATCTCCAAAAGCCCGAGGATGCGGGTATAGGCATCGCGGCCGGTGAACTGCGGCAGCGCCAGCACGATGATGATGTGCAGCAGGGCGGCGCCGACCAGACCGAGAATTGTGGCGAAGAGCACGCTACGCATCGCCGCAACCCGTCTTGGTGATAACCGGCATGGCGAGATCGATCAGGCCGGACGAGCCGGCCGTCGGCGTATCGAGCAGCGTCAGCACCAGCCGGAACGTGCCCGAGTGGCGCACGGCCAGCCAGTTGTCGGGCTTCGCATTCGGCGACACATGGATGCTGAAGTTGCTGTTTTCGCCGCGCAGAACGCTCCAGGAATTGAGCGCCGAGGGGAGGTCGGAACCGGGCCTCAGTGGCAGGCCTTCGGCATTTGCGGCGTAAAGCGTCCAGAACCGGGCCTGCGGCGTCAGCCCCGCAACATCATAGGAGCAGGCCGCCTGAAGCTTCTCGCCCTTGCTATCGACCTGGGCACTGAACATCAGCCCTTCGGCGCCGCCATAGAGCAACTCGCCGGCGCGCGCCCGATGTGCCTTGGCATAGGGGTCGGCATTGGCCGTCTGCGCCTCGGGAAAGGCGACCCAGGGGCCGATCGCGATCGAGCCGAAGCCGACGGTCGCTTTCAACGCCCATACCGCCGAGGCGATGCCGCCGCCGAAGGCGATGGCAAGGGTAAGCGCGACGAGGAAGGGGATTCGAAACAAGGGCGACTCTACCGGATATGGTCCTGCGGCGTAGCACCGCCGCGTTGACACCCTATGTCGCCGAAATCCGCGCCCGGCGCAACGGCGACCGCGTCGCCGGTCCCGAACCCGACACCGCAATCGCGAAGCGGAAGAAGAGTGGACATGCCCGAAACGTCAGTTGCTGGCGGCATCGGGCTTCGCCTGTGCGGACCGTGGTTCATCATCCGCGCCGAGAGAGGCAAGCTTGCCGCCGGCCTTCTCGGGCGCCTTCAGTGCGGGGGCCTTTTCGAAGGTCTCGCCGATGCTGCGCAGCAGCCGGGTGACATCGGTCGAAAGCGAGCGTGGCCGCACCAGCGGCGGCAATGCGTTTTCGTCCGGCTTCGCGGTTGCCACCTGCGGCGGCTGCTTCGCCGGCGCCGTCGGCGCGGTGATCCCCGGGATCGTCCGGTGTTCGATGCCCTGTTCGGCGTAGTCCATCAGCCGCTTGAAGGTCATCGCCGGCAACGAGCCGCCGGTCATGTTGTTGGTCGAGGTGTAGTCGTCGTTGCCGAACCAGACCGCGGTCGTATAGTCGCCGGTGAAGCCCACGAACCAGGCGTCGCGATAGGCCTGTGTTGTGCCGGTTTTGCCGCCGACGACGATGCCGTTGTCGAGCGCGGCCTTGCGCGCCGTACCGATGACCGGGATCTGCGTCAGCATGGAGTTCATCGACGTATTGGCGGTTTCGGAGAGGATGCGCCGGGCCGGCGGCTCGTCACGTCCGAAATCGTAGAGAATGTCGCCGTCATAGTTGAGGACCTGGCTGATCCCGTGCCGGCGTGACTGCATGCCACCGGCTGGGAAGACCGCGTACGCCGTCGCCTGGTCGAGCACGGTTACTTCCGAGGTGCCGAGCGGCATGGTCTTGTCCGTGCGGATCGGCGTCTCGATGCCCATGTCCTTGGCCGTCTGGGCGATCAGGTCAGTGCCGAGCTTGTCCTTGGCGAGGCGCACGGGAATGGTGTTGATCGACTTGGCGATGGCCGTCAGGATGGTGATGCGGCCGGCATAGCTGCGGCCATAATTCTGCGGCGACCATCCGCGCCAGGTGATCGGCGCGTCGACGACAACCGTTTCCGGCGTCATGCCCTTTTCCATCGCTGCCGCGTAGGTATAGACCTTGAAGGAAGAGCCCGGCTGACGCAGGGCCCGTGTCGCACGGTTGAACTGGCTCTCGCCATAGTCGCGGCCGCCGACCATGGCCCGCACGGCGCCGCCGTTTTCGACCATCACCAGCGCACCCTGCTTCACGCGGAAGCTCTCGCCATATTGGCGCAGGCTCGATTCCACCGAATCTTCAGCGGCATTCTGCAGGCCCATGTCGATCGTGGTGCGCACGATCAGCGAATGCTGTGCGAAGGGGCGGGCGATGCGCTGGACTTCGTCGAAAGCCCAGTCGAGGAAGAAGTCGGGCGCCTTCACCTGGGCGCGGTCGATGACCGTCGCCGGGTTGAGGCGTGCGGCGATCACCTGGCCTTCGGTCATCAGGCCGCCCTGGACGAGGTTGGTCAGAACCTCGTTGGCGCGTCCGCGTGCGGCCGGCAGGTTGACGTGCGGGGCGTAGCGGGCTGGCGCCTTGAAGAGGCCGGCAAGCATCGCGGACTCGGCAAGGCTCACGTCGGTGATCGACTTGCCGAAATAGAACTGCGCCGCGGCTGCCGCACCGAAGGTGCCGCCGCCCATATAGGCGCGGTCGAGATAGAGCCGGAGGATTTCCTTCTTCGACAGGTTGCATTCGAGCCAGACGGCGAGGAAAGCTTCCTTGATCTTGCGCTCGATCGTCCGCTCGTTCGACAGAAAGAGGTTCTTGGCGAGCTGCTGCGTCAGTGTCGAACCGCCCTGGACGACTCCACCGGCGCGTGCATTTTCGGTCATGGCGCGGGCAAGGCCGAGGAAGTCGATGCCCCAATGGTCGAAGAAGCGCCGGTCTTCGGTCGCCAGCACCGCCTTGATCAGATGATCGGGCAGCTCGTCGATCGGTACGGAATCTTCGTGGATGATGCCACGATGGCCGATCTCGTTGCCGTAACGATCGAGGAAGGTGACGGCGAAATCGCTCTGGGCACGCCAGTTGCCCTTGGTTTCCTCGAAGGCCGGAAGGGCGAGCGCCAGCATCAGCACCGAACCGACAGTGCCCCAGTTCATGCCTTCGCCGAGCACCTCGAAGACGGCTTTTTTCCAGCCCGTCACGCGGAAGCGGCGGAAGAAGATGGTGGTGTCTTCCCACCATTGCCCCAGCTTGAAACCGGCATTCCAGACTGAGGAATCGATCCAGGAGTCGATCCTGAGAAAGATGTGCCGTTTCTTCGGCCGATTATCGTCTTTCCTCGGTTCCCGCACGGTCTCAACCACCTGAAGGCTCTACGGCATCATGCCGGCGCCATGTAATATTTGCACGGCGTCAAATTCCAATCTACTTGCATATCGCGCCGCCGGCCTTAAAAAACCGGCAATTTTCTGCGAAATTTCTGTATCGCGAGCGATTTGACGAAAGTGTGATGACGATGGGCGAAATGCCTTTCTGGAAGGCGAAAAGCCTTGAAGACATGACCGATACCGAGTGGGAAAGCCTCTGTGACGGCTGCGGCCTCTGTTGTCTCAACAAGCTCGAGGATTGGGACACCGGCGAGATCGCCTGGACCTCGATCCGCTGCACGCTTCTCGACGGCGAAAGCTGTCGCTGCAAGGACTATCCCAACCGCCAGGCGACCGTGCCCGACTGCATCCAGCTGACGCCGAAGGCCGTGCGCGAGATCACCTGGCTGCCGCCGACCTGCGGCTACCGGCTGGTGGCTGAAGGGCGCGATCTCTACTGGTGGCATCCGTTGATTTCGGCCGATCCGGAAACGGTTCACGCCGCGGGCATTTCCGTCCGCGGCCGCACCGTTGCGGAAGACGGCATCGACGTCGACGACTATGAGGATTATCTCGTCACCTGGCCGCTGGAAGTGGGGCAGGAAAACGTGGAGTGACAAGGGGTTAGTCGAGGCGGCGGAATCGTTTTGGCAGTGTGTCGGCCGCGACGCCTCTAATGGCTGCCGCCGTTCTTCTTGACGAGGCTCTTCGGCGCAACGTTGCGCCACGCCGTCTCCATCGACTGCCGCACGAGATCCTCGTCGGCCTGGACGAAATAGAGCGAGGTCCAGCCACGGTCGCCCCAGCCGCCGGGCACCGCGGCGCAGACGCCGGGTTCCATCTCCAGAAGCATGCGCTGCTGATCCGGTGTGAACTTGAAAACGGCGCGCCCGGCTTCCGGCAGGCTCATGAAAATACGCTTCCCAACGCGGAAATCTCGCGTTCCGAAATGCGCATTCTCCTCCGTTCCAGGCAGGCTTAGCGCGAGTCTTTCGATCTCTTCCGTCAGCATGAAGAAAGATTAACATGCTTTTGCCGAATGGCAAAAAGGCTGAAAATCACTACAAAAATTGCAAGGAGTGTCCTTGAAGCGCGGGCTCGAGAAGGGCGCTGGCGGAGCCTGATCGGGCTGCGTTTATGGCCTTTGCGGTCAGTGGTCGATCACCCACGGCATAGGGCCGGAAACGCCGCGACCGGCGGTGGTAGGCTCACCGCCGGTTCGCTACGGAATGTCGAAAAACGCCTTAAACAGGCGCTGTCCGACGACAATCTATGGATATGCAGGTGAAGGGCCGGTGACGCCTAGGCGCGCCACTCAGGCGGGCCTCATTCGGCCGGTGCGACCGGCTTCGGCGTTGCCTCGCTCGCGGCGCGCATCTCACGCCATTCGCTCTCGAAACGGTCGAGCAACGATTGCGGTACTTTGGACTGCTGAGATGCGGGCTGGTTGTTTGCGAGCGTCTGCATGCGATCCTCCCGGGTTCTGTGACGGTTTCATGATGTAAGGTGTGGCGGACAATTTCACATCGCAAAGGCTTTGTAAATCAGTGGCTTAAATCATTTAAACGATTGAAAAATCTTTAAATCGATTAATTTTTCGTTTATACACAGCACGCATCGCGCCCGGACGTCAACAGGTTTAAGTTGCAGGTATTTTTGAAGTAATTTACGCGCATAGATTGCGGCAAAGGGCCAACCGTTTCGCGGCTCTCTATTAAGAGAGAAACGGTGCTGCGGCGTGATCGGTGCCGTCATGACGGATTGCGTCGACTGGTTCGAAGGACACGATGGCTGAGCCTTGTTCGGGAGCGGCGCCGACGGACCTGAATCAGTTTCTGAGATGTTTGATTCACGCTGCGAGCGACAGCCGCCAAAGGATTCAAAAGAATCGAGAAAATGCGTGCGCAGCCATGCCGCGCTTGATCGGGAACGGGTTCTTTCGCGTTAGCGCATGCCGGCGAAGAGATGCTAGCGAAACATGCTTAACGAAAGCTGACCGTTGGCTGGCGTCGTCTGGTGGCCTTGGGTTCCGGGCCGTGTTCCTCGCGTGATTGCGTCGCTAAAACTGTCGCAGGAAGCGGCTATGGCTTGGCAAGGGAATGAGCAATGCGGGTTTCCACCAGGGAAGAATCGCCGCAATCTAAGGTCGGATTTCGGGGAAGGTAATGCGTTTCCCGGTAGTGCCTGCCGGTCCAAATGGCCGACATTCATTTGCCATTCAGCCTCGTTCGGTTATTGCTTCTGCCATGATGCTTCCCAAGTCGAAAGTGCGTTCATGTCTTCACCAGTGATCATAGCCGCGCTTGCTGCAGGCCTCGCCGGCTTCAGCCCGCCTGCGATCAGCGTGCCGTCGGATATTGTCGTTCGTGTGTCCGGCGATTGCAGCGCGGCTGCAGCGCAGGTCGTTGCCGACACTGGTGGCGAGTTGCTGTCGGCACAGCCGACGTCCGATGGCCAGTGCGTGATCACCGTGCTTGTTCCTGGCAATGGCGGTAGGCCGAAGAAGGTCACCGTCAAGGTGCCGATGTAGGCTATCCCTGCAGCGCCGCGTGCCGTATCAGGCGTACGAAGGTCGCTGTAGCACTTTGAATGGCTGCGTGTTCTTATCCTTAAATCAGCCAGATTTGGCGAAGCATGCAGCAGGATGGCCGCGAGAGGAAGTAAAGACGGATGCGCATTCTGATTGTCGAGGACGACGCCAACCTGAACCGGCAGCTCGCCGAGGTGCTGAAGGAGGCCGGCTACGTCGTTGACCAGGCCTATGATGGCGAGGAGGGGCACTATCTCGGCGACGCCGAGCCCTATGATGCCGTGATCCTCGATATCGGCTTGCCGGAAATGGACGGCATCACCGTGCTTGAGAAATGGCGCGGCGACGGCAAGACCATGCCGGTTCTGATCCTGACTGCGCGTGATCGCTGGAGCGACAAGGTGGCTGGCATCGATGCCGGCGCCGACGACTATGTTGCCAAGCCCTTCCACGTCGAAGAAGTTCTTGCCCGCATCCGCGCCCTGATCCGGCGCGCCGCCGGCCATGCGAGCTCGGAGATCGTCTGCGGCCCAGTGCGCCTCGACACCAAGGGTTCCAAGGCAACGGTCGATGGCGTCGCATTGAAGCTGACGTCGCACGAGTTCCGGCTGCTCTCCTATCTCATGCACCACATGGGCCAGGTCGTTTCGCGCACAGAATTGGTCGAGCATATGTACGATCAGGATTTCGATCGCGATTCCAATACGATCGAAGTGTTCATCGGCCGGCTGCGCAAGAAGATCGGCAACGATCTGATCGAAACGGTGCGCGGTCTCGGATACCGAATGCAAGCGCCGGGCAATGGCAATTAGATCGCTCACCGCACGCGTTCTGGTGGTTTCCACCGTCTGGGCGGTGGTGGCTCTCGTCGTGATCGGCGTGGTGATTTCCGAGCTTTATCGCCAGGGCTCCGAGCGCGGTTTCAAAGACCTGCTGCGCGCCCAGCTCTTCAACGTCGTCAACTCGATCTCCGTCAACGAGAGGACGGTGCTGTCGGGCAGTCCGCAGCTTGGCGACCTCCGGTTTTCGCAGCCGCAGACCGGCTGGTACTGGATCGTCGATCCGATCGGTGAGTTCGATACGCCGCCCCTGATCTCGACCTCGCTCGGCAACGGCAAGCTACCGATCGCCAGCGTCGACGAGGTGCCGTTCGATACCGGCTATGTCCGCTTCTACACCACCAAGGATCCCTTCGGGAACGAGGTCGAGGTCTCCGAGACCGAGGTCGTTCTCGACATCCAGGGCCATACGGCGCGCTTTCGCGTGGCGGGCAACCGCGACGTGCTCGAAGCCGATATCAACCGCTTCACCCGCAACCTGACGATCGCGCTCTCCATCTTCGGTCTGGGAGGGCTCGGGGTCAACGCGCTCACCATTCTCTTCGGCCTGAGGCCGCTCGATGAGGTCCGGCGCTCGATGGAGAAGATCCGCGCCGGCGAAAGCGAACGGTTGGACGGCGCTTTCCCGCGTGAGATCCAGCCGCTCGCCAACGAGGTCAATGCCCTGATCGACAGCAACCGCCGCATCGTCGAGCGCGCCCGCATGCAGGTCGGCAATCTTGCCCATTCGCTGAAGACACCGATCGCGGTCCTGCTCAACGAGGCCCGGGTGCTCGAGGCATCGCATGGCGAGTTGGTGCGCACTCAGGTCGATGCAATGCAGACCCAGGTTCAATCCTATCTGAGCCGCGCCCGGATTGCGGCGCAGCGCGAGTCCGTGCTGGCGCGGACCGAAGCACAGCCGGCGCTCGAACGCCTCGTGCGCGTCATGCGCAAGCTCAATCCGGAAAAGCAGGTCCATCTGTCGATCAACCCGCCGGGACTGGTTCTTGCCATGGAGCTGCAGGACGTCGAGGAGACCGTTGGCAACCTGCTCGAAAATGCCGCCCGCCACGCCCGTGGCGAGGTGTGGCTGAATGTCAGGCCGGCACCGAGCGAGGTTCATGCCAAGGAGCCCGGCCGGCAGTGGATCGTTCTCGACATCGACGACGACGGGCCGGGGCTCAATCCCGACCAGATCGCAGTGGCGATGAAGCGCGGCAAGCGGCTCGACGAAAGCAAGCCCGGAACCGGGCTCGGTCTTTCGATCGTCAGCGAGATCGTCCGGGAGTATCAGGGCACCATCACCCTGTCGCGACGGGACGAGGGAGGGTTGCGTGCGGAACTGGTTTTGCCGGCGGCCGTTTAGAGGGTGATGAGGAAATGCGCGGGTCCGGCGTCGCTCGCTTGCGAATCCATCGTGATTTAGGGGTCACACCCGTGCTTGAAAATGTCACACCCGCAGGGCTCGCCGTTGCCTCGGCACGCGGGGAATGCCAAAAGAAAATCAAGGACTAGTCGTCATCGTGCTCGAATGGAACGAGCTTAAGAATGCGGCTTCGGATAGGATGATTGAGTGTCGCGGATCATGAGGAACCAGGCAGAAATGACACGGGCTATTGTCGTCGGCGGCAGGATCGTTGTGATCGCCTCGGCCGTCGCGCTTGCCGGATGCGGCACGACGGGCAGCAAGGGCGCGGCCGCCGGCCTCGGCTCGACGGCAACGCGTGGTGCGACCTCGACCAATTACATCGCGGCACTCCAGGGTGGGGTGATCGCGCGTCTCACCGATCTCGACATCGGGACATCCGACCGTCAGCGTGCTCTGGAAGCGGAGTACCGCGCACTTGAAGCGGCCCCCGGTGGGCAGCCGGTGACCTGGGACGGGCGCGGCGTCAACGGTTCGGTCGTTGCAGCCGCTCCCTATCAGGTCGGGTCGCAGAACTGCCGCCAGTATAGCCACACGGTTACCGTCAAGGGACAGCCGAAGACGGCGCGGGGTGCTGCCTGCCGCAACCCGGACGGCAGCTGGACACCGCTGACCTAAGGCGTAGCCGGTCGCGCTCTCCCGGATGTGCTCAGGCGGATCGAGCCGCCGTTGCGGCGAAACGCCTCAAATCTCCGTCATAAGGGGTTTTCGAGTTGGAATGGCATGGGGGCCATAGTATTGAGCTTCCATGTTGTTCTGGATCCTCGTCGCCACTCTGACGGCGGCTGTTGCTGTCGTGCTCATCCTTCCGCTGCTGCGGGCGGGGGAAGCCCCGTCGTCTCCCCACAGCCATGATGTCGAGGTCTATCGCGACCAGCTCGAAGAGTTGAAGCGGGACCAGGATAGCGGCCTGATCGGCGGCGACGACGCCGAGCTTGCGCGCGCCGAAGTTGCGCGCCGGCTGCTGGCCGCTGGCGAGAGCGACAGTGAGGCGATTGCGGCTGCCGCGCCGCGCCGCGGTGTCAGCCGTCTGGCCCAGGCCTTCGTGCTTCTCTGTCTTCCGGCCGTCGGCCTCTGTCTTTACTTGCTGACGGGCAGCCCGGGCATGCCGGCGCAGCCGCTGGCCGCCCGCCTGGCCGATCCCAATGGCGACATCAACATCCTGATTGCCAAGGCTGAGAATCATCTGGCGGTAAACCCGAATGATGGCGCCGGCTGGGACCTGCTTGCGCCGATCTACATGCGCAACGGCCGTGTCGAAGATGCGGTCGATGCCTATGACCGGGCGATCCGCCTGCTTGGCCCGACGCCGGCACGTCTCGGCGGCTATGCCGAGGCGATGGTCGTGCAGTCCGACGGCGTCGTGACGAGCAAGGCGCAGGACGCGCTGAAGCAGGCGCTGACGCTCGATCCCAATGACCCGCGCTCGGAATTCTATCTTGCCCTCGGCCTCAAGCAGGAAGGCAAGAAAGCGGAAGCGCTGACTGCCTTCAACCGACTAGTCGCGACATCACCCGCCGACGCGCCCTGGCTGCCGCTCGTCAAGCAGCACGTGGCAGAACTGGGGGGCGCCGGCGCCACCAGCGCTGCAGCGCCCGGCAATCCAAGTGCCGATGACGTGGCCGCCGCCGAAAGCATGAGCGCCGGCGATCGCCAGGAAATGATCCGGGGCATGGTCGGCAGCCTCGAAAGCCGGCTGAAGGAAAATCCGGATAATCTCGAAGGCTGGGCGCGTCTGATCCGCTCCCATGTTGTCCTTGATCAACGAGACAAGGCACTGGCCGCGCTAAGGGAGGGCCTGAAAACCTTCCCGGCCGATGGTGACGGCGGCAAGCAGCTGCTGGCGCTGGCGCGTGAGCTCGGGATTGCCACCGACGGAGTAACGCAATGACGCGCAAACAAAAAAGACTGGCGATCATCGGCGGCGGTGTCGGCTTCCTGGTGCTTGCAGCCTTCCTCGTAATGTTCGCCTTCAGCCAGGCGATCGCCTATTTCTATGTGCCGAGCGACCTCGAAAAGGCCAACGTACCGCCGGGAACCCGCATCCGCCTCGGCGGTGTCGTCGAAACCGGCTCCGTCAAGCGCGGCGACGGCAAGACGGTGACCTTCACCGTCACCGATACGCTGAGCGGCGTGCCGGTCACCTATACCGGCATCCTGCCTGACCTGTTCCGCGAAGGGCAGGGCGTGGTGACGGAGGGAACCTTCGTTGCCGGAAGCTCGGTCTTCGTGGCCGATTCCGTTCTTGCCAAGCATGACGAGACCTATATGCCCAAGGATGTCGCCGACCGTTTGAAGGCGCAGGGCGTCGAGCTCAGCGGGAAGGAAACCATCAAGTGATCATCGAGCTCGGACACTACGCTCTGGTTCTGGCGTTGGCGACGGCGGTCATTCAGGCCGCCTTACCGATCCTTGGCGCACGATTGAACGATCGCGGCCTGATGGAACTCGCATCCAGCGCCGCCGTCGCCTGCTTTCTGCTCGTCGCTTTCGCTTTTGCCGTCCTCACCTTCGCCTATGTGACCTCGGATTTCTCGGTCCGCAACGTCTGGGAAAACTCCCACTCGCTGAAGCCGCTGATCTACAAGATCTCGGGCGTCTGGGGGAACCATGAAGGCTCGATGCTGCTGTGGCTGTTGATCCTGACGTTCTTTTCGGCGCTGGTTGCCGCCTTTGGGCGCAACCTGCCGGAGACGTTGAAGGCAAACGTACTCGCCGTGCAGGCTTGGATCGCGATGGCCTTCGCGCTCTTCATCCTGCTGACGTCCAATCCGTTCGCTCGGCTGATGCCCGCGCCGGGCGAGGGCAAGGACCTGAACCCGATCCTGCAGGACGTCGGCCTCGCCATTCATCCGCCGTTGCTCTACCTCGGCTATGTCGGTTTTTCGGTCTGCTTCTCCTTTGCCATCGCGGCCTTGATCGAGGGCCGCATCGACGCCGCCTGGGCTCGCTGGGTCCGTCCCTGGACGCTTGCCGCCTGGACCTTCCTCACCGCCGGGATCTCCATGGGTTCGTACTGGGCCTATTACGAGCTCGGCTGGGGTGGTTGGTGGTTCTGGGACCCGGTCGAAAACGCCTCCTTCATGCCGTGGCTCGCGGGGACGGCGCTTTTGCACTCGGCGCTGGTCATGGAAAAGCGCGAGGCGCTGAAGATCTGGACCGTGCTGCTTGCGATCATGACCTTCTCGCTGTCGCTGCTCGGCACCTTCCTCGTGCGTTCGGGTGTCCTGACTTCGGTCCACGCCTTCGCCACCGACCCGACGCGCGGCATCTTCATCCTCGCCATTCTCGTCTTCTTCATCGGCGGTGCGTTCACGCTCTTCGCCCTGCGCGCCTCGCACCTGAAAGCCGGCGGCATCTTCGCGCCGATCTCGCGTGAGGGTGCGCTGGTCTTCAACAACCTCATCCTGACGACGGCGACCGCGACGGTCCTGACCGGCACGCTCTATCCGCTGGTGCTCGAAGCGCTGACCGGCGACAAGATCTCCGTCGGGCCGCCCTTCTTCAACATGACCTTCGGCCTGTTGATGCTGCCGCTGCTCTTTGCGGTGCCTTTCGGCCCGCTGCTTGCCTGGAAGCGCGGCGACCTTGCTGGCGTTTCGCAGCGGCTCTTCGCAGCGGTTGCCATCGGCCTGCTCTTCGGCGTCACCTATTATTACTTCATGAATGGCGGCCCGGTTCTGGCGCTCTTCGGCATTGCCCTTGGCGTCTACGTGATTGTCGGTTCGTTGACGGACCTGGCGCTGCGCTCCGGCCTCGGCAAGGTCGCAGGCAACGTCGTCTGGCGACGCTTCTCCGGCCTGCCGCGTTCGGCTTTCGGCACGGCGCTTGCGCATATCGGCCTCGGCGTCACCCTGATCGGCATCGTCGCCGTCACGGCCTTCGAGACCGAAACCGTGGTCGAGATGAAGCCCGGCATGACGGTGGATGCCGGTGGCTACACCCTGCGCTTCGACGGCATGCGCAATGGCAGCGGCCCGAACTATTCCGAGGAGTCCGGCCACTTCACCATCAGCCGCGGTGGCGCTGCGATTGACGACGTCTGGTCTTCGAAGCGTCTCTACCAGGCGCGCCGCATGCCGACGACCGAGGCGGGCATTCGCACCTTCGGCTTGAGCCAACTCTACGTCTCGCTCGGCGATCAGATCAGCGAAGGCGGCATCGTCGTGCGCATCTGGTGGAAGCCGATGATCCTGTGCATCTGGGGCGGTACCCTGTTCATGATGGCGGGTGGTTTCGTCTCCTTGAGCGACCGCCGCCTGCGCGTCGGCGCGCCGGCCAAGGCCAAGCGACCGAAGGCGGTGCCTGTGGGGGCTGCGGAATGAACCGTCTGCTCCTGGCACTCCTGCTGTTGCTCGCGCCTGTCGGCTCGGCCTTTGCCGTCAACCCGGATGAAGTGCTTGCCGATCCCGCGCTCGAAGCGCGGGCGCGGGCGATCTCGGCGGAGCTGCGCTGCATGGTCTGCCAGAACCAGTCGATCGACGATTCCAACGCCGAGCTTGCCAAGGACCTGCGCGTGCTTGTACGCGAGCGGCTGGCGAACGGCGACAGCGACAAGGCCGTCATCGATTACGTCGTGTCCCGCTATGGCGAATTCGTACTGCTGAAGCCGCGCTTCGAGACGAAGACCCTGATCCTCTGGGGCATGCCGGCGACCCTGCTTCTCGTCGGGGCGATTACCCTCGTCATCGCCTCTCGCCGTCGCGGCGCCCAGCCAAAGGGGACGCCGCTTTCCGAGGACGAGAAGGAAAAGCTGAAGAAGCTGCTTCAGCCTTAATGCAGCGCTCGCCGAACGCGCATTCGTTGGATCGGCTTCAGCACTAATCTCTTGATATCGCTTGAGATCCCTGCCGGTGGCGGGCAATTCCGTTCGCGCCAACGCGCAGTCCCCGGCAGGCCTTTGGCCGAGCCCGGGCCAGCTCTTCACAACATTACCAAAAATTCATTTTCCGGACAGAACTCAGTAAGGTCCCATCCGTTACATCTTTCGTCATCGGCTGTTCCTCCAGTCAGCCAAAACGAATTCCGCCTTCCCTGAGGCGGCTTCGCAACCAGGTTTCGGTGCCGTCTCCGATGGCATCTAGGAAGAGAAAAGGCAAAACGGATGTTTACGACCAAATCCCTGCGTCCCTCCCTCAAGACCGTTCTGAAGACCTCGACCATCGCCGGCCTTGCCGCCGTCATGCTGACCTCGGGTCTGCCGGCAAGCATCTCGCAATCCTTTGCCGATCCGGTGAAGGTGGAAGCGCCGTCGGTGCCGAGCTTTGCCAATGTCGTTGATGCCGTTTCGCCGGCCGTCGTTTCGGTGCGCGTCCAGTCGCGCGTCAACCCGGTGGCCGAAGATGGCGGCGACTTCAGCTTCGATTTCAACGGTCGCGGTTTCGACGATCTGCCCGACGATCACCCCCTGAAGCGCTTCTTCAAGGAATTCGGTCCGCGCGGCGATGACCGTGCCGACCGCGGCCCCAACCGCCGTGGCCCGCATGGCGAAGGCCGCCTGCGTCCGACCGCTCAGGGCTCCGGCTTCTTCATCTCCGAAGACGGCTACCTCGTCACCAACAACCACGTCGTTTCCGACGGTTCGGCCTTCACGGTCATCCTCAACGACGGCACCGAACTCGATGCCAAGCTGGTCGGCAAGGATAGCCGCACGGATCTCGCCGTGCTCAAGGTCGATGACAAGCGCAAGTTCACCTATGTCGGCTGGGCCGATGACAGCAAGGTCCGCGTCGGTGACTGGGTCGTTGCCGTCGGCAACCCGTTCGGTCTCGGCGGCACGGTGACCTCCGGCATCGTTTCGGCGCGTGGCCGCGATATCGGCTCCGGCCCCTATGACGATTACCTGCAGGTTGATGCGGCGGTGAACCGCGGCAACTCGGGCGGTCCGACCTTCAACCTCTCCGGTGAAGTCGTCGGCATCAATACCGCGATCTTCTCGCCGAGGGGCGGCGGCAACGTCGGTATCGCCTTTGCCATCCCGTCGACCGTTGCCAAGGATGTCGTCGCCGACCTGATCAAGGACGGCTCGGTTTCCCGCGGCTGGCTCGGCGTGCAGATCCAGCCCGTTACCAAGGACATCGCCGAATCGCTCGGCCTTTCGGAAGCAAGCGGTGCGCTCGTCGTCGAACCGCAGACCGGCTCGCCGGGTGAAAAGGCCGGCATCAAGAAGGGTGACGTCGTAACCGCGCTGAACGGCGACACGGTCAAGGATCCGCGTGACCTTGCCCGCAAGGTTGCGGCAATCCGCCCGGGCACCACGGTTGATCTGGCCCTGTGGCGCGACGGCAAGGCGGAGACCGTCAAGCTCGAAATCGGCACGCTGCCCAAGGACGACAAGGACGCTGCCAAGAGCCAGGACGACCAGTCCGAAGAAGCCCAGCCGTCGAGCGAGCAGGCACTGGCCGACCTTGGCGTCTCTGTCGTGCCGTCTGATGATGGCAAGGGCGTCACCATCGCCTCGGTCGACGAAGAGTCTGATGCCAGCGGTCGCGGCCTGAAGCAGGGCGAAAAGATCGTCTCGGTGAACAATCAGGAGGTGAAGTCCGCCGACGACATCCTGAAGGTCATCAACACTGCCAAGAAGGACGGCCGTAGCAAGGCGCTCTTCCAGATCGAGGCCGACAACGGCAGCCGCTTCGTGGCCCTTCCGATCGACAAGGGCTGATCGCGGCAGTCAAATGATTGACCGGAGCGCCGCGATTTCCAAGTGATGTCGCGGCGCTCGCCGTTTGGAGCGGGATGTGAAAAGGTGTGTGCGGTTCTCCGCCCGCATCCCGCTTTTCCCTCACGAGAGCACTCGCCAACCCGGTTGTCGAAAGTCGAAACCGGTTGAGACAGACAGGGGTCCGGGACTATGGTCGCGCGTATGAAGATTCTCATCATTGAAGACGATCTCGAGGCGGCAGCCTATCTGGCGAAAGCCTTCCGCGAGGCGGGCATCGTGTCCGATCACGCAAGCGATGGCGAGAGCGGCCTGTTTATGGCCAGCGAGAACAATTACGACGTTCTCGTGGTGGACCGCATGCTGCCGCGTCGAGACGGTCTCTCTGTCATCACCGAGCTTCGTCGCAAGGACATCCACACGCCGGTGCTGATCCTGTCGGCGCTCGGCCAGGTGGATGACCGGGTCACGGGTTTACGCGCCGGCGGCGACGATTATCTGCCGAAACCCTACGCCTTCAATGAATTGCTCGCCCGTGTCGAGGTGCTTGGGCGCCGCAAGGGCACGCCCGATCAGGACATGGTTTACCGCGTTGGCGATCTGGAACTCGACCGCCTTTCGCATTCCGTGCGCCGGCAGGGAAAGGAAATTCCCCTGCAGCCGCGCGAATTCCGCCTGCTCGAATATCTCATGAAGAACGCCGGCCAGGTCGTCACCCGCACCATGCTGCTGGAAAACGTCTGGGACTACCACTTCGACCCGCAGACCAACGTCATCGACGTGCATGTCTCGCGGTTGCGCTCGAAGATCGAGAAGGATTTCGATGTGCCGCTGCTGCGCACGGTGCGCGGTGCCGGCTACATGATCAAGGATGACCGGGCGTCCGCATGAGCAAGCTTCGCGTTCTCTTCAGAACGACCGCAGTCCGGCTTTCCGCCCTCTACCTCATTCTTTTTTCTCTCTGTGCTGCCTTTCTCGTCTTCTACGTCACCGGCATGTCGGAGCGGCTGCTGCAGCAGCAGACCCGTGACGCGGTCACCGCCGAGGTGGCGCAGATCGAGCAGGTCTATAGCCGCGCCGGCATGAACGGCCTGTTGCGCTCGCTCGAGCGGCGGGCACGCCAGCCGGGAGCCAATCTCTACGTGATTGCGGGACCGAGCGGCGAAATCCTCGCCGGCAACGTCGCGAGCCTGGAGCCGGGCCTGCTCGACAGCGAAGGCTGGACCGAACGTCCCTTCGCCTATCAGCGCTATACGGACGAGAGCAAGAAGGACACCCACGTGGCTCTTGCCCATGTGCTGGTGCTCGACAATGGTCTGCGCATTCTTGTTGGCCGCGACCTGCAGGAGCCGCAGAAGTTCCGCGCCCTTGTGCGCCAGGCCCTGATGGTGGCGCTCGGCGTCATGGGGCTTGGCGCCCTCGTCATCTGGTTCGGCATCGGCCGCAACGCCTTGAAGCGCATCGACCGCATGTCGGAGGCGAGCACCAAGATCATGGCCGGCGATCTGTCGCAGCGTCTGCCGATGAGCGGCTCCGGCGACGAGTTCGACCGGCTGTCGGAATCACTGAACGCCATGCTCAGCCGCATCGAGAAGCTGAACGAAGGGCTGCGGCAGGTCTCCGACAACATCGCTCACGATCTGAAGACGCCGCTGACGCGGCTGCGCAACAAGGCGGAAGCCGCACTTTCCCGCAAGGGCACGAGCCAGCGCGGTGCGCTCGAGGAGATCATCGGCGAATCCGATCAGTTGATCCGCACCTTCAACGCGCTTCTGATGATTTCGCGCGTCGAGGCCGGCTCGTCCGTCGCCGAGATGAGCGACATCGACCTTTCGCAGATCGTCGCCGATTGCGTCGAGCTCTACGAACCGGTGGCCGAAGATGGCGGTCTGAAACTTGAAGCCGAAATCGCCCAGGATCTCGTGATTTCAGGCAACCGCGAACTGGTCGGCCAGGCCCTCGGCAACCTCATCGACAACGCGGTCAAGTATGCCGATGGCGCCGGGAACCCTCTGATCAAAGTCTCGCTCGAAAAGCGCGAGGGGAATGTGTTGCTGTCGGTTGCCGATCATGGAGCGGGCATCCCCGCAGCGATGCGCGACGAGGTGATCAAGCGTTTCGTTCGCCTGGATGAGAGCCGGTCCAAGCCTGGCACCGGCCTTGGCCTGTCGCTGGTCGAGGCCGTCATGGAAATGCATCACGGCGCGCTGCATCTCGCCGACACCGTTCCTTCCGCCGAAGATGGCGCCAAGGGGCTGACGGTTCAGATGGTTTTCCCGATGACTGCAACCTGATAGACCGGTTTTGGGAGAACGAGGTGGAGTGAGGCAGCGCGCAGTTGTTCCGCGCCGTCCGCTCCGGCCAGAGGGAGACGGCATGCAGGAACAGGTGCAGCAGTGCTGGGCGATCGAGACGACGCCGATCCGTCCGGCGACACAAGCCGATGCCAAGACAGCGCTTTCGGTCTTGAAGGATATGGCCAAGGGTCATGAAAAGGTCGCAAGCCTGCTTGCGTCCGAAACGCAGTTCAAGACCTTCATCGTCTCGGCCTTTGCCCTTTCGCCTTTTCTTCGCGACACCGGCGACAGTCGCCCCGCCATTCTCGAAGAGCTTCTCTCGACCGATCTCACGACTTTCCTGAGCGAGCGCGTGCGCGGAGCCCGCGATGCCTGGAAGCCGAATGAAGGCGGCGCGGCATTGCCGGATACCGAGATCATGGCGCGGCTCAGAAGGGCCAAGCGCGAACTTGCCTTCGCCGTCGCTCTCGCCGATCTCTCCCGCCATTTCGACGGGCGCGAGACCACCCGTTGGCTCAGCGAATTCGCCGGTGCGGCCGTGTCGGCGACGATCGACCATCTGCTCCTGAGCGCGCATGAGAGCGGCAAGCTTAAGGTCAAGGATGTCGCAAACCCGAGCGCCGGTTCCGGCGTCGTCGTGCTCGGCATGGGCAAGCTCGGCGCCTTCGAGCTCAACTATTCCTCCGATATCGACCTCGTTGTCTTCTACGATCCGCAATCCGGCATCATCGTCGATCGCGACGATGCCTCGGAAACTTTCGGCCGGCTGTTGCGCCGCCTGATCCGCATCCTGCAGGAGCGCAGCGGCGACGGATACGTCTTCCGAACCGACCTGCGCCTGCGCCCGGATCCGGGCTCGACGCCGCTCGCGATCCCGGTAGAAGCGGCGATGCTCTATTACGAGGGCAGGGGGCAGAACTGGGAGCGCGCCGCCTTCATCAAGGCGCGGCCGGTCGCCGGCGACATCGAGGCTGGCGAGCACTTCCTCAAGGATCTGGTCCCCTTCGTCTTCCGCAAGTATCTCGACTATGCGGCGATCGCCGACATTCATTCGATCAAGCGCCAGATCCATGCCCACAAGGGGCACGGCGAGATCGCGGTCAAGGGCCACAACATCAAGCTCGGCCGCGGCGGCATCCGCGAGATCGAGTTCTTCGTCCAGACCCAGCAGCTGATTGCTGGTGGCCGCATGCCGGACCTGCGCCAGCGCGCGACGGAGCCTATGCTGCGGGCGCTCGTCAAGGCCGGCTGGATCGACGAAGAGACGGCTGACGAACTCGTCGAAGCCTATTGGTTCCTGCGCGATGTCGAGCACCGGATCCAGATGGTGCGCGACGAGCAGACGCATGTCCTGCCCGAGACCGAAGCGGAACTGAAGCGCATCGCCTATATGCTCGGCTTCGAGGATACAGCCGCCTTTTCCAAGGCCCTCTCGCGCGTGCTGAAGACCGTCGAGCGTCGCTACGCTCAGCTTTTCGAACAGGAAGCCAAGCTCTCGACCGAGACCGGCAACCTCGTCTTCACTGGCCAGCGCGACGACCCGGACACGCTGGAGACGCTGAAGAAACTCGGCTTCCAGCGGCCGTCGGACATCTCCCACACGATCCGCACCTGGCACTATGGCCGCTACCGCGCGACACAGTCGGTGGAGGCGCGCGAGCGGCTGACAGAGCTGACGCCGGAGCTGCTGCGGGTTTTTGGCGAAAGCCGCCGCGCCGACGAAGCGCTGCTGCGTTTCGACAATTTCATCTCCGGCCTGCCTGCCGGCATTCAGCTGTTCTCTCTGCTCGGCAACAATCCGGGCCTCCTGTCGCTGATCGTCAATGTCATGTCGTCGGCCCCGAGGCTTGCCGAAATCATTGCCGCGCGCCCGCATGTCTTCGACGGCATGCTCGATCCGGGCCTGCTCGCCGAATTGCCGACGCGGGAGTATCTGGCGCCACGCATCGCCAACTTCGTCGGCGGTGCTCGCCATTATGAGGAGGTGCTCGATCGCCTGAGGATCATAGCCGCCGAGCAGCGTTTCCTGATCGGCATTCGGCTCCTGACCGGCGCGATCTCGGGCGCGCAAGCCGGCCGCGCCTTTACCGATCTTGCCGACCTCATCATCGCCGCGGCGGTAAAGGCGGTTGAGGATGAAGTTCGCTCCGTTCACGGCGATTTCCCTGGAGGCCGTATCGCCGTTGTCGGCATGGGCAAGCTCGGCAGCCACGAGCTGACGGCGGGATCCGACGTCGATCTGATCCTGCTCTACGATTACGACGAGACGGCAACCGAGTCCGACGGCGCCAAGCCGCTTGATCCGACGCGATACTTTACACGGGTGACGCAGCGCCTGATCGCCGCACTTTCCGCGCCGACGGCGGAAGGCATCCTTTACGAAGTCGATATGCGGCTTCGTCCCTCCGGCAACAAGGGGCCGGTCGCAACCAGGATCAACGCCTTTGCTAAGTATCAGCGCGAAGAGGCCTGGACGTGGGAGCATCTGGCTCTGACCCGGGCGCGCTGCATCTGCGGCGATGACCGGCTGATGGCCGAGGCCAACGGGATCTTCGCCGAGATCCTCGAGCGCAAGCGCGATGTTTCCAAAGTCAGCGCCGACGTGATCTCCATGCGCGAGATGATCGATAGCGAGAAACCGCCGAGCGACATCTGGGACTTCAAGCTGATCCCGGGCGGTCTCGTCGATATCGAGTTCATCACCCAGTATCTGGCGCTCGTAGCGCCGGCCAAGGGCGTTCAGCCGCTGACATCAGGCACCAACACCGCCGACGCGTTGAAGCTGCTTGGTGATGCGCTGATGAACCCGAACGATCTCGATGTTGCGCTGGAAGCGCTGCATCTTTTCACCGAATTGTCCCAGATCGTGAGGCTCTGCATAGAGGGCGAGTTCGAGCCGAAGGAAGCGCCGGCGGGCCTGATCGATCTCGTCTGCCGGGCAGGGGACTACCCGGACCTGAAAACCTTGGAGGGGGACGTTCGCAGGCTCTCCAAAGCCGTGCGCCGTGTCTTCCAATCGGTCGTTTCAGTGTGAGGGAGGGCAGCGGGTAAACGGACGGCGCGTGGAAGACCGCGCGCTGCTCCAGACCCGCTTTAACCGCGGTCCGGAATCCTGACCGAGATGATGGTCCCGACATTCTCGGTCGAGTGTATTCTCATGCTGCCGCCGTGCAGGCGGGTGAGTGAGCGCGAGATCGCGAGCCCGAGGCCGGATCCGCCCTTGCTCTTGGCGTACTGGCTCTGCACCTGTTCGAAGGGCTGACCGATCTTCTGCAATGCGTCGCGCGGAATGCCGATGCCGGAATCGGCGATCGTGAGCGTCACCGCGCCCGTCACCTTGCGTGCCCGAAGCGAAATCCGCCCGCCCTCATTGGTGAACTTGACCGCGTTCGAAAGCAGGTTGAGCAGCACCTGCTTCATGGCGCGGCGATCGGCGACCATGGTGAGGCCCGACGAGATCTGCTGCACGACGTGAATGTTCTTCTGCTCCGCCGGTATGGTGGTGAAGCGCAGCGTCTCCTCGATCAATGGCGCAAGGTCGATCGTCTCGCGGCTGATGCGCATGTGCCCGGCCTCGATCTTCGACATGTCCAGGATGTCGTTGATGACGTTGAGCAGATGTTTGCCGCTTTCGTGGATGTCGCGTGAATACTCGTTGTACTTCTCCGAGCCGAGCGGCCCGAACATCTGGTTCTGCAGGATTTCCGAGAAGCCGAGGATGGCGTTGAGCGGCGTGCGCAGCTCATGTGACATGTTCGCGAGGAACTCGGACTTGGCGCGGTTGGCCGCCTCCGCACGGTCCTTCTCCGCCTGGTAGTTCGAATTCGCGACCGAAAGCTCGGTCTTCTGCCGCTCCAGCGTCATGCGCGAGGCCGAGAGGTCGCCGATCGTCGCCATCAGACGCCGCTCGGATTCGCGCAGGCGCACCTGGTGCCGCTTCAGAAGCGTGATGTCGGTGCCGACGGAGACAAGGCCGCCGTCGCGTGTGCGCCGCTCGTTGATCTGCAGCCAGCGCTCGTCCGCAAGCTGGACTTCGCTCGTCTGCGACTGGTTGCTGTGATCCGGGTCGGCGATCCGCCGCTCGACCACCGGCCGTGCTGCCGCCGTATGCACGGCTATGCGTTCGGTGCCGGGCACCAGGACGTGGTCCGGAAGCTTGTAGGCCTCCTGGAAGTGGGTGTTGCACATGACGAGGCGGTCGTGCTTGTCCCAGAGCACGAAGGCCTCGGAGGTACATTCGATGGCGTCGGCGAGCCGCTGGTCGGCCTCCGCATAGCGCTGCGCAAGACGATGCTGTTCCGTCACGTCCATGGCGATGCCGATCAGATGCGCCCGGCCCGAGGCCGTGCGGATGATCTCGGCGCGGGCCCGTAGCCACACATAGTGACCGTCCGCATGCCGCATGCGGAACACCTGGTCGATCTGGCGCGCGTCGCCACGCGCGATCGTGCGCGCCACGCTGTAGATGCCGTGATCATCCGGATGCATCAGCCTTGCGGCGTCACCGAAGGAGAGCACGCTGCTTTCGCCCGGCATGCCGAGCATTTCGTACATCGAGCGCGACCAGAACAGCCGACGGTTGGCAAGATCGAAATCCCAGAGGCCGCAACGGCCGCGCGAGAGCGCCGTCTCGACCCGCAGGTTCGATTCGGCAAAGACCGAATCGGCGTCGCGGGCACGCTTGGCCTGGATGTAATAGGCGTAGAGCACCATCAACAGGATCGCCGAGATACCTGCAAACAGGGTGACGTTCAGCGAAACCTCGTCTCGCCAGGTCGTTTCGAGCTGGGTGACCGGCGTTGCGGCCAGCACGACGCCAGCCGCATCGGGCAGCTGCGCCAGCGCCACGATGTGGTCGGCGCCTGCGATCGCCGTCTTCATGACGCTCGAATGTTCGCCGAAATATTGCAGCGTCGCGATGTCGGGCGCGGCCGCAGCGAGCGTGCGGCCGATGAGCGGTCCACCGCCTTCCGTGCTTGCAAAGATCCGCCCGTCCTTGCGCACCGCGAGGATGAACGTTCCGGGATCGAGCATACCGGTCGGCAGAAACTGGCTGAAGCGTTGCTCCGCCTCGGCACGACGGCCCTCATCGAACAGCGCGACTCCGTCCGTCTGGAAGGCGGCGACGGCGATCGCCGCCGCAAGACCGACGGTCTGGCGCGAACTTTCCTCCATGCGGGCGTGCTCGTCCATGATGCTGGACATGCGCGAAACCGCAACGATGATCAGGAATGCAATGATCAGGATCGGGATGGAGCGCTTGAGAACAGGCTCCGCGTTTGCCAGGCGGCGTGAAGCCGGCCCGGCAAAGATCTTCGCCTGCGAGATAAACTCCTGCTCCAGGCCGGTAACGCCTGGAAGCTTGAGTCGCAACCGCCCGTCGGCTGCGCTCGCTGGTCGCGCGTCCGCCATCTTTCCCAATTGTCTAAACCCTCTGATGATTCGGCGCGCCGCTCGCCCGAATCTGACTCAATGAATCACAGGGCGATTCGCCTTGTCCAGAGGCACTGGTAAAGATTTGTTAACCATTTCTTATCGTTGGAAAATAATAGGCCGGGTCGCGTTAGCGACCCGGCCCCAGGAAAATCAGGCTTTGGCGATGCTCAGGCCTTGAGCATGCGCTCGACGATGTCACCGACATCGGCCGAAAGTTTCGACGCGCCGGCGATCTCTTTCAGCGCCTTGCGGGCATGCCCGGCACGTTTGTCCTCCAGCGAACGCCAGGAGCGCATGGAGGTCAGGATGCGAGCCGCAAGTTGCGGATTACGCGGGTCGATATCGAGGATCTGGCGCGCGAGGAAGCGGTAGCCTTCGCCGTCAGCGCGGTTGAACGCGGTCGGGTTGGCGAAGGCATAGGTGCCCACCAGCGAGCGCACGCGGTTCGGATTGTTGCCGTTGAACAGCGGCTCGTTCATCAGCGCCTTGATACGATCGAGCGTTCCAGCGCCCGGGATCGTCGCCTGCACGGCGAACCATTTGTCGATGACGAGCGCGTTGTCGGCGAAACGCTTGCGGAATGTTGCAAGCGCGTCTGTCGCCTCGGCCGAATCCGGGAAGCGGTGCGCCAGCAGCGCCAGCGCATGGCTGAGATCGGTCATGTTGTTGGCGGCCGCAAAGGCCTTCGCGGCACGTTCAGGGCCTTCATCGGCCTGAACGAGGTAGGTGAGCGCGCTGTTGCGCAGTGCTCGCCTGCCGGCGCTTGCCGCTTCCGGGCTGAACCCACCGCTGGAGACGAGTTCGTCGGAGAGTTTGAGGAAGGTGTCGCGCCCGGCGGTCGCAACCGCTGTCAGGATCTGCTGGCGGGCCGCGTGGATCGCGTCCGGATCGTTGTTGGTGCCGATCTCGCGGGCGATATCGGATTCGCTCGGCAAGGCCAGCGCCTGCGAACGGAAGGCCGGCTCCAGGCTGTTGTCGGCGGCGGCCCGTATCAGGCCGTCGATCAGCGCCTTGTCCGAGGTGACCGGCTTGCCGGCGCGGACATTCGCCGTCGCCTCGACGAGATTGCCAAGCGCGATGGCGTTGAGCGCCTGCCAGCGGGCGAAGAGGTCGCTTTCGTGATGCGCGATCAGCGCCAGATCGTCGGCATTCTGCTCGATATGCAGGTTGACCGGCGCGGAGAAGCTGCGGTTGAACGACGGAACCGGGCGCGACGGGATGCCCGAGAAGACCACCGTCTGATTGCGCTCCGTCAGATGCAGGACATCGTCGGTCATGTCGGCGCCGGAAACAGCGGCAAGGGCGGCTTCGCTGCCGTCTTCGAGCAGCAGACCCATCTTCAGCGGAATGTGCATCGCTTCCTTGGCGCTCTGTCCGGGCGTGGGCGGCACGGTCTGTTCGAGCGACAGGGTGAAGGTCTGCTTGGCGGCGTCATAGGCGCCCGAAGCGGTGACCAGCGGCGTTCCGGCCTGGTGATACCAGAGCGCGAACTGGCGCAGATCCCGACCGCTTGCCGCCTCGAAGCAGGCGACGAAATCCTCGATCGTCACCGCCTGGCCGTCGTGCCGGTCGAAATAGAGATCCATACCCTTCTTGAACAGATCGCGGCCGAGGATGGTCGCGATCATGCGGGTGACTTCCGATCCCTTTTCGTAGACGGTCGTCGTGTAGAAGTTGTTGATTTCGCGGTATTTCGTCGGGCGCACCGGATGGGCGAGGGGACCTGCATCCTCCGGGAACTGTTCCGACTTCAGATGCCGCACTTCGGCGATGCGCTTGACCGCGCGTGAGCGCATGTCGGCGGAGAACTCGTGGTCGCGGTAGACCGTCAGGCCTTCCTTCAGGCAGAGCTGGAACCAGTCGCGGCAGGTGATGCGGTTGCCGGTCCAGTTGTGGAAGTATTCGTGCGCGATGATCGCCTCGATGTTGGCGTAGTCCGCATCGGTCGCCGTTTCCGGGTCCGCAAGCACGTATTTGTCGTTGAAGATGTTGAGGCCCTTGTTCTCCATGGCGCCCATGTTGAAGTCGGAGACGGCGACGATCATGAAGATGTCGAGGTCGTATTCGCGACCAAAGGCCTCTTCGTCCCACTTCATCGAGCGCTTGAGCGCATCCATGGCATAGGAGGCGCGAGGCTCCTTGCCGTGTTCGACATAGATCTTCAAGGCAACGTCGCGGCCGGACATCGTTGTGAACGTATCCTCGACCACGCCGAGGTCGCCGGCGACCAGCGCAAAGAGATAGCTCGGCTTCGGATGCGGATCGAACCAGGCGGCGAAGTGACGGCCGTCGCCCATGTCGGCGCCGCCGAGATAGTTGCCGTTCGAAAGCAGGAGGGGAGACGACTCCTTGTCGGCGATGATGTTGACCGTGTAGACGGCAAGTACATCGGGACGATCGGGGAAATAGGTGATGCGGCGGAAGCCTTCGGCCTCGCACTGGGTGCTGTAGACGCCGTTGGTGCGGTAGAGCCCCATCAGCTGCGTATTGGTCTCGGGCGAAAGCAGGGTGGTGATGGTGATTTCGAACGGGGCGGTTTCGGGCAGGCCGCGGATCGTCAGCGTATCGTCGGCGACATCGTAGAGCGTTGCGGCGAGTTCTTCCTGGTCCAACAAAAGGCCGGTCATGGTCAACTCGTCGCCATCAAGCACGAGCGGCGCGGCACTGTCGACACCTTCGCGGCGATGGAAGATCAGCCGGGCCTCGACCTTGGTCTCCTTCGGATCGAGCTCGAAGGTCAGATCCACTCTCTCCAGAACGAAGTCGGTCGGCCGGTAGTCTTCCAGATGAATGATCTGGCCAGTATTTGTCCGCATGGTCAGTCCCGCTTGCACCGTTCTACTGGAGAATTTGTAGAGGGTGCCTGTGATGGTGAAAAGGCCAAGGGGCGAAAAGCTGGGCTGTGCCACACGATTGTGATGCCGGCGACCGCACTTCCGACAGAAAAGACATGGCGCCCGTTATTCTTCCCGCTCCCTTATCGGACCGATGTGTATCGAAGTGGGACTAACAAGACATGAATTGGAAAGGTTTTTTTCGGGGCAGCTAAAGAAAAGCCGGCCGCCCTACTGTCGAAGGTTAATCGATCAAGAAAAAACGTCATTCATCACGAAGTTTGATCCGACTTTCGAGAAAAGCGTCGCTAAGGTGGCCCGGTCCTGCAGCGGTGCTCTCCGCTGAAAAATCTCCAAACCAGCCCGCGTGCCAGCTGATCGCCGGTCAAGGCTGTTCGAAAAGTGCCCTCAATGGATGCGGAAGTCGAAAGCCCGATGAAGGGGATCCTGCTCAAGGTCCTTTCAGTCGTCATTTTCGTTTGCATGTCTACGCTGATCAAGGCGGCCGGAAACGAGATCGCCACCGGCCAGATCACCTTCTACCGCTCGGCCTTCGCCATGGTGCCGATCCTCGGCTATCTCGCCTTCCGCGGACAGCTGCGCGACGCCTTCAAGACCGAAGATTTTACCGGCCATATCGCTCGCGGCTTCGTCGGCATTCTCGCAATGAGCTTCGGTTTTTACGGCCTCGTACACCTGCCGCTGCCTGAAGCCATCGCCATCGGCTATGCCATGCCGCTGATCGCCGTCGCCTTCGCCGCGATTTTTCTAGGCGAGTCGGTGCGGCTCTACCGTTGGTCGGCCGTTGTCGTCGGGCTGGTCGGCGTGATGATCATCACCTGGCCACGGCTGACCCTTTTTCGCGAAGGCGGCTTCGGTTCGCTGGAGGCGCTGGGCGCTGCTGCTGTGCTGGTTTCGGCGGCCCTGGGCGCAGTTGCCATGGTGCTGGTACGAAAACTCGTCAAGAATGAGCGCACCCACACGATCGTGCTCTATTTCTCGCTGTCGGCCTCGGTCTTCTCTCTCGCGACCTTGCCCTTCGGCTGGCCGTCGATCTCGCGCGAGGCCTTCCTGTTGCTGATGGTCGCCGGTTTCTGTGGCGGTGTCGCCCAGATCCTTTTGACCGAGAGCTATCGCCATGCCGACATGTCGACCATCGCACCGTTCGAATACACTTCGATCGTGCTCGGCCTGATCATCGGCTACTTCCTGTTCGACGATATCCCGACGGCCGCCATGCTCGTCGGCACGGCCATCGTCGTTGGCGCAGGCATCTTCATCATTTTCCGCGAACATCGGCTTGGCCTCGAGCGCCGGGGCGCTCGCAAGCATGTGACGCCGCAGGGCTGAGCCACGGCCTACGGCCGCGGGTTTTCCCAGGCCGGAACCGTATCGTCGTCGATCAGCGGTTCCTGCGCCGCCTGCTGGGCAGCCGGGCTCGTCACATCAGGGCCGGGCGTCGGCATGACGCTCGTTGCCTGGAAGTCGGTCTTGACGACGAGCCCCTTGTGCTGCTCGCGCCGCAGAATGCGCCAGGCTGCATAGCCGCCATAGAGCGCGAAGTAGACGGCAAGGACGAGAAACAGCGCCGCCGGGCCGAAACGATCCATGACCGGACCGACCATCAGCGGGCCGGAAATCGTGCCGAGCCCGTAGGTGATCATCAGGCCCGAGGATGTTTCGACATACTCGTTGGGTTTGGCGAGATCATTGGCATGGGCGACGTTCAGTGCGTAGATCGGGAAGAGCACCGATCCGACGAAAGCGGCGATGATGTAGAGAACGGCGGGCTGGCTGCCGATCGATGCCGACATCACCAGGCACGAGATGACGCCGACGATGCCGCAGCCAACCATGACGATGCGCCGGTCGATCTTGTCGGAGAGACGTCCGATCGGGATTTGCGAGAGGGCGCTGCCGGTCAATAGCGAGGCGAGCAGTGTCGCGCCTTCCGCCGTCGAAAGTCCGATCTTCTGGGTGAAGACACCGCCGAGGTTCAGCCAGGCGCCCGAGAGCGCGCCGGCGAGAAAACCGCCGACGACGGCGACCGGCGAGCGGCGGAAGAGGGCGGGGATATCGAACTTCGCCTGTGCCGGTGGCGCCGGCATGGGGGAGGAGGAGAGCGCCGTCGGCAATAGCGCCAGCGAGAACAGCACGCTGCAGAGCATGAACAGCGACGTGTTTGTCGGGTCGCCGAGCGGCACCATGTACTGCCCGCCGATCGTGCCGACCATCGTCGTGATCAGGTAGAGCGAAAAGAGCAGGCCGCGGTTCTCGTTGGTAACGCGCTCGTTGAGCCAGCTCTCGATGACGAGATAGCTGCCGGAGATGGCAAAGCCGGCAATGGCACGGAACACAATCCAGAGGCGCCAGTCGACGATGAGGCCGCAGAGCAGGATAGCGATGGAGAGCAGCGTGATCAGCGCGGTGAAGACGCGCACATGGCCGACACGCAGCACGAATTTCGGCGTGACGACGCAGGAAAGGGTGAAGCCGACCGTATAGCCGGTGGCGATCACCGAGACCGTCAGCGTCGACCAGTTCTCGGCGACGGAACGCACGGGGATCACATAGCTCTGCAGGCCGAAGCCGACCATCATGAGCAGGGTCGACACCATCAGGCTGAAGACGGAAGCGAGGCTGGCCAGCATCGGCGCTCCTGGAAACGTGGCGCTTCGTCATTTGTCCGATGACAAGCAAACGCAGATGGAGCGAGGAACGGTCTGGCAGGGCCGGATGAGCCTGACACTCCTTAGTCGGGACGAGTGTGGCTCTATCCAGTTTTTTACGCCCTGTCGATTGCGACAGGCGATGGCAAAAAGGCGGTGCTTATACCTGCGGGCAGCAGTCAGTTCGGCAGCAACGGGCTCACGGCCGTGCGATGGGCGCGGCGTGCATCCTTCTTGGTGCTGAGAACGGTATATTCGCGCGAGGCGCGCACGGCCGTACCGATGTCGGAGATCGAATCGAGCAGGACCTTGAGGCTGGCAATCGGCTTGGTCATGGGTTCGTTCCTTTCTTCGTGTCGGGTCAATCGATGCGTCACGCGATACGCAAAAGCCGCGTATCGCGTGGGGATCAGCGCTGGATGAAGTCGGCGAAAATCTGCGCCGGACGGGTGGTCCGGGCGAGGCCGATCGCGGTCATCTGCTCGTTGGCTGCCGTGCCAAAGCGGTTGAACGGCGTCCGGTAAGCAGCGCCAGTGTGGCGGAGCGTCTCAAAGCTGCTGTGGATCGGACGAAAGCGGGCAGTCATGGTTCAATTCCTTAAATTCCATTCCTCCCGTGCCAGTATATTGCGCTGCAACATAACGTTTTGCAATGCGTCAAAATGCGCCGCTGATATGCGCAAACCGCATGGCTTTCTTCATTCTTTGTTCATGAAACGGGCAAGCGGCCGGGAGCACGATCCGGGCAGGGCGCTTTCCTTAGGATCAGCCGTGAATGCGGGCCTTGAAGGCAAGCAGGTCCTGCCAGGCGAAGCGCTTGTTGATCGGCGCCGTCACCAGGTCCTGCGGATGCAGGGTGGCAAGGGTCGGCACATTAATGCCGCCGATCGCAAGCTCGCGCCATTCGCCGCGAAGCTGGTGGATCGTGTCGTTGCCGCCGAAGAAGAAACGGGCGGTGAAATTGCCGAGCAGCAGCAGATGCTTAGGCTCTGCCAGCGCGATCTGGCGTTCGATGAAGGGTCGGCAGATATCGGCCTCGCGCGCCGTCGGCACGCGGTTACCCGGCGGGCGCCAGGGCACGATATTGCTCAAGAGCACGCTCTCGCGCGTAAGACCGATGCCCGCCATCATCCGGGTCAGCATCTCGCCGAGGCGGCCCGCAAAAGGCTGGCCGTCGCGATCGTCGTCGGCATAGGGCATCGGGCCGACGATCATGATGCCGCTTGCCGGATCACCCTCGGCAAAGACCAGATTGCGGGCGCTGTTCCTGAGATTGCAGCCGGCAAAACCTTCCATCGCAACGCGGAGCTCGGCGAGCGACCGGGCCGTTTCGGCGGCAAAGCGCGCCTCTTCGATCGCCTGCGCATCGGGGATGGCGACCGCAGGGGCGTTCGCGACTGGGGCAGGTGCGCGGGAAGGGGTGGGAGCAGCGGCCGCCGCTGTCTGGCGCGCCGTCGGTTGCGAAGCGGGTGCCTCCGCCCGGTTGCTGGTTGCCGCCACGCGGGCGTTGCCGCGTGCTGCCTTCATCGCCTCGAACTCGGCGAAACGGTCGACCGGTTCCTCTTCCAGCAGCCATTCGACGCCCGCATCGCCGTGGAAGGCGAGAAGGGCGGCAAGCTGCGCCGGAGAAAGGTCGTTGGCGGAAATCATGGCCGCCAACCTAGCCCATAAGCGGCCGGACCGGAACCGCTTTTCCGGCGCTCGACCCTCCTATCCAAGGTCATGCACATCCGGTTCGCGCGTCGGCTCAGACCGCATTCGCGGTCCAGTGGGCGATGTCCTCGTGCTCGCCGATCAGCGCCAGGCCATGGGCGATCGACAGCAGTTCGCCGCCGCTCTCGATCCGGTCGGCATCGAAACGCCGCTCGAAGATGCCGCGTACGGCCGGAACGAAGGAGGTGCCGCCGGTCAAGAACACCTTGTCGATCGTCTCGGGTGCCGTTGCCGTCGACTGCAGCACATCATCCAGCGCGCCCTCGATGCGGGCGAGCTCCGGCGCGATCCAGCCTTCGAAATCGCTGCGGCGAACGGTGCGGCGCGACATTTCGCCGAGCGGGGCGAAATAGAACTCGGTCTCGTCCTCCTTCGACAGTTGCATCTTCGTGGCCGAGATTGCGTTGTAGAGCGGATAGCCCTCGTCATGCTCGATCAGGTCAACGAAGGCCTCGAGCTTTTCCGGCTCCAGGCTCTGGCGCACGAGCTTCTTCAGATCGGTGAAATCTTTCAGTGTCTTGAAGATCGAAAGCTGATTCCAGCGGCCGAAATTCGCGTAGTAGTTCGACGGCACTTCAAGCAGCTTGTCGAAGCTCTTGAACAGACTCCCCTTTCCGATCAGTGGCGAGACGACGTTGTCGATGATGCGGAAGTCGAAATGGTCGCCGGCGATGCCCACGCCCGAATGGCCGATCGGGGTTGCCGTCAGGCGCCCGGCATTGGTCTCGAAGCGGATCAGCGAATAGTCGGTGGTGCCGCCGCCGAAGTCGGCGACGAGCACAGTTGCGTCCTGCTTCAGGTTCTGGGCGAAGTAGAAGGCCGCTGCCACCGGTTCGTAGACGTAGTGCACCTCCGGAAAGCCGAATTCGGAGAGGGCTGCGCCATAGCGCTCGAGCGCCAGCGCAGGGTCGGGGCTGGAGCCGGCAAAGTGCACCGGACGGCCGACGACGATGCGGCTGTACTGGTCCGCCCAGCCGTCACCGGCATAGTCGCGCAGCTTGGTCAGGAACACGCGCATCAGGTCTTCGAAGCTGTGGCGCTTGGCAAAGACCTGCGTGCCCTGGAAGAGGGGGCTTGCGGCAAAGGTCTTGATCGACTGCAGGAAACGACAGTCACCGGGATTGTCGATGAAGGCGCGGATGGCGGCCTGGCCCGCCTCGACCTTCAGCGCCTGGGCGCCAAGCTTGGCATCCTTCATGAAGGAGAGGGCAGTGCGCATGGCATCGGTCGAGCCGGCGAGGCTGTCGAAGCGCATCGAATGGGTCGTGTCGCCCGCGGCAACCGCCAGAACGGAATTGGTGGTGCCGAAATCAAAGCCGAGTGCCTTGACCATGAGTGTCTCCTTGCATCTGGCGTCGCTTCGCCGCCCGGAGTGGGGCCGGTGGCGCGCGACGCAACATGAATTCCGTGGGCCGCTTTCGGGGATCGATGGGCGGCCGGCTTCAAAGCCGAAAGACACGCCGTCCGGACGCCGAGAGGCGCCTTGCCGCGTGCCGATTGCGAATGGGGTGTGCCAGCGCGTACCGCTGGAAGGGTGCGGCGGCCTCGTCGCACGGCTCTTCGGCAAAAGCAAGGCCGCATGGGTCATAGCTTCGCTGCGCGACAAATTGATGTATTTACGTTTACGTACACGTCATATAGATATTTGCCTATACTCATGACCTCATGCGCAAAAGCGGGCATCGTCTGTCGCATCCCGGCTCGACAAGCCAAACTGCATTTGCCATGACGGAATGATATGCCCTGGGAACGGAGCCGGCAGAAGACCGGTGAGACTGGAGAGACGGTATGACCGAACAAGACCTGCCCGAACGCGAGAGCATGGAGTTCGACGTTGTGATCGTGGGTGCGGGGCCGGCGGGTCTTGCGGCGGCGATCCGGCTGAAGCAGGTCAATCCGGAGCTTTCGGTCGTCGTGCTCGAAAAGGGCGCTGAAGTCGGTGCGCATATCCTGTCGGGCGCCGTCGTCGATCCCATCGGCATCGACCGCTTGCTGCCGGACTGGCGCGCCGACGCCGACCATCCGTTCAAGACCGAGGTGACGGACGATCATTTCCTGTTCTTAGGGCCCGCCGGCTCGATCCGCCTGCCGAACTTCCTGATGCCGCCGCTGATGAACAATCACGGCAACTACATCGTATCGCTTGGGCTCGTCTGTCGCTGGCTGGCGACAAAGGCGGAGGAACTCGGCGTCGAGATCTATCCGGGCTTTGCCGCCACCGAAGTGCTCTACAACGACGAGGGTGCGGTCATCGGGGTTGCCACCGGCGACATGGGCATCGAGCGGAACGGCGAACCGGGCCCGAACTTCGCCCGCGGCATGGCGCTGCTCGGCAAATACACGCTGATCGGCGAGGGCGTGCGCGGTTCGCTCGCCAAGCAGCTGATCGCCAAGTTCGATCTCTCCAGGGACAGCGACGTCCAGAAGTTCGGCATTGGTCTGAAGGAGCTCTGGCAGGTCAAGCCCGAGAACCATCGCCCGGGTCTGGTGCAGCACTCCTTCGGCTGGCCGCTCGGCATGAAGACCGGTGGCGGTTCCTTCCTCTATCACCTCGAAGACAACATGGTCGCCGTCGGCTTCGTCGTGCACCTGAATTACAAGAACCCCTATCTCTTCCCCTTCGAGGAGTTCCAGCGCTTCAAGACGCATCCGGCGATCCGCGGCACGTTCGAGGGCGGCAAGCGTCTGTCCTATGGGGCGCGTGCGATCACCGAGGGCGGCTACCAGTCGGTGCCGAAGCTCTCCTTCCCCGGTGGCGCGCTGATCGGCTGTTCGGCCGGTCTCGTCAACGTGCCGCGCATCAAGGGCAGCCACAATGCGGTACTTTCAGGCATTCTCGCGGCCGAGAAGCTGGCAGCGGCGATCGCCAGTGGCCGCGCCAATGACGAGCCGATCGAGGTCGAACGCGGCTGGCGTGACAGCGCCATCGGCCAGGACCTGAAGCGGGTGAGGAACGTCAAGCCGCTGTGGTCGAAGTTCGGCACGGCGATCGGCGTTGGGCTCGGCGGTCTCGACATGTGGACCAACCAGCTGTTCGGCTTCTCCTTCTTCGGCACGCTGAAGCACGGAAAGACCGATGCGCAGTCGCTCGAACCCGCAGCGCAGCACAAGAAGATCGACTATCCAAAGCCGGATGGGGTTCTGACCTTCGACCGGCTGTCCTCGGTGTTCCTGTCGAACACCAACCATGAGGAGGACCAGCCGGTTCATCTCAAGGTGAAGGACATGGATCTGCAGAAGCGCTCCGAGCATGACATCTATGCCGGTCCGTCGACGCGCTACTGTCCGGCCGGGGTCTACGAATGGGTGGAGAAGGACGGCAGGCAAGTCTTCGTCATCAACGCGCAGAACTGCGTGCACTGCAAGACCTGCGACATCAAGGACCCGAACCAGAACATCAACTGGGTGCCGCCCCAAGGCGGTGAAGGCCCGGTCTATCCGAATATGTAATGTTCGAAGTCGGGTCTCAGAATCTCGACCCGTAAAGGATTACAAGGGCGCCGGCGGCCATTGGCCGCGGCGCCTTTGTCGTTTCATGCCTTCGCCCAGATGCGATCAACGAAATCGGCAATCAGCGGTGCGATCTCCGGCAGGTTTTCTTCCAGCGCGAAGTGGCCGGTATCGAACAGGTGGAACTCGGCCTCAGGAAGGTCGGTGAGGAAGGCGCGGGCGCCCTTCTCTGTGAAGAAGGGATCGTTACGGCCCCAGGTGATCAGGGTCGGCGGCCGTTCGCGGCGCAGCCACTCTTGCCATTCGCCATAGCGGGCAAGGTTGCTCTTGTAGTCGAAGGCAAGATCGATCTGCGGCTGGCGGCGGTCCTGGCGATCGAGGAAGTGCTGATCCATGGTCCAGCCGTCAGGTGCGACTAGGTCCGGATCCTTCGTCCCGCCGACATATTGCGCACGGGTCATCTCCAAGGTCAGTAGCTGCCGCACCTGCTCTTCAGCGCCTTCGTCCTCGGATTTGAGCGCAATGAAGTCGCGGGCAATGTCGGAAAGCCCCTCCAGATAGGCATTGCCGTTCTGGACGATCAGCCCGGCAATGCGCTCGGGCTTTCTGCTTGCAAGACGAAACCCGACGGGCGCGCCGAAATCGAAGGCGTAGAGGACGAAGCGTTTCAGCGCGAGCGCATCCACGAAAGCTTCCATGACATCCGCCAGCTTGTCGAAACTGTAGACGAAACTGCCGCCTTCGTTCGTCGAGGTCGGCGCGTCGCTATGCCCGAAGCCCGGATAGTCAGGCGCGATCAGACGGTAGTCGCTGCCAAGCGCGTCCATTAGCCGCCGGTACTGGTGGGAAGACGAGGGGAAGCCGTGCAGAAGCAGGATTGTCGGGAAATCGGCCGGCGCTCCGGTCGGCACGCTCTCGCGGTAGAAGACCCGGACGCCTCCGGCCTCGATGAACCGGTGCCGGATCGATGGAATGCTATGCCTGCTCATTTAACACTCCTATTGGCAATATTTATGCATTAGAATTGCGCCGGAAAAACTAATGCGTCAATATCGAAATTATGCATTATGTGAGGCCTGTATGGATCTGGTTCCTTTCGTCGGAGAGTCCCTTGCTCTTGATCTCGTCAACACTCGCCCTTTGACCGCGAGCGGCCGTGTCGATCTCTTCGCGGCCGATGGCGGGCTCGCGCATTGGCTGGCATTGGAGGGGCCTCGCATGTCGGATGTCGCGTTTGCCAGCATCGGTGCGGCCGACGCCGACGATCTCGCGCCAGTCCTTGCCGTCCGCTCGCATGTGGCGTCGGCCATCGCACATGTGATGGACAGGCAACCTGTTCCGGCCGCGGATATCGAGGGCCTTAACGCGGCAATGGAGGCAGCACCGGTCGTCCGCCGTCTCGATTGGACCGATCCGCCGCGGCTCGTCAGCGAAAGAACGGCGGAGCCCATGGTCCAGCTAGCCGGTTTCCTCGCCGAGGACGCTGCGGCGTTGCTTGCCGGCGGCGACGCCAGGCTGATCCGCAAATGCGAGGCGGAGGATTGTGTCATGCTGTTCGTTGGCAGCAATGCCCGGCGGCGCTGGTGCTCGGCGGCGCGTTGCGGAAACCGGGTGCGCGTGTCGCGCTATTACCAGCGCAGCAAAACGTTCTGACGACCACTTCAGCGATGCGCAAATATTAGGAAAGGCACCCGTTGACGCAAATGGGAAAGTCCTTGCCGGAAAAGCCCGTTAGCTTTCATGATGTCATCGGCTTGAAGCCGACGGATCTGCAGGCCGTTCGGTCCCTGTTGTCTTGAGTTGGACCGAGCCCTGTGACGCTGTCGATCCCCGCGGTGAGATCGGCAGTGCGACGGGATGCACCGCCAAAACAAGGGAACGGAAATGAAGAAGCTTCTTGCAACGACTTGCCTGGCCGCGGGCCTCTTTGGCCTCGCCGGCGCAGCTTCGGCCGCCGAATGCGGCGACGTGACGATCGCCAACATGAACTGGCAGAGCGCCGAGGTGCTGGCGAGTGTCGACAAGATCATCCTGACGGAAGGCTACGGCTGCAATGCCGAATTGGTGGTCGGAGACACCGTGCCAACGATCACCTCGATGATCGAAAAGGGCCAGCCGGATGTCGCACCCGAAGGCTGGGTCGACCTGCTTCCGGATGTCGTCAATCGCGGCCTCGAGGAGGGCAAGCTCGTCGGCGCCGCCGTGGCGCTCTCCGATGGCGCCGTCCAGGGCTGGTGGGTGCCGAAATACATCGTCGATGCCAATCCCGACATCAAGACGATCGATGACGCCTTGAAGCACAAGGAACTGTTCCCGGATCCGGAAGACGCAAGCAAGGGCGCCGTCTTCAACGGCCCGCAGGGCTGGGGCGGCACGGTCGTGACGACGCAGCTTTATAAAGCCTATGGCGGCGAAACGGCTGGCTTCACGCTGGTCGATACCGGTTCGGCCGCCGGCCTCGATGGCTCGATCGCCAAGGCCTATGAGCGCAAGCAGGGCTGGGTCGGCTACTACTGGGCGCCGACGGCCCTTCTCGGCAAGTACGAGATGGTGAAGCTCGAGCATGGTGTGGCCGCCGATCCGGCCGAATGGAAGCGCTGCAACACGGTTGCCGATTGCCCGGATCCGAAGAAGAACGACTGGCCGAAGGACAAGGTCCAGACGCTGGTGACCAAGGCCTTCGCCGATCGCGCCGGCCCGGCTATGGATTACCTCAACAAGCGCGCCTGGACCAACGACACGGTCAACAAGCTGATGGCCTGGATGACCGACAATCAGGCGAGCGGGGAGGAGGGCGCCAAGCACTTCCTGCAGGAAAACCCCGATATCTGGACCCCGTGGGTTTCGCCCGAGGTCGCCGAAAAGGTGAAGGCCGCGCTCTGATCGCGATGGTCATAACCAGCGGGCGGCGCAGTCATGTGCGCCGCCTCTTCGTTCGAGGTCCGGCAAAGGCAAAACAACAATCGCGGCCGGCGAAATCTGAAGGGGAAATGGAATGGACTGGTTAACCCAGTTTCCACACATGGATGACGAGAGCCTGAGAGCCTTGAAAAAGGCGATCGACGAGGGATTTCGCGGCTTCACGCGCGCCTATGGCGACGCGATCGAAGGCTTCTTCGAGCCCTTGCAATTCTTTCTCATCCAGTCGGAGCGCTTCATGACGAAGACGCCCTGGCCAATCATCCTGATCTTGATCGCTTTCATCGCCTGGGTGGCAAGCCGCAACTGGAAGATCGTCGCCGGCTGCATCGGCACGCTGCTTCTGATCGGCTACTTCGACATGTGGGACGACACGATGAAGACGGTCTCGATGATCTTCGTCTGCACCGTGCTGTCGATCGCCATCGGCATTCCGATCGGCATCGTCATGTCCCGTTCGGATCGGTTTCAGAACATCGTCAATCCGATCCTCGACGTGATGCAGACCATGCCGAGCTTCGTCTACTTGATCCCGGTCGTCATGCTGCTCGGCATCGGCAAGGTGCCGGGGCTGATCGCCGTCGTCATCTACGCCATCCCGCCGATGATTCGCCTGACGAACCTTGGCATTCGCCTCGTCGACAAGGACGTGCTGGAGGCGGCCGATGCCTTCGGTTCGTCGGCGTGGCAGAAGCTCAAGAACGTTCAGATGCCGCTCGCCTTGCCGACGATCATGGCCGGCATCAACCAGACGATCATGATGGCGCTCGCCATGGTGGTCATCGCCTCGATGATCGGTGTTCAGGGCCTCGGCCAGCCGGTGCTGAAGGCGATTGCCAACCAGTACTTCACGCTCGGCATCTTCAACGGCCTTGCGATCGTCGGCATTGCCATCATCTTCGATCGCGTCAGCCAGGCCTACGGTCACCGGCTGCAAAAACACCGTGAAATCATTCACGGTTGAGCTTGTCGTCGAGACAGAAAAAGGCCCCGGAGCGAACACCTCCGGGGCCTTCGCATTCTAACGAGCTTTGCGTTCAGGGCCTGGACGAAAGAATGCCGGTCGAAAGCGCGACGCCTGTAGCGGTGACGACCGCGGCGAGGATCTCGAAGGGGCCGATCTGCTCGCCGAGCAGGACGGCGCCGCCGATCATCGCGAGAACCGGTGTCAGCGCCGTGAAGGCGGCCGCCTGGGTACCGCCAAGGCTCTTCACGGCAAAGCCGTAGGCTACCATGGCGACGAGGCCGGACAGGAGGCCCTGGCTGGTGACCTGCAAGGCGATCTCCTGGGCCGGAACGCTGGCAAGGGTGGTTCCAAAGCAGGCGGCAAGTCCGAGATGGATCAGGAACGACCAGATGGCGATCAGGGCGCTTCCCTGCAGCGGGCTGAGGCCGGAGCGGCGGAAGGCATGGGTATAGATCGCCCAGAGGGTCGCCGCAGTCGGCAGCAGCGCATAGCCGCTCCAGCCGGTCGAGGCCGCACTTCCGAGGCTGCGCGCCAGGAGGATGGCGACGCCGGCAAGGATTGCGGCAAAGCCGAGCACGCGCATCCGGTCCGGCCGCTCGCCGAAGACCGTGATGCCGATGAGCGCGGTGGCAAGCGGCATCGAGCCACCGAGGAGAACGCCGACCGAGGAAGCTGGAACGGAGTGGATCGCAAAGGCGGAGACCTGGAAGAACAGGGCGCCCGAACCGGCGACCATCAGGACGAGCAACAGCAGCGGCAGCTTGCGCGGCAGAAGCCCGGTCTTCAGCCAGACCGGGGCAAGAAGGACCGCCGGCACGCCGTAGCGGATCAGCCCGAGGTCGATCGTGCCAAGCGCGGTGCCGGCCGAGTGGCGGGTCGCCAGTATCCAGCCCGCCCAGATGAGGACGGTTACGAAGGCGCCGGCATAGCCGGCGGCGACAGGCGTCGTATTGCCGCGATCGAGAGCGAGCGCAACCATTTGAATTTCCTTCCCGAATTGGATACCTGAGAGGCTTTTGGGTCTGGAAGGAAGATTACGCCCTGATAGCGGGGCATGTCCTTGCGATTTATGCCCGAAATAGACTATCGTCAGCAACAATGTGCCAATAACAACAATCGAAGTTCATAAAAATGCCAAGCCTCGATAAATTCGATCTCGCCATCCTTAGAATCCTTCAGGAGGACGCGCGCGCAACGAACGTCGAGATTGCCGAAAAGGTCAATCTTTCGCCGTCGCCCTGCCTGCGGCGCATCCGCAACCTGGAAAAATCCGGCATCCTGCGCGGCTACAGGGCCGACATCGATCGTAAGGAAGCCGGTCTCGGGCTGACGGTCTTCGTCGAAATCAAGGTTGGGCGCCATAGCCGCGAGAACGCACAGCAGCAGCAGGAGGCGCTGCTCGCCATCCCCGAGGTGGTCTCCTGCTTCCTGATCTCCGGCAATGCCGATTTCCTCGCCGAGGTCGTCGTCGAGGATCTGCCTGCCTATGAGAAACTCTTGACCGAGACGCTGTTGGCCTTGCCCGGCGTCACCGACATCCGGTCCAATTTCGCCATCCGCTCGATCAAGACAGGCGGACCGCTGAAGTTGCCCGAACCGCGCTGATCGCTGCATTGCTGTGACACTCGGCTTCTGTTGTGCTGGTCGTGATGGAGCGGACGAACGACCGGCGCTCCCGTTAAGTTTCGGTAAGGTTCTGGAATTGGCCGCAATCGCGCTTATCTGATCGCGGTGAGCCGCATTGCCGCGGCAATGGAGCCGACGAGCCGTTCATGAAAATCAAGGCAATCTTCAATCGCGACGGCGGAACGTTCCGCACGACGGACATAGCCGCCTATGGCCAGAAGGTCGAAGAGGTCTTCCAGGCCGCAGGCCACCAGATCGAGATTGCAGCGGTTTCCGGAAACGAGATGCAAGAGGCGTTGGAGCGGACCTGCCGTCGCGACGACCTCGACGCCATTCTTGCCGGCGGAGGTGACGGCACGATTTCGGCCGCCGCCGGCGTCGCCTGGAAGAACCGCATGCCGCTCGGCGTCGTTCCCGCCGGAACGATGAATCTTTTTGCCCGCACGCTGAAGCTGCCGCTCGATATCTGGAAAGTGCCGGAAGTGCTGGCGAATGGCGTGATCATCGACGGTGACATCGGCAGCGCCGATGGCCGTGCGTTCGTGCATCAATTCTCCATGGGGCTGCATGCGCGCATGGTGCGCTACCGCGAATCCTACAGCTTTCGCTCAAGAGCGGGAAAGATCGCCGCCAGCACCCGCGCCGCAGTCGGAGTGATTCTCAATCCTCCGGATTTCGAGATCGAGTTCGATGTCGATGGTCACAAGGAGAGCCGTCATGTCTCGGCGGTCTCGGTTTCCAACAATCCGTTCGGCCGCGACACGCTGATGTATGCGGACGACGTGACCGCCGGCCATCTCGGCTTTTACACGGCGCCGCCGCTGAGCCCGCCGGGTGTCGCCAAGCTCGCGCTCGATGTAATGCGCGGCAAGTTTCGCGACAGTCCGCTGATTACCGCCATGAGCGGTCATGCCCTCGATCTGCATTTTCCGAAGGTCGAACGAAAGATCAACTGCGTCATCGACGGCGAACTTCTGCCCATGGGCCGCGACGTCGCGCTGCGCATTCACCCTGGCGAACTCAAGCTGCTCGTCGGCGCGGATCGCGACGGATCGTCGATCCAGAAGTAGCCGAAACTGTAGCGATCCTCGAGCGTGCCGTGGAGATAGGGCAGGGCGAGTTGCTGCGGCTGCAAGTGCGTTTCCGGCACGCCGAAGGATTTGAGGACATCGACGAGTGGCGCCGGTGGCGCTGCATCGGCCTTGCCGTCGTTGGTCCAGACAACGAGAAGCGGCCCGGCCAGCTGACCGATCGCCGGGCTGCTGTTGTTGCCGGGCACGTAGACCTTGGCCCCGTGCAGGCGCGTTCGCAGATTGCCGGCCACCTGCTTGTTGGTGGCCAGAACCATCGCCGGTTCGCGTCCCTGCTGCTGAACGATGGTGTCGACGAGGCTGCTGTAGGGGATGCTCAGTCTCGAAACCTTGCCGAACCAAGGCCGCACGACTGCGCGGGTAGACACCACGACCAGCGTGGTCACGATGACGAAGCCGATAAAGAGGGCGACGGGCCGGACGCTACGTGTGGTGTCAACGCCGGACGCCTTGACCTTGAGGGCCAGATAGAGCGGCAGCAGGACGAGGAAGAGAACCAGCCACTTTTCCCGCATATGGGTGGCGCCGGTGACCAGCATGATGACGAGAACGGCGCCGAGACAGAGGACCAGCATGCGCCCGACGACCCGAGCCCAGAGGCTGTCGGCGCGCCAGATCGCCGGCAGGTCCTTGCGAAACACGAGGGCGAAGACGGCGAGGATGATCGCTGAGCCGCGAAGCGTCGAGGCAAAGAGCGCGACGATCGCCTTCAACGCCTTCGACACGAAACCGGCTTCCTGCCCCGTTCCCATTTCCTTGAAGGTATTGCTCGACGCGGCGCCGATATTTTGCAGGACCCAGGTGCCGTGCGGCAGGGCAATCAGCGCGCAGACTGCGATTGCGACAAGGATGCGCCAGTCGAAGAGCCGGGCGCGAAGTTTCGGTTCGGGCAGGATCGCGACGATCGCCGCGACCGGAACGATCACGAAGTTGTACTTTGAGATGACGCCGATCCCGACGGCGACGCCTGTAAGAGTGTAGGCAAAGAAGGTCGGCCGGCTCATCGTCCGCAGGAATGCGTACAGGAAGAGCGAAACGGCAAATAGCGCGGCGACCGTGTGCGAGAGGTCGCGCTGGGCAAGCAGGAAGATCGGCGGCAGAGCGAGGACGCCCATTGTCGTGATGGCTGCAAGGCGCCGGTCGCCGAGAACCTCGCGGGATGCAAGGCCGAAGAAGAGACAACAGAGGAACAATAGGCCGTTCTTGAGTACGGTCATCGTCGCCACTGACGGGCCGAGCAGCGAGGTCAGCCCGTATTGCAGCCAATTGTAGAAAGGCGGTTGCGAGCCGTAGCCGAGCATCAGGAACTGCGAGACATAGGCCTGCTCGGATTCGTCGATCTCGAGCGAAGTCGAAGCGGAAAGCCTCAGTGCGATGCAAAGCAGGAAGTAGCCCGCAATCAGCGCAAGGATCAGGTTTGGCCGGCGGTTGACGGCCTCAAGCATCTGTCTGGTCCCGCACGAAGACCTGCCGGACGATATAGTTCGTCGTGCCGTCGTCGCTGAAATAGGTGCGCGCCATCATTTCCGCGAGGATGCCCGTGGTGATGAGCTGAACCGACGACAGGAACAACATCACACCGACGATCAGCATCGGGCGGGTTCCGATATCGTTGCCGAGCACGAACTTGTCGAAGCCGAGATAGAGCAGGATCAGGGCGCTGAGCGCCCCCGTCGCAAGGCCGATCGAACCGAAGAAGTGTCCCGGGCGCGCCTTGTAACGCATGAAGAACAGCACCGACAAAAGATCGAGAATCACCCGGAAGGTTCTGGAGATCCCGTACTTGGATTGGCCATGCTGCCGTGCGTGGTGGGTGACCGGCATTTCGCCGATGCGGCTGCTCGGCACGACGCCTGCGACCCAGGCGGGGATGAAGCGATGCATTTCGCCCATCAGCTTCACCTGCTTGATGACGGACGCGCGATAGACCTTCAGGCTGCAGCCATAGTCGTGAAGCCGGACGCCGGTGATCTTGCCGATCAGGCGATTGGCGCACCAGGACGGGATTTTCCGAAGGAGCAGGCCATCCTGCCGGTTCTTTCGCCAGCCGACGAGCAGGTCGAGCTGACGCTCCTCGATCGCTGTGACCATCTCGGGAATATCGGCCGGGTCGTTCTGCAGGTCGCCGTCGAGCGTGGCGATCAGGCGGCCGGTGGCGGCATCGATGCCCGCCTGCATCGCGGCCGTCTGTCCGAAGTTCTTTTGCAGTTCAACGATCTTGAGGTCGATGCCGGGATCGGAAAGGGCCTTTCTTGCATTCACAAGCGTTCGATCGGTGCTGCCGTCGTCGACGAGGATCAGTTCCCAGGGGGACGGAAAATTCGCCAGCGCATCGCGGACCCGCGTAATCAGCGGCTGAATGCTGTCTTCTTCGTTGAATACGGGAATGACGACGGATAGCTCTATGGGATGCATGGGAACCGCTCATACATACGGCGCTCACGCTGCCGCAAGAATTGGACTGCTTACATAATCGTTTTCTTGCACAGTTATCGGTGATAACCAACGTTCAATCTTGCCCTTCAACACGGGAAATCGAGGCCTGATGACATCGGATTGCGAGCCTGACCGGCGATCCTGGCTCGTCCGCAACCGGATGACATTGCTGTCGGCGGGCGCCATTGCGGCCTACGCGGCCTTCGTTGAGTGGTTCTGGGGCTGGTCAGCGCTCTTGCGCCAGTGGTCCGAAATCGGCGTTGGTGCCGCATCTGCGGCCCTCTTGCTGCTCATCGCGACCTACTTCATTCGCTGCTATCGCATCTACGATTACTTCCCGAGCGAAACGTCGGGGCGTTTCCTGCCGCTCTTTCGGGTCACCCAGGTCCACAATCTCCTGAACATCATGCTGCCGTTTCGGGCCGGCGAGACCAGCTTTCCTCTCCTGATGCGTTCGGAGTTTTCTGTCCCGCTCGCCAGGGGGACGGCCGCTCTTCTGGTCATGCGCCTGCTCGACCTGCATGCGCTCCTCGTCGTGGCCGTCGTCGGATTGGTCTTCGGCAGAGGGTCGATCGGGCTCTGGCTCGTCTGGTTTGCGGCGCTTGCCTCGCCGCTTCTCTTCTTTCTCTTGAAGGACCACGCAATCGCGCTGGCGCGCAGGCTCCTGCCGGCAAAGTTCGAGCCGGTCGTCGAGGAATTGGAGGCGGGCCTGCCGGGCACCGTGGCTGCGTTCCTGCGCGCCTGGGGCATGACCATCCTCAACTGGGCCGTCAAGGTAATCGTGCTCGCCTGGGTGCTGGCGTTCATGGGAGTTGCGCCGCTTGCGGCCTGTTTTGGCGGCGCGCTCGGAGGCGAGCTTTCTTCGGTGCTGCCGATGCATGCGCCGGCTGGCGTCGGCACCTATCCGGCAGCGATTGCGGCCGGTGCCGTTTCCTTCGGCGCCCCCGCCGGCCGGGCGGGCCTCGAACTGCTGGCGACCGCCGGCGTCAACGCGCATCTCCTGATCATCGTGTCCGCAGTCGCGGGCACGCTGTTGTCGATGGTTTTGGGGAAACGTCGCTAGACGCCGTGCCGTGGGGCAATGTCCTAGCGAGGTTTTGACCTCTACTGGAACGAGGTCTCGTAGAAGCTTCTGAGCTTGCGCGAATGCAGCTTTTCCGGCGGCATCGCCGCGAGCTTCTGCAGCGCCAGGATGCCGATCTTCAGATGCTGGCTGACCTGCGTCTTGTAGAAGGCCGTTGCCATGCCCGGCAGCTTCAGTTCGCCATGCAGCGGCTTGTCGGAGACGCACAACAGCGTTCCATAGGGCACGCGGAAACGGAAGCCGTTGGCGGCGATCGTTGCCGATTCCATGTCGAGCGCGATGGCGCGCGCCTGCGACAGGCGCTTGACCGGGCCACGCTGGTCGCGAAGCTCCCAGTTGCGGTTGTCGATGGTGGCGACGGTCCCGGTGCGCATGATCTGCTTGAGATCGTAGTCCCGATAACCGGTCACTTCGGCTACGGCATCCTGCAGCGCCACCTGCACTTCGGCGAGCGCCGGCAGCGGGATCCAGACCGGCAGGTCGTCGTCGAGCACGTGATCCTCGCGCATATAGGCATGGGCAAGCACGTAGTCGCCGAGCCGCTGGCTGTTGCGCAAGCCGGCGCAGTGGCCCAGCATCAGCCAGACGTGCGGGCGCAACACGGCGATATGGTCGGTGATCGTCTTGGCGTTGGACGGGCCGACACCGATGTTGACCATGGTGATGCCGCCGTGGCCCTTCTTCTTCAGGTGATAGGCCGGCATCTGCGGCAACCGCGGAAGGGTAAAGTCCGTCTCCGGCTTGTCGGCCCCGGCGGGCGTAATGATGTTTCCGGGCTCAACGAAGGCCGTGTAGCCGTTGCCGCCTTCCGCCATCTGCTGGCGGGCCCAAGCGCAGAATTCGTCTATATAGAACTGGTAGTTGGTGAAGAGCACGAAGTTCTGGAAATGATTGGCGCTCGTCGCCGTGTAGTGGCTGAGGCGCGCCAGCGAATAGTCGATGCGCTGCGCCGTGAACGGGGCAAGCGGCGACGGTTCGCCCGGACCTGGTTCGTAGGAACCGTTGGCGATCTCATCGTCCGTGGTCGTCAGATCAGGCGCGTCGAACAGGTCGCGCAAGGGGATGTCGATGGCATTGGCGGCCGATGCCTCGACATAGGCGCTTTCGCCGAAGGCGAAATGCAACGGGATCGGGGTGGCCGATTCCGAGACCGTGATGCCGAGACCGTGGTTGCGCGTCAACAACCCGAGCTGTTCCTTCAGATAGTGCCGGAAGAGTTTTGGCCGCGTGATCGTCGTCGTATAGACGCCGGGCGCGCTGACATAACCATAGGAAAGACGGGAATCGACATGGCCGAAGCTGCTCGTCTCGATGCTGACCTGCGGGTAGCAGGCGCGATAACGGGTCAACGGCTTGCCGCCCTTGCCCAGCCCCTCGAACGCCTCGCAGAGGAACCGGGTATTGCGCTCGTAAAGCGCCTCGAGGCAATCGACTGCGGCCGCAGGATCATCGAAATACTGCGGCTCGAAAGGCTCGGGCGTTGCTGTGGAAAGGACGGAGTGTGAAGAGATTCGCTTGTTCATGTCGCATTATAGGCTGCGGCTTCTGACAAGCAAACGACAAGATGGCGGCACGCACAACCGCGGGGCGATTTGAGGCCCGTCGCTCAACGCGGGCCGGCGAGGATGATCGCACTGCCGATCAGCGCAACCGTCATGCCGGCAAGATCCCAGCGGTCCGGTCTGACGCCTTCCGCCAGCCAGAGCCAGATGAGCGATGCGGCGATATAGACGCCGCCATAGGCCGCATAGGCGCGGCCGGCCGCGGGGCTGTCGATCAAGGTCAGAAGCCAGGCAAAGAGCGCCAGCGAGACGATTCCGGGAACAAGCCAGAGCGCAGACTTGTCGAGCTTCAGCCAGGCCCAGAAGGCAAAGCAGCCGGCAATTTCTGCAAGGGCGGCGAGGGCATAGATGAGATAGGCGGGCATCGGTTCGGGTCTGGTGGCCTTGGCTGAGACGAATCCTCTGGAAAACCAAGGATAGGAAAGCGGCTCGCCGATGCGCAAGCCGGTTAAAACAAAAGGGCGCAATGTGCGCCCCTTTCAGCTCGTAGTTCCGATCCGCAACGATCCGTCAGGTCATGGCCTGGCGCTGCAGGGTGACGAAGAGGACAAGGCCCGCGCCCTGCTTGCCGACGCCCGTGCCGCTGGCCTTGGAATAGGCGAGCGCCCCGACCGGCGCCATCAGCAGGCTGGCAAGCGCCAGGACGCGCAGCGACAGAAAGGCCGAAGTCGAAAGTGCTGCCAGCATGTTCGTCTCTCCATCAGACCACGAAGTGATCGGTTTCAGTTGAGGCTCTGGAACTTAGCCTGCCTGGCTGCGTTAGAGCTTGGCCTGGCAGTACTGTGCCGTGTGGGCGGTGCAATCGGTCAGCGAACCGAGATAGGTGTTGCTGCGGCGACGTTCGGTGTCAGCGCTGACTGCAGCTGCAAGAGTGACAGCGAAAACGACCATCAGAAGGCTGATGATGGTGAGGCGCCGAGCGAGGATATCCATGGTTCTGTCCGTTGTTTGGAGGCAGGTTCAAATCGATTGAGTGTGTTTTCGCATACCCAAACTGAATTGATGCTGAGATGTCCGTTCATCTGGCGTTCATCTTCGGTTGTACGCCCACGGAGCCGAGAGCCGGCCGACCCCGGTGGCACTGTCCGTCGAAACGGAAGGCGTATGCTCGGGCCATTTCAAAAGGCCGGTTGAGGGCGCCGGCGAAAGGCCGCTCGGCAGATCCTTCGCGCCCATAAAAAAGGGCAGCCATCGGCTGCCCTTTCATCGTCGTAATCGTAGCGGCGATTTCTGCCGCGCCGGCTCTGTTAGAGACGGGTCCATGTCTGCGACTTGCACAGCACCTTCAGCACGCAGCCCTTCATCTTCAGCGAATTGCCGTTGACAGCGCCCGAGCCGCTATAGGTCTTGTCGGTGTCCGGATCGGTAATCTCGCCCGAGTAGCTGCCATCGGTGCCCGAAAGGTTGCCGATGCGCTTGCCGGCATGCTTGCCGGTCTTCAGCGTGATGCAAAAGGCGCCGCCGCAGGGGGCGATTTCCGCCGTGGCGCCGCTCGCCGTCTTCCAGTTGCCTAAGATCGGTTCCGCCGCCGCGGCGGTTCCGGCAATGCCGAGAGCCAGCGTCGCGGTGATGAGCAATGTACGTAGCATTCGTGTCCTCCAGATTGAGGCTGCCGGCGTGGTCCGCTCCGCCGGCAGCTCAAGATGTCCTCGTATGAAAAGGCAGTCTCCTCACCGCCGCGGGCAAGATAGCTTACGCGCACGTAAAGGTAAACCAGCCGAATCGCGGCCTTTGCCGCTTTTTCCTGGGCGGTTTTGAGCGCTTCTTGCGCAAGGAATTGCGCGGACTTTTCTGGCGCCGATCTTTTCGTGGTTAGCGTTTGGTTGAAATCGTCGATTGAATTTTTCGTAAATTTTGAGGCGAATGCGCGCGATTTCAGGCCTTCCGATGTTTAACAAAAACTCAAGTTTACCAAGCGTTTGAACTTTGTTTGTCGCAAATTAAGCATGCATTTTAAGCGCCCATTGAAGCCCGTCAGGCATAGTGAAGCCATAAGACGAGCGGAACGAAACGCTCCGAAAAACCACCGAAGACGACACCGCAAAAAAGACGGCGCGCTTCGGAAAGGCCCGCAAAGAGGCAAGGTCGAACAGGGACCAAAACAAGTGCTGATCTGGAGCATGGTCCGCCCCAAACGGGCGGGCCGCTTCGGAAAAACCAACCAGGCAAGACAGGGACACGACAATGGCACGTTTTGATATGCAGATTGCTTCGGATGCCGCGATGGGTGGTGACAACCAGGCGGAAGTCTTTTGCGACATGGGTCTGGCCTATGCGACCGGCCACGGTCGCCCGGTCGATCTCGTCGCCGCCCACAAGTGGCTGAACATCGCGGCGATCAAGGGTTGCGACCGCGCCGTCGATCTGCGCGCCGACCTGGCGATGACGATGAGCAAGCCGGACCTCGCAGCGGCGCTGCGCGCAGCTCGCGAATGGATGACGGTTCACTGATCGGACGGGCGGCGCCCGACGGCGCCGCAAGCTGGGCCTTGAGAAAAGGGGTCAGGCGAGTTTCTTCAGGACCGCGGGCATAGCCGCTTCGAGCAGGACCATCTCCGTCTCCGGTCCGGTGCTGATCCGGATGCAGCGATTGAGCGGCGCCACCCCCGGCATTCTTATGAAGATGCCGTGGTCGCTCATCAAGGTATCGACGATCGCGCGGGCATAGACCGCGTCCCGGCCACAATCGACGGCCACGAAGTTGGTGGCTGAGACGAGCGGGGCAAGGCCATTTTGCGTGGCGATAGCAGCAATTCGCTGCCGCGACGCCGCAATCTTGGCCGTCACTTCCTTCAGATACACCTCGTCCGCAAGCGCTGCGATTGCCGCGGCGACGCCGATCCGATTCATGCCGAAATGGTTGCGGATCTTGTCGAAAGCCTGGGCCGTGCCCGGCGTGGTGACCACATAGCCGACACGCGAACCCGCAAGCCCGTAGGCCTTCGAGAACGTGCGCGTGCGCACCACGTTCGGCATGTCGATCAGGGCGTCGATCGGTGGTAGCGCTTCGGCCGGTGCGGTTTCACAGTAGGCTTCATCCAGAATGAACAGCGTCGTTTCGGGCAGGCCCCTCGCGAACTCGACAATGCGTTCGGCCGACCACCAGCTTCCCATCGGATTGTCGGGATTGGCGAAATAGACGAGCGGCGCATTTTCCTGCTTCACGGCTGCCAGTAACCCGTCGAGGTCTTCCCGGTCCCCCGCATAGGGCACTGTGACGAGCCGGCCGCCATGGCCGACGACGTGGTAGTTGAAGGTGGGGTAAGCCCCGAGCGAGGTGACGACCGGCATGCCCGGCTCGATCACCATGCGGACGATCTGGCCGAGCAAGCCGTCGATGCCTTCGCCGATCGCGAGATTGGCCGGGCTGGTTCCGAGACGGGCTGCAAGCGCCTGTTTCAGATCGTGATTTTCCGGGTCAGCATATTTCCAGGTTCCGCTGGATGCCTCTCTCATCGCTGAAAGCACGCTCTCCGCCGGACCGAAGCCGCTTTCATTGGCGCCGATGCGCGCCGCGATCGCGCGCCCGCGCTGGCGTTCGATCGCCTCCGGCCCGACAAAGGGGATGGTGGATGGTAGGGATTGGATGAGCGGCGTGAAGCGAGAGAATGCGGACATGCTGAAGATAAGGCCCCGTTCGGATGACGTACGGGGGAACTTATCGCATGCTTTGGCAATTCGGAATCGTTCCCGAAAGAAAAGCTGCGGGAATCCGCCGCCTTTCGTCTTGCGGGTTGCCTATCGCCGCGGCTTTGCGTTCTTGACCTGCCCGGTGAAGAACTCCTGCCGGATGATTTCGCGCAGCAAGGTCTGCTCGATCGGCTTGATGAACTGGACGCCGATGCGCTCGCCGTTGCGATAGACCTCTGCACAGCCGATCCGAAGCGAAGTGCCGACGATGTGCAGATAATAATGTTGCGGCAGACCGATATTGGTGTCGACGGCAAAGCTCGCGCCGCCGCGCGATATGTCGATCATCCGGCAGGACCGGACCGAGACGCTTCCGAGCCCCGGCTGCACGGCGGTCAGCGTGCCCGCATGGCCGATGTTGAAACGCTCGTAGCGCCGCTCGTAAAATGGCGAGGGGACGCAGGAATACATGGTCTGGTTCTGCATGCGTCTTTCTCCGCCAGTGCCGGGTCGCACGGCACGATCAACCTTTGACCGCATTCGTGGACCCCGGACAATTCATTTGTCCCACATCATATCGGTGGACGATTTCCACCGATGCTAGAATCAGTCTTGCAGAAGAAACTTGCAATCCCCTGAAATCGATCACTAAAAATCTAATGTCGGGGCTCGCTTGATTTGAGGAGATCAAAGTCCGCCGCTGGAAAACTGCATGCGGATCAGGCGTCTCAGGAAATCTGCCGAAAGCAGCATGTTGAAACGCACCCCGAGTTCCGCTCTCTCACGGTAAACCTCGGAGCAACCGATCTCTTCCTTGAAGCCCTCGATCTCGAGGAAGAAGTGCTTCGGCAGCGGGATCGTCGCATTGAAGTCGAGCATCGCGCCGGCAATAGAGATATGGCGCAGCAGGCACCGATACTTTGTCTTGGCTCTCAGGTGCTGGCCAATGACGAGGATCCTGCACGGCCGCTCGATGAAATAATGCTGGTGGGTCGTGGCGAGCTGGCCTGGCTTTCCCTCGGCGACATGCATTTTCATCGACATGGCAAGCTCCGTATCAGCGCAGCCCTCGGCGGATCTGTGGTGTTCTTGGCGGACTCGCTGCCCCCGTGATCGAGCTAAGCACGCCGCCTTGCTTCGACCTTGTGCCATCGGCAAGCGTTGTCGCTAAATTATGGCAGGTGCGCACATTGAAAGCCCCAACCTCATACGTAATACTTTCATTAGACATGAGCGGGGCGCCGATGGCCGCCTCCGAGGGTAATCGGGCGAGGCATCGCCTGTCGTTCACGCTGGGCAAGGCGGAAGACGATGATCGGTGCTGGAGGGAATAACATGGCCTTGGGGCTTGCGCGGCGGTGGCTGCCGCTTTCGATCGTCTGTGTGGCGCTGCTTGTGTCGATGCCATCAGGGGCATGGGCGGCAAAACGCGTCGCGCTGTTGATCGGCAATGAGAAATATGAAGCGACGTCGCCGCTCAACAACCCCGCCAACGACGTCGAACTGATGAAGGCTTCGTTTGAGGATGCCGGGTTCGACTCGGTGACGACGGTGCACGACGTCGGTCGCCAGGACATGGTCAAGGCCCTGCGCGACTTCGAGGATCTCGCGACCGGTGCCGAAGTTGCGATCGTCTATTACTCAGGCCATGGCATGGAGATGAATGGCGAGAACTTCCTGCTTCCCGTCGACGCGCAACTGAAGACTGACAAGGATATCGAGGACGAGGCGATCGGCCTCGATCGAGTTCAGCGTTCGCTCGAAGGCGCGACCAAGCTCAAGCTGGTGATTCTCGACGCCTGTCGCAACAATCCTTTCGAGCAGAGCATGACGCGTTCGATCTCGACCAGGGCCGTTTCGCGCGGACTGGCGCGCGTCGAGCCCGAATCGGCCGATCTGCTCGTCGCCTTCGCCTCGAAGGCCGGCACGGTCGCGCTCGACGGGGAGGGCAAGAACAGCCCCTTCGCCACGGCACTCGCCAAGTATCTGACGGAACCGGGCGTCGATGTCCGCATCGCGCTTGGAAAGGTTCGCGACGAGGTGGTGTCGGTGACCAATCGCGGCCAGGAGCCTTTCGTCTACGGCTCGCTCGGCGGCGCCCAGATCTTTCTCAACATCAAAGAGGTGAACATCACCGTCACCAACAATGGCGGACAGCTGTCGCCCAACAGCCAATCCGAGGCGGCTGCCGACTGGCAGAACATCCGCGATCTCGCGGACAAGGACCTGTTGACCGCCTTCCTGGCCAAGCATGGTTCGGACCCGGTCTACAAGATGCTCGCCGAAAAGAAGTTGAAGCTCTTGAGCGAAGCCGAGCAGACATCGAGCGTGACGCCGGACGAGATTGCCTGGGACGCCTTGAAGCAGTCGACCGATGCGGCGGCGCTGACGCGCTTCATCGAGCGCTACCCTGACAGCAAGCACAAGGCGGAGGCCGAGCAGCAAATTGCGGCCCTCGAGCCACAGAAGGGCCTCAACGTCTCGCCGACCGGCAAGGACACCCAGGCTTCGCGCGATTGCTATCTGCTTGCCGGCGAGCCGCAGTCGATGCCCGGTTTCCTCGGGGTCAATTTCCTGAAGCTCGACGCCGAAAGGGCGCTCACCGCCTGTGCCCAAGCCGTCAACGAAAACCCTGACGATATGATGCTCGTCAATATGTTGGGGCGCGCGCAGGACGCCGGGCGGAATTATGTCGAGGCGCGGCGCAACTACCGGAAGGCGGCCGACGGCGGCAACATGTATGCGTTGACCAATCTCGCGTGGTTCTCGGTATACGGGACCGATGGGCCGGTGGACGTCGACGAGGGCAAGCGCATGTTCGACCAGGCGGCCCGCGCCGGCAATGCCTATGGGCAGGCCTCGCTCGGCTGGCTCTATCGCGAGGGCTATGACGGCATCGCGCAGGACTATGCGGAAGCCGCCCGGTGGTATGAACTGGCGGCCAATCAGGGCTATGCCAATGCCATGGCGACGATGGGCTGGTTCTATCGCGAAGGTCTTGGCCTGCCGAAAGACCTCCAACAATCGCTCGCCTGGTATAAGAAGGCAGCCGAAAGCGGCGACGCCAACGCCATGTCGTCGCTCGGTTGGGCCTATCAGAACGGGCTGGGGACTGAGCAGAGCTACCCGGAAGCCAAGGTCTGGTACGAGAAGGCGGCCAACGTGGGTGATTCCTATTCCATGGCACTGCTCGGCTGGTTCTACGATATCGGCAATGGTGTCGCGCAGGACTATGTGCAGGCGCGCACCTGGTATGAGATGGCGGCCAACGCCGGCAGCGCCTATGCGATGGGCAACCTCAGTCGCCTCTATGATTACGGCCTCGGCACCAAGGCGGACGCGAAGGAGGCGGTTCGCTGGGCTGCAGCCAGCGTCGAGGGCGGCGATCCGGCGAAACTCGATGAACTGAAGAGCCAGCCCAACAATTTCACGCCCGCATTCCGCAAGGAAATGCAGAACCTGCTGAAGGACCGCGGGTATTATGGTGGTCCGGTCGACGGCGAGTTCGGCGCGGCGACCCAACAGGCAATCGAGCGCCTCGCGCGCAAATCGTAGGCAGCACGCGTGCGCCGATGCGGAATCACATCGCTGCGTACGCTGGTCTTGCCTGCGGAGATGAGGGCGAACACGACGCGGCACGACGGGTTGCCGATCGCGGCCCACATGAAAATGCGAGGATTTCCCGGAAACCGACAAAAAAATCTTGCATTGGCCGCTGAGTGACACTAGTCAGGCGCTAACGGAGAGGTGGCCGAGTGGTCGAAGGCGCTCCCCTGCTAAGGGAGTATACCGGAAACGGTATCGAGGGTTCGAATCCCTTCTTCTCCGCCATTATCCCAAATAGCCCCATGTCCTTTGCACCCCGCCCTTCGAGCGAGCATCTGGTCTCGGCTATCTCGCGACTGAATTTCATTTGTTGTGGTTCGTTGGCCGTGGCGGCAGTCGTCGCCAGGGGCGCCCGTGCATTCTTGGTGCTGGTGCTGATCTTTGCATCGTCCAGAATCACCTGGTCGGGGCGTTTGCCGAATCTCTGCGTTGATTCTGCTGATTCCTCAGGCCGCCATCCTTTCTCCACCAAGCGCTTTCTTGGAGCGAATGCTGTTTTAGGCATTCACTGGACATCTGAAACGGGGTTCGCGTCCAGCTTTTCCCCTGTTTTGGGCGGGTTTCTGCCTCTTTCTGAAACAGGCGACCCCCACCTTCCTTATGCTAACCCCCCGTCGCTAAAGGGTTTTCTTAATGCTTTGTTAATTTTCTGCGGGGGTCTGCGGCGATTTTGTGTCGTTTCAGCAACAGGCCTCGGCGAAGGGCGATGCAAAGGACGTGAACTCGCTAGTTGGACGTTGCGCCGGTGATCCGGTCTTGTATTTTCAACTCCGGAAGCAAGGGCGGTTGATCGTCCGACTTCTTGAACGTTGGGGATGGGGCAGGGAAAGCTGTCCTTCAGCAAAATACCCAGACCCGTTTGAAACTTTTGACTGGAGGTCAGAAATGAACATCAAGAGCCTTCTTCTCGGCTCCGCTGCAGCTCTCGCAGCAGTTTCCGGCGCTCAGGCAGCCGACGCAATTGTCGCAGCCGAGCCGGAGCCCATGGAATACGTTCGCGTTTGCGACGCTTTCGGCACTGGTTACTTCTACATCCCGGGCACCGAAACCTGCCTCAAGATCGGCGGCTTCATCCGTGTTCAGGGTTCGTTTGGTCGTGACGCTGCTGACAGCCGTTACAACCAGGAATTTGACGGCAACCCGGGCGATCAGTCCACCTCGGACTGGGACGTTTTCTCCCGCGCTTACATCTCGTTTGACGCCAAGAGCGACACCGAGTACGGCACGCTCACCGGCTTCTTCGCTGCTGAGTTCAACGCTGACAACGACACCGACATCGGCGACAGCTTCATCGACGTTGACGAAGCCTACATCCAGCTCGGTGGCCTCAAGGCCGGCTTCTTCTACAACTGGTGGGATAAGGGCCTGAACGGCGAAACCGACTCGCTCGGCAACGTCACGGAATTCAACTCGATCGCCTACCTCTATGACGGCGGCTCGTTCCAGGCTGGTATCTCGGTTGACGAACTCGAAGGCACCTCGACCAAGTCGAACGGTGTTGGCGTTTCCGGTATCGTTTCGGCTTCGCTCGGCGGCGTTTCCTTCGACCTGCTCGGCGGCTACGACACTGAATTCGAAGAAGGCGCAGTTCGCGGCTTGCTTTCGGCTGACCTCGGTCCGGGCGTCTTCCAGCTCGCTGGTATCTGGGCTTCCGACCCGAACGCTTACTGGGCACGTTCCGAGTGGTCCGTTGCTGCTTCGTACCGCTTCAACGCTACGGATAAGCTCGCCATCACTCCTGGCGCTCAGTACTTCGGCAGCCTGCAGGATTCGCTCACCAGCTTCGGTAACGACGATGCATGGCGCGCTGGTGTAACGGTTGACTACAAGATCACCGAAGGCCTCGCTACCCGCGTGTCGGTTCAGTACGAAGATGAAGACAACGGCGACGACCAGGTATTCGGTTTCGTCCGCCTGCAGCGCGACTTCTAAGATCGTCTGACTTCGGTCAGAAGCGTGGCCCGCAACTCTTTCGAGTTGCGGGCTGTTGCTGTTTCGCAACGTTTGCATGTCATCGAGCCACCGGATTCGCCCAAGGTGAAGGCATTGGCTTGAACATAGCTGGTTTCTCGGCCTCATTCGCAAGAGGGAGAGGGAAACTGCGAGCGTGGGACAGGACGCTGAAAAACAAGCGGGCGACTTCAGCTTTCCGGATATGCGTTCGGGATATGAAGTCAGTTACAGTTTTAGCCCGCAACGCCCGATCGGGATGGTGAAGGAAACCACTCTGGGCGAACTGCTTCAGCGCTATGCCGATGTGTTGTGGGAAGAGGGCAGCCACAAATATAACGTAAAAGCCTTCATCGGCGAACTTGACGAGATTTTGATCGGCATCAGGTTCACAACGTTCTCACACGACATACTCGACAGCCTTATCGGCGCACTACGCAAACGCGGCAACAGCAACGCAACCATCAACAGGAAGATGGCGGCGCTGAGTAAGTTGCTGCGGAAAGCGTACAAGATGGGTGACATCCACAGTTTGCCCGAGTTCAAGCGACAAAAAGAAAGAGCCGGACGCCTCCGCTTTCTAGAGGCCGCCGAAGAGGAAGCGTTGTTCCGAGAAATCGGCAACCGTTCGGAGCTCTATTTGCAGCTTTCCATCTTCCTCGTGGACACCGGCGCCCGCCTCGGCGAATCCATCGCTCTCAAATGGAATGATATTTATGAGGGCCGCGTGACATTCTGGGTCACCAAATCCGGTCGCAGTCGCACTGTGCCGCTCACCGCCAGAGCGAAAGATGCGATGAACCTGCTTGCCGATAGGTCTCCCGGACCATTCTCTTCGGTTGACCCTCAAAAATACCGTGCGGTCTGGAACGCAGCAAAACAAGAGGCCGGACTAGGCGCGGAAGAGGATATTGTCCCGCATGTCCTACGGCACACCTGCGCGTCTCGACTGGTGCGCGGCGGCATCGACCTTCGGCGGGTGCAAATGTGGCTCGGGCATCAGACACTCGAGATGACAATGCGCTACGCCCACCTGGCCTCGCACGATCTCGACATGTGCGTTCCGGTGCTTGAGCGCCATCTGAAATAACACTCGCTACTGGTCCCTCGGCATGACTCACCAGCAAGGTCGCTGTGCTGAACTTTAGCTGGCGAGCCGATCAGTCAGATGCGGAAAAATTTCCGATTCTGACTGGAGGTCAGAAATGAACATCAAGAGCCTTCTTCTCGGCTCCGCTGCAGCTCTCGCAGCAGTTTCCGGCGCTCAGGCAGCCGACGCTATCGTCGCAGCAGAGCCGGAGCCCATGGAATACGTTCGCGTTTGCGACGCTTTCGGCACTGGCTACTTCTACATCCCGGGCACCGAAACCTGCCTCAAGATCGGCGGCTTCATCCGTGTTCAGGGTTCGTTCGGTGAAGACGCTGCTGACAGCCGTTACAACCAGGGCAACCTGGGCGGTCAGTCCACGTCGGACTGGGACGTTTTCTCCCGCGCTTACATCTCGTTCGACGCCAAGAGCGACACCGAATACGGCACGCTCACTGGCTTCTTCGCTGCTGAGTTCAACGCTGACAACGACACCGACATCGGCGACAGCTTCATCGACGTTGACGAAGCCTACATCCAGCTCGGTGGCCTCAAGGCCGGCTTCTTCTACAACTGGTGGGATAAGGGCCTGAACGGCGAAACCGACTCGCTCGGCAACTTCACCGAATTCAACTCGATCGCCTACCTCTACGACGGCGGTTCGTTCCAGGCCGGTCTCTCGGTTGACGAACTCGAAGGCACCTCGACCAAGTCGAACGGTGTTGGCGTTTCCGGTATCGTTTCGGCTTCGCTCGGCGGCGTTTCCTTCGACCTGCTCGGCGGTTACGACTCTGAACTCGAAGAAGGCGCAATCCGCGCTCTGCTCTCGGCTGACCTCGGCCCGGGCGTCTTCCAGGTTGCTGGTATCTGGGCTTCGAACCCGAACGCTTACTGGGAAAAGTCTGAGTGGACCGTTGCTGCGTCGTACCGCTTCAACGCGACCGACAAGCTGGCCATCACCCCCGGCGTTCAGTACTTCGACAACCTGAGCCACGGCTCGCTCACCGACTTCAGCGGTGACGACGCATGGCGCGCTGGCGTCACGCTCGACTACAAGATCACCGAAGGTCTCGCGACCCGCGTGTCGGTTCAGTACGAAGATGCTGACGGCGAACAGGATCAGGTATTCGGCTTCGTCCGCCTGCAGCGCGACTTCTAAGATCGTCTGACCTCGGTCAGAAGAGAGAAACCCGGCTTTCGAGCCGGGTTTTTTCGTTTTGGTATGGCACCATGAATTTTGGTCCTGCACTTGCATCATCGTGCTTGAGGAGATCAGGGAGTAAAGACCGCGTCGGCGCGGCTTCCTTGGGTCAGCGCGAGCGCGCGAGGTCGTTTAGAAATGCGGTGATGGCGTCGCGTGGACCGTCCAGATGAAGCAGCGGCGCATGGCCCTGGCCAGGCGCGATGAAGGCGGTCATCGCATTATGTCGTCGGCGCATTTCGCGCACTGTCGTCTCTGAAAGAAGCCGCGAATGCTCGCCCCTGACGACCATCAGGGAGACCTGGTTCATGGCGTCAAAGGGTGTCCACAGATCGGGCAATGGTGTTTCGCGTGTCAATCCGCGCAGGGACTGCGCGATTGCTGGATCGAAATCGGGAACCGGGATGCCGTCCTCGTCGCGAAAAATCGCTTTGGCCATGTCCGACCAGTCGCCGTCGCTTAAGACTGGAAAGTCGCCGCCGTGCAGTGTCCTCAGGTAGCCGGGTGCCTTCGCCCAGCTTGGCGGAGCGGCGCTGGAGTTGAGGTAATCCCGGATCGCAAGCAGACCTTCAATTTCGATCACAGGCCCGATATCGTTGAGCACTGCGGCTGCAATCAACGAAGGGGCGCGATCGACGAGGTTGTGGAGGATCAGGCCACCTCGCGATGTGCCGATAAAGATTGCCTTTTCGACCGCAAAGTGAGCACAGGCCGTTATCACATCGGTCGTTTCGACGACCACCGTGTAGTGGCTCTTATCAGCGTCGCGTTCCGAGTTGCCGCGCCCCCGATAATCCAGTGCGATGACGGGAATGCCCCGTGACGTCGAAAGAAAGCTTGCGAGTTCGTGAAAGTCCCGGCTGTTGCGGGTGAGGCCCGGGAGGCAGATGATTGGTGTCGCCGCGGATGGCGAAGGGGGAGGGCCGTAGCTTCGGGCGTAGAGAAGCAGCCCATCGGAACTACGGAAGTTATGCTCTTGGAATACGTCTTGGCCCATGCTGCTCCCTCTCGGACAGCTAAAATCTATCCGTTTGAAGGTGAGGAGCAAGTTGTTCGGGCCGACATAGCTGTTCGGCGGCCCGAGCGTGGCTGGCGATAGCCAACGGATGTGACTTTTCCCCTTGCGTTGGCAGCGGTCTGCTCAACAACTTTTTAGCTCAATAGGGCGAGCTACATTGGCGTCGCGGGCCGCCATAGGGCTGGTAGCTGTTGTCCCAGGCCCTATAGGAACGATAGCGCGCATAACACCAGCGCTGGTGTGCATTGCCGCTGACGGCTCTTGGTCCGTTGTAGTATCTCGGTTGGCTCAACAAACCGCCGATGATCGCGCCTGCGGCCAGTCCGCCGATCACCGCCCCGACGTCGTTGTCGTCGTGGTCATAGTGGCGGCGATATCGATCCCGGTAGTATCTGTCGCGGTAGTACCCGCTGCGATTATAGTCGCGGTAGTCGCGGTAGTCGCGATCCCGATAATAGCCATGTCGCCCGCGAAGTTCGCAATAGGGAACGGCGCAACTGGATCGGCTCTTGCGTTCTTCGCCGCGCTCGTAGGAGAATTGAACCTGTTGGACATTGGTCGTCCCGGAGACGATCGGCGGAGCGCTCGGGAACGCGCCGGCGGGCGGCACGCTGCTCAAGGCGGTCGCCAGCGAAAGGGCGACGATTGTCAAGGTCTTCATAACGTTCACCATTTCCTTCGGAAAAGTCTGGCTTTAGAAGGGAAATGGTTGAAGGCGTGGTTTGTGCCGTTGACGCTGATCACAATTATTTGATTGCGGCTGAGGCCGGCTATTGCCGTCCCATTCTCAGGTCTTCGACGATATCGGCTTTTTGCCCGAGCCTCGATTTGTAGACCTGATAGTTCTCCATCACCCGTTGGACATAGGTGCGCGTTTCCTGAAACGGAATGCGTTCGATCCAATCGACGACCTCGTCGATCGGCTTGCCGCGCGGGTCGCCGTAGCGGTCGAGCCATTCCGGAACGCGGCGCGGGCCGGCATTGTAGGCGATAAAGGTGAGGATGTAGGAGCCGCCGAAACTGCTGATCTGTTCGCCGAGATAATGCGCGCCGAGCGTGGCGTTGTAGCCGGCGTCGCTCGTCAGCCGGTCCTGCGAGTAGGCAAGGCCGTAGCGGCTGGCAACGCCCTTGGCCGTTCCCGGCATCAACTGCAACAGACCGCGGGCGTTGGCGGTGGAGATGGCGCCCGGGTTGAAGGCGCTTTCCTGGCGCGCGATCGCATAGGCGAGTGCCTTGCCGGAGCCGTCGATATTGGCGCTTGACGGGATCACGCCCACGGGAAACGCGAGCGCTGCAACATCGATTCCGCGCCCAAAGGCAATCTTGCCGACCTGTAGGGAAAGCTGGTGGTTGCCGGTTCTTTCCGCTCGGGCGGAAAGTAGCGCCAGTTCGCCGGGGCTCGTCAGTTCGTCGGCAAGCGCCCGGTAGATGCTGTCGGCGCGCCAGGTGTGGCCTGTGCCTTCAAGCCGCGTGATGGCGCGCACCGCCTCGCGGCTTTCGAACCGCGATCGGTCGTCTGCCGTCGGGGCCGGATAGGCGACGTTCAGCGTCTTGCGACCCAGCCGGGCGGCTGCGAGTTGCCCGTAGAACGTTCCGGGATAGCGGGCTGCGTTTGCGAAATACCCGTTGGCGTCACCCGGTCCGCCGGCCTCGGCCGAGCGGCCGAGCCAGTACCAAGCGCGCGAAGCGGAGAGGGGACGGCTCGACACATCCAGAATGCGGCGGAAGTGACGCGCTGCGGTCGCCGGGTCCTCCATGCCGCGCAGGGCATACCACCCGGCATGAAACTCGGCGTCGATAATATCGGTCGCGTCAGTCGCGAGATGGCCGGCGGCGATCCGATAGGCGCCTCGAAAGTCGCCACTGTCGAGCAGCCCGCGGCTGACGACCCGTTGCTCGACCCACCATTCGCCAGGGTTGACCAGGGCGCTCTTGTCCTTGGGCATGCGCGCAAGGAGCTTTGCTGCTTCCTCGTATTTCTTTTGTTTGCGCAGGTGCTCGATCTGAATGAAGAGATAGGCTGCGTCCTTGCGCCAGGCAGGATCGACCGCTGCGATGAGGGCCGGCGCCTTGTCGCTGCCACGGCTGACCGCCGCCCAGGCGCGATAAAGCGATTGAGCGTTTCCTAGGTCGCCGAACCGTTCGGCCTGCTCGACGCGGTTGCGATAGAGAAGCAGCACCATGCGGTGCTGATGATTGTCTGTGGTCAAGAGGCCGGAAAACTCGTCAAGGATCTTGGTCTCGATGTCCTTGTCGAGCGTGTCACGTTGCCAGATTGTACGCAGGTTCTTGGCGGCTATGTCGGCTTTTCCGGTGGCGACGAGAGCACGCGCAAGAATGAGGGAGCCTTCCGTCGTTTCCGGCTGCGTGTTGCCGAAAGCGGCGAGCACATCGGCCGCCGGCGGGTTCTCTCGATAGAGCGCTCGTTCGGAGTTGGCGCGCAGCGATTTTAGCCCCGGCCATCCCTGCAATTCCCGTTGGGCATCGGCGATTTCAAAGGAAGGTACGCCCCGCTGGCCGGAAACGGCGATCGCCCAGGTCAATATGTGCCGGTCGAGCGTGCCTTCGGTCATCGCGTCGCGTACGGCAATCGCTGCGGCCGGCTGCTTGTTGGACAGAGCATCGAGCCCCGCCTTGAGATCGCTGCTGACGGGTCCGGCAGCCGTCGCGATGGCATTCGTGGTTTCGTTCGCGGCAATGGGGGCTGCCTTGTCCAAGAGCGCGGGCTTGCGTGTCGGAACTGGTATGCGGTCAAGGGTTTCTGCGTTGCCCGTTGGCGCTGCCAGAAGCACCGCGCCGATGATGGCGGCGACAGGCAGATATATTGACCCGCGCATCAAGAACCCCGTGTTCCCCGTGTCCAACATTCATCCGCCGCCAGATTGCCCGATGACAAGACGGGCGGCCAGTATCGATCGTAACAATTGCGCCAAACCCGCTCTCGCCCTGGTTGGGCGGTCGTGATTATGCAGGCCAAACATCAAGCTTTTGCATGAAAACCGGCGTGAAATGCCGTGTTACAACGCTTGCCGCAGCCACCTCACATGATTATGGTGCGGCAGTTTTTTAACCGTCGATTACGGCCAAAGCATGAGTGCAGACTTCGCTTTTACGCCGTCAGGAGTTGTGCATGTTCAAGGGTTCCATTCCCGCTCTCGTAACACCGTTCACCGCCACCGGCGCGGTGGATGCGGATGGTTTCGTCGCGCATGTGGAATGGCAGATAAAAGAAGGCAGCCATGGCCTGGTGCCCGTTGGCACCACCGGCGAGTCTCCGACCCTTTCACATGATGAGCACAAGAAGGTGGTCGAGCTCTGCATCGAAGCGGCTGCCAAGCGCGTGCCTGTTATCGCCGGCGCCGGCTCCAACAACACGACGGAAGCGATCGAGCTTGCACAGCACGCCGAAAAGGCTGGCGCCGATGCGATCCTCGTGGTTACGCCCTACTACAACAAGCCGACGCAGAAGGGCCTCTTCGCGCACTATGCCGCGATCGCCGAGAGCGTGAAGCTGCCGATCGTCATCTACAACATCCCCGGCCGCTCGGTCGTGGATATGAGTGTCGAGACCATGGCGGCGCTCAGCAAGGCTTACGCCAACATCATCGGCGTCAAGGATGCCACCGGCAAGATCGAGCGCGTCTCCGAGCAGCGCATGGCCTGTGGTCCGGAGTTCGTCCAGCTTTCGGGCGAAGACGCAACCGCGCTCGGCTTCAACGCCCATGGCGGCGTTGGCTGCATTTCGGTCACGGCAAACGTTGCGCCACGCCTTTGCGCCGAGTTCCAGCAAGCGACGCTTGCCGGCGATTATGCCACGGCGCTTGCCTATCAGGACAAGTTGATGCCGTTGCACAAGGCGATCTTCATGGAGCCGGGTCTCTGCGGCGCCAAGTATGCGCTGAACCGCCTCGGTCGTATGAGCCGCACCGTGCGCTCGCCGCTGTTGCCGACGCTCGAGCCGGCAACCGAGGCCGCGATCGATGCAGCACTCAGACATGCAGGATTGATGAACTGATGGCACCCAAAGGAAGCCAGCGCACGGTCAATAAGGTTGTGGCGGAAAACCGTAAGGCCCGCTTCAACTACGAGATCGTCGACACCTACGAGGCCGGTCTGGTTTTGACCGGCACCGAGGTCAAGTCGTTGCGCGAAGGCAAGGCCAACATTGCCGAATCCTATGCGACGGACGAGGGCGGCGAGATCTGGCTGATCAACTCCTATCTGCCGGAATATCTGCAGGCGAACCGTTTCAATCATGAAACGCGGCGGCGGCGGAAACTGCTCCTGTCGAAGCGCGAGGTCAATCGGTTGCAGGGCGCCGTCAACCGCGAAGGCATGTCGCTGATCCCGCTGAAGATCTACTTCAACGATCGCGGCCGCGCCAAGTTGGAGCTGGCGCTCGGCAAGGGCAAGAAGCTGCACGACAAGCGGGAGAGCTCGAAAGAACGCGACTGGAACCGGCAGAAAAGCCGCCTGCTGAAGGACCGTGGCTAAGAGAAATCGCTTTGCGTTGCGTCCGCCAAAGACGGCCGATGCAACGCAGCTGTCGGCCACGGCGCGCTGAAAGCCCTGCCTGCAATTTTTGATATTTATTGAGAGAACTCAACGATCGACGTCGTTGACGCGGACTGGTTCAAGCGGCGCTCGCGCAATCGCGATCACGCGCCTTGCGTTCGAATGAACGCCTCAGATCTCGACCGGATCGGCCACCGGCTCGGTGTTGTGTCGCGGGGTACGTTCGGACGGTTCGCGGCCGATTTCGGCACGCAGCGTCGCAAGATCGATAAAGTGGTCGGCCTGGCGGCGCAGGTCGTCGGCAATCATGGGCGGCTGCGTCGACATGGTCGAAACGACAGAAACCTTGCGCCCCCTGCGCTGCAGGGCTTCCACCAGCGTGGTGAAATCGCCATCGCCGGAGAAGATGACGAGGTGATCGACGGTTTCGGACTGTTCCATGGCATCGATCGCCAGTTCGATATCCATATTGCCCTTGATCTTGCGGCGGCCGAGCGAGTCGGTGAATTCCTTGGCCGGCTTCGTCACGACCTTGTAACCGTTATAGTCTAGCCAATCGATGAGCGGGCGGATTGAAGAGTATTCCTGATCCTCGATGAGGGCCGTGTAGTAGTAGGCGCGCAGCAGATAGCCGCGCTTCTGGAATGCTTTCAGGAGCTTACGATAGTCGATGTCGAAGCCGAGGCTTTTCGATGCCGCATAAAGATTCGCGCCGTCGATAAAGAGTGCGATTTTTTCGCGGGGGTCGAACATCGTCTTTCCTTTTTCAATCGCGGCGCATCAAAGGCCGCCTGCCGGCGGGTGCGCAAAAGTAAGTCGATTACATTAATAATTGCTGATATGGCAAATAATGTAGCTTATGTATTGCATTATTCCAGCCGCGCGCTCGCGAATATAGCTAGTTTTAGCAGTTGCTATAGATCGTCCACATCTCTGGGTCGCTTTTTCCATCAGGGGCTTTATTTATGGCCAGAAAATGCAACCGTAATGTGTGAGCGACGTCTCCAGCTCATTCGCATCGCATTTTATCACGAAGTGTGACGTTACGTGAGCGTCCCTTGAAGGAAAAACTTGAACTTGCCTTGTTTTGATTGTATCCGGGCGCTTAATTCCAGAAATCGGACCCGATGAGGCGCCGTCAGGCGACTGCTCCGGTTTCGTGTTGTCAATCCGTGCAGCGGCGATGCCGCCGCGCTTCGAGCCCAAAAGGACAGGCAATGGCCCGCGTCACCGTCGAAGATTGCATCGACAAGGTCGATAACCGTTTCGAACTCGTTCTGCTTGCCAGCCACCGCGCGCGCCTGATTTCTCAGGGCGCCGCCATCACCATCGATCGCGACAACGACAAAAACCCCGTCGTCGCGCTCCGCGAGATTGCAGACGAGACCCTGTCTCCCGGCGACCTCAAGGAAGACCTGATCCACTCGCTGCAGAAGCATGTCGAAGTGGACGAGCCCGAGCCCGATCCGGCTTCGCTGCTACAGACCGATGCCGAGACGACGTTTACCGAAGTCGCCGAAGACGAAGATCAGCCGGAAGCCATCACCTTCGACCGCATGTCGGAAGAAGAACTGCTTGCCGGTATCGAAGGTCTGGTGCCGCCGGAAAAGAGCGACGACTACTGAGATCCGTCGCGGAACGCCCGTTCCCACGTGTTTTCAAAGCAGTGCGCCACTCGTATGATTGGCGCACTTTTTTATTGATTTCTTCTAGAGCGGGAAAAGGAAAGTGTTTGCGGTTTTCCGCCCGCGTCCCGCTCTAAATTAGGAGAACGATCACGTTTATGATTTTAGGTCGATGGGACCTGAAATCATCATGATCTAGAGGATCGCCAGCGAATGATGCGCCAATACGAGCTCGTTGAGCGCGTGCAGAAGTACAAGCCCGACGTCAATGAAGCCTTGCTCAACAAGGCTTACGTCTATGCGATGCAGAAGCATGGCCAGCAGAAGCGGGCAAGCGGCGATCCCTACATATCCCATCCTCTGGAGGTGGCGGCGATCCTGACCGAGATGCGTCTCGACGAGTCGACCATCGCCGTTGCTCTTCTGCACGACACGATCGAGGACACGACGGCCACACGGCAGGAAATCGACGATCTCTTCGGCGAGGATATCGGCGCGCTCGTCGAAGGACTGACGAAGATCAAGAAGCTCGATCTCGTCACCAAGAAGGCCAAGCAGGCGGAGAACCTGCGCAAGCTGCTGCTCGCCATTTCGGACGATGTGCGGGTTTTGCTCGTGAAGCTCGCCGACCGGCTGCACAACATGCGCACGCTCGACCACATGTCGGCGGAAAAGCGCGCCCGCATCTCCGAAGAGACCATGGATATCTACGCGCCGCTCGCCGGCCGCATGGGTATGCAAGACATGCGTGAGGAGCTTGAAAACCTCTCGTTCCGCCATATCAATCCCGAGGCCTTCGAAACGGTCACCCGGCGGCTGGAGGAATTGTCCGAGCGCAACGAGGGCCTGATCAAGAAGATCGAGGACGAGCTTCGCGAGCTGCTTCAGGCCGAGGGCCTGAAGGCGGCGCAGGTGAAGGGTCGGCAGAAGAAGCCCTATTCGGTCTTCCGCAAGATGCAGTCGAAGTCGCTGTCCTTCGAGCAGCTGTCCGACGTCTGGGGCTTCCGCATCATCGTCGACGATATCCCGTCCTGCTACCGGGCGCTCGGCATCGTCCATACGCGCTGGCGCGTCGTCCCGGGCCGCTTCAAGGATTACATCTCGACACCGAAGCAGAACGACTACCAGTCGATCCACACCACCATCGTCGGCCCGTCCCGCCAGCGCATCGAGCTACAGATCCGCACCCGACGCATGAACGACATCGCCGAATACGGTATCGCGGCGCACTCGCTCTACAAGGACAGGGAGGGCAAAGAGGGTGCGTCGGCAGATGCGGCCCTGTCGCCGACGTCGAACGCCTATTCCTGGCTCCGGCGCACGATCGAATCGCTCGCGGAAGGCGACAACCCGGAAGAGTTCCTGGAGCACACCAAGCTCGAACTTTTCCAGGATCAGGTATTCTGCTTCACGCCCAAGGGCCAGTTGATCGCACTGCCGCGCGGCGCGACGCCAATCGACTTTGCCTATGCCGTTCACACAAATATTGGTGACACCTGCGTCGGCGCCAAGATCAACGGCCGTATCATGCCGCTGGTCACCCGGCTCAATAATGGCGACGAAGTGGAGATCATCCGCTCGGGCATCCAGGTGCCGCCGCCGGCCTGGGAAGAAATCGTCGTTACCGGCAAGGCCCGCTCGGCGATCCGCCGCGCGACGCGTGCGGCCATCCGCAAGCAATATGCCGGCCTCGGCTATCGCATTCTTGAGCGCACCTTCGAGCGCGCCGGCAAGAGCTTTTCGCGCGAGGCGCTGAAGCCGGCGCTGCATCGGCTCGGTCAGAAGGAAGTCGAGGACGCCATCGCCTCCGTCGGCCGTGGCGAGCTTTCCTCGCTCGACGTGCTGCGTGCGGTCTTCCCGGATCATCAGGACGAGCGGGTCACGGTGAAGCCCAGTGCCGACGACGGCTGGTTCAACATGCGCAGTGCCGCCGGCATGGTGTTCAAGTTGCCGGGCCGCGGCAAGGATGCCAACGGTGTCGCCCACGTCGAGGGGCCGGAGGCCCTGCCGATCCGCGGTCTCTCGGGCAATGCCGAGGTTCATTTCAGCCCGGCCGGGGCCATCCCGGGCGACCGCATCGTCGGCATCATGGAGAAGGACAAGGGGATCACCATCTACCCGATCCAGTCGCCGATCCTGCAGAAGTTCGATGACGAGCCGGAGCGCTGGATCGACGTGCGCTGGGATCTGGACGAGGCCAACAGCAGCCGCTTCATCGCCCGCATCGCGATCAGCGCCCTGAACGAGCCGGGGACGCTGGCCGAGGTGGCTCAGGCGATCGCCACCAGCGACGTCAACATCCGGACTTTGTCGATGGGGCGCGTGGCTGCGGACTTCAGCGAACTGCAGTTCGACCTCGAAGTCTGGGACCTGCGCCAGCTCAACCACCTGATCACGCAGCTCAAGGAATTGCCGAGCGTGTCCATGGTGAAGCGCCTGTTCGAATGAGCCGACTGGCCGCGCCTTGCGCAAATGCCTGCAAAACAGGCAGCCTGCGCGGGGCGAAATGGCAAGCCATGCCATCAGCGCATGGCTGCCGCTATTTCCTGTGTCTGGTGGAACAGGGACCTCTAAACTATCTTCTCGGTCGGGAGGTAAACAAAGAGGTTTGCCATGTTTAGTCAGTTGAAGAAGATCACCCGCGCTCTGCGCGTCCCCACTCAGGAAGAGCGCGAGCTCGCCTATCTCAATAACTCGGTCGACCGTATCGACCTCGAGTACCGCCAGCGCCAGATCGATCGCGGCCTGTTCCGTAACTACTAAGCCCGCTGCGTCCCGTCTTCTGGCGGGATGCTGAGCCATGCGTTCGGTGGATGGCTCGCCTGCGACATGCGCGCGGCGCCTGTGCGGGTTGCAAGCGACAGGCAGGACGCCTATCTTGCGGCCAGAAAACAGGCGGACGCGCGGTCTTGTGCCGGCTGACGGCTTCAAGACGCGGTCATGACGGCATAATGTTATTCAGGCGCAGAAAACCGGTTACGATTTCCGAAAGGCTGCGGTCCATCGTTTGGCCGCGCAAGGGTTTTGCACGCGGCCTGCGTTATGTGACGCTGCGTGTGTTGCGCCTTTCATCGACACCGCATTCGATTGCCGTCGGCGTGGCGGCGGGTGCCGCTTCGTCTTTCACGCCGTTTTTCGGTCTGCATATCCTTATTGCGGTTGCGCTCGCTTTCCTGTTCTCGGGCAATCTCGTGGCGGCGGCGATCACGACCGCGCTCGCCAATCCCGTCACGATCCCGATGATCCTGACGGCGTCCTACGAACTCGGGACGGCAATCCTCGGCGTCGAGAGCGCACACGCTGCGAGCTCGGCCGACGTCATGCGCATGGTCGAGCACCTCGACCTTCCGGCCCTTTGGGGTCCGGTGTTCAAGCCGATGCTGGTCGGCTCATTGCCGCTCGCGGCAGGCGGCGCCGTCCTTTCCTATATTGCGGCCTACCAGGCGGCCCGGCTCTTCCAAAAGCGCCGCCGGGCACGCACCAAAGAGCTCGGATCCTCTTCATGATCATAGGCATAGGCAGCGATCTGATCGATATCAGGCGGATCGAAAACTCGCTTTCCCGCTTCGGCGAGCGCTTCGTTCAGCGCTGTTTCACCGAAATCGAGATCGCCAAGTCCGAAGGGCGGAAGAACCGCGCGGCATCCTACGCCAAGCGCTTCGCCGCCAAGGAAGCCTGTTCCAAGGCGCTCGGCACAGGCCTCGCGCAGGGCGTCTTCTGGAAGGACATGGGCGTCATCAATTTGCCGGGCGGCAAGCCGACAATGAACCTGACCGGCGGTGCCGCCGCGCGTCTGGAGCAGATGTTGCCGCCGCATCATCGCGCCGCCATTCATCTGACGATCACCGATGATTTTCCACTGGCCCAGGCCTTCGTGATTATCGAGGCGCTGCCCGTTGCCCCGATTGAGGGAACGGTTTAGAGCATTCCGCTGGAAAAACCGGCCCTGACCGATTGAAGGGGCGGCGGTTTGCAGCATATGAGACCGGGATTGCGCGCAGTCCAAAGCCGGACCGAGAGTACGGACAAAAGTTGAGAGCAGGCCCCGCGCGGGCGTTGCGATGATAAAGGAACACAGTAGCGTGGCAGAAAAGACAGAAGCGAAGCAGAGCGGCCTCTGGGAGAACGTGAAGGTCGTCATCCAGGCATTGCTCCTGGCCTTGGTCATCCGTACGGTTCTCTTTCAGCCCTTCACCATTCCGTCCGGCTCGATGATGCCGACGCTGCTGGTTGGCGACTACATCTTCGTCAACAAGTTCGCCTACGGCTTCTCCAAGTACTCGCTGCCGCTTTCGCCCGATCTGTTCTCCGGCCGCATCTTCGCAAGTGAGCCGAAGCGCGGCGATATCGTCGTCTTCCGTTTCCCGCCGAACCCGGATATCGACTACATCAAGCGCCTCGTCGGCCTGCCGGGCGACCGCATCCAGGTGCGCAACAGCATCCTCTACATCAACGACAAGCCGGTCGAGCGCACGCCGGATGGCGGCTTCCGCGCCGACGACCAGTACGACACCGGCGGCGACGTTCCGGTTTTCCGCGAAACGATGGACAATGGCGTCTCCTATGACACGCTTGACCAGTTCCCGGATGCGCGCGGCGACAATACCCGCGAATTCATCGTGCCCGCCGGCCATTACTTCATGATGGGCGACAACCGCGACAACTCGGCTGACAGCCGCTTCGACGTCGGCTTCGTGCCTGCCGAAAACCTCGTCGGCCGCGCCAGCATGATCTTCTTCTCACTCGGTCACGACACGTCGTTCCGCGAAGTGTGGAAGTGGCCGACGAACCTGCGCTACGACCGTCTGTTCAAGGCGGTCGAATGATGAAGTCGCGGTCGCTGGGCGCGGAGGATCGGGTAAAGCTTGAGGCCGTGATCGGTTATCAGTTCACGGAGAAGGAGCGCCTTGATCGGGCGCTCACCCATTCCAGCGCGCGAAGCGCCAAGGGTTCCAACTATCAGCGCCTCGAATTCCTGGGTGACCGGGTGCTCGGGCTTTGCGTGGCGGAGCTTCTGTTCCAGACCTTTCGCGATGCCAATGAGGGCGAGCTTTCGGTCCGGCTGAACCAGCTCGTCAGCGCCGAAAGCTGCGCCAAGGTCGCCGACGACCTGGAGCTGCACCAATTCATCCGCACAGGCTCGGACGTCAAGAAGATAACCGGCAAGGCGATGATGAATGTGCGGGCGGATGTGGTAGAGTCGCTGATCGCCGCCATCTATCTCGACGGCGGTCTCGAAGCTGCCCGCGGCTTCGTGCTGCGCCATTGGAAAGATCGCGCGGTGCGTGCCGATGGGGCGCGCCGCGATGCAAAGACCGAATTGCAGGAATGGGCGCATGCCAAGTTCGGCATCGCGCCGGCCTACCGGACGGATGAGCGCTCCGGCCCCGACCACGACCCCCGCTTCACGGTAACCGTCGAAGTTACGGGTGTCGCGCCGGAGACCGGAACAGACAGATCCAAGCGCGGAGCCGAGCAGGTGGCCGCGACGAAATTGTTGGAACGCGAAGGCGTGTGGCGGAAGAGTTCCGCCGGAAATTGACGGAAAACATGACGGACATGGAAAAAGATACGGCCGCCGAAGGCGCGCCGACCCACTCGGGCTTCGTGGCGATGATCGGAGCGACCAACGCAGGCAAGTCGACCCTGGTCAACCGCCTCGTCGGTGCCAAGGTTTCGATCGTCAGCCACAAGGTGCAGACGACGCGCGCGATCGTGCGTGGCATTGCCATTCATGACAACGCCCAGATCGTTTTCATGGACACGCCCGGCATCTTCAAGCCGCGCCGCCGGCTCGACCGCGCCATGGTCACGACCGCCTGGGGCGGCGCCAAGGATGCGGACGTGATCATGTTCCTGATCGACAGCGAACGCGGCCTGAAGGGCGATGCGGAAGCGATCCTCGAGGGGCTGAAGGAAGTGCACCAGCCGAAGATCCTGGTGCTGAACAAGATCGACCAGGTGCGTCCCGAAGACCTCTTGAAGCTGGCGGCTGCCGCCAACGAGACGATCAAGTTCGAGCGCACCTTCATGATCTCGGCGCTGAACGGCTCGGGCTGCACGGATCTGATGGATTACTTGGCTGAGACGCTGCCAGAAGGCCCCTGGTACTATCCGGAAGACCAGATCTCCGATCTGCCGATGCGCCAGCTTGCCGCTGAAATCACCCGCGAAAAGCTCTTCCTGCGGCTGCACCAGGAACTTCCCTATGCCTCGCATGTCGAAACCGAGAAGTGGGAAGAGCGCAAGGACGGCTCGGTGCGCATCGAGCAGGTAATCTACGTCGAGCGCGAGAGCCAGAAGAAGATCGCGCTTGGCAAGGGCGGCGATGCGATCAAGGCGATCTCGACCGCATCGCGCAAGGAGATCTCCGAGATCCTTGAGCAGCCGGTGCACCTGTTCCTGTTCGTCAAGGTACGCGAAAACTGGGGCGACGACCCCGAGCGCTTCCGCGAAATGGGCCTGGAATTTCCGCGATAAGGCCGCACGCACACCGTTTGGTGTGATGTTCTACGGCACCCGTTGAAACGGGTGCCGTATCAAACGCAGGCGGCCTCAGGCGCCCGCTATCAGCTTTCCTTTTGCATCGAGAACCGGTTCGCCGTCCTCCTTCGAGAACGGGCCCTTGTGCGTGTCCGGCAGGATGTCGAGCACCCGTTCGGATGGACGGCAGAGCCGCGTTCCGATCGGCGTCACCACGAAGGGGCGGTTGATGAGGATCGGGTGGGCCATCATTGCGTCGATCAGCCGTTCGTCGCTGACCGTGGGCTCGCCAAGCCCGAGTTCCGCATAGGGCGTGCCTTTCTCGCGGAGTGCGTCCCGCACCGTCAGGCCGGCATCGGCAATCATTTTTTCCAGCGCCTGCCGCGACGGCGGCGCCTGCAGATACTCGATCACCGTCGGCTCGATACCGGCGTTGCGGATCATCGCCAGCGCGTTGCGCGAGGTGCCGCAGGCGGGGTTGTGGTAGATCGTGACGTTCATGCGCTTGCCTTCCGCGGTGTTGAGACCGCCGCTGCGGCCAGCTTCGACGGTTGCTCAAAGCCATAGGGTCGAAGCTTGCCGCAGGCAAGTCGGCCGCCCGTGTCAGTTCGTACCGGCGTCAGCGACCTGCCGCTTTGCGAGCGCCGGGCCGATCATCTCGATCCGGTTGGTCCAGATGTAGCCGGAGAACCCTGGCGGTACCATTTCCAGATCCTGCATCGTGTCGATGCCGGTGGTGAAATCGCCGCCGCCATAGGGACCGAGCAGGATGATCTCGCTTCCGGCCGCCTTCATCCGTGCAGCGAAACGGTCGGGCCAGCCCCAGAGAAGCGGCGCATAATTGCCGGGCACGATCACAAACGTGTTCTTGCACGCGTCCGGCATCAGGCCGCTCCAGCCGTAGCCGAGATAACGGGTCAGGCACGCCATCGTCGACGTCCGGTCGTAGCCTCGCATCCCTTGCAGGCGTTTCAGCGTCTCGCGGGTCGGCTCCTCGCCGCCATAGACGCCGAACACGGCCTCCCGCCATTGCGGTTGCGCGTCGACACGCGTTGCGAGTTCAGCGCCTTCCTCGGCGCGCCGGCTCTTGAAGTTGATCAGGAACCTGCGGTCGGGCAGGGCGGCCAGCACCTCCTCGAGCGTCGGCATCTGGCCGACGCCCTTGCCGCGGAACGGGAAGGTCTTGCCGCCGTCTGCCGTGTAGCCATAGCCGATGTCGAGAGACTTCAGCGCCGTCATCGGCGTTTCCTCGGTGACGCCCTTGGCCTCGGTCCGGCAATCGAGCGTCCAGTCGTGGAAGACGGCGAACTGTCTGTCGGGCGTCAGATGCACGTCGAGTTCGACGACATCTGCGCCGGCGTCGAAGGCGGCCTGCATCGAGGCGATCGTGTTTTCGAGATAGGGATGCTCCGGCGTCCTGATGATCGTTGCCGTACACGTGTCCCTGCCGACGTTGTCCGTCGGATAGGTTTGATGCATGCCCCGGTGGGCAAGCAGTTTTGCGGTGCCCGCCGGCGGCGCGACGAACAATGATGTGTTCATCAACCACACGACCGCGACAAACAGCACGAAAATGGCAAGCGCTTTCTTCATCCTGATTCTCCTCTGGGAATCGGGATTGCCCGACATTGTGGCGCGACGATGTTGTTTTGCACGTATCGCGTGCGTGCGTGTCGCGGATTGCGAACAATGTGTCACCCGCGCGCGCGGTTGACCGTGGTCCGGGCCCCGTGAGAGGTAGCCGTCACAGACTTGCGATCCAGGAGAAAGAGATGCCGCAGCTCGTCGAGGGAAAATGGATCAAGGGCGACGTTGCGGCGAGCGAGATGAAGGGCGGCGCGTTCCATCGCGAGCCGACGCGGTTTCATCGCTGGATCACGCCCGATGGCAGGCCGGGCCCGGAAGGGCAGGAGGCCTTGCCAGCCGAGGCCGGGCGCTTCCGCCTGTTCGTTTCCTTTCTCTGCCCTTGGGCCTCGCGTACGATCGCCTTCCGCAATCTCAAGGGCTTGCAGGACATTGTCGGCTTGACCGTTTCCAATCCGGAACTGGGCGAAGATGGCTGGGTCTATGACGAGCCTGTCGATGCCGGCGCGCGCGTCGGCAAGATCCGCTTCCATCACGAGCTCTATGTGGCGAGCGATCCGACCTACACCGGTAAGGTCTCTGTTCCCGTGCTCTGGGACATGCGCGAAGGGCGGATCGTCAACAACGAGTCCGCCGATATCATCCGCATCTTGAACTCGGCCTTCGATGGGCTCACCGGCAACCGGCTCGACTTCTACCCCGAGGCGCTGCGTGCCGAGATCGACCGCTGGAACGGCCCGATTTACGAGCGTGTCAACAACGGCGTCTATCGATCCGGCTTCGCCAAGACCCAGGGCGCCTATGACGAGGCGGTGGCAAGCCTCTTTGGCATGCTCGACGAACTGGAGGCCCACCTTGCGGACAATCGTTACCTCGCCGGCGAGCACCTGACCGAGGCCGACATCCGCCTCTTCGTCACCCTCGTTCGCTTCGACGCGGGCTATCACGGGGCGTTCAAATGCAACATCCGCCGGATCGAGGATTATCCGGCGCTGTCGAATTACCTCCGCGAGATCTACCAGTGGCCAGGCATCCGCGAGAGCGTACGCATCGACCATATCAAGCGCGGCTACTATGGCATCGTCCACATCAACCCGACGCGCATCGTTCCGGCAGGCCCGCTGCTCGATTTTGACCGGCCCCATGACCGCGCGCGTCTACCCGGTCTAGGCGTCGCTGAAATCTAGGTTTGTTTCTCAGCATTTGCTAAGGAAACAAATTTATGAGGGGCCATAAAGAACCCATTGTCAATCGATCGAAGCTTCCTACCTTATTTTGAGTTCTGATGGATAGGAGCCCGATGGCGGCTGCCTGACGAATTCGCGGCGATGTGCCCGCCGGATACCCGTGAGGCTACGCCCGTGCCGGTTCTCGCCGCTTCCGGACGCGCTGGCGCCTGTTCCCGATGCGCCCCGCGCAACCACTCCTGAAGCCCCGAAAGAGCCGACCCTTCGCATCTCTCATGCACCAGGACACGTTCGGTAGCTCTGGTAGGGGTGGGATATGAATGCAGCATTGTTGACATTGCTTCGCCGTCTGGTGCGCAACGGTAACCTGACGGTTGTATTTTCTTCCGGTGAAAAAGTGATCCTGGGTGACGGCAGCGGAAAGCCGGCATCAATCCGCATCATCGATGCGGAGGCGGAGGCGGCGATCGTTCGTGATCCCGGTCTTCGTTTCGGTGAAATGTATATGGACGGGCGTGTCGTCATCGAGAAGGGCGACATCTTTGATGTGCTCTCGATCGTCAAGGAAAACGGCATCGAGAACGCGGCCAATGCCACCAACACGATGACCGGCCTGTGGCATGTGTTGCGTCAGCAATTGCTGAGCCGAATCCCGGTCAATCGTAACCGGCACAACGTCGCCCATCACTACGACCTTGATCGCAAGCTTTTCGACCTGTTCCTCGACGAGGACTGGCAATATTCCTGCGCCTATTTTCAACCGCAGGGCATATCGCTCGATGCCGCGCAGCTCGCCAAAAAACGGCATATCGCGGCAAAGCTCCTGCTGGAGCCGGGCCAGAAGGTGCTGGAGGTCGGCTCCGGCTGGGGCGGCATGGCCATGTATCTGGCCGAATCCTCGGGCGTTGAGGTCACCGGCATCACGCTCAGCGAAGAGCAGCTGAAGGTCTCGCGGGATCGTGCCGCCAGGCGTGGGCTCTCCGATCGGGTCCGCTTCGAACTGCAGGACTACCGCACTCTGCAGGGCCGGCAGTTCGACCGCATCGTCTCGGTCGGCATGTTCGAGCATGTCGGCACCGGCAACTACGGCAACTTTTTCGGCAAGATGAACGCGCTGTTGAAGCCCGACGGCGTCATGCTGCTGCATTCGATCGGCCAGATCTACAAGCCCTGGGCCACCAACCCGTGGATCGAGAAGTACATCTTCCCCGGCGGCTATATCCCGGCGATTTCGGAGGTCCTGCCTTCCGTCGAGCGCACGCGGCTGCTGGTGAAGGATGTCGAAATCCTGCCGATGCACTATGCCTGGACGTTGAAAGCCTGGCGCGAGCGCTTCGTCGCCCGGCGCGAAGAGGCGATCAAGCTCTACGACGAGCGGTTCTTCCGCATGTGGGAGTTCTATCTGGCTGCGTCTGAGACGGCCTTCCTCTACGACAAGCACTTCATCTTCCAGCTGCAGATCTCACCGTCTCTCGGTGCCGTCCCTGCCTCGCGCGGCTATATCGAGGAGAGGGAGCGGCAATTGATCGAGTTCGAAAAGCGCCGGCCGCCGCTCGAGCCAGTCAACACCTGGGACGTCGTGCCCGAGCAGGAGCATGTCGAGCCTGCCGCCATGGCGTGCTGAACCATCGGCCGTCCCGCCTGAAAGCGGGGCGGCCGATCCATCTTCTGTGGAGTTCCGGTTTTCCGCTGAAGGCCTTCACTTGGCCTTCAAGGTCTGCGCCTTTATGGTCGCCAATCAAACAGCAAAGACGGAATTCCCATATGGCCAGCCCTGCAAAACCCATCGCCGCCATCATCGCCAGCGAAATCAAGGCGACACCTTCGCAGGTCGTCGCGGCGGTCGAGCTGCTCGACGAGGGCGCCACGGTGCCGTTCATCGCGCGTTACCGCAAGGAAGTGACGGGCGGGCTCGACGATACGCAGCTGCGTATGCTTTCGGAACGGCTGACCTATCTGCGCGAACTCGAGGCGCGCCGTGCATCGATCCTCGAATCGATCCGCGGCCAGGACAAGCTGACCGCCGAACTCGAAGCCAAGATCGCCGCCGTCGAAACCAAGGCCGAACTCGAGGACATCTATCTGCCCTATAAGCCAAAGCGCCGCACCAAGGCGGAAATCGCCCGCGAGCGTGGCCTCGGGCCTCTGGCAGAAGCGATCCTTGCTGATCGCTCCATAGCACCTGCCGACCGCGCCGCGGCCTTCCTGACTGCAGAGGTGGCCGATGTGAAGACGGCGCTCGATGGTGCGCGCGATATCATCGCCGAAGGCATGACGGAGAATGCCGATCTGCTCGGCCGCCTGCGCAACCACATGAAGGGGGCCGCCTTCCTGCGCGCCAAGGTCGTCGACGGCAAGCAGGAGGCCGGTGCCAAGTTCTCCGACTACTTCGATCATTCCGAGCGCTGGGCGACGACGCCAGGCCATCGCGCCCTGGCCATGCTGCGCGGCTGGAACGAAGAGGTGCTGTCCGTCGATATCGTCGTCGACCAGGACGATACCTCGCCGGTCAAGCCGGTCGAGCGCATGATCGCCGCCGCCTACAATGTCGGTGGCCACCTGCCGGGCGACAAGTGGCTTGCCGAGATGATCGGCTGGACCTGGCGCGTGAAGCTCTCCATGTCGCTGTCGCTCGATCTCATGCGCGAACTGCGTGAGCGCGCCGAGGAAGAGGCGATCCACGTCTTTGCCCGCAACCTCAAGGATCTGCTGCTGGCCGCACCTGCGGGATCGCGGGCGACCATGGGGCTTGATCCGGGCATCCGCACCGGCGTCAAGGTCGCCATCGTCGACGGCACCGGCAAGTTGCTCGAAACCACAACCGTCTACCCGTTTCCGCCGAAGAACGATGTCCGTGGCACCCAGGCGGAACTCGCTTCGCTCATTCGCAAGCACAAGGTGGAGCTGATCGCCATCGGCAACGGCACCGGCAGCCGCGAAACCGAAAAGCTCGTGACCGACATGCTCTCGCAGCTCCCGGCGCCGAAGCCGACCAAGGTCATCGTTTCCGAGGCCGGCGCCTCGGTTTACTCGGCTTCCGAAACCGCCGCCCTGGAATTCCCGGGTCTCGACGTTTCGCTGCGCGGTGCGGTCTCGATCGCCCGCCGCCTGCAGGATCCGTTGGCCGAACTCGTGAAGATCGAGCCGAAGTCGATCGGCGTCGGCCAGTACCAGCACGATGTCGACCAGTCGAAGCTCAGCCGTTCGCTGGATGCGGTGGTGGAAGACGCGGTGAATGCCGTCGGTGTCGATGTCAACACGGCTTCTGCGCCGCTGCTGGCGCGCGTTTCAGGCCTCGGCAAATCTTCCGCCGAGGCGATCGTCGCTCATCGCGATGCGACCGGCCCGTTTGCGAGCCGCAAGGAACTGTTGAACGTGCCACGGCTCGGCGCGCGCACCTTCGAGCAGTGCGCGGGCTTCCTGCGCATTCCCAACGGCAAAGAGCCGCTCGACGCCTCCTCGGTCCACCCGGAGGCCTATGGGGTCGCCAAGAAGATCGTTGCTGCCTGTGGTCGCGACGTACGTGCGCTGATGGGCGACAGCGTCGCGCTGAAGAGCCTCGATCCGAAGGTTTTCGTCGACGAGCGCTTCGGCTTGCCAACGGTCAAGGACATCCTTGCGGAACTGGAAAAGCCCGGTCGCGACCCGCGCCCGAGCTTCAAGACCGCGACCTTCGCCGACGGTATCGACGACATCAAGGACCTGAAGGTCGGCATGCAGCTCGAGGGCACCGTGACCAATGTCGCCGCCTTCGGCGCCTTCGTCGACATCGGCGTGCACCAGGACGGCCTCGTGCACGTGTCCCAGCTCGCGGACCGCTTCGTCAAGGATCCGCATGAGGTGGTAAAGGCCGGCGATGTGGTGACCGTTCGTGTCACGGAGGTCGATGTTCCGCGCAAGCGGATCGGCCTCACCATGCGCAAGGATGGTGGCGCCGAGACGGGCCGCGAGCCGCGGTCGGGCGCGCCGGGCGGCAACAACAATCGTGGTCCCGCCCCGCGCCAGCAGAAGCCGCAGCAACCGGCTCAGGGCGCCTTCGGTGCGGCGCTGATGGAAGCGATGAAGCGCAAATAGGGCAGGCCTTCGCCGCGGGCGCATCCGGCGTCCCCGGCCGCATGCTCTATAAATTAGCTAATTGTAATAATCCGGCCTTTCCACCATACTGACTGCAGGGCGGCGCGGATATATTGTGCCCATGCCGCAGCCGGCCGGCGACGGAAAGGTCAACGCAAACTCCTTCGCCGGGCGTCCGGTGAAAGGAGTTCGGTGATGGTGGGCAGTGCGATCCGCGGCCTGGCATTGGTCGCCCTCTTGGCGGCGGGCGTGGCGGCGCGTCCCGTTCCCGCGATCTCCCAGGCTCCGGTCAATTGTGCCGACCGGTCCGAAGTGATCGCGTTTCTGACGCGGCTATATCAAGAGAAGCAGGCGGCAACCGCGCTGATCAACCAGCAGGCGATCATGGAGATCTACGCTGCCGACAACGGCAGCTGGACGCTGATCGTCACCGACGTCAATGGGCGAAGCTGCGTCATCCTTGCCGGCAAGAGCTGGGAAACCCTGCCACCCTTGCCGATACCGAAAGCCTAGCTTCTTGGGGCTGAGCGGGCGCAGCCGCTCCTGTCAGAGCGACCGGCCGACGCTCGAATAGCTGAAGCCGTGCTTCACCACCTCGTCCTCGCGGTAAATGTTCCTGAGGTCGACGAGAATGGGCGTCTTCATCACGGTCTTGAGCCGGCGGAAATCAAGCGCCCGGAACTCGTTCCATTCGGTAACGATCACCAGCGCATCGGCTTCGTTGGCGGCCTCGTAGGGGTCGCTGGCGTAGTCGATCCCGTCGATCACCTTCTTCGCGTTTTCCATGCCCTCCGGATCATAGCCGATGACATGGGCGCCAGCGTCCTGCAGCGTCTGGACGACCACGATCGCCGGGCTGTCGCGCATGTCGTCGGTGTTGGGCTTGAAAGTGAGGCCGAGGATCGCGATCTTGCGGCCGCGCACGTCCCCGCCGGCCGCTGCGATGACCTTGCGGCCCATGGCCCGCTTGCGGTTGTCGTTGACGGCCACCGTCGTCTCGACCAGCCGCACCGGGCTGTCATAATCCTGCGCGGTCTTCACCAGCGCCAGGGTGTCCTTCGGGAAGCACGATCCGCCGTAACCTGGACCGGCATGCAGGAATTTCGAGCCGATTCGGCCATCGAGGCCGATGCCGCGGGCGACATCCTGGACATTGGCACCGACCCGCTCGCAGAGATCCGCCATCTCGTTGATGAAGGTGATCTTCATCGCGAGGAACGCATTGCCGGCATATTTGATCAGCTCGGACGTACGGCGCGAGGTGAAGACCAGCGGCGACTGGTTGAGATAGAGCGGACGATAGACCTCGGTCATCACGTCCCGCGCCCGCGCGTCGTCGCCCGAAAGGCCGATGACGATGCGGTCGGGCCGCTTGAAGTCCTCGATCGCGGCACCCTCGCGCAGGAATTCCGGGTTGGAAACGACGGCGAAATCGGCGTCCGGATTGGTTTCGCGGATGATGCGCTCTACCTCGTCGCCGGTGCCGACCGGAACGGTCGATTTCGTCACGATCACGGTGAACCCCTTGAGGTTCTCGGCAATCTCGCGCGCAGCCGCATGCACATAGGAAAGGTCGGCATGACCGTCACCGCGCCGTGACGGCGTGCCGACCGCAATGAAGATGACATCGCTGTCGGCGACGGCGGCAACGAGATCAGTCGTGAAGGTAAGGCGGCCCGAAGCGACGTTGCTGGCCACCAACTGGTCGAGGCCGGGTTCGAAGATCGGAATGCGCCCCTGCATCAAGGCGTCGATCTTGCTCTCATCCTTGTCGAGACAAACGACGTCGTGACCGAAGTCCGCAAAACACACGCCGGAAACAAGGCCAACATAGCCGGCGCCGATCATCGTGATTTTCATAGGCTCTTTCCCTTGTTGTGTTCCACAGCGAACTCAGTTCATAGAACGTGCAATTGCGTATTTTTGCAATTGCTTATGCGCTCAGGTTCACACCCATTTATGCTCGATTGCGCTTAAAGCAAGCCGTCCCGCCAGCAGAATAATCCGTGGGGAGTAGCGGGTGAGCGGCTCACCGGTTCGCGTTGTAGTAATCCTTGTACCAGGCAGCGAAGCGCGCCACGCCCTCTTCGACAGAAAGCGAGGGCTTGAAATTGGTCAGCGCTTCGAGAAGGTCGGGGGAGGCGTAGGTGCGGGGCACATCGCCCTGCTGCATCGGCAGCATGTTGCGCACCGCCGGCTTGCCGACCGCCTTCTCGACCGTTTCGACGAAGGTCATCAGTTCGACCGGCTGCCCGCCGCCGATATTGACCACGCGGAAAGGCCCCTGGCGCGAGAGCGTGTCCTCGGCCTTTTCCTCCGGCACGCGGTTTTCTTCCGCCGGCGCCACATGGGAAAGCCGGAGAATGCTCTCGACCAGGTCGTCGATATAGGTGAAGTCGCGGCTCATGCGGCCTTCGCCATAGATATCGATCGGCTGTCCCTTGTGGATGGCATCGACGAACTTGAACAACGCCATGTCGGGCCGCCCCCAGGGGCCGTAGACCGTGAAGAAGCGGAAGGCAGTGGTCGGCACCTTGTAGAGATGGGCATAGCTGTGCGCCATCAGCTCCATCGACTTCTTGGTGGCGGCATAGAGCGTCATCGGCTCGTCGGCACGGTCGGTTTCGGCAAACGGGATTTTTTCGTTGGCGCCGTAGATCGAGGAAGTCGAGGCCAGCATCAGGTGCTTAGGGTTAAGCTCCCGCGCCAGTTCCAGCATGTTCCAGGAGCCGACCAGGTTGGAATCCACATAGGCCTTCGGGTTTTCGAGGCTGTAGCGCACACCCGCCTGGGCGGCGAGGTGGATGATGACTTCGGGTTCGGCGAGCTCGGCCGCCCGGCGCAGCGCGTCTCTGTCCTCAAGCATGCCGACGACGGGCTTGAAGCCGTTCGAGCGGGCGAGGATCGCGTGCCGATTCTCTTTCAGCGTCACGTCGTAATAGGGGGTCATCCCGTCGAAGCCGACAACGAAATGCCCTTCGTCGATCAGCCGCTTGGCGAGGTGAAAGCCGATGAAGCCTGCGGTGCCGGTGATGAGGTAGCGCACGACGATGTCCCCAATTTACGTATCGGCCGTTCATACGAAGAAAGCCGATCGATTGAAAGCCGAAACCATCGGTCTGGTTACCGGTCGAGGTCCTGTTGCAGGGCGGACAGCACCGACATCGCATGGCCGGCATACTGGCTGATCCAGCGATCATGGATCGCCTGGATCGGCAATGCGTTCAGATGGTTCCAGCGTTCACGCCCCTCGCGGCGGACGAGTACGAGCTCGGCCTGCTCAAGGACTTTCAGGTGCTGCATGACCGTACAGCGGTCGAGATTGCTGAAGCGCTCGCAGAGCATGCCGGTGGTCTGCGGCTCCTGGCGCATGGCGTCGAGCATCTGCCGGCGCAGCCCGTTGGCGAGCGCCTTGAATACCAGGTCATCTTTCGAATCGGTTGACATGTTATGTTTCTATAACATACTCTTGTTGGCCCCGACAGGAGGAATACGCCATGCCCTTTGAATTTCGTGTGAACGGACGGATCGGCCGCCCTGTCGCCCAGGTTTTTGATGCGGTCGTCAATCCGGACCAGCTCAGCCGCTACTTCGTGACGCTCGGCGGCATCAGCGGGCCGCTGGTGGCCGGCGCAACCGTGACCTGGTGGGGCGAGGTGCCGATTCAGGTGGAGGTGGTCGAGCCCAACGAGCGTATCGTCTTTTGCTGGGGCGCCATGGTCGCCGAGGGCGAGGATGCCTACCAGACCCGTGTGGAGATGCGCTTCCAGCCGCTGGAGGATGGCGCCACGATGGTGACGATCGCCGAAACCGGCTGGCGCGAGAACGCGCAGGGGCAGAAGAGCTCCTACGTCAACTGCGAGGGCTGGTCGCAGATGCTCGCCTGTATGAAGGCCTGGCTCGAATACGGCATCAACCTGCGCGACGGCTATTACCTCAGCGAACTCTCAGGCAAGCCGGCGCTCGAGCCGCAGGCCTAGCCGGCCGGTCGTCTGCAGTGCGGCGCCGACTTGAGCGACGGGCGTTAATGTACCTGAATGCGCCGGGCGTCACTGAGGCGCGCCCGGCTGAGCATTCGGCGTCTCAATACATCGGAGGAAGGCCGCCATTGGCGGCGCTCGCCATGGGAATGCCGCCGGCCGGCTCCGTCATCGGCGGTTCGGCCTGCAGCACGACGACGCGCGAATCGACCGGTACGCGGCTGTAGAGGTCGATGATATCGGGATTGAAGAGACGGATGCAGCCGCTGGACACGGCCTTGCCGATCGACCAGGCCTCGGTCGTGCCGTGGATGCGGAACAGCGTGTCGCGGTTGCCCTGGAATAGATAGAGCGCGCGGGGGCCAAGCGGGTTGCGCACGCCCGGCTCCATGCCGCCGGCAAGCGGGCCGTAACGTTCCGGCTCGCGCGCCACCATCTCTTGCGTAGGCGTCCAGCGCGGCCATTCGGCCTTGCGCGCGATCCGCGCTTCACCTTCGAACTCAAGGCCGGCCTTGCCGACGCCGATGCCGTAGCGCATCGCCATGCCGCCATCCTGCACGAGGTAGAGGAAGCGGTTCTGGGTATCGATCACGATCGTGCCCGGCGGCTCATGCGTCTGATAGGCGACCTGCTGGCGCAGATAGCGCTTGTCGACCTTGCTGATGTCGATGGCATCCAGCGGGAATTTTTCGTTCGGCAGCGGGCCGTACATTGCCACATAGTATGGATCCGGTCCCTTCGGCTTGGCTGGCCCCGACGTGGTGACGCAGCTTGCGAGCGTCGAGGTGGCGAGAAGAAGGGCGAAGAGCTGCGCCAGGCGGCCGGCGCTGTTCCGGGACACACACATAATAAAGTTCTGATCCTGCTGATTGTCATTTTCGGGCGGGAGACACGGCTTTTGCCGCCCTTCCGTTCTAATGTCAAAGACGGCGTCGGGGCGGCGACAGCATGTCGCAAATGAGGCAACCATTAGGTGTGGCCGAAAGGCTACAGTCGGCAATGGCATTTTGCTTCCGCAAGACAGCTTGATCCGCTTTCGACCGCGGGTGTATGCCATAGCCATGCAATGGAGCGATCAGGCCATCATTCTCGGGATCCGGCGGCACGGCGAAAGCTCGGCCATCGTCGAGGTCATGAGCGCTACCCACGGCCGGCATCTCGGCATGGTGCGCTCGGGGCGTTCGCGCACGATGCAGCCGGTGCTGCAGCCGGGCAACTCGGTGGAGGTCACCTGGCGCGCCCGGCTCGACGAGCACATGGGCGAATTCCGGATCGAACCGGTGGAGCTGCGGGCCGCCCGGCTGATGGAAACGGCAACCTCGGTCTATGGTATCCAGGCGCTCGGCGCTCTTCTTAGGCTGCTTCCCGAGCGCGACCCGCATCCGCATCTCTACGAGGCGCTGACCGTCATCGTCGACCATCTCGCCGATCCCGCCGACGCCGGAGAATTGTTCGTGCGCTTCGAACTCGCAGTCCTCAACGACCTCGGCTTCGGGCTCGATCTCACCGAATGCGTTGCAACCGGCGCTCGTACCGAACTCGTCTATGTCTCGCCGAAATCGGGCAGGGCGGTCTGCCGGGAGGCCGGAGAGCGTTATGCCGACCGCATGTTGGCGTTGCCGGACTTCCTTTCGGCCGAAGCGCGAAGGGCTGCGGATCACGACAGCCTCGCCGCCGCCTTCCGCCTGACCGCCTTCTTCCTCCACCGCCATGTCTATGAGCCGCGCGGTCTCGACGTTTCTTCCGCCCGCGACGGTTTCGTCCATGCGGCGCTGAAGGCGCTGAAAGCGCAATCCTCAGCCGCCTGATTCCCAGGAGTTATCGATGTACCAAGAGCTTTATCCCGGCATGTCCGTATCCGGCGTCGGCGTGCTGTCGCTCGACCGCGTCGCCCGCGATGGCGGTCTCAAGGCAATGCAGGATCTTTTGAGCGGCGAGCTGCCGGCGCCGCCGATGTCGAAGACGCTGAAGTTCGGGTTGAGCGAAGTCGAGGAGGGTCGGGTGGTCTTCAAGGGGCTGCCGACCGAGGAACACCTCAATCCGCTTGGCACAGTGCATGGCGGATGGACGGCAACGATCATGGATTCGGCCCTCGGCTGCGCTGTCTTCACCACCGTCAAACCTGGGGAGGCCTATACGACGGTCGAGTTCAAGGTGAACCTCGTGCGGCCGCTACTGCCCGATATGGGCGAGGTCTTCTGCGAGGGGCGCATCGTGCATCGTGGCCGCACCATCGCGACCTCCGAAGCCTGGCTGCGCGACCGTAACGGCAAGTTGCTCGCCCACGGCACCGAAACCTGCGCCATCTTCCCGATCGACAATCTCAGGCGTTAAAGCAATTCCAGGAAAAGTGCGAAGCGGTCTTCCGCTCGGAATTGCGTCACTTCAAGCTGAGCAATTCCAGGAAAAGTGCGAAGCGGTTTTCTGCTCGGAATTGCGTCGCTCAAGCAATGTCGGAAGCAAGAAACGCCGCGCAGAATGGCGCGGCGTTCCTCTTTGTAATCGCAGTCCTGATCAGCCGATGCGGCCGCCGCCCTGCTTCGTTACGGCGACGACAGCCGGGCGTACCGGCATGTCGTCCTGGAAGTCCGGCCAGCGGGTGGCCGGCGTCTCGTAAGTTGCAAGGCCGGCGTCGCCCGGGTGCTGGACGGCGAGGAAGAATGTGTCCGAGGTCGGGTTGAAGCAGGGGCCGCACATTTCGGCGCCGACCGGCACGCGGAAGAAGAGCTTCGACGTGCCGCGGGCGGCGCCGTCCGTGTCGATCGCCCAGATACCGTCGGTGCGGCCGGTGTCCTTCTCGTTGTTGCCGTCGGTCGATACCCAGAGGCGGCCATCGGTGTCGATGGCGCAATTGTCGGGCATGCCGAACCAGCCGTTCTTGGTGGTGGCGGTCGAGAACGAAGCGCCGACCTCGGCAACGCTCGGATCGCCGCACTTCAAAAGAACGTCCCAGCGGCTCTTCAGCGACGCGAAGTCGCCGTCGGTCTCGGTGATCTCGACGATGTGGCCGAAGGCGTTCTTGGCGCGCGGGTTGGCCGCGTCGACTTCTTCGGCCTTGCGCTTGGTGTTGTTGGTCAGCATCACGTAGACCTTGCCCGTCTTCGGGTTCGGCTGAACGTCTTCCGGACGGTCCATCTTGGTGGCACCGAGCGCGTCGGAGGCAAGACGGGTGTTGATCAGCACGTCCGCCTGCGAGGCAAAGCCGTTGGCTTCGGTCAGCGGGCCTTCGCCATGCGTCAGCGGCATCCAGGTGACGGTGCCGTCTTCGTCGAACTTGGCGACATAGAGTGTGCCCTCGTCGAAGAGGTCCATGTTGGCGGCGCGATCGTCAGGTTTGAAGGTGCCCTTGGTCACGAACTTGTAGACATAGTCGTAGCGCTCGTCGTCGCCGGAATAGAGCACGACGCGGCCGTCCTTGTTGACGATCGATTCGCAGCCTTCGTGCTTGAAACGGCCGAGGGCTGTGCGCTTCTTCGGCACCGACGTCGGATCAAGCGCGTCGACCTCGACGATCCAGCCGAAGCGATTGGCTTCGTTCGGCTCCTTGGAGACGTCGAAACGGTCGTAGAAGGACGCCCATTCATACTGGCCGCCCGGTGCGCCCAGCCGCTTCAGCTGCTTGTATTCCGGATGGTCCTCGGCAATCTCGCCGCCGAAATAGCCGTTGAAGTTTTCTTCGGCCATCATGTAGGTGCCCCACGCGGTGACGCCGCCGGCGCAGTTGTTGAGCGTGCCGAACACCTTTTTGCCGGTCGGGTCGGACGGCGTCTTCAGGCGGTCGTGACCGGCGGCCGGGCCGGTGATCTGCATCTCGGTGTTGACGGTGATGCGACGGTTGTTCTTGCCGTCGAGAATCGGCTGCCACTTGCCGTCGACCTTGCGGATCTCGATGATCGTGCCGCCATGTGCGGCCATCTCGATGTCGACCAGCTCCTTGCTGTATTCGCCGAGAACGACCTTCTCTTCCTCGACTTCCTTGCCGTCCTTCGTCACCTTTTCCTTCACGACGCTGGCGAAGGCGGGGAACATCAGTTCGGCATTGGTGTATTCGTGGTTGATGACGAGCAGGCCGTGGTCGGCGCTGCCGTCGAGCGGGATGAAGCCAACATAGTCGTTGTTGTAGCCGAACAGCTTTTCCTGGGCAGCGGCCGTCTGGTTCTTCGGGTCGAACTCCGGGCTGTCGGCGAAGATCTTGTCGCCCCAGCGAAGCAGGACGTCGGCATCGTAACCTTCGGCCACATGGTGCTTTTCGTCGACGCCGGCTTCGATCTCGGTAAAGTCGAAGCGCGAACCGTCCTCGGCGCGTGCCTCTTCGGCGGTCAGGAGAGCGAGCGGGCTGACGGTGGTCGAGATCGCGGCAACTGCCAGCGAGCCGCCGATGAACGACCGGCGCGAGAAGCGGCGGTGGATGATGTCGCCCATCGTCGGATTGGCGGAACAGTTGTGGCCGACATCTTCCAGCTCTTCCCTGCGTTCCGTCAGCGTCTTGAATTCGGTCTCTTCCGTCTGGGCGAGATGCTTGTCCATGATCGGGTCTCCTGGTTGAACGATGGAAACCACCGCGCGAGGCAGCGGTGTTCATCCGCCTGTACCAGCTGCCCCATGACAGTTCTGCGACATTTCCGTGAAGAGATTACAGCGCTCGGCCGTCTATAGATTTGGCGCTTGCATAAAAGTCTGTATGGTTGCGCGCGCCGGCGATTGCGACTGCCAGGGGAAAGTATGTTCGAACTTATTGCTTTAGCTGCCTTTATTCTGGCCCTGTCCGCCTATCTCGGCAACCGCAGGACGACCGAGCGTCTTGGTACCGAACTGGCCGCCCTCAAGGCGGAGGTCGTGGCGCTGAAGGCCGCTCCGGGGGGAGGCGCCCCGGCTGAAACGGCGACCGAGGCGATTGCGGCTGCGGACGAGTTGCCGGCCATGTCGGAGACGCCGGAGCCAGAGACGCTGGACGATGCCGCTGCCGCCTTCTCGGCCAGTGCGCGCGAGGGCGCGCGGATTTTCGGCGATGCGGAAGGAGCCGCGGCCAAAATCGAGGGCGAGGAGACGATCGCTGCCGGCACGGAAGCACCGCAGCCGGTCGCAACCGTACCCCGTCAGACCGAAAGCCTGGAAAGCCGCCTCGGCGCCCGTTGGGCCGTCTGGGTTGGCGGCATCGCGTTGGCGCTCGGCGGCGTCTTCATGGTCAAGTATTCAATCGATGCGGGGCTGTTGAGCCCGGCGGTTCGCCTGACGCTTGCTGCCTTGTTCGGCCTCCTGCTGATGGCGGCGGGCGAGGTCATCCGTCGGCGCGCGGTGCCCGTGATCGCCAACGAATTCCAGAACGCCATGATCCCCGGCATCCTGACGGCGGCCGGTGCCGTCACCCTCTTCGGGGTCGCCTATGCCGCCTATGGCATCTACGAATATATCGGCACGGGCACGGCCTTCGTTCTCCTGGCGGCGATTTCGCTCGCCACCGTCGGCCTGTCGCTGCTGCATGGGCAGGCGCTCGCTGGCCTCGGCCTGCTTGCCTCGCTGATCACGCCGGCGCTGGTTTCGAGCAACGAACCGCGCCCCTGGGTTCTTTTCGGCTTCCTCACGATCGTTTGGCTCGCGACCCTGCTTGCATCGCGGCTGCGCCAATGGACCGTAGTGCCGACGCTTGCCAATGTTGGCATAGGGCTCTGGGGCCTTGCCTATGTCGCTGCGGCATCGCCCTTCGAAGCACGGCCGGTCGCTTTCATCCTACTCGTGATGATCGCCGGCATCGGGCTTATCTGGCCGGCCGCCATCGAACGGGAGCCAGTGGCAGAAGCGCGCGAAATGCGTGATGCGACTGAAGGGTCCGAAATGCCGGAGTCGACCGAAGCGACAACCCGACCCCGGGCCGTCGTCGGGCCATGGGAACGCCTGTTCGTTCCACCGCACGCGGCAATCTCCATTTCGGCCGCGATCGTCGTCACCATGCTTGCGCTCCTCCTCATCAGCCCAGCAGTCTATGCGGTCCGCTTTCCGGTGGCGGAGTTTGCGGTTGTCGTTGCGGCGCTGGCGGCGTTGGGCGCCTGGCGGACAACGGCAGTCTATCCCGCCGTGCTTTCAGCGGTCGGCGCTGTTGCTGGCGTCTGGAGCCTGACGGCGCTGAGCGGCGTGCTCGCCTATCTCGATCCCTCGCTGGCCGACGCTCTTCCGGCAGTCGTCCTGCCCGGGCGCACCGCGATGATCACCGCAATGCTGCTTGCGGCGCTGTTCGTCGCACTCGGCGGTTTCGTGCTGTCGCGCCGGCTCGTCGCCCATCCGCAATATTCGACACTCTGGGCGGGCATCGCCGCGGTCGTTCCGGTCGCGCTCGTCGCGATGTCGTTCCTGATGACCGGCAACTATTCCTTCGACCTGCCGCACGGCCTGTTCTCACTCGTCGCCGGGGCGGCGCTGCTGGCACTTGCGGACTGGCTCTACCGCCGCGAAAGCGAGGCGATGGCGCGCGATACGGCGGCCGGCTTGCTGGTGGCCGGCTCCTTCACCTTTCTCGTGCTTGCCCTCCACGCCTGGACGGATGGGCTGGTCACGACGCTTGCGATCGCCGTGCTTGGAACGGCCTATGCGCTCGCCACGCGGATCCGCACCTGGCCGATTCTTCCGTGGATGACTGGTGCAGCGGCCGTCGTCGTACTCGGGCGCATCGCCTGGGAGCCGACGATCGTCGGTGCCGGCAATCTCGGCACTACGCCCGTCTTCAATGCGCTGCTGCCGGGCTACGGCATTCCCGCCGTGCTGCTTGCAGGCTCCGCCTATTTCCTGAGATCCTGGCCAGGCACGCGCGTGCGCAACCTGCTGCAGGCGCTTGCCAGCCTTTTCGTGCTGTTGACGCTCGCGATCCTGGTGCGCCATGCGATGAACGGCGGCGTGCTCGACAGCGCGGTGCCAACCCTCGGCGAGCAGTCGATCTACACGCTGCTGGCAATCGGCGCCTCGGCGATCTTCATGAGCCTCGACATGAAATCACCGAGCCCGGTCTTCCGCTACGGCGGCATGGGCCTCGGCGTGCTCTCGATGCTGTCGGTGCTTTCGGCGCATCTCCTCGGCCTCAACCCCTATTTCAGCGGCGAACTGCTGGGGCGTATCCCGTTCTTCGACCTGCTGTTGATCGGTTATCTGTTACCGGGGCTCGGCTATGCGGGGCTCGCCTGGTATGCACGCGACAAGCGGCCCTTGCCCTATGTCATGGCACTTGCGGTCAGCGGCGCGGTGCTTGCTTTCGCCTGGGCGAGCCTCACGGTCCGCCGTGTCTGGCAGGGGGAAAACATCGCGGACTGGAAGGGTTTTCTGCAGGGCGAGACCTACACCTATTCGGTCGTCTGGCTGCTGCTCGGCGTGCTGCTGCTGGTGCTCGGCTCGCGCTTCCATGCCAAGAGCATCCGCATCGCGTCGGCCGTTCTGGTCTTCGTTGCCGTGCTGAAGGTGTTCCTGATCGACATGTCCAACCTCGAAGGTTTCCTGCGGGCTCTGTCCTTCATCGGCCTTGGCGGGGTATTGATCGGGATAGGGCTCTTCTACCAGAAGATCTTGTCCGGCGTCGGCGCTGCACCGACGGCGCCGGCAAAGCCTGCCGAACAGCAATAGGACATCATGACAGAGATTTCGAAACTCGCGGCCGCCTTCGCGCCGCATGAGGAACTTGCGGCGGCGTTGCTGCCGCATGCCTTCGCCGCCGATGACGGCTCGCACGATGCCGCACATCTGATCCGTGTCTGGAAGAATGCCGCCCGCATCCAGGCGGAGGAGGGCAGTGAGGCGCGTTTGCTCGCCGCCGCGGTGCTGCTGCATGACTGCGTCTCGGTCGAGAAGAACTCGCCCCTGCGCACGCAGGCATCACGACTGGCGGCCGAAAAGGCGACGGGCATTCTGAAAGATCTCGGTTGGGGCACGGATGAGATTGCCGCGGTGGCGCACGCCATCCTGACGCACAGCTTCTCGGCGAACATCCCGCCGGAAACCCTGGAGGCGAAGATCCTTCAGGATGCCGATCGGCTGGATGCGATCGGCATGGTCGGCGCTGCCCGCTGCTTCTACATCGCCGGGCGCATGGGCAGCGGCCTTTACGACCCGCTCGATCCGTTGGCTGAGGCGCGGGCGCTCGATGACAAGGCCTTCGCCATCGATCATTTCGAGACCAAGCTCTTCCGGCTCGCTGACGGGTTCAAGACCGAGGCCGGCCGCCGTCTGGCTCACGAGCGTGAGCAGCGGCTACGCGACGTGCTCGCCATGATGCTGGATGAAATCTAGTTGCCGGGAAGGGCGTGGGGCGCTTTTCTGCGAGCGATTGTGCCGCGCCGATTGCACCGGAACATTTCTCCGTTTCCATCAAACCGAGAAATGATCTAGGCCTTTCAACGGATTGCAGCCGCCCGGTGAATCGGATCGTCAGGCGCTTGAATCAGTTTTTGAAGATGGAAGGAACTGTCCATGAAGGTGACCGGCCTCAATATTCATCCGCTGAAGAGCGGTCGCGCGATTGCCCGCGAGACGGTCTCGGTCAATCTCGACGGCGTCGAGGGTGACCGGCGTTTCATGCTGATCCAGCCGGATGGGCGCTTTATCACCCAGCGCGAACTGCAGACATTGGCGCAGGTTGAGGCGAGCCACATCGATGGCGGCGTGCACCTGAGGATGGGTGAGCGGGAGATCTCCGTCCGCTTCGATCCGGACCGTCGTCTGAACGTCGTCGTTTGGGGCAGCGAGGTCGATGCCGCCGTGTCGGATGAAACGACGGACGAGGTTCTCTCTTCATGGTTCGGCCGCCCGGTCAGGCTCGCCCATATGGACGCCTCGGCCGAACGGCTCGTCGGCGCCGAATGGGCAGGAGCGGCCGCACCCGTCGGCTTTGCCGATGGCTTTCCGATCCTGATCACGACCACGGGTTCGCTTGCCGATCTCAACCGGACGCTCGCCGAAAAGGGCCAGGAACCGGTCGGCATGGAACGGTTCCGCACCAACATCCTCGTCGACTGCGATGAAGCCTGGGAGGAGGATTTCTGGGAGAGCGTCGAGATCGGCGGCATCCGCTTCGATCTCGTCAAACCCTGCTCGCGCTGCATCATGACGACCCAGGACCAGATCACCGGCGAGCGCATCGGCGGCAATCCGATCCAGGGGTTGGCGGAGAAGCGCATGTCGGCCGACCGCCGCGTGACCGGCGTGCTCTTCGGCTGGAATGCGGTGCCGCGCAGCGAAGGCACCGTGAAGCTCGGCGATGAGGTCAAGATCATCGGCCGACGCGGCGAGCGCTGGCCGATGAAGGTGCGTGCTTCGGCTTAGTTCAGAAGCAATTCCGGACGGAAACGATCTCACGCGTTTCTCGGTATCAAGCCCAGGGCGTGATACCGAGAAGCTTGGCGCCCAGATCCGAAAGGCTGGCGGGGGAGGCGTTGTGCTTTTCCCATTCGCGCGGGTCGCCGGGAAAGGCGTCGCGCTTCGGATGGTCGAGCTCGCGCCACAGGCGCACCCGTTCCTCGCGCTCGGCGACATTGCCCCATTCTGCCGGATGCATCGAAATGTACTGCGCCATGCGCACGCGGCCATCGGAATGATTGGGCCGCACGCCGTGGGCCAGCAGGCTGTTGAAGATCATCAGGTCGCCGGCCTCCATCTCGATGTTGACGGTCGAAAGACCGGTCATGTCGGGGTGCATCGGGTCGCGGTCGGCGCTTTGAGTCTTCTCCCAGCTTTCGAAGTTTTCGAACAGTTCCGGCACGCATTGGAAGCCGCCGACGTCGCCGTCCTGCTTCTTGAGGCTGAGCACGCCCTGAACGCCGATCGGCAGCGGCCGGATTGAGGTGTCGACGTCCCAATGTATGAAGCCGTTGGGATTGCCCTTGACCTTCTTCGGTGGGTTGAGGTTGGCGCGGTCGATCGTCACCCACAGGTCTTCGCGGTCCCAGATGTCGACGAAGGCGCCGTAGATGCGCGGCTCCTGGCGGTTGTCCCAGAGATACTGGTGATTGTAGATCTCCAGCATGCCGGTGTTGTTGAGTTCCTTCATCTTGTGCTCGCGTCGCTGCGGCGCATACCAGGTCGAAGGGTCGACCGGATCCTTTTCGTCGAAGCGCCAGAGCAACTCGACGAGCCGCTCGACATTGGTCGCCGGTACCGCCTGACGGACGATGACGTAGCCCTTGGTGATCCAGTGCTGCCAGTCCGCTTCCGAAAGCACGCGCAGAGGCAGCCGCTTCCGGATGTCCTTCAGTTGAATATCGAGATGGGCCGCCGTCGGGTGACTGTCTCTGAGTGGCTGCATGTGGATCTCCTCGCCTGGCAGGTTTGATTGGTGATGGAGAAAACCTAGCCCTTTCAACGGTGCCGCTGTTGCACGCAGCCTGCCTACATTGATACTATTCTGGCTTCTGAGGATAGAATGGTGCAACATGAAGGCTGTTTTGCAGAAGATCTCGAGGCCGACCAATGCCTCATCAATCTTGCTAGACCGCCGGCTCGACGATGCCATCCCGTTCCAATGGCACCATCATCCCGAGTTCGAACTGACGCTGACGCTCAACTCGCGCGGCCAGCGCTTCATCGGAGACCATATCGGTGCCTATGAGGACGGCGATCTCGTGCTGGTCGGCTCCAACTTGCCGCACACCTGGCACTCCGCCGGCAAGGTCGACGAGGCCGAACCGCACGTGGCGCTGGTGCTCTGGTTCCATCCGGAATGGGTGGAGCGCGTGGAGGAAGGCTTCGTCGAACTCGCCGGCGTCAAGGCGATGTTCGAGCGTTCGGCTCCAGGGTTGCAGTTCACGCCGGAAGTGGCCACCCGCGTGCGGCCGCTGTTCGAAGGGTTGCGCCGGTTGGCGCCGGAGGAGCGCCTGCCGGACGTCCTGTCGATGCTGACGATCCTGGCGCGCGAGCAGGCGGTAACACCACTGTCGAGCCGGGTCGTCACGCCATCAGGCCGATCGGTCGACCGCGGCCGCCTCGACCGGGTGCTCGACCATATCCACCTGCATTACGCCGAAAACCCGTCGATGGACGAACTCGCGGATCTGGCCGCGCTCAGCCTTTCCGGCCTGCACCGCCTGTTCCTGCGCCACCTCAACATGCCGGTCTCGGAATATCTGATGCGCCTGCGGATCGGCGAGGCCTGCGCGCTGCTCAGTGGTTCGGCGCGTTCGATCGCTCATGTCGCCGATGCCGTCGGCTATCGTTCGCTTGCCAACTTCAATCGCCAGTTCAAGGCGGCCAAGGGCATGACGCCGAGAGCGTTTCGCGACCGGTTCCGCAGCGCCGCTTGATCAAGGCATCAATTCCGGTGATTGCGGCGTCAATTTAATTGGCTTTTATCTGTTTTAGCAGCCGCCTAGGATCGCGCTCCATCAATCGGAGAGATTCCATGTCCGCTGTTTCCGGAGCATCCGCGCCGTCCAGTGCCCGTCAGGAGATGCCCTGGCTGATCATTGCGGCCGGCTCGGTCGTTGCGATGCTCACCTTCGGCCCGCGCTCGGCGATGGGCTTCTTCCAGCTGCCGATGCTCGCCGATACGGGCTGGGACAGGACGACCTTCGGCCTTGCCATGGCATTGCAGAACCTCTGCTGGGGCCTGAGCCAGCCCTTCTTCGGCGCGATCGCGGACAAGTTCGGAACGTGGCGCGTGCTCGCCATGTCGGGCCTTCTCTACGCTGCAGGGCTCTTCATCATGGCCTTCGCCAACGCGCCGATCTGGCTGCACATCGGCGGCGGCGTGCTCGTCGGCATGGCGGTGGGCTCCGGCTCCTTCGGCATCCTGCTCTCCGCCTTTGCCCGCAACGTCACGCCGCATCAACGGTCGCTCGCCTTCGGCATCTGCACGGCGGCGGGCTCGGCCGGCATGTTCCTGTTCGCGCCCCTGAGCCAGGGGCTGATCTCGGCCTATGGCTGGTCGGACAGCCTGGTCTATCTCGGTGTCCTCATGCTGGTGGTGCCGTTCTTCGCGATCCCGCTGCGCGGCAACGCGTCCTCCGGCCGCCAGAGCGAGGCGCAATTCAAGCAGTCGATCGGCGAGGCGCTGAAGGAGGCACTTGGCCACAAGAGCTACCTGCTGCTGGTTTCCGGCTTCTTCGTTTGCGGCTACCAGGTTGCCTTCATCACCGCGCACTTCCCGGCTTACATAGGCGATATCGGCATCGACGCGCGCTATGCGGTGATCGCGCTGGCACTCATCGGCTTCTTCAACATCATCGGTTCTCTGTCGGCGGGCTTCATCGCCCAGCGCTACTCGAAACCCTATTTCCTGGCGCTGATCTATATCGCGCGGTCGGTGGCGGTGACGGCCTTCCTGCTGCTGCCGCAGACGCCGACCTCGGTCATCGTCTTTGCCATCGTTATGGGCCTGCTCTGGCTTTCGACCGTGCCGCCGACCAATGCGCTGGTCGCGATCATGTTCGGTACGCGCCACCTCGGCCTGCTCGGCGGCATCGTCTTCCTGTCGCACCAGGTCGGCTCATTCCTGGGTGTGTGGATGGGCGGCTACCTCTACGACCACTTCGGTTCCTACGATCCGGTGTGGTGGCTCGGTGTAGCCCTCGGCGTCTTCGCTGCAATCGTCCACTGGCCGATCGAGGAGAAGGGCGTGGCACGGCCGGCGATGGCCTGATCGCGAACCAAAATCAGAAGCGCCGCGAAAAGCGGCGCTTCTATTCTTGAATTCTGTCACAAAACTTTCTAAATCAACCCATGCGGCTTTGCCGCTTTTGTTTTGGTTCAATTATGCTCAGAGTGAGCATAATTGAAAACCCGCCCAGGAAGAGGGGCGGAGAGGAGATGTCGATGACGCGCCTTGCACCCCGCACCGCGGCCGTGGCGAAACCGGTTTTTGTCAGCGCCGCTGAGCGCTTCGGCATCATCGAAAGGCCCGAGCTCGCCTTTACGCCGGCGATCGCGCGCGAAACCGAGCATCTCTACGAGAAGGTCAAGGATTTCATCCCGGCGATCGAGTGGCCGGTCTACGCGCCCTATGTGCACGCCATCAACCGGCTGAAGAAGGAGCGTAACGCGGTCATCCTCGCGCATAACTATCAGACGCCGGACATCTTCCACTGTGTCGCCGACATCGTCGGCGACTCGCTGCAGCTCGCGCGCGATGCTGCCAAAGTCGATGCGGAAATCATCATCCAGTGCGGCGTGCACTTCATGGCCGAAACGTCGAAGTTGCTGAGTCCGGAAAAGACCGTGCTGATCCCCGACGCCAAGGCAGGCTGCTCGCTGTCGGAATCGATCACCGGCGCCGATGTCCGCCTGCTGAAGCAGCGCTACCCCGGCGTTCCCGTCGTCACCTACGTCAACACGTCTGCCGACGTGAAAGCCGAGACCGACATCTGCTGCACCTCGTCGAACGTGCTCGATGTCGTCGAGAGCCTGGAATCCGACACGGTTCTCTGCATTCCCGACGAATACCTGGCGATGAACGTCGCGCGCCAGACCAACAAGAAGATCCTGACCTGGAAGGGCCACTGCGAGGTGCACGAGCGCTTCACCGCCGCCGAGTTGCTCGCCTACAAGGAAGCCAATCCGGGTATCGAGATCATCGGTCATCCGGAATGCCACCCGGACGTAATCGCCGTCTGCGACTTCGCCGGCTCGACCTCCGGCATGATCAACTACGTCAAGGACAATCGCCCGTCGAAGGTGCTGCTCGTTACCGAGTGCTCGATGGCGTCGAACATCCAGGCCGAGATCGAAGGCGTCGAGTTCGTCAAGCCGTGCAACCTCTGTCCGCACATGAAGCGCATCACGCTGCCGAAGATCCTCGACAGCCTGCTGACCATGACGGAGGAGGTTCTCGTCGATCCTGATATCGCCGATCGCGCCCGCCTTGCGGTCGAGCGCATGGTGAACCTCAAGCAGTAACAATTTCCGCCGGGTCATACCGGATGCAGGCATGCGCATTGGAGGAGAATGAATCATGCTGACCGACCATTTCCGCCCGCAATCCTTCAACGGGATTGACGATATCGTCATCGTCGGTGGCGGCCTGGCCGGCCTCTTCTGCGCGCTGAAACTGAGCCCGAGACCGGTGACGATCCTTGCCGCAGCCCCGATCGGCCACGGCGCCTCGTCGGCCTGGGCTCAAGGCGGCATCGCCGCAGCCATGAGCCCCGGCGACACCTTCGAGAAACATGTCGCTGACACGTTGGCCGCCGGTGCCGGCATCGTCGACGAGAAGATGACGCGCATGATGGTGGCCGAAGGCCCGGCGCGCATTCACGATCTGCTCGAATACGGCGTGCCCTTCGATCGCGATCTCGAAGGCAAGCTGCTGCTCTCGCGTGAGGCGGCCCATTCCGAGCGACGCATCGTCCGCGTCAAGGGCGACATGGCCGGCAAGGCGATCATGGAAGCGCTGATTGCCGCCGTCCGCCGGACGCCTTCGATCCGCGTGATCGAAGGCTATGTAGTCGAGGAACTCGTGCGCGAAGGCCGGTTCATCTCCGGCGTCATCGCCCGGCCCGATGCCGGCCAGTCGAAGAAGCGTGTGGCTTTCCCGGCCCGTGCCGTCGTGCTCTGCTCCGGTGGAATCGGTCATCTCTATGCTGTCACGACCAACCCGTGGGAAGCGTGCGGGCAGGGGCTCGGCATGGCCGCCCGCGCCGGCGCGATCATCGCCGATCCGGAATTCGTGCAGTTCCACCCGACGGCGATCAACATCGGCAAGGATCCGGCGCCGCTCGCGACCGAGGCGCTGCGCGGTGATGGCGCCCAGCTTCTGAACGCCGCCGGCCATCGCTTCATGCTCGATATCCACCCGGACGGCGAGCTTGCGCCGCGCGACATCGTTTCGCGTGGTGTCTTTGCCGAGGTCCAGGCCGGCCGCGGCGCGTTCCTCGATTGCACCAAGGCTGTGGGCAAGCATTTCCCCGAGATGTTCCCGACGGTCTATGCCTCTTGCATGGCGGCCGGCATCGATCCGGTGACGCAAGCCATCCCGGTCGTGCCGGCGGTTCACTATCACATGGGTGGCGTGCTCACCGATGCCGAAGGTCGCACCTCGATCGATGGTCTCTGGGCTGCTGGAGAAGTGACCTCCACCGGCGTGCACGGCGCCAACCGGCTCGCCTCCAACTCGCTGCTCGAAGCCGTCGTCTTTGCCGCCCGCATCGCCGAAAACATCAAGGGCACGCTGCCGACGCCGCAGCTTACCGAATGGGGCGATAATGCCGGCGAGAACGACGATCCGGTGACCGTCGAAGACAGCCCGCAACTGAAGATCCTGCGCCAGGTGATGAGCGATTGCGTCGGCGTGATCCGAACCCGCGAGAGCCTGGTAAAGGCGATCCGCGAGATCGCACAGCTCGAGCGCGACAACACCCGCATGCGCTTCACCAACATTATTACCACGGCCAAGTTGATCGCCGTCGGCGCGCTGCGGCGCACGGAAAGCCGCGGCGGTCACTTCCGCGCCGATTGCCCACAGGAACAGCCGGAATGGCGCCGCCGCACCTATCTGACGCTCGCCGACGCCAACCGCCTGGCGAGCGAACTGGCGGAGACGGAAGCGGCGTGATTTCACGCGCGCCGCTTGCATGGACCGACACTCAAGGACGAAAAAGCAGATGACCGCAGCCCTCCGCCCCGAACTTCCCGCACTGATGATCGAGGACCAGGTGCGTGCCGCACTTAACGAGGATCTCGGCCGCGCCGGCGACATTACCACGCTCTCGACCATCGGGCCGGAGCTGACCGCAAAGGCCGGCATGAACGTGCGCGATGCGGGTGTTGTTGCCGGGCTGGAGCTTGCGCGTGCCGCCTTCCGTCTGGTCGATCCGTCGATCCACTTCGAGGCATTGGTGGCGGATGGTGACCGGGTCGCGCCGGGCACGGCGATCGCCCGGATCTCCGGTCGCGCCCGCGGGCTGCTGTCGGCCGAACGTGTCGGCCTGAACTTCCTGATGCACCTTTCGGGCATCGCAAGCTATACGGCGAAATTCGCCGACGAGATCGCCCACACGCGTGCGAAGGTCTGTTGCACCCGCAAGACCATTCCTGGGCTGCGGGCGCTGGAAAAATACGCGGTGCGTCTGGGCGGTGGCTCCAATCATCGCTACGGCCTCGACGATGCCGTGCTGATCAAGGACAATCACATTGCCGTATCTGGTGGTGTCGCCAGCGCCGTCCATGCGGCGCGTGCCTATTGCGGCCATCTCGTCAAGATCGAGATCGAGGTCGATGGCCTCGATCAGATGCGCGAGGCGCTGACGGCCCAACCCGACGTCATCCTGCTCGACAACATGGGGCCGGACTTGCTCCGCGAGGCCGTTGCGGTCAACCGCGCGTTTTGGCAGCTCTCCGCCGACGCCTATGCGGTCGATGCCCGCCGGACGCGGTTGGAGGCTTCAGGCAACGTCAAGATCGATACGGTGCGGGCAATCGCCGAGAGCGGCGTCGACTACATCTCGACCTCGAAGATCACCATGGCCGCCCCGACGCTCGACATCGGCCTTGATGTGGTGATCGAAAGGTAAGCAACTCCAGGAAAAGTGCGAAGCGGTTTTCCGTCCGGAGTTGCGCCCAAAAGAGGCCAACTCCAGGAAAAGTGCGAAGCGGTTTTCCGTCCGGAGTTGCGTCTTTTCAGAAGCTAACCGAGGTTTTGAACGTCAACGCTGCATGATGAACGGGCAGGAGAAACGTTCGCCGACGGTGATCTGCGTGCCGCAGTCGTAGCGGCAGGTCCGGAACTGCCCGTTCAGGTCCTGGCTGTTGAGATTGCAGATGGTTGTCTGCGGCTGCATGCCGCCGCCCTGTTGGTTCTTGAAGTAGTCGGGCATCTTCGGCTTTTCGTCGGTTCCCGATTGGGGCGAGGTGCCGAGCAGCGACGTAAGCAGGGTCAGGACGAGCAGCATGGTTGTCACCTCGGTCGTAAACGCCGCATGGTTTGCGGGCAGCGAAAGTTCGGTCGCGTCCCACTGCACCGATTATAGCATCATCCCCGCACATGTAGGGCGTTCTGTCGGATGTTTTTAGGTGCCGATCCACCGTTTGGTGGGCGGTACTGCCCTCATCGCCCACCGACCTTGAGCCCCGGGGCAGGGCGCTCGTCGAGGATCTGGCGGCGGAAGCGGAAGAGGGCGGCCGGCCGCCCACCGGTGGAAGACAGCGTCATCCCCGTCGGCTCCACCAGTTCGGCCCCTTCGACCAGGCGGCGGAAGTTCTGCTTGTGCAGGTGGCGCCCGGAGATCGCTTCGACGGTTGCCTGCAGATCGGTCAGCGTGAACTCGGGCGGCATCAGTTCGAAGACGACCGGCCGGTACTTGATCTTGCCGCGCAGCCTCGCCATTGCCGTGGCGACGATGCGGCGATGGTCATGGCGCATCGCCAGCCCGGCGGTCAGAACGTCGTTGCCATTACCGTGGCCGTCGATGGCCGCCTCGGGCACGAGCCCTGCCTCGTAAAGGAGCTCATAGCGCTCCAGCACGCGTTCCTCGTCCCAGGGAAAATCGCCGAGGCCGAAGGCCAGGCGAATGCGCGCCCGGCGCCCGGCAATCCGGGCGGCTCGGTCGTCACCGGACACACCTGTTTCCCAGCGGGCAAGTGCCGGCAGGAGCGCCTGGTCCAGCACCGCCGGGCGACCCTGCCGCCAGTCCTCCCAGGGCAGGTAGCCGTACCAGTCGCGCCAATGCGCGCCGGCTTCGGCCAGCCGCTCGGTGTTTTCGGCATCGGTTCTCGTCAGGGCCAGATAGCCGACCGAGACCATGTGCTTGCCTTCTTCGCCCGGCAGCCGCTGACGGCCGCGATCGCCGAAGGTGTAAAGCTGTTCGATATAGCCGAGCTTCAGCGCCGTACGCTTTTCGACGCGATCGCGCAGGCTCGTCTCAAAGGTCCGGTGGAGCGCCGGATCGAAGGGGCCGAAGGGCAGGCTGTCACGCGCATCGCCGTCACTTTCGCTGACGGCGAGGATGCGCGGGCTGCGGTTGACGACGGCGACGATCGCCGCATTGAGGCCGATCTCGACCGTTGTCGGCTGCGTCTCAATCGGCAACGGCTGCTCCTTCGGAAGCAAGCGGCAGAAGGAACGGCGCATTGCCGTCGGCATCCGCGCCGCGACCGATCGCGCGAACGGCGGCGATCAGCCTTCCATTGCGCGCAAGCACGCCGTCGCCAATCTCGACGAGCCGGCTGTTGGGGGTCGCATAGGGCGAGGCGCGGCGCAGCCGCTGCACCAGCTCCGCGTCGTCCTGGTCCGGCTCGGCCGCGAGCGCGGCGATGAGGGCGGCTGCCGGCGAACGGGAGACGCCCATCCAGCAATGAACGAGGAGCGGCCGTGCACGGTCCCATTCGCGCGCAAAGGCGACGATCTGCCGGACATGGTCTTCCTGCGGCGCAATGAGGTCGCCGGTGCCGGCAAAGGTGATGTCGTTCATGCCGAGCGTCAGATGTCGCGCCTTGGCGATGACGCCGGGGCGATGGAAATCCTGGCCCTTGGCGACGAGGCTGATCATCTCGGTGCAGCCATGGCGGACGGCCATTTCGGCAATGCGGGAAAGCGGAGAAACGATGATGCCGGGCATGTCAGATTTCCGCGCGCGCGGGCACGCGCTGCGCTTCCAGCGTGAGGAACCGTTCGGTGAACAGGCGCTGCGCCTCGACCGCCGGCAAGGGATCGATCAGCAGCGTCTCGCGGGTGATGCCGCGCGGCTGGCCGAAGAACTTGCGCGCCTCTTCGACGGAGAAGCCGGCAAGCACCGTTGCTTCGAAATAGGCCGCGACATGATCGGCCTTCTTGATGCGGTCCTTCAATTCCTTGGAGCAATGCGGCGGCAGGCCGAAACGAAGGTGGATGGCGCTTTCCAGCCGCTTCTCGACCGATTTGTAGCCGCCGCCGACCACCGCCTTGAACGGCGAGATCATGTCGCCGATCACATATTCCGGCGCGTCGTGCAAAAGCGCCAGCAGGCAATCGTCGGTGCTGCACTTGTTGCTGCGGCGAAAAATATCTTCGACCATCAGGCTGTGCTGGGCGACAGAGAAGGCATGATCGCCGGCGGTCTGGCCGTTCCACCGGGCAACACGGGCGAGGCCATGGGCGATGTCGCCGATCTCGACATCGAGCGGCGAGGGATCGAGCAGGTCCAGCCTTCGGCCGGAAAGCATGCGCTGCCAGGCGCGGGCCGCCGTCACGCGCTTGCCTCGTCCGTGCTGGTCGGGAAGGTGAGGCCGGTCCATTCGGGCAGAACCATTGTCACCGGCACGTCGCCGGCGAGCAGCGGGATCCCATTCGCCATGGCTTCACCGGCCTTGTCGATGCGCACGATCGCGAGCGCCGACTTGCCCTGCACCGTGCCCAGCGCGCCGATCGCCTTGTCGTTCGCCGTAATCGTCGTTCCCGTGGGAGGAAGGGCGGCGTCCGCCGAAACGATCACGACCCGGCGGCGCGGCGTGCTGCGGTGCTGCATGCGCGACACCACTTCCTGACCGACGTAGCAGCCCTTCTTGAAGGAGAGGCCGCCGTTTTTGTCCAGGAGCACGTCATGGGGGAATGCGTCCTGCACCGCATAATCGGCACCGGCATTCGCAATGCCCGCCGCGATCCGCAGCCGTTCGAGGTCTTCTGCGCCGGCCGTGTCGCCGGTGGCTTCCCCATAGGCGCGAAAGAGCGCAACGCCCGCCTTCTCGAAACGGTGGTCCCTATAGGCACCCGTCGGTGCTGCTTCGTCGAATATCACGGTGACGGCGTCGGAAGCCCTGATCGAAAGCTCGACTGCCGAGCGAAGCTTGTACATTGTCATGCGCTTCAGCAGCGCTTCGGCCTGGTCGCGTGCCGTTTCCAGCCGTAGGCCATCGCCGTCGCGGGAGATCAGGAACTCGAACAGGATCTTGCCCTGTGGCGTCAGAAGCGCGCCAGGACGCGCCTCGTCGGGCGCAAGCGCGTCGAGGTCGGTGGTGATCAGTCCCTGAAGAAGATCTTCGGCGTCCTTGCCGGAAATGGAGACGATCGCACGATCGTCGAGGCGAACTCTGGGCATCGTTCGAATCCTGTTCGACGGGAGGGGAGAATCCCGCGCTAACCTAGCAAACGATCACCTGGTAGCCGTGGCCGACTCAGGCCCCGGTCTCACCGGCGATCTCTTGGCGAAGAGGTAGGATGTTCGGCTGTCATCGGCAAGCAGGTCGCCGGCGCTCAGTCGCCGGCGATGAAGAATTTCCACTTGCCGTCCGGCATGATGCCGACGCGATAGAAGTTGTAACTGCCGAATTCTTCCATGTCGGCAAAGTCGCCGGCGGTGACCAGGCGGAACAGGTCGACCTTTTCCGGTGCCGTCAGCGTCGAAAGCTTCTTTTCTGCAAAATAGGGCCAGACATAGGCCTCCTGCGGCGTGCCCTTGTCGACCAGCACGAAGCCGGTCGACAGCACGTCGAGCAGGATCGCGAGAATTTCGACGCCTTCCTGGTCGCCCGAAAGGCTCTTCAGGATCGACACCGGGTCTTCATCGCCGGTGACGCCGGTGACCTGGGTCTGGTTCGGGCCCTTGCCGAGCAACGGGCGCAACCGCTCGATGTCGCCGGAAGCCGCCGCCTCGACGATCAGCTCGCGCATGCGGGCGACCGGCGCCGGAATCTTGGAAACGTCGGTCAGGACTTCGACAGGCCCGGTCGGCTCCGGTTCTTCGGCTTCGGGAGCGTCTTCCTTCGTGGCTGTCGCCGACTTGTTGATCAGCGGGTCGGGCATCGGGATTTCGAGCGGAAGCGTCTCTTCCTCATCCGGCTCTTCGGCAACGGGTTCGGCGGCAGGCGGCGTCGCCTTCTGATCGCCGGCGGCAGGCTGTTGCTCGGCCGGAACGGGTTGCGGCGCGCCCTGCAATTCGCTGAGAGCGAAGGCGGGGGAAACCGCTGCCGGGGTGGTCAAGGCGACACCGGCCAACAGCAGTGTGGCGAGGCGAACCGGAAGGGTCCGGTTTGCAAGATTCCGATGCATCGGGCAGTCCTGATATTACTGAATCGTGCGCTGGGGCGAGAATTCGCCGGCGAGCACGCGCTCGCGAAGCGAATTGAGCATTGCTTCGGCGCCGTCTTCGCCATGAAGCCGAACGGTTTCCCGCATGGCAAGAGCAATGGCCGCATCGGCGATGATTTCCGGCTCGATACCGTCGGCCATTCCGTCCGCCCAGGCCTCGCTCTGGTGTTCCAGCGCAGCCTGCATCTTCTCGTGGACGATCATGTCATCGATGTCGGTCAGGCTTGGTTCCATCATTCGTTCCATGCGACTTCCATTGTGCAAGCGGTTCATATTATGGCCGTTCGGCTGAACTCCGACTGAACGACCGTGACGGACTCGCCACTTCTTACCACTCTCTTAACGAACTTAGCAGCCTTTTCCCGAAACGACACGGGGTCGTGAGAAAAGAGGTTAATTTATTGCTAATTTCCAAAGCGGGCGACGATTTCTGACGCAAGTGTTGCCCCTTCGGCACGATATCGCTGTTCGGCGACGATCGCAGGGCCTGTGCAGTTCGTATAGACCGATGCGAAGGTGCGGTACCCGCGGTTGAAGGCGGCAGTCATCCGCTCGCGTCGTTTGACTTCGGTGGCGGTTTCCTTGTCGATCAGATCCTGCATCGAGCGGCGCCAGACGTCTTCCGGTTCCTTGACGCAGAGATTCCTGAGGTAGTGCACGGAGCCGAGGATCTCGGAGAGTCGAATCAGCCGCTGGTCATAGGGCGTCGGCTTTTCTTCCACAGCGGCCGGGGCAGGGGCTGCGGTCTCGGTCTTGGCCGGCTCTTTCGTCGGTGTTTTTTGCGCCGCCGCACCAGTGGCGACCGTCAGGGCGATTGCAGCGAGCGTAAGCCTTGCGAGGATCGGGACAGGGATCATGATTTCATCAAGCCCGAATTGTCGGCGGTTTCAAGGCCGTCGCCTGATGTCGCGGCGTTCGCGCCGGTGCCGGAGAGCCTTTCCACACATTCGCGCACGCTGTCGGGGATCGGCAGGGCGAAGATCTCCTCAGGGGTGAACCAGCCGAGCCCTGCCGCGTCGTCGCTGGCGACGGCCACCGCGTCGGCATCCGCCTCGGCCCTGAACACCGAAAGCAGGAAGTGTCGCCCTTCGGACTCCCTGCCCGGCAGATCGTAGATTTCAAACAGCACCGGATCGCGCGCCTTGATGCCGGTTTCTTCGAACAATTCGCGAAGCGCTGTCTCCTCTGGCGTCTCGCCGGGCTCGGCACGGCCGCCCGGAAAGGCGTACATGTCGGCCGACGGTGGGTTGGCCCGGCGAACGAGCAGATAGCGGCTGTCGCGTTCTAGAATGACGGAGGAAGCAAGTTCGGGCTTGGTCGGCATCAGGGAATCAAATCGTCTCGGTAGCGTTGACCCATCCTACGTGAAGTGCCACATCGATGTCATGTGCGGACGTTTTGCGCTGACGGCGACCCCCGACGAAATGATGGAATTGTTCAGCCTGCTGGAAAGCGACGACTTTCCGGCGCGCTTCAATATCGCGCCAACCCAGCCGATCATGGTTGTCGTGGCCGGCGAGCGCGCGGCACCCGGCAGCAACCTGCCGGAGCGCAAGGCGGTGCTCGTGCGCTGGGGCTTTGTGCCGGGCTGGGTGAAAGACCCGCGTGACTTTCCGCTGCTGATCAATGCGCGGGCCGAATCTGCAATCGACAAGGCCTCGTTTCGCGCCGCCATGCGCCACCGGCGTGTTCTCGTGCCGGCCTCCGGTTTTTACGAATGGCGCCGGCCGCCGAAAGGCAGCCGCGAGCCGTCGCAGGCCTATTGGGTGCGCCCGCGGAAGGGCGGCATCGTCGCTTTCGCCGGGCTGATGGAAACCTGGTCCTCGGCCGACGGCTCCGAGGTCGACACAGCGGCCATCCTGACGACGGCCGCCAACGCCTCGATCCGGCAGATCCATGACCGTATGCCGGTCGTCATCCAGCCCGAGGATTTTGGCCGCTGGCTGGATTGCAAGACGCAGGAGCCGCGCGAGGTTGCCGATCTCTTCGGCCCCGTCGCGGAGGACTACTTCGAGGCGATCCCTGTCTCGGACAAGGTCAACAAGGTCGTCAACACCGGTCCCGAAATCCAGGATGCCGTCACGCCCAGGTCGGTTGCGGATGCCCAGCTAAAAGGCAAGGGCAAGCCGACCGAGCCCGATGGCGGGCAGATGTCTCTCTTTTAAGGAAAAGAGCGTCGGAACCGTCAGGCTGGCCGCTTGGTCAGCTTGCCAGCCGGCTTCGCCTTCACCTGCAACGCTGCGGCAAGTACGGCCTTCAGGCCGAGCGGGCGATACTGTTCGACGAGGTTGGCGGATTTGGTGATGTCTTTGGTCTTTGCGGCTTTCACTTGCACTCACTCCTTGATGCTTTCCCGAACCGGATACACTGTCGCTTTCGTACGTCTTCACGAAAGCGACGCTCCTCCTCGCTCTCCGGAGACAGGATTTCGTGGTGTGCTACCAACTACACCGCGAATCTGTTTTCCGCATGGCGATCTCAGATAAGCCTAATCATGACAAATCCATGACCGCGGAATCCTTTCGATAGTCGGCTGTGCTTGCACGCGGCTGACCTCTTGACCGAAATCGGGTGACGCGCGATAAGTGAGGCCATGAAAACGGTTATCTGCATTATCTGCCGGAACATTATTCGCTAGCGCTCCGCTGGCCTGGCCGTTTTCGTCTCCTAAAATCCAAGATGACAAACGCGCGGGCCTCCCGGGCGCGGTATTTTACGGTCGTATGCATCTTGGAGAATGGCAATGGGCGGAACGCCGACACTGAAGCTGTACAACACGCTGACGCGGGAGAAGATCGAGTTCAAGCCGATCGATCCCGACAACGTTCGCATGTATGTCTGCGGCCCGACGGTCTATGACTATGCCCATATCGGCAATGCCCGGCCGGTCATCGTCTTCGACGTCCTGTTCCGGCTGCTGCGCCATGTCTATGGCGCGGATCACGTCACCTATGCGCGCAACATCACCGACGTCGACGACAAGATCAACGCGCGGGCGCTGCGGGACTATCCGACCCTGCCGCTCAACGACGCGATCCGCCGGGTGACGGAGAAGACCGAAACGCAGTTTCTCGACGATGCCAGGGCGCTCGGCTGCCTCGATCCTGATGTCCAGCCGCGGGCGACCGACAACATCGCCCAGATGATCGACATCATCGAAAAGCTCATCGTCAAGGGCCACGCCTACCAGGCGGGCGGCGAGGTGCTGTTCGATACCAAGTCGATGGCCGATTACGGTCAGCTCTCGAAGCGCAACCTCGACGAACAGCAGGCCGGCGCCCGCGTCGCCGTCGAGGCGCATAAGAAAAGCCCCGGCGATTTCGTGCTGTGGAAGCTCTCCGGCGACAACGAACCGGGTTGGGAAAGCCCGTGGGGCAGGGGCCGTCCCGGCTGGCACATCGAGTGCTCGGCCATGAGCAGCCGCTATCTCGGCGAGGTTTTCGACATCCACGGCGGCGGGTTGGATCTCATCTTCCCGCACCACGAAAACGAGATTGCCCAATCCCGTTGCGCCCATGGCACCGAGGTGATGGCGAATGTCTGGATGCACAACGGCTTCCTGCAGGTCGAAGGCCGCAAGATGTCGAAGTCCGAAGGCAACTTCGTCACCATCTACGAACTGCTGCACACGGAAAAGTTCGCCGGCCGCCAGTGGCCGGGCGACGTGCTGAGGCTCGCGATGCTGATGACGCACTATCGCGAGCCGATCGATTTTTCGGTGAAGCGGCTGGAAGAGGCAGAGCATCTGCTCTCCAAGTGGCCGGTGCCGGGTGACGCCACGGGTGAGGCCGACCCGGCCGTGGTCGCCGCACTTGCCGACGACCTCAACACGGTCGCGGCCGTCCAGGCGGTCCATGCGCTCGCCCAGAAGGCGGCGACCGATCCGAAACTGCTCGGCACCTTCGCCGCAAGTGCTGCGCTGATCGGCGTGGTGCCGCAGGCGGTCGAACTCGACGAGGGGCTGGTCCGCGACATCGACAGCCGCGTGCGAGCCCGTCTGGAACTGCTGAAGGCGAAGAACTTCGCGGAAGCCGACAAGATCCGCGATGATCTGCTGGCGCGCGGTGTTCAGCTGAAGGACGGCAAGGATCCGGCAACCGGCGAGCGGGTGACGACCTGGGATATCAAACGGTGACGGTGGGCCGCCCCCAGAGCCCTGTCCGATCGCTCTGATCGGTTCGGACAGGGCATCTGAAAGGGCAGCGGAAAGCGGAGCGCATGCATGAAAGAGGAGTTCGTGCGATGATCGACCATACGGGCATTCCCGTCGCGGATTTCGACCGGGCGCAGTCGTTCTACGACAAGGCCTTTGCTCCGCTTGGCGCCTCCTTGCTGATGATGGTGCCGTTGGAGCACACCGGCGGCGTGAAGGTCGGTGGTTGTGGCCGCGAGCGGCCGGTTTTCTGGCTGCATGAAACGGCCGAGGCAGGCCCGGGCCGCCACTACGCCTTTTCGGCGCGCAGCCGCGCCGAGGTCGATGCCTTCTATGAAGCGGCGATTGCCGCCGGCGGACTTGACAACGGCAAGCCGGGGCTGAGACCGCACTACCACCCGGACTATTACGGGGCCTTCGTATTCGATCCCGACGGCAACAATATCGAAGCCGTCTGCCACGCGCCGGGCTAAGGAGGAGTTGCGATGAGTCTCGACAACAGGCCCCATTATGCCGGCGGCTGCCAATGCGGCGCGGTCCGGTTCCGCGTCGAGGGCAAGCTCGGTGACGCATCCGTCTGTCATTGCCGCATGTGCCAGAAGGCGAGCGGCAATTTCTACATGCCCTTGGTTTCGGTTCGCGGCGCGCATGTGACCTGGACCCGCGGAGAGCCCAAGCGCTTCCAGTCGTCAAACGCCGCGCGACGCGGCTTCTGCGCCGATTGCGGCACGCCGCTGACCTACGAGGCACCGGATGGCATGGCGCTGGCGATCGCTGCCTTCGACGAGCCGCAAGGCATCGTGCCGACCATCCAATGGGGAGTCGAGGGTAAGCTGCCCTATGTCGATCACGTTGCCGATCTGCCTGGCGTTCATACGCTGGAAGATCCGGACGCAATCGAGTTCCTGACCAATCTCGTTTCCTATCAGCATCCCGACCACGACACCGAGACCTGGCCCCCGGAGGAGAAGCGATGACCGAAAACGTTCGAACAGGTGGATGCCAATGCGGCGCGGTCCGCTTCCGGATCAAGGGTGAACTCGGACGCGCGTCGATCTGTCATTGCCGCATGTGCCAGAAACAGTTCGGCTCGTTCTTCTCGGCGCTGGTGACGGCGCCGAAGGATGGCGTCGAATGGGTGCGGGACGAACCGAGCTATTTCCAGTCCTCGGTCAACATCGACCGTGGCTTCTGCCCGAAATGCGGAACGCCGATGACCTATCGGCATCCGGGTGGCCTTGAGATCGCCATCGGCACCTTTGACGATCGCACCGATCTGGCGCCGAAAATCCAGGTCAATCACGCCTCGCGGCTGCCCTGGGTCGATACGATCTTCGAGCAGCCGGTGCTTGAGGATCAGGATTTTTACGCCAGGCAGGAAAGCATCATCTCGTTCCAGCATCCCGACCACGAGACCGATCAATGGCATCCCTCGGGAGCATTCCGGTGACCATCGCGCGCATCTATACGGGCGGATGCCAATGCGGCGCCGTGCGCTACCGCGCCGAGGGCGTGCTTGCGGACCCGCATATCTGTCATTGCCGCATGTGCCAGAAGGCGACCGGGAACTATTTCATGCCGCTCGCCAATGCGTCCCGAGACACGTTCGACATTACCCGGGGCCAGCCGTCCTGGTTCCGCTCGTCGCATCTGGTGCGCCGCGGTTTTTGCAGCGATTGCGGCACGCCGCTGTTCTACGATATGCCCGACGAGAACTTCATCAACATCGCGCTCGGCTCGCTCGACGACCCCGATGACGTACAGCCCGTTTACCAGTCCGGCGTCGAATCCCGCGTCATATGGTTCTCACGGCTCGCGGGCTTGCCACCAAGGGAGACGGATGACGGTAGCGAGGTCTCGGCGACCCGCCATCTGATCGTTCTCGAAACCAACCGCCAGCATCCCGACTACGACACCGTGCACTGGCCGCTCACGAAAGACTGAAAATGACGACTGTTCTGCGTACGCTTTATCCGGAAATCGAACCCTATGCGTCGGGCCACCTCGAGGTCGGCGACGGTCACACCATCTATTGGGAAAAGGCCGGCACGCCGGGCGCTAAGCCTGCCGTCTTCCTGCATGGCGGGCCAGGCGGCACGATCTCGCCGAACCACCGCCGCCTGTTCGATCCGACGCTCTACGACGTAACGCTGTTCGACCAGCGCGGCTGCGGTAAGTCGACGCTGAATGCCAGGATCGAAGCCAACACCACCTGGCATCTCGTCGCCGATATCGAGCGGCTGCGCGAGATGGCCGGCGCCGACAAGTGGCTGGTCTTCGGCGGTTCCTGGGGATCGACGCTGGGGCTTGCCTATGCCGAGAAGCACCCGGAACGGGTTTCCGAACTGGTGCTGCGTGGCATCTACACGCTGACCAAGGCCGAGCTCGACTGGTACTACCAGTTCGGCGTCTCGGAGATGTTCCCGGACAAGTGGGAGCGTTTCATCGCGCCCATTCCCGAGAACGAGCGCCACGAGATGATGCACGCCTATCATCGCCGCCTGATGAGCGAGGACAAGGCGACACGCCTTGCGGCCGCCAAGGCCTGGAGCATCTGGGAGGGTGAGACGATCACGCTGTTGCCGGAGCTCGCAACCAGCGAGCCCTTCGCCGACGACGATTATGCTGACGCCTTCGCGCGGATCGAGAACCACTTCTTCGTCAATGCCGGCTGGATGGAAGAGGGCCAATTGCTGCGCGACGCCCACCGGCTGCACGGCATTCCCGGCGTCATCATCCACGGGCGGTACGACATGCCGTGCCCGGCGAAGTACGCTTGGCAGCTGCACAAGGCCTGGCCGGGATCAGAGCTGCATCTGGTCGAGGGAGCAGGCCATGCATATTCCGAGCCGGGCATCCTCGACCGGCTGATCCGCGCCACGGACCAGTTCGCAGGCAAGACCGAGCAAAAGTAAACCGAGCATATTTGGACGAGAGCCATGACCAGGGAACGCATCTACCTCTTCGACACGACGCTGAGAGACGGGCAACAGACGCCCGGCATCGACTTTTCCGTCGAGGACAAGATTGCGATTGCCGGCCTGCTCGATCAGTTCGGCATGGACTATATCGAAGGCGGCTATCCCGGCGCGAACCCGACCGACACGGAATTCTTCGGGCGCAAGCGTACCCAGAAGGCCTCCTTCGTCGCCTTCGGCATGACCAAGCGCGCCGGGGTTTCCGCGTCGAACGATCCGGGCCTCGCGGCGCTGCTCGCGGCCAAGAGCGACGCCATCTGTCTTGTCGCCAAGAGCTGGGACTATCACGTCGAAGTGGCGCTCGGCTGCACCAACGAGGAAAACCTCGACAACATCCGGGCCTCGGTCGAGGCGGTGGTCGCCTCCGGTCGCGAGGCGATGGTCGATTGCGAGCATTTCTTCGATGGCTACAAGGCCAACCCCGCCTATGCGCTCGCCTGCGCGAAGACGGCCTTTGACGCCGGCGCGCGCTGGGTGGTCCTCTGCGACACCAATGGCGGCACGCAGCCTCCGGAGGTGCGCGAGATCGTTGCGGCCGTGATCGCTGCCGGCGTGCCCGGCGCCAATCTCGGCATCCACGCCCATAACGATACCGGCCAGGCGGTCGCCAATTCGCTTGCGGCGGTCGAGGCCGGCGTACGCCAGATCCAGGGCACGCTGAACGGCATTGGCGAACGCTGCGGAAACGCCAATCTCGTCACGCTGATCCCGACGCTTGCTTTGAAAGAGGCCTATTCCAGTCGCTTCGAAACGGCGATCGATGCCGACCGCTTGCTGGAGCTGACGAAGCTCGCCCATTCCTTCGACGAGCTGTTGAACCGCTCGCCAGACCAGCAGGCGCCTTACGTCGGCGCGTCGGCCTTTGCAACCAAGGCCGGCATCCACGCTTCGGCATTGCTCAAGGATCCGCGCACCTATGAGCACGTGGCGCCGGAAAGCATCGGCAACCTGCGCAAGGTCATGGTGTCCGACCAGGGCGGAAAGGCCAATTTCATCAACGCGCTGAAGCGCCGCGGCATCGTCGTCAGCAAGGACGACCCGAAGCTCGACAAGCTGATCGCCATCGTCAAGGAACGCGAAGCGACCGGCTATGCCTACGAAGGGGCGGATGCGAGCTTCGCGCTGCTCGCCAGCCGCATTCTCGGCACGGTGCCGGATTTCTTCCACGTGGAAAGCTTCCGGGTGATGGTCGAGCGCCGCTTCGACGCCAACGGCCATCTGAAGACGGTGTCGGAAGCGGTGGTGAAGGTGGTCGTCGACGGCGAGACGATGATGTCGGTCGCCGAAGGCCACGGCCCGGTCAACGCGCTCGACCTGGCGCTGCGCAAGGATCTCGGCAAGTACCAGTCGGAAATCGAAGACCTGGAGCTCGCGGACTACAAGGTCCGTATCCTCAATGGCGGGACCGAGGCGATCACCCGCGTTCTGATCGAATCGACCGATGGCACGGGCGCACGCTGGTGGACCGTGGGGGTCTCCGACAACATCATCGATGCGTCTTTCCAGGCGCTGATGGACAGTATCGTCTTCAAGCTGCTCAAGAACCGCGACCACGTCGGGCTGATCGCCGCCGAGTAATTTCGGCGATCGACCCGGTAACGCTGATGAACTGGCCGGGGGAGGGTGAGCAAAACTCATTCTCCCTTCACGGAAATGAATTGGTGCATCACCGGCCATTGGGGTAGGACGCACCAATGGGAGATCGTGCCGGCCGACTGGCTGTGCCCTCCCTTCTGACCGGTGAGCGGCCATTGCCGCCAGGGCTCTCCGGCAAAACACCAGGAAAAGATGATATGGCCGAGCCGAAAGCACCCGCCGAAAATACCGATTCCGCACAAGGCTTTGCCTTCGCGCTGACCGCCTATCTGCTTTGGGGCTTCCTGCCGTTCTTCATGAAGGCTGTCGCCCATATCCCGGCGCCGGAAGTGGTGGCGCACCGGATCGTGTGGTCGGTGCCGCTCGCAGGTCTCGTGCTGCTCTGGCTCGGGCGCACCGACGATATCAAGACGGCACTGCGCTCGCCGCGCATGCTGTGCATGGCCGCACTGACTGCCGTGCTCATCACCATCAACTGGGGCATCTATGTCTGGGCAATCGGGGCGGGCCGCGCCATCGAAACCGCGCTCGGCTACTACATCAATCCGCTCTTCTCGATCTTCCTCGGCGCCGTGCTTTTGAAGGAGAGGCCGAACCCGGCGCAGATGGTCGCAATCGCGCTCGCTGCTTCCGCCGTCGCCGTGCTCGCCTTTGATGCCGGCGGTCTGCCGTGGGTGTCGATCGGCCTCTGCCTGTCCTGGGGTTTCTACGCCTTCTTCCGCAAGACCCTGCCGGTTGGCCCCAACCAGGGCTTCTTCCTGGAAGTCCTGCTGCTGAGCGTTCCGGCCATCGGCTACATTATCTGGCTGGAGACGACGGGGCAGGGCCATTTCGGCGACACCGGCATGGCCGACGTCCTGTGGCTGCTGTCCTGCGGCATCGTCACGGCCGTGCCGCTGATGATCTATGCCAATGGCGCCAAGCTCCTGCGCCTCTCGACCATCGGCATCATGCAGTACATCGCGCCGACGATGATTTTCGTGATCGCCGTCTTCGTCTTCCATGAGCCCTTCGGTACGGCAAAGCTCATCGCCTTCGGCCTGATCTGGGCGGCGCTGGTGATCTATACCGGCGCGATGCTGGCTGAAAGCAGGGCGCGCCGCGCCCTGCAGGCAAGCCCCGCCGAATAATGTCGGTTGCAATAGAAACAAAAAAGGCGCGCCGGGGGCGCGCCTTTTTTGTTGGCTGAACAGGTTTCTCAAAGCTTGGAGATGATCTCGGCTTCGCCGTCGCGGCCGTTGCCGCCGTTGGCGGCCGCCAGGATGGTCGGCACGATGTCGGCGGCGTCATTGACGACGAGCGGCTGCACCAGATGCGCCGTGTGGACGAAGCCCTCTTCGCGCATGTGCTGCAGGAGGTCCATCATCGGCCTCCAGAAATTGTTGATGTTGCCGAAGACCATCGGCTTGCGGTGACGGCCGAGCTGCGCCCAGGTCATGATCTCGACGATCTCTTCAAGCGTGCCGATGCCGCCCGGCAGAGCCACGAAGGCGTCGGCGCGTTCGAACATCGTGTGCTTGCGCTCGTGCATGTCGGCCGTGACGATCAGTTCGTTCAGTTGGCCGAGCGAATGGCGGGTCGCTTCCTTGTCCATCAGGAATTCAGGGATGATCCCGGTAACTTCGCCGCCGTTGGAAAGCACGCCGCTGGCAACCGCTCCCATGATGCCGCGTGTGCCGCCGCCATAGACCAGGCGAAGCCCGTGATCGGCGATGGAGCGGCCGAGCGCGCGGCCGGCCTCCATGTAGGCATTGTCGCGTCCCGGCTGTGAACCGCAATAGACGCAGATGGATCGAATCGTGCTGTTCTCGGTGCTCATGCCCCCCAAAAAACATTGCAGCGCAGCATGGGTCAAGAAAAATGAGGGGAAACCCGGCTTTCTGTGGGTTGCCGTGCCTTCGGCTGCTTGTATGCCGAATCGCGAATCGCTAGCAATTTCAGTGATTGATTGAAGAAATCGGACGAGTTGCTTGCTGTTGCGCTATAATGACGGCGCAAGCCCGCACCGCAGGCCGATGAGAGGGCATGCGCGGAGCGTTGCTCCGCTCCGTGTGGAGAGTGGCATGATCAAAAATAAGGCCGGCTGGGTGGCCATTTCTGTCCTCGTGGCAGCAACAGCGTTGATGGTATTCGTAATTCAACCGAACTTGCGCGACGACGGCCAGAAGCCAACGGCGGAGCAGGCGGCAGGCACCGCGACACAGTCGACCGAGGCGACGCCTGCGACCAGTGGCCCGCAGGCGGCTGGCGCCTCTGCCGAGACAGCAAAGACGGATGCTGCGCCGCAGCAGGAACAGTCGAAGGCCGACGCGGCGACTGCCGCCAATGCGCCTGCAACCGATCCCGCCATTCCCGGTTTCGATGTGTTGCGCGTGGAGCCCGATGGCTCGACGGTGATCGCCGGCCATGCCCAGCCGAATTCGAAGCTTGAGATCCTGAGCGGCGATACGGTGGTCGGCACCGCTGATGTCGGCGCGACCGGCGACTTTGCCGCGGTCTTCGACGATCCGCTTCCGGCGGGTGACCATCAGCTCACGCTGCGCAGCACCGGCGAAAACGGTGCGGTGAAGAGCTCCGAGGAGGTCGCGACCGTTTCTGTTCCCAAGGATCCGTCCGGTCAACTGCTTGCCATGGTCTCGAAGCCCGGCATGGCGAGCCGGCTGATCACGACGCCGGATACGGTGGAGGGGACAGCGGCTGTGGACGCCAAGCCGGCCGAGGTTGCTTCCGCAACGCCGCAGGCGGTCGATACCGCTACTGCGCCGGCCAAGCTTTCTGGCGTGCCGGGCCTGCAGGTGAGCGCCGTCGAGATCGAAGGCAGCAAGATGTTCGTTGCCGGCAGCGCCAAGGCAGGCGCCTTGGTTCGCGTCTATGCCGACGACAGGCTCGTCGGCGAAATGAAAGCCGACGACAAGGGCCACTTCGTCGTCGACGGCCAGATCGAGTTGACGGTGGGCAGCCACATCATTCGGGCCGACATGCTGAACGAGGATGGCACCAAGGTCGTGATGCGCGCTTCGGTTCCCTTCGACCGGCCCGCCGGATCGCAGGTCGCGGCCGTGGCACCTTCGGGCACGCCGTCCGCAACCGCGGGTCTCGATGGCCTGCGTGCGGAAGCTGGAAAGGCGCTCGCACTGTTGAAGGGTCTCTATGCCAATGGCAAGGTGCCGAACGGCGAGCAACTGGCCGCCGCCCGTTCGGCGACCGAGATTGCGTTGAAGTCGCTTGCCGATTTCCGCGTCGCCGACAGTTCCGACCAGACGCTCGTCGCTTCCGCGACGCGGGCCGCAAAGGCCTCCGCAAGTGCGCTCGCGGCGCTGAAGGCTGCACCTCAGGACGCATCGAGCGTGGCGACGGCACTTGCCAAGGTTGATGAAACGGTTGGTGCGGTCCTTGCCGAGCAGGGCAGCGCCACGCCGGCGTCGCCCGAGAGGGCCCAACCGAAGGACAATGCCCCGGCTCCGGGCGAACTGGCAAAGGCAATGGGTGCTGGAAGCGCAGTTGTAAACGACGCTGCACCGGCGCAGCCGGCGACCGAAACCGCGGCCGTTGCAGCCTCGCCCGACCAGCCCCAGACGCTCGAGCAGGCTCCGCTCAAGGAGAGCAAGAGTTCGGTGATCATCCGTCGCGGCGATACGCTGTGGCAGATCTCGCGTCGCGTCTACGGCGCGGGCCTGCGCTACACCACGATCTATCTCGCCAACCAGGACCAGATCGAGGATCCGGACCGCATTCGCCCGGGTCAGGTCTTCGGCGTGCCGGACAAGGCGCTGCCGGACGAAGAATCGCGGGAAATTCACAAGAAGCACATGAAACAAGAACAATAAGCAGCCGATCGGCGGCCGCCGACATTGCGGCGGCTGCGACGGATGCTTATCTCCAGACCAAGGGCGGCGCCTTCGACAGGGCGCCGCTTTTCATTGAACGGTGATGACGGCGCCGCAGGTCTTCGTTTACAGGGAAGGCTCGGCGCAGAGCTTGGATGCGCAACAATCTGCCTCCAAGCGCGCAAACGTAAGAGCGGATCAGAACGTGGCACCCCAGAAGAAAACCGTTTCGGCCGATACCAGCAATCCCTTGCATACGATCGCCAATCTCTGGCCCTACATGTGGCCGTCGGACAGGGCCGATCTCAAGCTTCGGGTGATCTGGGCGACGGTCATTCTGATCATCGCCAAGGTCGTGCTGATCCTCGTTCCCTATTCCTTCAAATGGGCAACCGATGCGCTGAACGGCAAGCCGGATGTCCTGGGCTTTCTGCCCGTGTTCATGACCGGCGCGGTCATGCTGGTGCTTGCCTACAACCTCGCGCGTCTTTTGCAGGCCGGCTTGAACCAGCTGCGCGATGCGCTGTTTGCAAGCGTCGGTCAGCACGCGGTCCGGCAACTGGCCTACAAGACCTTTGTGCACATGCACCAGCTGTCGCTGCGCTTCCATCTGGAGCGGCGCACCGGTGGGCTTTCTCGCGTCATCGAGCGCGGCACCAAGGGCATCGAAACGATCGTCCGTTTCACCATCCTCAACAGCGTGCCGACCCTGATCGAATTCCTGCTGACGGCCGTGATCTTCTGGTGGGGCTACGGCTTCAGCTATCTCCTCGTCACCGCTGTCACCGTCTGGCTCTACATCTGGTTCACCGTGCGCGCGAGCGACTGGCGCATCGCCATCCGCCGTTCGATGAACGACAGCGACACCGACGCCAACACCAAGGCGATCGACTCGCTGCTGAACTTCGAGACGGTCAAGTATTTCGGCAACGAGGAGATGGAAGCCCGTCGCTTCGACAAGTCGATGGAACGCTACGAGGCGGCGGCGACCCAGGTCTGGACGTCGCTCGGCTGGCTCAACTTCGGCCAGGCGTTGATCTTCGGCGCCGGTACGGCCGTGATGATGATCATGTCAGCGCTTGCCGTGCAGCGTGGCGAGCAGACGCTGGGTGACTTCGTCTTCATCAACGCCATGCTGATCCAGCTTGCGATCCCGCTCAACTTCATCGGCTTCGTCTACCGCGAAATCCGTCAGGGGCTCACCGACATCGAGCATATGTTCGACCTGCTCGACGTGCGTGCCGAAGTGGTGGATCGCCCGAATGCGAGCGAACTTGTCATCGGCAAGGGCGCCATCGCCTTCAAGGATGTGCATTTCGCCTATGACGCGGCGCGTCCGATCCTGAAGGGCATCACTTTCGAAGTGCCCGCCGGCAAGACGGTCGCCGTCGTTGGCCCCTCCGGTGCCGGCAAGTCTACGCTCTCGCGGCTGCTCTATCGCTTCTACGACGTGCAGGAAGGGGCGATCACCATCGATGGCCAGGACGTGCGCACAGTGACGCAGAAGAGCCTGCGCTCGGTGATAGGCATGGTGCCGCAGGATACGGTGCTCTTCAACGACACCATCGCCTACAACATCCGCTATGGCCGTGTTTCGGCGAGCGAAGCCGAAGTCGAGGCGGCGGCCGAAGCCGCGCAGATCGCCGAGTTCATCCGCACCCTGCCGGAGGGCTTCCAGGCCATGGTCGGCGAACGGGGCCTGAAGCTTTCGGGCGGCGAGAAGCAGCGCGTTGCGATCGCCCGCACCATTCTCAAGGCGCCGCCGATCCTGATCCTCGACGAGGCGACCTCGGCACTGGATACGCGCACGGAGCAGGAGATTCAGTCGGCACTCGACGTCGTTTCGCGCAACCGCACGACGCTTGTCATCGCGCACCGGCTCTCGACCGTCATCAACGCCGACGAGATCATCGTGCTGAAGGACGGCGTCATCGCCGAGCGCGGCACCCATGGCGAGCTGATCGATCGCGACGGCCTCTATGCCTCGATGTGGAGCCGCCAGCGCGAAGCGACGCAGGCCGAAGAGCAACTGAAGCGCGTGCGCGAGAGCGACGATCTCGGCATCGTCACCCGCGGCGAGCCGGCGGTTTGATGGCGTCTTTTTCTTTGCTGCGCGCGACGCGTTTTGTCGCTACCGGGCGGGCAACGTTGCCCGCCGGGACATTTCGCGCTAGAGCGGGGGGCAGGAAAAGCGTTTGCGGTTTTCCGTCCGCATCCCGCGCTAACTTATAGAAAACGATCACGTTCCACGGAAAATCTGGAGTAGAGTTCATGAGCCTGGTCAATACGATCCGCAACACGCTCGTCCCGGTGCACAAGGAAGGCTACCGCTTTGTTGCGATCTTCTTCGTCGTGTCGCTGGTGCTTGGCTTCCTGTGGGAGCCGTTGATGTGGATCGGCTTCGTGCTGACCGCGTGGTGCGCTTACTTCTTCCGCGACCCCGAGCGCATGACGCCGCTCGACGACGATCTGGTGATCAGCCCGGCCGACGGCCGCGTCTCGTCGATCGCGACGGTCCTGCCACCGGAAGAACTGAACCTCGGTTCGGAACCGATGCTGCGCATCTCCGTTTTCATGAATGTGTTCAACTGCCACGTGAACCGCGCGCCGATGGCCGGCACCATCACCCGCGTCGCCTATCGCGCCGGCAAGTTCGTCAATGCCGAGCTCGACAAGGCGAGCCAGGAGAACGAGCGCAACGGTCTGGTGATCGATACAAAACACGGCGCCATCGGCGTCGTTCAGATCGCCGGTCTCGTTGCCCGCCGCATCCTGTGCTGGAAGTATGAGAACGGCTCGCTGGAGGCCGGTGAACGCTTCGGCCTGATCCGCTTCGGCTCGCGTCTCGACGTGTTCCTGCCGGCCGGCTCCGAGCCGCGCGTCAGCGTCGGGCAGACTGCCGTTGCGGGCGAAACCGTGCTCGCCGAGTTTGGCTCGGCCAAGGGCCCGGTCATCAGCCGCCGCGCATAAGGAGTGTCTATGGAAGGCTCTGAACAGGAAAAACCGATCGACACGCGGCAGGCGTCCGAGGACGCCAGCGGCTCGAGCGATACCGCGCGCGGCCCACGGCTGCGCGAAATCCCGCTGCGGTTGATGATCCCCAATCTGATCACCGTGCTCGCGATCTGCGCCGGCCTCTCGGGTATCCGGCTCGCCTTTGAAAACCGCATCGAGCTTGCCGTTGCCATGGTGTTGCTCGCCGCCTTTCTCGACGGCATCGACGGCCGCGTCGCGCGCGCCCTGAAGGCGACGTCGAACTTTGGCGGCCAGATGGATTCGCTCGCCGACATCATCAACTTCGGTGTCGCGCCGGCCCTCGTGCTCTATGTCTTCATCCTCGACCAGGCGCGTTCGATCGGCTGGATCGCGGCACTGATCTACGCGATCGCGATGGGCCTGAGGCTCGCCCGCTTCAACGTGATGGCGGAGCGCCAGGTCAAGGCGTCCTGGCAGTCGGAATATTTCGTCGGCGTGCCAGCGCCCGCGGGCGCCATGCTGGTGCTGTTGCCGGTCTATCTCGGCCTCCTGGGCCTGGCGCCAGAACGCACCTTCGCGCTCATCGCATCCGCCTACACGGTGCTGATCGCCTTCCTGCTCGTCAGCCGTCTGCCGGTCTGGTCCGGCAAGTCGGAAAACAGCCGCGTGCGCCGCGACCTCGTGCTGCCGGCCATCCTCGGCGTCGTCTTCTACGTCGCGACGCTGATGACCTACACATGGGAAACGATGGCGGTGACGGCGCTTGGCTACCTGATCACGCTGCCCTTCGGCGCGCGATCCTGGCAGCGCAAATATGGCGGCGACTGGCCGGCCCATCCTTCGACCGGCGGCGACGGCCTGCCGGGCGACAAGGACTAACGCAAGTCCGCGAGAGGCGTGAATCGGCTTTCCGACCGGCAATGCCCAAAATGAAAAGGCCACCGTGACGACACGGTGGCCTTTCTCATTTGAGCGGTGTGACGAAGCTTATTCCGGCAGCCGGTAGTCGACGATCTTGTCTTCGCGCACGATGTAGAGCTTGCCGGTCTCGGTCTGGTTGGGGCCAACCAGCGGCAGCAGCTTGGCTGCGACTTCCGAAGGATGCGGCACGGTTTCCGGATCCTCGCCCGGCATCGCCTGAGCGCGCATCGCCGTACGGGTGGCGCCGGGGTCGACCGAGAGGATGCGCAGCGGCAGGCGCTGCGTCTCGCCGGCCCAGGTACGGGCCAGAGCCTCGACGGCAGCCTTCGAAGCGGAGTAGGGCCCCCAGAAGGGCTTGCACTTGTGTGCAGCGCTCGACGACAGGATCAGCGCACGGCCGGCATCCGACTTGATCAGCAGCGGCTCGAGCGAACGGATCAGCCGCCAGGTGGCGTTGACGTTGATGTTCATCACCTTGTCGAACACCTTCGCCTCGACATGCCCGATCGGCGAGATCGTGCCAAGCACGCCGGCATTGGCAACGAGGATGTCGAGCTTACCCCAGCGTTCGTTGATCGCGCCACCGAGCTTGTCGATCGCCGGCATGTCGGCAAGGTCGAAGGGCACCAGCGTCGCCGAGCCGCCCGCCGCCTTGATCGCGTCGTCGAGTTCTTCGAGACCGCCGACGGTGCGGGCGCAGGCAACCACATGGGCACCGGCCTTGGCCAGTTCGAGAGCGGTGAAATAGCCGATACCGCGCGATGCGCCGGTGACCACGGCCACCCGGCCTTTGAGATCGATCGTCATTTTTCTGTCTGATTATCCGTTGCTGGCGAGAACCGAGAGTTTGCGGACATTGCTGGCGCCTTCCTGGTCGAGAAGGCGGGTCGGATAGTCCCCGGTGAAATAGTGGTCGGTGAACTGCGGCGACTTCGGATCGCGCTTTTCGCCGCCGACCGCCTCATAAAGACCGTCGATCGACAGGAACTCGAGCGAGTCCGCGCCGATGTAGCGGCACATGGAGGCGAGGTCCGCATGCTGGTTGGCGAGCAGCTTGTCGCGGTCCGGCGTGTCGATGCCGTAGAAGTCCGGATGGAAGATCATCGGGCTCGCGACGCGCACATGCACTTCGCGCGCACCGGCCTCGCGCATCATCTGCACGATCTTTACCGACGTCGTGCCGCGCACGATCGAATCATCGACGAGGATGATGCGTTTGCCCTCGATCATCGCGCGATTGGCGGAATGCTTGAGCTTGACGCCGAAGGCGCGGATCTGCTGCGTCGGCTCGATGAAGGTGCGGCCGACATAGTGGTTGCGGATGATACCGTATTCGAAGGGGATGCCACTCTGCTGGGCATAGCCGAGGGCGGCCGGCGTGCCGCCGTCCGGCACGGGAACCACGACGTCGGCCTCGACCGGCGCTTCCTTGGCGAGGTTGATGCCCATGTTCTTGCGCGACACATAGATGCTGCGGCCGCCGACGACCGAGTCCGGCCGGGCGAAGTAGACATACTCGAACAGGCAAAGACGCTCGGGCTGCGAAACCTCCGGCTTGCGCGCGTCGATGGTGATCGAACCGTCGGGCTGGATCTCGCAGATGATGACTTCGCCGTTCTCGACGTCGCGGACATAGGTCGCGCCGATGATGTCGAGTGCGCAGGTCTCGGAGCAGAAGATCGGCTTGCCGTCGAGTTCGCCCATCACGAGCGGACGGATGCCGATCGGATCACGTGCGGCGATCAGCTTCGTGCGCGTCATCGCCAGCATCGAATAGCCGCCTTCCATCTGGCGGATGGCATCGATGAAGCGGTCGGAAGAGGACGCCTGCTTGGAACGGGCGATCAGGTGCAGCACGACTTCGGTGTCGGACGTCGACTGACAGATGGCGCCGTCGGCGATCAGCTGCCGGCGAAGCGTGAGGCCGTTGGTGAAATTGCCGTTATGGGCGACCGCAATGCCACCGACTTCGAGTTCGGCAAAGAGCGGCTGCACGTTGCGCAGCGCCACTTCGCCCGTCGTCGAGTAGCGGGTGTGGCCGATCGACATGAAGCCCGGCAGTTTCGCCAGCGTCGCCGGATCCGTGTAGTGGTCGCCGACGAGGCCCATGCGCTTCTCGGTGCAGAACTGCTTGCCGTCAAAGGTGACGATGCCGGCTGCTTCCTGGCCGCGATGCTGGAGCGCATGAAGGCCCAGCGCCGTCAGCGCCGCCGCGTCCGAGTGCCCCAGTATGCCGAAGACGCCGCACTCTTCGTGCAGCTCATCGCCTTCGAGTTCATCGTGGATTTCGATGGATCTATCGGTCATCACAGTCGCCTTTGCTCCGTACCGGTGCGCATATCGTGATCAGGCCCGCCGTCTTCAAGCAATCTTAGCTGAAAACGGCTGCAAGCGTTATTCCCCAAAAGGACAAAGCCCGCGGGGCGGGCTTTGTCGGCAAATCGTTCCTGTCTCAGCCGTTGGTGGCCGGGGCGTCGTCGGCGGGCGCCTGGTCCGGCGTCGTCGCAGGTGCCTGGCCGGGCGTCGTTGCCGGCGCTTCGCCTTCGCCTTCGCCGGTTGTGTCCTTGCCGCGCAGGCGATCGAGAATGGTGGCGTCGGCTTCTTCGGGCAAAAGCGCGATCAGCTTGTTGCCGAGATTGTCGAGCAGCGGCTTCGACTTGGCCTGGGTGACCCAAGTCGGCTGCTGCTGCGGAGCGACGAGCCAGTTGAAGAACAGCATGGCGACGACGACCAAAAGGATGCCGCGGGCAGCGCCGAACAGGAAGCCGAGCGTGCGGTCGAGCGCGCCGATGCGGCTGTCGATGATGAAATCGGCGATCCGCATGGTGATGAAGGAGATGATGATCAGCGCGATCAGGAAGATCACCGCCGCCGATCCGATCATCGCGACCGTGTCGCTGTTGGTATACTGCTTCGCGTAGGGCAGGAGATGCGGGTAGAGGAAGTAGGCGGCAGCCGCCGCACCCACCCAGCTCGCGACCGAAAGCACCTCGCGCGAGAAGCCTCGAACCATGGCCAGGATTGCGGAAAACAGGGCGACGCCGAGAACGATACCGTCGAGAATTGTAATGGGCATTTTGTCCTTACTCCGGACCCGGTTCGTCCGGGTCTCCTCAAGCCTATCCGCCATCGGCCCTGAGTTCAGGGCATTTGCAGCCTGTTTGCGGCCCTTAAAGGGCGGCCTGCGGCATCCGCATCTTTCAGTCTTCGTCCTCCACCGGTCTCAGCGCGTTTCGCGACCCCGCGATGCGCGCCACCAGATCGGGCAGGCTTTCCATCTCGCTCCAGCGGCCATTGCCGTTTTTCGGCAGTTCGGTCGAAGCGGACGGCAGGACCGCCTGGGAGAACCCGAGCTTCTCGGCTTCCTTAAGGCGTTGTGCGGTATGCGCAACCGGCCGGATGGCACCCGACAAGCTGACTTCGCCGAAATAGACGCAATCCGCCGGAAGGGCAAGCCCGGCAAGCGATGAAACCAGTGCGGAAGCCACAGCTAGATCGGCCGCCGGCTCGGAAATGCGGTAGCCACCGGCGATGTTGAGATAGACGTCGTGCTGGCCGAGCCGCACGCCGCAATGGGCTTCCAGCACGGCAAGGATCATCGAGAGCCGTGCGGAATCCCAGCCGACGATGGCGCGTCTCGGCGTGCCGAGCGAAGTCGGGGCGACCAGCGCCTGCACTTCGACGAGAACCGGGCGGGTGCCTTCCATGCCGGCAAAGACGGCGGCGCCCGGCGATTTCTCGTTGCGTTCGCCGAGAAACAGTTCCGACGGGTTGGCGACCTCGCGCAGGCCCTTGTCCGACATTTCGAACACGCCGATCTCGTCCGTCGGGCCGAAGCGGTTCTTGACGGTGCGCAGGATACGATAGTGATGGCCGCGGTCGCCTTCGAAATAGAGCACGGCGTCGACCATATGCTCGACGACGCGCGGACCGGCGATCTGGCCCTCCTTGGTCACATGGCCGACGAGCACGACGGCGGTTCCCGTCTGCTTGGCAAAGCGGATCATCGCCTGCACGCCGGTGCGAACCTGGGTCACCGTGCCCGGCGCGGAATCGACGATGTCGCTCCAGAGCGTCTGGATCGAATCGATGATCACGAGATCCGGGCGCTTGCCTTCCGACAGCGTCGCCAGAATGTCCTCGACGTTGGTCTCAGCAGCGAGCAGCACATCGCTGTCGGCAGCCCCCAGCCGCTGGGCGCGAAGACGCACCTGCGCCACAGCCTCTTCGCCCGAGACATAGATGACGCGATGCTTGCGGCGCGAGAGCGCTGCCGCTGCCTGCATCAGCACCGTCGACTTGCCGATACCGGGATCGCCGCCGACGAGCAGCGCCGATCCGCGCACGAAGCCGCCTCCGGTCACCCGGTCGAGTTCCGAGATGCCTGTCTGGATGCGTGGCGCGTCTTCGATCTCGCCCGAGAGCGTGGTGAGCGCCACCGGGCGTCCCTTCTTCGGCGCGCGCGACGGACCGCCGCCGATGCCCGCCGTCGGGTCGTCCTCGATGATCGTGTTCCACTCGCCGCAGCCTTCGCATTTTCCCACCCAGCGAGTGTGGATCGTGCCGCAGTTCTGGCAGATGAATTGGGTACGCGCTTTCGCCATCGGCATCGACTTTCGGAATGTGAGACCGCCTACGTCGCGAGGGGACGTCGGCGGCAAAGAATCACCTGTATCGTCACATAATGCCGCAAAGTGCGGAACAAAAGGTGAATTTCTGCAAGAATGACCGAAAAATGAGCTGAAGGAGCGCGTCAGACGCTGTCGATATAGTGCCTGATATAGCGGCGGCCGAGGCTGGTCAGCATCTCGTAGCCGATCGTCCCTCCGGCGCGCGCGACATCGTCGATGGCGATGTGCCGGCCGAAGAGCTCGATGTAATCACCCGGTCGTACCGCGCTTTCAGGAAGGTCCGTGACGTCGAAGAGACTGAGGTCCATGGTGACGCGCCCGACATGCGGGACCTTCTGGCCGTGCAGGAAACCGAAGGCCCCTGATGGCGTTGCCTGCCTGAGCGTGACGCCGCCGCCGGACACGGAACGGTGATAGCCATCGGCATATCCCACAGCCACCGTGGCGATGCGACTGTCGCGGTCGAAGCGGGCAGAGGCGCCATAGCTCGCGGTGCCGCCGGCGGCCACGTCGCGCACCTGGATGATCCGTGCTTCGGCGGTCACCACCGGCTTCATCGGGTTGGGGATGTCGTTCACCGCCTCGCCGCCATAGACGGCGATGCCCGGCCGGGTCAGGTCGAAATGATAGTCGGGCCCGAGGAAGACGCCGCCGGAGTTGGCAAGGCTCGCATCGACCCCTTCATAGGCAGTCGACACCTCATGGAAGCGACGGAGTTGAAGGCCATTCAGCCGATGGTCCGGATCGTCGGCGCTGACGAGATGGCTCATGATCAGCACCGGCGAAAAGCTTGCCGGCCGCGCCGGGTCTGTCGCAAGCGCAACGGCCTGCTCGACCGTAAGGCCGAGCCGGTTCATGCCGGTATCCACATGCAGCACGCAAGGGTGGTCGCCACGCTCGGAAAGGGCGGCCATGAACACCGCCAGCTGCTCGTCCGAGTTGATGACCGGCACCAGATCGTTGTCGAAGAACAGCGCCTCGTTGCCCGGCCACATCCCGGCGAGAATGTAGATCCGGCCGTCCGGTGCAAGCGGACGGAGTGCTGCGCCTTCCTCGGCATTGGCGACAAAGAAATCGCGGGCGCCGGCCGCATAGAGGGCAGGGGCCGCCTGCGCGATGCCGATGCCATAGGCATCCGCCTTGAGGACGGCTGCGGCACGCGCCTTGCCGGAGCGCTTGTTCATGGCCCGCCAGTTGTCGACAAGCGCGCCAAGATCGATCGTGAGCCGGTTGGAAGCGGAAAGGAAGTCTGGAGGAAGCATGCCGGGCACTCTGCGTGGATGATCCAGGATCAATACAGCCAAGCGCAGAGCGTCGCAAATATTCCCCTGTCGTAGCGCCCTCGCGGATGGACCAGGCAAACGAGCACTTTTGTGCAAGACGCAGCCGCGCAGGCGCACTATGGTTTTGCCATGCAGACAATTTCGCAGGAAGAAGCCATCGATGTCATGCCGATAGAGGGCGCCGAGCGCACGCGCTTCTGGCGGGATTCCCGCTTCATGGGCATGGAATGTCTGACGGCGACCTTCATCACCCATGAATTTGCGCCGCACGCGCACGAAACCTTCAGCATCGGCGCCATCGAGGCCGGCTCGCAGATCAGCAAGATCAAGGGCGAGCGTTCGGAGGCCGGCCCCGGATACTTTTATCTGATCAATCCCGACGAAATTCACGACGGTCATCCGGGCGGCAGCGGCTATCGCTATCGCATGGTCTATCCGAGCGCCGAACTGCTGGTGAGCATCATCGAGGATGTCACCGGACGCGCTTTCAAGGGCACGCCATCCTTCTCCAAGCGTGTTTTGCAGGCGCCGGACCTGGCTCTTTCCTTCCATCAGGCCCACCGCACGCTCGAAGTGTCGGGGGCGACGCTCGAGGCGGAGGAAAAAATGTTCGCGGTGCTTGCCGCGATGTTCGAGCGCCACGGCAGCACGATCATCACGCCGATCGAAACGCGCGAGCAATCGGCCGTTCACCGGGCGCGCGACTTCCTGGCGGAAAACTATGCCGAGGACATCGGGCTCGAGGAACTGGCGAAGGTCGCCGGCCTCAGCCGCGCCCACCTCATCCGCGCGTTCCGCAAGGAGTTCCACATCACCCCGCATGCGTTCCTGACCGACAAGCGCGTGCGGGCGGCAAAGACACTGCTGCGGCACGGCTGGTCGGCGGTGGACGCAGCCTATCAATGCGGTTTTGCCGACCAGGCGCATTTCAGCCGTCATTTCAAGGCGCGCACCGGCGTCACCCCTGGGGCCTTCCGCGCCGGCTGATCACTTTCGTTCAAGACGATCCGCAGCCCGAGTCCTAGAACACTCGGGCAATTGCGATCGCGCGCCTGTGTGGAAGGGCGGCGCATCGCGCGAATGGAGACGTGGACGTTGCAGGAAAGAAGTGCGTTCCAGGAATTTCGGGCCGCGGCCGTTGCTATGACGCCGCTGATCGTCGCGGTCATGCCGGTCGGCCTCGTGTTCGGTGCGGTGGCGGCGAGCAAGGGACTTGCGCCGGCCGAGGTGGCGCTGATGAGCGCGCTGGTCTTTGCCGGCGGGTCCCAGTTCGTCGCGATGGATATCTGGACGCATCCGGCGTCCTGGGCGGCGCTTGGCTTTTCGGCACTGCTCGTCAACATCCGCCATGTGCTGATGAGCGCTTCGATCGGCGGCAAGCTCGACAGTTTCTCCGGCCCGGCGCGCTATGCCTCGATGCTGCTTCTGGCCGACGAGATCTGGGCCATGGCCGAGATGCGGGCGAGCAACGGCAAGCTGACGCCTGCCTGGTATGCGGGCCTTGCGGTGCCTTTCTACTGCCTTTGGGTGCTGACGAGCCTTGCGGGCGCGTTGCTTGGGGCATTCCTGGGCGATCCGAAGGTTACCGGCCTCGACTTTGCGTTCCCCGCCGTCTTCATCGTGCTGGTCATGGGGTTCTGGAAAGGACGGGAGACGGGTGCCGTTCTGGCGGCTAGCGCTTGTGCTGCCGTGCTCACGCATCAGTTGCTGCCAGGTGTCTGGTACATCGCTGCCGGGGCTGCGGCCGGGGTCGTGGTCGCGCTTCTCTCCGGTGCACGCAAGGAGGCCCATGCATGACCGTCGATCCAAATACACTGCTTGCCATCGTCGCCATGGCGGCTGCGACGATCGCGACCCGCATCGGCGGTCTCGTGCTGATCCGGTATGTGACGATCGGGGAAAGCCAGAAGCGCGCACTGGAGGCGATACCGCCGGCCGTGCTGATGGCGGTTATCGCGCCGACGGCCTTCGTGACCGGCCCGGCGGAAACGATCGCCGCTGCCGCGACGGCCGTGGCCGCCATACGGCTGCCGCTCCTGGTATCGGTCGCCGTCGGTGTCGTCTCGGTAGCGCTGCTGCGCCTCGTGTTCTGAGAGGTTTGTGCTGGCGCGGCGCGCTTCAGCCAAAAGGCACGTGCCATTTGAGATTGAGAGCGGGCTGGGAAACCGCAAACATTTTTCCCAGCCCGCTCCGGCCGCCCCCACGGAACCCTAGTGTTCTTCGTACTGGGTGAAGGATGGATCGGCGAGATCGGTGAAGCGCGTGAATTCCGACTGGAAGGCGAGTTTCACGGTACCGGTCGGTCCGTGACGCTGCTTGGCGATGATCACGTCGGCCGTGCCCTTCACCTGCTCCATCTTCATCTTCCATTCTTCGTACTTCGGGTCGAACTCGTCGCGCGGCTCCAGGTTCTTCACGTAGTATTCCTCACGGAACACGAAGAGCACGACGTCGGCGTCCTGCTCGATCGAGCCCGATTCACGAAGGTCGGACAGCTGCGGCCGCTTGTCTTCGCGGCTTTCGACGCCACGGGAGAGCTGCGAGAGCGCGATGATCGGAACGTTCAGTTCCTTGCCGAGCGCCTTGAGGCCGGTGGTGATCTGGGTGATTTCCTGCACGCGGTTGTCGCTGGATTTGCCCGAGCCGGTCATGAGCTGGATGTAGTCCACCACTAGGCAGTCGAGGCCGCGCTGGCGCTTCAGGCGCCGCGCGCGGGCGGAAAGCTGGGCGATCGAGATACCACCGGTCTGGTCGATATAGAGCGGCACCTTCTGCATCATCTGCGAGCAGGCGACGAGCTTTTCGAAGTCGGCCTCGGAGATGTCACCGCGGCGGATCTTCGAGGAGGAGACTTCGGTCTGCTCGGAGATGATACGGGTGGCGAGCTGTTCGGACGACATTTCGAGCGAGTAGAAGCCGACGACGCCGCCGTTCTTGGCCTTGAACGAGCCGTCAGCCTGGACTTCCGGCTCGTAGGCCGCAGCAATGTTGTAGGCGATGTTGGTGGCAAGCGAGGTCTTGCCCATGCCGGGGCGTCCGGCAAGCACGATCAAGTCGGAACGCTGCAGGCCGCCCATCCGGCCATCAAGCGACAGGATGCCGGTTGAAATGCCCGAAAGGCTGCCGTCGCGCTCGAAGGCCTGGCCGGCCATGTCGATGGCGAGCGCCACGGCGTCGTTAAACGACTGGAAACCGCCGTCGTATCGACCGGTCTCGGCAAGTTCGAACAGACGGCGCTCGGCGTCTTCGATCTGGCCCTGCGGAGGCATGTCGAGCGGCGCGTCATAGGCGATGTTGACCATGTCCTCGCCGATGGTGATCAGCGAACGGCGCAGCGCCAGGTCATAGATCGCCCGGCCATAGTCTTCGGCGTTGATGATCGAGACGGCAGCGCCGGCAAGGCGCGCAAGATAGGTCGCGACGGTCACGTCGCCGACCTTCTCGTCGGCCTTGAGGAAGGTCTTGATGGTGACCGGGTTCGCCATCTTGCCCATGCGGATGATGTCGCCGGCGACTTCGTAGATCTTGCGGTGCAGCGGCTCGTGCAGATGCACCGGCTTCAGGAAGTCCGACACGCGGTAGTACGCGTCGTTGTTGACGAGGATCGCGCCAAGCAGCGCCTGCTCGGCCTCGAGGTTGTTCGGGGCCTCGCGGTAGTGCTGGTCCGCCTGATCTTTGCCGATAGGGGATAGCTTTCGCGACGCTTCGTTCATTCGTTTATCTCTGCCTCTGTCTGGTGTGGCACCGGTTTGCGTTTTAGCGCGGGCCGGGTCAAGTGCACGAGGGACACAGTCGCGAAGCGACGTCACCGCGCCCGGCGCTGTTCCCGTTGTTCGACTGATCCACAGGCGGGGGCTCGCAAATGTGCGGATTATGCCGTCGTCACAAATTTGGTCGTTGACGCCGCGAATCACCCGAACCTTCCCGACGAAACGAAGTGTAGCGCCGTCCTCCTCTGCCTCAAATCCGCATCTTGAAAATCCACCGCATTTGGATTAGATAGAGGCAGAATAATTAGCATGCTAGTAATATGGAAAAGATACCAATGTATCAACCCACCGTGAACCGCGAACTGTTCGATGCCCTGTCGCTGCTCAATCGCAAGCTGCGCGCCGTGTTCGATGCGCGGGTGAAGGAGAAGGGGCTGACGCTGTCGCGCGCCCGCGCGCTCTTCGCCTTGACGAAGAAGGATGGCCTGAACCAGCGGGAGCTCGCCGACGAACTCGACATCGAGACCCCGACACTGGTGCGCCTGCTCGACGGCATGGAGAAGCAGGGCTTCATCGAGCGGCGGGTCGAGGTCTCCGACCGACGCGCCAAGCAAATCCATATGACCGAACTCGGCCGCACCGTTGCCGACGAGATCCTCAGGCTTGCCGACGAAATCCGGGCCGAAGTGCTGCAAGGCATCGACGCAGCCGAGCTTGCCGTGACAAAGCGGGTGGTTCGTGCGATCGCCGACAATGTTCAGTCGCTGGCGCGGGAGTGACGGCGATGGGCGCAGTCGCGACGGCCGCCGCAAACGACAATCGCCTTGCCTCCGAGCTTGAGGCCGCGGAGGCCGTCGACGAGGACCAACACGGAGAAACCGTTATTGCGCCGGAACCGGCGCCAACCCCCGTGCCGGCCCCCGTCGAGAAAGGTCTGTTGCTTTCGGCGGTCTATGTCCTGGGCTCCGTGCTCCTGTTCCTGACGCAGGGGCTCGGCATGAACCTGGCGCTCGCCAACCTTACGCAGGTCCAGGGCTCGCTTTCGGCGACCTCCATCGAAGCCGGCTGGCTCTCGGCGGCCTACATGGCGCCGAATGTCAGCCTGTCGATCGCGCTGGTGAAGATCCGCGCCCAATACGGGCTGCGCCGTTTTGCCGAAATCAGCATCGCCGGTTTCGTCGTCGTCTCGTTGATGAACGTCTTCGTTTCCGATCTGCATTCGGCGATCGTCGTGCGCTTCATCAGCGGCATTGCCGCCGCACCGATGTCGACGCTCGGCTTCCTCTACATGCTCGAAGCCTTTCCGCCGGCGCGCAAACTGACCGTCGGGCTGGCGCTGGCGCTCACCTGCACGACGATTTCCGCGCCGGTCACCCGCCTGATCTCGCCGACCTTGATCGAATATGGCCAGTGGCATGCGCTCTACACGCTGGAAATGGCGCTGGCGCTGATCGCGCTGCCGATCATCTACCTGCTGCCGCTGACGCCGGTCCCGCATGCCAAGGTTATCCAGCGCATGGATATCCTGAGTTACCTCCTCGTCGCCGTCGCCTTCGGCTGCCTCGCCGTGGTCCTGACCATGGGGCGCCTCTACTGGTGGTTCGAGGCTCCTTGGCTCGGCGTCCTGCTGGTCGTCTCGATAGCGACGCTGACGACCGCGGTGCTGATCGAGCTTTATCGCCCGGTGCCGTTGATCGACGTGCGCTGGATCGCTTCAAAGGAGATCGTGCACTTTGCCGCCGTTCTCTTGATTTTCCGGCTGGTCGCCTCCGAACAATCGACTGTTGCTGCGAACTTCTACCAGCAGCTCGGTCTCCAGTTCGAGCAGGTCGCAACCCTCTATTGGATCATCCTTGCTGCGGCCATCGGCGGCGGTCTGCTTTGCGCCGCGCTGATGAATCCTGAACATGCGGAGCGCGTGCATATTCTGGCACTCGGCCTCCTGGCGGCCGGCGCCTACATGGACAGCCAGGCGACCAGCCTGACACGGCCGGAGCAGATGTATCTGAGCCAGGCGATGATCGCGTCCGGAACGGCGCTCTTCCTGCCGCCGGCCATGGCGCGCGGCTTCAAGGCGGCGCTCGCCAAGGGGCCGAGCTATATCCTCAGCTTCATTGTGATCTTCCTCTTTACCCAGAGCATCGGCAGCCTGATCGGCTCCGCCGCCTTCGGTACCTTCGTCACGATCCGTGAAAAGTTTCATTCCAACCTTCTCGCGGAACAGATCGTGCTCTCGAACCCTCTGGTTGCCCAGCGCGTCAACCAGCTTTCCGCCGCTTACGCCAAGGTGATGGGCGACAAGACCCTGCTCGGCGGCGAGGGCACCGTGTTGTTGTCACAACAGGTGACCCGCGAAGCTTACATCCTCGCCTACAACGACGCCTTCCTGCTTGCCTCGGCGGTCGCGCTTTTCGCGCTCGCCGGGCTGCTGCTGCACATCTTCTACAACTGGCTCAGGCAGAGATTGTCCGCTCCTGCGCCGATGCCGGCCACCTGATTGACAGAGTTGACGACCATGTTGAAATCCTTGCGCTCTCCCACGAGCATCATCGTTCTTCTCGCCGGCATCGCCGGTATCGCCCTTGTGCTCTACGCCTGGCGGCTGCCGCCGTTCCACAGTTCGGTGGAATCGACGGAGAATGCCTATGTGCGCGGCTTTGTAACGATCATGAGCCCGCAGCTTGCGGGCTATGTCGCCGACGTTCCGGTGCACGACTACGAGACGGTCAAGGCCGGGCAACTGCTGGTCAAGATCGACGACCGCATCTATGCGCAGAGGGTGGCGCAGGCGGAAGCCACGCTTGCCGGGCAGAAAGCCGCACTTGCCAATTCCTTTCAGCAGGAGCTTTCCGCCAAGGCGGGCATCGCCGCCAGCCAGGCGCAGCTCGATGGTGCCAAGGCTGCCTTCAATCGGGCCCGGGCGACCTGGGACCGCATCCGCCCGCTCGCGGAAAAGGGTGTTTCGACCCGCAGTGATGCCGACCAGGCGCGTGCAGGCTTTGAGCAGGCCGACGCTGCCGTGAGCCAGGCAGAGGCCGGGCTGGAAGTGTCGAAGCAGGCGCTGGCGACGACGCTTGGCGCGCGTGCCGGATTGCAAGCCGCGGTGAGCGGGGCGGAAGCGGCCGTCGAACTCGCGCGAATCGATCTCGACAACACCCGCATCGTCGCGCCGCGGGACGGCCGTCTCGGTGAGATCGGCGCGCGGATCGGTCAATATGTGACGGCCGGCTCGCAACTCCTGGCGCTGGTGCCGAACGACGTCTGGGTCGTCGCCAATTTCAAGGAAACGCAGCTCGACGGCATGAAGGCGGGCCAACCCGTCGCCATCGCGGTCGACGCGCTGCAGCGGAACGAGCTGACGGGGCATATCGAGCGGTTCTCGCCCGCCGCCGGTTCGGAGTTCAGCATCATCCGTCCGGACAACGCCACCGGCAACTTCACCAAGGTGGCCCAGCGCGTCGGCGTGCGCATCGTCGTCGATCCCGGCCAGCCGCTGGCGGAAATGCTGTCGCCCGGCCTTTCGGTCGTCGTACGCGTCGACAAGGACGCGCCGGTGCGCGTTGCGCCGGACCAGGCGAACATCGGTGTCGCGCCTGTTGCCGCCCACGGATAAGACGGCCGAGGCCCACAGAGCCATTGCCAGAAACGGCCGCGCAACCAAGAAAAAAGCCCGGATCGATGATCCGGGCTTTCGCGTGTTGAATGGCCTTTAAGGCTTATTCTTCTTCGCCTTCGAATTCGGCTTCCGGGTTGAAGAAGTCTTCCGGCTTGAGGGCGTCTTCGTCAACACCGTAGATGGCGTCGGCCGAGGTCAGGCTTTCGCCCTTTGCCTGGCGACCGGCTTCTTCGGCCGAACGGGCAACGTTGACTTCAACCGAGATCTCGACTTCCGAGTGCAGGTGCAGCGTGACCTTGTGCAGGCCGATCGACTTGATCGGCTGGTTGAGGTCGACCTGGTTGCGGCCGACGTTGAAGCCTTCGGCAGCGAGCACTTCGATGATGTCGCGGGCAGCAACCGAACCGTAGAGCTGGCCGGTTTCGCCAGCCGAGCGGACGATGATGAACGACTTGCCGTCGAGCTTCTCGGCAACAGCCTGGGCTTCCGACTTGCGCTCGAGGTTGCGGGCTTCGAGCGTCGAACGCTCAGCTTCGAAACGGGCCTTGTTGGCAGCGTTGGCGCGCAGCGCCTTGCCGAGCGGCAGGAGGTAGTTACGGGCAAAGCCGTCGCGAACCTTTACGGTTTCGCCCATCTGGCCGAGCTTGGCGATACGTTCGAGAAGAATGACTTCCATGTTGGTTTCCTTTCAGAGTTCCAGTTCGTTGGTCAGTTTTTTCCAACCGGCGTGACCGCGATGGTGCGTCGCGTATCGATCAGGCCGGACAGGAGGAAGAAGAATGCCGGGATCGTGAACACGAGCACCGACAGGTATGCAATCCACAGCACGGGAAGCCGCCAGGACTTGCCGCGTGTGCGGAAATGGAAGGAGGCGAAACCGGCAAGCAGGAAGCCCGCGCCGAAGGTTCCGCAGATCAGCGCGCCGATCGTTGCGGGTGCGCCGCCGAGGAAGGTGAGGACCAGGCCGCCGAGAAAGATGAAGATCGCGTTGCGGTGCATGCGCAGCGTCGACGGAATGTCCTCGCGCGGGCGCAACGACCGGCCGGACATCTGCACGATGCGGGTGGCGAGGTAGTAGGCGGTAAACAGCATCAGCACCCAGATCGCGCCCTGGACGAGCGGCAAAGCGAGGGTGAAAAGCGACTTGATCTGGGCGATGGCAGCCGCATCCGGGTTGTAGGCGCTGTCCTGCGCCTTCACGGCCTGAATGACGATATCGACCATGCGATCGGAGATATCGGCTCCATAACCGACGATCACGCCGACGATGATCATGCCGACGGTCACCAGACCGGCGAGATGGCTGAGGATATCGGAGAGCGGATACCAGGCAAGCGCCTCGTCCGGGCCGCCGAGTTCGGACGCCGGGCGGGCGAGATTGGCGAGATGGCTCAGCCAACCGGCCGGGATCAGCGTGACAACGAGGATCAGCAGCGCGAAGTAGGGCGAAACGAGAACGGCACCGGTGGCGCCGGCCGTGACGATCGCGGTGATCGCTGCGGCATTGCCCCAGCCGAGGCCGGCAATCAGGATTGGAAGTGCCGAAGCGGCATAAAGGACGATCGCAAGAGACGACTGCGTATTCGCGCCCATCGACAAGAGGGCGGCGGTAAAGCCGGCGAGAACGCCGGTCAGCAGCGATGTCCTGTTCACATTCGTCACGTTCGCTGTCCTGCTTCGTGCAGTTAGGGGATGGCCAAAGCGCAGCCCCAGCATGGGATTTTGGCGCATCGCGCCGGTTCCGATCCGCGCCCATCGCGGAAGGGAGAGAAAGAGGCGCTCACCTTCGGGGAGCGCCTCTCCCAACAAGTCGGGTTCCGTCGAGTCAGAAGACTGACGGAGAGTCAGCCGTTCTTAGGAAACGACGTAGGGCAGCAGGCCGAGGAAGCGTGCACGCTTGATCGCCTGGGCGAGTTCGCGCTGCTTCTTCTGGGAAACGGCCGTGATGCGGGAAGGAACGATCTTGCCGCGCTCGGAAATGTAGCGCTGCAGAAGACGGATGTCCTTGTAGTCGATCCGCGGAGCGTTTGCGCCCGAGAAGGGGCAGGTCTTGCGGCGGCGGTGGAACGGGCGACGAACCGGAGCGGAAGAAACTTCAGCCATTGTCTTAATCTCCTAAAGCTTCTTGATTACGCACGGTCTTCGCGCGGACGGCGCGGGCGGTCTTCGCGGTCGCCACGGTCCGGACGCGGACCACGGTCGCCGAAGCCACGCTCCGGACGGTCGCCATCGCGGCGCGGACGGTCGTCGCGGTCGCGCTTCTGCATCATGGCAGACGCGCCTTCCTCGTGCTTCTCGACGGCGATCGTCATGTAGCGCAGGATGTCTTCGTTGATGCGCATCTGGCGCTCGATTTCGTGAACAGCCGCTGCCGGAGCATCGATGTCCATGAGAACGTAGTGAGCCTTGCGGTTCTTCTTGATGCGGTAGGTGAGGGACTTCAGGCCCCAGTTCTCGACGCGACCGACCTTACCGCCGTTTGCTTCGAGCACGCCCTTGTACTGCTCGACGAGACCGTCGACCTGCTGCGGCGTGATGTCCTGGCGGGCCAGGAATACGTGTTCATAAAGAGCCATTGTGGCTTGCCTTTCTTGCGTTAATCAGCCCGGACCTCGGCGGCTAAGCCTCAACGACTGTTCTTAGTGGCTGCAGGCAGCCGGCAAGAAAGTGTTGTATCGAGACGGTCGAGAGCGGAGACACGGGAGGCCGGAAAGACGTGCAATCCTAACGGCTCCCCTCGAGGAAGCCGGCCCTCCGTTCAGCCACCAGCCAGAAGACCGGGCATTTCGAACAGCGCGCTTATACGCATTTTTCCGCGGAAGGCAAGGCTTGCCGCGTCTTTTCCGCTTTCTACGCCAGCCCGTTCACCTTTTTCCATTTGCGCAGGCGGCCGTGGGCGTTGGCATAGGGAGAGGAAGTGTTGAACTGGATCATGCGTCCGAGCGTGAATTTTCCGTACCATGGCCGCCCGTAAAGCGTCTGCTCGTCGCGATCCCTGATGAGTACCTCGAGCGTCTCCTTGCTGCGCCTCAGTCTGGCGACAAGCTCGCCCGGCGAAAGAGCGTGGAAGTCCGCATAGAATTTCTGCGCAAGCCGTCCGAGTTCGTTCCATTGATAGCCCGTCTCGGGGAAGTCGACCAGCTCGCCGCGCTGATCGCGATCGATCCATTTGATCACCAGTTCGCCCCAGCCGATGAGGTAGGCGACGAGGTCGCCGACGCTCATCATCGTGCCCTTGGCGTGGCCTTCTAGCGACGGTTCGCGGTAGCGCTCGTCAGGAACCCGTTCCAGCTCGCGCATCAGCCTGGCGAACTGGACGTCGATCGCCGCAAGCAGTTCCGCTTTCGTCTGGGGTACCGGCATCGGCGATCTGGTCTCACGCTCAGATCGGCATCGGGTAGATCCGGTGCAGCCGCCGGATCCCGTTCACGATGTCCTGCGACAGCGTAAGGTCGACGGCGCCAAGGTTGGTCTTCAACTGCTCCATCGAGGTCGCGCCGATGATGACGGAAGCCATGAACGGCCGCGCCAGGCAGAAGGCGATGGCCATCTGCGCCGGATCGAGGCCGTGCTCGCGTGCCAGTTTGACATAGCCTTCGACGGCCGGTTCCTGGTGCGGCGTGAAGCGGCCGCCGAGATCGCCGTTGATCGAAAGTCGCGAGCCCTTCGGCTTCGCGCCATCGAGGTACTTGCCGCTTAAGAGGCCGGCGGCGAGCGGCGAATAGGCGAGCAGGCCCACGTCTTCGTGGTGCGACAGCTCCGACAGGTCGAGGTCGTAGGCGCGGTAAAGCAGGTTGTATTCGTTCTGGATCGAGGCGACGCGCGGCAGGCTATGACGCTCTGCCATGTCGATGAACTTCATCGCGCCCCAGGCCGTTTCGTTGGAGAGGCCGATGGCGCGGACCTTGCCGGCCTTCACGAGGTCGCCGAGCTTGTCGAGGATTGCCCGGAGGTCACTCGCGACATGATCCTTGTCCTGCTTGGACGGGTCATAGGACCAGGCGTTGCGGAAATGGTAGTGGCCGCGGTTCGGCCAATGAAGCTGATAAAGGTCCACATAATCTGTCTTCAGCCGCTTGAGGCTGGCGTCGATCGCCTGGTCGATGCCCTCGGGTGTCGTCGGGTTGCCGTTGCGGATATAGGGGCGGCCGGGGCCGGCGACCTTGGTCGCAACGACGACCTCATCGCGCCGGCCGCGCCTGGCCAGCCATTCGCCGATGAAGCGTTCCGTGTCGCCATAGGTCTCCGGCGAAAGCGGGGTCGTGGGGTAGAGTTCGGCCGTGTCGATGAGGTTGACGCCCTTTTCGAAGGCGTAATCCAGTTGCTCGTGCGCCTCGGCGATGGAGTTCTGTGAACCCCAGGTCATGGTGCCCAGGCAGATTTCCGAGACCTTGATGCCGGTGCGGCCAAGCGTGTTGTAGCGCATCTAGATAAGTATCCTTGTGAAGGGCGGCGCCGACCTGGGAGGGAAGGGGCGCTGGCACCGGGAATGGAGCGGTCGCCTCGACCCTGGTGATCGGGTAGGGCAGAGCGACATCGGGCGGCAAACTTACGCCTTGATTGTTGAAGATCAAGGGCAAAAGGCCTCGTCGGCCGTGTCCGTGCCGGCCTCCAAGCTTGACTCGTCGGTAAGGAATGTGAATGGAGAGGAAGCCGGAGATGTATGGTTTCTGCCTGCATCCCGCTCTAACTCATAAGAACCGATCACTAGGATTTCGTGTCGCGCCGACCCGAAATCCTAGTGATCTAGGGAAGGGACGATCCCATGAGCATTGCATTCACGTTTCCAGGCCAGGGCAGCCAGGCTGTCGGCATGGGCAAGGATCTGGCCGACGCTTTTCCGGAAGCGGCAGCCGTCTTTGCCGAAGTCGATGAAGCACTCGGCCAGAAGCTGTCCGAGATCATGTGGAACGGCCCCGAGGAAACACTGACGCTGACTGCGAACGCCCAGCCGGCGCTGATGGCCGTATCTATGGCCGTCATTCGCGTGCTCGAAGCCAAGGGCCTCGACCTCAAGTCCAAGGTTTCCTTCGTCGCCGGCCATTCGCTCGGCGAATACTCGGCGCTCTGTGCCGCCGGTACCTTCTCCATTGCCGACACGGCGCGTCTCCTGCGCATCCGCGGCAACGCCATGCAGGCGGCGGTTCCCGTCGGCAAGGGCGCAATGGCGGCGATCATCGGCCTTGAACATGCGGATGTCGAAGCCGTCTGCCGCGAAGCCTCCGCGCTCGGTTCCTGCCAGATCGCCAACGACAATGGTGGCGGCCAGCTGGTGATTTCCGGCGAGAAGGCTGCCGTCGAGAAGGCCGCAGCACTCGCTTCCGAAAAGGGCGCCAAGCGCGCTCTGATGCTGCCGGTCTCTGCCCCCTTCCATTCCGCGCTGATGGCGCCGGCTGCCGACGCGATGCGCGAGGCGCTGGCCAAGGTCGAGAAGCGTAATCCGGTGGTGCCTGTCATCGCCAACGTGCTCGCCGCCCCGGTCAGCGATTCCGACGAGATCGCCCGGCTGCTGGTCGAGCAGGTCACCGGCCAGGTCCGCTGGCGCGAGACGGTCGAATGGTTTGCCGCCAACAATGTCACGACGCTTTATGAACTCGGCTCCGGCAAGGTCCTGACCGGGCTTGCCCGCCGCATCGACAAGACCGTCAACGGTATCGCCGTCAATACGCCCGCCGATATCGACGCAGCACTCGCCGCCTTGCTCGCCTGAGCGAACGCCTAGGCGCTCCAGTTATAAGGAATCAAAGAGATGTTTGATCTTTCCGGCCGCAAGGCTCTCGTTACCGGTGCATCCGGTGGTATCGGCGAAGAAATCGCCCGCATGCTGCACGCCCAGGGCGCGACCGTCGGTCTGCACGGCACCCGCGTCGAAAAGCTGGAAGCGCTTGCCAACGAACTTGGCGATCGCGTGCAACTCTTCCCGGCAAACCTTTCCGACCGCGCCGAAGTCAAGGCGCTCGGCGAGAAGGCCGAAGCCGAGCTTGGCGGCGTCGACATCCTCGTCAACAATGCCGGCATCACCAAGGACGGTCTCTTCGTGCGCATGAGCGACGAGGACTGGGATGCCGTTCTCGAAGTGAACCTGACGGCCGTGTTCCGCCTGACGCGCGAACTCACCCATCCGATGATGCGTCGCCGTTTCGGCCGCATCGTCAACATCACCTCCATCGTCGGCGTCACCGGCAACCCCGGCCAGGCGAACTACTGCGCCTCCAAGGCCGGCATGATCGGCTTCTCCAAGTCGCTGGCCCAGGAAATCGCGACGCGCAACGTCACGGTCAACTGCGTGGCTCCGGGCTTCATCGAAAGCGCGATGACCGGCAAGCTCAACGACAAGCAGAAGGACGCGATCATGGGCGCGATCCCGATGAAGCGGATGGGCACCGGCGCTGAAATCGCTTCGGCGGTCGTTTACCTCGCTTCCAACGAAGCGGGCTACGTCACCGGCCAGACAATTCACGTCAATGGCGGCATGGCCATGATCTGATCCGGTTTCCGGGATGGGCCGCCCGCCGAGATTGTGCGGTGGGCGATCTTCAACGTCCCGGGACGCCGCCTGCCAAATGCCTGAAATTCAATGTTGAGCAAGCGAATGACAGGCATTTTCGGACTTTGCGACAGCGTTAAACCGTGTTAATCGGGCCATGACTGTTAGCAGTCGACCGGTCCCGCCAGGTGCCCGGCAGCCTTGGCTGCCTTGGGTTTGCCGCAGTTCCGGTTGGATGGATTGCCGGGTGGGCCGTCTTGGTCTATCAGGCTTACAGAAGAGTACCGGTGCCGGAATAGGCGCCTACAGAAACGAAGGTCGAGGAACTCCGACATGAGCGATATCGCAGAACGCGTAAAGAAAATTGTTATTGATCATCTTGGCGTCGACGCCGAAAAGGTCAGCGAAGGCGCAAGCTTCATCGACGACCTCGGCGCGGACTCGCTCGACACCGTCGAACTGGTCATGGCTTTCGAAGAAGAATTCGGCGTTGAAATCCCGGACGACGCTGCTGACTCGATCCTGACTGTCGGCGACGCCGTCAAGTTCATCGAAAAGGCTCAGGCCTAATACCTTAAAGCGGCTTCGGCCGTGGACGGGCCGCCTAAAGCGGCCCGTTTCAGCCCAGGGAAGTGGGCTATCCCGCGCTGAGCGGGGATTTCGATCAGCAAGCGTTTCCCGCATATCCCTCTGATCGTGAATAAGAACCTTAAAATGGATGCCCGGATCGGGTTCGTTACACGTGGTCCGATCCGGCTCTGAAATGGAAAAGTCAGGGTGGGTCGCGGACTATGAGACGTGTCGTTATCACCGGTACCGGCATGGTATCTCCCTTGGGTTGCGGAACTGAGGCGACGTGGGCGCGCCTGCTTGCCGGGCACAATGCCGCGCGCAAGGTGACCGAATTCGAGGTCGAGGACCTTCCTGCCAAGATTGCCTGCCGCATTCCCTTCGGCGACGGCACCGATGCTACCTTCAATGCCGACGACTGGATGGAGCCGAAGGAGCAGCGCAAGGTCGATCCGTTCATCGTCTACGCGATGGCAGCGGCCGACATGGCGCTGGCCGATGCCGGCTGGAAGCCGGAGAACGATGAAGACCAGATCGCGACCGGCGTGCTGATCGGTTCGGGCATCGGCGGTCTCGAAGGCATCGTCGAAGGCGGCTACACGCTGCGCGACAAGGGCCCCCGCCGCATCTCACCGTTCTTCATTCCCGGCCGGCTCATCAATCTTGCCTCGGGCCAGGTGTCGATCCGCCACAAGCTGCGCGGTCCGAACCACTCTGTCGTCACCGCCTGTTCGACCGGCGCGCATGCGATCGGCGACGCGAGCCGCCTGATCGCGCTCGGCGATGCCGACGTCATGGTGGCCGGTGGTGCGGAATCGCCGATCTGCCGGATTTCGCTCGCCGGCTTTGCCGCCTGCAAGGCGCTATCGACCCAGCACAATGACGATCCGCAGAAGGCCTCGCGCCCCTACGATATCGACCGTGATGGTTTCGTCATGGGCGAGGGCGCCGGCGTCGTCATCCTCGAAGAGCTCGAGCATGCCAAGGCCCGTGGCGCCAAGATCTATGCGGAAGTCGTCGGCTACGGCCTTTCGGGCGATGCGTTTCACATCACCGCTCCGTCGGAAGATGGCGACGGTGCCTATCGCTGCATGCAGATGGCGCTGAAGCGAGCCGGCCTGACGGCTGCCGATATCGACTACATCAACGCCCACGGCACCTCCACCATGGCCGACACGATCGAGCTTGGCGCCGTCGAGCGCCTGGTCGGCGAACACGCGTCGAAGATCTCGATGTCCTCGACCAAGTCGGCCATCGGCCACCTGCTCGGCGCTGCCGGCGCGGTGGAAGCGATCTTCTCGGCGCTGGCGATCCGCGACAACATTGCGCCGCCGACGCTGAACCTCGACAATCCGTCGATCGAGACGAAGATCGACCTCGTGCCGCATGTCGCGCGCAAGCGCGAAATCAACGTGGCGCTCTCGAATTCCTTCGGCTTCGGCGGCACCAACGCCTCGTTGGTCCTGCGCCGCTACACCGGCGCCTGATCGCGCGCCTGGAGCGTCGCTTGAGCCAATTGTCGCGCCGACCGTCAAAGGCGGCGCGATGATCCAGCTTTTGCCGTATTGCTCGCTACAAGCATGTGGTGGGAGGAGGCGTCGTCGCGGAAGACGGCGCTCGCCGACCGCGATGTTCGCGCAAGGCAAATCTGTCAGATTGCCCTTCAGTCATTGCCTGGAATTGCGGTTTGCCGGGTTTTTGCCGCGGGCCGTGGTTCCGGATTAAAGTGTCGGTCGTCCGCCGCGTTCTCTTGAACGGACGGTGATTCGACACATTTCTGTGGTTCTTCGGTGAGATTGCACCGACTGCGGATTTTTGAGTAACTGCGGACGTCGGCCTTCTGGGCGGCACCGTTTTATAAATTTGACCTATGCCTGCCACGGTCCAGTCCGAAATTCGCACCGGAAGCAGGAAGAGAATGAGGCCGCGAATTTCGGGTTCGGGATAATCGTGAGCGACTCAAACGATAACGGCGCGGCGCAATTTGGCCGCAGTGAAAACGCGAGCAACGGACCGATCATTCCGAAATCGGCAAACGAGGCCCTGCGTCCGGAAAAAGTGCCGCAACCGCCGAAACGATCGCGCAAGGCCCGCAGCCAGGTCGTGATCTTCCTGAACTTTGTCATGACCGTCATTGTCTTTGCAGCGCTCGCCGCTGCCGGCACGGTCTATTATGCGATGCACCAGTACGAAAAGCCGGGTCCGCTGCAGGCGAACCAGAACTTCATCGTCCGGGGCGGCGCCGGCATGAGCGAGATCGCCAGCGGGCTCGAGCGCGGCAACATCATCACCGATGCGCGCGTTTTCCGTTTCGTTTCCGAAGCCTACCTCGACAACGAGACGCTGAAGGCCGGCGAATATGAGATCAAGGCCGGCTCGTCGATGCAGGAGGTCATGCAGCTCCTGAAGTCGGGCAAGTCGATCCTCTACTCCGTCTCCCTGCCGGAAGGCCTGACCGTCAAGCAGATGTTCCACAGGCTGGCCGACGATCCAGTGCTCGTCGGCGACCTGCCGACGGAGCTGCCGCCGGAAGGCACCCTGATGCCGGACACCTACAAGTTCACGCGCGGCACCAAGCGCGGCGAGATCGTTCAGCAGATGGCCGCAGCCCAGAAGGTGCTGGTCGGCCAGATATGGGAAAAGCGCGATCCCAACCTGCCGGTGTCGACGGTTGAGGAGCTCGTGACGCTTGCCTCGATCGTGGAGAAGGAAACCGGTCGCGCCGACGAGCGTCCGCGCGTCGCCTCCGTCTTCATCAACCGGCTCGACAAGGGCATGCGGCTGCAATCCGACCCGACGATCATCTATGGCATCTTCGGCGGTGACGGTAAGCCGGCCGACCGGCCGATCCTGAAGTCGGACATCGACAAGCAGACGCCTTACAACACCTATATCATCAAGGGGCTGCCGCCGACGCCGATCGCCAATCCTGGTCGTGCAGCGCTGGAAGCGGTCGCCAATCCGTCGCGCACGCCTGAGCTTTACTTCGTTGCCGATGGCACGGGCGGCCACGTCTTTGCCGAGACGCTCGACGAGCACAATGCCAATGTCCGCCGCTGGCGCAAGGTCGAGGCAGAGCGGGCGGCAGAAGCGGCGAAGGCTGCGGCTGACGCGGGCACCGCCGAGCCGGCAGCCACGCAGCCGCAATAACGCCGGCTGCTGGCGGCGCATAGCCGCGCAGCGGTGCTTGCATTGTGGACGGACGAATCACGGCGCGGATATCCCTTGCGGGATGCCGCGCCGTCGCCTTATTGCTTCTGCTGAAACCGCAACGGAGGTGATGATGCCGCTCCAATCGATGACCGGCTTTGCCCGGAGAGAAGGCAGCAGCGGCCGCCGTCGTTGGGCCTGGGAGCTGCGCTCCGTCAACGGCAAGGGCCTGGACCTCAGGCTGCGCCTGCCGCAGGGGCTCGAGCGCTTCGAGCCCGAGGTGCGCAAGCTCGCAGCGGAGTATTTTTCCCGCGGCAATCTTCAGATCGGCCTCTCCGTCAGCGGCGGCGAGGCGGCCGTCGAGGCCGTGGTCAACCAGGCAGCCTTGACGGCGGTGCTGAACCTGCGCGGCCAGCTCGGTGATCTCGTCGATCCCGCGCCGCTCCGGTTCGACACGCTTCTCTCGATCCGCGGCATCGTCGACTTCCGCGAGCCGGAAGAAAGCGAAGAAGAGCGTGCGGCGCTCGATGCCGGTATCCTGGCAGGTCTGGCGGGTGCGCTCGCCGATTTGCGCGCGATGCGAGCAGACGAGGGCGCGGCACTCTGTCAGATCCTGCTGGGACAGGTCGAGACGATCGAGCGGCTGACGGCGACGGTCGAGTCCGACCCGTCACGTAGCGCCGCTGCGATTGCCGATCGGCTGGCGCAACAGGTAGCTCTGGTGATGGACAACGGCTCGTCGCTCGACCGGGACCGGCTCCACGCCGAAGTCGCTTTGCTCGCCACCAAGGCGGATCTTCGCGAGGAGATCGACCGGCTTGGTTCCCACATCGTTGCCGCCCGGGAGCTTCTGTCGAAGGGCGGTCCCGTCGGGCGCAAGCTCGATTTCCTCGCACAGGAATTTAACCGAGAATCGAATACGATCTGTTCCAAGTCCAACGCGGCCGCTGTGTCTGCCGCCGGCATCGAGCTGAAGGTCGTCATCGACCAGTTCCGCGAACAGGTCCAGAATCTGGAGTAAGGTATGAACCCGGCGACCCCTTCGCCCATCAAGATCGCCCGTCGTGGGCTGATGCTCGTCATTTCCTCGCCGTCGGGCGCAGGCAAGTCGACCATTGCGCGCAACCTCCTGGAAGCCGATCCGGAGATGAGCATTTCGGTCAGCGTGACGACGCGTCAGCGGCGACCAAGCGAGATCGATGGACGGCACTATCACTTCAAGTCGATCCGCGAGTTCGAGGCGCTGAGGTCCACCGACTCGCTGCTCGAATGGGCGGAGGTGCACGGCAACTTCTACGGCACGCCGCGAGATGCGGTCGAGGCGGCCATGGCCGCGGGCCGGGACATGCTGTTCGATATCGACTGGCAGGGCGCTCAGCAGCTCCAGGAGAAGATGGCGGGCGACGTCGTCTCGATCTTCATCCTGCCGCCGTCAATGGCTGAACTGCAGTCACGCCTGCATCGTCGCGCCGAAGACAGCGAAGAGGTGATCGCCACGCGCCTTGCCAACTCGCGCGCCGAGATCGAGCACTGGCGGGAGTATGATTACATCGTGCTCAACGACGACCTCGACCGCGCCTTTGCATCCGTGCGTGCGATCGTCGAGGCCGAACGCCTGCGCCGCGACCGGCGCCCCGGCCTGTTCGATTTCGTCAACGGGCTGCTGACCGAAAACCCGTTCTAAGGCTTCAAAAGAAATGGCTCCGTGAGGAGCCATTTTTGATTCACGCTATTTGTAGCGCGCGCCTTGCGATCCATATGCCCGCTCAGAGGCAGTTGGCCAGGCGACAGAACTCTTCCACCGAAAGTGTTTCGGCGCGTCGCTGCGGGTCGATATCGGCCTTGGCAAGCAGCGCCTCGCCACCGAGTGGCTTCAGGCTCTGCCGCAGCATCTTGCGGCGCTGGCCGAAGGCTGCATGCGTCACTTTCTCGAGCGCCGCGACCGAGCAGGGGATCGGGTTTTCCACCGGCTCCAGATGGACCACGGACGACGTCACCTTCGGTGGTGGCGTAAAGGCCTGCGGCGGCACGTCGAATGCCATCCGCGCCTTTGTGCGCCAACCACAGAGCACGCCGAGGCGGCCATAATGGTCGTCATCCGCGTCGGCGACGATCCTCAGGCCCACTTCGCGCTGGAACATCAGCGTCAGCGACTGCCAGAAGGGCGGCCAGCGCTCGGGCAGCAGCCAGTTAACGAGTAACTGAGTGCCGACATTGTAGGGCAGGTTGGCGATGATCTTGACCGGCCCATCGTCGGCAAGCGTCTCGAACGACGTCTTCAAAGCATCGCCTTCGATGACCTGTAGCCGATCGGGATAATGCGCGCCGATTTCGGCAAGTGCCGGCAGGCAGCGCGCGTCCCGCTCAATCGCAATGACCTTCTTGGCACCGAGCGCGAGGATGGCGCGGGTGAGGCCTCCCGGTCCGGGGCCGACCTCGATGACCGTTGCCCCTTCGAGCGAACCGGCGGTCCGCGCGATCTTCTGCGTCAGGTTGAGATCGAGCAGGAAGTTCTGGCCGAGCGCCTTCTTGGCATCGAGGCCGTGACGCTGGATGACGTCGCGTAGCGGAGGAAGACCGTCAAGGGCGGCCATCAGCGGGTATCTCCTGGCATATTGGCCGCAAGCGATGCGGCAAGGTCGAGCGCGGCCCGAAGGCTGTCGTCGCGGGCGACGCCCTTGCCGGCAAGGCCGAAGGCCGTGCCGTGGTCGGGCGACGTGCGGATGAAGGGAAGACCGAGCGTGACGTTGACGCTATCGTCGAAGCCGAGCGCCTTGGCCGGGATCAGCGCCTGGTCGTGATACATGCAGATGGCCACGTCGTAGGTGGCGCGTGCGCGATCATGGAACATCGTATCTGCCGGCAGCGGGCCGACCGCATCGATACCCTCCGCACGCAGCCTGTCGATGACGGGCCGGATGACGGCGTCGTCCTCGAGACCGAGCGCACCGTTTTCGCCCGCATGCGGGTTCAGCCCGGCGATCGCGAGCCGTGGCTGTCGAAGTCCTAAACGATTGCGAAGGTCGGCCGCAGTAATCGCGCAGGTGCGGTAGATGAGGTCCGGCGTCAGTTGCTCCGGCACGTCCTTCAAGGGGATATGGATGGTGACGGGAACGGCGCGCAGCTTCGGTCCGGCCAGCATCATCACCGGCAGCACCGGCTGTCCCGTCGCCTTTTCGGCAAGATCGGCGAGATATTCGGTATGGCCCGGGAAGCGGAAGCCGGCGTCATAGAGAACCGCCTTGGCGATCGGGTTCGTGACCACGGCCGAGGCCTGTCCGGCGGTCACCAGTCGCACGGCCGTGTCGATCGCCCCGATCACGGCGCTGGCATTGACGGTGTCGGGCTCGCCGGCCTTGACCGGGGCAGGGCAGGCAAGCGGCAGGACCGGCAGCGCCGTGTCGAAGAGGGAGAGGGCGCCGGCGCAATCCGTCTCGCGGATGGACACCGTGTAGCCGAGCATCGAGGCGCGCGCGGCAAGGACTGCGGGGTCGCCGATGAAAAGGAAGGGGGCCGTCGCATGGTCGCGGCGGCCGAGCCAGGTCGAGAGGCTGATGTCCGGCCCGATACCGGCCGGGTCGCCCATGGTCAGGGCGAGAGGCCCGCCGGTAGTTTCGCGCATGTTTCCGTCGTGATTACTTGTTGACGATTTGCGCCTTCTTGCGCAGCTCCTCGAGGTACTTCTCGCTGTTCGGGTCTTCGCCACCGGCCTTCTTCTTGCCGATATCCTCGGCGCGGAAGACGATTTCGGCGGCGGTGTCGTCGTTGACCTCACGCTTCTTGCAGATCGCCAGGTACTCGACGCCCTTTTCTGTCACGCGGGTTCCGGTGGTGCCATTCTCGCCGGCCTTCTCGATCAGCGGCTTCCATTCGTCAGGCAGCTGCTGGGCAAGCATGCGGCCGAGGCTGCGGATCGACACGTCGCGATAGTTGGCGGCAAACACCTTCGAGGTTTCGCAGCCCGGGAACTGAGCGCGCGAGGCGTTGGCTTCCGCCTGCCGCTTCGCGGTGATCGCGCCGCGCTTCTTCTCGGGAATGACGAAGATCACCTGCTGCAGGAAATACTCGGTGGTCACCGGCTTCTGTCCGCCGCCTTCCATCATGCGCTTGACGAGGTCGGCGCCCTGGAGGCGGTTAGAGCTGCCGTAACGGAAGTTGACCGCACGCGGCCAGCTCATCTGCACGGCGATGAATTGCTTGAAATGTTCGGAGCCGACGCCGGCCTGATCGAGAATCTTGCCGAGCTGCTCGGTCGAAAGCTTGTTGCCCGAGGCGAAGCGCGCATAGGCGGCATCGACTTCCTGCGTGCTGACGGACTGGCCGATGCGTGCGATCTCGGCACGCTTGAGAACTTCGTCGACGAGTTGCTTCTTGGCTTCGTCGTTGCCGCCCTTCTGGCGCTGCAGGCGAAGGAAGGCCACGCGCTTGGCGATGTCGCCGGAGGTAATCACCGTGTTGTTGACCGTTACCTTGACCGTGCTCGCTGCTGCCTGAGCTCCGGAGCATATTGCAACGCTCAAGGTGCCGGCCAAAGCCAGTACCGACAGTGTCCTCAAGATCGACATTTTCCCGCCCATTCTCTTTTCCTATATCCCGGACTATCACCGTCGACAGGCTTTGTCCGCCTGCCGGCCTTGCGCCGTTGCCTTATCTTGTCGGAGGGAATGCATAATACATGCGGCCAAACGATGACAAGACCGTTTGACGGTGCCGATATCGACGAATGGGCGAACTTTTGACCCGCCCACTCGCTTGACGATATCAATAATAGTCGAGCTCTTCGAACTTGGTGTCGCCGACGTTCACGTCGCCGAGTGTACGGAAGCTGATTCTCGCGCCGATCGACCAATCGTTCGCGACATTGGCATCGGTATCGCGTTCCTGCTTGTAGACGATCGAGAACAGCGTGTCCTGATCGTCGTAGGTGATGCCGAAACCGTTGCGTGAGATGACATCCTTGTTGATGTCATAGGTGATCGCGCCGAACACCGACCAATAGTCGTGGAACCGGTAGGCGGCGGCGGTCTGGATTTCGTCCTGGTTGGACAGAGATCCGTAGAGCGGCTGCGCTTCGATGCGCGTATAGGTCATCGCGGCCTGCCAGGTCGTGCCGAGATAGCCGACGGTGGTATCGGCACGGCGCAGCGACAGGTCCTTTTCGTCGAGGCGGCCGGAAACGCTCGCCATCAGACCGGACGGTGCGTCGATGCCGAACATGGCAACGTAGTCAGAGCTCTTGGTCTCAAGACCGGAATTCGCCCCGGCCTTGACCAGGTCGTCCGTCGCAAACGAGTTCAGGCCACCCAGATGGAACGACTGGCCAACGATGCCACGCAGGCCGTAGCCGCTGTCGAAGGTCCCCGTGTAGCGGAAGCCGACATTGGCGCGCGTGCCGCCCTCGATCCGGTCGAAACCGGAGAACTTGTCACGGTCAAAGAGGTTCGTTGCGTCGAACACGAAGCTCTGCGCGTCTTCGTTCGGCAGGCCGCCGGCATATTGCTCGTTCGGGCGCGCGTAGAGCTGTGCGATCGGCTCGACGACGTGACTGCTGTCCTCACCGACGAACAGGATCGGGTAGCGGGCTTCGAGGCCCGCGGTCAACATGCGCCGCGTTGCCGCATCGCTCGTGTTGAAGTCGCCGGTATAGGCCGGACCGGGATTGTCCATGTTCAGCCCGATGGCATCGCCGCGCGCTGCCAGCAGCGGCGTGAGGACCAGGCCGCCCGGGGCGATGAAGGTGCGCTTCCACTCGAGTTCGCCGGTCAGGCGGTGCGAGGTGCCTTCTAGGCCGCGGAAGCGGACCACGCCCGGTTGGGTAAACGCGTCGAGCCGGTTGCGCTTCACGTTCGTGAAGTTGAACGTCGCGGAAAGCTCGCCGCCCAACACGGGATCAGGCGCCTTGTAGGAATAGTCGAGGACCTGCGCCGCCGGCTGCTGGTTTTCCTCGATGCTGTTGGCGTCGGCGTCCTGAATGTCGAAGTAGAAGGCGCGCAGATCGAAGTAGTTCCGCTTGCCGAGCCCCGTCAGGTAGGCCTGGTTGGTATAGGTGGTGCCGTCGAACGTCGACAGCTCGTAGGTTTTGGCGAAGTTGGCGTCGGACTGGACGAGTACGTTCCAGCCGAAGGTCCAGCGCGGATTGATCTCGAACTCAGCCTTCGACGCGATCATGCCGCGATTGGTATGCATCGCGTCGACGGTGCCGGGCGTGAACTTGCCCTTATCGAGCTGGCTGATGCCGGCGAAGTTCAGCGTATGGAAGCCGTTGTGGAACCGCTGGCGGAATTCTCCCTCCAGCAGGAAGCCCTGTCGCGTCAGGCCGGTAAGCGTCGCCGTCGCGTCCATATAGGGCGAGATCGCCCAGTAGTAGGGGACGCCGACGCCAACTCCGAGTTTCTGGGCCGAGCGGAACGTCGGAAACAGGAAGCCGCTCTTGCGCTTGACCGTATGGTCCGGCAGCTCCATGACCGGAATATAGGCGATCGGCTTGCCGAACAGCTCAAAGCGCGCGTTCTCCAGACGGATGGTCCGCGTGCGGCCGTTCTGGATGACGCGCTGGGCCTTGATGTGCCACAGCGAGCGATGTTCCGGCTTGGTCGAGCACGGCGTGCAAGCCGTATAGACGGCCTCGTTCAGGATGAATTCTTCGCCGTTCCGGCGCTCGCCGCTCGTGGCAGCAAGCCGCGTCAGATCGGTGGTTTCGATGCGCATCTGCTCGAGGAAACCGTCCCCGAAATCGTCGGTGACATCCATCTTGTCGGCATAGACGACATTGCCGCCCGGCTCAATGAACTGGATTTCCCCGGATGCATAGATGCGGCCATTCTTCTGGTCGTACTCGACCTGACGGGCCACCATCTTGTAGCCGCCGTAATCGATCTGCACGTTGCCGCGCACGATCACTTTTTCGGCGTCCTTGTTGTAGACGAGCTCATTGGCGGACAGAAGCAGCTTGGCGTCTTCCGGCATGTTCGGGCGCAACGAATCGAGGCGGTCCGAAGCCTGCTGCGCCATTGCAGGCGCACTCATTCCCATGGCAAGTGTCTGCAGCGCCACGCCTGCAAGCAGGGCAGCGTTGATCAGCCTTATACGTTTGCGGTTCACTACCGCCACTAGCCATCCTCCTGATTTAAAAGAATCGTCGAGCCCAGCGCCATCGCTACAACAACTGGCAACCAGGCTGCAACGAAAGGAGGCACAATGCCGCTGCTCCCGAATGCTTTGACAAGCACGGTGACGACATAAAGCACGAAGCCTGAAAGGATGCCACCGAGAATTACGGAGCGCGATTGGTTAAACCGGCTAAATTTCAGCGACACACAAGCGGCGATCAGCGTCATGGCGACGAGCAGCAGCGGCAACGACAACATTGAGTGGAATTGAGTTTCCATGCCGTTGGTCGAAAAACCGAAGGAGCGGGCCACTTCGATCTTGCGCGGCAGGTCGAAAAACTGAATGGAATCAGCCTTTGCAAGACGTTCCTGAACAAACTCCGGCTTAAGATTGGTGGCCAGCTGTGCTGTTTTCAAACGTTGCGGAAGCTGTCCGTTGCGCGTTTCCGTGACGTCGTTAAGAAGCCAGTAACCATCTTCGAGTTTCGCCGACGCCGCATCCTGTCTCAGAATGATCGTGCCCTGTGGATCAAAGTGGATGACGGTGACGTTGAGAAGCGTCGTGCCGTTGTCCTGAACCGAGCGCGCGCCAATGATCGTGTCCGTGCCGTTATAGATCTGCCGCAGCCACGGGATCGAGCCGGCATCGGCGTTCCGCGTGGAGCCCCATTCGGCCAAAAGCGCCTCGCCGCGCTTCGTTCCCCAGGCAGCAAGCGGGTTGAGCGCCACGACCGCCAGCACGCCGAAGAGGAAGGAGCCGAGGATGAAGGGCCGCAGGAACTGCCAGACGGAGATGCCGGCTGCGCGGGTCACGACCAGCTCGTAGCGGCGGTTGAGCGAAATCAGCGCCGCCATGGCCGAAAACAGCGCGACGAAGGGTATCGTCTGCTGCAGGATCAGCGGGATTCGGAGCGCGGTCATCAACAGGGCGCCGGAGATGCTGTAGCGCGGCAGGTTTGCCAGCCGGCTTGCCTGTTCGCTGAAGTCGATGATGAAGACCAGCGAGAAGATCCCGACGAGGAACCAGAACGTCGTGATAACGTAGCGCATGAAGAAGTAGCGGCCGAGCGTGCCCATCATGACGGCTGCCCTTTCTCGGCGTCAGGCCGCATCAGGCGCAGGCGAACCAGGAGTTCCTGCAGCTTTTCCTGCCCGGTCATCGGAATGTCCAGTCGCCTGTTGCTGACGAGCTGGTGAATGCAGAGGGCGCCCGCCATCAGCGGCACGGCATACATCAACGGCACGAACCACACGGAGTCCTCGGCGCTGTTGCCGGCATAGAACGTCATCCAGCGGATGAGCAGGGCCGTGCCGAGCGCGCTGACCATCGGATGAAGCCGCGCTTCGCGATGGGAGCGTGCGTCACTGCTGAAGACCAGCGCAATCAGGCCGAAGAGCAGCGGGAAGGTCCATTCCGTGAAGCGACGGTTGAGTTCGGCGGTAAAGGCGAGCGGATTGTTCTTGTAGACGTGATCTTCCGGGTCCGGATTGATCAGGCCGGGAAGGTCGCGGTCCTTCGCTCGAATGGTCGCCTCGCGCGTCGTCTTGGTCATGTCGGCGAGATCGAAGGCATATGAGTCGAACTTGATGATCGACACGCTACCGTCGGGGAGCTTGCGCTGCACTTCCCCGTCTTTCATCACCAGCGCCGAGCTCTTGTCGTCGATGGCGCCTTCGCGGGCATAGTAGACGAGCTCGAAGCTCGGATTGCGCGAATCGGCGACGAAGATGCCCTGCAGCACGCCGCCGCCCCGCCGCGCGCCAACCTGGACGTATAGATTGTCTGCGACCTTGCGGAAGGTGTTCTCCTGCACGACGGACGACAGCAGATCGGCGTTGGCGGTCGCAAGCATCTTGCGCAAGGCCATACGCGAATAGGGCTCGACGAAATTGTCGACCACGAAGGAAAGCACGCTGAGGCCCAATGCCAGGTAGACCACCGGCCGGATGATCGCCATGCGCGAGCTGCCGGCGGCGTTGAGCACCGTCAGCTCCGAATCGGTGTTCATCGTCGTCAGCGTTTGTGTGACGCCGATCACCAGCGCAAACGGCAGGATGATCGTGATGACGGAAGGCAGGATGAGGGTCGCCACTTTGGCGAAGGCGAGCACGGATTGGCCGTTGTCGGTGACGAGGTTGACGTTGGTCAGCGCCTGAGTCGTCCAGGTGATGCCAAGCAACGGCAGGAGCGTCGCGAGGAACATGATCACGGCACGCCGGAATATGTAGCGTTCGATCAGCTTCATGCCCGTGTCCGGTCCAAAATCCTGCTCATGTTTCTGTTCCGGCGGCGGTTATCGAACCGGATTTCGCCCATGTCCGTAAACCGAAGCCCGGTTCTTTGCCAGCCACCCGTGCTGCTCGAATTGTGCAGCAACAGGGATAATTTAAGGCGAAGAACCTCGGTTAACCGCATGTAAACATCTGCGGGCATCTTGCCAAGCGGTTGAAAAGCGAGAAGGGTGCCGGCCACAGCTTTGACGGTGGCGAATGATGCGAATATTTGCCACTGTAACCGCCCGGTAACAGGCCGGCTTGCCATAAGCCTTGCCGTGTCGTCCGGTTGCGTTGTGCGGCCTAGATCCCCTTGGGCTGGCGCTCGATCTCCCGGAAAGATCCATTCGATCCAAAGGGTTGCGTCCAGACAGGAAATACCCGGAGTTTTCAATGTCGATGAAGTTTGAGTTCACCTTTGCCAAGTCCCATAAGCCGAGCGGTGGCGTCGCCGTTCTGCTGAAGAGCGCGGGCGCGTCGGCGGCTGCCGGCGCCGATGTCGCCGACCCCGAGAACGTCGTCGCAAGGGCGGCGAAGATCAAGAAGTTTACCGGCAAGGCGTTCTCCTCCCTCGACATCGTCGCGCCGCATGGCTCGCCCGCCGATCGAATCGTCGTGCTCGGTCTTGGAGACGCGGATGCGCTGACGGACCATGACTGGCTGAAGGCGGGCGGAGCCGTCGCTGCGAAGCTTGGTTCGGTCGACAAGGTGACGGTCTTCATCGACGCGCCCGACGCCAACGTGACCGGAAAGGCGGCAGCGGACTTTGCACTCGGCATGGAGATGAATGCCTACGCCTTCGACAGCTACAAGACCAAGAAGGCCGACGACGACGCGAAGCCATCCGGCAAGCCGACCAAGGTGACGATCGTCACCGGCACGGTCATCGCGGCGAAAAAGGCGTTCACGGCGGCGCAGGCCGTTGCCGAAGGCGTGTTCCTCGCCCGCGATCTGGTGAACGAACCGGCCAACGTGCTGGGCCCGGTCGAGTTTGCCGCCAAGGCGAAGGAGCTGGAAAAGCTCGGCGTCGAGGTGGAGATCCTCACCGAAAAGGAAATGAAGAAGCTCGGCATGGGCGCGCTGCTCGGCGTCGCGCAAGGGTCGAGCCGTTCACCGCGCCTCGTCATCATGCAGTGGAAGGGCGGCAAGTCCAAGGACCGTCCGCTCGCCTTCGTCGGCAAGGGCGTCGTCTTCGACAGCGGCGGCATCTCGATCAAGCCGGCTGCCGGCATGGAGGAAATGAAGGGCGACATGGGTGGTGCGGCCGCCGTCACCGGCCTCATGCACGTGCTCGCTGCCCGCGAAGCCAAGGTCAACGCCATCGGCATCATCGGCCTTGTGGAAAACATGCCCGACGGCAGTGCGCAGCGCCCGGGTGATATCGTGACCTCCATGTCCGGCCAGACGATCGAGGTGATCAACACCGACGCCGAAGGCCGTCTCGTGCTTTGTGATGCGCTCTGGTACTGCAACGATCGCTTCAAGCCGCAGGCGATCATCGATCTCGCGACCCTGACCGGCGCGATCATGGTCGCACTTGCAACGCATCATGCCGGCCTGTTCTCCAACGACGACCGTCTGGCGGGGCAGCTTCTTGCCGCTGGCATCGCGACGCACGAGCCCCTGTGGCGCATGCCGCTCGGCCGGGAATACGACAAGATGATCGACAGCAAGTTCGCCGACATGAAGAACACCGGCGGCCGCCACGGTGGCGCGGTGACCGCGGCGCAGTTCCTCAAGCGCTTCGTCAAGGATACCCCCTGGGCGCATCTCGACATCGCCGGCACCGCCATGGGCGCGCCGACCGACGAGGTCAACCAGTCCTGGGGTTCGGGCTTCGGCGTGCGGTTGCTCGATGAGCTGGTGCGGGCGAGCTACGAGGCCTGAATGCCGGACATGATGAAAGGCGGGAGGCAATCGGCATGACCGAGATCCTGTTCTACCACCTGACGGAATCGAAGCTGGAAGACGCTCTGCCGCCGCTGCTCGACAAGAGTGTCGAGCGCGGCTGGCGAGTGGTCGTACAGACGGTCGATGCAGACCGCCGCGATGCGCTCGATACGCATCTCTGGGTCTATCGTGACGAGAGTTTCCTCCCGCATGGCACTGATGCCGGGGACTTTGCGGCGGATCAGCCGGTGTTGCTCGTCGCCGACGACGGCAATGCCAATGCGGCGACGGTGCGTTTCGTGATCGATGGCGCGAGCCCGCCTGACGTTTCGGCCTATGAGCGCATCGTCTTCATGTTCGACGGCTATGACCAGGAACAGCTGGAAGGCGCGCGCGGCCATTGGAAGCGGCTGAAGGGCGAGGGCCACACCTTGACCTACTGGCAGCAGAACCGCGATGGCCGCTGGGAAAAGAAGGCCTGAGTTTACAAGCGTTACGACAAAAAAGCCCGCGGACGAGACCGCGGGCTTTTTGTTTCCGGCATGTCCGGAAGATCAGTCGTGGAAGGCCTCGACGAACTTGCGCTTGCCGAGCATGAAGGCATCTGCGACGTGGCGCAACGGCGCCAGATCGACGTCCGACTTCCCGGCTTTGACGATTTCGGCGAAGCGCCGGTAGAGCATCGGATATTCCTGCTCCGGCTCCTCGTGCACGAGCTTGCCATCGACGGAGAGCTTGGCGCCGCCTTCCGACAGCACCATCTCGCCCGCCGCCGTGCGGGCAACGATGTCCCAGCTCTGCTTGCCGGTCTGGCGCCAGTCGAATTCCGCCGCGACCGGCAATTTTTGGCCGTCGGTGAAAGTGATGTTGGCGGCGATCGGCGCGTCACGATTTTCCGGGAATTCGAGCACGGCCGACGTTACGAACAGCGGGCGTGGCAGGATGTGGGTGACGATCGACAACGCGTTGATGCCCGGATCGAAGATCCCGAGGCCCCCGGCCGCCCAGATCCAATCCTGGTTCGGGTGCCAGTGCCGCACGTCTTCCTTCCAGATGACCTGGACATCCTTGATCGGCGTCGTTGCCAGGAAGGACTTTGCAGCTTCCACGGCCGGCGCGTAGCGGGAGTGCCAGCTTGCAAACAGCGACAGCCCCTTCGATGCTGCCAGCGCCTCGAGGTCCGCGACCTCGCTGAGCGTCGCGCCCGGCGGCTTTTCCAGGAACACGTGCTTGCCGGCGTCGAGCGCGACGCGAGCTGCCTCGTAGCGATACTGCGGCGGCATGCAGAGCGACACGGCTTCGATCGCAGGAACCGCGTCGAGCATCGCCTCGATCGATTTGAAATTGTCGATGCCATCGACCGTCCCATGTCGGCTCGCGGCGGCAATCAGCTGATAGTCGCTGTTCTTGGCGATCGCCGGCAGGTGCTGGTCGCGAACGATCTTGCCGATGCCGACAAGCGCAATTTTGATGGGGGCCATGGTGTTCCGCTCGATTTGTATGACTTATTGTCGGCTCTTGTAGCAGATTGCACACCGGGAGCAAGCCGCCGCTCCGCCCGGGACTATGACATCGATGTCGATGGAATCGACAGATTGTCATTCCCTCTCAACGTCGCCGCACTAACTCTACCGGTGGACGTGCGGTGCCGTCCCGTCAACTGGACTGACATGGGCGGTCTGACCACCCGAACGAGGAGTGAACGATGCAGCAGCAGATCCGTCGGGCAAGCCGAGCCGACCTCGACATCATGATCGAGTGGGCCGCGGAAGAGGGGTGGAACCCCGGCCTCGGCGACGCGGGGCCTTTCTGGGCAGCCGACCCTGAGGGCTATTGGGTGGCGGATGGAGAGGGGGCGCCGGTCGCCGCGATCTCACTGGCGCGGTACAACGAAAGCTTCGGCTTTCTCGGCTTCTTCATCACCCGGCCGGATCATCGTGGCAGGGGCATTGGCCGACAGCTGTGGCAACAGGCGATGTCGGTTGCCGATCGGCGCATCGTCGGTCTGGACGGCGTGGTCGCGCAGCAGGAGAACTATAGCCGGTCCGGCTTCGTCTACGCCCACGCGAACATCCGCTACGGCGGCATCATCGACGTGGTCGAGCCGCCGGGCGCGGATCTGCTGGAGGTCGCGCCGGTGCACATGCCGCTCCTCATCGACTATGATCGCCGCTTCGTCCCGACGCGTCGCGAGGTGTTTCTGCGCGAGTGGCTGAAGGCGAGCGACGGGCGGCGCAGCATCTTGCTGCTGCGCGATGGCGCGGTGGCGGCCTATGGGACGATCCGGGCCTGCCGCAACGGCTTCAAAATCGGGCCGCTCTTTTCCGACACCGAGACCGGCGCCGATCTGGTCTTTCGCAAGCTTGCCGCCGGCGTCAACGGCAGCGAAGTATACCTCGACATCCCTGAACCGAACGCCTCGGCCAAGGCACTTTGCGATCGCTACAATCTCAAGCCCGTGTTTGAGACCGCGCGCATGTATCGTGGGCCGGATCCGGGGCTGCCGCTGGCGCGAATCTACGGAATTACCACTTTCGAGCTGGGCTGACGGAGGGGAGGCGACGGCGGGGCCGGCTTCTGTCAGCCGGCCATCGCGTCTTCATATTCGGCGGAAAGTTCGAGCCATTGCTCTTCGGCTTGCGTGAGTTTCGCTGCCGCGTCGGAGCGTTCCTTGGCCTTTTGTGCAGCCTTGGCCGGCGACTTTTCGTAGAGCGCCGGATCGGCAAGTTCCACATCAAGTGCCTGAATCAGTTTCTCCAGCTTTCCGGTCAAGGATTCGATTTCGTTGATCTTCTTGCGCAGCGGCGCCAGCGAGGCGCGCTTGTCGGCATTGACCTTGCGCTGGTCCGCCTTCGAAAGGCTGTCGTCGACGCCGGTCGGCCTCGGCTTCTCGTCCTTCGCCTTGGGGCCACCGACGATCAGGCTGCGGTAGTCTTCGAGGTCGCCGTCATAGCTCGTCACGGTACCGTCGCGCACCAGCCACAGCCGGTCGGCCGTCGCTTCGATCAGGTGCCGGTCGTGTGAAATCAGGATCACGGCGCCGGAATAGTCGTTGAGCGCGGTGATCAGCGCGTTGCGGCTGTCGATGTCGAGGTGGTTGGTCGGCTCGTCGAGGATCAGAAGGTTCGGCGCGTCGAAGGCGGCAAGGCCCATCAGCAACCGCGCCTTTTCGCCGCCGGAAAGATCCTTGGCGGGCGTTTCCATCTTTTCCGTCGCAAGCCCCATCTGCGCCACGCGTGAGCGCACCTTGGCTTCAGGCGCTTCCGGCATGCGCCGGCGCACATGCTCGACCGCACTTTGCGTCGGGATCAGGTCGTCGAGCTGATGCTGGGCAAAGAAGCCGACCTTGAGATTGGGAGCGATCTTCAGTTCGCCCGCCTCAGGCGCGAGGCGACCCGAGATGAACTTGGCGAAAGTGGACTTGCCGTTGCCGTTCGAGCCGAGCAGCGCGATCCGGTCGTCCGTGTCGATCCGGAGGTTCAAGCGCTTGAGGATGGGCTTGCCGGGCTCGTAGCCGACGGTACCGCCGGTGACGGCGATGATCGGCGAAGCCGCTTCCTTCTCCGGGTCCGGGAAGGAGAAGCCCTGGACATGATCTTCGATCACGGCCGCAATCGTGCCCATGCGCTCCAGTGCCTTGACGCGGCTTTGCGCCTGGCGCGCCTTGGTGGCCTTGGCCTTGAAGCGGTCGATGAAGCTCTGGAGGTGCTTTCGTGCTGCGTCGTTCTTGGCTTTCGCCTTCATCTGCAGCTCGTCGGCTTCCGCCTTCTGCCGCTCGAACTGGTCGTAGGGCCCACGATAGAAGGTGAGCTTCTTCTGGTCGAGATGCACGATGGCGTTGACCGCGGTGTTCAAGAGGTCCCGGTCGTGGCTGATGATGATGACCGTGTGCGGATAACGGCGGATGTAATCCTCGAGCCACAGCGTGCCTTCAAGGTCGAGATAGTTGGTCGGCTCGTCGAGCAGCAGTAAATCCGGCTCGGAAAAGAGTACGCCCGCAAGCGCCACCCGCATCCGCCAGCCACCGGAAAACGACGAGGCGGGACGCAGCTGTGCTTCATGGTCGAAGCCGAGGCCGGCGAGAATGCTTGCAGCACGCGCTTCGGCCGAATGGGCGCCGATGTCGGCAAGCCGCGTCTGGATCTCGGCAATCCGGTGCGGATCGGTCGCGGTCTCGGCTTCGGCGACCAGCGCCGTGCGCTCCTTGTCCGCCTTGAGCACGATCTCGATCAGCGGTTCTTCTGTGCCGGGCGCTTCCTGCGCGACCTGGCCGATGCGCGCGTTTTTGGGTAGCGCGATCGTGCCGGCTTCCGACGCGAATTCGCCGGTTATGATGCGAAACAGCGTGGACTTGCCAGCGCCGTTTCGGCCCACGAGCCCCGCCTTCGTGCCCGCCGGAAGCGTCACGGATGCGTTTTCGATGAGGAGACGTCCCGCGATGCGGGCGGAAAGGCCGGAAATCTGGATCATTGCGGCCTTTTGCCCGGACTTGGCCGGGAAGGCAAGAGGCGTCGGCGTGCTGTTGCCACCGCTGTGGCGGGGCGGGAATTCAAGAGGTCATTGTTATCGATTTTTGAACAAGGCGTTCCGACAATCGATACTACACATCCTCATCGTGAGGGACCATCTCAATAACGGAAGGGCGGGGAACGCTCTTCTGACCGCCTCGATCGACCGAACGCCAGTGGCAGAGGCCCCGCGTTCCGAGGGACGACCGATCCGGCCAAGGACATTTTTGATGAAACCTCGTTCAGCCGAACGAGCCTCCCAGGAGTGAAGACCATGAAAACCGCAATCCAGACCGCTCTTTCCGCCGCTCTCGTTGCAACCGCTATCCTCGGTGGCGCTTCTGCTGCCTTTGCCGGCGGCAGCTACTATGAAGGCGTCAGCCCGACGCCGCTCTATACCGAGCGCACGCCGGCCGTCACCGGCAAGTCGTCCTTCACCATCGGCAGCTCCGAAGCCGGCTATGTCGATCGCACCAACACCGGCTCGGTCGCAAACTTCAGCGTCGCGCCGAAGAGCGTGATCGGCGGCGAAGGCGAATACTACCAGGGCATTTCGCGCTAACGGCGATGAATGAGGGGGCGCGGGTTTTGGCCCGCACCCCATTTCAAGGGATTTGATGGATCACCGTGATGATCCTATGAGGCGACCCCAAGCGCCTATGCGGGGCCTAGTCCCCGACCTTCTACCTCCACCAAGGAACAGATTGATGAAGAAGTCCTTTGCCGCAATCCTCGTTGCGGCGGCCATGCTCGGCGGCGCGTCCGCCGCTGTCGCAGGCGGAAGCTACTACGAGGGTGTGAGCTCCACGCCGCTCTTTACCGGCCGCGCCGAAGCCTCCGCCGGCACCGGCGTGTCCGCGACCGCAAGCCGCGGCGACTACTATGCGGGCATCGAAGACAGATCCGTCGACAAGACGGCAACCGGCGCGATCGCCAATGGCGGCGCCAGGGCTTTCGGCGAGGCCGACCAAAACAAGCAGTAAGTCACGCCAGACGGTTGACCGAACAACCCGGTCCCGCCCACGCGGGGCCGGGTTGTTTCGTTTTGGCGTTGCCAAATGAGGTACATTGCCATGACAGAAAAAGTCGAAGTCGCCGAGCGGCTCTTCGAGCTCTACCACTGCGTTCATCGCCTGGTGAACGCATCGATGTCGGAGGAAGGCGTTTCGCTCGCGCGCAGCAAATTCCTGTTTTATCTGAACACGCTCGGCCCCTGTCGCTGCGCGGATATCGCCTCGGCGCTCGGCTTTGCGGCCAGAACCGTCACCGAAGCGATCGATGGCCTGGAGCGGGACGGCATGGTCCTGCGCGAACCGGATCCGGAAGACCGTCGCGCGAAGATCATCTCGATCACCGACCGCGGTCGGCTGGCGCTGGAGGCGGCACTGCAGCCGCGCCATCGCACGATCGATGAGCTGTTCTCAGCGCTCGACGATTGTGAACGCACCGAATTCTTCCGGCTGCTCGGCTGTCTGCGTGAAAGGGCGTCGGAAATCGACGAAAGCCGTCACCCGGTCGCCGCCTGATTTGCAAGCGTCAAGCGGCGCTCTGGCCGTAGCCCCTGCCGCGGCCGAGGGCCGCCGAATAGCACAGGATGCCGGCGCCATCGCGTGCGCCGGCGAGGGCCTGCTCCGCCTGGGTCAGCAGATCGGCGCTCGTCGATGCCGGTTGCGCAAGGGTGATGCCGGCCGCAAGCGAAAGCGTCTCGGCTGTGTGCGCCCGTCCGGGGAGGGTGACCGTCAGTTCCTTCACCGACTGCCGCAGACGCCGGGCAATGGCCTCGGCATTTTCGGTGCTGACATCCCGGCACACGAAGGCAAACTCCTGCTGGCCCACGCGGGCGACGAAATCGTCCTTCTTGATCGACTTGCGAAACAGCGTCGAGAGCTTGGCAAGCGCCTTCGCGGCGACCGTGCCGCCGTGGTGCTCCGCCATTTCGCGCAGCCCTTCCACCGAGGCAAGAAGCAGGGCAACCGGCTGGTCTGCCTGTTCCGCTTCGAGGATCGAGTCGAGTTTTGCCGTCAGCGCCAGGCGGTTCGGCAGGCCCGTGGCCGGGTCGCGGGTCAGGGATCGCCGGCTTTCGGCAAGCTCGCCCTCGAGTTCGGCGAGACGTGTCATGCTGGTTTCCAGCGCCTGCTGGAGAGCGCCTTCTTCATTCGTCAAACGGCCAGCCGCTTCCCGCAGTCGCGCGGCGTCGTCGGCGAATTCGGACATGCCTGCAACGGGGTCCGTGGCCAGGCGGCCGGCGAAATGGTCCAGTTCATCCTTGAAGCTCTGTTTCTGCAGCAAGGCGAGCCTGAGCTTTCCGGCAATCTCGACAAGCGCTTCCTGGCCAGCGGCTCTCGCGCGGTCCGCGGCAAGTGCTGCATGGGAGATGAGGTGATGCCTGAGACCCAGGGCATCCAGCGCATCCTGCTGCGGGTTGTGCCCGAGTGCGGCGAGTTCGCGGGAAAGCTCCGGCAGGCGACCGGATAGCGCCTCGTAGACAAGCTCGTAATTGCGGGGCAGGGCCGCGATCCCGTGCGCCGACATCGCATGCGCCACCTTCAGAATGATCGCCGCCTGCCTCGCCTGCGATCGGCTGGCATCCGCTGGAACTTGCCTGTTCATTCTGTCGTGGCCCCCGGTCGCTTCTCGATCTCTGGATTGATAAGCCGCCACTATGAGAAGGCCGCATTTAAGGGAGTCTGAAGATTTCGGGCTCTGGGCGATTCCCGCCCGGTATGGTTGCTAAATTCCATCGGCCCTCCGTCCACCGCAACCGCATGTCGCGGGGGAATGGACGGTCGTCAACTGTCGCCATCTTTATACTTGACGCCTTTAGTCACCAATTATATTCGGCGCTGCTAAATCGGGCATCGAGCCCGGGCAAACAGCGACGGTCAAGCATGTCCCTCTCGTTCATTGCGGATCTGGCGAAATGGGGCGACCGGCCGGCGCTGGTCTTTTCCGGGCAACGGATCGTCACCTATCGCGAACTCCATGAGCGGGTCACCCGCCAGGCACTTGCCTTTCGCGGTCCGCGCGGGCTGGTAACGATCGAGGCCGAGCTTTGCGAGCATGCGATTGTCGCCTATCTGGCAGCGCTCGCCGCCGGGCATGCCGTCGCCATGCAAGCCCCGAAGAACGGCGCTGCCGGCTCCTGGGTCGATGCCTTCGAGCCAGACTTCGGCTTCCGTCGCATCGATGGCCGCTGGCGCACGGAGCATCTGCGACAAGGCGATCGGACGCCCCATGACGAACTGGCCCTCATGCTCTCGACATCGGGCAGCACCGGTTGCGGCAAGGCCGTGCGTCTCTCGCGGGAAAACATTTCCGCCAACGCTGTGGCGATCGCGGACTATCTCGGCCTGACGGCGAAAGATCGCGGCTGCTTGATCCTGCCGCTCCATTATTCCTACGGCCTGTCGGTGCTGAATTCTCACCTGGCCGTCGGCGCCAGCCTCTATATTCCCGGCGGCTCCATCCTCGATGCCGGTTTTCTCGATGGTCTCGCGGAAAGCGGAAGCACGAACCTCTCGGGCGTGCCCTACTCCTACGAGCTGCTGGAAAAAGTGGGCTTCCGCGACCGTCGCTTCGCCAAGCTGCGTTTCATGACTGTCGCCGGTGGCCGCTTGAGCGCTGATGTCATCCGACTCTACAACGACCATCTCGGCACCCAGGGTGTGGCTTTCTTCGCCATGTACGGCCAGACCGAGGCCACCGCCCGCATCGCCTATGTGCCGCCGGCTCAGCTTTCCGGCAACGAGGACAGGATCGGCGTCGCCATTCCAGGTGGACGCCTTCTGATCGTGAGCGAGAGCGGCGTGCCGATCGAAAGCGACGGCGTGGCTGGCGAACTCGTCTATCGCGGCCCGAACGTCATGATGGGCTATGCCATTTCACGGGATGACCTCTGCCGCGGCGCCGACCTTGCCGAATTGCGGACCGGCGACCTGGCCATGCGCCATGCCGACGGCCTGTTCCAGATCGTCGGCCGCATGAAGCGGATCTCCAAGATCGCCGGGCTCAGGATCGCGCACGATGTGCTGGAAGCGGGGCTCGAGGCGCGCGGTATCACCGCTGCCGTTGTCGGCGACGATGCCGGCCTTCACGCCTTTTACGCCGGCAGCCGCGATGTCGAAGAGATCAGGCGGCTCTTGGCGCAGGCAAGCGGGCTGACATTGGCCCACCTGAAGGCGACGCCCCTTGCTGAGATGCCGCGGCTTGCCAGCGGCAAGATCGATTACAACGCACTGAACATGGCAGCCCGCCAGGCGGCGGCCAGTGGCGATGATGATAACGGCGGTATCGAAGGGCTCTTTGCCCAGGTCTTCTATCCAAAGCGGGTGAAGCGGTCCGACAGCTTTGTCTCGCTCGGCGGCGATTCGTTGCGCTTCGTTCAGCTGTCGATCGGGCTGGAAAAGGCGCTGGGGCAAGTTCCGGATGCCTGGGAGACCTTGCCGATCGCCGAGCTATCGCTCCAGGAACGGCGCGAAACTGCCACGCGACGGATCGGCACGGACCTCTTGATCCGTGCGCTTGCCATTCTTCTGGTCGTCCTGCACCACGAGGTCCTGTGGCCGATCCCCGGCGGGTCGGCGGCCATGGTCGTTCTCGCCGGCTTCAGCCTTGCGCGCTTTCAGATGGGACCGCTGCTTGCAGGCGACGGCTGGGCGATCCTGCGGCCGCTCGCGCAGGTGCTGATCCCCTATTATCTGATCGTTGCGGCCTATGCGGTCGCCTGGGGTGAGGTGCCCTGGGCCTCGGTCTTTCTCGTCGGCAACTTCGGCGTGGCCCTGCCGGAAACGCACGGCATGGTGCCCTATCTCTACTGGTTCATCGAGGCCTATTGCCAGATGATGGTGGTCTTCGTCGGGCTCTTTGCCGTCCCGCAGTTTCGCCGTTTCGTGTCGGCAAAACCCTTCGCCGCCGGGATGGCCTTGCTTCTGGCCGCGCTTGTTACCCGTCTGGCGCTGCCACTCGTCTGGCCGATCGGCAATCGCCAGATCTTTACGCTGCCATGGATCTTCTATCTCGCCGTCATTGGCTGGTGCGCCGCCGTTGCGGAAACGGCCAGGCAGCGGCTGCTGTTGATGCTGGCCGGCACGGGGGCCTTCCTGTTCTTCGGCCTCTACGAAGGAGTCTGGATCGGCACGAAGATCAAATATCTGCTGCAGATCGCCGTCCTGGCAGCGCTGCTTTACCTTCCACGCGTCAGTCTGCCGCGCTGGTCGGCTCAGCTCATCCTGCCCCTGTCGGCGGCGGGTTTCCACATCTACATCCTGCACCGCTTCGTGCCGGAATTGCTGATGGTGCCGATGCAGCCGGCCTTGCCGCCGGCGGCTTTTTCGCTGCTGTCGATCGTCGGCGGCGTGGCGCTCGGCCTCGTCGCATGGCTCGGCCAGCGTCAGCTCTTGAAGAAGCTTACCGCATGGCGCGGGCGTGAGATCCGGCCACTGCGGCTGTTCGGCTTCGAGGCGTTACGCTCGCCGTTACGCCCACTGTGATCCTTGGGTCCTCAGAAACTGGGCCAGGTCCAGTATCAGGGACGGGCGCCCGAGCGCGGTGAGCGTCGCGTGCGCCTGACCGCGATGGTGGGTCTGGTGGTTGAAGAAGTGGCCGAGCGTCGGCGCCAGCCTCTGCGCGACGGCCGCCGGATTGGTGAGCGTTCTGTAGCTAAGCAAAGCGCCAAGGCGCTCGTCGCTGAGGTTGTCGATCCAGGCGATGATGCGTTCGTCCTCGGCCGCCCGCGCGGCGGTAAGCCCGGCGAGGTCCTCGTGCAGGGTCGTGTCGAGTGAAGCAGGGGTATTGCCCTCGCCTGTGAAGCGCTTCATCCAGATGCGGTCGGCAACGAGGATATGATTGAGGGTTGAAAGCAGTGAGCCGAAAAAGGCGCCGCGGTTTTCCCGCAATTCGGCATCGGTCAGCTCCGCAGCAGCAGCATAGACGAGGCGGTTCGCCCAGCGGTTATAATCGGCGAACATGCGAAAATGATCAAGCATCGGCTACCTTCCTGATGGCTGCGGTTGCGGATGGCGACGCTAACCCGGAACCGCATTCCTGTGTCTGATATCATTCATGAAATTTACTGATTTGATGACGCGGCGGATATGTCGTTCAAGAGGACGCCAATCGTCCCGGAGAGTTTGCATGACTAGAAAGCTCTATTCGCTGTGTGGATCCGACAGGGGGCGTCCCTTCTCGCCGCATGTGTGGAAGACCGCGATGTCGCTGGCCCACAAGGGGCTCGACTTTGACACCGTGCCGACCGGTTTCACCGAAATCCGAGCGATCGAGGACGGGGCGACGAACCTGGTGCCGTTGCTGCGGGATGGAGAAAAGCTCGTGAAGGACAGCTTCGAGATCGCCCTTTATCTCGAACGGACCTATCCGGACCGTCCGGCGCTCTTTGCCGGCGAGGGGGCGATGGCGATCTCCCGCTTCGTCGAGGGTTGGTCGCAGACGACGCTGCACCCGGCCGTCACCCGCATCATTATCCGGGACATTCACGACCGGCTGGACCCCGTCGATCAGGCCTATTTCCGCGAGAGCCGGGAAAAGCGCTTCGGCACGTCGCTCGAGGCCGTGGCCGAAAGTGGCGGATCCTCTCTCGCAACCTTCTCGGAAAAGCTCGAGCCTTTGCGCCATCTGCTGAAGATTCAGGATTTTCTGGGTGGTGCAACGCCGCTTTTCGCCGACTACATCGTCTTCGGCGCGTTTCAATGGGCGCGCATCGTCTCGCCGCAGCGCCTGCTTCAGCCGGGTGATCCCGTCACCGCCTGGTTTGAGCGCTGCCTCGATCTGCATGGCGGGCTCGGGCGCAGTGTGACGGCTGCGTGAAACCCGCCTGGCCTAAGCCGAATCATCGGTGAACCCCCTTGTTTTGCGCGGAATTGGCGGCTAATGAACCGCCACTTCTCAAGAAACAAGGGATTGACCCAATGGCTATTGAACGTACCTTCTCGATGATCAAGCCGGACGCGACCAAGCGCAACCTGACCGGCGCCATCACCAAGATGCTCGAAGATGCCGGCCTGCGCGTCGTCGCTTCCAAGCGCGTCTGGATGAGCCGTCGCGAAGCCGAAGGCTTCTACGCCGTTCACAAGGAGCGTCCGTTCTTCGGCGAACTGGTCGAGTTCATGTCCTCCGGCCCGACCATCGTTCAGGTTCTCGAAGGCGAAAACGCAATCGCCAAGAACCGCGAAGTCATGGGCGCCACCAACCCGGCAAACGCTGACGAAGGCACGATCCGCAAGGTTCACGCTCTCTCGATCGGCGAAAACTCGGTTCACGGTTCGGATGCTCCGGAAACCGCTGCTGAAGAAATCGCCTACTGGTTCTCGGGCACCGAGATCGTTGGCTGATTCAAAATCTTCGGTTCGAGCCATAGCGGCTTGAATTGACTCAGGATTTGAGCCGGAGCGGAAACGCTCCGGTTTTTTGTTGCCCGGTCTCTCAGACGGGGCACTTCGCGGTCTCGAAATGGGCTGGTGCCTTGCCGCCGCTGAAGACCGCCGGGTTCTTGTCGTAGGCCGGGCCCTCGACCAGCGGTTTGGCCGGCATGATGTCCTGATCGACATCGGAGACGACGGTGGTCTCAAGCTTCTGCAGTGACTGGCCTTCGGGGCCTTTGACCTCGATCGACACCGTATAGGGGCGATCCTTCTTCACGCAGGTGACATCGGGGCTTTCCAGCACCACCTTCTCCAACTTCGGAAAGAGCTTGCGCTCCAGTGTCAGCGCGTCGCCGCCGGCCGGATTTTCGAAGCGCGCCACCAAGATGCTGCCGTCGGGCACCGCCTCGGCCTTGGTCAGCGTGACCATGTAGGTCGCATAGGCGAGGCGGTAGTTGAAGACGAACATCTTGCCCGTCAGCTTCAGCGGATCCGGGCCGCTCTCGCGCTGACATGCCGCAGCGGCAAGTGCGATGGCAAGTGTGGCCAAGATCCCGAATGTCCTTGTCATGGGCCTGCTTCTTCCCTGTTGCGGTGATAGTGGCGCTTGGCTTTGGTGCGGTTGCCGCAGACGGCCATGTCGCACCAGGTGCGGCTGCGGTTGCGGCTGCGGTCGAGAAACAGCCAGCCGCAATTCGGGCAGATCTTCAGCCGATCGGGCTCGGGGTTGGCGGCAAGCGTGAGCGCCGATTGCGCCGTTGCGGTGTCGAGCGAAAGCAGGCCGCCCTGGTGCGTCGAGCCGCGCAAGACGCCGGCGATGGCTTCCAGCAGATCCGCCAACAGTTCCGGCCGGCCTGTGTCCGAGATCTCTGCGCGAAAATGCCGGTCGGTCGCTTCGCGCAACTGCAAGAGCCGGTCACGGTTCTCCGCGGCGACAGGCGCAAGCGCGCCGAAGCGTACACTCTCCGCGCTGTAGCGGTTGGCGGCTTCTGCAAAGGAATGGAGTGCGACGACATCGGCGAAGCGGTCGATCCGGCGTTCGGGATCGAAACGCAGGACGATGGAATTGGCGACATCCAGTGCCAGGGCGCCGCCGGCAAATCGATGGGCTGTCCAGGTGAAGGTCATGCAAAAATCCTAACTGGCAAAATCGATTTTACCAGTTATATTGATCTTGTCACGCTCCGGATGCGCCATGCTCTATTTTCTGCAGCAGCTCGCCAATGCCGTTCCCGTCGCAGCGCTCTACGCGGCGCTGGCCTTTGGCTACGCGATCGCCTTTGCCGTGACCCGCCGGGCCGATCTCACCTATGGTGCGCTCTTTGCCTTCTCGGGCCAGATCTTTGTGCTGTTTGCTGCTTTCGGCTGGGACCGGCTGTGGCTGGTGCTTCCGGCCGCCCTTGGTCTCGGTACGGCGGCTGCCCTGACTTTCAGTGTTGGTGCCGGGCTCGTCGCCGGGCGGTATGTCATGCGGCCGTTGGCCTTCTCGTCGGCCAACACCGTCGTCGTCGCCTCGCTCGGCTGCCTGCTGGTGCTGATGGAGACGGCACGGCTTGCCTCGGAGACCCGCAGCCTGTGGCTGCCGCCGTTCCTCAATGCCAACATCGTCTTCTGGGATGATCCGCGTTTCCCGGTCACGTTGACCGTCATCCAACTCGGCAATACCGCGCTGATGGCGGCGTTGGTGGCGGCCGGGCACTGGTTCCTGACCCATTCGCGGGCAGGGCGGTTCTGGCGGGCCGTCTCCGAAGACCGGGGGGCTGCAGCGCTTTGCGGGGTCGACGCGGCCACTGTCTACATCGCCGCCTATGGCGCGGCGTCCCTGATTGCCGCCTTTTGCGGCATCCTCGCCGCGTCCTACTACGGCAACATGGATTTCGGCACAGGGCTTACTTTCGGCGTCAAGGTACTGTTCATCGCCGCCATCGGCGGCCAGGCCTCGCCGCTCTATGCAGCCCTCGGCGCTGCCGCGGTCGGCCTGCTCGAAACACTATGGAGCGCCTATGGGCCGATCCTCTGGCGCGACTTTGCGATCTTCGGATTTCTGGTGATCGTGCTGGCGGTGACGCGCAAGGAGAAGGTCATTCCCTGACCTCAAGGAACGGCGGCTACTTCGACCAGCGGTCCCGTGCGGTGTCGTCGGCATCCTTGGCGCTGACCCAGCCGCCGGTCGTGCCGTCGCCCAAATGTTCCTTCTTCCAGAAGGGAGCCGATGTCTTCAGGAAATCCATGATGAAGTTGGCGCCGTCGAAGGCGGCCTGCCGGTGCCGCGAGGCGGCAACGACAAGCACGATGTTCTCGCCGGGAAGGATCTTGCCGTAGCGGTGGATGGCGGTGGCCGCCTGGAGCGAGAAGCGCTCGACCGCCTCCTGGCAGATGCGTTCGATCTCCGCCTCGGCCATGCCGGGGTAGTGTTCCAGTTCGAGGGCGGCAAGCGTGCCTGCCTCGTCGCGGCAAAGCCCGGAAAAGGTGGTGATGGCGCCGATGTCGGCACGCCCGGCCGAAAGCTTGGCGACCTCGCTATTGAGGTCGAAATCCTCGCGCTGGACGCGCACGGTCACCGGCGCGCGCATGGCCTCAGCCACCCGTCATCGGCGGAAACAGGGCGATCTCCCGGGCGCCGGCGATCGGCTCCTTGTGGTCGACATGTTCCTGGTTGATGGCCGCGCGGATGACGTTTTCATGTTCGAGCGCCGCCTCGTATTCCTCGCCGAGCGTCTTCAGGTGCTGAAGCAGATCGGCAATGGTGACGACACCGGCGGGAAGGTCGAGGGTTTCCTCGCCCTTGCCGATACGCTCGCGCACCCATGAGAAATAGACCAGGTTGACGGTGCTCATTCGTTGACCACGTGCTTGAGGCCGGCGCGGAAGTAATCGTAGCCCGAATAGAGCGTGATCGCGGCGGCAATCCACAGGAGCACGATACCGGCTTCCGTCGTATAGGGCAAAATCTTGTCGCCGGCCGGGCCGGCAAGCAGGAAGGCGATGGCGACCATCTGGATCGTCGTCTTCCACTTGGCGATGCGGGTAACGGGAACGCTGACCTTCAGCGCCGCCAGATATTCGCGCAGGCCCGAGACCAGGATTTCACGGCACAGAATGATGATCGCAGCCCAGATCGACCAGCCGGCGATCGTGCCGTCGGCGGCGACCAGCAGCAGGATGGAGGCGACCAGCAGCTTGTCGGCGATCGGATCGAGCATCTTGCCGATGTTCGATGTCTGCTTCCAGATGCGTGCGAGATAGCCGTCGAAGAAATCGGTGATTGAGGCAACGGCAAAAAGCGCCACTGCCGTCCAGCGCGCGAAGTCCGAACTGTGCAGCCGTCCTTCGACGAAGAAGCAAAGGACGATCAGCGGCACGATCAGGATGCGGAAATAGGTGAGCAGGTTCGGGATGCTGTAGGCGACGGGCGTGGGCATGGATTCGTGTTCTCTGGTTCGTCAGGTACAGAAATGACTTTGCTGGCCGGAGGTCAACAGGTCATCGTCGTCAACTGTCATATTTGCCCTATCGCATGTGAACGCCGGGTGAATTGTGACATCAGGTTTTCATTTCCCGGCATCGTCGTGGAAATGTTCGTAGACCAGCCGCGCCACCGTTTCGGAAATCCCGGCGACGGCCATCAGGTCGTTGATGCCGGCGCGCGAGACGGCTTTGGCGGTGCCGAAATGCGTGAGCAGCGCGCGCTTGCGCGTCGGCCCGATGCCGGCGATCTCGTCGAGCGGGTTCTTGACCATCTCCTTTTTGCGGCGAGCCCGATGCGAGCCGATCGCGAAACGGTGCGCCTCGTCGCGCAGCCGCTGGATGAAATAGAGCACCGGATCGCGCGGCGGCAGCGTGAAGCTGTCGCGACCGAGCGCGAAGAAGCGTTCGCGGCCGGCGTCGCGATCGACGCCCTTGGCGACGCCGATCGCCGTCACGCAGTCCTCGACATCGAGCTCCTTGAGGATGGCGCGCACTGCGGTCATCTGTCCCTGGCCGCCGTCGATGAGAATGACGTCCGGCCAGGCGGGGAAAGCGGCATCGTCACCGACCTCCACGCTCCGGTCCGGTTTGCCCTCTTCCTTCAGCAGCCGCGAGAACCGCCGCGTCATCACTTCGCGCATCATACCGAAGTCGTCGCCCGGGGTGATGTCGGTCGATTTGATGTTGAACTTGCGGTACTGGCCTTTGACGAAGCCTTCTGGCCCCGCCACCACCATGCCGCCGACGGCATTGGTGCCCATGATGTGCGAGTTGTCGTAGATCTCGATGCGGCGCGGCGTGCGCTCCAGCTTGAAGGTTTCCGAGAAGCCTTCGAGCAGGCGTGACTGGGAGGCTGTTTCCGCCAGCTTGCGGCCGTGCGCCTCGCGCGCATTGGCGAGCGCGTGATCGACGAGATCCTTCTTTTCGCCGCGCTGCGGCACCTGGATCGCGACCTTGTATCCGGATTTTTCGCTGAGCGCCTGGCCGAGCAGTTCCTGCTCTTCCACCGCTTCGCAAAGCAGGATCTGCCGCGGACAGGGCTTGTCGTCGTAGAACTGTGCGAGGAATTGCGAGAGCACCTCGGCCGTCGGCAGCGACGGGTCGGCCTTCGGGAAATAGGCGCGGTTGCCCCAGTTCTGCCCGGTGCGGAAGAAGAACACCTGGATGCAGGAGATGCCACCCTCGTGGTGGATCGCAAAGACGTCGGCTTCCTCGACGCCAGAGGGGTTGATGCCCTGGTGGCTCTGGACGTGGCTGAGTGCGGCGAGGCGGTCGCGGTAAAGCGCTGCCCTTTCGAAGTCGAGGTTCTCGGCTGCCTCGCCCATGGCGGCAGCGATCGTCGCCTTCACCGCTTGGCTCTTGCCCGAGAGGAAGTCCTTGGCCTCCTGAACGAGTTCCGCATAGCCTTGATCGCTTATTTCGCCGGTGCAGGGCGCCGAACAGCGCTTGATCTGGTAGAGCAGGCAGGGGCGCGTGCGCGTCTCGAAGACGCTGTCGGTGCAGGTCCGAAGCAAAAAGGCGCGCTGCAACGAATTGATCGTGCGGCCGACCGCGCCGGCGGACGCGAAGGGACCGAAAAAGTCGCCCTTGCGGCTGCGTGCGCCGCGATGCTTGTAGAGTGCCGGCGCGCGGCTGTCGCCGGTCACCAGAATATAGGGAAACGACTTGTCGTCGCGCAAAAGCACGTTGAAGCGGGGCCTCAGGCGCTTGATCAGGTTCGCTTCGAGCAGCAGCGCCTCGATCTCGGTGCGCGTCGTCACGAACTCCATGTTCGCGGTCTCGCGCACCATGCGGGCGATGCGGTTGGAATGACCGCGCCCCTGGGCATAATTGCTGACGCGCTTCTTCAGGCTGCGCGCCTTGCCGACATAGAGAACGTCGCCGGCCTCGTTGAACATGCGATAGACGCCGGGGCCATTCGGCAGCAGCTTGACGAAGGCCTGGATCAGCTCCGCACCCTTCAGTCCCTCGGTCTCCGAGTGATTCTCGTGCCACTCGACGACGGGCGCAACGCCGCTCACGTCAGACACTTCGATCAGGTCGTCGTCGTCTTCCGCTTCGCTGCCATCATAAAGGATGCCGCCGTCGGCCGGCACGCGTCCATTCATTCCACTATCTCCCTGATGTCGGGCGTTTCCCAGGCGAGGTGCTGGCCCCCGTCCAGCGCAATCATCTGTCCGGTAATCGACGGCGTGTCGAACAGGAAGCGGATCGTCCGTCCAAATTCGTCGAGCGTCGGCCCGCGCTTCAAGATCAGCGCATCGACCTGCGCCTCAAAATCCTTCGGGTCCTGCCGTTCGTTCGGCAGCGTCGGTCCGGGGCCGATGCCGTTGACGCGGATGCGCGGGGCGAGTGCCTGCGCCATCGTCCGGGTGGCCGTCCAAAGCGCCGACTTGGACAACATATAGGAATAAAAGCGCGGATTGGGAGCCCAGACGCGCTGGTCGATCACATTGATGATAAGCCCGCTGGCGTTGGCCGGCAGTTGCGCGGCGAAATCGCGTGCCAACAGGGAAGGGGCTTTCACATGCAGCGCGAAATGCTGGTCCCAGACCCCTTCGTCGAAGGCATCGAGGCTATCCTTCTTGAACAGCGACGCATTGTTGACGAGCAGATCGATCGGCCCGAGTGCTGCTGTCGCGCGCTCGATCAGTGTCGATGTCGCGCCCGTATCCGTAAGGTCGGCTCGAATCGCGACGGCATTCGTTCCCGTCTTCTTCAGGGTTTCGGCCAGGGCCCGCGCTTCGTCAAACGAGGCATCGGCATGAATGGCGACCGCAAAGCCGTGGGCGGCCAGGTCCTCCACTATAGCTTTACCGATCCTCTTGGCGCCCCCGGTTACGAGAGCCGCCTTCAGTGCTTTCTTCAACGTTTTATCCCGCTTTTTCGAATCTTCGCGTCAGCGGACGAAGATATAGGGAAGAAACGCGGGGCTGAAACACTCCCTGACGATTCCTTGCCCAAAAATTAATGGAATTGGCGTAAATTGTATTATTTTGCGTACTCATAGTATAGCTTTCGTTAATCTTGATTTATGGTTAACAAATCTCCTGTGGCGCCAAAGCAACATCAAACTTCGGGCGCGTTTGTGCCACCAAAATTTCACATTTTGGCTCTTGTGAATCCGCATTTGCTGGCCAATTTCAGCTCAACCGGGCGGGTTAAATTAAGAGTTGCCTGATGTTTCACTGTGGGACCCCAAGCCCTCGGCGCATCGGGACGAAAAGGAGAATGTATATGCGTACGCTCACCACCACCCTCATGGCTTCGGCTGTGTCCCTCATCGCCTTCCAGGCCGCCCAGGCTGCAGACGCGATCGACGAAGTTCCGGCAGCTCCGCAGGCCGAATACAGCGAGCCGGCAGTCAAGAACTGGTCCGGCGCCTATGTCGGTGGCACCGCCGATTGGAAGCATGGCCAGCACGATGCGACCGGCAGCAACACCGCAGCCGGCTTCGGCGGCGGCCTCTATGGTGGCTACAACGTTCAGGACGGCCAGATGGTATACGGCGGCGAAGCCGATATCGGTTACTCCGGCCAGGATTCGACTAAGGGCAACCTGCGCATGAAGCAGGGCGTCAACGGCTCGCTCCGCGGCCGCGTCGGTGTCGATCTGAACCCGGTCCTCGTCTACGGTACCGCAGGTCTTGCCGTCGGCCAGACCAAGGGCACCGTCGGCGGCGCTTCCGACAAGAACACCATGGTCGGCTGGACCGCAGGTGTCGGTGCTGAAACCTTCGTCACCGACAACATCACCGCACGCGTCGAGTACCGTTACACGGACTACGGTTCGAAGGACTTCCGCATGGGCAGCACCAAGGTCTCGTCCGGCTACGACGAGCATGCTGTTAAAGTCGGTATGGGCGTGAAGTTCTGATCGGCTTCTGCCGGATCAAAGAAAAGGCCGGGGAGACCCGGCCTTTTTTGTGTCTGCACGTTAGGCCTTGAACTTGGGGTAATCCGGGAAGTGTTTTTCGAACTTCGCCGGCCAGTTCTTCAGCTTGGCACGCCCCTTCTGCCATTCGCCGGCAAACCGCAACTCGATGTAGCGCAGCATCGCCGCGAGTGCGAAATGGCCTGCATTGAGCTTGGCCCCGGTCTTCGGCAGGTTGGCATTCAGATGGTCGAGGCTGCGCTCGACCTTTTCCCATTGCCGGTCGATCCAGGGCTGGTGCACCTTTTCCGGCGGATGGGAGCGTTTCTCGTAGACGATCGACAGCAGGCTGCCACAGACGCCGTCGCATAGCGCTTCCAGCAACTCGACGTCGGTGCGCTTTTCGGCGTTCCTGGGATAGAGCTTGCCCTTGGTCTCCCGGTCGATGAAATGCATGATGGTACGGCTGTCGTAGAGCGCCCGTCCGTCGTCGAGAATCAGCGTCGGGATCTTGCCGAGCGGATTGTTGTCGATCAGCTCCGGCGGGTTGGCATTGGTGTCGGTCAAGACACTTTCGGCCGCATAGCCCGCATAATGCGCCGCCATGCGCACCTTGTTCGAATAGGGCGAGGCGGGCGAGTACAAGATCTTCATCGGGCGTCTTTCCTTCCAGGGATTGCGAGATGGGTTTCTGACAGGCGCCTTCTGCGGCTGGTCAAAGCGCCGGGGGCAGCGACACGCTTTCCTTTCGGCAGGCCTGGCGATCGACCGCCGGGCAGGCGCGGAAATTGAGCGACTTGTCGAAGCAGATCCGGATTTCCTCGAGCCGACTACCCTCGCAGGTCACGGCGACCGCGTCCTTCGTCATGCCGGGATTCTTGGCAACGAGCGCATCTTCGATGGCGGCGACGCGCAGGCCCTTTTCTTGCGGGGGAGGTGCGAGCTCCGATGGCAGCGTCAGCCGGTCCCACGCCGCGCGCGTGACGGCGAAGTATTCCTCCTGACTGAGGCCGGAGCAGGTCCCGTGCTTGCGCCATTGGTGGCCGATCAGGCCCATCGATGGAATGAGGTCGAGATATTGCTTGCCGAGCGACGACGGCACGCGATCGGACTGGCGTGTCGGGCAGAAGTCCGGATAACCCCGTTCGTTCTGCGGCCACAGGCCATGCACGATCAGGCCGCGATTGCCGCCGACTTCGCACTGGCTGGATTTTCCCTTGGGGTCATTGTCGCCGCACCAGGTCGGCGACCAGGAAAGCGAGAGCACATAGAAATCGAAGACGCTGCCGACCGGCACCGTAACGGCCGCCTTCGTGGCTTGCGTTCCCGTCGCCGTCGGCGCCTTTTCAGTGTTCTGATCGCTGCAGCCAATGAGGGCTGCTGCAACGAAAAGCGCCGGCAGAAGCCGGCGCGTTTTCCGGAATGATCTCATGATTAACGGAGCGAAGCGCAATAGGCGCCGTAGACATACCAGGGATCGAGGCCGCCGACGCAGAACTCGATGCTTCTGCCGACGCCGGCAAAGCCCCACGGGCGTTCGATGAGGTAATAGAGCGCACGCTGTTCGCCGTTGGTCATCACAGCGGTTCCGTAGCAATATTCACGCTCGACGAGATGCGTCTCGTCGCGGAACTCCTGCCGATTCTGCCCCATGTCGCGGATCTCGGCGATCGAGAGATTGGCGTGCAGGTAATTTGCATCCCGATACTCGAAACGGGATGTGATGAAGCCGAGAACCGAGGATTCGCTGCAGACCCCGGCGTTGTAGGATTGCGCCTGGCTGCTGCCGATGTAGTCGGCGGCAATGGCGCCCGGCGCCGTAGCGCCGGCGAGGGAAAGCGAAATGAGAAGCGTGGCGGCGAGCGTGCGAGTCATGGGCGTCTCCCTATGTCGTCGCATGAGATTGCGGTGCGTCGCGCCCGTCCGTCAAGCCCCTCGGGTTGTCTGTTCTTCCCCGCGCAGCCAGAAGCAGCGACTGGACGCGAAACGATCCTGCCCCAACCGGCTTTTCAGGAACGGCAGCAGCAGGTCGAGCTCGCTCTTCAGCGTGAAGGGCGGGTTTACGATGATGAGGCCGGAACCGGAAAGCCCTGTGGTTTCCCGGTCGCTTCTGACGGACAGTTCGGCGCAGAGCATCTTCGGGATGTCCAGCGCCTTCAGCGCCTCATGAAACGCTTTGATCGGCGCCCCCTGCTTCAGGGGATACCACAGGCAATAGACGCCGCCGGTAAAGCGGCGGTAGCCGCGCGCAAGGCCATCCACCAGCCGTTCGTATTCGCCCTCCTTTTCGAAGGGTGGGTCGACGAGAATCAATCCGCGCTTTTCCTTCGGCGGCAGGTGCGCGCCCAGCGCCAGCCAGCCGTCGAGCTCGGTGACGCGGCTCTGGAAATCGGCGTCGAACAGCCGGTGCAGCGTTTCGTAGTCGTCCGGATGCAGCTCCATCGCCGAAAGCCGGTCCTGGGGTCGGAAGAGCATGCGCGCGAGCTTCGGCGAGCCGGGGTAAAGCGTCAGCTCGGAGCCGGGGTTCAGCGCGCGGATGGAGGACAGGTAGGGGGTGAGGATCACCGCGATCTCCGGTGGCAGTTCGCCCTCGAGCAGCCGGCCGACGCCGTCGCGCCATTCACCGGTCTTCTGCGCTTCCTCGCTGGAGAGATCGTAGAGCCCGATGCCCGCATGGGTATCGAGAACGCGGAACGCTTTCTCCTTCTGCTGGAGATAGGTGACGAGCCGCGCCAGCACTGCGTGCTTCAGGACGTCGGCAAAATTGCCTGCGTGATAGATGTGCCGATAGTTCATGAGCGCCGCCGATGGCTGTGATCAATAGTTGCGATGGGTGGGCGATTGGCTCTTTGAGCCGAAATGCCGATGCCATATAGAAAAGCCATGAACGTTGCGACCCCCATCAAAGCAGAAAAAACCATCGGCCACTCGGTCTGTCCGCACGATTGTCCCTCGGCCTGTGCCCTGGAAGTCGACCTGACCGCCGAAGGGCGGATCGGCCGTGTGCGCGGTGCAGCCGCCAATACCTACACCGCCGGCGTGATCTGCGCCAAGGTGGCGCGGTATTCCGAGCGCATCTATCATCCCGACCGTCTGATGGTGCCGAAGCGCCGCAAGGGAGCCAAGGGCGAGGGCGGCTGGCAGGAGGTGAGCTGGGAGGCCGCGCTCGACGAGATCGCCGATCAGTTCATTCGCGCCGAGCAGAAATATGGCGCCGAGACCGTGTGGCCATACTTCTATGCGGGCACCATGGGCCAGGTGCAGCGCGACTCGATCGACCGGCTGCGTCACGCCAAGCGCTATTCCGGCTTTTTCGGCTCGATCTGCACCAACATGGCCTGGACCGGCTTGAGCATGGCGACCGGCGCCTTGCGCGGCCCCGACCCGCGCGAAATGGCCAAGGCCGATTGCGTGGTGATCTGGGGCACGAATGCGGTTGCGACCCAGGTCAACGTGATGACCCATGCGGTGAAAGCCCGTAAGGATCGCGGCGCGAAGATCGTCGTCATCGACATTTACGACAACCCGACGGTCAAGCAAGCGGACATGGGCCTGGTGCTTAAGCCGGGCACCGACGCAGCACTTGCCTGCGCCGTGATGCACATCGCGTTTCGCGACGGCTACGCCGACCGGGCCTACATGGCGAAATTCGCCGACGATCCGGCCGGCCTTGAAGCGCATCTGAAGTCGCGTGGGCCGGAATGGGCGTCGGCGATCACCGGCCTTTCGGTCGAGGAAATCGAGGCCTTTGCAAAGTTGGTCGGCACGACGCCGCGGACCTATTTCCGGCTCGGCTACGGTTTCACGCGCCAGCGCAACGGTGCCGTCGCCATACACGCGGCGGCATCCGTGGCGACCGTGCTCGGCTCCTGGAAACACGAAGGCGGCGGTGCCTTCCACTCCAACAACGATATCTTCAAGCTCGACAAGCGCGAGTTGATCGGCTCGGCCTTTCACGATCCGGATGTGCGCATGCTCGACCAGTCGCAGATCGGCCGGGTGCTGACCGGCGACGCCGAGGCGCTGCGCCACCGCGGGCCGGTGACGGCGATGCTGATCCAGAACACCAATCCCGTGAACGTCGCGCCGGAGCAGCGGCTGGTGAAGCGCGGCTTCCTGCGCGACGACCTCTTTGTTGCCGTGCACGAGCAGTTCATGACCGATACGGCTGCTGTTGCCGATATCGTGCTTCCGGCCACCATGTTCCTGGAGCATGACGATCTCTATCGCGGCGGCGGCCATCAGCACATCCTGATCGGCCCTAAGGTGGTAGAACCACCCTCGACCGTGCGCACCAATCTGTTCGTCATCGAGGAACTGGCCAAGCGCCTTGGCGTTGCCGATCATGCCGGCTTCGGCCTGACCGAGCGTGAGCACATTGATCGGCTGCTCGCCAACTACGGCATCGGCTACGAAGAGATGAAGGGCCAGAAGTGGCTCGACTGTCAGCCCGCCTTCGAGGAGGCGCACTATCTCAACGGCTTTGGCCACCCGGACGGCAAGTTCCGCTTCAAGGCGGATTGGACGGGGACGCCGGCGCCGAACCGGCCGCCGAAGTCGATGGGCATTCAGGGGCCGCACCAGTCGCTGCCAGAGTTTCCTGACCATGTCGACCTCATCGAGGTTGCCGACGCCGGGCACCCGTTCCGGCTGGCGACCTCTCCGGCTCGATCCTTCCTGAATTCGACCTTTGCCGAGACACCGTCTTCGATCCAGAAGGAAGTGCGCCCGGAAGTGATGGTTCATGCGGAAGATGCCGCAGAACTCGGCATTGCCGATGGCGATGTCGTCCAACTCGGCAACGTCCGCGGCGAGGTGCGTCTGCATGCGAAGATCGGTGGCGGCGCCCGTCGCGGCGTCGTCATCGCCGAGGGCCTGTGGCCGAATGGCGCGCATCTCGACGGGGAGGGCATCAACGTGCTCACCGGCGCCGATGCGGTGGCGCCCTATGGTGGTGCCGCCTTTCACGACAACAGGGTCTGGGTAAGGTTGGCGCGCTAAGTCAGGTTGTAGAACGGCAGACGGAACCTCCCATGAGCGGCGACCACCACCATGCAGATGTCACGAGCACGCCGGTTTCAAGGCTCTGGGCCTCGCTTGGCCTGACCGGCGGCTTCATGCTGGCCGAAGTCGTCGGCGGCATCCTGACCGGCAGCCTGGCGCTGATATCCGACGCCATGCACATGCTGACCGACACGGCGGCCCTTGCGATCGCGCTCGTCGCGATCCATGTCGGCCGTCGCCCGTCAGACCTCTTGCGCACCTATGGCTACGCCCGCTTCGAGATCCTGGCTGCCGCCTTCAACGCGCTGCTCCTGCTCGGTGTCGCCTTCTACATCCTCTATGAGGCCTGGAAGCGGTTGTCCGAGCCGCAGGAGATCCAGTCCGGCGGCATGCTGGTGATTGCCGTCGTCGGCCTTCTCGTCAATCTCGCCTCGATGCGGCTGCTCACCAGCCACAAGGACGAAAGCCTCAACGTCAAGGGCGCCTATCTCGAAGTCTGGTCGGACATGCTGGGCTCGCTCGCCGTCATCGTCGGCGCGGTGGTCATCTGGTTGACCGGCTGGCAGTGGGTGGATTCGCTGCTCGCTGTCGGCATCGGCTTCATGGTCTTTCCGCGCACCTGGGTGCTGCTGAAGGAGTGCGTCAACATCCTGCTCGAAGGCGTGCCGCCGGGCATGCGCCTCGCCGATGTCCACGCGACGATTGCCGCCGTTCCCGGTGTTGCCTCCGTGCATGACCTGCACCTCTGGGCGATCACCCAGAGCCAGCCGTCGCTGACCGCCCATGCGGTACTTGCCGACGGTGCCGATGCCGAGACCGTGCGCCGCGCAATCGAGGAGCAGTTGCGCGCGACGTTCGACCTGCACCACACGACGCTGCAGATGGAGCGGGAAGATCGCGCGGCAGCGGAACATATCCACTGATGGCTGAAAGGGCGGGATTGCACTCGCCGGAGAAGGAAGTTGCATGAGCACCCAGCATGACCCACGCGTCAGGATCGTCGGCCGCCGCACGCTGTGGAAGGGCTTTGCGCACCTGGAAGAGGTGACGTTCGAACAGCAGATGTCCGATGGCGCGACCGTGACGCTGAAGCGGGAGATCCACGACCATGGCAATGCGGCGACCATCCTGCTCGTCGATGCCAGGCGCCAGAGCGTCATCCTGGTGCGGCAGCTTCGCGTTCCCGTTCTGCTCCAGGGCGACCCGGCTTATCTGATCGAGGCGGCCGCCGGGCTCCTCGACGGCGACACTCCGGAAGAGGCGATCTGCCGCGAGGCGCTGGAGGAGACCGGCTACCACGTCCAGGACGTTATCCACCTCTTCGATGTCTATATGAGCCCGGGGGCGCTGACCGAGCGCACGAGCTTCTTTGCCGGCCACATCGATGCCACCGAGAAACGCGGCGACGGCGGCGGGCTTGCGCATGAGGGCGAGGACATAGAAGTGCTGGAAATCCCATTCGACGAAGCCGTTGCAATGATCGCGACCGGAGAGATCTGCGATGCCAAGACAATCATGCTCCTGCAGTGGGCGCAGCTCAACCGACAGCAGCTGTTTGCCTAAGGGATTGTTTTATAAGAGTATAATTTATTACCGATATTTCACTTTTTGATCCGTATCGGGTAAGCTAAAGCGCTGATGTCCTCATTATCGACATGGGCGCTTCATGACATCCTCCCTACCGGAACGTGCAACCGACGACGAGCAACAGGCGGAGGGAGGCTGGTTCTCCTTCCTGCGTCGCAATCGCCGTTATCTATCGGCTGCGGGTACGCTCTTCGTAATCGCCCTTTTCGGCTTTGCGATCTTTCACCTGACGTCCGAAGTCCAGTACGACGAGGTCGTCCAGGCATTGGCGGATACCAGTTGGATCTCCGTCGCGGCGGCGGTATTCTTCACCGCATTGAGTTTCCTCGCGCTCACCTTCTATGACGTCAGCGCGCTTGATTACGTCAAGCGAAAGCTGCCCTATGCCGATGTGGCGCTGACGGCGGCCTCGGCCTATGCGGTCGGCAATACCGCGGGGTTCGGGGCGCTCAGTGGCGGCGCCATCCGCTACCGCTCCTATTCGCGCCTTGGCATCGAGCCTGAGAACATCGCCCGCATCATCGCCTTCGTGACGCTCGCCTTCGGGCTCGGGCTGCTGGCGGTGACTTGCCTCAGCCTGCTTGCCGTCGGCGAGTATGTGGCACCGATGACCGGGATGGATCCTCTGATATTGCGCGTAATCGCGGCCGTGATCCTCGGCGGTCTGTTCACAGTGTTCTTTCTTGCCCGTGACGGGCGCGAGGTCAGCATCGGGCGTCTGACGCTTCGGCTCCCGGATTCGCGCACCGTTTCGCGCCAGTTCCTGGTGACGGCGCTCGATCTCGCCGCCTCGGCGACCGTTCTCTATGTTCTTCTACCCGCCGGCACGATCGGCTGGCCGGCCTTCCTTGCGGTCTATTCGCTGGCCGTCGGCGTTGGCGTCTTGAGCCATGTGCCGGCCGGTCTTGGCGTCTTCGAGACGATCATCATCGCGACGCTCGGCCACAATGCCGATGTCGACACCATTCTTGGTGCGCTGGTGCTCTACCGCGTGATCTATCACGTGCTGCCGCTCGTGATCGCGATCGCCGTCGTCATCGGCATCGAACTCCGCCAGCTGTCCGGTCATCCGGTTGCCTCCAGCGTGCGGCGCATCGGCGGCCGCATGACGCCGCTGCTTTTGGCAACGCTCGGCATCGTGCTGGCGATCATGCTGGTTCTTTCCAGCGTGACCCCGACGCCCGACGAGAACCTGGCATTCCTCGAAGGACTGCTGCCCTTGCCGATCGTTGAGGGCGCACACTTCCTCGCCAGCCTGCTCGGCCTTGCCCTCGTGGTCGTCTCGCGCGGACTGGCGCTGAGGCTTGACGGCGCCTGGTGGGCCTCGATCGTGATCGCGATCGCCGCGCTGCTGCTGTCGTTGATCAAGGCGATCGCCGTGGTGGAAGCGGGCATGCTGGCCTTCTTCCTGGTGGGGCTCATCGTCAGCCGCCGCCTGTTCGTGCGGCCGGCCTCGCTGTTCGGGCAGGCGCTGACGGTGCCATGGCTGACGGCGCTCGGGGTCATCTGCCTGGGCGCGCTGGTCGTGCTGCTCTTCGTCTATCGCGATGTCGAATACAGCCATGAGCTCTGGTGGCAGTTCGAATTCTCCGCCGAAGCCCCCCGCGGTCTGCGCGCGCTTCTCGGCGTGACGATCGGCGCGAGCATGCTTGCGATCTGGAGCCTGATGCGCCCGGCAACCGGATCCGCCGAGCCTGCCTCCGACGACGCGATGGAGCGGGCGCTTTCGATCGTCGAGGCGCAGGATATGTCCGATGCCAATCTGGTGCGCATGGGCGACAAGAGCCTGTTGTTTTCCGCCGACGGCCGAGCCTTCATCATGTATGGCCAGCGTGCTCGTTCCTGGATCGCGCTTTTCGATCCCGTCGGCCCGATCGATGCCTGGCCGGAGCTGATCTGGCACTTCATCGAAAAGGCGCGCGCGGCCGGCTGCCGGGCGGTTTTCTACCAGGTCTCGCCCCTGGGGCTTGCATACTATGCCGATGCCGGGCTGCGCGCCTTCCGGCTCGGCGAACTCGCGCGCGTCGACCTCGCCCGCTTCGAGCTGAAGGGGGGCAAATGGGCGAACCTGCGCCAGCAGGTGAGCCGCGCTCAGCGGGACGGGCTAGAGTTCCGTGTCGTAGCGCCCGAAAACGTTCCGGACGTCATGCCTGACCTGACCGCGGTCTCCGATGCCTGGCTCGCGCATCACAATGCCAAGGAGAAAGGCTTCTCGCTCGGTGCCTTCGATCCCGAGTATCTTCGCGAGCAGCCGGTGGCGATCCTCACCTGTGGTGGGCGTACGGTCGCATTTGCCAATATTCTGGTGACGGCGACCAAGGAGGAGGGGACCGTTGACCTCATGCGCTTTTCGCCGGATGCGCCGAAGGGCGCGATGGATTTTCTCTTCGCTCAGGTGATGGAGTATCTGAAGGCCGAGGGATACCGTACCTTCAACCTTGGCATGGCGCCCCTGTCGGGCATGTCCACGCGCCAGATCGCGCCGGTCTGGGACCGGGCCGGGCGCACCTTCTTCGAACACGGCGAACGTTTCTACAACTTCAAGGGCTTGCGCGCCTTCAAGTCGAAGTTTCATCCGCAGTGGCAACCGCGCTATCTTGTCGCCAGTGGCGGCATCAATCCGATCCTCGCCCTGATGGATGCGACATTCCTGATCGGCGGCGGTCTCAAGGGAGTGGTGAAGAAATGATCCCTGTCGCGAACGCCTGGAAATGCCTGACTTCGGCGGCGCTGCTGCTCTCCGCATCGATGTTCCCCGCTCTCGCAGAAGACGCGCCGAAGAGCTACGATACCGGGATGATCCCGTCGCCGCGCATCATGCTGCCGAAGGAAAAGGCGGCCGCACTTGTTGTGCTGCTGTCGGACGCCGCCGGCTGGACGGACAGGGAGCAGGCGATCGCCGATACGCTCACCGATGACAAGACAGTCGTTGTCGGCATCGACCTCAAGGCCTATCTCGCTTCACTCGCCAAGGATGATGGCGACTGCATCTACATGGTCTCCGACATCGAATCGCTGAGCCAGCAGGTGCAGCGTGCCGTCGGCACCGACGCTTACCAATTGCCCGTCGTCGCAGGCGTCGGTGCCGGTGGTGCGCTGGCACTCGCCATCGCTGCCCAGACACCGCCTGCCACCATCGGCCAAACACTTGCGATTGATCCGGAGGAGGGGATCGCGCTTGAAAAGCAACTCTGCACCCCGGCCGAAAAGGTGAAGAAGGGCGACCGCATGGTCTACGGCCTGACCGACGGCGCATTGCCGGATCCGGTTTCCGTCGTCTTTTCACCTGCGGCATCGGCCGACGGGCGCGCCCATGTGGCGGCATTGATCGCCAAGCATCCGGACGTCGAGCAGGAGGACAGTGACGACGACGCCTATACGACGCTGTCCGATCACCTCACCGATATCATCGACAGCGAGCGCGACGCCGGCAATCCGTTCGGCTTGCCCCTGACCATCCTTGACGCAAAGCCGACCCGTGACACGATGGCGGTGATCTATTCGGGCGACGGTGGCTGGCGCGACATCGACAAGGAAGTCGGCGACGTGCTGCAGCAGCAGGGCGTACCGGTCGTCGGCTTCGATTCCCTGCACTACTTCTGGTCCGAGCGCGATCCGCAGGTGACGGCGGACGACCTTGCCAAGGTGATGAGCTACTACCGCAAGCACTGGAACGTGCGAAACGTGCTCCTCATCGGCTATTCCTTCGGTGCCGACGTGCTGCCGCGAACCTTCAACCTGCTGCCGGCCGGCGAAAAGGCCCATGTTCGTCAGGTGACCTTGATGGCCCTCTCGCACATGGTCGATTACAAGGTCTCTGTGCTGGGTTGGCTAGGGGCTTCGGGCGACGGCAAGGGTGGTGATCCGCTCGACGATATCAAGCGCATCGACCCGGCGCTGGTGCAATGCATCTACGGCACCGACGAAGAGGACGATGCCTGCCCGCAACTGAAGGGCACCGGCGTCGACGTCATCGGCATCGACGGCGGCCACCACTTCGACGAGGATTATCCGGCGCTGACACGGCGCGTGCTTGATGCCCTCGATCGCCGGCTGGCTTCGGCGAAGTGAACGGTCGGTGTGTGGGGGCGTGGGGCTTACCCCCCTCTGCCCCGCCGGGGATCTCCCCCCACAAAGGGGAGATCGGCTAGACGCGGCCACCCGCTACAACTGAACGAGATTGCCCGCCGGCTCGATGTTGACGATGGGGGTATCCTTCTGCGCCAGATAGAGTTGCCACCGGCGAACCGGTAATGACCGCCGAGTGGTCGCCATCTGCTGATCTCCCCCTTGCGCGGGAGATACCCGGCATGACAGAGGGGCGTTAACCGCGTGAGATGCGCTGCGGTCGGGACAAAGCAACCCGGCGTGATTACGCAGCCGGCGAAATCAGCGTACCCGTCGCCTCGCCAAGGCTCTTGCTCACAGCGCGACCGCCTTCCATGCGTATCTTGCCCTCGGCCATCAGCCGAAGCGCCATCGGATAGGTGCGGTGCTCGACGGTCAGCACTCGGGCAGCAAGGCTGTCGGACGTGTCTCCGGGCACGACTGGAACCACCGCCTGCGCCAGGATCGGGCCTTCGTCCATGCCTTCGGTGACGAAGTGCACGGTGCAGCCGGCGACCTTCATGCCGGCGTCGATAGCCCGCTGATGGGTGTGCAGGCCGGGGAAAAGCGGCAGCAAGGACGGATGGATGTTGAGGATGCGTCCCTCGTGGCGCTGGATGAACGTCGCCGACAGCAGACGCATATAGCCGGCGAGGCAGATGATGTCCGGCGACAGCCGGTCGAGCTCGGCAAGGATTGCCGCTTCGTGGGCGTCCTTGCTGTCGTAGTCCTTGCGCAGGAAAGCGCGCGTGGGGATGCCAAGCGCCTCGGCTTTGGCGAGGCCGCCGGCATCCGCCTTGTCGGCGATGACGGCGACGATCTCGGCCGGGAAATCCGGCTCGGCCGTTGCCTTTGCGAGCGCCAGCATGTTGGAGCCGCCACCAGAGATGAAGACGACGACCCGCTTCTTGCCCGTCGAGACTTCCGTCGTCATAGGGCCAGGTTGCCCTTGTAGATCGTGCCGGCTGCACCTTCGTCGCGGGCGACCATGCGGCCCAGCGTAAAGACGGTTTCGCCTTCGCCGGTCAGCACAGACGTGACCTCCGCAGCCTTGTCGGCCGGGACGACGGCGATCATGCCGACGCCGCAGTTGAAGGTGCGCAGCATTTCATTGGCGGCAACGCCGCCGGTCTGGGCGAGCCAGGAGAACACCTTCGGCGCCTTGATCGCGTCGAGGTCGATCTCGGCAGCGAGGTGCTTTGGCAGCACGCGCGGAATGTTCTCAGGGAAACCGCCGCCGGTGATGTGAGCGAGCGCCTTGATCGAACCGGTCTCGCGGATCGCCTTCAGGAGCGGCTTCACATAGATGCGCGTCGGCGTCATCAGGAGATCGGCAAGCGTACCTTCGCCGAACGGAGCAGGAGCATCCCAGGCAAGGCCCGAGAGCGTGACGATCTTGCGCACCAGCGAATAGCCGTTGGAATGCACGCCGGAAGAGGCGAGGCCGAGGATGACGTCGCCTTCGGAGATGTCACCGGCCGGCAGCAGCTGACCGCGTTCGGCAGCGCCGACGGCAAAGCCCGCGAGATCGTAGTCGCCGCCCGAATACATGCCGGGCATTTCGGCCGTCTCGCCGCCGATCAGCGCGCAACCAGATTCGCGGCAGCCCGCAGCGATGCCGGCGACGATCGCGGCACCCTGGTCCGGGTCAAGCTTGCCGGTCGCGAAATAGTCGAGGAAGAAGAGCGGTTCGGCGCCCTGGACGACGAGGTCGTTGACGCACATGGCGACGAGGTCGATGCCGACGGTGTCGTGCTTGTTGGCGTCGATGGCGATCTTCAGCTTGGTGCCGACGCCGTCATTGGCGGCCACCAGAACCGGGTCGGTGAAGCCCGCGGCCTTGAGATCGAAAAGACCGCCGAAGCCGCCGATTTCGCCGTCGGCGCCGGGCCGCCGGGTCGAGCGCACATGCGGCTTGATCTTCTCGACCATCAGGTTCCCGGCGTCGATATCAACGCCCGCGTCGCTATAGGTGAGACCGTTCTTTCCCGACTGGCTCATGCTCGTTCTCCAAGGCTCGTCGTGCGACAGGTATTTTGCGGATGCGATTGGCACGGCAGGCAAGGGAGTGCAAGCCGAGAGCAGGCCTTGGCGGCGTTTTTTCACCATTTTGCCCATATCCCACGGCGCAAGCCAGTCAGCTTGGCTATAAACTGGATGACTGCACCGGTCGGACTTGACCGTTACGCGCACCGCCCCCTATCTCCTTGACAGGGTTGTGATACGCAACAGTGGCGAGCGGCGCCTCACGAGGAGTGTCATGGATATCAAGGTCAGCGGTTCCGGATTGCAGCGCCAGGTCATTTTCTGGCTACTGGTGCTTGCCGCCTTCATTGCTTTCCTCATGGTTTTCAGCTCGATCCTGCTGCCATTCCTGGCCGGCATGGCGCTTGCCTATTTCCTCGACCCGGTCGCAGACCGCCTGGAGCGGTTCGGCTTGAGCCGGTTGATGGCGACGGTCGTGATCCTGATCGGCTTCGTCGTCGTCTTCGTGCTGGCCCTCATGGTCATCATTCCTGTCGTCGTCAGCCAGGCGGCCGATTTCATTGCGAACATCCCCGGCTATGCCGCCAAACTGCAGGTGCTCGTCAACGAAGCGCAGACGCGGCTGATTCCCGATTGGCTCGCGAGCCAGATGCCATCGCTGAAGCAAAGCTCCGGCAAGCTGCTCGAACAGGGCGCGGCCTTCGTCGGCACGCTCTTCCAGCAGATCTGGAACTCCGGCGTGGCGTTGCTCGACGTCATCTCGCTGCTGGTCGTCACCCCTGTCGTCGCCTTCTATATCCTGCTCGACTGGGACCGGATGGTCGAGAAGGTCGATAGCTGGGTTCCGCGCGACTACGTCTCGGATGTGCGCCAGATCGCCCGCGACATGAACGCGACGATCGCCGGCTTTGTGCGCGGGCAGGGCTCGCTCTGCCTCATCCTTGGTCTTTATTACGGGATCGGCCTGTCGCTGGTCGGTCTCAATTTCGGCCTGCTGATCGGTCTCTTCGCCGGCATGATCAGTTTCATTCCCTATGTCGGATCCATGGTCGGCCTGGTGCTTGCCGTTGGCGTCGCACTGGTCCAGTTCTGGCCGGACTATCTGTGGCTCGGCCTCGTGCTTGCCGTCTTTTTCAGCGGCCAGTTCATGGAGGGCAATATCCTCCAGCCGAAGCTGGTGGGCAAAAGCGTCGGCCTGCATCCGGTCTGGCTGATGTTTGCGCTGCTTGCCTTCGGTGCACTGTTCGGTTTCGTCGGTCTTCTGGTCGCGGTGCCCGCAGCAGCCGCCATCGGCGTGCTTGTCCGCTTCGGCATCCAGCGCTACCTTGATAGCGACCTCTATCACGGGCACGGCAAGGCCGTGGAAAAGAAGGCGAAGAGCGACAAGGCCGCCTGATTTCCGACGATTGTCCCGAGTACAGCATGACAAAACGCCCATTTGAACAAATCCCCCTGGCTTTCGGCCACGACCCGGCGACGGGTCGTGAGGACCTGCTCGTCTCCGACAGGCTGAGCGCGGCCATCGCCATCGTCGATCACTGGCCGGACTGGCCGGCGCCCGTGGTCATCATCGCCGGCCCGGTCGGCTCGGGAAAATCGCATCTCGCCAGCATCTGGAAGGAGCGGGCAAGAGCGGAAGTGATCCACCCGCTCGCCGGTTCCGATGCCGCGTTGATCGCGGCCGAAAGACCTGTTCTATTCGAGGATGCCGATCGCAGCGGCTTCGACGACACGACGCTGTTCCACGTCATCAACAACGTGCGCCAGCACGGCACCAGCCTGCTGATGACGTCGCGGCTCTGGCCGATGTCCTGGCCAGTGACGCTGCCGGACCTGCGCTCGCGCCTGAAGGCGGCGACCGTGGTCGAGATCGGTGAGCCGGACGACGAATTGCTGACGCAGGTGCTGATCAAGCTCTTTGCCGATCGCCAGCTTTTCGTCGACGAGCGGCTGGTGGGCTACATCGTCCAGCGCATGGAGCGCTCGTTGGAGGCGGCGCAGACGATCGTCGAGCGCATCGACCATCTGGCGCTGGCCCGCGGCACGAAGCTTTCACGCGCGCTCGCTTCTGAAGTTCTCGAAGAACTGGGAAATCAGCGTCGGTCCGATTGACTGTCACAGAACCGTCGTCAAACTGAGATAGCCGGTGCAGCCGGAGCAATGGGATCTGAAAAGCATGGATAACGCGCTATCTGCGGTGAACGAAAACCAGGCATCGGCGGAGGACGTCGACCTGCTGACGAGCCCGCAGCGCTTCATCAACCGCGAATTTTCCTGGCTGCAGTTCAATCGCCGCGTGCTCGAGGAAACGCTGAACACGGCGCATCCTCTGCTGGAGCGTGTTCGCTTTCTGTCGATCTCTGCCGCCAACCTCGACGAGTTCTTCATGGTGCGCGTCGCCGGCCTCGAAGGCCAGGTGCGCCAGGGCCTCTCGATGCGTTCGCCCGACGGCAAGACCCCGGTCGAGCAGCTCGAAGACATCCTGAAGGAAATCGACAATCTGCAGATGGAGCAGCAGGCCTCGCTCGCCGTGCTTCAGCAGTATCTCGCCAAGGAAGACATCCTGATCGTTCGCCCGGCCTCGCTTTCGGTGCAGGACAGGAGCTGGCTTGCCAACGAGTTCGATCAGTCGATCTTCCCAGTGCTGACACCGCTCTCCATCGACCCGGCGCATCCGTTCCCCTTCATTCCGAACCTCGGCTTTTCGATGGGCCTGCAGCTCGTCAGCAAGACCGGCCGCGAGCCAATGACGGCGCTCCTGCGTCTGCCGGTGGCACTCGACCGCTTCATCCGGCTGCCCGACGTCAAGAACGTCATCCGCTACATCACCCTCGAAGACATGGTCAGCCAGTTCATCGACCGGCTGTTTCCGGGCTATGAGGTCAAAGGCTCCGGTACCTTCCGCATCATTCGCGACAGCGATATCGAGGTGGAAGAAGAGGCGGAAGACCTCGTTCGCTTTTTCGAGACCGCGCTGAAGCGCCGTCGCCGCGGTTCGGTGATCCGCATCGAGACCGATTCGGAGATGCCGGCGTCGCTGCGCCAGTTCGTCGTGCAGGAACTGGGCGTCCCGGAAAACCGGATCGCCGTCCTGCCGGGACTGCTGGCACTCAACACTTTGTCCGAAATCACCAAGGCTCCACGCGACGATCTGCGCTTCGAGCCGTACAATCCGCGTTTCCCCGAGCGCGTGCGCGAGCATGCCGGCGACTGCCTGGCGGCGATCCGCGAGAAGGACATGGTGGTGCATCACCCCTACGAGTCCTTCGACGTGGTCGTGCAGTTCCTGTTGCAGGCAGCGCGCGATCCTGAAGTCGTCGCCATCAAGCAGACGCTTTACCGCACGTCGAACGACAGCCCGATCGTGCGCGCCCTGATCGACGCCGCCGAGGCCGGCAAGTCGGTGACGGCGCTGGTCGAGCTCAAGGCCCGCTTCGACGAGGAGGCCAATATCCGCTGGGCGCGCGACCTCGAACGCGCCGGCGTCCAGGTCGTCTTCGGCTTCATCGAACTGAAGACCCACGCCAAAATGTCGATGGTGGTGCGGCGCGAAGAGGGCAAGCTTCGGACCTATTGCCATCTCGGCACCGGCAACTATCACCCGGTCACCGCGAAGATCTACACCGACCTGTCGTTCTTCACCTGCAACCCGGTCATCGCCCACGACATGGCGAACATCTTCAACTTCATCACCGGCTACGGCGAGCCGGAGGCGGGCATGAAGCTGGCCGTCTCGCCGCACACGCTGCGCCCGCGCATTCTCAGGCACGTCGACGAAGAAATCGAGCATGCCAAGGCCGGGCGCCCGGCGGCGATCTGGATGAAGATGAACTCGCTCGTCGATCCGGAGATCATCGACGCGCTCTATAAGGCGAGCCGTGCCGGCGTCGAAATCGACCTGGTGGTGCGCGGCATCTGCTGCCTGCGCCCGCAGGTCCCGGGGCTCTCGGACAATATCCGTGTCAAGTCCATCGTCGGCCGATTCCTCGAACATTCCCGGATATTCTGCTTCGGCAACGGTCACGGGCTTCCGTCGGAGAATGCCCTTGTCTATATCGGCTCGGCGGATATGATGCCGCGCAATCTGGATCGGCGGGTCGAGACGCTCGTGCCTCTCATCAACCGGACTGTGCACGAACAGGTTCTGTCGCAGATCATGCTGGGTAATCTCATCGACAACCAGCAGAGCTACGAAATTCTTCCCGATGGCACCTCTCGCCGGATGGAAGTCGGCAAGGATGCCGAGCCTTTCAACGCACAGCACTATTTCATGACCAATCCCAGCCTCTCCGGCCGGGGCGAGGCCCTGAAGTCCAGCGCACCGAAGCTCATAGCCGGCTGGAAGAGCGGCTGGCACAAATAAACTGGAATTGCATGGTCGAATCTGAAGCGCAGGGGCGTCTGCCCGGCATCCGCCCGGTTTCCGTTATCGATATCGGTTCGAACTCCATCCGCCTTGTCGTCTATGAAGGCCTGAGCCGCTCGCCGGCCATGCTGTTCAACGAAAAGGTGATGTGCGGTCTCGGCAAGGGCATCGATGCGACCGGACGCATGGATGAAGACAGCGTCGAGCGCGCGCTGAAAGCGCTGCACCGCTTTCACGCGCTCTCCAAGCAGGCGCGTGCGACCTCGATGTATGTGCTGGCGACGGCCGCCGCACGCGAAGCGAGCAACGGCCCCGCCTTCATCGAGAAGGCGGAGGCGATCCTCGGTCACAAGGTCCGCATCCTTACCGGCGAGGAAGAGGCCTATTATTCCGCGATGGGCATCGTCAGCGGCTATCACGATCCCGACGGTGTCGTCGGCGACCTTGGCGGTGGCTCGCTGGAACTCGTCGAGGTCTCCGGCACGAAGATCGGCAAGGGCATCACCCTCCCGCTCGGCGGTATCCGTTTGTTCGAACACAGCAACGGCTCGCTCACCAAGGCGCGCACCTGGGTGCGCAAGTTCATGAAGAACTCGGCGGTGCTGAAGACCGGCACGGGACGGACGTTCTATGCGGTCGGTGGCACTTGGCGCTCGATCGCCAAGCTGCACATGGAGATCCGCGACTATCCGCTGCACATGATGCAGGGCTACGAGATTTCCTTTGACGAGGCGATGGCGCTTTTGCCGGAAGTGATCGAGCCGAAGAACATCAAGCCGTCTGCCTATTCGACGATTTCGAAGAGCCGCCGCAGCCTTCTGCCCTTCGGCGCGATCGCCATGCAGGAAGCGCTTTCGATCATGAGGCCGGAGCGGATTTCCTTCTCGGCGCTCGGCGTTCGCGAAGGTTATCTTTTCTCGCTCTTGAGGGACGAGGAACGTGCTCAGGATCCGCTGCTGACGGCGGCCAACGAGATCGCCATCCTGCGTGCCCGCTCGCCCGAGCACGCCCGCGAACTGGCTGACTGGACCGGTCGCATGGTGCCGTTCTTCGGGATCGAGGAGACGGAAGAGGAAGGCCGGTATCGCCAGGCGGCCTGCCTGCTTGCGGATATCAGCTGGCGGGCGCACCCCGACTATCGCGGTCTCCAGGCGCTGAACATCATCGCCCACTCGACCTTCTCCGGCATTACCCATGCCGGCCGCGCCTATATTGCGCTTTCCAATTATTACCGCTTCGAGGGGCTCAACGACGACGGCGCCACGAACGCACTTGCCGGCATCACCACGCCGCGCCTGCTGGAACTGGCAAAGCTGCTCGGCGGCCTCTTGCGTGTCGCCTATCTTTTCTCCGCATCGATGCCGGGGATTGCCCGTAACCTGACGTTCCGCAAGTCGTCTCTGCCGGACGTGGACCTCGAAATCGTCGTGCCTGCGGACTATTCGGAATTCCAGGGCGAGCGCCTGGACGGACGCCTGCAGCAGCTTGGAAAGCTCACTGGCAAGCGTCTCGCTTTCCACTTCGAAAGCTGACGCCGAAAAGTCAACCGGTCAAACGGGAAGGGCGCGCGAACAGATGTTCGCGCGCCCTTTTGATTAATCGGCCTTGAGGAAGTCGCCAACTTCGAGCAGCACGAACTCGTTGTCGTCGGCCTTGTCGAGCGCGCGGCCGGCCGAGAACGGTAGGTTGTTGTCGTTGCCGACGATGATGTGGGTCTCATCGACGCGGTCGACGTTCTCGATGGTGACGAAGGGCATATCGTAAAAGCCTTCGCCGCCGCCCTGGCGCTTCCTGTTGTCCGGATCGGCGATCTTCAAGAGGTCGATGTAGCCGATCTTGCGCACGGCCTTGCCGGCATTGTTGTCGTCAAAGGCGATCTTGTAGATGCGCTTGACCTTGGAGCCCGTTGCGAAGCAGTCCGGCTTCGGGTCCTTCGGATCGGCGCAGGCCTTGTCCACCGTGCCGGCGCCATTGTCGCGCTCGATCACCAGTGCGGTCTTGTCGTCGAGCATGTTGAAGTCGCCGATCGCCTCGCCGCCTTCGGCCAGCGGATAGAGCCAGCTGCGGCCGGTCCAGGCTTTGCTCGCAACATCGAGTTCGATGATGCGCAGCGCCGGGCGGCCATCGGCCTGCTCGACCGTTTCGCTGTCGGTCCAGAGCGGGCCTTCGAGCAGGCCGTAAAGCTTGCTGCCGTCCTTGGAAAGCGCCATGCCTTCATAGCCGCCGGAGCGCTTCAGGTTGAAGGCGGGCGTCTTCTTCGAGGGATCGCCCTGCAGCGTCAGCGTCGGATTGTCGGGCGAAAGCACCGGCTTGCCGTCGACCGTGGTCGCGATCACATCGGTCAGCTTGCCGTCGAGATCGAACTTGAGGATGTAGGGGCCGAACTCTTCACCGACCCAGAAGCCGTCCGCAACCGGCTGGATCGATTCGACGTCGAAGTCGGCGCCGGTGAGATAACGCTTGTCCGAGCCTTCCATGACGATCGGAAAGGGGGCCTTCTTGTCCGGGTCGGTCAGGAACAACGTCTTCAGTGCTTCGACCTTGCCGGCGTCCCAGTCCATCTTCACGTGGTGCAGCATCAGCATGGCGTCGCTGGAGTTCATCTTGCTGCCGAAACCGTTGTCGGAGAGGCTCCAGAAGGTGCCGTCTTCCATCGCCTTGATGCCGGAAAAGCCCTGCATCGGCTGGCCGTCGAAGGGCAGCGACAGGCCGGTCAGGCGAACGCCGTCCTTGCCCGGAACGGTGCCGAGCGCTTCGGCACGCTTGCGGTCCGCGGTGGTGAACTTGCCGGAGGTCTTGAGGTATTCCGGTGCGTCCGAGGGGGCGACGATGATCGTGTTGGCCGGCAGGATCGCGTGGCCCTTCAGCGTCGCGGTAAAGGACTTTTCCTCGGCCGAGGCGGCCATCGTCATCAAAAGAGAAAGAGCCGCGGTGGCGAGAAGCGTTTTCGTCATGAGGTTCACCTTGGGTTGGAGCCTTCTGCATGTCTCCTTGGGTCGCCCTAGATCCAAGGAGGCAGACGTGCAGCAAATTCGATGTGCTGCAGCGACCCTTGCGCGTCCCAGGACGCGCGGCGCTGCAGTCCGCAACCCGATAGGCGGCTATGATGACGGTTGGGTGATGCTTGCTTTACAACCCGATGAAGCTTTGGTGACAGGATTAGCCGGCGACGGCGAGGCTTGCCCAGCGGCCGGGCGTCAGGCCGTAGGCGCGCTTGAAATGACGGGTGAAATGCGCCTGGTCGGCAAAGCCGGTTTCGAGCGCAGCACCGGCAAGGCTTTCGCCCCGGGCGATCATCTGCCGTGCCCGCTCCAGCCGGCGCATCAGCAGGTAGCGATGGGGGCTGGTGCCGAGAACCCGGCGGAATTGCCGGGCGAGCGTGAAGCGATCGAGCCCGCTCACCGCCTCAAGTTCCTGCGAGCCGACGGGCCGTTCGAGATTGGCGCGAAGGAATTCGCTCGCCTGTAGAACGGCACGCTTGTCGGCCTTTGCGGGCTTGGCGTCCTTGGTGCCGGCGTGACGGTAGAGCCCCTCGGCGATCCGCACGAGAATGTCGTCGAGCGCCAGTTCGTCGATGCCATTGTCGAGATCCATCACGGCTTCGCCGACCGCCTGCCGCAGCGCCTCGTCGCCCACGACAGGGGCTGAGACGAAGGGCAGGGAGCGGTCGGTTTCATCAAGGGCTGCGAGTAGCCGTTCCGGCTGCAGATACATCATCCGGTAGCGCAGCCCGATCTCCGTTCCCGCGCCGCCATCATGGATCTCGTCCGGGTGGAGGATGATGATGCTTCCAGGATTGCTGAAGCGGCTTTCGCCGCGATACTGAAACGTCTGGACGCCGCCGAGCGTTACGCCGATGGCATAGGTGTCGTGGCGGTGCGGCTCGAAAAATTTTCCATGCAGGCGCGCCTCGATGCGCTCGATGCCATCGACCGCAGGCGCAACCCGAATGCCGTCGCCGGGCGCGCCGCACAATCGTTCAAGATCGATCGCAGCGCCGTCCGATAATGCGTCTTCCGGCACGCCCTGTCGGGCTGAAATGGAGATGGCCGTCATGTTCGATACCAAATTTGCAATCGTCTTGCGCGAGGACCTGGCAACCTGGCAGAAGCTCAACGTCACCGCCTTCCTCGCCACCGGGATCGCCGGACAGAAGCCCGGGATCATCGGCGAAGATTATCGCGATGGCGCCGGCAACGTCTACAACGCCTTGAGCATCCAGCCGATCATCGTCCTTGCCGCAGATGGGAAGACGCTCGGCAACATTCAACGGCGCGCGATCGAAAGAGAGGTCAAAGCTTCGATCTATGTCGACGGCATGTTTGCCACCGGTCACGACCACGCCAACCGTGCGGTTTTCGCCGAGACCAGGCCGGACGACGCGGCAGTCGCCGGCATTGCCATTCATGCGGACAAGAAGCTGGTCGACAAGATCACCAAGGGTGCCAAGCTGCACGGCTGACGGCGATCGCGATCCGGCCGATCGATGCCCTGCGCGCCGGCCGGGATCACTCGGCCGCGGTCGATACCAGCTGAGGAGCCGCGCTGCCTGCGCGCAACGACAGAACGCCAAGCTTCTGCCCGCGTCCTCTGACGGCGTGCTCGCCGAGATCCTCGACCCGCACATAATGCGGCAGACGCATCTTGCGGGCGAGATCGGTGGAGATCAGTACCTGGTGGCCGAGCGTCTTGCAGAAACCTTCGAGCCGGGCGGTGGTGTTCACCGTATCGCCGAAATAGGTGATCTTGTGCCGGTCGAGCCCGATTTCCGCCGCAACGATGGTGCCGCCATGAAGCGCCGCGCGCAGCCGCGGAACCTCGCCGAACTCCTTTTGCCAACGGCGCGCATCCGCATCGATCATTTCCAGAATGTCGAAGACGCAATGAATGCAGGCCGCATTGTTGGTGGCGCGATCGAAAGGCCAGGTAATGACGGCGGCGTCACCGATATAGTCGTCGATCGAGCCGCGGTAGCGCATGACCGGGTCGGCGATCGTCGCAAACAGCCTGCCGAGATACTCCTGCATCCGCAGGTCGCCGTGTTTCTCGGCATAGGCGGTCGAGCCGGCCAGGTCGATGAAGAGGAAGACGCGTTCTTCCTCGACCGGTCTGCGATAGCGGCCGGTGAGCAGGCTCAAAAAGACGTCGCGCCCGAGGAGTTCGCGAACCCTGAGGATGAAGACGAGCGAACCTGATACGCCGAGCGCGAAGATTAGGACCGTCTTGGACGGCATCATCGCGTCCATCCAATGGTCCTCCATGACGCCGCCCGACTGCATGAGCAGGCCAGCGGCGGCATATCCGATGTCGAGAAGCACGAAGTAGATCACCAGCGACGCGACGAAAAAGACCGGCGTGGAAAAGGCGTGGATCCGTCGATGCAGGCGCCGGAAAATGATGCGTCGCTCGAAGGCGATGATCGGCAGGCACATGAAGAGCGCATAGGTCGCGCCGATCAGGGCGCCCTTGCCGTAGAAAACCCATGCGTAGACCGCGCCGGCGCCTGCGACGACCAGCAGCAAGAGAAGTCCTTCGAAAGTCGAAAAGCGCCAACGCATGCAGAAAGCTCCGGTACCGGAAAGGCGGCATCCGTGTCGGTCGGCGTTGCCCAAGGCGCCGGCTCACGTCACATCGTTTGATACGATGGTGATTCTGTTCCGCCCGGCCCTTCGCTAGAGCTGGATTCAGGCGGAAACTTGTCTCCGCCCAATCCCTTTTTCAAGCTGACGCGGACGTGATCTCGGCGCTGATTTCCACTGCTTCGATCTTCTTGTCGACGAAGCGCAGGGCAACGTCGCCGTTGATCAGCTTCAGTGCCGTTTCGCCGAAGAGTTCGCGCCGCCAGCCCTTGAGCGCGGCGACATCCGCCTTCTCGCCCTCGGCAGCTATTTTGTCGAGATCTTCGCTGTTGGCGATGATCTTCGCGGCGACACCCTGCTTCTCGGCGATCAGCTTCAAAAGCACCTTCAGCATCTCGCCAGCGGCCGCAGCACCTTCCGGCGCATGGCTTTGGCGCGGAAGCTTCGGCAGATCGGTCTTCGGGATCGCCAGCGCCTCGTTGACGGCCTCGACGACCGCCGTTCCAGCGGTGGAGCGTTCCCAGCCCTTGGGGATGGTCCGGAGCCGTGCCAGTGCTTCCGCATCCTTCGGCTGCTGCTGGGCGATCTCGTAAATGGCGTCATCCTTGAGGATGCGGCCGCGCGGCACGTTGCGGGCGCGTGCCTCGCGCTCGCGCCAGGCGGCGACCGTCTTCAGCACGGCGAGCTCGATCGGCTTCTTTACCCGCATCTTCAGCCGCTGCCAGGCGTCGTCAGGGTGCAGGTCGTAGGTGTCGCGGGCTTCGAGAATGGCCATCTCTTCGGTCAGCCAGAGCGAACGGCCTTCGCGTTCGAGTTCTGCCGCCAGGTATTTGTAGATGTCGCGCAGATGCGTGACGTCGGCCAGCGCATAGTCGAGCTGCTTTTCGGTCAGCGGACGGCGGCTCCAGTCGGTAAAGCGCGAGGACTTGTCGATCTGCGTGCCGGTGACGCGGTTGACCAGCTGGTCATAGGAGACGCTGTCGCCAAAGCCACAAACCATCGCTGCGACCTGCGTATCGAAGATCGGATGCGGAATAAGGTTTCCGAGATGGAAGATGATCTCGATGTCCTGACGCGCGGCATGGAACACCTTGATGACCTCAGGGTTTGCCATCAACGCGAAGAAGGGCGCAAGATCGATGCCCTTCGCCATCGGGTCGACGATGACGGCAAGGTCCGGGCTCGCCATCTGGATCAGGCAAAGCTCCGGCCAGAAAGTCGTCTCGCGAAGAAATTCGGTATCGATCGTAATATAATTTGATAGGGCCAGCTGCTGGCAGGCGGCCTCAAGGTCTGCTGTTGTTTCAATCATCAGATTTAAATCACTGTGGCGAAAATGCGGCTTGGAATTTCGTGTAACTCTTCGCGGCATCTGTCACAATCGAAATCTCAGACGACTTTGAAATAACCCGTCATGCCGGTCTTCTGGTGCTCGATGATATGGCAATGCACGACCCAATCGCCCGGATTGTCCGCCACAAGCGCCACTTCCGCCTGTTCATCGGGCAAAAGCAGGATCGTATCGGTCGGCGGCGGCAGGAAAGTCCGCTTGTTGGAATTGAGAATGCGGAAGCTCAGGCCGTGCAGATGGATCGGGTGCGCATGCGGCGTCCGGTTGGCGACCTCCAGCACATAGCTCTTGCCGAGCTTCATCTCCTCGATCGGCGCGATCGGATCGGGCGTGTCGCCCGGCCACGGAACCTTGTTGATCGCCCAGAAGGTGTAGCCAAGCGAACCGCAGATCGAAGGCGTCGCCTTGTGCTCCGCCGTCGCCGTCAGTTCGAGCGGCACGCGGGTGGCGGTGGAGAGGTCGGCTTCCGCGATCGGGTTGGCGGGCAGGGGGCTGACATCCCGAAGATCGCGCTCGAGCGACGCTCCGGCTGACCGGAAGCGCGCGATCGTCCAGGGATGCGATCCACGCAGGTTGCCGAGCGCAACCGTCTGACCCTCGCTGTCGGGCATGCGCACGACAAGATCGACGCGCTGGCCGGGCCCAAAATCGTAGCGATCAAGTGCAAAGGGCTTGTCGACCGGATTGCCGTCGAGCGCGATGACCATCGCCTCAGCGCCCTCAAGGCCGATCGTATAGATGCGGGTGACGTCGGTTGCGGCGATGCGCACGCGCACCAGGCCGCCGGCCGGTGCGTCGTAAGTTGGCTCCTGCTGCCAGTTGGCGGTGCGCACCGTGCCGTAAGTGCCGCCGCGGGCCGCATCCCGCGGCTTGAATGCGTCGATGAACGCGCCGCCGGTGCCGAGCCGCCAATCGCGCAGGTTGAGCACGATCTCGGCATCGAACGTCGGATCGTCCGGGTTCTCGACGACGATCATGCCGGTCAGGCCGGCGCCCATCTGGGTCAGCGTGTTGCAATGTGGATGATACCAGAAGGTGCCGGCATCCGGCGGGGTGAACACATAGTCGAAACGGTCGCCCGGATAGACATAGGGCTGCGTCAGTTCCGGCACGCCATCCATGGCGTTGGCAATGCGCAGTCCGTGCCAATGTACCGTCGTCGGCTCGTCCAGCCGGTTGAAGAGGCGGGCCGCATAGGGCTCGCCCTTGCGCATGCGCAGGACGGGCGGCATGCCGGTACTTGGAGCCTCACCCAAGCCGTAGGTCATGACCTTGGGCGTAAGCCCATCCTTGGCGATCTGGGCTTCGGCAAGCTGTGCCATCAGGATCTGCGGATCGGGTGCGGTGCCGGCGCGCGCCGCCATGCCGGCGCCGAGCGCGAAGGCGCCTCCGAGAGCAGCGGAGCCTTGGAGGAAGGTGCGACGGCTGATGACGGGCATTTCGGCAATCTCGGCTGCTGTTTGAGGTGCCCCGGTTCTAAACCTGATTATTGCGTTCAGCAATTATCCGGATCGCGCGCATCTTGCCGCAGGTCAGCGATCCTTGCGCTTGTGGTTGTTGCCGGCGGCGAGCTTGTTGAAAAAGGACGAGGTGCGCAGGAGATTGCGGAACGGCAAGGCGCGCTCCCCGGCGGGCACCGGCCCGCGCGCCGTCATGCGCTGCAGGGTGTAGAGCATGAACAGGAAGAGGATCGCTGCCGTGTAGATGAACAGCGCCTGCGGCCCGAAGATCTCGAGCAGGAAGGAGGCAAACAGCGGCCCGATGATCGCGCCGAGCGACCAGAAGAACAGCATGCCGGCGGAGACGAGCGCATGCTGCCCCTCGGCCGCGTGGTCGTTCGCATGGGCCGAACAGAGCGAATAGAGCGGCATGGCAAAGGCGCCGAACAGGAAGATGCCGGCAAAGTTCAGCCATTCGTCGTTGCCGGCGCCGAAGGCGAGAAACAAGCCTGCGAGCAGCGACCCGAAGGTGGCGATCAGGATGATCAGGCGGCGGTCGAACCGATCGGAATAGTGGCCGAGCGGATACTGCAGCACGACGCCGCCGATGATGCCGGCGCTCATGAAGGTGGCGATTGCCGTCACCGACAGGCCGATGCCCTGCGCATAGATCGGCCCGAGCGAGCGGAAGGCGGCGTTGGTCAGACCGACGACGATGCAGCCGACGGTCGCAAGCGGCGAGATGTTCCAGAGCGCTTTGACGTCGAAGCGGATCGCCTCCGGGGCCACAGGGCTCGAGCGGTCGGCAAAGGAGATCGGCACCAGCGACAGCGTCAGCGCCATGGAGATGATGGCAAAAAGCTCGAAGCCGCCAAGCCCGATGCCAGGAATGACATATTGTGCGGCCGTGACCGAGCCGAGGTCGACGAGGCGATAGACCGAAAGCGTGCGGGCCCGGTTTTTATTGGTGACGCTGGCATTGAGCCAGCTCTCGACTGTCGCAAACAGGCAGGCGAAACAGATGCCGGCAAGAAGCCGCATCAGGAACCACATCAGCGGATTGATGACGAGCACCATCGAGATGGCTGCGGCCGAAGCGATCGCCGCCATCGCCGAGAAGGTGCGGATGTGACCTATCGAGCGCAGGATGCGGGTGACGTAGACGCAGCCAAGCGCGAAGCCGATATTGTAGCCGGCGCCGATAACGCCGATCAGCGATGTCGAGAAACCTTCTTCGAGTGCACGCAGCGAGATGAAAGTGCCCTGCAGGCCGTTGCCGCCGATGAGGATGCCTGCGGTGACGAGGAGGGGGATAAGCGGGCGAATCTGGGACATGGGGCAGGCGACATCCGGGCAGGCGGCCACGACTCGGGTGGGATCACTATCGGGCCTTGCTCATGTGTAGCCCCGCATTCTGCCGCCGGACAGTCCCGAATTGTGACGATTGCCGTTCTTTTCGCGGCATTTCGGCCGCCTTCTGTCACAAGCGGTCTTGGACTGGCTCTTGCCTTCGTTTACAACGCACCTCCATCGGGGGCGGCAGCGGGCGCTGCAGCTTGACAAAGGCTGCGCATCATGCGCTTTTCCGCCCGATTTTGACCATGTTGCCGCGCGCTGTGTCCCACGAGCTTGCGCGGCTCTTTGCAATTCCGGGATAAGACGATGCACCGTTACCGCAGCCACACCTGTGCCGCCCTCCGCAAGTCGGACGTCGGTTCCACCGTTCGCCTTTCGGGCTGGGTCCACCGCGTCCGCGACCATGGCGGCCTGCTCTTCATCGACCTGCGCGACCACTACGGCATCACCCAGGTCGTTGCCGATCCCGACAGCCCCGCCTTCAAGGCGGCCGAGACCGTTCGCGGCGAATGGGTCGTGCGCATTGACGGCCTCGTCAAGGCGCGCATGGATGACACCGTCAACAAGGGCATGCCAACCGGCGAAATCGAACTCTATGCGCAGGAGATCGAGGTTCTCTCGGCCGCCAAGGAACTGCCGTTGCCGGTCTTTGGCGAGCCGGACTATCCGGAAGACGTGCGCCTCAAGTACCGCTTCCTCGACCTGCGTCGCGACACGCTGCACAAGAACATCGTCAAGCGCACCCAGATCATCTCGTCGATGCGCCGCCACATGGGCGACGTCGGTTTCACCGAATACACGACCCCGATCCTGACGGCCTCGTCGCCGGAAGGCGCGCGCGACTTCCTCGTGCCTTCGCGCATTCATCCCGGCAGCTTCTATGCCCTGCCGCAGGCGCCGCAGCAGTACAAGCAGTTGCTGATGGTCGCCGGCTTCGACCGCTACTTCCAGATCGCCCCGTGCTTCCGCGACGAAGACCCGCGCGCCGACCGCCTGCCGGGCGAGTTCTACCAGCTCGACCTGGAAATGAGCTTCGTCGAGCAGGAAGACGTCTGGTCGACGATGGAACCGGTGATCCGCGACATCTTCGTGGAGTTTGCCGACGGCAAGCCGGTGACGGAAAAGTTCCCGCGCATTCCTTACGACACGGCGATCCGCAAATACGGCTCCGACAAGCCGGACCTGCGCAACCCGATCGAGATGCAGGCGGTTACCGAACACTTCGCCGGTTCCGGCTTCAAGGTCTTCGCGAACATGATCGCGTCTAACCCGAAGGTCGAAGTCTGGGCGATCCCGGCCAAGACCGGTGGCTCGCGCGCCTTCTGCGACCGCATGAACGCCTGGGCGCAGAGCCAGGGTCAGCCCGGCCTCGGCTACATCTTCTGGCGCAAGGAGGGCGAAAAGCTCGAAGGCGCCGGCCCGCTCGCCAAGAACATCGGCGAAGAGCGCACGGATGCGATCCGCACCCAGCTCGGCCTCGACGACGGCGACGCCTGCTTCTTCGTCGCCGGTGACCCCGCCAAGTTCTACAAGTTTGCTGGCGAAGCCCGCACCCGCGCCGGCGAGGAACTGAACCTCGTCGACCGCGACCGCTACGAATTCTGCTGGATCGTCGACTTCCCGTTCTACGAATGGCTGGAAGACGAAAAGAAGATCGACTTCGCCCACAACCCCTTCTCGATGCCGCAGGGTGGTCTGGAAGCGCTGAACGGCGAAGATCCGCTGTCGATCAAGGCCTACCAGTACGACATGGTCTGCAACGGCTTCGAAATCGCCTCCGGCTCGATCCGTAACCAGCTTCCGGAAGTCATGGTCAAGGCGTTCGAGCTGACCGGCAAGTCGCAGCAGGAGGTCGAAGATCAGTTCGGCGGCCTCTACCGCGCCTTCCAGTACGGTGCACCGCCGCATGGCGGCATGGCATTCGGCATCGACCGTATCGTCATGCTGCTCGTCGGCGCCAAGAACCTGCGCGAGATTTCGATCTTCCCGATGAACCAGCAGGCCGTCGACCTCCTGATGGGCGCACCGTCGGAAGCGACGCCGGCCCAGCTGCGCGAACTGGCGATCCGCCCGATTCCGCAGAAGAAGGACTGAGGTCGAACGGACCTGACCCCAAAAGGAAAGCCCGGCGATCGTCTCGCCGGGCTTTTTCTTTGTCTGCGCCAGATGTCTGTTCAGTGCCTGCCGTAGATGGCGTCGCGAACCTCGCGGGTGAACGGACCCCACATGCCCTCGAAGGTCGTGTTCGTCATGGCTACGACGGTGATCTTCTGCCCTGCGCAGTGAGACGCTGGCCTTGCTGGAGGCGCGCTTCCGGCAGGGCATAGCGGACGGAGAACTACGTGCGGATACCGATGCCGGCGGCCTCGCGCGCTTCGTCGGCGCCATTCTCCAGGGCATGACCGTGCAGACGCAGGACGGTGCCGGCGATGCGGACCTCCTGCCGATCGCTGAACTTGCGATCGCCGAGGTCGGGCGCACCGGCAGCCGTCCGGTTAGGCGACCGACCGCCTGGCGCGGGTCAGAAATCCATGCCGGGGCCGGGCGGTGGCGTGGGTGGGTTCTTCTTCGGTTTTTCGGCGACCATCGCTTCGGTGGTTACAAGCAGGCCGGCGACCGACGCCGCATCCTGCAGCGCCGCCCGCACGACTTTCGCCGGATCGATGACGCCCATGCGGTAGAGATCGCCATATTCACCGGTCTGCGCGTTCCAACCCTGGGCGAAGTCGCTCATCTCCCGAAGTTTGCCGACGATGACCGAGCCTTCGGCGCCGGCGTTTTCGGCGATCTGGCGCACCGGCGCCTCCAGCGCCCGCCGGACGATCTCGACGCCGACGCGTTGGTCGTCATTTTCGGGCTTGAGCCCATCGAGCGCGTGGACGACGCGGAGCAGCGCGACGCCGCCGCCAGGTAGAATGCCTTCCTCCACCGCGGCCCGCGTCGCATGCAGCGCATCGTCGACCCGGTCCTTCTTTTCCTTCACTTCCACTTCCGTCGAGCCGCCCACCCGGATCACCGCGACGCCGCCGGCAAGCTTGGCCAGCCGTTCCTGCAGCTTCTCGCGATCGTAGTCGGAGGTCGTTTCCTCGATCTGCGCCTTGATCTGGCCGACACGCCCGTCGATGTCCGCCTTGGTGCCGGCGCCATCGACGATGGTGGTGTCTTCCTTCTCGACCATCACCCGCTTGGCCCGCCCGAGATTGGCGAGCGTCACGGTTTCAAGCTTGATGCCGAGATCTTCGGAGATGACGGTCCCGCCCGTCAGGATGGCGATGTCCTCGAGCATCGCCTTGCGCCGGTCGCCGAAGCCCGGCGCCTTGACGGCGGCGATCTTCAGCCCGCCGCGCAGCTTGTTGACGACCAGCGTCGCCAGCGCTTCGCCTTCCACATCTTCGGCGATGATCAACAGCGGCCGGCTTGCCTGGATCACTGCTTCGAGAATCGGGATCATCGCCTGCAGGTTGGAAAGCTTCTTTTCGTGAATGAGAATGTAGGGGTCTTCGAATTCAACCCGCATCTTCTCCTGGTCGGTGACGAAATAGGGGGAGAGATAGCCGCGGTCGAATTGCATGCCTTCGACGATCTCCAGCTCTATTTCGGCCGTCTTCGCCTCCTCGACCGTAATCACGCCTTCGTTGCCGACACGCTCCATTGCCTTTGCCAGATAGCTTCCGATTTCGGCGTCGCCGTTGGCCGAGATCGTGCCGACCTGCGCGATCTCCTCATTGTTGGAAATCTTGCGCGCATGGGTCTTCAGTTTTGCGACGATCGCATCGACGGCGAGATCGATGCCGCGTTTCAGATCCATCGGGTTCATGCCGGACGCGATTGCCTTCACACCCTCCTTGACGATGGCCTGTGCGAGCACGGTGGCCGTCGTTGTGCCGTCGCCGGCCACGTCGCTGGTGCGCGACGCGACCTCCCGCAGCATCTGCGCGCCCATGTTCTCGAACTTGTCGTCGAGCTCGATTTCCTTGGCGACCGACACGCCGTCCTTGGTGATGCGCGGCGCGCCGAAGGCGCGTTCGATGACGACGTTGCGTCCCTTCGGGCCGAGCGTGACCTTGACCGCATCGGCGAGAATGTCGACGCCGCGCAACATCCGATCGCGGGCATCGCTACTGAACCTGACTTCCTTGGCAGCCATTGTGGACCTCCCTCAACACGAACATATGGCCTCACGCACCCAGCCGCCCGGAAGGCGGCTTGCAATCGGACGTACCCGGCAACCGGCTTTCGCGACTACAGTCCCAAATTCCGCTCTTCTTCGTTGTCCGGGGTCAAGATATCGATCAGCGCCGCAACGCGGCCGGCCGGCAGATGGCGGCCTTCCCCGATCAGCGCTTCATCGTTGTTGACCCAGGCGATCGCCTCCGCAAGCTCGCCGGCCGTCGCGCCGGTCGCAAGCAGTTCGGCCATCAGCGTCTCGTCAACCGGGCCAAGGATGGCTGTAATGTCCGCCTGCTTCAGTCCCATGGGTTTCTCCTTCCGTTTTATCGGTCAGGAACATGGATTTCGGTCCTTGGTGGAATAAATAGGCCAGACCCGGCCGGCATCAAGCGCCGATCGCAAAGCCGCGACGTGCAGGCGTTAAAAAGGCGTGAGTAAGCTCACTGCGGCCGTAGCGCGTTATCGAGGAAATACCATTGGTCGAGATGGGCGCGGACGACCGGCTCGATCGTGTCGTTCAGCAACTGCATGTCATCCAGCAGCCGGGCATTGGGGCGCTCCTCCGCCGGCAAACGTATCGGCGGCAAGGCCGTGCATTCGAAGCGGAAGTCGTCGGTGCGAAGGCCGTACCAGGGGCAGATCGTAGCGCCCGTCATGCGCGCCAGCCGTATGGCGATGGCGATGTTGCCTTCCTGATGCGGCCGGCGGCCGAAGAACGGCCCGCGGATCATGCCGCCGAACCCCTCGTCGCAGAAGATGCTGACAACGCCGCCGCCTTTCAGAACCTTCAGTGCCGGCCGGATCCCGTCCATTCCCGGAGGCAGAAACTGCAAGCCAGCCTTGCTGCGCACCCGATCGGCGATCCACGCCTTGGCCCGGCCCTTGGGCGGCACATAGAAGGCATGCGGCTGGAGGCCGAGCTTGCGGAATGCGATCGTGCCCACTTCCCAGTTGCCGAGATGCAGGCCGACGAGAATGACTGGGCCACGGTTTGCCGCCTCACGGATGGGTGCAAGGCCCTCGGTCTTCAGCCGCTCCGGCCGCTGCTGCAATCGGTTGACGACGGAGAACTCCGTCATCAACCGTCCCTGAGCGCGACAGTTTTCGAGAAACAGTGCCTCGCGTTGCGGGGCGTCAAGGTCCGGCCGCAACTGTTCGATGGTTTCACGGGCGCGGCGGGTTGCCACCTTGTGGAAGCGCGGAACCATGAAGAGACCGAGCGCCGCCCCAAGCCTGGAGCAGGCGTCCATCGGCAGCAGCTTCATGCCGAAATGGGCGGCGATGTTGGCGACGTTCCAGATGTTGTCGGTGATCCAATAGCGCCGGAAGGCCCGCGCCCTGTCGCCACCCGCCAGTGCATCGGCGAGCCGCGGGGCGCTTTCCTCGGCGAAGATCCAGGCCCTGCGCTTGCCGATCGGCTGCGCCGCGTGCGGATCATCCGGCGCCATGCGACGGGGCCTCTCGCTTGTGCAAGGTGACCGGCAGGCCATTCTTCGGCCTGAGGGTCAGGCGGCAGATCGGTTCGACCGCGTGGCGCTGGCTCACACGAACCCGGTAGCGCTGCGCGATGATCGCCAGGCACAGGATCGCTTCGGTCAGCCCGAAATGCAGGCCGGGGCAGACGCGCGGTCCGCTGGCAAAGGGGATGAAGCTGTAGGGCGTCGGGCGCCGGCCTTCGGTAAACCGTTCCGGATGGAAGTGGTGTGGATCCTGGAAGAGGCTTTCAGTCCGGTGAAGGAGCCACGGCACGATCAGCACGAGCGAGCCCGGCTCTGCGGCAACGTCGCCGATCATATCCGCCTCGCGGGTCTGCCGCGCCAGGATCGGAACCGGTGGATAGAGGCGAAGCGTCTCCTCGATAACTGCCCGGCACCATTCGAGCTGAGGCACGTCGTCGATCGTCGGTGTCCGGTCGCCGCAGACCCTGGCGATTTCGTCGTGAACGGCCTTCTCGACCCAGCCTGCCTTCGAAAGCAGATACCAGGTCCAGGTCAGCGTCGCCGCCGTCGTCTCGTGCCCGGCCATGAAGATGGTCGCGGCCTCGTTACGCAAGGCGACGAGGTCGAGTTTCAGTTCCGGGTTTCGTTGCTGGCGCCGGATCAGCAGCTCGACCATCGAATTGTGGTCGCCGCGTCCGGCAAGGTGATCCTCAACCACCTTGTCGATGGTTGCGTGGATGCGCTTGACCGAACGACGCAGGCTCGGCGTGCGCAGCACCGGCAGGCCGTCGTCAAAGCCGAGGAAGTAACCGATGTTGATGGAATCGACCAGCGACTGGTAGCTGGTGAAGCCCTCGGTCACCGCCGCCGCGCTACCGTCGCCGAGCTGGTTACCGAAGACGCTGCGCGCGATGATTTCGGCGGTCAGCCCCGCCATTTCGTGCAACGCGTTGACCTCGGCGCCATCGGGCATGCGGTTCCAGCGCTCGACCAGTTCGCTGGTCGTATTTTCCATGACGGGCCCGAAAGAGGGGACCCGCTTGGCGTGGACGATGTCCGCCACTAGCGGCCGGCGTTGCTTCCAGGTGTCCCCGTCCGAAATAAACAGCCCGTCGCCCAGCAGGAATTCGAGTGCCCGGCGCATCTGCGGGCTCTTGCGCTCGAAGTTTTCATGACGCTTGACGACGACCTGCCGGATCAGGTCGGGCGAGTTGACGACGATGATCTGCCGCCCAAGGATCCGGGTCTGCGAGATCGTTTCGGTATAGTCGCTCGCCCGCCAGATCGACAGGAAATCCGTTCGCGCCTGGAGCAGCAGCCGCAACGGCTTACCGGGCGGGCCCGTATAGTAGTCAGCTCGGACGGGGGCGAATTTCCCCTCCAACAATTCTTCAGTGAAATTTACAGACTGCTGGAGCCAGGCGAGCATTTACGTCCGATCTGCCGTAACGTGGAGACGATATTCGGGCATGTATTTGTATATTTGCACAAAGTCCGAGACGTCCCCTTCGAGGCCTAGATGCTCTCAAGTTCGTTGGAAGTCGGATTCTGAATTGCCTGAGGGTGGCATGCACGATTTCGATGAAAAACGCTATCGCCTTACGGTGAAAATTTCTTGGTGCAAGCAATAGCTCACCGGGAAGAAAAGAGCCCCGCAGCCGATGCGTGCTCCACAAGGGCGTGCAACGTGATCCGACTATGCGGTTCGCAAGTAAGGGCGATGCTTGTTCTTTCACGGGAGGGCGGCGGCGCAGCTTTCGGCCGGCGAGGTCCGCCGAGTGAATGCCGTGGGCCACATGGGAAGCCGGTGCGGCGCCATCAAGCCTTGCGTGCCTGTCTCGGCGCGCAAGGCTGTCGTCATGTCGGTTTCTCCCGGGCTCGGCTGAGGCCGGGAGAGACCTGAACGATTAGTCGTTCGCCGTTACCTTGACGCCGAGCACCGACGGGATGGTGTTCGGCGCGCCCATGGCGGCACCCATGATCATCGGGAACGGAACCGGCTTTTCCGGTGCCGCGCTGATCGTCAGGCTCTTCGGGCCATCGAGATAGGCATTGACGGCAGCCGACACCTGGTTCTGCAGTTCCGGCACGTTGAGCTGCGCCATCATGATCGGCACCAGGCCCTTCAGCGACTGTGCCATCTGCTCACCGGTCACGCCCTGCTGCGAGCCGGCATAGTCGAGCGCCTTCTTGGTGATCGAGGCGTCGTCGAAGCGGATTTCGGCGCTGTTGAAGGTCAGCTGTTGCATGAGGCCCATCATGGCGAGACCCATGGCCTGGTTGGCCTCTTCCTTGTTCGGATTGGCTTCGGCAGCCTTCATCGCTTCCTGCATCGATTTGACGAAGGCAAGCGTGTAGCCGGAGATGTCGAGAGCGAAGTTCAACCGGCCGACATTCTTGAAGTCGAGCGCATATTCTTCGAGCGCGACATTGCCGCTTTCGACTTCCCAGCTGCCCTTCATCGTCAGGGCGCCGTCGATAGTGGTGAGGCCGAGCTTTTCGATCGCCTCCTTGGTCTTGGCGTCCTCGACCGACGACAGGTCGGCCTTGATGCCGGAAGCGGTCGCGTCGAAGTCGAAGCCGGCGTCATTTTCCTGGCGCGCGAGGTTGGCTTCGGTGCTTTCGAGCGAGAAGACTTCCTTGCCCTTGGAGCTGACGGCGATCGGGCCGGTGCTGGCGCTTTCATAGAGAATGATGTCGTTGATCGTTCCGCCGGTCGCATTGGCCGGGATCGTCAGGCCGGAGAGCAGGATATCCTTGACGGAAATGGCGCCTTCGTCCTGGCTGACATTGACGTCGGGGAACGAAACGGTTTCGGCGTAATAGCCGCCGCCTTCGGTCTCCTCGACGCCCTCAAAGGTCAGGTCCCCGATATTCAGGTCCACAGCGTCGCCCGGCTGGCTCGCGACCTTCAGCTTCACGCCGGTCACCGTCACCTTGTCGCCGTCGACTTCGGCCTTGTCATAGGTGATCGAGGTGCCGTTCGCGTTCGTCGCTGCGTCGAGCTTCTTCATCAAATCGGCGCCATCGAGCGCGAAGGCCGGGCCGGTCAGCGTGAGAAGCGCGGCGCTCGCCATCATCAGGCGGATCTTGCGCGTGTGCATCATTTCGAGTTCCTTCGTGAAAATCTTTGATTGTGTAGCTGTTTAAGAAGATAAGGCGTCGCTGATCTGGTTCCCTTGGCGAGGGCGTCAACTGTAGGCACATGGCAGCATTCGTCTTTGTCGGCGGCGCGCGGCCGCCAGTTCCGTCTGCCAATGCGCGTCCTGCGATCCCCCTTGCAAATCGTCCAAATCAACTCCAGCCGAAGCTATTACGAAACAGGGCGAAATTATATTCGCTTGGGCGAACCGCACATGTTCCTGCTCGGGCATGCTTTCCGGGACGTTACCTGGCGGCAGCCTCCGACGCATAGCGGCGCGACCGTTGCACGAACATTGCGCCGGGGCAAGCGGATCGGTGCGAGAGCCGGTTATTTGGGGCGAGGGGGTTCTCCACAAGCGCAAGCCCTGAAAACCTTGCCGTTCCGGGTTTGTTGCGCTAGCAAGAACCTATGGGACAAAGCCTCAATCCCCCGTCAGGCGGGGACGATCACATTCAGCCGGTTGACCTCAAGGCGGCGCTGGAAGAGCGTTACCTCGCCTATGCCTTGTCGACCATCATGCACCGCGCGCTTCCGGACGTTCGCGACGGGTTGAAGCCCGTGCATCGTCGTATCGTGCATGCGATGAGCGAGATGGGGCTGAGGCCCAACTCTTCGTTCAAGAAATGCGCGCGTATCGTCGGCGACGTGATGGGTAAGTTCCATCCGCACGGCGACGCGTCGATCTATGACGCGCTGGTGCGCCTGTCGCAGGAATTCGCGATCCGCTATCCGCTGGTCGACGGCCAGGGCAACTTCGGCAACATCGACGGCGATAACGCCGCGGCGATGCGCTACACCGAAGCGAAGATGACGGACGTCTGCTCTCTGCTCCTGGAAGGCATCGACCAGGACGCGGTGGATTTCCGCCCGACCTACAACGAGGAAGACCAGGAGCCGACCGTGCTCCCCGGCGCTTTCCCGAACCTGCTCGCAAACGGCGCGACCGGCATCGCCGTCGGCATGGCCACCTCGATCCCGCCGCACAACGCGCATGAACTCTGCGACGCGGCGCTGCATCTCATCCGCCATCCCGACGCGACCGTCGAGGATCTGCTTTACGATCCCGCCAACCCGCAAAAGGGCGGCATCGAAGGGCCCGACTTCCCGACCGGCGGCGTGATCGTCGAGGGCCGGGAAAGCATGGCCGAATCCTACCGCACCGGCCGTGGCGGTTTCCGTGTTCGTGCCCGCTGGGCGCAGGAAGACCTTGGGCGCGGCGGCTACCAGATCGTCGTCACCGAAATCCCCTATCAGGTGCAGAAGTCCCGCCTGATCGAAAAGATTGCCGAGCTCCTGGTCGCCCGCAAACTGCCGCTGCTCGAAGACATCCGCGACGAATCGGCCGAAGACATCCGCATCGTCCTCGTGCCGAAGACCCGTTCGGTCGATGCCGGCATTCTGATGGAATCGCTGTTCAAGCTGACCGAGCTCGAAAGCCGCATCCCACTCAACATGAACGTGCTGTCGCTCGGACGCGTGCCGCGCGTCATGGCGCTGAACGAAGTGCTGTCGGAATGGCTGGCGCATCGCCGCGAAGTGCTGCAGCGCCGATCGCGCCACCGGCTGGCCGCGATCGACCGCCGGCTCGAAATCCTCGGCGGCTACCTCGTCGCCTATCTGAACATCGACGAAGTCATTCGCATCATCCGCGAAGAGGATGAGCCGAAGACGGTGATGATGGAGCGGTTCTCGCTCACCGATCTCCAGGCCGAGTCGATCCTCAACATGCGCCTGCGCTCCTTGCGCAAGCTCGAGGAATTCGAGATCCGCACCGAGTTCGATGCGCTCTCGAAGGAGAAGGCCGAGATCGAGGCGCTGCTCGCCTCCGACGAAAAGCAATGGCAGACCGTCGCCTGGGAAATCGGCGAAGTCAAAAAGAAGTTTGCCAAGGCGACCGAGATCGGCAAGCGCCGCAGCACCTTTGCCGATGCGCCGGAAGCCGACGTAGAGGCGATCCAGCAGGCGATGATCGAGAAGGAACCGATCACCGTCGTCATCTCTGAGAAGGGCTGGATCCGCGCGCTGAAGGGCCACATCTCCGACACGTCTTCGCTCCAGTTCAAGGAGGGTGACGCGCTGAAGGTGGCGTTCCCGGCGCAGACGACCGACAAGATCCTCGTCTTCACGACAGGCGGCAAGGTCTATACGCTCGGCGGCGACAAGCTGCCCGGCGGTCGCGGCCATGGCGAGCCGCTGCGCATCATCGTCGACATGGAGACCGACCAGGACGTCCTGACGGCCTTCGTTCACGACCCGGCGCGCAAGCTCATCGTCGCCTCGGTTGCCGGCAACGGCTTCGTCGTCACCGAAAGCGATATCGTCGCCAATACCCGCAAGGGCAAGCAGGTGATGAACGTCTCGGCCAGCGACGAAGCGAAGCTGGTCGTTCCGGTCAAGGGCGATCACGTGGCCGTCGTCGGCGAAAACCGCAAGCTGGTCGTCTTCCCGCTCGTCCAGATCCCCGAGATGGCACGCGGCAAGGGCGTGCGGCTGCAGCGTTACAAGGATGGCGGCATCTCCGACATTCGCTGCTTCACGATCGCTGACGGTCTCGTCTGGGAAGACAGCGCCGGCCGGGTCTTTACCAAGACCAAGGACGAACTGATCGAATGGCAGGGCGACCGCGCTTCTGCCGGCCGCGTCGTTCCGAAGGGCTTCCCGCGCAGCGGCAAGTTCAGCGGCTGACCGGGATAAGGAGAGCCATGCGGTCGAGAGGCCGCGTGGCTCCTGTTTCGTTTTGGCGCAGTTTGGCGCAATCTCTTAAATCATTGGAAATCCAAATGAAACGCAGGCGCAACTGGCGCTTGTAAGCCGGAAGGCTATAATGGATCACTGCGCGTCCAACAGGGATGACAGCGATGCCGAATGCCACAGCCCTTGATGACGTCCTGCTGGCCCTTGCCCACCCGGTCCGCCGCCGGATGTTCGAGATCCTTTTTGCCGGCGAGGCGCGCGTCGCCGATATTGCCGTAGCCGTCGCGGTAGCCCGCGAAGAGCTGGAGACGCACATCGCGCTCCTGGAGGCTGCAGGCCTCGTCACCCGCCTCAAACGGCGCGACGGCGACGCCTTGATCGGCAATCCGGCGCCGTTGAGCGTCGCGGCCACCTGGATCAACACCAACCGCGAACTGTGGGTCATGCGCGTAGAGATGCCCGGCGTCCGCCCGGCTTCGCTGGGACAGCCGCAGGAGCCGCTGCCGGTGCGCGATCGGGGCGTCGACCACAAGCAGCGTCGTCCGCGGCCCAGCGGTCAGCGCGACGACAAGTCTTGAACACCGTTACTCGGCGCAGGCAACGGCCGCTCTCAGCGACCGGCTGCGCAACTGCCAAAGCGAATGGCCGATCAGCGCGAAGACGAGAATCGAGCCACCGATCAGCGTCTGCGTTGTCGGCGTTTCAGCGAAGACCATCCAGACCCAGATCGGCGCGAGAATAGTCTCTAGCAGATAGAACATGCCCACTTCCGGGGCTGAGAGATAACGCGGCCCGGTCGCAAGGCAGAAGAAGGCGAGCGGGATCATCACCAGGCCGTTGAAGAGGATGTAGCCGGGGGCGGCGATCGTGAAGCCGCCGGCCGGCAGCATCAGGAGAGCGACGGCCGCCGGGAAGATCGCCGTCACCAGCGGCACCAGCGCCATGTCGCGCTTGCTCGCACGGCTGATCGTAATCGCGCTTGCCAGCAGAAAGGCGGAGGATGCCGCCATGGCGTCGCCGAAGAGGTGACCGCTTTCCAGTCCGTCCTGGACGATCAGCCCGACGCCGAGCACCATGACCAGCATGGTCACGAGCGTCGCGTTCGATGGTCTCTCCTTCAGAAAGATCCAGGAGAGGATGGCGGCAAACATCGAGGTGAAGGCGAGGATGAAGACCACATTCGCCGTCGAGGTGTTGAAGACGGCGAGCAGGAACGTGCAGGAATTGATTCCGTAGAAGACGCCGACCAAAAGGCCGGTCTTGCCCGGCAGCAGCGAAATCTTCCGGCCGAGCACCCGGTTGAGCACGAACCAGGCGCCGAGCGCGATCACGAAAGTCGACAGGCTGCGCACGGCGAGCAGCGACCAGACGTCGCCGCCGGCGGATCGGATGAGCGGAATGTCGAAGGAGAGGGCAAGGCCGCCGAGGCCGGTGATGGCAAGGCCGCGCCGGTGCATCGCGGCATCGGAAGATGAACTCAATTTCTAACCCGTTTTCGTAGGAGCGGCTTCCAGGGTGGTGTCTCCGCCTTCATAGCGCTCCCAGCCACGGGCCATGAGGTGCTCTTGCGGCAAAAACTTTGTTTTATACCCCATCTTGCGCGAGCCTTTCACCCAGTAGCCGAGATAGACGTGGGGAAGGCCGCGCTCCCGGGCGCGGCGAATGTGATCGAGAATCATGAAGGTGCCGAGCGACCGCTCTTCCTGCGTCGGGTCGAAGAAGGAGTAGACCATCGACAGTCCGTCGCCCATGCGGTCGGTGAGCGCCGCAGCGATCAGCGGCCCGCGTGCCTTCTCGCTGACGCCGTCGCCTTCGACCCTCAGGCGATACTCGATAATCTTGGTGTGCACATGGGTGTCCTCGACCATCATCGCATAGTCGAGCACCGACATGTCCGACATGCCGCCCTTCTGGTGACGTCGGTCGAGGTATCGACGGAAGAGGTTGTACTGCTCGCTCGACGGCTCGGCCGGATATTCCGCCGAGATCACGTCGTGATTGGCGGCAAGCACCCGGCGCATGGAACGGGTGGGCTTGAACTCGTTGGCGAGGATGCGCACCGAAATACAGGCGCGGCAGGTCTCGCAAGCCGGGCGATAGGCGATGTTCTGCGAGCGTCGGAAGCCGCCTTGCGTCAGGAGATCATTGAGCTCGGGCGCGCGCTCGCCCACCATGTGGGTGAAAACCTTCCGCTCCATCTCGTTCGGCAGATAAGGGCAGGCTGACGGCGCAGTCAGATAAAATTGCGGAGACGGTGCGGTCTGTGTGTTCATCGAGTGCGGAGGTCACTCTTCGCGCTGTGGTTCATGACAGTAGCATGGCGCAAGAATGGAAAACGTCAACTCACTCGTTTGCCGCTTCCGCCTGCGCCGGCCGATATTTTAGTGGTGACCACAATAGGTGGCGGCGGTGAGGCGGAAAACACCGCCTTACGCTTTCAGCTCTATGCCTGCGCCGGTTTCAATACATGTCGCGGCGCACCGTGACGGTACCGATCAGCAGGTCGTGCAGCAGGCGGCTGCGGTCGGTGAAAAGGCCGATCAGCAGGATCAGCGGCGTCAGCAGCGCGTTGGCGATCCAGAAGATGACGAGGTGGACGATCGCCGTCAGGAAGTCCATCGGGCGTCCATCAGTTCGAGCGATCGCCAGGCCCATCAAGCGCATACCGGGAGAGGCCTGTTCGCGGCCACCGACCGTCAGTCCGAAATAGAGCATGGCGACGATCGCAAAGAGCGCCGGATAAAGCATGAAGCCGAGGCCGAGCGTCAGGATGCCGAGGAAGAAGACGACGACCGCCGCGGGGATCCAGAGGAGCGCGATGATCGCGTAATCGAGCAGAAAGGCAAAGACGCGTCGCGACAGCACGCCCTGATAGGCGCGCCAGTCATTGCTCGGCAGCCTCAGTTCTTCGTTGTGCATGGTCATCGGTCAAAAGCCTCGTTTGGTTGCAGCAAGGATATGGGATGGCATTCCCTGCAAAACAAGGATCGGAGCCGGGATCAAGCGGTACGTTTCAGCGGCCTTTGGCGAGAATGCGGGCCACTTCGACCGCGAAGTAGCTGAGGATGCCGTCGCAGCCGGCGCGCTTGAAGGCGAGCAGCGTTTCGAGCATCACCTTCTCGCCATCGATCCAGCCGTTGGCAGCCGCCGCCTTCACCTGCGAATACTCGCCGGACACCTGATAGGCAAAGACCGGCAGGCCAAAGGCTTCCTTCATCCGCCAGCAGATGTCGAGATAGGGAAGGCCTGGCTTCACCATCAGCATGTCGGCGCCTTCCTCGACGTCGAGGGCTGCGTCGCGGATCGCTTCGGTGCCGTTGGCCGGGTCGATGTAATAGGTCTTCTTGTCGCCTTTCAGAAGGCCGCCGGTGCCGATCGCCTCGCGATAGGGACCGTAGAAGCCGGAGGCGAACTTCGTCGCATAGGACATGATGCCGACATTCTGGTGGCCGTGAGCGTCGAGCGCCTGGCGGATGGCGCCGATGCGTCCGTCCATCATGTCGGAGGGGGCGATGATATCGGAGCCGGCGTCCGCCTGGGCGACGGCCGCCCTTGCGATCGTCTCGACCGTCTCGTCGTTGACGATCTCGCCATTGCGCAGGATGCCGTCATGGCCGTGGCTCGTGAAGGGGTCGAGCGCGACGTCGGTGATGATGCCGATCTCAGGCACGGCTTTCTTGAAGGCGCGCGTCGCCTGGTTGATCAGGTTGTCGGCGGCAAGACTGTTGGAGCCGGTATCGTCGCGCAGCGACAGGTCGATGTTGGGGAAGGTGGCGATCGCCGGGATGCCGAGATCGGCCGCTTCCTTCACCGCTTCGACCGCCTTGTCGATGCTCATGCGGTTGACGCCCGGCATCGCGTCGATCGGCTGGATGATGTTCTCGCCCGGCACGATGAAGATCGGCCAGATCAGGTCGTCGACGGTCAGGCGGTTTTCCTGCACCAGCCGGCGCGTCCAGTCGGCCTTGCGGTTGCGGCGCATGCGGCGGTGGCCGGTGACCCTGTCCACAAGATTTGTACTGTCGTTCATCGCGCCGCGCCTTTCCCGTGAAAATCGTCGATAGCCAAGCGCTTTATCATGGGCTGGCCGCCATTGGGAACCGCGCGGCCGGCGAACGGGCTGCGGCATTTCTTCTCTTTAAGAGGAGCCATGGGGGAGGGGACGGCGCGATGCCGCTGGCGGATGGCAAAGACCCGCCCTATCTTGCCGGCCATGCTTCATGATTCTGCCCATGTGCCGAAACCGTCGCTGACCGAGATCCTCTTCGGTCTCTTTCTGCGTCTGGTCTCCGCCTCATGCATCTGGTTCGCGCTGAACTACTGGGCCATGCTGATCGGCTTTTCCCATGGCGGCGCCGGACGCTTCGATCTCCTGACGCCGGAGTGGCGGGCGGCCGCAACCGCACTTGCCGTCATCTATCCGGTCGCCGCCCTCGGCCTGTGGCTGCTGGTCTCCTGGGGGCCGGTCGTCTGGGTGGTTGCGGCAGCCATCGAGATCGTGATGTGCGAGTTCTATCCGGCCAGTTTCGGCGGCCGTCCGCTGCTGGTCGTGCTGCATGCGGCGGTTGCCGTTACCTTCGTTCTTTTCCGCGCGGCGATCTTCTACCAGCGCTGGCGGCTCGCCAGGCAGGTAAGGGTTGATTCACCCTGAGACAGGGTCGCCAAATGGCAAGCTCTTGTTAAGGCTGCGGTTTAAGTAGAATTTTAGACGTATTCGATAGGGTCTCACTCAAGGCGGGAAGACAAACAGACACCGCCAAACAAAACAGTGAGGCAGTCAAATGAACACCAAGATGAAGCCGCAGGCAGTTCAGCCCCGAGACCCCCAGGAAGAAACCATCCGCGGTCTCTATATGGAATCCCTTCACCTCGTCGAGCGTCTGCACCGCCGCCTGCTCGACGTCATCAAGGACGAGTTCGACCGCGAAGGTCGCAGCGACGTCAACGCCGTTCAGGCCCTGTTGCTCTTCAACATCGGCAACTCGGAACTGACCGCCGGCGAACTTCGCTCCCGCGGCTACTACCTCGGCTCGAACGTCTCCTACAACGTCAAGAAGCTCGTCGATCTCGGCCTGATCAACCACCAGCGCTCCCGCGTCGACCGCCGCTCGGTCCGCATCAGCCTGACGGAAGACGGCCAGGAAATCGCCGAAACCGTTGCCAAACTCTACGAGCGCCACGTCGGCTCGATCCAGAAGGTCGGCGGCATCGGCTCGGACGAGTTCACCCAGATGAACAAGCTCTTGCAGCGCCTCGATCGCTTCTGGAACGACTCGATCATGTATCGCCTGTAATCAGGCCAAAACCTCCAGTTCAAGGGTCGGGCGCAATCCCTGCGTGTCCGACCTTTGCCATTTGCGGCACCCCGTTCTGTTGCCGAAAAGCTGCACCGCTGCGGCACGCTTTCCTCGCGTTCGCGTGATTTTTCAAACCAAAAACATTAGTAAATCAGAATGTTGCCGTTTCCGGTTCGGCCGCAACCCAGTCGCGTCCAGCGAAAAGCAAAAGGCATGCCATGTCGCCGTTCGCTCGCGCCGAGACACGAATTGGCCATATTGCTATGACAGCGACGACGGCATGCGGTAGGTGCGCCCACGTGTTTTCTTGCATGTGGATTCGTTTCGCGTTTCGCCTGCCGGATGAGGGTCCTCACTCGCGGCATCGTGAAGACATGTGAGGGCAGGGTGGCTCGTTGGTTGACCTTTGTTAACCACGATCGTGTTAGGGCTCCGGCAACGTGCGTGTCAGCGCATAGGGCGCGTGCCGACGCATTGGGATGGTAGGATTATGTCGAAAAAGAATGGAATTGATGCATTCTCGCGCCGCGCCTTCTTGCGCTCGGCAGCGACCTTCGGCGCCGTGGCAGTCGCCGGCGCGGCAAGCGCACAGGACGCCCTGAACGAGATCATCAATTCGCCTCGCCGTGGCTCCTGGGACGACCAGTTTGACGCGAAAGGGGCATCGCGCACCGCGACGACGGTCGTTTCGAACACGCCGGTTTTCGGCCCGGAAACGATCGCCCATGTGCAGCAGGCGATCTTCGACTATCAGAACATCGTGTCCCAGGGCGGCTGGCCGTCGGTCCAGACCAGCGTCAAGCTTGAACTCGGCGTCACCGATCCGTCCGTGCAGCAGCTCCGCCAGCGCCTGATGGTTTCCGGCGACCTGCCGCGTTCGGCCGGCATCTCCTCGTCCTTCGACAGCTACGTCGAAGGCGCGGTCAAGCGCTTCCAGGCCCGCCACGGCCTGCCGGCGGACGGCGTCATCGGCGAATACACGCTGAAGGCGATCAACGTCGACGCCAACACCCGCCTCGGCCAGCTCCAGACCAACCTCGTGCGCCTGCAGTCGATGTCCGGCGACCTCGGCCGCCGCTACGTGATGGTCAACATCCCTGCGGCCTACATCGAAGCGGTCGAGAACGGCCGCGTGGCGCTGCGCCACACGGCGATCGTCGGCAAGATCGACCGCCAGTCGCCGATCCTGAACTCGAAGATTTACGAGGTCATCCTCAACCCCTACTGGACCGCGCCGCGCTCGATCATCCAGAAGGATATCATGCCGCTGATGCGTAAGGATCCGACCTATCTGGCGCGCAACTCGATCCGCCTGTTTGATGGCAGCGGCGGCGAAGTGTCGCCGGAGACGGTCGACTGGAACGCCGAAAAAGCGCCGAACCTGATGTTCCGCCAAGACCCGGGCAAGATCAACGCGATGTCGTCGACGAAGATCAACTTCCACAACGAGCATCAGGTCTACATGCACGACACGCCGCAGCAGGGCCTGTTCAACAAGCTGATGCGCTTCGAATCGTCGGGCTGCGTGCGCGTACAGAACGTGCGCGACCTTTCGACCTGGCTTCTGAAGGAAACGCCCGGCTGGTCGCGCCAGCAGATCGAGGCGACCATCAAGACCGGCGTCAACACGCCGATCACGCTCGCCGAGGAAGTCCCTGTTTTCTTCACCTACATCACCGCCTGGTCTGCCAAGGACGGCGTCGTGCAGTTCCGCGACGATATCTATCAGCGCGACGGTGCCACCGAACTGGCGCTGCAGACCCCCTATGGCGTCGAGCAGTCGCCCGGCTCGGTCGACCAGGACGCCTTGCCGCAATAAGCGAATTTGCGACACGGAATTCTTCGAGCCGCGCTTCCCTTGGGAGCGCGGCTTTTTCATGGGTTGAGCGCCGCGATATTTCGGCGCGGCAGATGGGGGAAATGACGCAAACCGCACAGCGGATATTGCTCTCGCCGTGCGAGGAAGCTAAAGAACTGCCACCCTTGAGAGGAGCCTCGCGCCGATGACTGCACAGACGAATGACGCCTTCTTCACCCGCTCTCTGGCCGACAGCGATCCGGACATCTTCGGTGCGATCGAAAAGGAGCTGGGTCGCCAGCGCCACGAGATCGAGCTGATCGCCTCCGAGAACATCGTTTCCCGCGCCGTGCTCGAAGCCCAGGGCTCGATCATGACCAACAAATATGCCGAGGGCTACCCGGGCAAGCGCTACTACGGCGGCTGCCAGTTCGTCGACATCGCCGAGGAGTTGGCGATCGAGCGCGCCAAGAAGCTCTTCGGCGTCAACTTCGCCAACGTTCAGCCGAACTCCGGTTCGCAGATGAACCAGGCCGTGTTCCTGGCGCTCCTGCAGCCGGGTGACACCTTCATGGGCCTCGACCTCAACTCGGGCGGTCACCTGACGCACGGTTCGCCGGTCAACATGTCCGGCAAGTGGTTCAACGTCGTCTCCTACGGCGTGCGTGAAGACGATCACCTGCTCGACATGGACAACGTCGCCGAGCAGGCGCGCAAGCACAAGCCGAAGCTGATCATCGCCGGCGGCACCGCTTACTCGCGCATCTGGGACTGGAAGCGCTTCCGCGAGATCGCAGACGAAGTCGGCGCCTGGCTGATGGTCGACATGGCGCACATCGCCGGTCTCGTTGCCGGTGGCCAGCATCCGTCGCCGTTCCCGCATTGCCACGTTGCAACGACGACGACGCACAAGTCGCTCCGCGGCCCGCGCGGCGGCATGATTCTGACCAACGACGAAGATATCGCCAAGAAGATCAACTCGGCCGTCTTCCCGGGTCTCCAGGGCGGTCCGCTGATGCACGTCATCGCCGCCAAGGCCGTGGCACTCGGCGAAGCGCTGCAGCCGTCGTTCAAGGACTATGCGGCTCAGGTCGTCAAGAACGCCCGCACGCTCGCCGAAACGCTGAAGGCCAACGGCCTCGACATCGTATCGGGCGGCACGGACAACCACCTGATGCTCGTCGACCTGCGCAAGAAGAACGCAACCGGCAAGCGCGCGGAAGCCGCCCTTGGCCGTGCCTTCATCACCTGCAACAAGAACGGCATTCCGTTCGATCCTGAAAAGCCCTTCGTCACCTCGGGTGTCCGTCTCGGCACGCCCGCCGGCACGACCCGTGGCTTCAAGGAAGCCGAGTTCAAGGAAATCGGCGAGCGGATCGTCGAGGTTCTTGACGGCCTGAAGGTCGCCAACTCCGACGAGGGCAATGCCGCCGTCGAAGCCGGTGTTCGCGACAAGGTCATCAAGCTGACCGACCGCTTCCCGATGTACGGCTACATGTGATCGGTCGCCCATGCGCTGCCCCTATTGCGGTTCTGAAGACAGTCAGGTGAAGGATTCCCGTCCGGCAGAGGACGGGAATGCCATTCGCCGCCGCCGGATTTGTCCGGATTGCGGAGGTCGTTTCACGACCTTCGAACGGGTGCAGTTGCGTGAACTGATGATCATCAAGAAAACCGGTCGGAAGGTTCCTTTCGACCGGGACAAGCTTCTCCGGTCCTTCGAGATTGCGCTGCGCAAGCGCCCGGTCGATCGCGACCGCATCGAGCGGGCTGTTTCCGGCATCGTCCGTCGCCTCGAAAGCTCCGGCGAGACCGAGATCCCTTCGGAAGAAATCGGCCTGCAGGTGCTCGAAGCGCTGAAGAGCCTCGATGACGTGGCCTTCGTGCGCTACGCTTCGGTCTATCGCGATTTCTCCCATGCGGAGGATTTTGAGAAGGTCATCACCGAGATCAGCGCCAAGATCGCGCGCGATCCCGGCGAGTAGATTACGCTGGATAGAGCCATGACAGCGCCCAACCGTGAAGACGAGAGGTTCATGGCCGCGGCGCTGAGGCTGGCTCGCCACCATCTCGGACAGACATCCACCAATCCCTCCGTCGCCTGCCTGATCGTCAAGGACGGCGTTATCGTCGGCCGGGCCGTAACCGCGCGGAGCGGCCGCCCGCATGCCGAAACCCAGGCACTGACGGAGGCCGGTGCGAAGGCGAGGGGTGCTACGGCCTATGTGACGCTGGAGCCTTGCTCCCATCACGGCAAGACGCCGCCTTGCGCCGATGCACTTGTCGCCTCCGGCATATCCCGCGTGGTGATTTCGATCCTCGATCCGGACGTGCGGGTTGCCGGGCGTGGCGTCGTGCGCCTGCGCGATGCTGGCATCACCGTCGATATCGGTGTGCTCCCCGAGGAAGGGCATCACGCGCTTGAAGCCTACCTCATGCGCCAGGTCAGCAAGAGACCTTATGTGACTCTCAAGCTTGCGGTTTCGGCCGATGGCATGATCGGCCGCAAGGGCGAGGGGCAAGTGCGCATCACCGGTCCGATTTCGCGCGGGCAGGTACAGATGCTGCGCGCGGAGACCGACGCGATCCTGGTCGGGATCGGCACGGCTGCGGCTGACGATCCGGAACTGACCGTACGCTTGCCGGGGCTCGAACATCGCTCGCCGTTGCGCATCGTTCTCGACCGCCGGCTCGACCTGCCGCTTTCCTCCAAACTGGTGTTAACGGCGCGGGAGGTCCCCGTCATCGTGGTCTCCAGCGACGGATCCGGCGATGCGGATGCGGACGTTGATGACGGCCGAGCAGCACGCAAGGCGGCCCTCGAGGCCGCCGGTGTCGAGGTGCTCGAAGCCGGCTCGATCGCCGACCTTCTTGCGGCACTCGCTTCCCGCGGTATCTCCTCGCTGATGGTCGAAGGCGGTGCTGTGGCTGCACGCGCCTTTCTCGATGCTGATCTGGTCGACCGTATCCAGCTCTACACCGGACCGGGGACCATTGGCGAAAACGGCATTGCATCCCCATTTGACCGTAAGTCCGTGCCGGCAGGCTTCCGGCGCGTCGCCCAGGCACGGTATGGCGGCGATCTGTTCGAGGAATACGAAAGAGAAAACTGATGTTCACAGGCATTGTTACCGATATCGGCACCGTCGACGCCGTCACCCCGCTGAAAGAAGGTATCAAGCTGCGTGTCGCCACGAGCTACGACCCGAAGACCATCGACATGGGTGCCTCGATCGCCCATTCCGGCGTCTGCCTGACGGTGACGGCTTTGCCTGAAGCCGGCAGCAACGAGCGCTGGTTCGAGGTCGAGGCCTGGGAAGAGGCGCTCCGCCTGACGACGATCGCCGGCTGGACCAAGGGAACGCGCATCAATCTCGAGCGCTCGCTGAAGATCGGCGACGAGCTCGGCGGCCACCTGGTTTCCGGCCATGTCGACGACAAGGCGGAAATTCTGTCGGTGGAAGCGGAAGGCGACGCTGTGCGCTTTCGTCTGCGGGCGCCTGAGCATCTGGCGAAATTCGTCGCGCCGAAGGGATCGGTCGCGCTCGACGGCACGTCGCTGACGGTCAACAAGGTCGCCGGCGCCGAGTTCGACGTGCTCCTGATCCGCCATTCGCTGGAGGTCACGACCTGGGGTGAGCGCAAGGCCGGCGATTTCGTGAACTTCGAGGTGGACACCATGGCGCGTTATGCGGCGCGCCTCGCCGAATTCCCGGCACCAAAGCCGGAGTAAGCCGACTTCCTCTTTTGCCGAATGCAAACCGCCCCCAATTGGGGGGCGGTTCTGGTTTCGGGAGGTGTTGACACTCAACGCACGTAGAGGGTCAGGCTGCCATCGGCTGCCTGTTCGGCGCCGGCAATGTTGTTCATCTCGACATTCTGCGCCTTGAGCTTGGCTGCAAGCGGCTTGTTGCCTTCGACGGCCGCGTGCAGGGACGAAATCTGTTGCGGCGTCGCTTCGTTGATCCACATGCGCGTCTGGCTCGATTCCTTCAGCGTATCCACGTCGACGACGTTGAAATGATCGCCCTTGAAATCGCGAACGGTGTGGTCGATTTCGGCCGGCCAGTTCATGGCTGCGCTCGCAGCATAGGAGACGCCGCCGAAGGAAAAGGCGGAGAGAGCAGCGATGACGGAAAGCTTGGCTATGCGGTTCATGGTCATGCTCCTTTGTTTGCCGGCAACAAGGCGCAAACCGACCCGTTACGGGAACGCGGAACCTTGCGGGTTTCCGGGCCGGTGAGGACCGCCCTTTGCGGCGGCCAGCAGGGTTCGTTTGCGGGCGTTGTCACCCGCAAGCAAAGGCGCTGGACTGTTTCGACTGATTGGTCGGCGTTTGCTCCCTTCTTGGGGAGGGCGCGTCGTGCCAACGACTAGGAAACTGGGCCGGAATGTGGCCCTTTCCATGGCGCTGGCATCAGGAAAACAATTAAAAATTGTTCATGTTTCGGCGTGCGCGCGAGCCCTTGGGTCGCCTGTCGCAGCTGCTGCCTTCTGCTGGCGCTCGAACATGATCACGTGGTTGCCGTGATAGGTCGTTCGCCAGAATTCCTTGAAGCCGTGCTTCTCCGCGACCCGGATCGAGGCGCGGTTTCCGACGTCGATGATGCAGGTCTTGCGTAGCTTCGGAAACTGGTGGTCGGCCCACTTGAGCGCCGCACTGACGGCTTCCGTCGCCAGCCCCTTGCCGTGCGCTTTCGGTGACAATGCCCATCCGGTTTCCATCGTCCCTTCGAGCGAAGGCGTGATGGCGCGGTGCACGTCGTGGAAGCCGGCCTCGCCGAGAAAACCCCCGGTCTCCCGGTCCTGGATGGCAAAGAAGCCAAAGCCGAAATAGTGCCACATGCCGACCTGGCGCAGGAATCGCGTCCAGGACTGTTCGCGCGTAAACGGCACCCCGCCGACATAGCGGATCACCTCGGCATCGCCGAACAGCGCGGAATAGGCGGGGAAATCGTCACGGCGGTAGGGGCGCAGGATGAGGCGGTCGGTCTCGATAATGGGAACGCTATGCATATTCGATCCTAAGCTGTGATGAAATCAGGCGCCGGGCTCGCCGTCCCAGTAGTCGACATCGCTTTCCGGACGGCCGGTGAAAAGGAAGCGTCTTTGGCCATCAGAACCACGCGTCCTGGCAAGGAATTTGCCGGAGTCCGGATACTCGCAGATTTCCGTGGCCGCCTTGGTCGAGATGGAAAGGTACTTGAGCGGCACCGAGCCGGTGTTGATCAGGTGGTGGGCCGTTTCCGGTCCACCCGCAGGGGCGCCCAGAATGTCGCCGGGGCCGACCGGATATCGCTCGCTGCCGAAGCGATACGTGCCTTCGCCTTCGATGATGATGAAAAGTTCTTCTTCGACGTGATGATTGTGGAACGGGCAGCCGGACTTGCCCGGCGGTACTTCACCGTAGCCGATGCCCAGATCCTTGAGGCCGAGTAGCGCGCCGAAGGCGGCGTCGCGGGATTCGAAAAAGGTGCCTTGCGTCCAGTAGTCGAGTTCTAGGTTTTTGGGATTAACGATCGGCTTTTTCGTATCGGTCACATGTTCCTCCCTTGCGTACCGTTGTCGCGGCAACGCTAATACGTTCTATCCGTGTCGCGCGTTCGTCCCGTCGTCAACCTGCGATCGCTAAAATTAGCGACGATGGTTACAGGAATACATCCTAGTGTTGCAATCCATTGGCGAAAGCATATGGGCGCTATCGCGCGTTGGTTTAACGCCGAGCTGCGCGGTCACGTTCGTCTGCCGATCAGCGCCGTGGCGACCTCGTGAAGACACCTGGCGATCCCAACGCAAAGGGTTTTCATTTCTTCGGTCGGTGGCAGGAGATCGGGCACCATGACCGTCATCATGCCGGCAGACGAAGCCGAACGCACGCCGTTGTGGCTGTCTTCGAGAGCGAGGCAATACTGCGGCGCGATACCGAGCCGACTTGCAGCCGTCAGGAAGGGGCCGGGTGCGGCTTGCCATGATCGTAGTCGCCAAAGGCAACGACCGTCGGGAAGCGGTCGCGCAATCCGTGCCGGTCGAGATTGCGCTGGACGTCGTGATGTTGTGACGAGGTGGCAATCGCAAACGGCAGGCCCATGCCGTCAAGCAGGTCGAGGAGATCGACGACGCCAGGCTTCAGCCGCAGCTCGGTCGTTGCCATTGTCGCAAATTGCGCCGAGGCACGCTCCCAGAACTGAGCGAGGTCGAAGGCATCGCCGAAACGACCGCGCAGCGACACGCGTGTCGCCTCGGCCGAAAGCCCGATCGTATCGAGATAAAGGGAGACAGGCATGTTGTGACCGAGCGCTGCCGCCGTCTGGATCATCGCGTCGCGGTAGAGCGCTTCGGTGTCGAAGAGCAATCCGTCCATGTCGAAGACGACGCCAAGAGGTTTCATGGGCAGGACGATGTTGGTCGAACCGATTTCGGGCATACGAAAAATCCAGCTTGATATCGACGGCTTCGAACTTGGAACCAGCAACGCGGCCGCGCAAGACCCACGGCACTGGCTTTTTGCAGCGGCAACGGCCGCATGTTGCGGCCCTGTAAACGCGGCAAAAGGCCGTCTGCGGCGGAATTTGCTTGCCATTCGGCGCCGGGCGTGGTTTTACCGCCGCCTCAGCCGGTCGCATCCGGCGCGGAACTCTCAAAGACAGGTGATCCATGGCAGAGACCACGGCAGCCCACATCCTGATTGTGGAAGCGCGTTTCTATGACGATATGGCCGATGCATTGCTCGACGGCGCCAAGCATGCGCTGGACGCAGCCGGGGCCACCTATGATATCGTGACGGTTCCGGGTGCGCTCGAAATCCCGCCGGCGATTGCCATGGCACTCGACGGCGCCGACGAGGGCGGCACCGAATATGATGGTTTCGTGGCCCTTGGCATGGTCATTCGCGGCGAAACCTACCATTTTGACATCGTCGCGAACGAGTCTTCGCGCGCGATCATGGACCTCGCCGTCAGCGAGAGCCTTGCGATCGGCAATGGTATCCTGACGGTGGAGAACGACGATCAGGCCTGGGCGCGCGCCCGCCGGTCGGAAGGCGACAAGGGTGGCTTTGCTGCGCGTGCGGCACTGACCATGATTGAACTTAAGAAGAAATTGGGCACGGAAAAGTGACGAAAACCCCCTCGGATCAACCGCTGAAGCAGGTCAACCAGCGCGGTGCAGCACGCCTCGCTGCGGTGCAGGCGCTCTATCAGATGGACATCGGCGGCACCGGTGTCCTCGAAGTGGTTGCTGAATACGAAGCGCATCGCCTCGGACAGGATGTCGACGGCGACACCTACCTGAAGGCTGACGCCTCCTGGTTCCGGTCGATTGTCGCCGGTGTCGTGCGCGACCAGCGCAAGCTTGATCCGCTGATCGGCTCGGCCCTCCAGGACGACTGGGCTCTGTCGCGCCTCGATTCCACCGTGCGTGCCATCTTGCGCGCGGGCACATTCGAGATGCTCGAGCGCAAGGACGTGCCGGTTCCGGTGATCGTCACGGAGTATGTCGAGATCGCCAAGGCTTTCTTCTCGGATGATGAGCCCAAGCTGGTCAATGCCGTTCTCGACCGCATTGCCAAGCAGGTCCGCGGCGAACCGAGGAAGTAAAGTCGATGGTTGCGGCTGCTGCTGAGGACATGGGGAACACCCTTCGCGAAACACGCCGCAACGTTTACCTCCTGACAGCCGCACAGGCCGTTCTTGGCGTCGTCGGCCCCATCTGCTTTTCGGTCGGCGGTGTCGCCGGCTACCAGATGCTGGCGGAGGACAAGTCGCTGGCCACCGCGCCGCTCACCGCCTTTAACGTCGGCATGGCGCTCGGCGTCGTGCTGGTTGCGGTGTTGTCGCGCCTGATCGGCCGCCGCTTCGCCTTCATGAGCGGGACCGCAATCGCGGCCGCCGGGGCAGCACTCGCCGCCGTCGCGCTCTTCCGCGAGAATTTCTGGCTTTTCGCCTTCGCCCTTGCGATGCTCGGCTCGTCGAACGGCTTTACGCAGAAGTTGCGGTTCGCCGCCGCCGACGCCTCGCCGTCGTTCTACAAGCCCAAGGCAATCTCGCTGATCCTTGGTGGCGGCATCGTTTCGGCCGTTCTCGGTCCGCAGATCGTCATTTTTGCTGGCGACCTGTTCGCGCCGGTTTCCTTTGCCGGGGCTTTCGTCGTCCTGATGCCGATTTGCCTGGTTGCAGCCCTGTTTTTCGCGCCGCTGCGGCTGCCCGAGCCGGGCGCAATGGTGAGTGCCCACCACGATCAGTCTGTCCGTCCCCTCGGCGAGATTGTCCGCAGCCAACGCTTCGCCACCGGCATGATCTGCGGCATTTCCAGCTACGCGCTGATGACCTTCATGATGACCGGGGCGCCGGTCGCCATGGTGATCGGCTGCGGCTTCTCGACCGAACTCGCCACGCTCGGCATCCAGTGGCACGTGCTGGCGATGTTCGCGCCAAGCTTCGTCACCGGCATGCTAATCAGCCGCTTTGGCGCCGAGCGCATTGTCGGCTGCGGCCTCCTTCTGCTGATGGCCTGCGCGGCGGTTGCGCATATGGGTATCGAGCTCTGGAACTTCTGGGGCGCGCTCGTATTGCTCGGCCTTGGCTGGAATTTCGGCTTCATCGGCTCGACGGCGATCGTTGCCAGCAGCTATCGCCCACAGGAGGCCGACAAGGTTCAGGCCTTCCACGACATCATCCTGTTCACCACGGTGGCACTGTCGTCGTTTGCCTCGGGCAAGGTGCTAACCGCCTATGGCTGGGACATGCTGAACGCGGTCGTGTGGCCGGTAACGATCGTCTGCCTTATCCTCCTGCTGCTTCTGAAGCGGGCGCCGCGCAAGGCCGCCGCCTAACGCTCCATTCCCCTGAAATCTAAAGCGAACGAGGCGCCGCCAGTGGCGTTTCTCGGGGCTTGACGATCTCCTGTTGCAACCGCACTCTGGCCGCGCCGTGAGGGGTGCTGCTTGAGGAGGTGGTGCGTGATTCGCGGTTTTGAGGGGCCTGCGGCCGGGAGTGAGTCCGCGGGTTGTAACGGAGGGTAATGCGAAATGACCATTTTATTGGGCGTTATCGCATGCGGGTTGCTCGCGGTGGCTTATGCCATCTGGGCAACACAGTCGGTGCTTGCCGCCGACCAGGGGAACGCCCGCATGCAAGAAATCGCAGGCTACATTCGTGAAGGGGCGCAGGCCTATCTCACGCGTCAATACAAGACCATTGCCATTGTCGGCGTCGTCGTATTCATCGCCGCTTGGGTTCTTCTTTCTCCCGCCGCCGCTTTCGGCTTTCTGATTGGTGCGATCCTTTCGGGTGCCGCGGGTTTCATCGGCATGCATGTTTCGGTCCGGGCAAACGTCCGCACTGCCCAGGCGGCGTCCGTGAGCCTCGCCTCCGGTCTCGATATCGCATTCAAATCCGGCGCGATCACCGGCCTTCTTGTGGCCGGCCTCGCACTCCTTGGCGTCTCGGTCTACTACGTCGTCCTCACGGCCGGCCTGGGTCATGAGCCCGCCTCGCGCGAAGTCATCGACGCACTGGTGTCGCTCGGCTTCGGCGCATCGCTGATTTCGATCTTCGCCCGTCTCGGCGGTGGCATCTTTACCAAGGGTGCCGACGTCGGCGGCGACCTCGTCGGCAAGGTCGAAGCCGGCATTCCCGAGGATGATCCGCGCAACCCGGCAACCATCGCCGACAACGTCGGCGACAATGTCGGCGACTGCGCCGGCATGGCAGCCGACCTGTTCGAGACCTATGCGGTCTCGGTCGTGGCGACCATGGTTCTGGCGGCGATCTTCTTTGCCGGCACGCCTGTGCTTGCGACCGTCATGGTCTATCCGCTCGCCATCTGCGCGGCTTGCATCATCACCTCGATCGTCGGCACCTTCTTCGTGAAGCTCGGGTCCAACAACTCGATCATGGGTGCGCTCTACAGGGGCTTGATCGTGACCGGTGTCCTGTCGATCCTCGGTCTCGGCGCCGCCACGTCCTTCACCATCGGCTGGGGCACGATCGGCACCGTCGCCGGCAAGGAGATCACCGGCTGGAATCTGTTCCTCTGCGGTATTCTCGGCCTGATCGTAACGGCCCTGATCGTGGTGATCACGGAATACTATACCGGCACCAACAAGCGGCCGGTCAACTCGATCGCCCAGGCGTCGGTGACCGGTCACGGCACCAACGTGATCCAGGGCCTGGCCGTCTCGCTGGAATCGACGGCTTTGCCGGCGATAGTCATCGTCGGCGGCATCATAGCGACCTACCAGCTTGCCGGCCTCTTCGGCACTGGCATCGCCGTCACCGCCATGCTTGGCCTTGCCGGCATGATCGTGGCGCTCGACGCCTTCGGTCCGGTCACCGACAATGCCGGCGGCATCGCGGAAATGTCGCATCTGCCGCCGGAAGTGCGTAAATCCACCGACGCGCTCGACGCCGTCGGCAACACCACCAAGGCCGTCACCAAGGGCTACGCGATCGGCTCGGCCGGTCTCGGTGCGCTGGTGCTCTTTGCCGCCTACTCGAACGACCTCAGCTACTTTGTCGCCAACGGCGACAAGTATCCGTACTTCGCCGATGTCGGGCAGATCTCCTTCGATCTCTCCAACCCTTACGTGGTCGCGGGGCTGATCTTCGGCGGTCTCATTCCCTACCTCTTCGGCGGTATCGCGATGACTGCGGTCGGCCGTGCGGCCGGGTCGATCGTCGAGGAGGTTCGCCGCCAGTTCCGCGAGAAGCCCGGCATCATGCAGGGGACCGAACGGCCGGACTATGGCCGCGCCGTCGACCTTCTGACAAAAGCGGCGATCCGCGAAATGGTCATTCCTTCGCTGCTCCCGGTGTTGGCGCCGATTGTCGTCTATTTCGGCGTGCTGCTGCTCTCGGGCTCGAAGGCTTCGGCTTTCGCGGCTCTCGGTGCCTCTCTGCTCGGTGTCATCGTCAACGGCCTCTTCGTGGCGATCTCGATGACCTCGGGCGGCGGTGCCTGGGACAACGCCAAGAAGAGCTTCGAGGACGGGTTTGTCGACAAGAATGGCGAACGCCATCTGAAGGGCTCCGAGGCCCACAAGGCGTCGGTAACCGGCGACACCGTCGGCGACCCCTATAAGGACACGGCCGGGCCGGCTGTGAACCCGGCGATCAAGATCACCAACATCGTGGCGCTCTTGCTTCTGGCCGTCCTCGCCTGATCGCATCGATGCGCAAACAAAAGGCCCGCGGAACATCGTTCCGCGGGCCTTTTGTTTGGAATGGGGAGGCTTAGTTGCCGAAGTCCTTGAACAGGCTGCGCGCCGCGGCCTGACCGGCGCCGGGGCCCGTCAGCAGCTGGCCGAGGAAGCTCGTTTCCTTGCCACCTGTCGGCGTCGTGCGTGTCAGCATGTCGAAGACCTTGCCGTCCTTCAGCGTATAGTGAGCCAGCTGGCTGACGGTGCCTTCCTTGTCGAAATAGACGGCCAGGATCGATTGGTCGATCAGCTTGGGCTTCATGAAGGCGACAGGGCGCTTGCGCGTCTGCGAGATGTAGTAGAACACTTCGTTGTCGAAGGTCGCGGTCGTCGACGGCGTGCCGAGCGAGAGCAGCACCTGCTCGCGGCTGGAACCGACCGGAACGAGGTTTAGCGTTTCCTGATCAACCACATAGCCCTGATGGAGAACTTCACCGACATTGGCGGACTGGCAGGCGGAAAGGGTAAAACCGGCGATGGTGGCTACGACCGCCACGCGGCCGAGGGTCTTAAAGTTTTTTCTCAAATACCGCTTCGTCAACGACAGCTCCCCTTGGAGAAACGATGGCAGATCCGCCATTGCAATTCGTGCCTGCTTCGGTAAACCAGCTTCGGCTGTCATGCAACAACGTCATGGGCGCTTGCGCGCATTTCGAGAAAGCCAAGCCCGAGCTTTGTGATGATTTTTGGACTGTTTAAAAGAAAAAGTGGCAACACCGCGATTGTCGAGCGGCAATATGCATTGCTGACGGCGGCGGCACGCCAGCCCTACCTTTACACCGACCTCGATGTTCCGGACACGGTCATGGGCCGGTTCGAGATGCTATCGGCGACGCTGATCCTCTATTTCCGCCGCACACGTGCTTCGGCAAGGCCTGGCCAGGAAATCGCCCAGGAGATCATCGATGCCTTCTTCGAGGATGTGGATCACTCGATCCGCGAGCTCGGTGTCGGCGATGCCGGCGTGCCGAAGAAGATGAAGAAGTTGGCCGGCATGTATTACGGTCGACTCGAATCCTATGCGGCGGCGCTGGAAGCAAGGGACGTCGAGGCCCTGGCGGCAGCGCTCAGGCGCAACTTCCACCCTGATGGCGGCGACGCGGCGCCTTCGATGGTTGCGCTCGCTGGCTATCTGCTGGCGGTTGAGGCCCAGCTCGTCGACGTCGCGGAAGACGCCGTCGAAATCGGCCAGTTGCACATTCCGCCGGCTGGGGCGTAATAGAAAACAAGAGCGTCGCCACCGGCAGCCGGTTGGCGGCTGCGTTCGCGATGGGTGCCAGGTAGCCCGCGCGAGGAAGGATCCAATCATGAAAGACGAAAGTCAGGCGGCCTTTTCTTATCCGGTGAAAGTAGGGCACATTTCGGCGAACGCGGTCAGCGTGCATCTCTCCGCCAACGAGCGCGAGCGCAAGGCGCTTGCCGCGCTTTGGAACATCAACGAGGTTCTGTCGCTCGAAGCCGACCTGCAGATCGCGCGCTGGAAGAAGGATGGCGTGAAGATCAAGGGCGACGTCAGGGCCCGCGTCGTGCAGAGCTGTGTTGTCACTCTTGAGCCGGTCGAAGCCGATATCGACGAACCGGTCGAAGCGATCTTCGTGCCCGAGGGCTCGCGGCTTGCCCGCCAGGCGAGCAATGACGGCGGCGAGATGATTCTCGACCCTGACGGCCCCGATATTCCCGATACCTTTATCGGCGACACCATCGACGCCGGCGTCGTCGTCAGCGAGCAGGTTGCACTCGCGATCGAGCCTTATCCCCGTAAGCCCGGCGTGACGTTCGGCGAGCGCATCGAGAGCACATCTGCCGATGACAAGAAGCCGAACCCCTTTGCGGTCCTGAAGGACTGGAAAAAGGACTGAGGTCGCGAAAGCGTCATCTACAATTCGGTTGTCACGCAAAGGAAAAGCAGTATTTTGGCCCCAAACCGGCCAGAAGAGCCGCTAAAGCGATCTGCCGCGTGCTTGGCTCAAGCGTCAGAAGCAATATGTTTCGTCAATGCGTTTCCGTTGAGTACGCCGCGGCGGCACGTGTTGTGTGGCAGAAATGAAGGATAAGACACGCGTGGTCAGAATTTCACTTGACGTGATGGGGGGCGACTATGGTCCTGAAGTCGTCATCCCCGGCGCCGCAAGGGCGCTTGAACGTCATCCGGACATCAAGTTCGTTTTGTTCGGCATCGAAGCGCAGTGCGCGGGCCTCCTTGAAAAACATCCGAAGCTGAAGGCCAACAGCACCTTTTACGACTGCGAGATTGCAGTCGCCATGGACGAGAAGCCGAGCCAGGCGCTTCGCCGCGGCCGCGGCAAGTCGAGCATGTGGAAAGCGATCGACGCGATCAATGCCGGCGAGGCAGATGTCGTCGTTTCCGCCGGCAATACCGGCGCGCTGATGGCCATGTCGGTCTTCTGTCTGCGCACCATGCAGGGAATTCAACGGCCGGCGATCGCCGCCATCTGGCCGACGCTGAAAGGCGAGAGCATCGTGCTTGATGTCGGCGCGACGATCGGCGCGGACGCGCAGCAATTGATGGATTTCGCGCTGATGGGCGGCGCCATGGCACGGGCGCTGTTCGAGATCGAGCGGCCGATGGTCGGGCTGCTGAATGTCGGCGTCGAGGAAATCAAGGGACAGGAAGAGGTCAAGGAAGCCGGCCGCCTGATCCGTGAGGCCAACATCGACGGCTTCGACTATTACGGCTTCGTCGAGGGCGACGACATCGGTCGCGGGACCGTCGACGTCGTCGTCACGGAAGGTTTTTCCGGCAACATCGCACTCAAGGCCGCCGAAGGCACCGCGCGCCAGATCGCCGAATATCTGCGCGCGGCGATGTCGCGCACGCTTCTTGCCAAGATCGGCTACATCCTGGCCAAGGGCGCATTCGACCGCCTGCGGGAGAAGATGGACCCGAGGAAGGTCAATGGCGGCGTGTTCCTCGGCCTCAATGGCGTCGTGATCAAGAGCCATGGTGGTGCAGATGCCGAGGGTTTTGCAGCCGCGATCGATGTCGGCTACGACATGGTGAAGAATGGCCTGAAGTCGAAGATCGAGCTCGATCTGGCGAAGTACCATGGCGGCGAACCGCCCAAGGCCCTTTCCGCCGGCATGAATGATGAGGTTTGAATAGATGATCCGTTCCGTCGTTCGCGGTTTCGGCGCAGCTTTGCCGAAGCGCGTGGTCACCAATCAGGAGCTGGAATCCAAGGTCGATACGTCCGATGAGTGGATCGTGCAGCGCACCGGCATCCGGCAGCGCTACATCGCCGGCGAGGGCGAAACCACAGCTTCGCTCGGCGAAGGTGCCGCGCGTGCTGCGCTCGCCAATGCTGGGCTTACCCCTGATGATATCGACCTGATCATCCTGGCGACCTCCACTCCCGACAACACGTTTCCGGCAACAGCTGTCAACATCCAGGACCGCCTCGGTATGCGCCATGGCGCGGCCTTCGACATGCAGGCGGTCTGCTCGGGCTTCGTCTACGCGGTTACCACGGCGGATGCCTATATCCGCGGTGGGCTTGCCAAGCGCGTGCTGGTGATCGGCGCGGAGACCTTCTCGCGTATCCTCGACTGGAACGACCGCACGACCTGCGTGCTCTTCGGTGACGGCGCCGGCGCCATCATCCTGGAAGCCCAGGAAGGCGAGGGCACCATTGCCGACCGGGGCGTGCTGACGGCGAAGCTTCGCTCCGACGGCGCACATCGCGACAAGCTCTATGTGGATGGCGGCCCTTCGACCACTGGGACGGTCGGCCATCTGAAGATGGAAGGCCGCGAAGTCTTCAAGCACGCGGTCGGCATGATCACCGATGTGATCGAGGCTGCCTTCGAGGCGACCGGGACGACGGCCGAAGATCTGGATTGGCTGGTGCCGCACCAGGCCAACCGGCGCATCATCGACGGCTCCGCCAAGAAGCTCGGCATCCCTCTCGATAAGGTTGTGGTCACGGTCGATCTCCATGGCAACACCTCCGCAGCCTCCATTCCGCTGGCGTTGAATGCGGCGGCGGGCGACGGCCGGATCAAGAAGGGCGACCTCGTCCTGCTCGAGGCCATGGGCGGCGGCTTCACCTGGGGCTCCGTGCTTCTCCGCTGGTAAAGAAATTGCTTAAGCAACAGACGCTTGACCGCAAAAGGCAAGGGCAATAGTCTTCGGACGCTGATCGGCGTACCAGACGTTGGTGGGGGAAGATGAGCGGAAAAACAGTAACACGGGCGGACTTGGCTGAGTCGGTTTTTCGCAAGGTGGGTCTGTCGAGGACAGAGTCTGCCGAATTGGTGGAAACCGTCATTGACGAAATATGCAACGCAATCGTGCGTGGCGAGAGTGTGAAGCTGTCCTCTTTCGCGACCTTCCAGGTCCGCGACAAGAACGAACGCATCGGGCGAAACCCGAAAACCGGCGAGGAAGTGCCGATTTCGCCCCGGCGCGTGATGACCTTCAAGGCGTCGAATGTCTTGAAGCAGCGCGTCCTGAAGGCGCATCTGGGCCGCAGGGCCAAGCAGAAACCGGTATCTCCCGTTTCGTGAACGCCTGACGACAGCCACAAATGTGGTTGAAAACCCATCCATAAGCCGTTGAAATGGAGCCGATTCGTGCCATCATTGGCGCGGTATCGGCTCACTACGGCTTTCGAGCCTGAGTCGCACGGCATGGATTGGGAACGATATGGAAAAGAGCCCGGACGCTTTTCGCACCATCAGCGAGGTCGCTGACGATCTCGATCTGCCGCAGCATGTCCTGCGTTTCTGGGAAACCCGCTTCCAGCAAATCAAGCCGATGAAGCGCGGCGGGGGCCGGCGGTACTACCGGCCGGAGGATGTCGACCTTCTGAAGGGTATCCGGCATCTGCTCTATGATCACGGCTATACGATCAAGGGCGTGCAGAAGCTCCTGAAGACCAACGGCAACAAGTTCGTCGCGGCGATTGCAAGCGGCGATCTCGCGACCGTCGAGGCGCTGGCAGCCTCCAGCAACGAGGAGCCGGCACCGCCGAAGGCTGGTCTTTCCGAGGAGGATCAGATCGTCGGCCGCGCCAAGGCGCCGGCGAGCCGCCGTTTCTTCTCCTTCGGCGGCAACAGCGACGACGTGCCGGAGATCTCGCTCGGAAAATCCTCGTCCGTTGGCAAGGAAGATCGCGCCCTGCTTCAGGAGGCGCTCTACGACCTCCTGGAATGCAAGCGGCTTCTCGACCAGGTGCGCTGAGAAAGCCATTTCAGGCGATTATCAAGACCGGTTCCGCACGGCCGAACGTCTGCCGAATGCGGTTGCCTCCACAGACACCTTTTACACGATTGCCAAGATGGTGCCGTCGGCGGGGTGCCCGCCGACGGGGGGCATATGCGCGTCCGTCCGCAGGGCGCCCGCGCGACTATTCCAGCAAGGATTGAAAGGCGTCAGTAGGAGATCCGGAAGCCGCCGGGGCTCGCCGCGGAGACGTCGGGCTCCGGGTAGGGGCCGGTCCACTGCGCATAGGTCGTGTTGGTCGAACCGGAGGTCGCACAGCCGGAGAGCGTGAGAAGCGCAAGCGCGGTGAGGGCCATAAGGGACTTAAGAGGCATGGTTTTCTCCTAGAAGGGGAGACGCTCCAGGCCTCAAGGGCCAGTATCAAACTGTCCCTCAAATCATCCATGATGGCAAGCTCACGTTGCGTTAGGCAGCAAGTTTCGAGCGACGGGATCTCGTTTTGGTGAAGGTTCGGTAGACGGACGAGCGGTCGGTGATTTCCTCGTCAAGCAGCATCGGAACTTGCAGACACCCAGTGGCGCTCCACGGTCGCATCACAGGCGCGACGCCATGCTGTGAGTTTCCGGAAAGTCCCGTTGGACTTTCGGTTCCCAAACATACTTTTCCACGCCGTTTGTTCCTTTTTCGATCCAGGCCGCATTTTCCCGCTTGCGCTCTAAGCGTTGGTTATATAGGGGTTTCCTCGGTTCGGAGCGTAGCGCAGCCCGGTAGCGCACTTGACTGGGGGTCAAGGGGTCGTGGGTTCGAATCCCGCCGCTCCGACCATTTTCCTCTTTGATTTCAGTCATACAGCAGCGCTACCGCAATTGGCGGCTGGCGGTAGCCAGCAGTTCCACGCGTAAAATCGCGCATTCGGGCACCCATTGCCCCGGCAAAAATCTCAAACGCCTGCTGATTGTTTCGCTTTGGCCCACCGTGTCTGCTCCGAGATCGGATGCGGTTTTGTCGCTTGCGCCTGACAAAATTTATCGCCCATCGGAAATCGCTAAAATGCCTCGTTCCGGTGCGATGGTCCACGCGGCTGGGGTCGATCGCCGTCCTCGCGAAAGTGATGGAATGGCCTCATGGCGGGCGTCTGTCTGCCAAAGGAGGAAATGTAATGAAGACGTTTTCGAAGATTTTTGCCGCGTCGTTGCTCGGGCTTTCGGCCCTGACGGCGATGCCGCTCATCTCGGCGTCCGGCACTGCCCGTGCAGACGACGCCGTCATCCTCGTTCCGGGCCAGCCCACCGGCTCGCCGGGCGATACGGGTACAGCGAGTTCCAACCCGGACACCGGTGCTCCGAGCTCCAACCCTGATACCGGCACCGCAAACGCCAACGGTGATACCGGGGCGCCGAGTTCAAATCCCGATACCGGTGGCGGTTCGGGCGCAGAAGGGTCGACGCCTTAAGCGATCCTGCAAACGCAGCAAAAGAGGTCCTTCAGCAGGGCCTCTTTTTTGTTTCCCGAGAATACAGCGCGGCAATCACGCCGTTCTTTCTGCGCTACCTGGTTGACTGGAGCAGGTCGACCGTCTGCCGCTTTGAGGCCGCCTTCTGGTAGAGGGCCTCTGTGCGATCGAGCATGACGGCGAGCGTAAAGCGGTCCTTCAGGTTTTCGGCGCTAGCCGACAGGGCCTTGAAGCGTTCGGGATCCGCCGCCTGGATCATGGTCTTGGCGAGCGCGGACGTGTCGTCGCTATTGGGCAGGATGTAACCGTTCCGCCCGTCCTCGATCACCGTGCGCGCGCCACCGATGTCGGTTGCGATGATCGCCTTGCCGGCGGCGGCCCCTTCGAGCATCACATAGGACATGGCCTCGTAGCGGCTTGGCATCACCAGGAGGTCGAAAGCGGGAACGGCTTGCGGGCCGGTAAAGGCAGAGGTGAGATGCATGCGGTTCTGCAGTCCGCTTTCGGCGATCGCCTTGCGAAGGTCACCTTCGAGCTCGCCGCTGCCGACCATGACCAGGTGGTTGTTTCTGACGGAAGCGGCGACACTCTTGAACGCTGCGATCAGCCGTTCCGGCGCCTTCTGTACGGAAAGTCGTCCAACGAAGCCGAAGACGAAAGCGTCCGGCGCGATCCCGAAGCTCGCGCGCAGCGTCTGCGCCATTTCGCATGAGGGCGGTGCCACGCCGTTGACGATCACCGACATGCGCTTCTCGGGCATATGCAGCGAGAGCGCATGGTGGAACTCGTCGTCGGAAACGCAGATCAGTTGATCGGTAAAGAAACGGGCCAGCGCCCATTCGATCGTGCCGTAGATCAACCGTCCACCACGGCCGAGCGTCGGGTCCAGTGTGCGAAAGGCGTGGGGCGTGTAGATCCGCGGAACATGAGAACCAGGCAGCCGCAGGCGTGTCAACGCACCGGCCTTGGAACTGTGGCCATGGATGATGTCGAAAACGTTGGCCCGCATGATGCGGCGGAGTTCGAGAAAGTAGCCGAAGTCAGACGGTCCGGGTGCGCGCTTCATGTTGACGGCGTGTACGGCCGGCAGGCCGATTGCCTTCAGTTCACGAACGAAACCTTCCTCGGCGCGCACTGGCGAATAGACGGCCTCGACGTGATGCCCGCGCTTGTGCATGCCGCGGCACAGATCGAGAAAGTGCCGGCCCGAGCCGCCGCCACTCGGCTCCAGCACCTGCAGGAGCTTGAGGGGAGGGGCCGGCGACCGGCGCGGAACCACATGTTCCATGGTCAGGAGCTCCGGCCGGCGCGCGCCTGCCGGCGATGGCGATATTCAAGGGCGGCGCATCCCCAGATGATTCCGATGAGCAGATAGAAGTGGCGCCAATGGTCCGTGTCGATGACATTGCCGACCCCGACATGGCCGAGAACGGCGACCCAGGCGATCATCAGATAGGTCTGCCAAGGGCGGTTGAGCAGCAGAAAGCGAAAGCCGAGCGAGAGCGTCCAGACGATCAGCGTCACGTAACTGACAAAGCCGAGCCAGCCGTAGGACGTCAGCGACTTCAGCCAGACGTTGTGCTCATCCTCCGGGAAGATCGTGCTGAAAACCATCGGGCCGATGCCGAGCGGCTTTTCCATCGACATCAGGAAGCCGAGGCGATGGCGATCGAAGCGGCCGAGGTGGCCGCCGTCATAATCCTGCACCAGCTGCGAGCGGCTGGAAAAGAGTGTCGCGACCTGCTCGGACTGCAGCGCGACGAGGAGGGCGCCGACGATCATGATCCCGCCGACGAGAGCCAACACCAGAATCCGCAGGCGGAAGAGGCCGTTTCGCTCCTTGAGCAGCATGACGAAGACGAAGGCGACGACACAGAAGAGGTTGAGGGCCCAGGCTGCGCGGGAGAACGAAAGAAAGACGCCGAGCGCCAGCACCATCAGCGCGGCGATCTTCGGGGGGGCTTTCTGGATGGGCTGCGTGAGGATGCAGTGGATGAGGTACATGGCCGGCACCGAGAGGAACGGGCCGAAGACGTTCGGATCCTGGAACGCGCCTTTGGCGCGGCCATAGAGCGTGAAGCTTTCCGCGCCCGGCACGGCGCCGAAATAGCCGAGGATGCCGAGCAGGGCGGTGATGATGGCCGCCGCCGTCCAGGCATTGAAGATCAGCCGCAGGCGTTCGTGGCGATCCTCGATGATGGCTGCGAAGAAGACCGAGGAGAGCGCGAGGAAGCCGGAGACCGCCATGTACATCGGCCCCTTCGTCAGGTCTGTCATGACCGTCAGGGACAGGATGCCGCCGACCATGAACAGGGTCAGAAGCGTCAGCAGCGGGGCGACGCTGCGCGAGATCTTGAGGCCCACGAGCGCCCAAAGGCCGATGAGCGCGACCAGGAACAGCTCATAGGGCGCCGGCTCGAAAATGACGAAACCGGAGAGAAACACGGCAAAGGCGACGAGCCCGGAGCCGAGCAGCGAGAGCGCCGCGAGCTGGGGGCGAGCGATCGGGAGCCGACCTGAATCGACGGTGCTCAATAGGCGTTCTCGGTATTGAGAAGCCGGAACGGCGTCAGGAACAGGATCTTGAGATCGAAGAGCAACGACCAGTTTTCGATGTAGTGCAGGTCGAAGGCGGTGCGCAGGCGGATCTTGTCGTCATTGTCGATCTCGCCGCGCCAGCCGTTGATCTGCGCCCAGCCGGTGACGCCGGGCTTGACGCGGTGGCGGGCGAAATAGCCTTCGACGACGTCGGAGTAGGTCCGGTTCTGGGTCTGGGCGAGCACGGCGTGCGGCCGCGGCCCAACGAGCGACAGCTCGCCCTTCAGCACGTTGAAGATCTGCGGCAGTTCGTCGATCGAGGACTTGCGGATGAAACGGCCGACGGGGGTAACGCGCGGGTCGCGCTTGGTCACGGCGTTGCGGGCCGTCGGGTCGCTCATATGCGTATACATCGAGCGGAACTTGTAGACCTCGATGGTCTCGTTGTTGAAGCCGTGCCGCTTCTGCTTGAAGATGATCGGGCCCGGGGACGTCGCTTTGACGGCGATCGCCGCGCCGAGCATGATCGGCCACAGAAGCACGAGGGCGACCAGGCTGAAGAAGATGTCGAAGCCGCGCTTGGCGACCGAGTCCCAATCGGCGATCGGCTTGTCGAAGATGTCGAGCATGGGGACATCGCCGACATGGGAGTAGCTGCGCGGGCGGAACCGCAGGTTGTTGGCGTGGGCGGCGAGCCGGATGTCGACCGGCAGGATCCAGAGCTTCTTCAGAAGCTGGAGAATGCGCTTCTCCGCCGTCAGCGGCAGCGAGATGATCAGCATGTCGATGCGCGCCAGGCGGGCGAATTCCACCAGTTCGTCGACCGTCCCGAGCTTCGGATAGCCAGCGATCACATTGGGCGAGCGGCGCTCGTCGCGGTCGTCGAAAATACCGCAGATGCGGATGTCGTTGTCGGGCTGGTCCTCGAGCGTGCGGATCAGGTCCTTGGCCGGCTGGCCGCCGCCGACGACGACCGCGCGGCGTTCCATCGTACCGTTCCGGGCCCAATGGCGGATGGAATAGGCGATGAAGGCGCGCTCGGCGATCAGAAAGATTGCGCCGCCGATGAACCAGCCGCCGAACCAGACGCGCGAATACTGGTGACCGGATTTCAGAAAGAACAGCGCGATGGCGATGCCGCCAAACGCGATGGCCCAGGAGGCGAGGATGCGCGGCATCACCCGCAGCCAGGCGCGCAGCGCCGGGATCTGATAGGTGTCGGCGATCTGCATAGCGGCGACCGCCAATGCGGAACCACCGACGAGAATTGCCAGGTACAGCGGCAGTTGTTCGAAGCCCGGCTGGACATAGAGCGCGTTGATGGCATAGCCGATCGTAAAGAGCGCGCTGAATTCGAACAGGCGCATCAGCCCCATGATCATCGCAGGCGAATAGGTATCGGCGCTGAACTGCTCGGCGATCTGCCGCGCCAGCGGATTGAGATCCGTGGTCGTTGTTTCGCCCGGCATTTCGCCGGGCGCGCGGGCGCGGATTTCCGAAATCTTCTTGCGAAGCGCTTCGGGATCGAACGAACCCGGGCGGTCAAACTTGTTCATGGCTGTCTTCCGGCGCTGAAGTCCCTCAGCCGGGATAGCAGAAAGCCACTAAGAAACGCTTACGTTGTGGGCAACACGCTATCGGCGGGCGGCTGGTAACGGCACAATTCCCGATAGAGGCTTAGCATATCCGCCGACATTACCGAAGCTGCAAATTGCGACTTGAACGTGCTCGGATCGGGCATCACACGTGCCGCCCAGTCCTTCTCGGTGATTGCGCGGGCCATGATGTCGGCGAGCGACCGGGCATTGGCGGGTTCGGCAAGTGCGGTGCTGTCGCGTCCGAGAATTTCCGGGATGCCGCCGACACGGCTGGCGATGACCGGCTTCCGCGCGGCAAGCGCCTCGAGCACGATATAGGGCATGGACTCGGCGCGCGAGGGAACGACGATGTTGCGCGTCAGCGCGAAGGCCTCGCGCGTCTTCATCGCCGGCTGCATGCGGATGCGGCGGGCGAGGCCCTGCTGCAGCACCAGATCGCTGTATTCGTGCTGCTGCGGGCCGTCGCCGATCATCAGCGCCGACAGCGGCCTGCCGACAAGCCTTTCGGTCTGGGCGAAAGCTTCCACAAACAGATCGGGACCCTTCAGGTCCCGCATCATGCCGATATAGAGAAAGTCGACCGCATCCGGCCCAGGCGGGACGGTCTCGAACTCCCGGTCGTCGATGCCGTTGTAGATCAATTCGTTGCGCTCACGCGGCGCGCCGACCTTTGCGAAATAGGTCTGCCGCTCGAAATCGCAGACGAAGACGAGGGCGTCGGTAATCCGCTGCTGGATCCGCTCCGCCGGGAAGACCAGCCGGCCTGTCATAGAGCCTGGACGGTAGTGCAGGCTGCCGCCATGCGGCGAATAGAGGCGGGCTACGCGATACCTGTTGACCCGCAAGGCTGAACCGATGAGCCGGGCAATGACGCCGCCTTTGGCGCCGTGCCCATGCAACACATCCGGTCGCAAACTTCTGATTTCCTTATAGCCGCGCCACAACGCGGCAAAATCCGACGGCCCGACCGAGCGATGGATCGGCATCCGTATGAGGCCGAGCGCCAGATAGGGGCGGATTTCGTCGAACAACCGATCCTCGTGACTGCCACCCGTCGTGCTGTCGCAGAGGATCCCGACCTCGTGGCCGGCCTTGGCATGCGCCTCGGCCAGGTCGCGCACGTGGCGGAATATCCCGCCGACAGGCGACCTGAAGCAGTGGATGATGCGCAAAGGCCGCTCTTGTTGCATCGAGATCAGAACAGGCGTTCGCGAACATAGATCGTGTCGCCGGCAAGAACCGCGTCGGTGATCGGCACCCGGCCGGTGATGATGCGGCCATTGATCTTGCGCGTGATGTCGGCGTTGGACTGATTGGCGCGCGGAGAGAAGCCTCCGGCGACAGCGATCGCGTTCTGCACGGTCATGCCGGGCACATAGGCATATTGGCCAGCCTGGCCGACTTCGCCCATGATGAAGACGGAACGGTAGCGATCGACCTCGATCGTGACGTCTGGATCGCGCAGATAGCCCTGCTTCAGCTTGGCGGCGATCATGCCCTCGAGTTCAGGTAGGGTCCTGCCGCGCGAGGCGACGGTGCCGATCAGGGGGAAGGCGACGTAGCCGGCCTGATCGACCGTGTAAGTGCCGCTGAGACCGGCCTGTTCGAAGACGTTGATGCGCAGGCGGTCGCCGCTGTCGAGCCGATAGGGCTGGATCGTGGCTTCACTGAAGGCCTTGGGCGCGGGCTGGTAGCTCGTGCAGCCGCCGAGCAACATCGACAGCGCTGCCGCCGTGATCGCGAGACCCGTCTTGATAGCTGCGGTGGACATGCGGTTCATAGGCTCCGGAAACGACCAGCTTTTGTGACGTTATCGGTCCGTTAGGGTTAATAGCAGGTAAACTCGCGGTAGAATTTTCGCGGAGACCTGGCGATACCGCCCCGTCTTTATCATCCGCAGGTTGATCGCATTAACCCTTGCGTTACCATGTTCCTTTACGGTCCGGCGAGATTTGAAGGTTCGGAGCGACTAGCATGTCGGGAAGCGGCAGCGCACAACAGGATGTGGATATCGACCTCGGCGGCCTGTTTCGCGCCGTCTGGGATCGGCGCGTCAAGGTTTTGCTCGCCACCGTCGCTGTGGCGGCGCTTGCCTTCGGCGCAGCAAAGATGATCGCGCCGGATTACCAGAGCGAAACCCGTGTGCTCATCGAATCGCGCGAGCCGGAGTTCAGCGGCCCCAACCAGGCTTCCCAGGCGGGCGCCGACCGCGTCTTCGACGAATCCGGCATCCTCAGCCAGGTACAGGTGCTCAAGTCGGCCGACCTCATCAAGCAGGTCGCCCGCAACATGAAGCTCTATGAGCTCAAGGAATTCGACCCGTCGTCGGCGCCCTCGGCGCTTTCGGATCTTCTCGTCATGCTCGGGCTGAAGAAGAACCCGCTGGAGATGCCGCCCGAGGAGAGGGTGCTCAAGGAATTCTCCGACAAGCTCCAGGTCTACCAGGTGGAGAAGTCGCGGGTGATTGCGATTGGCTTCACCTCGAAGGACCGCCAGCTTGCGGCCGCCGTGCCCAATGAGATGGCGAAGGTCTTCCTGGCGCTCCAGAGCGGTGCGAAACTCGACACCAATTCCGAGGCGACACGCTGGCTCGAACCGGAGATCGCCAATCTGCGCGAGAAGGTGCGCGACGCCGAGGCGAAGGTGGCGGCCTATCGCGCCTCGTCGGACCTGCTACCAACCGGCGAAACCACCAACTTCGCGACGCGGCAGCTCACGGACATCTCGACGGAGCTGACCCGGGTGCGCGGCGAGCGTGCCAATGCGGAGGCGCGTGCCGCCGGCGTGCGTTCGGCGCTTGCGAGCGGCCGCGCGCCGGACACCATCGCCGACGTCGTCGGTTCACAGATGATCCAGCGGCTGAAGGAAACCGAGGCCAATCTCCAGGCGCAGGTCGCCGATCTTTCGACGACCCTGCTCGACGGTCATCCGCGCCTGAAGGCGCTGAAGTCGCAGCTCGAAGGCATCCGCGGCCAGATCAGCTCCGAGACCCGCAAGATCCTGACGAGCCTTGAAAACGAGGCGAAGGTCGGTGAACTGCGCGAACAGCAGTTGACCCAGCAGCTGAATGCGCTGAAGGCGCAGTCGGCTCGGGCGGGCGAAGAAGAGGTGGGGCTGCGCGCGCTCGAGCGCGAGGCAACGGCGCAGCGGCAATTGCTGGAGACCTATCTCGCGCGCTACCGCGAAGCGACATCGCGCACGGTGGAGAATGCGACGCCGGCCGATGCACGGGTCATTTCGAGTGCCGTGGTTCCGACCGGCGCGAGTTTCCCGAAAGTGCTGCCGATCACGATCGTCGCAGCGCTTGCCACGTTCCTCCTGACCTGCATTGGCATCATGCTCGGCGAGCTTTTCAGCGGACGAGCCTTGCGGCCGGTCGCAGCTACGGGCGAACGGGCACCGGTCCACCCGCGTCCGGCGCTGGCCGCAAGCGTCGCCGATTTGCCGCCGGGCGAGATGGCTCAGGCTTCGCCTGCAATTGCGCCCGCAGCAGATGACGCCGTCGACTTGCTGCCTGCTATGGACGTGTCGCTTGCACCGGACATGGAGGAAGAGGCAGCCGAGGCGGATTTCTCGATCGAGGCCGTCGCCGAGCATCTGCGCGCCACCAACGTGCGCGTTGCGATTTCGGTTTCGCCCGGCGGAGACGAGGGTTCTACCGCCACCGTGATGCTCGCCCGGTTGCTGGCCGAAGAGGAGCTGAAGGTCGTATTGATCGACCTGACGGGTTCTGCCTGCCCGACACGCCTGATGGCGCGCTCGCAGCAGCTTCCTGGTATCACCAACCTGCTGGCGGGGGAGGTGCCCTTCACGGACACGATCCACGCCGACCGTTTTTCCGACGCGCACATCATTCCTCAGGGCGATGCCGATCCGCGTCAGGCGATGCGCGGCATCGACCGGCTGAAGATGATCATCGACGCCTTGACCAACGCCTATGATCTCGTCCTGCTCGAATGCGGCCCTGCCGATGAAATGGCTGTTGAGAAGATCGCTGGCCGCGATGGCGCGGAAATCATCCTGTCGGCACCGTCGGTGAGCGATGAGCGGATCGTCGAGGTGCTGACCGGATTCGGCGCAGCGGGCTATCGCGACATCGTGCTGATGACCGGCCAGGTACAATCGGACCCCGAATACCCGGACCGCGACGCGGCATAATGGTCTCGCCGGCCACCGGCGACAACGCGCCTGGGCCCCGTCCTCTTATCTCGGTTATCAGTCGGCGCTGCTGTCGAAGGTCTTGTCTTGCCTGTGCCGTCGCGTGCGCTGGATGCGGGCATAAACGGCCCGGTTCGCCTTGATCGCCCTTTTTGCCCTCACGACGAGGTGATGCCGCAGGCCTGCGAGCCGGCCGGCGAACGTCACCGGCAACACGATGTCGCGCAGCGGTGTCTCGATCGTGCACCAGGAGCGTTTGTAGGGCTGGTCGCCGACGCCGAAATCGAACAGGCGCACGCCTTCCCCCGATAGGCGCTCGATCATGCGGTAAAACAGCAATTCACCCGGGCTGGCATCGCCGGCCAAACCTTCGTCGATCGACCCGAACTGGCAGATCACGTGATCTGCCTTGCGGGAAAGTCCGGCGACGGCGACGATGCGGCCGTCGTTTTCGCCCCGCAGGCGGATGGCATTGAGTTCCATGAGTTGAACGTCGTCGCCCATACGGGCGGCGAGCGCATGGAAAAACGCCTGCGTTTCCTTGTCCTGGAAGACATCGGGAAGGCCGAGCGCAGCAAAACGCGTCGCCTTCTGCCGAAAGAAGGTATCAAGCAGCGCGTGGGCCTCGTCACCCGTACGCGCGACCACATAGTCGTAGCCGCCCATTTCAGCCAGCCGTCGCTCGGAAATGCGCATCTTCTTGCGCCGCCGCTTGGCGTTGAGCTGGGCCAGTGTCGGTTGAATGCCACCGAGAAGGGGAAGCTGAAACGACGGGTTGGGATTGGCAACGCCCGAAAGCAGGGCGAAGGGGCTGGGGGCGCCGCGCCAGTCGCTCGGTAGACGATCGAGCATGACGATGTCGGCAAGGCCGCGCAGTGCGCCACAGATGGCGCGGGCAAGCGCGTCGGCAAGCGCGGGCGTGCTGATGATCGCCGCGGCGTTGGGGGCAAAGAGCCCGGTGTTGAGGTTGCTATGCTCGGTTCCGATCAGCTTTGCCGTTCGAAACAAGCGTCCGCGCGCCACTTCCAGCGGCAGGACGAGCAGGAGTTCGCCATCGAAGGTAACGCGCAGAAGGGCCAGGTCGCTGACATGGGTCGCAGCCCAGGCGCTGCACCATTGATAGGCATGATGCAGCGAGTTCTCAGGAAGACCGTCGAGCAGGCGCCACTCGGATTCGAGCGCCTCCATATTGCGGTGAAGCGAGATTTCGAAGCGGCCGGCGGCATCGGTCGGATCTGCACGCAAGGACGCGTGCGCGCGGCGGTCGCCGGAGCCGTCCATGGTGAGTTCCGAGTTCGTCATCGCAGGTGCCGTCCGGTCCTTGTTGCGGAGAGATTGAACCTCAAGCCCGCTACGATCGCTTTAATTCGGGAATACTTATGAAGCCGATTGGGAATAACCGGCGAACGCGGTTAGCAAAGCGTGAAGCGAGGAATGTGAAGCGCGCGCAAATTTCAATCGAGAAAGCCGGTGGCCAACGCCTTTGCCCATTCCATGCGGTTGCGGCTGGCCGCAAGCTGGGACATTGCCATCCAGTCATAGGGGACATTGCGGAAGGTGACGTGCCACCCCGAGGCCGATTTCTCGATGATCGCGTAGCGGGCGTCCGGGGAGCCCGCTTCGACCTTGTGCGGCACCGGTTGGTCGTCGTCATACCCGGGGCAGCCGACGCTGCCGGGATTGACGACGAGGCGGCCGTCGGAAAGCCGCACGGCGCGCTGGATATGGGTGTGGCCGCACAGGATAACCGGATAGTCGACGCCGGCTGCTTTCGCTTCGATGGCCGAATGCTGCGCCATGTGGACGGTGCCATCGGCCGTCAGGGCCTCCAGCCAGTAGGTCTCGTCATCGGTCGGCGTCGCATGGCACAGGAAGAACGCTTCCTCGTGGACGTGTGCGACGGGCAGGGTCGCCAGCCATTCGCGGTGCTGCGGCTGCGATTGATCATAGGCCGCGCGATCAGATTGCCCCATTTCATGCGGATCCATGGTCAAAAGATAGCGATCGTGATTGCCTCGGATCGAAAGGATCGCCCGTTTGATGAGGATGTCGGCCGTGCGTGCGGCATTGAGGGGGCCGCTCAGATGGTCGCCAAGATTGACGATATCGGTGATCCCTTGCGCATCGATGTCGGCGAGCACCGCTTCGAGCGCAAGATCGTTGCCGTGGATGTCAGCGATAACTGCAAGTCGCATGGGCGTCCCTCCGAATGGCTACCGGATTGAGGATCAACGATCCTTCGCGGGCTTTTCCATCCATTTGATGATCAGCATGGCCGGCAATATCCAGAGCAGGCCGGTGAAGAAGAAGTAGGCCAGATGCACGTACCAGGGGGCAGCGCCGAGCAGCAGCGAGGCGAAGGTGACGGCGGCCAGCGCATAGACGACGACGAGGATGATGATCAGGATCGTGCCGATCAGCTTTCTGAGGCGTACGGGCATTTCATATCTTTCACATGGGCAAATGCGCGCGGAGCGGCCGCGACCGCATGCCGCAAAGGTTTCGGCCTTGTTTTGCATGCCGCTCTGGTGCAAATCAACGGCTTTCCTGAAGGTGCGACCGTTGATCCGTCCGGTTGCACCGCCGACAACCCTGCGACACCAGAGGGAACATGATGGCCGGCGTCGAAATGGCGACTGAACAAATGCTTCGAAACGAGATCGGCAGGACCGACCGCAACCGCCGGCAGATCCGCGGCTGGCTGGCAGTCGTGCTGTTCACCCTCTTTGCCCTGGTGCTCGTCGGCGGCGCGACGCGGCTTACCGAATCGGGCCTCTCCATCACCGAGTGGAAGCCGATCCATGGCGTGATCCCGCCGCTGACGGTCGCCGAGTGGGAAGAGGAATTCCAGCTTTACCAGCGCATTCCGCAGTATCAGCAGATGAACAGCAGCATGACGGTCGACGAGTTCAAGACGATCTTCTGGTGGGAATGGGCGCACCGTCTGCTTGCCCGCACCATCGGCCTGATCTTCGCGTTGCCGCTTGCCTATTTCTGGTTCACCGGAAAGGTCGAGCGCAAGCTGCGCATGCCGCTGCTCGGTATCCTTGCGCTTGGCGGTTTCCAGGGGTTCATCGGGTGGTGGATGGTTTCATCGGGCCTCGTGGAGCGCACCGAGGTCAGCCAGTACCGGCTTGCGACGCATCTCGTCATCGCCTGTCTGATCTTTGCCGCCTGTATGTGGATCTTCCGCGGGCTGAGCGCGCATTCAAATGACACGGCGCCCACCGACCGTTCGCGCAAGATGGCGGCGATCATCGCCATCTTCAGTCTGTTCCAGATCTATCTCGGCGCGCTCGTCGCCGGTCTCGATGCGGGCTTCAGCTACAACACCTGGCCGCTGATGGATGGCGCGATCATCCCGCAGGACCTGTTCCTGCAGCAGCCCTGGTGGATCAACCTGTTCGAGAACCCGAAGACGGTCCAGTTCGTCCACCGCATTGGCGCCTATGTGCTCTTTGCCTTCGCAGTGATGCACATGATTGCCTCGCTGCGGGCCGCACCCGAAACCACCCATGCGCGCCGCGCCGTGCTCCTGTTCCTGCTCGTCTCGGTGCAGGCGGTGATCGGCATTACCACGCTGGTGCTGCAGGTGCCGGTCGGCTGGGGCGTGGCGCACCAGGGTGGCGCGCTTGTGGTGCTTGGCTTTGCCATCGCCCACTGGCGCGGTTTCTACGGCGAGTACCCGCGGCCGACGGCGATCGAACTACGCGACTGACGCCGGACGAGCTCCGGAAAAAGAAAGACCCCGGCGAGCGGCTCGCCGGGGTCTTTTGTTTTGAGCTCCGTGCTGATCAGGCCGACAGCATCAGGTCCATGTTCTGGACCGCCGCGCCCGAAGCGCCCTTGCCGAGATTGTCGAGCAGGGCGACGAGGTTCACATGGTTGCCGCCAGGGGTGCCGAAGACGAAAAGCTTCATCGTGTCCTTGCCGGCAAGCTCGGTGGCGTCGATGCGGCCGAGCTTTTCACTCTCCTGGAGCGGCACGACCTCGACGATCGACTGGCCGGCATAATGCGCGACGATTGCAGCATGGATCGTCTCCAGCGTCGTGCCGGCGGCGAGGTCTTCGAGATAGAGCGGCACCTGGACGATCATGCCCTGTGCGAACTTGCCGACCGAGGGCGCAAAGACCGGTGCGCGGTCGAGCAGCCCGTGCATCTTCATCTCGGGCACATGCTTGTGCTTGAGCGTCAGGCCGTAGAGGAAGTGCGGTGCGCTGATGTGATCCGCATTGGTCTCGTCTTCCATCTGCGCGATCATCTGCTTGCCGCCGCCCGTGTAGCCGGAGACCGCGTTGACCGTCACCGGATAGCCGTCCGGCAGGATGCCGGCCTGGCGCAGCGGCCGGATCACGCCGATCGCGCCGGTCGGATAGCAACCGGGATTGGCGACGCAACGGGCGCTGCGGATCTTCTCCGGTTGCGCCTTGTCCATTTCGGCAAAGCCATAGGCCCAGTCGGGCGCAATGCGATGCGCGGTCGACGTGTCGATGATGCGGACCTTGTTGTTGCCCGAGACCATCGAAACCGCCTCGCGCGAGGCGTCGTCCGGCAGGCAGAGGATGGCGATGTCTGCTTCGTTCAGAAGATCTTCTCGCATCGCGGCGTTGCGTCGTTCCGCTTCCGGAATGGAAAGCAGTTCGAGATCGCTACGGCCGGCCATGCGCGTGCGGATCTGCAGGCCCGTGGTGCCGTGTTCGCCATCGATGAAGATCTTCGGTTTCATGATTTTCCCGTTCTGCCAGACAGTTAGAAGCCGTTCCGGAATCATTCTGGCATAGAATTGAATCAATTTCTCAACGGGCCGGCGGAACGCCGCCAAACCCACCTGTTCCTATATAAGCAGCGGCCAATCCTCGCAACGGCAGCGCTCAGCGAAGCGGCGCACGCTCGGCAAGCTTCTCCGCATGCAGGCCCAGCATATACATCGCGACCGTCGCACCGGCGATTGCGGTGACGTCGGCATGGTCGTAGGCTGGCGCCACTTCGACGACGTCGCTGCCGACCACCGTCAGCGCCCCGAGCTTGCGCAGCACCGAAAGGATCTTGGCGCTCGACGGGCCGCCGGCGACCGGGGTGCCGGTGCCGGGCGCATAGGCCGGGTCGAGGCAGTCGATATCAAAGGTCAGATAGGCCTTGCGCTCGCCAACCTGCCTTATGATCGTCTCGGCGATCTCGGCAGCGCTCATCTCTTCGACGTCGTAGCCATAGAGAATGCGGATGCCGCAATCCTCAGGCGCGCGCGTGCGGATGCCGATCTGGATCGAGGCATCTGTATCGATCAGGCCCTCGCGCGCCGCACGGCCGACAAAGGAGCCATGGTCGATGCGACCGCGTTCATCCGGCCAGGTATCCTGGTGGGCGTCGAACTGTACGAGGGCGAGGGGGCCGTGCAGAGCCGCCTGCGCCTTCAGGATCGGGTAGGTGACGAAGTGGTCGCCGCCGAGCGTCTGCAGATAGGCGCCACTCCTGATGATCTTAGTCGCTTCGCGTTCGATCGTTGCCGGCGTCTTCGAATGATTGCCATAGTCGAGGAGGCAGTCGCCATAGTCGACCGTCGCCATCTCCGCGAAGAGATCGCGGTCGAACGGGTACTGCGGATCGTTGTCGAAGATTGCCGAGGCGCGGCGGATCGCCTGCGGCCCGAAGCGCGCGCCGGGGCGGTTCGAAGTGGCGGCGTCGAAGGGAATGCCCCAGACGACGGCATCGACACCCTTCAACTGCTTCGAATATTTGCGGCGCATGAAGGAGAGAATGCCGGCATGGGTCGGATCGGACGCCGCCGATGTGAGTGAGCGCGCCGTCAGCGCATGATCGATCGTCCTGTTCGCCATATCCCGCCTCTGCCTCGGAGCCGGAAAGCGCGCATCCTCTGCGCGCATCCCGCTCAAACCTGTGGTGGCGGAAGGTTGGACAATCGTTGCCGGCAAGGCAAGGCCCTGCCGGCCGTTTCTTGGGCGATTACGAGGCCTTGGCTTCGTAGGTCGGGGCGAAATCGCCAAGCGCCTTGGCTTCGGTGATGCGCGCGGCGATATCCTCTTCGATGATCGTTTCCAGCTGGGCGAAACTGTCGATCACGTAATAGATCGGCTGGACGATATCGATGCGATAGGGCGTGCGCAGCACGGTCATCAAGTCGAACGGGCGGAACTCGACGCCTGGGGTCCCCATCGCGTTGCGTGTCTCGTTGGGCGAAGACACGATGCCGGCGCCATAGCAGCGGCGGCCCTTCGACGTGTTGATCAGCCCGAACTCGACGGTGAACCAGAAGATCCGGAACATGTGCCAGGAATAGCCCTTGCCTAGCGAAACCGCCTTTTCGCCGAAGCGACGGACGAAGTTGGCGTAGCTCTGGTTGGTCAGTAGCGGGCAGTGACCGAAGACCTCGTGGAAGATGTCGGGTTCTTCGATGTAATCGATATGCTCGCGGCGGCGAATGAAGGTCGCCAGCGGAAACTTGCCTTGGGACAGCAGTTCGTAGAAGTGGGACGGCGGAATGAGGGCGGGAACACCTTCGACACCGAAGCCGGTGGTTTCGGCAAGGCGGCGGTTCACGTCCTTCAACTGCGGCACGTGGTCAGGGCCGAGATCGAGCGTCTTGGCTCCCTCGAGGTATTCGTCGCACGCCTTGTCGGCCAGAAGCTTCATCTGCCGCTGGTACAGCTCGCCCCAGATCGCATCTTCTTCCGGGGTATAGTGATAGGTGCCGTCCGGTTCCGGCAGTTTGGCCGTGTAGCTGCTTTCCTTCGTCATGACGTCTCCTCATTCGTCAGATGAACTCTCCTGTTGCAATTGTATCGCGGATGGAGCGAGTATTTGTTCCACAGTTGCCAGGTGGACGCCTGATCGCGGGAGGAAAATTCGAAATGCCTGCTGATGTGAAAGAAAGTCTTCAGCCCGTGCGAAAGCTGCTGCGGCTCATTCAGGCCGATAGCGGCCAGTCGCTCTCCGATCTCGCGGAGAAAGCCGGCATGTCGCAAAGCTCGGCCTGGCGGCGGCTGCAGGAACTGGAGACGGATGGCGTCATTCGCAAGCGCGTGGCGCTGCTCGATCCGGCAAAGCTCGACCTGAAACTCTGCATCATCGCCCATGTGACGCTCGAAGATCATCACGACGAGGCGATTGCCGCCTTTTCCGCCGTCGTGCGCGACCGGCCGGAGATCATGGAGTGCTACGCTCTATCTGGCACATTCGACTACATGCTGAAGATCCGCGCCAATGACGTCGAAAGCTACGATACCTTCATGACGCGCTATCTGATGCGCAATCCCCATGTGCGCACCGTGGTGTCGAGCTTCGTCCTGCGCGAACTCAAGTCGACGACGGAGTTGCCGATTTAGCCCGCTTGCCGGCGGCGACCGTGCGCAGCCGCAGAACTAGGGGCGTTCGAAACCGTATTGGCGCTCGATCTTGCCCACACGAACCTGATAATCCTCGTACCAGCGCTCGCGGCCGAGGCGCTGGGCCGTCAGGTGGCGGACATTGTTTTTCCAGGCCGCGATGCTCTCCTCATCCGCCCAGTAGGAATTGGTTAGGCCGAAGCCGTCGGCGCCGCGCACGCTTTCGAGACCGAGAAAACCCGGCTGCTCGCGCGCAAGTCGCTCCATTTCGTCTCCCATGTTGTCGTAGCCGTGGTCGCCTGCCGTGCGCCGCGAGGCGAACGTGACGATGTAATAGGGCGGCTCTGGGGTCTTGGCGACGGGGGAGCTTGTCATGCTGTGCCTCGAGGGGTCGACGTTGCGGGAAACGGTGCGGCGGATGATAACAAAAAAAGGCGGAGCAAAGCCCCGCCTTTCCAAGTGTCGCAGTTGAAGCGATTAACGCTTCGAGAACTGGAACGAACGACGTGCCTTCGCACGGCCGTACTTCTTACGCTCGACCACGCGGCTGTCGCGGGTGAGGAAGCCACCGCGCTTCAGGACCGAGCGCAGGCCCGGTTCGAAGTAGGTGAGTGCCTTGGAGATGCCGTGACGAACGGCACCGGCCTGGCCGGAAAGACCACCGCCAGCAACGGTCGCGTCGATGTCGAACTGGCCGTCACGGGCAGCAGCGACGATCGGCTGCTGCAGGATCATCTGCAGAACCGGACGGGCGAAGTAAGCCGCGTAGGGCTTGCCGTTGATGGTGATCTTGCCGGTGCCCGGCTTGACCCATACGCGGGCGACAGCGTCCTTACGCTTGCCGGTCGCGTAGGAGCGACCCTGGGCGTCGACCTTCTTGACGTGAACCGGAGCAGCCGGTTCCGCGGTCGTGGCGATTTCCTTGAGAGCGGAAAGGTCAGCCATTATCAGGCGCTCCTTGTGTTCTTGCTGTTCAGCTTGGCGACGTCGAGGACGGCCGGCTGCTGTGCTTCATGCGGGTGGTTGGCGCCTGCGTATACGCGCAGGTTCTTCATCTGGCGACGGCCAAGCGGACCGCGCGGAACCATGCGCTCGACGGCCTTCTCGATGACGCGCTCCGGAAAGCGGCCTTCGATGATCTGGCGCGCGGTGCGCTCCTTGATGCCGCCGGGGTAGCCGGTGTGCCAGTAGTACTTCTTGTCGGTGTACTTCTTGCCCGTCAGAACTGCCTTCTCGGCGTTGATGACGATGACGTTGTCGCCGTCGTCAACATGCGGGGTGAAGGTAGCTTTGTGCTTGCCGCGCAGGCGGTTTGCGATGAGGGAAGCGAGGCGACCAACAACGAGGCCTTCGGCGTCGATGATGATCCACTTCTTCTCCACCTCTGCAGGCTTCTGAACGAAGGTTGCCATATCAAAAATCTTTCTTTGGACCCGAGCGGCGAACCGCTGGGCGTTTCTTGTTGCTTGGTTTTGTCCAGTTTCCCGGGCAAAAGAGAAAGCGGCCCTCAGAGGACCGCGATCTGCGGCAGCTTATACGCAAGTGCGAAACAAGCGTCAAGAACGCGAAATCTGCGACATGGAAATAAAGATAAGCAAAAACAATATGTTATATGTATGGTATTTTGATACCACAAATTATCGCGGCGGAATCGAATAGGTCGCTGTGGCATGCGCAACGAGGTCGTCGTCGCCAACCTTGACGATCGACGCGTCGAGAACGGCGAGCCGCTTGCCGAGTTTGAGGATGCGGCAGGTGCATTCGAGCGGTTCCGGCTCGGGCTTGCGCAGGAAGTTGATGTTGAGATTGGTGGTGACGGCAAGCGCAACCGGTCCGATATGGGCGATCAATGCGACATAGGCCGAGACGTCCGCGAGCGCGAAAAGCGTAGGGCCGGAAACCGTGCCGCCTGGCCGGATATGCCGTTCGTTCGGATCGAGCCGCATGGTGGCAAAGCCGGGTCCAACAGCCGTGACATGGAAGACCTTGCCGTCGGTATGGACCTGCGGGAAATCCGTGTCGAGAAATCGGTTGAGGTCGTCGACGGTCATGATCGGCTCGATGGTCATGCATTCTATCCTTCAACATGTCTGTCCGTCACCTGAAACCGGCTGGTGGCCGGACGCAAGGCGGAAAATGGTCGTAGGCGGAATGCGTCACCGGGGTGTGCCTGTCGGCTTGCACGGCACGCGTGGCCGGCGTACCACCAACCAAATTCAAGTTTCAGGAGAAGAAGATGGCCGACGTTGTGTCGTTCAAGAAGGAAGAGCCGAACGGCCTGCTGCTGCGTGAACAGTCTGGATCCGTCTTGCGGTTGACGCTCAACAACCCGCCGGCCAACGTGCTGTCGATCGCCATGATGGAGGCGCTGCACGCCGAGTTCGATGCGGTCGCCACCTCCAAGGACATCAGGGTCGTCGTGCTCGCCGCCACGGGCAAGCTGTTTTCCGCCGGTCACGATCTGAAAGAAATGACTGCGCACCGCGAAGACGACGACCGGGGCAGGGCCTTCTTCGAACGGACGATCCGCCTCTGCGGCGATCTCATGCTGAAAATCACCCGGCTGCCGCAGGCCGTCATCGCCGAGATCGATGGTTTGGCAACGGCAGCTGGCTGCCAGCTCGTCGCAAGCTGTGACCTCGCGATCTGCACCGACAGCTCCACCTTCTGCACGCCCGGTGTCAATATCGGCCTCTTCTGCTCGACGCCGATGGTCGCGCTCACGCGTGCGGCACATCGCAAGCAGGCGATGGAAATGCTGCTCACCGGCGAGACCATCGACGCTTCGACCGCCAAGGATTTCGGTCTCGTCAACCGCATCGTACCGCAGCAGTACCTGCGCCAGGTGGTCGACAAATACGCAGCAGTCATTGCCTCGAAGTCGCCACAGGCGCTGAAGATCGGCAAGGAGGCCTTCTATCGCCAGGCGGAGATGGACCTGCCAGAGGCCTACGATTATGCCGTCGGCGTCATGGTCGAGAACATGCTCGCGCGTGATGCCGAGGACGGTATCGGCGCATTCCTCGGCAAGCGCATGCCGGAATGGAAGGAAGACTGACGCTCAGGCAAGCTTCAGGAGCAGGGCGCCGAGCGCGATGACGCAGGCCGCTGCGATGCGCCAGACGCTGACCGGTTCCTTGAGGAACACGACCGAGATCACCACGGCAAAGAGGATCGAGGTCTCGCGGAGTGCCGCGACGGTTGCAACCGGCGCCTTGGTCATCGCCCAGAGCGCCAGGCCATAGGCGCCGATCGAGCCGGCGCCGCCGATGAGGCCCCGCCACCAGTTCTTGTAGACGTGGCGGGCGACCGGCTTGATGCCGCGCCGGGCAAAGGCCCAGGTGAAAAGCAGAACCGGCGGCAGCAGCGCCATCCACAGCGTGTAGGAGATCGCATTGCCCGAGACGCGCGCGCCGATGCCGTCGACAAAGGTGTAACTTGCGACGACGCAGGCATTGAGCAGCGCAAGCACGATCGCGTTCTTGCCGCCCTTGCGCGACTCGAAGGCGAGCGTCAGTACCCCGGCAGAGATCGTTAGGATACCGATCATCGTTCCGAAGGTGAGCTTTTCGCCGATCAACGCCCCACTGGTCATCGCGACGATCAACGGCGCCGCTCCGCGCATCAGCGGATAGACAAGGCCGATGTCGCCGGCGCGATAGGATGCGGCGACGAGCTGGAAATAGGCGAACTGGAACAGTGCCGAAACCAGGATGTATGGCCACGCTTCCGGTTTGGGCAACGGCATGAACGGCAGGAAGGGGATGGCGACGGCTGCGGCCCCGAGCGCGATCATCGCAGCGTCGAGCGACTTTTCCGTTCCCGCCTTGACCAACGCATTCCAGGTCGCGTGCAACAACGCCCCGAACAGGACGAGCGCAATGACATCAAGCGGCAAGATTGAAACCTCGGAAACGGTGTAGCGGGCGTTGAGACGCTTGTCGCGCCGCACGGGCGCAAAAGCAACCGGAAAGTCTTGCGGAAGCGGCAATCTTTGGCGGGGGACGAGCGGGCCGCACGGTTGACTTGGCCGGCCTCGCCATCATTATACGACCGTTTAACACGAACGGATCCGAAGCTGCAGATGAACCACGACGCTTACCCGGACTATTATCTCGCAGACATCCTGCGCGAGACCAAGACGATCGCCCTTGTCGGCGCTTCGCCCAATCCTGAGCGTCCGAGCCATCGGGTCATGGCGTTTCTGCTGCGCAAGGGCTATCGGGTGGTCCCGATCAATCCCGGGCATGTCGGCAAGAGCATCCAGGGCCAGGCCGTGGTCGGCCGGCTCGCCGATATCAAGGAGCCGATCGATATGGTCGACGTCTTCCGCGCTGCCGACGCCCTGCCGGCGCTCGTCGACGAGATTCTCGCGTTGGAGACGCTGCCGAAGGCGATCTGGGGCCAGCTCTCCGTGCGCCATGACGGCGCTGCGGCGAAAGCGGAAGCCGCCGGCATCAAGGTGGTCATGGACCGCTGTCCGGCGATCGAGTACCCACGCCTGATCGGCTGATCTCGGGCGGCACATCGCCGGCGGACCATACAACCGTCAGTTCTTGAAAAATCCTCTTTGACCGCATGCGAAGGCTCTGGAATAGTGCCGCGGCTTGCGCGTGCAACTGCGCAGGTTCGATAGCGGTTCACGCGTAGATTCAAGGTGATAGAGCGTCTCCGGCGCGCCGGTTGGCGGCCGCGCTCTGGTCACGGGAGGGACGAAATGACGAAAGACAATCCTGGTTTCAACACGCTCGCAATCCATGCGGGGGCGCAACCTGACCCAACCACGGGTGCACGGGCAACGCCGATCTACCAGACGACGAGCTTCGTCTTCAACGACACCGACCATGCGGCGGCACTCTTCGGTCTCCAGCAGTTCGGCAACATCTATACCCGCATCATGAACCCGACGCAGGCAGTGCTCGAAGAGCGTATTGCCGCGCTCGAAGGCGGCACGGCGGCGCTCGCCGTCGCCTCCGGCCACGCCGCACAGCTCCTCGTCTTCCACACGATCATGAGCCCGGGCGACAATTTCATTGCCGCCAACCGTCTTTATGGTGGCTCGGTCAACCAGTTCGGCCACGCCTTCAAGTCCTTCGACTGGCAGGTCCGCTGGGCCGACCCTGCCGATCCGGCTTCCTTTGAGGCGAAGATCGATCGGCGCACCAAGGCGATCTTCATCGAGAGCCTCGCCAATCCCGGCGGCACCTTCGTTGATATTGCCGCCATCGCCGAGGTTGCGCGCAAGCACGACTTGCCGCTGATCGTCGACAACACCATGGCCACACCTTACCTGTTGCGGCCGCTGGAGCATGGCGCCGATATCGTCGTGCATTCGCTGACGAAGTTCATCGGCGGCCACGGCAACTCCATGGGCGGCGTCATCGTCGATGGCGGTACCTTCGACTGGTCGAAGTCCGGCAAGTATCCGATGCTGTCCGAACCGCGTCCGGAGTATGCCGGCGTCGTGCTGCATCAGACCTTCGGTAACATCGCCTTCGCCATCGCCGCGCGCGTCCTCGGCCTGCGCGACTTCGGTCCGGCGATCTCGCCGTTCAATGCCTTCATGCTGGTGACCGGCTCTGAAACGCTGCCGCTGCGCATGCAGCGCCATTGCGACAACGCACTTGCGGTCGCCAAGTGGCTGAAGACGCACGACAAGATTTCCTGGGTCAACTATGCCGGGCTGGAGGACGACCCGAACCACGCCCTGCAGCAGCGCTATTCGCCGAAGGGCGCCGGTGCCGTCTTCACCTTCGGGCTCAAGGGTGGCTACGAGGCGGGCAAGCGTTTCGTCGAGGGGCTGGAAATGTTCTCGCACCTCGCCAATATCGGCGACACGCGCTCGCTCGTCATTCACCCAGCCTCGACCACGCACCGCCAGCTGACGCCCGAGCAGCAGGTGGCGGCCGGTGCCGGCCCTGACGTCGTGCGCCTGTCGGTCGGCATTGAGGATGTCTCGGACATCATCGCCGATCTCGAACAGTCGTTGGCAAAGCTTTGAAACACTAGCCGCGAAGGGCGCGTCAGCGCGCTCTTCGCAAAGGTGCCAAGATGACGAATATGCAGAAGTTTGACTTGTCCACCGTCGAGGCGGAAATCGGTACGCCGGCGGCCGACCGGCTCATCTCAGGCGCGCCGCAGTTCAAGACCTGGAACCTTGAGGAGGCCGAAGGCGGTCTCTATGCCGGGGTCTGGGAATCGACGCCCGGCAAGTGGCGGATCGTCTACGAGGAGTGGGAATACTTCCACATCCTCTCAGGCTATTCGATCGTCACGCAGGATGGCGGCGAAGCGGCGTATCTGCGCGCCGGCGACAGCATGATCCTGCGGCCCGGCTTTGAGGGCACCTGGGAGGTCGTGGAGACGACCCGCAAGGACTATGTCATCCGTCTGTGATCGCCGGGGCACCGGAGATCAGTCTTCGGTGCTCGTCACCAGACGAGGTCGAGGCGTTCCAGGCCGTGAAAATGGAACGCGTCCTTAACCTCGGGCTCGTTCTTCAGCCGCATGTTCGGCAGGCGCTGAAACAGGATAGGCAGCGCCAGATTGAGCTCCAGCCGGGCAAGCGGCGCGCCGATACAGAAATGCAGGCCCGCTCCGAAAGAGACATTGGCGCCTTCGTCGCGCGTCGGCCGGAACGCGTTCGGTCCGGTGAACTTCTTCGGGTCCACATTCGCCGCTCCGAGCAGCAGGCCGATCTTGTCGCCCTTTCGCAGAGTGACGCCTTCATCGAGTTCGATATCCGAGAGCGCATAACGCTGGAAAATATGCAGCGGTGCCGCAAAGCGCAGACACTCCTCCACCGTCAGCGCGGTTGCCGTCTCCGTAGCAAACAGGTCTTTCGCCGAAAGCCCGGATTGCAGGATTGTCTTCACCGCGTTGCCGATCTGGTGCACGGTCGCCTCGTGACCTGCATTGAGGAGGAGGGCGGTGGTCGAGACCAGCTCCGCCTCCGACAGCCGCTCGCCATCCTTTTCCGAGGTAATCATGTGCGTCAGCAGGTCGTCTGCGGGGGTGCGGCGCTTCTCGGCGATGATGCCGCGCAGATAGTAGGCAAAATCTGCGGAGGCTTGGTTAGCGTCGAGTTCGGTCTCGTAGCTCGGGTTGAAGACATACATCCGGACCATGCGATGCGACCAGTCGAGCAGATCGGGCGCCGCTTCGACGGGAATGCCGAGCATGCGGGCGATGATGGTCACGGGAAGCGTTTCGGCAAAGCTTTTCAGCAGTTCGACCTCGCCGTCATCGGCAAAGCCGTCGATGAGGGCATGCGACAGTTGCTCGATGTCCGGCCGCAGCTGTTCGATCTGCCGCGAGACGAAGGCCCGGTTGACGAGCGTGCGCAGCCGCGTGTGCGCCGGTGGTTCGAGTTCCAGCAGCGAATGCTCTTCGAGCGCGTCGAAATTCTTCAGATGCGGCTTCGGCAGCGGCAGGCCGAGTTCGTCGCGTGTCGCCACATGCAGTATCTGCCGGCCGAAGCGTCGGTCGCGCAAAAGCGCGTTCACCAGGTCGTAGCCGGCGAAATACCATTGCTGACGTTCCTCCCAGAAGAAGGCCGGGCACTGCGCATGGATCTCGGCATAGGCTGCGAGCGGATCACGGTAGAAGGCTGGATCGCGCGCGTTGATGGAAACGCGCCTCAGCGTGCGGTCGATGGAAATGGCAGGCATGGCAGCGGCTCTTCGCGGACTTCAATGGTCCCTATGTCTAAGGGAACCGCGGTTCGGCCGGCAAGGGCGGATATCGGCAGCCGCGGCCATCGGGGCGTTGACAGCACGTGCCATGGCGGCCAATCTCTGCTGGCTGCGTAGGGCGCATCGGCAGAGGGCTGAAAGGGCAACGCCCGCCTACGGAACACAGACCGTAGTTGCGCCCATGCCAAACCTTGAAAACCTGAAGAAGCAGGCGAAGCAATACCTCAGATGGCATCGCGACCAATACTATCCGGTCGCAGCCGAGATCAGGGCTGCCTTGCCGCGCTTCCGCGATCTTGACGACGAGACCATTCTCAAGTCGGAGTTCAAGCTCGCCGACGCGCAGGAACTGATCGCGCGTCAATCGGGGTTCGACAGTTGGCAGGCGCTCAAATCAGGAGCCCTGACAATGACCATGCAATCCAAACCCGCCACACCGCAGCCGGTGCTGCAATCGACAGCCGCGCAGTTGTTCGTTGCCGATATCAGCGCCGCGTGCGACTTCTTCACCGAGAAGCTCGGCTTTGCGGTCGATTTCGTCTACGGCGATCCGCCCTTCTACGGGCAGGTGATCCGGGACAATGCTCGGCTCGCTCTGCGTCTCGTCTGCGAACCCGTCTTCGTCGGCGACATCCGGGAGCGCGAGCACCTGCTTTCCGCCTCCATCGCCCTCGATACCGCCAATGACATCAAGCAATTGTTCCTGAGCTACCAGTCGGCCGGGGTCTTTTTTCACCAAACGTTGCGCACGGAACCCTGGGGCGCACGGACGTTTATCGTGCTCGATCCCGACGGAAATCTGATCCTGTTTGCAGGGCCGGCCGATTGAACGAAAGCGCGGGAAGGGGCGCCGGTAGCGCGCGTTTGCTGCCGGCGTCCGTATCTCCAGGCGTGCTATCCGCGGGGAACAAACTTCCGCTTTCCTCCCTTTTTCTGTGGCACCAGGCGACCTATTTGCGCATGATGCGGCCAGCAAGCAGGGAGCGGCATGGGAAAAAACCAGTCCAGTCTATCGGCGGGGATCGTCGCTGCGATCCGCAAGAGACGCCCCACCGTCGTTCATCGCGAAGCCGCGGTCAGCCGTGGCGATATCGTCATCGCCTCCTACAACATCCACAAATGCGTCGGCACCGACGGGCGCTTCGACCCCGGTCGTACCGCCAATGTCATCGGTGAGTTGGGCGCAGATATCGTCGCGCTTCAGGAGGCCGACCAGCGGTTCGGTGAGCGTGCCGGTCTGCTCGATCTCGAGCATTTGCGCCGCGAGGCACACCTTGTTTCGGTGCCGATTTCCGGCTTTTCGACCAAGGGGCATGGCTGGCACGGCAATGTCCTGCTGCTGCGTGAGGGCGCCGTTTCCGACGTGCGGCAGCTCAAGCTGCCCGGCGTGGAACCGCGCGGTGCGCTGGTCGTCGATCTCGATCTGAAAGTGGGGCCGCTGCGCATCATCGCCGCCCATCTAGGACTTCTGCGGCATTCGCGTGCCCAGCAGGCCGAGGCGATCCTCGAGGCAGCGTCCGACGCGAACGGGCGGCCGACGCTGCTCATCGGCGACCTTAATGAATGGCGGATGGGGCGGCGTTCATCGCTGTCCTTCCTCAGCCCGGTATTCGATCCGTCCCACGCGACGGTCGCCAGTTTTCCCTCACGCTTTCCCCTGTTGCCGCTCGACCGTGTGCTCGGAAACCCGCATAGCCTGGTGACGTCGGTCGCCGTGCACGATTCGCCGTTGGCGCGGATCGCCTCGGATCATCTGCCGGTAAAGGCCTCGATCGACCTGAAGGCGGCGCAGCCGGAACAAAGAGACGGCCGACGGGTCGAAGCCGGGCGTACGGGGGCGGCCTAAAGGCACGGGCGAGTTTTCGATGGGATCCTCTATCCTGTTCACCGTTGCCGCCATCCTCGGACTGGTTGTGGCGACGGTTCTCTATGTCTACGGCCGGTTCGGCCGCCGCCCGCACGGGCCGCCGTCAAGCGCACTCCCGCTGGCCGATGCCGGCACGGAGCTCGACCGATATGTGGCGCCGCTCGTTGCGGGGCAGGCGGGTGCCAATGGGGTGGCGCTTGTTTCCGATAATATCGAGGCCCTGGTGGTCAGAGCGCACGCAGCACGGCGCGCCGGACGCAGCCTCGACCTGCAGTACTACTACTGGAAGGGCGACCTGACCGGTCTTCTTCTCGCCCGCGAGATCCTGGCCGCCGCGGACCGTGGCGTGCGCGTCCGGCTGCTGCTCGACGACATCAATGCGGGCATCCATGACCGAATGTGCATCGCGCTCGACGCCCATCCCCATATCGACGTACGGCTCTTCAATCCGAGCCGGGCGCGCACCGACCGCTTTCGCCGCGGCTTCGAAATGGCGATCCGCGCCTTCAGCGCCACGCGCCGCATGCACAACAAGCTCTGGGTAGCCGACGGCCGCGTTGCGATAGCCGGCGGCCGCAACATCGGAGACGCCTATTTCGATGCCGCCGAGCTCTCCAATTTCCGTGACCTCGATGTCTGGATGGTCGGACCCGTGCTGGAGCAGGCGTCTGCCATGTTCGACCGCTACTGGAACAGCACATCCGTGCTCCCGATCGCGGCGCTGCGCACGCCGCGCAAGCAGTATCTGCCGGCACTGCGCGATTCCGTCGAAGGATTGGCGCGCACGCCGGCAGGCCGGTTCTATCTCGAGCGCGTCGACAAGGCGGTTGAAGAGGCGGAGATCTACCAAGGCACACGGCGGCTTCACTGGAGTTCCGAGATCCGTCTGGCATCCGATCCGCCGGAAAAGGCGCTGATGCAGCGGCGCCAGAACTGGCTGTTGCGCGAACTCTTTCCGCTGATCGAGGCAGCCACGCGGGACTTGCGGATAATCTCGCCCTATTTCATTCCCGGCGTTGCCGGCACGCGGGAACTCGCCGCCATTGTTTCGCGCGGCGCTCGCGTGGCGGTCCTGACCAATTCGCTTGCAGCGACCGACGTTGCCGCCGTTCACGGCGGTTATGTCAAATATCGCCGGAAGCTCATCCGGGCCGGCGTCGCGCTCTTCGAGTTGAAGGAGCAGGGCGATGTCGCCGAGGGACACCGCATGACATTGTTCGGACGCCGCAACGCGAGCCTGCACAGCAAGGCGTTCGTGGTCGATGGCCTGAACGGTTTTGTCGGCTCGATGAACTTCGATCCGCGCTCCGCTTCACTCAACACGGAAATGGGCGTCGTCTTTCAGGATGCGGCACTCGCCGGCGAACTGGCTTCCATGTTCGAGGAGGAAACTTCGCCGTCGATCAGCTACCGGGTCGACATCGAAGGATCGCGTCTTGTCTGGCGTGATCGCGCCAATGGCTCCGAGCGGCTGGTGCGCCACGAGCCGGACGCCAGCCTGGCAAGGCGCATGATCGCCGGGGTAATCCGTGTGCTGCCGATCGAGTCGCAGCTGTGAACAGCGCCCAGGTTCGCGGATTTCCCCTTCGTTTACCGATATCACCGAAGCCTGTGTGCAGAGTTTGCGTCCATGGCCTCAACCGAGGATATCGATGGAAAAATGTTCTATCGCCAACCATGTGTGGAGGACGGCCGAACTTCGAAGCAAAGCGGACCTTCGATTAAGCTTATCGAAGCTTCGCGACTTGAAGTGAAGGGTGTTGACACTCTATGTAGGAGCAGAAGGTAAATCCCGTGATTCCCGGTTCGCAAAGGTTTTGCGAACCCGATTGATGAAGGTTCGATATGAGAAATCCCGTTGATACCGCCCTGGCACTGGTGCCGATGGTTGTTGAACAGACCAACCGCGGTGAACGTTCCTACGATATCTTTTCGCGCCTTCTGAAGGAGCGCATCATCTTCGTGACCGGCCCGGTCGAAGACCAGATGGCAACGCTCGTCTGCGCCCAGCTTCTTTTCCTTGAAGCGGAAAACCCGAAGAAGGAAATCGCGCTCTACATCAATTCGCCGGGCGGCGTCGTCACGTCGGGCATGGCGATCTACGACACGATGCAGTTCATCAAGCCGGCCGTTTCGACGCTCTGCGTCGGTCAGGCCGCCTCGATGGGTTCGCTGCTCCTGGCCGCCGGCCACAAGGACATGCGTTTCGCGACGCCGAACGCGCGCATCATGGTTCACCAGCCCTCGGGCGGTTTCCAGGGCCAGGCCTCGGATATCGAGCGCCACGCCAAGGACATCCTGAAGATGAAGCGCCGCCTCAACGAGGTCTACGTCAAGCACTGCGGACGGACCTATGAAGAGGTTGAGCAGACGCTCGATCGCGATCATTTCATGAATGCGGACGAAGCTCTGAGCTGGGGCCTTGTCGACAAGGTTCTGACCTCGCGCGAAGAGATCGAGGGCGGCGAGCAGGCCTGATAACGCGCATTTGTGTCGGGATAGATGTAATTGTGACACAATTGTAATGGCTCAAGGGCTTTATCGACAGGGTAAAGCCGGTAATATGAACCATTAATGCTATGTTGGAATCTGTCAGCGTAGTGTTCGTTCGGAGTTGGGAGAGTCGTTGCGACTGCGTCGGGCGTTTACGCCTGGGGCGGTGAGTACTCCCGGAAGCCCTGTTTGAGGTTGAGGCTCAGGGCAAATTGAGTGGTCCGCGATACTTATCTTGAAAGTGTCCGGCGTGCTGGAAGGAAGTGGAAATGAGCAAGGTCAGCGGAAGCAACGGCGGTGACTCGAAGAATACACTTTATTGTTCGTTCTGCGGCAAGAGCCAGCACGAAGTCCGAAAACTGATTGCCGGACCGACCGTGTTCATCTGCGATGAATGCGTCGAACTGTGCATGGATATCATCCGCGAAGAGAACAAGACCTCGATGGTCAAGTCCCGCGACGGTGTTCCGACCCCTCAGGAAATCATCAAGGTTCTGGACGAATACGTCATCGGCCAGCAGCAGGCGAAGCGCATCCTGTCGGTCGCCGTTCACAACCATTACAAGCGCCTGGCGCACGCCGCCAAGGGAAGCGACGTCGAGCTTGCGAAGTCGAACATCATGCTGGTCGGCCCGACCGGCTGCGGCAAGACCTATCTCGCCCAGACGCTCGCCCGCATCATCGACGTGCCGTTCACCATGGCCGACGCAACGACGCTGACCGAAGCCGGTTATGTCGGTGAAGACGTCGAGAACATTATCCTGAAGCTGCTTCAGGCTGCCGACTACAACGTCGAGCGCGCCCAGCGCGGCATCGTCTACATCGACGAAGTCGACAAGATTTCGCGCAAGTCCGACAACCCGTCGATAACCCGCGACGTATCGGGCGAGGGCGTGCAGCAGGCGCTTCTGAAGATCATGGAAGGCACGGTTGCCTCGGTACCGCCGCAGGGCGGCCGCAAGCATCCGCAGCAGGAATTCCTGCAGGTGGATACGACCAACATCCTGTTCATCTGCGGCGGTGCCTTCGCCGGCCTCGACAAGATCATCTCCGCCCGTGGCGAGAAGACCTCGATCGGTTTCGGCGCAACGGTCCGCTCGCCGGAGGATCGCCGTGTAGGCGAAGTTCTGCGCGAACTGGAGCCGGAAGATCTCGTCAAGTTCGGCCTGATCCCGGAATTCATCGGTCGTCTGCCGGTTCTGGCGACGCTCGAAGATCTCGATGAAGATGCGCTGATCCAGATCCTGTCCGAACCGAAGAACGCTCTGATCAAGCAGTACCAGCGCCTGTTCGAGATGGAAGACGTCGAACTGACCTTCCACGAGGACGCGCTTCGCGAGATCGCGCGTCGGGCGATCGTGCGCAAGACCGGTGCCCGTGGCCTTCGCTCCATCATGGAGAAGATCCTGCTCGACACCATGTTCGAGCTGCCGACGCTCGAAGGCGTGCGCGAAGTGGTCATCTCGGACGAGGTGGTCAAGGGCGCTGCTCGGCCGCTCTACATCTACTCGGAACGGTCGGACGAAAAGACCAACGTTTCGGCCTGAGCGTCCTGAATTATCCTTTGAGAAGCCCGCCTCGTGCGGGCTTTTTCATGTCTGCTTCATGTGTTCACACTTAGCTGTTGAGACACCTGCGCCGGGGCGCAGATTTCACAATTCGATTGTTGCTAAAGTGCCGCAAACAACGCAATGATGTGACGATTCAATGAAGGACCTTAATGGTTGCGGTCCATGAGCTTGTAGTCCGTCGCAAGGTCCGCAACAGCATTGATGCGTAGTCAGAAGGACCCGGCCACTGTTTGTGGATGTCTGCGTCGAGCCTTGAAATGGACGCGGTCGCACTCCACTTTCATGTGGAAAATATGACAGCCGGGAGTGCCTGTAGGGCTCCCGGATACGGGCCCGAAATCGGGACGGAAAGGAAATGACATGACGAACAAAACGTCACCGGCGACTGAAAGCGCGACCTACCCGGTCCTGCCGCTCCGCGACATCGTAGTCTTCCCGCATATGATCGTGCCGCTTTTCGTCGGCCGCGAAAAATCGATCCGTGCGCTTGAGGAAGTCATGGGCACCGACAAGCAGATCATGCTTGCCACCCAGATCAACGCCACCGACGACGATCCGGAACCGTCCGCGATCTACGAAGTCGGCACAATCGCCAACGTTCTGCAACTGCTGAAGCTGCCCGACGGCACCGTCAAGGTACTGGTCGAGGGCCGCGCGCGCGCCAAAATCGACGGCTACACGCCGCGCGAGGAATTCTATGAGGCTGCGGCGCATAGCCTGAGCGAGCCGGAGGAAGATCCGGTCGAGATCGAGGCGCTCAGCCGCTCGGTCGTCTCCGAATTCGAAAGCTACGTAAAGCTCAACAAGAAAATCTCTCCCGAGGTCGTCGGCGTTGCCAGCCAGATCGAGGACTATTCGAAGCTGGCCGACACGGTTGCTTCGCACCTGTCGATCAAGATCGTCGAAAAGCAGGAAATGCTGGAGACCACCAGCGTGAAGATGCGCCTGGAAAAGGCGCTCGGCTTCATGGAAGGCGAGATCTCCGTCCTGCAGGTGGAAAAGCGCATCCGCTCGCGCGTCAAGCGCCAGATGGAGAAGACCCAGCGCGAGTACTACCTCAACGAACAGATGAAGGCGATCCAGAAGGAACTCGGCGACGGCGAAGACGGCCGCGACGAGATGGCCGAGCTCGAAGAGCGTATCGCCAAGACCAAGCTTTCCAAGGAAGCGCGCGAAAAGGCTGATGCAGAGCTGAAGAAGCTGCGCCAGATGAGCCCGATGTCGGCGGAAGCCACCGTCGTTCGCAACTACCTGGATTGGCTGCTCGGCCTGCCCTGGGGCAAGAAGTCGAAGATCAAGACCGACCTGAACCATGCCGAGGAAGTGCTCAACGTCGATCATTTCGGCCTCGACAAGGTCAAGGAGCGCATCGTCGAGTATCTCGCCGTGCAGGCGCGTTCGACCAAGATCAAGGGCCCCATCCTGTGCCTCGTCGGCCCTCCGGGCGTCGGCAAGACCTCGCTCGCCAAGTCGATCGCCAAGGCGACCGGCCGCGAATATGTGCGCATGGCGCTGGGCGGCGTTCGTGACGAAGCCGAGATCCGTGGCCACCGCCGCACCTATATCGGCTCGATGCCGGGCAAGGTCGTTCAGTCGATGAAGAAGGCGAAGCGGTCCAATCCGCTGTTCCTGCTCGACGAAATCGACAAGATGGGCCAGGACTTCCGCGGCGATCCGTCGTCGGCGCTGCTCGAGGTGCTGGATCCGGAACAGAACTCGACCTTCATGGACCACTACCTGGAGGTCGAATACGACCTGTCCAACGTGATGTTCATCACCACCGCCAACACGCTGAATATCCCGGCGCCGTTGATGGACCGCATGGAAGTGATCCGCATCGCCGGCTACACGGAAGAGGAAAAGCTGGAAATCGCCAAGCGGCATCTGCTGCCGAAGGCGATCCGCGACCACGCGCTGCAGCCGAAGGAATTCTCGGTCACAGACGGCGCGCTGATGGCGGTCATCCAGACCTACACCCGCGAAGCCGGTGTGCGTAACTTCGAACGCGAGTTGATGAAGCTCGCCCGCAAGGCCGTGACCGAGATCATCAAGGGCAAGGCCAAGAAGGTCGAAGTGAACGCTGCCAACATCAACGACTATCTGGGCGTTCCGCGCTTCCGCCACGGCGAAGCCGAACGTGACGATCAGATCGGTGTTGTCACCGGTCTCGCATGGACTGAGGTCGGCGGCGAGCTTCTGACGATCGAAGGCGTCATGATGCCCGGCAAGGGCCGCATGACCGTCACCGGCAACCTGCGCGACGTGATGAAGGAATCGATTTCCGCGGCGGCTTCTTATGTCCGCTCGCGCGCAATCGACTTCGGCATCGAACCGCCGCTGTTCGACAAGCGTGACATCCACGTGCACGTACCGGAAGGTGCGACGCCGAAGGATGGCCCTTCGGCCGGCGTCGCCATGGCAACCACGATCGTGTCGATCATGACCGGCATCCCGATCTCCAAGGATGTTGCAATGACAGGCGAGATCACGCTGCGCGGCCGCGTGCTGCCGATCGGCGGTCTGAAAGAGAAGCTCCTGGCAGCGCTGCGGGGCGGCATCAAGAAGGTGCTGATCCCGGAAGAGAACGCCAAGGATCTCGCCGAGATCCCGGACAACGTGAAGAACGCGCTCGAAATCATCCCGGTTTCGCGGGTGGGCGAAGTGCTCGAACACGCTCTGGTGCGCATGCCGGAACCGATCGATTGGGACCCGGCAAACGAGCCGGCAACCGTAGCACCGGTTGATTCGCAGGACGAAGCAGGCTCCTCCGTCGCCCACTGACGGGGGCTTGAAAATGGGTGCAGCCGGCTCGCGCGGCGCTCATTTTGCAGAAAAATTGGGAAGACCGGCCATTGGCCGGTCTTTTTTGTTGTAAAAGCGCCCTGCAAGCCTTGCATTCCAAGGGATTAGGCGCAATTGGGAAAGGCAAGACGCGGGCGAAGCGCAAGCCGCCGCGCCTTAAAACACAGTCGTTTCGAACCAATCTGAAAGGGGTGGAAACATGAACAAAAATGAGCTCGTGTCTGCCGTTGCTGAGAAGGCCGGACTTTCCAAGACCGACGCATCTTCTGCAGTTGATGCAGTTTTCGAGACCATCCAGGCTGAGCTGAAGAACGGCGGCGACATTCGCCTGGTCGGCTTCGGCAACTTCTCGGTTTCGCGCCGCGAAGCCTCGAAGGGCCGTAACCCGTCCACGGGTGCGGAAGTTGACATCCCGGCACGCAACGTGCCGAAGTTCACGGCCGGCAAGGGCCTGAAGGATGCCGTCAACGGCTGATGAGATTTGCTTGGCGGCCGGACACGAGGCCGGCAGTCCAGGTATTCGAGGGTTCGGCGCAAGCCGGACCCTTTCGCATTTTGGGGGCAGCCCTTGCGGGTGTCCGTCATTTGCTCTAGGGCTTGCCCATTCTCAGGGCGGGGTGAAAGTCCCCACCGGCGGTAAGGGCATGACAGCGCGGCGTCTTGGAGACGCGCGAAGGTGGCCCAAGCCCGCGAGCGCCTTTCCTCGATTTTTGGGGAGAGGGTCAGCAGATCCGGTGCAACTCCGGAGCCGACGGTCATAGTCCGGATGAAAGAGAATGGTCGCTGGCACGAAGGGCAGGGATGCCCGGCGTCGTGCCGTGCGCTCATGCGTCCTGATTTGTGTTTGGTCCGCTTTCAGGGTGCATGACATGAATCAGACTTCCCTCGGCTTTTCCTCCTCGCGCGCCATGGCCGGAGCCGGCTTCATGGTGTTGGCCGGGATCGCTTTCGCCGGCCTCAATGTCGTCACCCAATGGCTGACGATGAAGCTCGGTTTTCCAGCCACCGCCATGGCGTTCTGGCAATATGCCTTCGCCTTCCTCTTCTCACTGCCGTTTCTGCGACGCGTCGGGCTGTCGGCCATGCGCACCGACTATCCCTGGCGTCACGTCGCGCGCGTGGTGTTGGCCGCCTTCGGTGTGGGGGCCTGGGTCTCCGGTCTGGCGCACGTGCCGATCTGGCAGGCGATCGCGCTGGTCATGACCTCGCCGTTCTTCATCATCCTCGGCGCCCGCCTGTTTCTCGGCGAACGCGTCGGCGCGGCGCGTTGGGCCGCGACCGCGGTCGGTTTCGCCGGGGCGATGATCATTCTCGAACCGTGGTCGGACAGCTTCAGCTGGGCCGCCCTTTTGCCGATCCTATCGGCGCTGTTGTGGGGCGCTTCGTCGCTCATCACCAAGAGCCTCACAAGTATCGAGCGCCCCGAAACGATCACCGTATGGCTGCTTGTGCTTCTGACGCCGATCAACGGCGCCATCGCGCTTTCGGCCGGCTTCACCATGCCGGATGGGACAGCACTCGGCTTCCTGCTTCTCGCCGGGATACTGACCGTAGTCGCACAATATCTGCTGACGCTCGCCTATACTGTTGCCGACGCTGCCTACGTGCAGCCCTTCGACGATCTGAAGCTGCCGCTTAACGTCTTTGCGGGCTGGCTGGTCTTCGGTTACGCGCCGACAGGATATCTTTGGGTCGGCGCAGTGCTGATCCTTGGCGCCTCGCTGTTCATCATGCGCAACGAGATGCGGCGCGAGCGCGCCGCGCCTGCAACCGGAACGGTGTAAAACCCAAGCGTTGTCATTCGGCTGTCATCGGCATCGCGCAGAACCCCCATGTTTTCAGTGTTCGCACATGGGGGATTTCATGACCATCACTTCGCGCGTGACCGCGCTTGCGGCCGTTCTTCTTGCATCCGCAGCATTTCCTGCGGCGGCCGAGCCCGTCTTCAACCGCATTGCATCCTTTGCTGTTGCCGATAACCTGCCGGAAGGCGATGCGCGCAAGGCGCCGACATCTGCCGAAATCATCACGGCCAGCGAAGACGGCAACACGCTTGTCTATTCCGACAGCCCCGGCAAGCGCGTCGGCCTGATCGACATCACCGATGCCAAGGCGCCGAAGGCAGCCGGCACGGTCTCTTTTGACGGCGAGCCGACCTCGGTCACCATCGCCGGTGCAAAGGCACTCGTCGCGGTCAACACGCGCGAAAGCTACGTCAAGCCTTCGGGGCTTCTTGCGATCGTCGATCTGGCCTCGAAGAAAGTCGATGCGACCTGCGATCTCGGCGGCCAGCCGGATTCGATCGCCGTCAACAAGGACCGCACGCTGGCGGCCATCGCCATCGAGAACGAGCGCGATGAAGAGCTGAACGACGGCAAGATCCCGCAGATGCCGGCCGGCGACCTCGTCATCTTGTCTTTGAAGGATGGTGTTGCCGATTGCGGTTCGCTGAAGCGCGTGACGCTGACCGGTCTTGCCGAAATCGCCGGTGAAGACCCGGAGCCGGAATTCGTTTCCTTCAACGGCAAGGACGAGATCGCGCTGACGCTGCAGGAGAACAACCACATCGTCATCATCGACGGCAAGACAGGAACGGTGAAGACGCATTTCTCTGCCGGCACGGTCGACCTCAAGAACATCGACACCAAGCGCAACGGCGCGATTGCCTTCAAGGACGAGCAGCCGGGCCGCAAGCGCGAGCCCGACGCGGTGAAGTGGCTCGACGACAACCGCATCGTTGTTGCCAACGAAGGCGACTATGAAGGCGGTTCGCGCGGTTTCACGATCTTCGACACCACCGGCAAGGTGCTCTTCGAATCGGGCGCGAGCTTGGAGCATGCGATTGCCGCCATCGGCCACTATCCGGAGAAGCGCTCTTCGGCCAAGGGCGTTGAGCCCGAGGGCCTGGAAGCGGCGAAGTTCGGTGACGACAACCTGTTCTTCGTTCTGTCCGAGCGTGCCTCGATCGTCGGCGTCTACAAGGATACGGGCGCCGAGCCTGAGCTGCTGCAGCTCCTGCCGTCGGGCATCTCGCCGGAAGGCGCCGTCGCGATCCCCGCGCGCAATCTCTTTGCGACCGCAAACGAAGTCGATCTCGTCGAGGACGGCGGCGCGCGCTCGCACGTGATGATCTATGAGCGTGCCGAGGGCGAAGCGGTCTATCCGCAGATCCGCTCCGCCGAGAAGGATGGCCTGCCGATCGGCTTCGGCGCACTCTCCGGTCTCGCTGCCGTCGCCGACAAGCCCGGCTTCCTGCGCGCCGTCAACGATTCGGTCTACTCGTCGCAGCCCACGATCTTCACCATCGACGCCACCCAGAAGCCGGCGCTGATCACCGAAGCGCTCGCCATCACCCGCGATGGCGCACCGGCGCAGAAGCTCGACATCGAAGGCATCGCCAATGACGGGGAAGGGGGCTTCTGGCTTGCGTCGGAAGGCAACTCCGACAAGCTCTACAGCCACGCGATCTTCCACGTGAACAAGAAGGGCGAGATCAAGAAGGAAATCGCCCTGCCGGAAGCGCTGCGTGCCGGCGAAACCCGCTTTGGCTTCGAAGGCATCACCGTTGTAGGCGAAGGCGACGAGCAGACGCTGTGGATGGCGGTTCAGCGCGAATGGAAGGATGACGAGAAGGGCTTCGTCAAGCTCGTCTCCTACAACCTGAAGAGCGAAGAATGGGGCGCCGTGCGCTACCCACTCGAAAAGGCCGGTGACGGCTGGGTTGGTCTGTCGGAAATTTCCGTCCACGGCGACTATGCCTATGTCATCGAGCGCGACAACCTGATCGGTCAGGCTGCCAAGCTGAAGACGATCTATCGCGTTGCGCTCTCGGAACTGAAGCCAGCTGCCCTTGGCGGTGAACTGCCCGTCGTCAAGAAGGAAGAGGTTCGTGACCTCATTCCGGAACTGAAGGCGCTGAATGGCTACGTCGTCGACAAGGTCGAAGGCTTCACCGTCGATGCCGCCGGCAACGGCTATGTCGTCACCGACAATGACGGCGTCGACGACTCCTCTGGCGAAACCCTGTTCTTCTCCATTGGCGCCATCAACGCGATGTAAGCGTTACCGCCCGGAGAAAACGGGAGAGGCCGGGACATGACGTCCCGGCCTCTTTCTGTTTCGGCACTTGTGATTTGCGACGAGCGAGAACGCTCCTAGCGGGCGATCGCGATCTGCGCTGCCTCTTCGGCCTCATCCTTGCGCTTACGGATCTCGTCCGTCCGGTCGACCAGCTTGCCGACGATATCAAAGAGCGCGTCGAGTTCTTCGTCGTCGAGGGCCGAGAAGATCTCCTCGAGCAGCTGCTTGCGCGGATGCTCTGCGGCTTCCAGTACGACGCGGCCCGTTTCGGTGATCGAGACGATCTTGGCGCGCCGGTCTTCAGGATCGGGCTTGCGCATGACCAGGCGGTCACGCTCCAGGCCGTCGATCGCTTCGGTGACGGTGCGCGGCGCGAAGTTCAGCGCACAGGCGATGTCGGTCGAACGACAGGGGCCGAGCTTGCTGAGGAAGAAGAGGAACTTGCTGCGCGCCAGCGACACGCCTTCCTCGGTCATCGATTCGTTCACCAGCCGGTGAACCCGGTGGTAAAGCTCGAACAGTCTATCGGAAACTTCAAATGTCTTCTTCATGATCGTCGCTGGAATTTCATGAGGTGCCATGTGAAATGGCAGTAACATTAGTGATAGTTATAATTGCCGCATTTGTCGACACAAACCTCCGGCGTTTCACGGTAACTCCATCGCCGACAAAGAAACGGCCGCCATTTCTGGCGGCCGTTTCACTTGATGCGGCAAGAAATTCTCGCGACAGGCGACCGTTTGCGCGTCACACGACTTGCGCGTCGCCTCCGATCGCGATCAGGCGGCCCAGCGCGCGCCGTTGGTCGACTGGGCGTAGCCGTGACCGCCAGCCTCGGCGAGCGTGAAGCGCGCGATCAGTTCGCGCAGACGGCCGGCTTCCTGGGCAAGCGTCGCGCTTGCCGCATTGGCTTCCTCGACCATCGCCGCGTTCTGCTGGGTGACCTGGTCCATCTGGTTGACTGCCGTATTGACCTCGGAGAGCCCGGCGGACTGTTCCTGTGCCGAGACGGCGATCGCGTCCATATGCTGGTTGATCGTGACGATGAAGCCTTCGATCGTGCGCAGAGCCTCGCCGGTTTCGCGCACGAGACGGACGCCGCTTTCGACTTCAACGGCGGAGTTGCGGATCAGATCCTTGATCTCCTTGGCCGCGTTGGCCGAGCGCTGGGCAAGCTCGCGCACTTCCTGGGCGACGACGGCGAAACCCTTACCGGCATCACCGGCACGCGCTGCTTCGACGCCGGCGTTGAGCGCCAGCAGGTTGGTCTGGAAAGCGATCTCGTCGATGACGCCGATGATGTTGGAGATCTGGCTCGACGAATGCTCGATGCGGCCCATCGCATCGACTGCGCCCGACACGATCGCGCCAGACTTGCGGGCACTTTCGTTGGCCTGGCCGGCAACGCTGCGGGCCTCGTGGGTGCGCTTTGACGAATTGCCGACATTGACGGTGATCTGGTCGAGTGCTGCCGCCGTTTCTTCCAGCGACGCTGCCTGCTGCTCGGTCCGGCGCGACAGGTCGTCGGCGCTCTGGCTGACTTCACGGGCACCGCTGTCGATGTTGCACGATGCTGACGAGACGGCGGCAAGCGTGTCGGCGAGCTGGGCGACAGCCTGGTTCAGGTCGTGACGCAGTTGCTCGAAATCGGGCGAGAAGGGTTCGTTGAGCTGGAAGGCGAGATCGCCCGAAGCAAGGCGGCGCAGGCCGCTCGCAAGACCGGCGGTGGCTTCCTGAAGGCGGCGCTGGGCTGCTGCTTCCGCTTCTTCCGTCACGCGCAGACGCTCGGCTTCCGCCTTGGCGCGCTGTGTCTGGGCGTCGGCTTCGAGATGCTGATTGGCGATCGCCGCCTGGCGGAAGACCTCGACTGCACGGGCCATCTCGCCGATTTCGTCCTTGCGGGCGCCATAGGGGATGCTGCTGTCGGTGTCACCTTCGGCAAGGCGTGCCATCGAGCGGGTGATGATCTGGATCGGGCGAGCGATGCCGCGCACGGCATAGAGGATGGCGCCGAGCACGATGACGGCGGCAAGGGCGATGACGCCGATCTCGATCATGCGGATCTGGTCATGCGTGGCCGAGCTTGCGGCAACGGCGGCATCCGCGCCGGCGAGGTTCAGCGCCCGCATTTCCTTGATCGCCTCGTCGACCTTGCCTTCGGTCTCGCGCATCTCGACCTTGAAGACGCTCTGCGCCTTCATGTTCTCGAGGTTGTTGGAGAGCTTGACCATGCCTTCGGCGACGGAGAGATAGGCCTGATAGGCAGTCCGGACATTGTCGAGCGCCGCCTTGTCGGCATCGGTGACCATCAGGCTCGAATATTCGTCGGCGAGCTTGTTGAAGCCTGCGACGGTCTCACCGATGACCTTTTCCGCTGCCTTCTTTTCAAACGGCGTCAGGGAAATCAGATGGCGGGCAAACGCCATGCGGGTATCGGAAAGCTGCGTTTCGAGCGCGCGTGAAAGCGAGACGCGCGGTAGCCAGGTGGTGGCGATCTCGTTGTTGCGCTCGTTCATCATCTTGATGCCGCCGAGAGATGAAACGGCAAGCGCCGAGACGATAACGGCGACCACGAGGAAAAGGGCAATAAGCGTGTGGGAAATCTTGAGCCGTGACATGGTACCCCCGGAAGGACGGCCGTCCGTAAAACTGTACTTGAATTAAGTCATTCCGGCTCTTGATCGTCATGACGGAGCGGATAGCCGAAGCAGGAATCATTCCGGTGCCTGGACGCGCTTGAAACGCAGCCGGGGCAAACCTATCGAACAAGATGTTACAAAAGCCCTAATCGATTAAAGTGAGTATAATCTGATATTTGCAGGTAGCGCCGCGATGTCTTGAACAGACGATGTTAACAAGCGCCGCCAACCGCATTTGTATTAGCGCCGCCTTTACTTCAGCAGGCTGAAATATGCTTGCCGGTAGCCTGCGCATTTCGCAAGTGGATGACGTGTGACGGCTGATTGACGGGCGGTGGCGGGACGGCCATGGTCGGCCATGCCCTTCCGTTTCGTCCATACCGCAGACCTGCATCTCGATTCGCCTCTCCGCAGCCTCGCCCTTAGAAATGCCGACCTCGCAGAGATCGTGCGCGGGGCGTCGCGGCAGGCTATGGTCAAGATCGTCGATCTCTGCATCGCCGAAGAGGCCGATGCCCTGCTGATTGCCGGCGATCTATATGACGGCAGCCAGACGTCGATGAACACGGCCCTGTTTCTCGGGCGGGAACTGCGCCGGCTGGATGAACACGGCATCCGCGTCTTCATCATCCGCGGCAACCACGACGCCCAGTCGCAGGTCACCAATGAACTGACCCTGCCGCCATCCGCCCACGTCTTCAAGGGTAGGGCAAAGGCGGTGGTCGCCAAGACGCTGGCAAGCGGTCGCGACGTCTATGTGCACGGCGTAAGCTTCGCCAGCCCGCATGCGCCCGAAAGCCTGCTTCCGGCCTTCCAGCCGCCGGTGCCCGGCGCGGTGAACATCGGCATGCTGCACACGAGCCTCGCAGGTGCCGCGGGTCACGATCTCTATGCCCCCTGCAGCGTCGCCGATCTCGTTGCCCATGGCTTCGATTACTGGGCACTCGGCCACATCCACCAGCGGCAGGTCCACGCGGCGGAGCCCTTCATCGTCATGCCGGGTATGCCGCAGGGTCGCGACATCAATGAAGTCGGCGTGAAGAGCGTGTCGTTCGTCACGGTCGACGACGACGGCCATGTCAGTCTTGCCGAGCGGGCGATCGGCATCGCCAGCTTCGAACGCCTTCGTGTCGATCTGACGGGCATCACGGAATGGCGCGACATGCTCGATGCCGTCAGGCAGGCGCTTTCGCGCACCTGTGGTGAAGCGGCGGCAGAGAACGTCATCCTGCGTCTGACGCTCGCCGGCGCGACGCCCTTGGCCTGGCGCCTTCGCCGTGACGCGGACCTGTTGCGGGCGGAGATCGACAACATTGCCGCCGGCATCGCCGGCTGCTGGATCGAGAAGGTCGAACTCACCTGCGGCAACGCCCGGACCGAAAAACCGGGCGCCATGCTCGATCCCGTCGAAGAGCTGGCGGCGCTCGTCGAAGCGGACGTCTTGCCGGCGCACGGGTTTCGCCAGGACGTGCTGGCGGCCGTGGAAGACGTCCTGCAACAGCTTCCGCCCGAGCTTCGCCAATCGCTGGCGCCGGACGAAGAGGCGGTCGCGCGGCTGGCGTTTGAAGCCGGTGTGTCGGGAACCGCCGAGGTGCTCGCCCATCTTCATGGCGGTGGCGCCGGCGAGGGTGGCCACTGATGCGGATCAGCGCGCTCGATCTCGTCCGCTACGGCAAGTTTACCGATCGTCGCCTTGACTTCGGCGATGGCGTGCCCGGCACTCCCGACCTCCACATCGTCTACGGCCCGAACGAGGCTGGAAAATCGACTCTGTTTTCCGGTTTTCTCGACCTACTCTTCGGCATCGAGCATTCGAGCCCCTACGGCTTCCTGCACCCTTACCAGACGATGCGCGTGGGCGGCACGATCGAAGCGGCCGGCCGCAGCGATCGGGTCTTCCGCATCAAGAGAAAGACGAATTCACTGGTCGGCCTCGACGACCAGCCCTTGCCCGACAACACGTTTTCCGGAGCGCTCGGCGCGATCGATCGCGACACCTACCAGATGATGTTCTCGCTGGACGACGAGAGCATCGAGAAGGGCGGCGAGGCGATCCTGAAAAGCGAGGGCGAACTCGGGTCACTGCTGTTTTCGGCGAGCTCGGGCCTGCCGGACAGCACGGCGATCCTTGCGGCCCTGCGCGGGCAGGCCGACGGCTTCTACCGGCCACAGGCGCGCAAGCATCAGCTTGCGGAACTGAAAGGCGAGCTTGAGGCCCTGAGGGTCGAACGCAATGCGCTCGATATCAATGCACGCGAATATGCGGCGCTGCGCAAGACGCTGACGCAGGCGCGTGAACGCCACGACGAAGCGATCACGCGTCGAGCCGAGTTGCGGCTGGCGCGGGCCCGCCTGAAAGCCGAGGTCGAAGCGTTGCCCCATTTCGGCAGGCTTCGCGCCCTCCGTGCGGAACTGGCGGGCGCTCCGCCGCTGCCGGTACCGCCAGCGGAGTGGGCGAGTGAACTGCCGGCGCTTCGGCGCCAGGAGGCGGAGACCGAGATCAGGCTACGACAGATCGACAGCGAGATGCAGCATCGCCGCGATGCGCTCGAGGAAATGCCGCTCGACAAGGAAGGCCTCTGCCTGATCGAGCGCCTGACCGCGCTTCAGGAAACCGCGCTTGATGCGCGTTATGTCACCGCGGCGCGCGACATGCCGTCTCGATTGGAGGATCTGGCGCGGACCGGGGCAGAAATTCTTGGCTGCCTGTTGCGGCTCGGCGAACCGGCCGACCGCGATCCCGCGTCGCTTTTACTTGCGGCCGGGACCGGCGCGCAGCTTCAGGATTTGGCGCGCCGGCACTCGGCCCTCGTCGAGCGTGTCGCTTCGGCGCGCCTGGAGCTGCAGAGCGCCGTCGAAGCGGATCGGGACGCTGAAGGCGATTTGCTGCGGCTCGAAGAGCAGGGGGCAGCGGACGTCTCCGGGCTTGCCGAAAAGCTGTCGCTGTTGCGGCGCAGTGACTTCGTCCTGCGCAAGCAGGCGGCGCAACAGGCCATCGACCGGCTGGATGCGGAACTCGCCGACAAGCTCGTGCTGCTGAGGCCCTTTGCCGGAACAGCCGATGATCTTCTCGCGCTCGACGTTCCGTCGCCGGCAACGCTGGAGACCTGGCACAGGGCGGCTGCCAGCCAGGAGGAGCGGCATTTGCGAGTCGTCGACCGCATCGCTGCCGAGCAGGAGTTGCTGGCGGGGGACGAGGCGCGGCTGGCCGGGCTGTCCGCCGTTGGCGGCACGATGGACGATTTCTCGGCCTCAGCACTGCGTCAGCGCCGCAATGAAGCGTGGCGCCAGCACAAGGCGGAGCTTGCTCTGGAAACGGCCACTGCCTTCGAGCAGGTGATGAGCGAAGACGACGAGGTTTCCGCGCGACGCCTTGCGGACACGGCGCAGCTTGCCGACATGCGCGGCTTGTCGCTGTCGATCGCCGAGCGGCGTGCCCGCATCGCGACGCTGCGTCGGCAGGAGGAGCAATTTCTGGCCGACGCGACGACGCAAGCGCAGGTGTTGGCAACAGCCGTCTTGGCCTGCGGCTTACCTAGCGTGATGCGTCTGACGCAACTGGAGCCTTGGCTGACCACACGGCTTGCGGCGCTGGACCTGCGCGCGCATTTGCGCGCGGCGCGCCAGGATTTCGATCGCGCCCATTCCGAGGAGGCCGAAGCGATTGCCAGCTTGCGCGAGGAGCTTGCGGCTATAGATATCGGCGGACGCCTGCCGGAGCGGCTCGACAACCTTCTCCTTGCCGCCGAGCAGGCGGTGTCGCAGGCGCGTGCGCTGGAGGGCGCCCGCAACGCAGCCCGTGAGGCGGCAAAGCGGGCGCGAACGCTTCTGGAAAGCCGGCAGTCGGCGCTCGATCTGGCTGAAGACGCGATGGACGCGTGGCAAGAACAATGGTCGGAACTTCTTGCCAAAAGCTGGCTGGCCGCGCGGAGCGAACCGCTGACGCCAGAGCAGACCGGTCCGATGCTGGCGATCCTGCAGGAGCTCGATAAGCTGACGCAGCGCAAGGCCGACCTCGAATATCGCATCGCCGGCATGCGCAAGGACCAGGTTGAATTCGACCGCGCCATTGCCGAGCTTGCCTGCGGGACGGCCGCTGATGACACACTGACGACCTACATGACGTTGAAGACGCGCGCCGCCGAGGCGCAGCGGCTTTCGGATCGCCGCGCAACCTTCCTCGCCGAAATCGCCCGCCTGGAGGAAGAGCGGCGTGTCGCCTGTGCGAAGCGGGAGCTCCATGTGGCGCGCAGGCGGCAGGTGCTTGAATTCTTCGACTGCGAAACGCTCGATGAGGCCGCGCAGCTATTCGAGGCCGGCCGGGAACAGCAGCGCCTGCGTGAACGCATCGCCGAATCGGAGGCGGATCTTGCCTCCCGCCTTGATGTCGCCGAGAGCACGCAGGCGGAGGCTTTGCTCGCGGAACTCGATGACACGGCGGTGCGGCTGGAGCTGGCACGGCTGGATGCCGCACTCGAACAAAGCGACCGCGACGTCAGTGAACTGCATACGGAGATGCGGGAAAGAGAAAAGGCGCTCGCGGCTGTCGAAGGCGGCGACACGGTCGCAGAACTCGAACAGAAGCGGCGGACGTTGCTGCTCGACATCGAAAACAAGGCGCTTGCCTATCTGCGGCTTCGCGCCGGCGTCATCGCCGCCGAGACCGCGCTCCGGCTTTTCCGCGAGCGGCATCGCAGCGCAATGATGCGGCGCGCGTCGGAGACCTTCAGCCGGATCAGCGGCGGAGAATATTCCGGCCTGTCGGCGCAGTCCGACCGGGGACAGGAGTTCCTGATCGCCAATGCGTCGGCCGGCGGGTCGAAGCTTGCCAAGGATCTCTCCAAGGGCACGCGCTTTCAGCTCTATCTGGCGCTCAGAATCGCCGGCTATCACGAAATCGCAGCCGCGCGCGAATCGCTGCCCTTCATCGCCGACGACATCATGGAGACCTTCGACGACGGCCGCGCCGGCCGCGCCTTCGAGCAGATGGCAGAAATGGCCCGCGTCGGCCAGGTGATCTATCTGACGCACCACGAGCATCTTTGCGAGATCGCCCGTGAGGCCTGTCCGACTGTGACAATCCACAGGTTATGATAGGCTCGCGGGCGAGGTTGGGCCTGTCCGCCGTAGCGCACTTTCGCTGACGACGAGCGCCACACACGAAAATCGGAGGAACGAGATATGGACATCATACCCGGTGGATCGAGACCTTCGATGCGCGCCCCGGCGGAATACTTCACTGGCACGGTACGCCAGGACCCGGTGATCGAGGCCGCAGACCCGGCGCGCGTCCGCGCTGTCAGCGTCACCTTCGAACCCGGCGCTCGGACGGCCTGGCATACGCACCCGCTCGGCCAGACCCTGGTTGTCACCGCCGGCCGTGGTCTCGTGCAAAGCTGGGGTGGCCCTGTGCAAGAGATTCGTATGGGCGATGTCGTCTGGTTCCCGCCGGGCGAAAAGCACTGGCACGGTGCAGCACCCGATACGGCCATGGTGCATCTTGCGATTCAGGAAGCGCTCGACGGCAAGGCTGTGGATTGGCTGGAGCATGTCAGCGACGAGCAGTATCGCGGCGGGTAGCGCCGGTGGGCCTATCGATACGTTGGGATTTGGCGGGTTTGCTGCTCCGGCGAGGCTGACGGTGCGGGTATCGCGATCGAGGCCGTCGAATCCCTGATTCCCGACTGTTGACGGCTGAGCTCTAAAGCCAAAGCAATTCGAAGCGGCAGGCCTATCGCAAACGCGAACAGCAATTTGAGCAGATTTGGTGATTATTTTCTGTGGGAGAAAATGGTGGGCGATGAGAGACTCGAACTCCCGACATCCTCGGTGTAAACGAGGCGCTCTACCAACTGAGCTAATCGCCCTTCCGCGTTTGGACCGGATCAGTCCGCCGCGTCGGTGGCCGTGATCTAGGCGTAACCGAAAAAAACCGCAAGAGCATTTGTATCGTTTTTATGATTTTTTTTGTTGGCGCTTGCGCGACACCCTGAAACTGCGGGCTTCGTGCTTGTGGACAAAATGCGCGGACGGCGCCTCGGTAACGGCGAACGGGGGAGGGAGGGGAGGCAATCCGGAATCAGCCTCCGTGTACGCGCATCGACGAGTGCGTGTTGGGATAGGTGACGGCGGGCCGGTGGCGGCAGGCGCTATTGGTCCATTCCGATTTCGATCCTTTTATCGCCCTGTGGATCAATTTTCACTCCGTCACGGATTTGTCTTCAAACACGCTTGACACCCCAATCCGAACCGCTTAGTTAGCCGCTCATCGAACGGCGCTGCTGCTCGATGCGGGGCGGAAACGCCTCAACCAAGTCAAGATGATGCGGGTGTAGCTCAGTCGGTTAGAGTGCCGGCCTGTCACGCCGGAGGTCGCGGGTTCGAGCCCCGTCACTCGCGCCACTCTTGATCTGGATTTGCCTAGGCGTTCTCAACGAGGGCCGATGGTGATACTAATGATCGTTCGCGGTCATCATGCGCGGGTGTAGCTCAGTCGGTTAGAGTGCCGGCCTGTCACGCCGGAGGTCGCGGGTTCGAGCCCCGTCACTCGCGCCATTTCTTCTCTCCGTCCTTCCTGTGAATTGCGCCGGCCCTAGGGCCGGATTGTGCGCTGCGGCAATCTGTCTCGTCTCGCTTTGTTTTACCGTAAAGTTCGCGTCGGCCTGCGAATCCGCGCTTTGTCGGTATCACCCGTCCGATCCTGTGTTGCGAAGCGGTTTAAATGGCCCCTCAAGGCTTGCGCGACGGCGCGGGCTGCGCTAACCACTCCGGCGTTGCAACATATTTTTCGGCCTGCGAGATTTGTTGTTCTGGCGCTCTCCCATGCGCCCTCCCGCAGGCAGGGACGGATAACAATGACTGAACTTCTCGGTTCCTACGTTCCGATCGCGATTTTCATTGGAATCGCATTGGTGATCGGTGTGGCGCTTCTGATTGCTCCCTTCGCCGTCGCCTTCAAGGCTCCTGATTCGGAAAAGCTGTCGGCCTACGAGTGCGGCTTCAATGCGTTCGATGACGCCCGCATGAAGTTCGACATCCGCTTCTATCTCGTGTCGATCCTCTTCATCATCTTCGACCTCGAAGTTGCCTTCCTCTTTCCTTGGGCGGTTTCGTTCCATGAATTGGGCTGGTTCGGCTTCTGGTCAATGATGGTCTTCCTCGGAGTGCTGACGATCGGCTTTATCTATGAATGGAAGAAGGGAGCGCTGGAATGGAACTGACCTCCGGCACCACGCTCGTTGCGCCCAAGCCGAAAGGGATCATCGATCCCTCCACCGGCAAGCCGATTGGCAGCAATGATGCATTCTTCGGCGAGATCAACAATGAGCTCGCCGACAAGGGTTTTCTGGTCACCTCGACCGACGAGCTCATCAATTGGGCCCGTACCGGTTCGCTGATGTGGATGACCTTCGGTCTCGCCTGCTGCGCGGTCGAAATGATGCAGATGTCCATGCCGCGCTACGACGCCGAACGCTTCGGTTTTGCGCCGCGCGCCTCGCCGCGCCAGTCCGACGTCATGATCGTCGCTGGCACGCTGACCAACAAGATGGCGCCTGCGCTCCGCAAGGTCTATGACCAGATGCCGGAGCCGCGTTACGTCATCTCGATGGGTTCGTGCGCCAATGGCGGCGGCTACTACCACTATTCCTATTCGGTTGTTCGCGGTTGCGACCGCGTCGTTCCCGTCGACATCTACGTGCCAGGCTGTCCTCCCACGGCAGAAGCGCTGCTTTATGGCGTGCTCCTGCTGCAGAAGAAGATCCGCCGGACCGGCACGATCGAGCGCTAAGGGCAGGGGGTCTTTGATATGAGTGAAGCCCTGAATGAGCTTGCGTCCTACCTGCGCGAAACGCGCGGTGCGCTGATCTCCGACGCATCGCTGGCCTATGGCGAGCTGACGCTGACGACGACGTCGGCGAACCTGATCGCGCTGCTTACGTTCCTTCGTGACGATGTGCAGTGCGCCTTCGTCAATTTCGTCGATGTCTGCGGCGTCGACTGGCCGCAGCGGCCGGACCGTTTCGACGTTGTCTATCATCTCTTGTCGCCGCGCCAGAACCTGCGCGTGCGCGTCAAGGTCGCAACCGGCGAGAACGAGCCGGTTCCGTCGGCAACGCCGGTCTATCCCGGTGCCGACTGGTTCGAGCGCGAAGCCTACGATATGTACGGCATCCTGTTTACCGGCCATCCTGACCTGCGTCGCATCCTGACGGACTACGGTTTCGAAGGACATCCGCTGCGCAAGGACTTCCCGGTCACCGGTTTTGTCGAGGTGCGTTACGATGACGAAGCAAAGCGCGTCGTCTACGAACCCGTCGAACTGAAGCAGGAATTCCGCAACTTCGACTTCCTCTCTCCCTGGGAAGGCACGGACTACGTGCTGCCCGGCGACGAGAAGGCGAAAGCACGGTGAGACTAAGTGGTCCGCGGTAGCCGGTGAACGGCTGCCGTCCGACCTGGAGCAATCGGTATGACCGAACATAACGTCCGCAACTTCAACATCAACTTTGGTCCGCAGCATCCGGCGGCGCACGGCGTTCTTCGTCTGGTGCTCGAGCTTGATGGCGAAATCGTCGAGCGCGTCGATCCGCATATCGGCCTGCTGCATCGCGGTACCGAAAAGCTGATCGAGACCAAGACCTACCTGCAGGCCGTGCCCTATTTCGACCGCCTCGACTATGTGGCGCCGATGAACCAGGAGCATGCCTACGCGCTGGCGATCGAGAAGCTGACGGCGACCGAAGTTCCGATCCGCGGCCAGCTCATCCGCGTCCTCTATTCGGAAATCGGCCGCATCCTCTCGCATCTTCTGAACGTCACGACGCAGGCCATGGACGTCGGCGCGCTGACGCCGCCGCTCTGGGGCTTTGAAGAGCGCGAAAAGCTGATGGTGTTCTACGAGCGTGCCTGCGGCGCGCGCATGCACTCGGCCTACTTCCGTCCGGGCGGCGTCCACCAGGACCTCCCGCACGAACTCGTCGAAGACATCGGCAAGTGGATCGATCCGTTCCTGAAGACCGTCGACGACATCGACGAACTCTTGACCGGCAACCGCATCTTCAAGCAGCGCAACGTCGACATCGGCGTCGTCAAGCTCGACGATGCCTGGGCCTGGGGCTTCTCGGGCGTGATGGTGCGTGGCTCGGGCGCTGCCTGGGACCTGCGTCGTTCGCAGCCCTATGAGTGCTATTCGGATCTCGAGTTCGATATCCCGATCGGCAAGAACGGCGACTGCTTCGACCGTTATCTGATCCGTATGATCGAAATGCGCCAGTCGGCCCGCATCATGCGCCAGTGCGTCGATCGCCTGCTCGGCGATGCCAAGGTCGGCCCGGTTTCGTCGCTCGACGGCAAGATCGTTCCGCCGAAGCGCGGCGAGATGAAGCGTTCGATGGAAGCGCTCATCCACCACTTCAAGCTCTATACCGAAGGCTACCACGTGCCGGCCGGCGAAGTTTACGCCGCCGTCGAAGCGCCGAAGGGCGAATTCGGCGTCTATCTCGTCTCCGACGGCACCAACAAGCCCTATCGCTGCAAGATCCGTGCCCCAGGTTATGCGCATCTGCAGGCGATGGATTTCCTCTGTCGGGGACACCAGCTTGCCGACGTTTCGGCCGTGCTGGGCTCCCTCGATATCGTGTTCGGTGAGGTGGACCGCTGATGCGTCTCGCGCCCCTGGCCACGCTCGCTCTTCTCGCGCTTGCATCGACCGTTTCTGCACAGGAGCAGGTCGAAAGCGGCGCGACGTCGGGCGGCATGCGCGGGGGCTCGATGGCCGATCTCGTTGCCAAGGGCTACGAGATCAAGGCCGCGGTCGCCAATGGCACGCGCTACATCGTATTTTTGCAGAAAGACCAGTCAGCCTATGCCTGTGAGTTCGTCTCGGTGACGAAATCGCGGTGCGGTTCGATTAACTGATAAGGTGTCCACTAGAATGTCCGTTCGTCGACTAGCCGAAGACACCGTCCAGCCAGCGAGCTTTGCCTTCAGCAAGGAGAACGCCGCCTGGGCGAAGGAAACGATCAATAAGTACCCCAAGGGTCGTGAGCAGTCTGCCGTCATCCCGTTGTTGATGCGCGCTCAGGACCAGGACGGCTGGGTCACGAAGGCCGCCATCGAGTCGATCGCGGACATGCTCGGCATGCCGTACATCCGCGCGCTCGAAGTTGCGACCTTCTACACCCAGTTCCAGTTGAAGCCGGTCGGCACGCGCGCCCACATTCAGGTTTGCGGTACGACGCCCTGCATGCTGCGTGGCGCCGAAGACCTGATCAAGGTTTGCAAGAGCAAGATTGCCCATGATCCCTTCACCCTGAACGAGAGTGGCACGCTTTCCTGGGAAGAAGTCGAATGTCAGGGCGCCTGCGTCAACGCGCCGATGGTCATGATCTTCAAGGACACCTTCGAAGACCTGACGCCCGAGCAGCTCGAGCAGATCATCGACCGTTTCGAAGCAGGCAAGGGTGCTGAAGTCACCCCCGGTCCGCAGATCGATCGCATCTATTCGGCTCCGGAAGGCGGCCCGACGACCCTCATGCTTGGGGATGCTGCTCCGGCCAAGGCTGCGGCCAGCGCCGCCAAGAAGGTGAGCGATGCTCCGGCCGTCTCCGTGCCGCCGTCGAATGCCGGCCGCGCCAAGACCGCGTCGGCCGTGACCGACGCATCGCTGAAGACCCCGGCGACGGCAAAGGCGGAAGCCGCTGCCAACGCCAAGGTCGAAGGCGACACTGTCGACAAGTCGAAGCCGGCCAAGGCTGCTGCCGTTTCCGTCAAGCCGTCGCTGGAGGACAAGAACCGTCCGGCCGGCATCGAGAAGCCGGCAGCGACCGACGACCTCAAGCTGATCTCGGGCGTCGGTCCGAAGATCGAGGGTACGCTCAACGAACTGGGCATCTACACCTACGCGCAAGTTGCTTCGTGGAAGAAGGCGGAGCGCGAGTGGGTCGACGGATACCTGAATTTCAAGGGCCGCATCGAACGCGACGACTGGGTCAAGCAGGCCAAGGCGCTCGCCAAGGGCGGCGAAGCCGAATACATCAAGGTCTTCGGCAAGAAGCCGCGGTAAAGAGGTGAATTATGCTCAGAGATGAAGACCGCATCTTTACCAATATCTACGGCCTCAAGGACAAGTCCCTGAAGGGCGCCATGGCGCGCGGCCACTGGGACGGCACCAAGCAGCTGCTCGAAAAGGGCCGTGACTGGATCGTCAACGAAGTGAAGGCTTCCGGCCTTCGCGGTCGTGGCGGCGCCGGCTTCCCGACGGGCCTCAAGTGGTCCTTCATGCCGAAGGAAAGCGACGGCCGTCCGCATTACCTCGTCGTCAATGCCGACGAGTCCGAGCCCGGCACCTGCAAGGACCGTGACATCATGCGTCACGATCCGCATACGCTGATCGAAGGCTGCGTCATCGCCAGCTTCGCCATGGGTGCCCATGTCGCCTACATCTACGTCCGCGGCGAATTCGTCCGCGAGCGCGAGGCGCTGCAGGCGGCGATCGACGAGTGCTACGCCTATGGCCTGCTCGGCAAGAACAACAAGCTCGGCTACGACATCGACATCTACGTGCACCATGGTGCCGGCGCCTACATCTGTGGCGAAGAGACGGCGCTGCTCGAAAGCCTTGAAGGCAAGAAGGGCCAGCCGCGCCTGAAGCCACCGTTCCCGGCCAACATGGGCCTCTACGGCTGCCCGACGACCGTCAACAACGTCGAGTCGATCGCGGTAACCCCGACGATCCTGCGCCGCGGCGCCGGCTGGTACACGAGTTTCGGTCGCCCGAACAACCACGGCACCAAGCTCTATTCGGTATCCGGTCACGTCAACCGCCCGTGCACGGTCGAAGACGCGATGTCGATCCCGTTCCATGAGCTGATCGAAAAGCACTGTGGCGGCATTCGCGGCGGCTGGGACAACCTGCTCGCCGTCATTCCCGGCGGTTCGTCCGTTCCTTGCGTGCCCGGCGCGCAGATGAAGGACGCGATCATGGATTTCGACGGTCTGCGCGAGGTCGGTTCCAGTCTTGGAACCGCCGCCGTCATCGTGATGGACAGGTCGACCGACATCATCAAGGCGATCTGGCGTCTCTCGGCCTTCTACAAGCACGAGAGCTGCGGTCAGTGCACGCCGTGCCGCGAAGGCACCGGCTGGATGATGCGCGTCATGGAACGCATGGTTCAGGGCCGCGCCCAGAAGCGCGAAATCGACATGCTGTTCGACGTCACCAAGCAGGTGGAAGGCCACACGATCTGCGCGCTCGGCGACGCAGCTGCCTGGCCGATCCAGGGTCTGATCAAGCATTTCCGTCCGGAAATGGAAAAGCGCATCGACGAATATACGCGCAATGCGTCGTCGCATGGCGCGGTTCTGGAAGCGGCGGAGTAACCCGACGATGGCCGGCGCACGCGAAGAGGGACAGATGAAGGGACAGGCCGAAGCAGCCATTCCGTTCGCACGTCCGCTTGGCGGCGATCCGGCCGACCCGTTCGGCATGGGCGAATGGATGAAGGGCCTTTCACAGGTGCCGCTGCATCCGCTGATGGTTCACCCGGCAGCCGCAGTTGCAGCAGCGACCGCGATCGGCTTCGGTCTCACGACCCAGATTGCAGGCGCCATGATCGGCGCGATGCAAGGGGCCGTCGAGGCGGCGCAGAAGCGGGCAGAGCCCGCATCGTCTGACACGACGACTGCCGTTGTCGCAAAGACGGTGCAGGCCGACGCAAAGCCGGAACCGGTCGCCAAGCCGTCCGCACCTGCCAAGCGCGCAGCCGCAAAGCCGGTGGTCGAGAAGGTTGCCGCTCAAAAGGTGGTCAAGGTTCGCGCGACGCGCGCCAAGGCGAAAGCCACCGACGACCTCAAGCGGATCTCCGGCATCGGCCCGAAGCTCGAGCAGGTGCTGAACGCGAAGGGCATCAGCGGCTTTGCCGACATCGCCGGTTGGAGCGAGGCGGATGTCGCCCGCTTCGACGACGAACTCGGTTTCGGCGGGCGGATCAAGCGGGACGATTGGGTTGGACAGGCCAAGGCGCTGAAAGGCGCTTGAGACAACAGGGCGGGGACCGGGGACGGCCATCGCCCGCAAGCAGCAAGGCTGTGTTGGAATTGTGCGTCGCCGATGGGCCGACGGACGGAAGACAGGATTGAGTACGAAGATGGCAAAGCTGAAAGTCGACGGAAAAGAGATCGAGGTACCGGATCATTTCACGCTGCTTCAGGCGTGCGAAGAGGCCGGGGCTGAAGTTCCGCGCTTCTGTTTCCACGAGCGGCTTTCGGTCGCCGGCAACTGCCGCATGTGTCTGATCGAGGTGAAGGGAGGGCCGCCCAAGCCCGCCGCTTCCTGCGCCATGGGCGTGCGCGACCTCCGTCCGGGCCCGAACGGCGAAGCGCCGGAAGTCTTCACGACCACGCCGATGGTCAAGAAGGCGCGCGAAGGCGTGATGGAATTCCTGCTGATCAACCATCCGCTCGACTGCCCGATCTGTGACCAGGGCGGCGAATGCGACCTGCAGGACCAGGCCATGGCCTTCGGTATCGACAGCTCGCGCTACCAGGAAAACAAGCGCGCCGTCGAAGACAAGTATATCGGCCCGCTCGTCAAGACCGTGATGAACCGCTGCATTCACTGCACGCGCTGCGTTCGCTTCACGACCGAAGTTGCCGGCATTGCCGAACTTGGCCTGATCGGCCGCGGCGAAGACGCCGAGATCACCACCTATCTCGAGCAGGCGATGACCTCCGAGCTGCAGGGCAACGTTGTTGACCTCTGCCCGGTCGGTGCGCTGACCTCGAAGCCGTTTGCCTTCACCGCCCGTCCGTGGGAGCTGAACAAGACCGAATCCATCGACGTGATGGACGCGCTCGGTTCGGCGATCCGCGTCGATACCCGTGGCCGCGAAGTCATGCGCATCATGCCGCGCGTCAACGAGGACATCAACGAAGAGTGGATCTCCGACAAGAGCCGCTTCATCTGGGACGGCCTGAAGACGCAGCGCCTCGATCGTCCATACGTCAAGAAGGACGGCCGTCTGCAGCCGGCAACGTGGGGCGAAGCATTCCAGGCGGTCAAGGCTGCCGTCGCCCAGACTTCCGGCGACAAGATCGGCGCCATTGCCGGCGACCTCGCTTCGGTCGAAGAAATGTACGCGCTGAAGCAGCTGATCGCAGCGCTCGGCTCCGAGAGTGTCGACTGCCGCCAGGATGGCGCCGCACTCGACCCGTCGCTCGGTCGCGCCAGCTACCTCTTCAACCCCACGATCGCTGGCATCGAAAGCGCTGACGCGCTGCTGATCATCGGCTCCAATCCGCGCTTTGAGGCTTCGGTTCTCAACGCTCGCATCCGCAAGCGCTACCGCATGGGCAACTTCCCGATCGCCGTGATCGGCGAGCCGGGCGAACTGCGTTACGAATACGAGTATCTCGGCGCCGGCACCGAAACGCTCGCCGAGCTCGTCTCGGGCAAGGGCAAGTTTGCAGCGACCTTGAAGAAGGCGCAGCGCCCGATGATCCTCATCGGCCAGGGTGCTGTTGCAGGGGAGGGCGGCGCTGCCGTTCTTTCTGCCGCCGCCAAGCTCGCAGGCGCCGTCGGTGCGGTTACCGCCGAGTGGAACGGTTTTGCCGTTCTTCACACGGCCGCTTCCCGCGTCGGTGGTCTCGACCTCGGCTTCGTTCCGGGCGCGAACGGCAAGACGGCGGCCGATATGGTCACCGCCTCCGACGTTCTCTTCCTGCTCGGCGCTGACGAGATCGACCTTGCGGAACGCAAGTCCGGCTTCACGGTTTATATCGGCTCGCACGGCGACAACGGCGCACATGCCGCCGACGTCATCCTGCCGGGCGCGACCTACACCGAAAAGTCCGGCACCTGGGTCAACACCGAAGGCCGCGTTCAGGTCGGCAACCGCGCCGGCTTCGCACCGGGCGACGCACGCGAGGACTGGGCGATCATCCGCGCGCTCTCCGACGTGCTCGGCAAGAAGCTGCCCTTTGATTCGCTTGGCGAATTGCGCTCGAAGCTCTATGCGGCCCACCCGCATTTCGCCGATATCGACGCGATCGCGAACGGCAACGGCGACGAAATTGCCGCACTTGGTCAAAAAGCCGGTGAGATGGGCAAATCCGTGTTTGCGTCTCCGGTCAAAGACTTCTATTTGACGAACCCGATAGCGCGCGCATCCGCCGTCATGGCCGAATGCTCGGCTTTGGCACGCAACAATTTCAAAGCTGCGGCGGAATGAGCGCGAGGGAATAGAGTATCATGGACGCTTTCGTTTCGACCTATGTCTGGCCCGCGATCATCATGGTCGCCCAGTCGCTGCTGCTCCTGGTCGCGCTGCTGCTTTTCATCGCCTACATCCTGCTCGCAGACCGTAAGATCTGGGCTGCAGTTCAGCTCCGCCGTGGTCCGAATGTGGTGGGCCCCTGGGGACTTTTCCAGTCCTTCGCCGACCTTTTGAAGTTCGTCTTCAAGGAGCCGGTTATCCCGGCCGGCGCCAACAAGGCGATCTTTCTGCTAGCCCCGCTCGTCTCCGTGACGCTGGCGCTCGCCGCTTGGGCCGTGATCCCGCTCAACGCCGGCTGGGTGATCGCGAACATCAACGTCGGCATCCTCTTCGTGTTCGCCATATCTTCTCTCGAAGTTTATGGCATCATCATGGGCGGCTGGGCGTCGAACTCCAAATATCCCTTCCTCGGCGCGCTTCGCTCCGCAGCTCAGATGGTCTCCTACGAAGTCTCGATCGGCTTCGTTATCGTCACCGTCCTGCTCTGCGTCGGCTCGCTGAACCTGACGGACATCGTCAACGCGCAGTCGAGCGGCATCGGCACCAACCTCGGCCTGCCGGCGTCGTTCCTCGACTGGCATTGGCTGGCGCTGTTCCCGATGTTCATCGTGTTCTTCATTTCGGCGCTGGCCGAAACGAACCGCCCGCCTTTCGACCTTCCCGAAGCGGAATCCGAACTCGTCGCCGGCTTCATGGTCGAGTACGGCTCCACGCCTTACATGATGTTCATGCTCGGCGAATATGCCGCCATCTGCCTGATGTGCGCGCTGACGACGATCCTGTTCCTCGGTGGCTGGCTGCCTCCGGTGGACGTCTGGTTCCTCAACTGGGTACCCGGCATCATCTGGTTCGTGCTGAAGGCATCCTTCGTGTTCTTCATGTTCGCGATGGTGAAGGCCTTCGTGCCGCGTTACCGCTACGACCAGCTGATGCGTCTTGGCTGGAAGGTTTTCCTGCCGATCTCTCTCGCAATGGTCGTGATCACTGCGTTCGTTCTCAAGCTGACGGGAGCCGCATGACGATGGCTCACGTTTGGCAGCATACCGCCGGTCGCTCCCAGGCCGGCAACTCTGGAGGTAAATGATGGCCGGTCTTTCGCAAGCCGTCAGCTCGCTGTTCCTGAAGGAATTCGTCGGCGCGTTCTTTCTGTCGATGCGCTATTTCTTCAAGCCGAAGGCGACGTTGAACTACCCCTTCGAAAAGGGACCGGTCAGCCCGCGCTTCCGCGGCGAGCATGCGCTGCGCCGTTATCCGAACGGTGAAGAGCGTTGCATCGCCTGCAAGCTGTGCGAGGCGATCTGTCCTGCACAGGCCATCACCATCGAAGCCGGCCCGCGCCGCAACGACGGCACACGCCGTACGGTTCGCTACGACATAGACATGGTGAAGTGCATCTATTGCGGTTTCTGCCAGGAAGCCTGTCCGGTCGATGCCATCGTCGAGGGCCCGAACTTCGAGTTCGCCACCGAGACGCGCGAAGAGCTTTACTACGACAAGGACAAGCTCCTCGCCAACGGCGACCGTTGGGAACGGGAAATCGCACGCAACATCGCAATGGACTCGCCCTATCGCTGAGGCCAGAGCGTAGCGCCGCCCCGGGGAGGGCGGTGCATGTGACATAGGTTTGGGCAACGGCCGGACGCGTGTCCGGCTTTGCCTGTGGAGTGGGGCCAGAAGCGCCTCACGCCGTGCAAGACGAAGAAGGCACCGATCATGGGTCTGCAGGTTCTTTTTTTCTATCTCTTTGCCTTCATCGCGGTGGCGTCGGCATTCATGGTCATTGCGGCCAGGAACCCGGTTTATTCGGTTCTGTTCCTGATCCTGACCTTTTTTAACGCGGCAGGTCTGTTCCTGCTGACTGGCGCCGAATTCCTCGCGATGATCCTGCTGGTCGTTTATGTCGGCGCGGTCGCGGTGCTGTTCCTGTTCGTGGTCATGATGCTCGACATCGACTTCGCGGAACTGCGGGCCGGCGTGCTTGAATATGCGCCGGTGGGCGCGCTGATCGGTCTGATCCTTGCAGCCGAGCTCATCATCGTGGTTGGCGGTGCGACGTTCTCGCCTGAGATCGCCAAGTCGATTTCGATGCCGATCCCGGCGGTCGCCGACCGCACGAACACGGCAGCGCTCGGCGACGTGCTCTACACGCACTACGTCTACTTCTTCCAGATCGCCGGCCTGGTCCTGCTCGTCGCCATGATCGGCGCGATCGTGCTGACCCTGCGCCACCGCGAAAACATCAAGCGCCAGAACATCCCGCAGCAGGTTGCCCGCACGCCCGAGACCGCCGTCGAAGTGGTCACGGTCAAGCCCGGCCAGGGCATTTAAGTCGGACGCGAGATCGAGGAACAAAAAAATGGAAATCGGAATTTCCCACTATCTCACCGTCAGCGCCATCCTGTTCACGCTGGGCGTCTTCGGCATCTTCCTGAACCGGAAGAACGTCATCGTCATCCTGATGTCGGTCGAACTCATTCTTCTTGCGGTCAATATCAACATGGTCGCCTTCTCGGCGTTCCTGAATGACATCACTGGCCAGGTCTTTGCCCTGTTCATCCTGACCGTCGCGGCTGCGGAAGCGGCCATCGGACTTGCAATTCTCGTCGTCTTCTACCGCAACCGCGGCTCGATCGCTGTTGAAGACGTCAACATGATGAAGGGCTGATTGGGCTATGGATACCATCATCAAGGCTATCGTCTTCCTGCCTTTGATCGGCTTTCTGATCGCCGGCCTCTTCGGTAGTTCGATCGGCGCCAAGGCATCGGAATATGTCACCAGCGGTCTGATGATCATTGCCGCTGCGCTCTCCTGGTACGTCTTCTTCGACGTCGCCATGGGCCACCAGGAAATGATCAAGGTGTCGGTGCTGCGCTGGATCCAGTCCGGCACCTTCGATGTCGAATGGGCGTTCCGCGTCGATACGCTGACCTCGGTCATGTTCGTGGTCGTCAACACGGTGTCGACCCTCGTGCATGTCTATTCGATCGGCTACATGCACCACGATCCGCATCGTCCGCGCTTCTTTGCCTATCTGTCGCTCTTCACCTTCGCGATGTTGATGCTCATCACGTCGGACAACCTGGTGCAGATGTTCTTCGGCTGGGAAGGCGTGGGTCTTGCGTCCTACCTGCTCATCGGCTTCTGGTACAAGAAGCCGTCGGCCAACGCTGCTGCGATGAAGGCCTTCATCGTCAACCGCGTCGGTGACTTCGGGTTCGCGCTCGGTATCTTCCTGGTCTTCGTGCTGTTCGGCTCGGTCAACCTGGAAACGATCTTCGCTGCCGCCAAGACCTATCTGCCGGCCGAAGGTGCGGGAGCAGGGGAGGCCGTCGTCACCCTGTTCGGCATGCACCTCGACAAGGCTGACGCCATCACCGCCGCATCCCTGCTGCTCTTCATGGGCGCGATGGGCAAGTCGGCGCAGTTCCTGCTGCACACCTGGCTTCCGGACGCCATGGAAGGCCCGACCCCGGTTTCGGCTCTTATCCATGCCGCAACCATGGTTACCGCCGGCGTCTTCCTCGTCGCCCGCATGTCGCCGGTGTTCGAGCTGTCGCCGGATGCGCTGACCGTCGTCACCATCATCGGCGCGATCACCGCCTTCTTCGCGGCGACCGTCGGCCTCGTCCAGAACGACATCAAGCGCGTCATCGCCTATTCGACCTGCTCGCAGCTCGGCTACATGTTCGTGGCCCTCGGCGTCGGTGCCTATGGCGCGGCGATCTTCCACCTGTTCACGCACGCCTTCTTCAAGGCTCTGCTGTTCTTGGGTGCCGGTTCGGTCATCCACGCCGTCGATGGCGAGCAGGACATGCGTTACATGGGCGGTCTCCGGAAGCACATTCCGGTTACCTACTGGATGATGTTCATCGGCACGATCGCACTGACCGGCGTCGGCATCCCTGGCACGATCATCGGTACCGCAGGCTTCTTCTCGAAGGACGCGATCATCGAGTCCGCCTATGCCGCCCACAGCTCGGTTTCCGGTTTCGCCTATGCGCTGCTCGTTGTCGCGGCACTCTTCACCAGCTTCTATTCGTGGCGCCTGACCTTCATGACCTTCCATGGCAAGCCGCGCGCTTCCTCGGATGTCATGCATCACGTGCATGAATCGCCGCAGGTCATGCTGGTGCCGCTCTATATCCTTGGCGTCGGTGCGCTGGTCGCCGGCTTCATCTTCCACGATCACTTCTTCGGCGAAGGCTATGCCGAATTCTGGAAGGGTGCGCTGTTCACCTCGGCGGAAAACGAAATCCTGCATGAGTACCACCACGTGCCGAAGTGGGTTAAGTGGAGCCCGTTTGTCGCCATGGCGCTTGGCCTCTTCACGGCCTGGTACATGTATATCCGCCGGCCGGAACTGCCGAAGTATCTGGCAGAGCAGCACCGTGGCCTCTACCAGTTCCTGCTCAATAAGTGGTACTTCGACGAGCTCTATGACTTCCTGTTCGTACGCTCGGCCAAGTGGCTCGGCACCTTCCTGTGGAAGGAAGGCGACGGTCGCGTGATCGACGGCTACGGCCCGAACGGCATTGCCGCACGTGTGCTCAACGTCACTGACCGCGTTGTCCGCCTGCAGACTGGTTACCTCTATCACTACGCGTTTGCGATGCTGATCGGCATCGCCGCGCTTGTTACTTGGATGATGTTCAGGAGTTCCTTCTGATGACCGATTGGCCCGTACTTTCCGCGGTCACCTTCATGCCGCTCGTCGGCGTCCTGCTTCTCTTGCTCACAAGGGAAGACAGCGCCTACGGCCGCCGGAATATCCTGAACGTTTCGCTGCTGACGACGATCTTCACCTTCGCCGTGTCGGTCTACATCTGGTACCAGTTCGATTCCTCGAACCCGGGCTTCCAGATGATCGAGAAGCACGAGTGGCTCGGCACCGGCATTTCCTACCATCTCGGTGTCGATGGTATCTCGATGCTGTTCGTGGTGCTCTCGGCCTTCCTCATGCCGTTCTGCGTACTGGCGAGCTGGCTGTCGATCGAGAAGCGGCTGAAGGCCTACATGATCGCGTTCCTGGTCCTGGAAACGTTCATGATCGGCGTCTTCGTGTCGCTCGATATCGTGCTCTTCTACGTGTTCTTCGAAGCCGGTCTCATCCCGATGTTCCTCATCATCGGTGTCTGGGGCGGCAAGGACCGCGTTTACGCCAGCTACAAGTTCTTCCTCTATACGCTGCTCGGCTCAGTGCTGATGCTGCTCGCGATCATGGCGATGTACTGGCAGGCCGGTACGACCGACATCACGCAGCTACTGGCCTATAACTTCCCGCGCCAGATGCAGACTTGGCTGTGGCTCGCCTTCTTCGCCTCCTTTGCGGTGAAGATGCCGATGTGGCCGGTCCACACCTGGCTTCCCGACGCACACGTTCAGGCGCCGACGGCGGGCTCGGTCATTCTGGCCGGCGTCTTGCTAAAGCTCGGCGGTTACGGCTTCCTGCGCTTCTCGCTGCCGATGTTCCCGCTGGCCTCAGATTACTTCGCGCCGTTCGTCTTCACGCTTTCGGTCGTCGCCATCATCTACACCTCGCTGGTGGCGCTGATGCAGACCGATATCAAGAAGCTGATCGCCTATTCGTCCGTTGCGCACATGGGCTACGTGACGATGGGTATCTTTGCCGCCAACGTTCAGGGCGTGCAGGGTGCGATCTTCCAGATGCTGTCGCACGGCATTGTCTCCGGCGCGCTCTTCCTTTGCGTCGGCGTTGTCTACGACCGCCTGCACACCCGCGAAATCGCCGCCTATGGCGGCCTCGTAAACAACATGCCGAAGTACGCCGTCGCCTTCATGGTGTTCACCATGGCGAACGTCGGCCTGCCGGGCACGTCCAGCTTCGTCGGCGAAGTCCTGACCCTCGTCGGTGCCTTCCGTGCCAACACCTGGGTTGCGCTCTTTGCGACCTCGGGCGTGATCCTCTCGGCAGCGTACGCCCTCTGGCTTTATCGCCGGGTCGTCTTCGGTGCCCTGGAGAAGGAAAGCCTGAAGTCGTTGCTCGATCTTTCCGGTCGCGAAAAGGCCATCCTTTATCCGCTGGTGATCCTGACGATCTTCTTCGGCGTCTACCCGGCACCGATCTTCGATGCGACCGCGGCCTCCGTGGATCTGCTCGTCAACAACTACTCCGCAGCCCTGCAGGCAGCGCAAAACGTTGCGCTTTCGGTGCAATGACCACAGGACGTGATTGGACATGACTGCTGAAACCCTCCTTGCAAGCCTGCAACTCTCGATCCCCGAGCTGATCCTCGCGGTCGGCGCGATGGCGTTGCTGATGATTGGCGTGTTTTCCGGCGAGAAGTCGGCGTCGACGGTCACCGGTCTTGCGGTTGCCCTCCTGATCATCGCTGGCCTCTGGCTCGTGCTTAAGACCGGTGAAGGCGAAGCCTATGGCGGCGCCTTCCTGTCGGACCCCTTCGCCAAGTTCATGAAGGTTCTGGCCCTGATCGGCTCCATCACCGCCCTGGTGATGACGGTCGGCCATGCGCGCTCCGCCCAGATTGACCGTTTTGAGTTCCCGGTGCTTCTGGTGCTGGCAACGCTCGGCATGCTCTTGATGATCTCGGCCAACGACCTGATCTCGCTCTACCTGTCGCTGGAACTGCAGTCGCTGGCCCTTTATGTCGTCGCTGCCATCAACCGAGACAGCATCCGCTCGACGGAAGCCGGCCTGAAGTACTTCGTCCTCGGTGCGCTTTCTTCGGGCATGCTGCTTTACGGCATGTCGCTGATCTACGGCTTCACCGGCCACACCGGCTTTACCCAGATCGCGGCTGCGCTGACGGCTGAAGGCCGCTCGCTCGGCCTGATCTTCGGGCTGGTTTTCGTACTCGCCGGCCTAGCCTTCAAGATCTCGGCCGTGCCGTTCCACATGTGGACGCCTGACGTTTATGAAGGCGCGCCGACGCCGGTCACCGCCTTCTTCGCGGCGGCACCGAAGGTCGCCGCCATGGCGATCCTCGTTCGCATCGTCATCAACGCCTTCGAGCCTGTCGTTGCAGACTGGCAGCAGATCATCGTCTTCATCTCGATCGCATCGATGCTGCTCGGTGCCTTCGCGGCGATCGGCCAGAAGAACATCAAGCGCCTGATGGCCTATTCCTCGATCGGCCACATGGGCTACGCGCTGGTCGGCCTTGCTGCCGGCTCCATGGCTGGTGTTCGCGGCGTGCTGCTCTACATGCTCATCTACATGGTCATGACGCTTGGCACCTTCGCCTGCATCCTGGCGATGCGCCGCAAGGAAGGCGAAAACGTCGAGAACGTCGACGATCTCGCCGGTCTCTCGCAGACCAACCCCTTCATGGCGACGGTGCTGACCGTCCTGATGTTCTCGCTCGCCGGCATCCCGCCGATGGCAGGCTTCTTCGGGAAGTACTTCGTCTTCATGGCGGCCATTGAAGCCCAGCTCTATGCGCTCGCCATCATCGGCGTTCTCGCATCCGTCGTCGGCGCCTACTACTACCTGCGCGTCATCAAGGTGATGTGGTTCGACGATGCCAAGGGCGAGTTCGCCCGCACCGCCGGCGAACTGCGGCTGGTGTTCGGTCTCTCGGGCCTGTTCGTTCTCGGATACGTGCTCATCGGCGGCCCGCTCGGAAACGCCGCTGAAGTCGCGGCGCGGACCTTCTTTTGATCGCCTTTGAAAGTGGCGGCTGGATCTCGCTCGACGATTTCCGGCACGTCGCTCTCGATGCGGTCGGGTCGACCAACAGTGAATGCCTGGCGCGTGCGCGCCAGGGTGACCCGGGCAATCTCTGGGTCACGGCCATCAGGCAGACCGGCGGGCGCGGACGTCGCGGCCGGGCATGGTTCTCCGAACCGGGCAATCTCTACGCTTCGCTTCTCCTCATCGAGCCGGCACCGGTCGAGTACCTGCACTCTTTGCCGCTCGCTGTCGCCGTCGCCGTTCACAGGGCGATCCGCCAGGTGATGCCGCCGGGTTCGGCGCCGGTGGAGATCAAGTGGCCGAACGACATCCTGATCGACGGCAAGAAGACCTGCGGTATCCTGCTTGAAGGCGAAAGCCTCCCGGACGGGCGCCGGGCGCTGGTCATCGGTTGCGGCATCAACATCGCGGTCCAGCCGGATGAAGGGCTCTATCCCGTGACGTCGCTGGCCAACGAAGGTGCGTCGGTTTCGCCCGACGAACTGTTTGCTCGCCTGTTCCTGACGATGGCGGAGACCCTGCAGGTTTGGGATCGGGGCGCCGGTATCGCTACGACGATCGAACAATGGCGGGCGGCAGCCCGCGGCATCGGTGAAACGATAACCGTGAACCTGCCGGACCGGTCGCTTTCAGGGCGCTTTGCCGGTATTGATGAGGCCGGACGGCTGGTGCTCGACACCGGCAACGGCATGACGCAGGCGATTGCCGCCGGCGACGTATTTTTCGGATAAATTTGGAACAGGGGCGCAACACGACATGGCGCAAGAAGAAGAATTGGTGTTCTTGCCGCTCGGCGGCGTCGGCGAAATCGGCATGAATCTTGGCCTGTACGGCTACGGACGGCCGGGCAGCCGCCAGTGGATCATGGTCGATTGCGGTGTGACTTTCCCGGGGCCAGAGCTCCCGGGGGTCGACCTCGTGCTCCCCGATATCGGCTTTCTCGCCGAAGAGCGCCGCAATCTCAAGGCGATCATCATCACCCATGCGCACGAGGACCACTATGGCGGTCTGAACGACCTGTGGCCCGGTCTCAATGTGCCGGTCTATGCCTCGCCGTTCACGGCAGGCATGCTCGAAGCCAAGCGGGACTTCGAGAAGAGCCGGGGCGAGATCCCCATCACGATCTTCAAGCAGGGCGACCGTATCAATGTCGGCCCCTTCGAGATTGAGGCCGTCGGCGTCAACCACTCGATCCCCGAGCCAATGTCGCTGATCATTCGCACGCCGGTCGGCACCGTGGTTCATACCGGCGACTGGAAGATCGACCTTCACCCGTCGCTCGGACCGTTGACCGACGAGACACGCTTCCGCCAGATCGGCGATGAAGGTGTGCTTGCGCTCGTCTGCGATTCCACCAATGCGATGCGCGACGGCGTTTCGCCGTCGGAGCAGGAGGTTTCCGAAAGCCTGACGAAGATCATCGCCAACGCTGAGGGTCGGGTGGCGATCACGACGTTCTCCTCGAATGTCGGGCGCATCCGCTCGATCGCCGAAGCGGCGGAAGAGGCCGGCAGGGATGTGCTTCTGCTCGGCAGTTCGATGAAGCGGGTCGTCGCCGTCGCTACGGATCTTGGGCTGATGGAAGGCATCAAACCTTTCCTCGCCGAAGACGAGTTCGGCTACGTGCCGCGCGACAAGGTCGTGGTCATCCTGACTGGCAGCCAGGGCGAGCCGCGGGCAGCCCTTGCCAAGATCGCCCGTGACGAGATGCGAAATGTCGCCTTCTCGGCTGGCGACACGGTCGTGTTTTCCTCACGCACGATCCCGGGCAACGAAAAGGCGATCAACGACATCAAGAACGGCCTGGTGGAACAGGGCATCCACATCATCACCGACAGCGAGGCGCTGGTGCACGTATCCGGCCACCCGCGTCGCACCGAGCTGCAGCAGATGTACCAGTGGCTACGGCCGCAGATCCTCGTACCTGTTCATGGCGAGGCGGCGCATCTGACGGCGCATGGCGAACTGGGCCGGCAGTCCGGCATCGCCAGCGTTCCGCGTCTCAGGAACGGCGAAATGCTGCGTCTTGCGCCAGGTCCCGCCGAAGTGATCGACGAAGCGCCCCATGGCCGCATCTACAAGGACGGCAGCCTCATCGGCGATTTCGAGGAGATGGGCATCGGCGAACGCCGCAAGCTCTCCTTCGCCGGCCATGTCGCCGTCAACGTCGTTCTCGACAGCCGCTACGATTTCCTGGGCGACCCGGATATCGTCGCGATCGGCTTGCCGGAGTTCGACGACGAGGGCGAGGACATGGAGGACACGCTCTATGACGCCATTCTTGGCGCCGTCGAGAGCATTCCGCGGGCAAAGCGCAAGGATCTGGCAATGCTGCAGGAGGCGGTCCGCCGCGCCGTGCGCAGCACCGCCAACCAGATCTGGGGCAAGAAGCCGATCGTCACGGTGTTTGTCACCAAAGTCTGATTGGCCGGTCGCCCGTGACCATGTAAGCGGAACCGGACGTCAAAGCGGGAGATCGCAATGCTTGGAAGAGTGAACCACATCGCCATCGCAGTGCCGGATCTTCACTCCGCCGCCGAAAGCTATCGCTCGACGCTCGCCGCCTCCGTCACCGAGCCACAGGCTTTGCCCGAACACGGCGTCACCGTCGTGTTCGTCACGCTTGCAAACACCAAGGTCGAGCTGCTGGAGCCGCTCGGCGAGGGCTCACCGATTGCCGCTTTCCTGGCGAAGAACCCTTCGGGCGGGATGCATCACATCTGCTACGAGGTAGAGAACATCCTGTCGGCGCGCGACGCGTTGCGCGCCGCCGGAGCGCGAGTGTTGGGCGATGGCGAGCCGAAGATCGGCGCCCATGGCAAGCCGGTGCTCTTCCTGCATCCCAAGGATTTTCAGGGTACGCTGATCGAACTCGAAGAGGTGTGACAGTAGATCGCGCGATGCCGGTTTGTGCGATCGGGCGGTCAGCGCTATAAGGCGGACGGAATGTCGCGGAAGTCGCGGCGAAACGCGGGTTGCTCGCTGTCTTGCCGATCGCCTTCACCGGGAGCTTGAAATGCCGCTTTTTTCGACCTTTGCCATCTACTTCATCATCTGGTGGATCACGCTCTTTGCCGTGCTGCCCCTCGGCGTGCGCACTCAGGCTGAAGAAAACAGCGTCGTTCCGGGGAGTGTCGAGAGCGCCCCGGCGAAGTTCAACGCCAAGCGTGTCGTGCTTTTGACGACGGTGATTGCGGCCGTCATTCAACTTGCCTGGTATATCCTGTCCGTCAGGCTCGGCTACGGCATAGATTCCATTCCGCGTTTCTACCCAAAATTTGATTGATAAGTTCATCGCGGCCGCCGCGTGAGCCGGTCGCTCTCAATGCGACATGTTCTGTGCAATTTGATGGGCACATCTGTGCCTTGACGGAGCCTGCGCGCATGCCCGTGGGCAGAACCCGGGCAATTGCAGGATTGACCGCCGTGAAATTGACATAGTTCAATTTTGTAAGGTGCTTCGCGCGTCTGTCTCTTGCTGAAAAGCAAAAAAAAACAAGGCTAAAAGCCTTGTTTTTCAAGTTTCGCGTGATCTTTAATCCGTTTCCGGCGGCAGCGACGAAGCGCGCCTAAGATCTTATCCTCCCAAGACTTGACCGCGAAAGTCGGCAAGAATTTAGTCTTCATGCCTGTTTTGTGAGCCGAAACTAGCCCAAACATTGGGCTCTGTCATCCTGTTTTTTTGCATTTTTGCTACAGTCGGGTAAAATATTCCCGTTGACAATTACTGTCGTAATCTTGTTACTAGCGTGCTCTTTTGACGCAGGAACGGCGTCGAGTTCCCCCTGAAAATCCGTGGATGCTTTCTCTGCCCGTGACAACGGAGAGCAGGGTTTTCTTCCGCCGGCGAAGCAGCTATGAACGCAAGGCTCCTAAAGGTTCCTGCCGGCTTTGCCGGTGATGGAAAATGGAGAGCCCGACCCGAGAAGCAGCGGTCGCCTTTACCAATCAAAAGGTGAAGCCGGCATCTCGCTCAACGTCATTTCGCCCGAATCCGCCGATAGTGCGACGTTCATCAAGTTCTGGAACCCGTCATGCGCCTGTCCCGCTTTTTTATGCCCATCCTGAAGGAAAATCCCAAGGAAGCGGAAATCGTTTCCCACCGCCTCATGCTGCGCACGGGCATGGTCCGGCAGCAGTCTTCGGGCATCTATACCTGGCTGCCACTGGGCAAGCGGGTTCTCGACAAGGTCAACGCGGTCATCCGCGAGGAGCAGAACCGCTCCGGCGCGATCGAGCTTCTGATGCCGACCCTCCAGTCTGCCGAGCTGTGGCAGGAAAGCGGTCGCTACGACGCCTACGGCAAGGAAATGCTGCGTATCAAGGACCGGCAGGACCGGCCGATGCTCTACGGTCCGACGAACGAGGAAATGATCACGGACGTCTTCCGTTCCTACGTGAAGTCCTACCGCGACCTGCCGCTCAATCTCTACCACATCCAGCTGAAGTTCCGTGACGAGATCCGTCCGCGCTTCGGCACCATGCGCTCGCGCGAATTCCTGATGAAGGACGCCTATTCCTTCGATCTCGATCGGGAAGGGGCCGAACACGCCTATAACCGGATGTTTGCCGCTTACTTGCGCACCTTCGCGCGCATGGGCCTTCGCGCCATTCCGATGCGCGCCGATACCGGCCCGATCGGCGGCAATCTCAGCCACGAATTCATCATTCTTGCCGATACTGGCGAGTCCGAAGTCTTCTGCCATAAGGATTTCCTCGGCTTCGATATTCCGGGCGAAGACACGAATTTCGATGACGTTGCCGGCCTGAAGACGATCTTCGACAAGTGGACCTCGCGTTATGCGGCGACGTCGGAAATGCACGACGAGGCAGCCTTCAACGCGGTTGCCGAGGGCGACCGACTGTCGGCCCGCGGCATCGAAGTCGGCCACATCTTCTATTTCGGCACCAAGTACTCCGAAGCCATGGGCGCCAAGGTTCTCGGCCCCGACGGCAAGGAGCATGCAGTGCACATGGGCTCCTATGGCATCGGCCCGACCCGTCTGGTGCCGGCGATCATCGAAGCCTCGCATGACGACAACGGCATCATCTGGCCGAAGTCGATCGCGCCGTTCGATGGCGTCATCATCAACATGAAAGCGGGCGATGCCGCTTGCGACGGCGCCTGCGAGACGCTCTATTCTGAACTCGGCAAGGCTGGATTCGAGGCGCTGCTCGACGACAGGGACGACCGCGCTGGTGCGAAGTTCGCGACGGCTGATCTGATCGGCGTTCCGGTCCAGATCATCGTCGGACCGCGTTCGATCGCCAATGGCGAAGTCGAGGTCAAGGACCGCAAGACCGGCGAGCGCGAGACGATGACCGTCGAAGCGGCGATCAACAAGCTGATCGCAACGAAGTGACGAGGCGAGGGAAGGCAGGATGACCGCCGTGACTGAAAATCAGGTGCAGGCCGCAGAGCGGCCTGAAAAGTCCTCCAGCCGACCCTTTTCCGCCTTCGAGCGTATGGTGGCGTGGCGCTACCTGCGCTCCAGACGCAAGGAAGCCTTCATCTCTGTCATCGCCGGCTTCTCCTTCATCGGCATCATGCTCGGCGTGGCGACGCTGATCATCGTCATGGCGGTGATGAACGGCTTTCGCACCGAGCTCATCTCCCGCATTCTCGGCATCAACGGCCACATGATCGTCCAGCCGATCGACGGTCCGCTTAACAACTATCCGGAACTGGCGACTAAATTCTCGGGCGTCAAAGGCGTCACCATGGCGATCCCGATGGTCGAAGGCCAGGTTCTGGCGCAAGGGGTCGGTGACAGCTCGACCGGCGCGCTGGTGCGCGGCATCCGCGCCGACGACTTGAGCAAGATGAAGTCGGTTTCCGGCCACATCCAGTCCGGTGATCTCGTCGGCTTTGCCTCCGGCTCTGGCGTGGCGATCGGCTCGCGCATGGCCGAACAGCTTGGCATAACGGTCGGCGGTACCATCACGCTGACCTCGCCCAACGGCGACGTGACGCCGCTCGGCATGAACCCGCGTGTGAAGGCCTATACCGTCTCGGCGATCTACGAGATCGGCATGTCGGAATATGATTCAACAATCATCTTCATGCCGCTTGAAGAGGCACAGCTGTTCTTCAACGCCGAGGGACTGGTTCAGTCGATCGAGATCTTCGTCGAACATCCAGATGTCGTCGAGGAGTTGCGCCAGCCGATCGAGGACGCGGCCGGACGGCAGATCTTCATCACCGACTGGCGCGACCGCAACAAGACCTTCTTCTCCGCGCTCCAGGTGGAGCGCAACGTGATGTTCATGATCCTGACGCTGATCGTGCTGGTCGCGGCGCTCAACATCATCTCCGGCCTGATCATGCTGGTGAAGGACAAGGGCAGCGACATCGCGATCTTAAGGACCATGGGCGCGACCTCGGGCTCTGTCATGCGCATCTTCTTCATGACCGGGGCTGCCATCGGCGTCGCCGGAACGGTCGCGGGCGTGGCGCTCGGCGTCGTCGTCTGCCTCAACATCGAATCCATCCGACAGTTCTTCTCCTGGATCTCCGGAACGACGCTGTTTAGCCCAGAGCTTTATTTCCTCAGCCAGCTTCCGGCCGACATGAACGCAGACGAGACTGCACTCGTCATCGTCATGGCGCTGACCCTTTCCTTCCTCGCCACGATCTTTCCGGCCTGGCGCGCCTCGCGCCTCGATCCGGTGCAGGCCCTGCGTTACGAATGACAAGGACATCACCTCAATGAATGCGCGCGTGGCACTGCAGCTTTCCGGCGTCGAACGACACTATGGGGAAGGCGAGACGTTCCTTTCCATCCTCAAGGGTGCGGACTTCACGCTGAGAAGCGGCGAGACTGTGGCGCTGGTCGCGCCGTCAGGGACCGGAAAATCGACGCTGCTGCATGTGGCGGGTCTGCTGGAACGCCCCGATAGCGGCGAGGTGCTGGTCAACGGGGTGTCCTGCGGCGGGCTCAATGACGATCGGCGCACGGCGATCCGTCGCAACGAGATCGGATTCGTCTACCAGTTCCACCACCTGTTGCCTGAGTTCTCGGCGCTCGAAAACATCATGATGCCGCAGTTGATCGCCGGTCTGCCCAAGGCGGAAGCCGCGGAGCGGGCTGGGGCGTTGCTCGACTATATGCGCATCGGCCACCGCGCCGATCACCGCCCGGCGGAACTTTCCGGCGGCGAGCAGCAGCGCGTTGCGATTGCGCGCGCCGTTGCCAACGCGCCGCTCGTTCTCCTTGCCGACGAACCGACAGGCAATCTCGATCCGGAGACCGCCGGTTATGTCTTCGAGGCGCTGGAAGCGCTGGCACGGCAGTCGGGCCTCGCGGCATTGATCGCGACGCACAATCACGAGCTCGCCGGACTGATGGATCGGCGGGTGACGATCGAAGACGGCAAGGTCGTCGAGATGAAGTGAGTGTGCCGGAGGGCGGACGCGACGACCACTCGGACGCCGCCACGTCAGCCTGCCTTTCGCTGGCGCACGTACAAGTTTCTCGACGTGAATCTAGACTGCCCTCGATGATCGTCGAAGCGGTGATCGACAAGCTGGTCGCAACGAAGTGATGAGGCGAGGGAAGGCAGGATGACCGCCGTGACCGAAGATCGGGTGCAGGCCGCAGAGCGGCCTGAAAAGTCCTCCAGCCGACCCTTTTCCGCCTTCGAGCGTATGGTGGCGTGGCGCTACCTTCGCTCCAGACGCAAGGAAGCCTTCATCTCTGTCATCGCCGGCTTCTCCTTCATCGGCATCATGCTCGGCGTGGCGACGCTGATCATCGTCATGGCGGTGATGAACGGCTTTCGCACCGAGCTCATCTCCCGCATTCTCGGCATCAACGGCCACATGATCGTCCAGCCGATCGACGGTCCGCTCAACAACTATCCGGAACTGGCGACTAAATTCTCGGGCGTCAAAGGCGTCACCATGGCGATCCCGATGGTCGAAGGCCAGGTTCTGGCGCAAGGGGTCGGTGACAGTTCGACCGGCGCGCTGGTGCGCGGCATCCGCGCCGACGACTTGAGCAAGATGAAGTCGGTTTCCGGCCACATCCAGTCCGGTGATCTCGTCGGCTTTGCCTCCGGCTCTGGCGTGGCGATCGGCTCGCGCATGGCCGAACAGCTTGGCATAACGGTCGGCGGTACCATCACGCTGACCTCGCCCAACGGCGACGTGACGCCGCTCGGCATGAACCCGCGTGTGAAAGCCTATACCGTCTCGGCAATCTACGAGATCGGGATGTCGGAGTATGACGCGACGATCATCTTCATGCCGCTTGAAGAGGCGCAGCTGTTCTTTAACGCCGAGGGACTGGTCCAGTCGATCGAGATCTTCGTCGAGCATCCTGATGTCGTTGAGGAGTTGCGCCAGCCGATCGAGGATGCGGCCGGACGGCAAATCTTCATCACCGACTGGCGCGACCGCAACAAGACCTTCTTCTCGACGCTCGAGGTCCAGAGCAACGTGATGTTCATGATCCTGTCGCTAATCGTGCTGGTCGCGGCACTCAACATCATCTCCGGCCTGATCATGTTGGTGAAGGACAAGGGCAGCGACATCGCGATCCTGCGGACCATGGGCGCGACCTCGGGCTCGGTGATGCGCATCTTCTTCATGACGGGGGCTGCAATCGGCGTCGCCGGAACGGTCGCGGGCGTGGCGCTCGGCGTCGTCGTCTGCCTCAACATCGAATCCATCCGGCAGTTCTTTTCCTGGATCTCGGGAACGACGATATTCAGCCCTGAGCTTTATTTCCTCAACCAGCTCCCGGCCGATATGAACGCCGACGAGACCGCACTCGTCGTCGTCATGGCGCTGACCCTTTCCTTCCTCGCCACGATCTTTCCGGCCTGGCGTGCCTCGCGCCTCGATCCGGTGCAAGCCTTGCGTTACGATTGACCCACGCTGTGACTTGCAACGTCGTTTCTTGAATGAATGCGTGCGTCTGGCACAGCGATTACCACCTTCGCCGGCCATCCGCGGCGTTTGGCGTCCAAAGCGCGCCGCGATCCTTTAGATTCGCGAACCGCTGCGCTCTCCTGCGTCACTTGCTGCGGGCCTTGCCCTCAACGCCTGATCAGACCGCCGCGATAGTCGAGCTCGTACGCTTCCTCGCCGTCGACGAAGATGACCTCATGCCCGGAAAAATGTGCGGTGTCGCCGCGGCTGTTGTCGATGTAGTAGCCATGGGCGTGCCGGAACTCCGTGCCGCCGAGGAAATGCCGCTTGTCGCGGTACATCGCCTGAAGCGCCGCCCTGATGACGACGCCTGCCTTTTCACCGTTTATGAGGTCAGGACGGATGATCCGCCCGAAGTAGTTCATCGCCCAGTGCGGCTCGTCATTCTGCCACACGGTCTCCTGGCCTGCGAAATCGGTCCCGCCGAAATAGCTGTCGAGGTAGCTCCAGCTATCCCGCTCGTAGCCGATGTCGTGAGAACCCGGGCGTGACGACGGTCGCTGCCCGCCGCCGCCGACATAGGTTTTTGATTTGGCTTCAACGATGAATTCTCTGAGTGCTTCGAGCGCGGCCATGATTGTTCCTCATACGTTCGCGCCGGAGGATGTCGCGATCCGCTGAAGTTGTAAAGAACAAATAGAGAACAATCGCCCGGTTATTACAGGCCGCACGCCTTCTGCCCGCGATCGTCGCTCCAGTCCTTGAGAAGGATGAGCTCGCCTTTCGCGGTGATTGGCTTGTCGTTCGATTTGCCCTTGCCCGTCAGCACGTTGAGGTCGCATTGCGCGGTGTTGTCCGGATCGAGCGTATCGTAGGACGAGTAGGTGTAGCCCGCCACGACGAAGTCGAAGTTGCGATAGGCGACCGTCAGCTTCTGTTCCCAGCGGTCGCGCCCGATGGCATCGTTCTGACTGGTGATGAGCAACGAGCCGCTCGGCAGCGCCTCGATCGACGGCGCTTGGCCGACGAGTTCGAACTGACCCCAGACCTTGTTCGGAATGGCCGACTTTAATGCCAGCGCGCCGTTGTCGCCGGTGAGGTAGAGATAGATGCCGTTGTCCTCGTCGCTGCCTTCGGCGGGTCGTACGATGAGCGCGAGATCCGGGCTCCCGTCCTTGTTCCAGTCGCCGGTCGCCGCCGAGACGATGCGGGCGGGGTCTATCGTCTCTGCTGCGGAGACGGTCGGAAGCAGGATCAGCAAGGGGAGAATCAGGCGTGCAAGCATGTCGGAGCGCTCCGCGTGGTCGTTCCTCTTGATATGCGGGCGCCGCGCTTTCCTCAAGCGGCTCGTCGTCAGTTAACCTGCATTCGGGCGCGATGTTAACCATCGTGAACAGAATGCCTGTGCACTGCTTGACGCGTGAACAAAAATGGAACAAAGTAAAAACATAACGGAAAAGGAGCCATGTTATGACTGATTTTGTTCGTGACCTCGCCGCCTTCGCGTCGATGAGCCTGTTCATCGCAAGCATCTCTTTCATTGCGCTCGGCCTCTGAAGGCGGGCGTCAACATCTTCTCTCAAGCACCTCCGCAAAGCGTCTCATCCCCGTTGAATAAGGGGGACGACATGTCAGGGGAATCTGGACATGACGGGCGATAAACGGGATATCCTTCCGACTGGACAGGAATCAGGGTGCGACAATGGCAGACGACAGCAAGGCAGCATCGAGTGAGGCGCTCGGCACGGATCCGCAGTTCGTGCATCTGCGCGTCCACTCTGCCTTCTCCTTGCTCGAAGGCGCTCTGCCGCTGAAGAAGGTCATCGGCAAGGCGGTCGCCGATAACCAGCCGGCGATCGGGATCGCCGACACCAACAATCTCTTCGCAGCCCTCGAATTCTCGCAGAAGGCAGCCGGTGACGGGCTGCAGCCGATCACCGGCTGCCAGCTGTCGATCGACATGGAGGACGAGACCGAGGGGGATCGGCGCGGCCATGGGCATCAGCTCGCCAAGCTGCCATCGATCGTGCTCATCGCCGCCACCGATGACGGCTATACGCGCCTCGTCGATCTCGTCAGCCGTGCCTATCTGAGCGGCGAGGGCAGCCAGGCGACGCGCATTACGCGCTCCTGGCTTGCCGAATGCGGCACCGAGGGCTTGATTGCGCTGACCGGCGCGTCCGGTGGCCCGGTGGATATCGCCATGAAGGCGGGCTCCACGGCGCTCGCCGAAGCGCGTCTCGAAGCCTTGCATGATCTCTTTGGCGATCGGCTCTATATCGAGCTGCAGCGCCACGGTGGCCACGACCGGCGGCACGAGAGCCGGATGATCGAGCTTGCCTACAAGTTCGACATTCCGCTTGTCGCCACCAACGAAGCCTTCTTCCCGTCGCCCTCCGACTATGAGGCGCATGACGCCCTGATGGCGGTAGCGCACAACGCCATGGTGTCGGACGACAGCCGGTTCCGCCTGACACCGGACCACTATCTGAAGAGCCGCAAAGAAATGGCGGCGCTGTTTGTCGATCTGCCCGAGGCACTGGAAAACACGCTCGAGATCGCCCGGCGCTGCTCCTTCATGCTGAAGACCCGTGGGCCGATCCTGCCGCGCTTTACCGGCGCGACGGCGGATCCGGAGGAGGCCGAGCGCGCCGAGTCGGACGAACTGCGTCGCCAGGCGGAGGAGGGCCTCGAAGACCGTCTCGCGAGACTCGGTATGGCGCCCGGCTACACCCAAGAGGAATACCGCGAGCGCCTGGCCTTCGAATTGAGCGTCATCGAGCGCATGAAGTTCCCCGGCTACTTCCTGATCGTTGCCGACTTCATCAAATGGGCCAAGCAGCACGACATCCCCGTCGGGCCGGGCCGCGGCTCGGGCGCCGGCTCGCTTGTCGCCTATGCGCTGACGATCACCGACGTCGATCCGATGCGCTTCTCGCTGCTGTTCGAACGCTTCCTCAATCCCGAGCGCGTCTCGATGCCCGACTTCGACATCGACTTCTGCCAGGACCGGCGCGAAGAGGTGATCCGCTACGTGCAGCGCAAGTACGGTCGCGAACAGGTGGCGCAGATCATCACCTTCGGTTCGCTGCAGGCCCGTGCCGCCTTGCGCGACGTCGGTCGCGTGCTCGAAATGCCCTATGGTCAGGTCGACAAGATCTGCAAGCTGGTGCCCAACAACCCCGCCAACCCGACGCCGCTTTCCAAGGCGATCGAGGAGGAGCCGCGCCTGCAGGAAGAGGCCGAGAAGGAGCCGGTGGTCGCCCGCCTTCTCGATATCGCCCAGAAGATCGAAGGCCTTTACCGCCACGCCTCGACCCACGCCGCCGGTATCGTGATCGGCGACCGGCCGTTGTCGCAGCTGGTGCCGATGTATCGCGATCCGCGCTCCGACATGCCGGTCACCCAGTTCAACATGAAGTGGGTCGAGCAGGCCGGTCTCGTCAAGTTCGACTTCCTCGGCCTGAAGACGCTGACGGTGTTGAAGGTCGCGGTCGATTTCGTCAAGCAGCGCGGCATCGAGGTCGATCTCGCGAGCATCCCACTCGATGATCTGAAGACCTACGAGATGCTGTCGCGCGGCGAAACGGTCGGCGTGTTCCAGGTGGAAAGTGCCGGTATGCGCAAGGCGCTGATCGGCATGCGGCCCGACTGCATCGAGGACATCATCGCACTCGTGGCGCTCTATCGCCCAGGCCCGATGGAGAACATCCCGGTCTATAACGCCCGTAAGCATGGCGAGGAAGAGGTCGAGTCGATCCATCCGAAGATCGACCACCTGCTCAAGGAAACGCAGGGCGTTATCGTTTACCAGGAGCAGGTGATGCAGATCGCCCAGGTGCTCTCTGGCTACTCGCTCGGCGAGGCCGATCTTCTGCGCCGCGCCATGGGTAAGAAGATCAAGGAGGAGATGGACAAGCAGCGCGCCCGTTTCGTCGACGGCGCCGTCAAGAACGAGGTGTCGAAGCCGCAGGCCGACCTCATTTTCGACCTGCTCGCCAAGTTCGCCAACTACGGCTTCAACAAGTCGCACGCGGCGGCCTATGCGATCGTGTCCTATCAGACCGCCTACATGAAGGCGCACTATCCGGTGGAGTTCCTGGCGGCGTCGATGACGCTCGACATGTCCAACACCGAAAAGGTCAACGACTTCCGCCAGGATGCCAAGCGTCTGGGCATCGAGGTGATCGCCCCGTCGGTACAGACCTCGTTCCGGCACTTCCAGACGGGCGAAAGCCGCATCTATTACTCGCTTGCAGCGATCAAGGGCGTGGGCGAGTCAGCGGTCGAGCACATCGTCGAGGTTCGAGGCGACAAGGCCTTCGCAAGCCTCGAAGACTTCTGCCTCCGGATCGACCCCAAGCTGCTCAACCGTCGCGTTTTTGAAAGCCTGATTGCCGCCGGCGCCTTCGATTGCTTCGGCTACGACCGGGCGGAGCTGGTCGGCGGGCTCGATCGTATTCTCGGGTTTGCCCAGCGGGCTCAGGAAAACAAGACGAGCGGGCAGAGCGACATGTTCGGCGCAGGGGCGGCCACCGGGCCGGAGCGCATTGCGCTTCCGACCTACACGCCGTGGCTTGCCTCGGAAAAGCTGCACCGCGAGTTCCAGGTTCTGGGCTTCTATCTGTCTGCCCATCCGCTCGACACCTACAATGCGCTGCTCGCCAAGATGCGCGTGCAGACCTTCGGCGATTTCGCCGGCGCTGTGAAGAAGGGGGCGACGGCCGGAAGGCTCGCCGGAACCGTAACCTCGAAGCAGGAGCGCAAGACGCGCACCGGCAACAAGATGGGAATCATCGCCTTCTCGGATTCCTCCGGCCAGTTCGAGGCGGTACTGTTCTCCGAGATGCTGCACCAGTATCGAGACCTGCTAGAGCCCGGCAAGTCGCTGGTCATGACCGTGGCGGCGGAAGAGCGGCCGGAAGGCATCGGCCTGCGCATCCAGACGCTGCGGTCGCTCGAAGAAGAATCGCTGCAACTGCAGAAGGCGCTGCGCGTCTATGTGCGCGATTCCGGGCCGCTGAAGTCGATCGCCTCGCACCTCAACATGAAGGGCGACGGGCTCGTCTCCTTCGTCGTCATTAAGGACAATGGCCAGCGCGAGATCGAGGTTGAACTGAACGAGAAGTTCCGGATTTCGCCGGAGATCGCTGCAGCATTGCGCTCGGCGCCGGGCGTCATCGACGTCGAACTGGTGTAATCCGAGGCGGGGCTCCACTGAATTGCAGTGGAGCGGCGATTGAGCCGGCTTGGAACCTATCGACCCGCGGCGGGACGCTCGCCGGGTGCTTGTCTGCCGGTCTCGCAGATCAGTCGCCGGGACGTGTCCGAGTAATGGTGATGAAGTCGGTGCCCTGACCGGTCTCCAACCCGCTTTCCACATCGGCAATCGAGAGCGATGAGCCCTCGGCGAGCAACGTTTCCACGCGCTTGCGCACATCGTCGGAGATCGTCACGCGCGCCAGCGTGCGCTGGATGCCGTTATAGGCGAAGGGCTCGGCCTCCGTGGAGATGCCGAGCCGCTTCTTCGTCGAGGCGGGCAGGTGATTCTCGAGCGAGACGCCGAACCATTTGCCTTCGGCACCTTCTTCTTCATTGTGCCGGAACTGGAGGAAATGCGTTCCGAGCGCCTCTTCCGGCTTGTCGATCGTAAGCCCGGCTTCAAAGAGCGGCTTGAACCCTTGTCGCACGAGGATCTTGCCGTTTTGCGGCGGCGTACGTCCGGCCTTGCGAAGGAGCCTGTCGGTCAGGTCCGGTGTCAGCTTGCCGTCGCTGTCAATGCCTTCGCTTGCCTGGAAGGCACGCAGGGCCGCAATCGTCGCCGGCCCTGCATGGCCGTCGATCGCGCCCGGCGCGTAGCCGAGGAAATCCAGGGACGTCTGAACCTCGCGCATGGTGTCGCGGGTATCGCTTCGGGTGATCAGGATACGGATCGGCTCCTCGGTGGATCGCGCCGAATTGGCGCCGCCGGGCGGCTCCCGCATCGCCACTTCCACCGGCGCATCGCCGGCCTGGCTGATCGCCGGTCTGAGCGGCACGTCGGAAAGCGGCGGCTGGAGATCGATCGGGGCCGGGCGGAAGAGTAGGGCGCTCTTGACCTCCAAGGGCGTTATCTGCCGGTCGGAGATCAGCACGTGCACGCCGCGCTCGGTCAACTTGTAGAGCGAGGCAGCAAATTCACTCGGCAACCGCACGCAGCCATGGGACGCCGGATAGTCCGGCACATGGTTGGAGCCATGCAGAGCAATGCCCGACCAGGTGAGCCGCTGCATGAACGGCATCGGAGCGTTCGAATAGATGTTCGACTTGTGATGACGCCGCTTTTCCAGGATAGAAAAGATGCCCGATGGCGTCGTGTGGCCCGCCTTGCCGGTCGAGACCGGTGATGTCGCAATGACAGCGTCGCCGTCATAGACGACGAGCGATTGCTGATCTTTCGAGACGATGATCTGCAGCGGCCCGCGACTGCCTGCAAAGCCGGTAGCCGGCGACAAAAGCAGTGCGACGACGCTGGCGGTGAGAGCGAAACGCGATACCATACACTCAACCCAACACGTGACTTGGCGAACAAGCCTAGCCTTCAATCTTTAAGGAATTCATCCTGCTGTGTGGGCTGTCGGTCAAGGTTGCGTGATCGCTTTGCGAAGCGTGCCTGCTCGGGCAAGCACGCTTGCGGTCTCACGGATCGCGTTTTCTGGTGCCGAAAGTGTAGCCGGTTTCGACGCTCGCCTTGCCGAATTTGTCGCGCAGCTTGTTGATCGCGTCCTCGGCCGCAGCGCGCCTGGTGGCCGCGGGATCGACGAGATCGGGCGGATCGGCGAGATCCGGGGCGGAGAGATCGCTGACGCCGATGCCGATCAGCCGATACTTCGTTCCGTCCGCCTCTTTTTCGAGAAGTTGCAGGCCGATGCGGAAAATGCGGTCGGCAAGGCGGGTAGGGCTATCCAGGCGCCGGTTGCGGGTGCGGATCTTGAAGTCGGCGGTTTTGAGCTTGAGAACGACCGTCTGGCCGGCGAGTTCCGACTTTCGCAGCCGGTGGGCCACTTGCTCGCTGAGGCGCCGCAGATGCGTGACCAGGTCGTCATAGCGCGCGATATCGTCGTTGAACGTCGTCTCTGCGGAAACGCTCTTGGCTTCGCCGTCGATTTCGACCGCTCTTTCGTCGAGCCCGCGCGATAGGCGAAAGAGCCGCTGCCCCATGGTGCCATAGCGCCGCATCAGGTCGCCTTCCTCCATGGTCTGCAGTTGCCCGATCGTGCGCACGCCGTCACGCTCCAGCGTGGCGGCAAAGGCCTTGCCGACGCCCCAGATCAGGGTCACCGGCTTCTCGCGCAGGAACTCCAGCGCCTCGGCTTGGCCGATGACGGAAAAGCCGCGCGGTTTTTGCAGGTCGGACGCCACCTTGGCGAGAAACTTGCAGTAGGAGAGGCCGACCGAGACGGTGATGCCGATTTCCTGCTCGATCCGGCGGGCGAGCCGCGCGAGCGTGCGTGCCGGCGGATCGTGATGCAGCCGCTCCGTGCCGCTGAGTTCGAGGAAGGCTTCGTCGATCGACAGCGGCTGCACCAGCGGGGTCAGTTCCTGCATCAGCGTGCGCACCTCGCGGCCGACGCGGGCGTATTTCTCCATATTGGGCTTGATGACGATGGCCTGGGGGCAGGCTTCCAGCGCCTTGAACATCGGCATGGCCGAGCGCACGCCGTGAATGCGGGCGACGTAGCAGGCGGTGGAGACCACGCCGCGCTTGCCGCCGCCGATGATCACCGGCTTGTCCGCAAGCTCCGGGTTGTCGCGCTTCTCGATCGAGGCATAGAAGGCGTCGCAGTCGATGTGCGCCAGCGTCAGGTCATAGAGCTCCGCATGCCGCAGAATGCGCGGGCTGCCGCAGGCGAGGCAGCGCCGCACCGACGCCGCCTGTTCCTTGAGGCAGTCGCGGCAGAAGCCTGGAGAGTGAGCAGCGCTGTCGAGCATATCGGGAACAAATATTGAACATTGCGACCTTAAGCACTACTCTAGCGAGTCTCAAGGAGGCGCGATTGGAAATCACAATGCAATTGTCGCCGTTGAAAAGGATCACCGGGCGCGTCTTGCGCAGCGCCGGCGCGGCTGAATTTGCGCCGACGGGCAGCCGATCCGGGCTAGCCGCGGAAGTGCGCGCGAATGGCTGCGGCTGCCTCCGGCCAGTCTGCGACGGCGCGGATGTCGGCGTCGAGCTTCGGCGCGAGCGCCTTGAACTCCGAGTCGGCCATGAGGTTTATCGGCAGGCAGGTCGGCGCGTGATCCTTCACCGATCGCAGGTTGCGAAGCATGTCGTCGATGAAGACGAGGGGGACGTTACGGCTGCCGTGAAGTTTTTGGACGATCGGCCCCTTCGGCTCTTCGGACGCAAGCAGCGGATAGGGCAGGCCGAGCCGGTCAAGAAGAGCGCGACGAACCGCAGCGTGCTGCGGCGGCATCGCAGTCAGAAAGACGATATCGGCTTCCTCCGACAATGCGGCCAGGGTCTCGACGACCTTGGCGGCGGGCGTTTGCCAACGATCCTGCGAGCCGTAGAAGGTGTCGAGCAGGATCTTGACCTCTGGCTCCGTCACCGGCTGCTCGTCCGCGTGGGTGATGATGTTGCCGGTCAGGCGAAACGATCGGGGCAGGAGGACATGGCCGCAGCTCCCAAGGAACGCTTTGAACGGATTGATGAATTCAAGCACGACATCGTCGATGTCGCTGACGATCAGCGGACGGTTTCCAAGCGTGATGCTGTGAACTGTCGGCGCGTTTGCCACCCTCAATCCTCGAAGCCTGCGTGGCCGGAAAGTACCGTATGGGCGCGCACGACGTCTTCAGGCGCCGTACCGGTCGCGGTGCAGAATGCCATCAGGGTCGGCTCATGGTCCATCAGAAAGGCGACGAGCCCGCCCATGAAGCCGGGTTCGGCAATCGCGTTGCGCAACGCCGTCGGGTCCGTGCCGGTCAGCGCCAGAAAGCGGGACAGAAGCTCAGGCTCGCCGGCAAGCCAGGAGAGAATGTCGATGGCGATTTCGTCGGCGCTCTTCAATGGTTTGTCCCCGTATGGTTTTTACGTGCGGAGTTACCTATTTTTCAACCAAATAGGCCTATCTCTGACGTTGAGGAAATGGGTCGAGTCGTCGGCTCCGCACGTTAATTGTCCTGAGGAGACTTGCAAGGTGACGATGGACAGCAAGGGATCGACATGCCCAAACAGGTGATGATTGTTGAGGACAACGAGCTGAACATGAAGCTCTTCCGCGACCTGATTGAGGCCTCCGGCTATGCGACGATCCAGACTCGCAACGGCATGGAGGCGCTCGAGCTCGCGCGCAAGCATCGGCCCGATCTCATTCTCATGGACATTCAGCTGCCGGAGGTTTCCGGTCTGGAAGTGACGAAGTGGTTGAAGGAAGACGATGAGCTGCACGTCATCCCGGTCATCGCCGTGACCGCCTTTGCGATGAAGGGCGACGAGGAGCGGATCCGCCAAGGCGGGTGCGAAGCCTATGTCTCCAAGCCGATCTCCGTACCGAAGTTCATTGAGACGATCAAAACCTACCTGGGCGATGCCTGAGCGGCGGGAAAATTGATATGACTGCGCGTATTCTTGTTGTCGATGACGTTCCGGCCAATGTGAAGCTGCTCGAAGCCCGGTTGCTTGCCGAGTACTTCGACGTGCTGACGGCCAGTGACGGTTATGCCGCCCTGGCGCTCTGCGAAAAGACGCCCATCGACCTGGTGCTGCTCGATATCATGATGCCCGGTCTCGATGGTTTCGAAGTCTGCGAGCGGCTGAAGGCGAACCCGAAGACGGCACATATCCCGGTTGTCATGGTCACCGCGCTCGACCAGCCTTCGGACCGCGTGCGTGGCCTGAAGGCCGGCGCCGACGATTTCCTGACGAAGCCCGTCAACGATCTGCAGCTGATGTCGCGGGTGAAGAGCTTGGTGCGGCTGAAGAACGTCAGCGATGAGCTGCGCCTGCGGGCCCAGACGGCGCAGACGATCGGGCTTGAAGATGTTGGCCGGGCGGACCGGCCTGACGAGCCCGGCAACGTCCTGCTCGTCGATGGCCGCGGCTCGTCGCAGGAGCGGCTGCCGCGCGCCCTCAAGCCGATTGCCGAGGTCTCGGTCATCTCCGATCCGCAGGCGGCATTGTTCGAGGCGGCGGAGAACAATTTCGACCTCGTCATCGTCAATGCGAATTTCGACGACTACGATCCGTTGCGGCTCTGCTCGCAGTTGCGCTCGCTGGAGCGCACCCGTTTCATCCCTATCCTGCTGATCGCCGAGCAGGGCAGCGACGAGTTGGTCGTCCGCGCGCTCGATCTGGGCGTGACGGACTATCTGATGCGGCCGGTCGATCCCAATGAACTGATTGCCCGGTCGATGACCCAGATCCGGCGCAAGCACTGCAATGACAGGCTGCGGTCGAGCGTGCAGCAAACCATCGAGCTTGCCGTCACCGACGGCCTCACCGGGCTGCATAACCGGCGCTATTTGGACACGCACCTGAAACTGCTGATGGATCGGGCTGCTGCGCGCGGTCGGCCGCTGTCCATCTGCATGACCGATATCGACCGCTTCAAGCAGGTTAACGACACCTACGGCCATGACGTTGGCGACGAAGTCTTGCGGGAATTCGCCAATCGCATCCGCACGACGGTGCGGGGTGCCGACCTTGCCTGCCGGTTCGGCGGTGAAGAGTTCATCGTGGTGATGCCGGATACGTCAGCCGAAATGGCGGCCGGTGTCGCCGAGCGTCTGCGCACGATCATCGAAAGCCTGCCATTTGCGATCCCGCAGGCGGACGGCCCCCTGAAGGTCACCGCGTCCATGGGGATTGCCACGCTCAGGCCCGGCAGCGACACGGCCGAAGCGCTGCTGAAGCGCGCCGATACGGCGCTCTATCAGGCCAAGCACGAAGGCCGAAATCGGGTGGTGGCAGCCGCCGCCTGAGCCGCGCCTCCTGCGTTTCTGGCCTCAAAGCACCCCAGGGAATTTCTTTGCCCGCCTCTTGCGGCCTGCATTCAAAGTTGTATTCTCGCGTCACCTGTTGCTACCGGGGAGTTTGGGTGGCAGCAGAGATCATGCAGTGTGCCTGTCCAGGTCTGATACAGAATTAACCATGCGCCGAGCGGCACCGCTCCGCGCATTAAGAATTCGTTGATTTTTTTTTATTTTCAGGTGATGCTCATGAAAGAGGGGGCATCCAGCCTTCTGCGATATTCGTTACCCCATGATGCTCAGGTCCGCCGCATCTCCTGGGTCGTGGGGTCGGTCGGTTGGCTTTTGGCGTCCGCGGAATCCTCGTGCCGCAGTCAGAGGCCAGCCGACCCCCTTTCCGACACGCCGTCCCGCCTTCGGGGCGGCGTTTTGATTCTGGGGGAAGAGCAGGGGCGGGCGAGCCGTTTCCTCCCCCTGGCGTGGAACCCGTTTCACTCAGCGCCTATGCGAGATGCTCAAGGCATTGGCCTAAAAACGAAAGGGCGCCTGACCTTGCGGTCGGCGCCCTTCAATTCCCGAAAACCGGCGATCTTACTTGATCTTGGTTTCCTTGAATTCGACGTGCTTCTTGACGACCGGGTCGTACTTGGTCTTCGTCATCTTTTCCGTCATCGTACGGCTGTTCTTGGTCGTGACGTAGAAGAAACCCGTGTCGGCTGTCGAAAGCAGCTTGATCTTGATGGTGGTGGCTTTTGCCATGGTCGTCCTGCCTTTGTAACAATGAAAGCCGTGGACAACCGGTTGCGGGCCACGGGCAAGGTTGGCGCGAAACTACAAATCGCGGCCGAAAAGTCAAGACCGTTTTGGTTTCAAAACGATCCTGACCACCGAAAGCGCGACATAGAGACCGAAAAAGCCGGCGATCGCCCAGGCAAAACCGTTGTTGCCGGTGGCGTCCATTGCCGCGCCGATCGCCTGCGGTCCAGCGACGGTACCGACGGCGTAGGAAAACACGAAGGCCGCGTTGGCGGCGGCGAGATCCGCGCCCTGAAGCCGTGAGCCCAGGTGGCTGAGGCCGACCGTGTAGAGGCCGGAGACACAGCCGCCCCAGAACAACAGCACGATTGCCATCAGGAACCAGCTCTCGACCAACAGCGGCAGGAACAGCGCGCCGATAAGACCGATCAGCGTCATCGCAGAGAGCAGTGTGCGCCGGTCTTTGACCCTGTCGGAGAGCATGCCGACCGGGATCTGGAAGATGAAATTGCCGACCCCCATGACCGTTAGCAGAAGCGCTGCCTGCGATTCGCTGAAACCGGACCGCGTCCCGAAGATGAGGAACAGCGAGAGACCGCCTGATTCGACCGCGCCGAAGATGAAGACGGCAGCCGTTGCCGTGGGCACGAGGAAGACGTAGCGCAGGAAATGCCGCTCGGGCTTCTCGTCGATGACGGGGCTTTCGTCGCGCGCGAGGAAAATCGGCACGGATGCCAGGAGGATGACGCCGGCGCCGACGAGGAAGGGCAGGAGGCCTTCGCTGCCGAGGATCGAAAACAGCAGCGGGCCGGTCAGGAACCCAAGCGACAGGAATGTGCCGTAGATCCCCAGCACGAAACCGCGCTTGCTCGGCGGGGCCGTCGCGTTGATCCAGAACTCGGAAAGAATGAAGAGGACGGTGATCGCTCCGTGGAAGACGATTCGGAGCGGGAACCAGAGCCAGAAATTGGTGATGTAATAGAAGCCGAGCGCGCTGGTGGCCGCGATTAGCACGGCCCAGAGCATCGTTGGCGCTACGCCATGCCGGTGGGCGAACTTCGTCGTGAAGGGGGCAGCCACCATCGATGCCAGGCCCGCCATGGCGGAATTCAAGCCGATGAGGGTCGAGGAAATTCCGCGCTTCTCCATGATGATGGAAAGCAGCGGCAGGCCGAGGCCGATGGCGATGCCGACCGCGCTGATGGCAGCAACGGCCGCGATCAGCGACCGCCAGTGAATTTCCTCAACCGGTGCAGCCGTACCGGGCGATGGCTGTGACATCTGACGCGGATCCTTAGAGCAATGTGCGCACGAAGCGCCCATGGCGCGAGGTATAGAGTGGAACCGGTCGTTCGCAGGGCAGCGAAGGATCGGCGTCCAGTCCGTTCCTGAGGTCCGCGAGGATGACCGCGGTGATGTCAGGTATCCGTAGCGACGGAGTAACGTTCACATCGATCCACTGCAAATCCTGAAGCTCCCGACTGTCCAGGAACCGCGTAGGATCGATTTCGGCCTCGTCGGCGAACACGGCGAAGAAGCGCGTATCGAACCGCCTCGTGTTGCCTGGAGGGGTGATGGCCCGAGCCATATAGCGCAACTTTGCAAGATCGGGAAGAAAGGGAACGGGAGCTTCGGCCGAAGGAAGCGGCGCGCCTATGGCGATGCCGGCTTCCTCGTAAAGTTCACGCAGGGCGGCAAGCGCGAGCGCGCGCGCCCGGGCATCCGACAGTCCGCGCGCGCCGGCCACCTTCAGCGTTCGCAGGACGGAGGGATGGAGATCGGAGCCGAAGCCAATTCGATGATCGCCGGTATCGCGGCGTCCGCCGGGGAACACATAGAGATCCGGCATGAAGGCGTGCGCACTGTGGCGCCGCCCCATAAGCACACGCACGCGGCCGCCAACGCGATCGAGCAGCATGATCGAAGCGGCATCCCGGGGCCGCATGGTCGCGGGACGCGGAGGCTTGGGTTCGTTGCCCGTCTCCCGCGCCGGCCTCATGCCCGTTCGTCTCTCGGGGGCAACACGTCCTCAGGCGCATCTTCGTGTCCGCCGAAGCCATGCATCTTCAGCGCCCATTGCAGGCCGATGACGGCGCCTTTTACAGGCTGCAGCAGCGCCAGCGAACTGATGACGGTGATCGGTGCCCAGATGGCGAGATGCTGCCAGCTGTTGAGCGGAAGGATGAGGTCGGTCGCCATGTAGCCGGCAAGCACGAGGTGGCCGACGATCGTGACGACGATATAGGGCGGGAAGTCGTCGGCGCGGTGGTGGTCCATGCGCTCGCCGCAGGCCGCGCACGTCTCAACCGACTTGAGGTAGCTGCGAAACAGCTTGCCGCTGCCGCACGCTGGACAGCGGCCGAGAAAGCCGCGCTTCATCGAAAGACCAACGGAGCGCTCGTCGCTTTTGGACCCGCCCAGATGAAGTGTTTCGCCTGACGCCGCTTTCATGTGCATTCCTCTGTCCTATCGGGACCCTATCGCCGGCCGCGCGGCGGCCGTGTTCCCGGCTTCTTCCGGGCGCCGGTGCGATCCCTGCGACCGGACTTGTGGAAGGAGCGCGTTGCCGTCGGCATCTTGCGTCCTTCGCTGATCATCTCGAAGCGGAGCGCACCGGCAAGCGGCACGGCCTCGACGAGCTTGACGCGTACCGGATCGCCCAGGCGATAGCCGAGCCCGGTCTTCTCGCCGGAAAGCGCCTGATGCGCCTCATCGTAGATGAAGTAGTCGCGTCCAAGTGTTGATATCGGAACGAAGCCGTCGGCGCCATAGGCCGGCAGGGTGACAAAGAGTCCCGCCTTGGTGACACCGGAAACGCGGCCGTCGAATTCCTCCCCGACGCGACCGTTGAGATGATGCGCGATCAGTCGGTCGACCGTGTCGCGCTCGGCGGCCATGGCACGGCGCTCGAAAGTCGAGATCTCGGCGGCGATGTCGTCGAGTACGGCCTCTTCCTGCGGTGTCAGCCCGCCTTCGCCAAGGCCGAGCGAGGCAACCAGCGCCCGGTGCACGATCAGGTCGGCATAGCGCCGGATCGGAGACGTGAAATGCGCGTACTTCAAAAGGTTGAGGCCGAAGTGCCCGATGTTCTCGGGGCTGTAGATCGCCTGGCTCTGCGAGCGCAGCACCATCTCGTTGACCATGGTCTCGAAGGGCTTGCCTTCGGCCTTGGCGAGGATGCCGTTGAAGTGGTTCGAGCGCATGTTCCCGCCCTTGACGAGCGAGATGTCGAGCGTCGCCAGGAATTCACGCAGGCTTTCCTGCTTGGCAAGCGAGGGCTGGTCGTGGATGCGGTAGATCAGCACCTGGCGCTTCTGCTCCAGCGTCTCGGCGGCGGCAACGTTCGCCTGGATCATCATTTCCTCGATCAGCTTGTGCGCGTCGAGGCGTTCGGGAACGAAGACACGGTCGACCGTACCGTCGGGTTTCAGGATGATCTTGCGCTCGGGCATGTTGAGCTCGAGCGGCTGGCGCCGGTCGCGGCCGCGCGTGAGGATGCGATAGCCTTCCCAGAGTGGCTTCAGGATCGTCTCGAGGATCGGCCCGGTCTTGTCGTCCGGATTGCCGTCGATCGCTGCCTGCGCCTGCTGGTAGGAGAGCTTTGCCGCACTCTTCATCATGATGCGATGGAAGGTATGGCCGGCCTTCCGGCCTTCCTTGGAGAAGCGCATGCGCACGGCAAGCGCCGGGCGATCGACGCCTTCCTTGAGCGAGCAGAGGTCGTTGGAGATGCGCTCGGGCAGCATTGGCACGACCCGATCGGGAAAGTAGACCGAGTTGCCGCGCTTCAGTGCTTCAAGGTCCAGAGCGGACTTCGGACGCACGTAGTAGGAGACGTCGGCAATCGCCACCGTGACGATGACGCCGCCGGGATTGTCCTCGGACGGATCCGGCTCCGCATAAACGGCGTCGTCATGGTCCTTGGCGTCGGCCGGATCGATGGTGATCAGCGGCAGCGTGCGCCAGTCCTCGCGGTGCGCCATGGTGGCGGGGCCTGCGGCGTTCGCCTCCTCGATCACCCGTTCCGGGAAAACGTGGGGAATGCCGTGGGCATGGATGGCGATCATCGAGATCGCCTTCTCAGAGGCGACCGAACCTATGACGGTCTGCACCTGCGCGCGCGGCAGACCGTAACGGCCGAGACGTGACAGCTGCACCTCGACCAGATCGCCGTCCTCAGCGTTGCCCGTGAACTCCGGATCAACAAGTATTTCCTCGCCGCGCTTTTCGATCGGCATCAGGCGGCCACCGCCGCCGGGCGTCGAGCGGAAGACGCCGAGCACGGCATCCTTGCGCTTGTCCAGCACCTTGATGATGCGCGCCGTATAGGCCGGGCCGCCCCGTTCCTTGGCCGGGAAGATCTTGGCGAGAACGCGGTCGCCGAGACCGCCCACCGGAGCCTTGCCCTTACCCTTGGCGACGGCGGATTGCTTGATCAGCACCGCCGGTGCGACGCCGTCGTCGTCGAGCCATTCGGCCGGGCGGCCGATCAGCTCGCCATCGACATCGCGGATGGTGATGTCGAGCACGGTCACCGGGGGCAGGGCGCCCGGACGCACCAGCGACTTGCGCTTCTTTTCGACCAGACCGTCGACTTCCAGCGACTTCAGCAGGGCCTTGAGTTCGACACGGGTTTCGCCCTTCAGGCCGAAAGCCTTGGCGATTTCGCGCTTGGAGGCGCGGTCCGGGTTTTCAGCGATGAAGCGCATCAGCACGTCACGCGGCGGGACCGCGCCGTGGATGATCGGTTCGCTTGGCTGGGCCGATCCGGCCTTTGCCGCGCGAGCAGGCTTCTTGCCCTGGCTTCTCTTGCCGGACTGTTCGGTCGGGTCGCGCGGTATTCTGGTCAAGATCAGTCCTTCTTGGCCTTGGCGGCCGTCTTTGTTTTGCTCTTGGCGGGCGCCTTGGCCTTAGCCTTGGTCGCCTTGGCGCCGTCCTCGGACTTCGCCGCTGCCTTGGTCGTCTTGGCCTTGGTCGCCTTCCCCTTGGCCGTTCCGCCCTTGGCAGCACGCTCCGAGATCAGCACAAGTGCCTCCTCGACCGTCACCGACTGCGGATCCTTGCCCTTCGGCAGGGTGGCGTTGACCTTGCCCCAGTTGACATAGGGGCCGTAACGGCCGTCACGAACGGTGATCGGGCCACCGTCGGGATGATCACCGAGTTCCTTGAGCGACGCGGCAGCGGTGCGGCCCCGGCCGGCCCCGGCCTTCGACTGCTTGTCGGCGAGAACCGAGACGGCGCGATTGAGGCCGATCGAGAAGACGTCCTCGATCGATTCGAGGTTGGCATAAGTGCCGTCGTGCAGCACGAACGGTCCGTAGCGGCCAAGCCCGGTTGAGATCATCTTGCCGGATTCCGGATGGGCACCGATATCGCGCGGCAGCGACAGCAGCGCGACCGCCTTCTCATGGTCGATCGTCGACGGCGTCCAGCCCTTCGGCAGGCTCGAGCGCTTGGCTTCCTTGCCGTCGCCACGCTGGACATAGGGGCCGAAGCGGCCGCTCCTGAGCGTGATTTCCTCGCCGGTATGCGGATCCTTGCCGAGCGCCTGCGGTTCGTTCGAGACCGCCGCCTCCTCGCCGTTGCTGTCGGAGGAAAGCTGGCGGGTGAAGTTGCACTCCGGATAGTTCGAGCAGCCGACGAAGGCGCCGTACTTGCCGAGCTTCAGCGACAGCTTGCCGGTGCCGCAGACCTGGCAGATGCGCGGATCGCCGCCGTCCTCGCGCTTGGGGAAGACCAGCGGCGCCAGTTCCTCGTTCAGCGCGTCGAGCACGTTCGTTACGCGCAGTTCCTTGGTTTCCTCGATCTGGGCGAAGAAATCCTTCCAGAAGTCGCGAAGCACGTCTTTCCAGTTGACCTCGCCGGCGGAGACCTGGTCGAGCTTTTCTTCGAGCGACGCGGTGAAGTCGTAGCCGACATAGCGTGTGAAGAAGCTTTCCAGGAACGCCGTCACCAGCCGTCCTTTGGCCTGGGGGATGAGCTTGCGCTTGTCGTTGGTGATGTAGTCGCGATCGAGCAGGGTCGTGACGGTGGCGGCATAAGTGGAGGGACGGCCGATGCCGAGCTCTTCCATCTTCTTGATCAGGCTTGCTTCGGAATAGCGCGGCGGCGGCTCAGTGAAATGCTGCGAGGCGTTGATCTTCTGCTTGGCGAGGTTTTCGCGCGCATTGATCTCCGGCAGGCGGCCATCCTCGTCGCCGTCGTCAGTCTGTTCGCCGTCTTCCTTGGCATCCGTATAGGCAGCGATGAAGCCGTCGAAGCGGATGACCGAGCCGGTGGCGCGCAGACCTGCCTTCTGGCCGCCATTGTCCGCAGTGATTTCCGCGGTCGTACGCTCGATCTCGGCCGATGCCATCTGGCTGGCGATGCCGCGCTTCCAGACGAGGTCGTAGAGCCTGAGCATGTCGCCATCGAGGAAACGGCGAACCTGGTCCGGCGTCCGGTTGAAATCGGTCGGGCGGATGGCCTCGTGCGCTTCCTGGGCATTCTTCGCCTTGGTCGAATAGAAGCGCGGCTTTTCCGGTAGATAGCGGTCGCCGAACTGGCTGGCGATCGCAAGGCGCGAGGCTTCGATCGCTTCCGGCGCCATCTGCACGCCGTCGGTACGCATATAGGTGATCAAACCGACCGTCTCGCCGCCGATGTCGACGCCTTCATAGAGCTTCTGCGCGACCTGCATGGTGCGCGAAGCGGAGAAGCCGAGCTTGGAGGAGGCGGCCTGCTGCAGTGTCGAGGTGGTGAAAGGCGGCGACGGGTTGCGCTTGACCGGCTTTGCTTCGATGCTATCGACCACATAGGCGGCGCCATCGAGCAGGGTCTTGAGACGATTTGCTTCTTCGCCGTTGCCGACAGCCTTCGGCGCAAGACGCTTGCCATCGGCCGAAACGAGACGCGCCTCGAACTCGTCCCCGCGCGGCGTCTTCAAGAGCGCCGAGATGTTCCAGTACTCCTCGGAGATGAAGCGCTCGATCTCGTTTTCACGATCGCAGACGAGGCGCAGCGTCACCGACTGCACGCGGCCAGCCGAGCGGGCGCCCGGCAGCTTGCGCCAGAGCACCGGCGAGAGGTTGAAACCGACGAGATAGTCGAGTGCGCGGCGCGCCAGGTAAGCGTCGACCAGCGAGGTGTCGATGTCGCGCGGATGAGCGATTGCTTCGAGAACGGCCTTTTTGGTGATGGCGTTGAAGGCCACGCGCTTGACCGGCTTGTCGCCGAGCACCTTCTTCTTCTTCAGAAGGTCAAGCACATGCCAGGAAATCGCTTCACCTTCGCGATCCGGGTCGGTTGCGAGAATGAGGCCGTCGGCGGATTTGACCGCGTCGGCGATGTCCTTCATGCGTTTCGCCGAGGCACTGTCGACTTCCCAGGACATCTCGAAGTCTTCGTCGGGACGGACCGAACCGTCCTTCGCCGGCAGGTCGCGCACGTGACCAAACGAAGCCAGTACCTTGTAGCCGGGGCCCAGGTACTTGTTGATCGTCTTTGCCTTGGAAGGCGATTCCACCACTACAACATTCATCGTCATTTTCTGAGACAACCGGTCCTGGTTCGGCGTCAGCGCCGTTTGCGCCGTACTTCGCCTGATATCGACGCCCCGAAATGGACAGGGATTCGAACGGGGTCAAGGGGGTTCGCCCAAAATAACGAAGAGAGGCCAGTGGGCGAACCATGCGGAAACACGCTGAATCTGCGATCTGAAACGCGTGATTGGTCCCGCTGGCGTGCCCGCCTGTGGCTGTGGCTTGTTATCATTCGGGCGTCGCGAGCGACACGAGGCCGCCAGCATGGCGATCAAGCCGACCGGCCAGATCAAGTTCCAGCAGAAGCAGATAGACCTGAGCCGGCGAAAGCCCGGTGTGGCGGACGATATCGTCGATCTCGACCGGCGTCGGGCCGAGCGCGGTGCTGACCGCGGCGCGGTCGCCGTCGCTCGCGCTCGCCGGAACACCAGCCCGCGCCTGACCATCCGGTTCCCGCACGCCCGGCAGCGGCAGCTCCAGCTGGCTGAGTGGCGCCAGCGCCTCGATCACGTCATCCGGGCCGGTCGTGACGATCGCGCCCTGTTTCAGGAGATCGTTGGTGCCATGGCAGCGCGGATCGAGCGGCGAGCCGGGAACCGTAAAAACGAGCCGGCCGAAATCGGCGGCGTAGCGCGCGGTGATGAGCGAGCCGGAGCGGTGCGCGGCCTCGACGATCGCAACGCCGAGGCTGATGCCGGCGATCAGCCGGTTGCGGCGCGGAAAGTCGCGCGCCCGTGGCTCCCAGCCGAAAGGCATTTCGCTGATCGCGAGGCCCCGACCGGCCGTGATTTCTTCGAGCAGGCCCACGTTCTCGGGCGGATAGGGGCGGTCGAGACCGCCGGCAAGGGCAGCGATCGTGCCGGTATCAAGGCTGGCGCGGTGGGCAGCCGTGTCGATACCACGTGCGAGGCCCGAGGTGACGACATAACCGGCGCGGCCGGCGTCGAGCGCAATCATCGCCGCAAACTTTGCGCCGCTGACCGACGCGTTGCGCGAGCCGACAATGCCGAGCGACGGGCGGCCAGCCGCGCTGAGATCGCCTTTCATCGCGAGCAGAGGGGGAGCACCGTCGATCTGCCGCAGCGCCGAGGGATAAGCCGCTTCGCCGATGCCGACGAAAACGGCGCCGTGGCGTCGTGCGGCCTCCAGTTCCCGTTCGGCTTCGGCGACGGACGCCACGCGATAGCTTTGCTTCGTGCCGCCGCGCCTCGACAGCTCAGGCAGTGCATCCAGCGCGTTTTCAGCGGTGCCGAAATGGTTGATCAGGTCGCGGAAGGCGATGGGGCCGACATTGTCGCTGCGAATGAGCCGGAGCCAGGATATCTTCTGTCGTTCGGTCAGCGCCACTCCGTTTCGTCCTGCGCTGGCCTCAGACATTATCCCTTGTCTCCGATCTTGCTTTCCGTGCCGGCGAGCAGCCGCCGAATGTTGGCGCGGTGCTTCACCCAGGTGATGACCGTCATGGCGGTAAAGAGGAGGGCGACCTTCTCGTTGCCTGCCGCGTAAAGTAGAACCGGAATGATAGCCGTTGCAACCAGGGCGGACAATGAGGAGTAGCGGCTGATTTTCGCCATGCCGAGCCAGATGACCGCGAAGGCAAGCACCATGAGGGGAGCAAGGCCGAGCAGGACGCCGATATAGGTGGCGACACCCTTGCCGCCCTTGAAGCCAAGCCAGACCGGGTAGAGATGGCCAATGAAGGCGGCAAAGCCCGCGGCGATTCCCGCCTCGACGCCCCAGTAGGATGCGATGAACGCTGCGGCGGAGCCTTTCAGGGCATCGAGCAACAGCGTTGCGGCAGCAAGCTTCTTGTTGCCGGTTCGCAGCACATTGGTCGCGCCGATATTGCCGGAGCCGATCTTGCGCACGTCGCCGAGCCCGGCCATGCGCGTCAGGATCAGTCCGAACGGGATCGAGCCAAGGAGATAGCCTAAGGCAAGGCTTAAGAGCGTAAAGGGCAGCCCAAGCTGCCAGGACAATAGATCCACCGGTTCCCCTCCCGCGCGACCGCTTTCGGCTTAGGCCGAATGCACCAGCTTGCCGGCAACATAGGTTTGCACGACCCGCCCGGTAAAGCGCGCATTTTCAAACGGCGTATTCTTGGAGCGAGAAACGATCGCCTCTTCGTAAAGCACCCAAGGCTCGTCGAGATCGAGGACGGTGATATCGGCCTTGGCGCCGGGTTTCAGCGTACCGGCGTCGAGACCGAAGATCGCCGCCGGCCGCGTCGACATCGCATCGATCAGGCGCATCAGCGGAACCTGGCCGCTGTGATGCAGGCGAAGCGCGGCCGCGGCCAGCGTTTCCAGGCCGATCGCCCCATCGGCAGCATCGGCAAAGGGCAGCCGCTTGGTGTCGACGTCCTGCGGGTCGTGCGAGGAGACGATGATATCGATCGTGCCGTCGGCCAGTGCCTCGGCCATCCCGACGCGGTCGTCCTCGCTGCGCAGCGGCGGCGAAAGCTTGAAGAATGTCCGGTATTCGCCGATGTCGTTCTCATTGAGCGCGAGATTGTTGATCGACACGCCGCAGGTGACGTTGGCGCCACGCTCGCGTGCGGTACGGATCGCGGCGGCCGATTCGGGAACCGAGATCTGGGCGGCGTGATAGGCGGCACGCGTCAGTCCGGCGATGCGCAGGTCGCGCTCGAGCGGAATGATCTCCGCTTCGCGCGGGATCCCGGAAAGGCCGAGCCAGCTTGCAAGCAGGCCCTCGTGCATGACGCCGTTGGCACCGAGATACTTGTCGCGCGTCTCAAGGGAGATGACGGCGCCGAATTCGCGCGCATAGGTCATGGCGCGGCGCAGGACCAGCGTGTCGTGAATCGAGCGACGACCATTGGTGAAGCAGACAGCACCCGCTTCGCGAAGCAGACCGAACTCGGTCATCTCTTCGCCGGCAAGACCCTTGGTCAGCGCTGCGGCCGGGTGTACGTTGACCAGCGCCTTGTCGCGCGCCGTCTTCTTCACATACTCGACGAGCGCGATGTCGTCGATGACAGGGTCGGTCTCCGGCATGGCGATGAAGGTGGTGACGCCGCCGGCAGCGGCGGCCCGCGATGCGGACTCGAAGGTCTCGCGGTGTTCGCTTCCCGGTTCGCCGACAAAGACGCGGGCATCGACGAGGCCCGGAACGGCGGTGAGGCCGGCGCAGTCCTTGACGAAGGCGCCATCCGGCGCGCCCTGGTTCTGGGCATCGGCACCGGCAGCAAGGATAAGGCCGTCGTCGCCGACGATAACAGTGCCGACTTCATCGAGATTGCGCGAGGGATCGACGATGCGAAGGTTCTTCAGAACGAGTGGTCTGGTCATGTGCGCGGCCCCTGGTTCTGCGAGAGAAGCAGCGTTTCCATAACCGCCATGCGCACGGCAACGCCCATCTCGACCTGCTGTTCGATCACGCTCTGCGGCCCGTCGGCGATTTCCGAGGCGATCTCGACGCCGCGGTTCATCGGCCCGGGATGCATGACAAGCGCATCCGCCTTGGCTGCCTTCAGCTTTTCCGCATCGAGCCCGTAGTAGTGGAAGTATTCGCGTACAGACGGCACGAAGGACCCGGCCATGCGCTCGCGCTGCAGGCGCAGCATCATGACGACATCGGCATCCTTCAGGCCCTCGGCCATCGAGTGGTAGACTTCGACGCCCATTTCGGCGATCCCGGAGGGAAGCAGCGTCGCCGGTGCGACGACCCGAACCCGTGCGCCCATCTGGTTCAGGAGCAGGATGTTGGAGCGCGCAACGCGCGAGTGAAGCACGTCGCCGCAGATCGCCACGATGATGCGCGAGAGCTTGCCCTTGGCGCGGCGGATCGTCAGCGCGTCGAGCAGCGCCTGCGTTGGGTGCTCGTGCTGGCCGTCGCCCGCATTGACGACGGAGCAGGAGACCTTTTGTGCGAGAAGGGCTGCGGCACCGGCCGAGGAGTGACGCACGACCAGCACGTCCGGGTGCATGGCGTTCAGCGTCATCGCCGTGTCGATCAACGTCTCGCCTTTCTTCACCGAGGAATTGCCGACCGACATGTTCATCACGTCGGCGCCAAGGCGTTTGCCGGCAAGCTCGAAGGAAGATTGCGTGCGGGTCGAGGCCTCGAAGAAGAGGTTGATCTGCGTCAGACCCCGAAGCGTGGACGTCTTCTTTTCTCTTTGACGGGAGATTTGGACGGCTTCATCGGCGCGATCGAGCAGATAGGTGATATCCTGCTCCGTGAGCCCCTTGATGCCGAGCAGGTGGCGATGCGGGAAAGTGATCATGGGCCGCCCTTGCGCTCTGGAAATGTGGTCGCTCTATAAGACCTGGTCCCCGGCACGGCAAGGCTTGCGCGGTTCAGTCCGCAGAAAACTTGCAACGGCGATCCTATCTTTTCTTCGCCCCGTTCCGTGGTCGAGAAACTTGCGCTAGAACCGGCCCATGAATCAGATGAACCGGACTGAACAGAAACTCGCCGAGCTCAACCAGCCCAAGCCCTGGTCCGGTGTCAACGCCTATCGCTCCGATCCGCTGGTGGTCGACATCACATCGGGCATGAGCAAGACGCTGCGCGATGAGTTCGACGTGCTCGGCCGCTACGTCACCTCGCCGGAGGCCCAGGAACTGGCGCGCATGGCGAACGAAGGTCCGCCGAAGCTGAAGACCCACGGGCCGCGCGGCGAGCGTCTCGATGTCGTCGAGTTCCACCCGGCCTGGCATGCGCTGATGCGCCGCTCGATGTCCTCGGGCCTGCACGCGTCCGCGTGGGAAAATCTGCCGGACGAGCGCAACCAGTCGCACAAGACGCGGGCGATCCGCTTCTATCTGACGGCGCAGCTCGAATGCGGTCATCTCTGCCCGCTGACGATGACCAGTGCATCGCTTGCAGCGATCACTGCGTCGCCGGCGGTGCAGAAGGAGTGGGCGCCGAAGATCCTGTCGCGAAAGTACGATTCCACCAACCGTCCGTGGATGCAGAAGTCGGCCGTCACCGTCGGCATGGGCATGACCGAGAAGCAGGGCGGCACCGACGTGCGCGCCAACACTTCGACGGCCGAACGGGTGGGCGAGGGCATCTATCGGCTGAATGGCCACAAGTGGTTCATGTCGGCGCCGATGAGCGACGCTTTCGTCATGCTGGCGCAGACCCGCGAAGGGCTTGCCTGCTTCCTGGTACCGAGGCTCCTGGAAGACGGCAGCGCCAACGGCCTGCGGTTCCAGCGGCTGAAGGACAAGCTCGGCAACCGCTCCAATGCGTCTTCCGAGGTCGAGTTCTCAGACACGTTCGGCTTCATTCTCGGCGCGCCGGATGCAGGCCTCCGCACGATCCTCGACATGGTGACGCTGACGCGGCTCGACTGCGCGCTCGCTTCCGCCGGCATGATGCGCGCCTCGCTTGCCGAAGCCGTACATCATACCCGCGGCCGCAAGGTTTTCGGCAAGCCGCTCGTCAGCCAGCCGATGATGACGCGCGTGCTCGCCGACATGGCGCTCGACGTTGCCGCGGCAAGCGCACTTTCGTTCCGCCTGGCCGAAGCCTTCGACAAGGCGCGCAGCAGCGTGGAAGACGCGGCTTACGCGCGGATCATGACGCCGGTTGCGAAATACTGGGCCTGCAAGATCGCGCCGGCTCTGATCTATGAGGCGATGGAGTGCCTCGGCGGCAACGGCTATGTGGAAGAGCGAGCACTGGCGCGCCACTACCGCGAAGCGCCTGTGAATGCCATCTGGGAAGGCTCCGGCAACGTCATGGCGCTGGATGTGCTGCGGGTTCTCGCCAAGGGCAAGGATCTGTTCGAGCAGCTCTTCGTCGTGCTGGCCCGCGATCTCGGCCCGTCCGGTCGCAAGACGATCGACGTGCTGCGCGCGGCCATGTCGCTGTGCGAGCGTGATGAGGGTGCGGCCCGCATGCTGGTCGAGCAACTGGCGCTCGCCGCCGCTGCCGCCGAGCTCTACCGTCTCGGTGCCGGTCGCATTGCCGATGCCTTCCTCGAATCGCGCCTGGCTGCCGGGTGGCGCTCGACCTACGGCATGCTCGATTCGCGCTTCGATTCCGCCTACATCCTGGACCTTCTCTATCCCCCTGCGGCCTGAGCCGCAGGACGTCCGGCGTAAGCCGTCAGCCCCCTGCGGCGTAAGCCGTCAGCCCCCTGCGGCGTAAGCCGTCAGCCAGAGCACGAGCGGTATCGTGAAGAACGAAACGACCGTCTGGACGGTCGCGACCGCCGCATAGAGTTCGGCGTCGCCATCCATCTGCTTGGCCAGTAGATAGCCGTTCATCGCGGTCGGCACGGCCGCGCCGAGCGCGATGACCAGCAGAGCATCGCCGCGAATGCCGAGCAGGTAGCTCGCGCTCACCATGAAGACCGGCATCACGATCAGCTTGAGGAAGACCGCGAGCAACGCCGTCCTGCTGGGCTTGAGCGCATCGGATGCCCGCAGGCCCGCACCGACCATCACCAGGCCGAGGCTGAGCGAGGCGCTTGCCAGCATATCGATCGTGGCCATCACTGGGCCGTAGATCTTCAATCCGCTCATGTTGACGAGAATACCGAGCACCGAGGCGACGATCAGCGGATTGGAGACGATCTTGGCGAAGAAGCGGCGGAAGTCGCGATTGCCACCACCAAACCAGACGAGAACACCGATATTGTAGAGATTGATCGGGATGATCACGAGCGTCATCACCAGGGCGGTCAGTGTCAGGCCGATCGGGCCATAGAGTTTCTGCGCGATCGCCAGCGCCATGAACCCATTCCAGCGTGTCGCAGTCTGGAAGACCGAGGTGAAGGATGCACCTGATACCTGGCGGTTCCGCAGCATCGGCCACAACAGCAGCACGAAGACCGACATCAAACTGACGCTTCCGATCGTTGCGATCGCCGTCGCATCGGCCTTCAATCCGGCAAAATCGGCCTGGGCGAGCGTCGAAAACAACAGCGACGGGAAAAGGATGAAGTAGCCGAATTGCTCGAGCCCGAGCCAAAGACTCTGATCGATCAAGGTCGAACGCTTGAGCCAGGCGCCGAGCAGGACCAGCAGGAAGACGGGAAGGATGCTTTCAAAGACGACGGTCATGGGGGAGGGCCTGCGTGCGGGACGTCTATCGCTACCTCAAATCATCGCCGACCGGAATGCGCTAGTGGCACGAGGCGGCGATCAAACGGGAGTGTCCCGCCTTCAAGGATCCGCGACCGGACTGCCCTGTGAAAATTAACCTTAACAAATGGTTTACGTTGCGCGGGTCGCCGCAAGGGCGGAGATTGATCCGGCATTTTAATGGATTCCGGAATGGAGCGGTTCGGTGAGAACTGGTCTTATGATCATCATGATGATGTTTTTTGCCGGACTGGCGCTAGATATCGCAGTTCCCGCGATGGTTCTTGTGGCCGCCGTGCTGGCTGACCGCGCGATTTACCCAGTTGTCTTTCGGCAGATCTCGGAAAGGGGGGCCGCATGAAGTGGTTTCTGATCCTTTGGGGCGGGCCGATCCTGCTGCTGGGCTCCTGGTATGGCCTGTCGTACTACGACATGAGCTTCGGCTTCTTCATGCTGACGCGGCAAACCCATGATCTGGTGTTCCAGATCTACGGCAATGTCCTCGGCATCCCGCCGGAAACCATTCCGCCGCTCGTAGCCCGCGCGATCGTCGTCGACAGCCTGATCGTTTTCGCCATCATCGGCTTTCGCAAGCGCCGCCAGATCGCGGCGTGGTATCGTCGCCGCTTCGGTGCCGTGGCCCCTCAGTCAGAGAGGCCGTCTCTTGCCAGCGACGCCAGCCTGTCGAGCGCGCCCTGAAGAATGAACGAGGCCGCGGCCGAATCGATGCGTTCGGCCCGCTTGCGTCGTGACACGTCCATCTCGATCAGCACCCGCTCGGCCGCGACGGTCGAAAGCCGTTCATCCCAGAAGGCGAAGGGCAGGGGCGTTTTCTGTTCCATGTTGCGCACGAAGGCGCGGGTCGCCTGACAGCGCGGCCCCTCGCTGCCGTCCATATTGACGGGCAGGCCGATGACGAAGGCCGCGATCTTTTCTTTCGTCGCTGCCGACAGCAGCGCCTCCGCGTCCACGCCGAACTTGACCCGACGGATCACCTCGCGCGGGGTCGCAAAGCGGCGACCGAGATCGGAGACCGAGAGGCCGATCGTTTTCGTGCCAAGGTCGAGGCCTGCAATGGCCTGGTTCGGCTGTAGCTGGGCTGCGAGTTCTTCGATGGTGAGAATTGCCATGGGATTGTCGATTCGATCTTTGCGCGGAGAGTTGTCTGATCCATATGCTGTTGCGACAGACAAATCATCAGGGAGATCGTCATGAAGATCAAATGGCTCGGCCATGCCGCCTTTCACATCGAAACGGCAAAGTCCAAAATCCTGATCGACCCCTTCTTTACTGGCAATCCGGCGTTCCGCGACGAGGAGCGCCGGGACGCGACCGCCGGGCTCACCCACATTCTCCTGACCCATGGTCACGGCGACCATGTCGGCGATACCATTGCGATCGCCAAGGAGACGGGCGCGACGGTCGTTGCCAATGCCGACCTTGCCGCCTGGCTCGGCCGGCATGGCGTCAAGGCGCTGGAAATGGGGAACACCGGCGGCACGATCAATCTCGGTAGTTTCTCGACGACCTTCGTCAACGCGCTGCATTCGTCGGCGCAGCTGACCGAGGACGGCGTCTCGCACTCGCTCGGCAATGCCAACGGCCTGGTGCTGCATTTCGAGGACGAGCCGACGCTCTATCACATGGGTGATACGGACATCTTCTCCGACATGGCGCTGATCAACGAGCTGCATCAGCCGGAGATCGGCATCGTGCCGATCGGCGATCGTTTCACCATGGGCGGGGCGGTTGCGGCCCTGGCCTGCCAGCGCTTCTTCAAGTTCTCGACAGCCATCCCCTGCCATTACGGCTCGTTCCCGATCATCGACCAGACCCCGGAAACCTTCGTTGCCGGCATGGAAAGCGCGTCGACCAAGGTGGCGACGCCGCACGTCGGCGGCGTCGTCGAGATCTGATGTTACGCCGGGCCTTTTGAGAAGAGGCCCGGTCCTCCGGCAATTCCCCCGTTGCGTGGCTCGCCCTGCGCCATTATAGCGGGGGAAGTTCCAGTTACCGGAGACGATCATGTCCGTAGACCTTGCCACCGTGAAGCGCGTCGCGCGCCTTGCCCGTATCGCCGTTAGCGAAGAAGAAGCCGAACGGATGATGGGTGAGCTCAATGGCATCCTCGGTTTCGTCGAGCAGCTCTCCGAAGTGAATGTCGATGGCGTCGAGCCGATGACCTCGGTCACGCCGATGGATATGAAGAAGCGGACGGACACCGTATCGGACGGCAACAAGGCCGACGACATCGTCGCCAATGCGCCGAATTCCGATCGCAATTTCTTCCTCGTTCCGAAGGTGGTCGAGTAATCTCCCGCCAGCCGCCCCGACGTTTCTGATTGCGAAAGCCAGATTTTACCATGACCGACCTTACCAGCCTGACGATTGCCGAAGCCCGCACCAAGCTCGCCGCCAAGGACATCACCGCCGTCGAACTGACCGACGCCTATCTCGGCGCGATCGATGCCGCCAATGAGGCGATCAACGCCTACATCGCCGTCACGCCCGAAAAGGCACGAGAGATGGCCAAGGCCTCGGATGCGCGTATCGCCGCCGGCAAGGCCGGTGCGCTCGAAGGCATCCCGCTCGGCATCAAGGACCTCTTCGCTACCGAAGGCGTGCACACGCAGGCCTGCAGCCACATCCTCGACGGTTTCGCGCCGCGCTACGAATCGACCGTGACCCAGAACCTCTGGAACGACGGCGCCGTCATGCTCGGCAAGCTGAACATGGACGAGTTTGCCATGGGCTCGTCGAACGAGACCTCCTACTACGGCGCGGTCAAGAACCCGTGGCGCGCCAAGGGCTCCAATCTGGATCTCGTGCCGGGTGGCTCCTCCGGTGGTTCCGCCGCAGCCGTTGCCGCGCATCTCTGCGCCGGCGCGACCGCCACCGATACCGGCGGCTCCATCCGCCAGCCGGCAGCCTTCACCGGCACCGTCGGCATCAAGCCGACCTATGGTCGCTGCTCGCGCTGGGGCACCGTTGCTTTCGCCTCGTCGCTCGACCAGGCAGGCCCGATCGCCCGTGACGTGCGCGATGCCGCGATCCTCCTGAAGTCGATGGCAAGCGTCGACGCCAAGGACACGACCTCGGTCGATCTGCCGGTGCCTGATTACGAAGCCGCGATCGGCAAGTCGATCAAGGGCATGAAGATCGGCATTCCGCGCGAATACCGCGTCGATGGCATGCCGGAAGAGATCGAAACGCTCTGGCAGCAGGGCATTGCCTGGCTGAAGGAAGCCGGTGCCGAGATCGTCGACATCACCCTGCCGCACACGAAATACGCGCTGCCGGCCTACTACATCGTCGCTCCGGCCGAGGCCTCCTCGAACCTTGCCCGCTATGACGGCGTTCGCTACGGCCTGCGCGTAGACGGCAAGGACATCGTCGACATGTACGAAAAGACGCGCGCAGCCGGCTTCGGTCACGAAGTCAAGCGCCGCATCATGATCGGCACCTACGTGCTTTCGGCCGGCTACTACGATGCCTACTATCTGCAGGCACAGAAGGTGCGCACGCTGATCAAGCGCGACTTCGAACTGGCGTTCCACGCCGGCGTTGACGCCATCCTGACGCCGGCGACGCCGTCGTCTGCCTTCGGCATCGCCGACGAGGATCTGGCATCCGATCCGGTCAAGATGTACCTCAACGACATCTTCACGGTGACGGTGAACATGGCCGGCCTTCCCGGTATCGCCGTTCCCGGCGGTCTCGACCACAAGGGCCTGCCGCTTGGCCTGCAGCTGATCGGCAAGCCGTTCGAGGAAGAAACGCTGTTCAAGACCGCGCATGTGATCGAACAGGCGGCCGGCCGCTTCACACCCACCAAGTGGTGGTAAACTCTTGAGGGGCGGTACCGACTAGGTACCGCCCTTTCTTCTTCGGTTGCATCGCGGAAGGAGACCGCGTCATGCCCGTCATCCGCCATGCCCGCGCCGGCGACGTCGACCGGCTGGCCGAAATCGGCCTTAGATCCTGGCAGTCGGCAATTGCGGGCCTCGCCGATGGCGAAAAGATGCGGCGCGTGGCCGAGGCCGCATTTCTCCGTTTTCTGTTCGATCACTGGCTTTCCGTTTTGCTCGTCGAAGGCGAGGGCGCCATCTGCGGTTGGGTGGCGTGCGAGAACTTCGACAATGCGATCTCCGATCTGTGGATCGAGCCGCAGCTCCAGGGCAGGGGCTTCGGCGGGCTGCTGCTTGCTGAGATCGAGCGTCGTATTGCTGCGGACGGATTCGACGCGGCCACCACCAAGACGCACGCGCGCAACGACCGCGCCGTGCGCTTCTTCCGCAATCACGGCTATGGCGTGAGTTGGCTGTCGACCGCCTATGCGCCGCAACTCGACAGCGACGTTGCCTTCATCGGTCTGAGCAAATCTCTGGAGCAAAGCCCGGATCATTGACACCCCGCCACCTCATGCATGGCAGCCACGCGCAAAGCCGGCTGGCCTATTCACACCGCATTCATTAGGCCCATGAAATATTATGGGGTATGACGTGGTGGTGGGGCACCGCAAGGGGGGCGCTTGTTGCAGATGCTGGATAAAACGGTTCCGCGACCGTTGGTTCTGAGACCTTTCCACCATTCGTTTTGGCTTGCCGGCCTGTGCGTGATCGTCTTCACCGCCTGCGTGCTCGGCATCTTGAGTCGCCCGGTCGGCATGCTGGCTTCGATCTGGCCGGCAAATGCGATCCTGCTCGGTCTGCTGATCAGAAAACCGTCGCTCGCCAGCCCGGCTGGATGGCTGACGGCGGCATTGGCCTACGTTCTTGCGGACCTGGTGACCGGCGCGGATCTCTATGAAGCTGCGGCGCTGAATGCGGCCAACATGGTCGGCGTCGTCATCGGCTTCCTGCTCTATCGCCGCTTTTCGCCGGAGCATCGGCACCTGCGCCGGGCGCGCTCGGTCCTTTACATGTTCGCTGCCTCCTCCCTGGCGGCGATGGGCGCCTCGCTCGTCGGAGCGGTCGCGGTTCACCTGTCCTTCGGCAAACCCGTCGCGGACGCATTCGTCGCCTGGCTCACCACCGAGCTGGTCAATTATGTGGTTCTGCTCCCGGTTTTCCTGGCAGCGCCGCTTCCTGAAGACGGTTTGCGATCCCGTGCCACGAGAATGACGGTTTCAACGGCCTCTGCTTCTGCAACCGTCTGGCCGTTCGTCTCCCTGGTCTTGTCCTGCGCTGCGGCGCTCGTCATCGGCGGCCCAGGCGCTTTCGCTTTCCCGGTGCCGGCACTCTTGTGGTGCGCGCTCAGCTATGGCTTGTTCCCGGTGACGATCCTGACGGCGATCGTCTGTGTGTTGACGCAGATTGCCGTTGCCTCCGGCGCCCTGCATCTCGGCGTCAGCGGCGTGGCCGAGGAGACGCTCACCTCCACCCGGCTGGGGACGACCCTTCTTGCGCTCTGCCCGCTGGCGGTCGCCAGCGTCGATGCCGCACGACGGGCGCTGATCGGGCGCCTGTCCCATGCGGTCGATTATGATTTTCTGACCCAGTGCCTGGCGCGCGCGACCTTCATGGCGCGCGCGGCCGCGCTGATCGCAGCGCCGGTCGCCCGAAAAGGCGGGACGGTGGTGATGATGCTCGACATCGACCGCTTCAAGGCGATCAATGACACCTATGGTCACGCCGTGGGCGATCAGGTGCTGGTCTCGGTCGCAGGCGCCGTTCGCGGGACGCTGCGTTTTGAGGATCTCGTCGGTCGGCTTGGCGGAGAAGAGTTTGCCGTTGTGCTGGTTCGGCAATCCCCGACTGATGCGCTCAAGGTCGCCGAGCGACTGCTCGAGGCCGTGCGCGCGCTCCATATCGACCTGGAGCAGGGCGGAAGGATCGACGTCACCATCAGCATCGGCGCTGCCGAAGTCATGACCCGCGACACCGGTCTCGACGGCTTGCTGCTTGCGGCCGACCGCGCGCTCTACCAGGCGAAGGCTGCGGGCCGCGACCGCGTGCAATGCGCTGCCCCGTCGAGCGCTCACGCAACGTAAGTCGCTTTCCGTAAAGTAAAGTACGCATCTGACGATACCGGGCATGCTGGCATGCCCGGTATCGTTCGTATTCGCCGCTAGCGGTTGTTAAGTTCGGAGCGCACGAGCTGCAGCCCGCGTTCCGTGATGCGGTAGGGTTTTCCGCCGGACGATGAGATCGCCTTCTTCCGCTTCAATTTGCGGAAAAGTTCGAGGTCGAAGCCGGGATAGACCCAGCCGTCACGGGTGAAGCACCGGATTTCGGTGATCGCCTTGTCGTCGCGGGTGATTTCGATGCGGCCGCCCTGGGCCAAATGATGAAGAATGCGCTGTTCTGCGCGCGAGATGTCCATTGTCCGAATGTTCCGGAATCGCGTTCGTTTGAACGCAGGAAAACGTTCCGCAAATTACTGAAGATGCGGGGTGACGTTTCCGGCCCGTGCGCGCAATCAAAGCGGATTACGCGGACGGGCTTTACCGGGACTCAGGCGAAGAACGGAACATAAAAACTCCAATAGAACGGTGCCTTCCTAAAAGGCCGTCGTTCGCGCGTCAAGGTGTCATTGCAACGCCAGGGTGCCAATGGCCGCCAGCGCCACTTGCAAGACGATGATCAACGCGAGGCGCGTGCGAAAGGGTTCCTTACGCGTCTTGTGTCGGAAGATATGGCGCGCCGTCATCGCTCCCGGGCTGCCGCCGAAAAAGGCGAGAGTGAGCAGGGTCCGCTCGCTGATCCGCCGTCGGCCGGAGCGCGCCGCTCGCTTGTCGTACCAGAACAGCCCGAAGGCCGCCAAGTTGACGAGAATTGCGAACGAGAGCAGGGCAGGGCCGATGGACATGAGCGAAGTCTTGCCGATAGGCGCTAAACGGTGGTTAAGAGAGGCTCGCCGTCCGCATGAGATTGCATATGGCGCTTCTGATCCAGCCGAACAACTTGCACCGGCGGACCAATTGTTCTACCGAGAAACCAAGAATTCAGGCTTCAAAGAAGAGCATGATATGAGCATTGTCGACGTCCGCACCCCCGATCCGAAACGCTTCATCCCCGGCGCCACTGGCGACTGGGAAGTCATCATCGGCATGGAAGTCCATGCCCAGGTGCTTTCCAATTCGAAGCTGTTCTCGGGCGCATCGACGGAGTTCGGCAATGCGCCGAATGCGAACGTCTCGCTGGTCGATGCCGCTATGCCCGGCATGCTGCCCGTGATCAACGAGGAATGCGTGAAGCAGGCGGTGCGCACCGGTCTCGGCCTCAAGGCCGCGATCAACAATCGCTCGATCTTCGACCGCAAGAACTATTTCTATCCGGACCTGCCGCAGGGCTATCAGATCTCGCAGTTCAAGGATCCGATCGTCGGCGAGGGCAAGATCATCATTTCGGTCGGCCCGGATCGTCAGGGCCAGTTCGAGGATGTCGAGATCGGCATCGAGCGCCTGCATCTGGAACAGGATGCCGGCAAGTCGATGCACGACCAGCATCCGTCGATGTCCTATGTCGACCTCAACCGCTCGGGCGTGGCGCTGATGGAGATCGTCTCCAAGCCGGACATGCGCTCGTCGGATGAGGCCAAGGCCTACATGACGAAGCTGCGCTCGATCGTGCGCTATCTCGGCACGTGCGACGGCAACATGGACGAAGGCTCGATGCGCGCCGACGTCAACGTTTCCGTGCGTCGTCCGGGCGAGGGTTTCGGCACGCGCTGCGAAATCAAGAACGTCAACTCGATCCGCTTCATCGGCCAGGCGATCGAATACGAAGCACGCCGCCAGATCGGCATTCTTGAGGACGGTGGCAGCATCGACCAGGAGACCCGCCTGTTCGACCCGAACAAGGGCGAGACCCGCTCGATGCGCTCCAAGGAAGACGCGCACGACTACCGCTACTTCCCGGATCCGGACCTGCTGCCGCTGGAGTTCGACGATGCTTTCGTCGAGGCGCTGAAGGCCGACCTGCCGGAACTGCCCGACGACAAGAAGGAGCGCTTCGTGCGCGACCTCGGCCTCTCGGTCTATGACGCCTCGGTGCTCGTCTCCGAAAAGTCGATCGCCGATTATTTCGAGGCGGTTGCCGAAGGGCGCGACGGCAAGATTGCCGCCAACTGGGTCATCAACGACCTGCTCGGTGCCTTGAACAAAGCCGGCAAAGCCATTGAAGAGACTCCGGTTTCCCCGGCACAGCTCGGCGGCATCATCGATCTCATCAAGGCCGAGACCATCTCCGGCAAGATCGCCAAGGACCTCTTCGAGATCGTCTGGAACGAGGGCGGCGACCCGGCCGAGATCGTTGAAGCGCGCGGCATGAAGCAGGTGACCGACACCGGCGCCATCGAGAAGGCCGTCGACGAGATCATCGCCGCCAACCCGGATCAGGTCGCCAAGGTGCAGGCCAAGCCTTCGCTCGCCGGCTGGTTCGTCGGCCAAGTGATGAAGGCGACCGGCGGCAAGGCCAACCCGCAGGCCGTACAGGCGCTCGTCAAGGCCAAGCTCGGCATCGAGGAATAACGATGTTCTTCGTGCGCACGGCAAGCGAGCGCGACCTGGAGAAGGTTCGCGCTCTGCTGATCGAAACGTGGCACGCGACCTATGACACTTTCTACGGTGTCGAGAAGGTCAACGAACTCACGGAGCGCTGGCATTCGCTGCCGGCGCTCAAAGCCCGACTCGCGCGCAAGAACGCCGAGTTTCTTGTTGCCGACGATGGAGGGCAGCTGGGCGGCATGGGCTATGCGGCGATGTCCGACACGCAAGCCAAGACGGTGGTGCTGCACCAGCTCTATGTCCTTCCGAAGTTCCAGCGCCAGGGCGTCGGCCGCGATATCTTCGCCGAACTCGAAACCTGCTTCCCGGACGCCGAGCGCATGCGCGTCGAGGTCGAGCCGCAGAACCTGCACGCGCTCACCTTCTATCGCGCGCACGGCTTTGCCGAAGTGGGCGAGACCCCGGTTGACGACCCGTCCGGTCTGCCGGCCATCGCTCTGGAAAAGCCGCTTCTCGGCTAGGCGATCCGTCCGATTGCCTGAAGTTTCGCATGCCTGTGGATAAGCTTGAGAGGCGCGGCTCTGTCATCGCGCCGTTACCTCCGGGTGTTTGATCCGCGGGCGATGAACGATGTGAGCGGGGAAACCATGGACGCGACCGAACTCTTGATCCGCAAGGCCGAGCGTAAGGACCTCGAAGCAATCGTCGCGCTCTTCGCCAATGATCCGCTCGGCGGCCACGGCGACACGACCGACCCCGAGGCCTTCTCGGACTACGCCGCTGCCTTCGACCGGATTGAAGCCTCGACGCTGCAGACACTCTTTGTTGCGGTTCTTGGAGGGCAGGTCGTCGGCACTTTTCAAACCGCGCTGCACACGTCTCTGTCGGGGCGTGGAAGCTCCAGCCTGATCGTCGAAGCGGTCCAGACGCGTGCGGACATGCGCGGCCGTGGGATCGGTGAGCGCATGATGCGCCATGCGATCGGCGAGGCGCGGGAGAAGCGCGCAAAGAAGGTAAGGCTCACGTCCAACGCCGTGCGCACCGATGCGCATCGGTTCTACGAGCGTCTCGGCTTTGCGCGCAGCCACTTCGGCTTTCAGCTGCCGTTGAAATGACCGCCTCCGCCTCGGAATCACTGGACAAGCCCTGAGCGGCGGGGCATAAGCGGGAACATTGTTTTGGTATCTGGCCGCCTTCCCAACGGCCGGTCAAGGACGGCATCCATGAAGCTCCTGCTGCAGATTTTCACCTGGTGGAACGAACAGACGATCGGAACGCGCTTTCACACCTGGCGCCACGGTCAACGGGTCGGTCAAGACGAACTCGGTAATGTCTACTACCAGGGCGGCAAGGACTCCGAAGGCCGCACCCGCCGCTGGGTGATCTACAACGGCTACGCCGAAGCCTCCGCCATTCCGGCCGGCTGGCACGGCTGGATGCATCACCGGACCGACGTTTCTCCGGCTGATGAAAAGTACACGCCGCGCGAATGGCAGAAGGCGCACCGCGCCAATCCGACCGGAACGGCCAACGCCTACCGCCCGCAGGGCTCGATTGCCGCCACCGGCAAGCGTCCCCGCGTGACCGGCGACTACGACGCCTGGACGCCCGGCTCCTGAATAATCTGTTCTCAGTGACGACGACGGACCGCGGAATGGGTTCCTCGATCATGGCGCGGCCACAATTGATGGTTAGCGCCTGAAATCCATCGATGACGAACAGGATACGCGGGAGACAGGCGACTATGGCAGGTTCTGATCTGCGCAAGGCAATCGGCCAAGGAACACGGCGTTTGGGCTTGTCCCTGCTTGCCGCCTTGCCGCTGGTCGCATCTGCGGAAGCGGTTGACGCAGCCCGCCTTTCCAACGCCGTCGCCGTGTTCTCCGGTATCGACAAGATCACCGGCCGCATCACCACTTTCGACGTCTACATCGGCGAGACCGTGCAGTTCGGCGCCCTTCAGGTCACGCCGCGCGTCTGCTACAGCCGTGACGACACGGAAGCGCAGAAGATCACGACCTTCGTCGAGGTCGAGGAAATCACACTCGACCGCAAGATCCGCCGCATCTTCACCGGCTGGATGTTTGCCGATAGCCCCGGTCTGAACGCCGTCGAGCATCCGGTCTATGACGTCTGGCTGCAGTCCTGCAAGGCGACCTCGGACCTGCCGCCGCCGGACACCGCGCAGAAGCGCTGAGCGGCGGCGTATTCCCATTCTTTGAGATTTGGCTTGGTTAGAAGGCGAGGTCGGGCGACGACATCGCGTTCGCCAGAAGCACTTCGTATTCCGCCTTTGGCACGTCGATGGCACCGAACGACTTCAGGTGCTCGGTGGTGAACTGTGTATCGAGCAGTTCGAAGCCACGCGCCTTCAGTCGCTCGACCAGATGGACGAGGCAGATCTTCGAGGCGTCGGTGCGTCTGGAAAACATGCTTTCGCCGAAGAAGGCCGAGCCGAGCGAAACGCCGTAAAGTCCGCCAACCAGTTGGTCGCCTTCCCACGCCTCGACGCTGTGGGCATAGCCCATCGTATGCAGCGTCGCGTAGAGCGTGCGGATCTTGTTGTTGATCCAGGTGGTTGGCCGGTCGGGAGCAGGGGCAGCGCAGCCGTCCATGACCGCTTCGAACGCGGTGTTGAAGCGGATGTCGAAGGGCTTTCGGCGGATGGTTTTGGCGAGGCTGCGAGAGGTGTGGAAGCCTGCGAGCGGGATCACCCCGCGAATTTCCGGCTCGACCCAGAAGATTTCCGGGTCGTCAGCCGAATCGGCCATCGGGAAGAGGCCGATCGAATAGGCGCGCAGCAGCATGTCCGGCGTAATATCGGGCTGCTTGCTGCGCGTCCCCTTCAATGTCAGGTCCTTACTCGGACGTGGCGGCCAGATGCTTCTCCAGCCAGTGGATATCGTAGTCGCCGTTGGCAATGTCCTGATTATTGATCAGGTCCTGGAACAGCGGAAGCGTCGTCTTGATGCCGTCGATGACAAATTCGTCAAGCACGCGGCGCAGACGCATCATGCATTCGACGCGGGTACGGCCGTGCACGATCAGCTTGCCGATCAGGCTGTCGTAGTAAGGCGGGATCCGGTAGCCCTGATAGGCACCCGAGTCGACGCGCACGCCAAGACCGCCCGGCGCATGGAAATGCGTGATCGTGCCCGGGGATGGGACGAAGGTGCGCGGGTCTTCGGCATTGATGCGGCACTCGATCGCGTGTCCGGAGAACACGATGTCTTCCTGCCGGACCGAGAGGCCACCGCCGGAGGCGACGCGGATCTGCTCGTGCACCAGGTCGATGCCGGTGATCGCCTCGGTGATCGGATGCTCGACCTGAAGACGGGTGTTCATTTCGATGAAATAGAACTCGCCGTTTTCGTAGAGGAATTCGATCGTGCCGGCGCCGCGATACTTCAGCTTCTTCATGGCGTCGGCGCAGACCTGGCCGATCTTCATGCGCTGGTCGACGTTGAGCGCCGGGGAGTTTGCCTCTTCCCAGACCTTCTGGTGACGACGCTGCAGCGAGCAATCGCGTTCACCGAGATGCACCGCATTGCCGGCGCCGTCGCCGACGATCTGGATTTCGATGTGGCGCGGCTTGGAGAGGTACTTCTCCATGTAGACGGCGTCGTTGCCGAAAGCGGCAAGCGCTTCGGTGCGGGCCGTCGCAACGGCTTCCTCGAGGTCAGCCTCGCTGCGGGCGACCTTCATGCCGCGGCCGCCGCCGCCGGCGGTTGCCTTGATCAGGACCGGGAAACCGATCTTGCGGGCGACTTCGAGGGCGTTTTCCGGCTTCACTTCGCCGTCGGAGCCCGGAACGACCGGGATGCCAAGTTCCTGCGCCGTTTGCTTGGCGGTGATCTTGTCACCCATGATGCGGATGTGTTCCGCCGTCGGGCCGATGAAGGTGATGTCGTGCGCTTCAAGGATTTCGGCGAACTTGGCGTTTTCCGACAGGAAGCCGTAGCCTGGATGCACAGCGTCGGCACCGGTGATTTCGCAGGCGGCGACGATCTGGTGAATGTTCAGATAGCTATCGCGCGAGGGCGGCGGGCCGATGCAAACGCTCTCGTCGGCGAGGCGCACATGCATGGCGTCGGCGTCGGCCGTGGAATGAACGGCGACCGTGGCGATGCCGAGTTCCTTGCAGGCACGAAGCACGCGAAGGGCGATTTCGCCGCGATTGGCAATGAGAATTTTCGAGATCATCGCCGCGCCGCCTTATTCGATTACGATCAGCGGTTCGCCATATTCGACGGGGGCTGCGTCCTGGACGAAGATTTCGGTGACCTTGCCCGAGCGCGGAGCCGGGATCTGGTTCATTGTCTTCATCGCTTCGATGATGAGGATCGTCTGGCCTTCCTTGACCGTGGCGCCGACCTCAACGAAGGGGCGGGCTCCCGGTGCGGGAGACAGATAGGCAGTGCCGACCATCGGCGCGGTCACGGCATTCTTCGATGCACGGGCGCTCTCGGCGACAGGAGCAGCAACGGCGTTTGCAGGAGCGGCCGCTGCGGCGGGCATCTGGTAAGCCGGCATCTGCGGCATGGCCATCGGCATGGCAACCGGCGTGCCGTTGCGCGAAACGCGAATGCGCAGGTCGTCCTGCTCGACTTCGATCTCGGTCAGATCGGTGTCCTTGAGAATGTTGGCGAGATCGCGGATCAGCGCCTGGTCGATACCTGGTTTCTTGTCAGCCATGGAATATGAGCCTCTTGTGTTCTTTTTATTTCGACGGATTTGTCAGGTTCTTTAGCGCATGCAGCGCAAGAATGTAACTCTGGGCGCCGAAGCCGCAGATGACGCCCTTGACGGCGGGTGCGATCATCGACTTGTGGCGGAACTCCTCACGCGCATGGATGTTCGAGAGGTGCAGTTCGACGACCGGAATGCCGATGGCGCGGATGGCATCGTGAAGCGCGATCGACGTGTGGCCATAGGCGGCCGGGTTGATTGCCACGCCCGCGGCGACGTTGCCGGCCTCGTGCAGCCAATCGACCAGCATTCCCTCATGGTTCGACTGGCGGAAATCGACGTCGAATCCGAGCGCCTTGCCTTCCGCCTTGCACATGGCCTCGATGTCGGCCAGCGTCTGGCCGCCATAAATACCCGGCTCGCGCTTGCCCAGCGCATTCAGGTTGGGGCCGTTCAGCACGAAAATGGTCGATGGCATAAGGGATTCCGGTCCGGTCATGGAGGGTTACCTATAGACTGATGGTCCCGCGAGGAAAAGCCCTTTGGGCCCACGCGGGATTTGTCCACAGTCATGGGAAGGTTTGTCAGCAGGCGGTCTTGCCGCATTCGCGCATATTGGCGACCTTGCCCTCGATCTCCTCGGCGCCTACGGCCCCGAAGACCGCTTCGTTGCCGATGACGTAGGAGGGCGTTCCGGTAATGCCGAGGTCGTTGGCAAGGCTGTAGGCCTCGCGCACGGCCGCATCATGCGGCTCCTTTTCCATTTTCGCGCGCAGGTCCTTTTCGGAGACGCCGAGCTTGGCGGCAACCGCAAGCGCTGTCTCCTCCGTGGCGCGGTCTTCCCCGCCGAGCAGCGCCCGGTGGAAGTCGCCGTATTTTTCCGGAGCGACCAGGCGGAAGGCGGCGCTCACCTTGTGGGCGGCCAGCGAATCCGGTCCGAGGATCGGCAGTTCCTTCAGCACGAAGCGCACGTTCTTGTCCTTGGCGAGGATGTCGTCCATGTCGGAAAGCGCGCGTTTGCAGTAGCCGCAGTTGTAGTCGTAGAACTCGACAACGGTGACGTCGCCTTTGGGATTGCCGAGCACCATGTCGTAGTCGGAATTGAAGATCGCCTTGTTGTTCTCGGTGATCGCGCTTTCCGCCGCTTCCTGCTGCTTGGCGCGCTGTTTCGTCGTCAGCGCCTCCTGGACCTCGAGCATGATCTCCGGATTGGCGATCAGGTATTCCTTGATGAAGGCGCCGATCTCTTCCTTCTGCTTCGCGTCGAGCGCGAATGCGTTCTGGGGCAGGCTGACCCCGGCCACGAGCGCTGCGAGCGTCCCGGCGGCAATCATCTTGGTGCTGAAGTTCATTTCTACCTCGTTGTCCTTGCGTATCCCGTGTGTCGTCCATCGCGTGTCGCCGGGTCAACCGGCTGTTCTGAATGACAACAGGATTCCTCGTATCCGCAATATGCCGGCAGCATAGGGTGGGTGCCGCGGAAACGAAACGGCAAAATCGGCGGAAATACGGCACTCGCGGACTTGTGAAGGTCATTTTCATCGGGCAAAGGGCTGGAGAACAGCCGCATATCGAGGATTTTCCGTTGGTAGATTTGTCAAAACGCAGTGCCGTCGAACCTTTCCATGCGATGGACGTACTGGCGGAGGCGACCCGTCGCCGGGATGCCGGCCACCCGGTGATCTCGATGGCCGTCGGGCAGCCCGCCCACCCGGCGCCGAAGGCAGCTCTTGAAGCGGCGCGCAAAGCGCTTGAACATGGCCGGCTCGGCTATACCGACGCGCTCGGCACCTTGTCGCTGCGCACAGCAATCGCCCGGCACTATGAAAAGCGCCACGGCATCGCGCTCGATCCGCAGCGGGTCGCGGTCACCACCGGCTCATCCGCAGGCTTCAATCTCGCTTTCCTGGCCCTCTTCGATCCTGGCGATTGCGTCGCGATCGCGAGGCCCGGCTATCCGGCCTATCGCAACATCCTCGCAGCGCTTGGCCTGACGGTCGTCGAGGTCGAGGCCAATGCCGAGACCGGCTTCACTCTGACGCCTGAAAGTCTTTCGCGTGCCGCTGCGAAAATAGGCCGTCCATTGAAGGGCGTGCTCTTGGCGAGCCCAGCCAACCCGACCGGAACGGTGACGGGCAGGGCGGGCCTCAAGGCGCTGGCTGACTATTGCCGGGCCGAATCGATCGCCTTCATCTCCGACGAGATCTATCACGGACTGACCTTTGCCGGCGAAGAGGCAAGCGCGCTGGAGGTGACCGACGAGGTAATCGTCATCAACTCCTTCTCGAAATACTATTGCATGACCGGCTGGCGGATCGGCTGGATGGTGCTGCCGGCTGACAAGGTGCGCGGCTTCGAGCGCATCGCCCAGAGCCTCTACATCTCGCCGCCCGAGCTCTCGCAGATCGCGGCAGAAGCAGCACTCAACGCGCATGAGGAGCTCGACCGTTACAAGGCCGCCTATGCCGCCAACCGGGACATGCTCATGAAGCGGTTGCCGGAGATCGGCTTCTCGATCGCCTCGCCGATGGACGGTGCCTTCTACGCCTATGCGGATGTCACCCGCTTTACCAATGACAGCATGGCCTTTGCCAAGCGGATGCTCGCCGAGATCAACGTCGCGGCAACCCCGGGATTCGACTTCGATCCGCTGGAAGGGCACCGCACAATGCGCTTCTCCTATGCCGGCGCCGAGGCCGACATGGTCGAGGCCATGGACAGGATCGCGCGGTGGCTGGCGTGACGCTCTGAACAGGTAGGCAGGGGCAAGTCCCTTCTGCCATCCGCCCAAAGGAAAAGGCCCGGATCGCTCCGGGCCTTTCGTGTTTTCAGAGTTTGGCGCTGGCCGCGCGGCTTCTTAGAAGAAGCCGCGGCGCTGCCACCAGCCGCCCTTCTTGGGCTTGCCCGGCTCTTCCTCTTCGGGCTTCGTCGCGCTCGACGTCACCACCGGTTCGGAAGCGATTTTCGAGAGGTCGCGGTTCGCACGCACAGGCTTGGTTTCGGCAAGGTCGGCCGCAGCCTCTTCCACCGCTTCGACGGCCGGGTCGGCAACCGCAGACTGGTCTTCGATCACTGCCTGAGCAACTTCGTCGACGCTTACTGCCGGTTCTTCAGCCTTGACGGCCTTCTTGCGGGTGCGCTTCGGCTTGGCAGGCTTTACGTCCGCTACCTCGGCTTCTTCGGCAACCACAGCCGTTTCCTCAACAGCGACAGCCACTTCGACCTCGGCCGCAGCGGCAGGTGCCTCTACGGTTTCGGCTTCTTCTGCGCCGTCGTCGCCGGCTTCCGCATCGGCACCGGCTTCAAGCTGGCCTTCGCCTTCACCTTCGCCTTCCGGACGGTTGCGGCGGCCGCCACGCTTGCCGCGGCGGCGGCGCTTGCGCTTCTGATCGCCATCGGCGGTCGCGGCGTCTGCATCGACGCCCTCGTCATCGCCTTCGTCCTCATCAGAACCGTCGTCGGCATCGCCTGCCGATTCGGAGACCTGGAGAGCGCTGCCTTCGGCCTGCTGGCCGCCCTTGCCGCGCCGGCGGCGACGGCGCTTGCGCTTGCGTCCGTTCTGATCGTCGGACTGGGCAGCAGCCTTCGGCTGTTCCTGCCGCTGTTCGCCGGCAATTTCTTCTGCTTCTTCCTCGTCGAGATCCTCTTCGATCACGACGTCGTCTTCTTCCTCTTCCGGCTCGAAGTGCAGCAGCTGTTCGATCTTGACCGGGTTTTCGACCGGCTCGCCACGATCGATCGCGAAGTGCTGTGCGCCGACATGGGCATCAGCCTCGATGATGATCGAAACGCCGAAGCGGCCTTCGTAGTCCATGATCGTGCCGCGCTTCTGATTGAGCAGGTAGAGCGCGATATCCGGGATGGTGCGCACGGTGATGTCGTGCGTCGTGTTCTTCAGCAGGTGTTCCTCGATGCCGCGCAAGACGTGCAGTGCAACCGAAGACTGCGAGCGGACGTGACCCGTGCCGTTGCAGTGCGGGCAGGTCTGCATCGTCGATTCGAGCACCGAGGCGCGAATGCGCTGGCGCGACATTTCGAGCAGGCCGAAATGCGAGATACGGCCGACCTGGATGCGGGCGCGATCGTTCTTCAGGCAATCCTTCAGACGCTTCTCGACCGAGCGGTTGTTCCGCTTTTCTTCCATGTCGATGAAGTCGATGACGACGAGGCCGGCAAGGTCGCGCAGGCGGAGCTGGCGTGCCACTTCTTCCGCCGCTTCCAGGTTCGTCTGGAGAGCGGTGTCTTCGATCGAGTGCTCGCGCGTCGAACGGCCGGAGTTGACGTCGATCGAAACCAGGGCTTCGGTCTGGTTGATGATGATGTAGCCACCGGACTTCAGCGTTACCTGCGGCTGCAGCATGCGGTCGAGCTGCGCTTCGATGCCGGAGCGCGAGAAGATCGGATGCACGTCGCGGTAAGGCTGAACCACCTTGGCGTGGCTGGGCATCAGCATCTTCATGAAGCCCTTGGCTTCCTTGTAGCCTTCCTCACCGGAAACGATGATCTCGCTGATGTCCTTGTTGTAGAGGTCGCGGATCGAGCGCTTGATCAGGCTGCCTTCTTCATAGACGAGGCAGGGGGCCGTGGAATTCAGCGTCAGCGTGCGGACGTTTTCCCACAGGCGCATCAGATATTCGAAGTCGCGTTTGATCTCGACCTTGGTGCGGTTGGCACCGGCGGTGCGCAGGATCACGCCCATGCCCTGCGGCACTTCGAGGCCGCGGGCGATTTCCTTCAGGCGCTTGCGGTCCTGCAGATTGGTGATCTTGCGGGAGATGCCGCCGCCACGTGCGGTGTTCGGCATCAGCACCGAGTAGCGACCGGCGAGCGACAGGTAGGTCGTCAGTGCCGCGCCCTTGTTGCCGCGCTCTTCCTTGGCGACCTGAACCAGCAGGATCTGGCGGCGCTTGATGACTTCCTGGATGCGGTACTGCTTGCGCGGCTTGCGAACCTGGCGATCCGGAACTTCTTCCATGGCGTCTTCGGCGCCGACGGATTCGATGATTTCCTTTTCGCCGTCGTGACTGTCGTCGTCATCATCGTCGTCGTCATGGCGACGGCGGCTGTCGACATCTTCGGAAATGGCGTCGGTATCGACCATGGCAGCCATTTCGCCGCCATTGCTCTCGTCGCCATCGGTCGATGCAGCAGCCGCTTCTTCAGCGGCCTTGGCTTTGGTCTTGCGGGTGCGCTTCGGCTTCGCCTTCGGCTTTTCGGCCGGCGCTTCCTCTTCGACGACCGGTGCGGCGTCAGCGACGGCTGCGACCGGCTCGGCTTCAGTTTCCGCGACGACTTCGAGGTCTACGGGAACGGAAAGTTCGCTTGCCGGGGCAGGGGCGGTCTCGACATGCTCGATGTCGTCGTCACGCCGCGCTTCTTCGGCTTCGGCCTTCAAGAGCGCCTGACGATCGGCGAGCGGGATCTGGTAGTAGTCGGGATGGATTTCGGCGAAAGCCAGGAACCCGTGGCGGTTGCCGCCGTAGTCGACGAAGGCGGCCTGGAGCGAGGGCTCCACCCGGGTGACCTTCGCCAGATAGATATTGCCGCGGATCTGCTTCTTATGTTCCGACTCGAAGTCGAACTCTTCTATGCGGTTCCCGCGAACGACAACGACGCGCGTCTCTTCTGAATGAGACGCATCGATAAGCATTTTCTCTGCCATCTAAGCTGTGCTCCTCGGCGCGCCAGCGGAACGGGAGACAGACCTGCTTCCTTAGGAAGACTGCCAAACACGTCGGAAGGTGCGCCGGATATGAAAGTTCCTGTTTGGCGCAGGCGATGGTGCAGCAGCCAGACGACAGCCGGAACATGTGTGTCCCGGGGCCGCGCTACTTCTGACCGATACTGCTGAGTCAACATCAATGACCAAACAAGAATGCCAATGTCCAAGGTCTCATGAAGACCCGATGAATGCGCCCGCTTGCGGGCGTCGGTGAAAAATCACCATCAAGAACTCCGGCCACCGCCGGAAATTTGCGATCCAGTGTACGGGGAGGAAATGCAGCGACGGCGGATGAACACTTGCGACCGCGGAATTGCGATAAGTTAACCGGTCAATCCGGTTCGACCGCACCCTGGCGCCAAGCTTTGGAGAAGCTCCGGCTGCCCGGTCGACTGTTCTATCCCGTCAACACTTTCTCCTTGTGACGCTTTTATGTTTTCTATGTCACATTGGCAAGGGAAAAGCCCGTGCCGCCACAATAATGATCGATTCGCTTGTCCACGTGGAGTAGGTCGATAAACGGTAAATCGATTGTCCCGGCGGGCCGGGGAAGATGATCATTGTCAAGCATTGGTTAACCATAAGGGTTCATTGATCAACCTGTGCGTCCAGCAGCCGTGCGTCGGCTGCTGTTTGGTTTTCTGAGAAAGTGGTGGAGAGCCCGAGGTGAGGCCTTTGGCGGTTTGTATGCGTGGTTCGCTGTTGTCGTTGATGTCGCGCACGGGCAGGCTTCTGCTCGGAGCATCGCTGCTTGCCGGCGGTCTTCTTTTGAACGTGCCGGCGGCTGTTGCCGCCGAGCCGGGGCCCTTGCTCGCCTTTGCTGCGCGGATCGCCGGTGACGATGCACGCACGCGCGTCGTCGTCGAGTTCGATCGCAAACCGGAATTCTCCCTGCACTACGTAGCCGATCCCGTTCGCGTCGTGGTCGACCTGCCGGAAACGGCCTTCGGCCTCAAGGCGGACAGCCTTGAACCGCGCGGCCTCTTCGATGCGATCCGCTACGGCGGCATGGGGGCGGGCAACTCCCGCATCGTCCTTTCGGCGAAAGGCCCCGTGGCGGTAACCCATGCGGAAGTCGTCGCGGAAGAGGGGGGCAAGGGCTACCGGCTCGTGCTCGATGCCGAGCGCGTCGATCAGGCGCGCTTCGATGCGCTTCTCGGCGAACAGCAGTGGACCGGATCGGTCGCCGCCGCCAAGACCGACAGGCCGGTTGCCGTCGCTCCCACGAGGGAAGGCGGGCCGTTCATCATCGCGATCGATGCGGGCCATGGCGGCATCGATACCGGTGCGCTCGCCGGCGAAACGAAGACGGAGGAGAAGCATGTAACGCTCGCCTTCGCGAAAGATCTCGTCGAGGCCCTGAACAAGGGCGCCGGGATCGAGGCTTTCCTCACCCGCGACAAGGACGTCTTCCTCTCGCTTCCCCAGCGCGTACAGATCGCCCGCAACAAGGGCGCCCATCTCTTCATTTCGCTTCATGCGGACGCGCTGCGCCAGAAGGACATCCGCGGCGCGACGGTCTATACCATCTCCGACAAGGCCTCCGACCATCTGGCCGCAAGTCTTGCCGCCCGCGAAAATTTGTCCGACGAAATCGCCGGCGTGCCGCTTCAGAGCGAGCCGGCGGAAGTGGCCGACATCCTGATCGATCTGACGCGCCGCGAGACGCAGGCCTTCTCGGTCAACATGGCGCGCGCCGTCGTTACGTCCTTCGAGGGCCAGATCAATCTCATCAACAATCCGCACCGTTTTGCCGGCTTCCGCGTGCTGCAGGCGCCGGACGTGCCCTCGATCCTGCTTGAACTGGGCTTCCTGTCGAACAAGGAGGACGAAAAACTGCTGCTGGATCCGGAGTGGCGCAAGAAGGTTTCAGAGCGTCTTGCGGTCGCTGTTCAGCGATACCGCGAGCAGGCCATCGCCAGCGGCGGCTGACGCTTGAAGGCAGGCCCGGGAACGAAGTGATTTGTGTCGCCCCGGTAACAGCGCTATGCTTTTCAACGGGATGCGCACGGGATTATCGCATAACAGCCCTATTTTACGCACAATCCGGGACCTAACCGGAATTGCGCCCGGATTTGTTGAGAAACGAGTTGAAGCCCGGAGTTCCCCGCCATATGAGGAGCCGGGCTAGGTGGGGCGTTGCGACGCCAGACGATTTCTCGTGAGAGAGTTTGGTCGGCCCGCTGTATAGAAGCCGGCAGGACAGAGCATGGACTGTCAGTCGGGCGGTTCGGCAATTGGACGATAATTAAGGTACCGGTATCTGACTGATGATCAGGCTGATTGGATATTTCTTCGGGATTGGCGCGTTTCTGCTGCTGGGTGTGGCCGGGGCCGTGGCGCTCTATCTTGGTGTCGTCACCAAGGACCTGCCGGATTACGAGGTTCTGGCGAAGTATTCGCCGCCGGTGACCACGCGCTTCCACGCCGGCAACGGCGCGCTGATGGCGGAATATGCCCGCGAGCGGCGTCTCTATCTGCCGATCCAGGCCATCCCGGATCGCGTCAAGGCGGCCTTCATCTCGGCTGAAGACAAGAACTTCTATCAGCACCCGGGCGTTGACATCACCGGTCTTGCGCGCGCCATCGCAGTGAACCTGCAGAACTTCGGCTCCGGCCGTCGCCCGGTCGGCGCCTCGACTATCACGCAGCAGGTGGCCAAGAACTTCCTGCTCTCGTCAGACCAGACGATCGACCGCAAGGTCAAGGAAGCAATTCTCTCCTTCCGCATCGAGCAGGCCTACACCAAGGACCGCATTCTCGAACTCTATCTCAACGAAATCTTCTTCGGCCTGAATTCCTACGGCATAGCCGGTGCGGCGCTGACCTATTTCGATAAGTCTGTGACTGAGCTTACCATTGCCGAGACCGCCTATCTCGCAGCCCTCCCGAAGGGCCCGGCCAACTATCATCCGTTCCGCAAGACCGAAGCGGCGCTTGAGCGCCGCAACTGGGTAATCGACCGCATGGTCGAGAACGGCTACGTCACCAAGGCCGATGGCGAAGAAGCCAAGAAGCAGCCGCTCGGTGTCAACCCGCGTCGCGGCGGGGCGCATCTCTTCGCCTCCGACTTCTTCGCCGAGGAAGTCCGCCGGCAGATCATCCAGAAATACGGCGATAACGCCCTCTATGAAGGCGGCCTGTCGGTTCGCACCTCGCTCGATCCGCGGCTGCAGATCGCCGCGCGCAAGGCGCTGCAGGCGGGTCTGCTCAGCTACGACGAGCGTCGCGGCTTCCACGGCCCGGTCAAGTCGATCGAAATCGGCGGCGATTGGGGCGAGCCGCTGGGCGCTGTCGTTGCCTTCAACGACGTGCCGGAGTGGAAGCTTGCCGTCGTTCTCTCCGTCGATGGACAGGGCGCCGAGATCGGCATTCAGCCGGAGAAGGAAGCCTCGGGCAAGATTGTCGCCGAGCGTGTCACCGGGCATATCTCCGCCAAGAACATGCAGTGGGCCTACCGTTCCGCCAGCGGCGACCGCAAGTCGGCGAAATCGCCTGAAGGCGTCTTCGGCGCCGGCGACGTCATCTATGTCGAGCCGCTGTCGGAGAAGGGCGAATACCGCCTGCGCCAGCCGCCGAAGGTGCAGGGTGGCCTCGTCGCCATGGACCCGCAGACCGGCCGCGTTCTGGCGATGGTCGGCGGCTTCTCCTATGGCCAGTCGGAATTCAACCGCGCGACGCAGGCGATGCGCCAGCCGGGTTCGTCGTTCAAGCCCTTCGTCTACGCGGCGGCCCTCGACAACGGTTATACGCCTGCATCGGTCATTCTCGACGCGCCGATCGAGATCGTCGCTGGTGGCCAGGTCTGGCGCCCGGAAAACTACGGCGGCGGCTCGGCCGGTCCGTCGACGCTGCGTCTCGGCATCGAGAAGTCGCGTAACCTGATGACCGTTCGCCTTGCCAACGACATGGGCATGAACCTCGTTGCCGAATATGCCGAGCGCTTCGGCATCTACGACAAGATGCCGCCGCTGCTCGCGATGTCGCTAGGCTCGGGCGAAACCACCGTCCTGCGCATGGTTTCGGCCTATTCCGTGCTCGCCAACGGCGGCAAGCAGATCAAGCCGTCGCTGATCGACCGCATTCAGGACCGCTACGGCAAGACGATCTTCCGTCACGAGGACCGCACCTGCGACAACTGCAACGCCGGCGATTGGCAGAGCCAGGAAGAACCGGTTCTCACCGACAACCGCGAGCAGGTTCTCGATCCGATGACCTCCTACCAGATCACGTCGATGATGGAGGGCGTGGTGCTGCGCGGCACGGCTGCCGGCAAGATCAAGCTCGATCGTCCGGTTGCCGGCAAGACCGGTACCACCAATGACGAAAAGGACGCCTGGTTCGTCGGCTACACGCCGGACATGGTTGCAGGCCTCTATCTCGGCTTCGACAACCCGGCCCCGCTTGGCCGCGGCGCGACCGGCGGCAGCCTCGCCGTGCCGATCTTCAACGACTTCATGACAGAAGCGGTGAAGGGCACGCGCCCGAGCAAGTTCGTCGTGCCCGAGGGCATGAGCATGGTCGCCGTCAACCGCAAGACCGGCATGGCCGCCCAAGAGGGCGAGCCGGACACGATCATCGAGGCCTTCAAGCCCGGCACCGGCCCGGCCGACACCTTCTCGGTCATCGGCGGTCTTGACCAGTACGTGCCGCCAGAAGAGATCCTCAAGAACTCGCCGCAGGCGAACCAGGCAGTGACCTCCGGTTCCAACGGCCTGTTCTAATCCTTATCCCCTTCACGCGATGCCCGCCGCCTTTACATCAGCGGTGGGCATCGCTATTTGACGCTCACTTTCCTATCGGTTCACAAGAAGCAGGATCATGCGCAGCGAAATCGAGAACATTGTCGACGAAATCAAGCAGGCCATAAGCCTGCTGAGGAGGCATCTTTGACTGGGATCAGGCGGTAAGACGACTGGACTGGTTGAACAACAAAGCGGAAGATCCGGCGCTTTGGAACGACGCTTCGGAAGCGCAGAAGCTGATGCGCGAGCGCCAGCAACTCGATGACGGCATCAATGGCCTGCGCCGTTTCGAGCAGCAGCTCAATGACAACATCGAACTCATCGAACTCGGCGAGGAAGAGGGCGACGCCGCCATCATCGCCGACGCCGAACAGGCGTTGCGGGATCTCAGAAACGAAGCGGCGAAGAAGCAGGTCGAAGCCATGCTCTCGGGCGAGGCAGACCAGAACGATACCTATCTCGAAGTGCATTCGGGTGCCGGCGGTACCGAAAGCCAGGACTGGGCCAACATGCTTTTGCGCATGTACACCCGCTGGTCCGAGCGCCAGGGGTACAAGGTCGAGCTTCTGGAAATCCAGGACGGCGAAGAGGCCGGCATCAAGTCTGCGACGCTGCTCGTCAAGGGCCACAATGCCTATGGCTGGCTGAAGACCGAATCGGGCGTGCACCGCCTGGTTCGCATCTCGCCCTACGACAGCAACGCGCGCCGCCACACCTCGTTCTCCTCGATCTGGGTCTACCCCGTCGTCGATGATTCGATCCAGATCGACATCAACGAGAGCGATTGCCGTATCGACACCTACCGCTCGTCGGGCGCCGGCGGTCAGCACGTCAACACGACCGACTCGGCCGTGCGCATCACGCACATCCCGTCGGGCATCGTCGTGCAGTGCCAGCAGGAACGTTCGCAGCACAAGAACCGGGCGAAGGCCTGGGACATGTTGCGTGCGCGCCTCTACGAGGCCGAACTGAAGAAGCGGGAAGAGGCCGCCAACGCCGAAGCCGCGTCGAAGACCGACATCGGCTGGGGCCACCAGATCCGCTCCTACGTTCTGCAGCCCTATCAGCTGGTCAAGGACATGCGCACCGGCGTCGAAAGCACGGCACCGGGCGACGTTCTCGACGGTGAACTCAACGAGTTCATGGAGGCCGCCCTTGCGCACCGCGTCAGCGGCGGCGCGGATGCCGTCGTTGATGATCTGAACTAAGGCAGACAGCGGTCTGCACCAGTTCAATTGAAGAGGGCCGGGTGTTCGCATCCGGCCCTCTCTTTTGCTCAGTTGGAGGCACGCTCGATCTTGATGTCGCCGAGATCGTCGATGAGCACGGTCCAGCTCTCAGGCTCTCTCACTGACGGGTCCGTCTTCAGATAGACGGTCGCAAACATGCCGGGCTGCGCGGTGACACCGGTCGAGGTCTCCGGGCGGATGTCGGTGACGTAGGCCTTGAGCGCGGAGAACTCTTCGAGTTCCGCCGACGAAATCACCACAGGGCCGGCCGGGGTCGCTGCTACCTGCTGCAGATGGATCTGGGCGGTTCCATCCGCCTGGCGAAGCGCGATCAGCTTGTAGTAACCGCGCCGGGCGTCGCCCGGCTTCTCGGCGGCCGCGTTCGGATCGAGGGATGAAAGCGGCTCTCCGCTCTCCTCCCAGTAGCCGGTGCTGGTCACGAAGGTCGCCTCAGGCGGAACGATGTTGGCATCCTGAGCCTTGGCGCCGGCACTGCTGAGAAACAGGAACAGCGCGAGGAGGGCGGATCTGTGCATTGGGTCGTCGTCCTTAAGGCGGCGGCTCGGTTGCCGTTTGCTGCGGGCCGGCGGAAACCTGGCCGGCATGATGATACCATAGGTCGCGCGGAGAACGTGCGCTCAGTTCGAAAACTGCTCGGCCAGGATGCGGTCCGACCAGGAATGATCGGGATCCGAGAGTATGCGCGCCGTCATGTTTTCCGATTCGGCGATCTTCACCTTGACCACGGACTTCACTTCCTGATGGTCGGCCACCGCGTTTACCGGCCGCTTGTCGGCCTCAAGGATTTCGATCTCGACTGTGACATGGTTCGGCAGAAGCGCGCCACGCCAGCGGCGCGGGCGGAAGGCACTGACCGGGGTCATTGCCAAAAGCGGGGCCTCGAGCGGCAGGATCGGCCCGTGGGCGGAGAGATTGTAGGCGGTGGAGCCGGCAGGGGTGGCGACCAGCAGGCCGTCGCAGGTCAACTCCTCCAGCCTTGTCTTGCCATCGATCAGGACGCGGAGCTTCGCCGCCTGGTAGGACTGGCGGAAAAGGTAGACCTCGTTGATCGCAAGTGCCGTGAAGCTCTCGCCATAGACGTCGGTCGTCTGCATCTCCAGCGGATGAAACGCGTTCTCGACTGCCTGGCAGATTCGGTCCGTTAGGTTCTCCGTGCTGTAGCGGTTCATCAGGAACCCGACCGAGCCACGGTTCATGCCGTAGACCAGCTTGCCGCTGTTCATGGTCTGATGCAGCGTCTGCAGCATGAAGCCGTCGCCGCCAAGCGCGACGATCACATCGGCCTTCGACGGATCATGGTCGCCATAGATCGCCTTGAGATCAGCCGCAGCCTTTTGTGCCTCTTCCGCGGACGAGGCGAGAAAGGCTAGGGAAGTGAACGTTCGGGCCATGAAACTCTAGTCCGCTCGATATGTTATGCGCCGCCAGCGGCAATCTCTCTCTATCGTTTCTGGCATGGCCCGGAACCGAACGCATCTGAAAAATTGGGAGAATTCGCAATTTTGCTTTACACCACATGAGATTATGGTAACTCCCACCAAAGCAAGTGCCCTTATAGCTCAGTTGGTAGAGCGGCTGATTTGTAATCAGTAGGTCGGGAGTTCGAGTCTCTCTGGGGGCACCACTTCATTTCTTCCCCATTGTTTTTTCCGAATTTTTGGCGGCTATTCGAGCCGGAATTTCAGGTTCGGCGTGTTGCCGCGGGTACACCGTCGGCGCAAAGCGAGCAGTTAGTCACGCATCGCAAAGATGGCCATGAACACTGGTGTGCCGATCAGAACGCCGGCAATCGAAAATAGCGGCCCATAGATCAGCGCGCTCAGCGGTATGCCGGCGATGCATACCGCAATGCCATCCTTCAGGCAGTTGTACGGCCCGCCCTCGAATATGCCGTAGACGGGCAGGAACACCCCGCGACGATAAGGCTGACAAGGAACGCCAGGACGGCGGAGATGATCAGTCTTCCAAGAGTTCTCATCCTCCTGAAATAGGGAATCAGTGGTTTCGGCCACCGCCGATTGTTTCTCCAGCGCCGATGAACGGAGGACGAGCATTCGTCAGCTGGCTCTCTTGGAAAGGTCTTGGTCATCGAACACGTTCTTTCGGCTGCCGCCAAAAGCAGCCTTACCAACCCCGCGGCACTGGCGCCGGTCAGATGGGCGGTCGTTCTGCTTTGTGGGTTTGTCGTCTGGAGCCCTGCCAACGCGCAGGAGGGATCCGATTGGGCGGAGATGAGTTCGGGCGCGACCCAAGTTTCCGGTTTGGGGGCGGTCCGCTATTCCGTGGGATACAGCAACATCGGTTATGACCACTTTCGTTCGGAGATCGTGGTTGAGTGGCGTGACGGCGGCAAGCGGACGCAGACGATCTACGAAGGCATCTATGACAATCCCCCTGCGAAGGTCTGGGGTGCTAACGACCATCTCTGCGTTTCGATGGAGGCTTGCGCGCGATCGACGGACGCCTGCACAGTGGAGGTCATTGCCTATCGATATGACGTCGGCGCCAAGTCTTTTGCCGAGCTTGCGGACGGCGGCGAGTTTTGCCGCCGATGAGATGCGGAGCCTTGGTCGGAGTAAGCGGTCAACGCTCGATCGATCACCGGCTCCCGCATCGCTTGGTCCGGCGCTCTCCGTGCGTCTCGAGATCGTGACGCCGGTGCAGTCCGGGCAATGGTTCACGATCCGCGATCCCGGCGGCAACGTGCTGATGATCTGCCGCTGCTGATCGGAAAAGCCGCAGCGCGGCGGCATCAGATGTCGAAGGACGGTCCCATGCGCACCGGAACCTCGCGGCATTTCTGCAGGGCGTTGAGCAGGTTCTCGGCGAGATAGTCGATCAGCGCCCGGGTCGCCGGCAACATGCCCTGGCGGGACGGGAAGACGAGGTGCACGACGACGTCGTTCGACGTCCATTCCGGCAGCACCGGCGCAAGGACGCCGGCGCGGAAAGCGCGCTCGCAGATATGGTCAGGCAAGAGGGCGACCCCCATCCCTTCGATCGCGGCGCGTTCGAGAATCAGGAAATCGCTGCAGCCGACGATCGGACGATGGGTGATTTCCGTCGTGTTGCCATCGATCGAAACCAGCCGCCATACATCGGTCGGGTGCTGTTCGTTCATCGACAGCGTCGCCTGCTGGCTGAGGTTCTCGATCGTGATCTCGCCGGCGCGGGCGAGGAAGGTGGGGCTGGCTGCAAGCCGCTCGCGAACCTCGCCGAACTTGCGGATGATGAGTTGGTTGTCCGTATCGAGCTGCCCGCGGGCGCGCAGCGCCACGTCGACCCGCTCTTCTATCAGATCGATGCGACGGTTGGTGGCGGTGATCAGCAGCCGGACGCCGGGGTAGCGGCGGTGAAACGCCGGCAGGATGTCGGCAAGCATAGGGGTGAAACCGAGCGGGCAGGCGAGCCGCACCGTGCCCGAGGGCTCCGCGCGCACGGCGGCGATCTCGGCTTCGGCGGCAGCCACCCCGTCGAGAAGGCTCTGGCAATGCTCATAGAAGACCCGGCCGATATCGGTGACACGCAGCTTGCGGGTCGAGCGCTCCAGCAACCGCACACCGAGCTGCTCCTCGAGGCGGGCCACATGTTTGCTGAGCTTGGATTTGGGTATATTGAGGTCCCGTGCCGCAGCACTGAAGCCGTTGTTTCGCACGACGGCGGCAAAAAGCCCGAGGTCGTTCAGATCCTGCATTGTCCTGTCTCCGAGGTGCGGATGATGGGTATGATTGTTTCCGTCTGGAAACAGTATGTCAAATATCCGCTGGCTTATCGGGCCATTGTTTTCCCCTCATATGTGGATCACCGCAACGTAAACACAAAGGTGTTCCCATGAACGTTCTTCATATCGACTCCGGTATCCTTGGCGACCACTCGGTTTCCCGCCGTCTGACGGCTGCCCTTGCCGCGCAGGTCAAGGCTGACCGCCCGGATGAGCAGGTGACCTATCGCGACCTCGCTGCCAGCTCGCTGCCCCATCTGACCGGCGCCCAGATCATGGCCCCGGCCGACCTCGAAGGCGTCGACGCGGGTCTCGCTGCCGACGTCAAGCTTGGCCGCGACATGCTGGAAGAATTCCTCGCCGCCGACACCGTCATCATCGGCGCTCCGATGTACAACTTCGGCATTCCGAGCCAGCTGAAGGCCTGGATCGATCGCATCGCCGTCTCCGGCAAGACTTTCCGCTACACCGAGAATGGTCCGGAAGGCCTCGCCAAGGGCAAGAAGATCATCGTCGCCTCGACCCGCGGCGGCCACTACTCCGCCGGCCCGGCAGCCGTCATGGATCACCAGGAATCTTACCTGAAGACGGTCTTCGGTTTCCTTGGCATCACCGATGTCGAATTCGTGCGCGCCGAAGGCCTGAACCTCAGCGCCGACAGCAAGCAGTTTGCGATCGCCGAGGCCGAAAAGACCATCTCCGAAGGCAGCGTGCTTCGCCTGGCGAGCTAAGACCAAATTCAGCGGATCACCGAGGTGATCCGGTGGGAGGGGCGTATGCCCCACGTGCGGACGGTGCCGGTTGCGCAAGCAGCCGGCATTGTCCGTTTTCGAACATCGATATCTGCTTTATAATGCCCTCATGATGGACGGGCGGACGATCCTTTGGGGCATGACCGCTGCGGTGGCCTTTTTGCTCGCCGCCGAAGCGCCCCTTGCTGCGCCGCCGGATCATGGCTGCACCTGCCGCAATCGAGACGGTTCCAAATACGAACTTGGGCAGGTCGCTTGTCTGCGTGTCGACGGCAACGCCTACCTCGCGCGCTGCGAGATGAACCTCAACGTCACGACCTGGAAGAAACTGCGTGAAGGCTGCCCTACGGCCGGCATGAGCACACCGGGTAGCCTTGCGGGGCAATCGATCCGTTTCTGACGCGGAAGAGCGGCTTGCCGTCCTCATTCCGATCTTTTTCGAAACTGCACGGCGCAGCGCTCCGCGATCCCACCGGAGCGGAAATTTTCACAGGCGCTGTTTCGCGTTACCGCCTCGGCTTTGGCGCCGTTGTCTGTGAGCTGCGGAGGATGCGGCCGCCGTGTTTTTGCGGTGAGGCCGCCCGGAACACCTGGTGATGTCAGCGCTTCAGATGCTGGCGCGCCGCATACATCGCGATCGCCGCTGCGTTCGATACGTTCAGCGACTTTATTGCGCCGGGCATGTCGAGCCGGGCAAGATCGTTGACGATCGAGCGGGTCTTCTGCCTAAGCCCCTTGCCCTCTGAGCCGAGAACGAGGGCGATCTTTTCGCCGCTGAATGTCCCTTCCAGCGGCTGCGGCCCTTCCGAATCAAGTCCGATCGTCTGGAAGCCCAGCCGATGCAGTTCCTCGATGGCATCGCCAAGGTTGGTGATCTGGATATAGGGGATCATCTCAAGCGCGCCGGAGGCCGATTTGGCGAGCACGCCCGATTCGGTCGGGCTGTGGCGCATGGTGGTGATCAGCGCGCCGGCATCGAAGGCGACGGCCGAGCGCATGATGGCGCCGACATTGTGCGGATCGGTCACCTGGTCGAGCACGAGAATCAGCGGGCAGTCGCGCAGAGCCTCGAGCCGGCGATGCGGCAGCGGGCGGGTCTCGAGCATCACGCCCTGGTGGATCGCGTCGGGACCGAGAATCTTGTCGAGATCCTGCGGCGTCACCGTTTCGACCGGGAAGGGCAGCGCCGAAAGCTCGCCGAGTTCCAGGCGGGCGGCCGCGTTCGGCGTAACGCTGAGGCGGATGACCGCGCGCGCCGGATTGTCCAGCGCCGCGCGAACCGTGTGCAGGCCATAGAGCAGAACCTGCTCGGGCGAGAGCGGCTGCGGCTTCCAGTCGGCCGGCGCCTTGCGGCGCTTGTCCTCTCTTGGCGTGGGGATTTCGCCACGTTCCCGCTTGGCGTCGCGATGCGCGCGCCGAAGGTTGGCGTAATGGGTGTCCTTGGCGCTCTTGTCGCCGGTGCGATCTTTGCTCATTGGCGTCTTATAGAGAGGTTGCGCGTGGGGCGAAACGGTTTTCAGCGCCGGGTCCATTTTTACGGCTGTGGAGAAAATCGGAAATTTTCCACTGACCCGTGTTGACAGGACGAAACGGGGCAGTCATATACCCGGCCACAGATCGAGAGCGGCACGGCCAAGTCGCTGGTTGTCTCACGATCTCAAATGCTTGGTCGAAAGATCCCGACAGAATAATGGAGGGATGCCCGAGTGGTTAAAGGGGACGGACTGTAAATCCGTTGGCTCAGCCTACGTTGGTTCAAATCCAACTCCCTCCACCATTCTGCTTCTGGATCGAAGGCCCGCGGGTATAGCTCAATGGTAGAGCAGCAGCCTTCCAAGCTGAATACGCGGGTTCGATTCCCGCTACCCGCTCCAATAGCGGCTTCCTCCTTCTTTTCGAATTAATGTAGCAAGTCAACGTTCATCGCTAAGCGTTTGAATGTTTTGCTGCGGCTACGATTCGTAGCTCGATAGCACCGAATCTTGTAGCGGCGTCGCGCGCTTCTTATATATCGGCAGGAAAAGGCCAGCGGCGGCCGGTCCGGGCGCGCGCAATTAAGTCTTGCGCAAATCCCCTGAAACCCTTAAACGGCTCCACAAACCGGCCCTGCCGGCTGATCATTATTCATACTTGACCACAGGAAACGTACCCATGGCAAAGAGCAAATTTGAGCGCAACAAGCCGCACGTTAACATTGGCACGATTGGCCACGTTGACCATGGCAAGACGTCGCTGACCGCAGCGATCACGAAGTACTTCGGCGAGTTCAAGGCGTACGACCAGATCGACGCTGCTCCGGAAGAAAAGGCCCGTGGTATCACGATTTCGACGGCGCACGTTGAGTATGAGACGCCGAACCGTCACTACGCTCACGTTGACTGCCCCGGCCACGCCGACTACGTCAAGAACATGATCACCGGTGCAGCGCAGATGGACGGCGCGATCCTGGTTTGCTCGGCTGCTGACGGCCCGATGCCGCAGACCCGCGAGCACATCCTGCTCGCTCGCCAGGTTGGCGTTCCGGCAATCGTCGTGTTCCTCAACAAGGTCGACCAGGTTGACGACGCCGAGCTTCTCGAGCTCGTCGAACTGGAAGTTCGCGAACTTCTGTCGTCCTACGAATTCCCGGGCGACGACATTCCGATCATCAAGGGCTCGGCTCTTGCTGCTCTGGAAGATTCGGACAAGAAGATCGGCGAAGACGCGATCCGCGAGCTGATGGCAGCTGTTGACGCTTACATCCCGACGCCTGAGCGTCCGATCGACCAGCCGTTCCTGATGCCGATCGAAGACGTGTTCTCGATCTCGGGCCGTGGTACGGTTGTGACCGGTCGCGTTGAGCGCGGCATCGTCAAGGTTGGCGAAGAAGTCGAAATCGTCGGCATCCGCGACACGTCGAAGACGACGGTTACGGGCGTTGAAATGTTCCGCAAGCTGCTCGACCAGGGCCAGGCCGGCGACAACATCGGCGCGCTGATCCGTGGTGTTAACCGTGACGGCGTCGAGCGTGGCCAGATCCTGTGCAAGCCGGGTTCGGTCAAGCCGCACAAGAAGTTCATGGCTGAAGCCTACATCCTGACGAAGGAAGAAGGCGGCCGTCATACGCCGTTCTTCACCAACTACCGTCCGCAGTTCTACTTCCGCACGACGGACGTGACGGGCATCGTGACGCTGCCGGAAGGCACGGAAATGGTTATGCCGGGCGACAACGTCACCGTTGCCGTTGAGCTGATCGTTCCGATCGCGATGGAAGAAAAGCTGCGCTTCGCAATCCGCGAAGGCGGCCGTACCGTCGGCGCAGGCATCGTTGCCTCGATCGTCGAGTAATCGACTGATTTCAGATCAGTAGAGAGGCCCCGCCGGCAACGGCGGGGCCTTTTTCGTTTCGGTTGTCGCCAGGACTTCGTCGATGAAGGCGCGCTTGCCGTGGGTGTAGATATCCCAATCGCCATTGGCCTGCTCTGCGAGTTGCCGCTTCAGGGCTTCGTAGCGGCTGGCGAGTTCGGGAGCGTCACGTAGCCGATCCCTGAGCACTAGACGTGCCGCATGGGCGGCGTTGTCGTCTCCACAGAGATAGAGCCGCGTGCCATAGGCAAGCGTTGCCATAGTAAACGTCCACAGGCCGCTTGCGTGCGGGTCGCCGTGAAAGGTGTAGCCTGCGTTGCAGAGGCGAGCGCTGAGCTCCGGCAGCTCCGCTACGTCCGCTACCACCGCATCGATATCGATCTTCGGCTTCGCGGCCAGTCCGGGTATCGCTGTGCTTCCGATGTGGTGGATCTCGCGGACGAAAGGCGAGAGCAGGGCGGTGATGGAAAGCGCCCGCGCCTCAAAGAGCGACGGCCAGAGAGGATCATATTCGACCAGCGTGATGCGCGACATGCGAATCGATTCCGGTAGGAGAGCTTCTGGCAGGATAGCGAATGCCCGCAGCGCCGCGACCATTTCTGAGTGACGAGGCAATGACTTGCCTTTTTTTTGGGGGCACTCCGGCCGGCAGGGCAGGGGATAGATGCGATTGAATGCGGATTTTTTCGGATCGGCGTTGAAAGGTGCTTGTCATCCTCCGGCAAACTGAATATGAAGCCGCTGACTTGAGGCGGCGAGACGTTGTTGAACGGGCACGCAGCCGAATAGGGGTATAGCTCAGTTGGTAGAGCGGCGGTCTCCAAAACCGCAGGTCGGGGGTTCGAGCCCCTCTGCCCCTGCCATTCCCTCCAGGCTTGCATAAGAGCTGAGGGTTCGGCAGAGTAAGTTTAAGGATCGGTTAGCCGGTCGACGAAATTCACAGAAAAGACTGATTGGCTCTTGTGGTTTTTAGAATCGGTCTTTATGTAGGGTCCAAACAGACACGCGGTGCGTGGGGCTGAATCATCGGCTTTACGCGCCGTAATGGCGTGAGCATTACATGGCATCCAAAACGAATCCGGTAACGTTTCTGCAGCAGGTTCGCTCTGAAACGTCGAAAGTGACCTGGCCCTCTCGGCGCGAGACGATGATCTCGACGCTGATGGTTTTTGTCATGGTCTTTTTTGCCGCTGCCTTCTTCTTTGCTGCGGACCAGTTGATGGGTTGGGCGATCGGCCTCATCCTCAACGTTGGCGCTTGATTGGGTGGAGGCTAGTATGGCTGCGCGCTGGTACATTGTTCACGCCTATTCGAACTTCGAAAAGAAGGTCGCTGAATCGATCGAGGAAAAGGCCAAACAGAAGGGTCTCGAGCACCTGTTCGAGAAGATTCTCGTGCCGACCGAGAAGGTTGTCGAAGTGCGTCGCGGCCGCAAGGTCGACGCCGAGCGCAAGTTCTTCCCGGGCTACGTTCTGGTTCGCGCCAACCTGACGGATGAGGCTTTCCATCTCATCAAGAACACGCCGAAGGTGACCGGTTTCCTCGGTACCGACAGCAAGCCGGTTCCGATTCCGGACCATGAAGCCGAGCGCATTCTCGGTCAGGTCCAGGATGGCGTCGAGCGTCCGAAGCCTTCGGTCTCGTTCGAGATCGGCGAGCAGGTTCGCGTCTCCGACGGTCCGTTCGCGTCGTTCAACGGCGTCGTTCAGGATGTCGACGAAGAGCGTTCGCGCCTCAAGGTCGAAGTTTCGATCTTCGGCCGCGCGACCCCGGTCGAGCTGGAATACGGTCAGGTCGAGAAGGTCTGATAAGGCCTTAAAAGGATAGGGTGGGTTTAGGCCCATTCTGGCGGAGAAATCCGCATGCGCGTGGAAGGATGCCGGCCTTAGCCGGGTCGGATGTTCCGTACCACGCAACCGCAGCCGCCGGCCATTGAGGTCGGCAAGAGCCGGGTAACTGGCATAACAGGTCCCTGGAGCGATCCGTCGCGAGGGGATTTCAGAAAGGCAGAGAGAAATGGCTAAGAAAGTTGCAGGCCAGCTCAAGCTGCAGGTGAAGGCTGGGGCGGCCAATCCGTCTCCGCCGATCGGTCCTGCGCTCGGTCAGCGTGGCATTAACATCATGGAATTCTGCAAGGCGTTCAATGCCGCCACGCAGGAAATGGAAAAGGGTATGCCGATCCCGGTCGTCATCACCTATTACCAGGACAAGTCCTTCACCTTCGTCATGAAGCAGCCGCCGGTCAGCTACTTCCTGAAGAAGGAAGCAAAGATCCAGTCCGGCTCGAAGACCCCCGGCAAGGGCGGTTCGGCTGGCAAGCTCACCAAGGCTCAGATCAAGTCGATCGCCGAAGCCAAGATGAAGGATCTCAATGCCGCCGATATCGAAGGCGCAATGGCCATGATCGAGGGCTCTGCCCGCGCTATGGGCCTGGAAGTGGTAGGCTAAGACCATGGCGAAGATTGCAAAGCGAGTACAGAAGTCCCGCGAGGGCGTTGACCCGACGAAGATCTACGGTCTCACCGAAGCCGTCTCGATGGTCAAGGAACGCGCAACTGCCAAGTTCGACGAAACCGTCGAAGTTGCGATGAACCTCGGCGTTGACCCGCGCCACGCTGACCAGATGGTCCGCGGCGTTGTCAACCTGCCGAACGGCACCGGCCGCTCGGTTCGCGTCGCCGTTTTCGCACGTGGCGCCAAGGCTGACGAAGCCAAGGCTGCTGGTGCTGACGTCGTTGGCGCAGAAGAGCTCGTCGAAATCGTCCAGGGCGGCAAGATCGATTTCGATCGCTGCATCGCCACCCCGGACATGATGCCGCTCGTCGGTCGCCTCGGTAAGGTTCTCGGCCCGCGTGGCATGATGCCGAACCCGAAGGTTGGCACGGTTACGATGGATGTCGCTGGTGCCGTCAAGGCTTCCAAGGGCGGCGCCGTTGAGTTCCGCGTCGAGAAGGCCGGTATCGTTCACGCTGGCATCGGCAAGGCGTCCTTCGACGCCAAGGCACTGGAAGAAAACATCCGTGCTTTCGCTGACGCCGTGATCAAGGCAAAGCCGACCGGCGCCAAGGGCAACTACGTCAAGCGCGTCGCGATTTCGTCGACCATGGGCCCGGGTCTCAAGATCGACCCGGCCACGCTCAGCGTCGCCTAAAGAATTTTCGGGCTTCGGCCCGGAAAAGAGTTTCCGGCCCTTCGGGGCCGGAAATCCGGATTTCGATCCGGAACTCCTGTCCGAGATTGCGGGTGGTTATACCTTAATCACTTCGGCCTGCATGAGACGGGTAAGATCTGAATTTCGCCATGACGCCGGAGGCGTCGAAATTCGGTTCGAACCTCGCTTGCCTTGTGTCAGACCCGGCTCTTCCGGGAACGCCAAGGGACAGGATCCTTAAGCGTTATCAGGGATCGAGCTCGATCTCGGGTGACAAAGGCAAACCCGATGGGGCTGCATTATTGCAACCCTGTCTACTGGAGACAGACAGTGGAAAGAGCGGAAAAACGCGAATTCGTCACGGAGCTGAACGAAGTCTTCAAGGCTTCCGGTTCGGTTGTCGTGGCCCACTATGCTGGTGTCACAGTTGCGCAGATGAACGACTTCCGTTCGAAGATGCGCGCTGCTGGCGGCACCGTCAAAGTCGCGAAAAACCGCCTGGCCAAGATCGCTCTTCAGGGCACCGAGTCGGAAGGGATGACCAATCTCTTCAAGGGTCAGACGCTGATCGCATACAGCGAAGACCCGATCACGGCTCCTAAGGTTGTCATGGATTTCGCCAAGACCAACGACAAGCTCGTTGTTCTCGGTGGCGCCATGGGCACGACCACGCTCAACGCCGAAGCAGTCAAGTCGCTTGCGACCCTGCCTTCGCTCGACGAGCTGCGCGCAAAGCTGCTGGGCCTTCTCAATGCCCCGGCAACCCGCGTCGCAACGGTTGTTCAGGCACCGGCAAGCCAGCTTGCTCGCGTGTTCTCGGCCTATGCCAAGAAGGACGAAGCCGCCTAAGGCGGATTTTCGCTGTTGTATTTAAAACCAGTTCGAACCGAACAAAAGGAAAAGTAAAATGGCTGATCTCGCAAAGATCGTTGAAGACCTCTCCTCGCTGACCGTTCTGGAAGCTGCTGAGCTTTCCAAGCTGCTCGAAGAGAAGTGGGGCGTTTCGGCTGCTGCTCCGGTAGCTGTCGCTGCTGCTGGCGGCGCTGCTGCTCCGGCTGCTGCTGAAGAAGAAAAGACCGAGTTTGACGTTATCCTCGTTGACGCTGGCGCCAACAAGATCAACGTCATCAAGGAAGTTCGCGGCATCACCGGCCTCGGCCTCAAGGAAGCCAAGGACCTGGTCGAAGGCGCTCCGAAGCCGGTTAAGGAAGCAGTTTCCAAGGCTGAAGCTGCTGACCTCAAGAAGAAGCTCGAAGACGCTGGCGCCAAGGTTGACGTCAAGTAATTCGGCTACATGCAAGGGGAGGTGGCCTTTTCAGGCCGCCTCTCTTTGACCGTTTTTAGAACATATTACCCAAAAGCCTGTCGAAAAACGGCTTTTGGGTAATGGGTTCTTCAAGAGGATGGTCTCGAACGGAAGGCAGCACAGCAATCCGCGCTGAGCGTTTTTCGTTGGTTGGACGAGATTGAACTACTCATTGATTGACGGGGTCGACTGGCCATCGGTTCCCGTCCGTTGCAGGCCCGGATGCAAGATTGACAAGGAGCGACGATGGCTCAGACCCTTTCGTTTAACGGTCGCAGGCGCGTACGCAAGTTTTTTGGTAAAATTCCAGAAGTCGCAGAAATGCCGAACCTCATCGAGGTTCAAAAGGCATCCTACGACCAGTTTCTGATGGTTGAAGAGCCCAAGGGCGGTCGCCCTGATGAAGGGCTCCAAGCTGTTTTCAAGTCCGTTTTCCCGATCAAGGACTTCTCGGGCGCATCGATGCTTGAATTCGTTTCGTACGAATTCGAGCCGCCGAAGTTCGACGTCGAAGAATGCCGTCAGCGCGATCTGACCTACGCAGCGCCGCTCAAGGTGACGCTGCGCCTCATCGTGTTCGATATCGACGAGGATACCGGCGCGAAGTCGATCAAGGACATCAAGGAACAGAACGTCTACATGGGCGACATGCCGCTCATGACCGACAACGGTACCTTCATCGTCAACGGCACCGAGCGCGTCATCGTTTCGCAGATGCACCGTTCGCCGGGCGTGTTCTTCGACCACGACAAGGGCAAGAGCCACTCGTCGGGCAAGCTGCTGTTTGCGGCCCGTGTCATTCCTTACCGCGGTTCCTGGCTCGACATCGAGTTCGATGCCAAGGATATCGTTCATGCCCGTATCGACCGTCGCCGCAAGATTCCGGTGACGTCGCTGCTGATGGCGCTCGGAATGGACGGCGAGGAAATCCTCGACACCTTCTACACGAAGTCGCTCTACCAGCGCGACGGCGAAGGCTGGCGCGTGCCGTTCCAGCCGGACGCCCTTAAGGGCCAGAAGGCCATCACCGAGATGGTCGACGCCGACACCGGCGAAGTCGTTGTCGAAGCCGGCAAGAAGCTGACCCCGCGTCTGCTGCGCCAGCTGCAGGAAAAGGGCCTGAAAGCGCTCAAGGCAACCAATGATGACCTCTACGGCAACTACCTTGCCGAAGACGTCGTCAACTACAGCACCGGCGAGATCTATCTCGAAGCCGGCGACGAAATCGACGAGAAGACCCTTCCGGTCATCCTCTCGGCTGGTTTCGACGAGATCCCGGTTCTCGACATCGACCACATCAATGTCGGCGCCTACATCCGCAACACGCTGACCGTAGACAAGAACGAGAACCGTCAGGACGCCCTGTTCGACATCTACCGCGTCATGCGTCCGGGTGAACCGCCGACCATGGATTCCGCGGAAGCCATGTTCAACACGCTGTTCTTCGATGCCGAGCGCTACGACCTTTCGGCCGTCGGTCGCGTCAAGATGAACATGCGTCTCGACCTCGAAGTTGCCGACACCGTGCGCATCCTGCGCAAGGAAGACATCCTGGCTGTCGTCAAGATGCTCGTCGAGCTGCGTGACGGCAAGGGCGAGATCGACGACATCGACAACCTCGGCAACCGCCGTGTTCGTTCGGTCGGCGAGCTCATGGAGAACCAGTACCGTCTCGGCCTGCTCCGCATGGAGCGCGCGATCAAGGAACGTATGTCCTCGATCGAAATCGACACGGTCATGCCGCAGGACCTGATCAACGCGAAGCCGGCTGCGGCCGCCGTTCGCGAGTTCTTCGGCTCCTCGCAGCTGTCGCAGTTCATGGACCAGGTGAACCCGCTTTCGGAAATCACCCACAAGCGCCGTCTTTCGGCTCTTGGCCCGGGTGGTCTGACCCGCGAGCGCGCCGGCTTCGAAGTCCGCGACGTTCACCCGACCCACTACGGCCGCATTTGCCCGATCGAAACGCCGGAAGGCCCGAACATCGGTCTGATCAACTCGCTTGCAACCTTTGCCCGCGTCAACAAGTACGGCTTCATCGAAAGCCCGTACCGCAAGATCGTTGACGGCAAGGTGACGAACGACGTCGTCTATCTCTCCGCAATGGAAGAGGCGAAGTACCACGTTGCCCAGGCAAACTCGGTTCTCGAGAACGATGGCTCGTTCGCTGAAGAGTTCGTTGTTTGCCGTCACGCCGGCGAAGTTATGCTGGCGCCGCGCGACAACATCAACCTGATGGACGTTTCGCCGAAGCAGCTCGTTTCGGTCGCAGCGGCGCTCATCCCGTTCCTCGAGAACGACGACGCCAACCGCGCACTGATGGGCTCGAACATGCAGCGTCAGGCCGTGCCGCTGCTGCGCGCCGAAGCACCGTTCGTCGGTACCGGCATGGAGCCGGTCGTTGCCCGTGACTCCGGCGCTGCTATTGCAGCCCGTCGTGGCGGTGTCGTCGACCAGGTTGACGCGACCCGTATCGTTATCCGCGCCACCGAAGACCTCGATCCGTCGAAGTCGGGCGTCGATATCTACCGTCTGCAGAAGTTCCAGCGCTCGAACCAGAACACCTGCGTCAACCAGCGCCCGCTGGTCACCGTCGGTGACATCCTGAACAAGGGCGACATCATCGCTGACGGTCCGTCGACCGACCTCGGTGACCTGGCTCTCGGCCGCAACGCGCTCGTCGCGTTCATGCCGTGGAACGGCTACAACTACGAAGACTCGATCCTGCTCTCCGAGCGGATCGTGCGCGACGACGTGTTCACCTCCATCCACATCGAAGAATTCGAAGTGATGGCGCGTGACACCAAGCTGGGTCCGGAAGAAATCACCCGCGACATTCCGAACGTTTCGGAAGAAGCGCTGCGCAACCTTGACGAAGCCGGTATCGTTTATATCGGTGCAGAGGTTCAGCCGGGTGACATCCTCGTCGGCAAGATCACGCCGAAGGGCGAAAGCCCGATGACGCCGGAAGAAAAGCTTCTGCGCGCCATCTTCGGTGAAAAGGCCTCCGACGTTCGCGACACCTCGATGCGCATGCCCCCGGGCACCTTCGGTACCGTCGTCGAAGTTCGCGTCTTCAACCGCCACGGCGTTGAGAAGGACGAGCGCGCGATGGCGATCGAGCGCGAGGAAATCGAACGCCTCGCCAAGGACCGCGACGACGAACAGGCGATCCTGGACCGCAACGTCTACGCCCGTCTCGTCGACATGCTGCGTGGCCACACGGCCGTTGCCGGCCCGAAGGGCTTCAAGAAGGGCACCGAGCTTTCGAACCTCGTCGTCAGCGAATACCCCCGCTCGCAGTGGTGGATGTTCGCCGTCGAAGACGAAAAGGCTCAGGGCGAGATCGAAGCTCTGCGCGCCCAGTACGACGAATCCAAGTCGCGCCTCGAACAGCGCTTCATGGACAAGGTCGAGAAGGTCCAGCGCGGCGACGAAATGCCTCCGGGCGTCATGAAGATGGTCAAGGTCTTCGTCGCTGTGAAGCGCAAGATCCAGCCGGGTGACAAGATGGCCGGCCGTCACGGCAACAAGGGCGTCGTGTCGCGTATCGTACCGATCGAAGACATGCCGTTCCTGGAAGACGGCACACATGTCGACGTCGTTCTGAACCCGCTCGGCGTGCCTTCGCGCATGAACGTCGGCCAGATCCTCGAAACCCACCTTGGCTGGGCTTGCGCCGGCATGGGTCAGAAGATCGGCGCGATGCTCGACGCCTACAAGGCAGGTGCCGATATCCAGCCGTTGCGCGATACCATCGACAGCGTCATCGGGTCGGGCCCGAAGGGTGAGCCGATCAAGCAGTACGACGACGAGTCGATCGTGCGCCTGGCCGAGCAGACCCGTCGCGGCGTTTCGATCGCAACGCCGGTCTTCGACGGTGCTGTCGAAGCCGACGTCAACGAGATGCTGGAGCAGGCAGGTCTGAAGGTGACCGGTCAGTCGACGCTCTATGACGGCCGTACCGGCGATCAGTTCGACCGCCAGGTGACCGTGGGCTACATCTACATGTTGAAGCTCAACCACTTGGTCGACGACAAGATCCACGCCCGTTCGATCGGTCCGTACTCGCTCGTCACCCAGCAGCCGCTCGGTGGTAAGGCGCAGTTCGGCGGTCAGCGCTTCGGGGAAATGGAGGTCTGGGCGCTCGAAGCGTACGGCGCCGCCTACACCCTGCAGGAAATGCTGACGGTCAAGTCGGACGACGTTGCCGGTCGTACCAAGGTCTACGAAGCGATCGTCCGTGGCGACGATACCTTCGAAGCGGGCATTCCGGAGAGCTTCAACGTTCTCGTCAAGGAAATGCGCTCGCTGGGCCTTTCGGTCGAGCTCGAAAACTCGAAGGTCGACGAGGCTGGCGCGGCGCAGTTGCCCGACGCAGCCGAGTAAAGAGACCCAAGGTGCGTGCCGCTCATGCGGCGCGCACCGTTTCCGCCGGGAGACGCTGACGTCTCCGGCAGGAACGAAGCCGCAGCCAATGCGGTTTTAGCTGTTTATGGGGCAGGGGCCGGCGCCCGGGATTTGTCGGCACCCTCGCCAAGCTCAGGGCGTAAAGCCCGTAAAGGAGACAGGCATGAACCAAGAGGTCATGAATCTTTTCAATCCGCAGGTGCCTGCACAGACCTTCGATTCCATTCGGATTTCGATCGCCTCGCCGGAGAAGATTCTTTCCTGGTCTTACGGTGAGATCAAGAAGCCGGAGACGATCAACTACCGCACGTTCAAGCCGGAACGCGACGGTCTGTTCTGCGCGCGCATCTTTGGACCGATCAAGGACTACGAGTGCCTGTGCGGCAAGTACAAGCGCATGAAGTACAAGGGCATCATCTGCGAAAAGTGCGGCGTCGAAGTGACGTTGTCGCGCGTTCGCCGTGAGCGCATGGGCCACATCGAGCTCGCCGCTCCCGTTGCCCACATCTGGTTCCTGAAGTCGCTGCCGAGCCGCATTTCGACGCTGCTCGACATGACGCTGAAGGATGTCGAGCGCGTTCTGTACTTCGAAAACTACATCGTCACCGAGCCGGGTCTGACGTCGCTGAAGGAAAACCAGCTTCTCAGCGAAGAAGACTACATGCTCGCCGTCGACGAGTTCGGCGAAGACCAGTTCACCGCCATGATCGGCGCCGAAGCGATCTACGAGATGCTCGCTTCGATGAACCTGGAAAAGATCGCCGGCGACCTGCGCGCCGAGCTCGCTGAGACGACCTCGGATCTGAAGCAGAAGAAGCTGATGAAGCGGCTGAAGATCGTCGAGAACTTCATGGATTCCGGCAACCGTCCGGAATGGATGATCATGAAGGTCGTTCCGGTGATCCCCCCGGACCTGCGTCCGCTCGTGCCGCTCGACGGCGGCCGTTTCGCGACCTCGGATCTGAACGATCTCTATCGCCGCGTCATCAACCGTAACAACCGTCTGAAGCGCCTGATCGAACTGCGCGCCCCGGGCATCATCATCCGCAACGAAAAGCGCATGCTGCAGGAATCCGTCGATGCGCTGTTCGACAACGGCCGTCGTGGCCGCGTCATCACCGGCGCCAACAAGCGTCCGCTGAAGTCGCTGTCCGACATGCTCAAGGGCAAGCAGGGCCGCTTCCGTCAGAACCTGCTTGGCAAGCGCGTCGACTATTCCGGCCGTTCGGTCATCGTGACCGGTCCGGAACTGAAGCTGCACCAGTGCGGCCTGCCGAAGAAGATGGCGCTCGAGCTGTTCAAGCCGTTCATCTACGCGCGTCTTGACGCCAAGGGCTTCTCGTCCACCGTCAAGCAGGCAAAGAAGCTCGTCGAAAAGGAAAAGCCGGAAGTCTGGGATATCCTCGACGAGGTCATCCGCGAGCACCCGGTTCTCCTGAACCGTGCGCCGACGTTGCACCGCCTGGGCATCCAGGCCTTCGAACCGACCCTGGTCGAAGGCAAGGCGATCCAGCTGCACCCGCTCGTCTGCACGGCCTTCAACGCCGACTTCGACGGTGACCAGATGGCCGTTCACGTGCCGCTGTCGCTCGAAGCTCAGCTCGAAGCCCGCGTGCTGATGATGTCGACCAACAACATTCTGCACCCGGCAAACGGCGCGCCGATCATCGTTCCGTCGCAGGACATGGTTCTCGGTCTCTATTACTTGTCGATCCTGAACCAGAACGAGCCGGGCGAAGGCATGGCGTTCTCGGACATGGGCGAGTTGCACCACGCGCTCGAAACCAAGGCCGTGACGCTGCACGCCAAGATCCGTGGCCGCTTCAAGACCGTCGACGCCGAGGGCAACCCGGTTTCGAAGATCTATGAAACCACGCCTGGCCGCATGATCATCGGCGAGCTGCTGCCGCGCAACGTCAACGTGCCGTTCGACACCTGCAACCAGGAAATGACCAAGAAGAACATCTCCAAGATGATCGACACGGTCTACCGTCATTGCGGCCAGAAGGACACGGTCATCTTCTGCGACCGCATCATGCAGCTCGGCTTCGCCCATGCCTGCCGCGCCGGCATTTCGTTCGGCAAGGACGACATGGTCATTCCGGACACCAAGGTGAAGATCGTCGGCGACACTGAAGCGCTCGTGAAGGAATACGAGCAGCAGTACAACGACGGCCTCATCACCCAGGGCGAAAAGTACAACAAGGTTGTCGACGCCTGGGGCAAGGCTACGGAAAAGGTCGCCGAAGAAATGATGGCCCGCATCAAGGCGGTCGAGTTCGACGACAATGGTCGCCAGAAGCCGATGAACTCGATCTACATGATGTCGCACTCGGGTGCTCGTGGTTCTCCGAACCAGATGCGCCAGCTGGGCGGCATGCGTGGCCTCATGGCCAAGCCGTCGGGCGAAATCATCGAGACGCCGATCATCTCGAACTTCAAGGAAGGCCTGACCGTTAACGAGTACTTCAACTCGACCCACGGTGCCCGTAAGGGTCTGGCAGACACCGCCTTGAAGACAGCGAACTCCGGTTACCTGACCCGCCGTCTCGTCGACGTCGCGCAGGATTGCATCGTCAACTCCGTCGATTGCGGCACCGACAAGGGCCTCACCATGACGGCGATCGTCGATGCCGGTCAGGTCGTGGCTTCGCTTGGCGCTCGTATTCTCGGTCGTACGGCTTTGGACGACATCGATCACCCGGTCACGGGCGCTCGCATCGTCGACGCCGGCCGGATGATCCTTGAACCGGATGTCATCGAGATCGAGAAGGCTGGTATTCAGTCGATCCGCATCCGCTCGGCGCTGACCTGCGAAATCCAGACGGGCGTTTGCGGCGTCTGCTACGGCCGCGACCTGGCTCGTGGTACGCCGGTCAACATGGGCGAAGCGGTTGGCGTTATCGCCGCACAGTCGATCGGTGAACCGGGCACCCAGCTCACCATGCGTACCTTCCACTTGGGTGGTACGGCGACCGTGGTTGACCAGTCGTTCCTGGAAGCGTCCTACGAAGGTACGGTTCAGATCAAGAACCGCAACATGCTGCGCAACTCTGACGGCGTTCTCGTCGCTATGGGTCGTAACATGGCCGTCCAGATCCTGGATGAACGTGGCGTCGAGCGGTCCTCGCAGCGCGTTGCCTACGGTTCGAAGATCCTCGTCGACGACGGCGACAAGGTGAAGCGCGGTCAGCGTCTCGCCGAATGGGACCCCTACACCCGTCCGATGATGACGGAAGTGGAAGGTACCGTTCACTTCGAAGACGTCGTCGACGGCATCTCGGTTCTGGAAGCGACCGACGAGTCCACCGGCATCACCAAGCGTCAGGTTATCGATTGGCGTTCGACGCCGCGCGGTACGGACCTGAAGCCGGCGATCGTCATCAAGGACAAGAACGGCGCAGTCATGAAGCTGTCGCGTGGTGGCGACGCCCGCTTCATGCTTTCGGTTGACGCCATTCTGTCGGTCGAACCGGGCACGAAGGTTTCGCAGGGTGACGTGCTTGCACGTTCGCCGCTCGAAAGCGCCAAGACCAAGGACATCACCGGTGGTCTGCCTCGCGTTGCCGAACTGTTCGAAGCACGTCGTCCGAAGGATCACGCCATCATCGCTGAGATCGATGGTACGATCCGCTTCGGCCGCGACTACAAGAACAAGCGTCGCGTTCTGATCGAGCCGGCGGAAGACGGTGTCGAGCCGGTCGAATACCTGATCCCGAAGGGCAAGCCCTTCCATCTTCAGGATGGCGACTACATCGAAAAGGGCGACTACATCCTCGACGGCAACCCGGCGCCACACGACATCCTGGCGATCAAGGGCGTGGAAGCACTTGCTTCCTACCTGGTCAACGAAATCCAGGAAGTCTACCGACTGCAGGGCGTTGTCATCAACGACAAGCACATCGAGGTGATCGTCCGTCAGATGCTGCAGAAGGTTGAAATCACCGACGCCGGTGACTCGACCTACATCGTCGGCGACAACGTCGACCGCATCGAGCTCGAAGACGTCAACGACGGCCTGATCGAACAGGGCAAGAAGCCGGCTTACGGCGATCCGGTCCTGCTCGGCATCACCAAGGCCTCGCTGCAGACGCCGTCGTTCATCTCGGCAGCGTCGTTCCAGGAGACCACGAAGGTCCTGACGGAAGCCGCAATCGCCGGCAAGACCGACGGCCTGCAGGGTCTGAAGGAAAACGTCATCGTCGGCCGTCTGATCCCGGCCGGTACCGGCGGCACGATGACCCAGATCCGTCGCATCGCAACCGCGCGCGACGAAATGATCCTGGAAGAGCGTCGTCGCGGCACCGGTGCAGACGTGGCAACGCCGATGCTCGCCGATCTCGCAAGCGAGAACGCGGCAGCCGAATAATGGGGGAGGGCGTGTTCGCCCTCCAACCTCACAAAAGAAGAAGCCGCCGAGAGCGATCTCGGCGGCTTCTTCTTTTGCAAATACGGTCTTGGGAGCTGGTGCGATGGGCTGTCTTGCAGCGTCTCAGCTGAAGCGGATGATCGCGACTTCGCCTTCGAGCGCACCCTGATAGGCGGACGCGTGCGGCTCTTCGCTCGGAACGTCGGTCAATGTGCCGATCTGGTCCAGGTCGGCCTCGAGAAAACCTTCTTCTGCAAGCGCGTTGAGCGCTTCGCGTACCGCGGTATCGTCGTCGGGCGCCTTCAGCATTACGTGAATGTCCACGCCGTCCTCGTCGCCGTCGGTCTCGTAGGCCTTGCCGATGATGATGAACACCATCGGCTCGTCCGGGGCATTGTCGTTGTCTGGGGTGACGGCCATTTTGTTTCCTTTCGAATGGGTTTGGTGCGACCTTAGCTTCCTTTTTGAATCAGCGCGATGGAAATGCAATGCCGCGCGGACGCTTCCGTTGAGAGCGAGTCGATCATCGTGGAAAACCCCCACAAAGTGGTTGCCGATTCCTTAATCCCGTCAGACACTCCGGGCACAGAAGGGCAGATGAGGCGGGCGCCAGGCGCCAAACCATGTGCAAAAGCCTTGTTTTTCAGGCATGCCGGGCGCACGCGTCCGGGAATATTTCTTAATTGCCCTTGACTGTTCGCCTTGAAATCAGTACACCCCGCCGCATCGGAGCCCATGTGAGGCTGGCTGGTTCGGAACGTCGCGTTCTGAAGTTCGCCTCAAACAAGGTTCGAAACGCACGCTGACGACTACAATGCTGCACGCACGACGCACGAAATAGTGCGTCCTCTGCTTTATTTGGGGCCATCTGCGGAAAAGGCGGATCGGCCCTTGTTTTGCGCATTTCATGAGGCGTTCGAAACTGCCGGCGACGGCAACGATCCGCCCGCAAGGGTAATGTGACAAGATTTTGCAAGGGATGGGTATATGCCTACCGTAAACCAGCTGATCCGTAAGCCTCGTCAGGCACAGGTAAAGCGCAACAAGGTTCCTGCTCTGCAGGAAAACCCGCAGAAGCGTGGCGTTTGCACCCGCGTTTACACGACGACCCCGAAGAAGCCGAACTCGGCTCTGCGTAAGGTTGCCAAGATTCGCCTGACGAACGGCTTCGAAGTCATCGGCTACATTCCGGGTGAAGGCCACAACCTTCAGGAACACTCGGTCGTGATGATCCGTGGCGGCCGCGTTAAGGACCTTCCGGGTGTTCGTTATCACATCATCCGCGGTGTTCTCGATACCCAGGGCGTCAAGAACCGCAAGCAGCGCCGTTCGAAGTACGGTGCGAAGCGTCCGAAGTAATTCGGTTTTGAAAATCCCGGCGCTGCGCGAGGTCCTCCGCGTGGTAGAGCGCTAAATAGTTTGAAGAGACGAGAAGTATGTCCAGACGTCATAGAGCAGAAAAGCGTGAGATCAACCCGGATCCGAAGTTCGGTGATCTGGTTGTTACGAAGTTCATGAATGCGATCATGCTGCACGGCAAGAAGTCGGTCGCTGAAACCATCGTTTACGGTGCGTTCGATGCGGTTCAGGCCAAGCTGAAGCAGGAGCCGATCGCTGTATTCCATTCCGCGCTCGACAACATCGCGCCGCACGTTGAAGTGCGTTCGCGTCGCGTTGGTGGTGCAACCTACCAGGTTCCGGTCGACGTTCGTCCGGAGCGTCGCCAGGCTCTCGCCATCCGTTGGCTGATCACGGCTGCACGCAAGCGCAACGAAACGACCATGGTTGATCGCCTCTGCGGCGAACTCATGGACGCAGCGAACAACCGTGGTAGCGCCGTGAAGAAGCGCGAAGACACGCACAAGATGGCTGATGCCAACCGTGCGTTCTCGCACTATCGCTGGTAATTCTGGCGCGAACGTCTCAAGAGGCAGTCCACTATGGCACGCGAATACAAAATCGAAGACTACCGTAACTTCGGTATCATGGCGCACATCGACGCCGGCAAGACCACGACGACCGAGCGCATTCTCTACTACACCGGCAAGTCCCACAAGATCGGCGAAGTCCACGACGGCGCCGCTACCATGGACTGGATGGAGCAGGAACAGGAACGCGGCATCACGATCACGTCTGCTGCGACGACCACCTTCTGGAAGGGTCGTGACGGCAAGGCTCGCCGCTTCAACATCATCGACACCCCCGGCCACGTTGACTTCACCATCGAAGTCGAGCGTTCGCTGCGCGTTCTCGACGGCGCCATCGCGCTGCTCGACGCCAACGCCGGTGTTGAGCCGCAGACGGAAACCGTCTGGCGTCAGGCGGAAAAGTACAACGTTCCGCGCATGATCTTCTGCAACAAGATGGACAAGACCGGCGCGGACTTCTACCGCTCGGTCGAGATGATCAAGACCCGTCTGGGCGCGATCGCCGTCGTCATGCAGCTGCCGATCGGCGCTGAAACCGAGTTCAAGGGTGTTATCGACCTGGTCGAGATGAACGCTCTCGTCTGGCGCGACGAATCGCTCGGCGCCCAGTGGGACGTCGTCGAGATTCCGGACGACATGAAGGACAAGGCCGAAGAATATCGCGAGAAGCTGATCGAGACCGTTGTCGAGATCGACGAAGCCGCGATGGAAGCCTACCTCGAAGGCAACATGCCCTCGAACGACAAGATCCGCGAACTCGTTCGCCGCGGCACCATCGACGTGAAGTTCCACCCGATGTTCTGCGGTACCGCGTTCAAGAACAAGGGCGTTCAGCCGCTTCTCGACGCGGTTGTCGACTACCTGCCGTCGCCGCTCGACATTCCGGCGATCAAGGGCATCGACGCCAAGACCGAAGCCGAGATCGAGCGTCACGCTGACGACGCCGAGCCGCTTTCGATGCTCGCGTTCAAGATCATGAACGACCCCTTCGTCGGTTCGCTGACCTTCGCACGCATCTATTCGGGCAAGCTCGAAAAGGGCTCGTCTGTCATGAACACGGTCAAGGACAAGCGCGAGCGCGTCGGCCGTATGCTGCAGATGCACTCGAACTCGCGTGAAGACATCGAAGAAGCCTTCGCAGGCGACATCGTTGCTCTTGCCGGTCTCAAGGAAACCACCACGGGTGACACGCTTTGCGATCCGCTGAAGCCGGTTATCCTCGAGCGCATGGAATTCCCGGAGCCGGTCATCCAGATCGCGATCGAGCCGAAGTCCAAGGGCGACCAGGAAAAGATGGGCCTCGCGCTCAACCGCCTGGCAGCTGAAGACCCGTCGTTCCGCGTCAAGACCGACCAGGAATCCGGCCAGACGATCATCGCTGGCATGGGCGAACTTCACCTCGACATCATCGTCGACCGTATGCGTCGCGAGTTCAAGGTTGAAGCCAACGTCGGTGCTCCGCAGGTTGCCTACCGCGAAACCATCACGCGTCAGCACGAAGAAGACTACACGCACAAGAAGCAGTCCGGTGGTACCGGTCAGTTCGCGCGCGTCAAGATCGTGTTCGAACCGAACCCGGATGGCGAAGATTTCGTCTTCGAATCCAAGATCGTCGGTGGTGCTGTTCCGAAGGAATACATCCCGGGCGTTCAGAAGGGTATCGAAAGCGTTCTGTCTTCGGGTCCGCTCGCTGGCTTCCCGATGCTCGGCGTCAAGGCGACGCTCATCGACGGTGCATTCCACGACGTCGACTCGTCGGTTCTCGCCTTCGAAATCGCATCGCGTGCTTGCTTCCGTGAAGCGGCCAAGAAGGCTGGTGCACAGCTTCTCGAGCCGATGATGAAGGTCGAAGTCGTAACGCCGGAAGACTACGTCGGCGACGTTATCGGCGACCTGAACTCCCGCCGTGGCCAGATCCAGGGCCAGGAATCGCGTGGCGTTGCCGTTGTGATCAACGCAAACGTTCCGCTGGCGAACATGTTCAAGTACGTCGACAACCTGCGCTCCATGTCTCAGGGCCGCGCGCAGTACACGATGACCTTCGATCACTACGCGCCGGTTCCGTCGAACGTCGCGCAGGAAATCCAGGCGAAGTATTCCGGTCAGAAGTGACCGGAATACCAAGACGCTGACAGAAGTTAAAAGTTTTCCCCGGTAGGGGATAGAAAACGGAGAGCCGGAAATGGCAAAGAGCAAATTTGAGCGCAACAAGCCGCACGTTAACATTGGCACGATTGGCCACGTTGACCATGGCAAGACGTCGCTGACCGCAGCGATCACGAAGTACTTCGGCGAGTTCAAGGCGTACGACCAGATCGACGCTGCTCCGGAAGAAAAGGCCCGTGGTATCACGATTTCGACGGCGCACGTTGAGTATGAGACGCCGAACCGTCACTACGCTCACGTTGACTGCCCCGGCCACGCCGACTACGTCAAGAACATGATCACGGGTGCAGCGCAGATGGACGGCGCGATCCTGGTTTGCTCGGCTGCTGACGGCCCGATGCCGCAGACCCGCGAGCACATCCTGCTCGCTCGTCAGGTTGGCGTTCCGGCAATCGTCGTGTTCCTCAACAAGGTCGACCAGGTTGACGACGCCGAGCTTCTCGAGCTCGTCGAACTGGAAGTTCGCGAACTTCTGTCGTCCTACGAATTCCCGGGCGACGACATTCCGATCATCAAGGGCTCGGCTCTTGCTGCTCTGGAAGATTCGGACAAGAAGATCGGCGAAGACGCGATCCGCGAGCTGATGGCAGCTGTTGACGCCTACATCCCGACGCCTGAGCGTCCGATCGACCAGCCGTTCCTGATGCCGATCGAAGACGTGTTCTCGATCTCGGGCCGTGGTACGGTTGTGACCGGTCGCGTTGAGCGCGGCATCGTCAAGGTCGGCGAAGAAGTCGAAATCGTCGGCATCCGCGACACGTCGAAGACGACGGTTACGGGCGTTGAAATGTTCCGCAAGCTGCTCGACCAGGGCCAGGCCGGCGACAACATCGGCGCGCTGATCCGTGGTGTTAACCGTGACGGCGTCGAGCGTGGCCAGATCCTGTGCAAGCCGGGTTCGGTCAAGCCGCACAAGAAGTTCATGGCTGAAGCCTACATCCTGACGAAGGAAGAAGGCGGCCGTCATACGCCGTTCTTCACCAACTACCGTCCGCAGTTCTACTTCCGCACGACGGACGTGACGGGCATCGTGACGCTGCCGGAAGGCACGGAAATGGTTATGCCGGGCGACAACGTCACCGTTGCCGTTGAGCTGATCGTTCCGATCGCGATGGAAGAAAAGCTGCGCTTCGCAATCCGCGAAGGCGGCCGTACCGTCGGCGCAGGCATCGTTGCCTCGATCGTCGAGTAATCGACGAGACTGAGGGCGGGAAGACACAAGGCGCATGTGCTATGCGCCTTGGACATACCCGCCCCGAAAGATTTAGTTGGTCGCACGGCTTGCCGAAGACGACGAAATAGTGCAAATGGCGCCCACGCGTGATTTGCACGGTGCTTCGACGTTGTGCGCTCACAGAAAGACAGGCCGGCCACGGCCGCTCAAATAGGAAGGGGCAGGGGAAACCCTGTCCCTCCGATCTTTGAAAAGTTAGCGGACTGGCCGAAATTAAACGAAGTTCACTGCGTGTTTTTCCACGGAAACCGCAAGTAACCTGAACAAGGATAAGTCGTATGAACGGCCAGAACATCCGCATCCGCCTCAAGGCGTTTGATCACCGGATCCTCGACGCCTCGACGCGCGAAATCGTGTCGACTGCAAAGCGTACCGGTGCAAGCGTGCGCGGTCCCGTACCGCTGCCGACGCGCATTGAAAAGTTTACGGTCAACCGCTCGCCGCACGTCGACAAGAAGAGCCGTGAACAGTTCGAAATGCGCACCCACAAGCGCCTTCTCGATATCGTAGACCCGACCCCGCAGACCGTTGACGCGCTGATGAAGCTCGACCTGGCTGCCGGCGTCGACGTGGAAATCAAGCTTTAATAAACAAGGAAGGTACGTGGGCCTCGGTCCAACGGCTTCCAAAAACGGGCGACCTCAAGATCGGATGATCTCAAGGAAACCTTAAACCAGAGATGTGAGGGGGCTCGCTCCGTCACTAACTCTCAAGAGGAATGAACCAATGCGTTCAGGTGTGATTGCACAGAAAGTGGGAATGACCCGCGTCTATAACGACGCCGGTGAGCATATCCCGGTTACAGTTTTGAAGCTGGAAAGCTGCCAGGTGGTAGCCCAGCGTACGGAAGAAAAGAATGGCTACGTTGCTGTCCAGCTCGGTGCTGGCCGCTCCAAGGTCAAGAACACGCCGAAGGCGATGCGCGGCCACTTTGCTGCTGCCAACGTCGAGCCGAAGGCGAAGCTCGTCGAGTTCCGCGTTTCCGCGGACAACCTGATCGACATCGGTGCAGAACTGACGGCGAACCATTTCGTCACCGGTCAGCTCGTCGACGTCACCGGTACCACGATCGGTAAGGGCTTTGCCGGCGCCATCAAGCGCCACAACTTCGGCGGTCTGCGTGCAACGCACGGCGTTTCCGTATCGCACCGTTCGCATGGTTCTACCGGTTCCAACCAGGACCCGGGCCGCGTTTGGAAGGGCAAGCGCATGGCTGGTCACATGGGCCAGACGCGCGTCACCACTCAGAACCTCGAAGTCGTATCGACCGATGAAGACCGCGGTCTGATCCTGGTCAAGGGCGCTGTCCCCGGCTCCAAGGGTGCCTGGATCGTCGTTCGTGACGCCATCAAGTCGGGCACCCCGGAAGGCGCTCCGCGTCCGGCCGCTGTGCGCGCCGAAGCATCGAAGTAAGGGAGCCGAATAATGGATCTCAACGTCAAAACCCTCGAGGGCAAGGACGCAGGAAAGGTTTCACTTTCTGACGCCATTTTCGGCCTCGAACCCCGTGAAGACATCATTGCCCGCGTCGTTCGCTGGCAGCTCGCCAAGAAGCAGCAGGGCACGCACAAGGCCAAGGGCCGCGCTGAAGTGTCCCGCACCGGCGCCAAGATGTACAAGCAGAAGGGTACGGGCCGCGCCCGCCACCACTCCGCTCGTGCTCCGCAGTTCCGCGGCGGTGGCAAGGCTCATGGCCCGGTTGTTCGCAGCCACGCCCATGACCTGCCGAAGAAGGTTCGCGCTCTCGGCCTGCGCCATGCACTCTCGGCCAAGCTGAAGGCTGAAGAGATCATCGTCATCGACGATCTCGTTGCCAAGGAAGCCAAGACGAAGGCTCTCGCCGGCGTATTCGCGTCGCTCGGCCTCACCAACGCTCTCATCATCGGCGGCGCCGAGATCGAGAACAACTTCAAGCTCGCAGCCCAGAACATCCCGAACGTGGACGTTCTGCCGGTTCAGGGCATCAACGTTTACGACATTCTGCGCCGTGGCAAGCTCGTGCTTTCCAAGGCTGCCGTGGAAGCTCTGGAGGAGCGGTTCAAATGACGGATCTTCGCCACTACGACGTGATCGTGTCCCCCTCGATCACTGAAAAGTCGACGCTGGTTTCCGAACAGAACCAGGTCGTCTTCAACGTCGCCAAGGACGCTTCGAAGCCTGAAATCAAGGCTGCAGTCGAAGCTCTGTTCGGCGTCAAGGTTACGGCCGTGAACACGCTGGTCCGCAAGGGCAAGACGAAGCGTTTCCGCGGCTTTGCCGGAAAGCAGAAGGACGTGAAGAAGGCGGTCATTACGCTCGCCGACGGTCAGTCCATCGACGTCTCCACCGGTCTCTAACGGATAGGCCCATTAGGGTAAAAACCCAAAAGGGAACAAGAAAATGGCATTGAAAAGTTTCAATCCGACGACCCCGAGCCAGCGCCAGCTGGTCATCGTTGACCGGTCCGGCCTCTACAAGGGCAAGCCGGTAAAGGCGCTGACCGAGGGCCTGTCCTCCAAGGGCGGTCGCAACAACCTCGGTCGCATCACCGTTCGCTTCCAGGGCGGCGGTCACAAGCGCACCTATCGTCTGGTGGACTTCAAGCGTCGCAAGTTCGACGTTGAAGGCACGGTCGAGCGTCTGGAATACGACCCGAACCGCACCGCGTTCATCGCGCTCGTCAACTACGCCGACGGCGAAAAGGCCTACATCCTCGCTCCGCAGCGCCTTGCTGCTGGCGACAAGGTCATCGCTTCGGAAAAGGCCGTTGACGTGAAGCCCGGCAACACGATGCCGCTGCAGTACATCCCGGTCGGCTCCATCATCCACAACGTGGAAATGAAGCCGGGCAAGGGCGGCCAGATGGCCCGCTCCGCCGGTACCTACGCACAGCTCGTTGGCCGCGACCAGGGCATGGCGATCCTTCGCCTGAACTCTGGTGAACAGCGCCTGGTGCATGGTTCCTGCCTCGCCTCGATCGGCGCCGTGTCGAACCCCGACCACGGCAACATCAATGACGGTAAGGCTGGTCGTTCGCGTTGGCGTGGCAAGAAGCCGCACGTTCGCGGTGTCGTCATGAACCCGGTTGACCACCCGCACGGCGGTGGTGAAGGCCGTACCTCGGGTGGTCGTCACCCGGTTACCCCGTGGGGCAAGCCCACGAAGGGTAAGCGTACGCGCTCGAACAAGTCGACCGACAAGTTCATCATGCGCTCGCGCCACCAGAAGAAGAAGTAAGAGAGGAAGTCTCGAATGACTCGTTCAGTATGGAAAGGTCCGTTCGTTGACGGTTATCTTCTCAAGAAGGCTGAGAAGGTCCGCGAAGGCGGTCGCAACGAAGTGATCAAGATCTGGAGCCGTCGCTCCACGATCCTTCCGCAGTTTGTCGGTCTCACCTTCGGCGTCTACAACGGCAGCAAGCACGTTCCGGTCAGCGTCAACGAAGACATGGTCGGCCACAAGTTTGGTGAATTCTCTCCGACCCGGACCTACTACGGTCACGGTGCGGACAAGAAGGCAAAGAGGAAGTAACAATGGGCAAGGCAAAAGCCGAACGCCGGCTGAAGGATAATGAGGCGCAGGCAGTTGCGCGCACGATCCGCGTCAGCCCCCAGAAGCTCAACCTGGTTGCCGCGATGATCCGCGGCAAGAAGGTCGATCGCGCTCTGGCCGAACTGGAATTCTCCCGCAAGCGCATTGCAGAGACGGTCAAGAAGACCCTTGAATCTGCCATCGCAAACGCGGAGAACAACCACGATCTCGACGTCGATTCGCTCGTCGTTGCAGAAGCTTACGTTGGCAAGTCGATTGTCATGAAGCGCTTCCACGCTCGTGGTCGCGGCCGTGCATCGCGTGTCGAAAAGCCGTTCTCGCACTTGACGATCGTCGTCCGTGAAGTGGAAGCCAAAGGGGAGGCCGCATAATGGGTCAGAAGATTAATCCGATCGGCTTCCGTCTCGGTATCAACCGGACCTGGGACAGCCGCTGGTTCGCGGACAACGCCGAATACGGCCAGCTTCTTCACGAAGACCTGAAGATCCGCGCTTACCTGATGGAAGAACTGAAGGCTGCCGGCATCGCCAAGGTGGTAATCGAGCGTCCGCACAAGAAGTGCCGCGTCACGATCCACTCCGCTCGTCCGGGCCTGATCATCGGCAAGAAGGGCGCTGACATCGAGAAGCTCCGCAAGAAGCTTTCCGAGATGACCAGCTCCGAAACGCACCTCAACATCGTTGAAGTGCGCAAGCCGGAAGTCGACGCGACCCTCGTCGCTCAGTCGATTGCCCAGCAGCTCGAGCGCCGCGTGGCTTTCCGCCGTGCGATGAAGCGCGCTGTTCAGTCGGCCATGCGTCTTGGCGCCGAAGGCATCAAGATCACCTGCGCCGGCCGCCTCGGTGGCGCCGAAATCGCTCGTACCGAATGGTACCGCGAAGGTCGCGTTCCGCTGCACACGCTGCGTGCGGACATCGACTACGGCACGGCTGAAGCGGAAACCGCTTTCGGTATCTGCGGCATCAAGGTCTGGATCTTCAAGGGCGAAATCCTTGAGCACGATCCGATGGCTTCGGAGCGTCGCGCGATCGAAAGTGACAACCAGGGCCCGGCAGGCCGTGATCGCGACCGTGGCGATCGTGACCGCCGTCGTGAAAACGCGTAACATTCGCGTTTGGCAGCCAATATCGGAGAAGTAAAAAAATGTTGCAGCCAAAGCGTACGAAGTATCGCAAGCAGTTCAAGGGCCGCATCAAGGGCGTAGCCAAGGGCGGATCTGATCTCGCTTTCGGCGAATTCGGCCTTAAGGCTCAGGAACCCAACCGCGTGAATGCACGCGAGATCGAAGCGGCCCGCCGCGCGATCACGCGTCACATGAAGCGCGCCGGCCGCGTCTGGATCCGTGTGTTCCCTGACGTTCCGGTCACCGCCAAGCCGACGGAAGTCCGCATGGGTAAGGGTAAGGGTTCGGTCGAATACTGGGCATGCAAGGTCAAGCCCGGCCGAATGATGTTTGAGATCGATGGTGTCAGCGAAGAACTTGCCCGTGAGGCACTTCGTCTTGGCGCTGCCAAGCTCTCTGTCAAGACGCGCTTCGTGCAGCGTATCGCAGAGTAAGGAGTGAACTCATGAAAGCCGTAGATGTTCGCGCCCTGAGCGCCGATCAACTCAACGAAGAGCTCGCCAAGCTGAAGAAGGAGCAGTTCAACCTGCGCTTCCAGAAGGCAACCGGCCAGCTCGAGAAGTCTTCGCGTATCAACGAAGTCCGCAAGGACATCGCACGCGTCAAAACCATTGCCCGCCAGAAGGCGGCAGAAGCCAAGGCCTAAGGACCAGAAAATATGCCGAAACGCATTCTGCAGGGCACTGTTGTCAGCGACAAGAACGACAAGACCGTCGTCGTACGGGTCGAGCGCCGCTTTGCGCATCCGATCCTCCAGAAGACCGTCCGTCGCTCCAAGAAGTACAAGGCGCATGACGAAAACAACCAGTACAAGGTTGGTGACGTCGTTTCCATCGAGGAATGTGCGCCGATCTCGAAGGATAAGCGCTGGACGGTAGTCGCCGCCCACGCTTGATTTCAGCAGGTTTTGACGCCAAGACCCTTGCGTCTTGGGAAAATACCTGTATGAAGCACGCAATTGAAGCAGGGGAACGCTCGATTCCGGGCGTTCTTTTGCTTTGAGATGAGCACTATAAGCCGGGCGAGGGGGTTTCGACCCAACCGGCCTGGTAACAACAAGAAGGCGACCTGACATGATTCAGATGCAAACAAACCTCGACGTGGCGGATAATTCCGGCGCACGTCGTGTCATGTGCATCAAGGTGCTGGGCGGCTCCAAGCGCAAGTATGCGTCGGTCGGCGACATCATTGTCGTTTCGATCAAGGAAGCCATTCCGCGCGGCCGCGTAAAGAAGGGTGATGTCATGAAGGCTGTTGTCGTTCGCACTGCGAAGGACATCCGCCGTCCGGATGGCTCTGTCATCCGCTTTGACACCAACGCAGCCGTTCTTATCGATAACAAGAAAGAGCCGATCGGCACCCGTATCTTCGGACCGGTTCCGCGCGAACTTCGCGCCAAGAACCACATGAAGATCATCTCGCTGGCTCCAGAAGTACTCTAAGGGAGCGTTGAGAGATGCAAAAGATTCGCAAAGGCGACAAAGTCGTCGTTCTCACCGGTAAGGACAAGGGTCGTACCGGCGAAGTCGTACAGGTAATGCCGAAGGAAGACCGGGCTGTCGTGCGTGGCGTAAACATGGTGAAGCGTCACCAGCGCCAGACCCAGAGCCAGGAAGCCGGCATCATCAACAAGGAAGCCTCGATCCATCTTTCGAACATCGCGATTGCCGATCCGAAGGACGGCAAGCCGACCCGCGTCGGTTTCAAGATCGATGGCGACAAGAAGGTCCGCGTGGCCAAGCGTTCGGGAGTAGTGATCGATGGCTAAGTCCGCTTACGAGCCGCGGCTCAAGAAGGAATATGTCGAGCGTATTCGTGCGGCTATGCAGGAGAAGTTCTCCTACGCCAACGAAATGCAGATCCCGCGCCTCGACAAGATCGTCATCAATATGGGCGTTGGCGAATCGACGGGCGACTCCAAGAAGCCGACCGTTGCTGCAGCCGACCTCGCAGCGATTGCTGGTCAGAAGCCGGTAATCACCCGCGCTCGCAACTCCATCGCAGGCTTCAAGCTTCGCGAAGGTATGCCGATCGGTGCCAAGGTTACCCTGCGCGGCGTTCGGATGTTTGAGTTCCTGGATCGCCTCGTGAACATCGCGCTTCCGCGCGTTCGCGACTTCCGTGGCCTCAATCCGAAGTCCTTTGACGGACGTGGCAACTTCGCCATGGGCGTCAAGGAACACATTGTGTTCCCTGAGATCAACTACGACAAGGTTGATCAGATGTGGGGCATGGACATCATCGTTTGCACGACGGCTACTAACGACGACGAAGCTCGCGCTCTGCTCACAGAGTTCAACTTCCCGTTCCGTCAGTAATCCGTAACGACAAGCGTAAAGAAGGATAACTGTAATGGCGAAAACGAGCGCAGTTGAAAAGAACAAGCGCCGCCGCAAACTGGTTGCCTCGCAGGCTGCAAAGCGTGCCGCTCTGAAGGCGACCATCATGAACCAGTCTCTGCCGATTGAAGAGCGGTTCAAGGCAACCATCAAGCTGGCAGGCCTGCCGCGCGATGGATCCAAGACCCGCATCCGCAACCGTTGCGAAGTTACCGGCCGTCCGCGCGCCTTCTATCGTAAACTTCGTATGTCGCGTATTGCGCTTCGCGAACTGGGCAACCTCGGCAAGGTGCCGGGTATTGTCAAGTCGAGCTGGTAAGGAGACGGGCACATGGCAATGACTGATCCGCTGGGCGATATGCTCACCCGTATCCGTAACGGCGCGGCTCGCCGCAAGTCGAGCGTTTCCACGCCGGCTTCGAAGCTCCGTGCACGTGTTCTGGATGTTCTTCAGGCTGAAGGCTACATCCGTGGTTACTCCGAAGTCGTATTCGGCAACGGCAAGGCCGAGCTGAACATCGAACTGAAGTACTACGAAGGCGCTTCCGTGATCCGTGAGATCGGACGCGTCTCCAAGCCGGGCCGCCGAGTTTATGTCTCGGTTAAGTCCATTCCGCAGGTCGCGAACGGCCTCGGCATCACCATCCTTTCGACCCCGAAGGGCGTGATGGCCGATCATCAGGCACGCGAACAGAATGTTGGTGGCGAGATCCTTTGCTCCGTCTTCTAATCGAAGACGGTAGCAAGTTCTCCATAGCGAACAGACAGGTATAAAAATGTCTCGTATCGGTAAGAAGCCCGTTCAGGTTCCGGCAGGCGTCACGGCAAGCGTTGATGGCCAGAAGGTAACGGCGAAGGGCCCGAAGGGCGAACTGTTCTTTGTTGCAAACGACGAAGTATCGGTAAAGCTCGAAGAAAATGCGGTTGTTGTACAGCCGCTCAGCCAGAGCAAGGATGCTCGTTCGAAGTGGGGCATGTCCCGCACGATGATCGAGAACATCTTCAAGGGCGTCAAGGACGGTTACGAGCGCAAGCTCGAAATCAACGGCGTTGGTTATCGTGCGTCGCTGCAGGGCAAGAACCTGCAGCTGGCGCTCGGCTTCAGCCACGACGTCGTCTACCAGACCCCGGAAGGCATCACGATTGCTGTTCCGAAGCCGACCGAAATCATCGTGTCCGGCATCAACAAGCAGCAGGTCGGCCAGGTTGCCGCGGAAATCCGCGAATACCGCGGCCCCGAGCCCTACAAGGGCAAGGGCGTCAAGTATGCCGAAGAGCGGATTGTCCGCAAAGAAGGCAAGAAGAAGTAAGGATCACGCGAAATGGCTAGCAGGAAAGATACTCTTGTGCGTCGCGCCAACCGCGTGCGCCGTCAAATCAAGGCGGTCGCCAATGGCCGTCCGCGCCTGTCGGTTCATCGCTCGTCGAAGAACATCTACGTACAGGTTATCGACGACGTGGCCGGCAAGACGCTTGCGTCTGCCTCCACGCTCGATACCGATCTGCGTTCGTCGTTGAAGACGGGCGCTGACACGGCAGCTGCTGCTGCCGTCGGCAAGCTCATCGCTGAGCGTGCCGCTAAGGCTGGCGTCAAGGACGTTGTCTTTGATCGTGGCGCCTTCATCTATCACGGCCGCATCAAGGCTTTGGCCGATGCTGCCCGTGAAGGTGGTCTGAACTTCTGATCGGTCGCCAGGCGGGCGTTGCGCCTGCCTGGCACTCTCATAGGTTTCCGGTCGCATCCGATCCATCGGACGGGGGCGACTTTTGTCAATCTGCCGATTGCACCCGGAAAAGAAAAAGGAAAAGGACAATGGCACAGGAAAGAAAGGGTTCTCGCGAAGATCGCCAGAACCGCGAAGAGCGCGACAGCGAATTTGTCGATAAGCTCGTAGCAATTAACCGCGTCGCCAAGGTGGTGAAGGGCGGTCGTCGTTTCGGTTTCGCCGCTCTCGTCGTCGTTGGCGACCAGAAGGGCCGCGTTGGCTTCGGTCATGGCAAGGCACGCGAAGTGCCGGAAGCCATCCGCAAGGCAACCGAAGCCGCAAAGCGCGACCTGATTTTCGTCCCGCTGCGTGGTGGTCGTACCCTGCATCACGACGTTCACGGTCGTCATGGCGCCGGCAAGGTGCTGCTGCGTTCGGCCAAGGCCGGTACCGGTATCATCGCTGGTGGCCCGATGCGCGCCGTCTTCGAAACGCTCGGCGTTCATGACGTCGTTGCCAAGTCGACCGGTTCGTCGAACCCCTACAACATGGTTCGCGCAACGTTCGACGCCCTCAAGAACCAGATGCACCCGAAGGACATCGCAGCTCAGCGCGGCATGAAGTACGCCACGCTCCAGGCTCGTCGTGTTTCCTCCGGCGCTGCTTCCGAAGAATAAGGGAGCTGACAGATGGCTAAGAAAGAAGTCGCAGCGAAGACCGTTACCGTCGAGCAGATCGGTAGCCCCATTCGCCGTCCGGCCGTACAGCGTCAGACGCTGATCGGCCTGGGCCTCAACAAGATGCACCGGGTTCGCACGCTGGAAGACACTCCGTCTGTCCGTGGCATGATCCGGACCGTCCAGCACCTCGTTCGCGTCGTCGACGAGAAGTGAGGGGGATAAGCTCATGAAACTGAATGAAATCAAGGACAACGAAGGCTCGACCCACAGCCGTAAGCGTCTTGGCCGTGGTATCGGCTCGGGCTCCGGCAAGACCGCCGGTCGCGGTGTGAAGGGTCAGAAGGCTCGTTCGGGCGTCGCCATCAACGGCTTCGAAGGCGGCCAGATGCCGATCTACCGTCGTCTGCCGAAGCGCGGCTTCAACAACATCTTCGCTTCGGAGTTTGTTGTCGTGTCGCTCGGCCGTATCCAGACGGCAATCGACGCCAAGAAGCTCGATGCTTCCAAGACCGTTGACGCAGCTGCCCTCAAGGCTGCCGGCGTCATCCGTCGCGAAAAGGACGGCGTCCGCGTTCTGGCCGACGGCGAACTGAAGGCGAAGGTTTCGCTCGAAGTTGCCGGTGCTTCCAAGTCGGCGATCGAGAAGATCGAAAAGGCTGGCGGCTCGATCAAGCTGCTCGCTGCGGCTGCTGAATAATATTATTGATGAACCGCCCGGGGTGCTTCACTCCGGGCGGTTTTGCTCCCATATGTGAGCCTCACGTCCGCAAGCGCGAATCGCTCGCCGCGGCGGACATAGCGGAAACCACGGTGAGGCATCCGATTGCAGACACAATCGCCTCGCGTCCGGTTTTCAAGACGAAAAGTTAGTCCTTCCGGAACGGACCGGGTGTTCCCGCTGATTCCGAGATTTGGTACGCGGAGAATTGCATGGCTTCTGCAGCGGAACAGCTCGCCTCGAACCTGAATTTCTCGACTTTCGCCAAGGCGGAAGATCTGAAGAAACGGCTCTGGTTCACGCTTGGTGCGCTTCTGGTTTACCGTCTTGGCACCTATATCCCGCTGCCCGGTCTTAACCCGGAAGCGTTTGCCCAGGCATTCCGCGGCCAGAGCGGCGGTATCCTCGGCCTCTTCAACATGTTTTCGGGCGGTGCAGTTGAGCGCATGGCGATCTTCGCGCTCGGCATCATGCCCTATATCTCTGCTTCGATTATCGTTCAGCTGATGACCTCTGTCGTTCCGGCACTGGAACAGCTGAAAAAGGAAGGCGAGCAGGGCCGCAAGATCATCAACCAGTACACCCGTTACGGCACGGTGCTTCTCGGCACGGCGCAGGCTTACGCCATCGCCGTCGGTCTCGAGAGCGGCAACGGCCTCGTCAACGATCCGGGTTGGTTCTTCCGTGTTTCGACCGTCATTTCTCTGCTTGGCGGCACCATGTTCCTGATGTGGCTCGGTGAACAGATCACCTCGCGCGGCATCGGCAACGGCATCTCGCTGATCATTTTCGCCGGTATCGTCGCACATCTGCCGACGGCTCTCGCTGGCACGCTCGAACTCGGCCGCACCGGCGCTCTGTCCACCCCGCTGATCCTCGCGATCATCGTCATGGTCGTCGGCGTCATCGCGCTCATCGTGTTCGTCGAACGTGCGCAGCGGCGGCTTCTGATCCAGTATCCGAAGCGCCAGGTCGGCAACCGCATGTTCCAGGGCGACACCTCGCACCTGCCGCTGAAGCTCAACACCGCGGGCGTCATCCCGGCGATCTTCGCCTCGTCGCTGCTGCTTCTGCCGGCAACGCTCGCAGGCTTTGCCAATACGGCGACGCTGCCGGGTTGGGCGACCACCGTGGTTGGCGCACTTGCGCACGGCAAGCCGCTCTACATGGTGCTTTACGGTGCGATGATCGCGTTCTTCGCCTTCTTCTACACCGCGATCGTGTTCAATCCGAAGGATACGGCTGACAATCTGAAGAAGCACGGCGGCTTCATTCCGGGCATTCGTCCGGGCGAGCGTACCGCGGAATATATCGATTATGTCCTGACGCGCATCACCGTGATCGGTGCGGCCTATCTGATCTTCGTCTGCATTCTGCCGGAAGTTCTGATCGCTCAGACCGGCGTGCCGTTCTACCTTGGTGGTACGTCGCTTTTGATTGTTGTCAGCGTCACCCTTGATACGGTAGCACAGATCCAGGGCCACCTCATCGCACAGCAATATGAGGGGCTGATCAAGAAGTCGAAGCTGCGCGGAGGAAAGAGGGGACGATGAGACTGATTTTTTTGGGACCGCCGGGCGCTGGCAAGGGGACACAGGCCAAGCTTCTGACGGAGAGATACGGCATTCCGCAGCTTTCCACAGGAGATATGCTGCGGGCGGCCGTCGCCCAGGCGACCGAGGTCGGCAAGCGTGCGAAGGCGGTCATGGATGCCGGTCAGCTGGTATCCGATGAGATCGTCAACGAAATCGTGTCGGATCGCATCGACCAGCCGGACTGCGCGAAGGGGTTCATCCTTGACGGTTACCCGCGCACGGTTCCGCAGGCGATTGCGCTCGGCAAGATGCTCGAGGGCAAGGGTCTGAAGCTCGATGCCGTAATCGAGCTCAAGGTCGACGAGGCAGCCCTTGTAAAGCGGATGGAGAATCGCGTAGCGGAAACCATCGCAGCCGGCGGAACCGTCCGTTCGGACGACAATCCGGAAGCCTTCAAGCGCCGGCTGACCGAGTACCGTGAAAAGACGGCGCCGCTCTCGGAGCACTACGCCGGAACGGGGCAGCTCAGAACGGTTGATGGCATGGCGGAAGTGAACACCGTCACCGCCGAGATCGAGAAGATTCTGGCTTAGACACTGGTCTTTGCCGAAAAGGAACTGCCGGGGAGTTGACTTTTCCGGCCGATTCCGCCAAAGACAGCGCCAACTCGCGACATGAGAGCGGTCGGCGCGGTCTTCAAAGAAAATGAAGTCCGGGTACGGTCGTTTTTGACGTGTCTCGAACCTCAATCAACGTGCGGCTCTTCGAGGTCGCGTAACGAAGCACCTATTGCCGGATGGCAACTGGAACGCAAGGAGAATAGACGTGGCACGTATCGCTGGCGTCAACATCCCGACGGCAAAGCGCGTAGTTATTGCGCTGACCTACATTCACGGGATCGGCCCGAAATTCGCACAGGAAATCATCGAGAAGGTCGGTATTCCGGCTGATCGTCGCGTGCATCAGCTGACGGACGCTGAAGTCCTGCAGATCCGCGAAACGATCGACCGCGACTACCAGGTCGAAGGTGACCTGCGTCGCGAGACCTCGATGAACATCAAGCGCCTGATGGACCTCGGCTGCTACCGCGGCCTGCGTCACCGTCGTGGCCTGCCGGTTCGCGGTCAACGCACCCACACCAACGCCCGCACCCGCAAGGGTCCGGCGAAGGCGATTGCCGGTAAGAAGAAGTAATTTCCCGAAAAGGGAGATTGGGAGGCTGGTGTCAAGCGCCGGCCTCCTTTTGCAGTTTGGAAGGGCGTTTGCCTGACCTTTGTTCGGCCGATCCGGCCGGGCGATATGTTCGCCGGACGATATCTCGTCCTGCGGGAAATGAAGATGCAGGGCAGGGGACGTCAAATCCTTTTCCCGGTGGAGCCGCTGGAATTACGGCGGTGCAGAGATCTAAGAAAGGGATCCTATGGCCAAGGAAGCCACCCGCGTTCGCCGTCGCGAACGCAAGAACATCACGTCTGGCGTCGCGCACGTCAATTCGTCGTTCAACAACACCATGATCACCATCACCGACGCACAGGGCAACGCGATTGCCTGGTCGTCTGCCGGTGCCAAGGGTTTCAAGGGTTCGCGTAAGTCGACCCCGTTTGCCGCACAGATCGCCGCTGAAGACTGCGCCAAGAAGGCTCAGGAACACGGCATGAAGTCGCTGGAAGTCGAAGTTTGCGGTCCGGGTTCCGGCCGTGAATCCGCACTTCGCGCGCTGCAGGCTGCGGGCTTCATGATCACCTCGATCCGCGATGTGACCCCGATCCCGCACAACGGCTGCCGCCCGCGCAAGAAGCGCCGCGTCTGATCATATGCATTCAACATGCCGGTGAGGGCGCAGACGCGCGCTCCCGGTCTTCGGGGCTCGGTTGCCACGATTGGATGGTGGCAACGAACGGAAGGCAGAAAACATGATCCAGAAGAATTGGCAGGAACTGATCAAGCCGAACAAGGTGGAGTTCGTCTCCTCCGGCCGCACCAAGGCAACGTTGGTTGCGGAACCGCTTGAACGCGGCTTCGGTCTGACGCTCGGCAACGCGCTTCGCCGCGTGCTGCTGTCGTCGCTGCGCGGTGCTGCTGTCACCGCAGTGCAGATCGACGGCGTCCTGCACGAGTTCTCCTCTATCCCGGGCGTCCGGGAAGATGTGACGGACATCGTGCTCAACATCAAGGAAATCGCCATCAAGATGGATGGCGACGACGCAAAGCGCATGGTCGTGCGCAAGCAGGGTCCGGGCGTTGTAACCGCCGGTGACATCCAGACGGTTGGCGATATCGAAATCCTCAACCCGAACCATGTGATCTGCACCCTCGACGAGGGCGCTGAGATCCGCATGGAGTTCACCGTCAACAACGGCAAGGGTTACGTGCCGGCTGATCGCAACCGTTCGGAAGATGCTCCGATCGGCCTGATCCCGGTCGACAGCCTGTACTCGCCGGTCAAGAAAGTGTCCTACAAGGTGGAAAACACCCGCGAAGGCCAGGTTCTTGACTATGACAAGCTGACGATGTCGATCGAGACGGACGGTTCCGTCACCGGTGAAGATGCGATCGCATTTGCGGCCCGCATCCTTCAGGACCAGCTGTCGGTGTTCGTCAACTTCGACGAGCCGCAGAAGGAAGCAGAGGAAGAGGCAGTTACCGAACTCGCCTTCAACCCGGCGCTTCTCAAGAAGGTCGACGAACTGGAACTTTCGGTCCGTTCGGCCAACTGCCTGAAGAACGACAACATCGTCTACATCGGCGACCTCATTCAGAAGACCGAAGCAGAAATGCTCCGCACGCCGAATTTTGGTCGCAAGTCGCTGAACGAAATCAAGGAAGTTCTCGCTTCCATGGGCCTGCACCTCGGCATGGAAGTGCCGTCCTGGCCGCCCGAGAACATCGAAGATCTCGCCAAGCGTTACGAAGACCAATACTAACCATTAGACTGCGGGCGAATGCCTGCAAGTGAAGGAGAATAGCCATGCGCCACGGTAAAGCCGGCCGCAAGCTGAATAGAACCGCCAGCCACCGCAAGGCGATGTTTGCCAACATGGCAGCTTCGCTGATCGAACACGAGCAGATCGTTACGACCCTGCCGAAGGCCAAGGAAATCCGCCCGATCGTCGAGAAGCTCGTCACGCTCGGCAAGCGCGGTGACCTGCACGCTCGCCGCCAGGCGATCTCGCAGATCCGCGACGCCGCTGTCGTTGCCAAGCTGTTCGACACGATCGCATCGCGCTACGCCACCCGCAACGGCGGCTACCTGCGCATCATGAAGGCTGGCTTCCGTCACGGCGACAACGCCGCGCTCGCCGTCATCGAATTCGTTGACCGCGACGTCTCGGCAAAGGGCGCGAAGGATCTCGCCCGCGTTGCTGCAGAAGCCGAAGCTGCTGAAGCAGCCTAAGCCGATCGAAGGCAGAAAATTGAAGCGGCCGGGTGTTCGTCACCCGGCCGCTTTTTCTTTTGGGGCTGTTGCTTAGCGTGCGTTTGACGGTGTGCTCGTTCTGTCACCGTTTCGTCGAAATGCGATCGAGGGTCGATGTCCTGGCGAGGCGAAGATGGCCTCAGGCGCTTCCGGCGGCGGTTCTGACCGGCGCATTGGCCGCCTGTCGCTTGCGCCGCAGATACGGCTTGCGCACCAGCCGCCAGACAAGCAGTACGGCGACGAGCCCGAGATAAAGCAGCTGTTCGGCGCCGATGACCTTCACCGACATCGAAAAATGCACGGCGCCGGCGGCGGCGATCACATAGGCCAGGCGGTGAAGCGTGTTCCACCGCGTACCAAGCCTGCGGATCGACCAGTTGTTGGAGGTGAGCGCCAGCGGGATCAGCATGACGAGTGCGGCCATGCCGATGGTGATGAAGGGGCGGCGGGCGATGTCGGCCAGTATGCTCGGAAAGTTTAGCCGCTGATCGAGCAGCATGTAGGCGAGGAAGTGCATCAGCACATAGTAGAACGCCAGCAAACCCAGGGCCCGCCGATAGCGCAGCCAGTTGATGCCGAATAGGTCGCGAATCGGCGAGATCGCCAATGTCGCGACGAGGAAACGCAGCGCCCAGAGGCCGAGCAGGTGTTCGAATTCCTTGACCGGGTTTCCGGGCAGTTGGCCCGTAGCGCCGAGATAGAATGCATAGGCGGCGGGCAGTAGGCCAAAGCCGTAGAGCCCCCAGAGCGAGGCCGAATGGTAGCGTTTCGGGAGCGAGGGCAGGCGGGCCATGATCAATAGTTCGCTCTGAGATCCATGCCGGCATAAAGTCCGGCCACCTCGTCGGCATAGCCATTGAAGGGCAGGGTATCGCGCCGGTTGGAGCCGAAGAAGCCGCCACCGCCGATGCGGTTTTCCGTTGCCTGGCTCCAGCGTGGATGATCGACCGCCGGATTGACGTTGGCAAAGAAGCCGTACTCGTTCGGCGCCGAGAGGTTCCAGGTGGACGGTGGCTGGGTTTCCGTGAGCGAAATGCGCACAATCGACTTGATCCCCTTGAAACCGTATTTCCAGGGGGTAACCAGCCGGATCGGCGCGCCGTTCTGGTTGGGAAGCGTCTTGCCGTAGACGCCGACGGACAGCAGCGTCAGCGGGTGACGGGCCTCGTCGAGCCTCAGCCCTTCGCGATAGGGCCAGGCAAGCGGCTGGAAGAAACCGGATTGTCCCGGCATTTCCGACGGGCGCACCACGGTTTCGAACGAGACATATTTCGCGCTGCCAAGCGGCTCTACCTTGTCGAGCAGGGCCGAGAGCTGAAACCCGGTCCAGGGGATCACCATCGACCAGGCCTCGACACAGCGCATGCGGTAGACGCGTTCCTCGATCGGGAGCGCGAGCAGTTCCTCGAGCCCGAATTCCTTCGGCTTGCCGACGAGGCCATCGACTTTCACCGTCCAGGGCGTTGCCTTGAAGCTGTTCGAATTGGCAGCCGGGTCGCCCTTGCCGGTCCCGAACTCATAGAAATTGTTGTAGCTGGTGACGTCGGCCTCCGGCGTCAGGTCTTCGTCGACAGTATATTTGCTCTTGGGCGCGCCGAGTGCGGCCGCCAGCCCCGTGCCGCTGCCCGCAAGCAGCATGCCGCCGCCAGCAGCAGCCCCGAGGAAGGTGCGGCGGTTGAAAAAGAGGGCCTCCGGGGTGATCTCGGAGGAAACGATTTGCGGCGGGCGGTAAGATGGCATGGTCTTTTCCGAAGTGATTTATGAGCCTTGTCTTCTATGAACTCACCAGACTTTCGATCACCGTGAAAGGGGTTGCGAACCACGTTTTCGTGCGTAGCGCGTGAAGCTGGCAACTTTGCATATCCTGCGCCAACATTTGCCTTTTTTCCCGCGAAATCCTATCTGAACGTAGCCGCGACGAATAGGAGAATGCTTTACATGATCGTAGGTCGAAGAGCGCTTGTTTCGCTCGTCATCGCTGTTTCTCTCGCCTGTCCGGCATTGGCCCAGGAGGCCAAGAGCGTTCCGCAGTCGCGGACCGAAATGCAGCTTTCCTTTGCGCCTCTCGTCAAGCAGACGGCAAATGCCGTCGTCAACGTCTATGCCGAGCGGGTGGTCGAGCGTCGGTCGATTTTCTCCGGCGATCCCTTCTTCGAGGAGTTCTTCGGCCAGCGCATGCCGAACCGCTCGGAGAAGCAGTCTTCGCTCGGTTCCGGGGTGATCGTCGGCAAGAACGGCATCGTCGTGACCAATAACCACGTCATCGAGGGCGCCGACGATATCAAGGTGGCGCTGGCCGATGGCCGCGAGTTTCCCTGCAAGATCGTGCTCAAGGACGACCGGCTCGACCTCGCTGTTTTGAAGATCCAGTCGGACGGTCCCTTCGACATCGTGCCGCTTGGTGATTCCGATGCGGTCGAGGTCGGCGACCTCGTGCTTGCGATCGGCAACCCCTTCGGCGTCGGCCAGACGGTGACGAGCGGCATCGTCTCGGCGCTCGCGCGCAATCAGGTCTCCTCGGGCGATTTCGGCTTCTTCATCCAGACGGATGCGGCGATCAACCCGGGTAATTCCGGCGGTGGCCTTATCGACATGAACGGCCAGCTCATTGGCATCAACACGGCCATCTTCTCCAAGGGCGGCGGTTCTAACGGCGTTGGCTTTGCCATCCCCGCCAATCTGGTGAAGGTTTTCGTTGCGTCGGCCGAAGGCGGCAACGGCGCTTTCGTGCGTCCTTTCATCGGCGCCAGCTTCGAGCCGGTCACTTCGGAAGTGGCCGAAGCCCTTGGCCTCAGCCGCGCCCGTGGTGCGCTGGTGACCGCCGTCGTGGCCGGTGGCCCGGCCGAACAGGCCGGTATCAAGCCCGGCCAGGTGATCACCGCCGTCAACGGCATCGAGGTCGAACATCCCGACGCACTCGGTTATCGCCTGACGACGGTCGGCATCGGTCATGAGGCGCGCGTCTCCGTATCGGAAAACGGCAAGCCGCGGGAAGTGACGATCAAGCTCGACCGGGCTCCAGAAACGTCGCCACGGGATGAGCGGCTGATTGAAGGTCGTAACCCCTTCGCCGGTGCAGTCGTCGCCAACCTGTCGCCGCGCCTTGCCGACGAGCTGCGCATGTCGACCTCGCTGCAGGGCGTCGTCGTCATGCAGGTCAATCGCGGTTCGCCCGCCGCCCGCATCGGCCTCGAGCCGAAGGACATCGTGCGGTCGGTCAACGGCACGGCGATCGACACGTCGAAGACGCTGGAACAGGTAATGGCCGACGATGCCTCCTTCTGGCGCGTCGAGATCGAGCGCGACGGCCAGCTCATCCGTCAGTTCTTCCGATGAGCGACCTGTTCACCGCCCACGAGCCACCGGAAATGGCGTCGGCAAGACCGCTTGCCGACCGGCTTCGCCCGCGAACGCTTGCCGAAGTCACCGGTCAGGATCACCTGACCGGTGAGGACGGCGTGCTGTCGCGCATGATTGCTTCCGGTTCGCTCGGGTCGATGATCTTCTGGGGGCCGCCCGGAACCGGCAAGACGACCGTGGCGCGGCTGCTTTCGGGGGAGGCGGGTCTCGCCTTCGAGCAGATCTCGGCGATCTTCTCCGGCGTCGCTGATCTCAAGAAGGTGTTCGAGGCGGCGCGGGCAAGGCGCATGTCCGGCCGTCAGACGCTGCTCTTCGTCGACGAGATTCATCGCTTCAACCGGGCACAGCAGGACAGCTTCCTGCCGGTGATGGAAGACGGCACCGTGATCCTTGTCGGCGCGACGACGGAAAACCCATCCTTCGAACTCAACGCCGCTCTCTTGTCCCGAGCTCGGGTGCTGACCTTCAAGCCGCACGGCGAAGACAGTATCGAGGAACTGCTGTCGCGCGCCGAAGAGTCCGAGGCCAAGAAACTGCCGCTCGATGCGGATGCGCGCGCCAGCCTCATCCGCATGGCCGACGGCGACGGTCGCGCTGCGCTGACACTGGCGGAAGAAGTCTGGCGCGCCGCGCGCCGCGACGAGATCTTCGATGCGGCAGCACTCCAGAACATCGTACAGCGCCGGGCGCCCGTCTATGACAAGGGCCAGGACGGCCACTACAATCTGATCTCGGCCCTGCACAAGTCGGTGCGTGGCTCTGATCCGGATGCCGCACTCTACTATCTCTGCCGCATGTTCGATGCCGGCGAGGATCCGCTTTATCTCGGGCGGCGCCTGGTGCGCATGGCGGTCGAGGACATCGGCCTTGCCGACCCGCAGGCCCTGGTGATCTGCAACGCCGCCAAGGACGCCTATGACTATCTCGGCTCGCCCGAGGGCGAACTGGCGCTTGCCGAAGCCTGCGTCTATCTCGCGACCGCGCCGAAATCGAACGGCGTCTATACCGCCTACAAGGCAGCGATGCGGGCGGCGAAGGAAAACGGCTCGCTGCTGCCGCCGAAACATATCCTCAACGCCCCGACGAAACTGATGAAGGGTGAGGGCTACGGCGACGGCTACCGCTACGACCATGACGAGCCGGATGCTTTTTCCGGTCAGGACTATTTCCCCGAGAAGATGGGGCGCAGAACCTTCTATGATCCGCCGGAGCGCGGTTTCGAGCGCGAGATCCGCAAGCGGCTGGAATGGTGGGCGAAACTCCGTCGGGAGCGCAACGCACCGTAGGGGCAGACTTACAGACCCTCAGCGCCTCGCACGTTTCCATGGTTTCAACGACAGCGTGAAATGGTTTAGCTTTGCCGCGGACGCAGGGCTGATTTGCCCTTGACCGCCTTGCCGGCGAAACTGGAGTGTGAGATAGAACCCGCGTTGCAGACGGCTGCACGGTTCGCAAAGGCGATACCGAACATCCGCGGGGACGGCCTCGCTCCAAACTTTGGGAGTTTGACATGGCCTGGTTCCTTCTTCTGCTTGCCGGTATTCTTGAAATCGGCTGGGCAATTGGTCTCAAATACACGGATGGTTTTACGCGGGTGACACCGACGATCCTGACCGTCGGTTCGATGATCCTCAGCATCGCGTTGCTCGGTCTCGCCGTGCGGACCCTGCCGCTCGGTACGGCTTACGCTGTTTGGACCGGCATCGGCACCGTCGGCACCGTGATCCTCGGCATTTTCCTCTTCGCAGAGCCGGCAACCTTCGTTCGCCTTGGCTGCATCGCGCTCATCGTCAGCGGTATCGCCGGCCTGAAGCTGGCCGCTTAACGCTGCGGCTATTGGCTTCCGTTACGTTAGCGCGAACAGAGCCGCTCTGACGCCGACATATTGAACAAAAAAGAAAGCGGGCTGCGCGTCGGAAGACACGCAGCCCGCTTCGCATTCCGTGGTATCCGGTGTCGTCAGCGCAGGGCGTCAAGAACCGTGGCGACCGCCTGCATTTCCTGCCAGCGGTTCTCGCGGCGGCGGAAGGCCTCCTCGTCGGTTCCCCAATGTTCGATCTGCCAGTCCTCGTCGACATGGGCGGCCGTCCAGGCTTCTTCGGCGGATATCCGGCCGGAAGCGAAGGCGAGCGCCAGCAACGCAGAGCCGGTCAGGCTCGTCACCGTGTGGACGCAGGTGAGGCCGAGCGGGGTTGCGAAGGCGCGCAGGCCTTCGGCATAGGCGGAAAGTGCTTCCTCCGGCTGCTCCTGGTGGATCACGCCTTCGGCGAGGATGAAACGGGCGCCGAGTGCCTGCTGGGCCCACTCGATCACCGGGTTCCAGATTTCGTTCTGGCGGGCGACGAGGCCTTCCGGGCTATCGGCGCGATAGCAGAGCATGTCCGTTCCGGCGAAACGCAGGATATCGTCGAAGACCGAGCGCTGGTCCTTGGCGACGCCGTCAAGTGCGGTATTGACGATACGCGTGATCGGCATCTTGCCGGGATCGATGACCTCTGCCTGCGCATCCCATTCGGCGGCGAGCATGTCGGCGAGCTTGCGCGTCGGCACGGCAAGCGGCTGCTTGGCCGGCGTGCGCACGGTGCGGCCGTCGAGCAGCACCGCGTGCGTATCGCCATCGGCCGCGGCCACGCTGACGTCCTTGTAGAAGCGCTTCGGCAGCGGCTTCAGCATCTGGATTTGCGCGCGGCGGACCGGATCCTCGTGGCTCATCGCACCGCTGAGTTCGTCGCGAATATCAGACATGATTGTGTTCCATCCATTCAATGATGTCGGCCGGCGTCCGGGCAACGAAATCCGCGCCCGCCTCGATGAGGTCGGGAACGGAAGCATAGCCCCAGGCAACGCCAATGGCGGATGCTCCAGCGGCTTTGGCCATCTGCATGTCGTAGATCGCGTCGCCGATGACGACCGTATCCTTCGCATCTATGCCGGCTTCAAAGCAGCATTCCGTCACCATGGCCGGATGCGGCTTGGAGGGACAGTCGTCGGCGGTGCGGGACACGAAGAAGATCCGGTCGAAGCCGTGAGTCTCGGAAATATGCGTCAGGCCGCGACGCGACTTGCCGGTTACGGCGCCGATCAACAGTGCGTCGCGTGACGACAGCGTCTGCATCATGTCGGCGATACCCGGAAACAGAAGCTCCTGGAAGCCTGCCTCTGCGCGAACGCCGGCGAAGATCGACTTGTAGTGCGCCGTCATCGCCAGCGCCTGATCGTCGACATGTTCGCGGCCGAGCAGGCGCGCGATGGCAATGTCGAGGGTCAAGCCGATAATGCTCTTGGTTGCCGAGAGGGGCGGGCGCTCGAGATCGAAGGCATCGAAGGTGCGCGCCATCACTTCATGGATCAGGCCTCCGCTATCGACCAGCGTACCGTCACAATCAAAAAGCGCCAGTTTCATCAGTCGTCCTCGCCAGGCTCGTTCTCTTCGAAGCCCAGCAGATTCCAGCTCTGGACCATGTGCGGTGGCAGCGGCGCGGTCACGCGCAGGCGACCACCGTCCGGGTGAGGAATATCGATATGGCGCGCGTGCAGATGCAGACGGTTCTGCATGCCGCCGGGCAGGCTCCAGTTGATATCGGCGTCGAAATATTTGGGGTCGCCGAGGATCGGGTGTCCAATGTGCAGTGCATGGACGCGAAGCTGATGGGTGCGGCCGGTATAGGGCTCCATCTCCAGCCAGGCGAGGTTCTGTGCGGCCTGTTCGCGAATACGGTAGTAGGAGATGGCGTGGTCGGCACCGTCTTCGCCGTGTTTGGCGATGCGCATACGGTCGCCATCCGGCGTCTGCTCCTTGACGAGCCAGGTGGAGATGCGGTCTTCGCGCTTGCGCGGCACGCCCTTGACCAGCGCCCAGTAGGTCTTTTTGGTGTCGCGCTCGCGGAAGGCGGCGGTCAGCTTCTGCGCTGCACCCCGGGTGCGGGCGATCACCAACACGCCTGACGTGTCGCGGTCGAGCCGGTGGACGAGACGCGGCTTTTCGCCCTTCTGGTTGGTCCAGGCTTCAAGCATCTTGTCGATATGTCGGTTGACGCCCGAGCCGCCCTGAACGGCAAGGCCGGCAGGCTTGTTGAGCACGATAACCTTGGCGTCCTCGTGCAGCACCATGCGCGACAGCAGTTCGCCGTCAGGTGAGTTCCTGAGGTCGCGTCCGGCGATCGGCCCGGTCTTGGTTTCCTTGGGATCCACTCCGAGCGGCGGAATGCGGATCGTCTGGCCGGGCTGGATCCGCGTGTCGGATTTGGCGCGGGCACCGTCGACGCGGATCTGGCCGGAGCGCAAAAGCTTCTGCAGCGGGCCGAAGCCCAGTCCCGGAAAGTGCACCTTGAACCAGCGATCCAGGCGCATGCCCGCCTCGTCACCGTCCACTTGCCTGTGTTCTATGCCTGCCATTTGAGCGAACCTGCCTTCTGTTTGGTCGCAGCGTCGCGCGTCGGTCCGAAGCCCCTGCGTTGGGATGACGCAAAGAGGAAGCTTCAGGCGCGCAAAGGCTGCCGCAATATTTTCGTTGCTGCATGACAATGCCCTCGAAGCGACAACGGTTGAAGGACAATGCAGCAATGCGCCGCGTGTCCCCTGGATACGCAGCGCCTGTAAGACGAGCCTTTAGACTATTGCGCGCATCAGAGCCAGCCCGCTGAAGACCGCGAGGATCGAAAGCGCGACACTGGCGATGACATAGACGGCCGATAGCATGACATCGCCGCGCTCGAAGAGCGTGATTGCGTCCAGCGAGAAGGCGGAAAAGGTGGTGTAACCGCCGAGAATGCCGGTGATGAGGAAGACACGCATGTCCGGCGAGGCGCCGAACTTGCGCATGATCACTTCGGCGAGCACGCCGATCAGGAACGACCCCGTTATGTTGACGCCAAACGTGCCCCAGGGAAAGCCGGACCCGAAGCGGTGAACGGCCCAGAGACCGACGAGATAACGCAGCATCGAGCCGATCGCACCGCCGGTGCCAACAAGGAGAAGGTGGGTCATCAGTCGCTCCGGGTAGGTTGACGGCGCAATTCCGCGAAAGCGGCTTTCATACGGAATTGCGCCATTCGGTGGCTAGATCAGCCGCTCGGCATGCCAGCGCAGATGATCGTCCATGAAAGTCGAGATGAAGTAGTAGGAATGGTCGTAGCGTTCATGCATGCGCAGCGTCAAATCGATGCCGGTGCCCTTGACCGCTTCCTCGAACAGCCAGGGACGCAGGCCGTTTTCAAGGAAGCTGTCGGCCTTGCCCTGATCGATCAGGAACTCGGGGAAGCGCGCACCATCCTTGACGAGCGCGCAGGCATCATATTGGCGCCATGCGGCGCGGTCCGCGCCCAGATATTTCTCGAAGGCGCCGATCGACCAGTCGGCGGTCGAAGGCTCGACGATCGGGGCGAAGGCCGAGCAGCTCTTGAAGCGGCCCGGGTTCTTGAGCGCGATGGTCATGGCGCCGTGACCGCCCATCGAATGGCCGAAGATGCCCTGGCGGCTCATGTCCATGCGGAAGTGCTGGCTGACGAAGGCGGGCAGCTCCTCGGTGATGTAGCTATACATCTGGTAGTGCTCGGCCCAGGGCGTTTCGGTGGCATCGAGATAGAAGCTTGCGCCCTTGCCCATCTGCCAGTTCGTCAGTTCGTCGGGAACATCAGTGCCGCGCGGACTCGTATCCGGGCAGACGACGATCAAGCCGAGCTCGGCGGCCATGCGCCGGTACTCGCCTTTCTCCATGACGTTCGCATGTGTGCAGGTGAGGCCGGAGAGATACCAGAGCACCGGCCGCGGCTCGTTGATTGCCTGTGGCGGTACGAAGACGGCGAAGGTCATCTCGCCCTTGCAGGCCCTGGAATCGTGCGAAAAGACGCCCTGCATGCCGCCGAAGGCGGTGTTTTGCGAAAGGACTTTCATGGGATGCTCCTTGGATAAAGATGCTCAGCCGGCAAGCTGCACGGCCGCATTGACGGCGGCGGCGACGAGCACGGTGTTGAAGAAAAACGATACGATGGCGTGTATCAGGTTGATGCGCCGCATGGCCGTCTTGGTGATGGCGACATCGGAGGTTTGCGCCGTCATGCCGATGACGAAGGAAAAATAGAGGAAGTCAAAGCCGCCGGGCTCGGGCGTTTCGGGAAAATCGAGTCCGCGTGCCGGTTCGGTGGTCGGACCATCGGGCGCTGGGACCCAATAGACATGGGCATAGTGCATGGCCGCCATCATGTGGATCGTTGCCCAGCCGAGCACGACGGAGGCAAAGGCGAGGCCGAGCGCCAGCGCCGAGCCGGACTTCTCGCCGTTGAGCGCGAAAAACAAGGATACGAGCGAACTTGCGGCTGCCCCGAACGTCACGAGCAGGATCACGACCTCGGGCTCGTCGGTGTTCCTGGCATGGGTCTTCAGATGCCGGCCAGTCATCATCCGCAAGCGCCGCCAGCATAGGACGAGATAGACGCAGAAGAAGGTGATCGCTGCCCCTTCAAGGGCGAAACGCTGCGCCACGAACCAGAGGACAGGCACGCTTGCGAGCGCGCACAGAATGGCAGTGTAAAACGGCCAGTGCCTGAGCTTAGTCGTCGCTGCCATGCTAGTGCCCCTGCGATTGCGGGCCCCATGGTCCCGCCCGTTGTGCGATCATTTTCTCGACTGACGCGCGAGTCGGTCAAGGGTTTCGAGGAAGGCGGATCGATCGCGCGGTGTGAAGGCGGCGTTGTAGCCCTTGCTCTCGCCGGTCTCGCGCAGGTGCTGTCCGAGATCGCGCATCGCAGACGCCATGCCGATATTGCCCTTGTCGAAGATCCGGCCGGAGGGGCCGGTGACAAGTGCGCCGGCGGCAACGCAGCGAACGGCAAGCGGCACGTCGGCGGTAACGACGATATCGCCCTCGTGCGCCCGTTCGGCGATCCAGTTGTCGGCCGCGTCGAAGCCTGCCGAGACGATGACATTGTGCACCATCGGGTCGCGCGAAGGGCGCAGGCCCGAATTGGCGACCAAGGTCACCTCGATCCCGTGGCGCTCGGCCACTCTCAGGATTTCGGCTTTCACCGGGCAGGCGTCTGCGTCGACATAGATCATTTTGAATCAACTTCTCAACGGGACTGAAAAAGGCGCCGGAAATCAATCGTCTCCGGCGCCTCCTTGAATCAAAATAGCAGCTTAGTAGAGAACGACCGAGCGGATGCTCTCGCCAGAATGCATCAGTTCGAAGCCCTTGTTGATGTCTTCGAGCGGCATCGTGTGGGTGATCATCGGGTCGATCTCGATCTTGCCCTCCATGTACCAGTCGACGATCTTCGGCACGTCGGTGCGGCCGCGCGCGCCGCCAAAGGCGGTACCCATCCAGGTGCGACCGGTGACGAGCTGGAACGGCCGCGTGGAGATCTCCTGGCCGGCGCCGGCAACGCCGATGACGACCGACTTGCCCCAGCCGCGATGCGAAGCCTCGAGCGCCTGGCGCATCACCTTGGTGTTGCCGGTGCAGTCGAAGGTGTAGTCGGCGCCGCCGATCTGGTCGGCTCCGCGCTTGGTCATGTTGACGAGGTAAGGCACGATGTCGTCGCCGACCTCCTTCGGGTTGACGAAGTGGGTCATGCCGAAGCGTTCGCCCCAGGCCTTCTTGTCGTTGTTGAGGTCGACACCGATGATCATGTCGGCGCCGGCAAGGCGCAGGCCCTGAATGACGTTGAGGCCGATGCCGCCGAGACCGAAGACGATCGCAGTCGCACCCATTTCCACCTGTGCCGTGTTGATGACGGCGCCGATGCCGGTCGTCACGCCGCAGCCGATGTAGCAGATCTTGTCGAAGGGGGCGTCCGGGTTGACCTTGGCAACCGCGATCTCCGGCAGCACCGTGTAGTTGGCGAAGGTCGAGCAGCCCATGTAGTGGTGGATCTTGTCCTTGCCGATCGAGAAGCGCGAGGTGCCGTCGGGCATCAGGCCTTGGCCTTGTGTCGAGCGGATCGCGGTGCACAGATTGGTCTTGCGCGACAGACACGATGGGCAGGAGCGGCACTCGGGCGTGTAGAGCGGGATGACGTGGTCGCCCTTCTTCACCGAGGTCACGCCCGGGCCGACGTCGACGACGATGCCGGCGCCTTCATGGCCGAGGATCGCCGGGAACAGGCCTTCCGGATCGGCGCCGGACAGGGTGAAATCGTCGGTGTGGCAGATGCCTGTGGCCTTGACCTCGATCAGCACTTCGCCGGCCCGCGGGCCTTCGAGCTGAACCGTCATGACCTCGAGCGGCTTGCCTGCCTGAACGGCAACGGCGGCGCGTACATCCATCTATTTTCTCCTTGGACTGAAATGACGTCGGGCCGCCAGAACGGCGGCCCTAAGTGGAATCGCAATAGGTTATCGAATGTTCTGTTGAACGCGATTGAGTTCCATCTCAAGAGCGGCAATCGCCTTGCCGGTCTGTTCGTGCAGCTTCTTGACGAGGGCGAGCTGCTCGCGCAGGCCGTCCTTCTCGTCGATTGCGTCGGCATCCGGCGCGCGGCCGAGCCCGGCGATCAGCCAGGCCGGGGTGACGCCGAGTACGCCTGCAAGCATGAACAGCCGGTTTGTGCGGGGTTCGGCCCGATCCCGTTCCCAGGCCGCGATGGTCTCCGTGCGCACGCCGAGTTGATCGGCCAGTTCCTTGGCGCTGAGATTTGCGGCGTCGCGCGCCCTCCAGATGCGTCCTCCCAGCGTATCACCGTCGCTGGTGTCGCGCAGGCGGGCAATCATCGTTTCGGTGGACAAGCGCATGGACATCTCCTTTGCCACGGTCACGTTCAAAGGTCCCGAACCATGGGGGCCGACGGCCGACCTTTAGATCCGGGGCGGAAGATTGTCCTGAGCTTATAGGCATTTGGGCGGCGAGGGACCACCCCGAAGCGCCAAAAACACCGTCAATTGCGGCTAGGGCGCGGATAGTTCCTTGCCCGTCGCATCTTCGGCCGTTGAAAACCAACGCGTAGGCTCTAATGTGCGGCGGCCACAGGAGCTTGCCCCATGACAGACGCCCGAACTGCGACCACCGACCACACCGACACGGTGATGCAGGGCGTCGCCATCATGCTCTTTGCCATGGTCATCCTGCCGGGCATGGACGTGATTGCGAAATACATGGCCGTCTATGAGGGCATGTCGCCGGGGCAGGTGACCTTTTACCGCTTCTTCTTCCAACTGGTGGCGACGCTACCGATGCTGCTTGGCGCCGGTGGCCTGCGGGCGCTGAGGCCAAAGCGGCCCTGGGCCAATCTGCTGCGCGGTGTACTGCTGGCGACCGCGGCCTTGTTCTTCTTCATATCGGTGAAGTACATGCCGCTTGCCGACACCTTCGCCATCTATTTCGTCGAGCCCTTCATCCTGACCTGTCTTTCGGCGGTGTTCCTCAAGGAAAGAGTGGGCTGGCGGCGCTGGCTCGCCATTGTCGTCGGTTTCGGTGGAGCGATGATCGTCATCCAGCCGAGCTTTGCCGCTTTCGGCCTAACCGCGCTGTTGCCGGTTGCCTGCGCCTTCGTCTTTGCCTGCTACCTGCTCCTCAACCGTGCTGTCGGTACCGGCGACTCGCCGCTAACGATGCAGACAATTGCCGGCATCGGCGGCACATTGACGATGGCGCTGGTGATCCTGATCGGCAACGGCATGGGCAGCGCCGATTTCGTGCCGTCGCTGCCGAAGTCGCCGCTTGGCTGGATGCTCGTGATCGTGCTTGGCGCGCTGTCCGGCTACGGCCATCTGCTGGTGGTCAAGGCGTTCCGGGCGGCACCCGTCTCGCTGCTCGCACCGTTTCATTATTTCGAGATCGTCACGGCGACGGCGCTCGGTTATCTCATCTTCGGAGACTTTCCGTCGCTCTCCAAATGGCTTGGTATCGCCATCATCGTTGGCTCGGGCCTCTTCATCATCTGGCGTGAGCGGCAGGCTGGACGTCGAACGGCAAGTTGAACGGGCTTACGGCGCGTCGTTCCGCGTCGGACCGAACACGGTCTCGAAGGCCTCGCGCAAGCGGATGTCCACGTCCGGCATCATTACGGGCAGGCCGAGATCGACGAGGCTGGTGACGCCATAACCGCGAATGCCGCAGGGCACGATGCCGCCGAAATGGTCGAGATCCGGGTCGACGTTGAGCGCAAAGCCATGGAAACTCACCCATTTGCGCAGGCGGATGCCGATCGCGGCGATCTTGTCTTCCGACATGGAGCCGTCGGGCAGGGCAGGCTTTTCCGGGCGCCGCACCCAGACACCGACCCGGTCTTCACGCCGCTCGCCCCGAACGTTCATCGAATCGAGCGTGGAGATGACGACGCTTTCGAGTGCCGCGACGAAAGCGCGTACGTCCTGCTTCCTGCGCTTGAGGTCGAGCATGACGTAAACGACGCGCTGGCCCGGGCCGTGATAGGTGTATTCGCCGCCGCGGCCGGTGGCAAAGACCGGAAAACGGTCGGGCATGACGAGATCGGCGGCGTCGGCACTGGTGCCGGCCGTATAGAGCGGCGGATGCTCAACGAGCCAGACCAGTTCATCTGCGGTGCCGGCGGCAATCGCCGCGGCTTCCTGCTCCATCAGCTCGACGGCCTGCGGATAATCGACCAGTTCGGAGGCAATCCGCCAGCGAACCGGGGGTGATTCCGGAGGGGAAAACATGTCCTGGCTCAGATTTTCACGCTGCATTCGCTCGGCATTCCTGTTTTTTGGAGCCTGTACATGGGATGGCGCGAGGCAAGAGTCCAGCGTTTCCGGGGCTCCTTGGGCGGGCTGTTGAAATAGTTTCATTTCCCGTCAAAATTCTGTCGTGATCCCCTTGTGCCCCCCAGGGGCTTTTGCTACATGCAGCCCCGTCGACGCAAGTCGGCCCTACCACGATGCGGTCGTGGCGGAATTGGTAGACGCGCAGCGTTGAGGTCGCTGTGGGGCAACCCGTGGAAGTTCGAGTCTTCTCGACCGCACCAAAAAAACCCGGCTTCGGCCGGGTTTTTTGTTTTTAATCCTGGTGTTAGCCAATTAGGCCTTCTGCCCGGGCGCAACCGGCGCATCCCTTTGTCTTCCAGTCCATATCATGCGTTCGAATAGGGGTGGCGGCCGTCGCTGATCTTGCGCGCGAATGCCGAACGAATTGCCGACGATCCCGTCGTGGCGAGAGCGAGCCTCGAAAGGCGTCGGGGAGGTTCGTTCGCTGGTCTGAAATGCGCGCGCTGAACGCCGTCTTTTCGTGCCGCTCTGTGAATGCCCTCCCGTCCGTCGCCATCGTTTAATTTGTCCACAGCCATCCCTTGTGCACTCAAGGGGCTTTTGCTACATGCAGCCGCGCCGACGCAAGTCGGCCCTACCACGATGCGGTCGTGGCGGAATTGGTAGACGCGCAGCGTTGAGGTCGCTGTGGGGCAACCCGTGGAAGTTCGAGTCTTCTCGACCGCACCAAATACCCGGCTTCGGCCGGGTTTTTTGTTTCAAATCCATGTTTAGCTTCCCCGTTCTGGCGCACCCTGATCGGCGGCATCGTGATGCCTTCTGGCAATCCGAGTCTCGCTCGTTTCGCGCTGGGTTGGCCGACGGCACTCTTTTTCCACAGCCGTTAGAAAATGGCTTGGGCCGCCCTTTGATGTTAAGATTTGCGCGGCGGTTCAACGTGAAGGGTGGCACGACCGCCACGCGTGTCGAAGCCTTGGCTGTGCGGGAGGTTCCTTTGTCCGGCGATCTCAAGACTGCTGCCGATGCAATCCTCAATGCCGCGGTCGCTTCCGCCGATGGCGTGCCAGGCGTTGTCGCAATCGCCACGGATCGCCATGGCAATTTTTACGCGGGCGCCACCGGAAAGCGCTCTTTGGCTGGCGCGACGGATATGACCATCGACAGCGTCTTTGCGATCTTCTCGATGACGAAGGCGATCACGGCGACGGCCTGCCTGCAATTGGTCGAGGAGGGCAAGCTCGATCTCGACGCTCCCGCCAGGCAATACGCGCCCGAAATCGGCACGCTGCAGGTGATCGAGGGGTTTGACCTCGCGGGGAATCCGAAACTCCGCCCGCCCAAACGGGACATCACCACGCGCATGCTGCTCCTGCACACGGCCGGTTTTGGCTACGATTTTTTCAACGAGACCTATGCCCGGTTGGCGCGGCAACATGGACAGCCGAGCGTGATCACCGCGTCCCATGCATCCATCCGGACGCCTTTGCTCTTCGATCCCGGCGACGACTGGGAATATGGGAGCAGCCTGGACTGGGCCGGGCAGGTCGTGGAGGGCATCACCGGCAAGCGGCTTGGCGCTGTGATGGCGGAACGCATCCTCCAGCCGCTTGGCATGGAGGACACCGGTTTTGCAATGACCGCATCCATGACATCCCGCGTGGTTACCTTGCACCAAAGGGACGACGCCGGACGTTTGTCGCCGTTGCCTGATTTCAGGCTCCCGCAGGACCCGGAGGTCCAGATGGGCGGGCACGGTCTCTATTCGACGGCCGTCGACTACGCCAAATTTATCCGCATGTGGCTCAACGATGGGATGTCGCCCGGCGGTCGGGTGCTAAAGACGGAAACGGTCGAAATGGCGGCAAGGAACGGCCTCGGAGAAAGGAAGATCAAGAGGCTCCCGGGGGTAATAAGAAGCCTGTCGCACGACGCCGAATTTTTCCCCGGCATACCGAAGTCCTGGGGGATAAGCTTCATGATCAACGATGAAGCAGCACCGACGGGGCGGCCAGCCGGTGCGTTAGCCTGGGCGGGGCTTGCGAACCTCTACTACTGGATAGATCGCCAAAACGGTCTCGGTGGCCTGTGGGCGACACAGATACTGCCCTTTGCCGATCCCGTTTCGTTCGGGAGCTATCTCGATTTCGAAACGGCGGTGTACGCGGCTCGAAATACATAGCGGCGACGGGCGACAGAGGTCGCTGCGCCCGTACGCCCTGATCCGTGTCAGTTGTTGCCGGCAGGTCCGCTCTGGTCCATGCGGCGGCGGACGAGCTTGTAGGTGCGGTCGGGCTGAACTTCGTAGGTCTCGTAGACCATCTGGCCTTCATACATGAAGCGGTTCTGGATCATGGCGCCCGGTGCGGCCTGTGTCTTCCTGTTGGCCGCGTTCTCGCCATAGGTCAGGCTCTGGGGCAGGGGCTCGAGATCTTGCTGGGCGCTGTTGCAGCCGGCGAGCGCGAGGAGGCCGATGAGGGCGAGATAGGTCGGTTTCATGGTTCGGTCCTTGGTGACTATGACGTGATGTTGCGAGCAGGGAATCGGTGCGCTAGCCGCGCGCCTGCTCCCTGGTCAGCTTTTCGAACTTCTTGATGGCGCGGTCGCGCTTCAGGCGCGAGAGCCGTTGTGTCCAGAAGATGCCGTCGAGCTGGTCGATTTCGTGCTGCAGGCAGGTGGCCATGAAGCCGTCGGCTTCCTCGTCGATCGTCTCGCCGCCAAGCGTCTGGTAGCGGACGCGAACGGCGCGGGGGCGCTCGACCTCTTCAAGGATGCCCGGCATCGAGACGCTGCCTTCCGTATGGGTCGCCTTCTCGTCGCTACACCAGATGACCTCCGGATTGACGAAGGTCCTGGCGCCGCTTTCGCGATCGAGCTCGATCACCGTCAAGCGCTCCAGGATGCCGATATGCGGCGCGGTGATACCGACGCCGGGGGCGTCCCGCATCGTGTCGAGAAGGTCCGCGGCCAGCGCCTCTAATGCCGCGTCGAAGCGGGTGATCGTCTCCGCCTTCCGCGTCAGCAGCGGGTTGGGAAAGCGGACAATGGGGCGAATGGCCATCAGATCTTCCTTGGCGGCGCCAAATGGGTGTTGCGCCTCCGATATCTCGACTGAAGTGCTAGCCGATCGCGCAGTCGATGTCGACTGTGTCGAGAAGCAGCCGGTTTTTCATGTATTTGCAACAGCTTGAATAAATCTGTTGTTGCGGCGCGCCCGGTGGTATCTGTGCTGTGGACCTCGGCAGGGCTTTGCGCTAGCAGGCTGTAAGGCCAGAATTCCCGCCCATGGCGGCGGATGAGGGTGAGGCAAACGTCAGTGGACGCATTCTTTCCGGCTCGCGAGGCGGACGGCCGGGAAGCAGCAAATCGTTTCGAGGGCGCGCATGAGCAATACTGGCGACGAAGACCGCGGCTCAGAAGACGTCAAGGCCTTTGACGGCTCGGACATTTATGCCGACGACGGTTCTATCCGCTCTGATTTTCTCATGCATGTCGGCGCGGCAATCGCCGACCGCGATACGATCTATCTGCGCCAGCACGTTGCCGGCCTGCACTCGTCGGAAATGGGTGACCTGCTCGAGGCGATCCAGCCCGATCAGCGCCTGGCGCTGGTTTCGCTGCTCGGCAAGGAATTCGACCTTTCGGCACTGACGGAGGTCGACGAAGCGATCCGTCTCGATATCGTCGAGCACATGCCGAACGAACAGATCGCCGAGGCCATCGGCGAGATGGATTCGGACGATGCGGTCTACATTCTGGAAGACCTGGACCAGGAAGACCAGGACGAGATCCTGGCGAAGCTGCCGTTTACCGAACGGGTTCGCCTGCGCCGCTCGCTGGATTACCCCGAAAGCACGGCCGGCCGGCGCATGCAGACCGAGTTCGTGGCGGTGCCGCCATTCTGGACCGTCGGCCAGACGATCGACTATATGCGCGAAGACGAGGACCTGCCGGAGAGTTTCACGCAGATCTTCGTGATCGACCCGACCTTCAAGCTGCTCGGCGCCATGGACCTCGACCGCATCCTCCGAACCAAGCGTTCGGTCAAGGTCGATGCGATCATGCACGATACGAGCCATGCCATTCCGGCCGAGATGGACCAGGAAGAGGCGGCCCAGCTATTCGAGCAATACGACCTTCTTTCTGCGGCCGTCGTCGATGACAATGGCAGGCTTGTGGGCGTGCTCACCATCGATGACGTCGTCGACGTCATTCAGGAAGAAGCCGAGGAAGACTTGCTGCGCCTGAGCGGCGTCGGCGACGAAGAACTCTCGGACTCCGTCGGGGAGGCATCGCGCTCGCGCGTGCCCTGGCTGTTCATCAATTCGATGACCGCCTGCATCTCCGCTTCGGTCATCGGCCTCTTCGACGCGACGATCCAGCAGATCGTGGCTCTCGCCATCCTGATGCCGATCGTTGCGGGCATGGGCGGCAATGCCGGTTCGCAGACGATGACCGTTACCGTGCGCGCGCTCGCAACACGGGGTCTCGACATTCACAACGCGCCGCGCATCATCCGGCGTGAAGCCGGCGTTGGACTGCTCAACGGCATGATCTTCGGCACGCTGATCGGGCTTCTTGCCGGTCTCTGGTTTCAGGACCCGAACATCGGCGGCATCATCGCAACTGCGATGCTGATCAACATGATGGCTGCGGCCCTTGGCGGCATCCTCGTGCCGCTCTGCCTCGATCGCTTCGGCGCCGACCCGGCGGTCTCTTCCGCCGTCTTCGTGACGGCCATTACCGATATCACCGGCTTCTTCAGCTTTCTCGGCATCGCCACTTGGTGGTTCCATGTCACGTAACGTGGCGCGTTGTTTGACTTTTACGTCAAGGTCAACGATAGTGCATGCCCAGGAACACATGGAATGGCAGCGTGGATAAATACTATAGCATCACCGAATTGACGCGGGAATTCGGCATTTCCACGCGAACGCTGCGTTTCTATGAGGACGAGGGCCTCATCCATCCGGAGCGCCGTGGTCGCACGCGCCTGTTCCGGCCGGCCGACCGGCGGCTCATTCAGGAGATTCTGCGAGGGCGCCGCATCGGCTTCACCATCGCCGAGATCCGTGAAATCATTCAGGTCTACAAGGACCCTCCCGGCGAGCTCGGCCAGCTTCAGCTGCTGATGTCGCGCGTCGAGGAAAAGCGCGAAGAGCTGCGCCAGAAGCGCAAGGACATCGACGATACGCTGACGGAACTCGACAATGTCGAGGAAGCGTGCCTGACGCGTTTGGCCGAAATCGGCGTCGGCACCTGAAGGGTCGCTGGTTTATGTCTGGAATTTTCGAAGGGTAGCGTTCGCGCTGCCCTTTTTGCTGCGTGTATCCCTGCCGGCGCTCAGATCCAACGGCTGGTATGCCGGCAGTAGCGCTCGAATTCGAAACCGAAGCGCGACAGCAGGTGCCGCTCTTCATTGCGGATGGCAAAGAGTGTGGTCAGCATCACGGCTGCAATCGCCATGATGAAGAACCACGGATTGAGCGTCGCCAGCCCAAAGCCGATCATCATCAAGGTGTAGCCGAGATAGATCGGATTGCGCGTGAAGCGGAACGGACCGTAGGTGACCAGGCATGTGGCTGATCGGTAGGGCATGACCGCCGTATGCCGATCGAGCAGCGTTTTGACGGCCCAGAGGGCCAGCCAGATCGCAACGATAATCAGGGCGCCGCCGCTGATCCAGGGAAACCAGCCGTGGCCATGTGCCACCGGAATGGGAAAATGTCGCGCCAGTAGAAGCGCCGCAAGAGTGGCGACCCCGTAGAGAAGGGCCGGCCATGGGAAGTTCAGCGGCTTGGCACGATAGGCATTCATGTCCTAGTCCCCTGATTGCACGTTCATTGTGCATTGCTGCGCGATTCGCGCAATGCGTTCATCGCTGCTGACGTTGATCTCTCCCCTGTTCAGGCTGTCGAACAGGTTCTGTTCCACCAGACGGTCGAGGGTACAGCCGCAGAAGCTGTCGCACGGCACGGCAGGATTTCCCTGGTTGCAGGCCGCAACGCAATTGCTGCGGTAGGCTTCCTTGGGATCCGGCAGTGTCGGCGGAGAGATCAGCGAGAAGAGATAGACCAGTCCGATGAGCACGGGCTGGTGAATGAGGTATATGGCCAGACTGTGACGGCTGCCGAAGACGAGGGGCGTCATCCACAGCCGCCCCTTGCCATCTGTGGAGGGCCGGCTTGCAAGCGCGGATACCAGCCGCGCGTGGAAGAGCTTGGCGGCACCAAGGCCGAGCAGAAACGGCCCGAGCCACGGCAACAGCGGCACGTAGTCGTTGGACCGTGGCAGCGTCTCGGACAGACCGACCCACCAAAGCCAGGGCGCATCGAAGATCGGCGAGCGCAGATAGAAGGGTGCCGCGATGGCCGCGGCGGCTGCGGCGAAGGAAACGACGGCAGGAAGCCTGAGGAATATCAGGCCGATCAGGCTTGCCGCGGCGATCGCATGCAGGATGCCGAAGAAGATGAAGGTGTCCGGGAAGGCAAAATAGGTGGCAATCGTGATCAACGCTGCGGCGCCGGCGATCTTGGCGAAACGGCGCAGGAACGCGTTGATGCGGATCGTCGGCCATTGTCCGAGCACGAGGCTGTAGCCGGCAAGAAACAGGAAGCTGCTGGCAATCAGCCGCGCAAAAATCTTCCAGCCGCCGGTGCCGGCCGTGCCTGCTGCGACATAGCCGAAGAACTCGAGGTCCCAGACGAAGTGATAGGTCGCCATGGCAAGCAGCGCCACGCCGCGCGCGACATCGATGAAGGCGAGGCGCCTGCCTGTCGGTTTCGCTGGGGTCTCTGCTGCCGGTGCGGTCACATGGATATCGGACATGGGCATTCGCCATCCTGTTGGCGTGAAGAAGAGTGGCAGGCCTGGCTTGCGCCAGGCACGCGTCCTTGATTGCTGACGGAACGCCGCGGCTGCGATCCGCAGCCGTCCGGCGCGCCGGTTGCGCGGATTGTCAGGGTGTTGCGTCCTTGAGGAGCGCGGAACGCGCCTCCGAGAAGAACTGTCTGCGGGTCAAGACGAAGATGACGAAGACGGTGAGCGCCACGAACACATAGGGGCTGATGAACCAGCCGAGATAGCCGATCGAAAGAAAGATCGCCCGGAGACCGGCGTTGAAGTGCTTGGCGGCAAGCACGTTCATGCGGATCGCCCGTTCGGCCGCCTTCTCCGCCGCATGTCGATCCCGCTGCATGTCGGCGGTCATCGGGATGCCACCCATCAGGATCGAGCAATAGTTGAACAGCCGGTAGGACCAGCCGAACTTGAAGAAGGAGTAGCCGAAGAGGCAGGTGAGGCCGCCGACCTTCAGCTCGAACGCCGTGCGCCCGCCATGGAAGACATAGGGCATGTCGGCAAAGATCATCTGCGCCTGTTCGGTAGCGCCGAGCAGTGCGAAGCAGCCGCCGAGCGCGAAGATGGTCGTTGAAGCGAAGAAAGCGGTGCCGGCCTGGAGCCCCGCGATGATCTGCGTATCGATCATCTTCAGGTCGCGGTTGAGCGAATTGCGGATCCAGCGGCCGCGATGCTCGTTCATGAGGCGCGTAAGACTCACGCGTTTGAAGCCGCGCGTGCCATCGGTCGCCCAGCTGAAACCCGCCCAAAGCAGGATAAACACGACAAGCGCTATGTAATCTTCGAAGGTCATACACGTGTTTTTGGCATGGCTTTTGGAAATTGCAAGGTGGCCGGGGCGGTGTCGGAATCCGCGACGCGTCAACTACTGTGATGAAATTGCGGCGGAATTTCTTCCCGGCCGTACCGACCATTTGTGCGGTTTTCACCAGGATCCTGTGTTCGGTCGCACGGGCTTGACACCTTTCCGCCACATTCCCCCATTGCGCATTTACGCTTTCTTCAATATGCATGGCCCCAGACGCGGGCGCCCACTGTGCTGCCCGCGGCCGTTGAGAGTGTTTTCGGAGACATCATGGACAATACAATTCAGAAGTCTTGCTGGGGCGTAACTGCACGCGCCGTGGCTGGTTTCGCTGGCGTTCTTGTTCTTGCTTATCTTTTCGGCGGCCTTTGATATCTAGTATCTAGAAAAGTCCACTGATTGACGGCGCGGCTTCCCAAAAGCCGCGCCGTTTTTGATTCCAGGCAACCAGTGGCGCTACCCGGAGCCCTTGCGGGAGGTCAATGTCGCACGGACGGGATCGAATGTCGGTTGACCGCCTGACGGCCTGCTATGGGATCGCTTAGGCTTCGTTCCTATATCTGCTTGCGGATCTCCTTAAATCGGCACCGATCAAGGCGTAAAATCCACCAGCAAATAAGAGGGTATCACGCCGGTTCGCATAGACTTCGAAGCGTGGTATCGAGGCAATCGTGAATGCGGTGCCGGGCGATCATGCCCGTGCGTCGCGGGTCAGTCTCCGGGGCAGGCAGCTTATGTTTCTTTCCGTCTTCGACGTGTTCAAGATTGGTATCGGGCCTTCGAGCTCGCATACGATGGGGCCGATGTCGGCCGCCAATCGCTTTCTCGATCTCATCCTTTCCGACGACTGGCCACGTCCGTCCCATGCCTCCGTTGCGGCGATCAAGGTGAGCCTGCACGGTTCGCTCGCCCACACCGGCATCGGCCACGGAACGGGCAGGGCGGTGATCCTCGGACTCGTTGGCGAACGCCCGGATCTCGTCGATCCGGATCGCATGGATGCCCTCATCGATGAGGTCGAACGCACGGGCCGCATTACACCGCCGGGCCATCCGTCCTACGAATTCCAGCCGAAGACCGATCTGGTTTTCGACAAGAAGGTGCCGTTGCCCGGCCATGCCAACGGCATGTCGTTTTCTGCCTTCGACCGCGACGGCCGCCTGCTGTTGAAGCGGATCTACTATTCGATCGGCGGCGGCTTCGTCGTGACCGACACGGAACTTGAGGCCATGCGCGCCTCGAAGAACAAGGCGACGGGCGTCAAGGTGCCGTTCCCGTTCTCCTCGGCCCAGGAAATGCTGGACATGTCTGCGCGCTCAGGCTTGACGATTGCGCAGATGAAGCGGGCGAACGAAGAGGCGGCGATGTCGCCGGACGAGCTGAACGCCGGGCTCGACCGCATCTGGGGCGCCATGAGCAATTGCATCGACCGGGGCTTGAGCCAGGACGGCATCATGCCCGGCGGCTTGAAGGTTCGCCGCCGCGCCCGCTCGATCCACGACAAGCTGCAGGAGGAGTGGCGTTCCAACAAGGCCAATCCTCTGCTCGCCAACGATTGGCTGAGCGTCTACGCAATGGCGGTCAACGAGGAAAATGCCGCCGGCGGCCGCGTCGTCACTTCGCCCACCAACGGTGCCGCAGGCGTGGTGCCGGCGACGATCCGCTATTACATGCATTTCCATGACGACGCCGACCAGGAAGGCATTCGCGACTATCTGCTGACGGCTGCCGCGATCGGCGGCATCATCAAGCACAACGCCTCGATTTCCGGCGCTGAGGTCGGCTGTCAGGGCGAGGTCGGCTCGGCGTCCGCGATGGCGGCGGCGGGCCTTGCTGCCGTTATGGGCGGTACCCCCGAGCAGATCGAAAATGCGGCCGAGATTGCACTCGAACATCACCTCGGTATGACCTGCGATCCTGTGGCCGGCCTCGTGCAGGTGCCCTGCATCGAGCGCAATGCGCTTGGAGCGGTCAAGGCGGTGACGGCCGCTTCTCTGGCGCTCAAAGGTGACGGCAAGCATTTCGTGCCGCTCGACGCCTGCATCGAGACGATGCGGCAGACGGGCGTCGACATGAACGAGAAGTACAAGGAAACATCGACCGGCGGTCTTGCGGTCAACGTTGTCGAATGTTGAGGCTTGCAAGCCTCTCGAAGCCCAGACGCCGGTGTATCGACCGGACGTATTGCGGTGATTGTGGATGAACGACGTCTGGCCGCTTGACCGCAACGGCCGGACGGGTGTTCAAAAAAAGCCATGTCTCTACATCTCATAAAGCTCTGCGTCGGAGCGGAATCGATCGAGGACCTGCGCGAATGGGTTTCGCGCAAGGCGATGGCGGCCATGGCCGCCGGCCTCGAGCCGCACTCGTTCCACACGACGCGCATGGTGCCCAAGCGCGTGGAGGAACTGCTGGAAGGCGGCTCGCTCTACTGGGTGATCAAGGGCAGCGTGCAGGCGCGCCAGCCGCTCATCGGCATCGAGACCTTTACCGACGGCGAAGGTATCGGCCGTTGTAATCTGCTGCTGGGTCCGGAAGTGATCGAAACCGAACTGCAGCCGCGTCGCGCGTTTCAGGGATGGCGTTACCTGACCGACAAGGACGCCCCGCGCGACCTGGCGTCGCTATCGGGCGGCGGCTCCGAGATGCCGCTCGAACTGCGGCGCGAACTGGCCGAACTCGGGCTTCTCTAGAAGTCATATGCCGCGGGCATTTTGCTGAGCTCTTGGCAATCGAGCGGCAACCAACGCGTCCTTGAAGGTGTCGCCTGCTTTCGCACTCTTCTGCGCGCGCGAAACGGCCCTACCGAGGCCGCACCATCATCCAGCCAGAAAGCAAAAAGGCGGCCGTGGCCGCCTTTCGAACTGTGAATGTTCAGGTGATCCGCATCTTCAGCGGATGGCGCCGGTTTGGCGCCGTCACGTGAAGGTGGATGCCGGCGCGCGGCTGGGTCGAGCGCCAGGCTCGAGCTCCGTGCGTCAAAAGCATGCCGACGAGATCGCGTGTCTTGGCCTTCGATCGATTGAGGCCGAGATCGGCGATGCGCATGGCCGCCTCGTGCAGGGGGTGCAGATTGATGCGCGACGGTTTAGCCCGTCGCCCCGGCAGCGGGGTGACACCCGGAACGTTCTCGTTCATTGCCATGTTTAACCTCGTTACGCTGTACAAATCCGAGGAAGGCGGCCGGAAAACAAACACATCCGGCCGCCAAATTTCGTCGCTACTGCTGGCTGGCCCAGCAGGAGATGCCTTTCTTCTTCAAGGCCTTGCAGGCGTTGACTGCCGAATTCTGGTCATCGAAGCCGCCGAAGCGGGCGCGGTAGACCTGGCCGAAGGCGACGGTGAACGGCTGCGCGTTGCGCAGTGCCTTGCCACCCTTGTCCTTGGCGTTGCCGAGCAGCGTCATGGCCTGATCCTTGTCCGGAGTGGCACCGATCTGGATCACCCAGCCCTGCGGCTGCGCCGGCATCGGCTCGGCCTTTGCGACTTCAGCAGGCTCTGCCTTGGCAACAGGTTCTGCCTTCTTCGGCACGGAATTGGTGATCTGGGTGTCGACCATCGCTGCGGTCGCAGGCTGGCGAAGCTTCAGGCTCTGCGCGTCGAGCGTGTTAGGAACGATTTTCGGAGAAAGGACAGGGTTGTCCGATGCACGCTTGTTGCCGGCATAGGCCATCTGCACGCTGCTGGCGCTTTCGCCGTTGTAGCGGAAATCCGGAACGGGACCGGTGTTGGGCAAGTCATGGCCAGTGGCGACGGCTGCGACGACCGGCGTCTCGGCAACGGGCGCTGCGGCTGCAACCTGGGTCTCTTCGGCCGGAACGGGGGTCGGCTTCGTCTCGGCAATCAGGTTGCCGTTGCCGCGACGCGATGCGTCCGGCATGTACTTCGCAACCAGGCGGCGCATCTGTGCATCGCGGCTGGCGCCCGAGGTGCCGCCCATGACGACGGCGACGATGCTGCGGCCGTCGAGTTGGGCCGAGGTCACGAGGTTGAAGCCGGAAGCACGCGTGTAGCCGGTCTTGATGCCGTCGACGCCGCGCACATTGCCGAGTAGGCGGTTGTGGTTGCCGATGGTCTGCTTGCCGAAGCGGAAGCTGCGCGTGGAGAAGTAGTCGTAATATTGCGGGAAATGCTGACGAAGCGCGAGGCCGAGGCGGGCCTGGTCGCGTGCGGTCGTGCGCTGTTCCGGATTGGGCAGGCCGTTGGCGTTGCGGTACGTCGTGCGCGTCATGCCGAGCGCGCGCGCCTTGTTCGTCATCATGCGGGCGAAGCGTTGCTCGGAACCGCCGAGATACTCGCCAAGTGCCGTGGAGGCATCGTTGGCCGACCGTGTAACGAGCGAAAGGATCGCCTGTTCGACGGTGATCGACTGGCCGGCGCGCACGCCGAGCTTCGACGGAGGTTCCGCGGACGCATTTTTCGAGAAGGGAATCTGCGTGGACTTGCTGATCCGACCGGCTTCGAGCGCCTCGAAGGTGAGGTAGAGCGTCATCATCTTGGTGAGAGACGCCGGATAGCGCAGTTCGTCGGCATCCTCGCCATAGAGGATCTTGCCGGTCTTGGCATCGACGACGATGCCCGAATATTTGGGATTGGCGTAGGTCGACGCCGCAAAGCCGGGCAACACAAAGGCGACCGAGGCAATGGTGCCTGCCAGGACGACCCGCTTTACCATCTTTGAAAGAGCGCCGAACGGGCGCTTCGCGAGATCAAAAAAACCGGTTTGGGACACTACGCTGCTCTTTATTCTCATGTCATGGGGTTGTCCGGACGCCGCCTCCGGGAACGACCGTTCTCGAGACAGTATCGGCATAGCGTTACCAATCGGTTTATGATGAATGATTGGTTTCCGGAATCGGACGCATTCGTACAAAGACAATTCCGGTGTAGCGCAATGATGCGGTGCCTGCCTGCACCACATCAGTTGGACGAAATCAGGGCACGATTCGGCTTTTGATGAAAGCTGTAATCGCGTTGTCGATTTCCTTCCATTGCGGCAACAGTTTATTGGCGAAGCGGTAGAGCACGACGAGGTCCTTGCCGGCATGAATGTCGCGCTGGCAGTCGGCGCTGGTCGATATGGTTTGCGCATCGGATTTCAGACAGCGCACCACGTAGGGCGCCTGGCCTGTCCGCTCCGCAGTATAAAAGACTTCGCCTGCGTAGCTGGAGGCAGCTTTGGTCGCATGTAAAAGCAGTCCGTTCGGCCCGGGGGATGGAGTGCCGTCGAAGACCTGCTTGTAGATCGGCTCCACCCGACCCGACATGTCGCGGGACATCGTGCTTTGCGAAATCTGCAGGAAGATCAGATTTTCAGGCGCGTCGACGTCGTTGAAGAGGTCGCGATTTTCGTCGCTGTAACCTTCAAGGCCGGGCCATGTCAGGTAGACATCGACACGCCCGACGATCGAGGTGGCACGTTGGGCCTCGAAGCGGATCATGTTCGCCGGCAGCCGCAGATGATCCTGTCCGATGAAGATATCGTAGGGCTCCCTGCTGGCGGTGTGACCGGCCAGCGCCAGGTTTTCGCCGAACCATCTTCCCGCGAACGCGATTGCCGCCGTCAGGGCTGCGAGCACAACAACGACCGCCGTCACCCGGTAGATGAAGCGGGCCGACAGCAGCGGCCGGAGTTCCGGTTCGTCTATCCCGTTTGGAGCGTTGCTCATGGTGGCCGTCCCGTCGCGTTGGCCGCGCCCAAGTCGAGTGTCGAGCCCTTGGTTGGCGGCGGACCGAAGTGTGGCGGACGCCGCTTGCCCGACGCTGGTCGAAGACGGTTAACTTTCGATGAATGCCCTATGCCTGCGTGCGTCCGGGGAGACAAGGCCGCATAAAAAACGGCCGGTTCCGAGGGACACGGAACCGGCCGAGGCTCGGTCTGGACGGGGAAAATGGACTGACCGAGGCCCGTTGGGAGAGACGTCCGCCGGGTGGCGGCTCGCCTGTGTTTCAGATCTTACTGTGTGCGAACGCTACCGACGGCAACGGTGCGGCCGTCCTGAAGCTTGACCCAGCGGCCGGAATGCTCGGTCGATTGGCGCTTGAGGTAGGTGTATTCGGTATCCGACCACAGCAGCACCTTGTTGCGCATGTTGTCGAGGATGAAGTCGCCGCGGTCGGTGCGAACGGTGAGGACGGCATGGCCGTCGCCATTCGGCTGCAGCACGACGGTGATCAGCAGGTCGGATGCGGAGAAGCCGTTTTCGATCAGCTTGCGGCGCTTCAGGAGGACGTAGTCTTCACAATCGCCGACGGTTTCCGGATAGGACCACTTCTCTTCGACGCCATGGATTTCCATGTCGGTCATCGGAGTGATCGCCTGGTTGACGTCGTAGTTGATCTCGAGAATTTTCTGCCAGCCTTCGCGGGTCAGCACCATCGGGCCGCCATCCTTGCCGTTGGAGGTGCACTCCGACGCATAGATCTTGCAGAACTCGTAGTGGCCGATCGGCGGGTTGGTGGAGCCGGTCACGACCATGTTGGCCGGAAGCGCCTGAGCCGTGCCGAAAAGGCCGCCGGTGAAAAGGACCGCAACCGCGATCAGCTTGGTGATTGTCTTGAGCATGATTGTCTCCCCGTTATGGTTCGACAATGGCACAGACGTTTTTATCGCTCGCGAACTTGCGAGCTAAAAACAAGTACAAATGAAAGTCGTATAAGAATAAAACAAGAATAGAATTTTATTTGTATTTGAATCGAATTTGAATCAAATTTTATCGATTTTAGCTCCGCCCGCTGGTGGAGACGTAATTTGTTAAGCATTTAACCCGCTGTATTTGCTTGGTTATGCGGGAAACGAGCGACTGGGCGGTGCAAAAACTGCGGCGCGGCCACGGCAGGAGATGCGTCTTTGCAGCGTCTCTACTTGACACTTCAGGAGAGTTTTGACTTGAAATATGCGTTTTCGCTTGAATTCCACCGGAAAAATATTTGCGGACGACGAGAGCATTTTGATCGCGGCGCCGGACTTGTCTCGAAATGATCCAGGCGCGGATGCGGCGCGCTTCTGCTCGCGAAAACCGCTCCGGTTGCCACCGATCATCGTGTGTCTTCGGGCTCGGGGACGTAGGGCCTAAGCGAGCACGCCTTTAGCGCGTTCTCTCGGGCGTAGCCGAGCGGAGCGATGTGGGAGCGGGGGTTCTTTGCCGCACAAAAGAAGCACGAAGACGGTTTTATGTCTGAAGGACAGTTCGGGAGATGGTCGGGCTAGGAGCGTTGCTCAATGCAAGGCGGGTAGCCGAAGGACGGCGCAGGCGCGCCGTTAGAGGAATTCGGTCAGTGCCTCACGGGACTGGATGCCCAAGAACTCGATGGCGCAGCCTTCCTGGAAGTGACGGACGATCCGGCCCTTCATATTTCCCAGGAGGATGGCGGTTCCGATCGGTGGGCGGTTCTCGATGTCGACGGCAGCACCGGACAGCGAAAGGTCGATGATGCGGCACGGGAACTTCTCGCCCGTGTCGAGCGTCAATTCGGTTACCGTTTTGCGCGGCGCAAGGCGATCGTGGCGGCGGTCTTCGGGCAGGCCGAGCTCATGCTTGTTGGCGATCCAGGTGAGTTGGGCCGCGAGCTTCTCGCGCTTGCGCTCGGTCGCGTTGAGCTGGATGACGAAAGCGCCATCGGCGATGCGAGACACCGTGCCTTCGAGGCGACCGACGTGATCGACATAGGCGATGATGCGTTCGCCCGCGCGCGGCTGGGCCGGCGAGGAAAGCAGGACGTCGCCGGGCGACATGTCGATGGCGGTGCACTCGAACTCGTCATGATTGGCAAGCATCAGCCGCCCCGCCAGATTCACGGAAACGCGCTGGAACGCACCTTCGTGGTGCGGTTTCGGAGCGGTATTCTGTGCGTGCTGAAACGAGAACATGATGACTCTGTGGCGACATAGCTTGGCTGGCGGAGCTTAGCCTTTTCAAGTTAATAGAAGGTTCGTCCTCCGGTTGGTCCCTGACATCATCTCGGGACAGTCGGCGCGATCAATCGCGGCGCCCGCCCTCGAGGATGCGGAGATGCCCGAACTGGCGGAATTCGCGCGAAAATGCGCCGGCGGCAGGCGATTTCGCAAAGGCATCGCTCTGTCGCTCGGTTTCCTCGTCGCGAAACACAGCAGTCCGATCAGGGTCGAGAACCTTCATGCCCGTCGCATCGAGACATTCGATTGAGGTTGCATGCAACCAATACGGGCGGGAAAGAGGTGAGAGGGCGCCAAGGACCCGGTCACTTTCTCCTTTGCTGGAGGCAAGCGGCAAAAGCAGGGTTTCGATATCGACTTCCCGCGCGTCGGCGGTACGGCCCTTGGCCGAAAGCACGAGCGGCACACGGTGCGTCATGACCTGGCCGGTGATGCGCTGCGTTTTCGCCGCCTGGCTGCCGAGCCAGAGCATGCCGAATTGCCGCCCGCGCAGCTCCTGCCCAAAGAGGGCGCACACCTGGGTTCCCGCCAGGCGAAACGAGATGCCGGCATTGCGGTCGCGCTCGAGAATGAACAGGTTCGGCAGCAGCGTTTTGATGTCGGAAGGTTCAAGCTCGTCGCGGCGCGGAAGCTCGCGTTTCCCGCGAATGGTGTTCCAGTATCGGAAAAGCTCCGTCGTCGTATTGCTGCGCATCGCTTCTTTCATTCCATTCCTGCGGCCCGTTGTGTCCCGGTTCGAGACATCTTCGGCCATGCATTTCGGTTCTGAGGATTAAGGAGCGAAAATCGTGCCAGCCGGAAATTAAGGTTAACAAACGGTTTCCGTTGCAGTGCGCCGCCGCAACTGGCAGGGGAGGACATCACTTTACGAAGCGTTGTCTTCGGCACTTGAACTGGAGCTCGGATCTGAGCTTGGCGACCGTTCAGTTTTTGCTGGACGGTCTTTTTTTGTTTGCTTATGGCTGGTCGCCCCAACTCCAGTCCTAATTCCGGTGATGCCATGCCATCGCCGCGATCGCACAGGAATGTGTGGGCCGCATTGAGAGGAGAACACAGCAACCATGGAACGAGATCAGACGGCGACGCCACCGGAAGCAGAGCGCGACAGCGCCGCGAGCCCGGCGCGCGAGCCGGCCTTCAATCTGCCGGCGGGGCTGACCATCATCCTGCTGTTTCTGATCGCAATCCATGTTCTGCGAACCTACGTGCTGCCGCCGGCGATCGATCAGGAGATCATCTTCAACTTCGCCTTTCTCCCGGCCCGCTACGATCACCCATTGGCCGAGCAGGGGCTTGCCTGGCTGTGGAGCCCCGTCACCTATTCCTTCCTGCATGGAAGCTGGGAGCATCTGATCTTCAACATCTTCTGGATGGTGGCCTTCGGTGCGCCGGTCGTGCGACGGATCGGCATGGGGCGTCTCGCCGTGTTCTGGTGCCTGTCGGCGGCGGCCGCAGTCGCGCTGCATACGGCGTTTCACTGGGGGGAAATGATCGTCGTCGTCGGCGCTTCCGGCGTGGTGTCCGGATTCATGGGGGCTGCCGCGCGCTTCGTCTTCTCGCCGAGCGGGCGCATCAGCCGGCAGTTTGCCCATCTCAATCGTCGGCTCGACGTCGGTGAGGCTCTGGCCAACCGCTCGGTCGTGGTCTTTGCCGGTATCTGGTTCCTGACCAATTTCCTGATCGGCCTTGGCATGTTTACCCCCGGCGGAGCGGGCAGCGTCGCCTGGGAAGCGCATATCGGCGGCTTCCTCTTCGGCTTTCTGCTCTTCAGCCTTTTCGATCCGCGTGACTGACGGAGCGAAAGATCGGCGGACGGCGCTTGTGAGCGCTTGATTTCCCCAGGGCGCTGGCGCACCATTTGTTACGGTCGCCCGTGATCGAAAGACTGGGCGACCCGTGTAGGCCGGGTATCGAATGCCATCCGCGTCTGAGGAGCACGCGAGACGGCTTTCGCAAGCGGCCAGGGTACAGGTTCCATCGCCCGACCGTACCGCACGTGAGATGGCTGGACCTATCCCTGCCGACCCGGTGTTGTCGCAACGGGAGATGTGCGCATGTCAGTAAAAGCCATACTCGATGAAAAGGGCCGGAATGTCGTAACGGTCGGCCCTCAAATGACAGTCCAACAGGCTGCCATCCTCTTGCGTGACAATCATATCGGTGCGGTCGTCATCCTCGACGCGGACGATCAGATCGCAGGCATCCTCACTGAGCGCGACATCGTCGCAGCGATTGCCAAGCAGGGTTCGACCTGTCTCGAAAGGCCGGTGGCAGCGGTCATGTGGCAGAATGTCTATTGCTGCACCGAGGACATGTCGGTTCAGACCCTGATGGAAATGATGAGCAAGCTCCGGGCCCGTCACCTGCCGGTCGAAAGGAACGGCCAGCTTGCCGGCATCGTCTCGATCGGTGACGTGATCAAGCATCACATCCGCGCCATCGAGCACGAGACCGAACAGATCAAGGCCTATATCGCCGGCTGAGAGAAAAGGGCGGCATTGCGCCGCCCTCTTAATCCCCCTGGGAGCCGCGAAGCACCCGTGTGTTCAGGGTACACCTTGGGCGACCGGTAACGTGCGCCGCTGCGTATCGCGGCTTTCATGCCGCGCACGCTCCGTCAGCGAACGAGCACTTCCTGCATGCGGCGAATTTCAACCAGCCTCGCCTTTGCCTCGTGGTAGCCGCGATCGATGGCCTCGCCCGCGCGGTGGAATTCCGAAAGACCTATGTCGTTGAGTTTCGGGTGCAGCGCCAGGTCCGGCGGGTCGCCGGCAAGCCGGGCGCGGGAAATCCGGTCCTGGATGATGTTGAAAGCCTGGACCATGACGCTGGTCATGCCGAGGCGCGACTGGTGCGGCGCTTCCTTGGCGGGCGCATCCAAGGATTCAGCACCGGCGCTGTGTTTGACGACGGCCGAGCGGCCATAGAGATCGTAGTTGAGGTTCACCGCGACGACGAGTTGCTGCTCATGGGCGCGACACACCGAAACCGGAACCGGATTGACGAGCGCGCCATCGATCAGCAAGCGTCCATTCGCCTTGATCGGCTCGAAGATGCCGGGCAGGGCGTAGGAAGCCCGGATCGCGGTGATCAGCGATCCCTTTTCAAGCCACACCTCGTGGCCGCTGTGAACTTCCGTTGCAACGGCAATGAACGGCCTGTCGAGGCCTTCGATGCTGAGGCCTTCCAGATGCTCCTGCATGCGCTTGGTGAGCCGCAGGCCGCCGAAAAGGCCGCCGCCGCCGATGGCGAAATCGAGCAGGCCGGCGATCCGGCGTACGGTGAGGGAGCGGGCGAAGGCTTCGAGTTCGTCGAGCTTGCCGGCAAGATAGCAGCCACCGACGAGCGCGCCGATCGAGGTGCCGGCGATCATGCCGACTTCGATGCCTTCTTCGTCGAGCGCGCGCAGCACGCCGATATGGGCCCAGCCGCGCGCGGCACCGCCGCCAAGCGCGATTGCGATCTTCGGTTTTTGCGGAGGTGGCGCCGGTTCAGGTGGCGTTGTCGAAATCGATGTTCCGTCCGGTCCGGACAGATCCGTAATCTGATTGTTACGCGTAAACGTCCAATTCAACATCCGGCACCTCCAACACCGCCGAATACTCCGCAGCGCGACACGTCGATGAGAATGCGCGAAGGTCGCTGTGGCAATTCATCGCTGACTAAACTTCCAGGGGTCGGGATTGATCCTGGAGAGAGGCAATTTCATGCGCGCGTCCTGGGGAGGCTCCGCCAAGCCGGCGCCGGTGCTGGCCTTGTCCGCTTCATTGCTGAAAGACTGGCACCTTTGTCTAAGGTATATCACCGATCCCACCGACGATTGCGGCACGACCGATAAACATTGGATACAGTTTGCAATACAGTTTGGAACGAGATCGTTCCGATTGCGCCGCATCCCTGCTTAAGGATTAGGCGCCCGGTTGGTTTCCAAAATATAAATATAGCATGCACCCGCGCCAAAAAGATGCGCGATGCTTAATTTTTATCATAGATCTCGGCGGGGTCGAAATGCCTGTGGTCGTCGGTGATTTTGACCGAGGCCTTGCCGTCTTCGGTGCCGACGGTGCGGTAGAAACAGGAGCGGCGGCCGGTATGGCAGGTCGCGTCGTGGCCGGCGACGGAAACCTTCAGCCAGATCGCATCCTGGTCGCAATCGGTGCGGATTTCCTTGACCGCCTGCAGGTTCCCGGAGCTTTCGCCCTTCTTCCAGAGGCTCTTGCGCGAGCGGCTGTAGTAGTGGGCCACGCCGGTCTCGATCGTCAGGGCCAGGGCCTCCGCGTTCATGTGGGCGACCATCAGCAACTCGCCGTCCCTGACGTCGGTGACGACGGCGGTGATCAGCCCCTTTTCATCAAAACGGGGAGTGAAGGCCGGACCGGTTTCCAGTTCGGCCTTGTCTGAGGAGGGAGCGTCGAAGGTGAGCGTCATGGAAAGGCTCCGTCTGTCGGAGCCTTACTTGAAGCCCCTGATCATCGTCATGAACCGCGCCTGCTCGGCCGGTTCCGTCTGGAAGGTACCCGTAAATGTGGTCGTCAGCGTTGTCGAGCCTTGCTTCTGCACGCCGCGCATCGCCATGCACATATGCTCGGCTTCGATCATCACGGCAACGCCGCGCGGGGCGAGCGATTCGTCGATCGCCCTGGCGATCTGCGCCGTCATCGATTCCTGCGTCTGCAGGCGGCGGCCGTAAATATCGACCACGCGGGCGATCTTCGACAGGCCGAGCACGCGCCCGTTCGGCAGGTAGGCGACATGCGCCTTGCCGATGATAGGCACCATGTGGTGCTCGCAATGCGAATAGAACGGGATGTCCTTGACGAGCACCATATCGTCGTAGCCGGCAACCTCCTCGAAGGTGCGGCCAAGCACGTCTTCGGCAGCCAGATCATAACCGCTGAAAAGCTCGCGGTAGGACTTGGCCACGCGCGCGGGCGTATCCAAAAGTCCCTCGCGCTGCGGGTCTTCGCCAGCCCAGCGCAAAAGAACGCGCACCGCTTCCTCGGCCTCCTTCTGGGTGGGGCGGCCGCTCGCATCGTCGAGCACAGGAAAATTCTTCACTATGGCATCCATAATGGCCTCTTTTAGCAATACGGGATTGCTTGACGTTTTATCTTTCGGACAACTCGCCACTGGCCATTCGCCTAACCCTGCAGGCTTGGGTTCCGTTGGCGGGCTCCGGGGCTTTCCGGTCCTGGCTTAGCAGTGCACTGGACCTTCCGGCACGGTTTCCCAAACAACAGGCGACATTGTTCCTCTTGCGGAACTGTCGCCCCAACACGACATAGCATATAGTATGGTGCCACAGAGATGAAAGAGGCGGAGCGTGTCGCGTCGTGCTTTTTTCCCGTCTACCGGAGAAAATCATGCGTCGATCACTCAAAACCGCGAAAAATCAGTCGGATCGCGTCAAATGATGGATGACATCTACAACAGCCGAATTCTCGAATTCGCCGGCAACATTCCCCGTATCGGGACGCTCGGCGATGCCGATGCGGACGCGACGGCGCATTCCAAGCTGTGCGGCTCCAAGGTGCATATCTGGTTGAAGATGGATGGCGACGTCGTCACCGATTTTGCCCATGACGTCAAAGCCTGCGCGCTCGGCCAGGCGTCGTCCTCGATCATGGCGCGCCATGTCGTCGGCGCCGGGGCTGAGGAGATCCGCCAGGCGCGCGAAGACATGCTGGCTATGTTGAAGGCGGACGGTGAGGGGCCTTCGGGCCGTTTCGAGGACATGCGCTTCCTGCGTCCGGTGAAGGACTACAAGGCGCGCCACGCATCGACCATGCTAACCTTCGATGCGGTCGTCGATGCCATCGAGCAGATCGAGGCCAGGCGACTGCTCGCGGCCGTCTGAGATGTGCGGCGAACCGAATTGCCGGCACGCTGCACATGAAAAGGCAGCGCCAGCGGTCCGTGGCCGAAACTGGTCGGGCCCCTTTCGCAAGACCCCCGGGCGGCTCTTAGGCATGGCGCTGATCCGCGCCTATCAGCTCACGCTTTCGAGCTTTATCGGCAATTCGTGCCGACACCTGCCGACCTGTTCGGAATATGGCTACGAGGCGATTGCCCGCCATGGCTTCTGGGCCGGAGGCTGGATGACGCTGTTTCGCGTGGCGCGCTGCGGGCCGGGCGGAACGCATGGTTTCGATCCTGTGCCGGAGCGGCTTGAACCGCGCCTCGTATGGTACGCGCCGTGGCGCTTTTGGCGGCCGCGGCCGAAGATTGGATGACCGCCATGCCCATGCCGATGGAGTATCGTCAGGCTTCCTTAGACTTCGAGCGCTTCCTTCTCGATGCCCGCGACTTGGCCGGGCTGCAGACGACGAACCAGGCCTATACGATGGTCCAGGCGGTACTGCAGACGTTTCGGCGCCGGCTCGATATCGAGGATGCCATTCTGTTTGCCGACATCCTGCCGCCTGTCATCCGGGCGATCTTCGTTGCCGAGTGGGACCTTGAAGAGCCGCGGCTCCCGTTTTCGGGTCGCATCGCCATGACCCGCGAGGTACAGGCGCTGCGCCCGGATCACAATATTTCCCCGGACAGCGCCATTGCAGACGTCGCTGGCGCCTTGCGTCGCAACATCGACGAGGCGAAACTCGACCGGGTGCTCGCCCGGCTGCCGGCGGGCGCTGCGGATTTCTGGCGCGCCTGACAAGGGGAATGATGAACAGCTACGTCGCCTTGCTTTACAGCATCGTTCTCGGGCCCGGCCGCCGGGTCGTCATGGCTGACCTCAAGAAGATGGCCGAAGGGCTCGGCTATCAAGCGCCGCGGACGTTGGTCGCAACGGGCAATCTGGTGTTTCAGACCGGACAAACGTCCACTCGGGACCTCGAAATGCCGCTTGAGAAGGCCTTTGCCGAGACGTTTGGCCGGCACGTCGACATTCTTGTCCGGTCGGGCGCCGATTGGCAGACGCTTGCCGCAGCCAATCCCTTCCATGAGGAGGGCGAGGCGGACGCGGCGCAGGTTCATGTCCGGGTGATGCGCGAACCTTTGACGGAAGCGGCGCTCGAAGGGCTTCGGCGCTACTGCACCGCCGGCGAGCGACTGGCGATCGTCGATGGCGATCTCTGGGTGCATTTCCCGGGCAAGGCGAGCGAATCGAAGCTGCTCGGCGCCATGACCACCAAGCGGCTGGGCATCGGGACGTTCCGCAACTGGAACACCGTGAAGGGGCTTTGCGAGATGCTGCGCAGCTAGCCTCCGCCGCAGCCTTTGCCTTTACTCACTTTCGAAAACCCTTTATCAGGCTACGGCGTGTTTCCGCGGGTCGTCCTCCGGCTCGGGGAAAAACACGCAGCAATCCAAAGCACTACAGCGATCTCTGCGCGTCTGACGGATGCGACGCTGTATTGTCAATTCACCGGCCCTGCCGGTCAACCATACCACCCGCATTCGTTGGCGGGACTGGATAGGAGATCAATATGTCGAATCCTGTTTCCCTTACATTTCCTGATGGCTCGGTGCGCGAATATCCCTTCGGCACGACCGGCCGCGACGTGGCAGAATCGATTTCGAAGTCGCTCGCCAAGAAGGCGGTTGCGATCGCGCTCGACGACGAGCTGCGCGATCTGTCCGATCCGGTGACCAATGGTCGCCTCGAAATCGTCGTTCGTGACGACAAGCGCTCGCTCGAACTGATCCGCCACGATGCCGCGCACGTGATGGCGGAGGCCGTTCAGGAACTGTGGCCGGGAACGCAGGTGACCATCGGCCCGGTCATCGACAACGGCTTCTATTACGACTTTGCCCGCAACGAGCCCTTCACGCCCGACGACCTGCCGCTCATTGAAAAGCGGATGAAGGAGATCATCGCCCGCAACAAGCCTTTCACCAAGGAAGTCTGGTCGCGCGATAAGGCCCGCCAGGTTTTTGCCGACAAGGGCGAGGCCTACAAGGTCGAACTCGTCGACGCGATCCCCGAAGGGCAGGATCTCAAGATCTACTATCAGGGCGACTGGTTCGATCTTTGCCGCGGCCCGCACATGGCCTCGACCGGCCAGATCGGCACCGCCTTCAAGCTGATGAAGGTGGCCGGCGCCTATTGGCGCGGCGACAGCAACAACGCGATGCTGACCCGCATTTACGGCACCGCCTGGCACACCCAGGAAGAGCTCGACCAGTACCTGCACGTGCTCGCTGAAGCCGAAAAGCGCGACCACCGTCGCCTCGGCCGCGAAATGGACCTGTTCCATTTCCAGGAAGAAGGCCCGGGCGTCGTCTTCTGGCATGGCAAGGGCTGGCGCATGTTCCAGACGCTGGTTGCCTATATGCGTCGCCGGCTCGCCAACACCTATCAGGAAGTCAACGCGCCGCAGGTGCTCGACAAGTCGCTCTGGGAAACCTCGGGTCACTGGGGCTGGTACCGGGACAACATGTTCAAGGTGACCGTTGCCGGTGACGAGACCGACGACGAGCGCATCTTTGCGCTGAAGCCGATGAACTGCCCGGGCCATATCCAGATCTTTAAGCATGGCCTGAAGTCCTATCGCGAACTGCCGGTGCGCCTCGCCGAGTTCGGCAACGTTCATCGCTACGAGCCGTCGGGCGCCCTGCACGGGCTGATGCGCGTGCGCGGCTTCACCCAGGACGACGCGCATGTCTTCTGCACTGACGAGCAGATGGCGGAAGAATGCCTGCGCATCAACGACCTCATCCTCTCGGTCTACGAGGACTTCGGCTTCAAGGAAGTCGTGGTCAAGCTCTCCACCCGTCCGGACAAGCGCGTCGGTTCCGACGAGCTCTGGGATCGCGCCGAAAGCGTGATGACGGACGTCTTGAAGACGATCGAGGCGCAGTCGGAAGGCCGAATCAAGACCGGCATTCTGCCGGGCGAGGGCGCCTTCTACGGTCCGAAGTTCGAGTACACCCTGAAGGACGCGATCGGTCGCGAATGGCAGTGCGGCACGACCCAGGTCGACTTCAACCTGCCGGAGCGTTTCGGTGCCTTCTACATCGACAAGGAATCCGAAAAGCGCCAGCCGGTGATGATCCACCGCGCGATCTGCGGCTCGATGGAACGCTTCCTCGGCATCCTGATCGAGAACTTCGCCGGCCACATGCCGCTCTGGGTTTCGCCGCTGCAGGTCGTCGTCGCGACGATCACTTCGGAAGCCGACGACTACGGTCGCGAGGTTGCCGAACTCCTGCGTGATGCAGGGCTGACTGTAGAGACCGACTTCCGCAACGAGAAGATCAACTACAAGGTCCGCGAACATTCGGTCACGAAGGTTCCGGTCATAGTGGTCTGCGGCAAGCGCGAAGCCGAAGAGCGCTCGGTCAACATCCGCCGTCTGGGCTCGCAGGCCCAGACCGCCATGTCGCTCGACGAGGCGATTGCATCGCTTGCGCTCGAAGCCATGGCGCCGGATCTCAAGCGCAAGGCAGAAAAGAAAGCTCGGGGTTGAGACCCCGAGCACTTGCTTTGTCAGCAAACTGTCATATTAGCGGAATATCCGGATAAGATCGTATCCATCGGAGATTTCCGTGCAGTTCAAAGAGCTGTCCTACGCCAATGAGAACGACCGGCGCCTGAAGCGCTGGTTCATTCGCTCCATGGAAGGCCTGTCGGGCCGCAACCGCTATGCCAAGCTTTATACGCGCTGGCGGTCCGACATCGTCGGAAAGAGCGAGCGCGTCTTCGGGGAGATGTTGCAGCTCATCGATGTGACGCTGCAGACAAAAGGCGAGTGGCCGCCGCGGAACCTGCCCGATACGCCGATCGTCATCATCGCCAATCATCCTTTCGGCATCGGCGACGGCATCGCCGTGCTGGCGCTTGCCGAACAGCTCGGCCGTCCCTTCCGCGTCCTCATCAACAACGAACTGCTGAAGGTGCCGGAAATGGCGCCTTACTCGCTGCCGGTATCGTTCGAAGAGACGAAGGAGGCGCTAGCGGTCAACATGGCGACGCGCCATGAGGCGCTGCGACTGCTCAAGGAAGGCGTGACCATCGTCATCTTCCCGGCCGGCGGCGTGGCGACCGCGCCGAAGGGTTTCGGCCGGGCCGAGGACCTGCCGTGGAAGATCTTTCCGGCAAAGCTCATTCAGGCGGCGCGGGCGAGCGTGATCCCGATCTACTTCGAAGGACAGAACGGGCCGTTCTTCCATCTGGCGAGCAAGATTTCACTGACGCTGAGACTGTCGCTCTTGATCCGCGAATTCCGGCGTCTGTCGGGAACGACGATCGCGGCGCGCATCGGCGGCGTTCTCACGCCCGAGGATCTCGGTGCCTGTGGTGATCGCAAGGACCTTTTGGCGCGCATCTATGAAGCGGTCTTTTCCATGGCGCCGCCGCGTCGGCGGTTCATGCGACGGGCAGGCTGACGTCAGGTCAACTGCGTTCCGTCACGTCGAAGCTCAGTCCTGTGCTTCCGACACGACGCTCGCATTGGTGTTCGCATTGTTGCCGCCGCTGCTGAGCAGTACTTCCACGTCCATGTTGACGCCGGCCTTCACGGTGAAGTCGCGCTCGTAGATCTTGTCCTTGTAGCGCGCCACGGCGGAATAGCTGCCTTCGAGCAGAACCTGCGTCGGGAAGGCGCCGTTGGCTTCGCTCACCGTATCGCCGGCGGAGGTGAGGATCGTCCAGGCGGTGTTGGCGATCGCTTCGCCGCCCGGTTCCGAAACCAGCTTGAGCGTGAGCTTGGCGGCGCGGTGCTGCATGGTTGCTTCGGTCAGCTTGCCGGCTTCGACCTGGATGTCTGCCGCGGTCGAGGCGTTGGTCGTGCCGCCATAGCTGGAGGTCACGTGATAGGTCCCGGCGCCCAGCCGGACCACCGTGTTCGGCTTGACGTCCTCGACGATGAGCGCCCGTTCGCCGTCGCTCTTGGTGTCGGCGGAATAGACGTCGAAGCTGAGTTCGGCCGGTGGGATGCGCACGTCGCTGCCGGAGACGGCATTGAGCTTCATGCCGCCGGCATCGAGCACCAGCACCTGCTTGTCGAGCGCGCCTTGCTCCGGCACGCGGACCTTGCGCGTGGCCGAGGCGCGTCCAAAGGAGACATTGACGAAATACTCGCCCGGTACCAGATTGAACGCTGTCGAGCCGCCTTCCGACGTTGCGAGAAGCGGCAGCTTGCCGTCGCTTCCGGGGATCGGGCTGAACACACGCCAAGTGAGCCCGGCCTCGACCGGTCCGCCTTTTTCGGTCAGCAGCGCCTCGAGCTTGATATCCTTCAGGGTGCCGTCCGCCAGCGGATCCGATGTCATCGGGCTGAAGCCCGTCAGCTTCGGCATCTTGCGCGGGCCGGCGATCGAGGGGAAACTTTCAAACGCCTGGGTCGCATCCTCTGCGAACACATTTCCCGTAGCGGTGCCGGCGACAAGGATCGCAAGACCGGTCTGAAGGAAAATACGAGAGAGTGCACGCATGAGAACAGTTGACTTCCTGACTGAGTGACTCCACTTGGGACGCCGGTATGGCATTTTCGTGGCTGCCTGTGGGGCGGCAAATTAGTGGAATTCATCTGACATGAAAACCGAAATTAAGCTCGTCGACTACCTGACGTCCCGTCGCTCCATCCCCGCTTTCCAGATGGGAGGTCCCGGTCCCGGCAAGGCCGAGGTCGAGGAAATGCTGAAGCTTGCTTCGCGCGTGCCGGACCACGGCAAACTCGCGCCCTGGCGCTTCATCGTCTATCGCGGCGAGGAGAGGGTTCGCATCAGCGCCAAGCTGAAGGCAATGGCGCTTGAGCTGAAGCCGGATCTGTCGGAAGAGATGATCAAGGTGGAGGAAACCCGCCTGTCGCGTGCGCCTGTGGTCGTCGCCGTCGTCAGCACCGCCGCGCCGCATTTCAAGATCCCGGAATGGGAACAGGTCATGTCCGCTGGTGCCGTCTGCCTCAACCTGCTGATGGCCGCCAACGCCCTCGGTTACGCATCCAACTGGCTGACTGAGTGGTATGCTTTCGACGAGCGCGCCTATCCGCTGCTGGGCGTGAAGCCGGGCGAGAAAATTGCCGGCTTCATCCATATCGGTACCGCCATGGTGCCACCGACGGAGCGGCCGCGGCCGGAGCTGGCCGAGATCGTCACCTGGGTTGGCGAGGAAGCCTGATGTTTTACGATACGACCTCGAACAGTCACGGCCTGCCGCATGATCCTTTCAAGGCGATTGTTTCGCCGCGGCCGATCGGTTGGATTGGCACGCGGTCGGCCGAGGGCGCGCTGAACCTCGCGCCCTATTCCTTCTTCAATGCCATCAGCGACCGGCCGAAGCTCGTGATGTTCTCATCGAGCGGCTATAAGGATTCGGTTCGCAACATCGAGGCAACCGGCGAGTTCACGGCGAGCTTCGCCAGCCGTGACCTGGCGGCCGCCATCAACAAGACGTCGATCCCGGCGCCGCATGGCGAGAGCGAATTCGAGATCGCCGGATTGACGCCGGTCGACGGCGCGCTGGTTGGGGCGCCGTTCGTCGGTGAAGCCTATGCCGCGCTCGAATGCCGGATGACCGAGATGTTCCAGCCCAAGGATCTGGATGGTGCATTGTCCGACAACTACGTCGTCATCGGCCAGGTCGTCGGCATCCACATTCGCGAAGACGCGATCCGCGATGGCCGTTTCGACATGGCGACGGTCAAGCCGCTCGCCCGCCTCGGCTACATGGACTATTGCGACGGCGGCGACGTCTTCCAGATGACCCGCCCGACGCGCTGACGGTTACCGCGCCGGCTCGGCGTCATAGGCTGCCGGCGATGACTGCTTGCTCGGGCGAGCGGCAGACGACCGAAGCGAATCCGTCGTTCCTGCTTTGTGAAAGCGCCCAGCGTGTGGCTGCCGCATCGGCGGTGGGCGGCAGCACCTCATAGGCGCGGATGCCGGCCTCATGGGCCCTTAGCACCACATTGGCGCGACCCGCGAGCACGGGCGCGGCCACGCCCTGATGCGCGGCACTCGCCGGCTCCTTGCAGCCGACTGCCTTTGCCAGCGCCGAGCCGTTGAAGATCAATCCTTCTAGTCGCTGCGAGCACCCCGCCAGTGTGTGTGGCGACAGCAGGCCTTCGGGTGCTGCGCCGTATTCGGCGTAAATCCGGGTGCGATTGGCTGGAAGGCCAATCCTTGCTTCGGCAACCCGCAGCATCACGTCGAGCTTCTGTATGTCCGCGCGGCCGCGGCATCCGGTAAGCACGACGCCATCGATGCCGCTATCAAGCAGCCAGTGTACGTCGTCTTCATGGAGCAGCCCGACCGGTTCCACACAGGCGAGCAGCGCGAGATCGCGTCCTTCCATCCGGGCGAGGCCAAGACGCGTTTCGTGGCCGAGGCCGGCAGTCAGGATCAGCCCAGCCAATGTGTTGAGAACGCTCACGTCCAGGCTAAGCGCGTCGTCGTCCGCAAACAGCAGCGGCCTTATGGTTTGGAGGCGGTTAACAGACATGGTGAACCAATCTTAAACCTTTGCTCGCTAGGCTTAGAACATCGGTGGCATTGGCGTGGTCTAGTGGGGCGTAGGTGATCATACAAGCATTTCTTCGCTGGGTGGAAACGGCGAGAACAGGCGAACGCATTCGCGCCGCCAGCGCGCTCGGCCGCGCCTATGTCGAGGCGCAACTGAATGGCCTCGATCGTCGCGCCGCCGAGATGGCGATGACCTTCCTGCTGGACGATCCGTCGCCCAAAGTTCGCCTTGCCTTGGCCGAAGTCCTTTGCGGTTGCTCTTCCGTGCCGCGCGCCATCATTCTTGGTCTTGCCGGGGACCAGCCTGAAATTGCCTATCTCGTCGTTTCGCATTCTCCCGTCCTGACCGACGACGACCTGGTCGACCTCGCGGCTCGGGGAACGCTGGAGACCCGCGCGCTGATCGCGGCGCGCAGTTTCGTTTCGCGCGGGGTCGCCGCTGCGATCGCCGAAATCGGCGACGAAGACGAAATGCTGATCCTGCTCGAAAACCCCGGCGCTCGTCTGTCGCGCCGTTCGCTGAAGCGCATTGCCGAGCGTCTTGGCCATTCGGCTTCGGTTCGTGACCTGCTTCTTGCGCGCAACGACCTGCCGAGTGCCGCCCGCCACGCGCTTGTCGAAGAAGTCGGTGCAGCACTTGCCGCCTTCGGCCTCGTACAGGTGACGATTGGAGAAGGTCGCGTGCAGCGGGTCACCCGCGAAGCCTGCGATATCGCCGCCGTCGGCATGGTTGGAACGACGGCCGTCGAGGAGCTGCCGGACCTCGTCACGCATCTGCGCGAGACCGGCCGCCTGACGCCCGCCTTCCTGCTGCATGCGCTCGTGACCGGCCGTGCAGAGTTTTTCTCGGCCGCAATCGTCGACCTCTCCGGCGTCAGCGAAAAACGCGTGCGTTCCATCCTGTCCGGTGGGCGCGTCCACTCGATCCGTGCCCTGTTCGAAAGCGCCGGGCTCGGCCGCGACGTCAGCGAGACGTTTGCGACAGCGGTCCTCCTGTGGCGTCAGGACGGGCCGGGTTCAATCGGCGGCCACGCGACGGTCTCGGCAGAACTGCTCGTGCGCCTGCGACGTGGACGGGCAACATCGCCGACCGACGCAGCGATGATCGATCTGCTCGAGCGCCTGGCATTCGCCGAGGAACGCCAGTCGGCCCGTGACTACGCGGAACTTGCCGCACGCCAGGCCGCCTGATCGCGACCCGCTTTAGCGAGGAATGGACCCATGAACGCGAGGACCGCGACCGTTGCCGTGACCGGAATCGGCGGTTTTGTCGGACGGCACGTCGCGCTCGCCTTGCTGCGCGAAGGTTATCCTGTGCACGGCACGGTTCGCGCGCTCGGGCGCGCCGAGGAGATCGAGCGATCCATTCGCGCGGCCGGTGGTACGGATGCCGCGCGCCTGACGTTTGGAGAGGCGGATCTCCTGAAGGAGCGGGGCTGGGCTGAGGCCTTTGCCGAGGTTTCCTACGTCGTCCACACCGCCTCGCCATTTCCGGCTCGCTTGCCTGCCAATGAAGATGACCTGATCGGGCCGGCCCGTGACGGCACGCTGCGTGTGCTCAGGGCAGCCCATCCGGCCGGTGCCAAACGCGTCGTGCTCACGTCGTCGGTCGCCGCGGTCATCTACGGGGCAGGGCGCGCGCCGTTTACGGAGGACGATTGGACCGATCCGCAGTCATCGCTTGCGACACCCTACTACCGCTCCAAGACCTTCGCCGAACGCGCGGCCTGGGACTATGCGGCTGACAGCGGCCTGGAGCTTGTGGTCATCAATCCCGGAATGGTCCTCGGGCCGGTTCTTGGCCATGAGATCGGCACATCCGTCGCCGTGGTGCGCAGCCTGCTCAAGGGGAACTATCCCGCCTTGCCGAAGTTCGCCGTGCCGGTTGTCGACGTCCGCGACGTGGCGGATGCGCATGTGCAGGCCTTAAGCGTCGCCGCAGCGGCAGGCGAGCGTTTCCTGATTGCGGGAGAGGCGCTTTCCCTTGCGGATATCACGGCCATCCTCCGGCGCAGGTTCCCTGAACATGCGGGCAGGCTTCCGAGGTTCGTGCTGCCCAATTGGCTGGCAGGGCTTGCCGCCCCCTTCGATGCGGGCCTGCGCCTCATCGTGCGCGAACTCGGGCATGACCCCCGCATTTCCAACGAAAAGGCGCGCCGTGTTCTCGGGTGGCAGCCGCGCTCTGCCGAAGAGGCCGTCGTGGCCTCGGCGAACAGCCTGATTTCGGCCGGCCTCGTCTGAGGCGTGCTTGGCGCGTCAGTCGGTAAAGCGGCGCGCGACCCAGGAATAGCCATCTTCGACATAGCGCACCGGCTTCGTGACGATGGTCTTCAGCTTCTCCCGATCGGGGATGGCGCCCGACAGGAAAGCCAGCGTGCGTTTCGGCAATCCTTGCTCGGGTTCCGGCTCCGCTGCCGGAACGGGCAGCGCCTGGTTCTGCTGGGCGCCCGGTGGCGGCGCGGGGATTTCGGCGACGCTGGGCGCCGAGCTCTCGCATACCGCAACGACGACCGGATAGTTCGCATTGGAAAACTTCGGCAGTTGCGCGTTCGAAGCCGTGTCGCACTGCGCGATCGATGGCCAACTGCCGTTGACCGTCGAGATGTACTGGCATTGGCTGACGTCGTGGTCGCAGCCGAGAATGGTCATGACTATCAGCGCCGCTTGCATCGCATTCCCATCGTCTTTGCAGGTTGTGGTGGATCAACCTATGCCTGCATGATTCTCCTCGAAATAGGGCGATGCTGCCGGCAGCGCGGAACAAATTGTTTCAGCCTGTTAGGCGGATTGATGGGGAGGCATACGAGCCTGCGCCATTTGACGTATTGGTCCGGGCGTAGGCCGGCGGTAGTTTGGCGCAAAACCATGCCTGAATGAAAAGGACGACCGATTGCCTGCCGTAATCATAGCCCAGGAGACGCCGCGCCAAGCTGAAGTTCTGCGTCTCCTGGAACTCTCTGACGCCTACGCCGCCTCGCTCTACCCCGCCGAGAGCAATCACATGGTCGATCTGTCGAACCTGGAAAAGCCGGAGGTATCGTTCTTCGTCGCACGGCGTGGCGGCGATACCATCGGCTGCTGCGCCCTGGTTGATGCCGGTGACGGGACTGCGGAAATCAAGCGCATGTTCGTCGATCCCGAGGCGAGGGGGCTGAGGGTCGGTAAGTTGTTGCTGCAGGCGCTGGAGGTGCGCGCGGCGCAACTCGGACTGGTGGCAATCCGCCTCGAAACAGGCATCTATCAGCCCGAAGCGATAGGCCTTTACAAGGCGGCCGGCTACGTCGAGCGCCCGCCGTTCGGGGGGTATCAGCCGGATCCGCTGAGCCTCTTCATGGAGAAGCCCGTTCACGTTGCGTAAGCTCGAGCGGCCTTCAAACCCTGAATACAGAAACGGCGGCCTGTGAGCCGCCGTTTCTGTATGGATTATTGTGATCCTGCTTGCCGGCAGAAAGCCGGCTCAGATGTCCAGGTTGTCCGCAAAGACAGCGCGCTCCTGGATGAAGCGGAAGCGGGCATCCGCCTTCGTGCCCATCAGGTTGTCGACCGCTTCGCGCGTGCCCTCGAAATCGACATCGTCGATCTCGACCTTGAGCAGCGTGCGGAACTTCGGATCCATTGTCGTTTCCTTGAGCTGCGCCGGCAGCATCTCACCGAGACCTTTGAAGCGGCCGATCTCGACCTTGCCGCGACCGGCAAACTCGGTGCGCATCAGCTCCTCGCGGTGCGCGTCGTCGCGGGCATAGAGCGTCCTTGCGCCCTGGCTGATGCGATAGAGCGGCGGCACGGCGAGATAGAGGTGACCGCCGCGGATCAGTTCGGGCATCTCCTGGTAGAAGAAGGTGATCAGCAGCGAGGCGATATGCGCGCCGTCGACGTCGGCGTCGGTCATGACGACGATGCGCTCGTAGCGCAGATCCTCTTCCCGGTACTTGCTGCGGGTGCCGCAGCCAAGCGCCTGGATGAGGTCGGCAATCTGCTGGTTGGCGCCGAGCTTTTCTCGACCAGCGCTCGCCACGTTGAGGATCTTGCCGCGCAAGGGCAGGATCGCCTGGTTGGCGCGGTTGCGCGCCTGCTTCGCCGAGCCGCCCGCCGAGTCCCCTTCGACGATGAAGAGTTCGGCGCCTTCAGCGGTGTTCTGCGAGCAGTCGGCAAGCTTGCCGGGCAGGCGCAGCTTGCGCACGGCCGTCTTGCGGTTGACTTCCTTTTCCTTGCGCCGGCGCACGCGCTCCTCGGCGCGCTCGACCACCCAGTCGAGCAGCTTGTCGGCCTCGGCCGGATTGTCGGTAAGGTAGTGGTCGAAGGGGTCACGCAGCGCATTTTCGACGATGCGTTGTGCTTCGACTGTCGCTAGCTTGTCCTTGGTCTGGCCGACGAATTCCGGTTCGCGGATGAACACGGACAGCATGCCGGCGGCCGAGATCATCACGTCATCCGTGGTGATGAGCGCTGCACGCTTGTTCTGCTTCAGCTCGGCATAGTTCTTCAGTCCCTTGGTCAGCGCGATGCGGAAGCCCGCCTCGTGCGTACCGCCCTCAGGCGTCGGAATGGTGTTGCAGTAGGAATGAACCTGCTGGTCGCCGCCATACCAGGTGACCGCCCATTCGAGCGAACCGTGACCGTTGGCCTTCTCCGATTTGCCGGCAAAGATCTCGCGGGTAACGGTGAATTCCTTGCCGAGCGTCGCCGCCAGATAGTCCTTCAGGCCGCCAGGGAAGTGAAAGACGGCCTTGTCCGGGATCTCCGAACCTTCCTGCAGCAATGACGGATCGCAGGACCAGCGGATCTCGACGCCACCGAAGAGATAGGCTTTCGAGCGCGCCATGCGGAAAAGCCGGCCGGGCTCGAAATGCGCGTGCGGTCCGAAAATATCCGGGTCCGGATGGAAGCGGACGCGCGTGCCGCGGCGATTGTGCACGTCGCCGAGTTCCTCGAGCCCGCCCTGCGGAATGCCTCGGGAGAAGCGCTGGCGATAGAGCTTGCGATTGCGGGCGACCTCGACTTCGAGCGCGTCGGAGAGTGCGTTGACGACGGAAACGCCGACGCCGTGCAAACCGCCCGAGGTCTCGTAGGCCTTGCCATCGAACTTGCCGCCGGCATGGAGCACCGTCATGACGACTTCGAGCGTCGACTTGCCGGGGAATTTCGGATGGTTTTCGACCGGGATGCCGCGGCCGTTGTCGGTGACTGTCAGGAACCCGTCCGCGTCGAGATGGACCTCGATGAAGTTCGCATGGCCGGCGACCGCTTCGTCCATCGAGTTGTCGATGACTTCGGCAAAGAGATGGTGCAGCGCCTTCTCGTCGGTGCCGCCGATATACATGCCCGGACGACGACGGACCGGCTCAAGGCCCTCGAGCACCTCGATCGCCGACGCATCGTAATCGCTGCCATCGCTGCCTTTCGGGGCAGGGCGCGGCTCTTCGCGCGCGATGGGGGCTGCAGCCACGGCCGGCTTGGCGCTCGGCTGTACGGCCTTCGGTTGCTCGGGCATTGAGAAGAGGTCGCTGTTGTCGTCCATGGGGCCGTTCGGATCGTTCCTGTCGTTCGGGAATGCCAGAGGCCATAGCAAGCCCCAGGCTCTGCCGCCATCCCCCGGCGGTCGAATCACCTGAATTCTGCCAGACTCTCACAGGATACGCGAACAAAAGGAGAATTTCTGGCGCCGGCCGCCGATGATTTTTCGCACGAACGGCCGTGTTTCGGGCCAAGTGTTGCTTTGCGGTGCGGCCAATGGCAAGGCTTGCGGCGAAAGAGGGAGCCCGTCATTTGGCCGTGTCCACAGTTGTTTTTCCGTTTCGTGCCTGCCTGTTCGCCCTAGCCTTGGCAATTGCCGCCTCGCCGGCAGAGGCGCAGACGCTCAAGCCCTACAAGGACGATCTGTTCTCCTATGCCAAGGTGCTCGACCAGGAGGATGGTGGTGACGACCTGACGGTCGACTACCAGGAACTGCGGGATATCAACGAACGCGACGAAATCCCGGAACGCCGGGTGAAGCGCGCCTATGTGTCGCTTGGCGTGAAGAACGAGCAGGTCAATGAAACGCTCGATATCGGTGGCCGCGCGCTCGACGTGACCCGTGTCGGCCCCGATCGCGGCGCCAGCTTCTCGGTCATCTTCATCCATGGCCGCGGCGGCGACCGTCGGCTCGGTGCCAACGACTTTTCCTTCGGTGGAAACTTCAACCGGCTGAAGAACCTCGCCGTCGCCAATGGCGGCGTCTATTACGCCCCGAGCGTCCGCTCCTTCGATACGGCAGGTGCCGCCGATATCGCCGGCCTGGTTCGATACGCGTCCGAACGTTCCGGAGGCCGTCCGGTCGTGCTCGCCTGCGCCTCGATGGGAAGCTTCATCTGCTGGGGTGTCTCGCGCGACGCCTCCGCCGTCGCAGCACTCTCCGGCATGATGGTCATGGGCGGCGTCAGTGATCCCGATTTTTCGAAGAGCGCTGCCTTCAAAGCGAAACTGCCGATCTTTTTCAGCCATGGCAGCCGCGACAGCGTTTACCCGGCCGAAAGCCAGAAGGCGCTTTACACCGCGCTCAAGTCGAAAGGCTATCCGACGCGCTTCGTGCTGTTTGAGACCGGATCGCATGGAACGCCTGTTCGCATGACCGATTGGAGCGATGCCCTGAACTGGATCGGCAGCCGCTAAGGCCACTCCTTCCTACTCGGCATTTGTTAACCAGCACGGCAATTTCCAGGCAGCGCTTCTTCCCGCGTTTCCACTCTGGAAAGTTGAAGGCGCCATGATGCCGGCAACTATGGCTGGGATGGACTTCATGGACGCGCGCACCGAGACACGGCACATACCGCTGTGTGTGGATCTGGACGGCACTTTGCTGGCCGCCGACACGCTGTGGGAAGGTGCTGCGATCATTCTGTTGCGCAATCCGCTCATGCTGTTTCCGATGCTGGTCTGGCTGGCAAAAGGTAAGGCACGGCTGAAGCACGAAGTGGCCCTTAGATCCGGCCGCCGTGCGGAAGACTGGCCTTATCGGCAGGCCGTCATCGACCGGCTCATGGAGGAAAAGAAGAGCGGGCGCGAACTCGTGCTCGTGACCGGCGCAGCACCGTCCGTTGCAAACGACATTGCCGCCCATGTCGGCATGTTCTCCTCGGTCATGCATTCGACCGACGCGCTCAACCTGACGAGCAGCAACAAGCGCCGGGCGCTGGTAGAGCGGTACGGCGACGGCGCCTTCGACTACATGGGCAACAGCCGTGACGATATCGCCGTCTTTGAGGTGGCACGCCGCGCGATCGTGGTCTCGCCCGATGCGGCCGCGGAAAAATGGCGTCGCAACCATGATGCCGAACGGCTCGATACCGGCAAGGTCAGCGCGCTTGCGCCGCTGAAGTCGATCCGCGTGCATCAATGGGCGAAAAACGTGCTCATCGGCGTGCCGATGATCCTCAACCACGAGGTGCTGCATTTCGATGCGATCGTCAGCGTCATCATCGCCTTCTTTGCCTTCAGCTTCCTCGCATCCGCCGTCTACGTCATCAACGATCTCTCGGACCTTGCCAACGATCGCCGCCATGCGAAGAAACGTTACCGGCCGCTCGCGAGCGGCCAGATGTCCGTGCCGACAGCGCTGGTGCTTGCAGGCTGCCTCATCATCGCGTCCGTGGCGCTGACCCTTCTGTTGCCCTGGAAGTTTGCCGGGGTGCTCGCCTTCTACGCCTGCGCGACGACGGCCTATACCTTCGTGCTGAAGCGCAAGCTGCTCGTCGACGTGTTCACGCTCGCCGGCCTCTACACCACACGCATCGTCGCTGGTGCGGCCGCGACCGGCACGGAACTGTCCTTCTGGCTGGTGTCCTTTGCGATCTTCTTCTTCCTGAGCCTCGCGCTGGTGAAGCGTTACGTCGAGCTGCACGAATTCGAGGACAAGGACGGTGGCAACGTGCCGGGGCGTGGCTATCTCGCTGTCGACTTCGAGATGGTCGGCCAGGCCGGCGTTGCCTCCGCCTTCACCTCGGCCCTGGTTCTGGCGCTCTACGTGCACAGCAAGGAACTGCAGGAGATGTACACCACGCCCTGGGCGTTGTGGCCACTCTGCCCGCTGGTGCTCTATATGTTGCTGCGCATCTGGATGCTTGCACGCCGCGGCATGCTGCATGAGGATCCGGTCGTCTTCATCATGCGCGACTGGCGCAGCCAACTGACCATGCTGATCGGCGCGCTGCTGATCCTATTTGGAGCCATCGGGCCGCAATGACCCTGCAAGACCATGAAAGCTGGGGCCGCATCGACAATCGCGTGCGGCCTGGAATTTCGCCTGACGACTATGAAGACCGGCTCGGCAGCCTTGAGTCCGAAGGCTATCTGCCTTTCGGCAACGGACGCAGCTACGGCGACAGCTGCCACAACGATCGCGGTATGCTGATCGAAAGCAACCTTCACGGCCGGATACTCGCCTTCGATCCCGGCACCGGGATGATGACCTGCGAAGCGGGGGTGACGCTGCGCCAGGTGCTGGAACGGGCGATCGAGCATCGCTTCTTCCTGCCGGTGACGCCTGGCACGGCCTTTGTCACCGTCGGCGGCGCGGTCGCCAACGACGTGCACGGCAAGAACCATCACGCGCGCGGCACCTTCGGCAATCACGTGACGCGTTTCACGCTGCTGCGCTCGACCGGCGAACGGCTGACCTGCTCGCCGGTCGAAAACCCGGAACTCTACGCCGCGACCATCGGCGGCATGGGGCTGACCGGACTGATCCTCACCGTCGATATCCAGTTGATGAAGGTGCCGTCGCCGCATGTGCAGCAGCACTCGATCCGTTTCGAGAACTTGGACCAATACTTTGCCCTCGTCGACGGCGTCGATGCCGAGCATGAATACTCCGTCGCCTGGATCGACCAGCTCGCAAAGGGATCTCGAATGGGCAGGGGGGTGCTGCTCGCCGGTGATCATGCCGATGGTTCCTGCGAACTGCCCGACATCCCCAAGGGATTGAAGCTGTCCGTGCCGTTTTCGCCGCCGTTCAACCTGCTCAACCGGGCAACGCTCAAAGGCTTCAACGAGTATTACTTCCGCAAGGTGAAGCCGGGCGAGACGGTGACGACCGTTCCCTGGACGTCTTATTTCTATCCGCTGGATGCGATCGGCGCCTGGAACCGGCTCTATGGCCCGCGCGGGCTCTACCAGCATCAGAGCGTCTATCCCGCTGAAAACGCACCGGAGATCACGGCCAAGCTCATGGAAACCGCCCGCCAGGCCGGCCATGCGTCGTTTCTGACGATCCTGAAGCGTTTCGCCGACATCGGCTCCCGGGGCATCCTGTCCTTCCCGCGTCCCGGTTTTACTTTGACGCTGGACTTCGCCAATCAAGGTGAACGGACAGTAAAGCTGCTCGATGCGCTCGATCGCATCGTAATCGAGGCCGGCGGTGCGATCAATCCGTACAAGGATGCCCGCATGAGCCCACAAGTCTTTGAAAAATCTTTTCCTTTCTGGAGAAAGATCGAAACGTTGCGCGACCCTGCGATGGTTTCGAACTTCTGGAAACGCACGGCTCTGGCTTTGCCAGAATGAGAATGCAGACAATTTTATTCAATTAAATGCGCAAACTTCACGGAATATCCGTCTCTTGCCCGTAAGTAGATTTTCGGGACTGGGAGTAAAACTATGAAATATATTCCATTCATTCTCTTTACCGTGCTCACCAACGCCGCCGCTCAGCTGATGCTGAAGCAGGGCATGATGACGCTTGGACCGATTTCGATGACTGCCGAAACCGCGATCGTCCGGCTGTTTCAGATCGTCTTCAACCCATGGGTCTTTGCCGGTCTTGCGACCTTCGTCATCTCGATGGCGTCGCATCTTTATGTGCTGTCGAAGGTCGAGCTTTCCTTTGCCTATCCGTTCCTGAGCCTCGCTTACGTTCTCGTTGCGGTCTTCGCCTATTTCGTCTTTCGCGAAGACCTCAATGCCTGGCGTATCGCCGGCATCGCGCTGATCTGCGCCGGAACCATTCTTATCGCCCAGTCGGGCATCTCATACAGCGCCGACGAGAAATCGGCTGATGCCGCCGGGGTGAGCACCGCAGAATTCGGGAGCAAGTCATGAAACACATCATCTTTGGTGGCGACGGCTTCGTTGGCCGTCATTTGGCGGAACGCCTCGTCAAGGAAGGCGAGGACGTCGTTGTCGCCGATATCGTCAAGTCCGACCTGCCGCACTACGGCCGCGTCCGCTTCGTCCATTGCGACGTCACCGATCTGGAAGCCGTCCAAAAGGTCGGCATCGGCGCCGACGACATGATCTACAACATGGCGGCGAAGATGCTGTCACCGTTGCAGGTCCGCGCCAAGCGCTGGGAGTTCTTCTGGCCCGTCAATTATTACGGTGCCGAAAACATCATGAAGGCGATGGATGCCGCTGGCGCATCACGCCTGGTGCAGTTCACCACCGACATGATCTATGGCCACACCGTCCAGTCGCCGCAAACCGAGACCCATCCAGCAAAGCCGCTCGGCGAATATGGCAAGTCGAAATGGGCAACCGAGCAGCTGGCCATGCAGTGGCGCAAGCAGGGCATGAACATTTCGATCTTCCGCCCGCGCCTGATCATCGGTCCCGGCCGTCTCGGCATCCTCGAGAAATTGTTCAAGCTGATCGACCTGAACCTGCCGGTGCCGATGATCGGCTCGGGCAAGGTGCCCTACCAGTTCATCTCGGTCTTCGATTGCGCCGAAGCTGCGCGCCTTGCCTGGAAGGGCGGCGTGCCGAACGAAGCCTACAACCTCGGCTCCGACAATCCGCCGTCCGTGCGCGACCTGCTCGGCAACCTGATCAAGCATGCCGGCTCGAAGTCGTTCCTGCTGCCGACGCCGGCCTTTGCGGTCAAGCAGACGCTGGCTTTCTTCGACCTGATCAACAAGCCGATCATGGACCCGGAACAGTACCTGATCGCCGACGAAATGTGCGTGCGCGAAACCGGCAAGCTGAAGCGCGAGCTCGGCTGGCGCGCGGAGTTCAACGATGGCGACATGTTGATCGCCGCCTATGACGAATATCGGGCCAAGAAGATGGGCGCCGCAGTTCCTGCAGCTGTCGCCGTGCCGGCCGAATGAGGGGAAAGATCATGCTGGACAGACCGAATCGTATCGCCGTTGCCGCGCCGTCGCTCGACGGCGGCGTTGCCAGGCCCGATCTCATCACCGTCGAACAGGCCAAGGCCATGTCGATCGGCGACATCACCTCCGCGTTCAAGGAACACCTGAACCCGGGCCAGCTCCACTTCATGAAGCTGCTCGGCTTCCACAAGGTGAAGATCGAGAGCGCCGAGGGCATGTTCTACACCGACCAGAACGGCCGCCAGATCCTCGATTTCTTCGGCGGATTCGGCTCGCTCGCCTTCGGCCACAACCATCCGCGCATTCTGGAAGCCCGACAGAAATTCCAGGACGAAAAGCGCCACGAGATCGCGATCGCCTTCATGTCGCAATATGCAGCGGCGCTGGCGAAGAACATCGTGGCCTGCTCGCCGGGTGATCTCGACATGGTGTTCCTCGGCTCTTCCGGTTCGGAGGCCATGGAGGCTGCCGTCAAGCTTGCCGAACGTGCCGCCGGCCCGAAGCGGCCGAAGGTCGTCTATGCGGAGAATTCCTTCCACGGCAAGACCAAGGGCGTGCTCGCCATCACCGATGGCCAGCTTTACCGCGCCGACTTCAAGATCACGGACAACACAGTGCGCGTGCCCTTTGCCGATATCGACGCGGTGGAGAATGCCTTCAAGTCCGACCCGGAAATCGGCGTCATCGTGCTCGAAACCATCCAGGGCGGCGGCGGCATCATCCAGGCACCGGCGGAGTACTGGCAGAAGCTGCGTGCGCTCTGCGACAAATACGGCGTGCTCTGGGTCGCCGACGAAGTGCAGTGCGGCTATGGCCGCTCCGGCCGCTTCTATGCCTTCGAGAATTACGGCGTCGTGCCTGACGTGACGGCGCTCGCCAAGTCGCTGGGCGCCGGCAAGGCCGCCGTCGGCGCGATGATTGCCCGCCGTGAGGTCTACATGAAGGCTTACGGCACGCCGAAGACCGCCATGATCCATGCGATGGCCACGTTCGGCGGCATGGGCGAGGCCTGCGTCACGGCGATTGAAGGCATCAATGTGCTTTACGACGAGCACCTGATCGACCGCGCCGCCGACAGCGGCGACTATCTGCTCGAGCGTCTGCAGGCGCTGAAAGAGAAGTATCCGAAGATCATCAAGGACGTCCGCGGCAAGGGCTTGATGGTCGGCCTGGAATTCCAGGACTTCAGCCAGACGCTGCCGATGGTGATGCGTCCTGTTGTCTCGATGCTCGACGACAAGCTCAAAGGCTCGCTCTCCGGCTTCATCGGCGCGCTGCTCTTGCGTGACTACGACGTGCTGGTGGCCTTCACCGAATACAATCGCAACGTCATCCGGCTCGAACCGCCGCTGATCTGCGAGCGCGCCCATGTCGACCAGTTCATCGCCGCCCTCGACGACCTGCTCGGCCGCGGCATCGTGCGGATCGTCAAGGATTTCGTCGGCAGCCAGATCGGTTGATCGAGAAGCCTATCGACTTGCAAAGGGCAGGGGCGTTCAGCGCCTCTGCCCTTTGATGTTCATGTCGAACTCGACGACGTTGGAATAGATCGGCGTGCCGACATCCATGCCGTAGGGTGATCGGTGGATATTGCCGCGGATGTTGAAGGCGATCGAGCCGCGGTTCCAGTCAAGCAGCGTTACCGAGAAGCGCTCCTTTCGCGACGTGCCGCGCGCCGTCAGCGTTCCCTCGACCGCGGCCGTGTCCGGTCCGGTCTGTTTCACGGTCGTCGAATGGAATGTGACGGTGCTGAAGTTTGCGGTATCGAAGACGGCGCTCGACTTCAGGAAGTCCTCGATCCGCTTTTCGCCGGTTTTCACGCTCTCCGGGTAAAGCGTGAATTCGACCGTCGAATGGCCGACATCATTTCGGTCGATGCGGAAGTTGCCGGAAAACTTGGCGAAATCGCCGACAATTCCGCCGCCGCCCGCTTGCGCAACGGTGAAATGGATACGTGAAGCCGGCGTGATCCCGTAGTTGCCGGCAGCATCGGCAAGGTCCGGCGCGGCTGCCGTGGCGGGCGACGGGATGCTCCCGAGCGCCAGCAGCAACGTGAAGGCAATGGCCTTTGTTGGTGATTGCGAGTGCAGTGTCATGGTTTCTTCCTTCCGGCGATAACCGGATCCGAACCAGCCGCTTGGGAGGAAGCGCGTTGGCGTGATCCGGTCTGAAGCATGCGGACGAGGACGTCGTCGCGGCGTGCGAAGTGATGGTAGAGGGCGGCCAGGACGTGAAGCGCGACGAAGCAGAGCAGGAGGTAGGCGAGCGTCATATGGACGAGCGTCCAGAGGTCTTCGGCCGCTTCCGATTTCGCCATCGGCAGGTGGGGGATGACGATCCAGTTGAAATAGAAGCTCGGTATGTTCAGCGTCGATGTCGAGGCCACCGCCCAGCCGGCAAGCGGAACGGCGAGCGCGAGGAGGATGAGCACCACATGGGTGGCGCTGGCTGCACGGCGCTCAAGCGCGTTGAGGCCGGCGGGCGGACGCGGACGAACCTCGACCAGGTGCCAGAGCGCGCGGATTGTCGCCAGACCGAGTGCGGTGAAACCGAGCGACTTGTGCCATTGGTAAAGCGAAAACTGCAGCGCCGGATCGACGGGCGTTCGCCGCATGATGAAGCCGAGGCCGAGTAGGGTGAGGATCAATGCCGCAATCGCCCAGTGAAGGACGATGGTGATCCACCCAAAACCGGCTTTGTCGTTGCGCAGCATGTTCGACCCCATGGTCGCTCGCCCGGCCGCTATTGGCTCGGCGACTGCGGTAAGACTCATGAGTTCGTGCTTTTATTCGCCTAGAATACCATAAAATTGCACTGAGATCTTGTTGATCTCGACAAGCTATGGTCCATTTGCTGGTGGAGGGGACACGGAGGGGTTGTTCCTGGGAGCATGTGGACTGGCGTACATGACAAAGAAGAAAACGACACCAATGAACCCGCACGAGCGGGAAGCCTACGAACACGGCCGCGCGGGCATCCGGCTTGGAACCGAAGGCAACTATGGCGAAGCGGTCGACGCCTGGCGTCTGGCATCCAACATAGCCGATGTCCACCTCGCTTTCACGGACATGTACTATTGGGTCAAGAGCGGCTACGGCGCCGCCCTTTGCGATGCCGGGCACCATCGGGAGAGCATTGCCGTCTCCCTGCTTGCCCGTGAGTGGACGCTCGCGCGGCGCCAGCCACTCTCGTCGCTTTCGATCGCGCGCGCTTATCTGGCGCTCGGCGAAGGCGAGGCGGCAGCACCCTATCTCCGCGAGGTTCACGCCCTGATCGGCGACGCGATCTTCGAGCAGTTCGACGAGGATGCCGAAGCCGACGTTCACGCGGCGATCGCCGGCTTGGAGAACGGGGGCAATCAACCGACGGCCGGCCGCCCGAAGTGAAGGCAGGCGTATAGCCTAGTAACAGCGGTGCCGGAATCTGGCGAGATACCGGCAGTTCTGACTTTGGCGTTTTCTCGCCATGATTTCATTTTATCGCCGATTGCCCCTTTAACGGGTGATTCGAGGTCCGCCGTTCTGGTTCGGGCCCTTTTTTAACATTTTGATTTTTCTAAGGAGTTTCCCATGAGTGAAACCGTATTGCCGTCCGATGCCGAAATCACCCTTCGGCGCATATCAGCCTTGACCGTCTGCGACGTCTGCGAACTCAGCGAGACGCTGAGCGACGAACAGCGCAACATGGTGGCGGACAACGGCACCTCGATCGCCGAGGCGCATTTTTCCGAGAATGCCTGGTTCCGTGCAGTCTACGCCGATGAGACGCTCATTGGCTTCATCATGTTACACGAAGGATCCGACTGGGATGACGGCATCGATTGCCCGGGTGTCTATCTCTGGCGCTTCATGATCGCCCGGCCTTTCCAGGGCAAAGGGTATGGCAAGCAGGCGATTGCCCTTGTCGTGCGCGATCTGAAGGCGCGGGGCCTGCATGAGCTCTACACGAGTTACGGGCAGGGCCCTGGCAGCCCTGAGGGCTTTTACCAAGGCCTCGGCTTCAAGCCGACGGGCGAGTACTATGATGACGAGCTTGAGGCTGTGCTGAAATTCTAAGGGCGCCGGGATACGGGGAAAAAACCTCCCGTGTCTCTCCCAGATGTTCAAGAGTTGGAACATGAGTATTGATCTTCACGAGGCCAATCGCCTCTCGTGGAATGCCGCGACCGTCGCGCACAACAGTCACAAGGGCGACCAGGCCGCTTTCTTCCGCGCCGGCGGCTCCACGCTCTATCCGGAAGAGATCGAGTTGCTGGGCGATATCGCTGGTCTCGACGTCCTCCATCTGCAATGCAATTCCGGCCAGGATAGCCTGAGCCTGGCGCGGCGCGGCGCGAACGTGACCGGCGTCGATATCTCGGACGAGGCGATCGCCTTTGCCACAGGGCTTTCGGCGGAAAGCGGCATCGCAGCCGCCTTCGAGCGGTCCGACCTGTTCGGCTGGTTCGACGACGCCCGCAAGGCCGGCCGCCGGTTCGATCGCGTCTTTGCTTCCTATGGTACCATTTGCTGGCTATCGGACCTCGGTGTCTGGGCGCGTGGCATTGCCGATGTGCTGAAGCCCGGCGGGCGTTTCGCCTTCGTTGAATTCCATCCCTTTGCGATGGTTTTCGATCAGGGCTGGAAGCCACACTACGACTACGCGCCCAAAGACCCGGTCGCGGAAGCGGGCGTCGGTGACTATGTCGCCGACTCGGGCGCAGGCCTTGCCCATGGAGGCTATCAGGAGGGCGTGGTGGGATTCACCAATCCGCACCCGTCCTTCGAGTTCAACTGGGGTATCGCCGATGTTGTGCAGGCACTGATCGACGCCGGGCTCCGGATGGAAGTCCTGAAGGAATACCCCTATGCCAACGGCTGGGTGGCGTTTGAAGGCATGCGCGACCTTGGCGGCGGGCGCATGGCGCCGCCGGCGGCCATGCCGAGCCTGCCGCTGATGTATGCGATTGTGGCCGCCAAGGTCGGGTCGGCGGCGGAAGATCGCGAGAAGGCAGGGCGTCCTTCGTCATGATGCTGGCGACGCGCAACGCCTGACGGCGGGGCAGGGCAACCGGCCCCGCGGCCCATGAATAATCGCCGGCGGTGCTTTTATTTGCCGGCTGCATTTGCTAGGCCGCTTCCGGAGAAAAGTACCCGGAGGAAATAGCATGACGCCCGATATCCGCCCGCTCGTCGCCGGCAACTGGAAGATGAACGGAACCCGCGCTTCGCTCGATCAGATCAAGGCGATGGCCGAAGGGGTCAAGGGCGAACTTTCCGCCAAGGTCGAAACGTTGATCTGCCCGCCGGCGACGTTGCTCTACGTGGCGACGGCGCTTTGCGACGACAGCCCGCTGCTGATCGGCGCGCAGGACTGCCACCAGAAGCAGTCGGGCGCCCACACCGGCGACCTTTCCGCCGAGATGATCGCCGATTGCTTCGGCACCCACGTCATTGTCGGCCATTCCGAGCGCCGCACCGATCATGCCGAAAGCGATGCGCTGGTACGCGCAAAGACGGAAGCGGCCCATTCGGCCGAACTCGTCGCGATCGTCTGCATCGGCGAGACCGGTGATGAGCGCAAGGCCGGCAAGACGCTCGATGTTTTGAAGCGTCAGCTGGCCGAAAGCCTGCCGGATGCAGCAACCGCGGAAAACACCGTGATTGCCTATGAGCCCGTCTGGGCGATTGGCACCGGCCTGACGCCGACGGCTACGGACGTCGAGGAAGCCCACGCCTTCATGCGCAAGGAGCTGGTCGCACGCTTTGCCGACGCCGGCGCCAAGATGCGCATCCTCTATGGCGGCTCGGTCAAGCCGTCCAATGCGAAGGAATTGATGGGCGTTGCCAATGTCGACGGCGCACTGATCGGTGGTGCAAGCTTGAAAGCCGAAGACTTCCTCGCCATCTACCGGGCTTATGAAGAATTGACGGCCTGATCGCCCGGGTTACCGGGCAGGGGCTTTTAATGGCGCACGGCATGGTATAAAGAGGCGCGAAAATTGCGCCCGGCCATGCCGAGTTTGCGCAGGGTTTGATTCGTGTGCCCCAAGGGCAGGACTGGAAGCTGATGCAGACCGTACTACTCGTCATCTATCTCATGGTCGTCGTCGCCCTGATCGGCGTCGTACTCATTCAGCGTTCCGAAGGCGGTGGCCTGGGCATCGGCGGCGGCTCGGGCTTCATGTCCGCGCGCGGCACGGCCAATGCGCTGACCCGCACGACGGCGATCCTTGCCGCGCTCTTCTTCGTCCTGGCGCTCGGCATGGGCATTCTCGCGCGTTACCAGCCGCAGGCGACCGACATCCTCGACCGTATCCCGGGCACCAGCTCGAACGGCGGTGGCGTTCTCAATTCGCTCGGTGGCGGCGCCCCGGCTCCGGCTGGCGGTGCGACTGGACAGCAGCCGGCCACCGGCAACGCCGCTCCGGCCGACAATGGCGTTCCCTCGACGACCGCACCGGCAACGACGGGCGAAGCCCCGGCCGGCGGCGCAACGACCCCGGCGCCCGCCGCTGGCGCCAACAGCAATACGGGATCGCAAGTTCCCAGCGGCCAATAAGGTCGCAATTCTGAAGAACCCGCCGGCGGATGTTTCATCCGCCGGTTTTGTTTTGTGTGAAATCTGCCTCCATCCCAAGACGAAAAGTTCTGGAACATGAATTTTTCGGTGGCGGAATCATTTGTTAAAAGGTATCCGGTGACTCCCATGGCGCGATATGTATTCATCACAGGCGGCGTGGTTTCCTCCCTCGGAAAAGGCATCGCTGCAGCGGCTCTCGGAGCACTGCTGCAGGCGCGTGGCTACCGGGTGAGACTGCGCAAGCTCGACCCCTATCTCAACGTTGACCCGGGCACCATGAGCCCGACCCAGCACGGTGAGGTTTTCGTAACCGACGATGGCGCGGAGACCGATCTCGATCTCGGCCACTATGAACGCTTCACAGGGCGTTCGGCGACGAAGACCGACAACATCACCACGGGCCGAATCTATAAGAACATCATCGACAAGGAACGTCGCGGTGACTATCTCGGCGCAACCGTTCAGGTGATCCCGCACGTTACCAACGAAATCAAGAACTTCGTTACCGAAGGCAACGACGACTACGACTTCGTGCTGTGCGAAATCGGCGGCACCGTCGGCGACATCGAAGCGATGCCGTTCATGGAGGCGATCCGCCAGCTCGGCAACGACCTGCCGCGTGGCACCGCCGTCTACGTCCATCTCACTCTGATGCCCTATATCCCGGCTGCCGGCGAACTGAAGACCAAGCCGACGCAGCATTCCGTCAAGGAACTGCAGGCCCTCGGCATCCACCCTGATATCCTGCTCGTTCGTGCGGACCGCGAAATCCCGGAGGCCGAGCGTCGCAAGCTCTCGCTCTTCTGTAACGTCCGCCAGTCGGCAGTCATCCAGGCGCTCGACGTTGCCTCGATCTACGACGTTCCGATCGCCTACCACAAGGAAGGCCTCGACAACGAAGTGCTGGCAGCCTTCGGCATCGAACCGGCGCCGAAGCCGCGCATGGACGCCTGGGAACGGGTTGCCGATCGCATCCGCACGCCGGAAGGCGAAGTCACGATCGCGATCGTCGGCAAGTACACCGGCCTCAAGGATGCCTACAAGTCGCTGATCGAAGCGCTTTACCATGGTGGCATCGCCAACCGGGTGAAGGTCAAGCTCGAGTGGATCGAATCGGAAGTCTTCGAGAAGGAAGACGCAGCGCCCTACCTTGAAAAGGTACACGGCATCCTCGTTCCCGGCGGTTTCGGCGAACGCGGTTCGGAGGGCAAGATCAACGCGGCGCGCTTTGCCCGCGAGCGCAAGGTGCCGTATTTTGGCATCTGCTTCGGCATGCAGATGGCTGTCGTTGAAGCTGCCCGCAACCTCGCCGGCATCGAGAAGGCGTCCTCCACCGAGTTCGGTCCGACCAAGGAACCGGTCGTTGGTCTGATGACCGAGTGGGTGAAGGGCAACGAACTCGAGAAGCGTTCCGCATCGGGTGATCTCGGTGGCACGATGCGGCTTGGCGCCTATCGCGCATCGTTGAAGGCCGACACCAAGATTGCCGAGATCTACGGTTCGACCGAGATCTTTGAGCGTCACCGCCACCGCTACGAAGTCAACGTTGACTACAAGGATCGGCTTGAGTCCTGCGGTCTGGTGTTTTCGGGCATGTCGCCGGACGGCATCCTGCCGGAGACGGTCGAGTATCCGGATCATCCGTGGTTCATCGGCGTTCAGTACCACCCGGAACTGAAGTCGCGTCCGCTCGATCCGCATCCGCTGTTTGCAAGCTTCATCGAAGCTGCACTGGAACAGTCGCGTCTCGTTTGAGGCGCACAGGAAAGACAAGCAAAAGGCCGGTCGCAAGACCGGCCTTTTTCATTTCTGCCGTTGCGCTGCGGCCGAGCTGCGACGCCCGGAGCCTCTAACTGCGACGGGCGATGTGGTAGCTATAGAGCGTTGCAATTGCGACCGGCAGCAGCAGCGCGGCGATCGTCGCTGCGGCAAGCGTTGGACCGGTGCTCATGACGACGGCCAGCAGTGCCAGGGTGATACCGGCGCAGACCATCAGCAGGCCCGCAAGCCGGTGCGTTGCCCGCCAGTTGGCGTTATCGGCGAGCGTCCACGGCAGCCGAATGCCGGCAAGGCCGTTCGGCTGCGATTTCGGCAGGACGTTGCCGACGACGATCGACAGAAGTCCGAGGCCGAAGGCGATCACGCGCGTCATCGAGAGGTCGACGCCAAGCCCGATCAGCACGATCACAGTTTGAATGGCGGCAAAGAGCGCGAGGATCGCGGGGAGGGTGACTTCGGCGATATGCCGGCCCGCCTGAAGCTCGGCCTGTGGTGCGAACCGACCGACGGCGAACGAGAATGCGGCAAGCACGGCGACCGCCACAGGCGCCAGCGCCAGCGCCCGGTCGCGCGGCCAGAAGGCATCGGCCGTGCCGTCAACACCCCAATGGATGGGAAGCAGCGCCTCGGCGGGGATTGCGAGATAGCCGACGAGCGTCGCGGAAAAAAGTATGCCGCCAGCGACCAGCGCGATCGGGGAACGCAAAAGCAAGGTCATGGTGCTTGATCCCTTGTGCTGAGGAGATCGCCGAGCGCCTCTTCGAGAATGGACATGTTGAGGTGGTAGATGAGGCTCGTGCCGCGCCGCTCGACCGCGACGAGTTCTGCCTCGCGCAGCTTGTTGAAATGCGCGGAAAGCGTCGGCTTGGTCAGGTCGAAATGCTCGGCGAGTTCGCCGGCGCTCATCGGCCCGGCCTTCAACAGTGCCAGGATCTGCCGCCGCACGGGATGAGAAAGCGCTTCGAAAACCCTGTTGATCCGCATCGTCTCCGCTCGCTTGTTGTCTCTATATTTAGACGAATATCTAATTAGAGTCAAAGCGAAATAGTGCCGAACTGCGTCTCAAGCCAGGAAGCGAAAATGCCCAGCGCCGAAGGCGCCGGGCAGCATTGGTTGCGGGAATTGGCTGGTGTCCGTCAGCGCGCCTCCGCCGGGCGGCGCCACTGCGGCACGCGGCCGATGGTGATGAAGCGCAGGATCCATTCGAGCGGGCCATAGGCGAAACGGGCCATCCACCAGTGGCTGACGAAGAGCTGGGCGGCAAAGATCGCAAGCGCGATCAGCACGCTTGCCAAAGGCGCGACCTGGCCGATGAGACCAAGGCCGTAACCATGGAAGATCAGGGCCGCGATCAGCGACTGCAGCAGATAGTTGGACAACGCCATGCGGCCGGCAGGCGCCAGCAGGTTGCGCAGGCTGTGGCCGGTTTCGGATCCGAAGAGCAGCATCATGGCGCCGACATAGGCGCCGGTGAGAAGCGGGCCGGTGGCGAGCCCGATCGAAAGCGCGATGACCGCGATTGGCGATTCGGGCATCTCGACGCTGACATAGGCATAGATGACGGCGCCAGGCAGGCCGATCCAGAGACCGGTACGAACGAGGCGCTGGAACAACGCCGTGTTCTCCTCCGGCCGCGCCAAGGTCTTGCGACGCCCGGCGATCAGGCCGAGCAGGAACATCGCCAGCGCGCACGGCGCTTGCAGCAGGACGAGGATGATCCAGACCGAGTTGAGCTCCGTAAGGTGCTGACCGATGACGGCTTGCCAGTCGCCTTGGAAGGCAAGCTCGGCCGCCTCCGCGGCGGAAAGAATGGCAGACCGATCGAGCGGTACCGGATCCAGCGTGATGAGGATGCCGAGTGTGCCCCAGACCACTGCAAGGATAAGGACCAGCCATTTCGCCAGGCGGAAGAGGGCCCCATCGCTGCGGTTTCTGAGCATCAGGAGGACGATGCCAAGCACCGCGTAGGTGGTGAGAATATCGCCATGGAAAAGCAGGACCGCATGGGCAAGCCCGATCAGCCAGAGGCCCATCTGTCGGCGCAGGAGCCTGGGAACGAAGGCCTCGCCGGATTTTTCCGCCGAACGCATCTGCAGGGTGAAGCTGTAGCCGAACAGGAACGAGAAGAGCAGGTAGAATTTCATTTCGAAGAACAGGGCGATCACGAAATGCACGCTGCGATCGAGGATGCCGCCGAAGGCGGGGTCGGAAATTTCCAGCCCGTAGAAGGCGGAGGCGAAGGCCATGATGTTGACAAGGAGGATGCCGAGCAACGCAAAGCCACGCAATGCATCGACGTCGTCGATGCGGTCTGGGGTACTCATTCGTGTTCTCCGTTACGGGAGGCGCTATAAATTTGCGCCGTAACCGATTGAAAAAGTTTGCTTTCATGAGGCAGCGACCATGACCTGATCGCCGCCGATCTTGGTGCGCGCGAGCATTCGTTCATCGTCGACACGCGTGGCATTTAATAAATAGACTAATCAATCTAATAATTGGCATGGACATACGTCAAGAGGGCCGCGCGATGTTGCGGCGGCCTCGTTCATGGTGCGTGAAGCGGGTGTTTAGCCTTTGTAGGGAGCGTTTTGCCGAAGCCAGGCAATCTGGCGACGGGCGCGCAGAAGGGCCGTAAGCACAGCCCCAGTCGAGATCGCAAGGAGCGCGATCCACAGCAGTTCGCCATCGCCGAGCCAGAGGCCTTCGAAGGCGGACACCACGGCGGCCAGCGTCATCGTCGCCATGCGGTGTTGTTTGGCCATCGGGCCGGAGAAGTCGCCCGGCGCGCCATTGGCACGGCCGAGCTCGCGCACGTAGGCGGTCAGCACGCCGAAGGTGGCCGCGGCAAAACCGAGAGCCGGCACGCCGATGGCAAATCCGGCGCCGACGAAGATGAAGATGTCGGCGATGCGATCGGGAAACTCGTTCCAGAAGGGACCATCGGCCTCGCCCTTGCCACCCTCGACGGCGACCATGCCATCGAAAAGGTTGCAGAGCAGGCGCAACTGGCAGAAGAGCGCGGCGGCGATGAACAGGCTCGCCCTTACGCCGTCCTCGCTTTCGCCCGTGAGCCAGAAGGAAAGGCCGGCAAGGGCGGCCGCCAGCATGCTTGCCTGCGAGATCCGGTTTGGCGTGAGGTTCATCGATGCCAGGCGGCGCGCGGTGGCCTGCGCCCAGCGGGTGTTGCGGCTTGCGAGCGGCCTGCGGTCACCGGTCTCGGTCATGTTCGCCTCGGCTGATGGAATAGTTGTAGATGGCGGCGTAGGTGGTCGAAACCGTGAGCGGCAGCGCAATCGTTTTCAGGATCTCGGGCGTGCCGCTGGCGGCATGGATCGCGACCAGAATTGCAGATGAGCCAAGGCACGCGAAGAGCGGTGGCAGAACCAGGCGCCTTGCGCCGCGGAACCGCCTGGAAAGCGCATCGATCGCCGTTTTGAGGTAGAGGGTAAGCAGCGCCGAAAGCGTTCCCTGGACGAGGCCGGCAACAAGCGGCTTGGGCATGGGGTGATGGCCGTTGGCGAAAAGCGCCCAGCCGCCCATGGCGAAAAAGGCGAAGGCCACATGTACGAAGCCGCTTGATGCCAGCCCCTTCAGTTTCGCGCTCATGTCAGCGACCACCAGTAGCGCGTCAGGTGGAAGAAGATCGGCGCGGAGAAGACAACGGAATCGAGCCGGTCGATCAGCCCGCCATGGCCTTCGATCAGATGGCCCCAGTCCTTGACGCCGCGGTCCCGCTTGATCGCCGACATGACGAGCCCGCCGAAGAATCCCATCAGGGTTATGATGAGCGACATCAACGCGGCTTGTGCCGGGGTGAACGGGGTAATCCACCAGAGCGAGGCGCCGATCAGCGTTGCGCTCGCAACGCCGCCGACGAAACCCTCGACCGTTTTCGACGGCGAAAGGGTTGGCGCGATCTTGGTTTTGCCGAAGAGCTTGCCCCAGACATATTGCAGCACGTCGCTCGACTGAACGACGATGACGAGGAAGGCGATGAGAAGCACGTTGCGTCCCTCATAGCCCGGGATCTGCAGCGTTAGCAGCGCCGGCACATGCGAGGCGCAGAAGACGCAGATCATCAGCGCCCATTGCACCTCGGAGATCCGGACCAGGAAGTCGCGCGTGTCGCCGCGAAGAACCGCGACGATCGGCATCAGCAAGAAGGCGTAGACCGGCACGAAGATCGAATAGATGCCGTATTGCTCGGCCCACAGCAGGAAGTAGTTGATCGGCAGGACGACGAAGAAGGCGCCCGCGATCGCCCAGTGGTCGCCGCGCCGCGTGTTGATGAGCGTGATGAACTCGCGCAGCGCCGCAAACGAGCAGAAGGCAAAGAGCAGGAGCACGCCGACCCGTCCGGCAACGAAGGCGATGGCGATCAGCACTACCATTGCCCACCACGCCTTGATGCGGGCGTTGAGGTTCTCGATCGAGCCGTTCGACCCGTCAGGCGACAGCTTCTGCTTGAGCATGTAGCCGACGCTTGACGCCAGCACGAGAACGCCGCCGACGCCGAAGAGCAGCTTGAGCATGTCCAGGCTGGCCGCGCTCATGCGCCGTCATCCGTCGATGAAGGCGCGAGCGAAAGCAGGGCGGTCTCGGCGCGAGCGATGAACTCTTCCTTCGTCTCCTGCGCCTTGAGGCGCATCGGTTCGCCGAAATTGACGGTGCAGATGAGCGGGATCGGCACGAACTCCCCCTTGGGCATGACGCGGTTGAGATTGTTGATCCAGACGGGAACCAGCGCCACGTCCGGGCGCTTGCAGGCGAGGTGATAGAGCCCGCTCTTGAACGGCAGCAGTCGCGCTTCGGTCTGGTTGCGCGTTCCCTCGGGAAAGAGAATGAGCGACGATCCGTCGTTGAGCACGGCCGTCATCTGCTCGACCGGGTCCTGCGTGCGCGCATCCGGGTCGCGCTCGATCAGCACCGCGTCGAAGACGTCGCGGCCGATGAAGGTCGAAAGCTTCGATTTCAGCCAGTATTCGGCACCTGCGACCGGCCGCGCGCGTTCCCTGAGCCAGGGCGGCAAGACCGCCCAGATCAGCACGAAATCGCCGTGGCTGGAGTGGTTGGCGAAATAGATGCTCTGCTTCGGCGGCAGGCCGGTCTCATGCCAGATGGCGCGCGCCGCCGTCAGCGCCCGCGCAAACATCATGATGGCGATGGAAGCCAGCTTGGCCATCATCTCGCGCATCATGTGGTTTTGTGCCCGGTTGGGAGCCGAGTCAGTGTGCCGAAGCGCCCCTTGGCGTGACTCGGCCGTGCCCGGATGCGTTTCTTGTCTTGCGACTCAATAATCAAATGCTGCCCCTCAGCCTGCTGCCCGGCATAACTCCAGGCTGCAATGACGAATTTTACGCAATTGTGACGGCTTCTCAAGCGGTTGAAATCATGCGCAACATGATAACGCGCAGACCATGCCGGATATTCGTTCGCCGACACCATGACGGAGAAACCATTGCGGCGGCACGTCGCAGCCGTTGGCCTCCGTTCGCGTTGACCATCCGCAACTTAGCCGCTAGCTTGCGGCTTCCAGTAAGGGGAGCGTCGTCCAATGCGCCAGTAATGCCCGGTGAAAACCGAATCGCCTCAACTTCGCTTGCGAAGAAGATGGACGATGGCATTGCTGCGATCCGCATCGACGGACGAACGCTAGGGCATTTCTGCCTGCGATCTCCATTCGCCTTCGTGAGCGGTCACATCAGGACAAGTTCCAGGGACCGAACATGCAAGACATTTCCTCCTCCAATCTCGATATCATCGATCACAATCGCCAGGCGTGGGACAGGCAGGCAAGCCAGGACTGCGAATGGTCCCGCCCGGTCACACGCGAGATGATCGCCGACGCCCGCAAAGGGCAGTGGCAGGCGCGGCTGACGCCCGGCGATCTGCCTGAGGGCTGGTTGCCCGACGTCAAGGGCAAGAAGATCCTCTGCCTGGCGTCCGCCGGCGGGCAGCAGGCGCCGACCCTGGCCGCCGCCGGTGCGGACGTTACGGTCTTCGACCTCTCCGAGGGACAGCTCGAACAGGATCGGCGCGTCGCCGAACGCGAAGGGCTGTCGCTTTTGACCGTGCAGGGCGACATGCGGGACCTCGCGACCTTTGCGGACGAAACCTTCGACATCGTCTTTCATCCGATCTCGAACCTCTATGTTCCCGACCTCCAGCCGGTCTGGCGGGAGTGCCACCGGGTGCTGAAGACCGGCGGTCGGCTGCTTTCGAGCTTCTACAATCCGATCGTTTTCGTCGGCGACCGCGATCCGGCCCATGCGGAAAAGGGCCTTATCCGCCCGGCTTACCGGCTCCCCTTTGCCGAGGTGGAGCATCTCGCGCCCGATGTCGTGCAGGCTAAGGTCGATCGGGGCGAGGCCCTGGTCTTCGGACACAGCCTTTCTGCGCAGATCGAGGGGCAGCTGAAGGTCGGTTTCCTGTTGGCCGGCTTTCACGAGGATTGGCAGCCGTCGGCTCGTTTCCTGATCGACAGGTTCGTGCCGACCTTCATCGCCACCTTTGCCATCAAGAGCGATCTTCATCCCTGATGCGGCAGGCCCGGCGCTCTGTTCGGGCCCGCAAGCTCGCACGCAACGAGGGCAGTCGCAGCGGCCGGAAGGCGCTGCGGTTGCCGATCCCGGCTTCCGCACCGCCTTTTTACCTCGCGTTACTGTTACGTACTCGCCAACGCATCGGTTTCGTACTTTCCTGTCGTCAGCGAAACTGGAAAGGGGTCAATCCATATGCGCTTCATCGCTTTGTTATTCGTGCCTTTGGCGGTTGCCGTGCTGGGGCTTTCGGGTTGTGCCTCGACGTCCTCGACCAATACATCCTACACGCAGCCCCAGACGTTCGCCCCCGGTCTCGGTGCGGGGAACACGGCGAACGCCACGACGGCGCCGGGCTACTACTGACCTTCCGGCGGTTCGTCTCCCGCTGACAGGCATAATCCGCGGCGGGCGCAGCCGGCCGCGGACGGCTCACTTTGCGGCAACGGCCCGAACCCGGATGGCCGATCCGGCCCCTGGCGGTGACCCGGCTTGCATTCGCCGGCCAAAAGTTGCAAACAGCGGCGAACCATCAGGGAACACGCCATGAGCCTCTCCAAGCGCACCACCCGCCCGCTCGATCACCTCGTGCTGCCGGTGGATACGCTTACCCAGGCGCGGCGTCGGCTTTCCAATCTCGGCTTCACCGTCGCCGACGATGCCCGCCATCCCTTCGGCACCGAAAATGCCTGCGTCTTCTTTGCCGACGGCACCTATCTCGAACCGCTAGCCATAGCGTCCCGCGAGGAGTGCGAAGCGGCGGCACTCGACGGCAACGCCTTTGTGGCGCGTGATCAGGCGTTTCGTTTCCGCCAGGGACCGGAAGGCCTCTCGGCGCTGGTCTTCGGCACCGAGGATGCGGCGAGCGACCATATCCGCTTTCGGGCGCGGGGCATCTCCGGCGGTGACATGCTGGAGTTTTCCCGGCCGATGAAGCTGCCCGATGGCCGCGAAGGACTGGGCTCGTTCCGTCTTGCCTTTGCGGCCGACCTGCGCGCGCCGGATCTCTTTCTTTTCAGCTGTCAGCGCGTTCGCGCACTCCCCACCGATCGGGCGGCGCTGGAGCGACACGACAACGGCGTGATCGGCATAAGCGAAGTGGTGCTGTCGGAAGCCAATCCGACTGATTTCCAGTATCTGCTGCAGGAAGCGGTCGATGAGCGCGAGGTTTCGGCGCATTCCTTCGGCATGGATGTCGCGACCACCAACGCCAAGATCTCGGTGCTGAACGCCGCCGGCATGGAAGCCTTCTTCGGTCGCTCGGTGCGCGGTGCCGAACGGGGCCTTCGCGGGCGGGCGGTCGTCTTCCGTGTTGCCGATCTCGAGGCAACGCGGGCGCTCTTTGCCGAGAACGATATCGAATTTGCAGAAATGGGCGGGCGCCTCATTGTCCCCGAAATGCCGGGGCAAGGGGTGATCTTCGCGTTTGGAGCTTGATGATGAAAACCAATGCCAGAGTCGTTGTCGGTGAGGGCGCCCGTCAGGTCGCCTTCGCACAGACCGAGAAGTTGTCGCTGATCGCAGGCCCCTGCCAGATGGAGAGCCGTGAACACGCCTTCATGATGGCGGGTGCGCTCTCCGAACTCTGCAACAAGCTCGGCCTCGGCCTCGTCTACAAGTCCTCCTTCGACAAGGCCAACCGCACCTCGCTTTCGGGCAAGCGTGGCATCGGTCTCGACAAGGCGATGGAAATCTTCGCCGACCTGAAAAAGGAATTCGGCTTTCCGGTTCTGACCGACGTGCACACCGAAGAGCAGTGCGCGCTTGTCGCCCCGACGGTCGATATCCTGCAGATCCCGGCCTTCCTGTCGCGCCAGACCGATCTTCTGGTCGCCGCCGCCAAGACCGGGCGGGCGATCAACGTCAAGAAGGGCCAGTTCCTGGCGCCCTGGGACATGAAGAACGTGTTGGCGAAGTTCACCGAAAGCGGCAACCCCAATGTCATGCTCTGCGAGCGTGGCGCTTCCTTCGGCTACAACACGCTGGTCTCCGACATGCGCTCGCTGCCGATCATGGCTTCGCTCGGCGCGCCGGTCGTCTTTGATGCGACCCATTCGGTTCAGCAGCCGGGCGGGCAGGGCGGCTCTTCGGGCGGTCAACGAGAATTCGTCGAGACCCTGGCGCGCGCTGCCGTTGCCGTCGGTGTTGCCGGTGTCTTTGTTGAAACCCATGAAGACCCGGACAATGCGCCCTCCGATGGCCCGAACATGGTGCATCTGAAGGACATGCCGAGGCTGCTCGAAAAGCTGCTGGCTTTCGACGCGATCGCCAAGGGCTGAGACCCGCGCGACGCTTCGTGAAATTTTCATGAACCGCAATGGCGCGGTTGTTTTTGCATATTGCGCGCCATTGTAATTTCGAGGCCTTGGCGTATGACAGGCCCCGACCACCCACCGTCCTCAACAGGGAAGAGATCATGACTGCAATCATCGACATCATCGGCCGAGAAATTCTGGACAGCCGCGGCAACCCGACCGTCGAGGTCGACGTGTACCTGGAAGACGGAAGCTTCGGCCGCGCGGCAGTCCCGTCGGGCGCCTCGACCGGTGCCCATGAGGCTGTTGAGCTGCGCGATGGTGGTACGCGTTACCTCGGCAAGGGCGTTGAACGTGCCGTCGAAGCCGTCAACGGCGAGATCTTCGAAGCGATCGGCGGTCTCGATGCCGAGAACCAGATCCAGATCGACAAGACCATGATCGAGCTCGACGGCACGGCGAACAAGTCGCGCCTCGGCGCCAACGCCATTCTCGGCGTTTCGCTTGCCGTTTCCAAGGCTGCCGCCGAAGCTGCCGGCCTGCCGCTCTACCGTTACGTCGGTGGTCCGAACGCCCACGTGCTCCCGGTTCCGATGATGAACATCATCAACGGTGGCGCGCACGCCGACAACCCGATCGACTTCCAGGAGTTCATGATCGTTCCGGTTGGCGCCGACACGATGCGTGATGCGGTTCGCATGGGCTCGGAAGTGTTCCACACGCTGAAGAAGCAGCTTGCAGCCGACGGCCACAACACCAATGTCGGCGACGAAGGCGGCTTCGCGCCGGGTCTCGCCTCTGCTCCGGCAGCGCTCGACTTCATCATGAAGTCGATCGAGAAGGCTGGCTACAAGCCGGGCGAAGACATGTTCATCGCGCTCGATTGCGCCGCAACCGAATTCTTCAAGGACGGCAAGTACGTGCTCGAAGGCGAAGGCCGCACGCTGGAGCCGGGTGCCATGGCTGAATACCTGGCGGAACTCGCCGCCAAGTACCCGATCTTCTCGATCGAAGACGGCATGGCCGAAGACGACTGGGACGGCTGGAAGGCTGTGACCGACCTCATCGGCAACAAGTGCCAGCTCGTCGGCGACGACCTGTTCGTCACCAACTCGGCCCGCCTGCGGGACGGCATCAAGATGGGCGTTGCCAACTCGATCCTCGTCAAGGTCAACCAGATCGGCTCGCTGTCGGAAACGCTCGACGCCGTCGAGACCGCCCACAAGGCGCGCTACACCGCCGTCATGTCGCACCGCTCGGGCGAAACCGAGGACGCGACGATCGCCGATCTCGCGGTTGCCACCAACTGCGGCCAGATCAAGACCGGCTCGCTTGCCCGTTCGGACCGGCTCGCCAAGTACAATCAGCTGATCCGCATCGAAGAGCAGCTCGGCGTGCAGGCCAAGTACGCCGGCCGCTCGATCCTGCGTGGCTGATCGCCGCCTGATTTTTGTCTGAAAACTGAGCCCGCCCACACGGCCCCGTGTGGGCGGGTTTCTATTTTCCTGCCGTTCATGGTCAACGGTCGGTTAATCAATCGACGCTAATCTGATTGCCGTACTGCGTATCAGGGCGGGAATGCATGTGGACACGGCATCATAAGAAACGGAAACTGGGTCGGCTGGTGATGCCGCTGATCGCGGTCGCCTTTCTCTCCTACTTCGGCTATCATTCCATTCACGGCGGCTATGGCCTGAAGGCGACCGAGCAATTCGATCGTCAGATCGTCGAGCGGCAGGCGCGGCTGGATAAGCTCACGAAGCAGCGAATGATCCTCGAAAAGGAGGTTCAGCTGATGAGTGATGGGTCGCTGGAACGGGACATGCTGGATGAAAAGGCTCGCCTCGCGCTGAACATGTCGCGAAGTGACGAGATCGTTATTTTCCACCGTGCCGCAAATTAACCTGAATTCAGTTAATTGGAATTTGTGAAGTAAAATCAATTATTTGTGCGGAATGCGAGCCATGCAAATATGGCATTGCTGTGTCTGCTTTCTTTCCCTATGGTAACCGCAAAAGGCTAACCATTGGGAGGAACGAATGGCTCCGCGAAAATCCGCGTCCGTTTCCAGCCGCAAGAGTGCCGCAAAGCCGGCGAAGAAAGACTTCAACGGCGGCACGTTCGCCGACTTCTCCAAACAGGAAGATCTGAGTGCCTACCGCGAGATGCTGCTGATCCGGCGTTTCGAGGAAAAGGCCGGCCAGCTCTATGGCATGGGCTTCATCGGCGGCTTCTGTCACCTCTACATCGGCCAGGAAGCCGTTGTCGTCGGCATGCAGATGGCGCTGAAGGAAGGCGACCAGGTCATCACCGCCTACCGTGATCATGGCCACATGCTGGCCTGCGGCATGAGCGCCCGCGGCGTCATGGCCGAACTCACCGGTCGTCGCAGCGGCCTTTCCAAGGGGAAGGGCGGCTCGATGCACATGTTCTCCAAGGAAAAGCACTTCTATGGCGGCCACGGCATCGTCGGCGCCCAGGTGTCGCTCGGCACCGGTCTTGCCTTTGCCAACCGCTATCGCGGAAACGACAATGTGTCCGTTGCCTATTTCGGTGACGGCGCTGCCAACCAGGGCCAGGTCTACGAAAGCTTCAACATGGCGCAGCTCTGGAAGCTGCCGGTGATCTACGTGATCGAGAACAACCGCTACGCCATGGGGACTTCCGTTTCGCGGGCTTCGGCACAGACCGACTTCTCGCAGCGCGGCGTCTCCTTCAACATTCCGGGCTTCCAGGTCGACGGCATGGACGTGCGCGCGGTCAAGGCCGCCGGCGACGAGGCTGTTGAGCATTGCCGCTCGGGCAAGGGTCCGATCATCCTTGAGATGCAGACCTATCGCTACCGCGGTCACTCGATGTCCGACCCGGCGAAGTACCGCTCGAAGGACGAAGTGCAGAAGATGCGCTCGGAGCATGACCCGATCGAGCAGGTGAAGGCGCGTCTGACCGAAAAGGGTTGGGCGAACGAGGATGAGCTGAAGCAGATCGACAAGGAAGTCCGTGACATCGTTGCTGACAGCGCCGATTTTGCCCAGGCCGATCCGGAGCCGGATGCATCCGAGCTCTACACCGACATCCTGCTTTGATCCGGGGAGGGACAAACATGCCAGTAGAAATTCTTATGCCCGCCCTTTCCCCGACCATGGAGGAAGGCACGCTCTCGAAATGGCTGAAGAACGAGGGGGACAAGGTGTCCTCCGGCGACGTCATTGCTGAAATCGAGACCGATAAGGCAACGATGGAAGTCGAAGCCGTCGATGAAGGCACGATCGGCAAGCTCTTGATTGCCGCCGGCACCGAAGGCGTCAAGGTCAACACCCCGATCGCCGTGCTGCTGCAAGACGGCGAAGGCGCTGGCGACATCGCCGCTCCGAAGGCCGAAGCGCCGAAGGCAGCCGCTGCCGAAGCGCCGGCCGCTTCCGCGCCGGCTCCGGTTGCAGCCCAGCCGAAGGTCGAAGTCGCTGCTGATCCGGCGATCCCTGCCGGCACCGAAATGGTGACGATGACCGTTCGCGAAGCACTTCGCGACGCCATGGCCGAAGAAATGCGCGCAAGCGACGACGTCTTCGTCATGGGTGAAGAAGTCGCCGAATATCAGGGCGCCTACAAGATTACCCAGGGCCTGCTGCAGGAATTCGGCGCCCGCCGTGTCATCGATACCCCGATCACTGAGCACGGCTTTGCCGGCGTCGGCGTCGGCGCTGCCATGACCGGCCTTCGTCCGATCGTCGAGTTCATGACCTTCAACTTCGCCATGCAGGCGATCGACCAGATCATCAACTCCGCTGCCAAGACACTCTATATGTCCGGCGGCCAGATGGGCGCGCCGATCGTCTTCCGTGGCCCGAGCGGTGCGGCTGCCCGCGTGGCCGCGCAGCACTCGCAGTGCTACGCCGCCTGGTACAGCCATATCCCGGGCCTCAAGGTCGTCATGCCCTACACGGCTGCCGACGCCAAGGGCCTGCTCAAGGCTGCGATCCGCGACCCGAACCCGGTCATCTTCCTCGAAAACGAAATCCTTTACGGTCACTCCTTCGAAGTGCCGAAGCTTGACGATTTCGTGCTGCCGATCGGCAAGGCCCGTATCCACAAGGTCGGCAAGGACGCAACGATCGTTTCCTTCGGTATCGGCATGACCTACGCCGTCAAGGCGGTTGCCGAACTCGAAGCCCAGGGCATCGATGTCGAACTGATCGACCTGCGCACCATCCGTCCGATGGACCTGCCGACGGTCATCGAATCCGTCAAGAAGACCGGCCGCCTCGTCACCGTCGAAGAAGGTTACCCGCAGTCTTCCGTCGGCACCGAGATCGCAACCCGCGTCATGCAGCAGGCCTTCGACTACCTTGACGCCCCGATCCTGACGATCGCCGGCAAGGATGTGCCGATGCCTTACGCCGCGAACCTCGAGAAGCTCGCGCTTCCGAACGTCGCAGAGGTTGTCGATGCGGTGAAAGCCGTTTGCTACAAATAAGGGGAGGGCCCTTCGATGCCTATCAACATCACAATGCCTGCCCTCTCCCCGACGATGGAAGAAGGCAATCTGGCCAAGTGGCTCGTCAAGGAAGGCGACAAGGTCAAGTCCGGTGACGTGATTGCCGAGATCGAGACCGACAAGGCGACGATGGAAGTCGAAGCCGTCGACGAAGGCACCGTTGCCAAGATCGTCGTTCCCGCCGGCACCGATGGCGTCAAGGTCAATGCGCTGATCGCCGTTCTCGCCGCCGATGGCGAGGATGTCGCCGCCGCCGCCAAGGGCGGCAACGGCGCGGCAGCACCGGCACCCGCCGCCAAGGCCGAAGCGCCTGCACCGGCAGCGCCGAGCGCTCCGGCTGCGGCTCCTGCCGCTGCACCGGCTGCAGCCCAGCCGGCCAAGGCCGAGGGCGGCGCACGCGTCTTCTCCTCGCCGCTCGCACGCCGTCTGGCAAAGGACGCGGGCATTGACCTGTCGGCAGTTGCCGGCACCGGTCCTCATGGCCGCGTCGTCAAGAAGGACGTCGAAGCCGCCGTCTCCGGTGGTGCTGCCAAGCCCGCCGCCGCACCGGCCGCCGGTGCTGCTGCTCCTGCAGCCGCACCGCTTGCCAAGGGCATGTCGGAAGACGCCGTTCTCAAGCTGTTCGAGCCGGGCTCCTACGAACTCGTGCCGCATGACGGCATGCGCAAGACGATCGCCAAGCGTCTCGTCGAATCCAAGCAGACGATCCCGCACTTCTACGTGTCGGTGGACTGCGAACTCGACGCGCTGCTGGCACTGCGTGCGCAGCTCAACGCAGCGGCTCCCGAGCAGGGTGGCAAGCCGGTCTACAAGCTCTCCGTCAACGACATGGTCATCAAGGCCCTGGCGCTGGCACTGCGCGATGTTCCGAACGCGAACGTCTCGTGGACCGAGAGTAATATGGTCAAGCACAAGCACGCCGATGTCGGCGTTGCCGTGTCGATCCCGGGCGGCCTGATCACCCCGATCATCCGCCAGGCGGAACTGAAGAGCCTGTCGGCCATCTCCAACGAGATGAAGGACCTCGGCCAGCGTGCCAAGGACCGCAAGCTGAAGCCCGAAGAATACCAGGGCGGCACGACTGCCGTCTCCAACATGGGCATGATGGGCGTCAAGAACTTCGCCGCCGTCGTCAACCCGCCGCATGCCACGATCCTCGCGGTCGGTGCCGGCGAGGAGCGCGTCGTCGTCAAGAACAAGCAGATGGTCATCGCCAACGTCATGACCGTCACGCTTTCGACCGACCATCGCTGCGTCGATGGCGCGCTCGGTGCCGAACTGCTCGGTGCCTTCAAGCGCTACATCGAAAACCCGATGGGCATGCTGGTCTGAGTTGGATGGGGACCGGCCTTCGGGCCGGTCCGTTCCTTTTCGCGCAGTCGAAGGCGGGCCCGGACGATGAAAACAGTTCTCTGCTATGGCGACAGTCTGACCTGGGGCTACGATGCCACCGATGGCGGTCGACATGCGCTTGCCGATCGCTGGCCGAGTGTCTTGCAGAAGGCGCTGGGGCCGGACGTCCAGGTCATCGCCGAGGGGCTGAACGGCCGCACGACCGCCTACGACGATCACCTCGCCGATTGCGACCGCAATGGTGCGAAGGTGCTGCCGACGCTGCTGCACAGCCACGCGCCGCTCGATCTCATCATTCTTCTTCTCGGCGCAAATGACATGAAGCCGGTGATCCACGGAACCGCCTTCGGCGCCGTGAAGGGCGTCGAACGGCTGGTCAATCTGGTGCGCCGTCACGATTGGCCGGTTGAGAGTGAGGACGGCCCGGAGATCCTGATCGTGTCGCCGCCGGTGCTTTGCGAAACGGCCGACGCCGGCTTTGCCGCAATGTTCGCAGGCGGCATCGAGCAGTCTTCGATGCTGGCGCCCCTTTATCGCGATCTCGCCGACGAACTCGATTGCGGCTTCTTCGATGCCGGATCAGTGGCGGTGACGACGCCGCTCGATGGCGTGCATCTCGATGCGGAAAACACGCGTGCGATTGGCCGGGGTCTGGAACCGGTCGTGCGGATGATGCTCGGGGTCTGAGAATGGTCGGGGGCGTCACCATACGTCCGGCCGAAAGACGTGAGGCGGCGGAACTCGCCATCCTCGTCGATATCGCCGCGCATGGCTTTGCCTCCTGGCTCTGGTACGGCGCCGTCCAGCATGGGGTGACGGATACGGCTTTTGAGCGCGGGCGCAACAAGCTGCGCGAGGAGCCGGGTCCGGGGAACTGGCGTGATGCGCTGGTTGCCGAGGTCGATGACGAGGTTGCCGGAGTGTCGCTCGGCTACGGGGTCGGGCCGGAAGCGGCTGAGATTGTTGCCGGGCACCCGGTTCTCGAGCCCCTGCTGGCGCTGCAGCGGCAGATCGTCGGCCACTGGTTCATAGAGAGCCTGGGCGTCTATCGCCATCAGCGCGGCCGGGGGATCGGCAAGGCGCTTCTGGCCAAGGAATTCGAACGCGCCGGATCGGCGCCGGTGAGCCTGATCACCGAGAGCCACAACGGCAGGGCTCAGGCACTATACAGGGCAAACGGTTTCGGCGAGGCAGCGCGCGCCGAGGCGGTTCCGCTCTTTGAGGAAAGCAAGAAACACGACTGGGTGCTCTTCACCCGCAAGGTCGCTTGAGACAAAGGCAGGAAACACATGGCTGAGAATTACGACGTCATCGTCATCGGTTCGGGTCCGGGGGGCTATATCGCCGCCATTCGTGCGGCACAGTTGGGTCTCAAGACCGCGGTCGTCGAGCGCGAGCACCTGGCCGGCATCTGCTCCAACTGGGGCTGCATCCCGACCAAGGCGCTGCTGCGCTCCGCCGAAGTTCTGCACTACGCCCAGCACCCGGCCAGCTATGGCATCAAGATCGAAGGCACCGTGACGCCGGACCTGAAGGCGATCGTTGCACGCTCGCGCGGCATTGCCGAGCGCATGAATGGCGGCGTCGGCTTCCTGATGAAGAAGAACAAGGTCGATGTGATCTGGGGTGAAGCCAAGCTCACGAAGCCCGGCGAGATCGTCGTCGGCAAGTCGACGAAGCCGGTTGTCCAGCCGCAGGCGCCGCTGCCGAAGAACACTAAGGGCGAGGGCACCTACACCGCCAAGCATATCATCATCGCGACCGGCGCCCGCCCACGCGCGCTGCCGGGCATCGAGCCCGATGGCAAGCTGATCTGGACCTACTTCGAGGCGATGAAGCCTGAGGAAATGCCGAAGTCGCTGCTGGTCATGGGCTCGGGCGCGATCGGCATCGAATTCGCCTCCTTCTACCGCACCATGGGTGTGGACGTGACGGTCGTCGAAGTGATGCCGAACGTGATGCCGGTCGAAGATGCCGAGATTTCGAACATCGCCAAGAAGCAGTTCGAAAAGCAAGGCATGAAGATCCATCTCCAGGCCAAGGTGACGAAGGTCGAGAAGGCTGCCAACTCGATCACCGCCCATGTCGAGATGAAGGACGGCAAGGTCGAGAAGATCACCGCTGACCGCATGATCTCGGCCGTCGGCGTTCAGGGCAACATCGAGAACCTCGGCCTCGAAACGCTCGGGGTCAAAACCGACCGCGGCTGCATCGTCATCGACGGCTACGGCAAGACCAACGTTCCCGGCGTCTACGCGATCGGCGACGTCGCCGGACCGCCGATGCTCGCCCACAAGGCCGAGCATGAGGCCGTCATCTGCGTCGAAAAGATCGCTGGCCTGCCGAACGTTCATCCGATGGACAAGCTGAAGATCCCGGGCTGCACCTATTGCCACCCGCAGGTCGCCTCCGTCGGCCTTACGGAAGCCAAGGCCAAGGAACTCGGACGCGACATCCGCGTCGGCCGTTTCCCCTTCGTTGCCAACGGCAAGGCGATTGCGCTGGGCGAAGACCAGGGTCTGGTCAAGACGATCTTCGACAAGAAGACCGGCGAACTCTTGGGCGCCCACATGGTCGGTGCGGAAGTCACCGAACTGATCCAGGGCTTCGTCGTCGCGATGAACCTCGAGACGACCGAAGAAGATCTGATGCACACGATCTTCCCGCATCCGACGATCTCCGAGACGATGAAGGAAAGCGTGCTCGACGCCTACGGCCGCGCGCTCAACGCCTGATGGTTTCGGCGCCGGCGTTTTTGGTGTAGCTTTGGCATTGATAATGGGCGCATTTTCAATGCACGGAGACCAAAATGAGCGTGAACGGCGTCGGTATTTTGGCTGCGATCATCGTTGGCGGTTTGGCTGGGTGGCTCGCGGAGAAGTTCATGGGCAGCAGCATGGGGCTGATCATGAACATAGTGCTCGGCATCATCGGCGCGGTGGTGCTGAATTTCATCCTGGCGGCATTCAACATGGCGTATGCCGGATGGGTCGCTTACCTGATCATCGGCTTCATCGGCGCATGCCTGTTGATCGCCGCTGGTCGGGTCGTGAAACGATAGTCTGCCGGGCCTTCTGTGCTTCCGTCGGGCTTCGAAAATAGACGGCCTGACATTCCCGGTCGGGCCGTCTATATAGAGCGAAAATGGGTCATCCGGCCTGATGCCGGACCCGCCGCGACGAGGAAGACAGTATGGTAACGGTGTTCGATGCCGTCTCTGACCGGGCGCAACGCGTCCGCCACCCGGAAAAGGCCCACAAGCCCGACACGGAAGTGATGCGCAAGCCGGAGTGGATCCGCGTCAAGGCGCCGATGTCCAAGGGCTACCAGGAGACGCGCGAGTTGGTGCGTTCGCACAAGCTCGTGACCGTGTGCGAGGAAGCCGGTTGCCCGAACATCGGCGAATGCTGGGACAAGAAGCACGCCACCTTCATGATCATGGGCGAGATCTGTACCCGCGCCTGCGCCTTCTGCAATGTCGCGACCGGGAAGCCGAATGCGCTCGACATGGAAGAGCCGGCCAACATCGCCAAGGCCGTCAAGCAGATGGGCCTCAGCCACGTCGTCATCACTTCGGTCGACCGTGACGATCTGGAAGATGGCGGCGCCGAACATTTCGAGAAGGTCATCTGGGCGATCCGCGAGGCCTCGCCGACGACCACGATCGAAATCCTGACGCCGGACTTCCTGAAGAAGCCGGGTGCGCTGGAACGCGTCGTTGCCGCCAAGCCTGACGTCTTCAACCACAATATGGAAACGGTTCCCGGCAACTATCTGACGGTCCGCCCGGGTGCGCGCTACTTCCACTCGGTCCGCCTGCTGCAGCGCGTGAAGGAACTGGACCCGACCATGTTCACCAAGTCCGGCATCATGGTCGGCCTCGGCGAAGAGCGCAACGAAGTGCTGCAGTTGATGGACGACCTGAGGACCGCCGATGTCGACTTCCTGACGATCGGCCAATACCTGCAGCCGACGCGCAAGCACCACAAGGTCGAAGCGTTCGTCACGCCCGAGGAGTTCAAGTCCTACGAGACTGTCGCCTACACCAAGGGCTTCCTGATGGTGTCGTCGAGCCCGCTGACGCGCTCGTCGCACCACGCCGGCGACGACTTTGCGCGGCTGCGTGCAGCCCGCGAAAAGAAGCTGGCGGCCGTGGCAGGCTGACGGCTCGGCCGCTCAAAAAATACCGAAACTCCGGCCCCGCGCCGGAGTTTCGCATTGGGTTTCCTTGTTCCCGAGTTCCGCGGGAGTTTCCATGGACCTGCCGTCAAAACCGGCAATCGTCAGCTATGTCGACGATGCCGTTGCCGCCGACCATATTCGCAGTGCCAGGCGTATCCTCGTTGTCGGGTGCTCCGGCGGCGGCAAGTCGACGCTTTCGCAGAAGCTCGCCCGTCAGTTCCAGTTGACCTACATCTCGATCGATCGCGATATCCGGTGGTTGCCGGGTTGGGCAGAGCGTGACCGGGCGGAGCAGCGCCAGCGCATTGTCGAGAGGATCGCCGCCGATCGCTGGGTCATGGATGGCACCGGTCCGTCCACATTCGATATCCGGGTGCCGAGAAGCGACATCGTGATCTGGGTGCGCATGCCGCGGCTTGTCTGCATATGGGGCGTCGTCACCCGCTGGCTGAAACATTTCGGCCGCACCCGCCCGGAGATGGCGCCGGGCTGCATCGAAAAGGTCGATTGGGATTTCCTTCAGTTCATCTGGACGTTTGAGCAGAAGTTTACGCCGCACATCGTCGCAGGTCTGGCGAAGCACGGCCCTGACGTGCCAGTTCTGCAGTTGAAATCGCGGCGCCAGATGCGCAGGCTCCTTGATCTTCTCGGTTCTCCCGCTTAACTCCCCTTTATGCCGCATTTCGAAACCAACCACGTCGTCAAGCACACCGCAGACCAGATGTTCGACCTCGTTGCCGACGTCGAACAGTATCCGCAGTTCCTGCCGCTCTGTGAGGCACTGACGGTACGCTCGCGCAAGGAGCGCGATGGAAAAGTGCTTCTGCTTGCCGATATGACCGTCGGTTACAAGGCGATCCGCGAGACCTTCACGACGCAGGTGCTGCTGAACAAGGCAGAGCGGACGATCGACGTCAAATACATCGACGGGCCGTTCAAATATCTCGACAACCGCTGGCGCTTCGAGCCTTCGGGCGAGGGGCAGTCGATCGTGCACTTCGACATCGACTACGAGTTCAAGAGCCGCATCCTCGGGGCCTTGATGGGCTCGATGTTCGACCGTGCCTTCCGCATGTTCTCCGACGCCTTCGAAAAGCGCGCCGACAGCATCTATTCGGCCTGAGCGATCTGCGTGAGCAGATCGAGTGCGGTGCGGATGGTCGCAAGCCTTATGTTGCTGCGGCCGATATCGCCGTAGCGCATCTCGCGATGCAGCAGCGCGCCGTTTCGCCCTGCCGCAGCGAGATGCACAAGGCCGACAGGCTTTTCAGCCGAACCACCGCTCGGCCCAGCAATGCCGGTGACGGCAACGGCGAAGTCAGCCGCCGAATGCGCGATTGCGCCCTGTGCCATCTCGATCGCCGTCTGCCGCGAGACGGCACCATGGGCGACGAGCGTCGCCGTCTCGACGCCGAGCATTGCGACCTTTGCCTCATTGGAATAGGTGACGAAGCCGCGGTCGAGGACTGCGGACGAGCCGGAGATCTCGGTCAGCGCCCCGGAGATCAGGCCACCAGTGCAGGATTCGGCGGTTGCCACCTTGAGGCCATGTGCCGTGAACTGCGCGATGATCTCACTGGCTTTGACTTCGATGTCGGCGGACCACATCACGAAAGGTTCCCATAGACGACCGTCGCCGTGGCGATCGCGGCGATGCCTTCGTCGCGGCCGACGAAACCAAGGCGTTCGTTGGTCGTTGCCTTGACCGAGCACCGGTCGAGTGAAATCCCCAGCATGTCCGAGAGATTTTCGCGCATCGTCAGGCGGTGCGGCCCGACCTTCGGCGCTTCGGCGATCAGCGAAACGTCTGCATTGGTGATGATGCCGCCGCGCTCGCGCACGATTTTGGCCGCGTGCTCCAGGAAGATGCGCGACGGCGCGCCCTTCCATTGCGGGTCGGACGGCGGGAAATGGTCGCCGATGTCACCGGCGCCGCAGGTGGCAAGCAATGCGTCGGTCAGCGCATGCAGCGCTACGTCGGCATCGGAATGGCCGGAAAGTTTCTTGGTGTGCGCAATGAAGACGCCACAGAGCGTGACGCCGTCGCCCTCGACGAGCTGGTGCACGTCGTAGCCGTTGCCAGTGCGCACATCGGGCAGGGGGGGGCGCTTGAGTTTTTCGTCGGCCATGGCGATATCCCTTTTCAGCGTAAGCTTGACGTTGTCGACGGCGCCTTCGACGAGCACGACCTTGAGGCCGGCCCATTCGGCGATCGACGCGTCGTCGGTAAAATCCGTGCGGCCGCTTCTCGCCGCCTCCCGGTGAGCGGCAAGAATTGCCTGGAGATCGAATGTCTGAGGCGTCTGCGCGCCGTAGAGGCCGTCGCGCGGCACGGTTTCCGTGACCGTGCCATCTTTGCCGGCACGCTTCAGCGTGTCTGCGACGGCGACCGCCGGCAGTACGGCCCTGACGTCCTCACTCAATGCCGCAACGCACCGCGACAGCAGCGCGTGATCGGCAAAGGGGCGCACCGCATCGTGGATCATCACGCGGCGCGCGCCGATGTCGGCCAGGGCTTCGAGGCCGGCGAGCACCGATATCTGCCGGGTCGCGCCGCCGTGGACGATGATCACATCCTCGGCCACCGAGCGTTTGCGTGCGGCGTTAAACAGCGCCTCGTCGTCCGGATGGATGACGACGACGATCGGACCGGCGCCCGGCCATGTCGCGAAAGTGTCAAGCGTATGGGCGATAACGGGGCGGTCGCCGATGGTTCGGTACTGCTTCGGGCCCTCGGCGGATTGCCCGGCGCGTTCGCCGCGTCCTGCCGCAACGATAACCACGCCGCACTTGAACTGTTCTTGAGGCTGCATTTTCTGTATGAGGTCCCGCATTCGCCGATCTTCGCCGTGATGTACCGCGAAGGGTCGTGCTTTGCCAGCTGAGCTTAGAATTTTGCGCGCCGCGCCGAAATCGCTTGGCAAGTCCGAGAACAATGTCTAAAAATAGTGCAGGAACAACATGTGCCTGAAAGATATGCATTTGCCAATTCCGGCTCTTTCGTCTCCGCTTCGCATCGGATCCATCGAAATCCGCAACCGAGTTGCGCTCGCGCCGATGTCCGGCGTCACCGATCTCCCATTCCGGCGGCTTGCCTGGCGCTTCGGTGCGGGTTTCGTCGTGACTGAAATGGTGGCGAGCCGTGAACTGGTCGGCAATGCCCAGGAATCCTGGGCGCGGCTGAAGAACTCCGGGATCGAGCCGCACATCGTCCAGCTTGCGGGCCGTGAGGCCCATTGGATGGCGGAGGCCGCGAAGATCGCTGCCGACAATGGCGCCGACATCATCGACATCAATATGGGCTGCCCGGCAAAGAAGGTGACGGGCGGTTACTCCGGTTCGGCCCTGATGCGCGACCCCGATCACGCTTTGTCGCTGGTTGAGGCGACCGTCAACGCCGTCGATGTGCCCGTGACGCTGAAGATGCGGCTCGGCTGGGATGAAAACTCGATCAATGCGCCGCTGATTGCCAAGCGCGCCGAAGAGGCGGGCGTGAAGGCAATTACCGTGCACGGCCGCACGCGCATGCAGTTCTACAACGGCAAGGCGGATTGGGATGCGATCCGATTGGTCCGCGACGTCGTTACCGTGCCGCTGGTCGCCAATGGTGACGTGGAGACGGTCGCCGATGCGGAAAAGATTCTCCGCCGATCGGGCGCGGACGCCGTCATGGCCGGCCGGTCCTCGCAGGGGCGCCCGTGGCACGTCGGGCTTCTCGCCGGGGCGGTCACGCATCCGTCAGCGGCGGAGGTCGCCGATATCTTTGCGGAGCACTACGAGATGATGCTCGAATTCTATGGCGTTGAGGTCGGCCTCCGGCATGCCCGCAAGCATGTCGCCTGGTATCTCGATCGCGCCGCCCCTGACCTTGCGGGTCCGGAAAAGGCCGCAATCCTGACATCGACCGATGCCCGTTTCGTCCGCGACAGAGCCCGTGCGGCGATGCTCGACGCCGCCTCGAGTAAGCCGGAAGGCGAGGCGGTCGCAGAAGGAATTGCCGCATGACCGAGAAACCGAGCATGCCGGATGCCGTCGCCAACGGTCTGTCGATGGCGGTTCTGAACGCCATCCAGAACCCGGTGATCATGGTGGACGCCAAGGGTCTCGTCGCCTTTGCCAACTGGGAGGCCGAATCGTTTTTCGGCGCCAGCGCCAACCACCTGGCGCGCCATGACATCAGCGCCTTCATTCCCTTTGGTAGTCCGCTGCTGACGCTGATCGAGCAGGTGCGCGAGCGCAAGGCGCCGGTCAACGAGTATCGCGTCGACCTGAGTTCGCCGCGCCTTGGGGCCGACAAGCTCGTCGATCTCTATGTCGCCCCTGTACTGTCCGAGCCGGGTGCGGTCGTCGTGGTCTTCCAGGAGCGTTCGATGGCCGACAAGATCGACCGGCAGCTGACGCATCGCGGCGCTGCCCGTTCGGTGACCGGTCTCGCCTCGATGCTGGCGCATGAAATCAAGAACCCACTCTCAGGCATCCGCGGTGCTGCGCAACTGCTGGAGACCTCCGCCAACGACGAGGACCGCGCGCTGACGCGGCTGATCTGCGACGAGACCGACCGCATCGTTTCGCTGGTCGATCGCATGGAGGTGTTTTCCGACGAGCGCCCCGTCGATCGCGTGCCGCTGAACATCCATTCGGTGCTCGACCACGTGAAGGCGATCGCCAAGGCCGGCTTCGCCCGCCACATCAAGTTCGCGGAGCACTACGATCCGTCGCTGCCGCCCGTCTATGCCAACCGCGATCAGCTGGTTCAGGTGTTCCTGAACCTGATCAAGAATGCGGCCGAAGCGATCGGCGAACGCCACGACGGCGAAATCCTGCTGACGACCGCCTACCGGCCGGGCATTCGCCTGTCGGTTGCCGGGACGCGCGAGAAGATCTCGCTGCCGCTGGAATTCTGCGTGCACGACAATGGCCCAGGCGTCCCTCAGGACCTGCTGCCGCTCTTGTTTGACCCCTTCATCACCACCAAGACCAATGGTTCAGGCCTGGGTCTCGCTCTGGTTGCCAAGATCATCGGCGGCCATGGCGGGATCGTCGAATGCGACAGCCAGCAGAACCGCACCACCTTCCGCGTGCTGATGCCTGCCTCCAAGGGCCAGGCCGCGGATGACGACGACATGCCGATGACAAAAGGAAACCTTGCATGACCGGTGCCACGATCCTCGTCGCGGATGACGATGCCGCCATTCGCACCGTGCTGAACCAGGCGCTCAGCCGCGCCGGCTACGATGTCCGCATCACCTCCAACGCGGCGACGCTGTGGCGCTGGATTGCGGCGGGCGATGGCGATCTGGTCGTGACCGACGTGGTGATGCCGGACGAAAACGCCTTCGATCTTCTCCCGCGCATCAAGAAGGCGCGCCCCGACCTGCCAGTGCTGGTCATGAGCGCCCAGAACACATTCATGACGGCGATCAAGGCCTCGGAGAAGGGCGCCTACGACTATCTGCCGAAGCCTTTCGACCTGACCGAGTTGATCGGCATCATCGGCCGGGCGCTGTCGGAGCCGAAGCGCCGGCCGGCAAAGCTCGACGACGACACCCAGGACGGCATGCCGCTGGTCGGCCGCTCGGCTGCGATGCAGGAAATCTACCGGGTGCTGGCGCGCCTGATGCAGACCGACCTGACCCTGATGATTACCGGAGAGTCCGGCACCGGCAAGGAGCTTGTTGCACGCGCGCTGCACGACTATGGCAAGCGCCGCAACGGCCCTTTCGTGGCGATCAACATGGCGGCGATCCCGCGCGACCTGATCGAATCGGAACTGTTCGGCCACGAGAAGGGCGCCTTTACCGGTGCGCAGATGCGCTCGACCGGGCGTTTCGAGCAGGCCGAAGGCGGAACGCTCTTCCTCGACGAAATCGGCGACATGCCGATGGACGCGCAGACGCGTCTTCTACGGGTCTTGCAGCAGGGGGAATATACGACCGTCGGCGGCCGCACGCCGATCCGCTCCGACGTGCGTATTGTCGCGGCAACCAACAAGGACCTGAAGCAGTCGATCAATCAGGGCCTGTTCCGCGAAGACCTCTACTATCGTCTGAACGTCGTGCCGCTGCGGTTGCCGCCGCTGCGCGACCGTGCCGAGGACATTCCGGACCTCGTGCGCCACTTCGTCCAGCAAGCGGAAAAGGAAGGCTTGGACGTCAAGCGCTTCGACCATGAGGCGCTGGAGCTGATGAAGGCGCACCCCTGGCCGGGCAACGTTCGCGAGCTGGAGAACCTGGTGCGGCGCCTGACGGCACTTTATCCACAGGATGTCATCAGCCGCGAGATCATCGAAAACGAGCTTCGCTCCGAGATCCCGGATAGCCCGATCGAGAAGGCGGCGGCGCGTCCGGGCTCGCTGACGATTTCGCAGGCGGTCGAAGAAAATATGCGCCAGTATTTCGCAAGCTTTGGCGAGGCCTTGCCTCCGGCCGGCCTTTACGACCGGGTACTTGCGGAAATGGAGTATCCGCTGATCCTCGCAGCGCTCACCGCCACCCGCGGCAACCAGATCAAGGCGGCCGATCTGCTCGGCCTCAACCGCAACACGCTGCGCAAGAAGATCCGCGAGCTCGGTGTTTCGGTCTATCGCAGCTCACGCAGCGCTTGACTTGGTCGCACCCACCGTTGCATTTTCGCCACAATGCGTTGCTTGAACGGATAACGGCCGCCGAATCGCGCGTCGTTGCCGTCCTGTTCAATCGATTTGACCCAATCGATTGACGGGGGTGCAGCGCGGCAGCCCATCTGGGTGGTGAGGTCAACCTTTGACCCGAGAATGCAAGCAAGAGATGCCGTCGCCGGCCGGCGACGGTTGGGGGAACGCTTTTCATGGTGGACGCAATGGCCTTGCCGCTGGGCACAGATGAGGGACTGGCGGCGCAGGATCGCCGTGGCTCCTTTGCCCTGCCGGGCCTGATGTTGGCAACCGGCGCGCTGATCTGTGCGACCGTTTCCCTGCTCGTGCTTCTCGGCCTGACGCCAATCAAGCTCGAACGAAATATCGTCATCGCCTGTGCGGCGATCAACAGCCTCTTCGTCGTCGGCCTCATCTATCTGATCGCCCGTGAAATCCTGCGTCTCCTGCGCGCCCGCCACAAAGGCCGTGCCGCAGCGCGACTGCACGTGCGCATCGTCGCGCTGTTTTCAATCGTGGCGATCACGCCGGCGGTTCTCGTCGCGATCTTTGCCAGCATCACGCTCGATGTCGGCCTTGACCGCTGGTTTTCGCTCCGAACCCAGGCGATCGTCCGCTCCTCGATCAACGTGGCGCAGGCCTATGTGCTCGAGAATGCCAGCTATCTCCAGGGCCAGACCGTGTCGATGGCGAACGACCTCGAGCGCAACCGTCAGCTCTACAGCCTCGACCGCACGGGCTTTGCCGAGCTGATGACCCGCCAGGCGCGCGGACGCGGTATGCTGGGCGCCTTTCTTGTGCGTGCCGACGGCAGCCCCATCGTGCAGGCCAACATCTCGACCGATCGGCCGCTGCCGGCGATCCCGCCGGATGCGTTGAAGAGTTCCGTCTCTGGCCAGCCGACTCTGATCCCGCCGGGGATTACCAACCTTGTCGGCGCGGTCATCCCGCTCGACGACATCCCGGGCACCTTCCTCTACACGGTTCGAAACGTCGATCCGGAGGTGATGCGCTCGCTCCGGCTGATGGAGGAGAACACCGCCGAGTACAAGATGCTCGAGGCCGGGCGAACCTTCACCCAGATCGCCTTCGGCGTCCTCTATCTCGGCTTTGCCCTCATCGTACTGCTTGCCGCGATCTGGACCGCGATCGCAGTCGCTGACCGGATTGTCCGGCCCATCCGCCAGCTGATCGGTGCCGCCGACAGCGTCGCTTCCGGCAATCTCGATGTCGTCGTGCCGGTGCGCGCCGTCGATGGCGACGTCGGTAATCTGTCACGAACCTTCAACAAGATGGTTTCTGAGATCCGCAGCCAGCAGGAGCAGATCCTGGAGGCCAAGGACGAAGTAGACCACCGCCGCCGCTTCATCGAGGCGGTTCTGTCGGGCGTGACCGCGGCTGTCATCGGTGTCGGTCGTGACCGCCAGATCACCATTGCCAATCCGTCGTCCGAAGATTTCCTGAAGAAGGCCGCGCCGGATCTTCTCGGTGCCGATCTCAGGCAGATCGCGCCCGAGATCGAGGAGGTCCTGGTCGAGGCCGAAGGGCGCCATCGCAACGATTACCGCAAGCAGATCAACGTCATGCGCGGCGGAACCGAGCGCACGCTGAACGTTCAGGTGACGCGCGAAGAGGGCGGCGAGGCGAACGAATCCTACGTCATCACCATCGACGACATCACCGATCTCGTCATCGCCCAGCGCTCGACCGCCTGGGCGGACGTGGCGCGCCGCATCGCCCACGAGATCAAGAACCCGCTGACGCCGATCCAGCTTTCCGCCGAGCGCCTGAAGCGGCGCTACGGCAAACAGATCAATCAGGACGACAAAGCCGTTTTCGACCAGTGCACGGACACCATCGTGCGCCAGGTGGAAGACATCGGACGCATGGTGGACGAGTTCTCGGCCTTCGCGCGCATGCCGAAGCCGACAAAGGAACGGGCGGATCTTCGCGCGATCCTGAAGGATGCAGTGTTCCTGCGCGAAATGGGCAACAACCACATCAACTTCGTGCGCGACTTCGGCGAGGAGCCGCTTGAGGGCTTGTTCGACGGGCGCATGCTTGGCCAGGCCTTCGGCAACATCGTCAAGAATGCCGTGGAATCGATCGAGGCGGTGCCGGCGGATGCGGTCCGCGGCCAGCCTGTCGTCGTGGCGCGTGCGCGAACCGATGCGGCGACCGGCCAGTTCGTCGTCGACATCATCGACAACGGCAAGGGTCTGCCCACGGAAAATCGGCACCGTATTCTGGAGCCATACATGACGATGCGCGAGAAGGGCACGGGCCTGGGTCTCGCCATCGTCAAGAAGATCATTGAGGACCATGGCGGACAATTGGAATTGCACGACGCGCCTGCCGAATACGACGGTGGTGTCGGGGCGATGATCCGCGTGATCCTGCCGCCTGCCGGAGAAACCGGGGGCGAAGAGAGTTTGAAGGATAAGGGTGCGAGCGATGGCCGCTGATATTCTGGTTGTGGACGATGAGGAAGATATCCGCGAGATCGTGTCGGGTATCCTGTCCGACGAGGGGCACGAAACGCGCACCGCCTTCGACAGCGACAGCGCGCTGGCGGCGATCAGCGATCGCGTGCCGCGGCTGGTCTTCCTCGACATCTGGATGCAGGGAAGCCGCCTCGACGGCCTGGCGCTGCTCGACGAGATCAAGGGGCGGCACCCGGATCTTCCGGTTGTCATGATTTCCGGTCACGGCAACATCGAGACCGCGGTCAACGCCATCAAGCGCGGCGCCTATGATTTCATCGAGAAGCCCTTCAAGGCCGACCGTCTGATCCTGATCGCCGAACGGGCGCTGGAAAATTCCAAGCTCAAGCGCGAAGTCTCGGAGCTGAAGAAGAAGTCCGGCGATCCGGTCGAGCTGATCGGCACGTCCGTTGCCGTCTCGCAGCTTCGCCAGACGGTCGAAAAGGTCGCGCCGACCAACAGCCGCATCATGATCCAGGGGCCCTCGGGTTCCGGTAAGGAACTGGTCGCGCGCATGATCCACCGCAAGTCGACGCGATCGACGGGCCCCTTCGTGGCGCTGAACGCAGCGGCGATCACGCCGGACCGAATGGAAATCGCCCTCTTCGGGACCGAGGGCACGCCGGGCCAGCCGCGCCGCACGGGCGCGCTCGAGGAAGCCCATGGCGGCATCCTTTATCTCGACGAGATCGGCGAAATGCCGCGCGAGACGCAGAACAAGATCCTGCGCGTGCTCGTCGACCAGCAGTTCGAGCGTGTCGGCGGCACCAAACGCGTGAAGGTCGACGTCCGGATCATCTCGTCGACGGCCTACAATCTCGAAAACATGATCTCCGAGGGCCTGTTCCGCGAAGACCTGTTCCACCGGCTGGCGGTCATTCCGGTTCGTGTTCCGGCACTCGCCGAGCGGCGCGAAGACATTCCGTTCCTCGTCGACATGTTCATGCGCCAGGTCAGCGAGCAGGCGGGCATCCGTCCGCGCAAGATCGGCGACGACGCGCTGGCGGTGCTGCAGGCGCATGACTGGCCGGGCAACATCCGCCAGCTTCGCAACAACATCGAGCGGCTGATGATCCTTGCCCGCAGCGACGGTCCGGATACGCCGATCTCGGCCGACATGCTGCCGACCGAAGTGGGTGACACCCTGCCGAAGATTTCGGCCCAGGGCGACCAGCACATCATGACCTTGCCGTTGCGCGAGGCTCGCGAAATGTTCGAACGTGATTATCTGATCGCGCAGATCAACCGATTCGGCGGCAATATTTCGCGCACGGCGGAGTTTGTCGGTATGGAGCGGTCGGCGCTGCATCGGAAGCTGAAGTCGCTGGGCGTCTGAACCGGAATTTCCGGCCAACCCGCCCGCGCTCGCATGTGAAAGAACGACATGAAGGTAGTCATTTGTGGCGCGGGGCAGGTCGGTTACGGCATTGCCGAGCGACTGGCGCAGGAAGACAACGACGTTTCGGTGATCGATACGTCGGCGGCGCTGATCGCCAACATCACCGAGAGCCTCGACGTGCGCGGTTACGTCGGCCATGGCGCGCATCCGGATGTGCTCGCCAAGGCGGGTGCTGACCAGGCCGACATGCTGATTGCGGTCACGCTGTCCGACGAAGTCAACATCGTCGCCTGTGAAGTGGCGCACGCGATCTTCAACGTGCCGACGAAGGTTGCGCGCATTCGGGCGCAGAGCTATCTCGCGCCTGAGTATGCGAACCTGTTTTCGCGCGAGAACGTGCCGATCGACGTCACCATCTCGCCCGAAGTTGAGGTCGGGCGGCTCGTGCTGCGGCGCATTTCCTTTCCCGGCGCGATCGACGTTGTGCGTTTCGCCGATGACCGCATCGCCATGGTCGCCTTCGAGTGCCTGGAAGACTGTCCCGTCGTCGGCACGCCGCTGCAACAGTTGAGCGAACTGTTTCCTGACCTGCTTGCGACCGTCACCGGCATTTTCCGCAACGGCAAGGTGATCGTGCCCCATTCCGACGACCAGTTGCAGGCGGGCGATATCGCCTATGTCGTTTGCGATCGGGATCATGCGCGGCGCACGCTTACGCTCTTCGGCCACGAAGAGCAGGAGGCGCGGCGCATCATCATTTTCGGCGGCGGCAATGTCGGCTATTTCGTCGCCAAGACGATCGAGGAACACCAGCCGCGCACGCGGGTGAAGCTGATCGAGAGCGATCGCGACCGCGCGGTGATGATGGCCGACAAGTTGAGCAGCACGGTCGTCCTCAACGGGTCGGCCATGGACCAGCGGATCCTCGCGCAGGCCGATGTCCAGGACGCCGATCTCGTCGTGGCGCTCACGAACAACGACCAGATCAACATCCTCGGCAGTATGATGGCGAAACACCTGGGTGCAAAGTCCACACTCGTCCTCATCAACGAACCGTCCTACCAGGATTTTGCCGCGACTGCCGGCGTCGACGCCTATGTGAACCCGCGCGCGGTGACCATTTCGCGCGTGCTGCAGCATGTCCGCAAGGGCCGCATCCGCTCGGTCTATGCGGTGCAGAAGGGCATGGCCGAGGTGATCGAGGCCGAGGCTCTGGAAACGTCGCCGCTCGTCGGCAAGGCCCTGCGCGACCTCGAACTTCCCGACGGAATCCGCATCGGCGCGCTCTATCGCGACAAGACGTTCATCCGCCCTGATGGCGCCACCCGGATCAAGGCGAAGGACCGCGTCGTGCTCTTTGCCACGGCCGATGCGGTGCGCCATGTCGAGCAATTGTTCCGCGTCAGCATCCAGTATTTCTAAGGTCGAGACGATGTCCCGAATTGCCTATGTCAACGGCGCCTACGTGCCGCACGCGGACGCCGGCGTCCATATCGAGGACCGCGGCTATCAGTTTGCGGACGGCGTCTATGAGGTCTGCGAGGTGCGTCACGGCTATATCGTCGATCTCACCCGTCATCTCGATCGCCTCGGCCGCTCGCTCAGCGAACTGCGCATCGACTGGCCGATGACAAGGGCCGCGCTCGTCCACGTGATCCGCGAAGTTATCCGGCGCAACCGGGTGAGAAACGGCCTGTTCTACATGCAGGTCACGCGCGGCGTGGCGCGCCGCGATCACGTCTTTCCCGTAGCGGAAACACGCCCGTCGATCGTGGTGACGGCGAAGCGCACCGACGCTGCAGCCATTGCCAGGAAGGCGACCCATGGCATTGCGGCGATCACGGTGCCGGAAAACCGTTGGGATCGTGTCGACATCAAGTCGGTCGGGCTTCTGCCCAACGTGCTGGCGCGCCAGAAGGCCAAGGAGGAAGGCGCACAGGAGGCGATCTTCGTCGATGCCGACGGCACGGTGAAGGAAGGCGCAGCGACCAATGTCTGGATTGTCGATCGCGACGGAAACCTGCGCACACGACCGGCAGAACACGGCATCCTCAAGGGAATCACCCGCACCACCTTGATGGATGTAGCGGTGCCGCTTGGGCTTAAAATCGAGGAGAGGGCGTTCTCGGGCGATGAGATGCTCGCGGCGCGCGAAGTGTTTATTACGGCCGCCACCAGCATCTGTTTTCCGGTCGTTTCGATCGACGGCAAGCCGATCGGCAACGGCCATCCAGGAAGCATAGCACAGAATATTCGCGAAGCCTTTTTCGGCGTTGCGGAAAAGACATTGATTTGATACCAACTCTGAAGAGGTGTCGGGGAAGGTACTTGTGGCGCCTCTGATTGCTGAATTTGACAAAAATGCACCGGCGCAAAACGCCGGCAAATAAGAAAGAAGCGGCGCGATGGCGGAACGTTCTCAAAACTTGCAGGATCTCTTTCTCAATACGGTCCGCAAGCAAAAGATTTCCTTGACAATTTTTCTCATCAACGGCGTCAAGCTTACCGGCGTTGTAACCTCGTTCGACAACTTCTGCGTCCTGCTGCGTCGCGACGGCCACTCGCAACTGGTCTACAAGCACGCGATCTCGACCATCATGCCCGGCCAGCCGCTGCAGATGTTCGAGAACGAAGAAGCCGCATCCTGACGGGACGTTAGGCACATTACCAAACGTGATTCAAAATTGTCGTCGATCATTCCGGAGCTCGAGAAGCTCCGCGACGACATGCGCGCGGTCGTCATCGTTCCAGTCTTGAAAAAGACCGGACGGCAGTCCGCAGATATGCTCTCGACCACCACGACGCGCTCGGACGAAAGTCGCCTCGAAGAGGCGACCGGTCTCGCCATGGCGATCGATCTTGAGGTCGTGCATGGCGCCATCGTTCCGGTGGCGCAGCCGAAGCCGGGCACCTTGCTTGGTACCGGCAAGATCGAAGAGATTGGCCACATCCTCGTCGAGCTCGATGCCGGTCTTGTCATCGTCGACCATCCGCTGACGCCGGTGCAACAGCGCAATCTCGAGAAGGAATGGAACGCCAAGGTCATCGACCGTACGGGCCTCATTCTCGAAATCTTCGGCCGCCGCGCCTCCACCAAGGAAGGCACGCTGCAGGTCGATCTCGCGCATCTCAACTATCAGAAGGGCCGCCTGGTCCGAAGCTGGACCCACCTTGAGCGCCAGCGCGGCGGTGGCGGCTTCATGGGCGGTCCGGGTGAAACCCAGATCGAAGCGGACCGGCGCTTGCTGCAGGATCGCATCGTCAAGCTCGAGCGCGAGTTGGAGCAGGTGCGCCGCACGCGGCAGTTGCATCGCTCTAAGCGCAAGAAGGTACCGCACCCGATCGTCGCCCTCGTCGGCTACACCAATGCCGGCAAGTCGACGCTGTTCAACCGCATGACCGGGGCAGGCGTTCTGGCCGAGGATATGCTGTTTGCGACGCTCGACCCGACGCTTCGGCGGCTGAAGCTGCCGCATGGCCGGATGGTCATCCTCTCCGACACTGTCGGCTTCATTTCCGACCTGCCGACCCATCTGGTCGCCGCGTTTCGCGCGACGCTGGAAGAGGTGCTGGAGGCGGATCTGATCCTGCATGTCCGCGACCTCTCGGACCCGGACAACCAGGCACAAGCAAGCGACGTTCTCAGAATCCTGTCCGATCTCGGCATCGACGAGAAGGAGGCCTCCGAGCGCCTGATCGAGGTCTGGAACAAGATCGACCGGTTGGATGACGAATCACGCGAGGCATTGCGCGGCAAAGCGGCGACGTCCAACAACACGGTTGCCGTTTCCGCGATCACCGGTGACGGCGTCGACGAACTGCTCGCCGAAATCGGCCGTCGTCTTTCCGGCGTCCTGACGGAATGCACTGTCGTTCTCGGCATCGATCAGCTGCAGCTTCTGCCCTGGGTCTACCAGCACGCGATCGTCGACGGTCGCGAGGACCTGGAAGATGGGCGGGTGAGCCTTGATCTCAGGTTGACCGAGAACGAGGCCTCCGAGCTGGAGCGTCGCCTCGGAAACGGGCCGAAGCCCGTCGAGGAAGACTGGTAAGCTGTAGCTTTCCCGGGGTTGGCGGCTAGCCGCTGTCGGCCTCAGCTTTGGGAAAGGGGACGCATGGCGGGCACGCGGCCCGCTCGTTCTAGCCCAGCTGTCGCTCGATCGCCTTGGCTGCCTGCCAGAGCTCTTCCATCCGCTCCAGCGTTGCCTCATCCAGCGTCTCGCCGGCCGCGCCGAGTTCCCGCTCGATATGGGCGAAGCGGCGGCGGAATTTGGTGTTGGTGCCGCGAAGCGCCATCTCCGGATCGGTGCCGACATGGCGCCCGATGTTCACCACGGCAAAGATCAGGTCGCCCAGTTCGTCGCTGACTTTGGCGCGGTCCTTTTCTCGCAGAGCCTGGCGCAACTCGCCGATTTCCTCCTCGATCTTGTCGAGGATCGGTTCCGGCTCCGACCAGTCGAAGCCGACTTTTGCGGCGCGCTCCTGCAGCTTCAGGGCTTCTACGAGCGCCGGAAATGAGCGCTGCACCGAGCCCAAATGGTTTGCGGCTGCATCAGGCGCGAGGCCGCGCTTGGCGCGCTTTTCTTGCCGCTCGGCCTTTTCGGCCTGCTTGATCTCATCCCATTGCAGCTTCACCGCCTCGGGCGTATCGGCGTCGGATCGGGCAAAGACATGCGGGTGCCGGCGGATCATCTTGCGGGTCACCGCCTCAACGACGTCGCCGAAAGCAAAGTCGCCGGCCTCTTCGGCCATACGGGCGTGGAAGACCACCTGCAGCAGCAGGTCGCCGAGCTCGTCGCAGAGGTCGTGCATGTCGCCGCGCTCAATGGCGTCGGCAACCTCATAGGCCTCTTCGATCGTATAGGGCTTGATGGTCTCGAAGGTCTGGACGATGTCCCAGGGGCAGCCGGTCTCGGGCTGGCGGAGCGCCGCCATGATGTCGAGCAGGCGCGTTACGTCGCGTGAAGGTTCCATGGATCTCAGTTCAGCGGAATGGCGTTGTCGTCCTTGCCCGACTGGTAGCTGTCGGAAAGGCTCTGGTAGCGGGCGCGGATGCGGGCATCCTGGGCGGAAAGCCGATCGCGGGTTTCGGCATCGGCGTCTTTCGAGAGTGCAGCAATCGAGGCCGAGTGCCAGAAGGCGTTGTCTTGCGCGTAGCCACCCGGTTCCAGCCGGAAGACCTCTTTCAGGATCTTCAGGTCGTGCGGGATCGCAAAGGCGTCGCGCGAATCCTCGTGGCTGAAGAAGTAATAGAAATTGTCGAAGCCGGCCCAGGTGATGGCCGAAAGGCACATGGAGCAGGGCTCGTGCGTCGAGAGAAAGATGAGGTCGCGGGTATCAGGCTTGTCCACCATCTCGTAGAAACGCTTCAGCGTGTGCACTTCGCCGTGCCAGAGCGGATTTTCCGTCTCGTTGTTGGTTTCGGCAAGCACCAGCGACAGATCGGACTTGCGCAGGATCGCGGCGCCGAAGACCTTGTTGCCGGCGGCAACACCCTTTTCGGTAAGCGGCAGGATATTCTGCTCGATGACGGTCAAAAGCCGTTCGGCGAGTTCGGGTTTTGTCATGTCTTGGGCCTCCGGCAGGTCGTTGACGGCATTTAACGGAGGTTACCCATGCGGCGCAATGGCCGCGCCAAGGTCGGCGATTGAACAGGCTCGGAGATATTTGCTCAAAATGGTGCACCGCCGAGCAAAACAATACGTGCCTGGAAAGGCATTGAAATTTCTGTTCCTTCAATTGTCGTGCGCCATAAGGGATATTCGCCGCAGCCTGTAGAAGGAATGACCGCAAGACCATGTCGCAGCAGCTCGCCGTTTTCCCCGCATTCTTTCGCGTCGCGCAAAAGCGCGTGGCGGTTTTCGGCAATGGCGACGAAGCCTTTGCCAAGGTGCGGCTGCTGCTGAACACCGAAGCGTCGATCGTCGTCTTCGCCGACGCGCCGGAAGCGGAGTTCGCACAATACCTTCGTGACCGTGGGATCGAACATGTCGCGGCCGCCTTCGCACCCGAGCAGCTCGACGGCGCTATTCTCGTTTTTGCCGCCACCGGCAATGCCGTCGAGGATCAGCGCATCGTCCGTGCAGCGCGTGAACGCAAGATCCCGGCAAATGCCGTCGACCAGCCCGACTTCTGCGACTTCTTCACGCCGGCGCTCGTGAACCGTGCCCCCGTTGCAGTCGCCATCGGGACCGAAGGGGCAGGACCCGTTCTGGCGCAGATGATCCGTGCGCAGATAGATCAGCTGCTGTCCCCCTCGCTCGGCGTCGTTGCTTCGCTTGCCGCGAGCTATCGCGAGGCCGTCGATCGCCTGGTGCCGCGCGGCGTTGCCCGCCGCATGTTCTGGCGCCGGTTTTTCCAGGGGCCGGTGGCAGACAAGGTCGCCGGCGGCGATCTGGCTGCTGCCCGCCGTGAGGCTTCGCGTCTGCTCGATGCGCCCGAGAAGGCGAGGGGCCATGTCTGGCTCGTCGGTGCCGGTCCAGGCGCTGAAGACCTGCTGACGCTCCGCGCCCAGCGCGTGATGATGGAAGCCGATGCGATCGTTTATGATGCGCTGGTGCCGCAGACGATCGTTGATATGGGTCGTCGTGACGCCGAGCGCCTGTCGGTCGGCAAGCGCAAGGGCTGCCACACCAAGTCCCAAGACGAGATCAACCAGCTGCTGGTGACGCTGGCTGCCGAAGGCAAGCGCGTCGTCCGTCTGAAGTCCGGAGATCCTTTGGTTTATGGCCGCGCCGGCGAAGAGATGGCGGCGATGCGCGAAGCCGGTATCAGCTACGAGATCGTCCCGGGTATCACTTCGGCCTTCGCCGCGGCGGCCGATTTTGAACTGCCGCTGACGCTTCGCGGTGTTGCCTCCTCGCTGGTCTTTACGACCGGCCACGATCTGACCGGCGAAGTCCTGCCCGATTGGGCGCGGCTTGCCGTCTCGGGTGCAACGATCGCCGTCTACATGGGGCGGACAGTTGCGGCGTCGGTCGCCGGTCGTCTGATGCAGGCAGGCTTTCCGCCGGAAACGACGGTTGCCGTCATCGAGAATGCCAGCCGCGCCGATCGTCGTCTGCTGCACGGCACGCTGAAGGACCTTCCGGATCTTGAAAACCGCAGCGAGCTTGCAGGTCCGGTGATGGTCATCATCGGCGAAGCCGTCGCCGGCGCCAATTTCGAGCGGTCCGAACCGCTCGTCGCAGGCAAGGCGCGTGGCGAGAAGAAAAACATTGAAGCCGCTTTCGGGCGCGACGAACAGATTTTGAACTGAGGAAGAGGTCATGGTGAGTAAGGTTTTGACGGCAAATCGACTTTCGGACGGCATTTCCGTCTGGCTGGATGCCGCGGGCAACTGGGTCGAGCAGCTTCAGGATGCCTTCATCGCTCGCCATGCCGAGGCCGTGACGGCGCTCGAAGCCACCGGTAAGCAGGCGTTCGATGACAACAAGGTCGTCGATGCCAACGTCGTCGACGTCGAAGAGATCAACGGCACACTTCGCCCGCTGCGCATGCGCGAGCGCATCCGCGCTGAAGGCCCCTCGATCCCCTACGCTGCCGGCTACAATGGCCTTTCCGGCCCGAAACACGCTGCCTGAGGAACCGATACCCGATGTACCGTTACGATGAATTCGACCACGCCTTCGTTTCCTCCCGCGTCGAACAGTTCCGCGATCAGGTCGAGCGGCGACTGAGTGGCGAGCTTGCCGAAGACGCCTTCAAGCCGCTGCGCCTGATGAACGGCGTCTACCTGCAGCTTCACGCCTATATGCTGCGCGTCGCCATTCCCTATGGCACGCTGTCGAGCCGCCAGATGCGCATGCTCGCCCATATCGCGCGCAAATATGACCGCGGCTACGGCCACTTCACCACGCGCCAGAACATCCAGTACAACTGGCCGCGTCTGTCCGACACGCCGGATATCTTGCAAGAGCTCGCAAGCGTCGAGATGCATGCGCTCCAGACCTCGGGCAACTGCATTCGCAATGTGACCGCCGATCACTTTGCCGGCGCGGCCGCCGATGAGGTCGCAGACCCAAGGCCTTACGCCGAGATCTTGAGACAGTGGTCGAGCGTACATCCGGAATTCTCGTTCCTGCCGCGCAAGTTCAAGATCGCCGTCACTGGCGCTGAGCGCGACCGCGCCGCAATCCAGGTCCATGATATCGGTCTGCACCTGAAGAAGGACGAAAACGGCCGCATCGGCTTTGCAGTCTATGTCGGCGGTGGTCAGGGCCGCACGCCGATGATCGCCAAGAAGATCCGCGACTTCCTGCCGGAGGAGGACCTGCTGTCCTACACGACGGCGATCATGCGCGTGTACAACCTGCACGGCCGCCGCGACAACAAGTACAAGGCCCGCATCAAGATCCTCGTACACGAGACCGGCGCCGAAGAATTGTCGCGTCAGGTCGAAGTCGAGTTCGCGGCCCTCAAGGACACCGAGCTGAAGCTGCCGGAGACCGACATCCAGGCGATCTCCACCTATTTTGCGCCACCGGCCCTCGAAAACCGTGCTGAAGGCTGGGAGAGCCTCGCGCGCTGGAAGAAGACCGATCCCGAGTTTGCCCGTTGGGTGCAGCAGAATGTGCAGCCGCACAAGCACCCGGACTACGGCATGGTGACGATCTCGCTGAAGCCGATCGGCGGCATTCCGGGCGACGCCAGCGACGCGCAGATGGATGCCGTTGCCGATATTGCCGAGGAATACGCCTTCGACGAAATCCGAGTCAGCCACGAACAGAACCTGATCCTGCCGCATGTGGCGCTGGCCGATCTCGAGCCGGTCTACCGCGCGCTGGTCGCCTCAGGTCTTGCCACTGCCAATGCCGGCCTGATCACGGATATCATCGCCTGTCCTGGGCTGGACTACTGCGCACTTGCCAATGCGCGCTCCATCCCCGTGGCGCAGGAAATTTCGACCCGCTTCGGTTCGCCCGAGCGTCAGGCCGAGATCGGTGAGTTGAAGATCAAGATCTCCGGCTGCATCAATGCCTGCGGTCATCACCATGTCGGCCATATCGGGCTGCTTGGCGTTGAAAAGAAGGGTGCGGAACTCTATCAGATTACGCTTGGTGGCTCCGGCGACGAGAACACCTCGATCGGCGAGATCATCGGCCGCGGCTTCGAACCCGAGAAGGTGACCGACGCCGTCGAGACCATCGTCGACACCTACTTGGGACTGCGCCGCGACGGTCAAGAGACCTTCCTCGAGGCCTATCGCCGCGTCGGCCCCCAACCCTTCAAGGATGCGCTCTACGGCAGCGCGCAGGAAGCTGCCTGAGGCGCTGAGGAACGGAAATGACGAAAATCTGGAAGGAAACCGGTTTCGTGGGCGATGATCCCTGGGTCATCGAGACGGAGGAAACCAAGGCAGGCTCGAACGAGAAGGCGATCGTCGGTCTCGACGCGTTCCTGGCCAAGGTTGCAGACAGCGACGAAACCGGTCTTGGCGTGGTCATCGCGCCGGCAGACGACGTGACGAAGCTCGCACCACACCTTGATCGCCTTGCGCTGGTAGCCGTCGCGTTCCCGGCGTTCAATGACGGCCGCGCCTTCAGCCATGCGTCGCTGCTGCGCGCGCGGCTTGGTTTTACCGGCGAGGTGAGGGCGGTCGGCGACGTGCTGATCGACCAGATCCCGCTGATGCTGCGCTGTGGCGTCGAAAGCTTCGCTGTCAGCAATGCGACAGCGCTGAAGCGTTTGTCCGAAGGACGCCTGCCGGGCATTGCTGTGCACTACCAGCCGACCGCCAAGCCCTCGACCGATGCTAAATCCTATAGCTGGCGCCGGGTGTCATAGGGTAGGGTTGGCCGCGACAGTGTGAAGCACGCCGAAATCCCCAAAAGCGACTATATTTGGAAGAGATTTCCTTTCAACAAGGCGCAGCTTGGAATATCGGCTTATTGTTGATAGACAGGGTCATCATTTACAGGACTTGTAGCTAAGATGAATGCTCCGGCAAAAACGGAAGATTTCGCGATCCAGGCACCGGCAGGCGTCTACGTCGAGACGGTGACCAGCGTTGAACACTATACGGATCGGCTCTTCCGCTTCCGCATGACCCGCCCTGCCGAATTCCGCTTCCGCTCGGGCGAATTCGCGATGATCGGCCTGATGGTCGGCGACAAGCCGGTCTATCGCGCCTATTCGATCGCTAGCCCCGCCTGGGACGAAGAACTCGAGTTCTTCTCGATTAAGGTGCCGGATGGCCCGCTGACCTCGCACCTGCAGGGGATCAAGCCGGGCGACAAGGTGCTGATGCGCAAGAAGCCGACCGGTACGCTGGTGCTCGACGCGCTCGTTCCCGGGCGCCGTCTCTACATGTTCTCGACCGGCACCGGCATTGCGCCCTTCGCAAGCCTGATCCGCGATCCCGAGACCTATGAAAAGTTCGAGGAAGTGATCCTCACCCATACCTGCCGCGATGTTGCCGAACTGAAATACGGCTTCGATCTGGTCGAGGAAATCCGGAACCATGAGTTCCTGAACGAGATTGTCGGCGACAAGCTGCGCCACTACGCGACGGTGACCCGCGAAGACTTCCCGTTCAAGGGCCGCATTACCGACCTGATGGTAAACGGCAAGTTCTTCTCCGATCTCGGCCTGCCGCCGCTCGATCCAGCTGTCGATCGCGGCATGATCTGCGGCTCGACCGCGATGCTGAAGGACACCAAGGAAATCCTCGAGGCCGCTGGTCTCACCGAAGGTGCGAACAACAAGCCGGCCGAATTCGTGATCGAACGCGCCTTCGTCGGCTGACCCATTTTTGTGCAGTTTATCGTTAGAGGGGCGCGCCAAGGGTGCGCCCCTCGTCGTTTAAGGCGAAATGCCATCGAGCTATGCGTCGGCGGTAGTTCCGCCCTGCCCATTCTGCGTACCGCCCTGCGGTCCGAGCGGCTATCGTGCTCCTGCAAATCTTCATAGCGTGCGCACGCAGACATGCGAAAATAAGCGCACGACGAACCAAGCCCGCGCCGTCCTGTTATGAGCCTCGTGGGCCATTTCTGGGAGTGCCCGATGAGTCATGTTCCGCCAACCGACCTGGAAGCCAGGATCCGCTGCAAATCGCTCCGTGATCGCATCGCTACGCCGGAAGAGGCGGCCGCGCTGATCAAGGACGGCATGACCATTGGCATGAGCGGCTTCACCAAGGCCGGTGACGCGAAGGCCGTGCCGCTTGCCATGGCCGAACGGGCCGCACGGGAGAAGTTTCGCATCACGCTGATGACGGGCGCCTCGCTCGGTCATGACATCGACAAGACGCTGACAGAGGCGGGTGTTCTTGCCCGGCGCCTGCCGTTCCAGTCGGACCCGGTTCTGCGAGCGGCGATCAACCGCGGCGAGGTGATGTTCATCGATCAGCATCTCTCGGAAACCGTCGAGCAGTTGCGGTCCGGCCAGATCAGCCCCATCGACTATGCGGTGGTCGAGGCGGTGGCGATCACCGAAGACGGCGGCATCGTTCCGTCGACATCGGTCGGCAATTCGGCAAGCTTCGCGATCCTGGCGAAGAAGGTGATCGTCGAGCTCAATCTCAGCCACAGTCCCGAACTCGAAGGCCTGCACGATATCTTCATTCCGGCGAAGCGACCGAGCCGCACGCCGATCCCGGTCGTTGCTTGCGATAGCCGTGCGGGCTCGCCCTACATTCCTGTCGATCCGGAAAAGATCGTCGCAATCGTCGTCACCGAGAAAGAGGACAGCGCCGCACGGATCTCTCCGCCGGATGCGGAGACGACGGCGATCGCCGGCCATCTGATCGCCTTCTTGCAGGAGGAGGTGCGCAAGGGCCGCCTCGACATGACGCTCAACCCGCTGCAGGCGGGCATCGGCGTCATCGCCAATTCGGTGCTGGGCGGCCTGGTCGACAGTCCGTTCCATGATCTGCGTATGTATAGCGAGGTGCTGCAAGACAGCACGTTCGAGCTTTTCGAGGCCGGCAAGCTGAGCTTCGCCTCGGCCTCGTCGATGACGCTTTCCAGCGCCTGGGCTGATCGCGTGTTCCGCAACATCCGCGCCTACAAGGACAAGCTGGTGCTGCGGCCGCAGGAGGTGAGCAATCATCCGGAGATCATTCGGCGCCTCGGTGTCATCGGCATCAACACGGCGCTCGAATTCGATATCTACGGCAACGTCAACTCGACCCATGTTGGCGGTACCGACATGATGAACGGTATCGGCGGCTCCGGCGATTTCGCCCGCAACGCCTTCCTGTCGATCTTCGTCGCCAAGTCGGTTGCCAAGGGCGGGGCGATATCGTCTGTCGTGCCGATGGTGTCCCATGTCGACCACACGGAGCACGACGTCGATATTCTGGTGACCGAGCATGGTCTTGCAGATCTGCGCGGCCTGGCGCCGCGGGAGCGCGCACCCGTCATCATCGAAAACTGCTGCCACCCGGCCTATCGGGAGCTTTTGTCGGATTACTTCAATCGTGCGGTCGCCACCCGTGGCGGACAGACCCCGCATATTCTGGAAGAGGCTTTCGACTGGCATGTGCGCCGGCTGAAGACCGGCAGCATGATGCCGACGGCCTGAAGTGTGTTGAAGAAACAACCGTGAAAGCAATCGCTTGCCGTTGTTTCTTCTCGTGCAGGCAAGGTTTCTTCAGGCGTCTGATAGATAGCTCATCAGGTCCGCCATCGCGGCCGACGCGCCTTCAGCGTCAGCCCGCTCGATCGCATCGATCACCGTTACATGGCGGCGGACCGATCCGGCCATCTTTTCATGCGAGGACGAAGCAAACCAGATGCGGCGCGCATGTGTCTGCAGCGGGGCAAGTGCTGCGGTCAGGAACCGGTTGGGGCAGGCTTCTTCCATCAGTTCGTCGAACATCTTGTCGGCGACGAGAAAGCCCTCCATTTCGCCCGCATCAAGACAGGTGGCCATCTCCGCACCGCAAGCTTTCATCGCGCTTCGCTCCTCGGCGCTTGCGTGCGTTGCGACGAGGGCGGCGGCAAGCGGCTCCAGTTTCTGGCGCGTCTGCATGACATGCACCTGGTCGTCCGGCCGGATCGTGGTGATTTGCAAGCCGACACGGGGACGGATATCCATGAGACCCTGCCAGGCCAGCTTCTGGATCGCCTCGCGAACCGGTGTTCGCCCAAGCCCGGCAAGTTCGATCAACTGCCTCTCGGTGACCAGGGCGCCGGGCTCGAGCTTCAATGTGACGATCAGGCGTTCGAGCGCGAGATAGGCGAGGTGAGCCTGGGATTGCGGTGACATGCCGTTCCTTTGGTTCTGATATATCAGTAGCTTGCACGATTTCCTGCAACCAGGCAAGCGCGCCGGTTGCCTGGATTTGTGCAGGTCAAAGGGGGTGGTTTGCCTATGTGGTCAATAAAATAAGCGAATGCTTAAAAAATACGAATTTCAAAGGCATGAATAAACCAACCTCATAGGACGTTTCCAATAGGAATCGTGTTGACGAACCGGGAGGTGCTTGCCACTCTCCCAATAAAGGCCCCGCGTGAAAGAGGCGCGTGGGCCGTTGCGGCAAGAACCTGGTTGCATGTTTCCTTGGTCGCTAGGGGGCGAAGGCAACAGGCACAAGGCAAGGCAACAACCGTCAGCCATCGGCGTTGAGGGGCGCAAGATGCAAGTGGGCGCGTTTCTGGTCTGGTCCTTGATGGCATTTGCGGCGCTGCTGGCCGTAGCCGCAGTCAGTCACACCAATGCATTGACGACATTTTCGCTGATGGCGTCGTCGGCGGCCTTTGTCGGCATGGCGGTCGCACAGTTCATGGCCGCGCGCCCGCCGTTCGTCGAGGCTCTCTTCGGGGGGCTCGACCGTGTCTATCATTTTCATCGCAGGATAGGCATCTCGGTGCTGTGCCTCATCCTCGTGCACTATTTCCTGAAACCAGACTTCAAGGGCCTGGCGCTGACGAGCGGTCTGAACCAGCTTGCTGCTTCCGCCGGCAAATATGCCTTCTACGGTTTCGTCGTGCTGCTCGTTCTCAGTATCGTCAAGATCATACCGCGGACGAAGATCGAGATCCCCTACCATCTGTGGCGCTACACGCACCGCTTCATCGGCCTGCTGTTCGTGATGGTCGCCTTCCACCAGATGTTCATCAAGCGCCCCTATGACGGTACCGCGCTTCTGGCGGTCTACCTCAACGCCTTCGCAGCACTTGGCATCCTGAGCTACGCCTATACCCAGCTGCTGCCCTGGGTCAGAACCCGCGGCTACGAAGTCTTCGATGTCGCCCGGGAGGACGGGGCGACGGTGATTGCGGCGCGGCCGCTGCGCCGTGCCTTGCGCGCCAAGCCCGGGCAATTCGGTTTTCTGCGGGTGCTGAAGCCTGGGCTGCGCGAGCCGCATCCGTTTACGATCGCTGGTATCGAGCCCGACGGGGTCGTGCGCTTCGCGATCAAGCCGCTTGGCGACTACACCCAGGCCCTGCGCGACGGAATCGCTGTCGGCGACCGGTTGAAGCTCGAGGGTGGCTATGGCCGCTTCAACCACCGCCGTGGCGGCAAGAAGCAGATCTGGCTCGCCGGCGGCATCGGCGTTACACCGTTCCTGGCGATGGCGCGGCATCTCAATGGCGACGAGGGGCAGGACATCCACATGGTCTATTGCGTGCGCGACCGGCGCGAGGCGATCGGGCTGGAGACCTTCGAGGGGCAGGCCGGAAAGCTCGGCAACTTCACTTTTGTCCTGCACGATTCCTCCGTGGACGGGCGCCTGGATGCGGCCAAACTCGCGAACGGCAGCGCGATCGATCCGGCGGAAGCCGATCTCTGGTTTTGCGGCCCGCCACCTCTCAGGGAGGCGATCGTCAAGGGCCTGAAAGATCTCGGCAAGCGGCCGAAGCGGGTTGAATTCGAGCGATTTCAGTTTCGATAGTGCAGCGGATTTCAGTAGCGATTCTATTGTTTTAGGGAGTGGGTTTCATGCGCGGTCTGCAGAGAAAGCGAGAAGGCGCCTCGTCATTGTCCAGTCTTGGCCACGGATATTGGGCCGTTTCATTTGCGGCGCTGGTCGCAGTCTCGCTCTGTCCCGCTGGTGCCTCGGCGCGCGATGCCTTCTCTGAGGATGCCTTCTCCACCTACAAGGCCAATGTCGACAACGGCAAATACATGTTCTACGCCGCAGGCTGCGGCGCCTGCCACGGCTCCGGCGACAACACCGAACTGCTCTCCGGCGGCATGGAGATGAAGACGGCGATCGGCACCTTCTATGCGCCGAACATTTCGCCGCACGCCAATGGCATCGGCGGCTGGACCAATGCGCAGTTTCTGAATGCGGTTCTGGTCGGTCTCGATCGCGAGGGCAACAACCTCTATCCGGTTATGCCCTACACCTCCTATGGCGGCATGAAGCCGGAGGATGCGCTCGACATCAAAGCCTATATCGAGACGTTACCCCAGGCGGATGCGGTGTCGAAAGAGGATGAGATTGCTTTTCCGTTCAGTCGCCAGACGACGATCACGCTCTGGAAGCGCAGCCACTTCACGGTGCCGGCCTATCAGCCGCGCGAGGAGACGCAAGCCGAGCGCGGCCGCTATCTGGTCGAGAATGTCGGCGGCTGTGGCGATTGCCACACACCGCGCACCACGACCTATGGGCTCGACCTGGAGCGCGCCTATGAGGGCGAAAAGGATTTGAGCGGCGCGGTCGCGCCCGACATCAGCAAGACGAAGATGGCCGGTCTTGCCTCGCCCGACGTTTTCACCAGGGGCCTGATTGAGGAAGGCAAGAAGCTCTCGGGCGCGCCGATCAGCGATCCGGTGATGCGGCGTATAGCCAAGGGACTGAGCGTTCTTTCTGACGACGATCGCCGCGCGATCTATGCCTTCCTTGCCGATCGTGAAGTGAAGGCCCCCGCGCCGGTGGCGCAGTCGGTCACGGCCGTCTGCAAGGAGAATACGGCGACTGAAGCGCTGGGCGGCGGCAATGCGGCGCTGGCGCAGCAGGCAGATGCCTTCATCGGCAGATACTGCCGCAACTGTCACGGGCCGGGCGAGAGTTCGCAGGGGAGCTACCCGGCGGGCGAACTCGCCTCGATTGCCGCCGACGCAAACTTCGTGACCCCCGGAGATGCCTCGAAGTCACGGCTCTACGCGACTGTCGTCAGCGGCCGCATGCCGCTTGGCAAGCGCCCCTCTGCCGAAGAGATCAAGGTGCTGGAGGACTGGATCAACGCACTGAACGAAAAGAGCCTGCCGCAGACGGTGGCCGCAAAACCGGCGCGCGCCCGCCCGATGTTGGGTTATGGCCAGTTCGTCGATGCGGCGCTGAAGGACATCGAGACGGTCAGTGCCCTCGACCGCCCCTACATGCGCTACTTTTCCTATCGCGACCAGTACAACGGCATGATGGGCTGCGAGGACGACCAGACCTTCATGAAGCGCATGGACCTGCTTGCCGGCGGCTTCAAGAAGCTGCTGAATTCGCTGTCCTACGGGCCAAAGCTGGTACTTCCGACAGAGGTCGACGGCACCAATGGCTTGCTGGTGCGCGTCGATCTGCGCGAACTGCAATGGGACGCGGCGGACTATGACTTCCTGATCAAGCGCTATTTCTATGGGATTGATCCCGAGAGCGACGCGTCGCTTTCGGCCCTTTCGAATGAAACGGCGACGCAACTGCCGATCATGCGGGTCGACTGGTTCATGAGCAACGGCGCGCGGCCGGAGATCTACAACCGGCTGATGAAGTTGCCGACCGAGATCGCCGAACTCGAAAAGCGCTTCAAGATCGACGTGGCCGGCAACATTCGCAGGCGCGATGTGTTGCGGGCCGGATTCGCCGACGGCTCGTCCGGGGTTTCCGACCACAACCGCATGCTCGAACGGCACGATATGCCGTTCGGCGGCTACTACTGGAAGTCCTATGATTTCGGCGGCGACGTCGGCAAGCAGGTGCTGAAGCGCTTCCCGCACGGGCCTCGGGAATTGGCACCGCTCGACGCGGGCCTCGTGCCCTTCGAGCACGACGGCGGCGAAATGATCTTCTCGTTGCCGAACGGGCTGCAGGGCTACTACCTCTCGACGTCAGCAGGAAAGCAGCTTGATGTCGGGCCGACCACCATCGTGTCCTTCCGCAAGCGCCCGATCGGCAAGGGCGTCGAGATCATCAACGCGCGATCCTGTGTCGATTGCCACGCCGATGGCATCCTTTCGAAACGCGATCAGCTGCGCGAGCAGATCGAGACGTCGACGCTGTTCAGCAAGGACCAACAGGACGTGCTGCTTGCCATGTATGTGAAGCAGGAGGAACTGGACGAAACCTATCGCAAGGACCGCGAGCGCTTCGTCAACGCGTTGAAGGTGCTCGGCATCACCGAGCCGACGCCTGATGGGGGCCTCCAGAGCAAGCATGCGCCGGGCGAGGCGGAGCTCATCACCTACTTTGCCGACAAGTACGAAGACGAGCTCGACTTCGATGCCCTGGCGGCCGAGTTTGACATGACGCCCAAGCAATTCTCAGAAGCGATCAAGCGGGTGACGAACACCGATGTCCTGCGCCTCGGGCTCGACTGGGTGACGACGCTGGAAGCGGGCGGAACCATTCCGCGCAACGAGGTCGAGCAGCAATATGCATTGCTGATGGCGCCGCTAACCCAGCGCCGTCCGCTCGACACGACGGCGATCGTCATTGCCGGTTCCGAGCCGATGGTGGACGACAGGCCGCAGTCGATCGCAGCCGCCGTGCCGGACTATCGCAAGGAGGATGCGGGGACTGGCCACAAGCTCGAGCTGGCCCTAAACGTGAAGTCGACGACGGCGAAGGTTGGCGACGAACTTTCCTTCGAACTCAGCGCCAACCAGGCCTGCGAGCTGCAAATCCTCTATGTCGAGGAGAACGGCAACGTCGAGGTCATCCCGGACGTGATGATCGGCGACACCACGCTTAAGCCGGGCGAGCGGCGCCTGATCCCGCAGCCGGGCACGGGCACGCTCACCTTCGACACACCTGCGCCCGCCGAAACGATGCTGGCCTTCTGCCGTGCCGGCGGGCTCGGTGACCAGAAGCTGACGGTGGAGAAGGCACGCCAATATGTCGCGACGTCGCGGTTGCCGCCGACACGGGGACTCGCGATCAACCTGGCCAAGCGGGCGCAGGGTGACGCGGGTGCCAGCAGTGTTCAGATGGTGACGTTCGAGATCAAGGATTGATGGTCGAGTCATGGTTCAGCTACGAGCATTTCTCCTCGCTTCGGCGGTTCTGGCGGTCTTCACCGCGCCGGTCATGGCCTGCGACGGTCTTCGCCTGGCCTCCGAGGCGCTGAACCGCGCCGACGAGGCCGGCACTAAGGTGGCGGCCGATCCCGTAAACATGAAGGGTTGCTCGGCGACCGAGATCGCGCTCACCCGGCGCATCGCGGCGCTCGCAACCTTCAACCGGGTTGCAGCGGCAGTGGGGCAAGGCGCGAAGCTTGAAACCTTCGAAGCGGAACTGACGGCCGCAAGCCGCGACGCCGGCGGCCCCTGGCAGATCCTCGATGCGCTCGGCGACATCAAGCGCGAGCGCAAGGATTACGACGCCGCGGCGACCTCCTATCAGCAAGCGCTGGAAGATGCGGCAAACGAGGAACTGACGCCCGATTGGATGGCGCCGGACAAGGCCTATATCGAACGGCTGGACCGCCTGGCTTCGGAAATGCGGCTCGCTGCAACCAAGCCGGTCAAGCTCGCTGCGCGCGGCGCCTGCAAGTTCTCCTATCGTGGTGTCTCGATCCGGAAGAAGGCGACGCCGGTGCGCTACGTCTTCGGAACGGCCGAGTTTACGCCCGAAGGTCTCGAGTCGGCCAGGGATCTGTTCGAGTGCCTGAAGTCCGCAAAGCCGGCCGCGATTACGCTGATCGGTCACACCGATCCGGTCGGTACGCCCGAGGCGAACAAGGCATTGTCGATCGCTCGCGCCGAGGCACTGGCGCATTACCTCGTCGATGCCGGCTATCCCGGCATGTGGACCGTGATCGGCAAGGGCGAGGAGGAGCCGTTCAAGCCGGATGATCCGACCGCTTATAGCGAGGAGATGTTGCACCAGCTCGACCGGCGCGTGGATGTGGATGTGGGGAAATGACAGTGCTGTGCAGAACCCTGCTTGCGATGAGCTTGCTCGCATTGCCGGCGGCCCCGGCGATGGCCTCGACCTCGGCGCTGGTCGTCGGGGTGGACAAGTATCCGCACGAAGTAAGCCTCGATGGTGCCGTCCGCGATGCGCAAGACGTCACGCAGGCGCTGAAGGCGGCGGATGTCGCCCCGATCCGCCAACTCATCAACGAACAGGCGACCAAGGATGCAATCCGTGCGGCCTGGGGCGAGCTTGTGGCGGCCGCTGAGCGCGGCGATACGATCGTCTTCACCTATGCCGGGCACGGTGCGCAGATGCCGGAGCTGGTCGCCGGCAGTGAGGAGGACGGGCTCGACGAATTCCTGGAGTTGCCGGGCTTCGACCGGGCGCGTGCTGAGAAGACGGCGAGCGAAATCATCGTCGACAACGAGCTCAGCGCCTGGTTCGCGGAGGCGGAAGCCAAGGGCATTCATGTCCTGTTCGTCTCCGACAGCTGTTATTCAGGCGGCATGAACCGCTCGATCTCCGGCAAGACGCGGCTGGCGCCGATGGTGCGCGCCAAGCTGCCGCCGCCATCCAAGGAGGCGCTGTCCGGCGCCAAGGTGAGGGACGTGGAGCTGTCGCAGGTGACGATCCTCGCCGCATCGCTCGAAAGCCAGCCGACGCCGGAAGTCGTGATCGGCGGCGAGCCCCGCGGCGCCCTGAGCTGGAGTTTTGCCCGTGCATTGGAAGGCGCCGCCGATCGCGATGGCGACGGGCGGATTTCGCGGGTCGAACTCGAAGACTACGTGTTTTCCAACGTCAAGCTGCAGTCGGAAGCCCTGCAGGTGCCGAACTTCACGCCGCAACTGGCGCGCTCCGACAAGGAAATCGTGCTGTCCCTGCCGCGCAGCGCCAAGGTCGGCGTGGCGCCAACAGTGAGCGGCACGAAGCATGCACTGAAGTCGCCGCGCGAAACCGGATGGACGGGCAAGTTGCCATTGAGCGTCGTCGGTGACATGCCTGATCTTGCCAATATCGGTGGCGATGGCGTGCCCTACCGGTGGGAGGCGGCATCCGGTGTCTTCTATACGCCGAACGGGGACGTCGCCGCGGAACATGTCGCGCCCGAAAGGCTCCAGGGCGCGGTCGACAAATTCATCCTGGTGGATTTTCTGAAAGCGCTTGCGGCGCAGAGCCCGGGAGCCGTTTCGCTGAAGCCCGTCAAGGACATTTATTTTGCCGGCGACCGCCTGAACGTCGAGGCGCCGCAGGGCGGCTATGCCAACATGCTGGTCTTTAACCTCGCCAATACCGGCGAAGCGCAACTGCTCGACGTGCAGATTGCCGGCAGCGAAAGCCATGCCTTCAAGCTGCGTGACCTGGAGGTGGTCAAGCCCTTCGGTGCGGACCATCTGGTCGTCATCGCGACCAATGCGCCTGTCGACGCGATCGCGGCCGCCTTTGCCAATTCGAACCTCGACGCGGCGGCCCTGCTACGCTTGCTCGAAACGCGCCTGGAGGGGAGTGAGAGTACGATCGCAGTTCAACCGCTTTACACGAGAGGCCAGGGCCAATGAGCATGGGCGCCAGATCGGGGCTGTCGTTCCTTCACGCCCTTGCGTGTTTCATGCTGCTGGCTGCGCCTGCGGTCGCCGGAGATCGGGCTTTGCTGATCGGGGTCGGCAACTATCAGAACCTGCCGACGGAGTTTTCCCTGCCCGGACCGGCGAACGATCTGGTGGCGATGCAAAGGCTCCTCACGGAACGGCTCGGCTTCGACAGTGCCTCGATCCGCGTGCTGAAGGACGGGCAGGCGACCAGAGCTGAAATCCTGTCATCCATGAACGGCTGGCTTGTCGATGCGACGAAGCCCGGCGATCGCGTCTATCTCTATTTTTCAGGCCACGGCCTGCAGGTGAAGGATGCGGATGGCGACGAAGCGGATGGGCTGGATGAAGCGATTGCGCCTGCCGACATTGCCGCCGGTGAAACGGACTGGCAAGGCGCTGTCCTCGACGACGAGATCGATGCGGTGCTGGAGCGCCTGAAGGGGCGCGCTGTGACGGTCGTGATCGACGCCTGTCACTCCGGCACGATCTCCCGATCGCTGTCCGAGGACATCACAAAGCCTATCGACGGCGCCCGCTTTCTCCCGCGTCCCGATGCCAAGCCGGTCGAGCAAGCGCTGACCCGCGGCCTTAGGATCGATCTTGCCCTCGTCGACAAGCCGAAGCTCGTGGATGCCGGGGTGACCGCCTGGAGTGCGGCGGCGCCCTATCAGGTCGCCTGGGACGATGTCCGGCTACCGACAGCGGATCGGCACGGAGTTTTCACCGCAGCCTTCGTCGCCGGCCAGACCGGCGACGCTGCCGATGGCAATGGCAACGGATTGACGAGCAACGCCGAGCTTCTTGGATATGTAAAGGCGCAATCTGCCTCCTACTGCGCCTTGCAGGAGCAATGCGGCAATCTCGACCCGCAATTGGAAGGCAAACCCGAGGCGCTCGGCGACAGCGCGATGGTGCCGGAAAAGCGCGATGCGGATGGCAGCGGGCAGGGTGCTTATACCATTACTCCGAACGTAGCGGTGCCGAGCTATCAGGCGGTCAACCACATCGATGCCGTCGGTGATATCATCGGCAAGAGCGAAGCCGGCGATGTCATGCTCTCTATCGACAAGCCGACCACCATGAAGGCCGGCGAAGTCTTCAAACTGACGGTCAACAGCCACACGGCCGGCAATCTCTTGCTTTTCGACGTCAACAGCCAGGGCAAGGCAACACAGATTTTCCCGAACGAGTTCGCGCAAAAGATCACGACATTGGCGCCGGACGTGCCGCTGACCTTGCCGGATGAATATTACGGCTTCGATTTCGAGGCATCGGGCGAGGGCGACGGCATTTTCGTGGCGCTTGTCGTCAGCGATGCTGTCGACTTGAGCGATCTTGCGCCGATATCGCGGGGCCTCAAGGTGGAGGTCGATGCGCGCGAGACCTTGAGCGAGATCATCGCGCGGCTGCAGAAGAACTGGACCGAAGATCTCGACACGCGCGGAATCCATTGGTCAGTCGGCACCCTGCGCTATCGCGTCGAGTAGGATCGATAACGGACAGAACGAAAAAAAACCCGCCTCGATGAGGCGGGCTTCTTTTTGTGTCGTCTCGTCCGGTCCTAGTGCAGGATCTGGCTGAGGAAGAGCTTGGTGCGTTCGTGCTGCGGATTGTCGAAGAACTCGGCCGGCGAGTTCTGCTCGACGATCTGGCCCTGGTCCATGAAGATCACGCGGTTGGCGACCTGTCGGGCGAAGCCCATTTCGTGGGTCACGCACAGCATGGTCATGCCTTCTTCGGCGAGCGACACCATGGTGTCGAGCACTTCCTTGACCATTTCCGGGTCGAGCGCCGAGGTCGGCTCATCGAACAGCAGGATCTTCGGCTTCATGCACAGCGAGCGGGCGATCGCTACGCGCTGCTGCTGACCGCCCGAAAGCTGGCCCGGATACTTGTTCGCCTGCTCGGGGATCTTGACGCGCTTCAGGAAGTGCATGGCGATTTCTTCTGCCTGCTTCTTCGGCATCTTGCGCACCCAGATCGGTGCAAGCGTGCAGTTTTCGAGGATCGTCAGGTGCGGGAAGAGGTTGAAGTGCTGAAACACCATGCCGACTTCGCGGCGCACTTCGTCGATCTTCTTCAGATCGTTGGTGAGCTCGATGCCGTCGACGACGATCTTGCCCTTCTGGTGCTCTTCGAGGCGATTGATGCAGCGGATCATCGTCGACTTGCCGGAGCCCGACGGGCCGGCAATGACGATGCGCTCGCCCTTCATAACCTTCAGGTTGATGTCACGAAGGACGTGGAAGTCCCCGTACCACTTGTTCATTCCAGTGATTTCGACTGCGACATCCGTTGCGGATACGGTCATTTTGGAAGCAGTGGCTGCGTTTGCCATGCGATCCTCCCCTCATTTTATCGTTTATGGGCCGTGTCGAGCACGCGTTCCATGAAACCTGAATAGCGCGACATACCAAAGCAGAAAAGCCAGAATATGAAGCCAGCGAAAATTAGCCCTGAGATCGGCGTTACCGAAGAGGCCCAGTTGGCGTCGGTAAAGTTGAAGCGGACGATGCCGAGCAGATCGAACATGCCGATGATCGACACCAGTGACGTGTCCTTGAAGAGGCCGATGAAGGTGTTGACGATGCCCGGAATCACGAGCTTCAGCGCCTGTGGCAGCACGATGAGGTTCATCTTCTGCCAGAAGCTGAGGCCGAGGGAATCCGCGCCCTCATACTGCCCCTTCGGGATAGCCTGGAGGCCGCCGCGCACCACTTCGGCCATGTAGGCCGAGGCAAAGAACGACACGCCGATCAGTGCACGCAGGAACTTGTCGAAGGTGACGCCCTGCGGCAGGAACAGTGGCAGCATGACGCTCGCCATGAAGAGCACGGTAATCAGAGGGATGCCGCGCACCAGTTCGATGAAGGCGGTGCAGAGCATCTTGATCACAGGCATATGCGATCGCCGCCCCAGTGCCAGAAGAATGCCGAGTGGCAACGACACGGCAATGCCGACGAACGAAAGGATGAGCGTCACCATCAGACCGCCCCAGAGCGGCGTCTCGACGTAGGTCAGTCCGAACCAGCCGCCGGGAAGTAGGATCAAGGAAATGATCGGCAGCACGGCGAAGAGCAGGATGGCGTTGATGCCCTTGAAGGGAGCCTTCGGGATCAACATCGGAATGAGGAAAAGCACGAAGAGGATGCCGACCAGCGTCGGTCTCCAACGCTCATCGAGCGGGTAGCGGCCGTAGGCGAATTGGTCGAGTTTTGCGTTGACGAAGGCCCAGCACGCACCGCTCCAGCCATCCGGCTGCGAGCCTCCTTGAGCAACCGTGGCGCAAACGCCACGGCCGCCACCGGTCCAGGCGGCGTCGATGAAGAGCCACTGGATGGCCGGAGGCACGAGCCACGCAAGCGCAAGCAGGCTGACGATGGTGAGCACCGCATCCTTTGGCGTCGCGAACAGGTTTTCGCGCAGCCAATGGACGATGCCACCTTCGGCGACCGGCGGGGCGGACCCTTCGATCATTGAGGTACGGACAAAAGTTGCCTGGTGTGTGTTCATGATCTTATCTCTCCACCAGGGCCATGCGGGCATTGAACCAGTTCATGAACAGCGACGTCGCAAGGCTCAGCGACAGGTAGACGACGATCCAGATCGTGACGATCTCGATCGATTGTCCTGTCTGGTTGAGGATGGTGCCACCCACTGCGACAAGATCCGCGTAACCGATCGCAACGGCGAGCGACGAGTTCTTGGTAAGGTTCAAATACTGGCTGGTGAGCGGCGGAATGATGATCCGGAGCGCTTGCGGAACCACCACCAGTCGTGTCGTCAGGCCGGGGCGTACGCCGAGCGCGTGCGCGGCTTCCGTCTGCCCCTTGGATACGCCGCGGATGCCGGCACGCACGATCTCGGCTATGAAGGCGGCCGTGTAGAACGAGAGCGCCAGGAACAGCGACAGGAATTCTGGTCCGATGACCGAGCCGCCGGTGAGGTTGAATTTGCCGGCGACGGGGACGTCGAAGGTGATCGGCGATCCCGTGGCAAGGAAGACCAACAACGGCAGACCGATGATCAGGCCGAGAGACGCCCAAAGAACCGGGAAACGCTGTCCGGTGGCCTCCTGCTTCTTGCGCGCATAGCGTGCCAGGAGGAAGCTGGCGACGATCGCGAGGACAAAGGCTAGAACCGTGTACAGCGAGCCGTCGCCAAAGATCGGCTTGGGAAAGGCAAGGCCGCGGTTGTTGAGGAACATGTTGAGCGGCAGTGCTGCCGATTCACGCGGCTGCGGCAGGATCGCCAGGACGCCGCTGTACCAGAAGAAGATGACCAGCAGCGGCGGGATGTTGCGGAAGATCTCGACATAGGCGAGCGACAGCTTGGCGATCAGCCAGTTGTGCGACAGGCGGCCGATCCCGACTGCAAAGCCGATGATGGTGGCGGTGAAAATACCGCAGACGGCGACCAGCAATGTGTTGAGCAGGCCGACGACAAGTGCGCGCTGATAGGTGGAATCGCTGGTATAGGCGATCAGCGACTGCCCGACGTCAAAACCGGCGCGTCCATTGAGGAAGCCGTAACCGGAAGCGATGTTCGCCCGTTTGAGATTCTCGATCGTGTTGTCGGCCACCCAATAGACGAAGGCCCCGAGTAGGACGACGGTAATAACCTGATAAAAGATGCCGCGGACCTGCGGGTCGTTGATGATCGACCCCGACGGTTTCGATTTCTCAGGCGTAGTTGTGACGCCAATCGCCATGCAATGCCTCTTTCCCCTTTTCACCCTTTTGGGTGTTTTTATCGTTGGGACGGGGAAGCGGTTGTCCGCTTCCCCGGTATTTTCGGTTCGCTTTAGCGGACCGGCGGAGCGTACTGGATGCCGCCCTTGTTCCACAGCGCGTTGAGGCCGCGCTCGATCTTGAGCGGGCTGCCGGCGCCGATGTTGCGGTCGAAGACTTCGCCGTAGTTTCCGACGGCCTTGATCACGTTCACGGCCCATTCGTTGGTGAGGCCGAGGTCGGTGCCGATCTTCGAGTCAGCTTCGACGCCGAGGAAGCGCTGAACGTCAGGGTTGGTGGACTTCTTCATTTCTTCGACGTTGGCCTGGGTGACGCCGAACTCTTCAGCCTGGATCAGCGCGTAGTGAACCCAGCTGACGATATCGAACCACTGGTCGTCACCCTGGCGCACGGCCGGGCCGAGCGGCTCCTTCGAGATGATTTCCGGCAGGATCATGTGATCGTCTGGCTTCGACAGCGTCAGACGCAGCGAATAAAGGCCGGACTGGTCGGTCGTGTAGACGTCGCAACGGCCGGCGTCATAGGCGGCGTTGACTTCTTCAAGCTTTTCGAAAACGACCGGATTGTACTGCAGGTTGTTCGACTTGAAGTAGTCGGCGAGGTTGAGCTCGGTGGTGGTGCCCGTCTGCACGCAGACAGCGGCGCCCGAAAGCTCCAACGCAGATTTGACGTTCAGGCCCTTGCGAACCATGAAGCCTTGGCCGTCATAGTAGTTGACCGGGCGGAAGTTGAAGCCGAGCGCGGTGTCGCGGTTGATCGTCCAGGTGGTGTTACGCGCAAGCACGTCGACTTCGCCCGACTGCAGCGCCGGGAAGCGTTCCTTGGCGGAAGTCGGGGTGTACTTCACCTTGCTGCCATCCGCGAAGATCGCGGCGGCGATTGCCTTGCAGTAGTCTACGTCGAATCCGCTCCAGTTGCCCGAAGCATCCGGCGCAGCGAAGCCGGCGAGACCGGTGTTCACGCCGCACTGGACAAAGCCCTTGGCCTTGACGTCATCAAGAGTAGCGCCCGAAGCCGCCTGTGTGCCAATCCCCATGACAGCAGCGCCAACGAGAGCTGTCAGAATTCTTTTTGCCATTTTTAGAACCTTTTTCTGTTGTCGTTAGTTCCAGTCTGCACCGTCGCGTCTCCTAGCGCGGTGAGCCTCCGCCACCCTCCTGGCGCGAGTGTCGGCTATCTCATGCTCAATTTCCATGAGGGTCAAGAGAGGCCGCCGATTTTCTGGTTTTGCATGTGAAAAACTCGAAACAAGCCAGAAAGTTAGGCAGATCTTGGGGGTGTGAAGCACGCTCTGGCGGAAAATTCGCCAGAAGTGGCCTCGCGACGGTCAAAACGACGCTTCATGATTTTTGCCACTTGACCGCGATTGTGGCTCGTTCGAAGAGTTTTGCATTCGAAATCTAGAAGCGGAATGAGCAATGGCAGACAGTGGCAATGTGAACGGCAAGGCAGGCATCAACACGCGTCTCGCCCATAGCGGCAACAACCCCTCCGATTACTTCGGCTTCGTCAATCCGCCGGTCGTGCACGCCTCCACGGTGCTGTTCCCGAACGCCAAGACCATGGAGACGCGGGCGCAGAAGTACACCTACGGCACGCGCGGAACGCCGACCACGGACGCGCTCTGCGACGCGATCAACGAACTCGAAGGGTCCGCCGGAACGATCCTCGTGCCGTCGGGGCTGGCGGCGGTCACGGTGCCGTTCCTCGCCTATCTCTCGGCCGGCGACCACGCCTTGATCGTCGATTCGGTCTACTTCCCGACGCGCCATTTCTGCGACACGATGCTGAAGCGACTTGGCGTCACGGTCGAATACTACGATCCGATGATCGGCGCTGCGATCGAGAGCCTGATCCGCCCGAACACGCGCCTGGTACACACCGAAGCACCGGGATCGAACACCTTCGAAATGCAGGACATCCGCGCGATTGCCGATGCCGCCCATCGCCATGGCTGCATCGTCACCATGGACAATACCTGGGCGACGCCCGTCTACTTCAAGCCGCTCGACCATGGCGTCGATGTGTCGATCCATGCGGCCACCAAGTATCCGTCCGGCCATTCGGACGTGCTCTTCGGTACCGTTTCGGCCAATGCCGAGCACTGGCCGGCCCTGACAGAGGCCATGGTGACGCTCGGCGTCTGCGTTTCGCCCGATGACAGCTACCAGATCCTGCGTGGCCTTCGCACCATGGGCATCCGCCTCGAACGGCACCAGGAGAGCGCACTGACACTGGCGAAGTGGCTGGAAACACGCGACGAAGTGGCCCGCGTGCTGCATCCGGCGCTGCCGAGCTTCCCCGGCCACGAGCTCTGGAAGCGCGATTTCACCGGCGCGAGCGGCATCTTCTCCTTCGTGCTGAAGGCGGAGAGCCCTGACCGCTTCAAGGCCAAGGCGCACGCCTTCCTCGATGCGCTGAGATTGTTCGGGCTCGGCTATTCCTGGGGCGGTTTCGAAAGCCTCGCGCTCCATGTCGGTCTCGGAGATCGCAAGGTGGCGCTGGCGCCGACCGAAGGTCCGGTTCTGCGCCTGCAGATCGGCCTTGAGGACGTGCCGGATATCCGGCGCGACATCGAAGCGGGCCTGGCTGCGGCAAACGCCGTTTGACGAAGGCAATGACGGACGCCGCGGTCATCCGCGGCGTTCTGCTTTTCTGGACTAGATCTTTCGCGCGCCGGCAGTTTATCGAACGGATCGCGGTGAATGGCCGTCGCTTCTCAGTGCTCCGGCGCGCCGTAGCCGTAGAGCCAGTCGAGGTCGGCTGCAAGCGCGTCGGGCCCCTTGAGCTTCAATACCATGTCGCGGCCGATACGCACCGGGCCGCGGGCGTGATAGGCGAAATGGTTGAAGGCCGCACGGCGGCGGACGCGCGCGATGCGTGGCCTGCGAAGCGCCTCGAATTTCCGCAAGGAATTCGCGACGCTGAGGTTTTCAGACAGGCAAGCCGCAAGCGCGGATGCGTCCTCGACGGCCATGGCCGCACCTTGCGCCGCAAAGGGCGTCATCGCATGGGCCGCGTCGCCGATCAGCACTGTATTTTGACCATCATGCCAGGCGCCGTCGTCGACGGTGCAGAGCGGCCAGTAGGTGGGCGCCACGGCCTTATCGAGAAGCGAGCGGATGCCTGGGCTCCAATCGGAAAAGGCGTTGAGGCAATCCTGGCGCCGCGCGTCCGAATCCTTGCCGACCCAGATCGCGTCGGTCTCCTTGCCCTCGATGATGGCGACGAGATTGAAACCGCCGACCTCCCGCAGAGGATAGGCAACGAGGTGGGCGCGCGGGCCGAGGAAGGCGGTGACCTCACCGCGGTTGAGCACGCCCGCGGCAACGTCGCCTGCAAGCGTCATGCGCCAGGCGATATTGCCCGAGAACCGGACACGGCCGGCGGCGGGCACAGTCTCGCGCAGCCGCGACCAGATGCCGTCGGCGCCGATGACGACGTCCGGCATGCGCCCTGTCACTGCCGCGATCGCCTGGTCCCCGGGCTTGTCGATCTGGCATCCGAGGTGGAGACGGCAGCGCGGTTCGGATTGAACAGCCTGAAACAGGATTCTCTGAAGGCTGGCGCGGTGGAGAACGGCATAGGGCGCATGCCAGCGGCGGCGCGCGAAGGTCCCGGCCGGTACGCTGGCAAGCGCGCGCAGAGAGCGGCCGTCAACGAGCCCGATGCGCTCGGGCTCCGTCCATACGCTCTCAAGCTGCGTCAGTAGGCCGAGCTCGATGAGGATGCGGGAGGCGTTCGGTGAGAGCTGCAGGCCGGCTCCGACCTCGGTCAGTGCCGTCGCCCGCTCGATGATATCGACGTCGAAGCCGCGCCGGGCAAGGCATAGGGCAGCCGTGAGGCCGCCGATGCCGGCGCCGATGATCGCGACGGGGCGCGACATCGTCGCTTATCAGGCGGCTTTATGGGCGAAGAGGCAGCCGGGGGGATTGGTTTCGGTCGCCTTCAGCTTCGGATTGTAGCGATAGAGCGTAGAGCAGTAGGAGCAGACCTTCTCGTTGTCGTCACCCATGTCGATGAAGATGTGCGGGTGATCGTAGGGAATGGATGCGCCGGTGCACATGAATTCCTTGACGCCGATTTCGATTGCCTGATGTCCGCCGTCGTTCTGGAAATGCGGGATGCTGTGGCCGGCCATGTCATGCTCCGATGAATGCAAGTCTGAAGGTCAAATTTGGCGGCACCATAGTCAGCTTTGCCGGAAATGTGTAGCGGCAAAGCTGCCGCAGTTGTGGTTTTTGCCGGTGCGGGGTTTCGCCCGCCAAGGCGACGAACTAGGTTGCGCGGGATCGATATGCCCAAGGATGAATAGATGGATCTCACCCCGCCGCCGTTTTCCCGTTTCAATCATGACGGTCTGGAGATCGCCTTCTTCGACGAGGGCGACCCGTCCGGCGCGCCCGTTCTGCTCATTCACGGCTTTGCCTCCAGCGCCAACGTCAACTGGGTTTTCCCGGGCTGGCTGAAGACGCTGGGTGACGCCGGCTACCGCGTCATCGCGCTCGACAATCGCGGCCATGGCAAGAGCAGCAAGCCCTACGACCCGGAACTCTACCACCCTCAGCAGATGGCGGGTGACGCCGCCGCATTGCTTGGGCATCTCGGGATCGCCGAGGCCCATGTCATGGGCTATTCGATGGGCGCTCGCATCTCGGCCTTCCTGGCGCTCGCGCATCCCGACCGCGTGCGCTCGCTGGTCTTCGGCGGCCTCGGCATCGGCATGGTGTCGGGGGTAGGAGATTGGGATCCGATTGCCGACGCTCTGGTGGCGCCGTCGCTTGACGACGTGACCCATGCGCGCGGGCGCATGTTCCGCGCCTTTGCCGACCAGACCAAGAGCGACCGGCAGGCGCTTGCCGCCTGTATCTCGACCTCGCGGGATCTGCTGACGGCACAGGATATGGCGCGCATCGAGCAGCCGACGCTGATTGGCGTCGGGACGACCGATGACATCGCCGGGTCGGCGCAGGAACTGGCAGCGCTGATGCCGCGTGCGCGTGCGCTCGACATTCCGGGCCGCGACCATATGCTCGCCGTCGGCGACCGGGTTTTCAAGAAAGCGGTGCTCGAATTTCTGGCAGAGATCGATCGCATCTAGCGTATCGTCATTGCCGCCAGTCGCCATTTAAGTCACGCCTGATTTCCCCTATAGTGGTGGCAGGCACGGACAAGGAAGGAGAGCGACGATGGTCGCCAAGACCGAACTTCGCCAGGCAGAAGCGCTGCAAGTGATGGACCCGATCTGGAATAGCCTGCGCGAAGAAGCCCGGATTGCCGCCGAGCAAGACCCAATGCTCGCGGCCTTCCTCTATTCCACCGTGGTCAATCAGCACTCTCTCGAAGAAAGCGTGATCTACCGCATCTGCGAAAGGCTGGATCACCCGGATCTGCAGGCGAACCTTTTGCGCCAGACCTTCTCGGAGATGCTGGAGGACTGGCCGGAATGGGGCACCATTCTGCGTGTCGACATCCAGGCCGTCTACGACCGCGACCCCGCCTGCACCCGCTTCATCGAGCCGGTGCTCTATTTCAAGGGCTTCCATGCGATCCAGACGCATCGCCTGGCGCATTGGCTATTGAAGCGCGGCCGCAAGGATTTCGCCTTCTACCTGCAGAGCCGGGCGTCGAGCGTCTTCCAGACGGACATCAACCCCGCCGCCCGCATCGGCCGCGGCATTTTCCTTGATCATGCCACCGGCCTTGTCGTCGGCGAGACCGCGGTCATTGGTGACAACGTCTCGATCCTGCACGGCGTGACGCTCGGCGGCACGGGCAAGGAAGGCAGCGATCGCCACCCGAAGATCGCCGACGGTGTGCTGATTGGCGCCGGCGCCAAGATCCTCGGCAATATCCATATCGGACACTGCTCGCGCGTCGCTGCGGGTTCGGTCGTGCTGAAACCGGTGCCGCCGAAGTCGACGGTCGCCGGCGTACCGGCAAAGGTCGTGGGCGAGGCCGGCTGTTCCGAGCCGTCGCGCCAGATGGACCAGATCCTTGCCAGCTTCGATATCTGACATGCGGGAACCGGTGTGTAGCCTCTTTCGAGGGGTTTACACCCGCCGATGCAGCGTGCGAGAAGCGCCGCACAGTTTAAACGGCTACGGAGACGTGTTTTGAAGCCCGAAGAAATCCGCAAGCTTGAAGCCTACTTCAAGCGCACCTTCAATCAGCAGATGGTCGTCAAGGCTCGCCCGAAGAAGGACGAGTCCGCTGAAGTCTATCTCGGTGACGAGTTCCTCGGTGTGGTCTTCCGCGATGAGGAAGACGGCGAGCTTTCCTACAACTTCTCCATGGCGATCCTCGACATCGACCTCTAAGTCGCGACGCCGGACGCTTTCAGTATAAACCCCGAAAATCCATGGGATTTTCGGGGTTTATTGTTTTGTGCGGGATGTTGATGTCTTGCTGGGCAATTGCTCGCTAGTGCTTATCTTGCGGCTGTAGCGAGCGCGGCAAGAAATTTCATGCCGGACCGCGATATTTCATCAAGTTGTTGCATCTGTTGTATTTTATTGCATCGCACACTCGTCTTGACTTTTTGTGCAGTGCACATAAACTGAAGCCTCCAGATCAGGCCGTCACCAAGGAGACACCGGATGTTCAACTTCGACGATGCAAACAAGAAGAGCAAGGAAGCCATTGATGTGGCTGTGAAGAGCTATTCCGCTTGGACCAAGGGTCTCCAGGCTATCGCGACCGAAGCTGCCGACTTTTCGAAGAAGTCCTTCGAGGACAGCGTCGCGCATGTCGAAAAGCTGACCAGCGTCAAGAGCGTCGAGGCTGCTTTCGAACTGCAGACCAACTTCGTGAAGTCGAGCTACGAAGGCTTTGTCGCCGAAGCAACGAAGATCGGCGAAATGTATGCCGACCTCGCCAAGGACGCCTACAAGCCCTACGAAGCGCCAGTTGCCAAGGCAACGGCAGCAGTTAAGGCCGCCGCTGCAGCAGCCTGATCACCGGCTAAAACAATTTCTCAACAAAAAGGCCGGTCGCAGCGCTTGCGACCGGCCTTTTTGTTTTTCGCATAAGCTGTGCGCAGCCCAAAGAAAGTTGATCAATCTTGCCGGTCAACGTGCGATTATGATTGCAGTGTGTTGGTTCGGTCTTAAAATCTGAAAACGAACCATTAGATAAAGGGCAAGCAGGCTGCGGCCGAGTTCGATGGGTCGCTACTGTACAAGGAACTGACAAGAATGATCGCCATGCCGGTCCGGATGCAGCAAGGTAGCGATGATGAGGGGAACGGCAACAACCGCAGCACGTCCGTCATCACGCGTACCAAGCCGAAGACCAAGAAGCCAAGTTTGTATCGTGTTCTGCTTTTGAATGACGATTACACGCCGATGGAATTCGTCATCCATATTCTGGAGCGCTTCTTTCAAAAGAACCCGGAAGAGGCGACCCGCATCATGCTCCACGTCCACAATCACGGTGTGGGAGAGTGCGGCGTCTTCACCTATGAGGTCGCCGAAACCAAGGTGACGCAGGTGATGGACTTCGCCCGGCAGCATCAGCATCCGTTGCAATGCGTCATGGAAAAGAAATGAGGAACTAACGTGCCAACATTTTCGCCCAGCCTCGAAAAGGCGCTGCACCAGGCACTGACTTTTGCCAACGAGCGCCACCACGAATACGCTACGCTCGAGCATCTGCTTCTGGCATTGATCGACGATGCCGACGCGGCGGCCGTGATGGGCGCCTGCAACGTCAATCTTGAGACGCTGCGCAAGACCGTAACCGATTACGTCGACAACGAACTGTCGAACCTCGTGACCGGCTACGACGAAGATTCCAAGCCGACGGCCGGGTTCCAGCGCGTGATCCAGCGGGCGGTGATCCACGTGCAATCGTCCGGCCGCGAGGAAGTGACCGGCGCCAACGTGCTGGTCGCGATCTTCGCCGAGCGCGAAAGTCACGCAGCCTATTTCCTGCAGGAGCAGGAGATGACCCGCTACGACGCGGTCAACTTCATTTCGCACGGCATCGGCAAGCGGCCCGGCAGCTCTGAGTCCCGTCCTGTGCGTGGCTCTGACGATCATGAGAGCGAGCAGAAGCCCGCGCGCGACAACGAAGAGGCCAGCGCCAAGAAGCAGCAGGACGCGCTGACCGCCTATTGCGTCAACCTCAATGAGAAGGCGAAATCCGGCAAGATCGACCCGCTGATCGGCCGTCACGCCGAGGTGAACCGCACCATCCAGGTGCTGTGCCGCCGCTCGAAGAACAATCCGCTCTATGTCGGGGACCCCGGCGTCGGCAAGACGGCGATCGCCGAAGGCCTTGCCAAGCGCATCATCGAAAAGAAGGTGCCGGAAGCGTTGCAGGATGCGACGATCTTCTCGCTCGACATGGGCACGCTTCTTGCCGGCACGCGCTACCGTGGCGATTTCGAAGAACGGTTGAAGCAGGTCGTCAAGGAGCTCGAGGACTATCCGGGCGCCGTGCTCTTCATCGACGAGATCCATACGGTCATCGGCGCCGGAGCTACGTCCGGCGGCGCGATGGATGCATCCAACCTTTTGAAGCCGGCGCTTTCCTCCGGCGCGATCCGCTGCATCGGTTCGACCACCTACAAGGAATACCGCCAGTTCTTCGAGAAGGATCGGGCGCTGGTCCGCCGTTTCCAGAAGATCGACGTGAACGAGCCGACGATTGCCGACGCGATCGAGATCATGAAGGGGCTGAAGCCTTATTACGAGGAATATCATCACCTGAAATACTCGAACGAGGCGATCAAGGCCGCGGTCGAGCTTTCGGCCCGCTACATCAACGACCGCAAGCTGCCGGACAAGGCGATCGACGTGATCGATGAATCCGGTGCCGCACAGATGCTTCTGCCCGCCAGCAAGCGCCGCAAGCTGATCACCGAGAAGGAGATCGAGGCGACGATCGCGACGATGGCGCGCATCCCGCCGAAGACCGTCTCCAAGGACGACGAGGCCGTGCTTGCCAATCTCGAGCGAGAGCTGCGCTCGGTCGTCTACGGCCAGGACCTGGCGATCGAGGCGCTCGCTTCGTCGATCAAGCTGGCGCGTGCCGGCCTGCGCGAACCGAACAAGCCGATCGGCTGCTACGTCTTCTCCGGCCCGACCGGCGTCGGCAAGACGGAAGTCGCCAAGCAGCTTGCGACCTCGCTCGGCGTCGAGCTCCTGCGCTTCGACATGTCGGAATACATGGAGCGGCATACGGTTTCGCGCCTGCTCGGTGCACCTCCCGGCTATGTCGGCTTCGACCAGGGCGGCCTCTTGACCGATGGCGTCGATCAGCACCCGCATTGCGTGCTGCTGCTCGACGAGATCGAGAAGGCGCATCCGGACCTGTTCAACATCCTGCTGCAGGTCATGGACCATGGCTCGCTGACGGATCACAACGGCAAGAAGATCGACTTCCGCAACGTCATCCTGATCATGACGACCAATGCCGGCGCATCGGAAATGGCCCGGGCCGCCATCGGCTTCGGTTCTTCCAAGCGTACGGGCGAAGACGAAGAGGCGCTGAACCGCCTGTTCACGCCGGAATTCCGCAACCGTCTGGATGCGGTCATTCCGTTTGCTTCGCTGCCGACACCGGTTATCCACCAGGTGGTTCAGAAGTTCGTCATGCAGCTTGAAACCCAGCTTGCCGAGCGCAACGTCACCTTCGACCTCGCGCCGGAGGCGATCGCCTGGCTTGCCGAAAAGGGCTACGACGAGAAGATGGGCGCGCGACCGCTGTCGCGTGTCATCCAGGAAAACATCAAGAAGCCGCTCGCCGATGAAATCCTCTTCGGCAAGCTGAAGAAGGGCGGGGTCGTCAAGGTGACGATCGGCACGAAGGCCGATGGCACCAAGGGCCTGCTGCTCGATGCCGTTCCTGAGACGACGCCAATCAAGCCGAAGGCGGAAGTATCCCGCCCGGCGATGAAGGCCGCCAAGCCGAAAAAGGCCGAGGACAAGGAAGAGGTGGGCGCCGAGCCTGCGCCGAAGTCCAAGCCGAAGAAGGCTGCCGCCAAGGCGTCAACGGATGACGAGGCCGGGGCGGGCGACGCGGCTCCCAGAAAGGGCCGCACGGTGCCGAAGGTGCCGCGCAAGAAGTAGCCCCCGCAAGACACGTTTGACGGTGCTGGATGCAAACCATTCGGCACCGTTTTTCTTTAAAGAAGAAATGAGAAGAGCCTGCGTGGTTTTTCGTCCGCGTGCCGGTCTGATAGCCTATATTCGGTCATGCTGATCCCGGACGATTCGATCCGGGGTGGTCGTATTCGAGTTGAAAACAATCCGGAATCGCCGATGAAGAGAGAAGAAGACGAGCAATCTTCGCTCGCCTGGTTCGGGAAAGGCATGCGCGGCATTTTCAGTCTGCCGGCCTTCATTCTGATGTTGTCCTTTGTCGGCTTCTGTTCGCTGACGGCTCAGGCCGGCATCCCGGTCGAGCAGGTGGTCTTCATGGTCGGCATGGTCTGGGCGCTTCCGGCCAAGGTCATTCTCGTCAGTTCGATGATGAGCGGAGCCGGGCTCGCGACCGCGTTCCTCGCGGTCTCGCTGTCGTCCGTCCGGCTGATGCCGATGGTCGCCGCGCTGATACCGGAGCTGCGCGGGTCGCGCACGCCGACTTGGCTTCTGCTCTTCCTGTCGCATTTCGTCGCGATCACCGCCTGGGTGTTCGCGATGGAGAAGGTGCCGCACGTGCCGCGCGAGCGTCGCGTCGCCTTTTTCGCGGGCTTCGGCATCACGCTGGTGGCGGCAAACATGCTGCTCGTCGCTGTCGTCTACCACTTCGTCGCCGATTTCCCGCCGATCGTTGCCGGCTGCCTTTTCTTCCTGACGCCGGTCTACTTTCTCGCCTCGATCTGGCATTCGGCGCGCCATCCCGTCGTCTATGTGGCGTTGCTCTTTGGTCTTGCAGGCGGGCCGCTGTTCTACTGGCTGTTTCCGGAATTCGACATCCTGCTCGCCGGCCTCGTCGGCGGCACGCTTGCCTGGCTCATCGAGCGCCTCTGGCGGCGCCGCAAGGAGGTGGGAGCATGACCTGGCAGGATGGTTGGTGGGCCTATGTCTTTATCGCGATTGCCGGCTGGCTGGCGACCGACATCTGGCGCTGGTTGGGTGTCATCACAGGCAACAGGCTGCGCGATGATTCCGAGGCGCTGAACTGGGTGAGGGCGGTTGCCACCGCGCTGGTCGCAGCGGTCATCGCCAAGCTTATCCTCTATCCGACCGGCGTACTCGAACAATCCCCGCTCTGGCTGCGCGCAGGTGCCGTCGCGCTCGGGGCGGCCGCCTTCTTCCTGTTCGGAAGAAAGCCGGCGATCGGGATCGCGTCAGCGATTGCCGCGTTGGCGCTGGGCCTGTGGTGGTTGGGTTTTTAGGCCGGGTGAGGTGCTTTCACCTGACCGTCGGTTAAAGAGCCGGCGCGTCGCCGGCTCCCTGGCTCCTGCGCGGATAGTATGAGCGCGATCAGAGCGCCTGCCGAACCTTTTCGGCATTGGCAGCCAGAACGGCGCCGTCTTCCATCGTGCCGGAATGCGGCTTCAGCGGCACGCCTGCTTGCCGCGGAATGACGTGGAAGTGCAGGTGGAAGACCGATTGTCCAGCCGGTGCTTCGTTGAACTGCATGATCGTCACACCATCGGCGTCGAAAGCTTCCTTGGCGGCAACAGCCAGCTTCTGTACGGTGGCAATCAGCGCCGGCAGCGTTGCTGCATCGGCGTCGAGCAGGTTGCGCGAAGGGGATTTCGGCACCACGAGCAGATGGCCTTCTGCCTGCGGCATGACATCCATGAAGGCGATCGTCGCGTCGTCCTCGTAGACGCGGTGCGAGGGAATTTCACCGCGCAGGATCCTGGCGAAAATGTTGTTGTCGTCGTAGCTCATTGTTCTTCCTCGTGTAATGAAGCCGGCCTTCACGAAAAGGCGGTCAGTCGTCCTGCCGTTCACCTTTGCGGAAAGGTCCGTGCTCGGCAAGAAACTCGCCCGTTTCCTCCACATCCCTGCGCTCGCGCTGAAGATAGTCGCCGACGGCGCGGGCAAGTCCCGGATGTGTGATGAAATGGGCGGAATGGGTGGTGACGGGCATGTAGCCGCGCGCAAGCTTGTGCTCACCCTGGGCGCCAGCCTCCACCCGTTTCAGCCCCTTGGCGATCGCGAAATCGATCGCCTGGTGATAGCAGACTTCGAAATGCAGGAACGGGTGATCCTCGATGCAGCCCCAGTGGCGACCGTAGAGCGCATCGCCGCCGATGAAGTTGATCGCGCCGGCGATGTAGCGGCCGTTGCGGCGTGCCATCACCAGCAGGATATCGTCGGCCATGCGCTCGCCAATGAGCGAATAGAACGCGCGCGTCAGATAGGGGCGGCCCCATTTGCGTCCGCCGGTGTCCATGTAGAAGGCGAAGAACTCGTCCCAGATCGATTCCGTCAGGTCGCTGCCGGTCAGCCAGTCGATCGAAATGCCGTTTTCGAGCGCAGCCCTGCGCTCCTTCTTCAGCGCCTTGCGTTTGCGTGAGGCAAGGGTCTCCAGAAAATCGGCGTGGGAGCCATAGCCTTCATTGGTGAAGTGGAACTGCTGGTCTGTGCGGTGCAGGAACCCGGCGCGCTCAAGCGCAGGGATCTCGGCTTCGGGCACGAAAGTCACATGTGCCGAAGAGACATCGTGTCTGCGGGCAAGCTCTTTCAGGCCCGCGGCAAGCGCATCCTGAACGGCGTTCGTATTTTCGTCCGGTGCCGAAAGCAGCCGTGGTCCGGTCGCAGGCGTGAAGGGGATGGAACTTTGCAGTTTCGGATAGTAGCGACCGCCGGCGCGCTCGAAGGCGTCTGCCCAGCCGTGGTCGAAAACGTATTCGCCCTGGCTGTGGCTCTTCAGGTAGCAGACGAGGCCGCCGCGCAATTGCCCGTCGCCGCCTTCAAGCAACAGATGCTGGCCGAGCCAGCCGGTCTTGGCCGTCGCCGACCCGGACTCTTCGAGCGCCGAGAGATAGGCATGCGAGAGGAAGGGATTGTAGACGCCGCCAGGAAACGCCTTCGATGCACCGGACAGCACATTCCAGCGTGCCGCTGGTATATCGGTGAAGGATTGCGCGATGCGGAGGGTGACGGCGTCTGACATTACTTTAGGAAACCAGGGCCTCCCGCGGGTCGAAACCCTCGAAGGTCATCTGATCCGCATGGGCAAACGTGTAGGCTTCGGCCTGCCGGTCGCGCACGGTCCAGGTGATGATCGTCTTGCCGAGCGTCCGTTCCTTGGTGATGAACGAGTTCGGCAGGTGGCCGTAGTGGTAGGAGATGAAATCGAGCCCGAGCTGCATCGCTTCCTCATGCACGAAGAAGGTCTCCGGATTGGCACCTTCCGCTGTGAGGCCCAGCGGGTAGGGCGCGTCGAGCGCCTTCAGGTCCTTGAGCAGCCAGTGATCGAAGCTCATCAGCGCAACGTGGCCCTTGTAGCCTTCGAGCGTTTCGAGCACGGCGGCGGCAAAGCCCTCGTCGTCGCCCTTGCGGCCCTTGAGCTCGATGACGAGCGGCACCTTGCCGGCAACCAAGCGCAGCATCTGCGTCAACGTCGGCACCTTGTCCTTCGTGCCGCCGATCGCCATCAGGCCGAGTTCGCCGGCGGTGCGCGCGCGAACGTCGCCCTTGATCCCGCACAGTCGCTCGGTATCGTCATCGTGGAAGACGACCGGAATGCTGTCGGCGGTATACTGCAGATCGCATTCGATCGCGAAACCGGCGTCGACGGCGCGGGAGAAGGCCGAAAGCGTATTCTCCCACACCTGCTTGTTCATGTCGTGATAGCCGCGATGGGCAATCGGTTGGGCCTTCAGCCAGGAAATATCAGCCATGCCGGGCACTCTGTCAGGCGATTTCGATGACGGCGTCGATCTCGACGGCGGCATTGAAGGGAAGGGAAGCCATGCCGACGGCGGCACGCGCGTGCTTGCCGGCTTCACCGAGCACGGTCGCAAGCAGATTGGATGCGCCGTTGATGACCAGATGCTGCTCGACGAATTCCGGTGTCGAGGCGACGAAGCCGTTGATCTTCACCAGGCGTCGGATGCGACCGAGATCGCCGCCGAGTGCTGCCTTGGCCTGGGCGAGGATGTTGATTGAGCAGAGTTCGGCGGCGCGCTGTGCGCGGGCCACGTCCACATCCTTGCCGACGATGCCGGTCACAGCGACCTTGCCGTCTTCCATCGGAAGCTGTCCGGAGATGTAGAGCATCGAGCCGCTGATGACGTAGGGCACGTAGTTTGCAACCGGGGTCGCAGCCTGGGGAAGTGTGACTCCGAGGTCCTTGAGGCGCGCTTCGATCTCTGCCGACATGGAAAGCTCCATTGTTGTCTTTTGTGTTAAAATCCTGCATTCAGGCCGGATCGCGGCGGGCACCGGCTTTTTCCTGCGAACGCCGCCTCGCTTCTGCCGAACGCTTGTTTATAGCATTGCCGGCGAGTCCAACAGGAGGAAACGGATGTTTCATAAAGGCTTCGGTCTCGTCACTTTGGGCAGCGCCTGTTTCGCCGTCATGACAGTATCGGGCGCCACGGCGGCACACGCAAACGCCCTTGTGCCGCACCGCGCCGTCTATGATCTCGAACTCAAGGATGCATCGGATCGTTCGGGCATTGCCGGAATGTATGGTCGCATGGTCTACGAGTTCAATGGCTCGGCCTGTGCGGGCTATACCGTCAGCTTCCGTTTCGTCACCCAGGTCGATACCGGCGAGGAAGTGCGCCTGACCGATCAGCAGACGACCACCTACGAAGATCTAAAGAATGGCAATTTCCGCTTCCTGACCCGCTCCTTCACCGATGAGAAGCTGGACAAGGAAGTACGCGGTACAGCGCATGAGGAAAAAGCGGGCGTTAAGGTCGAGCTGACTGCGCCGGACAAGCGCGAAATCGAGCTTGCGGCGAGCCGGTTTCCGACGGCGCACATGATGGAGGTGATCTCGCGAGCGAAGAAAGGCGAGAGCCTCTTTGAGGCGCGCATCTTCGACGGCTCCGATTCGGGTGACAAGACCTTGATCACCTCGACCTTCGTCGGCAAATCGCGCAAACCCACGGCGGACGAGCCGGATGCAGGCAAGGCGGGCAAGCTCAGCGGCGACAATTACTGGCCGGTGACGATCTCCTATTTCAACGATGACAAGAGCGGCGACGCGCTGCCGATCTACCGTATGTCGTTCAAGCTTTACGAGAACGGGATTACCCGCGACCTGACGATGGACTACGGCGATTTCGTCCTGAGCGGCAAGCTTGCGGACCTCGAAGTGTTCAAATCCGAGGACTGCAAATAGCCGATTGCGGTAAAAAGCGGCGTTTGCGGCTTGATTTCTCGGGCAGTTGCCGTTAAGGGGCTGCCCATTCCACACGTGAAGCTTGGGATGTTCCGGGAGAAATCCGGATCGTTCCGCCGGTGGGCCGGTCGAAAGACATGCTCGACGCTTCGCGGAGGTTCAACCGGAAAAGGAGAAAAGGCATGGCATTGCCTGATTTTAGCATGCGTCAGCTTCTGGAAGCTGGCGTTCACTTCGGCCACCAGACGCACCGCTGGAACCCGAAGATGAAGCCGTACATTTTCGGCGATCGCAACAACGTTCACATCATCGACCTCGCACAGACCGTGCCGATGCTGTCGCGCGCCCTGCAGATCGTCAGCGACACCGTTGCCAACGGCGGCCGCGTTCTGTTCGTCGGCACCAAGCGCCAGGCGTCCGAAATCATCGCTGACGCTGCCAAGCGTTCGGCCCAGTACTACGTCAACGCTCGCTGGCTCGGCGGCATGATGACCAACTGGAAGACGATTTCGAACTCGATCCAGCGCCTGCGCAAGCTCGACGAAATCCTCTCTTCGGAAGCTTCGGGCTTCACCAAGAAGGAACGCCTGAACCTCGAGCGCGAACGCGAAAAGCTGAACCGCGCTCTCGGCGGTATCCGCGACATGGGCGGCACGCCGGACCTGATGTTCATCATCGACACCAACAAGGAATCGATCGCGATCGACGAAGCCAAGCGCCTCGGCATCCCGGTTGTCGCAGTCATCGACTCGAACTGCGATCCGGACCAGATCGACTATCCGATCCCGGGCAACGACGACGCTTCGCGCGCCATCGCTCTCTACTGCGACCTCATTGCACGCGCTGCCATCGACGGCATCGCACGTCAGCAGGGCGCATCGGGCCGTGACCTCGGCGCATCTGCCGAAGCTCCGGTCGAGCCGGCGCTCGACGAGGCCTCCGACGCCTGATCGGGCCTTGGCGGCAGGTAAGCCTGCCGCCCCCAATGAAATGTCGGGACAAGGCCGTTTGTGATGAAAATCTGAACGGCCTTGTTCTTTTCAGCCGGGGATGGCGCTGATCCGTTCGGATCTTTGGAGCCGAGCAACCCCGTGATGGTTCAGTCATCACGGTGTCACATTGAAAAGCCATTCCCTGCCACACCTCCTGGTACCGCGCCCTCAAGGGCAGCGCGCCAACCAAACAGACAAAGAGGCAATAAGATGAGTGTAACTGCAGCAATGGTGAAGGAACTGCGCGAAAAGACCGGCGCAGGCATGATGGACTGCAAGAAGGCGCTCGCCGAAACCAACGGCGACATGGAAGCTGCGATCGACTGGCTGCGCGCCAAGGGCATCGCCAAGGCCGACAAGAAGTCGGGCCGCACGGCTGCTGAAGGCCTCATCGGTATTGTCAGCGGTGGCGTCAAGGCTGTCGTCGTCGAAATCAACTCCGAGACCGATTTCGTTGCCCGCAACGAAGCCTTCCAGGAACTCGTCCGCGGCGTTGCCAATGTAGCGCTGACCACCGACGGCTCGGTTGAAGCCATCGCGGCTGCAAACTACCCGGCAACCGGCAAGTCGGTCGACGAGACCATCAAGGACGCGATCGCCACCATCGGCGAGAACATGACGCTTCGCCGCGCAGCCCTCCTCAAGGTCGAAGACGGTGTTGTTGCTACCTACATCCACAACGCTGCCGGCGACGGCATCGGCAAGCTCGGTGTTCTCGTCGCCCTGAAGTCGATCGGCGACAAGGAAGTTCTCTTCTCGGTTGGCCGTCAGATCGCCATGCACATCGCTGCGACCAACCCGCTCGCGATCCGTGCGGACGAAGTCGACGCCGCTGTTGCCGAGCGCGAACGCAACGTCTTCATCGAACAGTCGCGCGCTTCGGGCAAGCCGGACAACATCATCGAAAAGATGGTCGAAGGCCGCATGCGCAAGTTCTTCGAAGAAGTCGCTCTGCTGTCGCAGGCCTTCGTCATGAACCCGGAAATCACCGTCGGTCAGGCCGTCAAGGACGCTGAAAAGCTCGCTGGCGCACCGATCGAAGTCACCGGCATGGCTCGCCTGCTGCTCGGCGAAGGTGTCGAGAAGGAAGAGTCCGACTTCGCTGCAGAAGTTGCAGCCGTCGCCAAGGGCTGATTTCTTCACCCATATTGGGAAAACCTTGGGGCATCGCGTGACAACGCGGTGCCCTTCGTGTATCCGGCTTCGTCAATGCGCTGGACCCGCCGGAAAATAAGCCGCTGCGGTTGAAACCATGGTGCGCAATGTGTCCTTATGCGCTGTGCGCCGCCATCGTGCGCACGCGCGCCGATCTGTTCAGGAGCGATGATGCCGGCCGAGCCACTCTACAAACGCGTTCTACTCAAAGCCTCCGGTGAAGCTCTCATGGGCAGCCAGGGCTTCGGCATCGATGTGGCGGTCGCTGACCGGATCGCCGCAGATATCGCGCAAGCGCGCGCCATGGGCGTCGAAGTGGGCGTGGTTGTCGGCGGCGGCAATATCTTCCGCGGCGTGGCCGTCGCTTCCAAGGGCGGCGACCGGGTAACCGGCGACCACATGGGCATGCTGGCAACCGTCATCAACGCGCTGGCGCTCGCAACGTCGCTGCGCAAGCTCGACATCGATACGGTCGTGCTCTCGGCAATCGCGATGCCGGAAATCTGCGAGAGCTTCTCGCAGCGCGCAACGCTCTACCATCTTTCCCTCGGCCGCGTCGTGATCTTCGCCGGCGGCACGGGCAATCCTTTCTTCACGACCGACTCTGCCGCCGCCCTTCGCGCCGCCGAAATGGGCGCGCAGGCGATCTTCAAGGGCACCCAGGTCGATGGCATCTATTCCGCGGACCCGAAGAAGGATCCGGACGCGACCCGCTTCGACCGCCTGACGCACAGCGAAGTCCTCGAGAAGGGGCTTGCCGTCATGGATGTTGCCGCCGTCGCGCTTGCACGCGAAAATGCCATTCCGATCGTTGTCTTCTCCATTCATGAGAAGGGTGGCTTTGCGGAAATATTGACCGGCGGCGGTCGCGCGACCATCGTCACAGACAATTAAGAAGCTGCAGAACGGCCCTCGGGCCGGCGAATGATAGAACGGGAGTTTCGACCATGAGTGAAGGTGTTGACCTGAAGGAACTGAAGCGTCGCATGGATGGCGCCATTTCCGCATTCAAGAGCGATATCGCGTCGCTCCGTACCGGCCGCGCGTCGGCGAACGTTCTCGACCCGGTGACCGTCGAAGCCTATGGCTCACGCGTGCCGCTCAACCAGGTGGCGAACATCACGGTTCCCGAGCCGCGCATGCTGTCCGTCTCGGTCTGGGACAAGCAGATGGTCGGCGCTGTGGATCGCGGCATTCGCGAATCGAACCTCGGCCTCAATCCGATCATCGACGGCCAGAACCTGCGCATTCCGCTGCCGGAACTCAACGAAGAGCGCCGCAAGTCGCTCGTCAAAGTGGCACATGACTACGCCGAAAAGGCGAAGGTCGCCGTGCGCCACGTGCGCCGTGACGGCATGGACGACCTGAAAAAAGCCGAAAAGGATGGCGACATCGGTCAGGATATCAGCCGTTCTCAGTCCGAGCGCGTGCAAAAGATGACCGACGAAACGATTTCCGATATCGACCGCTTGCTCGTCGAGAAGGAAAAGGAAATCATGCAGGTCTGATCTGCTCTGCTCGTGATCTGAGTCTCCTTTCGCGGACGCCTTATGCAAAACCTCACTTCCACGACCGTTCCGGAACATGTTGCCATCATCATGGATGGCAACGGGCGTTGGGCGAACGCGCGTGGTCTGCCGCGCACGATGGGGCACCGCAAGGGTGTCGAGACCGTTCGCGCCGCCGTCAAGACGGCGGGCGACTTGGGGATCCGCTACCTCACGCTTTTTGCCTTTTCCTCGGAAAACTGGAGCAGGCCGGCGGCGGAAGTCAGCGATCTGATGGGGCTGCTCAAGACCTTTATCCGCCGGGATCTTGCCGATCTGCACCGCGAGAATGTCCGCATCCGAGTCATCGGTGACCGCTCCAACCTCAGAGGCGACATTCTACCGTTGCTGGTGGAGGCGGAAGAAACGACGCGGGCAAATACCGGGATTACGCTCGTCATTGCCTTCAATTACGGCGCCCGGGACGAAATGACACGAGCCATGCGGCGGCTGGCGACGGAAGTCGCCGAAGGACGCTTGCGGCCGGAAGACATCAACCCCGAGCGTATCGCGGCGATGCTGGACACGTCGGACATTCCCGATCCGGACCTGATCATCCGCACCAGCGGCGAAGAGCGTCTCTCGAATTTCCTTCTTTGGCAGGGCGCCTATTCGGAACTGATCTTCGTTCCGGAGTTGTGGCCGGACTTTACGCGCGAAACGTTCCAGGCGGCGCTTGAAAAATACGCCTGCCGCGAGCGCCGCTTCGGCGGCGTCGCCGAGCCCACGTTGGCGGTCGGTTCCTGATGCAGACTGAACTTAAGCTTCGTATCGCTTCGGGCGTGGTCCTCGCAGCGGTGACACTAGCGGCGACCTGGTTCGGCGGTTTGGCGTTTCAGTTGCTGTCGGCGCTGATTGCGCTGCTCGTCTATTATGAGTGGTCGACGATCACGGACCTCCAGGAGCGGGATTTCCAAGGCAATGCCGTTGGTTGGCTGGGCGTCGTGATCATCGCCGGCCTGATCGTGACCGGCTATATCGGCTACAGCCTTCCGGTCCTAGCCGCTTTTGTAGTTCTCACTGTCCTTTGGGTATTTCTGCAGAAGACCAGTTGGTGGCTGCCGGGTGGCATCGCCTATGCCGGGCTGACCGGCATTTCGCTTGCGGCCCTTCGCGGCGCCGACGATCTTGGCTTGATGGCGACGCTGTTCGTCTTTGCCGTCGTCTGGGCGACCGACATCTTCGCCTATTTTACCGGCCGCGCGATCGGTGGACCGAAGCTCGCGCCACGCATATCGCCCGGCAAGACATGGTCGGGTGCCATCGGTGGCACAATTTGCGGCATTGTTGCCGGTGTTGCCGTCTTTATGGCTTATTTTTCACTGCAAGATCTCCGCATTCCGATCATTGCGCTGGTGCTTTCCGTCGCCAGCCAAGTGGGAGACTTGTTCGAATCCTTCATCAAGCGCCGTTTTGGGGTGAAGGATTCCAGCCGTCTCATTCCGGGGCATGGCGGCGTTATGGATCGGGTCGACGGGTTGATTTTCGCGTGTGTCGCGGCGTTGATTCTGGTCATGGTTCAGTATTTCGTCAGCGATGGGCGCCAGATCGCTTTCGGATCCGTCCTGTATAGCCTTTGAGCTTAGGCCCGCGGGTGCTTGAGGAACGTTCATGACATATCTGCTTGATGCCCTTCAGATTCTGACCGGCTACGTCGTCCCATTTCTTCTGGTGCTGACGCTGCTGGTCTTTGTGCACGAGATGGGCCACTACCTCGTTGGCCGCTGGTCGGGCATCCGCATTCTGGCTTTTTCGATCGGCTTTGGCCCTGAGCTCGTCGGCTGGACCGATCGGCACGGAACGCGGTGGAAACTGGCGGCGATTCCCCTTGGCGGTTACGTCAAGTTCTACGGCGACGAGGATGCGGCGAGCGTGCCGGACTACAAGCGCCTGGAGGCGCTGGCGCCGGAAGAGCGCAGCCAGACCTTCCTCGGCGCCAAATTGTGGAAGCGTGCGGCAACCGTCGCCGCCGGACCGATCGCAAACTTCATTCTCGCCATCGCCATCTTTGCCGTGCTGTTTTCCGTCTACGGGCGTCAGGTCGCCGATCCGGTGGTTGCGCGGGTGAATGAGAACAGTGCTGCTGCGCAAGCCGGTGTCGTGCCGGGAGACCGTCTGATTTCGATCGACGGCACGCCCGTCGTCACCTTCGACGACGTTCGCCGCTACGTCAGTGTTCGCCCGGAAATGCCGATTTCGATCCGAATCGAACGCAACGGCGCGATGCTCGATCTGTCCATGGTGCCGCAGCGTACCGAGCTCACGGATCAGTTTGGCAACAAGATGGAAATCGGCGTCATCGGTATCCTGACCGACCAGGAAGCCGGCAATTTCCGCACGGTCAGCTATGGTCCGATCGAGGCCGTCGGGCAGGGCGTCCTGCAAAGCTGGCACGTTGTCACCGGTACTTTCGACTATCTCTCCAATGTCGTGACCGGGCGGATGAAGGCGGATCAGATCGGCGGACCGATCCGCGTCGCCAAGGTCTCGGGGCAGATGGCGACGCTTGGAATTCCGTTTTTGCTGAATATTGCCGCGATCCTGTCTGTTTCCATAGGATTGCTTAACCTCATGCCCGTTCCGGTGCTTGATGGCGGCCACTTGATGTTCTATGCGGTTGAGGCCTTGCGCGGAAGGCCGGTGGGCCCGGCCGCGCAGGATGTCGCCTACCGGATCGGTTTTGCCATGGTGCTGATGCTCATGGTCTTTGCCACCTGGAACGACATATCGATGTTCTTCGGCTAGCGTTCGGCCGGGGAAACGGCGAGGGGGATTTCGACGGATACTGTGAACGATTGGTTTTCAACGGCTTGCGACGAAAGGTTTTGTTTACGATAAATCGAAGCTGTAGTGGCCGTTAAGCCACGGTTCGAATTGAAGTAAACAGAAATTAACGAGCTGGCTTGCTTGTATGGGAAAAGCGGTTAAAACGGCAACCGTGACCGGAGTCGGCACGAAACTGCCGCGCGACGTTTGGAAAAGGTAAGATTTGAACATGAAAGCTGGTTCAAGGTTTTTGAACGCGGTGTCGGCGGCTGCGCTGTCAACAAGCATTGTTGTTTCCGGCGCTGGTGTTGGGTTGCTCGCAGGCACGTCCGTTGCAGAAGCTGCGGTCATCAATCGTGTCGAAGTGCGCGGCGCCACGCGCGTCAGCGCTGAGACGGTTCGCGCCAACATCACGATCGTTCCGGGCAAGAGCTTCAACAACACCGACATCGACGCTTCTGTGAAGCGCCTGTATGCGACCGGCTACTTCTCCGACGTCAGCATCAATGTTTCCGGCGGCACGCTGGTCGTCAGCGTGAGCGAGAATCAGCTTGTCAACCAGGTCGTCTTCAACGGCAACCGCAAGATCAAGGACGACAAGCTGCAGGGCGTCGTGCGCACGCAGCCGCTCGGTCCTTACAGCGAAGCGACGGTCGAGACGGACATCCAGTCGATCAAGGACGCCTATGCGGCGATCGGTCGTGGCGATGTCACGGTGACGACGCAGGTCGTTCCTGTCGCCGAAGGTCGCGTCAACCTCGCGTTCGTCATCAACGAAGGCGAGCGCACCAAGATTTCTCAGATCAACTTCGTCGGCAACGAAGCCTACAGCGACGGTCGTCTGCAGTCGGTCATCGCGACGAAGGAATCGGGCATCTTCTCCTTCATTACGCGGAAGGACGTCTACAATCCTGACAAGCTGCGCGCGGACGAAGAACTGCTACGTCAGTTCTACTACAACCGCGGCTACGCCGACTTCCAGGTCGTTACTTCGGATGCGACCCTGAATGAAGCGACCAACGAATACACGGTGACGATCACAGTCGAAGAAGGTCCGCGCTACGACTTTGGTTCCGTCAATGTCGAATCGACCGTTGAGGGCATCAACGCCGAAGAACTGAAGGGGCTTATCGTCAGCCGTCAGGGTTCGGTCTACAAGGCCAAGGACGTTCAGGCGACGATGACCGAGATCTCGAAGCGCGTCGCTTCGGCTGGCTACCCGTTCGCTCGCGTCACGCCTCGCGGCAACCGCGATCTCGGCAACCACACGATCGCCGTCGACTACCTCGTCGACCAGGGCGAGCGCGCCTATGTCGAGCGTATCGAAATCCGCGGCAACACCCGTACCCGCGACTACGTTATCCGTCGCGAGTTCGACATGGGTGAAGGCGACGCCTTCAACCAGGAAATGGTAGCGCGCGCCAAGCGTCGTCTCGAGGCTCTCGGTTACTTCTCGACGGTCAACGTTTCGACCGCTCCGGGCAGCGCCGCTGACCGTGTTGTCGTGATCGTCGACGTACAGGATCAGTCGACCGGTTCGTTCGGTATCGGTGCAGGTTACTCCGCCGGTAGCGGTGGTGGCTTCCTCGTCGAAGCTTCGATCGAAGAAAAGAACTTCCTCGGCCGTGGTCAGTACATCCGCGTTGCCGCTGGTCGTGGTGACGAGAGCCGCACGTACAACGTTTCGTTCACGGAGCCGTATTTCCTCGGCTATCGTCTGGCCGCAGGCTTCGACGTCTTCAAGAACGAAAACGACTTCGATGACGACAACTACAGCTACGAAGATCAGGGCTTCAGCCTGCGCGTGACCGCGCCGATCACCGAGAACCTGTCGACGACGCTGCGTTACAACTTCACGCAGTTCGATTATAGCGGTGACCGGTCGAAGCTTTCGTCGCCCTACATTCGTGCGATCGACGGCGGCAACTGGGTCCGTTCGTCGGTGTCGCAGTCGATCACCTACAACACGCTCGACGATGCGCAGCTGCCGCATGACGGCATTCTTGCGACCTTCACGCATGAATTCGCCGGCCTCGGCGGTGACTCCGACTTCTACAAAATGACCGGTAAGGCCAAGTGGTACTACACGGTCAACGACGAAGCCGACATCATCGCCTCGCTCGGCGGTAGCGCTGGCCATATCTTCGAGACCGGTAGCGATCTGCAGGTCTTCGACCAGTTCCAGCTCGGCACCAGCGACATCCGCGGCTTCGAGCGGAACGGTATCGGCCCGCGCGAAAAGCAATCGGGTGACTCGCTCGGTGGTACGACCTATTTCACGGCTTCGGCCGAGGCGACGTTCCCGCTTCCGGGTATCCCGCGTGACAGCGGCTTCCGCGGTGCGGTCTTCGCTGACGCAGGAACGCTCTACAGCAACAAGGTCGCGCTCACCGGTCCTGGTGAATCGGTCCAGGGCAACGACGCCTCGCTGCGCGCCTCGGTCGGTATTGGTCTGATCTGGGCTTCGCCCTTCGGTCCGCTGCGAGTCGACTACGCATGGCCGGTTGCCAAGGAAGATTTCGACCGGGTTCAGAACCTGAAGTTCGGTATTTCGTCGTCGTTCTGATAAGAAGCAGTCCAGAACTGCCAGAAAAGATCGTTCTGGAGTGTACATGGAACAGAACTGGTTTTTTCCGCCCCACGATGGGATCCGCCTGGGCGACCTGGCGGATCGAATTGGGGCGGAATTGGTGGATGTCGCGGTCGCTGACCGTGCTGTCCGCTCCGTAGCGCCGGTCTATCGGGCAAAGCCCGGGGACGTCTGCTATATGTTGTCTCGCAAGAGCCGTGCCGAGCTCGAAACGTGTGAAGCATCGGCGATCATTTGCGATAAGACGATTTCGTCTCTCGTCCCTGCACATATTCCCGTCCTTTTGACAGCGCGGCCGCACACGGCCTTTGCGCTTGCCGGCACGTTGTTGCACGAGATTGCGATGCGTCCGGCACGCAATACGAGCCTGCGCGGCATCGCGCCTGGGGCGTTCGTGGATCCGACGGCGCGGCTTGAGGACGATGTCGAGGTCGAACCGACGGCTGTGGTTGGTGCCGGCGCCGAGATCGGCCGCGGCACGCGGATCGCGGCCGGCGCGGTCATCGGCCCAGGCGTGCGCATCGGTCGCGAGTGCACGATTGCCGCAGGTGCAAGCGTGCTTTGCGCTCTCGTCGGCAACAGCGTGATCATTCACCCCGGCGCTCGCATCGGTCAGGACGGCTTCGGCTATGCGCCGGGTCCGAAAGGCGGGATGATCAAGATCGTTCAGGTCGGACGGGTGATCATTCAGGATCATGTCGAGATCGGCGCGAATACGACCATCGACCGTGGCACGATGGATGACACAGTGATCGGCGAGGGTACGAAGATCGACAATCTCGTTCAGATCGGTCACAACGTGCGCATTGGTCGCTATTGCGGCATCGTCAGCGGGGTCGGCATCGCCGGCAGTACAAAGATCGGCGATGGCGTCATGATCGGCGGCGGCAGCGGCGTCAATGGCCATATCACGGTTGGTGATGGCGTCCAGATCGCCGCCATGAGCGGCGTGGCGGCTGATGTTCCCGCCGGCGAACGGTACGGCGGTATTCCAGCGCGCCCGATGCGTGATTTCCTGCGCGACGTTGCGGAAATGGCCATGCGGGCAGAGGAAAGACAGAAAAAGAAGAAGGGCGGCGCGAATGAGTGAAGCAGCAACGGTTCTCGGCACGGCGGATATTCAGGAAATCCTGAAACTGCTTCCCCATCGCTACCCATTTCTGCTCGTCGATCGCATCATCGAGATCGACGGCGACAATTCGGCGATCGGCATCAAGAACGTTTCGGCGAACGAGCCGCATTTCACCGGCCACTTCCCGGAGCAGCCGATCATGCCGGGCGTCCTGCTGGTCGAGGGCATGGCGCAGACCGCCGGCGCGATCTGCGCCCGCAAGGTGGGAACCGGCACGAACCTGGTCTATTTCATGACCATCGACAATGCCCGTTTCCGCAAGCCGGTCGTGCCCGGAGATCGCGTCGAATTCCATGTCGTGAAGCAGAAGCAGCGCGGCAATATCTGGAAATTTCACTGTGACGCAAAAGTTGACGGGCAACTTGTCGCAGAAGCTGATATCGGCGCGATGATAGTCAGCAAGGAAGACGCCTGAACATGATTGCAGCATCTGCGAAGATCCACCCGTCCTCGATCGTCGAGAGCGGTGCTGTGATCGGCGAGAACGTCAAGATCGGCCCGTTTTGCTACATCGGGCCGAAAGTCGTTCTGGGCGACGATATCGAGCTTCTCAGCCATGTCGCGGTGATCGGCCGGACGACCGTCGGCAAGGGAACGAAGATTTTCCCGAACGCCGTTATCGGCGGTGACTCCCAAAGCGTTCATCACAGTGCCGTCGACACCGAGCTTCTGATCGGCGCCAATTGCACGATCCGTGAAGGCGTGACGATGAACACCGGTACCGTCGAGCATGGCGGTAAGACGGTCGTCGGCGATAACAATCTCTTTCTCGCCAACTCGCACGTGGCGCATGATTGCCGCCTCGGCAGCAACATCATCCTGTCCAACAATGTGATGCTGGCGGGCCACGTCACGGTCGAAGATCGCGTCATTCTCGGCGGCGGCTGTGCGGTCCACCAGTTCACCCGCGTCGGCCGTCAGGCCTTTGTCGGCGGTCTGTCGGCTGTCAGCTACGACGTCATTCCCTATGGCATGCTCAACGGCAATCCCGGTCTGCTGAGCGGTCTGAATGTCGTCGGCATGAGCCGGGCTGGCATCGATCGTGCAACGATCCATGTGGTTCGCCGCGCCTACAAGCAGATCTTCGAAGGGCCGGAATCGATCCGCGCCAATGCCGCAGCGATTCGCGAAGACTATATGGATTGCGCGCCGGTCATGGAAATCCTCGATTTCATCGGCGCCGAGAGCGACCGCGCGCTATCTTCGCCGCAACGCGGCAAGGCCTGACCGTGATGTCTTCTGCTGCGAGCCGCGCGGCGACCAGCGGCCGGCTCGCAATCATCGCTGGTGGCGGCGCGCTGCCTCATCACGTTGCCGAAGCGGTTCGTGCACGCGGCGAAGATCCCTACATCATCGCGCTCACGCGTGAAGCGGAAGAAACCGATTGGGTCGATTTTGACCATTCGGTTCTGGCGATCGGCGATTTCGCCAATATCAGCCGCACATTCAAAGAAGAGGGCATCGACCGCGTCGTCTTGTCCGGGTGGGTTCGGCGTCGGCCGGAGTGGCGCGATATCCGCCCGACGTTGCGGACCCTCGCAAAGATACCGTCAGTGCTGAAGACCTTGGTCTCGGGCGGGGACGATGCGGTTCTGCGCATGGCGATGCAGCTGATCGAGGCAAGCGGCGCGCACGTCATCGGCGTGCACGAGGTGGTACCCAATCTCCTGGCCGAATCAGGCCCCATCGGTGCCGTGAACCCTGACGGTGACGACCAACGCGACATAGAAGCGGGCATCGCTGCGGCCAACGCGCTCGGCGCGCTCGACGTGGGGCAGGGGGCGGTTGCGGTCGGCGGGCGTGTCGTAGCGCTCGAGGGCGCGGAGGGCACGGACGCCATGCTGGAGCGTGTCGCTGTCTTGAAGGCGGAGGGGCGCGTCTCTTCGCGCCGGCGCGGCGTTCTCGTCAAACTTTGCAAGCCCGGGCAGGATCTGCGCGCGGACCTGCCGTCGATCGGCCCGTCCACCATCGCGCTTGCCGAGCGGGCCGGTCTTGCCGGTGTTGCCGTCGAAGCCGGACGGGCGCTGGTGCTGGAACGTAGCGAAGTGGTCAAGGTCGCCGATCAAGCGGGGCTTTTTGTCGCCGGAGTGGAGCGCACTTCCGGAGGTATCAGACGATGAACGCGCCACGTTACAAGCTCGCAGTGATCGCGGGTGAAGTTTCCGGCGACCTTCTGGGTGCCGATCTCGTCCGCGCGCTTCGGGCGCAAAGCCATTCTGACGTCGAACTCGTCGGGGTCGGCGGCGAGGCGCTGGAGGCCGAGGGCCTTCGCTCGTTGTTCGACTATTCCGAACTGTCGATCATGGGCTTCACCCAGGTGCTCGCCCGTCTGCCGAAGCTGATCATGCGTATTCGCCAAACGGCAAAGGCGATCATCGCAGCCCGACCCGACGCGCTTCTGATCATTGATAGCCCGGATTTCACCCACCGCGTGGCGCGAAAAGTGCGCGCCGCATTGCCGGATCTGCCCGTCATCAACTACGTCTGCCCGAGCGTCTGGGCCTGGAAGCCGGAGCGAGCACCGCGCATGCGCGGCTACGTCGATCACGTGCTCGCCGTCTTGCCGTTCGAGCCGGAGGCGATGGAGCGGCTGCAAGGCCCCCCGACCACTTATGTCGGCCATCGCCTTGCAAGCGACGCCAATGTGCTCGCCGTTCGCGCAAGCCGCCAGCCGCGCCTTGCGGGCGCCAAGGAGGGGCGTGTTGAGACATGCCTTCTATTGCCGGGCTCGCGCTCCAGCGAGGTCGGTCGCCTGCTGCCGATCTTCCGCGCGACAGTCGAGGAACTCGAAGCCCGCCATCCGGGAATTCGCTTCCTGCTCCCGACCGTCCCGCGCCAGGAGAAGCTGGTGCGGGAAATTACCGCATCCTGGACGATCCAGCCGGAAATTTCCGTCGGTGCGGCCGACAAATGGGCGGCCTTCGATCGAGCCGACGCGGCGATTGCTGCTTCGGGTACGGTCATTCTGGAACTCGCTTTGGCTGGCGTGCCCGTGGTTTCAACCTATGCGCCGGATTTCCTGGTGAAGTTCCTGCACAAGCGCATCCGCATCTGGAGTGGCGCGCTGCCGAACCTGATCGCGGATTTCCCGATCGTCCCGGAATATTTCGGCGAATCGATCCGCCCCGGCGCGTTGACGCGCTGGATGGAGCGGCTTTCGGGCGCAACGGCGCAGCGGGCCTCGATGCTCGACGGTTACGCGCTGGTGCAGCAGCGCATGACGACCGATCATCCGCCGGGCGAGATGGCGGCCAAGATCGTTTTTGGCTATCTCAACAAGAGCCAGCCGTAAGACTTAGCGCCGCCCGAGCGCACGACTGCCGCAATACTTCTGAAGACGGTGCCTGGTGCACAGTGCGCGCTAGGGTGGCGTTGTGTTGCCGCCATTACGAGACCGGCCACAACCGGTGCGAAACGTCGATCCTACCCTGCAAAAACAAAAGCCCGGCCATCGCTGACCGGGCTTTGTTGTCTCTGCTGATTGTCAGTCTTAGCGCTTGGAAACCGGCACGTAGTCGCGCTGCGGAGCGCCGACATAGAGCTGGCGCGGACGGCCGATGCGCTGTTCCGGATCCTCGATCATCTCGTTCCACTGCGCGATCCAGCCGACGGTACGGGCAAGCGCGAAGAGAACGGTGAACATGGTGGTGGGGAAGCCGAGAGCCTTCAGCGTGATGCCCGAGTAGAAGTCGATGTTCGGGTAGAGCTTCTTCTCGATGAAGTACTCGTCGGTGAGCGCGATGCGTTCGAGTTCCATCGCCACTTCGAGAAGCGGATCGTCCTTGTGGCCGAGTTCGGCGAGCACTTCATGCGTGGTCTTCTGCATGATCTTGGCGCGCGGATCGTAGTTCTTGTAGACGCGGTGACCGAAGCCCATCAGGCGGAACGGATCGTTCTTATCCTTGGCGCGGGCGATGAATTCCGGAATACGGTCGGCCGTGCCGATTTCGGCAAGCATGTTGAGTGCCGCTTCGTTGGCGCCGCCGTGCGCCGGGCCCCAGAGGCAGGCGATGCCGGCCGCGATGCAGGCGAACGGGTTGGCACCCGACGAGCCGGCGAGACGAACCGTCGAGGTCGAAGCGTTCTGTTCGTGGTCGGCGTGCAGGATGAAGATACGGTCCATGGCGCGCGACAGAACCGGGTTGACGACATATTCTTCGCAGGGAACGGCGAAGCACATGCGCAGGAAGTTCGAGGCGTAGTCGAGGTCGTTCTTCGGGTAAACGAATGGCTGGCCGATGTGGTACTTGTAGGCCATGGCCGCAATCGTCGGCATCTTGGCGATCATGCGCAGCGACGCAACCATGCGCTGGTGCGGATCGGTGATGTCGGTCGAGTCGTGGTAGAAGGCAGAAAGCGCGCCGACGCAGCCGCACATGACGGCCATCGGGTGTGCGTCGCGGCGGAAGCCGGTGAAGAAGCGCGACATCTGCTCGTGCACCATGGTGTGGTGCGTGACGCGGTAGTCGAAGTCAGCCTTCTGCGCCTTCGTCGGCAGTTCGCCGTAAAGCAGCAGGTAGCAGACTTCCAGGAAGTCGCCGTGCTCGGCGAGCTGTTCGATCGGATAGCCGCGGTGGAGCAGCACGCCTTCGTCGCCGTCGATATAGGTGATCTTGGATTCGCACGACGCCGTCGACGTGAAGCCCGGGTCGTAGGTGAACATCTTCGTCTGCTTGTAGAGCGAGCCGATGTCCACGACGTCAGGGCCGATGGACCCAGATCGCACAGGAAGATCCGCCGACTTTCCATCGAGTGTTACAACCGCGGTTTTATCAGTCATCGGACCCTCCGTCTTATGGCAACGTGGCACACAGACGTGCCACGACAATGAACGTTGCGAATTTGCTATATGATTTATTTTCGACTGCCAAGCTGTACGAAAGGCAAATTGTGCGATGCGAAAATGTGCATATGGCGACGCAATAATGGCATGTTACGGCAATAAGTCCAAAGAGATCAATAAGCTCGTCCGATGATGGTGCGGTACCATTCTATATAGGTTTGCCGCTTTTTTCGGCAGATAGCGCCTCGGTTGCAGTTGCGCTGCGTTGGTTGCATGATCGACCGCGAAGTCAGGGTCCAAAGTGCGGGCGCAATGAGCGAAACGGAAATGCGGCAAGCGTCGCTCGACGTCGAACGCGGAAGCTTCAGGCTTCCCGGATCCGATGCCGCCGTTATCGCCGCGACATTACCTACGCGAGGCCGGTTCTCCCTGTTTCTCCGGCCATCGTGGCAAGCAATTGCGGGCCGCGCAGCCCGTTTCCGGCCTGCCGCGCTTAAACCGGCATTCCTCGCCGCCATCGAAGAGGAACGGGCATTCGGTCACGGTTTCGTGTTGATCCCGGTGTTCTTGATCTTCGGCGTGCTCGCCTGGCTGGCGCTGCCCTTCGATATCCGGATTGCCAATCTTGCAGTGCTGCTGTGCATTTTCGGAATAGCAGCGCTGGCCTGTCGGTGGCGGCTGGCGCCTTTGAGGGCTCCGTTGATTGCGGTTACGCTCTTCATCTCCGGCATGCTGCTGGTCGCGATCGAGACATGGCGCACCGACACCATTGTTCTCGACGCTCCGGTGACCACGAACCTTCGGGGTGTGGTCTTTTCACGCGAGCAGGATGATCGCGGCCGGTGGCGCTACGGGCTGGAGATCGAGGAAACGAGCCGGCCAAAGCTGCGCCGCCAGCCGCTGAAGGCGACGCTGGTGACGCGGGGCTCCGGAGAGCCGTTTCCGCTCGGCGCCCTGATCGAGGGCAGGGCGCGGCTGTCTCCGCCCTCGGGTCCGGCGCTGCCCGGCCTGAACGATTTCGCCTTCGACAGCTATTTCAAGGGAATCGGCGCCGTCGGGTTTTTCTACGGCGCGCCCAAACTATCCGAGAAGGTGGCGACCGAAGAGCCGGGGACGGCTTTCTCGCTGCGTTCGGCAGCGGCAAAAACGATGGCCGCAATGCGGGAAACGGTTGGCGAGAGGATTCGCGCCTCGATCGGCGGCGATACCGGCGCGCTAGCGGCGGCTCTGGTGACCGCAGAGGAAAGGGCCATCAGCCGGGAGACGGTCGAGGTGCTGCGACAGGCGGGGCTAGCGCATGTGCTGGCGATCTCCGGCCTCAACATGGCGCTGGCAGCCGGCACGTTTCTGATCGGCGCACGCACTGTTCTCAGCATGGTTCCGGGGCTGGCGCACCGTGCGCCGATCAAGAAGGTTGCCGCTGCCGGTGCGCTGCTGATGGTCTGCCTCTACATCCTCATTTCCGGCGGCGCCGTATCGGCACTTCGCGCCTGGATCATGATCTCGATCATGCTGGTCGCGGTGTTTTTCGACCGCATGTCGATCAGCCTGCGCAACGTCGCGCTCGCCGCAATCGTCATCGTGGTTCTCATGCCTTCGGCTGTGGCCGGGCCAGGCTTCCAGATGTCCTTCGCCGCCACCCTGGCGCTGGTTGCCGGCTACGGGCGCTGGCGCGAACGGCGCAACGGCAAGGCCGAAGCGGCTGGCGGCCGCACCAAGGGGCGCCTCATCACCGGCGTCGCCGCAGGCATCCTCATCACCTCGCTCATCGGCGGCCTGGCAACGTCGGTCTATTCGATCGCCTACTTCCACAGGCTGCCGGCCTATGGCCTGCTCGCAAACATTCTCACCATGCCGCTGATCAGCATCGTGATCATGCCGTTCGGTCTGTTCGCCATGCTTCTGATGCCGTTCGGGCTTGAGCATATGCCTTTGATGGCGATGGCGTGGGGTCTCGATCGGATGCTCGACGTCGCCCGGTTCGTGACGTCGCTCGATGGCGAGGTCGTGACCGGCCGCATCGGACCCATCGGCTTCGTGCTGATCGCGATCGGCGGGGTTTTTCTCTGCGTGCTGCGCAGTTGGCTGGCAATCTCTGGCATCGTGCTGATCTGTGCAGGCTTCTTCAGTCTGGCATTGGAAGATGGGAGTCGGCCCGACATCGTGATCGCCGAGGACGGACGCCTTCTCGGCCTGGTCACGGATGATGCCATCGCAACGAACCGGCCGCGCCCGCCGGACTTCATATTTTCGCAATGGCAACGAGCGCTCGCCGTGGGGGAGCACGAGCGGCCGGTCATGCTCCCGCCTGCAGCCGATGATCTTTACCCGGCTATGGAACAGGCGGTCCGACGAGCGCCGCCGATCGATGGAGAGAAGGCTACGGCGATCCGTGCGGATTTTTCATCGGCCATCGAGGCAAGCCGGCCAGGCCGATTTGTCTGCCGCGACAAGCAATGGTGTGCGGCGCGCAGCGCCATCGGCTGGACGATCGTCACCCTCGAAAATCCGCGCCTCTTTCCCGCCCTGTGCGATCAGGCAGACTTGATCGTGGTCGCCGCGCGGGTCGATGTGGAAGCGTGCGCGCCGCGCCGAGCCCGCATCGTCGACGCACGGACGCTGCGCCGCATGGGCGCAATCGAAATTCGGGCGGAGCAGCAGGAAGGGCAGGGCTCACCCGTCATGCAAATCCGGCCGGCTTTCACGACGCTTGCCCGTCCATGGGAGCGCCATCGCACCTATGATTGGCGCAGCGACACCTTCATCGAAGATCAGCCGACGCCCTGAAAACGCCTGTCCAGCTCCGGCAATGGGTGGTTGCGAAATTATTCTTGATTGATAAACTCCACAAATCCTTGTCATTCGGTTTTCCTTTGCTTAAAGAGCCCCGGAAGCGCGCAAGGGTAGCGGCGGATGACGGAAAACCCTTCGCCCTGACACGACGAAATGGACCAGTACGTGAGGAACGAGATGCCGAGACGAGCCCGATCGACGATCAATTTGTTGGCAGCCGCGATGCTGGTCCTGTCCTCCGCAGCTTCGCCAACGGCCGCCTTGGCCCAAGCGACGACGCAGGCACCCGCGGTTAATGGTACGCAAAGCGGAGCAACGGCGCCGTCCGCATCCGCGCCGACGGCAGAAAGTCAGGGCACGGCCGTAACCGTTCCGCCAGCGGAACCGGCGACGCAGGCGCAGCCGACACTGCAAGCTCCTGCCGCTACGTCGGGCGAGGGGGCTCCGGTAACCGTTGAAGGCGCCCCGGTGACGGCGGAAAGCGGGCCGGCAACGGGCGAGGGTGCAGCAAGCCCGGTGTTGCCGCATGATCTTTCGCCGATTGGCATGTTCATGGCCGCCGACGTGGTGGTGAAGAGCGTGATGATTGGCCTTGCGCTGGCGTCCGTCGCCACCTGGGCGATCTTTGTGGTCAAGTTGCTGGAACTCTTTGGCGCCAAGGCGCGCCTGACGCGCGCAGTTCGCCTGCTGTCGGCTGCCAACGGCCTGGCAGACGTCAAGGGAGCCTTTGACGGCAAGTCGGGACCGGCGCCCGAAATGGTCGCCGCGGCGATCGACGAAATGGCCCGCTCGGAGGCGGTGATCGACCATGCGCCGACGGGCGGCCTGAAGGAGCGTGTTTCCTCGCTTCTGACCCGCATCGAGGTTCGCGCCGGTAAGCGCATGACAAGTGGCACCGGCATCTTGGCCTCGATCGGCTCCGTCGGCCCATTCGTCGGCCTGTTCGGCACGGTCTGGGGGATCATGAATTCCTTCATCGGCATCAGCAAGGCGCAGACGACCAATCTGGCGATCGTGGCGCCGGGCATCGCGGAGGCGCTTTTGGCGACCGCTATCGGCCTGGTGGCGGCGATCCCGGCCGTCGTCATCTACAACTATTTTGCCCGCTCGGTCGGTGGCTACAAGGTCATTCTCGCCGATGCCGCGGCGGCCGTGGAACGGCTCGTCAGCCGCGACCTCGACCATCGCCTGGCCCGCAAGGCGCAGCCGCGCCGCCAGGACTTCGGTCACACCGAGACGACCATCGCAAGGATCGGGTGACCTATGGCCGGAAAAATCAGCGACGGTGGCGGCGATCTCGATGAAAACGCCGAGATCAACGTCACCCCCTTCATCGACGTCATGCTGGTGCTGTTGATCATTTTCATGGTGGCGGCGCCGCTTGCCACCGTGGACATGAAGGTGGACCTGCCGCAATCGGCTGCAAAGCCGGCTCCGCGGGACGACAAGCCGGTCTTCGTGACTTTGAAGGCGGATCTGGCTCTGGCGATCGGCAACGATGAGACGGCGCGCGAGAGCTTTGCCGACGAGTTGAAGCGCCTGACCGAAGGCAATACCGAGACGCGCGTTCTGCTGCGCGCGGACAAAGCCGTCGACTACGGTGAACTGATGACGGTGATGAACCTCATTCAGAACGCCGGCTACACCAAGATTGCCCTCGTTGGGCTGGAAGGCGCGCCGGGACGCTGATCCCGGCCGGCAATCGTGTTGCCTCCGCCATTCGCAGTGCAATTCCCTCCCGTTTTTCCGGCGCAGATTGCCGCTATCGCTTGAAACCGGCCGGGCGCCGATTTATGAGCTTACCTCAAAGGCTTTCCGACGGGAGCCAGAAGACGATCGTGCGTGCTTGCCCGAAAGCGGGCGCCGCGCCTATCCGGACACGAGGGCACTACCATGAATTTCGAAGCAGCGCGCACCAAGATGGTGGACAACCAGATCCGCACGACGGATGTCACGTCCCACTCGGTTCTGTCCGCGTTCCTGAGCGTGCCGCGCGAGGAATTCGTGCCTGCCAAGATGAAAGAGCTTGCCTACATCGACACGGATATCGCGCTTGAGGTTACCAATGGCAACGCACCGCGTTTCCTGATGGAGCCGTCGCCGCTCGCCAAGCTTCTCCAGCTGGCCGAAATCGCCAAGTCCGATGTCGTCCTGGAGATCGGCTGCGGCACCGGCTACGCGTCCGCACTGCTGTCACAGGTTGCAGGTTCGGTCGTTGCGCTCGAAAGCGATGAAGGCCTCGCCGCCACCGCGACGGAAACGCTGTCTCGCCTCGGCTACGACAACATCGCCGTCGTGACCGGCGAACTCGAGAAGGGATATGCCGCCGAGGCACCCTATGACGTGATCTTCGTTCACGGCTCGGTCGAAGTCCTGCCGACCGCTTTGTTCGAGCAGCTGCGCGATGGCGGGCGGCTGGTCGTCGTTGAAGGATTTGGCAATGCTTCTCGCGCTAAACTCTATGTGCACGAGCACGGAAAGACGTCCGAGCGCCCCGATTTCAACACCGCGGTCAAGCCGCTTCCCGGCTTCCGTCGTGCACAGGAATTTGTTTTTTGAGGTCCCGCTTATTGAGGGATATCAACAATTAATTGCGTTGCTAAAATAACAATGTTGCCAATTCGCAACGCGGTACTTGTTTCTTTTTGAAATGGCTGCGCAGAGTATGGCTGCGCAGTTGTCGGAATGCTGATTCCGGGTTTCAAAGAGTGCAGTGGTAGTGATTTGCTCACCAGTGGGCGGTGTGAGCGCTTCATCGCCGTGTCTAGTTGGGGTCGCTTTTTTCACAAAGAGCGGCGCCGCGGAAATAGAGGGCAGGCTCTGCCGCCCCGATCGGAGAGAGAAGTAATGGTGTCGATTGTCCGCAAAGCGGCCCTCCTGGCCGCCGTTTCGACAAGCTTGCTGCTTGCACCGCACGCAGTACTGGCCGAAACGATCTTCGGCGCAATGGCCAAAGCCTACGCAAACAACCCTGACCTGAACGCCGCGCGGGCCGGCCTCAGGGCGACCGACGAGAGCGTGCCGATTGCCAAGTCCGGCTTTCGCCCCCAGGTGGCGGCATTCGCGTCCGGAACGCTTTCGACCATCGACAGAGAAAAGACCCTGAGCGAAGACCTCCACCAGGGACAGGTCGGCATCACCGTAAACCAGATGGTGTTTGACGGCTTTCAGACGCTGAACAATGTGCGCGCCGCTGAATCGAACGTCTTTGCGACCCGCGAATCGCTGCGCGCCAACGAGATATCGATTCTCCTTTCGGCCGCGACCATCTATTCCAACATCGCGCGCGACCAGCAGCTCGTATCGATCCGCAAGCAGAACATCGCCTTCCTTCAGGAGCAGGTTAACGCGGCGAAAGCCCGTCTCGATGTGGGCGAAGGCACCCGAACGGACGTGAGCCTCGCCGAAGCCTCGCTCGCCAACGCCCAGTCGCAGCTTATCGTCGCCGTCGCTCAGTTGAAGCAGAGCGAAGCGACCTATGTACAGATCGTCGGCGATGTGCCGCGTGGCATCAAGCAGGCTTCGCCGGCTTCGAAGGCCCTGCCGCGCACGCTCGATCAGGCCGTCGCGACCGGTCTGCGCGAAAGCCCGATCATTCTGTCGGCGCAGTACTCCGTTGATTCGGCCGGTTATCAGGTCAAGTCGGCGGAAGGCACGATGCTCCCCGGTGTGACGCTGCAGGGCCAGGTTGGCCGCACCACCGGCAATGCCAGCCAGTTCGATAGCAATGCATCGAGCATTACGGCTCGCCTCGAAGTTCCGATCTATCAGGGTGGCGCCGAGTACGGCCAGATCCGCCAGGCCAAGGAACGTCTCGGCCAGCAGCGCATCCTCGTCGATTCGGCGCGTGCGGCGGTACAGCAGACTATTGTCTCCGCCTATGCTCAGCTGGAAGCCGCGATTGCGCGCATCTCCGCCAACAAGGCGCAGATCTCCGCCGCCAAGCTGGCTCTCGATGGCGTGATCGAAGAGCGCAAGGTCGGCCAGCGTACGACACTCGACGTGCTTGATTCGCAGCAGGACGTGCTTCAGGCACAGGAACTTCTGGCCGTTGCCCAGCGCGACGCGGTCGTTGCGAGCTATTCGCTGCTTGCTGCCGCCGCGCGGCTGACCGTGAAGGATCAGGGCCTGCAGGTTGCCGAATACCGTGCCGAAGAGCACTACGAAGTGGTCAAGGACAAGTGGTTCGGTCTGCGAACCGTTGACGGTCGCTAAGGCGTCCGTTCGCATCATTGAGTACCTGCCAACGCCTCGGGTCTTCCCCGGGGCGTTTCTATTTTTTCCCCTGAAAACAAATCTGTGCAAGAATCCTTAGCGTTGATTCGTGGCGTATGTTTCGTTCGCGAACTCACTTAAGGTTTGTCGGAAATCGGCGCATGTCCAGTTTTGGGACACATGTCTGCCGCGTCAAACGAGGATGGAAATGGCACAGCTCAATGTCGCGCGTGAACCGTCGATGGATGAAATCCTGGCATCCATTCGCAAGATCATTGAGAGCAACGAACCCGGGCAAGCCGGATTTGCGCCGCAGGAGCAGTTCGAGGACGAGGGCAACGACGAGATCGAGCTGACTATCGACAGCGAGATCGAGACGATCGCCTTTGGCCGACGCGATGAGGCGCCCAAGGCCGCGTTTGTCGAACCGGTCGTGGACAGCCAGGCCGGGCTGTCGGAGCCGTCGCCGGCAGCGCAGCCGCCGCTTTCACTTGCCGATGTCGCAGCACGGGTTCGCGCCGCGTCCGAGCGTCATACGACGAGCTTTGCCGGACGTGAGGTGCCGCCTGCGCCGCAGGTCGTCGCTATTCAGGACAGTCCGGTCGTCACCTCGCGCATGGCAGCAGTTTCCGCGCCGAAAGCGCCGGTGATCGAGCCCGTTGCTGCAGTTGAGGCGCCGGCAGAGCCGGAAGTCGTAGCGCCGCCGCCAGTCGAACTCCCGGAAGTTCTAAGCGCGGTTCCGCCGGTGGCCGCCGTCGTTCCGCCGGAAGCGCCCGCGCCGGAGACGGCGCTTGCCGCGATCGTCTCGCCGGAGGTCGGCCGCAAGGTCGCTCAGTCGTTCGGCGATCTTGCCCACGCAGTGGATCAGGAATCGCGGCGTTCCTTTGATGAAATTGCCGAAGCGATGCTACGGCCGATGCTGCAGGAATGGCTCGATGACAATCTGCCGACGCTTGTCGAGCGGCTCGTCCGCGAGGAAATCGAACGCGTCGCGCGCGGCCCCCGCCGCTAAATGCCGAATCCGAACACGAAAGAAGCCGCGCGATCGTCGCGGCTTTTTGCGTTCGTGTTGACTTGCACCGGCCGTTCCGGTTTACAAGACGCTGACATCAATCTCGTAAATTGGCTCCAAAATGCTTGATAAGACCTACGATTCCGCATCCGTCGACCCGCGTATCGCCAAGAAGTGGGACGAAGAAAACGCGTTTCGTGCAGGGGCGGGTGCCAAGCCCGGCGCCGACAGTTTCTGCATCGTGATCCCGCCGCCGAACGTGACGGGTTCGCTGCACATGGGCCACGCGCTCAACAACACGCTTCAGGACGTGCTCGTTCGTTTCGAACGCATGCGCGGCAAGGATGTGTTGTGGCAGCCGGGCATGGACCATGCAGGCATCGCCACCCAGATGGTCGTCGAGCGTAAGCTGATGGAGAGCCAGCAGCACCGCCGGCAGATGGGCCGCGAAGCCTTCATCGAGAAGGTCTGGGAATGGAAAGCCGAATCGGGCGGGCTCATCTTCAACCAATTGAAGCGTCTTGGCGCGTCCTGCGACTGGTCGCGCGAACGCTTCACCATGGACGAAGGTCTGTCCGAAGCCGTTCTCGAGGTCTTCGTTTCGCTCTACAAGGAAGGCCTGATCTACAAGGATAAGCGCCTGGTCAACTGGGACCCGAAGCTTCTGACCGCGATTTCGGACCTGGAGGTCGAGCAGCACGAGATCAACGGCAACCTCTGGCACCTGCGCTATCCGTTGGAGCCTGGCGTAACCTTCGATTACCCGGTCGCCTTCGATGAAGACGGCAAGGCGACCGAGTGGGAAAAGCGCGATTACCTCGTCGTCGCCACGACGCGTCCTGAAACCATGCTCGGAGACAGCGGCATCGCGGTCAATCCGGAGGATGAGCGCTACAAGCCTTTGATCGGCAAGCACGTCATTCTGCCGATCGTCGGTCGCCGCATTCCTGTCGTTGCCGACGACTATGCGGATCCGACCGCCGGCACCGGTGCGGTGAAGATCACGCCTGCGCATGATTTCAACGACTTCGACGTCGGCAAGCGCGCCGGTCTGCGCGCGATCAACATCATGACGATCGAAGGCCGCATCACGATCAAGGACAACGAGGATTTCCTCGAAGGGCTCAGCGATCCGGCTGCCCTGCACGGCGCCTGGGACGAACTCGAAAGCAAGGACCGCTTCGAAGCGCGCAAGATCATCGTTCGCATCTTCGAAGAGGCGGGCCTGCTCGACAAGATCGAGCCGCACAAGCACATGGTTCCCCATGGCGACCGTGGCGGCGTGCCGATCGAACCGCGTCTGACGGAGCAATGGTACGTTGACGCGAAGACGCTGGCCAAGCCCGCGATCGCCGCCGTCAAGGAAGGTCGGACCAACTTCGTTCCAAAGAACTGGGAGAAGACCTACTACGAGTGGATGGAAAACATTCAACCCTGGTGCGTTTCGCGCCAGCTGTGGTGGGGGCACCAGATCCCGGCCTGGTACGGTCCGGACGGTCAGGTCTTCGTCGAAAAGACCGAGGAAGAGGCGTTGCACGCGGCGATCCAGCATTATCTGGCGCATGAAGGCCCGATGAAGGCCTATGTCGAGGATCTGCTCGAGAACTTCAAGCCGGGCGAAATCCTGACGCGTGACGAAGACGTTCTCGACACCTGGTTCTCCTCGGCGCTTTGGCCGTTTTCCACGCTCGGCTGGCCGAACGAGACGCCGGAACTGGAGAAGTACTATCAGACCGACGTGCTGGTCACCGGTTTCGACATCATCTTCTTCTGGGTTGCCCGGATGATGATGATGGGCCTGCATTTCATGAAGGATGCCGACGGCACTCCGGTCGAGCCTTTCCATACGGTCTATGTCCATGCGCTCGTTCGCGACAAGAACGGCCAGAAGATGTCGAAGTCGAAGGGCAACGTCATCGATCCGCTCGAACTGATCGACGAATACGGTGCTGACGCCTTGCGCTTCACGCTGGCGATCATGGCGGCCCAGGGGCGTGACGTGAAACTCGACCCGGCCCGCATCGCCGGCTACCGCAACTTCGGCACCAAGCTGTGGAACGCGACGCGTTTTGCCCAGATGAATGGCGTTACCAGCAGCGATGGTTTCATTCCCGAAACCTCATCGCTCACCGTCAACCGCTGGATCCTGACGGAGCTGTCGCGGACCATCCGCGACGTCACCGAGGCGCTCGATGCCTATCGCTTCAACGACGCGGCCGGCAGCCTCTATCGGTTCGTCTGGAACCAGTTCTGCGATTGGTACCTCGAACTGCTGAAGCCGATCTTCAGTGGCGAGGACGAAGCGGCAAAACGCGAGTCGCAGGCCTGCGTCGCCTACGTTCTCGACGAGATCTACAAGCTGCTGCACCCGTTCATGCCGTTCATGACGGAAGAGCTCTGGGCGCAGACGGCAGGCGAGGGCCAGGAGCGTTCGACGCTGCTGTGCCACGCCGAATGGCCGGCGCCGTCCTATGCTGACGACACGGCGGCCGACGAGATCAACTGGCTGATCGATCTGGTTTCGGGCATTCGTTCGGTCCGTTCGGAGATGAACGTCCCGCCGGCGGCAACCGCGCCGCTGATCGTTGTCGGTGCCAACAACCTGACGCGCGAGCGCCTGCAGCAGCATGCCCAGGCCATCGGTCGTCTGGCGCGCGTCGAGCATATCGACCACGCCACTGTTGCGCCGCGCGGCAGCGCCCAGATCGTCGTTGGCGAGGCAACGGCCTGCCTGCCGCTCGGCAACCTGATCGACCTTTCCGCCGAGAAGGCCCGACTTGAGAAGGCGATCGCCAAGGTGGAAGCCGAGCGCGAGCGCATCCTCGGCAAGCTGGCCAATGAGAAGTTTGTCGCCAACGCAAAGCCGGAACTGGTCGAAGCGGAACGTGAACGCCTCGTAGAGCTCGATCTCCAGAAGGAATCGCTGAGCGTTGCGCTGACGCGCGTCGCCGAGGCCGGTTGAGGCCGTTAATCGACGGATTCAACGAGAGGGCGTTCAAGAGAATGCCTGACCGTCAGAAATCGAAATCCGCGGCAGAAATGCCGCGGATTTTTTATTTTAGAGATACAAGATAGACTTCAGCCTATCGAGATTTGGCATTGATTCGATCAGTTGAATCTGCTGCGCGGGTCATTAAGCGCGCGTGGCGTTTGAGCGGAACTTCAACGGAGTTTTTCGCTGTTCTACCGCAAAAAGCGATAATGTTGTTCAGGCGACACAGGTTTTCGATGGTTTGGAAATCCATTCTAATTCAGTGGATTTCATCCATGATTCTGGAAAAATGGTTCCGATCTGGCGCCATTGTGGCTAAATCATGAGAATCTTACGTAAATTCTGTGACCGATCGAGCCTGCTAACTGCTAGATCTCGCATTTGCGATTTCACGGGATCGTGAGAATACTTCGGCCCACACGACATGAGGTGGAATGTCGCAGTTTTGCAGTGCAGGGGGAGGAGCTGGATGGCTCACATGAATTTAAAGCGGGGTGTTCTGTCGGTAGCAGCGGGTTTGCTGTTTGCCTCCGCCGCGCACGCGGGCGGTCTTGAGCGCGGCGGTTACAACATCGATCTGCTGTTCGACCCGTCGGATTATGCGGGGGAAGCGTCGGCGACCTACGTCAATCCGCAGCGCGAATTGAAGAACGTCCGTGATACCGATACCGGGAACACCAACATCCTTACCGGGACTTTTGGTGGCGGCAATCTCAACAACAGACCGAATACTGCTGACGACACCGAGAGCTACTGGGTTCCGCGCGTCGGCGTTAAGGCGGCCTTTGGTGACAGCGTCGACTGTATGGCTGACTACTCCCAGCCCTGGGGTGCCCACACCAATCCGGGGCAGAACTGGGCCGGTGCCAACAGCAATATCGAAACGAAGGTAGAGAGCGACAACTACGCCGCGACCTGCTCCTACAAATGGGACATGGGGCCAGGCCAGTTCCGTGTGATCGGCGGCGTCTTCTATCAGGAAGTCAACGGCTTCAAGGAACGGCTGGTTCAGGATTATACAGGCACGCCGCTCGCTGGTGCCTTTACCGGCATTGGCAGGCTCGAGCTTGGAGGGCATGGCTGGGGCTGGCGCGCAGGTGCTGCCTACGAAATCCCCGAGTATGCCTTGCGAGCGAGCCTCGTCTACAACAGTGCTGTCGATCTGGATAACCTCTCGGGCTTCATCGACCTTCGCCAGTTGGGCTTCGTTGTACCGGGTGTGGGCCTTGTGACCGGTACGAAATACGACGTAAACGGTGCGGCTTCGATGCCGGACTCGCTGGAACTCAAGCTGCAGAGCGGCTTTGCACCCGGTTGGGCGGCATTTGGCTCGGTGAAGTGGACGGACTGGAGCCAGCTTCAGGTCCTGAAGTTCTGCCCCGCCACGGTCTCCCGTACTACGCCATGCACGAGCCTTGATCTTCTCTACCGTGACGGCTGGACGATCACCGGCGGTGTCGGCCACAAGTTCAATGATCAGTGGAGCGGCGCCGTCAGCCTGACCTGGGACCGCGGCACCAGCCACGGTTATGGAACGCAGACCGACACCTGGACGCTGGGAACCGGTGTTTCCTACACGCCGACCGAGAACCTTGAGTTCCGTCTTGCTGGTGCTGTCGGCATCATGACCGGCGGCAGTTCCGGTGCGGTGAAGTATGGTGACGACGTCATTGGTGACGACGTTTCCTACGATTTCGACGACGACTTTGTCGGTGCCATTTCGACATCGATCAAAGTGAAGTTCTGATCCTTCGTCATCTGATCCTGCAAGGCCCGGTTTTACCGGGCCTTTCTTATGTGTGGAGCCTCTTAACCACGCGTCCGCACTGTCCCGCAATGTGACGATTCAGCAACACTTTTAATGCTAGAGTTTGCTAGGATCAGACTCGTTCCGGCTATGTCCATTTCCCGCCACAAACAGGGAGCAGCGATATAGGGACAAGCCTGCAATGTGAGTGCGATACCTGCAGCGTTTGGGGTGAAATGAAACTTGGATCGATGACCGTCATGAGAAATGTGGCCTCCGGCACGCCAGTGCAAGTGGTCCATCAAAATGACTGCTTCGGGGACTATGTCGAAGTTTCATTGTGGAAAGGTTGCGCCGGCTTTGTCGGCGGAGTTGGTGCAGTTCCCGGCGGCGGGTCGTCCGGGCTTGTGTGTTTGCAGCGGTGATGGGTTCGGCGTGGCCGGCTGGAACGGAAGAATTAGACTGTGATGCTTGCGGGTGAACTAAAGTCACTAAAGGTTGCGATACTCGGCGTGTCGCTGGCGGTCTGTGGGACCTTCGCCATGCCGGCCTACGCTTTTGATCCCGGTGCGGGCGTCACCAAGGAATCAGGTCCGTTCGCGCTCTTCAAGTTCGGGTTTTCCGCCTACAAGAATGGCCGCAAGGACGAGGCCGTAGAAGCTTACAAATACGCGGCCGAGAAGGGCCACACCGGATCCCGCTGGGCCCTCGCCAACATGTACGCCTATGGCGACGGCGTCGCCGAGAACGACCTCGAAGCCTTCAAGATCTATAGCGAAATCGCCCAGGAGGGCGTGGAGCCGGGGTCGGAAGACACCGGTTACTTCGTCAACGCGTTGATCTCCCTTGCCGGCTACTATCGCCGCGGCATTCCCGACAGCCCGATCAAGTCCGACATGTCCCAGGCGCGCCAGCTCTATTTCCAGGCGGCATCGACCTTCGGCGTCGCCGAGGCGCAGTTCCAGCTCGCGCGCATGCTCTTGTCGGGCGAGGGCGGTAGCGTGAACGTTCAGCAGGCCAAGAAGTGGCTCAATCGTGCGCGCAAGAGCGGTCACGCCGGCGCCATGGGCGTCTTTGGCAATGTGATTTTCCAGGAAGGCCAGACCGTTCGTGGTCTCGCGTTCATGACTGCGGCACTCGACCAGTGTTCGCCGAAGGATCGGCCCTGGATGCAGTCGATGCAGGAGCAGGCCTTCTCGCTTGCCAGCGAGGACGATCGACGCACGGCAATCGCACTGTCGCAGAACCTGCACATGCAGGGCGACGACGACTGATTGTCATCGTCGAGCGTTCCCCGAACCGCCGCCGGCCCAGGGATCATTCTCCACACACTAAGATCTGGAAAAATGCGCCTTAAGCGGGCGCGAACGCAAACGTCCCGATGACGGGCACGTGGTCCGAAGGCTTCTCCCAGGCGCGGACATGCTTGTCGATGGATGTTGACACCAGCCGATCGGTCGCCTCCGGCGACAGCATCAAATGGTCGATGCGGATGCCGAAATTTTTCGGCCAGCAGCCGGCCTGATAATCCCAGAACGTATAGAGCGGCACAGCGTCCGACGTCGCGCGCACAGCGTCGGTGAAGCCGAGGTTGCGCAGCCGGCGAAATGCCGCGCGCGTTTCCGGCAGGAAGAGGGCATCGTTCTGCCAGACCTTGATATCCCAGCAGTCGTGTTCCTCGGGGATGACGTTGTAGTCGCCGGCAAGGATGAAGGGTTCTTCGAGCAACAGGCGCTGCTTCGCATAGGCCTCCAGCCGGCGCATCCAGGCGAGTTTGTAGGGATATTTCTCGCTGTCGACGGGGTTTCCGTTCGGAAGGTAGAGCGAGCAGACGCGGATCGCGCCGCCTTCGACCGAGAAGATACCTTCGATGAAACGTGACTGTTCGTCCGTATCGTCACCAGGCAGGCCGCGATTGACCTCGTCCGGCCGCAGCTTGGAAAGCAGCGCGACGCCATTGAAGCCCTTCTGGCCGTGTGTTTCGACATGATAGCCAAGCGCCTCGATCTCGAGGCGCGGAAAGCCGTCGTCGACCGATTTGATCTCCTGCAGGCAGACGATATCCGGTCCGCTTTCCTTCAGCCAGGCCAGCAGGCTGTCGATTCGCGCCTTGACGCCATTGATGTTCCAGGTGGCAATCTTCATGGCTCGAAACGCCCTTCCATGTCGGTTAAGTCCTTGGCGGGGTCATTTCTAGCCGCTCCGGATTCTTTTGACAAATCCGTTGCCTGCGGGTTTTCAACAGCGCGCGCGAGCCGCACCGACGCTTCCCATCAGGGGGCAGCGGTCGATACGGTATACGCTGCAGGCGTCGAATTGATTCCGCCCGTTGGCGGGCTATAGTCCCGCCCATGATCGATCTCGTGCAGAATTATTGGCCGCATATCCTGGCGCTTTTGTCCTTCGCGCTGGGCATTCCCGCGGCCATTCATGCCGCGATGACGAAGGACGACGTGCGCGCCGCGGCGGGCTGGGTCGGTGTCGTCCTGCTTTCGCCGATCGTCGGCGCGCTGATCTATGCCGTTGCCGGAATCAACCGTATCCGGCGCTCCTCAATCGGCTCGCAACGCGCTCTGTTGCGCGGGCAGGGGCCGGATCAGTTCGGCCGCTTCGACGTTTCGGATGCCGACATATCGGTGCAGTTCGGAGAACGATTTGCGGCGATGAAGATCCTCGGCGACCGCGTTTCACGCCATCGCATGTGCACGGGCAACCGTATTTCGGTGCTCGCCGGCGGCGATACCGCCTATGCCGCGATGCTGGAAGCGATCGCCGGCGCCCGGCGCTCGATCCTGCTCGAAAGCTATATCTTCGATCGCGACGTCATAGGCCTACGCTTTGCCGACGCCCTGATCGCGGCGGTGGCGCGCGGTGTCGAGGTGCGGGTGCTGATTGACGCCGTAGGCGCGCGCTACTCGGTGCCGAGCATTGTCGGTCATCTGGAGGCGGCGGGCGTTCCGACGGCGGTTTTCAACGGCAACATCATCATGGGGCTACGGCTGCCCTATGCCAACTTGCGCACGCACCGAAAGATCCTTGTGGTCGACGGTCAGGTTGCCTTTGCCGGCGGCATGAACATCCGGGTGGGCTTCACCAGCGAGATCGCCGGTCAGGCGCCGGCACAGGATACGCATTTCCGCATGGCCGGACCGGTGGTCGCCGATATCTTCCAGGTCTCGTCCGAAGATTGGCAATTCTCAAGTGGCGAGGTTCTGGCGGGCCCCGCATGGGCGATCGAAGAGGCACCGCTGCCGGCGGATGGGCCGTCGGTACTGATGCGTGCCGTGCCATCCGGACCTGACGCCACCAATGAGACCAATCACAAGATGCTCATGGGGGCGTTTTCGGTCGCGCAGAAGAATATCCGCGTGATGTCACCCTATTTCCTGCCGGACCGCGAACTGATCAGCGCGCTCGTCACCGCCGCGCGCCGCGGCGTCGAGGTGGATATCATCGTTCCCGCAGTCAACAATCTGCTGCTGGTCGACAGGGCGATGACTGCGCAGTTCGATCAGGTGCTGAAGGGCCATTGTCGTGTCTGGCGGGCGAAGGGCGCATTCAACCACTCCAAGCTTTTGACCGTGGACGAGCGTTGGGCCTATGTCGGGTCCACCAATCTCGACCCGCGCTCCCTGCGCCTCAACTTCGAGTTCGACCTTGAGGTTCTCGACCATGGCTTCGCCGAGGCGATCAATGGCACGATCTCCGACATTCTCGCCTCAGCCGAGCCGGTCACGCTCGAAAGGCTGCGCAAAAAGTCGTTCGCGGATCGATTGGCGAACCGCATTCTCTGGCTCGGATCGCCCTATCTCTGACGCAAACGGCTCCGTTCGTTGTTGAAACGGAGCCGGCTAAGAGAGACGTGGGGCGCTGGCGTCAGATGGAGAAACTCGTTCCGCATCCGCAGCTTGCAACCGCGTTCGGATTCTTGATCTGAAACGACTGGCCGAGCAGGTTGTCGACGAAGTCGATTTCCGAGCCGCCCATATAGACGAGCGACAGGCTGTCGATCAGGACCTTGGCTTCGTTCTTTTCCAGCACCAGGTCGTCGTCATTGCTGCTGTCGACCAGGTCGAACTTGTAGGAGAAGCCCGAGCAGCCGCCGCCCTCAACGGACACTCGCATGGCGTTGTTGTGGCTGTCGGAACGCAGGATCGTGGCGATCCGCTTCGCTGCAGCGTCCGAGAGGGTCACGGTTTCATGCGTCATATCTGCCTCCTGCCGGGGTCAAGAACCGGAGAGAATTGCCCTGTGTTAAAGCATGCGATCTGGTCGGTTTCGGGGCCTCTTTCAAGACCCGCGGCCAAGCCGTTGCTTCCGCTTGCGGAATCGGTCGATCTTGCATGACGTGTTTCCGTAGCTTTCACTATAGGTATGAAGGCTTGAATGTCCCGTCAATGGGACGACGAATTAGGTGGAAGATGACATTCGACAAAAATGCGCTCGGCTTCGGTTATGGTGAACATGCGCCGTTCGCGTCGAATCCCTGGATGACGCGCGGCAGGCTCTTTCCCGAAGCGACGAGCGCGACGCGCTCCGATTTTCAGCGCGACCGCGACCGCATCGTGCACACCACTGCGTTTCGCCGCCTGAAGCACAAGACGCAGGTCTTCATTGCCGCTGACGGCGATCACTACCGCACCCGTCTGACGCACACGATCGAGGTGGCGCAGATCGCCCGGGCTCTGGCGCGCGCGCTCAAGCTCGACGAAGATCTGGCCGAAGGCGTCGCTCTCGTGCATGATTTCGGCCACACGCCCTTTGGCCATACGGGCGAGGATGCCCTTCACGAGATGCTGAAGCCCTATGGCGGCTTCGATCACAATGCCCAGTCGCTGCGCATCGTCACCAAGCTCGAGCGGCGCTACGCCGAGTTCGACGGGTTGAACCTGACCTGGGAGAGCCTGGAAGGTCTGGTCAAGCACAACGGGCCGTTGCTGACCGCGGACGGTGAGGGCACGCGAGGGCCCGTGCCGCAGCCGATCCTCGACTATTGCGCGCTGCATGATCTGGAACTGGCGAGTTTTGCGAGCCTCGAAGCGCAGGTCGCGGCCATTGCTGATGATATCGCCTACAACACCCATGATATCGATGACGGTCTGCGGGCTGGCTATCTCACCTTCGAAATGCTCGAAGACGTGCCGTTTCTCGCGCGCCTGATGCGCGAGGTCCATGACCGCTATCCCGGTCTTGAAAGCAGCCGCTTCACGCATGAGATCATGCGGCGTCAGATTACCGCGATGGTCGAGGACGTGATCGGCGTCGCGCAGCAACGGATCGGCGAGATAAGGCCGCAAAGTGCTGCCGATGTGCGCCAGGCCGGCACCGTGATGGCAACCTTCTCTGAGGAGATGGGCGAGACGGACAAGCAGATCAAGCGCTTGCTGATGACCCGGATCTACCGGCACCCGGAAGTCATGCGCGTGCGCGAAAATGCAGCCTCGATCGTCTGCGATCTCTATCATGCCTTCATGGACGACCCGCAGCTGATGCGTGAGCACTATTGGATCGACCAGATTGCCGGCATGGCGGAGCCGGCGCGGGCGCGGCACGTCGGCGACTACCTCGCCGGCATGACCGACACTTTTGCGATCAGCGTGCACAAGCGCTTGTTTGACCATACGCCCGATTTGCGCTAGGGACCCCCCGCCCGGAGGCTTGCGGTTCGGCCGAACCGAGCCTCCTTTTTGAGTTTTGCGCCGGTCACTTGTGGCCGGGAAAAGCGGACGGATCAGATGAATCTCTTCACGGACTTCGAATCAAGAATTAAGGACATTCTCGAAACGCTTGAAAGCGTTCGAGAAAAGCGATCCGAGCTTGACTTCGGCCGTGTCAATGTCGAGCCGCCACGTGATCCGAGCCATGGTGATGTTGCGACCAATGCTGCGATGGTGCTGGCAAAGCCGCTCGGCATGAATCCTCGCGCGCTTGCCGAACTCATCGTCGAGAAGCTCAAGCAGGATCCGGAAGTCACCGACGTCTCCGTCGCCGGTCCGGGCTTCATCAACGTCCGCCTTTCTGTTTCCTACTGGCAGAAGCTGCTGTCGGGCATGGCGCGTGCGGGCGTCGACTACGGCCGTAGCGCTGTCGGTGGCGGCCGCAAGGTCAACGTCGAATACGTATCGGCCAACCCGACCGGCCCGATGCATGTCGGCCATTGCCGCGGAGCCGTTGTCGGCGACGCGCTGGCCAACCTTTTGGCCTTCTCCGGCTATGAGGTCACGAAGGAATACTACATCAACGATGCGGGGTCGCAGATCGACGTTCTCGCGCGGTCCGCATTCCTGCGTTATCGCCAGGCGCTGGGCGAAGAGATCGGCGAGATCCCGCCGGGCCTTTATCCGGGCGACTATCTCGTGCCGGTCGGCGAGGCGCTCGCCGACGAATTCGGCACGAGCCTCAGGCTGATGCCTGAAGACAAGTGGATGCCGCTCGTCAAGGACCGGACGATCGACGCGATGATGGCGATGATCCGCGAGGATCTCGCGGCGCTGAACGTCAATCACGACGTCTTCTTCTCCGAGCGCACGCTGCACGCGAACGGTGCTGCCGCCATCCGCACGGCGATCAACGACCTGACCTTCAAGGGCCACGTCTACAAGGGCACCCTGCCGCCGCCGAAGGGCCAGCTGCCGGAAGATTGGGAAGACCGCGAGCAGACGCTGTTCCGTTCGACCGAGGTCGGCGACGATATCGACCGGCCGCTGATCAAGTCGGACGGCAGCTATACCTACTTCGCCGCCGACGTTGCCTACTTCAAGGACAAGTTCGACCGCGGCTTCGACGAGATGATCTATGTGCTCGGTGCCGACCATGGCGGCTACGTCAAGCGCCTGGAAGCGCTGGCGCGCGCCGTCTCCGGCGGTTCGTCGAAGCTTACGGTTCTGTTGTGCCAGCTGGTCAAGCTCTTCCGCGACGGCGAGCCGGTGAAGATGTCGAAGCGCTCCGGCGACTTCGTCACGCTGCGCGATGTCGTCGATGAAGTCGGCCGCGATCCGGTGCGCTTCATGATGATCTACCGGAAGAACTCGGAACCGCTCGACTTCGACTTTGCTAAAGTAACAGAACAGTCGAAGGATAACCCGGTCTTCTATGTGCAGTATGCGCATGCGCGCTGCCGCTCGGTCTTCCGCCAGGCCGCGGACGCATTCCCGGATCTGAACCTCGAATCGGTCGATCTCGCCAGTGCCGTTCTGGGCCAGATCACGGATCCGACGGAGCTCCAGCTCGTCGCCAAGCTCGCAGAATATCCGCGAGTCATCGAGGCTGCGGCACTGGCTCAGGAGCCGCATCGCATCGCGTTTTACCTGTATGATCTTGCCGCCGCCTTCCACGCACATTGGAACAAAGGTAAAGAGAATCCGGAATTACGTTTTGTTAACGATAAAAATAGAGAATTAAGTACTGCCAGACTCGGGCTGGTGCATGCTGTCGCTTCGGTATTGAAATCCGGCCTGTCTATTACAGGCACCTCCGCACCGGAGGAAATGCGATAAGTATTGTCACCATTTTCCCACAATGCACTGGCACAGCGATACAGGCAATTGTGAGTGGAGAGCATGGCAGACAAACAATTCGCACGAAGCGGGCCGGCTGAATTCGATGTATTGGCAGACGATGATCCGTTGGCCGAACTCGCCCGGATCGTCGGTTACGATGCCCGGCCGGCCGTCCAACAGTTGCAGGAACTGCAACGACACCAGGAGGCGGTGCGTCAAGATCCCGCCTTCGATCTCGAAGGCGAGCTGCTTCGCGCGTTCGACAGCTACGACGCGCCGCGGTCCGCACCGCAGCCGGCTCCGATCGAAGAGCCCCGGTTCGAGCCGGTAGCTGAACACGTCGTCGTTCACGATGAGCCGGTGGCGGAGCCCGTCGCCGAGCTTGACGAGCCGGTGTTCGTCCAGCCCGAACGCGTCGAAGCGGCGCCAGCCCCCGTCGCTGACGAGGACTATGCCGAGGTTCACGCCTTCTCCGTGGCGCCGCAGGTTGCCGAAGACGGCAACGCCGAGGCCGTCGTCGACGAGCCGGCGTTTGACCTTGAGCGCGAACTCGAGTTGTCGCTTGGCGAAGCCGATCTGTTGTCGGACGACGTTGCCGAGGTTGCGGCGCACGTCGAGCCGCAGGATATCGATCCGCGTGATCAGTTCGTCGATGCATGGCAGGCGCCGGCCGTCGAAGCCGCTCCGGTCTGGGCCGAGCCGGCTCCGGTTGCGGATGCATTTTCGGCCTATGAACAGCCGCGCTTCGATGTCGCGGCCGAAGAGCGTGAAATTGAGCCTTCCTATCAGGAAGACGTGGTCGCAGCTCAGGCAGTCGTCGAGCAGGATGCTGGCCGTGACGATCTTCTGGCGGACATAGAACGGTTCCCGGTTCCGCCGGTCTCAGCGATGGTTGCCGCTGCGGTCCAGTCGCATCCGGCTCTCCATGTGGAAACACAGCCCGTCGTTGCGCCGGTGGTCACGCCAGCGGTTGCCACTGCCGCTCCGATAAAGAAGAGCCCTTATCCCTTTACGCCCACCTTCAGCCGTGCGACGCCGGTTGCGTCCGCCTCGGGCGCCAGCCAGCAGCGTGCCTTTGCCGGCCCGTTGGTATCGTCGGTCGCAGCACCGGTGGCCGCTGTTGCAGCGCCGGTTGCGGCAGTGGCTACTGCTCCCGTTCAGGTCGCGGAACCCTTGGTCGAGCTGGCCAAGCCAATTGCGCAGCCGGAGCACGAGCCGAGCTTCGACATCGAGAACTTCGAAATTGAGCTCTCCGACGAGGCGCTGAAGCTCGACTTCGCAGACGTCACAGTAGATGAGCCGGTCGTTGCTGCCGTCGTGCCACAAGCACCGGTGCAGCCGGTCGCGCAGGCGGCCGTTCCCCAGCGCGAGCCGGAGCGGTTCGTCGAGCCTTACGTCGCTCCCGCGCCGGTCGAGCGCCAGGAAGCACAGCCCGAGAGCACGCTGCCCTTCGATCCGTCGATGATTGCCGAAGCCGAGAACGGCGTCGCCCCGATCGCGGATATGGACGTGCCGCAGCTGCCGGTTATCGAGACCGAGAAGCCGGTCGCTTATCCGGCCGACTACGATCTCGACATCGACGCGGAAATGGCCCAGCTCTTCGGAACGCCGGCTCCGGTCAAGGAAAGCCGTCCGGCGGCCGTCGAAAAGGTGGAGCCGGCCCGTCCGGCACCGGCCGCTGCCGCTGCGCCGGCTTTCGGTCAGGGTTCGCTTGACGATTTCGACGAGTTTGAAAAGGCGATGGAAGAAGACTTCCGCCGCTCGATCGTCGAGCGTCCGGCGGTTGCCCGAGATGCCGAACGGGTTTCAGCGGCGCAGAGCCAGCAGGATGCCGGCGAATACCGCGAATATGGCACCGGCCGTCGCTCGCAGCGCACGATGTTGCTGGCAGCAAGCGTTGCCGGCGTCATCATCCTTGGTGGCGCTGCCGTCTACGCCTGGATGGGCGGTAGCGGCGCGGTCAGCTCGGCCGAAGGCCCGAAGATCATTCTGGCCGACAAGGCCCCGGTCAAGGTCGTGCCCGAGGAAAAGGGCGGCAAGACCGTGCCGAACCAGGACAAGGCGGTTTATGACCGCGTTGCCGGTGCTCAGGCTGGTGCCCCGCAGCAGGAAGCCCTGGTCTCTTCGACCGAGGAGCCGATGGATGTCGTCCAGAGGACGCTGACGCCGGAGACCCTGCCGCTCGAAGGCAGCAACGAGGCCGAAACCCTGCAGACGGCATTGCCAAACGAAGAGGACGGCGATCGCCTGCTGCCGGATGGCGCCAACGGCGAGACCGCTGCCCAGGAAGAAGACAAGACGCCGGCCGTCGCACCGAGGAAGGTGCGCACGATGATCGTCAAGCCGGATGGAACGCTGGTCGCTCGAGAGGAGCCGGTTGCAGCACCGGCGACCGATGTCGCCGGCACGACCCAGCCGCTGCCCGCAACGCCTTCGAACGAAGTCGCTGCTGCAGGCCAGGCTGCGGCCAACACCGACCAGGTTGCGCTTGCCGCAACGGGTAACGCCAACATCGAACAGGTTCCGGTGCGCAGCGTCACGACGACGGCTTCTGCCGGTGGCGACAAGGCGCCGACGCCGCAGACCCGTCCGGCCGCACAGCCTGCCGAAATCGCCCGTCCGGCGGAAGAGCAGGCCGCTCTCCCGGCTGAGACCCAGCCCGCGCAGCAGGTTGCCACGGCATCGGTTCCGGCCGGTGGCTACTTCATCCAGGTCGCATCTCTGCCGTCGGAAGCCGAGGCGCAGAAGTCCTACAACAGCCTTTCGAGCAAGTTCGGAAGCGTCATCGGCGGCCGCGGCGTCGACATCCGCAAGGCGGAGATCGCCGGCAAGGGTACCTACTACCGCGTCCGCATCCCGGCCGGTTCGAAGGACGAGGCCAATGCCCTTTGCTCCAAGTACAAGGGCGCCGGCGGAAGCTGCCTGGTTACCAAGTAAACGGGCATAATGATCGAGTTGACGAAGGGCGCGGCCGAGGAGGCTGCGCCCTTCGCGTTTTCGGGCTTCCGATGCCCATGACCTTGTGCATGAGTGGGGGTGCGCTGTGTTTGTGGCTTCGCGCCGGGCAGCCCGCGCTCTATGCTTTTGGGATGAGCGAATCAAAAGCATTTATCTCCGGCTGCAAGGGCCTTTCCCTCACGAGCGACGAGCGCGATTTCTTTGCAGGAGAACGCCCCTGGGGCTTCATTCTGTTCGGTCGCAACATTGGCGAGGAGCAGCAGATCTCGGATCTGGTGGCAGCCCTTCGCGACAGCATCGGCAATCCCAATGCGCCCGTGCTCATCGACCAGGAAGGCGGACGCGTTCAGCGCATCCGCCCACCGCTCGTTCAGCAGTATCCGAATGGCGCGGCGATCGGCGAAATCTACCGCCGCGACGCGAAGCTCGGTCTGCGCGCCGCCTGGCTGATGGGACGCCTGCACGCCTTTGACCTGATGCGCTTCGGCATCACCGCCGATTGCCTGCCTGTGCTCGACGTGCCCGTGCCCGGCAGCCACGACGTCATCGGCAATCGCGCCTATGGGCACGATCCCGAGACCGTCACGGCAATCGGCCGTGCGATGGGCGAGGGACTGAAGGCCGGCGGCATGCTGCCTGTAATGAAGCATATGCCGGGCCACGGACGCACCTTCGTCGACTCGCACCACAACCTGCCTGTCGTCAGCGCCACATTCGACGAGCTTGCTGCGAGCGACTTCCTGCCCTTCGTTGCGATGAAGGACGAGGTGATGGCGATGTCGGCGCACATGGTGTTCACCGCGATCGATCCGGACAATCCGGCGACCACCTCTGCGAAGGTCGTGCGCGAGATCATTCGCGGCCATATCGGTTTCGACGGCTTGCTGATGTCGGATGACGTGTCGATGAACGCGCTTGCCGGCGACATGACGACCCGCGCGCGCAACATCATTGCCGCGGGACTTGATCTCGTCTTGCATTGTCATGGCATAATGGAGGAAATGAAGGCCGTCGCGGATGTCGTGCCGGTTCTGGCTGGCGAAAGCTTGCGCCGGGCGCGGGCCGCCGAAGCCGCGTTCCGGGCGCCTGACTGTGCGAGCGAAGTCGATCTGCGGGCGGAGTTCAATGCCCTGTTTGCAACCGTCTGAGGCAAACTGAGGCTGACGGCAAACAGGGATTGAAGGAAAGGATCGGGCTGCCAGTGAGCAATGCGGGCGAAAGACAAGGCAAGCCTGCGTCGAAGGCGCCGATGGAGCCCTTGTGGCAGGATGAGACTGCCGAGCGCGGACTGCATGAGGAAGCGCTGGTGGTCGACATCGCCGGCTTCGAAGGTCCGCTCGACCTGCTGCTGCATCTCGCCCGAAGCCAACGCGTCGACCTTTCGCGCATTTCCGTCCTGGCGCTCGCCGAACAGTACATCGCCTTTATCGAACGCGCGCGCAGCATCCGCATCGAGCTTGCGGCCGATTACCTCGTCATGGCGGCGTGGCTCGCCTATCTGAAGTCGCGGCTGCTGATCCCGCAGCAGGCGAAGGATGACGGTCCTACCGGCGAGGAGATGGCCTCGGCGCTGGCCTTCCGGCTCAAGCGGCTGGAAGCGATGCGTGAGGCGGCGACGCGGCTCATCAACCGAAACCGGCTCGGCCGGGACGTTTTCGTCCGAGGCGCACCGGAGCATATCGTCACCGAGAGGAAATCCGGTTTCGACGCTTCGCTCTACGATCTGCTGAGCGCCTACGCGGGCCTGCGCCAACGACAGGCGATCACCCAGGTGACAATCGAGAAGCGCCACGTCTGGTCGCTGTCCGATGCGCGGCTGATCCTGGCCCGCATGATCGGTGGTCTCGACGACTGGACTGCGCTCGATCATTTTCTCGTGCGCTACATGACGACGCCGAAGGAGAGAGCGACGGCAATCGCCAGCTCCTTTGCCGCGTCGCTCGAAATGGTTCGCGAGGGCCGCCTGGAGATCCGCCAAGAGGAGGCCTTCGCGCCGATCTATCTCCGGCGCGGACCAAATCCGATCGATGCGGAGACTCTCGCCGAGATGGAGGCAGCCCGTGGCTGAAGCCCAGAAGTACCTGCCTGGCGTTCCCGACGAGGAGGACGAGATCGAAACGGCATCCCTCGACCCCCGGCTGGAGCAGGAAGCCGAGCGGATCGCCGAAGCCCTGGTGTTCGCTTCGGCGCAGCCGGTGTCCGAGGCCTATATCGAGAGCCGGTTGCCGCGTGGCGCCGATGTCCGCACGATCATGCTGCGGCTTAAAGCCGTTTACGCGACGCGCGGCGTCAACCTCGTTCAGGTGGCCGACCATTGGGCCTTCCGCACGGCCGCCGATCTCTCTTTCGTCGTTCAGACCGACGAACAGGAGGTCCGCAAGCTTTCAAGGGCAGCCCTCGAGGTTCTGTCGATCATCGCCTACCATCAGCCGGTTACGCGCGCCGAGATCGAGGATATCCGCGGCGTGCAGACCTCGAAGGGTACGCTCGACGTGTTGATGGAGGCGGGCTGGGTCCGGTTCCGCGGGCGCCGGCGCACACCGGGGCGTCCGGTGACCTTCGGTACGACGCGCGACTTCCTCGATCACTTCGGGCTTGAGGAACTGCGCGACCTGCCGGGCATCGAGGAATTGAAGGGCGCCGGGCTGCTCTCCGGCCGCGTGCCTTCGAACCTCAACATCCCCGTTCCGACCGGCGACGACGAACTGGCCGAGAACGAGGATCCGATCACCCAGCTCGACCTGGAGGAACTGGGGCTCTTGACACCGAAGGGCGAAGAAGCCGATTAGAAAAACCTGATTATAGATATCGGCTTTCCATGGCGTCGGGGCTCGCTGAGCCTGCGCCACTGGTGTCAAGGAATGCAAGAGCATGGTTTCAGATCCGCAGGACGCTCCCGTCATGACCACGCGACGGACAGCGGGCGTCTCCTTCGCGGCGAGCCTGACCTTCGAAGATATTCACCACAGCTATCACGCCAAGGAAACGATCAAGGGCGTCAGCCTGGCGGCAAAGGCCGGCGAGGTCCTTTGCCTGCTCGGGCCTTCGGGATCCGGCAAGACGACCCTGCTGCGCATCGCCGCGGGTATCGAGAGGCAGAGCGCTGGGCGTCTGATGCTTAATGGCCAGGAAATTTCCGGCCCCTCTGTCTTCCTGCCGCCGGAAAAGCGTGGCGTCGGGCTGATGTTTCAGGACTTTGCGCTTTTCCCGCACATGACGATCCGCGACAATGTCCGTTTCGGTCTGACGGCGATCTCCAAGAAGGAAGGTCTGATCCAGGCGGATGCGGCGCTCGAGCGTGTCGGCCTGTCGCACTATGCCGATCTGTATCCGCACGTGCTTTCCGGCGGCGAGCAGCAGCGCGTAGCGCTTGCCCGCGCGCTCGCGCCGCGCCCGGCGGTGCTGCTCATGGACGAACCATTTTCCGGCCTCGATTCGCGCCTGAAGGATTCGATCCGTGCCGATACGCTGGCGATCCTCAGGGAAACGCGGGCAACGGCTATCGTCGTCACGCATGACGCCGAAGAGGCGATGCGCATGGCGGATCGCATCGCGCTCCTGAAGGACGGGCGCCTCGTTCAGGTCGGAACGGCCTACGAACTCTACCGCGAGCCGAGGGATCTTTTTGCCGCCGGCTTCTTCTCGGAGATCAACGTCTTCGATGCGCAGGTTCGTGACGGCCGCGTCGAAACGCCGGTCGGAAGCGTTGCAGCCGGCCCCCATCCGGAAGGCAAGCGCCTCTCGGTGGCTGTCAGGTTGTCTGGAGTGCGCGTCGGCGAAGAGGATGGCGACATTCCCGCCCGCATTCTCTCCCGTCGCTTCATCGGCGTGGTCGAGCTTCTGGAGCTCGCTGTGCCGCGTTGTGAGGAGGTGGTTCGGGCGCGCATCAGGGCGGACCGATTGCCGCATGGATTGCGTGATGTAATGCTTTCAGTTAACGAGCGGGATATATTACTGTTTGAAAAAAGCAGTTCGGCATCTTAGGTTCTGTCACAACGAGACGCGTGCTTGAGGCACGCCTGAAAATTGACATGTGATAGAGCCTAAATCGGGGAAGGCTCAGAGGAGTAAGAGCATGGGTTCGTTAAGCATTTGGCACTGGCTGATCGTTCTGGTCGTGGTGCTGCTCTTGTTCGGTCGCGGTAAAATCCCCGAACTGATGGGTGACGTTGCTAAGGGCATCAAGAGTTTCAAGAAGGGCATGTCCGACGATGAGGCGGCTGCTACCGACAAGACGCTCGACAGCAAGACCGTTGACCACAAGTCTGACGAAGTTCGCTAACAGTCTGGTGTCGGTGAAGCCTGTCCGGTGTCCATACCGGGCTGGCGGCATCAAGGGTTTGCAGGACATATCGCATGCTTGATATCGGCTGGACCGAGCTCGTCGTCATCGCAATCGTTCTGATCGTGGTTGTCGGGCCGAAAGATCTTCCGCCAATGTTGCGGGCTTTCGGCCGCATGACCTCGAAGATGCGCGGCATGGCATCGGAATTCCGTCAGCAGTTCGATGAAGCGCTGCGCGAAGCGGACCTTGACGAGGTTCGAAAGACCATCAGCGACGCGCAAAGTCTCAATCCGGCCAATGCGTTGCGCGATGCAATCAATCCGCTGCGCCAGATGGGCAACGATATCAAGGCGGACCTGCAGAAGGCGGCCACACCCGCCCAGCCTGCGACATCGAACACCGTCGATACGGTTTCCGCCGTCGAACCAGCCGTTGCGCCGGCCGCGGTCGAAGCCAAGCCCGCAGATGCGGTTGCCGCTGCGGCAATCGGTTCGGCCAATCGCGAGATCGAGCGCGCAGAGGTCGCATCCGTACCGGCAGAAAAGCCGAAGCGTGCGACCAGGACGAAGGCCGATGCGACGCCGGCTGTAAAGAAGGCCGCGCCCAAGTCGACAACGGCAGCGCCCAAGACGGCAACAGCTGCATCCAAGTCGGCCACGGCAAAGTCTGCTGCCAAGGCGCCCGCGAAGCCGGCCGCTGAAAAGAAAAAAGTGACGCCGACAGTGGCAGAGCCTGCTGCCAAGACGTCAAAGCCGCGCACCAGCGCGCGCAAGAAAGGTGAAGCATGAGCGGCGATATCGAGGACCGGCCGCAGCCGCTGATCGAGCATCTGATCGAATTGCGCAGGCGCCTGATGTGGGCCATCGGCGCGTTCTTCGCTGCGTTCCTCGTCTGCTTCTACTTCGCCAAGGGCCTGTTCAACCTTCTGGTGCTGCCGTTCAAATGGGCCGTGAGCTGGGCGGGCCTCAACCATCGCAATGTCGAGCTCATCTACACGGCGCCGCAGGAGTTCTTCTTCACCCAGATTAAGGTGGCGATGTTCGGTGCGCTGGTCATCGCCTTTCCTGTAATCGCGGCACAGATCTACAAGTTCGTTGCACCGGGGCTCTATAAGAACGAGCGCGCGGCGTTTCTGCCGTTCCTGGTCGCGTCACCGCTCCTGTTTCTGCTTGGCGGCGCGCTTGTCTATTTCTTCTTCACACCGATGGTCATGTGGTTCTTCCTGGCCATGGAGCAGGGCGGTGGCGAAGGGCAGGTGGCCATTCAGCTCCTGCCGAAGGTTTCGGAGTATCTCAGCCTGATCATGTCGCTGGTCTTCGCCTTCGGCCTTGTCTTCCAGCTCCCGGTCATCACCACGCTTCTTGCCCGCGTCGGCTTCGTGAGCTCGCAGGGTCTTGCCGAGAAGCGCAAATACGCGATCGTAATCGCCTTCGTTGTCGCGGCCGTGCTCACGCCGCCGGACCCGATTTCCCAGATCGGCCTTGCGCTGCCAGCCATCCTTCTCTACGAAATTTCGATCTATACGGCGCGACTCGTCGAAAGGCAGCGGGCAGCGGACGCGCTCAAGAGCGAGGCTGCCGAGTCGCAGGAAGGATCTTCCGGAGAGGTCGGCCCCGCCAAGGGCTGAGCATTCGAGATTTCGCGCCGTGATCTGACCAACGCGTGGAACGAAAATGCTTGATATCAAATGGATCCGTGAGAATGCCGAGATGCTGGACGCCGCCCTGGCGAAGCGGGGCGCGGAGCCTTTGTCGGCATCTCTGATCGCGCTCGACGAACGCCGCCGTACGAACCTTCAGGCGCTGCAGGACATGCAGTCGCGCCGCAATGCGGCCTCGAAGGATATCGGCGCGGCCATGGCGCAGAAGAATGCCGAGCTCGCCGACAAGCTGAAGGCCGAGGTTGCCGACCTGAAGAACGCCATGCCCGCGCTCGAAGAGGACAGCCGCAATATCGAGGCCGAGCTCAACGACGCCCTCTCGCGCATTCCGAACATCCCGCTGGACGATGTACCCGTCGGTGCCGACGAGACCGGCAACGTCGTCAAGAGCGTGGTTGGCAAGAAGCCCACCTGGAACCACCAGCCGCGCGAGCACTTTGAAATCGGCGAAGCGCTCGGGCTGATGGATTTCGAGGGTGCGGCCCGCATTTCCGGTTCGCGCTTCACGATCCTGAAGGGCCAATTGGCGCGGCTCGAGCGCGCGCTCGGCCAGTTCATGCTCGACCTGCACACCCAGGAACATGGTTACACCGAAGTGCAACCGCCGCTTTTGGTGCGCGACGATGCGATGTATGGCACCGGCCAGCTGCCGAAATTTGCCGAAGACCTCTTCCGCACCACGGATGGCCGTTGGCTGATCCCGACGGCGGAAGTGCCGCTCACCAACATCGTCCGGGAGCAGATCCTGGAAGGCGAAAAGCTGCCGCTGCGTTTCACCGCGCTGACGCCGTCCTTCCGCTCGGAAGCTGGTTCTGCCGGTCGCGATACCCGCGGCATGTTGCGCCAGCACCAGTTCAACAAGGTGGAACTGGTCTCGATCACCGATGCCGAAACGTCCGTTGCCGAACACGAGCGCATGACCGCCTGCGCCGAGGAGGTGCTGAAGCGCCTCGGCCTGCATTACCGCGTCATGACCCTTTGCACCGGCGACATGGGCTTTGGCGCCCGCAAGACCTATGACCTCGAGGTATGGCTGCCGGGACAGGATACGTTCCGCGAGATTTCGTCCTGCTCGGTCTGTGGCGATTTCCAGGCGCGCCGCATGAACGCCCGCTATCGCACCAAGGAAGACAAGGGAACCCGCTTCGTTCACACGCTGAACGGTTCGGGCGTTGCCGTCGGCCGCGCGCTCATCGCCGTCATCGAGAACTATCTGAATGACGATGGTTCGATATCGGTGCCGGAGGTGCTGGTCCCCTACATGGGCGGCCAGACGCGCATCGAAAAGGTAGCCTGAGCGAACGTCGAGGGGAGTGCGGCATCATGCGGATCCTGCTGACAAACGATGACGGCATTCACGCCGAGGGCCTGTCGGTACTTGAACGCGTCGCCCGGACGATTTCGGACGATGTGTGGGTCGTTGCGCCCGAAGCGGACCAGAGCGGCCTTGCCCATTCGCTGACCCTGTCGGAGCCATTGCGGCTGCGGCAGATCGCGGAAAAGCGCTTCGCACTTCGCGGCACGCCGACCGATTGCGTCATCATGGCCGTCCGCAAGGTACTCGATCGCAAGCCCGATCTCGTGCTGTCCGGCGTCAACATTGGCGCCAACATGGCCGACGACGTGACCTATTCCGGTACCGTCGCCGGCGCCATCGAAGGAACGTTGCAGGGCATCCGCTCGATCGCGCTGAGCCAGGCCTACAATCACGCCGTCGGAAAGACCGTACCGTGGGATGTCGTCGAAATGCACGCGCCGGCCTTGGTCCGCAAGCTGATGAAGGTGGATCTGCCCGACGGCACGCTGCTCAACGTCAACTTCCCCAATTGCTCGGCGGACGCTGTTGCCGGTACGGAGGTGACGTCGCAAGGCAAGCTCGACTTCGGCCTGTCGATCGACGAGCGAACCGATGGCCGCGGCTTTCCCTATTTCTGGTTGCGTTTCGGCGAACGCTTCGGCGATTTCCGCGCCGGAACCGATATTCACGCCCTGCGTGAAAACATGATCTCGGTCACGCCGCTCAAACTCGACCTTACCGACTACAGTGTCCAGGATCGCCTGGCGCGGGCGCTCAACGAGGGAGCCGTTGCTTGAGTGCGCGGGTGACCGAACAGGAAGGCTTTGCCAAGATGGTGCTGCGTCTGCGCGCCGAAGGCATCACCAACCATGATCTGTTGAAGGCGGTTGAGCAGACGCCGCGAAGCCATTTCGCGCCGCCGCAGTACCAGGCCGAAGCCCATTCGCAGCGGACGATCCCGCTCGATTGCGGTTCGTTCATGGAGGGATACGACTTTGCGGTCCGTCTGCTGCACAGTCTCAATCTGAAATCCGGCCAGCGTGTTCTCGAAGTCGGCACCGGCAGCGGCTTCACGGCCGCGGTCATGGGACGCGTTGCCGAGCGGGTGCTGACGATCGACCGCTATCAGACGCTCGTTGGCATGGCCCAGAAGAACCTCGAAAAAACGGGTGTTCGTAATGTCATCGTCCGGCATGCCGACGGTAGCGCCGGCGTGCCGGGTGAGGGCACCTTTGACCGGATCCTGATCACGGCCGCCTTCAACAGTCTGCCGCGCATGTTTTCGGATCACCTCGTTTCGGGCGGCACCCTGCTGGTTCCGATCATGATGAGCGAGACCCATTGCCGGGTCGTGCGCGTCAGCCGCACGGGCAGCCGCTTCGATCGCGAGGATCTGTTCGACGCGCCTTACCTTCCGATCGTGCAGCAGCTGGCGTCGTTTCTCTAAATATTGAATTCCCGTCCGCGCGGGTGAGGAGCGCCGGTCGCGCCGGCGTCGACTATTAACGACCCCTTAACTTCCTCCAGCTTCGCGCAAGCTTCGCGCCATACGCCTGCCGTGCACGGACAGGGTTCCGCCTACGAGTCGTCGCTTGCCTTGCGACGTCGGCGGACACCGGTCGCGAGGTACGGAGACGGCACATGCAGATCGCGAACAGGTTGACGGCGGCAGCATCCGGCGACGGGCTGAACAATCTTGCCGGGCGCAATGCCGGCCAGACGAATTCCGCAGGCAAGGATGAGCAGGCGGCGCAGGCGCTTGCCGCGACCTTCTTTGATCCGACGCCACGCATCTCGCTTTCGGCCGATGCCCTGCTTTATCTAGGCCAGACGAAGAAGGGATCCGACGGCCAGCCGGCGCTCACCCGCGAGGAATGGAACAACCGACTGTCGCCGCAACTGGCCTCGCGCGAGTACCAGGCCTTCGGCAAGTTTCTCGATTCCGGCGATCACCAGGCCTATTACAAGAACTTCATCGACTACTACGACGGCCTTCGTCCGGAGGACCAGAACAGTTTGCGCTATTTCGGGACACGCGAGGCGGCGGTGGCCGGTCTGCGGTCGCTCGAATATGAAGAAGCAAGCGGTGCGGACGGAGACGCGGCGTTCCAGACTTTGGTGAGCGTCCTGCTCGACGAAGACAAGACGGCGCAGTCCGAAACCCTGGCGCAGCCGGCCGGTCGCCAGATTTTTGCCTGGGACCTGACGAGCATCAGCTACGAAGAAGACCAGACGGAGCGGCGATCCGTGTCCGAGATCGAGCGCCTCTATTCCGAACTGATCTAGCGCTAGGCTCCTCGTGCCCGGGCGGCAGCTGTGACGCTGCCTCTAGCATGCCCTTGACGGGCGACGGTCGACCTATGGTTAGCATTTGGTCAAATTAGTCCTTTGGTGGGGTCTGCCTTAACCACGCGGTAACTCTAATACGCTTTAATCAATCCACATCGAGTTGCGTTCGGAGTGGGTAAGCGTCATGCGTAAGTTTGTATCTCCCGGGGTTGGAAAGTCGACGATCCGCCTTTGCGTGGCGGTCCTGCTGGCAGGCGTCGCAACAGGCTGCAGTTCGGATGCAAGCCGGTTTGACGGCCTGTTCTCCCGGTCCGACAACATCACCACAAATTCCATCCCCCGAGACGCAACGCCGGTTCCGCGCGGCGATGTGTCCGTCGGTCAGATGGCGGCAGCGCCGGTTGATAACCGTGGTTCAGCCCTCGGTCAGCCCTATCCCGCGGCAGCCGGGCAGGGTGCCTACGATCCGGTAAACACGGCCTCCACGCCCGTATCCAACGCCCGCGTCGCCTCGACCCCGATCTCCGTTCAGCGCACCACTCTGGCTGACCCGAGCGCTGCTGGAAACCAGCGCGCCGAAGCCCAGCCGTTCCCGGCAGCACGCCAGCAGGCCGCACTCGCCACGCAGCAGACGCTTCCCGCAACGGTCAAGGAAACCGCAAGCAAGAGCGGCTGGACGACGCAGAACGCTCCGACGATCATGGTTCGCCCGGGTGACAATGTCGCCGTTCTCTCCAAGCGTTTTGGTGTCCCGGAAAAGGAAATCCTGAAGGCCAACGGTCTGCAGTCCGCAGCGCAGGTCGAGACCGGTCAGCGTCTCGTCATCCCGACCTTCGGCGTCGCAGGCAGCGCTGCCAAGGCGGCAGCCACGAACTCGATCGCCGATCTCGATGGCAACAGCCGCCAGCCGTCGCCGCTGCCGGTCAACCAGCGCGACGTTGCGATCCTGCCGGGTTCGGCCCAGTCCCGCGAAAAGGGTGAAGGCAAGTCTGACGTCGTTGCAGGCAAGCCGGCAACGAACGGCGAGGGCGCCGGCGGTGGATCCTACACCGTCAAGCCGGGCGACTCGCTCAACCGTATCGCCAAGACGACGGGCGTATCCGTTGCCGCCCTCAAGCAGGCAAACGGCCTGACGGCCGAATCGATCCGTGTCGGCCAGACGCTGCAACTGCCGGGCGCAAATGGTGCCGCTCCGGATCAGCTCAAGACGGCCTCGGTTCCCAAGAAGGCCGAGCAGCCGCAGGTTGCCTCGCTCGACAAGAACAAGCCGGCTGAATACCAGGCGCCGGTTGCCAAGCAGAGCGTCAGCGAAGTCGCCAGCAAGACGACGGATATCGACGACGATTCTCCGAAGTCGACCGGCATCAGCAAGTACCGCTGGCCTGTGCGCGGCGCAGTCGTCGCCGGCTACGGCGCCAATGTCGATGGCAACCGCAACGACGGTATTAACATCTCGGTGCCCGAGGGCACGCCGATCAAGGCGGCTGAAAACGGTGTCGTTATTTATTCGGGCAGCAGCCTGAAGGAACTCGGCAACGCCGTCCTGGTGCGCCACGACGACGGCACGGTCACGGTTTATGGTAACGCTTCCGAACTCAAGGTTCAGCGCGGCCAGAAGGTTCAGCGCGGCCAGACGCTCGCTGCTTCGGGCATGACCGGCCGGGCAAGCCAGCCGCAGGTTCACTTCGAGGTGCGCAAGAACGCCACCGCGGTAAACCCGGCGACCTTCCTCGAATAGTCTCGATCGGTCGCAAAGCCGATCCGGATCCGATGTTTGCACCGCTTGCCCTCTCGGGCAGGCGGTGCTTTCTATTTCAGGATGTCGGCAAGGCGTGCGGTTCGCGACGCGCCCGGTTACCCGTCGAGCCTGTGGCGCAGGCGGCCGGCGAGATCCTGGATGAATTGCCAGGCGACGCGGCCGGACCGTGCGCCACGGGTCGTTGCCCATTCCAGCGCTTCGGCGTGCAAGGTGTCGCGATCGAGCTTGAAGCCATAGTGCGCGGCATAGCCGTCGATCATCGCCAGATAGTCGTCCTGGCTGCACTTGTGGAAGCCGAGCCACAGGCCGAAACGGTCGGACAGCGAAACCTTCTCCTCGACCGCTTCCGACGGGTTGATCGCGGTCGACTGCTCGTTCTCCATCATATGCCGCGGCAGCAGGTGGCGCCGGTTCGAGGTGGCGTAAAGGAGCACGTTGGAAGGGCGTCCCTCGACGCCGCCGTCGAGCACGGCCTTCAGCGACTTGTAGGACGTATCGTCGTGATCGAAGGACAGATCATCGCAGAAGACGATAACCGGGACCGGTGCCGACTTCAGAATGTCCATCAGCGCCGGAAGCGTGGCAATATCTTCGCGATGCACCTCGACCAGCTTGACCGCAACACCGGTGTCGCGCGCAACCTGCGCATGAACCGATTTTACCAGCGAGGATTTGCCCATGCCGCGTGCGCCCCAGAGAAGCACGTTATTGGCCGTGTAGCCCTCGGCAAAGCGCAGCGTGTTGTCGAGCAGGATGTCACGGACATGGTCGACCCCGGTGATCAGGGACAGTTCGATGCGGTTCGGCTTGGTGACCGGCTGCAGATGGTGTGTCGCCGGGGCCCAGACGAAGCACTCGGCAGCGGTCCAGTCGTTCGCTGCAGCGGCGGGTCCGGCCATGCGCTCGATCGCCGCGGAAAGCTTCTGCATTTCCCTGATGAGAACGTCGATCTTGGCTTCCGGCATATGTCTCTCTCCACTCGCTGAATCAGGTGTTTGGCCGTGCCGTCATGATTCGAGGCGGCGTGGCCCTGGTGTTTACCGTAACCGCGTCGCGGCCAGGTCCCACCAGAAACCCGGTAGCACGCAGGTTTACGCTGGAAAAGGTCACCGAGGCCCGCGCGAGGGGTTCTCCTCTTGTGTAAATTGTGTCAGAGGCACAGGAACGGGTACGGGTGCCCGCGGCTTTGCAGAGCGGCGGGGCGTCCCTATATTCCGGCCGATTTGGCGCGGAGGAACCGCCGATATTTGAACTCAAGGAGTGATCGATGTTCATTACCGAAGCTTTTGCGCAGACTGCCGGCGCCCCTTCCGCCGGCGGCGCGGACATTCTCATGTCCATCCTGCCGTTCCTGCTGATTTTCGTCGTTATGTATTTCCTGATCATCCGTCCGCAGCGCGCTCAGATGAAGCGCCGCGAGGAACTCCTGAAGAACATCCGTCGCGGTGACCAGGTCGTGACCGGTGGCGGCATCGTCGGCAAGGTCACCAAGGTCGTTGACGACAGCGAACTCGAAGTCGAAATCGCCGATGGCGTGAAGATCCGCGTCGTCCGCAGCGGCGTGTCGGAAGTTCGCGTCAAGGGCGAGCCTGTCAAGGAATAAGGCAGGAACAGCCACCACCAGCCGAGCAACTGGAGCGTTTGAGGCATGCGCAGATTACCGCCGTTGAAACGTATCCTCGTCTGGTTGGTGGCGCTTGCCGGCATCGCCTTTGCGCTGCCGAACGTTCTAAGCCGGGAGGAGGCAGCCGAACTTCCGTCTTGGCTGCCCCATCGCCAGGTGGCGCTCGGGCTCGATCTCCAGGGTGGCTCCCATTTCATGCTGCGGGCGGCGCGCAGCGACATCGTCGCTGAACGGCTCGAGACGATCGCCAACGAGGTCGGCAAATCGCTGCGCGATGCCGACATCGCCTATATCGGCCTTTCCGGCGAAGGCCAGTCGATCGCCTTCCGCGTTCGCGACCGGTCGCAACTCTCTGCCGCTCGCGAGCGGCTGAGGCCGCTGACGGCGCCCGTCGATATCGGGGGGTTCGGCTCCGAGCCGATTTCCGAGGTCGTGTTCGACAGTGCAGAACCGGATGAACTGGTTCGCCTGCGCCTCACGGACGAAGGCATCGACTACCGGCTCTCGCTGGCCGTGGCGCAGTCCATCGACGTCGTACGCCTCCGCGTCGCCGAAGTTGGCGCCATCGAGCCGCTGATCCAGCGCCGTGGCGATGACCGGCTGATCGTGCAGGTGCCTGGCCTCGGCGATCCGCAGCGGTTGAAGGATCTGCTCAGCCAAAGGGCCAACCTGGCCCTGCGGATGCTGGATACCTCCGTGCCCGTGCAACGCGCCGTGGAGGGCCAGCCTCCGTCCGGCACGGAAGTCCTATATTCCTTCGACGACCCGCCAGTGCCCTATCTCGTCGAAAAGGCACCGCTGCTTGCAGCGGCGAATTTTGTTGCAGCCCAGCCGGAACCTGATGCTTCCGGCGAAAGCGCGTCGGTCGCCATCAAGATCGATACCGCTTCGCAGCAGCGTGTTGCCGCCCTTGCGGCGCAGCAGCCGCCAAAGGATGCAGCGATCGTTCTCGATGGACAGGTCATCGCGACGCTCAAGCTGTCGGAGGCTGTCAACGGCGACACCTTGCGCATCTCCGCAGACCTGCCGACCGAAGGTGCGACCGACCTTGCCGCTCTCGTGCGCACAGGGCCACTCGCGACGCCCCTGACCTTCGTCGAAGAGCGAACGGTCGGCCCCGGCGTCGGTGGCGACGCCATCGCAGACGGCCTGAAGGCGGGTCTGGTTGCGGCTGTCGCAGTCGCCGCATCGATGATCTTTTTCTACGGCGTCTTCGGCGTCTTTGCGGTCATTGCGCTCGCCCTGAACATTGTCCTGATTATCGCGGCGCTTTCCCTTTCGGGCGCGACGCTGACCCTTCCGGGCATTGCCGGCATCATTCTGACGATCGGCGTGGCCGTCGATTCGAACGTGCTGATCTACGAGCGCCTGCGTGAAGAGGTTCGCGGCGCCGAGCCCCTGCGGCGCACCATCAACAACGCCTTTTCGCGTGTCTTCAGCAGCATCTTCGATGCCAACCTGACGATGCTGATTGCGAGCGCCATCCTCTTTTATCTTGGCTCCGGATCGGTGCGCGGCTTTGCCGTTACGCTTGCGATCGGTAGCGTGACGACGCTCTTCACCGCTTACACGGTCACCCGCCTGATCGTGAAGCGCTGGCTGCGCCAATGGAAGTCGGAACGCTTGCCGAAGGGTATTCGGACCGGCCGCTTCAGCGACCTGGACATCCGCTTCATGCGGATCCGCAACCCGGTCTTCATCCTGATGGCGGCGCTGTCGCTCGCCTCCGTCCTGCTGCTTGCCGGCATCGGGCTCAATCTCGGCGTCGACTTCAAGGGCGGCTCGATCATCGAGCTGCATTCCAAAGGCGGACCGGTCGATGTCGCCGATCTTCGCGCGCGCCTCGACGAGCTGAATTTCGGCGAGGTCCAGGTGCAGCAGCTCGGCTCGGGCGAGGACGTTCTGGTGCGGGTACCGTCGCAGGAGGCGGGAGACAACGCCGAACAGACGGCCGCCGGCGTCATCCGGTCGGAACTTTCGGACGAGTATGATTTCCGCCGCGTCGAGGTGGTCGGCCCCGTCGTATCCGGCGAACTGACACGCGCCGGCACTATCGGGCTTGCTGTTTCGTTCCTTGCTATCCTGCTCTATGTGTGGCTGCGCTTCGAGTGGCGCTTCGCCGTCGGCGCGATCATTGCCACGACGCACGACGTCCTGCTGACGATCGGTTTCCTCGTGCTGACCGGCATCGAGTTCAATCTCGGCAGCATTGCCGCGGTTCTGACGATCGTCGGCTACTCGCTGAACGACACGGTCGTCATCTACGATCGCATCCGCGAAAACCTTGCACGCTACAAGCGCATGCCGTTGTCGGTGCTGATCGATACGTCGATCAACCAGACACTGTCGCGCACCATCCTGACAGCGCTGACGACCGTTCTGGCACTGACAGCGCTTTATCTCTTCGGTGGCGGCCTTATCCGCGCCTTCAGTGTTACAATGCTGTTTGGCGTTATCGTCGGAACGATCTCGTCCATTTACATCGCCGGGCCGATCCTCATCCTCTTCAGAAAGCGCACCGACCACATTCCGGGGGACGAGAACGCCTCCGGCGCGGATACGGGTGCGGCGGGCGCGGCAAAGGGTGCTGTTTGAAATGCCTAAGGGAATTGAAATTCGCGAAGCCCATTTTCCGGGACGTGCGCCCATTGATGCCTACGGCAATGGTGGCTTTCGCTTCGCAGACATGTCGCATCGTGGCTCGATCCTGATGCTGCCCTCGGGCGTCTATGCATGGGACGTCGCGGAGGGCGATGCGCTGACGGTCGAGAAGTTCTACAAGGTCGTCGATGAAGCGAAGGACATTGAGGTGCTGCTGGTCGGCACCGGCAAGGACATTCGCCCGCTGCCGGCCGATGTGAAGACAGCTTTACGCGCCGCCAACATATCGTCGGATCCCATGAGCACCGGGGCCGCTGTCCGCACCTACAATGTGATGCTGGCCGAATCGCGCGCAGTCGCCGTCGCACTGATCGCAGTCTGATCGGCCTGGGGAAGACGACGTGCACGACAATTCTGCCCAGATTCTGGCTGACCTGCGGGATACGGACCGCGACCGCTATCTCGCCTGCCTGCTTGCGCCGGCCGACAAGCAGCCCGCGCTTGCCGCACTCTATGCCTTCAGTGCGGAGATCGCCCGCATCCGCGATCTCGTGCACGAGCCGATCCCCGGTGAGATCCGCATGCAATGGTGGCGGGACCTCATCGGCAACGACGCATCGACCGGAGAAGGGCATCCGCTTGCTGAAGCGCTCCTTGGCTGCATTCGCACGCATCGGCTGCCGGTCTCCGTGTTCGAGAACATGATCGATGCCCGGATCTTCGATCTCTACGACGATCCGATGGAAGACCGTTCGGCGCTTGAGGGCTATGCCGGCGAGACCGCCTCGGCGCTGATCCAGCTCTCATCCCTGGTCCTTGATCCAGAGAATGCCGCGAAATCGGCCGAAGTCGCCGGTCACGGCGGTGTCGCGCAGACGGTCGCAGGCCTCCTCATGCTGTTGCCGCTGCATTTGCGCCGTGGCCAGGTCTACCTGCCGGCTGAATTGCTGCGCGCCACCGGTCTCGATCGCGAAACGCTGATCGCCGGCGAAGACAGCGCCGCGATCAGCCAGGCGATCCGGGCCTTCGCGGGCTTCGGGCGAGATCATCTCGCCAGGGCGCGTGCGCAGCTGGCGGCGATCGCGCCGTCGAATTTCCCCGCCTTCATACCGCTTGCGCTTGTCGAGCCTATCCTTAACCGCGCGGAGGCTGCGGGCGCCGGGCTTCTGCAGAAACCCATCCGCCCGGCCCAATGGCAGCGGCAATGGTGGATGTGGCGCGCGGCACGGCGCCGCCGCTTCTGATACGTCAGAGGTTCGGCCTGATCGGTCTGCTCGGGGCTTTGGCGCAGACGCGCACGCCGTGACGACAAATTGGCGCAAGCCTCGCAGCGTATAGAAGCGCTTTATCGGCGTCATGCCGAGCGAAGGGGAGCGCCCGCGGATGCTTTGGTTATTGCTCATCGCCGTCATCGTCTTGGTCGGCGCATTCTACATGTGGATGAACGCCCGCGCCGAGCGGGACTGGGACAATCCCGATGCCGGCTCTGCGATGGTGGAATTCGGGCGTGCCTTTCCGGACGAGGCGATCCGGGCGCTGCACTCGACGGCGGACCGCACGGCGATCTTCCTGCGGCTGCATGACGGCAAGGCGGGCTTCATCCAGTCGCACGGCACCCACTATGTCTGCCACGTGATCCAGCCCGGAAAGGTTCGGGTCAATAGCTCCGAGACCGGCCGAGGCCTCATCGTGCATTTCCCCGATTTTGCTTATCTCGACAACGACTTCGAGTTTCAGAGCGCCGGCGAGGCGGCCGAGGTTTCGCTCTGGCTGCTCGGCAGCTTCAGTCCGAAATCGGAGTTCGAGCAGCCCGCCGCCGAGCCGCCGCATACGGCACAGGCGACCGAGTAGCTCTCACCGCGTTCTTCCATAAGAAAAGGCCCGCTTGCATCACTGCAGGCGGGCCTTTTGTCGTGGAACAAATGCGTGTCCGCCTGTCAGGCGGACTTGCCGAGCCAGGCGGCGCAATCAGCGAGCGCGCGCGACGCCGTCGCCTGCTTCTTGGCGACTGCCTTTTCCTTACCACGGAAGCGCTTGACGCCTTCCGGCTTGGTGATCGCGCCCGGATCGAGCGGCGGGAACAGGCCGAAATTGACGTTCATCGGCTGGAAAGAGCGCTTGCCCGGTTCATCGTCGGAAACGATGTGGCCGCCGGTGATGTGGTTGAGCAATGCGCCGAAGGCGGTGGTCGCCGGCGGGGTCGCCAAAGTCTCGCCCTTGCGTTCGGCAGCGGCGAAGCGGCCAGCGAGCAGGCCAATGCTGGCGCTTTCGACATAACCTTCGCAGCCGGTGATCTGTCCGGCAAAGCGCAAGCCCGGCCGCGACTTCAGCGTCAGCGTTCCGTCGAGCAGCGTCGGCGAGTTGATGTAGGTGTTGCGGTGCAGGCCGCCCAGACGGGCGAATTCGGCATTCTCGAGGCCGGGAATCATGCGGAAGACTTCGGCCTGAGCGCCATACTTCAGCTTCGTCTGGAATCCGACCATGTTGTAGAGCGTGCCGAGCGCATTGTCCTGGCGCAGCTGTACGACGGCATAGGGCTTGACGGTGGGGTTATGGGCATTGGTGAGGCCCATCGGCTTCATGGGCCCGTGGCGCAGCGTCTCGCGGCCGCGTTCCGCCATCACCTCGATCGGCAGGCAGCCGTCGAAATAGGGCGTGCCTTCCCATTCCTTGAAGCCGGTCTTGTCGCCGGCGATCAACGCATCGACGAAGGCATTGTACTGCTCCTCGGTCATCGGGCAGTTGATATAGTCCTTACCGGTTCCGCCGGGGCCGACCTTGTCGTAGCGCGACTGAAACCAGCAGATGTCCATGTCGATCGTCTCGGTATAGACGATCGGCGCGATGGCGTCGAAGAAGGCGAGCGCATCGGCGCCCGTTTCCGCGCGGATCGCTTCGGCAAGACCGGGTGCGGTCAGCGGGCCGGTCGCGATGACGGCGAGATCCCAATCTTTCGGCGGCAGACCGGTGACTTCTTCGCGCACCACCGTGATCAGCGGATGAGCGGCGATCGCCGCGCTGACCGCGTCGGAGAAGCCGTCACGGTCGACCGCAAGCGCACCGCCCGCAGGCACCTGGTTGGCGTCGGCGGATTTCATGATCAGCGAGCCGGCAAGGCGCATTTCCGCATGCAGCACGCCAACCGCGTTGCTGGTCGCGTCATCCGAGCGGAAGGAATTGGAACAGACGAGTTCGGCAAGGCCGTCGGTCTTGTGCGCGTCAGTGCCGCGCACGCCGCGCATCTCATGCAGGATGACCGGTACGCCGGCTTCGGCGATCTGCCAGGCGGCTTCCGATCCGGCAAGGCCGCCGCCGATGACGTGGATGGGGGAGTGGGAAGAAGTGTCTTTGCTCATGGCCGGCTTCCTATCACGGCTCGGCCTTTCGTTCCAACGCCTATAAACGAAAACGGCGCCTTGAAGGCGCCGTCTTGGAAGTCCTGGTCGTTCGTTCCGATTAACGGAAGGAACGGGCCGCAATGTTGCGGATGTCGTAACGGGTGATGCCGATGTCATTGAGAGCGTGGTTCGACAGGTTGCCGAGCTCGCTGACGGTGCGGCGGTAGTTGATCCAGCTTTTTGCGATACGAATCGGGTTCATGGTCTTTTCCTCAAAATCAGGTTGTCGCGACAGCCATCTGTCTGCGTCGTTGAGGTTCTTATACGCTTGTCTAATTAGAAGGTGGAGTGCAAAGAAAATGCAGCTGCTATGCATTTGTGCAGTGCATCGCCGCATAGATGGGCACCGCTTCAAAAGGCGGCATCGATTAATGATTGATTAAAAGCTTAATTGCCCGTTGATAAGCGATTGTTTTCAAAGGGACTTACGAGCCGATGGTGAGCAAGGACGCAGCGTCTGTCGATGGACGCGGTTCGGCCGCATGGGCAGTCGCAGATGGCGAAGCATCCGGGCCTCTCGCAAGTGCGAAGGCGTCACCTGGATCGTACTCGCTGCGACAAAAGAAAACGCCCCCCGGAATGAACCGGAGGGCGTCTTACTTGGAGGTCGGTTGCGCTTGACGCGCAGCCTGAACTACTTGATCGCCTGGCGAGCAACGTACGGGATGTCGCCACGGCCGATGCCGAGGTCAGACAGTTCGCGGTCGGTCATACGGCCGAGTTCGTTGCAGGTCTGACGATACTTGCGCCAATTGTTGAAAGAACGTGCGAGGTTCATGATCCTATCCTTTCTAGGGTCGTGTGCCAGCGCTCATCTCTCTTGCTGGCCGTAATCTGATGCTCTGAAATATAATCTTTTTGAGCAGAAGTTACAGAGACAATGCTGCATCGCACCCATGCAGGCCGTGCAAGCCTCTACGCGATGGCGTGTTCGCAGCTGGCGCCTAAAACGCGCGGCGCAATCGAGTTGTCGTGGCTGGAAAGCTGCCCGAAATGTGAGGGGCCAAAAACAAACAACGCCCGCTGGGGGAGGAGATCCAGCGAGCGTCGCTTTGTTCTGATCGGCAACCGGGAGGAGGAGTGTCGCCGATCCAAATCGAGGGGCGCTGGGAGGAGGAGTGCGCCGCCCCGATCGATGAGTTGAAGATAGTACGCAGGCGGGTGGAAGGGTAGCGCTGTTCCAGAATGGCACCTATGCATCCAGTGCATGGCGTGGGGCGAGCGCAGCGAAATTATGCACGAATATTGTGCAGGTGCGCAGACGCAGGCTTCTTTGTGGAGAGGAGGGCTGAAAAGAATAACGCCCGCTGGGGGAGGAGGTCCAGCGAGCGTCATTAGGGGTGATTGGCAACTGGGAGGAGGAGTGTTGCCAATCTGATCGGAAGAGCGCTGGGAGGAGGAGTGCGCTCGTCCGAATTCCGTCGGTTTTACCCGGGCCTTTCTCAGCAAACTGAGGCGGCTGGCCATTTCCGCTGGCGACCGTCTGGCTTCATGCCTTCGTTCGCCTTTGATGATTTGAATATAGGACCTTTAAATCGATTTGTGCAGTGCAATATCTGCATGGAAGATATGCGCATTGCGCAAGCCGTTCGTTCGTCCTCATCGGTTTGGTGCGCAGTCGCGAGTGAGCGATTGTGTTTCCGCACCGATACGTGATTAGTTGGGAGCTGAACCGGACCATTTCAAGCATCGGATTCTAGGCTGGGGGCAGGATGTACCGCGCGCGTCTCGAACGAGACTTCAAGCACTGGATGGACAAGGGGCTGCTGCAGGAGAATGCAGCACGCGCAATGCTGGCCGAATATGACGGTCGCGAGTCCACGTTCCGGGCAGGGCGCGTCCTGCTCATTCTCGCCGCACTCCTGTTGTCCGCCTCAATCCTGCTGCTTGTCGCCGCCAACTGGGAGGCGCTGCCACGCCTTGCGCGGGTGGCCGGCATCGTCGCTCTGGTCTGGGGCTTTCATTTCGCCGCTGCCTGGCTGACCCAGACCGGCCGCACGACGCTTGCCGCAGCGGCCCTCGTTCTGGGGGTGGCCGCCTTTGGGGGCGGCATCGCGCTGATCGGGCAGATGTATCACCTGTCGGGTGACGCGGCCGATGCCGCGCTGCTGTGGTTTGCCGGCGCCGTCCTCTCTGCCTTGGCATTTCGCTCAGCAGCAATGACCGCAGTTGCGGGTGGGCTTGCCTGGTTCTATTTCGGAACGGTGCTGCAGGACAATGGGTTCGGCGCCACGCCGGACTGGCGCGTGTGGTCCGTTCCGGTGCTCGCGGTGATCGTCGTTCTGCTGGTGCGCCTCACGGCCGCCGACCGGGCCCGTCATCTCCCCTATCTGCTGGTCCTGTCGTGGCTGGCCTGGCTTTACCTCGACAACGCGTCGCTTGCCTTGGCAGGTGGCCTTGCGGCGTTCGGCCTCGTGGCCTTTCTGGCGGCGACGCTGCCAGGCTCTCCGCTTCGCGCCCTGGCGGTCGATGCCGGTTCGGCACCCGCTTTCTATTCCTTCGCGCTCGCCTTGCTCGGATTTACCGCTCTTCAATTTGAAGCCGTCGGAGTGACAACGGAGGTCGCGACCGGGGCGGGCACGCTGCTGGTGGCCCTCCTTGGGATCGCGCTTGCCGGGGCGCAGAACGGCGCCGTGCGCTATCTCGGCTACGTCGCCTTTGCCGGTGAGCTTCTCTATCTCGCCTTCGAAACCCTCGGCTCCATGCTCGGTACCTCCGGTTTCTTCCTGATCTCCGGATTGGTGGTTGCCGGCATCGCCTGGCTCGTCATCCGCATCGAGGGGCACTTGGCAAATGCGCGCGGGACGGAGGCGCCACGATGACCACCGCAAAGACCCGTTGGTTGAACCCATTGCTGGCGGCCCTGCTGGTTGCGGGCGTACAGACGGCGGCACTTGGCTATATGATCGAGAGCAGGGCCTCGATCCTCAGAAGCGGCCGTGACGTGCTGTTGAAGACCGTGCCTGTCGATCCCCGCGATCTGCTTCGGGGCGACTACGTGATCTTGAGCTACGACATTTCAAGGCTCCAGCCGGAATTGTTCAAGGGCGATACGCCGAAGCAGTCGGAAGAGGCTAAGGTCTACGTTCGGCTGGAAAGGCAGCTCGACGGCTTTTGGGCGGCGACCGAAGCGTCCTTCGCGCCGCTTAGCCCTGCCGGCGACAGCGTCGTCCTTCGCTCTCTGCCATTTACCTACTATCCCTCGTCTGCGCTCTCGTCCGTCAATGTAGAATACGGGATCGAGCGTTTCTATGTGCCGGAAGGCGAGGGGCGGACGCTGGAGGAGGCGCGCAACGCCGAGGCGCTCTCCGTCAATATCCGCGTGGACGCCAAGGGAAAGGCCCAGATCCGCGAGATCGCAGTCAATGGCAGCCCGGTCTATGAGGAGCCTCTCTATTGAGGCACGCCGTGCCAACCCGCTTGGTCGTGGAATTCCCGCATTTTCCCTTTGATCCCGCGAAAACGAGTGATATAGAGACGCCGCGCTCGGGAAAGCCCTGAACTTTCAGCATGCCCATTCTATCCGCGGTATTCCGCTGGTTGGTCTTGCGGGAATACGGTCAGGCGGTGCGATTGTCTGAACGCGGGTATGGTGAAATTGGTAGACACGCCAGATTTAGGTTCTGGTGCCGTAAGGCGTGGGAGTTCAAGTCTCTCTACCCGCACCAGATCAGCGATCGCGCCCAAAGTCCGGATTCTGCGAGGATGAGGGGGGCTGGAGTGCCATTTTGCTTGCAAAACGGTTGCAGAACTGCGTAAAGCCACTCCCGGCAAATGGATCGGCTCACGTGCTCGCCAGACCTTTCGAAGGGGAAGAGCACAGTCAACGTGAAATGAAGGTTTGAACATGCAGGTTATCGAAACGCTCGCTCAAGGGCTGAAGCGCGAACTCAAGGTCGTTATCCCGGCCAAGGACATGGAAGCTCGGATGAACGAGCGTCTGGCCGAAGTGAAGGACCGTGTGAAGATCAACGGCTTCCGTCCCGGCAAGGTGCCGGTTGCGCATCTGAAGAAGGTCTACGGCAAGTCGATCATGGCTGACCTGGTCAACGAGATCGTTCGCGACAAGCCGACCGAGATCCTGTCGGGCCGTGGCGAAAAGTCGGCCACCCAGCCGGAAATCGCGATGACCGAGGACGAGGCCGAAGCCGACAAGATCCTCAACGCTCAGGCCGACCTCGAGTTCACCGTTGCCTACGAAATCATCCCGGCGATCGAACTCAAGGACGTCAGCGGCATCAAGGTGACCCGCGAAGTCGTCGAGATCGCTGAAGACGAAGTCAACGAGCAGATCCTGAAGATCGCCGAAAGCGCCCGCAGCTACGAATCGAAGAAGGGCAAGGCCGCCAACGGCGACCGCGTCACCATCGATTACCTCGGCAAGGTCGACGGCGTCGCCTTCGACGGCGGCAAGGACGAAGACGCTGAGCTGGTTCTCGGTTCCAACCGTTTCATCCCGGGCTTCGAAGAGCAGCTCGTTGGCCTGAAGGCTGGCGACGAGAAGGTCATCACCGTGACTTTCCCGGCTGAATACCCGGCTGCAAACCTTGCTGGCAAGGAAGCCACCTTCGACATCACCGTCAAGGACGTGGCTGGCGCCCAGGACATCGAAATCAACGACGAACTGGCCACCAAGCTCGGCCTCGAATCGGCTGACAAGCTGAAGGAAATCGTCCGCGGCCAGATCGAAAGCCAGTACGGCAACCTGACCCGTCAGAAGGTCAAGCGTCAGATCCTCGACCAGCTCGACGAACTCTACCAGTTCGAAACGCCGGAGCGCCTCGTCGAGGCCGAATTCGAAAACATCTGGCGCCAGATCAACACCGACCTGCAGCAGGCCGGCAAGACCTTCGCCGACGAAGAAACCACCGAAGAAGAAGCCCGCGCTGAATACCGCAAGCTCGCTGAGCGTCGCGTTCGCCTCGGCCTCGTTCTCTCGGAAATCGGTGAAAAGGCCGGCGTCCAGGTCAGCGACGACGAACTGCAGCGTTCGCTGTTCGAACAGCTCCGCCAGTTCCCGGGCCAGGAGAAGCAGATCCTCGACTACTTCAAGAACACCCCCGGCGCTGCTGCTTCGCTGCGCGCTCCGCTGTTCGAAGAAAAGGTCGTCGACCACCTGCTCGGCGAAATCTCGGTAACCGACAAGACGGTTTCCAAGGAAGAGCTGACGGCTGACGACGAAGAGACTGAAGGCAAGGCTGCCAAGAAGGCTCCGGCCAAGAAGAAGGCCGCCGCCAAGGCTGAAGCCACGGAAGGCGAAGAAGCCGCTGCTCCGAAGAAGAAGGCTCCGGCCAAGAAGAAGGCCGCTGACGACAGCGCCGAGTAATCGGATCGAAGCCTTAGGAATCGAAAGGCCCTGCCGCTTGCGGCAGGGCCTTTTTCGTTGCGGGAGGCGAGCTCTTCGTCCAGCGCTGGCCGAGAGCATGCTGCTTTCAGCGACACACGGAAGTGTCAGCTGATTCAGCCAGAGCCGACTTCGTGGCTCAGTGAAACCCGCGGCGCGCTAAGCGATGTCGAGGAGGAGGGCGCGATGGTCGGAGACTTCGGGCTCTGCGACGACATCGAAGCGAGCGACGCTGACTGCACCGTTCGCCAGCATGTAATCGGCAAAGCGGCCGCTCTTTAGATAGTGCGACGTGCGCGTGTCCGTGTGGCCGCGGGAAACGACGAGGTCGACGAGCCCCAACTGGCCGAGCGTCTGAAACGTTTGGCTGTCTGGGAGCACATTGAAATCACCGCACACGACAAGCCGCTCGTCTCCGGGCCAGACCTGGTGGACGAGACCTACCAGCGCCTCCGCCTGCGCGCGGCGTGCCGGACTGTCGTTCTTGCCGCCGACCTCCCGCAGGCCGTGCATCTGCGCGATGGTGATGGGAGTGCCAGCGTCGTGATCGAACAGGCGAATGCAATGGGCGTTGCGCGCACGCGGATGCGGCCCCCAGCTGTCGGGCGAAAAACTGCCATGCACAAAACCGAGGGCCTGGCCGATGACGGAATAGCCCCGCCGAACGAATGTTGCCAGACCGAATTCCGATGCCACGGGCGTGTCTCCAGAAAAGAGCGTCCCTCGCGCGGTCGGGCAGAAGAATCCATCATGTCCCGGTAGTACGGCGGCGATCTCGTCGAAGAGGTTGGCGCGTTGCGGCAGTTCCACATCCGCATCGCGATAGCTCAGCCATTCGGCCTCGGTCGTCGGTGATCGTGCGACCTCCTGCAGGCACAGGACATCGGCGTCGACATCGGCGAGATATTTCATCAAGGGCGAATGGAGCTTGCCGCCCCAGGCATTGAGCGAAAGGATGCGCATGGTGTTCGGCTCTCTTGATCGGGAGAGGTGAAGCTAGCCGATTCGCCGGCGTCCTGCGCACTTCGGATGCGGTCTGCGGGATGGCAAACCCGGAGAGATCGGTTCGGCAACGCGGAACCAAAATCGTTGCCCTCTAGGCACGTGGCCGCCGCCGTCAGCGTTGACGGCGGTCAGCTCTGTCGCTGGATGCTTACGCTTTCGGCGCTTCCTGCTTGATCTCGCCCATACGGTTCCAGGCGTCGAGGCCGGCGATCTTGTAGGCCTCGGCCAGCGTCGGGTAGTTGAAGGTGTTTTCGACGAAGTACTCGACCGTGCCCTTGAGGTTCAGCACGGCCTGGCCGATATGCACTAGTTCTGTCGCGCCTTCGCCGATGATATGCACGCCGAGCAGGCGGCGGGTCTTCAGCGAGAAGATCATTTTCAACAGGCCGGAATCGAGCCCCATGATGTGGCCGCGCGAGGTCTCGCGGAAGCGGGCGATGCCGCATTCGTAGGGGATGCCGCGTTCCTTGACCTCTTCTTCCGAGAGACCGCAGGTGGAGATCTCAGGCACGGCGTAGATGCCGTAGGGGAAGTATTTCTGCGGCTCCATCGCGATCGCGCCGATGGCGACCCGGGCGGCGATGCGCCCCTGTTCCATCGAGGTTGAGGCGAGGCTCGGGAAGCCGACGACGTCGCCGGCGGCGTAGATGTTCGGGACGGAGGTCTGGAACGTCTCGGGATTGACCTTGAGGCGCCCTCGGTTGTCGGCTTCGAGCCCGGCTGCGGGCAGGTTCAGCGTATCGGTGGCGCCCATGCGGCCCGCGGCAAAGAGCACCATGTCGGTTGTGATCTTGCGGCCGTTGTCGAGCGTCAGCAGCACCTTACCATCGTCGAGCCGCTCCACCGTGTCGGCCTTCTGCCCGAGGTGCAACTTCATGTTGCGGTCACGCAACTGGTAGATGAAGTCTTCGACGATTTCCTTGTCGATGAAATCGAGCATCGTCGTCTTCGGATCGATCACCGTCACCTGGGTGTCGAGCGCGCTGAAGATCGTCGCGTATTCGATACCGACGACGCCGGCGCCGATCACCACCATGGAGCGCGGCAGGGTCTCGATATCGAGCAGTTCATCGCTGTCGAGCACAGTCTTGCCGTCGAACGGCATGTAATCCGGGCGGAAGGGCTTGGTACCGACGGCAAGCATGATGCTGGTGCCGGACACGAGCATGGTCTCGCCGTCGTCCTTGACGACTTCGAGCGTGGTCGGATTGACGAAGCTGGCTTTCCCGCGCATCTGCTGCACGCGGTTGCGCGCGAACTGATGTTCGAGAACCTCGACTTCATGATTGAGGGTGATGATCAGCCGCTGCCGGAGGTCATCGGCGCTGATCTCCTGCTTGACGCGATAGGAGCGCCCGTAAAAGCCGCGCTCGCGCCAGCCCGAAAGATTGAGCGCCGTTTCGCGCAGCGTCTTGGAGGGAATCGTACCGGTGTGAACCGAAACGCCGCCAACGCGTTTTCCCTGTTCGATGACGAGGACCTTCTTGCCGAGCTTGGCTGCCTGGATGGCGCCGCGGCGGCCGGCAGGTCCGCTTCCGACAACGATGAGATCGAACTGGTTCATAGGCGTTTCCGTTAGAAGGTGGAATCGTTGTGCGTTGCGAAAACTCTCGCTCGCAAGCCTCTATACCGTCAATGGCACGGTTTGATGAAGTGGTTTTCATAGCCGAAACAGTCGGATGAGAATATATAAGGGAGTGCGCGTATGCTTGGCTTCGTTACGACATGCGGAGCCCGTCGGTGTCGTATTTGCCTGGGAGGCTGACGATGGGATTGGAGCTGACGAACAGGGCTTTGCCACAGTCTGGCGCTGAGGGCGTCATGCCGCATTCGCAGCCGCAGCCGGGCGTCGTAGCGGCCGCGGTCTACGAGAACGGCGTTCGCGTCCGCGATATCCGCATCGAAGACGCAGGCAAGTGGCGCGGCCGCCCGGGCACAGTGATCTGGATCGGCCTGCATGAGCCCGATGCGGAACTGTTGCGGCAGATCCAGCAGGAATTCGATCTGCATGACCTGGCGATCGAGGACGCCTGCAAGGCGCACCAGCGGCCGAAACTGGAGATCTATGGCGACTCGATCTTCGTCGTCGCCCGCACCGCGCATATGGTTGGCGACGAGATCGCCTTCGGCGAGACGCATCTGTTCGTTGGGCGCGGTTACGTCATCTCGGTCCGGCACGGCGCGTCGACCTCCTACATGGCCGTGCGCCAACGCTGCGAAGCATCTCCTGCAGCCTTGGCCCACGGCGAAAACTACATCCTCTATTCGATCCTCGATTTCATCGTCGACAACTACATGCCGGTGATCGAGGCGATCCACGAAGAGGTCGAGGAACTGGAAGACCGGCTGCTGCGCGAGCGGCTGGTCAAGGGCGACATCGAACGCCTCTATCTGCTGCGGCGCAATCTCTTGCGCCTGCGAAACGCGGTCGTGCCGCTGGTCGACGTCTGCCGACGGCATGAGCACATCGATCTACCGGGCATGGATGCAGCACTGCAGCCGCTCTTCCGCGACGTTACGGACCACGTGCGCCGCGTTCAGGAGGATATCGACGCTTTGCGTGAGGTTCTTGCCTTCACCTTCGAGGCGAGCCTGATGGTCGGTCAATCCGAGCAGACGGAAATCTCGCGCAAGCTCGCGTCCTGGGCCGCGATCCTCGCGGTGCCAACGGCGATCGCCGGCATTTACGGCATGAACTTCGACGACATGCCGGAACTGAAGTTCCGCTACGGCTACTTCGTCGTCCTTGCAGTGATCATCGGTCTTTGCGGCACGCTCTACCGGTTCTTCCGCCGCGCGAAATGGCTTTAGGCCGGAGCACCGACCGGCAGACCTTACCAATTCCCGAACTCGGAGGATGTGGTGGCAACCCTTCTGCAAACGCTCGGCGACCTGATCGGTACGAACTGGAAACATCGCGAGGTACCCAAGCGGTACTCGCGCACCTTTGTGTGTCGCTGTGGCAGTCACGTGTTTTTCGGCAACATGTTTTGTAACAGCTGCCAGACGCCGCTCGGATATCTGCCAGGTGAAGATGCGTTGCTGCCGCTCGACCCCGGCCCACAGCCAGGTATCTGGGCCGCAGGCGAGGAACGGCCATTGCTGAAGTATTGCGGCAACCGTGACACGCCGGCGCAGTGCAACTGGATGCTGATGGCCAGCGAGCCGGGGGAACTTTGCATCGCCTGCCGGCTGAACCGGACAATTCCGAATCTCGATCGCGAGGACAATGCCCGCTACTGGGGTCTGCTTGAGGTGGCGAAGCGACGGCTCGTGTCGCAGTTGCTGGCACTCGGCTTGCCCGTGAAGTCCAAGGTCGACGAGGACGAGAAACACGGTCTGATGTTCGATTTCCTGCGTTCGCCACCGAGCGGGCCGCGCGTGCTGACCGGGCACGCCGACGGTTTGATTACGGTCAACATCGAGGAGGCGGATTCGGTCCAGCGCGAGAAGATGCGGCTCGAATTCTACGAGCCCTATCGGACGCTGCTGGGCCATCTTCGACATGAGGTCGGTCACTACTACTGGAACCGGCTCGTTTTCAACGGACCCTGGCTGGAGCCGTTTCGCACGCTGTTCGGCGATGAGCGGGCCGATTACGCGGCGGCATTGAAGGCGAACTATGACAATGGCGCACCCCCAGACTGGGCCGATCGGTACATCAGTTCCTATGCTTCCACACATCCCTGGGAAGACTGGGCCGAAACTTGGGCGCATTACCTGCATATGATCGATAGCCTGGGCACGGCACTCGGCTTTGGGCTCGATGCAGAGGATCTTGAAGCGATTGTCGAGCCATTCGAGCGCGACGCCTTGTATGCGCCCGACGACACCGGCGCCGACGGGTTTCTGTCGCTGTTGAACTCCTGGATCGAAATGACGATGGTGCTTAACGAGTTGGCGCGCAGCATGGGCCAGCCGGACTTCTACCCCTTCGTAATGTCGAAACCGTCAGTGGCGAAACTGCAGTTCGTGCATATGGTCGTCGAGGCTTCACGCTCGGCGGGGACGGAGTCTGTCGAAGCCGGCTTTTTGGGGTAAACGCCTTCGCCACTGTTTGCGGCAGGGCGGCGTCACCACCGGGCTGCTACCTCCGCCGCGCGAAACGGCTGGGTGCCAGCGCGCTCAGAACAGCCGCAGCCCTTTCAGGCTCACGTGGCCGTCCTTGCCGATGATGATGTGGTCGTGCACGGCGATCCCCAGCGGTTTCGCCGTTTCGACGATCAGCTTCGTCATGTCGATATCGGCGCGCGACGGGGTCGGATCGCCGGATGGATGGTTATGCGCCAGGATGATCGCGGTGGCCGAGAGTTCCAGCGCGCGCTTGACCACTTCACGCGGGTAGACCGGCGTGTGGTCGATCGTACCTTTCTGCTGCACCTCGTCGGCAATCAGCGTGTTGCGCTTGTCGAGGAACAGGATGCGGAACTGTTCCTTCGTCTCGTAAGCCATCGCCGCGTGGCAATAGTCGATGACGGCGCTCCAGGACGAGAGAAGCTGCTTCTGGCGAAGTTCGCTCTTCAGCGTGCGGTGACCAATTGTGGAGATCAGCTTGAGGTCGAGGGCGACGGCCTCGCCGATACCGCTCACCTCCTGCAACAGCGCGATCGGGGCGCCGAAGACACCGGCGAGCGTGCCGAAGCGCGCGAGCAGAGCCTTGGCGATCGGCTTGGTATCCTTGCGTGGGATCAGCCGAAACAGCAACATTTCCAGGATTTCGTAGTCGGCGAGTGCGGCATCGCCGCTTTCGCGGTAGCGCGCCCTGAGGCGATCGCGATGACCGTGATAGTGCGCCTCGAGTGCCGGCGCCTTCTTGGCGGCCGGCGAGTTATCTAACTGCAATTGCGGAAAAAACGTCCTCTCGTCCGCCGATGGCACAAAATCGCCGTCAGGGGAGATCGAGCGTTTCGTCATGCGGCGCCGAGCGTGCTGACGCCGGGCTTGAACAGGCCGGCGGGCGAAAGCGTGAAGATCTCGCAGCCATCGGCGGTGACGCCGACCGTGTGCTCGTATTGCGCCGACAGCGACCGGTCGCGGGTCACGGCGGTCCAGCCGTCCGAGAGCACCTTCACATGCGGGCGGCCGAGATTGATCATCGGCTCGATGGTGAAGATCATGCCCTCGCGCAGTTCCGGCCCTTCATTGGCGCGGCCGTAGTGCAGGATGTTCGGCGCGTCGTGGAAGAGCTTGCCGACGCCGTGGCCGCAGAAATCGCGCACGACGGAGCAGCGCTCCGCTTCGGCATAGACCTGGATCGCTTCACCGATGGCGCCGGTGCGGGCGCCCGGGCGCACGGCGGCTATGCCGCGCATCAGGCTCTCGTGGGTGACGTCGAGCAGTCGCTCGGCCGCGCGCTTGATCTCGCCGACCGGATACATCCGGCTCGAATCGCCATGCCAGCCATCGACGACGTAGGTGACGTCGATGTTGACGATATCGCCCTCGCGCAGCGGCTTGTCGTTCGGGATGCCGTGGCAGACGACGTGGTTGATCGAGGTGCAGGACGATTTCGTGTAGCCGCGATAGTTGAGCGTCGCCGGCAGCGCGCCATTGTCCATGCCGAACTCGAAGACGAACCGGTCGATCTCGTCGGTGGTGACGCCCGGCTGTACCCGCGAGACGAGCTCGTCCAGACAACGCGCAGTCACCTGGCAGGCCTTTCGCATGCCCTCGAAACCTTCCGGTCCATAGAGCCGGATTACGCCGGTGTTCTTGTAGGGCGCAGACCCTGCCTCGATGTAAGTCACCATTCGAAAGCTTTCAGTTGTTCCAGTCGGATTTCATAGAGCAGCGAGGGCCGCTTCGTCCACTGTCATCAATCCAGTTGGGCGGATTTGCGTTGGCGAAACCTGACATTTGACCGCATAGGCCTCAACCCCACGTGACATCGCGCGGTCGAATGCGCGCGCATAGGCGGGATCGAACTCGCGGCAGATCCTCAACCGGTCACAATCGTCGCGCTGCACGAGATAGATCATCACCGCGCGGTGACCGGCCTCAACCATATCACCGAGTTCGTCGAGATGTTTCGCCCCCCGCGTGGTCGGACTGTCAGGAAATTCGGAAAGACCGGGCGAGCGGCTGAAATGCACGTTCTTGACCTCGACATAGGCACGGCCGCGCTCGGGATCGCTGAGGAGAATGTCGATGCGCGAGTTGCGTCCGTATTTTTGCTCGCGTGCACTATGCTCATAGGTATGCAGGTCGGAAACGAGCCCCAGCCGGATGGCTTCTTCCGCAAGCCGGTTGGGCAGGCCGGTATTGATGCCGACCATCGTTCCGTCGGCTTCGACGATTTCCAGCATCTGGCGGTACTTCCGCGTCGGGCTGTCGTGTTCTGACATCCAGATGCGTGAACCGGGTGTCGTCAGCCCGCGCATCGATCCCGTGTTGGGGCAGGATCCGGTCATGGCCGTGCCATCAGGCAACAGGGCGTCGAAGAGAAAGCGCTTGTAGCGCTGCACAAGGGTTGCGGTCGTCAGCGGAGGATCGAAGATCAAGGCAGGTCCTGCGAATGATTCAGGCGCGGGCGCGTACGTAGGAGCCCGGCGCTTCCTCGAGCGAGTTCAGCGGACCGCCCGGCTTGCGGGGCGCAACGCGTCGCTTGTCGAGTTTCTCGATCCATTGGTGCCAATGCGGCCACCAGGATCCCGGTGTTTCCTTGGCGGCCTTGAACCAATCGTCGAAGTCACCCGTGGGGGCGCCTCCGGTCCAGAACTGATACTTGCCCTTGTCCGGCGGATTGACGACGCCAGCAATGTGGCCCGAACCCGAGAGAACATAGGTGACCTTGCCGCCGAACGAAGCGCTGCCGAGAAATACAGAGCGCGGCGGGGCGATGTGGTCTTCCTTGGTCGCGAGATTGTAGATCGGGATCTTCACGTCGCCGAGCGATACCTGCTTGCCGGCAAGAACCATCTCGCCCTTCGAAAGCTTGTTATCGAGGTAGCAGTTGCGCAGATAGAAGGAATGGTTGGCGGCCGGCATCCGCGTCGAATCGGAGTTCCAGTAGAGCAGGTCGAAGGGCAGGGGTTCCTGGCCCTTGAGGTAGTTGTTGACGAAGTAGGGCCAGATCAGCTCCGAGGCGCGCAGCATGTTGAAGGCGGTCGCCATCTTCGAGCCGTCGAGATAGCCGGTCACGCTCATGTTCTGTTCGATCTGGCTTATCTGGTCCTCGTCGACGAAGACCTTGAGGTCGCCAGCGTGAGTGAAATCGACCTGCGTCGTGAACAGTGTCGCCGAGCGGATGCGATCGTCGCCCTCGGCCGCATGCAATGCGAGCGTCGCGGCAAGCAGGGTGCCGCCGACGCAATAGCCGATGGCGTTGACTTCCCGCTCACCGGTGGCCTGCTCGACGATATCGAGCGCAAAGCCGATGCCTTCGCGGGCATAGGCTTCCCAGTCCTTGGTCGCGTGCCGTTCGTCCGGGTTCACCCAGGAGATGACGAAGACCGTGTGTCCCTGATCGACCGCCCATTTGATGAAGGATTTCTGCGGGTTGAGATCGAGCACGTAGAATTTGTTGATCCAGGGCGGGCAGATCAGCAACGGCCGCTTCAGCACGGTTTCCGTCGTCGCCTCATATTGCAGCACCTGGCAGACGTCGCTCTGGGCAATGACCTTGCCCGGCGTCATCGCGATATTCTCGCCGATCGCAAACTTGCTGGTGTCGGTTTGCCGGAGCTTGAGGTCGCCGCGACCGGCGGCGATGTCCTCGGCAAACATCTGCATGCCCTTGACCAGATTGGCGCCGCTTGAGGCAACCGTCTCGCGGTAGAGCTGCGGATTGGTGGTGACGAAGTTGGTCGGAGACAGCGCGCTCGAAACCTGGCGAACGTAGAAAGCAGCCTTGTGTTTCGTGTGGTCGTCGAGCCCCTCGGCGTCTTCGACCATGCGTTCGGCCCAGTCCGACGTTACGAAATAGGCCTGGCGAATGAAGTCGAAGAACGGGTTCTTCACCCAGTCCTCGTCGGTAAATCTCTTGTCGTTGCGCTGGAGGCCGGCCGGCTCCGCCGTCTCTTCGCCGGACATCCGGTGCAGCGTGCGCGACCAGATCTCGAAGAAGCTGCCCATCAAGTGAGTCTGCGCTTCGAGCGTGCGGCGCGGATCGGAAAGCCAGTACTCCGAGACCTTGGACAGCGTCTTGACCATGTCGGTGACGGGTTCGGCGAAGGTATCGGACTTCTGGCCCGATTCCCGCGGCGCCAGCCAGGCGGAAGCCGCTTTGCCAAGCTGTTCCATGGCGCGGGCGAGGTTGACTGCGAGGCTTTCCGGATCCTTGACGATATAAGGTTCGACGGATTTGGGATCGAAGCCTGCGTAGCCGTCCTTGCCTTCCGCATTCCTCTCTGCTGTCACCCGGCGTCCTCCACAGCATCTTGTTTGTTTTGTATTTTTACATTCTGCCCGAAAATGATTACAAGGGCTAGCGCATCGTCGCGCCATCAAAATAGAGGTCGTCTCCAGTATGCTTGCCGTCGGAAAACAGCGTTCCATCACCTGGGTTGCCGGGATCGTTCTGCTAGGCACGCTTGCAGGCTGCAACAGCCAGGGGACCAACTTCGAGAACTATCCGTCGGTTTACGGCCAGAAGCCGGCCGCAACGACGCAGATGACCAACGATGAAGCGGCAAGCATGCAGGCGCGCCTGAGCTCTCTCGGCGCTGCACGCAAGTCCGGCGCGATCTCCGAAGCCGAGTATCAGCGTCGCCTGAAAGAAATGCGCGCGCTGGCCGAACAGCACGGCGCCGACACGCTGAAAGAGATCCAGAATTAGCGCTTGCCTTTCCGGTGATTTGGACGCAAAGCGTTCAATGGCCGCATGGACGGCCGTTCACCACAGCGCACGGTTTCGCAAAGGCTTGAGCCGCTGGCGGGAGCGTGCGCCAAACGAGGTTTGGAGATGGAAGAGTTTCACAAAGTCCGGCGTTTGCCGCCCTATGTTTTCGAACAGGTCAACCGTTTGAAAGCAAGCGCGCGAGCGGCCGGTGCTGACATCATCGACCTCGGCATGGGCAATCCGGATCTACCCACACCACAGTCGATTGTCGACAAGCTCTGCGAGGCCGTTCAGGACCCGCGCACGCATCGTTATTCGTCGTCGAAGGGCATTCCCGGGCTGCGTCGTGCCCAGGCCGCCTATTACGCCCGCCGCTTCGGCGTCAAGCTCAACCCGGATACCCAGGTCGTCGCTACCCTTGGCTCCAAGGAAGGCTTCGCCAACATGGCGCAGGCGATCACCGCACCTGGCGACGTCATTCTGTGCCCGAACCCCACCTATCCGATCCACGCCTTCGGCTTCCTGATGGCCGGCGGCGTCATCCGCTCGATCTCGGTCGAGCCGGACGAAACCTTCTTCGGACCGCTGGAACGCGCCGTTCGCCATTCAATCCCCAAGCCACTGGCGCTGATCCTCAACTATCCGTCGAACCCGACGGCGCAGGTTGCGACGCTCGACTTCTATAAGGACGTGATCGCCTTTGCGAAAAAGCACGACATCATCGTGCTTTCGGACCTTGCCTATTCGGAGATCTACTTCAACGACGCGCCGCCGCCGTCGGTGCTGGAAGTGCCGGGCGCGATCGACTGCACGGTCGAGTTCACCTCGATGTCGAAGACCTTCTCAATGCCGGGCTGGCGCATGGGCTTTGCCGTCGGCAACGAGCGGCTGATCGCAGCCCTGACACGCGTGAAATCCTACCTCGACTATGGCGCCTTCACGCCGATCCAGGTGGCCGCCGCCCAGGCGCTGAACGGTGACGGCAGCGACATCGCCGAAGTGCGCAATATCTACAAGCGCCGCCGCGACGTCATGGTCGACAGCTTCGGCAAGGCCGGCTTCGAAGTGCCGCCGCCGGCAGCGACGATGTTTGCCTGGGCAAAGATCCCGGAGAAGTTCCGTCATCTGGGCTCGCTCGAATTCTCGAAGCTCCTCGTCGAGAAGGCGGATGTCGCGGTCGCTCCGGGCATCGGCTTCGGCGAACAGGGCGACGACTATGTGCGCCTCGCTCTCGTCGAGAACGAGCACCGCATCCGCCAGGCGGCGCGCAACATCAAGAAATTCCTGTCGACCGCCGACGAGACGATGCACAACGTCATCTCGCTCAACGCTCATAGGTAAGAAGTCGGGAGGCGGGCTTGACGCGCGCCTCCTTCCACACTGGCCCCGCTGTTCTCGCGGGCGCCCTCTACATGTTAGGAAATGGCTATGGCAGATGCCCTCAAAATCGGCATTGCGGGCTTGGGTACCGTCGGTGCCTCGCTCGTGCGAATCCTCCAGGATCGTCACGAGATGCTTGCGACAACGTGCGGACGGGCAATCGAGACCACGGCCGTAACGGCGCGCGACCGCAACAGGGACCGCGGCGTCGATCTTTCGAAGACCGCCTGGTTCGACGATGCCATTTCGCTTGCGCGTGACGCCGATATCGACGTTTTCGTCGAGCTGATGGGCGGTGCCGGCGATCCCGCCTATTCGGCCGTCAAGGCGGCGCTGCAGCGCGGCATTCATGTGGTGACCGCCAACAAGGCGCTGCTGGCTGCCCATGGCATCGAACTTGCAAAGATCGCCGAGGAGAAGGGCGCGCTGCTCAACTACGAAGCGGCTGTTGCCGGCGGTATCCCCGTCATCAAGGCGCTGCGCGAATCCATGACCGGCAATACGATCTCGCGCGTCTATGGGATCATGAACGGCACCTGCAACTACATCCTGACGAAGATGGAGAAGGAACAGCTTTCCTTCGTAGCCTGCCTCAAGGAGGCGCAGCGCCTCGGCTATGCCGAAGCCGATCCGGCCTTCGACATTGAGGGCAACGACACGGCGCACAAGCTGTCGATCCTGACGAGCCTTGCATTCGGTACGGCGATCGCTGCCGACGACATCTACCTCGAAGGCATCACCAATATCTCGATCGACGACATTCATGCAGCCGCCGATCTCGGTTACCGCATCAAGCTCCTCGGTGTCGCCCAGCGCACCGAAAGCGGCATCGAGCAGCGCGTCCACCCGACGATGGTGCCTTACGATTCCGTCATCGCCCAGGTCGATGGCGTGACCAATGCCGTTGCGATCGAATCCGACATTCTCGGCGAGCTCCTGATGGTCGGCCCGGGTGCCGGCGGCAACGCGACGGCGTCGGCCGTGCTCGGCGATATCGCCGACATTGCCAAGAGCCGCCCGGGCGCCCAGCACGTTCCGGCCTTCGGCCGTCCGACCAATGCGCTGCTGCCCTATAAGCGCGCGCAGATCCAGAGCCACGAGGGCGGCTACTTCATCCGCCTGAAGGTCGTTGACCGCACCGGCGTCTTCGCCAGCATCGCGACCCGCATGGCCGACAACGGCATCTCGCTGGAATCGATCATGCAGCATTCCAAGCATCTGATGGACACGGGCGAGCCGCAGACGATCATCTTGGTCACGCACGCGACATCGGAGCACTCCGTTCGCGATGCGATCAAGGCGATCAAGGGCGAGGGCTACCTCGTCGGCGAGCCGCAGGTCATTCGCATCGAACGCCCGAAGGCAAACTGACGGCGAAGGACCTCGGGCCGTTCGGCATGACGGTGCGCAGTGCCGTTTGTGGCCAACAAATTAGAAGCCTCGCCGCGCAAGCAAGCCGGCGAGGCTTCTTTTTTGGGAATTGGGCGCCTGCGGCGGCCCAACCCCCTACGAAACGTGGATCTCTGTGTATGCCGTTCCAAAAACGGTCACGATTTCCAGGGTTATGCGCTAAGAGGAATGAAGCGCCAAGCGGATGGACGAGCATGGAAGAATTGGTGGATCCGGTACAGCGGGCCTTTCTGAATGTCGAGCGGTCGGTCAGCGGCCAGCGATGGGTGTCGCGCCTCGACCAGGCGGGCCAGAACCGCGCGCTCGCCATTAGCCAGGTTCACGGCTACTCCGATCTGCTCGGTCGCGTCCTTGCCGGCCGCGGCGTCGTACTCGACGATGCCGCAAGCTTCCTTGATCCGACGCTTCGCTCGCTTATGCCGGACCCGGACACGCTTACCGATTGCCGCAAGGCTGCAGAGCGTCTGGCGGCCGCCATCAAGCGCCGTGAAAAGACGGTGATCTTCGGTGACTATGACGTCGACGGTGCCGCGTCTTCGGCTTTGATGGCGCGTTTCCTGCGCCATTTCGGCGTCGACGCGGAAATCTACATTCCCGATCGGATCTTCGAGGGCTATGGCCCGAACCCGACGGCAATCGAGCAGCTGATCGACAAGGGCGCCGATCTCATCGTCACCGTCGACTGCGGCTCGACCAGCCATGAGGCGCTCGCCGTTGCCGATAAACGCGGCGTCGATGTCGTCGTCATCGACCACCATCAGGTCGGCTCGGCGCTGCCGCCCTGCCATGCGCTCGTCAATCCCAATCGGGAGGACGATCTTTCGGGGCAGGGGCATCTTTGTGCTGCCGGTGTCGTTTATCTGGTTCTCGTCAATACCTTGCGCGTTTTGCGCAACGCCGGCGACAGCCGCGTTTCTTCGTTCGACCTGCTGTCCCAGCTCGATCTGGTGGCTCTGGCGACGGTCTGTGACGTGGTGCCGCTCAAAGGGCTCAACCGCGCCTATGTCGTCAAGGGACTGATCGCGGCGCGTCACATGGGCAATGTCGGGCTTTCGGCACTGCTGCGGAAAGCTGCGATCGGCGGCCCCGTCACGCCCTATCACCTGGGCTTTCTCGTCGGCCCGAGAATCAATGCCGGCGGACGCATTGGCGATGCGGCGCTCGGCAGCCGCCTGCTGGCGATGGAGGATGCGGCCGAGGCGGAGAAGATCGCCGCGCAGCTCGATGAGCTCAACCGCGAGCGGCAGGCGATGGAAGCCGTCATGTTGGCCGAGGCGGAAGCTGAGGTTCTGGCCGAATACGGCACGGGCGAGGGCGCTTCGGTGATCGTTACCGCGCGCGAAAACTGGCACCCGGGCATCGTCGGACTGCTCGCCGCCCGCATCAAGGAAAAATTCCGACGACCGACTTTTGCCATCGCCTTTGATCCGAACGGACGCGGCACCGGTTCGGGCCGCTCGATCAATGGCTTCGACATGGGCAAGATGGTTCGGGCCGCCGTCGATGGTGGCCTGCTGGTAAAGGGCGGTGGCCATGCCATGGCTGCCGGTCTCACCGTCGAGCGCGCGAAACTCGGCAAGCTCAGGCAGTTTTTCGAGGGACGTGCGGAAGCGGCGGTGCGCGAACTCGTCGCCATCCAGACGCTCAAGGTGGACGGCGCGCTTGCAGCCTCCGGCGCGACCCTGGAACTCATCGATCTCCTGGAGCAGGCCGGCCCCTACGGCTCGGCCCACCCGCAGCCGGTCTTCGCCTTCCCGCAGCATCGCCTGCGCGACAGCAGGCAGGTCGGCGCCAACCACATCAAGGTGATGCTGGAGGGGCAGGACGGCAGCCGCCTTGACGGTATTGCTTTCCGGGCGACCGAGACACCGCTCGGCGACTTCCTGCTGTCGAGCCGCGGAACATCCATCCACGTCGCGGGATCGGTGTCCGCCGATCTGTGGCAGGGCCAGCGACGGGTACAGCTGCGCGTCACGGACGCGGCAAAGGCGCTGTAGCACCCGTCGCGAAGTGTGCTGACAGATATTTCGCTGGGCCGTGTTATGGCTGACCGTACCGCACACGCTTCAAAACATCTCGAGGATTCACAGCGAGGATGGTGTTGAAGAACGTCGTTTCGACGATGGTGTCGCCATCGGCTTGCAGGCGAAAATGCACGCTCTTGTTGCCGCCACAGTTCGTTGCGTCGATCATCGCGATAACTCTTTCGACCTCGTCGGGCGTCTTTTCGTCCAGCCTGACAAGGGCAGGATAAAGGGGGGCGCAACTTGCATCGCCGTCGCGAACAAGTTCTCCTTGTCGATCAAAGAGATAGCTGAGGCGTGCGAACTCTCCCTTGTGCGAGCCGCTATGGGCGCTGCCCCACATGGCACTTAGGTACTGAGCCACAGCGCTCAAAGATCCGAGATCATTGAACGGTCGCAAGGCTTCAACATTGTAAACCACGGAGTAGAGGCGACTGCCGCTGAGTGGTGAATTCAGTGTGAGCGAGTAGGTACGACGGAAACCCTGCTGCTGGTCCAGTCGGGTAATGTGTATGCGCTGCAGATAGGGTGCTTTGGCATAAGCTGGGAGCTTCGGGTCTTTGCGATTGTTCAGGCTTCGCGTCGTTTCGGAGCGTTCCCAGTCTTTGAAATCCCGCTCGAGCAACGTTTCTAACTCTTCAATTGGCATCCCCAGCTTGAACACCGGACTCGGTACCAAGTCTGCAGGCGTCAGCGTTTGCTCGCCAGAAACCGCGTTGGTTGGGGCCGCAAAAGGAGATCCGGGACAGCACGAAATTGTGATTGTGGCGAGCGCGGCAGCAATGACGCGAAACAAAACTAGATTCCCGTTCAACTGATTCGAGGAACGCCCGACTTGCGATCGGAGCGTGTTTCCCCAGCGATCAAACGATCAAGAATCAGGTCGAAATCGTCGGCGCGTTGAAGTTGCTCCTGAAGAGCAGGAAGATATTTCGCACGGCTTCGGATGGCGTCGCCAGCAGATCGAAGGCTGAGCAGAATCTGTTTAGAGATTGCGTATTCGCTCTGCAGTCCTTCTGCCTTTTGCCAGATATGGTCTTCCAGAGCGTCAAATGCCGACGCATCGAAGGTATCGGACTTGAGAAGCCGGCCGACTGCTTGATCCGTCAGCCTCTCCAATACGACGTCAAACTGATTTTCCGACACCCGAGTGCGCCTCATTCTGTTGAGCTGTAAACTCAAAGCAGAACTGCAATATTTCGTCGAGTCCGGGTTTTGACATCTGTAGCCGCATCAGAAATCAGGCGGTGAAGGCTGCCGCGCGTGGTCGAGAACGCGAGTCGCCACCGATGCAACAGAACGGCCCCTGCGACCGCGCCGTTGCAGGAGTCCCTGCTTTGGAAAGCTACGCACATACCCCTGGTGTGCGGAAACCGGCCACGATCCTGTTGCCGCTCACGTCGCTGTCTCTTCCAAAGGATATCTGCGAAACACCAGTATGCGCTTGGGAATTACGTGAGACGCGCATCAGTGTGGGCACCCGCATTCGCCAGCAATAGCAATCGGGAATTTGCCGAACCGGCCTTGGCACGCCCAACGGGAATCGAACCCGTGTTGCCGCCGTGAGAGGGCGGCGTCCTGACCGCTAGACGATGGGCGCATCTCTATTCGATTGAGCGCAAGCGGTTGCTGCGCAACGCGCTATCCTAGTCCTGTTCGACGAAAACGACGAGAAGAATCGAAGGCGATCCGTCAGCCGATGGAACAAGGCTTTCGATGTAGGGGAGGTTCAACACAGTGGCACGCCCTAGGGGAGTCGAACCCCTCTTCCCAGAATGAAAATCTGGTGTCCTAACCGATAGACGAAGGGCGCACTCGCTGTGTGGGCGCCTTATAGCCAGCGACTCTGAATAGAGCAAGCGCCAATCTCGGGAATGTTGTGATTTTCCTGTTCAAAATACCAAGAAAGATTCATGGCGGCACGAGGCGGAAATTTAGGTGTCGAAACGCGCGGTAAATCGCTGTTCCAACAACAGAAAATCGATTTTCATTTGGGGAGAAGATCAACACAGTGGCACGCCCTAGGGGAGTCGAACCCCTCTTCCCAGAATGAAAATCTGGTGTCCTAACCGATAGACGAAGGGCGCACTCGCTGTGTAGGCGCCTTATAGCCAGCGACTCTGGATACCGCAAGCGCCAATCTCAGTTTTTTTGTGCTTTCCCTGTTAAAACCGGTGAGAAAAATTCGGCGGTCAAAGAGCTGGAATCGGAGATGCGTACGGTGCAGCGGAGTTGCTGCTTCAGATGCTTAAAACGTCGATTTTCGGGAGAAGGAGATCAACACAGTGGCACGCCCTAGGGGAGTCGAACCCCTCTTCCCAGAATGAAAATCTGGTGTCCTAACCGATAGACGAAGGGCGCACTCGCTGTGTGGGCGCCTTATAGCCAGAGGATTTCAGAACCGCAAGCGGCAATCTTCATATTTCTGTAAAAATTCCACAGGCCGGAAGCAAAGGAGGCTTCTCGTCGAATCCTCCATGGAAACAAATGCTTGCCTTCAGCCCTTGGCGCGCCGGCAGCGCCAGTTCCAGTCCCGCTGTGCGCCGATATCGATATGGACCGACTCCGTGTGGCAATAGGTGCCGACGCCGCCGCGGCCGGGGACGCTACGCAGGAATTCGGCGAGATCCCACTTGCTGACGCCCTGAACCTGAATGTCAGCCGCCTCGCAGCGTGTATGCAGCGATTGCTTGGCGCGGTTGACCTTGATCGGCCTGAGGCCCGAGGTCACCATGACCTGCTTGCCGTAATGCGTTTCCACCTTCTTCAGCATCTGCATGAGCTCGGGCTTGAAACAGCCGGCATCGACTTTCTCGGTCTGCAGAATGAGCCCGCTCGGCGCCAGTCGAGCGAGCCCCGAGAGCGAGGCGACCTGAACCGGTGCGCCGTCGTCGTCATCGCCGAGGTGCTCTTCGTGCTCGTAGTTGTAGAGCGAGTTCAGTTTGACGCCCGGAAGCGTGTAGGCGAGGGAGGCCGTTTGCGGCTGGCTCGCATTGCTGGTGGTAATCGTCTTCTTTTCCGCCGGCGGAGCCGAGCGAAGTGCCGCCTGCTGCGGCTTCTCCTTGCGCTTGCCGGCAAAAAGGGCCGCGAGCGTCCAGGTTTTGGACGTGTCCTTGTTATCGTCTGCTGGCGTGGCTTCTGGTGCTGCCTGCTGCGCGGCGGCGACCTCGGTCGCTGCTGGTGTGGCGTCGGCATTGGCCACCGCCTGTGGCGTCGAAGAGGTCTGGCCGCTGGCGGCAGCCTCGGCGCTCAGCGGCACCGGAACGGCAACAGGAAGGGTGGCGTCCTGCGCGGGAGAGGGAGCATAGGCGGCGACAGCGGCGTCCGTCACGACGTCGTTGGCCGTGTTGGCGGCCCCCTGTTGCGGCGCTATTACCGGCAGCGGCTGTCGCTGGGTGCCGCTGAAAAGACTGTTGTTGGTTGCGTTCATGCCGGGCTGGCCGGCGGGTAGCGGAACAGTTCCCGTCGTCTGCGGCTGGACGGTCGTCGTTGCCTGTGCGGCAGGTGCCTGGCCATAGATGCTTGAGGAGGCGGCGCGCAGGCCGGTGCCCTGCATCGTCAGCGATTGCGGCTGTCCGCCATCGTGGGGAACTGTGGCATTGCCGGCTGCCTGTTGCGCCTGCGGATTGCTGCCGAGCGCAACCACCTGTCCATCCTGGACTGTGGCCTCCGATTCGGCGGTTTGCACAGGGGCTGCTTGCCCCTCGGCCTTCAGCGCGGTCGCTGCATCGTTTTCCCCGACCGCCGACATGCAGCCGCTCAAGGCCAGCAGCGATACGGATAAGGCTGCCGCCCGCGCAATGGTGACGAGCACCGCGCCCTTCGTGTCCGGATGTTGCAACGTCCTATCCCCGCTCTCCGTGCATGACCGACGAAGCCTCGCCTTGTCATGCATTAAGTCTCAGTTCCGAAACATCGCTCAGAACAAACAAACTCATGCTTCTCGCGGCGATCGGAATGAGCGCCACGGGAAAAGATCAGGCCAAGTACAAAAGGGGGTCGCCGCCACGAGATATCGCGGATAGGACCCGGCATCAACGTTTCGCGCGAAAAAGTACTCAACGACACGCGATTTGTAAACCGGCGCTAACCTTGAGCCCGCATGTTTCCAACATGCAAAGGCCCGGATAGACCGGGCCCTGGATCATTCATAGCTGCTGCTGATCGACGGCTCGGCCATGCCCGCCGGATTTCACCGACAGCACGGGGCCATCTTCGTTCGCGAGAATTGTGCGGAGCTTACCAGGCGCCCGTATTGGCCATCGACGCCCAAGGTTCCTGCGGCGGCCGGTTTTCGCCTTTCTGTAGGATCTCGATCGAAATGCCGTCGGGAGAGCGCACGAACGCCATGTGGCCGTCGCGCGGCGGCCGGTTGATGGTCACGCCGTTCTCCATCAGGTGCTGGCAGAAACCGTAGATGTCGTCGACTTCGTAGGCGAGGTGCCCGAAGTTGCGCCCGCCCGTATAATCTTCCGTATCCCAGTTGTAGGTGAGCTCGAGGCAGGGAGAGAGTTCGCCGCGGGCGCGATCGATGTCGCCGGGAGCGGCCAGAAACACCAGCGTGAACCGGCCCTTTTCATTTTCGTAGCGGCGGATCTCCGTCAGGCCGAAAATCTTGCCGTAGAAGTTCAAGGCCTCGTCCAGATTCTTGACGCGAACCATCGTGTGCAGATAGCGCATTGCAATGTCCCTGTTTTGCAGAAGATGGCGTATACTGGTCCGTCAGCAAGCCAGAGGCAAGGCTGCGTCCCCATATTAGTTCTCGGCCAAAATATGCCGAGGGTCTTGCGTATCCGCGGCGGGACGATGTTATTCTGGTCAATAAGAATCAGTTAACCGTATCGGTAGTCGCGCGTAAACGAGGGGCTGGGAGAGAATGGCGGATAGGACATCTTCAAAAGACGTCATGCATGGTGACGACTTTGGCAGCGACGCTCTCGACCTCATCGAAATCACCGGCGTGATCAAGTGGTTCGACGTCGCCAAGGGCTTCGGCTTCATCGTTCCCGACAACGGCATGCAGGATGTGCTGGTGCACGTGACCTGCCTGCGCCGCGACGGCTACCAGACGGTTCTTGAGGGTGCGCGGGTCGTTGCTCTCATCCAGAAGCGGGACCGCGGTTACCAGGCGTTCCGTATCCTATCGATGGACCAATCCACGGCGGTGCATCCGTCGCAGCTGCCGCCGGTCCGAACCCACGTGCAGGTAACGCCGACCAGCGGCCTTGAGCGCGTTCTCGTCAAGTGGTTTAACCGCACCAAGGGCTTCGGCTTCCTGACCCGCGGCGAGGGAACCGAAGATATCTTCGTCCATATGGAAACGCTCAGGCGTTTCGGCCTGACGGAACTGCGGCCAGGCCAGGTGGTGCTCGTCCGGTTCGGCGATGGCGAAAAGGGCCTGATGGCCGCTGAGATACATCCGGATGGACCGTCGCCGACGAGCCGGGCGCACTGATGGTCGCGGCTCGAAACCTTGTCGGAAAAAGCGCCTTCCTGGCGCTTTTTTTGTTGCTTGCCCTGACGGTATCGTCTTTCGCCGACGTTCAGTTCACAACGGACAAGATGCGCCTGGTCACCGCGGACAAGGCTGTGCACGAACTGACGGTCGAACTGGCCCTCGATCCGGCCCAGCGTGAGCAGGGCCTGATGTTTCGTACCTCCATGGCGCCGGATCACGGCATGCTGTTCGATTTTGGCGAGACACGCCGCGTGATGATGTGGATGAAGAACACCCATTTGTCGCTCGATATGCTGTTCATCGACAACAAGGGCGTTGTGCGCACGATCCATGAAGGCGCCGTGCCTTTTTCGGAAGCGATCATTGATTCGAAAGAACCGGTGGCTTTCGTGCTTGAGCTCAATGCCGGCGCGGTCAAGCGGCTGAATATCCGGCCCGGAGACCGGCTGGAAGGTGCCCGCATGCCGTCTTCGAAGCCGTAGACGCCGGGGCCACTTCGCGGTCCGCCTTGCCCTTGCCCGATCATTTCCTAAATTATGTGTCTGAACCCCACGGGTTTCATGGTTGAGATCATGGAGCCTTTCGGGCAGACTGCGCGTTAACGAGTTGCTAATATTCTTCTGGCGACAACAGGAGGCAGCCGTGATGATCCGGAGTGTGCTTGTTGCAATGGTAGCGGCCTGCGCCGTTGCGCAAACAGCGATGGCAGCGGACTTGGCAGCCGATCTGAGCCAGCCGCCGGCACCGGTCGCGCAGCCATCTCCAGGATTCGTCTGGACCGGCGGTTATGTCGGCCTCCAGGGCGGCGGCGGGTGGCTCAATGGCGATTTCAGTGCGCCCGGCAGCAGCGCTTCAGAAGACTTCAATGGCGGATTGCTCGGCGCCTTTGCCGGTTTCAACTTTCAGCAGGGCGACTGGGTTTACGGCATCGAGGGTGACGTCAACTACAATTGGAACGACAAGACGTTCGACGTCGGCGGAACCTCGACCGAAGTTGGTACCGACGTTTCCGGCGCAATACGCGGCCGGGTCGGCTACCTGCTGAATGACAAGGCGCTGCTCTATGGCGCCGGCGGCTGGGCGGTGACCCGCGGCTTCGTCGATGTGCCCGGCGCATCGAAGGAAAAGGAAACCTTCAACGGTTGGACGATCGGTGCCGGTGTCGACTATTCGTTCACCGACAGCGTCTTCGGCCGCGCCGAGTACCGCTACAACGACTACGGTGACAAGGACTTCGGCGGCGTCAATGTCGATCTCGACCAGCACCAGTTCACCGTTGGTGTCGGCGTAAAGTTCTGACCAGCAACCATTGGCATCGCGGAGCGCGCCGGCATGCTGCCGGACGCTCCGCGGTATCCTTTCAACTACGGGCCGCCGCGGGCACGCCGGGCAATCTCGGCACGGTCATCTTCCGCGGTAAGATCGAGGACGATGCGGCTGCCGTCTCTGATCGGGCGTCGCAGGGCCTTCCGCGACTCGGGCAGAAGCGTGAGTCGCCCTTTGGTTTCGAGCTTGCTCAGTCTGGCGCGTGAAAGCGCGAGTTCCGCCGATAGCAGGCGGTCGACGCGCAGGCTGCTTGCCTGGCGCACGACAAGGACAATCTCAAGCCGTGCGCAACCTGCACTCCCACCCAATACGTGCCGTTCCACGTTAGAATCGGCCAAATCCTCGATCCGGTCCGTGCATTGGCGAAGACCTTCGATGTCGAACGCCGCCTGGCGGACCCAGACGGGATCGTTGCTTTGAAGCGCTGCGAGCGCATCCGGGGCGACGCTGGCGACATTCCGCCGCTCGAAGATCGGACGGTTCCAGGTGTCTTCGCAGACGGCGCAGCGATAGATCAGCCAGGCGTCGAGCCGCCGCCCGTTGGCGTTCAACCGTGTCTTGCCGCTGCATACGAAGGGGCGGTGGCCGCCGCAGCGGCTGCAGACAAGCCACGGGCGGGGGGCGGATTGGGGTTCGATGGTCCACTGGACCGTCAATGTATGAGACATGTCGTCTGGTTCTTCCAATTGGAAGTCCATCGAGACGACGGTTTGAGTACCCGTTCCGGGGACGCGGCCTGGCAGCTGTTGGACGTGATGGTTCCGCCTGACGAAGTTACGTCGGGCTTGAGATCGGCAATGCCATTCCGGTCTCGAACCGCCACCTCAACGAACGCATGAAAATTCTATCCGACAGCTGGAGTGCTATCGGGCGTACGGGGTGAAACTAGCGAGACCGGATTTTACAAAGGCAAAGCGAAACTCCAGGAGAGACAGCGCAATCGTGGCTGCCTGAACGTCCTATACGCTTGCGCGGATGGCGAAAAGTGCAACGATGCCACAGGCTCGCGCCAAGGTGGCGTGCGATGGCGCGCTAGGCGAAATTTGGCCACAAGCGAATTCGGCGCATTGCGGTAAAATACGCCTTACACCTCCAATCTGAAGCGGATCGGAAATGCTTGGATCCGCTTCTCTTTTTTGAAGGTGGTCTGCGGCGAAGCATCGCCTGATTAGCCGGCGCGGTGAAGGCTCGCCGCAAGCGGCTTCGAATCCGCAAGCTCCGCATCGGACGCGACACGGTTACGCCCGCCTCGTTTGGCCGCGTAGAGCGCCGCATCTGCCCTATTGAACAATTCCTCCCAGGAACGCTCCGTGCCGCTGGCGGTGGCAACCCCGATGCTGATGCTGACTGCTACGCTTTGCCCGTTGCTCACGACCCGCAGTTCTTCCACGGCGCGGCGTAGCCTTTCGGCGATTGCAAACGCCTGTGTCTCGCTTGTCCGCGGGAGATAGAGCCCGAATTCCTCGCCTCCGAGACGCGCGAAGCTGTCGCCCCTGCGCAGGTTCTTCCTGACCAGATCGGCGAAGGCGACGAGCACCTGATCACCCGTATGATGACCGTAGCGGTCGTTGATACGCTTGAAATGGTCCAGGTCCATGACGAGGAGGCAATCGCCCTGCCAGCTCGCCTGAGGCAGTTGCGCCAGAAACCAGCGCCGGTTGCCGACGCCGGTCAGCGCATCGGTATCGGCAGACCGGCGCAGCTCCGCTTCCGCCCGCTCCTTGACGAGCACGAGGGCGAAGAGCGCGATGGCGAAATGGCAGATGATCGAGAGAAAGAAGGCGTAGGTCGTGGTGATCGGCACGATGCCGGGCTTGAGGAGGCCAATGACCACCGCGAGGCAAAGGCAGGCCCCGACGGCCATGGCGGCCGCCAGCATGGCGCGCGCCGGCAGCGGCTCCTTCGAGCGATCGGCGATGACGGCGACAGCCGAAGCCGCGAGGAAAAGAAAGGCGGCGGCGTTGAAGACGCTGGCCCTGACGACGTTGACGACATGGAAATCCGTGGCGAGTCCGATGAGCGCGCCGGCAAACGGCACAAGAAGCGCCAGCCAGTCCGCCAGCCGGCGCCGGCCGCCGCTGAGGCGTCGCACGCCGATCCAGAACAGGGCGTATCCGCCGATCCCGAGCGTGAAGCTGGAAAGCCTCCACAGAGTGGGCGGCAACAGCTTTTGCTCGCCATAGCCCGCGAGCGTCGAGGCGAGCGCCAGGAAGAGGAAGCCGCTCGCCAGGATACCAAGCCCTTCGTCTCGCGGCGATTGCCAGCGCGCATAGAGGAAGCAGAAGGCGCCGATCAGGAACGACGACTTGTGAAGCAACAGAACGGTGGCAAGGTCGAGTTGGGCAGTCATTGGATCGCTCGGGCGGGCTTGGGGGGCGCGCAGGGCACAAAAGCGCGCCGATTCGCTCTATCCACAATGGATTTAGCGATTCCTAAATTCGTATGACAAATAGGCATTCTTGTCCCAACTCGGGACGATTCGATCGTTTGCCAACGCAATCGAGTGATCTACGGCGATGTTAGCCTGCAGATCTGCGATCACGAACAGATTGAAAAAAAAGGAGAATGACGCTTCCGTCTCAATGAATGGTCGGAGTGGAGAGATTCGAACTCCCGACCCTCTGGTCCCAAACCAGATGCGCTACCAGACTGCGCTACACTCCGTGCCAACGGCGCCGGAGATACACGCTTCGCAGCAGGGCTGCAACAGCAAAATTTCCCAATGCCTCATCTTAGACTGGGACAAGCCCACAAGTTCGCTCATCTCCGACTGAAAGCCAAATTTATCCGCCCAAAAGTCATTCCGTTTTAAATCATTCTGCGTTATGGGAAGACGGAATGCTGGCGCCCGTGAATGTTGCCAGCGAAAGTATGGAGCCGTTCGAAACCATGTCCGCAAAGATCTATCGTCCAGCAAAGACCGCCATGCAGTCTGGCAAGGCCAAGACGAATCTGTGGGTGCTGGAGTTCGATCAGGAAAAGCCGCGCACCATCGACCCGATCATGGGCTACACCAGCTCGGGCGACATGAAGCAGCAGCTGCGGCTGACCTTCGAAAACGCCGAGCAGGCGATCGCATACGCCGAGCGAAACGGCATCGAATACCGCGTCATCGCGCCGAAGGAAGCGACCCGCAAGAGCGTGTCCTATCCGGACAACTTCCGTTTCAACCGGATGCAGCCCTGGACTCACTAAGGTCCTTCAGCCGCATTCGACGGGCACAGCCCGGGACGGCCCCTTAGCTCAGTTGGATAGAGCACCTGCCTTCTAAGCAGGTTGTCGCAGGTTCGAATCCTGCAGGGGTCGCCAATAATTTCAAGAACTTAGAAGCTTTTTTTGGGAGTTCGAAAGAAGCTCGTTTGCAGCTTCCTATTGCCGATAGCCGAATGCGTCGGCCTGGTGATCTCTCATCCGCGAAACGGCACTGTCGCTGGCCCGTTGTCTCCCGGTAGATTTGTTCGTCCGCCGTGAGCGGCAGATCTCCGGTACGCCACCACGCGGCGGATAAGTCCGGCGGTTCGCGCCGCACCACTCAAGGAAAGCTACGCGCTCGTTTCCGGAAGCAGGAAAGAAGCGCGGTAACAGGCTTGAACAAGAGCCTGTGGCCCTTGGTGAACATGCGGCCCGGACGATGGATCGTCAGTGCGTAGAGATACGAGCGCTTTCCTTGCAGGTAGGACCGGAATTTCTGGATCATCTGGCGCCGGGCATCGTTCTCCTGGATTCGACACTTCCGTGATCGAGAGGCGGATCGTTGCAGAGCAGATGGAGCGCAACCGTGTCGCTGACCATCGGAAGTGTAAATGCCCGTGCGCTGAAATCGCTCCATAAAAAAACGGGCCGGCGGACGGTTTCCGACCGGCCCGTTCCGGCAAAAGGCGGAAAGGGGAACGTCTCTGCGCGGGGCTGCAGCGCCGCGCGTAGGGAGATCGATACGGTCTGATAATGCCCGAAAGGCAGCATTGGAATTGACATTTCCCGCTTGAAATTTGACATTTCCCGCATGCCTTCCGATGGACGTCTACAATCTGTGATCGAAGTTTCCGTCGTTATCCTGCCGGAGTCGTCGATCATGTCGCTTGCCTCAGTGCTGGACCCGATGCGCGCCGCAAACCGTATCTCGGGGCGCGAGGTGTTTCGCTGGCGGCTGCTCTCGGCCGATGGCAAGCCGGTGGTCCTGACCTGCGGCGTGCCGATTGCGGTCGAGGGCACACTTCGCCCGCCGCTTGCCGGCGACGCGCTGCTGGTGATCGGCGGCTTCAACCTTGATCGTCACGCCGGCAAGAAATTCATCGGTGCATTGCAGGAGTGCTCGCGCCATTTCGATATCGTCGCCGGCATCGAATCGGGCTGCTGGCTGCTCGGCCGCAGCGGTCTGCTCAATGGCCGCAAGGCGACAGCGCATTGGGAGGAGCTCGAGGATTTCAGCCAGGCCTTTCCGGAGTTGACGGTGCTTGGCGACCGGTTCGTCATCGACGGCAAGTTCTGGACCTCGGGCGGCGCTTCGCCGACCTTCGACATGATGCTGCACTGGATCACCCAGCGGCTAGGGTCTGCACTGGCGCTCGATGTCGCCAGCATCTTCGTCTACGACCAGACGCATAGTGCAGCCGACGTGCAGCCCTATGTTTCGCTCGGGAGGATCGAGACGCGCGACCCGAAGCTCGCCGAGGCCATCCGCCTGATGGAACGCACGCTGGAGCGTCCCTTGACGATCGCCGCGTTGACGAAGCGGCTGTCGATCTCGCAGCGCAAGCTGGAGTTGCTGTTTGCGCGCGGACTATCGACGAGTCCCGGCGCCTATTACCTACGCCTGCGTCTTCAGTTCGCCCATCGGCTGGTGCGCGACTCCGCTAGCCCGATCCGCGAGATTGCCCTTCGATGCGGTTTCGACAGCCTGTCTGCATTTTCGCGCGCCTATAGCCGCGAGTATGGAATGAGCCCGCTGAAGATGCGACTGGCCCGCAGAGGAGCGGAAGCATAGGCAGCGCCGTCAGGCACGCGACTAATGGGAGGCCGGGGTGAGGGGCCCGCGAATTGCTCACGGCATAGCCGATCCGGATTGTTCGCGTGTTTTGAGGCAACCGCGCAGACGGCACCCGCTGATGCGTCCCCATCATGCATGGAGTGCGACGTCGTTCCGCACGCCCGGCGTCGCCGGGCCGCATCCGGCCGGGCGCAGTCGCGGGGTCATTATGCCCTAATGAACCGTTTGTGGCGGCTCGTCGGTAAAGGCTTGGATGCCGTCGCGCTGGACCGTGGCGATAAACTCCTCGAAAGCTTCCCTGTCGGTCGGGAAGGGCTCCTCCCATGTCGTAGAGAAGCCTTCCTCGTCGATGACCTCGAGGGTCCAGTCGCGATTCGTGCCCGCCTCCCGGTAGATCCGCAATTCCACGACGACGCCATCGTCACTGAATTGGCCGGAAAATTCCGAAAACTCGTAGTTCTGTTCTTCGTCAGTCATGTCTGAAGTGTAACACGCTTGCTTGAGGACGTCCTGCCATGTTCGGCCTCGACGATATTGCTCGCAGCTTCAGCCGGGCACACAGGCGCATTCGCCGGCCTCCACGAAGGTTTGGACCGGGGATGCGCCTGTCACCTTGGCGAATGGTCTTGCTGTTACCGGCAGCGGGCTTCGTAGCGGCGGCCGTAGCGGTCGCGATAGATGCAATAGCCCTGGCGCTCCTGGGAGCGTCCGATCAGGTTGCCGATAACGCCACCGGCGACCGCGCCGATTGCCGCGCCGCCCCAGCTGTCGCTGACCGCGCCACCAATGATCGCACCGGTGCCGGCGCCGATCGCCGTGCCTTTCTCGGTCTGCGTGCAGGAAGCAAGCGTACCAATCATCAAAACCGCAATGACAAGCTTTCTCATGCCTTCACCCCTTTGCTCGATACCAAACTGGGCAGTTCACCGCCTTGCATCCTCAGCGTGAGCCTCAGCATCTACTCAACGCGTCGAATTGTCGATAGCACGGAATGCAACAGGCGAAGATACGGCGGGGTTCGCTCCAAAAAGTGTAGAGAATGGGCTCGCATGGCGATGCATTTTGATGTCCAAGGACACCAGCAAGCGATTGATTTCGATGGGGTTTGCGTGGTGAGCGCGCAGGGATTCGAACCCTGGACCTACTGATTAAAAGTCAGTTGCTCTACCGGCTGAGCTACGCGCTCCCTGGCCGCGGCGGTGAAGCCCGGCGGAAGTGGCCGGACATATGCACGCGTGTTTCCCCCCGGTCAACCGAAAAATTGCGGGTTTTGTGAAGAAACGGTGCATGGCGCAATGATCGCCAAAAGGTGATTGGTATCATCATGATCCTGCGGCTAAGGAATGGCCCAAATGCCGCGTGCCGGAGTTGTTGCCGTTGTCGATCGCCGATATTTCCATCTGGACCGCCGTCCTTGCCGGCGCCCTTTCGTTCCTTTCTCCCTGCGTTCTGCCGCTCGTACCGCCCTATCTCTGCTATATGGCGGGCGTCTCGGTCGATCAGTTCCGCAGCGGTGATGCGGCGACCATCGGCAGCACGAGACGCGCTGTCTTGCCGGCAGCCCTGTTGTTCACGCTCGGTTTTGCCACCGTCTTCGTGGCGCTCGGGGCGGGGGCCTCGTCGATCGGCATGCTGCTTCGGCAGCATATGGACCTGCTGTCGCGCGTCGGCGGCGTGATCATCATCATCATGGGCCTGCATTTCCTTGGCGTGTTCAAGATCGGGCTGCTCGCGCGGGAAGCGCGATTCCAGGGCGGCGGCAAGCCGGCGACGCTCTCGGGCGCCTACATCATGGGTCTTGCCTTTGCCTTCGGCTGGACGCCCTGCATCGGCCCGGTACTCGGCACGATCCTCGGCGTTGCTGCCGCACGTGACACCGTGTCCGACGGCGCAATGTTGCTGGCGATCTATTCGCTGGGCCTTGCCGTGCCGTTCTGGATCGCGGCTGCGTTTTCCGGCTCCTTCATGCGCTTCCTCTTCCGCTTCCGTCGCCATCTCGGTCTGGTCGAGAAGCTGATGGGCGGCCTTCTGGTGCTGGCGGGCCTGGCTTTTCTCTTCGGCTTCATCAGTTCCGTCGCCATCTGGTTCCAGACGACCTTCCCGATCCTGATGAAAATCGGCTAGGGCATACCCTCGTATTTTAGAATCACTTTTCGGCTTAACCGGCCTAATCGTCAGGCCGGTTCGTGCGCTAGGCGTGCGGGCGTCGGCGCGGGAAGGTGAAGGATGCGAGGGACAAGATGACGGAAATCGCGGGCCTGGTGCTGCCGTTCTTCGGCCTGATCTTCCTCGGTTATCTGACGGCGCGCTTCGTCCACCATCCGGGCGAGGCGATGGGGTGGCTGAACACCTTCATCATCTACCTCGCGCTGCCGGCGCTGTTCTTCAAGCTCGTCTCGCGCACGCCGATTGAACAGCTGGCGCGTGCCGACTTCATCCTGACCACCGTCGGGGCGACCTACATCGTCTTTTCGCTGATCTTCCTCATCGGGGTTTATGTCAGGCGAAACTCCATTGCCGAGGCGACGATCCAGGGTTTTGGCGCTGCTTATGGCAATATCGGCTACATGGGGCCTGGCCTTGCGCTCCTGGCGTTGGGCGATGCCGCTGCCGTACCGGTGGCGCTGATCTTCAGCTTCGAAAACGCCGCGCATTTCGCGGTCGCACCGGCGATGATGGCGATATCAGGCGGTCGGCAGGAAAAGCCGCTGGCGCTTGCAGCCAGCGTCGCGCGCAAGATCATTCTGCACCCGTTCATCCTGGCCACACTTGCCGGTGTGGTCGCCGCTTTTTTCGCCGTGCAGCCGCCAGTTCCGGTTCAGCGGCTGATCGATTATCTCGCCCAGTGTGCGGCGCCCTGCGCGCTCTTTGCCATGGGGGTGACGCTGGCGCTGCGCCCAATCAAGCGCATTCCCGTCGAGATCGGCTACATCGTCCCGGCGAAGCTGCTCTTGCATCCGCTCGTCATGTTCACGGCAATGAGCCTGACGGGGAATTATGATCCGGTCTGGGTGCAGACGGCGGTACTGCTCGCAGCCCTTCCGACGGCGACGAACGTCTTCGTTATCGGCCATCAATATGGCGTGTGGCAGGAGCGAGCCTCGGCGACGATCCTCATCACGACGACACTGTCGGTCGCAACGGTGACCGGCCTGCTTTACCTGATCCGTTCAGGCGCTCTTCCGCCCGATCTTTTCCCTTAAGCCTTCCTTGAAGACGTTGAGCGCGCTGCCGGGGTGCACGCCTTCGCGCATCAGCAGGCTGCGGAGCGGCCCAACCGCGGAAAGCACGTGCAGCCCCAGCGCGCGCAGCGCCTGCACCGGCAGGAAGCCGGAGAGCAGCGAGCGGTTGAGCAGATCCACACTTGCGGTGCGGCTGATGATGTCCGGCCGGCGGCGGCTGTCGAAGCGGTCACCGATATCGCCGGCAAGCGGCTCGCCGCTGGATACACCGATGATATCGACGAGCGTCATCACATCGCGGAGGCTAAGGTTGAGCCCCTGAGCGCCGATCGGCGGGAAGGCGTGCGCTGCTTCGCCAAGAAGCACGGCGCGGCCCTTGCCGAAGCGCTGGGCGGTCATGCCCGAGAGCGGGAAGGATTGCGGCGTGCCCTCGACGGTTACCTTGCCGAGGATTGATTGCATCCGGTCTTCGACGGCGCGGGAGAGTGCTGCGAGATCCAGCGTCAGCGTTTGTGCGGCATCCTCGGGTTTGCGGACCCAGACCAGGCTGGAGCGGTTGCCCGGCAGGGGCACTTGCGTGAAGGGACCGCTTTCGGTGTGGAATTCGGTCGAAATGTTCTGGTGCGGCAGCTCGTGCGCAAAGTTCAAGACGACCGCCGTCTGCGGATAGGACCAGGTGCTGACGGAGATCTTCGCCGCTTCGCGCACCGGCGACCGACGACCATCGGCGCCGACGAGGAGATAGGCGCTGCATTGGCTGCCGTTTGAAAGCTCGATCGTTGCGACAGCGTCCGAAAGTTCAAAGCCGATCGCCGACGTGGTGATGCGTGTCAGCGTCGGGCTCTCTTCGGCGCGGTGGCAGAGAATATCGATGAAGGGCGCATTGGGGATATTGTAGCCGAAGGCGTCGAGCCCGACTTCCGAGGCACGGAAGTTGACCGGTGGCGCCCGCAGCAACCGGTTGGTGCCGTCGAGGATACGCATGGTCGAAAGCGGAGCCGTCAGCGGCTCGACCTTTTCCCAAAGGTTGAGCGTCTTCAGATACTCGATCGATTGGTCCATCAGCGCGGTGGTGCGTCCGTCGGCAACCGCCGGCTCCGGTCCGATCAAGGCCACGCGGTAGCCCGCATCGGCAAGCGCGATGGCCGCAAGCGATCCGGCAAGGCCCGCACCGATAATGGAGATGTCGAAGTGGTCCATGATGCAAAAGCCCTTTCGTGCAAGCTGTGAGGCGTCTTTGCCCAGCCTCGATCATACCTCTAGTCGCCGGCGCCTGCGAAATAAATGGGTAGAATCAGCGCAGAAGCAATTTGCAGGTGTCCACAGGACAATGGGGCGAGGGGAGGCTGTAATACTTGAATTTTAGTGGCGATGCGTTGCAAAGGGTGCATATTACGGGCAACGCGCCGCACAGCGGTCGAGGCGGGTCAAGGCCCGCACGGGGAAAACAGCAGGGGTGGGCGGCATCCGCAGATGAAGTTCTTTAACTATAGACGAGTTCCCTACGCCGAGATTCGCGCCTTTTCCGTGCATATCTTGACCGCCTCGGGGTCGTTTCTCGCCTTCCTGGGTGTCGTGGCTGCGGCCGAGCATCGCTTCGTCGACATGTTCTGGTGGCTGGGGCTGGCGCTGCTCGTCGACGGCATCGACGGGCCGATCGCCCGCAAGGTGCGCGTCAAGGAAGTGCTGCCCAACTGGTCGGGCGATACGCTCGACAACGTCATCGACTATGTGACCTATGTGCTGTTGCCTGCCTTTGCGCTCTACCAGAGCGGCATGATCGGCGAGCCCTGGTCCTTCGTGGCGGCCGGCGCGATCGTGGTTTCGAGCGCGATCTACTATGCCGATATGGGCATGAAGACGGACGAATACTTTTTCTCCGGTTTCCCCGTCGTCTGGAACATGGTCGTCTTCACATTGTTCGTCATTCAGGCGAGCGAGCTGACCGCGTCGATCGTCGTTTTCGTGTCGGTGGTCTTGACCTTCCTGCCGATCAACTTCCTTCATCCGGTTCGCGTCCAGCGCTTGCGACCGCTGAACCTCGGCATCTTCCTCTTGTGGTCGGCGCTCGGCATCTATGCGCTGCTCCTGCATTTTGCGACGCCGGCATGGGTCGTGACCGGCTTCGTCGTCACAGGCATCTATCTCTACGTGATTGGCTTCGTGCTGCAGATTTTCCCAAGTCTCGGCCGGAAATAGGAGCAGGCAATGGCACAGGCGATTGTGGTACGCGAACTCGGAGGACCAGAGGTCCTGAAGCTCGAAGGCGTGACACTCTCGCCGCCGGGGCCGGGTGAGGTACAGATCCGGCAGGTGGCCGTCGGCCTCAATTTCATCGACGTCTACTTCCGCACCGGCCTCTACAAGTCGGCTTTGCCCTTCGTGCCGGGCAAGGAAGGTGCCGGCATCGTCACTGCGGTTGGCGACGGAGTCAGCCTGTTTTCCGTCGGTGATCGCGTCGCCTATGCCTCGGCCGATGGTGCCTATGCGAGCGAGCGCAACGTCGATGCTGCGCAGTTGGTGAAGGTGCCCGACGGCATCAGCCTCGAGACTGCGGCTGCGATGATGCTGAAAGGCATGACGGCACAATACTTGCTCAACCAGACCTATCAGGTCGGTCCGGGCACGACGATTCTCTTCCATGCCGCAGCCGGCGGCGTCGGGCTGATTGCCGGCCAATGGGCGAAGGCGCTTGGCGCGACCGTTATTGGCACAGCGGGCTCGCAGGACAAGATCGATCTGGCGCTGGCGCATGGCTACGACCACGTGATCAACTACCGCACCGACAATTTCGTCGCGCGGGTCAAGGAATTGACCGACGGCCGCGGCGTTGATGTCGTCTACGATTCCGTCGGGCGCGACACCTATCCGGCGTCGCTGGATTGCATCAAGCCGCGCGGCCTCTGGGTCAGCTTCGGCAATTCGTCCGGACCGGTGGAGGCTTTTAGCATCGGCATCCTGGCGCAGAAGGGGTCGCTTTTTGCGACGCGTCCGACACTCTTTGGTTACGTTGCCACGCGGCCTGCGCTGGAAGCGTGTGCAAATTCCCTGTTTGATATTGTGCAAAGCAACAAAGTGCGTATCAATATAAATCAGACTTATCCGCTTGCCGATGCGGGGCGAGCGCATACGGATCTCGAGACAAGAAAAACAAGTGGAACAACACTGCTGATTCCGTGATCGAAGCCTTAAGGCGGACGCGGATCAACAGAGGGGAAAGAGGGCAGCGTGCCTGTTGAGGGAGTAGCGGCGAACGGTCATCTATTGGCTGTGAGCAACCTGACGAAATTGTTTGGCAGCTTCGCGGCCTGCAATGGGATCAATCTGCAGATTGAACCGGGCGAAATTCACGCCCTTCTCGGCGAAAACGGCGCCGGAAAATCGACCTTGGTGAAGATGCTGTTCGGCGTATTGGCGCCGACGGCCGGCGAGATCCTCTGGCAGGGCCAGAGCGTGCGCATCGCCAATCCCGCGGCTGCACGCAGGCTCGGCATCGGCATGGTTTTCCAGCATTTTTCGCTGTTCGAGGCGCTGACGGTCGCCGAGAACATCGCGCTTTCCATGGATGCGAACATCTCGCTGGCGAGGGTAGCGGAAGAGGCGTCGCGCCTGTCGCATGCGTACGGCCTTCCGCTCGACCCCAAGGCGCATGTGGCGGATCTCTCGGTCGGCGAGCGCCAGCGCATCGAGATCGTGCGCGCGCTCTTGCAGAACCCGCGCCTCATCATCCTCGACGAGCCGACCTCGGTGTTGACGCCGCAGGAAGCCGACCGCCTGTTCGAAACGCTCTACAAGTTGAAGGCGGAGGGGCGCTCGGTTCTCTATATCAGCCACCGACTGGAAGAGGTGCAGCGCATCTGCGACCGCGCCACGGTGTTGCGTCACGGCAAGGTAACGGGCGCCTGCGACCCGAAGGCGGAAACCCCGTCGTCGCTGGCGCGCATGATGGTTGGCGGTGACGTCGCGGCGGTGACGGCCGAAGGCACCAGCGCCAAGGGCCAGGTGCATCTGGAAGCGCGGCACTTGACCGTGCCGGCGCGCACGCCCTTTGCCGTTTCGCTGAAGAACATCTGTCTCAAGGTGCATGCCGGCGAGGTGCTGGCGATTGCCGGTGTTGCCGGCAACGGCCAGGGCGAACTGTTCGATGCGCTCTCGGGCGAGTACCCGGTTGCCGACGATAATGCGGTGCAGATCCGCCAGAAGCCGGTCGGCAACCGCAACATCAATGCGCGCCGCCTGATGGGCGCGGGCTTCGTTCCCGAGGAGCGCCACGGCCATGCCGCGGTATCGGCGTTGCCGCTTTCGGACAATCTCGTGCTTGCCCGCAGCCGCTCGGACGCCAAGGCGTTTCTCGGCGGCGGCTTCCTCAAGATCATCCGTCGCGATGCGGTGACGAGCGCCACGAAGCGCATCTCCGAGGCGATGGACGTGCGCAAGAGTGGTGAGGATCCGCCGGCCGGCTCGCTTTCCGGCGGCAACCTGCAGAAGTTCATCGTCGGGCGTGAGCTCGACCGTCAGCCGAGCGTGCTCGTCGTCAATCAGCCCACCTGGGGCGTCGATGCGGGTGCTGCGAGCCGCATCCGCCAGGCGCTCGTCGACCTCGCCAAGGCCGGCTCTGCCGTGCTCGTCATCAGCCAGGACCTCGACGAAATCTTCGAAGTGGCGACGGAGATCGCCGTCATCAGCGACGGAAAGCTATCCGATCCCTATCCGGCAAAAGAGCTTTCGCGCGAAAAGATCGGCCTGCTGATGGGCGGCATGTACGGCAAGACGGAAGGCACGGAGGCCGCACATGCGCATTGAACTGGAAAAGCGCGCCAAGGTCTCGACGCTGTTTTCGATCCTGTCGCCGTTCATCGCCTTCCTGCTGACGATCGTCTTCGGCGGCATCATGTTTGCGCTTCTCGGCAAGAATCCGGTCATGGCGCTCTACAGCTTTTTCGTCGAGCCCTTGAGCGAGGTCTGGTCGCTGCACGAGCTGGCAATCAAGGCAGCGCCCCTGATCCTGATTGCCGTCGGGCTTTCGGTCTGCTTCCGCTCCAACAACTGGAACATCGGCGCCGAGGGCCAGTTCATCATGGGCGCGATTGCCGGCTCGATCCTGCCGGTGGTGTTTTATGACTGGCAGTCGCCGCTGGTGCTGCCGCTAATGATGCTGATGGGCATGCTCGGTGGTGCGCTGTTTGCCGCCATCCCCGCCTTCCTAAAGGCGCATATGAACACCAACGAGATCCTGACGAGCCTGATGCTGGTCTATGTCGCCCAGCTCTTCCTCGATTGGCTGGTGCGTGGACCCTGGCGCAATCCAGGCGGCATGAACTTTCCGGAGACGCGCACCTTCGCCGTCGATGCGATCCTGCCGGAAATGCTTGCCTCGGGACGCACCCACTGGGGCTTCGCCTTCGCCATCATAGCGGCGATCCTCGTCTGGTTCATGATGCGTTACACGCTGAAGGGCTTCGAGATTTCCGTGCTTGGCCAATCGGAGCGGGCAGGGCGCTTCGCCGGTTTCTCCTCGCGCAAGATGATCTGGTTTTCGATGCTGCTTTCGGGCGCTTTTGCCGGTCTGGCCGGCATCTCCGAAGTCAGTGGCGCGATCCAGCAGCTGCGCCCGGTCATCTCGCCCGGCTACGGCTTCACCGCCATCATCGTTGCGTTCCTCGGCCGCCTCAATCCGCTTGGCATCGTCGCCGCCGGCCTGGTGCTGGCGCTCACCTATCTCGGCGGTGAGGCGGCGCAGCTGTCGATCGGCGTTTCCGAGAAGGTGACGCGCGTCTTCCAGGGTCTCCTGCTCTTCTTCGTGCTCTCCTGTGACACGCTCATCCACTATCGCATCAAGCTGGTCTTCGACCGGTTGACCGCGACCAATAGCGAGGGGAGCCGCTGATGGGTATCGTCGAAGCGATCCTTCTGAGCGTCATCACTGCCGCAACGCCCCTGGTGTTGGCCGCGATCGGCGAACTGGTGACCGAACGGTCCGGCGTGCTGAACCTCGGCGTCGAGGGCATGATGATCATGGGGGCGGTCTCCGCCTTCGCGATTACCCAGATTACCGGTTCGCCCTATCTGGGCATACTTGCCGGCATCGCCTGCGGCGCACTGTTCTCGCAGCTCTTTGCCTTCCTCACGCTGAGCCTGGTAGCAAACCAGGTGGCGACGGGCCTGGCTTTGACCCTGCTCGGCATCGGCGTCTCCGGCATGATGGGCGAGAGTTTCCTCGGCATGCAGGGCGTCAAGCTGCAGCCGATCGCGATACCGCTTCTCGCGGATATCCCCTATATCGGGCCGCTGCTCTTTCGGCAGGATATCATTTTCTATCTTTCGATCGCGATCGTCGCGGGCGTGCATTGGTTCCTGTTCAAGAGCCGTGCTGGCCTCAAGCTTCGCGCCGTCGGCGATAGCCACGCCTCCGCGCACGCGCTTGGCGTCAACGTCATTCGCACCCGCTATCTCGCCGTGATGTTCGGCGGCGCCTGTGCCGGGCTTGCCGGCGCGCAGCTGTCGCTCGTCTACACGCCGCAATGGGTGGAAAACATGTCGGCCGGTCGCGGCTGGATCGCACTGGCGCTGGTGGTCTTTTCGTCCTGGCGCCCCTGGCGGCTGGTGGCCGGTGGCTATCTCTTCGGTGCCGTATCGATCAGCCAGTTGCATGCGCAGGCCTTCGGCCTCGGCATTCCCTCGCAGCTCCTTTCGTCGCTCCCCTATGTCGCGACGATCGTCGTCCTCATTCTCATTTCGCATAACCGGCGCATGACCCTGATCAATACGCCGGCATCGCTCGGCAAACCGTTTGTGCCGGACCGATGATTGCAAGCATTTCATACTGACGTTTCTCAAACCGACAGAGGTCAAGAAAATGAAAAAACTACTGCTCGTTCTCGCAAGCTCCGCGGCAGCGATCGGCTTTGCCACCGGTGCAAGCGCCCAGGAGAAGGCCAAGGTCTGCTTCGTCTACGTCGGTGCCAAGACCGACGGCGGCTGGACCCAGGCGCACGACATCGGCCGCCAGGAGCTGGAAAAGGCGCTCGGCGACAAGATCGAGACGCAGTATCTCGAAAGCGTGCCGGAAGGCCCGGATGCCGAGCGCGCGATCGAGCGTCTCGCACGCTCGGGCTGCGGCCTGATCTTCACGACGTCCTTCGGCTTCATGGACGCGACGATCAAGATCGCGCAGAAGTTCCCGGACGTGAAGTTCGAGCATGCGACCGGCTACAAGACCGCGCCGAACGTCGCGACCTACAACAGCCGCTTCTATGAAGGCCGCTACATCCAGGGCGTGATCGCCGCCAAGATGTCGCAAAAGGGCGTCGCCGGCTACATCGCCTCCTTCCCGATCCCGGAAGTGGTGATGGGCATCAACTCCTTCATCATCGGCGCGCGCTCGGTCAACCCGGACTTCAAGATCAAGGTCGTTTGGGCAAACACCTGGTTCGACCCCGGCAAGGAAGCCGATGCTGCCAAGGCATTGGTCGACCAGGGCGTCGATATCCTGACGCAGCACACCGACACGACGGCACCGATGCAGGTTGCCGCCGAGCGTGGCATCAAGGCCTTCGGCCAGGCCTCCGACATGATCAAGGCCGGCCCGGAAACGCAGCTGACGGCGATCGTCGATACCTGGGGCGCCTACTACATCAAGCGCACGCAGGCCTTCCTCGATGGCAAGTGGGAAACGACGTCGAGCTGGGACGGCCTGAAGGACGGCATCTTGACGATGGCGCCCTACACCAACATGCCTGACGACGTGAAGAAGCTCGCTGAGGACGCCGAAGCCAAGATCAAGTCGGGCGAACTGAAGCCCTTCACCGGCCCGCTGAAGAAGCAGGACGGCAGCGAGTGGCTTGCTGGAGGGGCGACGTCTGACGACGGCACGCTGCTTGGCATGAACTTCTACGTCGAAGGCGTCGACGATCAGCTGCCGAAGTAAGCAAGAGCCTACGAAACAGAATGCAAACCCCGCCATTTCGGCGGGGTTTGTCGTTTGGAAAACGCGTAAGGGTTGTTTCATCGTTCGGCGGTGCGCGGTTTACGGTTTTGCGGCCACCCTGGGGCTTTCCGGAATCGACTGTTCAAACTACATTCATTTGCGCAGGTTTAGGGGTGCCCCGCGTGCTCCGCACGAAGGCCTTGTGGCGCGTCGCGCCGTATGAAATCAGGCAGGGGAGTGCCTGGAGGAGATGGATTGAACAGGAGTTTGCTGGAAACCGTCGTGTCCGGCTCGCGCAAGCGCACGAGCCACGCACATGTTGTCGATCAACTCGGCAAGGCAATCATATCCGGCGAATTTCCGGTCGGCTCCATTCTTCCGGGTGATCCGGAACTTGCGGCACGCTTCAAGGTATCCCGAACTGTTCTGCGCGAAGCCATGAAGACGCTGGCCGCCAAGGGGCTGGTCGTGCCGCGTGCCCGCATCGGCACCCGCGTGACGCCGCGCAACGACTGGAACCTGTTCGACAACGACATCCTGACCTGGCACTTCGAATGCGGTGTCGACGAGGACTTCCTCTATCACCTCAGCGAAGTGCGCCTGGCCTTCGAGCCGCATGCGGCAGCACTTGCGGCGCGAAACGCGTCTGAGGCCGAAATCAGCCGCATGATGCGGCTCGCGGTTGCGATGGGCGAGGAGGGGCATAGCGCCGAGAGCCTCGCAAGCGCCGACCTGAAGTTCCACCTGGCTGTCGCCGAGGCCTCCGGCAACCCATTCATGCGCACGGTCGGCGGGCTGATCGAAGCGGCGCTGGTCGGTGTCTTCAAGCTGAGCTCTCCGGTCGCCGAAAAGGGCGGCATAGACGAGGTTGCCCGCAACCACATCCGTATCGTTGAGGAGATCGGCAGGCGTGACGAGGTCGGCGCACGGCTTGCCATGGAAAACGTGATCAAGATCGGGCGCGAGCGCGTTCGCAGCGCGCTGCAAAGTCGCAGTTGAGGCTGCGACCGGTCGAGATTGTTCAACAAAACAGCGCTCGGCCCTTCCAATGTTCAGAAGATTGCAGCGATTTCATTGCTTGTGCTTGCTCGGATCGCGCGCTGGCCTTATTTGGTGAGGGCTCGCTCCTTGTGGAGCGGCTTTCGTCAACGGTGATCTGGAGACCATGTCCGAGTTTTTTGTCATTTTCGTCCTGCTTTTGATCAATGCATTTTTTGCTCTCTCGGAAATGGCAATCGTCTCGGCAAGCAAGCCAATGCTTCGCCAGATGGCAAAACAGGGAAATGCCCGCGCCGAAGTGGCGCTGAGGCTCGCTGAAGATCCCGGCAAGTTTCTTTCTACCGTACAGGTCGGCATCACGCTCGTCGGCACCTTAGCCGGCGCCTACGGTGGCGCGACAATCGCTGCGAAATTTGCACCGCTGCTCGATGAGGTCGCTTGGATCAATCCTTACGGCAACACGGTTGCCCTCGTACTCGTCGTTACCCTCATCACCTTCCTGTCCGTGGTTATCGGCGAGCTCATTCCGAAGCAGCTGGCGCTGAAGAATTCCGAGGCGCTGGCCATGTTCGTCGCGCGCCCGATGCACTTCTTGTCGCGGATCACCGCGCCGGTCGTCTATCTCTTCGAGACCGCGGCGTCGCTTGCCATGCGTCTCCTCGGCATCCGTCCTGACGATCCTGATCATGTGACGGAAGAGGAAGTCCACGCGATCATGGCCGAAGGCGTCGAAAGCGGCGCCATCGAAAAGTCCGAGCACGAGATGCTTCGGCGAATCATCCGCCTCGGCGACCGCAACGTGAAGTCGATCATGACCCACAGGACCGAAGTGAGCTTCATCGACGTCAATGACAGCTTGGAAACGGTCGGTCGTAAGATCGATCAGTTCGGCCATTCCCGCTATCCGGTGGTCGATGGTCCGAGCGGCGACGTTCTCGGCGCGGTTCTCGCCAAGGAAATCCTGAACGCGCCGACCTCCGGTCCGTTCGACGTGCGTAGATACATCAAGGAAATCCACACCTTGCCGGAGACGGCGTCGTGCCTAAAGGCACTGGAAGCCTTCAAGTCGTCAAGCATCAACATGGCGATGATCGTCGACGAATATGGAAGCACTGAGGGCATTATCACCATCGCCGACATTCTCGAGGCGATCGTCGGCGTGCTGCCGTCGAACTACGACGACATCGAGCATGCGTTGATCCGCCAGCGCGAAGACGGAAGCTACCTTGTCGACGGCCGCACGCCGATCGACGAAATCCACCTGACGATCGGCATCGAGGGAATCGACGCCGACGGCAACTTCGAGACCATCGCCGGCTTCCTGGTGCAGCAGTTGCGCAAGACGCCGGAGGAGGGCGATGTCGCGATTGCCCATGGCTACCGCTTCGAAGTGGTCGACATGGATGCGCGCCGCATCGACAAGATCCTGGTCAGCCGCTCCGACGAGACGGTCAACTGATCCATGCGCGGCCAGGGGCGCACCCCGGCCTGCTGCGGCAAGAGCGGTGGCTGCCCCATGCGGCCACTTACACCGCTGCAAAGTGCTTCGTCACAAAACGTAGAGGGTCCGTGTCACGGCGCCGAATTGATGGCGCTCAATGACGAGGCCACGTGATCATCGCTGAGATTGTCCGAATAAGGATGATCGAGAGGACCCGCCATGAACGCGAAAAAGGTCGGGTTCTGCCCGGTCTTTTGTTTTTGCGCTCCCAGAGGTGGCTCGCGCTTGGTTCGTTCAGCGAAGCCTGAGAATGTCGCAGGTTGTGCCCGCAGGCGCTTCGGTGGCGTGCGGCGGGCGCACGATCAGGCAATCAGACTGCGCGAAAACCTTCATCATCGACGAGTCCTGCCGCGAGAAGGGATGGGCGACCAACGTGCCGTCGCTGTCCCGCGTAAGGCGCGCGCGCACATAGTCCTGCCTGACGTCGTTGCCCGGAAGCGGGCCTGCAAGCCGCGCGGTCGTTATGCGGTCGCGCGATGGTAAGCGGGCGAGCTTACGGGTCAGCGGCTCGAGGAAGAGCAGGGCGCAGACGAGGCTGGAGACCGGATTGCCCGGCAGGCCCAGCACCGTGGCCGTTCCGAGCTGGCCCACCATGAGCGGCTTTCCCGGCCGCATGGCGATGCGCCAGAAGTCGAGCGTCATGCCGCAGGCAATGAGCGTCGATTGCACCAGGTCATGGTCACCGACCGAAGCGCCGCCGAGCGTGACGATCACGTCGACATCGGCGTCCTGCGCCCGCCTGACCTCGGCACTGATCGCGTCCCGATCGTCGTAGACGATGCCGAGATCGATGACCTCGGCGCCGTTGTCGCGCGCGATCGCCGCGACGCCGAAGCTGTTGGAGGCGATGATCTGATCGTCGCCCGGCCTGTTGCCCGGAGCCACCAGCTCGTCGCCCGTGGCGAGGATTGCGATCCGCGGGCGCTTGAAGACCGGCAGGCTCGCATGGTTCATCCCCGCAGCGAGCGTCAAGCGTCCGGCGTCGAGCACGTCGCCCGCCGAAAGTGCCGCTTCGCCGGCGATAAAATCCTGGCCGGCCGTTCGAATATGCCGCCCCTTGCCGGGCACGAATTTGGTGCGGATCCGGTTGCCCGGCAACCGCTCGGTATCCTCCTGGATGATCACCGTATCGGCGCCCAATGGCACCGGCGCACCGGTGAAGATGCGCACGGCTTCGCCCGCTTTCATCTCCCCCTTGAAGCCGTGGCCCGCAGCCGATTGGCCGATCACGGTCAGTTCGGCCCCGACGGTCTCAATGTCCCCGTGGCGCACGGCGTAGCCATCCATCGCCGAATTGTCGAAGGCCGGATGGGTGACGCGCGCCGGGATATCTTGAGACAGCACGCGGGCGAGCCCGTCATGGAGGCCGACGAGCTCTGTCAATTGCGGTGGCGTGGCGCCGTGTAGGATCCGCTCGAGCGCGTCTTCGACGGACAGCAACACCATGGCCTCAGTTCCCTTCGCGTCGATAGTCGCCGGATCGCCCGCCGGACTTGCTGACCAGCTGGATGCCGCCGATTTCCATCTCGCGATCGGCCGCCTTCGCCATGTCATAGATCGTAAGGCAGGCGACGCTCACGGCCGTCAGCGCCTCCATCTCGACGCCGGTGCGTCCCGTCAGCTTGGCAAGCGCCTCGACCCGGAGGCCAGGAAGCGCCGGGTCCGGCGTGATATCGACCGTTACCTTGGTCAGCATCAACGGGTGGCAGAGGGGAATGAGGTTGGCCGTCTGCTTGGCGGCCATGATGCCGGCAAGCCGCGCCGTACCGATGACATCGCCCTTCTTGGCGTCGCCTTCGAGAATGAGTGTCAGCGTTTCAGCCTTCATGCTCACATGGCCTTCGGCGACGGCGATGCGTACCGTCTCGGCCTTGTCGCCGACATCCACCATGTTCGCTTCGCCGCTGCCACCGATATGCGTGAGCTTCGGCTTGCTCATCACTCGGCCGCCAGCGTGGTCGTAGCGCCGGTCAGGAGCGTGCGCGTTGCCGATTCGACGTCGCTCTTGCGCATCAGGCTCTCGCCGACGAGGAAGGTGGTGATGCCGCTCTTTTCCAGCCGCTGGCAATCCGCATGCGTGAAGATGCCGCTTTCGCCGACGAGCAGACGGTCGGCAGGCACCATTCCCGCAAGCTGCTCGGAAACCGAGAGATCAACCTCGAAGGTCCTGAGGTTGCGGTTGTTGATGCCGACGAGCGGCGAGGTGAGCTTCAGTGCCCGTTGCATCTCTTCGGCGTCGTGCACCTCGATCAGCACGTCCATGCCAAGCTCGAGGGATGCGTCTTCGAGGCGGCGGGCGTCGTCGTCGCTGAGCGAAGCCATGATGAGAAGGATGCAGTCGGCGCCCCAGGCGCGCGCCTCGAACACCTGGTAGGTGTCGAACATGAAGTCCTTGCGCAGCGCCGGCAGGGCGCAGGCCGCACGCGCCGCTTCGAGAAAGGCAGGCGCACCCTGAAAGCTCGGGGCGTCCGTCAGCACCGACAGACAGGCCGCTCCACCCGCTTCATAGGCCTTGGCGAGCGCCGGCGGATCGAAATCCGGGCGGATCAGTCCCTTCGACGGGCTTGCCTTCTTGATTTCGGCGATCAGTCCGAACGTGCCGGCGGCCTTGCGTGCGGCGAGCGCCGCATGAAAGCCGCGCGGGGTGGCCTGATCAGCGATACGCGCCTTGAGTTCGTCGAGCGAAACGTTCGACTTGGCAGCGGCGATCTCGTCGCGCTTGTAGGCTTCGATCTTGCGCAGGATATCCGTCATGTGCTGATCCTTCCTCAGGCCGCGTTCGATACGCTGATCAGGCGCTGCAGCGCGGTCTTGGCGCTGCCGCTTGAAAGCGACTGGCGCCCAAGCGCCATGCCTTCGGTGAGGTCCTTTGCCCGTCCGGCTATCATCAGCGATGCGGCCGCATTGGCAAGGGAAATGTCCCGGTAGGGGTTCTCGGCACCATCGAGCACTGCCTGGAGCGCGACCGCATTGTACGCGCCGTCGCCGCCCTTGAGCGCATCGATCGTCACCGTCTGAAGGCCGAAATCGGCGGGCGTCAGGGTGAAGGTGGAAATCTTGCCGTCCTTGAGTGCTGCGACCTCGGTCGTGCCGGTCGTCGTGATCTCGTCGAGGCCATCGCCGTGAACGACCCAGACATTGTCCGAGCCGAGATCACGCAGTACTTCGGCCAGCGGCTGCACCCATTGCGGCGCGTAGACGCCGACGAGCTGGCGCTTGACGCCTGCGGGGTTGGAAAGCGGGCCGAGCAGGTTGAAGATCGTGCGCGTTCCGAGCTCCACCCGCGTCGGGCCGACATGGCGCATGGCGGAATGGTGCTGCTGGGCGAACATGAAGCCGACACCGGCCTCGCGGATGCATTTCGATATGGCGTCCGGACCGATGTCGAGCTTGACGCCGAGGCAGGAGAGCGCGTCGGCGGTGCCTGACTTCGAGCTCAGCGCGCGGTTGCCGTGCTTGGCAACAGGCACGCCCGCGCCGGCGACGATCAGCGAGGCAAGAGTCGAGATGTTGTAGGTGCCGGCGCCGTCGCCACCGGTTCCAACGATATCGACCGCATCCGCTGGCGCATCGACCGGCAGCATGCGGGCGCGCATCGCGCTCACCGCGCCGACGATTTCATCGACGGTTTCGCCGCGCACCCGCAATGCCATCAGGAAGCCGCCGATCTGCGACGGCGTTGCGGCACCCGACATGATGATTTCGAAGGCGGCACGTGCGTCTTCGCGGTTCAGCGCCTCGCGGGCGGCGACCTTGGCGACGAATGGCTTCAGATCACTCATCGATGGTTTCCTTGGGCCTATCGTTGCGCAATGGCGGTTTCAGCGAGCGTCTGGTTGATCGAAACGCCGTAGGCGGCCTGCAGCGTGGCGACCATCTGGTCCAGGATGTCCTCGCCGCTGACACGGGCGAGGGCCTCGATCTGGCGGCTGTCGTCCTGCAGCACGTCTGCCGGGCCGGCGGTGTCAACCGAGGTGACCTGCAGGAGGATCTGCCCTTCGCCGCCGATTCCGGGAGCGTTGGTGACGTGGCCGTTCGCGCCGGAGAAGGCGGCAGCGACGGCTGCCGGGCTAAGGGCAGCATCAGCGGTCGCGCGCGTCAGGCCGGCCTTGGTTTCGACGACGAGGCCGAGTTCGGTCGCGACGTCGGCAAGCTTTGCGCCCTGCTCGACGCGCTGCTTCAGTTCGCCGGCCTTCGTGGCAAGTGCTGCGCGCTGCTGCTCAGCCATCCAGTCGGCGCCGATTTCGTCGCGGGCTTCGTCCAGCGTGCGATCGCGCGCCGGGATGACTTCATCGAGGTCGAACCAGACATAGCCTTCGCGGCCGACGTTCACCGGCAGGGTTTCAGCACCGACGTCGGCCTTGAAGACTTCCTGGAGAAGGGCTGCCTGTTCCGGCAGGCCGGCGACGTCATCGCCGTTCTTGTCCTTGCCGGTCGCGTCCACCGCATCGACGGTTACGAGCTTCAGCTTGAGCTGGTCGGCGACTTCCTTGATCGGCGCGCCGGAAGCGCGCTCGTCTTCGATCTTGTCGTGCAGGCGCATGACTTCTTCGCCCGCTGTGGAAAGGGCGATGTCCTTGCGCAGTTCTTCCTTCACTTCGTCAAGGCTGCGGACGGTTTCCGGGCGGATGTTCGTCACGCGCAGGATGACCGGCCCGAAGGCACCGTCGACAACCGGCGTCACGCCGTCGGCCTGAAGTGCGAATGCTGCTTCGCCGATCTTGGCGTCGGGAACGCGATCCCTCGTGAACTCGCCGAGAAGTACGTCGGCAGAAGACTTGCCTTCGGCCTTTACGAGATCGTCGAAGCTGGTGCCGGCAGAGAGCTTTGCCGACGCAGCGTCAGCCGCTTCACGCGACGTGAAGGAGAGCTGTTCGATTGTCCGCGCAGCAGCGCTGCGGAAGCTTTCCTTGCGGCGTTCGTATTCGGCGCGGATCTCGTCGTCGGTGACAACGGTCGGGTCGGCAACGTCAGTCGGCTCGAGCTTCACATAGGTGATCTTGCGATATTCCGGCGCACGGTAGTTCGCCTTGCGGCTGTCGTACCAGGGAGAAAGCACGTCGTCGCCCGGCACCTTGACCGGATCGATATTGGCGTTCGAGAGCAGCAGGTAATCGATCGTGCGCTTCTCGTGCCGGTAGGCGCCGATCGCGTCGGTGAGAACCTTCGGAGCGACATAGCCGTCAGACAGCGCGTCGACGATCTGCGAGCGGATCGCCGTCTGGCTCTGGCTGTTGATGTAATCCTGTTCGCGCAGGCCCGCATTGCGCAGCACGCTCGAGAACGTCAGTCGGTCGAACTGGCCGTTGACGCTGTGGAATGCCGGATCGTCGGCGATCAGTTTTGCGAGCCGATCCTGCGACAGGCCGAGATTCATGTCGTTGGCGAGTTGGTCGAGAGCCGCGCCGGCGACGATCTGCGAGTAGACCCGCTGCTCGATGCCGAAGGCACGTGCCTGCTGCGGCGTCAGCCGCGTGCCGAGCTGGCGGGAAGCCTGTGCCAGCATGGTCTCGTAGGCGAGCCGGAATTCCGGTGGCTTGACCTTGACGTCACCGACGACCACCACCGCATCCGACTGGTTCGTCATCGTCAACGATGAGCCGCCCCACACCATGAACGACAGAACGAGAACGATTAGCAGGCCTTTGACGACCCAGGTCTGGGCGGCGCTTCTCAGAAATTCGAGCATGGGGGCAGAAACCTCGTTGCAATGCGGTGGCCATCGGCCAAACGAATTCGTTCCTTAAAACAAACGAAACAGGAAATGAAGGGTTGTTTGCCGCAAATTGCGCCCATGCAACGGGATCGGCCGCCCGGAGCAACCGTCTGGTTTTCAATGGCTGCCGCGACAGCTGCGCGAGCTGCCTGGATGAGGCGGGCGGCGTCCGTCGATCGGACCGGCGCGGGTGACCAACTCGATGTCGGATTCGTTAGCCGGCAACCGAAAATTATCTGTCACATTGGCTCGAACATGCCGCGGTTCTGTGGTTCTGTTGCAGGGGCGGAGCGATTCTTTGGAGCTTCCGCGGGAAAGATTCCATGCAGTCGACAATCGTGATGGTAAACCTGTTTGGAGCAGTGGCACTGCTTCTCTTCGGCCTGTCCCTCGTCAAGGACGGGGTGACCCGTGCCTTCGGGGCTCGGCTGCGCGCCGGCCTTGCCCAGGGAACCGACGGCTCTCTCCGTTCCTTCGTGACCGGACTTGTCGCGACGCTTGCGCTGCAAAGTTCCACGGCCACCGCATTGATGACCGCATCCTTCGTGGAAAAGGGGCTCATCCGCTCGCGCATGGCGCAGATCGTGCTGCTTGGCGCCAATCTCGGCACGGCGATGACGGCCTGGATCGTGGCGACCGGAATAGAATGGCTGTCGCCGCTCGTCATTCTCATCGGCGTGGTCTTGCACCGCGCAAGCCGGTCGAACGCGCGCCAGGGTCTGGGTGCTGCTTTCGTTGGCATCGGCCTCATGCTCCTGTCGTTACATCTTTTGGGCGCGGCGACGGAGCCGATGCGTGACAGTCCGGCCCTTGGGGCCTTCCTCTCGATGCTCGACAGCGCCTGGCCCGTAGCGCTTCTCATTGCCGCGGGACTTGCCTTTGCGTCGTCGTCCAGTCTGGCTGTGGTGATGCTGGTGCTGTCACTCTCGACGACGGGCATCCTCAGCGTCGGGTTGACGGTGGCACTCGTGCTTGGCGCCAATCTCGGTGGCGCCGTTCCGCCTGTCATGGCAACGCTCGGTTCCGCCCCGTCGGCGCGCCGCGTCACCATAGGCAACCTTGTCGTTCGCGCCATTGGCTGCCTGATCGCGCTTCCGCTGACAGGCATGAGCGTGGAGTTTCTGCAGAGCCTGCCGCTGCCGCGCCAGAACCTGCCGGTCGACATTCATCTGGCCTTCAACCTCGCGGTCGCCATTCTTGCCTGGCCCTTTGCCGGTTTGCTGTCGCAGCTGATGGCCCGGTTCATTCCGGATGGAGAGGCCGAGGAGACCGGCCCGCGTTATCTCGATGAGACGACGCTGAATACGCCGGTCATGGCGCTTTCGGGAGCCACCCGCGAGGTCTTGCGCGTCGGCGATCTGGTCGAGGCGATGCTGATGCGTGCCGCGAACGCCTTCAACAACAATGACCTCTCGGATATTCGCGATATCGGCAAGTTCGAAAAACAGGTCGATCAGCTGCAGCAGGAGGTCAAGATCTTCCTGTCGCGCTTGGGCCGCGATGGCCTGAGCGCCGAAGACGGCCGCCGCTCGATCGTCATCATCGACTACGCCATCAATCTCGAGCATATGGGCGACATCATCGAGAAGGGGCTGTGCGAGCAGATCACCAAGAAGGTCAGTAACGGCCTGAAGTTCTCGGAGGAGGGCTATCAGGAGCTCAAGAGCCTCTTCAACCTGACGATCGACAATCTGCGAGTCGCCCAGACCATCTTCGTCACCCGCAATGCCGATCTCGCCAAGCAGCTCATCGAGGTGAAGGTCAACGTGCGTCACATGGAGAAACGCTCGGCGGAGCGCCATATCGAGCGGCTGCGCGACGGGCTGGTCCAGAGCCTGCAGACGAGCTCCCTGCATCTCGACATGCTCCGGGATCTGAAGCGCGTCAACGCGCATATCGCTTCCGTCGCCTATCCCATCCTTGAGGAAAATGGGCTGTTGAGCGAGAGCCGCTTGCGGCCGGGCGCCTAGCGTCGCGTCGATCAGCCGCCGGTGTTGGCAGCGGGCTTCAGGCTGTTTCGGACAAAGGCGTCGTAGCAGCTTGTCAGCGTGATCCGGCTGTGAGCCGTTTCAAGGCTCGGCAGATAAAGCGACAGCAGCGTCTGGTTGACATTGGTCACCGGGCAGGTCGGCACCAGCGCGACGTCGACCGCATCGAGGGCGGCGCGAACATTTTCATCCGGCGGCGGAATGGCGCGGAAGGGATCTGCGCCGATCGCGACATGCAGCGGGGCACTGCGGTCCATCAGCCACGGAAAGGGATTGGTGAAGTCGACGTTGAAGATCGTCCGGAAGCGTACGCCGCTCGAAGCCTCGTAGGCCGTCAACGCGTCGATCGCTTCGTCGACATTCATCAGCCATCCCGTCTGAAAATCGAAGTCGCTGTAGAGCAGGAACGACGGCAACTCGCCAGTTTTGGCGAAGGCGTCGAATGCGGGACGCTCGGTCGCGTAGAGGATGCGCAGACGCTCGGCGCGCAGTGCCAGGATGGGCCGTACATTGACGGCGCCCATGGTTTTGAGGTTGCGGCTTTCCAACGGCACGTTGTTGACAGCCCCGATCCATGCGCGGGTGCTTTTTTGCACGACGGCTGTGGCCGGCGGCAGGGCTGCCGCGAGGGCGAGAACAGCGACGGCAACTGCGACAGGCCGTGTTTTGGCGGCTGCGACCTCATCGATCGCGAGCTTGAGGAGCAGCGGCAGCAGGAAGATGAACGCCTGACTGCCGGTGTTCTGGCTCTCAAAGACGATACCGGCAAGAACGAAGGCTGCAAGCCAGAAAAACGGCTGGTCGAAACTTCGGCAGAGAGCCGCCATTGACGGGCCTTTTCCAAGCTGGCGCAGCGACTGGGCGAAGGGCGCAAGCTGCGTGCCGAGGAGCACCAGGCACAGCAATCCCGCCGGGATCAGCAGACCGGCATTGAGGGAGGCGGCCTGCAGCAGCCGCGGCAGCAAGCTGCCGTCATTGACGGAAAGCAGCGCCAGGATATCGGCAAGATAGGCAGAGACGCCGCCGCGGGCGAGTTCGACGCTCGCAAGGATGGCGATGACCACGAGCCCCGCCATGATAGCCGACCGGAACGGCAGGCGCCCCGCAGCAAAGGCCATGAGGCACATGAGCGTGCCGGCAACCGCGCCGGTGATCTTGACGAAGAACAGTGCCGCCATGGCGCCGGCGACCGTCGCGACGAGCAGCCGACGATCGCGTACGTGGACAAGTGCGGCTGCGAGTACATAGAGAAGCTGGCAGACCTGGCGGTTGTAGATGCCGAAACCGTCGGACCCGGGATAGGGGTAGAAGTCGCCGGTGTTGAACGGCAGCACCGAAAACACCAGGAACGGCAGCAGGATCGCATAGGCGACTGCCGTCGAACGCTTCTGGACATCGGTGACGACCAGCGCGATCAGCGGCCCACTGACGAGAAGCAGGCACCAGCTCGCCAGGAGCAGCGGCTGGCCGTTCGGAAAGATGCCCTGCAGGGCGGCGAAGAGATAGTAGCCGAGGGCGCCGACGGGGGTGAAGAAATCGACCGACGGGATCTGGCCGTCGCGGATACGATTGGCGGCATCGAGATAGAGATAGTGGTCCCAGAACATCGGACCGATCGGCTGCGGGATCGTGAAGCTGAGCAGAACCGCGAGCACACCGAGCACAAGGGCAAGCAACAGAAGCGGAGATCGCGCGAGAGGAATGACCGCGCCGGTAGACTTTGCCGGTGTGTCGATGTCAGTGCGGCTGTGCATTGCGGCTTGATCCCCCGAAGGAGCGATGCACCCGCACGGTTTTGCTGACACAGGCTCCGCGCCTTCTTATGCCATCATCCGGTTTTAAGCCGGTTAATGCGACGTGATTGTGAGAATTATGCTTCTCGCAATATGTTGCTGCTAGCACCGCGCCGAATCGAAAGGCGATTTTGTACTTGAGCCGATTCCGATCTAAGGGATTGTGCAGTGGGCGTGAGCCTGGAAGAGACCAAGGAGAGATATATGGAACGGACGTGCCTGGCCATCGTTTTGGCTGCGGGTGAAAGCACGCGGATGAAATCGTCCATGTCGAAGGTGCTGCATCCGGTGGCGGGCCGGCCGATGATCGCCCACGTCGTCGAGGCGCTCTCAAACGCTTCCATCTCGGATATCGCTCTCGTCGTCGGCCGCGACGCCGACGCGGTCTCGGCTGCCGCCGACATCGGCGGCGTGTCGGTTTCGTCCTATCTGCAGAAGGAACGGCTCGGCACCGGCCATGCGGTGCTTGCTGCCCGCGACGCCATCGCAAAGCGGTTCGACGACATTCTCGTCGTTTTCGGCGACACGCCGCTGATCCAGCCTGAACCACTTCGGGCCGCTCGCGAGGGACTTGCGGCCGGCAACGATGTGGTGGTGATCGGCTTCGAGGCGGCAGACCCGTCGGGCTACGGCCGCCTGATCGTAAAGGACGGCGCGCTGCTCGCCATTCGCGAGCACAAGGACGCAACGGAAGAAGAGCGCCGCATCACCTATTGCAACGGCGGCCTGATGGCGATCGACGGTCGCAAGGCACTCGATCTTCTCGGCCGCATCGGTAACGCCAACGTCAAGGGCGAGTATTACCTGACCGACCTCGTGGAGATCGTCCGCGAGATCGGTGGGCAGGCGATTGCCGTCGAGGCCCCCGAAGAAGAACTGACTGGCTGCAACACGCGCGCCGAGCTCGCCTTCATCGAGCGGCTTTGGCAGCAGCGCCGCCGCCACGAGCTGATGCTGTCGGGCGTATCGATGATCGCGCCGGAAACCGTGTTTCTCGCCTGGGATACCGCGCTGGAGCAGGATGTCCTGGTCGAGCCGAATGTCGTCTTCGGCCCGGGCGTGCGCGTCGAGAGCGGCGCGATCATTCATGCCTTCTCGCATGTCGAGGGTGCGACGGTGCGCGCCGGCGCGACGGTCGGTCCGTACGCACGCCTGCGCCCGGGTGCCGATCTCGGCGAAAACTCCAAGGTCGGCAATTTCTGCGAGGTCAAGAAGGCTGAGATCGGCGCCGGCGCCAAGGTCAATCACCTGACGTATATCGGCGATGCGTTCGTCGGCGCAGGCACCAACATCGGCGCCGGCACGATCACCTGCAATTACGATGGTGTGAACAAGCACGAGACGCGGATCGGCGAAAATGCCTTTATCGGCTCGAACTCGTCTCTGGTTGCGCCGGTGACGATCGGCAACGGCGCCCTGGTCGCCTCCGGCAGCGTCATCACCGAGGATGTGCCGGCCGACGCCGTCGCCTTTGGCCGCGCACGCCAGGAGATCAAGCCTGGCCGGGCACGGCTGCTGCGCGAGCGGTACGAGGCGGTGAAGGCAGCCAAGAAGTCGGCGAAGGCTGCCGGTTAGGCCCGTGGTGCCCGCGTGTCCGCGGGTTCGCCTCGGATTTGCTGCATGTCGCTTGATTCCGCTAGGATTCGCGGGAACATGCGGCGGCGTTAAACATTGAAATCGAAAGTGAAATCGGGGCGGATTGCCTCGACCTGCAAATGCTTTACCAAGACAGCGCGCCGGGCGGCATTTCCGCCCTCGTTGAACAGGGGCGCCGATCGCGGCGCGGGGACGAATTCGGAGACGACTATGTGCGGTATTGTAGGCATCGTTGGCAACCAGCCGGTATCGGAACGACTGGTCGATGCGCTGAAGCGCTTGGAATACCGCGGTTATGATTCCGCCGGTGTCGCCACCGTCATTGGCGGCAAGCTGGAGCGGCGGCGCGCCGAGGGCAAGCTCGTCAATCTGGAGATCAGGCTGCGCGAAGAGCCGCTCGCCGGCACGATCGGCATTGCCCACACGCGCTGGGCAACCCATGGCGCGCCGACCGAACGCAACGCCCACCCGCATTTCACCGACGGGGTCGCCGTCGTCCACAACGGCATCATTGAGAACTTCGCCGAGCTGAAGGACGAACTGATCGCCAGTGGCGCAAAGTTCGAGACCGACACCGACACCGAGGTTGTGGCCCATCTGCTCTCCAAGTTCCGTCGCGAAGGCCTCGGCCGGCGCGAAGCCATGCACGCGATGCTGAAGCGCGTCACCGGTGCCTATGCGCTGGCGGTGCTCTTCCAGGACGATCCTTCGACGATCATGGCGGCGCGTAACGGCCCGCCGCTTGCGATCGGTCACGGCCGCGGCGAAATGTTCCTCGGCTCCGACGCGATCGCGCTTGCGCCCTTCACCAACGAGATCACCTATCTGATCGATGGCGACTGGGCGGTGATCGGGGCGAACGGCGTGCATATCTTCGACCTCGACGGTAACGTCGTCGACCGGCCGAAGCAGCTGTCTACGGCCGCCGCCTACATGATCGACAAGGGCAACCACCGGCACTTCATGGAGAAGGAGATCTATGAGCAGCCGGAGGTGATCGCGCACGCGCTCAGCCACTACATCGATTTTGCCGGCAACCGCATCAAGGCGCTCTCAGGCACGATCGATTTCGCCAAGATTCCGAGCCTTGCGATTTCCGCCTGCGGCACCGCCTATCTCGCAGGCCTCGTCGGCAAGTACTGGTTTGAGCGTTACGCGCGCCTGCCGGTGGAAATCGACGTCGCGTCCGAGTTCCGCTACCGCGAGATCCCGCTGCCTTCCGAGGCGGCCGCGTTGTTCATCTCTCAATCCGGCGAAACCGCTGATACGCTGGCGTCGCTGCGCTATTGCAAGGAACTTGGCCTGAAGATCGGTGCCGTGGTCAACACGCGTGAATCGACCATCGCGCGTGAATCCGATGCGGTCTTTCCGATCCTTGCCGGCCCGGAAATCGGTGTCGCCTCGACCAAGGCCTTCACCTGCCAGCTCGCAGTGCTGGCGTCGCTCGCGATCGGTGCCGGTCGCGCCCGCGGCACGGTGAGTGCTGAGGAAGAGCAGGTCTTGGTTCGCTATCTCGCGGAAATGCCGCGCATCATGGGGCAGGTGCTGAACGCCGTTCAGCCGAAGATCGAGCTTCTTTCGCGCGAGCTGTCGAAGTGCCGCGACGTTCTCTACCTCGGCCGCGGCACCAGCTTCCCGCTGGCGATGGAGGGGGCGCTCAAGCTCAAGGAGATCTCCTATATCCATGCGGAAGGTTATGCCGCCGGCGAACTGAAGCATGGACCGATCGCGCTGATTGACGAGAACATGCCGGTTATCGTCATCGCGCCGCACGACCGCTTCTACGAGAAGACCGTTTCCAACATGCAGGAAGTCGCGGCCCGCGGCGGCCGGATCATTCTCATCACCGACGAGAAGGGCGCCGCCGCCTCGAAGCTCGAGACCATGGCGACGATCGTGTTGCCTGATGTCGATGAGGTCATCGCGCCGATGATCTTCTCGCTGCCGATCCAGCTCCTTGCCTATCACACGGCGGTGTTCATGGGCACCGACGTCGACCAGCCCCGCAACCTCGCCAAATCGGTGACCGTCGAATGATCTATGTCCGGCACGAGCGCCCCGGCGACGAAGCGGTGATACATGCCGTGACCGCGGCCGCCTTCGAAGGGCATCCGCACAGCGACCAGAGCGAACCCTTCATCATCGAGCGACTGCGTGAGTCCGGTGCGCTGAGTGTGTCGCTGGTCGCCGAGATGAACGAGGAAGTCGTCGGGCACATCGCCTTTTCGCCCGTCACTCTGACGCCGGAAGAGCCCGGCTGGTTCGGGCTTGGGCCGGTCTCGGTCAAGCCGGACGTTCAGGCCCAGGGCATCGGCCGGCAGCTGATCCTCGAGGGGCTCGAATGGCTGCGGGCGGAAGGGGCCGCCGGCTGCGTTGTCGTCGGTGATCCGGCCTTGTATCAAAAGTTCGGTTTCCGTAACGAATCGGCTCTTGTATTCCCCGGTTGTGCGCCGCAATATTTCATGGCGCTGGCTCTCTCCGGCGCGATGGCGGCCGGTACGGTCGCCTATCATCCGGCCTTCGGCGTCGAGTGAGGTTGAGACGGAAGAAGCATGACGGAACATTCGAAACGCGGCTATATCGGCACCCGGCTGCGCAACTACTTCCTGACGGGTTTGATCATCTGCGCACCGGTCGCGATCACCGTCTGGCTCGTGCGCACCTTCATCGACTGGGCCGACGGTTGGGTGAAGCCCTACCTGCCGAACTTCTATAATCCGGACACCTATTCGCCCGTGGCCATTCCCGGCTTCGGTCTGCTCGTCGCCATTTTCGTGATCACCTTCGTCGGTTTCATGACCGCAAACCTCGTCGGTCGGTCGATCGTGAATTTCGCCGAGTCGCTCCTCAATCGGACGCCTCTCGTCCGCACGATCTACAAGTCCACCAAGCAGATATTCCAGACGGTGCTGCAGGAACAGTCCTCCTCCTTCAAGAAGGCCGGGCTGATCGAGTATCCGAGCCCGGGCATCTGGTCGCTGGTGTTCATCGCAACGGATGTGAAAGGCGAGATCGCCTCGAAATTCAAGGAACGCGGCATGGACATGGTCGCGGTCTTCCTGCCGCCGACCCCGATCCCGACGGCGGGGTTCCTGCTGTTCATCCCGCGCGACAAGATCATCCCGCTTGACATGAGCGCGGAGGACGCGGCGAAGCTCCTGATCTCGGGGGGCCTCGTGACGCCCGACCAGAAGCCGCTCGCCAATGCACCTTTGAAAATCGGTCAGCAGAAGACTGAGATTCCCGTATCTTGATGCCGGGCCGCCGTGATCGTCGGTTTGGCAGGGTGGTCGGTCAGCCGGCGCGCAGGAAGCGGATCGCCTCATCGCGGCGGTAGAGATAGAGCAGCGTACGGAGCGCTTCGCCGCGCTCCGAAGTGAGGTCCGGATCGCGCTCGATCACGTAGGCGGCGTCCTTCCGCGCGATTTCGAGCAGATCGCCGTGGGCCTCCAGGCTGGCGATGCGAAAACCGGGCGTGCCTGACTGGCGCGTGCCGAGCAACTCGCCTTCGCCGCGCAGCTTCAGGTCTTCCTCGGCGATCAGGAAGCCGTCCTCGCTGTCGCGCAGGATCGAGAGCCGCGCGCGGCCGGTTTCGCCGAGCGGTCCCTTGTAGAGCAGGATGCACGTCGATGCCTCGTCGCCACGGCCGACGCGGCCGCGCAACTGGTGAAGCTGGGCAAGGCCGAAGCGTTCCGCATGCTCGATCACCATGATTGTTGCGTCGGGCACGTCGACGCCGACTTCCACGACTGTTGTCGCAACCAGCAGGCGGACCTCGCCGTTCTTGAAGGCGAGCATGACGGCGTCCTTCTCCGCCCCGTTCATACGGCCGTGTACCAGGCCGACATTGTTGCCGAAGCGCTTGGCGAGGCCTTCGTATCGTTCTTCGGCCGACATGACGTCGACGGCTTCGGACTCTTCCACGAGCGGGCAGATCCAATAGGCCTTCTTGCCTTCGCGAAGGGCAGCGTCGAGCCGATCGACGATGTCGCCAACGCGCTCCGTCGGGATCGTCACCGTCTGGATCGGCTTGCGTCCGGCGGGCTTTTCCGTGAGCTTCGAAACGTCCATGTCGCCGAAGGCGGCAAGCACCAGCGTGCGCGGGATCGGCGTTGCCGTCATGACCAGCATATGCGGCGAGATGCCCTTGGCGGTCAGGCGCAGGCGCTGGTGAACGCCGAAGCGATGCTGTTCGTCCACCACCGCCAGTGTCAGCTCCTTGTAGCTCACCGTGTCCTGGAAAAGCGCATGCGTGCCGATCACCATGCGCGTTTCTCCGGACGCGATGCGCTCGAGAATGGCGCCGCGCTCCTTGCCCTTGGTGCGGCCGGTCAAAACGTCGATGGCGATGCCGGCGGATGCGGCCATCCTTGCAAGCGTCGCATGGTGCTGGCGGGCGAGAATTTCGGTCGGCGCCATCAGCACCGCCTGACCGCCGGATTCGACGGCGGCGAGCATCGCCATCAGCGCCACCATCGTCTTGCCGGAGCCGACATCGCCTTGCAGCAGCCGGAGCATACGCTCGGTGCCGGCCATGTCCTTCAGGATGTCGGCGATCGCCGTCGACTGACTGGCTGTCAAGGAAAAGGGAAGGGCGTCGATGACCGGACGGGAAAGCACACCGGTCGCGTGAACCGGTACTCCCGCGACCTTGCGCAGGCGCTGGCGAACGAGAGCCAGGGACAATTGCCCGGCGAGAAACTCGTCATAGGCGAGGCGGCGGCGGGCAGGTGCCTGCGGATCAAGGTCGGTCGCGTCGCGGGGATCATGCAGCGCGCGGAAACTTTCGGCTGCGGTGCTGAAACCTTGTCGCGTCAGCAGCGCGTCGTCCATCCATTCGGGCATGTCCGGAACGCGGGCGACGGCGGCCTCGATCGACTTGCGCAATATCCTTGGTGAAAGTCCCGCTGTCAGCCCGTAGACCGGCTCGACCAGCGGCAGGTTTTCCGCCTCGCTTGCCCGGACCGCATAGTCAGGGTGAACCATGGAGGGGCGGCCGTTGAACCAGTCGACCTTGCCGCTGACGATGACTGTCTCATCGACCGGCAGCGATTTTTCCAACCAGTTGCCCTTGACGCGGAAGTAGGTGAGCGCCAGCTCCCCGGTCTCGTCATGCAGGAAGACGCGATAGGGCAGGTTGGGCTTTCCGCGCGGGGGCGGCTGGTGGCGATCGACCCGACCGGTGATGGTGACGATAACCCCTTGAGGCGCGTGGGCGATGCCAGGCTGTTGGCGCCGGTCGATCAACGAATGCGGCGCGTGAAAAACGAGATCGACCACGCGGCAGTCTTCGATCGTCTCGCGACCGAGCAAACGGGCATAAAGTTCGCCGATCTTCGGGCCGATGCCTGGAAGCGTGTCGAGCGGGGAGAAGAGCGGATCTAGCAGGGCGGGGCGCATGGCGATGAAATTGCGATGATAATTCGGGCTTTGGCAAGGCTGACAATCGGCTATTCAGAGTTTATAGAGCCGTTGACGACAAACCGTACCCCAAAGGCCTCGCGCGTTCGTCCGAGCGTGCAGGCGTCATCGCGGGCGGCAGGAAGGAATTTCCCATGACCGGTATCTCTCGCACCAGCGCCGATCTCGATCCGCGTCGACGGCGGATCCTGTTCCGTGCCTGGCATCGCGGCATTCGCGAGATGGATTTGATCCTCGGGCAATTTGCAGAGGCTGAGCTCTCGACGCTTTCTGAAGCACAACTCGATGAACTCGAGACGATCATGGGCGAGGAAGACAACGATCTCGTCAAGTGGATCATCGGCGAACAGCCGGTGCCGGCTTGCTATCAGACGCAGATGTTTCAGCGCATCGCTGCCTATCGTCCGGATTTCGACAAGCTTCCCGAAGGGATGAAATAGACCGATGATGCTGGCTGGCCTTGATCCGAAGAAGATTGTCGAAGCACAGCGAGAGATCACGATCGGGCCGGTGCCCTCCGGGGCCGAGGCGCTGATCCTTGCTGAGCTCGCCCGCGCCGGCCAGCCGGTCGCCTACATTCTATCGGACGGCCAGCGGATCGCCGATCTTGAGCAGGTCCTCTCATTCGTCGCGCCCGACATTCCGGTGCTGACGCTTCCCGGCTGGGACTGCCTTCCCTATGACCGCGTCTCGCCGAGCGCCGACACGTCGGCACGGCGGCTGGCGGCGCTGAGCGCCTTGATTGCGCACAAGAAGAAGCCGCATGCGGCGATCGTGCTGGTGACGGTCAACGCCGCCCTCCAGAAGATCTCGCCGCAGGACGTGATCCAAAGCCTGGCGTTTTCGGCCCGTCCGGGCAATCAGGTGCGTATGGACGACATCGCGATGCGGCTGGAGCGCAACGGCTTCGAGCGTGTCGCGACCGTGCGTGAGGTTGGCGAATACGCAGTGCGCGGCGGCATCCTCGATGTCTTCGTGCCGGGGAGCGGCGAGCCGCTGCGCCTTGATTTCTTCGGCGATACGCTCGAAACAATCCGCTCGTTCGATCCTGCAAGTCAGCGCACGACCGGTCAGGTCCGCTCCCTCGATCTCAATCCGATGAGCGAGGTGTCGCTGACGCCCGAAACGATCAGCCATTTCCGTAAGCACTACCTGTCGCTGTTCGGCGCGACGACCCGCGACGACGCGCTTTACCAGGCTGTCTCCGAAGGCCGGCGCTATGCCGGCATGGAGCATTGGCTGCCGCTGTTCTATGACGGGCTGGAGACAGTCTTCGACTATCTCGACGGCTTCCGTATCGTCACCGATCATCTGGCGCGCGAAGCTGCGGCTGAGCGCTCGAAGCTCATTCTCGACTATTACGACGCCCGTTTAGCCTCGGCGTCTCCGGGCAAGGCGCAGGCCACCCAGGGTACGCCCTACAAGCCGGTTCCGCCGGAGCTGCTCTATCTCAGCTCGCAGGGCTTCAACGCCGGCCTGAGCTCACGCGACGCCATTCGCCTGTCGCCCTTCAACGAGCACGAGGGCGAAGCCCGCCAGGTCATCTCGGTCGATGCGCGCCAGGGCATGCGTTGGGCGAAGTCGGCGGGTGAGGGCGAAGCCGAAGACGAACGCGTTAACGTCTTCGATCAGGCGGTCAAGTACATCGCCGAGCGGCGCTCGAAGGGCGCCAAGGTGGTGATTTCAGGCTGGAGCGAAGGATCGCTCGATCGCCTGCTCCAGGTTCTCGCCGAACACGGTCTCGGCAACGTCAAGCCCATCAAGGCACTCGCCGAGATCAAGTCGCTGAAGCCGGGCGAGGCGGCCTCGGCCGTGCTCAGCATCGAAGCCGGTTTCGAGACGGGCGATCTCGTTATCATCGGCGAACAGGATATTCTGGGCGACCGCATGGTCCGCCGCTCGAAGCGGCGCAAGCGCGGTGCCGACTTCATCGCCGAGGTGGCTGGTCTCGACGAGGGCAGCTATGTCGTGCACGCCGAACACGGCATCGGCCGTTTCGTCGGCCTGCGCACCATCGAGGCGGTCGGTGCCCCGCATGATTGCCTCGAGCTCGTCTATGCCGACGATGCCAAGCTGTTCCTGCCGGTCGAAAACATCGAGCTTCTGTCGCGCTACGGTTCAGAAGGCACCGATGCGATCCTCGACAAGCTCGGCGGCGTCGCCTGGCAGGCGCGCAAGGCCAAGCTCAAGAAGCGGCTGCTCGATATGGCGGGCGGCCTCATTCGCATCGCCGCCGAACGCCATACGCGCCGGGCGCCGGTGCTCGCCGCACAGGACGGCGTCTATGATGAGTTTGCCGCTCGCTTCCCCTATGACGAGACCGAAGACCAGCTGAACTCGATCGAGGCGGTGCGGGAAGATCTCGGCAGCGGCCGTCCGATGGACCGCCTCGTCTGCGGCGACGTCGGCTTCGGCAAGACGGAAGTGGCGCTTCGTGCCGCCTTCATCGCTGCCATGAACGGCGTACAGGTCGCGGTCGTCGTGCCGACGACGCTGCTTGCCCGCCAGCACTTCAAGACCTTTTCCGAACGGTTCCGTGGGCTGCCGATCCGCATCCAGCAGGCGTCGCGCCTCGTCGGTTCCAAGGAACTGGCGCTGACGAAGAAGGAAGTGGCCGATGGCAAGACCGATGTCGTCGTCGGTACCCATGCGCTCCTCGGCACGTCGGTCAACTTTGCCAATCTCGGCCTCTTGATTATCGACGAGGAACAGCACTTCGGTGTCAAGCACAAGGAGCGGCTGAAGGAGCTGAAGTCCGACGTGCACGTGTTAACGCTTTCGGCGACGCCGATCCCGCGCACGCTGCAGCTTGCCCTGACCGGGGTGCGTGAACTGTCGCTGATCACGACGCCGCCGGTCGACCGCATGGCGGTGCGCACCTTCATCTCGCCCTTCGATGCGCTGGTGATCCGGGAAACGCTGATGCGCGAGCACTATCGCGGCGGCCAGAGCTTCTATGTCTGCCCGCGCCTGAGCGACCTGTCGGAAATCCATGATTTCCTGAAGTCGGACGTTCCGGAGCTGAAGGTAGCCGTCGCCCACGGCCAGATGCCGGCAACCGAGCTCGAAGACATCATGAACGCCTTCTATGACGGCCGTTACGATGTGCTGCTGTCGACGACGATCGTCGAATCCGGTCTCGACGTACCGACGGCCAACACGCTGATCGTGCATCGTGCCGACATGTTCGGTCTTGCGCAGCTCTACCAGCTTCGCGGTCGCGTCGGTCGCTCGAAGGTGCGCGCCTTTGCGCTGTTCACTCTGCCGGTCAACAAGACGCTGACGGGCATGGCCGAACGCCGGCTGAAGGTGCTGCAGTCGCTCGACACGCTCGGTGCCGGTTTCCAGCTCGCAAGTCACGACCTCGATATCCGCGGTGCTGGCAACCTGCTCGGCGAAGAGCAGTCGGGCCATATCAAGGAGGTTGGCTTCGAGCTTTACCAGCAGATGCTCGAGGAAGCGGTCGCCGAACTCAAGGGTGAGGAAGAAATCCACGACACCGGCTGGTCGCCGCAGATTTCGGTCGGAACGCCCGTCATGATCCCGGAACACTACGTTCCGGATCTGCATCTGAGGCTCGGCCTTTATCGTCGTCTCGGCGAACTGACGGACCTGAAGGAGATCGACGGCTTCGGCGCCGAGATGATCGACCGCTTCGGTCCGCTGCCGATCGAGGTCCAGCATCTCTTGAAGATCGTCTACATCAAGTCGCTCTGCCGCACGGCGAATGTCGAGAAGCTCGATGCCGGGCCGAAGGGCGTCGTCGTGCAGTTCCGCAACAAGGAATTCCCGAACCCTGCGGCACTGGTGGGTTACATCGCCAAGCAGGGCACGCTTTCGAAGATCCGGCCCGACCAGAGCATCTTCTTCCAGCGCGAACTGGCGACGCCGGAAAAGCGCCTGTCCGGTGCAGCAATGGTGATGACGCAGCTCGCCGGCCTGGCGAAGTAAGAAAAAACCGTACTGCCGCGTGGTGCGGCAGTACGGTCGAGGTCTGTCGAGCAAGTCTGTTTCAGGTCGTGTCGAGATCAGTTCGGCTTGCCGCTCGCCTTCATCTCGGCGATTTCGCGCAGCGCATTCGTCAATACGTCGACCGATTGCGCGCCCATCACGGCATATTGTCCTTCGAGGATGAAGCAGGGAACGCCGGTCACGCCCATCTCGCGGGCCATGCCAACCTCTTCCTTGACCGCATCCTTGTCGGCATCGGAGCCAAGCAGAGCCGCAACGACGGGGCGATCGAGGCCTGCTTGCTCGGCGATATCGAGCAGGACCGCGTGATCACCGACATTGCGGCCTTCTTCGAAATTGGCCTTGAACAGCAAGCCGACGACGGCCGACTGCGCCTGCTCGCCGTTGGTCGCGGCCCAGCGGACAAGCCGATGAGCGTCAAGCGTGTTCGGGCTGATCTTCACCGCATCGAAGTCGAAGGCGATGCCGTCGGCATTGCCGAGTTCGCGCAGCGTGTCGTGGGCGCGATCGACGGCCGCCTGGCCTCCGAGCTTCTCGGCAAGATGCCGCTTGTGATCGATCCCCTCGGGCGGCAGGTCGGGATTGAGCTGGTAGGGGCGCCAGTTGACCGTGACCAGCACGTCCGGAAGATTGGCAATCGCCTGGTCGAGCCGCGCCTTGCCGAGATAACACCAGGGACAAACAACGTCCGAGACAATATCGATGCTGACGGTTTGCATGGTGTGGGCGCCTTTCCTTGTTCGGTTGAAGGCGAGATAAGCCGGTTTCATCCGGCTTTCAATGCGTTACCAAAAGGGAACCAACCCTCTATTGTGCGTTTTGATCCCACCAGGTCGGAAGCTGGTAGCCGTAGAGCGGCATGGTATCGGGCCGGCCGATATGCTTGCGTCGCGCCACCCACTGTGCGTCGAGGTGATAGAGCGGCACCAGATAGGAATTGTTGACGAGCAACCGGTCATGCGCACGCACCGCCGCCGTGAAGTCTTCGCTCGTGCGGGCCTGCAGGATGTTATTGACCATCCGGTCGACGTCCTTGTCGGCGACGCCGGCGAAGTTGTCGCTGCCCTGCCGGTCGCGCGCCTGTGAGGTCCAGCGCCCGGCCTGCTCGATGCCGGGTGACAGCGTCGAGGGGAAGGATTTGATGATCACGTCGTAGTCGAAGGACTGGCTGCGCTGCTGGTACTGCGAATCGTCGACAGTGCGCACGGACGCCTGGATGCCGAGAGGTGCGAGAAATCGCTGGTAGGCGAGGGCGATTTTTTCCTGGCCGGCATTCTGGCTCATGATCTCGAACGCGAGCGGTTTGCCCTGCGGGTCGACCATCTTGCCGTCCTTGATCTGATAGCCGGCCTCGCGCATCAGAGAGACGGCAACACGCAGCACGTTGCGATCGCGCCCGGACGCGTCGGTCACCGGCAGGCGATAGGTGCCGTCGAGGATCGCCGGGTTGATTCGATCGCGGGCGTCGCCGATCAGGCCGAGTTCGCGGTCGTCGGCCGGTGCGCCGAGAAAACTCAGCGCCGAGTTCTGCCAGTAGCTCTGCGTGCGCGTATAGGCGCTGTCGAAGAGGTTCTTGTTGACCCACTCGAAGTCGAAGACCAGCGCCAGGCCCTGGCGGAGCTTCAAGTTGTCGAACATTGGCCTGCGGGTATTGAAGACGATGCCGAGCATGCCGGACGGCGTCTTCGGCGTGAAGGTTTCCTTGACGACCTCGCCGGAACGAACCGCCGGGAAATCGTAGCCGCGCGCCCACTTGGTGGCGCTGCCTTCCGGATAGATGTCGATCTCGCCCTTCTTGAAGGCTTCGAACAGCGAGTTCTCCTGGAGGAAATACTCCACGGAGATCTCGTCGTAATTGTCCTGGCCGACCTTCGAGGGCAGGTCCTTGGCCCAATAGTCCGGGTTTCGCTTGTAGACGATGCGCTCGCCCGGTTTCACCTCCGCGACGCGGTAGGGGCCGGAGCCGAGCGGCGGCTTCAGCGTGGTCTGGTCGAAGGTCGCAAGGTCGATGGCATGTTTCGGCAGCACCGGCGACAGGCCGAGCAGGAGCGGCAGCTCGCGGTCGGCATCCTCGGTGAAGGTAAAGCGCACGCTGCGCTCCCCGACCTTTTCGAGCTTCGCCACCTTGGCCATGCGGTTGCTGAAGGGGACACGCCCCTTGTCACGCAGCAGCTCGAAGCTGAAGATCACGTCCTCGGCGGTAACAGGTTGCCCGTCGGCCCAGCGGGCCTTCGGGTTGAGATTGAACTGGATGAAGGTCCGGTCGTCATCCCACTCCACTGTTTCGGCGAGCAGGCCATACATGGTGAAGGCCTCGTCGCGCGAACGCTGCATCAGCGATTCGTAGACGAGGTTGCCGTATTCCGGATCCCACATGCCGCGTGCGGTGGTGCGCATGCTCTTCAGGATGAAGGGATTGAGGCTGTCGAAGCTGCCGACGACGCCATAGGAGATCTTTCCACCCTTTTTTACGTCCGGATTGACGTAGGGAAAGTTCTTGAAATCGGCAGGCAGCGCCGGCTCTCCGTGCATGGCAATCGCATGCACGGGAGCGGCTGCCGCAGCAGTGCCGAATGAAGTGGCGGTCAGGATCAGCGCCAGACCGGAAAGAATTGCACGCAAGGTCACCTCCCGTGAGGGGTATCAACAGGCCGATTCCCCGAACGTTACCAATGCCGACGGATGAATCCAACCGATCCGCGGTCCAAATTCCGCCTAGTATGAAGTCAAAAAATGACAGGAAACACTGGATAATCGAAGCGAGCCAATGTAACAGGTGTTTCCGGAAACGGGGTCATGCATTTGCCTTATTTGGCCAACAGGACAACGGCGGCTGACGATACTCACCTGCGGAACAACTGTTCCGTTACCGGATTTCAGGAGACGGAATCACAATGATCTTCAAGTCGAATATTGCAAAACGTTCGGGCATGGCAGCGCTGGCGCTCACTGTAGCTGCTGCGGGCGTTCCGAGCGTTGCGTCTGCACAGCAGGCTGGCGGCAAGCCGCCGCAGGGCTGGTTCAAGGTTTGCACCAAGCAGGAAGACAACGATGTCTGCATCGTTCAGAACCTGCTGACCGCCAACAACGGCCAGCTCGTGACCGCTGTCGGCCTCATCACCGTCTCCGGCAAGGTCAACCGCAAGATCATGCAGGTTTCCGTACCGTCCGCGCGCCTCATTCCGACCGGCGTTCAGATGCAGATCGACGGCGGCAAGCCGGTCAAGCTCGACTACGCCATCTGCATGCCCGACAAGTGCGTTGCAGAAGCGCCGCTTTCCGACCAGCTGATCGCCAGCCTGAAGAAGGGCAATGAGGTCGTCTTCACCTCGGTCAACTTCCAGCGCGCTCCGAACCCGATCAAGATGGCCCTGACGGGCTTCACCGGTGTGTTCGACGGCGAGCCGATCGAGCAGTCGCAGCTCGAAGAGCGTCAGCGCCTGCTGCAGGAAGAAATGCAGAAGAAGGCCGAGGACGCGCGCAAGAAGCTTGAAGAAGCCCAGAAGGCTGCCAAGCAGAACTAAGCGGTCCTCCGCAAACTCATAAAGAAACGCCCGGACCTCGCGGTCCGGGCGTTTTCATTTGTTCGAGAGCGCAGTGCCTTAGTGCCGGAACGTCGCCTTGGGTCTGTAGTGGCCGACGCCATCCTTGTCGAACAGGGCATCGACTTGCGCGTGGCGCATCGGCCGGTCGCTGTCGTCGAATTCCAGGTTCTGCTCGGAGACGTAGGCGACATACTCGCTGTCGTCGTTCTCGGCGAACAGGTGATAGAAGGGCTGATCCTTGCTCGGGCGGATCTCCTGCGGAATGGCGTTCCACCACTCCTCGGTGTTGGCGTATTCCGGGTCGACGTCGAAAATGACGCCGCGGAACGGGAAAACCCGATGGCGAACCACCTGTCCGATCTCGAATTTGGCGTTTCTCTGTTTCATGACGCAACACATCCTTTCAGGAGATTATCTGGGTTGGCGAACCCAAAACATCAATAGGGAATTCCCTACACCCTCCATTGATCGATCTCGCCGCGCGTGTCCCGCGGACGCGCAAAAGTTGTTGGCAACATAATATCACACAATTCGACGGTTTCGTGCCGCTCCTTGTTCAGGGCGCTCGCAATCGTGCGCGCCAAAGAAAAGGCCGGCGGCTCCGTTTGAGAAGCCGCCGGCCCTTGAGCACGGCTTGAACCGGTTGCCGATGCCGCCGGTTCCAATGGTTTTAGACCGAGTAGTACATGTCGTACTCGACCGGATGCGGGGTCATTTCGAAGCGCATGACTTCCTGCATCTTAAGTTCGATGAAGGAATCGATCTGGTCGTCGTCGAAGACGCCGCCGGCCGTCAGGTACTTGCGGTCCTTGTCGAGGCTTTCCAGCGCTTCGCGCAGCGAGCCGCAAACGGTCGGGATCTTCTTCAGTTCCTTCGGCGGCAGGTCATAAAGGTCCTTGTCCATGGCCTTGCCGGGGTGCAGCTTGTTCTTGATGCCGTCGAGGCCGGCCATCAGCATGGCTGCGAAGGCGAGGTAGGGGTTGGCGGTCGGGTCCGGGAAGCGGACTTCGACGCGCTTGGCCTTCGGGTTGGTGCCGAACGGAATGCGGCACGAAGCCGAACGGTTGCGTGCCGAATAGGCGAGCAGAACCGGTGCTTCATAGCCCGGGACGAGACGTTTGTAGGAGTTCGTCGACGGGTTGGTGAAGGCGTTCAGCGACTTGGCATGCTTGATGATGCCGCCGATGAAGTAGAGGCAGGATTCCGACAGGCCGGCATATTCATCGCCGGCGAAGGTCGGCTTGCCGTCCTTCCAGATCGACAGGTGTACGTGCATGCCCGAGCCGTTGTCGCCGAAGATCGGCTTCGGCATGAAGGTTGCCGTCTTGCCATAGGCATTGGCGACCTGGTGCACGACGTACTTGTAGATCTGCATCTTGTCGGCGTTGCGCACCAGCGCGTCGAACTTGACGCCGAGCTCGTGCTGGGCGGCCGCCACTTCGTGGTGATGCTTTTCGACGGTGACGCCCATTTCGGACAGAACCGTCAGCATTTCAGAGCGCATGTCCTGGCAGCTGTCGATCGGCGGAACCGGGAAGTAGCCGCCCTTGACGCGCGGGCGGTGGCCGAGGTTGCCGGTCTCATAATCGGTGTCGTCGTTCGACGGCAGTTCCGAGGAGTCGAGCTTGAAGCCGGTGTTGTACGGGTCGGCCTTGTACTTGACGTCGTCGAAGACGAAGAATTCTGCTTCCGGGCCAACGAAGACGGTGTCGCCGATGCCGGATGCCTTGAGGTAGGCTTCAGCCTTCTTGGCCGTGCCGCGCGGGTCGCGGTTGTAGGATTCGCCCGAAACCGGATCGAGAATGTCGCAGATGATGACCATCGTCGACTGCGCGAAGAACGGGTCCATATGCGCTGTTTCCGGATCGGGCATCAGCACCATGTCGGACTCGTTGATGGCCTTCCAGCCGCCAATCGAGGAACCGTCGAACATGACGCCATCGGCGAACATGTCTTCGTCGACGCAGACCACATCCATCGTTACGTGCTGCAGCTTGCCCTTGGGATCGGTAAAGCGCAGGTCGACGAACTTGACGTCGTTGTCCTTGATTTGCTTCAGAATATCGCTTGCAGTCGTCATTTGCCGTTATTCCCTGTGTGAGATGACGAGGATTTGAAAAGAACCGGGCCGAACGGCCCGTGATGTCAGATGGCGTCGAGGCCGGTTTCGCCCGTGCGAATTCGGATGACTTCTTCCACATTGGAAACGAAAATCTTTCCGTCACCAATGCGGCCGGTTTGCGCGGCGTTGCGGATCGCCTCGATGACGGCCTCCGCGTTTTCATCCGCCAGCACGACTTCGACCTTTACCTTCGGCAGGAAGTCCACCACGTATTCGGCGCCGCGATACAGCTCCGTGTGACCCTTCTGCCGCCCGAAGCCCTTGGCTTCCGTGACGGTGATACCCTGCAGACCGACTTCCTGAAGGGCTTCCTTCACTTCGTCGAGCTTGAAGGGCTTAATGATCGCTTCGATCTTTTTCATGAGAAAATGTCTCTCCGCTTCTCCCTTGAAAGCAGGATCATGCCCGCTCGCCCTGAATATGCACGTTGCATGCCAGTTTTTCTGCGAAAATCTGTCAGAACGACAAAAAATCTGCTGTCGGCGCGCCGATTGCGGGATTTCCATACCTTCGGCGGGCGCGATCTGCCTATTTTTTATGATTTCCGATCTAAAGATGCCCGCTTTTTGCGGCGTCTCCGCGTCATTGCTGGCGCAAAGCTTGTTATTTGAGCAACAATTATGTGCAAATGCATGATTTTAAGGCAATCGTGAAGGAGGAGCTGAGGCCTTGCTTCACGCGCGTGGGCATGGATAAGTCTGGCGCATGCGCTCCGACCTTCAGCACCTGTTGATCACGCCCGCCGAAATGACGGCAATCGACCGGGCGGCAGCCCAATCCGGCATCGATAGTTTTACGCTGATGCGCAACGCCGGACTGGCGGTGACGGCGGCGGCCCTGCGACATTTTCCGGATGCCCGCCGCTTCGTCGTGCTCTGCGGTCCAGGCAACAATGGCGGTGACGGGTACATCGCAGCCCGCGGCCTTGCCGAAAGCGGGGCGGATGCCGCGGTGTTCGTCCTCGGCGATCCCGCCAGGCTTCAAGGCGATGCAGCGCGGGCCTGGTCCGACTGGAGTGGTCCTGCTGCGCCAATCTCTGCATTCGAACCACAGGCTGGCGATGTCGTCATCGATGCGCTCTTTGGGGCGGGCTTGTCACGCGACCTCCCTGACGACGTCGCTCACCTTATAGAACGGGTCAATGCCAGCGGCGTTCCGGTCGTTGCCATCGATCTGCCGAGCGGCATCGACGGCCGGACGGGCGAGATCCGGGGCGCCGCCTTTGCCGCTCGCCACACCGTCACGTTCATGGCGCCCAAGCCCGGTCATTGGCTTCTGCCCGGGCGATCCCTCTGCGGCACACTCGAGGTGTTCGATATCGGCATTCCCGCGCGGATTGTGCGTGCCGGTGCAGGTTCGCTGCGCCTCATCGCGCCGTTCCTCTGGGCGGGCTGGGGAGGTGACCTGGCGGCCTCGACCCACAAGTTCAAGCGCGGGCATCTGGTCGTTTTCTCAGGCGACCGCCAAGCAACGGGCGCGGCGCGACTTTCGGCGGCAGCGGGCCTTGCGGCTGGCGCTGGCCTGGTTACCGTCGCCACCGGCAAGGCCGCGCTCGGCATCAATGCGTCTCATCTGACGGCGGTGATGGTGAAGGAGATAGAAGGAAGGCGGGAGCTTACCAAATGGCTACAGGACCAGCGCCTGGGAAGCTTCGTGCTTGGGCCGGGTTTTGGCATCGGCAAGAAGGCGAGGGACTTTGCGCTTGCGCTCTGCGATCGCTCTCTGGTGCTCGACGCCGATGGCATCACCTCGTTCCAGACGAACCCCGGCGAACTGTTCGCAGCGCTGGCGAAAGGCGGCGGGCAAATGGTGATGACGCCGCATGATGGCGAGTTCGCTCGCCTCTTTCCGGAGATCGCCGGAGACCATGGGCTTTCGAAGATCGAGAAAGCGCAGGCCGCGGCGCGGGCGAGCCATGCCGTGATCGTCCACAAGGGCGCCGACACCGTCGTTGCCGCGCCGGACGGGCGGGCCGTCGTCAACAACAATGCGCCGCCGTGGCTGGCAACCGCCGGATCAGGGGACGTACTTGCCGGCATCGTCGGCGCGCATCTGGCGAAAGGAATGCCGGCCTTCGAGGCGGCGGCCGCCGCGGTCTGGCGCCATGGCGCAGCGGGCGCCAAGGCAGGGCCAGGCTTGACCGCTGAAGCGCTAATCGGCGCGATACCGCCGATCAGCTGATCGAAAACGCGCGGCCCGACAAGTCACCGCTTGGAAAGGCGACGTACGCCGCATCCGGAACGTATGGGCAGTTAGCCGCGCGTGCCCTTGGCGATCGGCTCCTGGTAGGTGAAGCCCAAGTCCCAGGGGAAATAGATCCAGGTGTCCTGGCTGACTTCGGTCACGAAGGTATCGACGAGCGGCCGGCCCTTCGGCTTTGCGTAGACGGCAGCGAAATGCGCCTTCGGCAGCATTGCCCGTACTTCGGCCGCGGTCTTGCCGGTGTCCGTCAGGTCGTCGACGATCAGCACGCCTTCACCGCCGTCCTTGGTGATTTCAGGCGTGATGCCCTTCAGCACTTTCATCTGCCCCTGCGTGTCGTAGTCATGGTAGGAGGCGACGCAGACGGTTTCGATCATCCGGATATTGAGTTCGCGCGAAATGATCGCGGCCGGAACCAGGCCGCCACGGGTGATGCAAACCATGGCACGCCATTCCTGGCCGTTGTCGGCTAGCCGCCAGGCAAGCGCCCGGGCATCGCGGTGGAACTGGTCCCAGGAAACGGGAAAGGCTTTATCGGGCAGCGACATGGGTGGGCTCCGGCTTGTCTGAACGAGGGTAAGGCGAAGCGTCCGGCAGATCGGGCAGGCGGGAACGCGTCATCCTGATTTGCCGACATGCAATAACGGCATTGAGGCCTTGAGTGCAAGGGCTTCGCGCTATCCCTTTGCCCGCGCATCGGCGATTGCCTGGATCATCGCCTGGACATCAGCCTCCGCTGCAGCAAGCGCTTCCGGATCGCGGGCCCGCACGACGATATCCGTCGAGAAGGTCTTGCCGTCAAATTTCGGGTAGGAGCCGATGCTCGTCTCCGGATGGTTCTTCTGCACTTCGGTCAGCGGGCTGCCGATATCGCCCTCGCCGAAGGGCGAGCGTACGGTGCGGGAGAGGAGGGGCGAGCCGACGTTCAGGCCGGGCAGCAGCGCGTCGAGCATGGCCTGGAAGACCTGCGGCACGCCGGCCATGACATGCACGTTGCCGATGGCGAAGCCAGGCGCTGTCGATACCGGGTTGGGGATATGGCGTGCACCGAATGGCATGCGCGCCATGCGCTTGCGCGCGTCGGTAAACTCCATGTTGCGGCGTTCGTACATGGCGCCGAGCAGCGCCATCGCCTCGGACTCGTAGATGCATTCGACGCCGAAGGCGCGAGACACGGCATCGGCCGTGATGTCGTCATGCGTCGGGCCGATGCCGCCGGATGTGAAGACGTAATCGTAGCGGCTGCGCACCGCGTTGATCGCCTCGACGATCGCCGCCTCGTCGTCGGCGACGATGCGCACTTCCTTCAGGTCGATGCCGACCATGGTCATCATGTCGGCGAGGTGACCGATGTTCTTGTCCTTGGTTCGCCCCGACAGAAGTTCGTCGCCGATGGCGACCATGGCGGCAGTGACGACTTTTATGCTGCTCATCGGGTGATCCTGTTTGTTTAGTCAGTCATTTAACAGTGAATTATTATTGTTCACATTGCGAGAACAGTCTGTTTCCCGGACGGCTCCTCGCATGCGGCTGCATTTTGATAAATCTTCCGCGCAGCAGTGATCAAGTGGGATCGCTTGTATCCAAAGGAGCAATTATGGCCAAGGTTCTCGTTCTCTACTATTCGGCATACGGACACGTCGAAACCATGGCTTACGCCGTGGCCGAAGGCGCCAAGTCTGCCGGCGCCGAAGTCGACGTCAAGCGCGTTCCGGAACTGGTGCCGGACGAGATCGCCAAGGCCTCTCATTTCAAGCTCGACCAGGCCGCGCCGATCGCCCATGTCGAGGAGCTTGCCCAATACGACGCGATCATCTTCGGCGCCGGCACGCGCTTCGGCACCGTTGCTTCGCAGATGCGCAACTTCATCGATCAGACGGGTAGCCTGTGGGCGTCTGGCAAGCTGGTCGGCAAGGTCGGCTCGGTCTTCACGTCCTCGGCCACCCAGCATGGCGGTCAGGAATCCACCATCCTCGGCTTCATTCCGACGCTGATGCATCACGGCATGGTCGTCGCTGGTCTTCCCTACGCCTTCCAGGGCCAGATGGGCCTTGACGAAATCAAGGGCGGCTCGCCCTATGGCGCCTCGACGATCACCGATGCCGACGGCTCGCGCCAGCCGTCCGAGGTCGAACTCCAGGCGGCCCGCTTCCAGGGCGCGCACGTCGCCAAGATCGCTGCGAAGCTTTCGGCCTGATCATTTCGACGCAATCGTTTCAAGAGCTTAGGCGGCACCGCAAGGGGCCGCCTTTTTGTTTTGCGGCTAGCCTTTCCGGGTGATTCGCGAATGTGGCAATTCGTACCACACTTGTGCTAATATCCGCGGCGTTCGGCATTGAGTATGCCTTTGACGAGGAGGAATGCAGGGCCGTGCGGCAACGGCCCGCCGAAGACGGAAACGTCTTTCGGATTATCGGGAGGGAAGTATGGCGCGAATTACGTACACCATCGTTCCTCATGACGGCGGATGGGCCTATAAGGCCGCCGACGCCTTTTCGGAACCCTTTCCCAACCGCGAAACGGCGCTTGCCGCCGCCAAGGCCGCCGCCGCCGAACAGCAAGTCGGCGGCGACGACGAGGAGATCAGCTTCCAAGACGAAGAGGGCCACTGGCACTTCGAACACACGGATGGCGGCGATCGGCCTGAAGCGACCGTCGAAGACGGCTGAAACGGTCAAGGCGACCGGCTCATTGCGAACACATAGCGTTTAGTATTGCGTGCACACCATCTCTCCACGGAGGATATTCGATGCACTACAGCGTTCAGATCTTCACCTGGACCCCGCGGCAGGGTGTCCACCAGGTCGGATCGGCAATCGAGGTGGACGCCCCCAATTCCAAGGCGGCAGCGGTCTCGCTTCTCGGCCTCAGGCTGGAAAACCAGGGATGCGCAACGAAACTCGCCGTCCGCGTCTGGCACGACGACGCCTACCAGGCGGAATGCGATTGTTATTACTACAACAACTGAGCGGCCAGTCTCGCCGGCGCAACGTCTCGCTCTCCTGAGAGCGTCGGATGCGCCTATCCTGTTGATCCTTGAAAACCGATTGCCTGGTGCGGGCGGCGGGGATCGAACCCGCACAGCCAAGGCCGAGAGATTTTAAGTCTCTTGCGTCTACCAGTTTCGCCACGCCCGCATGCAGCCTAAATCAGATACTTAGACCCTTTCGTCAAGGGAATGTTTTGCAGGTTTTCCTTCGCGTTTTGCAAAATGCGTTCGCGAGGCGTTCCCGTCACTTCTTCGTTTTCCCCTTGAATGCCCTGATAACCTTGGCCTCGTTCTCGACGTGGCGGGTGTAGTGAGCGCCCATGCGCTCCGACTTGTCGCCCAATGCTGCGGCAACGTCTCCGGTCTCAGCGCCTGACCTTTTCAGGTCGGCGGCATATGTCGTCCGAAGGCCGTGCAAGGTAGTTCCTTCCCCGATATGACCCTTCTCCTCCAGGTCGCGCAGGTAGTGACTGACAGCCGTCTGCATCTGCACTTCCGACTCCCATGGCGTGCCGTCCTGGCGCGTGCAGATTTCCAGAGCTGTTCTGTCGAGTGCGTCTAGGTGATCCTGCAGCTCGACAACGGCCGGCACCATCACCAGTTCCTTGTTCTTATTTGCCACCTTCTGAAGGCACTTCCAGCCATAGACGGGATGAACGCCGTAGTCATTCCATCGCAGCTTGACGATCGTCTGCCCTCGATAGCCGGCGTAGCGAGCAATGATCATGGGCGTGAGCAGATACCTCGGTGCGTTGGCGGCAACGTATTGCCACTCTGCCGCGTGCCACTCCCGGTTCGCGTTCGGATCGGCCTCGTGGCACTTATCCATGCCGAGCGCCGGATTGTTCGGCATTTTTCGGCGTTTGACCGCTTGTGAGAACATGGAGGAGAGCGCCGAGATCATCTGATCGGCGAAACGTGGCCACTTCTGCTTCGCACACTCGTCTCGGAGATCATAGAGATCGGCTTGCGTGATGTCGGCCAGGATATAGTCAAACTCTGGCCTCAGATACCGGAACGCCTTGGTGTAGTTCCCCTTCGTGGACTCGGCGAGCGCCGCGTACTTGGGACAGTCGTTCTCGTACCATTCGATCAAAGCGCCAAGCGTGCCTTCCGGATAGGTGCGCTTCAGATTGCGCAGACGCGGAGCATTGTATGCCGCCATGAAGTCCGGCATTTCCATCCGCTTGTACAGATCCTGCTTGGTGCCGACGAAGCCGCCGATTAGCTTTTCCTTCGTGTCGCGGACGTAGACGTACCATTTCCCCCGCGCCTGGACGATGTTAAGCCCTTCCAGCTTCACCGTGACCACCATAGATCCGCTCCCCGAATTTCCGTTTTGGCGCGGCATTCTGCTTGTTTGGATCAAGCATGGCTAGCCAGTCGTCGATGCTCGACCGCAAATAGCGCTCGCCTCGGGCCGATTGGGTGAATTGTAGCGGCTTGACGGGACAGACCTTCTTGAAGGTATCAGCGCAGAGGCCGCAGTAGGCTGCAGCTGTTTTCAGATCCATCGCTGCCGGCCAGTAGGGAAGAGCGCTCATCGAACGACTTCTCCCGTTCTGCGATCAACGACCGTGCCGTCCATGCAGCGCTTGAACCGCGGGTGGGACAGGCTGGATTTCGGCTTAGCGATGCCCAGGTGCTTCTTGCGGGTGCGGGCGATCTTGGATTTGACCTTCATCTCGACCGCCGTTTTCCGGCGGTGAGGTTCCCGTTTGGCCGGGAATAGGTTGGTCTCGCGGTGTTCGCCGCCGAGGATCAAGGCGACCTTGTGGTCGAGGTCCCACTCGTCGCGCACCGGGTCGATCTTCTCGCCGGTCAGGTGGCAGATGCCGGCCTCACGGTCGAAGACGCGCTGGCGCACGCGGTCGGGCACCTTCTGGTCGTCGTGTTTGGCAATCCATTCGGGGAGGCTTCGCATCAGAATGCCTCCCCGTACGGAACTTTACCGACGGCATCCAGTTCGTCTTCGAGTTGGAAAGGAGCCGAAACATGAAAGCCGCCAAGGTCAACGAGACCGAAACCAACAAGACGATGCCGGAGCCCATTGCAAGGCCACGCCCGCCGGAGATGGATCTTGAGCCGATTCCGTTGCCAGACCGATCTGGAGCGGATGCCAGCGAACGGCATGCCGACGGGGGACTCGTGCCGCCCGTTCCAAGCCGGGACGAAGCGAACATGGAGCCGGATGAAGCCTTGCCGGATGACGCCGAAGAGGAGATCCTCGACCACGACCCGGGACGCGAAAAGACCCGGTTCGACGAAGAGGTTCCCAAGAGCAGCCGATAGGCGTTGCTGACGGTGCGACATCACAGCCCCGCTTTCAGCAGCCGGGTCATCTCCTGCTGCAGTTCGTCTTGAAGGTGTTTCGTCTTCCGGTGCTGGCCTTGGGCGACCTTGATCGCCTCGCGGCGCTTCTTGAGCTCCGGGTGTGCCCGGTCGAGGGCCCGGTCGATGCTTCTTAGGAACCACCAGGTGCGGAGGGGGCGGAGGAGGGCTCTCATGCTGCACCGGCTTTACGAGCGAGGTGCCGTTCGTAGTAGTCTTTCGCCGTTTCACCGTCCCAATTGATCCGCCGGCCGATCTCTTGCCAGTCGGCGCCCTCAGCAATTGCGGCATCGATCGTTGGAATGTGGCCTTGGGCTTCAAGGCCGAAGGCCACAGCCGATTCAGCGATCTCGTTGGCGTAGGCGCGGTAGGCCTCTGCATCGGGTGCGCCGTGGGTGACAGGAAATGTCACATCGAACTTGGCGAACAACGGAATGGAGAAATACTCCTCGTTGTTCTCGATGGGATCATTTTCAACGGTCCAGTTGTCCTCAGGCAAAGCGCGATGGCCGTTGAGATGGGCATAGGGGCCGAAGAGTGGTTGAGATGCGACGGCCTGACGTGCGGCTTGCCAGTAATGCCAGCCAGCATTGATGACCTCATCCTGATAGCCTTCGCCGCAGCGTACCAAGCACTCGACGCGGATTTCGATTTCGAGAAATCCGCTTTCCTTCATGCGGGCGACGACAGCCGCTTCGAATAGTTCTCGCGTGTCGGTCATGCTGTCACCGCCTTCTGGGTGAGGCGGACCGATGCAGCGCGAGTGAATTTCGCGAAGGTCAAATCGCAGAAGCAATCCGAGATATCGAGCCAAAGGCTGTACTTCGCCTTCGCCGCAGACACCGCGACCACGGCTTGGGTCTGCCCCTCATAGGTCACGTCATAGAGGCGGTGCTTGTCGCCGATCTGCTTGAGGTGTTCGGCGAGCGCCTTGCGGCCGACGTCGGTGACCGAGAAGTAGGCCATGCCACGCACAAGCCCATCAAGCTCCCAATTCCCAGACGCGCCGAAAGCTTTGGCCTCAGGACTATCCACGCCGGTCGCAAAATGGTTGCGATAGGTCTCGCCCATCGGGTCGACCGGGCGGCCAAGCGCATGGTCGATGTGATCGAACGCCTTGTCTTTGAGATAGCGGTTGACGGTCGGGTTGCTGGTCATGCTGCCAGCTCCTTCGCGCTGTCGACGAAGTGCTCGCGGTACGTCCGGTCGAAGACCGCCTGAAACTGAGCAACGACATCGTCGGCGCGGTCAGCGTCGACGAAGGTCGCGGCGAAGCTCGCGTGCATCTGCATCACGTAGGCGGCAATGCCGATGAGCATGTGATCGACGTTCGCGCCCGGCCGCTGGATTTCCGAGTTTACGAAATTGACCAAACTCTCATGAACGGTGGAAACCGACAGGCGGGCGATCAGGGCGGTGATCGGATCATCGCACGTCAGCGCGTCCACTTCCGACAGACTTCCGGGCAATAGCCGTGCTTCGTTGCTCATGCTGCGCTCCCTGCGTTTCGGTGCGTGGTGCCGCGCTCAACGCCGATCAGGTCGTCGAGGAAGTCGAGAACGGCCACCGTGCTCTGTTGGAATTCCTGCTTGTCCATCGCCTTCATGGACTGGCTTTTCGCCACGTACCGGGTGACGGTCGCCTCTTTGACGTCGACGATGGAAAAGCCATCGATCGGGCGGATGAACGCCGCCATGCGGGACGCCTCGGCCTTGCTCGAGCAGACGATCGTGTGCGCGTCGCAATAGCCGGTGCGGATCAGTGCATAGGCGCGCAGATGTTCCGCGGATTCGGCGAAAGGCAGGCCGGAGAAATGCTCCGGCAGGTTCCGCCAGGCCTCGGCGACAGAGGCGAAATAGTGTCTGTGGCTGTTGAGGCTGCGGTCGTTGTGCTCGGCGAGGTAATACTCCTCGCCGACTACAAGGTGCCGATCCGCCAGCGATTGCCAGCGGCTGTTCACGGGCACCAACTCTTCACCGGTCCAGCGGAACATAAGCGGCTGCATGGCTTAGCCCGCCATCATCGGATGATTGCGAAGCCCGTCGTTCGCCGGCCGCGAAGGTCTGCGGGCGATCGCTGCCTCAATTTCCTTCTTGAGCGCGAGGGCGTCGCCCGGCTGCAGAGCCCAGAAGCGTTTCAGCGGCTCCCGGTTCACGTCCTGCCATTTGGCAACGGTTTCCGGCGGCGATTCTTGCAAGAACCGCATAACCTCGTCGGCGAATTTCCCGACGGGCACATTTTCCAGTGCCCAGTTGTCGCCCCAGGTGACGGTGATCGAGTTGTCGGCGCCGATCACGCGCATGCGGTGGTCCTCGCGCTCTTTCTCGACGACTTCGGAGGCGGTGAGGTCGAGAACCTTGGCGCGGTCCATCTCGGCTTCGTCATAGAGGCCAGTGAACTGTTCCGGCCAGCCGGCGCGCAGGGCTTGCATCTCGGCGCACTTCGCGATCATCAGTCGCGGCATGCGTGCCCAGTTGCCGCTATCGTCGAGCGTCTGCTTGCCCGTCTTGTAGCCCTTGCCGGTCTGCTCGTTGTTGGCCCACTCGTCCTTGATCGGGGCGAACTCTTCCCAGAATGACTGGCCGGCGACCTCGTACCATTCGCTCGATTTCGGGTCCTGCTTCCACAGATAGACCGTGGCGGAAACGATGCCCTGCGGATTGAGCGGGCCTTTCAGGTCCTTGTCGAATTCATAGATCGGTGGCTTACTGGCGGGGCGGTAGTCGCCGCAGCGCTGCGCAATGACGCGCTGGCCGTCGCGGCTAATGATGATGGTCATCTTGCGCTTGGCAGCATTCCCCTTTGAAAAGACCATCGGGATGATCTGCCCGAGGAAAGGGTCAAGACCTTTGCCTCGCGCCACTTCCATGTACAAATTGAACTCGTCGTCGTTGCAGTCCTTCGCAATGGTCTGCTTGACCAGCGCGACCTGCTTGGACGTCATGTCGTACTTGGTGATCGCATTCATGGTCACTTCCTCCGGACCGTGAGAGAGAACGAACCGTTGTCGAGGGTGGCGCCGGGGATAGGGGCGGCGTTCTCCTTGCGCAGGTCGGCGGTGAGGGCTTTCTTGTCGAGCTTGGGAGCCGGGAGGGGCTGCTCAACCCAGTACTTGGACGGGATGTCGGCTTCGTCGGTGACGATCAGGCCGGGCGCGCGCTTCGAAAGCGACAGGGTTGCCGTCGGCAGCTTCATCGACATCTGGTCGGTTGCCAGCATCGCCTGTTCGATCAGGGCGCGGATGCGCTCGGCGCGCTTCTCGACCGATTTGCGGCGGGCTTCGAACTCGGCTTCCTTGCTCTTGAGCCCGGTCACGAGGACGTCGCACTCGTCGAGTTCGGCGATGGCCTCCTCGATCGCCTCCATGAGGTTTGTTTCGCCCTCGATGGTGTCGGCGACGAGCTCGGCGTCGTCATCGGCGCCCTGGTTGCGGAGATCGACGAGGAGGGCCTTTGCCGCCTCGGTCTGCCTGCGCATGCTGTGTTCGATTGCGGGAGCGGTCATTAGACGGTCCTCTCGGCTACGATTTTGCGGTGGATCTCCTCGGTGTTTGCGAAGCCGATCGCCATGAAGGCGAGGAGGGCTGCGAGGAGAATGATGAAGGTGGCGGCGCCGTAGGTGGCGCGGTTGAACTCGGCGAGCTCGTCGTCCAGGTCGATGTTGCGGGTCGGCGGGAGCGCACAGTGGCCGCATTCGCAATATCGGGCTGCCGGGTCGCAGGCGTATTGGACGGGGCGGGTCACTGCTCACCTGCCTCTCGTGCGGCGAGCATGGCGTCGGCAGCCGCGTAAGCGAGACGGGCGTCCTCCCCAAAATGCCGTTCCTGAATAGCTTGGCCGCCTCTTCCTGCGTACAAACCCGTCATCGCCTGACCGGCGAACCAGTCGCGAAGGCTCATGCCCGGATGGGTAACGTGATCAAATGTTGGGGTGTCATCGTCGGAAAACCCGTGGTCAGCTACGGTGCCAACCTGTTGCCATCGGGTTCCTGGGAAGGCCAACCCGCCGTCGTTGATCTTCGTGCTCACAGCGTCGCTCCTACGGAAGGAGCGAACTCGCGACGGACGCGGTTCTCGTATTCGCGCTGGTCGATGTAGAAACCGTCACCGAAGCCGGAGGCGCGCAGGATCGACAGAACATCGTCGACGGCGCGGTTGTAGACTTCGTCCTCGGACGTGTGCGAGGCGCCGCCAAGGGCTTCGACCTCTCGGTACAGTTCGTGCAGCTTCACGCGGCGGGGCTTGAAGGACATTACGCGGCCTCCTTCTCGATCGAGGGCGTTGCGGTGAAATCGGGGAAATCGGAGAGGCGCTGGTAGGTCTCGACCGTGCAGCCACGGCATTCGGGGTTCGTGGCCAACTCTTCGTAGGCCTCGTCTTCGTCCCTGAACTCGACTGCATCGGCGTCGTCGTAGGAGAAGAAGCCGTCGATCGTCAGGAACCGGCCAACCTCGTCTTGGATGCTGTATCGGGTGACCATCGCCATTTGCTTCGTCCTCTCGTCGGCGCCTTGCTGATGAAAGGAGTATGCGATAATCGCACAGTTGCCGTCAATATTGATTGTGCGAAAAAAGCACGATTTGTGCTGTCGGCTTGAATTAACAGCCCGAAGAATTCGACTCGACTCGGTTCATTCGTTCTGCTTCGATGAGAACAGAAGGAGAACAAAAATGGGTCTAGCGGTTGCCAAGTCGAACGTCGCGTTCACGCTCCATATCCGATGCGTGAATTGCTACCGGGAGAGCGTGAAGTGCATCGAGGTTCCGGTCGTCGACGATGCGCCGCTGGATACGGATGAACTGATGGAGAGCGCCTATCTCGATGGCGTTCGCTATCGCTGCGGCAGCTGTGAAGGGCTTGCCGGCCAAATCTTCGGTATCAGTGGAGGTCTGCGATGATCGAGAGAGAAGTCACCGAGTTTGTCGTCGTTCCGCCGTATGCGGAACGCCATCTCGTCGAGGCCGCGAAGGAACGGATGAAGCACTATCTGGAGAACCGGTTCCCCGGCTATACCTTCCGGATCGCGCAGTTTGCGCCGGTTGGAGATGAGGGCGATTTCTGTGTCGTGCCTATGATGGGCTTCGTCGGGGATGACGGGAAAAGCCGTCTGTGTGACGAGCCAAAGCGCTGGCTCGTGTCAGATATCCACCAAGCTTGCAGGGAATTTGATTTGAGAGGCAGGCGGCACTGCGCCGCCTAAAACCCCGGCATTTCGTTGACGATGCGGCGTACCAGGGCGATCACCTCGACCTTTACTCCGTCGTCAGCCTCAAAGTTCCGGTGCACGACGATCGGCTTGTGCTTCGGATTGGTGGAACGGGGATGGAATTCCGTCCGGTCAGCGTAGATCTCAATCTGCTTCACTGACCATTCACGGAAGTGCCCAGAATCGCGGGTGCGCTCGACCACCACTACCATGCCATCGCGCAGCACGACCTGGCTCGCGATATCCTCATAGGCAACGCATACCGCGCAGTCGCCAGCCAAAATCGGCCGCGGCTTCAGGTCATTCATCGAATCGCCGGAGACGTCAAAGCCGATCTGTCGGGCGTTTGGAAACCGATCGTCGCGCGGCAGTGTCAGCGTGCGCGGCTCGGACTGGTCGAAGTCGTCGACCTCACGAAATGCGCCAGCCTCAACCGTTCCTATGATGGGGATAAGAGATAGCGGTCCGTTATAGGGCGTTAGCTCTGTACTGGGGGCGGCCTCGCCGAAGTATGTGGCCGCGAGCGCAACCTCATGAGACTTCAATCCACGCTTCCCACTGACGATCTTATTCACCGCCGACGGGTGCACGCCGAGCACCTTTGCTAGCCCAGTTTGAGACATGCCGGGTTTTTCGAGGTTTTCGATAACCCACTTTTTATAAGGATCTTCAAGCATATGGCATTTTCGCACAGTGAAAATGTGCGGTCGTGTGCGAAGATCGCATAAATCTCTTGACGGAGTGTGTGCGATTATCGCATAGTTTCCGCATGGAAACGAACGCACCCACCCCTACACTAGAGCCGGCTGCAACGATCATCGATCGGTTTGGTGGCCCGGATGCTGTCCAGCAGATCACCGGCGCCAGCAGGACCCGCGTGTATCGGTGGACGCAACCCAAGTCGAAAGGCGGTACCGGGGGAATGATCCCGACACCGCACGCGCTCAAGCTCATTGCCCACGCGAAGGAAGCTGGTCTGCCGATCACGGCAGAGCATTTCCTGCCTGTCGCGGAGCCGGTCCAATGAGCGCCGAAGGTCAGATCAAAGCTTTCATCGACCGTATCCTGCGCCTCAAGGAAGAGCAGGACGTCATCGGTGACGACATCCGCGACATCTACGCGGAAGCCAAAGGCATGGGCTTCGATAAGACCGCCATGGGCAACGTCGTCGCTCATCTGCGCAAGGTCGCGAAGAAGGGTTCTGAGACCGTCGCCGAGCAGGGCGCCATCTTCGACATCTATCTCGCAGCTTACGAGGGTCATGCGCCTGCGCCCGCCCGCGTACGAGAAAACATTGAGAAATTTGACCCGGTCACTGGCGAAGTTCTCGACGACGTAAACCCGCGCCTCGTCAAGCAGGTCGTCGACGGCATGCAGACCGAAGCCGGTCGCGCCGCCCTGACCGCTGCCATTGATGTCCTGATCGAGCAGGGAGAGGCGGAAGAACAGAACACCGATGCTGCTATTTCTCGCCCCGAGTTGGATCGGCCCGAGATTGAAAACAGATCGGACGAGGAGGCGCCAGAAGCTGATGCCTCCGGCGGGATGCAGGACGAGATTGCGATCCATCCCGCCACCCCCATTGCTTCGGCCTCTCAAGGCGAAGCCGAAGCCCACAGCGACCAGCGCGAGACCGACCGCAAGGCGGCGGCAACTGGCGTCGGCGCCAACGAAGGAGGCGACAATGTAGAGAGCAGCGGATTGCCCGCAGGTCTCAAAGGAGGCCCCGTCAACCTTGAACCCACTGGCCCGGTGGCTGAATGGGCAAACTCTCTCACCGCCAAGCCGCCATCCCCGTTGAGGCCGCATTGCCGGAATCCGGGTGAGACATGCGGCGGCTCTGGCTCCAAGCACTGTCATTCGTGCACCAAGGCGATGCGAGAGCAGGAGGAGTTCGCATGAACCTCCACGCCGTCGAGCATCAGCACGACATCGAGACGAGCAGGGCAGAGGTCTACGCGGTCGAAATCGCGACAGGCGTCCCGCTTCCCGACGAGCAGTTTGACCGAGCCGTGATGCTCGACGTCGAGCGCCGGCCACCCCGCGTCAATTCCAGAAGGAGAGCAGCATGATTGCCATTCAGATCTTGTTCGCCGCGACATTGGCTTCCGCCTTTCCGCTTCTCGCTGGTGTGGCCGGGTTCTGCGAAGCGCAGTTCCGACGGGAGACGGCTCAGAAGAATTTCCACGCCATGACCGACGACGAAATCGCGACGGTGATCCTGTCCGATCACCGCCGTCCGGTCTTCAAGGATTGATCGCGGTTCTCCTCCTCCCTCGCGATCAACGAGAGCCCCAGTCCTCCTCCTCCCGGCTGGGGCTCTCAACCCGAATTCGGATCCTCTTGTTCGCCAGGCGCATGACCACGGCTCGAACAGCAGATCCCAAAGGAATGGCCGGTGACGACAGGGGATCGTCACCGGCGGCAAGACCATCGAGTGCGGCGGCGGTCTTGCGGAACTGAATGACCTGGGAGGGACCGGCGGCCGTTGGCGCGGCGCCGTCCTCTCCATCGGAAGTAATGCCTGTGCGCATCAGTCTTCTCCATCAACACGAGAAGAGATCGCACAGGAGAACGACAAGGTGTTGGGAACCGACAACAAGGGCTTGGGGTCTCGCCCCAAGGAAAAAATTCTCAATGAAGGCGGCGACATGAGCGCGGACGTTTTAGAGGCACGAGACTTACTGAGAGGGGCTTTCCCCCTCGGCCGTTACGGCAAGCTGGACAACGTCTTTTTCGAAGCCAGCAAATTCATCAATCGCTTTGTCCAGAAGGAGTTCACCCAGCGACGGGCGCGCTCGATCTGGGAGGGCACCGCACGGCGGATTGACGCCGAAGAAATGGATGCGCTGCGGGCAGCAGCAATCGAGGAGAGCAAGCGTGAACAAAGAGAACTGCGTGCCCGTCTGGCTGCGCTGGATGCGAAGCTTGCCCGCGTCAACGCGGCTCCGGCTCGCTCGTCGGTGGCAGCGGATCGCCGGCCGTAGGCTCGATTGGGCCGAGTACCTAGCACCGGAACTGAAGGACGAGGATCAGTGATGCAGCGATCTCTGCCGCTCATCTTACCGAAGACCAGCGCCACCCGGTCGCTCCGCGTCCTTGTGGGGTGCGAGTTCACCGGCACGGTCCGCAATGCCTTCCTTGATCTCGGTCACGATGCTTGGTCTTGCGATCTCCTGCCGGCGGAGAACGGCCACAACCGGCACATCCGCGGCGATGTCCGCGACTATCTCGCTGACGGCTGGGACCTGCTCATCGTCGCTCATCCTCCATGCACCCGGCTTTGCCGCTCTGGACGCCGTTGGCTCTCCGGCCCCGGCAACATGACCCCGCCGAAGAAGCTGCCGAAAGGCCGGACATGGGAAAGCATGAAGGCGGAGTTTGAAGACGGCGTGGACCTCTTCGTGTCGTGCTGGCGCGCGCCGATCGATCGCGTGGCTATCGAGAACCCGGAAATGCACGACCTCGCCAAGGCCAGAATGCCGAAGGATCTCCCGCGGCCACAGATCGTCCAGCCGTTCTGGTTCGGACATCCCGAATACAAGGGCACGGGCTGGTACCTCCGCAATCTTCCTTCGCTTCAGGAAACCGATCGCCTTCGCGAGCCGGAGAAGGACAGCGCCGAGTGGAAAGCGTGGAACCGGGTCTGGAGGATGTCGCCCGGGGCCGACCGAGGCAAGGAACGCAGCCGGTTCTTCCCCGGGATGGCGAGTGCGATGGCCGACCAGTGGGGCGGCTACGCTCATGAGCAGTTTCATTTGGAGGCAGCGTGACAGACCCCGCCGAAATGATCGCTTGGCTCGATCGCCGCATGGCCAGTGCAATGACCTGGCTGGACGACCACGGCCACGGCTCGAAGAAGCCACGCCCCGAAAACGAGATCTCCACCAAGGAATACGACATCGCCCGGTTCGAGGAGATCAAGGCCGCGTATCTGAAAGCGCTTGAGCGGCGAAATCAGGAAGGAGCGGCAGCATGACGGTCCTAGCGGTTAATATGCTTCGGCGGCCGGTCATTCTCATCGGGGTTCGGGTTGGGAACTTCGTCCGGAAGGATGTCGGGCTCCGGTTCCTCGATCGGTGGCACTGGAACGTCTGGCGGCATTCCGGGCGGGAAATCTGGGTCGGGTGGTCTCGGGATCGGTTCGGTAGGCATCATCATGGACTCCTGTTTAGGAGGGCAACTGATGGCGCGCTGGGTTTGTTCCAGGATGCGGTCGCCGCATGATCAAGCTCTATCTCCCATACCCGCCTTCAGGCTGGGACCTATACGATGGCTGGGGCGCGAAGCGCCGGCTGGCGCCGACCTATAAGAAATGGCGCACTGACGCAAGGTACTTCATCAAGGCGCCGTCGGCGCCGATCGACAAGCCGTTCGCGCTCTACGTCGCGCTGCGCCGGCAGAACATGCGCCAGGACCTCGACAACCGGTCAAAGGCAATCCTCGACTGCCTTCAGCACTACGGCGTCATCAAGAACGACAATCTCTGCGAGCGGCTGACCATGTGCTGGGACAGCGAGCTCCCGGCCGAGTGCGTAGTCATTGTCGAGGTATGCGAAGAGGGGATGGCGACATGAGCGAGCAGCCTTTCCTTATCGGTGACGGCTGGATGGAAGTTAAAGACGGCAACGACACCGCGCGCTCCCTCTTTAACCGGCACTACAGCCGATACATCTATGCCGACGGACGCAAGCCAAAGCTCTTTGCTGGGCCAGGCGCTAAGATAGTATTGCTGACGGCCGACGCCCGAGCCCTATGCGTCTGGCGTAAGTTCAAGAGTGCTGACGGTCAAACGGGTGTCAACTGCGCCATCTTCCGCAATGAGAGTGCAGAGCGCGCCAGCGACCTGCTGAAAGCGGCTATGGCTATCGCGTGGGAGCGTTGGCCGGGCGAGCGTCTTTACACCTACATCGACACCTTTGCGGTTCCCGCCAAGATCGTCCGCGGCAATCCCGTTTGGGGCTACTGTTTCCGCAAGGCCGGTTGGCACTTCTTCGGGGTCACGAAGGCGCGCAAGCTGATTATCATGGAGGCGCTTCCGCGATGAGCGTTTCCGCTGCAATCCGCCGTATGCTCGAAGCCGGTCTGACGATCGAGCAAGCCCTTGTTGCTGCCGAGGCCTTCGAAGCAGAAGCGAAGCCGGTTGAGCCGGTGCTCTCTGCCCGCCAGGCCCGCAATAGGCGTCACTATGAGCGTCTTAAAGCGTCTAAGCAGCGTCTTAATTCAGACGATCAAGACATTTCAGACGGTGGTGACGCCCTTTCTTCCCCGGAAGGTTCTTCCCCCACACCCCCTTCTCCTAAACCCCTTCAATCCATACCCCCTTCGCCCCCTAAAGGGGGCTCTTCCCCCGCCGAAATCGATCAGGTCGTCAGCGCTTTCTCGGCGATGGCGAAACGTTCGGGTCTTTCGGTGCCAAAGGCAGTCACCGCCAGCCGCCGCCGTTCGCTGCTGCTGCGGATCGAGGAACACGGCTTGCCGGTCGTCCTCGACGCCATCGAGCGCATCGGCCGCAGCCGGTTCTGCCGTGGCGAGAACGATCGAGGCTGGCGCGCCGACCTGGATTTTCTCTGCCAGCCGAAGAGCTTCGTCTCGATCCTCGAAGGCAAATACGACGACCGACCGTCGCAGCAATCCCAGGCGCCGCCACGGCCCATGAGCCCTCACATGCAGCGCCAACACGACATCCATCAGAAACTGAAACGAGACCTCTACGGTGAACCAGATGACCAATTTGCCGGCCAGACTGTCGACCTTGGAGCAGGAGATTTCCGCTCTCACTGAGAAGCTTTCGCCGTGCGGCGTCGACGAAGTCGGCAAGTGCGTCGCCTCGCTGATGGACGCCGGCATGATGATCCCCGCATCGATCCAGGCCGAAGACCCGATCGAGGAATACCGCGTTGCGCTCAAGGGCGTTCCGCTCCATGGCCTGCGCACCGTCTTCGTCCGCCTGAAGCGCGGCGAGTACGACCTGCCGAACCGCTCCTTCTTGCCGATCCCGTCCGAAATGGCGGCTATGGCGAACGCCGAATGCCGGAGCCTCCGCGAAGAGCGGATGCGCGCCTCGGAGATGATCAAGGCCGCCCGCGACAACGCCGAGTTCGGGTCACCGACCTTGACGCGCTTCGGCCTCAAGGACCTTCGCGTCACCCATCAGGAGCGGGCGAGGGAACTGGCCGGCCACGGCTACGTCAAGGTTGCCGATGGCATCAATCAGCAGATGTTCGGCAGCCTTACGAAGAGCAGGGGGCTTCCCGCCGGTTCGGTCCTCCTCTGGGCGATCGACGAGGTATGGGCGCCGGAGGCAGTTGCTCGTTTCGTCGACCTGTCGCGGGTCGAATCCTCGAAGCGCATGGCAGCGCCCGAATGCGGAACCCTTTCGCCGGAGCGCGCAGCCGAGCTCGAGAAGATGCTCGCGCTTCCCGACGCTAAGGACAACCGCGCCGAGCCGATGGCCTATCGGAGCCTGGTCGAGAACGAAGTCGCCGCGGTGAAGAGCGACGAGGAGGTCAGCCATGCAGCCTAAGCGGACCCCTGAACTGTATCGCCAGCACGCAAACGCGATCGAGATCCGCGCTAGGCTGTTCGGCATCAGCCCGACCGTGAAGAAGGTTCCTTCGCTGACACTGGTTCGGCCGGAACTCCTCGCGGAACGGGAGACGAAGCCGCGGAACCTCGGCGGCAAGCCTCGAAAGCTCAAGCCGCGTCAGGACGCGAACGATCACGTCTTCGCCTTCCGGGTCTACCAGCTGCAGCAGAAGGATTATTTGACCCCGACGGAACAGGCGAAGCTGATCACTTTCGAGGCGCGCGTGTCTTGGGACATCGTGATCGGAAGATCGCGTAGGCGCGACCTGACCGGGCTTCGCAACCGGATCGCATGGGAGCTTCGCCAGCGGGAACTCTCATATCCGCAGATCGGCGCGATCCTGAACCGCGACCACACATCGATCCTGCACTCCGTTCGCCGCGTCGAAGCCGCCGAAGGGGACCGGGAAGCCGAGAAGTGGATCGGGCGCAAGAACAGGCAGTCCCTCGAAAGCCAACATCGCATCAGAGCAGAAAAGGAAGCGGCACTATGAGCTGGTACGCAATCAAGACCCGCCCCGGAACCCAGCGGCCGGCGACGCCGCGGATCGGCGCGCCGGAGGAACGCAAAGGCGAGTTCATTATCGAGCGGAACCTCCGTGACGCCGACATCGAGATCTACATGCCGTCGTTCCGGAAGGACATCAAACACCACCGGACCAAGGAACTGATCGAACGCCGCTTCGCTATGATCGTCGGCTACTCGTTCGTGTACCTGCCGACGGCGGATTTCTACCGGCTCTCGCGCGTCGACGGGGTCACCTCGATCCTCGGTGTGGCTGGCTATCCGACCCGGATCTCCAATTTCGACGTCGAGAGTATCCGGGACGCTGAGGCTATCGCTGGCGCCTCTCTGCAGCGCGAGCGCGACGCCCGCAAAAAGCGCACCCGCAAGGAGCTCCAGGAAGAATTCCCAAAAGATGTCACCGTCCGGATTGCGCCCGAACACCGCCTGGTCGGCGGCATGCTGGCCACCGTCCTCGATGTCACCGGCCGTAACACGGTGAAAGCTGTGGTGGAGATGCTCGGTGGCCTCGTCCACGTCGATCTTCCGCTTGAACTGATCGACAAAGTCGCTTAATGTCGCTGCAATCATTGGTGATTTGCAGGCTGTTCTGATCGCGGACCTCGATTAGAGGGAACACTCGCCGGGCCTTAGGGAGGACGTCACCGCCTCCCGCCTTTGACGAATATTGCCGAAATTCTGAGATTTAGCGCCACGCCAATGGCGACCTTTGCCTCCCGCCGGAGAGGCGGATGAATCCGGCAACAGATTAGACGCGGCGCGATCTCCCTTTGTAAAGCAGGAACAGAAACAAGGCGCCCAGTACGGTGATAAACAGGGCGGCGCCGCCGCCGATAAGTATGAGCAAGTAGAATTCGAAGACATCGTCCTTGGCAGACGCTATTACCCCACCCCATTTGTTGCGGATTTCACCAGCTATCGTTGCTTCAAGCACACCGTAGAGAGTCGCAGGGCCAAATGCCGCGAGGCCGATCGCCGCTGTTATCTTTCTTAGACGGGGGAACCGTTCTACTTCCGTCGACTGTCCTGTGTCGCTCATGATCACGTAACTTTGGTTGACGCAAAACCACTATCACGAGGACGCTAAGTCGCGGTTAAGTTTGGCAAGCGCGACCACCCAACGACCGCAGTCTATGCGCTGGGTGGTCGCGTGACTTAAAAGATCTATTGAGCAGGCGCTGTCGTCGACGGTTGCGTCGTAGAAGGCTGCGTCGACGGGGTCGTTGTTGACGGCTCAGTAGTGGACGGAGCTGTCGTCGACGGGGCCGTTGTTGATGGCTGGCTAGTAGCCGGCTCAGTTGTCGATGGGGTGCTTGTTGACGGTTGAGATGTCGTTGGTTCGGTCGTCGTTGCTGGCGGCGTCGCAGTTTCCGTAGGCGCTTCCTTCTTTGGCATTAGAAGGACCACCAGGATGATGACCACCACGGCGAGAATTATTCCGAGGACGGTATTTCGGCTCATGCTTCACTCCTCTTGGATGCATCCGACTCGCGAATTGTATCACGGCAACCAAAATCGGAGATGAACGGGCAAGCCAGCCGCCCGTCTATGCGGAGGGTGATCGCCTTCATTTTGAGGCTAAGGCCAACTGGTGGTCACCACGAACTAACGTGGTGAGTAACGGCGACGCGGAGAAGGCCAATCAAGCTGCTACGCTGAGAAGGGGTGGTGGCCGATCCCCCTCCACGGCCCAGCGGCTACCCGGAAGGTAGCGCGGCAAATTAAGGCCGGCCGTATCCCGCTCCAGCAACCGGACCAGATGGGTTGTTCTTCTCGTTGCGGTCAAGAACGCCCGCCATGAAGCGCAGTAGCACCGAGCGGGATTGTTCTGCCAAAGGGCCGACGAGGGGCTTCATTCGGCTCGTGACATACCCGGCCTTGTGAAGCATTTGGTTGAGGATGCGATTGCTCGCCGGATTAAAGTCCGCATTGCAGATCATGGCAGACATCGTGTCATTCTTTCGTAAGAGCGGGTCCAGCCCGATTTTTAGGTAGGAGCGTCGAGCGCCGCGCCACTTGCGTGCTTGGGGGCGGTCGGCAGCGGCCGTTAGATTGCCCTTTGAGGCCTCGCGACTGTCTTTCGGCCGACCAGGCTTACGCCTACCAAAGCCAGCCATCCGCAAGGACGTAGACGATCATAACTATGCTTGTAGCCACAGCGATTTGCGACGCTGTCGTAGCAATGAGATATCGATTTTGAAGAAGAGTGAAGGCGGAAGACACATTGTCCTCCTCTCGTTTGGGGCCAGGGTAGCAAGCCCTCAAACAGCAGCGCCCGTATCGATGGCTACTGGAAGATCCACCATGCGCGCTTGTGGTGAACATAGCAAGAGATGAAAGAAGTCATATGGAGCCCGCCCCGGTTTGTCGCCCGGCGGCGGGGTTTTCGTCGTCACTGACCGCAGTCCACGCGGAGGGGGCGCCTTCATCTTCGTCACTTACTCCGGCAGAGGCTCAAAACGCCCTGCGCGCGCAACGAGGGGCGGATGCGTCACATCAATGGTCGGCGAAGGCCTGAAGCACTACACCGATGCCGGCGACGACCACGGTAACGCCGACGGCGATTGCCGATATCTTCGTCCAGTAGGCAGTTTTCACAGTGGCGTCTGCGGCCCGAATTTGAGATTCAGCCGCCGCTATTTGGCTTTCAGAAGCCAGCTTCTGCATAATGAAAAGGCGACGCTTTATCTGAATGTCCCGCCAGTAGGATGCTTGAGATCCTATCTGCTCATGCGGGTTTTCGAAGACTTCCTCGTCGGTCTTTTCGTCCCATGCTTCCATTCACGTCTCCTTTCTCTCGTTGGGTCGGCGAAGAAACGATGAAGGACCATGAGTCGCGAGCGCGATCAAGTTTCACCCGTAATTCACAAGTCGGAGTAGAGCAGCCCGATAGCTCGCCAGCCCGTATCGGGGAGACAGGCCGTAAGCCGCCCACGGCCCCTGAGCACTTGTTAGGTGGCCTTAAACTCACGGACTTGCATTTCGTCCCAGCGCGTCATCACCTTTTCGTTGAAACGATCTCTGCTGTAAGTCACGCGGCAGAACGCGTCGACTTCAAAAATATCGTCCCTGGCAGCGACGGCGTCTAAGAACCGAGGAGATGTAAAGCTGAGATGATCATCATCCGCCACATGCTGGTCGAGAGTAAACATCGCGTAGCAGTAGTTATCGAAGGCCTCGAAACTCGAAAAGTCGGTCGCGTGACAAGCCTCTAACGTCATGGCTGGGGTATAGAATGGGGTCGAAACGGTCCGACGCTGTGCATCGCCCCGAAGTGCAGGGAGATCAGGCGGCTCAATGGGGATTATTGCTCCGACTTCCTTGAGTATGCTGGCGCTCCATTCCCACTTGCTCGTGAATCCGTGATCAAACACCCCGAGAGGCGTCGCTTTCTCGTCCGAAAGCCAGCTTAGATGTGACCGATCGACCCCTATCATTCTGTAGGCGTCGTATAGAAATTCGTAGATCAGGGCTGCGACCGGAGCGTTTCTGAAACTGGCCTGAGTCATGAGTTGATTCCCTCGGCTGGTAGTCGTGATCCCGTCAGGGTAGAGAGGTATCGGACGAGAAAACCGAGTAGGATTTGCGTTGCTTTCGCTCGTCTTTATCGCCTCATCAGTCCTGTTGTTTTGGCCCTGACGAGCCGGTTCGTGACGCTCGCCCTTTCAGCGCCACGATCAGCAAAAAAACAGCCACGGCCGTACCAAGGGTAGCGCCCACGCCACAGGTGAGCACCAGGCTGTAGAATGCGACGGGGTCTTCGCTGGCGACGACCCCGCGACTGCTGATTTCGCCGGTAACAAGCGCATTGATGACGCTATAGAGAGCGGCGGGGCCCATAGAAGCTGCGCCCATCGCAATCAGCATTTTGTGGATCCATCCTCCGTCGAGAATGCGCTCCCCCATCTCTAGGAGTCTATCCAGTCTCCGTTTCGCTGCTTTCGGCATCCGTCGACGTTTCCCCGATGTCTCAACTTGTGCCCTCAGGAGAGGGTAGAGGTTGGAACATGCCCACCTTACTCACGCCACAATAGACCTCGCGCCCGGAATACCGTCCTCAATTGCTCGAGTATTTCCTTCTCGGAACGGTGTTGGAAAAGATGAGACAGCACTGCAGCTATCGCCGGCAAATCTACCTCTCGCGGTTTAGCCTGTTCCGCGTAGCCAGCGTGAGCTTCGATTTGAGCAAGCAGCAGTTCGTCGTCGTTCATATAGTTCCCCTGTCGCCGAAGGCTCAGGTTGGGCGATCAGCTGGTCTATAGCAAGGGTGATTTGATGCGACCGCAACCGCCGTCGTCGATGTTCGACGACATCAAAAGCCATAGCGGCTTAGACCAGCCCGAAGAACAAAATAACCATCGGGATTAAGGTGTAGGTTATCTGGCCGGTAATTGACGCAGCGTTCAAGTGACCAGCTGCAGGTGAAGGCGGCCTCGTCTACGTTCACCACGGTGGCCCCTTTGATGGTTTCAGAGATTGTGCGGTTGATTACCAGCCGATCGCTTGCGCGGAAGCCAAACCCTTCGCCCCGTGGAAGGACGGGCACTACGAATAGCCTCGCCTCCGGCCACAGCGCCTTGATGTCTTCCGTAACACTCGATATCCCAGCGGCGATGCCGCAGGCGGACATCGTTTTTTCGCGCAGATTGTTCGTGCCGACTACAAGAACAACGCGGCTGGGCTTCACCTTCGGCGTCAGTTGACTAAGTCGCCATCTGAGTTCCTGGGTCGTTTCCCCGCCCAAACCCATGTTGACCACTGACATACCGTCGAAATCGCGGGCCTGAGCCTTCTCCCACTGCCTGGCGATTGAGTCACCAATGATGAGGACGTCGGGGCGCGCCTCAATCGTCGCCATCAGCCGCGCCGCGGCGAGGCGGGCTGGCGATTGTTCGATGACCGGGGTCGTAGCGATTTCGACGGTTTCTTGGTCGCACTGAGTTGCGAAGGATGGCGAGGGAGAGACAACTGCTGTCAGGGCAATCAGCAACCCCGCGACCAGCGTGGTACGCAAGTCGTCGTAAGCCATCAGCGCGGTCTCCTCGCTATCAAAGACGTAGGTCAGTGACCCTCCGAAGGATTTTACATGCCCGTCCTACAGAACGCGCGGCACGAGAAATTCGCGCAAGAATTCGCTAAAGGCAAGACAGCTGACGAGGCCTACCAACTTGCAGGCTTCAAACCGAACCGAGGGAATGCCTCTGTATTAAAGCAGAAGGAAAGCATTTCAAATCGGGTCGCTGAAATCCTCAGGCTGTCCGAAGAGAATGACCGTAAGGCCAACGACCGCGTAATCGAGAAACTCGCCATCACGAAAGAGCGGGTCGCCGCCGAACTAGCAAAGATCGCCTTCCTCGATATCCGTGACTCCGTCCGATGGGGCAGGAGCCCAGTCGATACCGAATCTGAGAACGCTAGCCCGAACGGCCTTGGCATTTACCCGGTCGAACTCATTCCCAGCGACCAGATCAGCGATGAGGCTGCCGCCGCAGTGTCAGAGGTCTCGCTTACGCAGAACGGCGTGAAGATTAAGATGCACGACAAGCGCGCGGCGCTGATGGATCTCGCAAAGCTCATGGGCTTCGTGATCGATAAGCAGGATCACACCTCAAGCGATGGGAGCATGAGCCCGAAGCCGGCATCCTTCGATCTTGCCACAATGACGGACGAAGAGCTTGAAGCGTATCGAACTCTCGCTGCCGCCGCTGACAGAAATCGAAAGGGAGATTGAGCGACGGTCCTGCGCGCGGTCACTCGCCGAGTTCGCCAGACGGGCGTGGCATATCCTTGAGCCAGCAACCCCGCTGAAGTGGGGGTGGGCGCTGGACGCGATCTGCGCCCACTTGGAAGCAGTCAGCCGAGGGGAGGTCAAGCTCCTCCTCATGAACGTGCCTCCTGGCACTATGAAGTCGCTCTTGACCGGCGTCATTTGGCCGGCGTGGGAGTGGGGCCCACTCGGTCAGCCTGAAAAGCGCTTCCTCTCGACGGCGCATAAGCAGGATCTGGCGATCCGCGACAACCTGAAATGCCGTCGGCTCATCCAGTCGGAATGGTATCAGGATCGTTGGCCGATCGCCCTGACCACCGACCAGAACGCCAAGACGAAGTTCGAGAACGATCGGACAGGCTTTCGCGAGGCGATGGCCTTCCAGAGCATGACCGGCTCTCGCGGCGATCGAGTGATCCTCGACGACCCGCTGTCGGCTGACGATGCGAATAGTGATGCCGAATTGCTCGCCGCGGAGCGCACGTTCCTTGAAGCGCTGCCAACGCGCGTCAACAACGACGAATCGGCGATCGTCGTCATCATGCAGCGGCTGCATGAGCGGGATACGTCCGGGCTGATCCTGACGAAGGGGCTACCGTACATCCACCTCATGCTTCCGATGAGGTTTGAGCCTGATCGGCGGTGCGTTACGCCATACTTCGCGGACCCGCGAACGAAGGCGGGGGAATTGCTGTTCCCCGAGCGTTTCCCGAAAGAGCAGGTTGATCTGCTCGAGCGGACACTAGGCAGTTACGCATCTGCCGGCCAGTTGCAGCAGCGCCCCGTCCCGCGTGGCGGTGGCCTCTTCAAGCGGTCATGGTTCGGAACGGTAAAGGCGCTCCCCACCGGCTGTCGTTTCGTGCGTGGTTGGGACTTGGCGGCGACGGAAGATGAGGAGGCAGCGGCGACGGCTGGCTGCCTGATGGCGCTGGCGCCGGATGGGCGGTTCATCATCGCCAACATGGTGCGCGAGCAAGTCGGACCGATGGCGGTCGAGAAGCTTCTCCGCAATACCGCAGACCAAGACAGGGCAGAGCACGGCCAGGTGCGCGGCTCTATCCCGCAGGACCCAGGACAAGCGGGCAAGGCACAGGCGCAGCACATGCTGCGTCACGTCCTCGTCGGGCACGACTACCACGCCAGCCCGGAGACTGGTGACAAGGAAACCCGCGCTCTTCCGCTCGCGGCACAAGCCGAGGCGGGGAATGTCTTCCTCCTTCAGGGAGGATGGAATGAGGCGTTTTTGACTGAGGCAGAGAGCTTCCCGACCGGGAAATGGAAAGACCAGATCGACGCGGCCTCTCGCGCGTTCACCGAACTGACGACGAAGCGTCAGCCAAGCAGCACCACAACAGCGGTCCAGGGGCTTTTCTGATGCAAGATGTGAAGACAACGCACCCTGACATCACCCCGGATCGGATCGCCGATTGGTGCCTTATGCGGAACACGATGCAGGGCCAACGCGCGGTGAAACGCGAGGGCGTTCGCTACCTGCCTATGCCTTCCGGCTTCAAGTCGATGCCCGATGGCGGGGTCGAGGCGTACGAAAAGGCCTACAAGCTGCGCGCGATCGTGCCCGAGCTGCTAGCGCCGTCGGTCGCTGCTATGATCGGCATCATCCACGCCAAGGAAACGCAGATCACCATCCCCGACGGCCTGTCGTCGATCTGGGAGAATGCGGATGGCGAGGGCATGAGCCTTGAGGCCTTCCATCGTCGGATTACCCGATATCTGCTGTGGCTCGGTCGCTATGGCGTGCTGACGACTGCGCCGGTGGACGGCGGCGAGCCTTTCCTTGCCGGATACGCCGGCGACAGCATCATCAATTGGGACCGGGATTTCTTCGTCCTGGACGAGACCGGTAAGAAGCGCTCCGGCTTCGAATGGAAGGACAACCCGAAGTTCCGCGTTCTTGAACTTGTGGACGGCCTTTATGTCTCGACGGTCTATGAGGGCGAGAGCCTCGACACGATCACGGTCACCCAACCTGTCGCGCTCGGCGGCCAGCGGCTCGATTTCGTGCCGTTCTATGTCGGAAATGCTCGCGATGTCGTTCCGGCCGTTGAGACGCCGCCCCTGATCGGGATCGCGAACGCTATCATCAACGCCTACCAGTTGTCCGCTGACTGGCGCTGGCAGCTTTTCATGTCCGGACAGGAGACCTTGGTCGCGATCAACGGTGAGGCACCGAAGACCGTCGGCGCCGGCGTCGTGCACCAGATGATGGGTAACGATACCGTCACCCCGGACCTTAAATACGTGTCGCCAACGTGCTCCGGCATCGAGGCGCATGAAGCCGCGATCGAGAAGCAGGTCGAAGCAGCCGTGATGGCCGGCGCTCGCATGTTCGAGCAGGAGAAGTCCACGCAGGAGAGCGGCGAGGCGAGGCGGCTCCGGTTCGCCAGCGAGACGGCCAATCTTCAGAGCATATCGCAGGTCTCGGCCGCTCTGCTTGAGCGCGGCTTGAAGGCAGCGGCGCGCATGAAGGGGCTCGATGACAGCGACATCGTCGTCACGCCGCCCAAGGACCTGCTCGACAGCACCATGTCGGCGGCAGACTTCGCGCAGCTGTTCACTGTCTACACCCAGGGCGGCATGTCCTGGGAGACCTTCTACGAACGCGGCCAGGCGGGCGGGATCTTCTCGACAGAGCGGGACGCGGACGAAGAGTACGCCCTCATCGAACCTGAAGGCACCGAAGACGAGCGGCGCGCTGCCCTCGTCTAGTTCAGGCCGGAACCCGGCCACAACCACCACCCACAGGAGATAAGGCCAATGGCCCTGAAACTCGTTCTGGACTCGCTCGACAACGTCGACGAGGCCCTGAAGGCCCTTTATGTCGAGCATTCGGATGGCAAGTTCCATCTCGATACCGACGCCGATAGCGTCCGCGGCCATCGCGACGTTCTTCCTCTTGCCAACGCCTATGACCGCACGAAGACCGATCTTGCCACCGTCAAGGGCGAGCTCGCCGACGCGAAGAAGAAGGCAGCGCCCGACGATTTCGACGCGGAAACGTGGAAGAAGCTGAAAGACGGCAAGACCGACGACGCCGCGCACCAGCGCCAGCTGGTCGAACTGCGCAAGACCCTTGAAGGCGAGCGCGACGACTGGAAGGGCAAGTACGAGGGCGAGGTCACGAAGGGTAAGAAGGCGAAGATCAACGCCGAACTGACCGACGCTCTCTCCGCCTCGGGCATCACCAACCCGTCGTTCGTCAAGGCAGCACGCGCGCTCCTGGAGCCTCGCGTCGCCATGGACACTGAAGACGCTTCGATGGACATCGGCCTCGGCCCCATGGGCATCGCCGAAGCGGTCAAGCGCTGGGCGGCCGGCGACGAGGGCAAGTCCTTCGTGGCCCCGGCCAAGGGCGACAACGCCAAGGGTAACGACGGCGGCCATCAGCAACAGACGACCAAGGGCGATTTCGGCGGTGATACCAAGGCACGTACCGCGGCAATCGCGGCGAAGTTCCCGGAGCTTGAGGCCTAGCTACTTCTGACCAATTCGCGCCACTCCGGCGCAAACCCGTGATCTCAACGAGGTGACGGGCATCTGGGCAATGCCCGCATCCACCTCCCAACCAGAATCACGGAAACAGAAAGGATCAGGCCATGTCTCTCGCGCAGATGCAGGTCTTCAATAAGTACTTCATGCCCGCCACCATCGAGACGCTCGCGCAGATGGTCGAGAAGTTCAACGCGGCCTCCGGCGGTGCTATCCGCCTGACCACGGAAGGCTTCGAAGGCGACTTCCTTCAGGAGTCGTTCTACGCCGCCATTCACTCGGCGCAGCGTCGCGTCGACCGCTACGCGGCACAGGCCAGCGCCTCGGCCACCGACCTGACGCAGCTCAAGCATTCGTCCGTCAAGGTCGCCGGCGGCTTCGGCCCGGTTCGCTACGAGCCGTCGCAGATGACCTGGCTCGACAAGCCGACCGCCGAAGGTATCGAGGTCGCGTCGCGCAACTTCGCTGAGGCGCTGCTTCGCGACCAGCTCAACACCGCTGTTTCGGCTCTCGTCGCCGCGATCAGCAACCAGGCCGGCGCCACCAATGACGTATCGGCCACCCTCGGTGTCAGCTACGTCACCATGAATGACGGTCACGCGAAGTTCGGAGACCACTCGGGCAACCTCATCACGCAGGTGATGAATGGCACGGCCTATCACAAGCTGATCGGTCTCAACCTCGGCAACGCCCAGCAGCTCTTCCAGGCTGCCAACGTTCGCGTCGTCGACATCCTCGGCAAGATGGTCGTCGTCACCGACGCACCGGCCCTCTACGAGGCTGGCACGCCGAACAAGCTCAAGGTGCTCTCGCTGGTGGCCAACGCCGCCACCGTCTCGGACAGCCGCGACATCATCTCGAACATCGAGACGAAGAACGGCCAGACCCGCATCGAGACCACCCTGCAGGTCGACTATTCGTTCGGCCTCGGCCTCAAGGGCTACACCTGGGATGAGGGCAACGGTGGCAAGTCGCCGACCGACGCGGAACTCGCCACCGGCTCGAACTGGGACAAAGTCGCGACCGACATCAAGCACACCGCTGGTGTGATCACCATCGGCGACGCGACCAAGTAACCGAAGCGGGGCGGGATACATGCCCGCCCCGTCTCCATTCTCCGTTGAGGAACAGAGACATGACGAAACAACGTGAAGTCATTTATGAGCCGCATCCAGTCTCGATCGAGCGGAAGCGCGAGCTGTTGGCCTCCGGCTTCAAGATCATTGACGCCCGGTTCGATCCAGATCGGCAAGAGGAGGCAGCTGACGAGGGCGAGGGTAGCAAGGACGGAGGCTCCAAGCCGGCTGACGGCGATGACCTTAGCACCGCCCGCGCTCGATACCTCGAAGTCGTCGGCAAGCGCCCGTTCAACGGCTGGGATCTCGAAACACTGAACGCGAAGGTCGCCGAAGCGATCTCGGAAGAAAAGGCCGCCAACGGTCTGACCCGCCGCCAGATCTCTGCCGACCTCGAAGCTATGCAAGTCGAGTTCGATCCGAACGATGGCCTCGAAGACCTCGCCGCACTGCGTGACCTGGCTCGCGAAGAGCGGAACAAATGATGTTCTACGGGACCTTGGCCGGCGCGCTGGCTTATCATGAAGACCGGGGCAACGTGGCGTGGTCTGCCGGCACGGTCACCGACCCGCAGCGCGAGGCCGCGCTCCTCCGGGCCTCGGAAGCGTTGGACGGCATCTACGGCCCGCGCTTCCCCGGCAAGAAGGCAACCCGCACGCAGGAGCGGGCATGGCCGCGCGTTGGCGCAGTCGACCACTGCGCTGATGAACCAATCCCGGAGGGTGATACCCCAGCCGAGATCGAGACAGCCGCCTATGCGCTGGCTCTCGCCGAACTACAGTCCCCGGGCTCGTCGACGCCGACACTCACGCTCGGCAAGTCCGTCAAGCGGCAGAAGGTCGGAAACATCGAGCGCGAGTTCTTCAGCCCGGAAGAGGGTGTACCGATCACTCTTGAGAGTCTTCGCCCGGTGCTGACGGCGGTTGAGGACGCGCTTCGCTGCATTCTCACGCCTGATACCAGCAAGGGCGGCACCTTCACTCTGGATCGTTTCTGATGTCGTTCTACATCGAAATGCAGGCCACGGCGCACGAGCTCATCGAGGAGTTCGGCCAAGTCGGCGTCGTAACCCGCCTGACGCCTCCTGACCCGATCCTCGGCGGCGAGCCGGTGTCTACGCCACACCCGGCCGCGCTGGTCCCGATGGCCTACGAGGCCCGCTACATCGACGGAACGAACATCCGCACAGGCGATATGCAGATCTACATCTCGTCCGTCGGGCTGGCGATCGAGCCGACCGTCGGCGACGTGGTGGCCGCCAATGGTACCGACTACGCCATCGTGAATGGCGACCCGAACAAATACGACGGCGTCACGGCTGTCGTCTTCATCGTCCAAGGAAGGATCGCAGCATGAAAATCCGCTTCGTGAAGGCCTACACGCACTATGAGGTTGGCAAGGTCGTCGACGAGCTCGAAGTCGGCGGCGCCACCATGGCCAAGGGGCTGATCAATCTCGGCCTCGCCGAAGAGATGCCCGAGGAGAAGGTCGCCAAGAAGGGCGAGAAGGCAGCCGCGGCTGAGTGATGGCCAGCCTTCGCCAGCAAATCGAAGCCCTCATCAACGAACTCTCCCCGAACATGGAGAAGGCATTCCGTGAGGCAATCGACGACATCAAGTCCGAGATCGTGCTCAAGGAAGTCGTCGAGCGTTTGGAGCGTCAGGACATCGAGGGCGCCATCGCCGCGCTCCACATCGACCCGGCGGCGTTTCGTCCGCTCTCCGAGGCGATCCGCGAGGCATTCAATGACGGCGGCTTGCTGGTCACCCGAAACATGCCGCGCCTCTCCGATCCAGCCGGCGCCCGCGTCGTTGTCCGTTGGGACATCGGCAACCAGCGCGCCGAGCAGATCATCCGTGAGCAGTCGTCGAAGCTGATTACGCATGTGACCGAAGACACGAAGGCGATGGCCCGCGAGGCGATCCACGCCGGCTACGCTCAAGGGCAGGGGCCGCGCACGATCGCGCTGGATCTCGCCGGCCGCGTCAACCGGGTCACCCAACGCCGAGAAGGCGGTTTGATTGGGCTGACGTCGCAGCTGGCCCGCACCGTCGAGAATGCCCGCGCCGCGCTCTTGTCGGGCGATGTCGTGAGCATGAAGCACTACCTGACACTGACACGCCGGGATAAGCGGTTCGATCGGCAAGTCGCCAAGGCGATCCGCGAGGGCAAGCCGCTTCCGGCTGATGTCGTCGCCAAGATCACCGGGCGGCTCGCTGACCGCTATGTCCAGTTCCGCGGCGAGACCATCGCGCGGACGGAAACGCAGTCCTCGGTCCATGCCGCCAAGCATGAGGCCTATCAGCAGGGCCTGGACAGGTCGGGCAGGGATAGCACGCTGGTCACCCGCCGCTGGCGCTCTGTCGGCGATCGCCACGTTCGTCATACGCACCAGGTCCTGAATGCAGAGGAAGTGACCGGCATGGATGTGCCGTTTCAGTCGCCGTCGGGCGCGCTGATGCGATTTCCGGGCGATACCAGCCTCGGCGCTGGCCCGGGTGAGATCATCGCTTGCCGCTGCCACGTCGAATACAACTTCGACTTTGCCGAGGAATACGCCCGCTCACGAGGTCGATGATGGCCACCGAGAACCTTTCCTTCGCCGCCCAGGTCTCCGACTGGGTGAAGCAGGAGCAGGCCCGCGAGGCGGCTGTCTTGCGCACCGCCGCGCAGATGGTCGCCAATGACGTCCGCATCACCACGGCGCAAGGCGGCCGGATGCCGTTCGACACCGGTAACCTGAAAAACTCGCTGATGGCCTCGACCACGGCTATGCCGACGGTCGACCAGGGAGAGAAGCAGTATCCTGACAACACCGGATCGATCGAGCTCATGATCGCGGACCTATCGATCGGCGAGACGCTCTATCTCGGCTTTCAGGCCGCCTACGGTCCACGCATGGAATACGGCTTCGTCGGGGCTGACAGCCTCGGCCGCGTCTTCAATCAGCAGGGCTTCGGGTTCGTAGACGCAGCCGCCCAGGACTGGCCGCAGACGGTCAAGCGGGCGGAGGAGCAGGTTCGCAGTCGTTTTGAAGCGGGTGGGAGCCCTCGGTCATGATGATCAGGGCCTTCTGAAGGATATCCAGATCTCGGATCGCGGCCGCGAGCACCTGACGTCCCGTTTCGGTGCGCACGACCTTGTTGCTCATGAGCAAGATCGCCTCATGCAGCACTTCATGCACATCGGTGTCTGACAGGACTTTGTCGGCCATTCGGAAGGGGTAGCAGATGGCCGACACGGTGGAAATGAAAATCTATCAAGCGCTCGCGCAGCGTGCGCAGGCGTTTGTCCCGCCAGCCGGCGTCACGGTCGTCCTGCCGGGCGTCACCTTCACCCCGACAGCGACAAGCAAATTCGTAGTCTGCGAGTTCCATTTCAATCGCTCGATCGAGACCGACATTTCCCTGGTCATGGACCCGATCCGGCAAGGCTTTTTCCGAACCAACGTCATGTGGCCGAAGAGCTTGGCCATCGTGAACGGCTACGACCTCGCCGGCCAGCTTCGCGAGCACTTCCGCCGCGGCACCAAGCTCTTACGGGCCGACACTCAGGTCCGCATTGATGAGGATCCGGAAATCGGCGTCCTCGTCACCGGTGAGACGCACCACAACATTCCCGTCACCACCCGGTGGCGCTGCTACCCGCAAGTTCCGGCCTGATTGGCCCGCCGTCTCCCGCCCCTTCGGCAAGGGCCCCACTGAAAAGAGGAAACGACCATGGGTCAGCTCTATCCGGTCGCCGGCGCCAAAATCTATATGGGACCAGCCGTCACCACCGTGCCCGATGACGCAGACATCAACGAGGCTCTGTTTTCGTCCACCGTCTTCACCGAGATCAAAGGCTGGCAGACCATGGGCGCAATCGGCGACGCCGCCGCGCTCATTACCGAATCCATCATCTCTTCCGGTCGCGACTGGAAGGGCAAGGGCACCCGCAACGCCGGCTCGATGCAGAACAACTTCGTTATCTTGCCGGAAGACCTCGGCCAGATCGCGCTGATCGCCGCCGAAAAGACCGACTACAACTACCCCTTCAAGCTTGCGTTCGATGATGCACCGCCAGCGAAGACCGCCACGGTCACGATGACCATCGCGGCGCCGGGCGTCGTCTCCTGGAATGCTCACGGCCTCGCTGCCGGCGTCGGCGTCAAGTTCACCACGACCGGTGCCTTGCCGACGGGCCTCGTCGCTGGCACCACCTATTACGTGGTCAACCCGAGCGCCAACGATTTCCAGGTCGCAGCGACGAAGGGCGGCTCGGCAATCACCACGACCGGCACCCAGAACGGCGTTCACACCGCGACCTCTGTCCCGACCGGTACCTTCAAGTACTTCTATGCGATCGTCATGACCGCGCAGGAGAACGGCGGCGGCGCCAACACGGCACGCCTGCTTCAGGGCAATGTCGAGGTCAACAGCGCCGTTCTCACGGTCAATCCGGTTGGTGGTGCATAATGGCTGATGCTGAGTTCGTAGACCTTTCTGGCCTCGAAGCCCTCGTCCAATCTCAGGAAGCGGGCATCGAGATCGTCGTCGTCAACGAGAAGGGCGAGCCGATCGGCCTCAAGATCGGCGTCGTCGGCCCGGACAGTGAGCGCATGCAGAAAGCCATGCGCGATGTCGCCGCCGAGTTCGCCAAGGCGGCAGCCGAACGCGAGAACCTCGGCGAGGCGCCGGCCGACGAGGCGGATGCTCGCCTCATCGCGATCCTGGCAAAGGCAACCACACACTGGTCACCAGACCCGAAGATCGGCGGTCAGGTTGTTCCCTTCTCGGAGGAGAACGTCCGGAACCTCTACACCCGGTTCAAGATCATCCGCGATCAGGTGGAGGCGAAGGCCGCGCGCCGTAGCTCTTTTACAAAAGGCTGATCGACCGGCTCTGCCAACTCATCGTCGATCAGCACGAGGGCAAGAAGCTGGTAGTGCCTGCTGCCGGCCAGCAAGTCTGGTTCTGGTTTCAGGAGCTCGACGCGCAGCGCACCGGCAACGGCTACGGGCCCAATGCCCTCGGGTTTGTGGCAATCGCAGAATGGGCGAGGCTTCGCGGCCTCGTCCTCAAGCAGTGGCAACTCGACGCGATCCTCGCTCTCGATATCAAGCGCCGTGAGGTCATGGCGCCTAAGGTTGAAGAGCAGGCTGAGCCAGAGAAGCCCAAAATCTCCGAGCGACCACTTACGGCGCGCCTCTTCGACGCGCTTTTCCCGAACAAGAGTAGATAGCCCGTGACCGAAGCGACCCTTGGTTTCAAGATCGACAGCACGCCGGCAGCGTCCGCCGCAGCTGATCTCGACAAGTTGACGGCCTCGGCCATCCGCACCGGGCAGGCTGTCGATAAGCTTGAAGCGGAAGCTTCGGGTCTCGGAACCGTGCTGAAGCGAGCAGGCGACGACGCGCGCAGCGCGTTGCCGCCGGTCGAAAACCTTGGCCGTTCGTTCGGTTCGCAGGATGACCACGTCCGCGCGTTCCGGATGGAAGTGGAGCGCCTCACGCTTAAATTCCGCCCACTCGCTCAGGCAACGCAGCAGTACGAGGCGACCGTCGGCGAGATCCAGCGCGCGCACAAGCTCGGCGCGATCACCGCGCAGGAGATGACGGCAGCTCTCGATCGGGAGCGGCAGGCATTCGAACGGCTGAAGACGTCGGCCACGGCTGCCGGCTCTGCCGTGAAGGCTGCCAACAGCAACCGTGGCGGGGCGCAGAGCTTCAACTCGGCGAACGCCGCGTTCCAGTTCCAGGACATCGCCGTCACCGCGGCCATGGGCATGAACCCGCTCATGATCGGCCTACAGCAGGGCACACAGCTTGCGTCGGTCGTCGGGTCGATGGAGAAACCCGTCTCCGGGCTTGCCTCGGCGTTTGGCGCGTTGATCAATCCTATTTCGCTGTCGACGATCGCGCTGACGGCTGGCAGCGCCGCGCTGATCCAGTACTTCACTACTGCCGAGAGCGGGACCGAGAAGACCAATCGGCTGTTCGAGGAGCAGAACGACATCATCCGTCGGGCTGCGGCCCTCTGGGGAGACGCAGCGCCTCAGTTGAAGGCCTACGTCGACGAGCTCGATAGGGCTGACAAGATCACACAGGGGCGCGAGGCGAGCAGCATCCTTGCTGGCCGCGAGCTTGAGGAGATGGGTGCGAAGCTCGAAGGGCTGCGCGACAAGGCCATCACGGCATTCTCTGCCCTGCGGGCGCGACCCGGTACCGATGAGACCGTTCGGGCTCTTGGCTATGCTTGGGACGATCTCCGGGAGCGAGTTGCCAAGGGCACCGCCACCGTTGCCGACTTTGACAACGCGAAGAGCACGCTTGCCGCTGCGATCGAGAAAGAAGGGCTGCCGGCGCTTAAGGACTTCAGCAAGAGCGTCGATGCTGTCACAGCCTCCTTCTATCGCAGCCTTGAAGCCGCTAGGAAGGCCCAGAGCGAGTGGATCAAGAGCATTGCGGGCGCTGACAACGTCCAGGACATCATCAGCGGCTCCACCTTCACCGAAGGCGGCCGCACGTTCCGCTCCGCCGACTTCGTGCCGTTCAACGCTCCGACGCCAGGTCGTCGCCCGAACATCGAGCTGAGCGGCGACCCGGATCCGGATCGCATCCTCAATTCCGATGGCAGCCTGACGGATATCCCGGTACCGGGCCGCCGCCCGAACTTCTTCGAGCTCGAAGAGCAGAAAGAGAAGATCGACGACGTCACCAAGGCATACCGGCAGGCACAGGACGCAAAGGCAGACTTCTGGCTCGACATGTCGTTTCAGGAGCGTCAGGGCGAACGGAGTGCGATGGACCGACAGGTCGCGAGCACCCTCAACCGCTACGGCTTCGATGAGAACCTCAATTCGCCTGAGGCGAACGCCATCCGTGGTCAGCTGCGGCGAGAGCAGAACAAGGAACTGATCGGTGGCTTTATCACCGACCTCCGCGACGGTCTGCTGTCCAGCGGCGGCGATATCGGCAAGGCCCTCGGCGACGCGATCAAGAACGCCCTGATCAATGCGTTGGCGAAGGCCAGCGATCAAGCGATCGAGCGCCTCACCAACTCGCTCGTTAACGGGCTGTTCGGTGGCACGTCCCTATCTTCGTCGTCTGGGTTCGCCACTTCCAGCGTTTCCGGTGCCACGACAACGCTCGGTTCGCTTCTCGGCTATAGCGGCGCTGCGAACGACAATCGGTCGGTCGGTGGCATCTCCGCCTACGCCAAGGCGATCCAGTCGATCGAGAGCAGCGGCAACTATGGCGCCCTCGGCCCGGTCACTCGCAACGGTGATCGTGCCTATGGCGCATATCAGGTCATGGGCAACAACATCGGGCAGTGGTCGCAAGCTGCGCTCGGCCGCACGATGTCCGCTTCGGAGTTCCTGACCGATAAGGGGGCGCAAGACGCGATCTTTGCGCACCGGTTCGGCGGCTATGTCGACAAGTACGGGGCTTCCGGCGCTGCGCAGGCGTGGTTCGGTGGCCCGGGCTCGGTCGGCAAGGGCGGGATGGGTGCAGATGTTCTCGGCACGACCGGCAACACCTACGTCGCCAAGTTCAACGGCGCCCTTGAGAAGGCCAGCGGCAGCCTGGGCCAGTTCGGCAACGGCTTGGGCCAGCTGGGCACCACACTCGCCTCTGGCGCAGCCGGTGGCGGCGGTGGTCTGCTGTCGGCGCTGTCTGGTATCGGGCGGAGCATCTTCGCCTCGTCGGGTCAGTTCGCCAGCGCATGGATGGGCGGAGGCATCGGCCTCTACGCCAACGGCACCAACAACGCGCCTGGCGGCCTCTCGATCGTTGGCGAGCGAGGTCCGGAGCTGTTGAACCTGCCCCAGGGCTCCGGCGTCGTGAGCAACCACAAGCTCATGCAGGCCTTGAACGACAACGGTCGGCGCGCGAGCGCAGCGCCGGCAAATCTCAACGTCAACGTGATGGGCGCGAATGGCGACGATCATGTCCGCGCTCTCGTGCGGCAAGGCGTCGGCCAGGCGCTCTCGCAATACAACGAGCAGCAACGGCGCGTCGGCTTTGGGGAAACCCAGAAACGCTTCGTGGCACAGAAAGGTTGATCGATGGCAGTCTACACCGGTCAGCCTACCGTGCCGATCATGTATCTCAGGCCGACCCGGGCTAGTTTCGACAATCCCGGTTCGGCGCTCGACGGCGGCGTCAACGGTCTCGGGGAGTCGATCGCGATCGAGACCAGCGGCGGCGGGATCGTCACCGCGACCTATGAGCGCTGCGTGCTGCAGGCTGACGATCCGGAGCGCCACGAGGTCATCAACTGGCTCGGTGCGCGAGGCAACGGGGGGTATCGGTTCTTCAATGTACCGATCATCAACGATCAGATAGGACCATTCCCGTTGGTAAACGGGAAGCGACAGCTGAACATCGGAGGCATACCGCATTCCGACGGCGCTTTGTTCTCCGATGGGTCCGGCTACAGCCAGACCGCCGTCTATGCCGAAATCACGCAAGCAGCCGCGCTCGGCGCCGGCGTCATCAAGATGCGGGTTTTTGGGGCGTCTCGCCCGTTGCGATGGTCTGATTGGTTCTCAATCTTTCACCCGAACAAAGGCTGGCGCGCGTATCGGTACTGGGAAGTGATCAGCAAGACTAACGAGGCCGACCCCGTATACACGCTCGCGGTTGCCCCGCCGCTCCGCGAAGCGATCACAGTCGGGACACGTGTTGAGCTCGTTCGACCCATGTGCGTCATGAAGTTCCCCCGCGGCTTCACGCTGCCGTGGGACTATGAGGGCTGGTATCAGTCGAGACCGACGCTGCAGTTTGTCGAGGCGTTCTGATGGACTTCATCCCGGCGCCCATCATCGAGGAGATGCGAGGTAGCCACCAACTCGGCATCTTTCTGCGGATCGACGCCGACCCGGCTCTGCACCTCTGGTTCGGCATAAACGATATACCGGCCAATTTCGATAGCATCGAGCCGAGCGGGACCGTCTACCTCGGCGGGGGCCGCCTCATTGGTGTCCCCACGCTTGAGGTGTTGGTCAATGGCACGGCCGACAGCGTCGAGTTCACGCTTTCCGGCTTGGATCCCTCGACATCGGCCCAGACGATCGACAGCCTGCCGCCGGTGCGCGGGGCGACGGTCCAAATGGGGCTGACGACGCTTGATCGCTACTTCCAGCCGATGAGCAATATCATTCCAATCTGGACCGGGACGGCATCTCATACCGGCGAGATCAGTCCTCCGGTTGAGGAGAGAGAGAATCCCAGCATCACGCTCTCGCTCGCTGTTGTGACCGGGGAAGCAACGAGGTCCCGCGGCGCGAGATCTGTGTGGTCAACCCCGCATCAGAAAGCGATTTCACCGACCGACAAGTTCTGCGACGGCGTCAGCCGGCTCGCCAGAGGCGTTCAGCCGGTCTGGCCGAATTTCTAAGGATCATCATGACCCTGCAAGACTTTCTTGCCCTGCCGCATCAGTTCAGATGGGGCGGGGTGTTCGGCGACGACTGCACGACGTTCTGTGGCACATGGCTGCGCGAGAGCGTCGGGGTGGACCCGGCGCAGGCCTATCGCGGCACATACAGCACGGCCGACGGCGCGCATGAAATTCTGGCACGCGCTGGCGGGCTCGTCCCTTTCGCTGCTGCCGCCCTTGAGCCCCTCGGCTTCGTTCACACCGATGACCCGCAGGACGGCGACGTCGGCGTAGTGCTGGCGCCTGCTGGCATGGGCGATGCCAAGGAAGTCTGTGCGATCCGCTTCGGCCCGCTCTGGGCAATCCTGGCGCCGTCCGGCGTCATCGCCAAGAAACTCGATCACGTTGCAGCATGGCGCGCGCCGGATGGAGACCGTACCGAATGAGTTTCCATCATCGCATGATGCTGCAGCGATACGGGCTGGGGAGCACGACGTCGCTCTACAGCGCTGCCGTCTTTGATCCGATCTTCACGCCAATCTTCACGGCTGTGCTCGGTACGGGCGGTTTCGCGATCGGTGCGTCCACGATCACCTATGCGTCCATCGCGTCGGCTATCGCGACGACCGCTATCTCGATCGGCCTGCAGGCGCTCCTTGCGCAAGCACCGAAGCCACCCAAGCCGGAGGACGGCAGAGCGCCGCTGAACCAGGCTATACCATTCCGGGTCTATGCCGTCGGCCGCACGCGCGTTGCCGGCGCCCGCATGATGTGGGAAGCGAAGGGTTCAAATCTCTATTCGGTGCAAGCTATCGCGGGTCATCGGATCAAGTCGTTCAATCGGTTCTTCCTCAACGATGACGAAGTGACCGTAGTCGACAACGTCGTTCAGCCACTCACCACCGGCGGGCGCTACGGCGCGGGCTCCGCCAACGTTCGCCTCTACACTCGTCTCGGTGCCAATCCAGAAACGCCTTACGCAGAGATTGTCTCTGCGCTTGGGCCAGATGGCATCTGGACGAACGATCACCGCGGCGACGGTCAGGCATCGCTGGCGATGCGTGCTCACAACGCCGATGCGCAGGATCAGCAGACCGCGTTTCCCTATGGTGCACCGTCGCCATCGGTGGAGATTGACGGTGCTTATTGCTGGGATTTTCGTGACGGGGCGCAGAGCCCAACCAACCCTGCCACTTGGACCTGGACCCGCAACGCGGCCATCATTCTCGCGTGGCATCTCTGCTTCAATGAGTTCGGGTTCGGCCTCGACTACCAAAAGGCGCTGCTGCCCGTCATCGACCTTTGGAAGGAGGAAGCCGACATCTGCGACGAGGACGTTCCTCTCGCCGGCGGCGGCACAGAGAAGCGCTACCAGTGCAACGGTTGGGATACGACCGAGAACGGTCCAAAGTCCGGTCTGAACGCCATCCTCTCCACCTGTGACGGCCATCTCGTGGCGCGGGGCGATGGCGCTCGTATTCTGACCGTCGGCAAGTTCCGTGAAAGTCGGTGCGCAACGCTGAGCGATGCGGACATCGTCGGCCACAACGTGCAGTACGGAGTGCTCTTCGAGGACGAGTGCAACCGCTTAGTCCCGAAATTCACCTATCCAGCCACGAATTACACCAGTTGCGACACCGACTTTTTCGAGGACACCGACGCGCAGATTTCCGCCGGCCGTGTTCTGACACTGGAGGGAAGCTATGAGTGGTGCAATCAGTGGCGCCAGGCGCGCCGCCTCGGCAAGCGTGACTGGTTGCGCCAGCGGCAGGAGGTCAAGGGCAGCATCGATGTTCGCCTGTCGGGTATCAATGCGGTCTACGCCCGCTGGATCCGGCTCGAAACGCCTCTCCGGTTGCCAAGGCTCAATGGCAAACTGGTCGAGAACCGCAGATCCGTCGTCGCCCTCACAAAGGGCGGGTTCACGATGGACTACATCGCGCATCCGGAGAACATCGACGCCTGGAACCCTGCCGTCGACGAAGGTCAGCAGCCGCCAGTCCCGCCAGCGGCCAACGCTCTGGAAATACCTACGCCGGTCATCAATCTGATCCAGGCGAAGGCTAATGGCGGAAGCGTCTACATTCGCGTCGTGATCATCGATCCGGAAGATGGCAGTTTGACACCCGTTGTCAGATACCGCGTCGCTGACGCAGACGGACTTGGAACACCCGGCGCATGGGTAGAACAGCCTAATCCGAATGCTGAGTCCGCTGGCGGATACATCGACCTATCTACAGGCAATGTGCCGGTTGATCAGGTTCTCGACGTGCAAGCGGCCTTCATAGCTTCGAACCGCCGCTATTCCAACTGGTCGGTGACTGAGACCGTTGTCTCCATCGCCGATCCTGTGGCGCCGCAGTCGCTCGCATCCTTCTCGATCACCGACAGTGCGCCGCACCTCGGACGTGCCGTGCTCAGCGTCGCCACCAAGAATGACGCTCGCGTGCGGATGGTGTCTCTCTACCGCGTCGCGGCGGGATCGGCGTTCAACCCCAATCTCGTCACCCCGTTCGCAACCTTGGCCGTGGCTCCGTCCGCGACCTATGGCTACACGGATGGGGATTCGACCAGAACCAACCTTATTACTAACGGAGATTTCGCCACCGACACGGTTTGGGCCAAGGGCGTCGGTTGGACCATCAGCGGCGGGAAGCTCAATGGCGCGGCCGGGACGACATCTTTCGCTACGGAAGCGTTCACGTCCGCAAACGCCGACAAGGTACGCGTCAAATTCGACGTCTCGTCCTATTCGGCAGGCAACGTCCGGCCACGCATCATTGGCACGCTTTTCGCCGACGGTACCAACCGGGCGGCGAACGGCACGTTCCTGGAAACGCTCATAGCGCCGTCGGCGATCACCAGTTTTGGAATCCGCAAGGATACGCCGTTCGTCGGCTCAGTGGATGACGTCGTCGCCTTCATTGAAACAGCCACCTGCGCGCCGCAGGGCGTCTGGGACTACTACGCGATCCCTCGCAACATCTCCAACGTGGCTGGCCCGACCTCTGGCCCGGTCACGGCAACCATCATCTGAGGAAATCCTTATGGCAAACGAAATTCAGTCGGCATTCAACTCTGTCTACGCCGACGGGCCTTCGGGTGAACGCTACGAGCCGCCTAAGCCCCGCATTCGAGACGAGGTAGGAGGTGCGATCCAGAAGAAGGTCGATGCGCTCGACACAACCATCGCGCAATTGCAAGCAGGTGTGGGACCGTCGCGGGTATTTTTCAACACCAAAGCGGACATGCTCGCCAACTTGAATTTCGAGGCGGGTGTCGAAGCAGTTGTCACCGCAGACCCGACGCTTTCGAACAATGGCACCTATGAAAAGCTCGGCACCATCGGCGCGGGGTCTTGGCTGTTCCGCCTGCCGTCGAACGAGGCCCTGATTAACTCGGCACTGTCGCCGACTGCAGGTATCACCGAAGTTTTTTCGGCTGATTTCTCGATCGAATTCCGCAACGAAGAAGGCACGTCTATCCATATGGCGAGCACGCCGGAAGGGGATTGGGTCTCGTCCTCTGAAGCTCCGGCCGATCTCGACGCTCTTTTGTGGAACGGGGAAATCTTCATGAGATCTGGCACCGCTGACGACGACGAGACCATCGCGCCGCGGCGTATCACCTATGGTTCGATCATCGGTGATACCTACCAACCGATGCCTTCGTTTGGCAGTGCCATCGAGTATGCCATGACGGAGGCAAACGGGAACTTCCCGCCATTGCGCGAGAAGGCGTCGCTGCTTCCGCTCAAGCCCTTCCTATCGTCAGTGAGCAAGATCGCGATTCTGTTCGTTATCGGCCAATCGACGTCGGTCGGCCTAACTCCCGGAGCAGCCGTCGCTCTGACGACGTCGGCTATTTCCACCGGCAAGGTTGCCATGGGCAAGAAGGGTGTCCGTAACCTTGGCAATACGCAGTCGGCGATCTGGAAGACGTTCCCAGCCCGATCCGAGAGCTATGACGGGTTCGTCGACGCGCTTGAAGTGCGCAATTCGGATGCCGGCGAAACCGGCTGGGCACAGGCTGCAAAGCTCTGGGCCGACAGTCTGCCGTCCGACACTGGCGTCATTGTCTTTACTGCGGGTATCGGCTCCGCGCAGAGCAGCGAGATCGCCAAGAACACCGCGCCATACCGGAATGTGCTGCGCACGATCGCCGCTATCAAGACCTTCGCCGAAGCCTATGGCATGACGATCTCCGACTGCCGAGGCGTCCTCGAAGACGGGCAGTCGGAAGCCGCCTCGAACATGAGCGCGTTGGCCTGGTCGTCGTTCATCCAGCAGCTTCGTTCTGACTTCCAGACCGACATCAACGCGATCACCGGGCTCTCATCGAACATGAAGCTCTACGTCAACCAGGTCCATTCGCATCCGGAGAACACCGGGTCACTTGGACGTACGCGGGTGCAGACGCCCCAAGGCGTGCTGGACGCAGCCGCGGCAAATGCCGCCGTTGTCCCCGCCGGCGCCCACCATTTCTGGGACCTCATCGATGGCGTCCATTACACGTCGGCGGCCTACCGCGACAAAGGCTATGCACTCGGTCTGGTTCTAGCCAGTGGAGCCTATACGCCGATGAAGATGGCGTCCGCCAGCCGAAGCGGGACAGCGGTAACCGTGACCTTCACCGGTATCTCCGGGGCGCTCACCCAGGACACAACGCGATTTCTAGATCCCGGTCAATTCGGTATCAGGTTCTACAACTCAAGCGATGTCGAGATCGCAATGGCCGGGGCCCCGACGATTGTTGGCAGCACCGTTCAGTTCACCTTGGCATCTGCGCCACCCGACACGAACAACAAGATCGAGTTGGGCCTGTACGGCGCGCTGTATACCGGTGGCAGCAAAACGACCGCCGGTCACTGCCTCCGTAGCTCGACGAGTATGGGAACCGACCCGTCAGGCAGTCCTGTCTACAAGTGGGCGCACTGCGGCGCCGTCGCGTGCAACTGAGGAACATTTTCTATGGCAATTATGATCAAGCTGTCCGGGTCGCCATCCAAGATCTCGACACCCCCACTCAGCAACACGTTGCTCAACGCAATCACTGGCATTCCCGGCAAGCGTCACTGCGTTTTCGCTGACGCGCTGCGCGTGAAAAATTCTGGCTCGGCTCCGGAGATCAACGCCTACGACCTCTGGAGCCAGCACCGGCTGACCGCGCCACTCACCCGCTCGCCTGATGTTGTCACGCCCGTCTCCGGCTGGAACGGGCGCAAGGCGATCGAGGGCGCTGGCGTCACCAATAACTTGCTGGCGATCCAGAACGTCAAGTTCACCGGCGACATCAGCTTTGCCTTCGTCGCGAACATCGACAGCGCCAAAGGCGGCACGCTTCTTTCGAGCCCGGATGAAAACTTCAAGATCTTTCAGAACGCCTCGAACTACATCTTCATCCAGACGAACAAGAGCGGCGGAAACCGGTCATTTGCGCTGACCGCCGGCGTGCGTGCGGTGATCGCCACCTTCAACGGTACCACCGGTCAAACCAGCTTCTATGTGGACAACGACCCGGATGGCGGCACTTTCGAACCCGCCGACGGCGCCTTGCCGCTGCCAACGGTGACCAGCCCGGCCGACTGCTACATTATGAACGCCGGCGCCAAAGAGCCCTTCAGCGACAAGCTCGGCTTTGCGCTGATCCTCGGCATCGATCTCGCCAGGACGGAATACAACGATCATCGCAACGCACTGATGGGGGCGATGATCTCCTATTACGGGCTTTAACTGGCCAGGGATGTGCGCTGTCCGTCGTGATCGGTTGTCCTGCGCCTCGATTGTGTCGTATCAGTTCCCTTGAATAGAAGGAACTGACAGACCGTGAACATCCGTACCTTGATCCTCGAAATGTTGAACCTACAAGGCCCAAGCCGGGCGCACGACGAAGCCGTGGCAAAATTGGGTGGATGGAAGGCGGTCGAAGAAAACGTCGTTTACGAGGGGCGGAGCTATCCAAAGACGTTCTGGGAACTCGACGGGGAAAGACTTCGGAAGCTGCCTCATTTCACCGGTTCGATCGACGCGGCGCTCATGATCCATAAAAGACTCTGTCCTGAGGCGCCAGATGCTGGGTTCAGCTGGCACGATGGTCGCGGCAAGGCCATTGTTGGCGAATATGACCCCATCGAAGCGGCCAATCCAGCAATTGCTCTCTGTCTGGCTTCCATCCAGTATCGTGTAGAGCAGATTAGGGAAAAGACAGCTGCGGAGGCATCTAAGGTGGAGCCGGCCGAAGGTTAGGCGGTTAGAAGTTGTGGCGCTCCGTTAATTCAAAAAAGACCACAACTTCAACGGATTACCTAATTTAGCGCATCTCCGGTGCTAAAGTGTCTGATAACCCCAGAAATAGCAATTTCTGATGATAGACCGCTGACAGAGTTGTTGTCATACACCCTCAGGAAAAAAGCGCAGCAGCGCGTAGGGGAGCGCAAAGATCGATGAAAACGCTGGAGCAGGCTATCTCATTCAATGCTTCGTATCGGGAATCATGGCGAGAGTACCTCGCTAAGATGACCCGAGCTCAGGTGACGGAAAAGATGACCGACCTGACGTCCGGAATGGACCATGAATCGAAAGACCTCTGTCAGCGGCAAATTGATCTAGTCCCTTATCTGCTACCTCACCCCTTGCTTAAACAAGTTTTTCTTTCGGAGAATGTCAAACGGGATCTACTTCCGCCCAAGACAGCGGCGACCTTGGAACAGTTCGGCTTCTTCGGGAATATGCAAGCTGGGCTCGACAAGCTTCAGAGGGATCTTGATCTTCCCGAAGAGCCGCTTCCCGAGATCCTTCTCCATAGCGGCCTGAAATACATCCCCAAGGAAGCCAGGGCGCTGATCAAGGGCAAAACCATCATCGATGGCGGTGCCTACATTGGGGACACAGCCAAGCTGTTCTGCGATCACTACGATCCGGCGAGTGTTTACGCTCTGGAACCGGAAAAGAAGACATTCGACACCCTCTCGGGATTAGTAAGTCGTTGGGGCAAGGAAGACACAATCGTCCCGCTCCGGCGGATCTTAGGCGAAGAGCGTGGCCAGCAAGTGCTGTGGGGGGCCGGAGTTGGTGCCTCGGTCATTAAGAAGGCCGGCGGAGACGAGATTCCGTCGGAAACAATAGAGTCGACGTCGGTCGATGCGATCGTCGAAGAGTTCAGAATTCCTTCGGTCGGAATGATCAAACTCGACGTCGAAGGGAACGAACTTGCCGCCATGCGCGGCGCGATCGAAACGATCAAACGCGATCGCCCCCTCTTGCTGATTTCGATCTACCATACGGCCCGCGACTTCTTTGAGGTAAAGCCGTTCGTCGAGAAATTGAATCTCGATTACAAATTCCTTGTCAGGAAGATCACTGACGATCTAATGAAGGAGCTAGTTCTTATTGGCTTGCCTGTCGGCAAAGAGGGGTAAATGCTCAACTACAAATCGTATGGAGATCTTGCTCGGGACGTTGCAGGAAATTTGCAGAAAATCCCGAGTGTAGACATCGTTGTCGGCGTGCCGAAGTCGGGCCTCGTTCCCGCTATCATGATCGCGTCGTTCAAGAACACGAAGTTCTATGATCTTGATACGTTTTTGTTTTCCTTCTCCAGCAGGAGCGGGGTGAGGAAGTACAGCGGGCAAATCGCCGCGAAGACTCGCGTTTTGATCGTTGACGATTCGGTCAATACAGGCGCCGAATTCCGACGAGTTCGGAAGCGAGTCGAGCACGTCAGCGCGGAGTTTGAGTTCGTATATTGCGCCGTGTACGGTCGAGACCCGACTGAGAAGGTCGTCGACGCGGATGTGATTCTGTCGTTTGTGCCGCAGCCTCGAATCTTCCAGTGGAACTACCGCAACCACATCATCGCGGAGCACGCCCTTTTCGATATGGACGGCGTGCTTTGCGTCGACCCGACCGACGACGAGAACGATGACGGCGAAGCGTACATCAAGTTTATGTCGACGGCGGCGCCACTTGTAATCCCGACGAAGACGATATCAGCAGTCGTGACGTCCCGCCTGGAGAAATATCGTTCCCAGACCGAGGATTGGCTTCACCGCAACGGAGTGAAGTTCAAGGAACTGTTGATGATCGACCTACCCAGCGCCGCAGAGCGCCGGCGGCTGAAGGCCCACGCCCCATTCAAGGCGGAGGTCTACAAGGGCAGGGACGAATTCCTGTTCATCGAGAGCAACTGGAAGCAGGCTCAGTTCATCGCTAACGCCGCCGATAAGGCCGTGTTGTGCACCGACAACGACATGATGCTTTTCGGCAAGGATCATCTGGCGACACTCGACAAGAACGATCGCTTGTTGTCGTCGGATGGCATGAAGCTTGAGGTCGACCTGCAGCAGAAGATCAGGTTGCTGATTGACCGCCTGGTCGTAACGGACCCGTATGCGGCTAGTTGGCTGGCAAAGTCGGGGCTGAAATTTGACTATGGTCGGATTGCCGAGATAACGCCGTTCCATAAGACGCGGTTGATCCTCTCGTCGCTCGCTTCGAAGCCTCAGGCTGAGGTCTTGCCTCCTAAATCTGAGGCTGTGAAGCGGATCTTGATGATCTCAACGACCTTCGACGTCACCCGGGGCGCAGGCGCCGCGGCATCGAGCTCGCGCTTGAGGGACTCTCTACGGGATGCCGGCTATGACGTGCATACACTCAGCCTGGACGATTTCCCTGAACGGCGCGACGCAAACGTTGATCAGCCCACCTCGGGAACGAACATCGGGATGTGGATCAACTACGCCGACGGTCAGCATTCGCGGCGCCTCGCCGACAAGGTAGCGAAGATCGATCCTGACTGTATCGTACTCGGCGCCGTTGATCGCGGCATCGTCTCGATGTTCGACATTGCCACGTTGCGGTATCCGATCGTATGGATCAACCGGGACAACTGGGCTCACACTGGCGGCTGTCTTTTCAAACTTCCGAAGAGCGAAGTCGAAGCCGAGCCGGCAGTCTACGAAAAATACATGACGAGCCTGACATGCGACGGCTACAAAACTGGCTGCGTTCAGTGCCCGGCGCTCGTTGACGTTCGCGAGAGCGGCAAGACCAGGACGAGCTTTGAGATCAAGCGAGCGGTGCTCTCCTATCGTAAGGATCTCGTGTTTGCTCCGATTTCCTCCTGGCTTGGCGAGTTGATGAAAGTTGCTCCAATCACGGAGGGGCATTCGATCGTGACCGTCAGCAATCCGATTGACTTGACGCGGGTTACGAAGCTTGCCGAACGACCCACGAAGATCAGGGACAGCCTGAAAGTCTCAGCCAATGAAAAGCTGGTACTTCTTGCGGCGCATTCGCTATCCAACCCGCGCAAGGGACTGAAGCTGGCGCTGGAAGCTTTAGCTAAAGACCAGCGGTTCAAGAACTGCACTTTCGTCACCATGGGGCAGGAGGGCCTAGACACCAAGATCGTGCCCAAGGGCATGAAGGTCCATTCACTCGGCTTTGTCGCTTCGGAAGAGGACAAGGTCGAGATCTATAACGAGGTGGATGTCACGTTGCTCCCCGCGCTGCAGGAGAGCCTGTCGGTCGTAGGGTCCGACTCCGTCTGCTGCGGAACGCCCGTGGTGGCATTCAAGACCTCTGGCCTGGCGTCTTTTCTGCGTCACCGAGAAACGGGGTATCTTGCGCGGGCGTTCGATGCGTCGGATCTCCTCGATGGCCTTCATTGGGTCCTGAATGAGGCTGATCGTGACGCCCTGTCGCAGAATTGTCTTTATATTGCTCAACAGACTTTTAGCGCCGAAGCGAATGTGGCTGCGCTGGTGTCGGCGGTCGACCAGGCTGCGGCCAAGTTCGCCGACCTGGGTGAGGTCCCCGCTGAGATCGAAATGTTGAGCAATGCCATGCGCCTTGTGAACGAAGACCATCAGTTCAGATCGATGGCGATGAGGGTCCAGAGCAAAAAGATGAAGGAGATGGCTGGCATGCAGGGCATGCCCCCGGAGAAGATCCTCAACCAGATCTACGACCTTCAGGAAAAACTAGAGTGGAATCGCAAGAAGCGTGCGAGTCTTGAAAGCGTCGTCGGAGATGGCGAGGCAAAGTACCGCGCTGAGATCGAAGATCTGAAGATGAAGCTTGAATGGAACCGAAAGAAGCGCGAGGCTCTCGAAAAGAAACTCGGGATAAGCACATCGGGGTAATGAGAGACACCCCTAATCAACAAGAGGTGTAGATGCAGTTTGAATGCAATTTCTGCGGCGGTACCGAGTTCTTGGATATGAACTCGCGGCCGAACGCCAGGTGTCAGAAGTGCGGCTCACTGGAGCGGACGCGCTTGATGTGGATGTACATTGAGCGGCTCAATATCCTTCCGCACTGGCGTATCCTGCATGTCGCGCCCGAACGGAGCCTGTACAACGTTCTCTCGAAGCTGGTCGACAAGGGCAATTACGTCACTGCCGACTTGCAGGAGGATATGTATCGCAGGTTTGCTCCCGACTGCCGGCATATTGATCTCTGCGACTTGGATCATTGGCGATCGGATTACTTCGATCTGATCATTCACAGCCATGTGCTGGAGCACACCCCATGCAACATCGCATATACGCTGTTCCACCTGCACCGCATGATGACCGATACCGGTAAGCATGTGTGCATCATCCCGTTCATGAATGGTGAATTCGACGAGTCATTCCAGGATATAGGCGATGAGGAGAAGTTCCGCCGTTTTGGGCAGCATGACCATGTCCGCCGATTCGGTAACCAGGATATCCACCGTCACCTTGGTGCGGTGCTGAAGTTGCCGGAAAATTTCGACGCCTCGCAAGACTTTTCGGAAGAAGCGCTCGAAAAGGCGAACATTCCGCGCACGCAGTGGAGGGGTTTCGGCATTGCGACCGTCCTGATGCTCGGGAAGTATGACATGAAGTTTATGGCACGCGCGCCGCGTTGCGAAACGACCATCTCGTATGAGCCCAGCGACGGCTCCTACGACGAGAGCCCGTTGGTGAGTTACGGCTCCCTGTAGAAGGAGCATGGCGGCCGCTTCTCGGGCGGCCGCATTTTGTCGATATATTTCTTTGGGTGTTAACCGTTTACAAGAGCTATCGCCGGCGACGACATAGAGGTGAGCGCATCGATTTCATCTATATCCAGTCCGTCGATCTTATCGAACCTCTCACACCAAGAAACTCCATGACGCACGGGCCTAGCAGGGTTCCCAACTGCGATGCAGGTTTGAGGGAGGCTCTTTGGAACGATGGATCCAGCGCCAACTATGCTGCCTTCGCCGATCGTCAACCCCTTAAGAACCATGCAACGGCGCCCTAACCATACATGCCTATGGATGATGGTTTCTGACTTTTCTAGGTTGATCAGCTCTTTTGTACTGAGGTCTACGATGCCGTGCTGGTCAGATGCTTGAAGGATTACTTCATCTGACCAGAGTCCATTGCAGCCGATCGAAACGTGGGACCTGTTCAGGAGCATTCGAGCCCCCATAATTGCGGTGTTTTCGCCAATTAAGAGCTGCGAATCTCCAACGAGCCTTGCGGAGAAATTCATTGCCGAATCGGAGAAGATTCCAATTCGCTGCTTGCTACCGCGAAGTGCGAACGAAACCTTGCCATTACCTGGGTTAGCGAGCGCCAGTACACTGTCGGTAGGGTTCGACAATATTCTGAAATTGTAAGACTTATTGGATGGTTTCGCTCCCGCCGGTGTCCAGACCTTTGTTTTTGAAAGATCGTAACCAGACGGATTGTCGACTTGGAAGTATTCAAGTGGCGTCTCTTCCCAACTCTCCGCCGATAAGTTCTTTCGATTGGTAAAGGTGTGGTAGGCGTCCGCGAAAGAAAAATATCGCGACACCAAGTCATATCCTGAAATCATGATGTTTCTAAGTAACCCCAGTAAGCCCACAACCCTTATAATTTAACGGGGGAAAACTGGCTACAACTTTTTGTCGGAGTCACCGGCCGAGACATGGCCGAACACAGCGGGAGCTAGGAGCGGTGGCTTTTTCGGTTGCGAGCGATCAAAAGCAGTGCCGCAAAAACTATGATTGCGACGGGCCAAAAGTCCGTGGACTGATCCCAGTTCCAGAGCCAGAATTTGTACGCCTCCAGATGAGGTGGAGGCATGTGCACGCTTATCTCATAGTCGCGCTTCTCGCGCCCATGAAAGTGGCCGGCGCCGAAGGCAAGCCCGATGATGATCGCGTCGCGGCGTGAGTAGAAGAGCATGCCAGGAACGGCAACGACAAAGGCTATGCACAGCGCCTCAACAATGTGACCAAGCCAGTCGAAGTTCTCGTGAATGTAGTGCCAGGGGATTTCCATCAGCTTCGTTTTTTACTAAGCGCCAAGCCAAATCGATAGGAACAGCATGGCGGCCTGAACGAGGAGGATAGCTGAAAAGGCTGCCAAGACGATCAAGCCAAGCTGCTGGTCGAATTTCCGTGTATCGCGCTGATTCATACGACGATCTCTACCAGGCCGTTGGCTAAGTGATAGGCCGCCCCTGATACGCGATCATTTTGTTCGTTTCGAGGGGCTGTGGCCGAATGCCGCGCTCCTAGCGTCAAACGAAAGCAACCCTCGGGCGAGGTAACGATTGCGTTGTGAAGGAGTTGGCGGCATAGGATATGGCGTCTGTAGAAGTCGAACGCTCAGACAGAAGGCTCTGGATCGTCCCCGTTTCGATCCGGAGCCTTTCCACATCAAGATCAGACGAGGCAGACTGCCCTAGCGTCGGGCCATCAGCCTCTACATACGGCACCCGCAGCGAATGGTAGCCTCGTCACCGCTCAGCGATCGCTCTGACGACGTCGCTGTTTTCGCCGCAACATTCGATGGCGATTTCCAAGCATCGTTTCCGCTCCAGCGCAATTGCCTCAGCCACCATCTTTGTCGGATCGCGTTGCCCGCGTGCGAGGTGATACGCCGAGAGGCTCCACGCTACTCTGGTAATTTTCTCTGGAATCATAGTTCCCCTCGGTCGACGCTCAACCAAGCGTAGGCGGTGTCGCTTTCCTGAAACGTGTGCCGCACTTAGTGGACCTGGCGGTCACATCGCATCATCGAACTCTGCGGCCTGTCCCTGGGCAAGGAACTGGGCAAGCGACGACATCAACACCTCGGCGCTGTATTGATCCAACAGCACCTCGATCGTCGCACCTGCCGAAGTTGAAAACTCAAAGACGCCCAGGAGGGGATCGAGCGAGGCAACAGAAAAGTTACCCAGAAACTCCCCTCTGATTGTCGTCTCGCCAAGACCCATGGACGCCTCCTATCGGCTGCTCGTTAATACATAAGACATAACTAATATAAATCGATTTCCCCCATTGGGAAAGCAACAACCTCAAACCGAAAAATTGGAGCAACCAATGAGCATCACCGCTCAGCAGGTTCGCGATGCCTCGAAGGGCAAAGTGAACGAGAGCAACCTCGCGTCCGTGCTTGTAGCGCTGGACAAATACGGCAGCAAATTCGGCATGGATCGGCCGCACCGGCTCGCTCAGTACTTCGCGCAGCTGATGCACGAAAGCGGCGACCTCCGGTACGATCGCGAGATCTGGGGGCCGACGCCGGCGCAGCAGCGTTACGATACCCGCACCGATCTCGGCAACACGCCGGAGAAGGATGGCGACGGCTACCTCTACCGCGGCCGCACCGGCATGCAGTTGACCGGCAAGGACAACTACCGCCAGTTCCGGGATTGGTGCCGCGCCGCCGGCCTGGCCTGCCCGGACTTCGTCAAGGATCCGGACGCGGTCAACACCGACCCTTGGGAAGGGCTCGTGCCCTTGTTTTATTGGGACACTCGCGGTCTGAACCGCTGGGCCGATGAGGGCGACGCGGAAACCATCACGAAGAAGATCAACGGCGGGAAGAATGGCCTTGCCGATCGCTTCGACCGGCTCGCCCGGATTTCGCTCGTTCTTCTCGGCTACCGAGCCGGCAATGTTCGGCAGTTCCAGGCCGATCAACGCCTCGATGTCGACGGCGATGTTGGTCCGAAGACACGATCGGCCATGCACAAGGCTCTCGTGGCGCTCACGCCGGGTGAGGCCGCCAGGCCTGAGGTGAAGGTCGCGCCGGTGACCGAAGAGAAGCCGGTACCGGTTCCCGTTCCAGTGACCCCGCCTAGCCTCGATGCGCCGTGGTGGAAATCGAAAGAGGTTCTCGTTCCGGCCGTCAGCGGCGGCGGGGCCTCAATCCTGACCGCACTCGCGGGAATTCCCTGGCAGAACCTGCTGATCATCATTGCCGCACTCGCTGGCATCGGCGCATTCCTTTACTGGCGGAAGAACGCCGATAGGAAGGCAGTCGCGATGCAGGTCGAGAGGTTGGCGTGATGTTCAGCCGAATCTCTCTGGCCGCTGGCGCTGCTGCTGGCGGCCTTGTCGTCTTCCTCGGTATGCAGGCGGTCAATGCTGTCTGGCTGCTGCCTCGAGCGAAAGAGGAGGGCAGGGCCGAAGAGCGCGCGGCGGCGCTAACACGTTCCATGGAAATCATCAAGGAAAGGAGCCGCACCAATGCGGAGGTTGAAGCTTTGGACGATCGCGGCCTGTGCCTTGAGCTTGGCGGCGTGTTCGAAAACGGGGAGTGCCGTTGATGGCGCTGGCTATGAGGCGCTGACGCCGTCGTCGGCCACTCGGCAGTTCATCATCGCAAACGATCCGCCGTTCGCGCGGCAGGTCGTCTCCCACAATCGGACGTGCGCGGCGCACGACGGTTGCCGGAAGTAAGTCATCAGAAAGTGCGGCAGGCAGACACGAGGGGCACAATGGGGCAGCAACAGGGTGATGAGATGACAACCGTCAGAGCGCCAGCGTGGAAATGGGAGTGGAACCTGAACACAGTCGTGATCCTACTTGGCTTTGCCGGCGGGCTCGTGGCGTGGGGGGCCACGTGGGAACGGCTTAGTTCCGGTCAGGTCGCTCAGGCGGCGAGCCTTGAGCGGCTCGACAGGCGAGTGACGGCGATCGAGGCTTCCATGCGCCAGGTCGATAACCATGAACTGCGCATTGCTGCTGTAGAGAAGCAGGCCGCCGAGGCCGCCACCTCTATGCGCGCCGTAGAGAACACGTTGAACAGCCTATCCGTCGATACGCGCGTAATGCGCGAGATCCTACAACGAATCGAGGCAGGACAGAGGGAAGGCCAACTGCGGCGGTAGCCCCTTACGATCAGCGGGGAGATATCCGCGCCGGCTAATGCCGTGTAACCTCCGGCTCAAGCTCTATGTATCGGTCGATTGACCAGAGATAGGCGACGATCTGCAGCTTCAGGTGATCGCGGTCGCCGTATTTCTCTCCGATGCGGTCAAGATCCTCGATCGCTGCATCCTGCTCTTCGATGTCGCCGAGCACATACTTGTCGTGCCCAATGGCGGTGATGTCGCAACCGGCCTTGATAATCTGAGCCACGAAATCCGGTATCTCGCTCGGCTTCATCTTTCGCCGCTTGCTTTGAGCCATATCAATCCTCCTTTGATCGAGCAGGAAGGGTGGGCGGATTCGGGAGATCCGCTCGACTATTGCGCTGAAGCGAGAGCGACCACCCATGCTGCGAAGGCAATCAAAAGCCAGAGCCGCGCGTGCCTGTACCGTCGACGCCTGGCGCGTTCCCAATCGTAGGACATGAGCTTCCCCCTCTCGGCCGCGCACAATGCCAGATTGTGGGTGGGTGGGAAAGGCGCTTTCCTCGGAGGAGCAATGTGCTCCCCGCCACAAAGTATGGCCTCGCCGGGGAGAGCGAGGCCATTGGGCAGCTTCATAACCGGAGGGGTTGTGAAGGCGTCATCCTGATCGGGGGACTCAGGCTGCCATAGCCGAAAAACGCCGAGGCCCGACTTGAGTTCCCGCCTCCGCAAAAAAATGGCCCCAAAGTGCGGGGCCGAATTGTGTGCTGTGCCAAGAAGCCCGAGCAGGCGAAAGGACCACTCGGGCGCGTTCTAAGACTATCACGTGCGGCGACAAATTCCGAGCCTTTTAGAGAATCCTACAAATTGCGCGTCGGGCGAAAGCCTGATCTGATGCGGGCATGACGACGAAGCTTTCAGACTTGAACTTACCCCTTTTTGTTCTGCATGAACTCAATATCCGCGGATATGAGACTGCGGAGGAGTTGAGGAACATACCTTGCGCCGAACTGCTGACGATCCCCAATCTGGGCGGAATCGTTTGGCGAAGGATATGCAAAGCAGCCGGCCGTGAACGGTTTAATCCGTGACCGAGCCCTATCAGCCGAAATACCTGTGGCGCCGCACCGAACTGGATGCCAACGACCCGCCGACCGATTTCGATTGGCTCGGCTTCGATGGTATCGGCTATATCGGCCGCATACGGAAAGAGACAGGCGGGCCGACGGCTGGCCGCTGGCAATGGGCTGGGTCTGTCCCTCGGACCTTCAGAGGATCTCCGCCGACACCGAACCAAGGCTATTGCGACACGGCGCGCGAGGCCACTGAGATGGTCGAGACCTATTGGGATTGGTGCCTGCGACGCATGCAGGGCGAATAGGTCAATGGAGCGGGGGGTGCCTTCGCTTTTGCTCAAGGCCGAGGCGTTGCTTTTTCAAGCAACACCACATCGTAGCGCCGGCCGGACTCGGCGCGAAAATGCTCCTTCATATTCCCCACGATTTGGAATCCCATGCTCAAATAAAGCCGCAGGGCGACGGTGTTGTCGGCCCGAACTTCCAGCAGTAATTTTTCCAGCCCGAGTTCCCCGCCTGCTAGCACGAGCAGCTCGTTCATCGCCGCGCGGCCAGCACCTCTACCGCGAGCACCGGGAAGCAATGCTATGCCACCGAAACCGTAGCGATTGCGGCGATGGACTTGGCTTACCTGGACGAAACCGAGCGCGGTCTCGTCCGTGTTGTTCACGATTACCTTGAAAGCTCCGCCGGGATCTTCGGAGCGCCGCTGTATCCATGCCGCGATCGCCTCGTCGTCTGTGGTTTCCGGCACGACAAGGAGCATCGCCTGCAACTCTCGATCCCGTCGCATTTCAGCAAGCGTCCCGAAATCGTCGGTTGTTGGGCTTCGCAACGAAATTGACGGCGGCTCGCCTAACTGAGGCCTTGACTGCACTTGCTTGCGGCTCTCAAAGGAAATTCGGTCATCTATCGAAGTCATGTGCGGAACCCTCTGGTCAAATCGGAAGTCCATCGGATGCCTACACTGAGAGCCTCGCGCGAAGCTGGCGATTAATATTCTTCCTTAGGCGCCGGCGCGCGTTGGTGGCGAGAACGTCGGCGGTTTGGCGGTCCTTGTGCTTCGGAGCTTAGGCGTTTTCGCTTTTCATGCGTTAATTCGTCATGGCTAAAACGCTCAGAAAAAAATCTGTTCCCGCGACGTTGCCCGAGCCGATGCCCCGCCGCGTCGAGCCGTGCGTTGCTACTCTGGTCGACAAGCCGCCGAAAGGTCCGGAATGGGCCTTCGAGGTAAAGTGGGACGGGTACCGGCTGGCAGTCCATGTCGAGCCCGGCGGGGTGAGTGCGATCACGCGCGGCGGCTACGACTGGACGAAGAAGTTCGGGGCAATCGTAGCCGAGGCGCGCAAGCTCGGCCATACGACCATGATCATTGACGGGGAGGCGGTCGTGCTCGACGACCAGGGCCGCTCCGATTTTGGTCTGCTGCAGCGTGCGGTCGGCAGGCGTCCGAGCTCGCACGATGCCGCCGAGATCATCTTCTTCGCCTTCGATCTTCTCTATCTCGACGGCCAAGACCTCCGGATGATGCCGCTTGCCGAACGCCGGCAACTGCTCGAACCGATCGTCTCTGGAAGGACTGGCGCGATCCGCTTCTCCGAGGAGGTGCGCGTCGACGGCGCCGAGTTCTTCCGCGTCGCGTGCGAGCACGGTCTCGAAGGCATCATCGCGAAGCGACGGGATAAGCCCTATCGGTCGGGGCGCCGGCCGGAATGGCTCAAGATCAAATGCGCGCGCCGGGATACCTTCGTGATCGTCGGATACGAGCCTTCCACGATGCCCGGCGCAATCGGCCGGCTCCTGCTGGCAGCTAGGAAGGGCGACGGCCTCGTCTATGTCGGTGGCTGCGGTACCGGATGGAGCAATAAGGAATCTTCACATCTTCGTGAACTGCTCGACGCGATCCCGGCGAAGCGGCCGCCCGTGGCGCTGAAGCGCAAGGGCGTGGTCTTCTCCCAACCGCTGCTCGTCGCCGAGGTCGAATATCGCGCCTGGACTCAAGACGACAAGCTCCGGCACCCGGCATTCAAGGGTGCGCGGGCTCTGGACGAGGAGACGAAAGTTTACGAGATTAATACCCACCCATTGTGAACTGCGGTGCAGTCGTCCCACCCACGCTCGGCAATCACCCTAAGTCAGCCGATCGAAAACGGACGGACTGAACTCAAACTGCCTGGCAGTTCCTCGCCCCATCGAATTCTTGACGATCGTTTCTGTCAGTATCCCCCGCTGAATGAGGGGATTAATCGATTCCGCCGCGCCATTGCGCGTCAAACCGGTTATTTCGATTATGTTGGAGAGCGTTAGTTTCTGGTGGTTCTGATGCATCATGTAGAGCACCGTCAGCATCCCGACTTGCTTTAAACGCGATTGCGGCGTTTCGGCCTCGATCGGCTTGCCGAAAACTTCCTGCAAAGCGTAGGCCGAAAACAGCTTGCTCTGCCGATGAACATCAAATGCGCCTGTCATATCTCTCTCGTGGGCCGTCATCGTTGCCGTCAACAGATCGTCTCCTATCAGGTTTTCGGCCGAACCGCGCCCCTGCCTCAGGTTCCGAAATAGACGAACCTTGATATTCAAAGTGCGGGGAGCATGACGGTTTGAGACTGCCCGAAAATGTTTTGCAAATCTCGTTTTGTTCCGTCGTTTTCAGTCACCTGACGGGGGTGTGTTTGCAGGTAATATGTAGGAAAATCAAACGGGTGTAGGGATTTTAAGTCTCTTGCGTCTACCAGTTTCGCCACGCCCGCATACAGCCTAGATCAAACACTCAGGTCAAACAGTCAAGGGTGATCGGGGGTTTCGGGGTGGACAACGCGCTTAGGCGCGCTGTTCTCTCGTCTTCATGAAGTAGAAGACGGCCGCGGCAATCAGTGCCCCAAGGCCGTAGACGATAAACGCGTCGACAAACGGCCAGCCCGAATTGAACGAGTAGATGGCGGGTGCGGGAAACAACAGAACCGCCGAAAACAAGCGCCAACATTGGTTCCCCTCATCTAAGCCACCATGGGGACGATAAGCTGACTCGTGTATCATCGATACGAATCATCTTATAGTTTCAATCGACTTGGCGCTTGCGGACGACAGTCAAGCCTTCAGTGTCAAGCGCTCAAGGACCGTGGCCAACCCGCCGAGATCCGCAATCTCGCGAAAACGCGGATGGTCCTCCGGCTTATCGTGGTGTTCGAACGACCAGGTGAGCGCGTGCGGGACATAGACACCCCAGCTTCCGGCACCGAGTGCAGGCACGATATCCGACTTCAGCGAATTGCCGACCATCATGCTTTTCAGCGCTCCGTCGCCGTGGCGTTTGAAGATGCGCTCGTAGGTGGCGACGGTCTTGTCGCTGACGATCTCGACGGCGTTGAAGTAGTCGCCAAGGCCGGAGGCGGCGAGCTTGCGCTCCTGGTCGAAGAGATCGCCCTTGGTGATCATGACAAGTCGAAAATGGCCGTGAAGCGCCTCGAGGGTTTCCTTGACATGCGGCAGCGGCTCGACCGGGTGCACGAGCATGTCGCGCCCAACGGCGAGGATTTCTGCGATGACCGAGGAGGGGACTTTGCCACCGGTAACGTCAACGGCGGTTTCGACCATGGAGAGCACGAAGCCCTTAATGCCGAAGCCGTAGAGCCCAAGGTTGCGCTTCTCTGCGGCAAGCAGCCGGTCGGAGAGATGTTCGGTGTCGGTGTGCGGCCTCAGAAGCTCGGCGAAGCGCGCTTCCGTCAGCCGGAAGAACTGCTCGTTCTGCCAGAGTGTATCGTCGGCATCGAAGCCGACGGTCGTTACAGTATGGGGCATAATATTACGGTCCGGCAATCTTGAAGGGTTGGTCGACGCTGGCACTTTTGCCGCTGTTGACGTCATTGAAGTGGAAGCGCAGCACATAGTCGCCGGCAGGCGCGCCGGAAACGTCGATGGTCAGCGTCGAATAGATTTCCTGGTTTCTGAGGTGGCCGGTGAAGGTGAAATCGCCGAACGCCTTCTGGCCGGCGAGCACGTCGCCCTTCGGATTGAGAATATCGAAATCAACGGTGAAGTGGCTTTCGAGTTGGCCTTTCGTTGCCGAATCCTTCCAGGTGAGGCCGATCGGCTCGATATAGGAGATCAGCGACTCTCCCTCCTTGAAGACTGCGCCCTCGCGCGGATCGTACATGGCGTAGCCAGTCGGCGCCTTGGTCACGAAAACCGCCTTGCCGATCGCCAGCGGCAACGTTTGCGAAAAGTCGCTCATCGCCTGGCGGAGCAGGTCATGGGCTTTCGCCGCGTCGCCGGAAGCCGCGAGCTTTTCGGCCTGCACCGCCGCGTCGGCAAGCGGGCCTGCATGGGCCGCGAGACCAGCCGAAAGCGTCACGGCGGCGGTCAGCATCGCCAGACGACGTATATGTTTCACCATGACGTTCCCCCATCGCCGGTTTCGACCGACTTTCGGCATCTGCTGCACCGAGTCAAGACGATAGGGCCGCCAGGCGAATGGTCAATGCTTCCAGAAGACCGGCGTCAGGATTACCAGCACGGTCAGCACTTCGAGACGACCGAGCAGCATCATCAGCGACAGCAGATAGAGTTCGGGATCGCCGAGCGTCGAGAAGTTGCCGGCCGGCCCGATGATCGGACCAAGGCCCGGGCCGACATTGGAAAGGCAGGTAATGACGGCCGAGGTGGCGGTGACCAGATCGTAGCCGAGCGCGCCCATGGCGAGACTGCCGAGCACCCAGAGCAGCATATAGGTGATGAAGAACAGGAAGATGGAGCGCTGCGTGTCCGCGTCGACGGTGTTGCCGCCATAGCGCACCGCATAGATCGCATTGGGGTAGACGATCTTGTTCAAACCCGACCGGATCGCATTGAAGAGCACGATGAAGCGATAGGCCTTGATGCCACCGGCGGTCGAGCCGGAGCAACCGCCCATGAAGGTGGCGATGAAGGCTGCGATGACGACGAAGGGTCCCCAGAGGCTGTAGTCCTGGCTGGCATAGCCGCTGGTCGAGAGGATAGAGGTGATGTTGAAGAAGGAGTGTGCCAGCGCCAGATGGAATTCCACGCCATTGGCGAGCCGATGATAGACGGCAACGGCAATCGAGAAGGCCGAGAGATAGCCGAGGAACACGATGATCTGCGGGTCGCGCAGCGCATCCAGCCTGCCACGGGCGACCAGCACGATCAGGATCGAGAAGGGCAGGCTGCAGAGCGCCATAAAGAAGGTGGCGGTCCAGAGCAGCGGAATGCTGCCGAAATAGGCGAAGGATGCGTCATGGGTGGAAAAGCCACCCGTCGCCACCGTCGACATCGCGTGGTTGATCGCATCGAAGCGGTTCATGCCCGTCAGGAAATAGCCGATCGTGCAGAGAAGCGTGATGACGACATAGATCGCGAGGAAAGCGCGGCTGAAGCTCGCGAGCCGGGCAAATGGTTTGTCACCGGTGTCGGAGGATTCCATCTTGAAGAACGACATGCCGCCGACCCTGAGATAGGGGATGATGAACAGGCCGAGCACGACGATGCCGATGCCGCCGAGCCAGCACAAAAGTGACCGCCAGAGGAGGAGCCCGGGCGGCGCATCGTCCAGACCGACGATCACTGTCGCACCGGTCGTCGTGATGGCCGAGACGGATTCGAACAGTGCCTGGGCAAAATCGAGCTTCATCGATGACAGCCAGAGCGGGATCGCGCCGACAACCGAGAACACGGCCCACAGCATATTGACGAGAACAAAGCCGAACTTCTTGGAGAAGGGCGGCGGGCCCATGCGCGTCGCCATGAAGGTCGCAAGCGAAAGGCCGCCGACCATGAACGCCGAAGCGGCAAAGATCTGCCAATCCGAATGGCCGTAATAGAGATCGACCATCGCCGGCACCAACATGGCGCAGGCAAGATATATGCCGAGGATCGCCGAAATGTGCACGGCATGCCGGATCAGGGTTGCGTTCAAGCGTTTATTTCCCGGAAGAACAGTGTGGCCGTGCCGGTGGAACGGTCAGTGCGTCATTTTCAACGTCGGCCCGATTCGAGTCAAAGCCATGGCTTCGGGCGTTGCGATGTGCAATAGCGACGGCCAGCGACCAACTCAACGGAAGACCGCACGTGATGAAGCAGGATGTCGAAACCGCAACCGAAGCCTTGCGGGAGATCTTCCCGCCGACGCCGCTGCAGCTCAACGAGCATTTGAGCGCACGCTACGGTGCGAATATTTATCTGAAGCGCGAGGATCTTTCGCCGGTTCGCTCCTATAAGATCAGGGGCGCCTTCAACTTCTTCCGCAAGGCGATCGGTGCCGGCGCCTCGGGTAAGACCTTCGTCTGCGCCTCGGCCGGCAACCATGCCCAGGGCTTCGCCTTCGTCTGCCGCCATTTCGGCGTTCCGGGTGTCGTGTTCATGCCGGTGACGACGCCGCAGCAGAAGATCGACAAGACCAGGATGTTCGGCGGCGAGTTCATCACCATCAAGCTGGTCGGCGATATCTTCGACCAGTGCTACAAGGCGGCCCGCGATCACGTGGACGCAATCGGCGGTGTCATGGTGCCGCCTTTCGACCACGCCGACATCATCGAGGGACAGGCAAGCGTCGCGGCGGAAATTGCCTGGCAACTGCCGGAAGAGGTGGTTCCGGATCTCGTCGTGCTGCCGGTTGGCGGTGGCGGTCTTGCCGCCGGCGTCACCGGCTACCTCAAGGATAAGGTTGCAGCCGATCACTTCATCTTCTGCGAGCCGTCGGGTGCGCCGAGCCTGCGCGAAAGCCTGGAAACCGGCAGCGTCGTGACCCTCGATCAGGTCGACAACTTCGTCGACGGTGCCGCGGTTGGGCGCATCGGCGACCTCAATTTTGCGGCACTTCGGCGTTTCTCGCCTGACCAGGTCATGTTGCTGTCGGAGAACGCGATCTGCCAGACGATCATCGACATGCTGAATGTCGAAGGCGTCGTGCTTGAGCCGGCTGGCGCTCTTTCGATCTCGGCGCTGGAAGCGCTGGGACCGGAGACGCTTGCGGGCAAGACGGTGGTCGCGGTCGTTTCCGGCGGCAACTTTGATTTCGAGCGCCTGCCTGACGTCAAGGAGCGGGCGATGCGCCACGCCGGCCTCAAGAAGTACTTCATCCTGCGCATGGCACAGCGGCCGGGCGCGCTCCGCGACTTCCTCAACCTGCTCGGCGACGAGGACGATATCTCGCGCTTCGAATATCTGAAGAAGTCAGCGCGCAACTTCGGTTCCATCCTGATCGGCATCGAGACGAAACATGCCGAGAATTTCCCGGTGCTGAAGGCTCGCTTCGACGCCGCGGGGCTGCGCTACCAGGACATTACCGAGAACGAGATCCTTTCCAACCTCATCATCTGACGGGAGTGGGCGTCGCGGTCAATTATCGGCACTTAGGCTTTGACAGTGTCGGCCGCGGCGTCTAAGTCTTGGGCATGGCATCGTTTTTCTCGAAATTGTTCGGCCGATCCGGCAACTCCGAAGACCAGGCGCAGGCAGCACCGGGGAAATCCGAGGCCTATGCGGATTGCACCATCCGTGCGACACCGATGCGCGAGGGCTCGCAGTACCGTCTGGCGGGTAACATCGAGAAGGCCTCGGCCGAAGGCGGCGCCAAGGTTCGCAGCTTCATCCGTGCCGATCTCTTCACGTCCGAGCAGGACGCGATCGACGCGGCGCTGCGCAAGGGGCGCCAGATCATCGACCAGACTGGCCCGTCGCTGTTTTCCGACGTCGCCTCGTCGCGCCAGGTCTGAGCCGGCCTGTCTCTTCAAGATAATCTAATGTAAACATAAGCTTGCCTGTCGAAGCTCATGTCTTGCGGTAGGAATGCCGTGGACTTGTGTCGGCGGTTCAGCCGGCTGGTCGACTGCGCGCCAAGTGTGTGGGCGGCCGCAAGCGGCAGCCCACACTGATCGGTTGGGGGCTCAGAGCTTAATGCGGAAGCGCGCAAAACCTTCGGCGGCGTCGCCAGCGTCCTCGATCGTCACGCCCTTCACCTGTGCCAGGAACTGCCGTGCCTTCGGTCCACTGTCAAATGTCACGCTCGTCCCGGCGAGCGGAACGAAGGTCCAGTTGGCGTCGGCCGACGGATTGATCGTGCCCTGGTCGATGATGTAGCGCACCACCACATCGCGGTTGGTGTCGGGAGCCACGAACACCACCTTGTCGGCGGTGATGTCGGGGAAGTTGCCGCCGCCGCCGGCCCGGTAGTTGTTGGTGGCGACGACGAATTTCTGCGCCGGATCAATCGCTTGTCCATTGAACTGCAGGTTCTTGATGCGGTTCGAGGCGGCGTTGATCGTGTTGCCGTCCTTGTCGAACTTCGGCGGTACGGAAAGGTCGATTTGATAGGTGACCCCATCGATGACGTCGAAATTGTAGGACGGGAAGCCACCATTGATCAGCGGCGCGTCGGAAGCCCCCGGCTTGACCTCGTTGAAGATGCCGGCCGACATTTCCAGCCAGTTGCGCACCTGTTCGCCTGTTATGACCACGGCCTGCACCGTGTTCGGATAAAGGTAGAGATCGGCGACGTTCTTGATCGCGATGTCGCCGGCCGGGACGTCTGTGTAGTAATCGGCGCCGCCGCGGCCGCCGGCCTTGAAGGGGGCCGCGGCCGAAAGCACCGGCAGGTCGCGGTGCTCGGTGTCCTTCAGCATGTCCTTGATGTACCAGGTCTGCGCCTGGCTGACGATCTGGACCGACGGGTCGTCGGCAACCAGGGCGAAGTAGGAATAGAGCGGCGCGCTGGTCTTGCCGACGGGTGTGCGCACATAGGCAAGCGTCGCCTCGTGGTCCTTTTGTGCGGCGGCCAGAACGTCTTTTCGATCGGCGACTTCAGCCACGACTTTCTTTTCAACGCGCCGATAGATCGGCCGCGCTTCGCTTGTCGAGTTGACGACGCGCCAGGCGCCACCCTCACGCTCGATCAAGAGGTCGATCAGGCCGAGATGCGAACCCCAGAAGCCGCCCATGACGCCGGGCTTGCCGGAGATCAGGCCCTTTTTGTTGTCGACGCCGCCAACGCCGTCGAACTTCGGCCCAGGAAAATCGAGATGGCTGTGACCGGTGACGATCGCATCGATGCCTTCGATCGCGGCGAGCGGAACGGATGCGTTCTCGAGGTTCTCCGCATAGGCTTCCTGGCCAATGCCGGAGTGGGAGAGCGCCACGACGATGTCGGCGCCTTCCTCGCGCATCTGCGGCACCCAGGCTTCCGCCGCCTTGACGATGTCGCGGGCATTGGCCTTGCCCTCCAGGTGCTTGGCGTCCCAGGTCATGATCTGCGGCGGTACGAAGCCGATGAGACCGATGCGGATCTGATGCTCCTGGCCGGAACCGTCCTTCACCTTGCGGTCGAGGATGACATAGGGCTTCAGGAACAGCTCATCCTCCCGCGCACTGGCGGCAAGCGCTCCCTTCGTCAGGTTGGCGCAGACGAGCGGGAACTTCGCCCCGTTCAGCACCTTGAACATGAAGTCCAGGCCATAGTTGAATTCGTGGTTGCCGAGCGTGCCACAGTCATAGCCGAGCACGTTCATGGCCGCGACGATCGGGTGGAGATCGCCGTCCTTCATGCCACGCTGATAGGCGATGTAGTCGCCCATCGGGTTGCCCTGCAGGAAGTCGCCGTTGTCCACGAGGATGGAGTTGGTCGCTTCGGCGCGGATGGCGTCGATGATGGAGGCGGTGCGCGCAAGGCCGACTGTGTCGTTCGGCTTGTCGCCGTAATAGTCGTAGGGGAAGACGTGGACGTGCAGGTCCGTCGTTTCCATGATCCTGAGATGCGCCTGGTTGGCGGCAGCGCGAACCGAGAATGGATGCAAGATGACGAGTGCCGAGGAGGCTGCGGCCCCCGCAAGAAGCGAGCGGCGCGTGAGGTTAAGCGGGGAAGTCATCGATGTCATGCGGTCCTCCATTGATCAAGAATGCGGGTCTTCATGGAAAAGGAATACAATTGGGGGTTTTGTTCGCTGGCGGGCGAACGACGGTGGGTTGGCGCTGAATATGCCGGAAAGCTGGCGTTTCCGAAAGCGGCAGATTTTCGCACTGAAAGGTCGAGCAACAGCGGACACCCGGTAAAGTTTTCTTCAAGTTTCCTGGTTAACGGTGCTTGAGGAAACGGAACCTTCTCAAGCACATGCCAAACGCCAACCTTATTCTCTTCGTCGGCGAGGCACTGGTCTACGTCACGGCGATGATCGGGCTTTTGCACCTTCGTGCCCGGTTGGGTCTCGGGGTCTTTGTCGCGGCCCTCGGCGTCATGCACTTCATCGAGACCTATCTTGCCGCGGTCTTTTATGTGCAACTGCCGTTCGGCGTGATTTCGCCCGGATCGGCCGTGCTGTTCTCCGGCAAGCTGATGATGATCCTCCTCCTCTATGTGAAGGAGGACGCAGCAACGGTGCGCCAGCCGATCTATGGTCTGCTCGCCGGCAATTTCCTGACGGTGGCGCTCAGCCTTCTGCTGCGGCAGCACGATACGGTGTCGATCGTGGCGGAGCGCTCCGCCGACCTCGCCTTCATCGACGAGATGGGGTGGCTGATGGTCTGGGGAACGACGATCCTCTACTTCGATGCGCTGATGATCATCCTGCTCTATGAGCGCCTCGGGCGGTGGTTGCGTCACTTCGTGACCGTCCGTTTCCTCATCTGCGGTTTCGTGGTGCTCACCTTCGATCAGGCCGCCTTCTATGCGGCGCTGCGCTGGTGGAACGGCGCGCCGGCCGAGGTCTTCTGGGGCGGCTGGATGGCGAAAATGCTGGCAGCACCCTTCTATGCCATTGCCGTCGGGCTTTATCTCAACCTCTCGCGCCACCCGTCGCTTGCCATGTCGGACCGGCCGCTTGGCGACATCTTCAACACGCTGACCTTCCGTGAGCGCTACGAGGACCTCTTGTCGCGCTCCGGGCAGGACACGCTGACGGGCTCGCTCGACCGTAGCCGGTTCGAGGCCGAGGCACCGGCAATGCTGCGCGCCGCGAGCGCCGAAAACGCAGCCGTGACGCTGATGATCATCGACGTCGACCACTTCAAGGGTGTGAACGATCGATTTGGCCACCTGGAAGGGGACCGTGTGTTGCAGCGTCTGGTGGAAACGGTGAAGTCGAAATTGCGCCCGGTCGACCGGCTGTTTCGCTATGGCGGCGAGGAATTCGTGATCCTGTGTCCGGCAATGATGCATGCCGATGCGCTGCGCCGCGCCGAGGAGATCCGGATTGCGATCTCAGATCAGATTGCGACGCCGGACGGTCGCTCGGTTACGGCGAGTATCGGGCTTTCTTCGACGCCTACCGATGGGGTCTCTGTCGAGGATTTACTGGCGCAGGCCGATCTGAGGCTCTACGCCGCCAAGGGACGCGGCCGCAATTGCGTCGTCGGCCGATAGGTTTTCGGCCGCTTTCAGATGCCGACATTGGGCCGATCGATGATTTCGCGCAGCGAGAAGCTGGAATTGATCTTCACCACATGGGGCAAGGCCGAAAGCCAGTCACGGTGAATGCGTTCGTAGTCTTGCAGATCCTTGGCCGCGACCCGCAGGATGTAGTCATATTCTCCCGACATCAGGTAGCAGACAAGCACGTTCGGACAGAGCTTTACCGCTGCCTCGAATTCGGCGAGCGTCTTTGCGAACTGCCCCGAGAGCGAAATATGCACGATGACCATGATCTGGTAGTCGAGCGCCTTGTGGGCGATCCGCGCATGATAGCCGGCGATCGTTCCCGATTTTTCCAGGATGTCGACGCGCCGAGAACAGGCGGACGGAGAGAGTCCGACCTTCGCTGCGAGGTCGGCATTCGAGATCCGGCCGTTCTGCTGAAGAATGCGCAGAATCGCATGATCGATGGCATCAAGTTCGCTCATTCGTGATTTCCCTCAATCCTGCGCCCATTGTCGCAACATTCTTCGAAATCAATGCGCGCTGGCTTTCGTCTTTGCAAGGACATTCGATTGTCGGCGTGTTTTGCTGATTGCCTCATCAAAAGCGGCGCAAAGCCCAACAGGAGAGGAACGCAAGGATGCGTGTCGGTTGCCCGAAGGAAATCAAAAACCATGAATATCGTGTCGGCTTGACGCCCGGCTCGGTGCGTGAATATGTTGCCCATGGCCACGAGGTAATCGTGGAGACCAAGGCCGGGGCAGGGATCGGCGCGGACGACGATGCGTACCGTGCCGCTGGCGCGAAAATCGTCGCGACGGCGAAGGACGTGTTCGAAAAGTCGGACATGATCGTCAAGGTCAAGGAGCCGCAGCCCTCCGAATGGGCGCAACTGCGCGAAGGCCAAATTCTCTATACCTATCTGCATCTTGCGCCCGATCCGGAACAGACCAAGGGCCTGTTGAATTCCGGCGTCACGGCGATTGCCTATGAAACCGTCACCGACGATCGCGGCGGCCTTCCGCTGCTTGCGCCGATGTCGGAAGTTGCCGGGCGCTTGGCGATCCAGGCCGGTGCGACCTCGCTGCAAAAGGCCAATGGCGGCCGCGGCATCCTGCTCGGCGGCGTGCCGGGCGTGCTGCCGGCCAAGGTGACCGTCATCGGCGGCGGTGTCGTCGGCCTGCATGCCGCCCGCATGGCGGCGGGTCTTGGCGCTGACGTCAGCATCATCGATCGCTCGATCCCGCGTCTGCGCCAGCTCGACGATCTCTTTGCCGGCCGCGTGCACACGCGCTATTCGACCATTGACGCGCTGGAAGAGGAAGTGTTTTCAGCCGATCTTGTCATCGGCGCCGTGCTCATCCCGGGGGCGGCAGCACCAAAGCTTGTGACCCGCGAAATGCTGACCGGCATGAAGAAGGGGGCTGTCATCGTCGATGTCGCCATCGACCAGGGCGGCTGCTTCGAAACCTCGCATGCCACGACCCATTCCGATCCGACCTATGAAGTCGACGGCATCGTGCATTACTGCGTTGCGAACATGCCGGGTGCCGTGCCGGTGACCTCGGCGCATGCGCTCAACAACGCGACACTGCATTATGGTCTGCAACTCGCCGACAAGGGCCTGAAAGCGATTGCCGAAGACCGGCATCTGCGCGCCGGCCTCAACGTGCACCGCGGTCGCGTCACAAACGCACCCGTCGCTGAAGCACTCGGCTATGATGCCTATGCGCCGGAAGCGGTGCTGAACGTCGCCTGACGGAATTGATCCAGCGGCCCGGCAGCGATGCCGGGCCGGTTGCCACGAAGGCGTCAGGCGGTGACGATCCGGCACTGGTAGCAGCTGTACTTGGTCGAGCGCACATGGACGGCTGAAATGTCGGATTGTGCCAGCAGTTCATTCGCTCGAGTTTCAAGCTGTTCCCTGGCGATTACGTCACCGGTCCCATAGACGATCCGTTCGTCGGGGCCGTAGCCGCGCAGGAGATAGCTGTCACGCGAGCTCAGGATCGGCGGCAGGGTTTCGCCATCATGCGCCGGGCACGCCTCGGCGTGCATGAACACCGGGCCGGTTTCCGCATAAGGCTGCAATGAGGAAAACGGTCGAAGCGCGAAAACCAAATAGGGCGCGCCGGCTTCGACATAATCCAGGCAATGACGGCACGGTACGCCGTCGCCATCGGAGATCTGTCGCTCCGGCGCATTGCCATACGCGTCCAGCCCGCCCTCTCTCATCCGGCGGGCTTCCGCGTCAGACATCGGAATATAGCGCAGCGACATCGTGTATCTCCTTGATCGGCTTGAATTGTTCGATCAGGAGAGTGCACCGGCCGCAGCCATCGGGACACCCGGAACTTGCCGGATGGTGTTCGTCAGAGGTTTTTCACCAGGCTCAGAAGCTCGGCATCGGTCAAAGGCTCGACCGTGGCCTCGCGGGTCGCGACTGGCGAGAAGCCGAATTGCTGATAGAGCTGCAGCGCGCGGGGATGGTCGAGGTTGTTGGTGGTCACCTTCAGCTTGCTCGGATTCAGCGCCCAGGCGGCAAACAGCGTCTGCAGCAGGAACCATTTGCCGAGCCCGAGGCCGAGTGCGTGTTCCATCAGCCCGAAATGCACAAGTTCGACCACATCGTCGTCGCCCTGATGCAGTTCGAAGAATCCGGCCGGCGCGCCGTTGACGTAAAGAACCGTCACGCTCCTCCGCTTGTCGCCAAGCAGTGCTGCCAGATCCTCGTCGCTCATCCGCAGCCGTTCGGTCCAGTGCCAGCGACGTCCGACGCGCAGATAGAGAAACCGATAGTAGCCGAGCGGAATGTCGGAGACGCGCAGGATCGCCGTCTGGATATTGACCGGCATCGGCAGGCTCTGCTTCGGCGGAGCGGTCATTTCGAGTTCGGTGACGTGCGCCGTCAGTGAGGCGAGCTTCGGAGGGCGCATGGCGTCACTCGCGACCTGTGACGACGGCGGTGTCGGTGCGGCCACCCCATTCCGACCAGGATCCGTCATAGAGCGTGTTGTCGGTGTGGCCGAGCGACTGTAGCGCCAGGGTGATGATGGCGGCAGTTACGCCCGATCCGCAGGTCGTGACCACGGGCTTCGAAAGATCGACGCCGGCCGCTGCGAAGGTCTGGCGGAGGCTCTCAAGATCCTTGAGCTTCCCGTTTTCCGAAAAGACGCCGGAAGGAAGGCTGTGGGCGCCGGGCATGTGACCGGAACGAAGGCCGGCACGCGGCTCGGCTTCCTCGCCATAAAAACGCGGGGCGCCACGGGCATCGGCGATCTGGATCGCGCCGTCGGCGACGATCTGCTTCATTCCGGCCAAGGAGGTAACGGCGGTGGGCGTAAAGCTCGGCTTGAACGTGGCCGGCTTGGGCGAGGGGACATCCGTGCTGACGGGTCGGCCTTCCCGGTTCCAGCCGTCCATGCCGCCATCCAGCACATAGACATTCTTGGCACCCATGATGCGCAGTTCCCACCAGACGCGCGGCGCCGTCATGATGCCCGGGCCGTCATAGACGACGATCGTATCCGTCTCGCTGACGCCAAGCGTGCCGACGGCTTCAGCAAAGGCTTCCGGCGAAGGCAGCGTATGCGGCAGGCCGCTCGTATGGTCGGCAATGGCGTCCTGGTCGAAGAAGACAGCACCGGGAATGTGGCCGGCGTCGTATTCCGCCTTCGGGTTGCGCTTCTGTGCCGGCAGGTACCACGAGGCGTCCAGGATCCGGATCGAGGGATCGCCGAGGCGCTCCTGCAGCCAATCGGCGGAAACGACAAAGGCGCTCTTGTTGTTGGTCACGATCGCAACTCCTTACTCAAACTGATGCGCGGTCTTCGGCGCTGCCGAAGCGGATACGGAACCGGCGGTTCTCCTTACCCTTTTTCTCGATCTTGGCGATGTGGATGGCGCCGACTTCCTGCGTCTCCGACACATGCGTACCGCCGCAGGGCTGGCTGTCGACCGCCGAGTTCTCGCCGATGCAGACAAGGCTGACGCGCCCAAGGCCGATCGGCGGGCGAACATTCTTCGACTTGACGATGCCGGGGTTGGCGGCCAGCTCGTCATCGGTGATCCACTGGACGTAAACGGGGTGGTTTTCGTCGACGAGCTTCATCAGTGCTGTTGTGACCTCGTCCCGGTCGATCGTCTCGTTCATGTCGAAATCGACACGGCTCTCGTCCTCGCCGACCGACGCTCCGGTGATCGGGAAGGGGCAGACGACCGAAAGCAGATGGCAGGCCGTGTGCATGCGCATCAGCCGGTAGCGGCGCGGCCAGTCGATGTGCAGAACCAGCTTCTCGCCGATCTCGGGCGCCGGCTGGCCCTCGGCTGGCACATGGATGATGATATCCTTGGTCTCCCCATGGCGGGCGACCGCGATGTCGATGCGGCTGCCATCGGCGCGCTCCAGAAAGCCCGCATCGCCAGGCTGGCCGCCGGAGGTGGCATAGAAGCAGGTCTGATCAAGCTCGATCCCGCCATCTTCGAGGATTCCGGTGACGCTGGCCTCACATGTCGAGAGGTAGAAGTCGTCACGGAAGAGGGCAGTCACGGTCCTGGTCATCGCATTCCTATCCAACTGATTCGTATGGCACTGCAATGTTGGAAGCCGTCTTCAACCACGTCGGCACCGGCAGCCCCTTGGAGGCGAGGAGGTCCGGGTTGAAGAGCTTCGACTGATAGCGGTTACCATAGTCGCACAGGATCGTCACGATCGTATGTCCCGGCCCGAGGTCCTTGGCGAGCCGCACGGCCCCGGCGATGTTGATGCCCGTCGAGCCACCCACGCAAATGCCTTCCCGTTCGATCAGGTCGAAGACGTAAGGCACGGCTTCCGAATCGGGAATCTGGTACGAGAAGTCGGGTGTGAAGCCTTCCAGATTGGCGGTGATTCGGCCCTGGCCGATGCCCTCGGTGATCGAGCTTCCTTCGGATTTCAGTTCGCCATTGGCGTAGAAATTGTAGAGGGCCGCACCTTGCGGGTCCGCCAGGCCGATCTTGACCGCGGGGTTTTTGGCTCTGAGGCCCTGGGCGACGCCGGCCAGCGTGCCGCCGGAGCCGACGGCGCAGATGAAGCCGTCGACCTTGCCGTCCGTGTCGCGCCAGATCTCGGGCGCCGTGGACTCCACATGGGCGTCACGGTTGGCGACGTTGTCGAACTGGTTGGCCCAGATCGCCCCGTTTGGCTCGGTCTTGGCCAGTTGCTCGGCGAGGCGGCCGGAGATCTTCACGTAGTTGTTGGGGTTCTTGTAGGGAACGGCCGGTACTTCGACCAGCTCGGCGCCGAGCAGCCGCAGGGCGTCCTTCTTTTCCTGGCTCTGGGTTTCCGGAATGACGATGACGGTGCGGTAGCCGAGCGCCTGGCCGACCAGCGCCAGGCCGATGCCGGTATTGCCGGCCGTACCTTCGACGATGACACCGCCCGGCCGCAACTGGCCGGTGCGCTCCGCATGGCGAATGATCCAGAGCGCCGCGCGGTCCTTCACCGATTGTCCGGGGTTCAGAAACTCGGCCTTGCCGAGGATCGTGCAGCCTGTCGCGTCGGATACGGATTTCAGCCGGATCAGAGGCGTGTTTCCGATTGCTTCGAGCACGGACGGGAGAATGGCCATTTTCAGAACCTCGTGTTTGAGGACAGGCACCGCGGTAAGGCGGCACGTACCAGGTAAAAGCGAACGGCGGCCAGCGAATATCGACAACGTTCCGGGACCGCCGAAATGTTGGCGTGTTTTCGGCTCAGCCTGCACTTCAGGCAAGAAATAGCGTTTCGCCGTCGCTCTGTCCCGAACAAAAATCGTCTCCAGGGACTGCGAGAGCCGGCGGCAAGGAGCGCTGCCGCGAAGAAGGGTCGGGCAAGGGCGTACGTGTTTCCCGGCGCGTGCCGAGGAGTGAGTGATGAGTATTCAATCTACGAAATCGGAACAGAAACTGGCTTGGGTGACGGGCGCAAGCTCGGGAACCGGGCGGGCACTGGCGCTCGCGCTGGTGCGGGAAGGCTATTCCGTCGTCGTGACGGCGAGAAACCACGACAGGCTCGTGGACCTGCAGCATGAAGCAGCAAGCGAAGGGCGGATCACCGTGCTCGACGGCGATGTCACCGACCCTGCCGACATGGAGCGGGTGATGGCGGCGATCGAATATGATCACGGGCACCTTTCACTCGTGGTGCTGAACGCCGGGGTCGCGCTGCCGGTGCGCGGAGACGAGCTTCACCGCGAGGCCTTCGAGAAGAGCTTTGCCGTCAACCTCAACGGCGTCGTCAACTGTCTCTTGCCGGCGGTGGACCACATGAAGACGCAGGGGTACGGACACATCGCCATCGTCTCGTCGGTGGCCGGCTACGGCGGACTGCCGACCAGTGCCGCCTATGGCGCCACCAAGGCCGCGCTGATCAATATGGCGGAAAGCCTGAAGTTCGATCTCGACCGGCTCGGCGTCCGGCTGCAGATCATCAGCCCCGGCTTCGTCGATACGCCCGGGACCGCGCGCATTCGCTTTCTGCGACCGGCGCCGGTGAACAGTGAAGAGGCGGCAAGGCGCATCGTTGCCGGCCTGAAGTCGCGAAGGTTCGAAATTGCCTTCCCACGCCGGTTTGCCTACGCGGTGAAGCTCATGGACCTGCTGCCCTACAGCCTCTATTTCCGCCTGCTGAACTGGCTGACCCGCGGCAAGACGGAGGCCATGGAAGGACAGAAGCGCGCCGGACCCGGCGGGCGCCCGCGTCAGGCGGTGTGAAGCACCAGCACCGCGCCGAAGATGAGCGCCAGTCCGACCCAGCCGATCGGCTTCAGCTTCTGACCGAACAGGAAGCGGCCGCAGATGGCCGTCCCGAAGATCCCGGTTGCGCCAAGTACGGCATAGGCGATGGCGAGCTCCATGCCCTTGATGGCTTCCGCCAGGAAGGCAAAGGCGGCGAGCACTAGCAGAATCGAAAGGATGCCCCAGCCGCGGCGGGCGAACCCTTCCGATTTCGTCGAGGCGAGGTTGGCCGCAATATCGAGGATGCCGGCCACGACCGCGAGAACGAAGTAGATGCTAGGCGCGCTCATCGGCGGCTCCTTCACGCGCTGCCTCGTCCTCGTCATGATACTCGCCGGCATTGACGAGCAGGATGCCGACGATCGCCATCGAAAGCCCGAGCATTTCGCGTCCGGTCAGCACATGGCCGAAGACGAAAACCGAAACCAGGGTGATGATGGCGACGCCCGAACCTTCCCAGATCGCATAGGCGACGCCGACCGATATCGTCTTCACCGCCTTTGCCAGGAAGACGTAGGAGAGTGCGATCGAGACATACATGACGATGTGGCCGAGATAGGAGCCGCTTTCGGAAGCGGCCTTCATCACCGTCAGGCCCACCACTTCGGTCGCGATGGCGAGCGCGAGGAAAAACCATGCAAGACGCATGCTGTACCTTTGAACAGAAACTTGGATCGACCGCCTCTTAAGCGCTACGGGTGACGCGGTAAAGACGCGCCGTGCGCTTCACTCGAAGACGATCTGCCGGACGTCGATGTTGCGGGCACGGAACCCGGCCTCGCAGTAGTAGAAGTAGAACTCCCACAGCCGCTTGAAGCGCAGGTCGAAGCCGAGCGGCTCGATCCTGTTCCAGACCGCCCAGAACCGCTCCCGCCATTCGCCGAGTGTGCGGGCATAGTCGACGCCAAAGCCGAAGTCGTTGATCATCTGCAGGCCGACATTGCGGCCAAGCTCGACCAGATGCTCGCGCGTTGGCAGCATGCCGCCCGGGAAGACGTATTTCTGGATGAAATCCGGATTGGAACGATACTCCTCGTAGGATTCGGGCTTGATCGTGATGATCTGCAGTCCGGCCTTGCCCCCGGGTTTCAGGCACCGCTTCAGCTGCGAGAAATAGGTTGCCCAGAATTTTTCGCCGACGGCCTCGAACATCTCGATCGAGACGATGCGGTCATAGGTACCCCTTTCTTCACGATAGTCCTGGAACTTCAATTCGACCCGGTCGGCAAGGCCCGCACGCTGCATGCGTTCGCGTGCGAAGGCCAGTTGCTCGCGGCTGATCGTCAGCCCGGTGATCTTGCAGCCGATTTCCGTTGCCGCAAATTCGGCAAAGCCGCCCCAGCCGCAGCCGATCTCAAGCACATGATCGCCGGTGCGCAGGTTCGTCGCTTCCGCGAGCGCGCGGTATTTGGCTTTCTGCGCTGAGCGAAGATCATTGGCGCCCGTTGCATAAAGCGCAGACGAATAGGTCATGCTCGGATCCAGCCATTCGCTGTAGAAGGCGTTGCCGAGGTCGTAATGGGCCGAGATGTTGCGGCGCGCGCCGGAGTGGGTGTTGGCATTGCGCCAGTGCAGGAACTTGTCGAAAAGGCGCAGGAGCCCGCGCGCACGGTTCGGAAAATTCCTGCCGATTTCGGCGTTGACGAGGAACAGTTCGAGAAAGGCGCCGACATCGGGACTGTCCCAGTCGCCGTCGATGTAGCTTTCCGCAGCCCCGATGGTGCCGCCCGAGATAGCACGCTGCGGCAGGTTCCAGTTGTTGAGGTTGAGGATGGCGCTGGGGCCGGCCCTGGCGCCTTTGATCACCAGCCTGCGGCCGTCTGGCGTGGCGAGCATCAACGTTCCCACCTGAAGGTGCACCAGGGCGCCAAGCACCATGCGCGCCTTGAGCGGAAATTCCCGCACGGCCGTCGCCAGATTTTCGGAAGATAGCTCCACCGCACCGGCAAATGCAGCAAAATCGGCTTCCAGGTTACGCATACACCACCCCCTCAGCTGTTGCATCCGTAACGTGAGCCTAGCCGCAATCGGGCGAGACGCCAACTGAGGAATTCTACCGGAGGCTCTACGTCTCCTCGGAAACTCCCGGTGCGCTTGTGATCTGCCGGAAGGCTGCCAGTGCCCGATCGCGGGCAAGGGCATGGTCGACGATCGGTTTCGGGTAGGTCGTGCCGAGTTCGATGCCGGCTTCGGCAAGGGTCGTGGCGGGCGCTGCAAAGGGGCGATGGACATAGCGCGGGTGGAGGCGCTCCAGCTCTGGCACGAAGCGCTTCACATAGAGACCGTCGGGATCGAATTTCTCCCCTTGCAGGAGCGGGTTGAAGATGCGGAAGAACGGTGCGGCGTCCGCGCCCGATCCGGCGACCCATTGCCAGCTTGCGGCATTGTTGGCCGGATCCGCGTCGACCAGCGTGTCACGGAACCAGGCTTCTCCCTTGCGCCAGTCGACGAGCAGGTCCTTGATGAGAAAGGAGGCGACAATCATGCGAACGCGATTGTGCATGTAGCCGTGGCGCCATAGCTGGCGCATGCCGGCATCGACGATCGGGTATCCGGTGAGCCCTCTGGTCCATCGAGTAAAATCGTCCTCGTCGTTCAGCCAGTGGAAGCGGTCGAATCGACGGTCGAGGTTGCGGCGGCCAAGCTCAGGATAATGAAACAGCAGATGATAGGAGAATTCGCGCCAGGCGAGTTCCTTGCGGAAGGTGGCCGCCCCTTCGCCGCTATCGGCCTGGGGCCCAGCTGCCGCATGCCAGGCCTGCGCCGGCGAAATTTCGCCAAAGGCGAGATGAGGCGAGAGCAGGGATGTGCCATCCGCGTCGGGAATGTCGCGGCAGCGTTTGTAGGCGTCGAGCTTCTCATCGACGAATTCTTCGAGACGGGTGGCCGCACCGTCTTCGCCCGGCGTCCAGACCTCGCTGAATGTCGCCGCCCAGTCCGGTTTCGTCGGCAGCAGCGACCAGTCGTCAAGGCGTTCCGATCGCGGCCATGCTCCCGGGGCTGCGATATGGTGCGGCCGGTCGATCGGCGGTGCTGGCTCGTTTTTCAGTTCGAGCGCGCGCCAGAACGGCGTGAACACGCGGTAGGGGCCGCCCGTCGTCGTCAGCAGCCGCATGGGCTCATGCAGCAATTGTCCTGCAAAGCTCTCCGCGATGATTCCCCGCTCGGCCAGCGCCTTCTTGAGCGCGGTATCCGTGGCGATGCCGTTCGGGTCGTAGCGCCGGTTCCAGTAGATGCGCTCCGCACCGCTTGCGCGCGCAATCTCGACAATCACGTCAAGCGGCGCGCCTGATCGAAGAACGAGGCGAGAAGCGTGCCGCGCGAGACTTGCGCCCAAGGCCTCGAGCGAATGGTGCAGCCACCACGCCTGCGCCGCCCCGAGCGGACCGTTGCCGCTGTCGGCGGGTTCGCGAATATAGAGGGGAATGACGGCTGCCTCGCCGGCGGCAGCCGAGAGGGCGCGATTGTCGGCCAGGCGGAGATCCTTGCGGAACCAGACGATGATGGGCGGCGCCGCGGCCTTTGTCATAAAGAACCATCGGGAGGTTGGGGATTGATCACTTGGAGAACATAGGTGCAAAATGAAAAAGAGCCATTCGCATCGCTGCAAATGGCTCTTTTAGAAAGTGGCTCCCCGGGCCGGATTCGAACCGGCGACCTGTCGATTAACAGTCGAATGCTCTACCGCTGAGCTACCAGGGATCATCCGCGCCGCTGTTGTGCTGTGCGCTTCAGAAGTGAGGCTGCTAATACGCATGCTTTTCTGATTTGCCAAGCGCTTTTTTCAAAAAAAATGACAAGTTCCGTTGCGAGGCTGTGGAGAAGTCCCCAATTGTGGGAAAACACGCCGGATAGGGAATGATGAATAAAAACAGGAAGCAGACGCATTTCGGCATTGATCCGCAAACACGACAAGTCGTGCTGGGAAAATGGCGTATCGCGTTGCCCGACTCGCCCCTGCTGCGGATCCTGCTGGGTTCGCTGCTGGTGTTTTGTGGTTTTCTCGGTTTCTTGCCCGTGCTGGGCTTCTGGATGATACCGTTGGGCCTGATCGTGCTTTCCCACGACATTCCCTCGGTTCGCCGCCGCCGTCGTCGTCTGGCCGTCTGGTGGGCGCGCTGGCGCGGGAAGGCCAACTCCTCGAACGGCTCCTGAGGCGGACGCCGATTTAACGATCTTGTTGTCGAGGGCAGGGCGGTCGGCAGTTTTCGGTTCCTCGCGGCCGTCCCGTAGCAATTCCGAATCTCTCAACAAGGGCCGTGGCCGCGCAGGCGAATGACCGGTTCCTCGCGGTCTTCCCCTCTGTTGGGGTGCCCTCGAAAACTTTTCGGCAACCCATCAAACGCATAATGCGGTCTCGAATCAGGATGGGGACCGATGGCCAAAGCCACTACGAAACGTCGACGCCGCAGTTCGGGCCGAAGCACCAGCAAACAGGGCGGCATGGCGCCGTGGTATCTGGCCGCAGCGCTCACCCTTGGCGGCGTCATGGCCCACGACCATCGCGCCGAGTTGCGGCACTGGCCGGTGGTTTCCGATGTCATGGCCTTTGCATCGCGATCGGAAACGAAGCCGAAGCCTCAGCGCGCGGTTCCTGAAGCGCAGGAGCGCGTTGCGCAGCAGGCGGATAGGCACAAACCAAATCCGAAGCCCAACCCGGCGACGAAGGTTGTCCTGGCCGCCCCGGTGCCGTCGGTGAATGTCGGCGTCACGCCGCCAACCCCTCTCGTGCGGCCGAATGAAGAGGTGAAGACGGCATCCATCCGTACCGATCAGTTCTATTTTTGCGGCATTCGCAACGACAACTGCGTGATCGATGGCGCGACCTTCGTCTTCCATGGCGAGACGATCCGCGTCGCCGATGTCGATGCACCGCGAATCCGCCAGGCAAGCTGCGACAAGGAGCGTTCGCGCGGCTTCTACGCCAAGCAGCGCCTGCGCGAATTGCTGAATGCAGGCGACTTCAGGCTGATCTCGGCGGGAGGGCGATCAGATGCCAAGGCCGGCGAGAAACTGCGCCTGGTCACCCGCGGTGACCAATCTCTTGGACGTGTACTCGTTTCCGAGGGGCTCGTGCGGCCGTGGGAAGGGCGCCCGACGCCCTGGTGCTGAGATCAGCTGGGAGACGATCGGCGGACATCGTCGATCGTTCTGTGGAAAGTATCCGTCCTGCAATTCGACGGCGCGTTTTTCAGAAAATGCCTCTTGCGGTTTTTCTGCAATCATTCTAAATCCGCGCCAACGCTTGGTTATCCGAGCTGTGAGGCCTCGTGGCGGAGTGGTGACGCAGAGGACTGCAAATCCTTGTACCCCGGTTCAATTCCGGGCGAGGCCTCCAAAAATCTCACCTCGTTAAATTTGGTTTGGCGTTCTGCCTTAGGGCAGCGCGGTAAAATTCGCGACACGTCCGCGCAAGCCACGTCTCCTATGCCTCCGTCGGATCTTATCGCTTCGGTGAATTCGGTAGAGGGGGAACGATGACTCCGCTGAGATCAACCGCATCGGTAGCGTCCGTCAACATTAAGAACGGAGGCAATGGCATCAATGAAAAAGAGACTGATCCTGACGGCGTTGGCGTGTTTTGCGGCGACCGCTATGGAGGCGCGCGCGGACGACCTGGTTTTCCAGCTGAAGAACAACACCGGCGCGGTACTGACGAATTTCTATACGTCGCCGGTCGGCGTCAATGAATGGGAAGACGATGTTTTCGGTCGGCAGGTCCTGAACCCCGGCGAGAGCATGGAGATCACCATTGCCGACGGGCGGGACGTCTGCAAATACGACATGCGATTCGAATTCGAGGAAGGCTCGGCCCTCGATACGACCGAGGACACGCAGGATCTCTGCGAACTCGGCGAATACACGATCCACGAATAAGCGATCTGGATTTCAGGTCGCCTTAAATGGAAAGAGCCTCGCCACTTTCAGTGGCGAGGCTCTTTTGATTCGGCGTTCTGCCTGGAATTCAATGGTAGCGGCGGATCAGCCCGACGAGCTTGCCCTGGATTTTCACGCGATCCGGTCCGAAAATGCGCGTCTCGTAGGCGGGGTTGGCCGCTTCGAGCGCAATCGACGCGCCCTTGCGACGGAAGCGCTTCAGCGTCGCTTCCTCGTCGTCCACGAGCGCCACGATGATGTCGCCGGGATTGGCCGAGTTGCCGTTGCGGATGATCACCGTGTCGCCATCGAAGATGCCGGCCTCGATCATCGAATCGCCCTTTACTTCGAGGGCGTAATGCTCGCCGCTGCCGATCATGTCGAGCGGAACGGTAATGTCATGGGTGTTGTTCTGGATCGCCGAGATCGGCACGCCGGCAGCGATGCGGCCCATCACCGGGACGGAAACAGACGTGCTTTCGGCGACCGGCGCCGGCTTCGGCGTGGCAGGAGCGGCGGCCGGCGGCTTTCCGAGGCTGCCCTCGATCACGCTCGGCGAGAAGCCTCTGCGCGGCTGTTGCTGGCCGGCGGCGTAGGCTTCCGGAAGCTTGATGACTTCGAGCGCGCGCGCCCGGTTCGGCAACCGGCGAATGAACCCGCGCTCTTCGAGCGCCGTGATCAAACGGTGAATGCCGGACTTCGACGCCAGGTCGAGCGCATCCTTCATTTCATCGAAAGACGGCGGTACGCCCGACTCCTTCATGCGTTCGTGGATGAACAGAAGCAATTCCTGTTGCTTGCGGGTCAGCATGGCACGTCGCTCCAGAGGCGTGAAACAAATCAAGAACAGACACTATCTGTTCCATATGTGTTCCGCAAGTGCCTAAAATTCCGTGAATTCAGGCAATTGGCTGCTTCTGTGGGGGCGATTGGTCACTTTTGCGGGAGCGGGGCGGTTTTCGGCGACGGTTGCGTCCCAAAACAGCGCCGGGCAGGCCGGTCGCGCGCGTGATTCGAACGAATCGCGGCTCTCTTCGCGGAGAGACTTAAGTCGCTTGCGAGGCCGAGCAGGCGTCTTCGAACTCCTTCACCGTTTCGGCGCTGTTGTCTTCCGGAAGCACTGCGTCGGCCGCATCGGTCGCAACGGGCGTATCGCCGTCATAAACGAAGGACTGGATGTAGAACGCGAGCGCGCCCTTCCAAACATTGCGTCCATCGATCTGATGGCACGGCACGGCCCGTTCGAAATCGGTCTGGAGTTCATCCACCGTCGCGGCACTGAGCTTGACGTCAGGCATATTGGGCGATGCGACTATCGAAGCGAGAAGCAGGGCGGCAAGCACGGTGATCGTCCACTTGATGAAGGGGTGGGACTACGGGTTGGTAAACGATGTGAACCGCGCTTTCGTTCCGAAGTCCAGCAAGCATGGCGATCACTCTGCCATGTTCAACAGCTCTTTGCCCGCAGGCTGTGGCTGATTTGCGCCAGCCGCTCCATCTCAACCTCGTCTCGGCCGTTCTTCATGGACCGGCGCGGAGAATGCATCGGAGCTGCCAGCTTTCGCATCGGGCCTGGGGCGCGCAAAAATCCCTGCGGGGAAGGGCCTTCACCGTCTCGACAGGCCTCTAAAAAAAGATAACTTTGCGTGGAAAGTGGGGTGGTTGCATGCATAGATTGTCGTTGGTGGTGCTCGGCCTGTTGCTCACGGCTGGAGCGGCGTCTGCCGAAGAAGGGCGTTCGAATATCTGGAAACGGATCAACGCCTGGACGGTGGGATCCGATCCTTCCCTGGGAGGCTCGTGTTACGCGGCGACGAGCTATGACGCCGGCGCTATCCTTCGTATCGGCTTTTATCCGCGGGGATCGACGAACCTGGCGTTTCTTTCGATCGGCAATGCCGAATGGAAATCCATCGAGCCGCAGCGGGAATACGATGTTGCCTTGCAGCTCGACCGTGGTCGTCAGTGGCCGGCCGTTGCGTTCGGTGTTGATCTGACCGGCGCCAAGGCCCTTGTCGTCAACTTTTCCAACACCGACTTCTTTACCGAGTTCGTTCGCAAGAACACCTTGGCGCTGGCCTTCGAGGGGCGCGTCGTCGCGAGCCTCAGCCTGCGTGATTCGATGAAGGCGGTAAGCGAGATGTTCAAGTGCCAGGAGGCGGTGAGCGCCTTGATCCCGAATGGCGATCAGGGAGCGGCGAACGATCCCTTTGCGGGCGCCGGTGGCAATGCGCCGAACAACGATCCCTTTGCCGGCGGCGGCCAGACCAAGTCATCGAAAGATCCTTTCGCCATGTGATGGGCAGTCCGCTTGCCGCGGAGAGGTGAATATTCCTAAAATATTGCCTGGGATCGGCTAGGCACCCTCGACAGCGATGCGGGGACCTATCAAAATGCGGGCAAACGGGGGTTTTGCATGCGTAGATTGCTGGTCGGATTGGTAAGCTGTCTGATCGCCGCGGGATCGGCCGCGGCTGAGGAGTCCGAAATCATCAAGTGGAAGGATGTCGACGGCTGGACCGTTGCTTCCGACACCTCGATGGAGGGCTCCTGCTTCATCTCGTCGGTATTCGACGGCGGGGTCACCTTGCGCCTTGGGTTCTATCCCAAGGGCTCCGAGTCGCCGCTCTATATGAGCTTCGCCAGCGACGACTGGAGGTCGCTCGAGGTCGGCAAAGAGTACGACCTGACCTTCCACTTCGACAAGACCGATCCCTGGAGCGCTTCGGCGACCGCTGCCGGTGATGCGAGCGGAAAGTTTCTGTTCGTGAACGTCACCGACGCCGAGTTCCTGACGGGCTTCGTGCGCAAGCGGGCCTTGGCCATCGCGTTTGAAGATCGCGTCATCGCGAATCTCAGCCTGCGCGGCACCGGCCCGGCGGCCGACGAGCTGATGAAATGCCAGCGGGCGGTCGACGAGATTATCGCCGACGAGGGCCGCAAGTCCAAGGAGAAGAAAGCCGACCCGTTCAGTGCACCGAGCGAGAAGCGATCGGCGCGGGATCCGTTCAGCCTCTGAAAACAGGTGGCCACGGGATCGGGCAGCGTTTCGCGAAGGCCGGACGGTGGCTTAGCATGGTGGTGTCCCCAGAGAGACTCGAACTGGCGATCTGCTGATGACAAATCAGCCGCTGTTCCGATACCTCGGCAACCGGGCACCTACTGATCGTTTTGGTGGAGCCGAAGGGAGTCGAACCCTCGACCTCCGCAGTGCGATTGCGGCGCTCTCCCAACTGAGCTACGGCCCCGTAGCATTCAGTCAACACGACCGGCGCCGATCCTGTCAATACGCGCGCCAGCGCGCCCGCTCGAACGCCGTTGCACGATATGCGTTGTTCGATCCGGCCGGGCGCCGAAGGCGGTCGGTCTCTGAACCGCTTCTGCACTCCACCCATTGTCGAACTCTGCCGGCGGGTTTACGCTGCAACCTGACGATGGCGCTACGTGAACCGCGTTGAAGTGTTGGCGGTATACGCCAAGCAGGAAATGACGTCCGGGCACTGGCTGTGAGCGCCATGATGCTCGAGCCAATTACACGATTTTCGTATGTGAGATAGGCCCCTGCCGGCCCACTGTTCCCATAAGAAACCTCTCCGTGGCCCGGCGATTGGAGGAGGATTGGCAAATGGCTCAGGCGATGAAGGCAGCCGTCGTTCGGCAATTCGGCGCGCCCCTGACGATCGAGGAAGTGGCAGTGCCCACGCCGCAGCCGGGACAGATCCTGGTGAAATACGAAGCAACGGGCGTTTGCCATACCGATCTCCATGCTGCAAATGGCGACTCGCCGGTGAAGCCCAGCCCACCGTTCATTCCCGGGCACGAGGGGGTCGGCTATGTCTCGGCGGTCGGCGCCGGTGTCAAAAGAGTGAAAGAGGGCGACAGGGTCGGCGTTCCCTGGCTTCACAGCGCCTGCGGCTACTGTCCGCATTGCCGCACCGGTTGGGAGACGCTGTGTGCGGCCCAGTCGAACACGGGATACTCGGTCAACGGGACGTTCGCCGAATATGGCCTGGCGGATCCTGATTTCGTCGGCAGCCTGCCCAATGGGCTGGAGTTCGGTCCTGCCGCGCCGGTTCTGTGTGCCGGGGTCACCGTTTACAAGGGGTTGAAGGAAACGGAAGTCCGTCCCGGTGAATGGGTTGCCATCTCCGGCATCGGGGGGCTTGGCCACATGGCCGTGCAGTACGCAAAGGCGATGGGCATGCATGTCGTCGCGGCGGACATCTTCGACGACAAGCTGGCACTTGCAAAGCAATTGGGCGCCGACCTGACAGTCAACGGCAAGGCCAAGGATGCGGTCGAGCAGGTGATCAAGGCCACCGGCGGCGTGCATGGAGCGCTTGTGACTGCAGTCTCGCCCGCTGCGATGGAACAGGCGTTCGGTTTCCTGCGTTCGCGCGGCACCATGGCGCTCGTCGGCCTGCCCCCAGGTATGATCTCGGTGCCGGTCTTTGAGACTGTTCTTAAGCGCATCACCGTGCGTGGATCGATCGTCGGCACCCGCCAGGACCTGGAAGAGTCGCTCCAGTTCGCCGCTGAAGGCAAAGTCGCGCCGCATTTCTCGTGGGATAGCCTCGAGAATATCAACGAGATCTTCCGCCGCATGGAAGCCGGGAAGATCGACGGTCGCATCGTGATGAGCCTGCAGTAGTCGACTTTGACAGGCCCGGCTGGTCGAGGCTCGCCGGGTCCGTGTCGATGCCTAAGGGACACGTGTCGAGCATTTACTCTTATGCGCCTTCCTTAGATCGCCGGTCACCAGAGGGCCGTCGGGCGAGATGCCGATAGACCTTTTGCAGAAAGGAAATGGCAATGAGCAAAGGCATGTTCTCAGACCAGCATGCACTGTCCAGGCGCGATCTCCTGCTAGTGGCGGGAACTGCGGCGGCCACGCTAACAGCCTACAGTCATGCTGCCCGTGCTGCGCCAGGCCCAAGCAACCTCGTGATCGACGACGTGAAGCAGGATGAGGACGTCTTTGCCTATATCAGCAGGATCAAGGGCGGCTTTGACGAGACGACCTATCGGCAGGTTCTGGGATGCGCGAATGCGTTCAAGGAAGGAGACCAGACGATCGCCGTGGCTGCGGAAAATGATACGTCCCGAACGAACGCCCGAGCCCTCCTGGCAAGAACGAAGATCGCAGACCTCGATCAGCACCCGCTGTTTGAGGACGATCTGCAACGACTGATTTGGCAGACCACCGACAGGGCTCAACAAGAAAAGCTGAAAGATTGGACGATGGGCCAGCTGAAGGAATTTCTTCTGACCAAATCGGAAGATGAGATCAAAGGCGTCATGCATGGCCTGACCAGCGATACCATCGGCTGCGTGCCGAAGCTGATGAGCAATGAAGAGTTGATCGCCGTCAGCCAGAAGATTTTCAATGTCATGCCCGGCACCAAGTTGGGCGCCAAGGGATACATGGGCGCACGTATCCAGCCGAATTCGCCGACCGACCACCCCGACGACATCATGTGGCAGGTCTTCGATGCGTTTTCCTATGCGACCGGCGACATCGTCATCGGCACCAACCCGGTGGACAGCACCGTCGACAGCGTCGTCACGGTGGAGCGGGCGCTCAAGGACATCGTGGATACGTTCAAGCTGGTCGACGTCATTCCGTGGTGCGTGCTCGCTCACATCGACGTCCAAGGTGAGGTAAGCGAAGACTTCCCCGGCACAGTTTCCACCGTGTTCCAGAGCCTTGCCGGTACGGATGATTGCAACAAGATCTTCGACATCACCAATGAGAAGATCCTGAAATATGCGCGCGCCAAGGCAGGGGAGCGGTACGGCCTTTACTTCGAAACCGGACAGGGCTCGGAATTCACCAACGGCGCGGCAAACGGCGTCGACATGATGGTGCTTGAGTCCCGGAAGTACGGGTTCAGCCGGGCTGTCGGCATGGAGCTTGCGAAAGTGCAGCCGAAAGGCGCATGGCTGCATGTCAACGATGTTGCCGGCTTCATTGGGCCGGAGGTCTTCAAGAGCCGAGAACAACTCGTTCGGTGCTGCCTCGAGGACATGGTCATGGGCAAGCTCCATGGGCTGACCATCGGTCTCGATATATGCACGACCCTGCACATGACCGTCAGCCTGGACGATCTGGATTGGTGCCAGGATCAGATCATGCCGGCCAATCCGGCCTATCTGATTGCTCTGCCGACCAAGAACGACCCGATGTTGAGCTATCTCACGACCGCATTTCAGGACCACGTACGCGTGAGGGATAAGTTCGGCTTCAAGGTCAACGATGCGATGTGGGATTTCTACAAACGCCTTGGAATTATCGGCAAGGACAACAGCTACACGTCAAAATACGGCGATCCTCTTTGGGTCTATTATCAGTACCGCCTCGCCAAGGGGGACAAGCGCTCCAAGGACTCCGTTTACGCCGAGGGCAGGCGGATGATGACGGAGGTCGAGGCAAGAGGCGTCGACCTGGCCACGGGCCACGGTGAGAAGATATGGGATCTCAACCCGACGCTCGCGACGAAAGTGAGGGGTCTTTATGACGACGCCAAACTCTCTCTTTGGGCCGAGCTTACGCCGGAGTTCATAGCGGCAGTGCCCAGCGTCGTTCCGGTTCGCACCCTGTCCAAGGACCGGAACGACTACATCGCGCATCCGACGACCGGTGAAACGCTGAGCCCGGACTCAATCAGGGCGATTGACGCGATCAGGACGTCCTGGAAAGGCGATATGCCCAAGGGCCAGATTGTCATCTCAGATGGTCTGAACGCCAAGGCCATCATGGATGACGGCCATCTTTCGCCCTACCTGGAGGAGATGCGCAGGCTGCTCGGCGATGCCGGCGTGTCGGTGAGCGACAAGAATATCCTGGTCACCAGCGGCAGAGTGCGGGCCGGCTACCGGATTGGCGAGATGCTGTTTGCCGACGCCGATCCCAACACGTTTCGCGGAATTCTCCACATCATCGGCGAGCGGCCCGGAACCATGCACCACGCCTACTCGGTCTACATCACGGTTGCGAAGGGCAAGCGTTGGGCTGAGAAGGATATCGATCACGATATGACGAAGCTGGTCAGCAACGTCGCCGATACCGCACTCGCACCCAGGGAGGCGGCGAAGGAAACCCTGACCATTATCCGGGAGATCATCGGCAAGGACGTAAACGGCAGCCGGCGATTCGGGTGACCACAAACGCGCTACAGGGCAACAAGGGCGTCCGTCCGGAATAGGCGTCGGGCCGTGTATACCGTTGGGGCAGCCGCATACTCTCGCTTTCGGGCCCCCAAAGCGCGGTTGCTTCTTCGGATCGTGGCTTTCCGGCGTCAGAATCGCTTCTTTAGAAAGTAGCGCGCAATCGCCCCATCACCACCTTCAAGCTCGCCGAAAACTTCGAAGCCGAGTTTTTCATAAAAGGGCCTGGCCTGGAATTCGAAGGTGTCGAGCCAAAGGCCGACATAGCCGCGCTGGCGCGCGATCTTCTCCGCTTCTTCGACAAGGCGCCGGCCAAGGCCCTGGCCGCGGTACTCATCAGGGACGGCGAGGTAACGGATAAAGGCCCAGCCATAGCCATCCGTCGCATAGAGCCCGCCCGTCGCGACTTTCGTCTCCGGATCGCGAAGCACGATTGCAAAACCGGGCAGATCGACCATGCCGCTATGGGCATCGTTATAGGCATCCAGCGGCGCAACGATGCCGCTGAGGTCATTCTGACTGGGGTCTTCGAGAAGGATGTCTATGATCGGGGTGAGCATGATGGGAACTTGGTCGAATGGTGGTTCGGTCTATAAATTCTCGTTTTGTTCTCTAGAGAAATCCAACCCGAGGAAAACCTCGGGTTGGCAATGATGGTGGTCGTCGTCGTCATCAACGACGACGGGCCGCTTAGCTGCAGCCGCTCGTCGCGCCGCAGGTGTCGCACTTCTCGCAGGTACCGTTGCGCACCATCGTGAAGTTTTGGCATTCGGTGCACATGTTGCCGGTGTAGCCCTGCATGATCGAGCGGGCGCGGCGCTCAGCTTCCACCTTCTTGGCGTCCGACTTGGCCGATGCCGCTTCGGCGGCCGCCTTGTCGGAGAAGAGGGCGGTTACTTCCTGCTCGACTTCGTCGGCGATCTCTTCTGCCAGTTCCGCAGCGCGCTCTTCATAGTCGCGCTTGAAGGCGACGATTTCGGACGTTGCGATCGCCGTCGTCGTCTCGATCTTGCGCACCGTGTTTCCGGCGATCGCCGTCACGGTTGCGCCAGAGGAGGCGCGGGCAGGGGCTGCCGTCGACGAGCCCTTCGGCTCGCTGGAGGCCCGGTCACCGGTGCCACCGACGATCGTCGGCTTGTAGCCGCGGGTCCAGCCGGTCGAGATCAGGTTGGTCTTGCCTTCCTGAATGCCCTTGCCGAGCGCGGTATTGCCGAAGTCTGACGTGTCGACATGGGCGAGGTCGTGACGGCCGAGATAGGAAACCGCCAGTTCGCGGAAGACGTAGTCGAGGATCGACGTCGCGTTCTTGATCGCGTCGTTGCCCTGGACCATGCCGGCCGGCTCGAACTTGGTGAAGGTGAAGGCCTCCACATATTCTTCGAGCGGCACGCCGTACTGCAGGCCGAGCGAGATGGCGATGGCAAAGTTGTTCATCATCGCACGGAAGGCGGCCCCTTCCTTGTGCATGTCGATGAAGATCTCGCCGAGGCGGCCGTCACCGAATTCGCCGGTGCGCAGATACACCTTGTGACCACCGACGACGGCCTTCTGGGTGTAGCCCTGGCGGCGGTTCGGCAGCTTTTCGCGGGCGCGGATCACCTTCTCGATGACGCGCTCGACGATCTTCTCGGTGATGGTGACGGCCTGGGCGGCGGCGGGCGCCTGGATCAGATCCTCCAGCGCATCCTCGTCCTTGTCGTCCTCGATCAGCGAGGCGTTCAGCGGCTGCGACAGCTTGGAGCCGTCACGGTAGAGCGCGTTTGCCTTCAGCGCCAGCTTCCACGAAAGCATGTAGGCGTTCTTGCAGTCCTCGACGGTCGCCTCGTTCGGCATGTTGATCGTCTTGGAGATCGCGCCCGAGATGAACGGCTGGGCGGCCGCCATCATGCGGATGTGGCTTTCGACCGAGAGATAACGCTTGCCGATCTTGCCGCAGGGGTTGGCGCAATCGAAGACGGGCAGGTGCTCGTTCTTCAGGAACGGTGCACCTTCGAGTGTCATCGCGCCGCAGACGTGAATGTTCGCCGCTTCGATGTCCTTCTTGGAGAAGCCCATGTGGTCGAGCAGGTTGAAGTCCATCGCAGCGAGCTGTTCGTCGGAGACCTTCAGCGTGCCCTTGAGGAAGTCGGCGCCGAGCGTCCACTGGTTGAAGACGAACTTGATGTCGAAAGCGGACTTCAGGGCGGCGTTGACGGCTTCCACCTTCTCGTCGGTGAAGCCCTTGGCCTTCAGTGTCGACGGGTTGATCGCCGGAGCCTGGTTCAGGTTGCCGTGACCGACTGCGTAAGCTTCGATTTCGGCGATCTGGCTTTCGCTGTAGCCGAGAGAGCGCAGCGCTTCCGGAACGGCGCGGTTGATGATCTTGAAGTAGCCGCCGCCGGCGAGCTTCTTGAACTTGACCAGCGCGAAGTCAGGTTCGATGCCGGTCGTGTCGCAGTCCATGACGAGGCCGATCGTGCCGGTCGGCGCGATAACCGTTGCCTGGGCGTTGCGATAGCCGTGCTTTTCGCCGAGTTCCAGTGCCTTGTCCCAGGCGCTCATGGCGTGGATGACGAGGTCCTGGTCCGGATTGTCGGCATGGATGAGCGCGACCGGGTTGACCGAAAGCGCTTCGTAACCGGTCGTCTCGCCATAGGCGGCGCGGCGATGGTTGCGGATGACGCGCAGCATGTTGTCGCGGTTTGGCGCAAAGCCCGGGAACGGACCGAGCTTTTCGGCCATCTCGGCCGAGGTGGCATAGGAGACACCGGTCATGATCGCCGTCAGCGCACCGGCGATGGCGCGGCCTTCGGTCGAGTCATAGGGAATGCCCGAGGACATCAAGAGGCCGCCGATGTTGGCGTAGCCAAGGCCGAGCGTGCGGTATTCGTAGGAAAGCTCGGCAATCTCGCGGGACGGGAACTGCGCCATCATGACCGAGACTTCGAGAACGATCGTCCACAGGCGGACGGCGTGCTCGTAGTCTGCGATGTTGATGCGCTTGGTCGCCGCATCCTTGAACATCATCAGGTTCAGGGAGGCGAGGTTGCAGGCGGTGTCGTCGAGGAACATGTACTCCGAGCACGGGTTCGATGCGCGGATCGGGCCGGCAGCGGGGCTCGTGTGCCAGTCGTTCATCGTCGTGTTGAAGTGCAGGCCCGGATCGGCCGACGCCCAGGCGGCGTAGGAGATCGATTCCCAGAGGTCGCGTGCCTTCAGCGTCTTCATGACGCGGCCGTCCTTGCGGGCGGTCAGGTGCCAGTCGCCATCGGCTTCGACGGCGCGCAGGAAGTCGTCCTTGATCGAGACCGAGTTGTTGGAGTTCTGTCCCGAAACCGTGAGGTAGGCTTCCGAATCCCAGTCGGTGTCGTAGGTCTTGAACTCAAGGTCCTTGTAGCCTTGCTTCGCGAACTGGATAACGCGCTGGACGTAGTTTTCCGGAACCAGCGCCTGCTTGGCGGCGCGGATTTCGCGCTTCAGCGCCGGGTTCTGCTTCGGGTCATAGCAGGCGTCGTCGGTGCCTTCGCAGTTGACGCAGGCCTTCATGATCGCCTTCAGATGCTTGGCGACGACCTTGGAACCGGTGACGAGGGCGGCAACCTTCTGCTCTTCCTTGACCTTCCAGTTGATGTATTCCTCGATATCCGGATGGTCGATGTCGACGACGACCATCTTCGCAGCGCGGCGGGTGGTGCCGCCCGACTTGATGGCACCGGCAGCACGGTCGCCGATCTTCAGGAACGACATCAGGCCGGAGGACTTGCCGCCGCCCGAGAGCTTTTCGCCTTCGCTGCGCAGATAAGAGAAGTTGGAGCCGGTACCAGAACCGTACTTGAACAGGCGCGCTTCACGCACCCACAGATCCATGATGCCGCCTTCGTTGACGAGATCGTCACCGACCGACTGGATGAAGCAGGCATGCGGCTGCGGATGCTCATAGGCCGACTTGGACTTGGTCAGCTTGCCGGTAAACGGGTCGACATAGAAGTGGCCTTGGCCGGGGCCGTCGATGCCGTAGGCCCAGTGCAGGCCGGTGTTGAACCATTGCGGCGAGTTCGGCGCGACGCGCTGGGTGGCGAGCATGTAGGCAAGTTCGTCCTGGAAGGCCGAAGCGTCTTCCTCGGTGTCGAAGTAGCCGCCCTTCCAGCCCCAATAGGCCCAGGTGCCGGCCAGGCGATCGAAGACCTGACGGGCATCGGTTTCGGAACCGTACTGCTCATCCTTCGGCAGCGCCTTCAGCGCATCCGTGTCGGGAACCGCGCGCCAGAGGAAGGAGGGGACATCGTTCTCCTCGACGCGCTTCATCTTGGCGGGAACGCCGGCCTTGCGGAAATACTTCTGGGCGAGAATGTCGGCGGCAACCTGGCTGAACTGAGCCGGCACGTCGATATCGGCAAGGCGGAAAACGATCGAACCATCGGGGTTCTTGATTTCACTCGTAGCCTTGCGGAATTCGATCTCCGCATAGGCGGATTGCCCGGCTTTTGTGAAACGACGTTCGATCTTCATTGTCCCTGGTCCTTCGTGTTGCCTAGCGCCCGCCACAGGCGCAATTGTCCCCGCCCGGCCGCGAGGGCATCCCGCAGCCAGTCTCAGCTTCCGTCCTTGGAGAGAAACCCATAATTGGGTGACCCTGTATCTTGTGAGATAGGCTGTCTGCAAATACTAAATATAGTATCAACAACTTCTTGATGCCAGCCAAATATTGCCCCGGTGGACCCGAAAAATCGCACAGAAATCCTCAGGGCGACCCCATGGTGAAATCCATGACTGCCGCCTTTCAGAACCGCCGATTTGGGGAGAGGAACCGGGACTTGAACAATCCGGTCCGCCGCCGTTGCAACGTGAAATCCATTAACCGTGAATCGTCCGGAGGCGTCAAGGGGTGGTTTGTGACGGAAGTTTGAGCCCTAGATGTTGTGTGGACCGGCTGTGGAAAACGGGGACATCGGTCAACGCCATGAAAATCAGGCACTTCCGGAGGTTGCCTGTGAGACTGACGCAACGGTCGGCACGCAATCGAAATTTTGACGGGTAAAAACCCGCATAAAAAGTGTCCCTTACAGCAGGCTCGGTTGCATCGGTGAAAGCGATATGGGTGGGGCAGTGATTCGTTTTTTGGCGGGCCCGTAAGCACCGGCATTTGGTTCGCAGCCGACGTCGGCGCGGCCTCAGCACGCCTGAACATCAACGCCTTGCGACAGGCCCGAAACTCCAAGCGTGGTGGGGCTCTCGGGCGCGGATGCGCCCTAGGCGGGCCAGACGCGTCTGCGCGCGGTCTGGCCCTGCTGATCTCAATCGACGCGCTTTTGCAGCTCGCGTGCGCCGTTCGGCGCATTCACCTTGCCCTCGGTGATGAAGTAGGCAAACACGTCACGCGGCTCCTTCTTGGCCGTGCGATCAGGCGCACTTTTTTCAAGCCCACTCGGCTCGTCGCCCGCCGCAAACGCCTTGGCACGCTCGGCCCAGAGGTCGAGCTTGTCGGCAGCATAGCAAGTCTTGATGTCGTCGCTGCCCTTTTGCAGGCGCAGATAGACAAAATCGGCAGTGACATCGGCGATCATCGGATAGTCCGCATGCTCGGCGAGCACCACGGCGACGCCGTATTTCTCCAACAGGGAGACAAAATCCGGAGACTGAAAGGTCGGGTTGCGGACCTCGACCACATGGCGCAGCGGCAAGCCGTCCTGCTTATCCGGCAGAAGCTTCAAAAAGCCTTCGAAATCGTCGGGCTCGAACTTCTTCGTCGGCGCAAACTGCCAGAGGATGGGGCCGAGATGAGGCCCAAGCTCGGTCAGTCCCTGCGTCAGGAATCGCTCCATGGATTCACCGGCTTCCGAGAGAACCTTGCGGTTGGTGACGAAGCGGCTCGCCTTCAGGGAGAAGATGAAATCATCAGGCACTTCCGACGCCCACTTGGCGAAGGTCTCCGGCTTCTGCGACGAATAGTAGGTGCCGTTCACCTCGATTGCCCGCAACTGCTTGCCGGCATATTCGAGCTGCCGCTTCTTTGCCAGCGTGTCGGGATAGAAGGTGCCTTCCCAGGGCTCGAAGGTCCAGCCGCCGATACCAACGCGGATCTTTCCGGATTTTGCCATGCCATCCTCCTCAACAACGGCCATCGCTTGACCGCGTGCTTTTCAGTCTTTGATCGATTTCGTCATGTCCACGAGTGCCCACCCTGGACGATAGGGATTGGGTCGGCGACCCGTTTCTTGAAATCCATAGGCGCGATAGAGCGCGATGTTTCGCTCCATGCGTGAATTGGTGTAGAGCCGCACCTCCGGCAAGCCCCACTCGGCCGCTTTGGCATCCACGAAGCGCAGCAATTCGATGCCGAACCCCTGGCGCTGATAGGCCGGGGCAACCGCAAGGCTGAAGATCATAAGGTGATCGGCGTGCCGTTCGAAAACGGCAAGCGCCGAGACAACCTCATCTCGCTCCCGAAGCCAGACCTCGTCGCGAAGGATGCGAGGCGCGTAGTCCTCGGTGACCGGGAGCGGCGGCCCACCAAAGAGCGCCCGATAGGGCTCATAGGCCGCCTCCGTCACGCTTTGCACGGCGGCCAGATCTTCCAGACGAGCAGGCCGCATCATGCCGTGATCACTCCTAAAGCGCGCCGACCAGATCGGCAGACTTACTCTGCTGCTTCGACCTTCTTCATCGGCCGGCGCTCCAGCAGCTCCTTCAGGAACTGGCCGGTATACGACCGCTTTTCCTTGACCACGTCTTCCGGCGTGCCCTTGGCGATGACTTCGCCGCCGCCGTCGCCGCCTTCAGGGCCGAAGTCGATCACCCAGTCGGCAGTCTTGATGACTTCGAGATTGTGCTCGATGACGACGACCGAATTGCCCTGGTTGACGAGCTCATGCAGAACTTCAAGAAGCTTTGCGACATCGTGGAAATGCAGGCCGGTGGTCGGCTCGTCGAGAATGTAGAGCGTGCGACCGGTCGAGCGCTTCGACAGTTCCTTGGCGAGCTTGACGCGCTGGGCCTCACCGCCCGAGAGCGTGTTGGCCTGCTGGCCGACCTTGATATAGCCGAGGCCGACCTGGTTGAGCGTGACGAGCTTGTCGCGCACCGAGGGAACGGCGGCGAAAAAGTCGACGCCTTCCTCGACGGTCATGTCGAGCACGTCGGCGATCGACTTGCCCTTGAAATGCACGTCGAGCGTTTCGCGGTTGTAGCGCTTGCCGTGGCAAACGTCGCAGGTGACGTAGACATCCGGCAGGAAGTGCATCTCGATCTTGATGACGCCGTCGCCTTGGCAGGCCTCGCAGCGGCCGCCCTTGACGTTGAAGGAAAACCGGCCCGGCTGATATCCGCGTGCCTTGGCTTCCGGCAGGCCGGCGAACCAGTCACGGATCGGCGTGAAGGCGCCGGTATAGGTTGCCGGGTTCGAGCGCGGGGTACGACCGATCGGCGACTGGTCGATGTCGATCACCTTGTCGATATGCTCGAAGCCATCGATGCGGTCGTGCTCGGCCGGGTTTTCGCGCGCGCCCATGATGCGGCGGGCGGCGGCCTTGTAGAGCGTCTCGATCAGGAAGGTCGACTTGCCGCCGCCGGAGACACCGGTAACGGCGGTGAAGACGCCGAGCGGGATCGAGGCGGTGACGTTCTTCAGGTTGTTGGCGCGGGCGCCGACGACGGTGATTTCCTTTTTCTTCTTCGGCTTGCGGCGTTCGGAGGGAACGGCAACCGAAAGCTCGCCGGACAGATACTTGCCGGTCAGCGATTTCGGATTGGCCATGATGTCCGACGGCGACCCTTGCGCGATGACTTCGCCGCCATGGATGCCGGCAGCCGGGCCGATATCGACGACATAGTCGGACGTCAGGATCGCGTCTTCGTCATGTTCGACGACGATCACCGTGTTGCCGATGTCGCGCAGATGCCGAAGCGTGTCCAGCAGGCGGGCGTTGTCGCGCTGGTGCAAGCCGATCGACGGCTCGTCGAGCACGTAGAGAACGCCGGTGAGGCCGGAGCCGATCTGCGAAGCCAGCCGAATGCGCTGGCTTTCACCGCCTGAGAGCGTTCCGGAATTGCGCGACAGGCTCAGATATTCGAGACCGACGTCGTTGAGGAAGCGCAGTCGGTCACGGATTTCCTTCAGGATGCGGACGGCGATTTCGTTCTGCTTGGCATTCAGATGCTCCGGCAGGACCTCGAACCAGTCGCGTGCAACGCGGATCGACATTTCGGTCACCTGACCGATATGCAGCTTGTCGATCTTGACCGCCAGCGCCTCCGGCTTCAGGCGGAAACCGGCGCAAGCCGGGCAGGGCGCAGCCGACATGTAGCGCTCGATCTCCTCGCGCGCCCAGGCGCTGTCGGTTTCCTTCCAGCGGCGTTCGAGATTGGGCACGATGCCCTCGAAGTTCTTGGTGGTGTTGTAGGAGCGGGCACCGTCCTCGTAATGGAAGACGATCTTCTCTTCCGTTCCGTGCAGGATCGCGTTCTGCGCCGCAGTCGACAGCTCGTTCCAGCGGCTGCCGAGTTTGAAGCCGAAGACCTTGCCGAGCGCTTCCAGCGTCTGGTTGTAGTAGGGAGAGGAGGATTTCGCCCAGGGCGCAATTGCGCCGTCGCGCAGCGTCCGGTGCTCTTCCGGCACGATCAGCGCCGTGTCGATCTTCTGCTGGCTGCCGAGACCGTCGCAGGTCGGGCACGCGCCGAAGGGGTTGTTGAACGAGAACAGCCGCGGCTCGATCTCGGAAATGGTGAAGCCGGAAACCGGGCAGGCGAACTTTTCCGAAAACAGCACGCGCTCGTGGGTTTCGTTCAGCGACTTGTTGGCCGAGCCGCCGGCAGCGGTCTCCTCGGGTGGCAGCGGCTTGTCGGCGAATTCGGCGACTGCGAGGCCATCGGCGAGCGTCAGGCAGGTCTCAAGGCTGTCGGCAAGGCGCGAGGCGAGGTCGGGCCGCACGACCACGCGGTCGACCACGACGTCGATGTCATGCTTGTACTTCTTGTCGAGTGCGGGCACCTCGGCGATCTCGTAGAAGGTGCCGTCGACCTTGACGCGCTGAAAGCCCTTCTTCATCAGTTCGGCGAGTTCTTTCTTGTACTCGCCCTTGCGGCCGCGCACGAGCGGCGCAAGAATATAGAGGCGCGTGCCTTCACCGAATTCGAGCACCCGGTCGACCATCTGGCTCACCGTCTGGCTTTCGATCGGCAGACCCGTCGCCGGCGAATAGGGGACCCCGACGCGCGCAAAGAGCAGGCGCATATAGTCGTAGATTTCGGTGACGGTACCGACCGTCGAGCGCGGATTGCGCGACGTCGTCTTCTGCTCGATCGAGATCGCCGGAGACAGGCCGTCGATCTGGTCGACGTCCGGCTTCTGCATCATTTCGAGGAACTGGCGCGCATAGGCCGAAAGGCTTTCGACATAGCGGCGCTGGCCTTCGGCATAGATCGTATCGAAAGCAAGCGAGGACTTGCCCGAGCCGGAAAGGCCGGTCATCACGATCAGCTTGTTGCGCGGCAGATCGAGGTCGATGCCTTTCAGATTGTGCTCGCGCGCACCACGAATGGAGATGGTCTTGAGTTCACTCATCGGAAGCCAGCTTTTGCATGTCGGTTGAAAGCCCCCTATGTAATGACGCCAACGCCCATGTCGAGGCGCAATCGGCAAAACAGGCGGCCAATTCGAGTCGGTTGACAGGATCATAGCCAAATACTAGAACAAATAAAGAACAAATCGCCCATAAAACGACCAAAACTGTTGTGGATTATGTGCGAGGCGGGGCGTATCGGCGGCATCAGGCCGCTAAGATGCGCGCTCTTGAAATTCCAAGCCGGGTCCATGGCCCGGTGAAACCACGGGAAAAGCAACATGGCTGGAAGCGTCAACAAGGTGATCTTGATCGGAAATGTCGGGGCAGACCCGGAAATCCGGCGCACGCAGGACGGCCGGCCGATCGCCAACCTGCGCATTGCAACGTCGGAGACCTGGCGCGACCGCAACAGCGGTGAGCGCAAGGAAAAGACCGAATGGCACACGGTCGTGGTCTTCAACGAAGGCCTCTGCAAGGTTGTCGAGCAATATGTGAAGAAGGGCGCCAAGCTCTACATCGAGGGCGCGCTGCAGACCCGCAAGTGGCAGGACCAGAACGGCAACGACCGTTACTCGACCGAAGTCGTGCTGCAGGGCTTCAACTCGACGCTGACCATGCTTGACGGCCGCGGCGAAGGCGGCGGCTCCGGTGTCAGCCGTGGCGGCGGCGGTGGAGCGGGTGACTTCGGCGGCGGCGGCAACTATGGCGGCGGCGGTTACGACGATTACGACCAGCCGCGCCAGTCCTCTGGCGGCGGTCGCTCGGGCGGTGGCCAGGGCGGTCAAGGCGGCCAGGGCGGCGGCTTCTCGCGCGACATGGACGACGATATCCCGTTCTGATCGCAAGCGGATCCTGTTACAGAAAAAAACGCCACGTCCTCGGGACGTGGCGTTTTTCGTTTCCGGTCTTCTTCGACTGCATCGGGCGAAGGATGCGCCCAGCCATCCGACCTCAGGTCGCCATCGCGGATTTGACGCCGTCGACGACGAACTGCACCGCGAGTGCTGCCAGGATCACGCCGAGCAGGCGGGTGAGGATGGCGCGGCCGGTGACGCCGAGAAAGCGATCGACGCGTTCAGCGATGACCAGCGCCAGAAACAGGCTGAGCATCGACAGCGCGATGACGATCAGGAGCTGAGTGCGCTCGACAGCGGTCGGGAACGAGCCGGCAAGCAGGATCGTTGCCGAAATCGCGCCCGGCCCGGCAATGAGCGGCAGGGCCAGCGGGAAGACCGCGATGTTGTGAATGTGGTCCTTGACCGTCGCATTCTCGCCGGTCTTTTCCTTGCGCTCCTGGCGCTTCTCGAAAATCATCTCGAAGGCGATCCAGAAGAGCAGCAGGCCGCCGGCGATGCGGAAGGCGCCGATCGAGATGCCGAGCAGGCCGAGGATGCTGTTTCCGAAGAGCGCAAAGGCCGCCAGGATGAAGAAGGCGATCAGCGAGCCACGGGTGGCCACCTGAAAGCGCTCCTGCCGGCTGAGGCCGACCGTGAGGCTCAGGAAGATCGGCGCGAGGCCAGGCGGATCGAGCGTGACGAGAAGCGTCGTCAGCGCATTGACCAGGAGGTCGACATTGAACATCCGTTTCCCCTTCCGGATTTTTGCCCCGGGTTTTCCCGGTGGCATGCCTACATTGTTAGGCAAGCGGCCGGGCATTGGGAAGGGGCAGACAAACAAAGTCTCAGCAATGACTTAATCAGCAATCGCTGCGAGCGTAGAGGCCGGAAATCCGCGGCGAGTCGGGCTTTGACGGACAGGCTCTTCCGATTTCCGGCGCGATGCCCTAGAAAAGCCTGCTCCGGCGGCAAAAGACTGTTCACAACTGCTGTGCGGCTCACCGGTCCCGATTGGGATAACTGGGTGAATCGTACAGCGAATCAAGGCATTACAAGGACATCTTCACAGTCCGGCGGGCAAGTGGCGCCAAAGGCCGCAAATTGGCGCTTCCGATGGCAATCCGCTATAAATATCCGACTGATTCTGAACAAAGATCGTGATCACCATTGACTGAGCAAAGCACCCCCGGCGGCGGAAAAACTCCGCCAGGCATCGAGCCGATTTCCATCATCGAGGAAATGCAGCGGTCCTATCTCGATTACGCGATGAGCGTTATCGTCAGCCGCGCGCTTCCCGACGTGCGTGACGGTCTGAAACCCGTGCACCGCCGCATCCTCTACGGGATGAGCGAGCTCGGCATCGACTGGAACAAGAAATACGTCAAATGCGCCCGTGTGACCGGGGACGTGATGGGTAAGTACCACCCGCACGGCAACGCCGCGATCTACGACGCGCTGGCACGCATGGCGCAGGACTGGTCGCTCCGCCTGCCGCTGATCGACGGCCAGGGCAACTTCGGTTCGGTCGACGGCGACCCGCCCGCGGCCGAGCGCTACACCGAATGCCGCCTGCAGAAGGCCGCGCATTCGCTGCTCGACGATCTCGACAAGGAAACGGTCGACTTCCGCGACAACTATGACGGCACCCTGCAGGAGCCGGCGGTCGTTCCCGCGAAGTTCCCGAACCTGCTCGTCAACGGCGCCGGCGGTATTGCCGTCGGCATGGCGACGAACATTCCGCCGCACAACCTGGTCGAAGTCATCAACGGCTGCATGGCGCTGATCGACAATCCGGCGATCGAACTGCCGGAACTGATGGAAATCATCCCCGGCCCGGATTTCCCGACTGGCGCGCTGATCCTTGGCCGCTCGGGCATCCGCTCGGCCTATGAGACCGGCCGCGGCTCCGTCATCATGCGCGGCCGTGCGCATATCGAACCGATGCGCGGCGACCGCGAGCAGATCATCATCACCGAGATCCCGTTCCAGGTGAACAAGGCGACGATGATCGAGAAGATGGCCGAGCTGGTCCGCGAGAAGCGTATCGAAGGCATCTCGGACCTGCGTGACGAATCGGACCGCCAGGGCTACCGCGTCGTCATCGAACTGAAGCGCGATGCCAATGCCGATGTCATCCTGAACCAGCTTTACCGCTACACGCCGCTGCAGACCTCGTTTGGCTGCAACATGGTGGCACTGAACGGCGGCAAGCCCGAGCACATGACGCTGCTCGACATGCTGCGTGCCTTTGTCTCGTTCCGCGAGGAAGTTGTTAGCCGGCGTACGAAATACCTGCTGCGCAAGGCGCGTGACCGTGCCCATGTGCTCGTCGGTCTTGCCATCGCGGTTGCCAACATCGACGAAATCATCAAGCTCATCCGCCATGCGCCCGACCCGCAGACGGCGCGCGAGCAGTTGATGGAGCGCCGCTGGCCGGCCCATGACGTCGAGAGCCTCATCCGCCTCATCGACGACCCGCGCCACCGCATCAACGAGGACGGCACCTACAACCTCTCGGAAGAGCAGGCCCGCGCCATCCTCGACCTGCGCCTGCAGCGCCTGACAGCGCTCGGCCGCGACGAAATCGGCGACGAACTCAACAAGATCGGCGAGGAAATCAAGGATTACCTCGACATCCTGTCGTCGCGCCTGCGTATCATGAGCATCGTCAAGGACGAACTCGTCGCCATCCGCGACGAGTTCGGCACCCCGCGCCGGTCCGAGATCATGGAAGGCGGCCCCGACATGGACGATGAGGATCTCATCGCCCGTGAAGACATGGTCGTGACCGTCTCGCATCTCGGCTACATCAAACGCGTGCCGCTGACGACCTACCGCGCGCAGCGCCGTGGCGGCAAGGGCCGTTCGGGCATGGCGACCCGGGACGAGGATTTCGTTACCCGGCTATTCGTTGCCAATACCCATACGCCGGTTCTGTTCTTCTCCTCGCGTGGCATCGTCTACAAGGAGAAGGTCTGGCGCCTGCCGATCGGCACGCCGCAATCGCGCGGCAAGGCGCTGATCAACATGCTGCCGCTGGAACCCGGCGAACGCATCACCACGATCATGCCGCTGCCCGAGGATGAGGCAACCTGGGAAAACCTCGACGTCATGTTCTCGACGACCCGCGGCACGGTTCGCCGCAACAAGCTGTCGGACTTCGTCCAGGTCAACCGCAACGGCAAGATCGCGATGAAGCTCGAGGAAGAGGGCGACGAGATTCTCTCCGTCGACACCTGTACGGAGCATGACGACGTCATGCTGACGACAGCGCTCGGCCAGTGCATCCGCTTCCCGGTCGACGACGTGCGCGTCTTTGCCGGCCGCAACTCGATCGGCGTTCGTGGCATCAATCTCGGCGACGGCGACCGCATCATCTCGATGGCGATCCTTGGCCATGTCGAGGCCGAACCGTGGGAGCGTGCCGCCTATCTCAAGCGCGCTGCGGCGGAACGTCGGGCGACGAACGGCGACGAGGAAGAAATCGCTCTGGTCGGCGAGGAAGTCGCTGACGGCGGAGAACTGTCGAACGAACGCTTCGAGGAACTGAAGGCACGCGAACAGTTCGTGCTGACGGTCTCGGAGAAGGGCTTCGGCAAGCGCTCGTCGTCCTACGATTTCCGGACTTCGGGCCGTGGCGGCAAGGGCATCCGCGCCACCGACACCTCGAAGACGACGGAAATTGGCGTGCTCGTCGCGGCCTTCCCGATCGAAGACAACGACCAGATCATGCTTGTATCCGACGGCGGCCAATTGATCCGCGTGCCGATCAATGGCGTCCGGCTTGCGAGCCGCGCGACCAAGGGCGTTACCATCTTCTCGACCGCCAAGGACGAGAAGGTCGTTTCGGTCGAGCGCATCAGCGAACCGGAAAGCGACGAAGAGGAAGGCGAAGAGGCGGCCGTCGAGAACGGCGCAGCGGAAACGCCAGCCGAATCCGAAGATTAAGCGCTCGACTTGAAGTGCCAAGGAAACTGAAAGCCCGCCATTTTGGCGGGCTTTTTTGTGCGTAGGACTAGTATTGAGCAGCAGCGGGAGGTGTCTGAAAGTCAGATTTCGGTATTCGCGTCTGCAAGCGCAGTGCCACGAATATAGGCCCGCAGTCCCGCGGCAAGTGCGTCGAACGTGACGCGACAGCGGGGAGCCGTCTTCAGGTTCTCATGCATCACCAGCCAGGTATCGAGCTTCATCTCGAACAGGCCGGGCAGCACTGGGCGGAGGTCGGGATCGCGTGCCGCAAGTCCGTTCTGGCAGATGCTGACGCCGAAGCCGGCGCGGATTGCGGCCAATTGGGCAAGATTGCTGTCGGCCCTCAGCGCAAAGCGTGTAGCCGGCAGTTCGGGCGAGCGGGCGATGATCGCCCGGATCGCAGCAGTCTCTCGGTCGTAACCGATCAGGCTGTGATTGCTAAGGTCTGCCAGTGTCTGCGGCATGCCGCGTCGCTCGATGTAGCGGCGATGGGCGTGAAAGCCTAAGGGAACCGCGCCGAGATGGCGGGCGATCAGCGCATCCTGTGCGGGCGCCACCATGCGCACCGCGATATCGGCCTCCTGGCGCAAGAGGTCCTCGACCGTGTCCGAGGCGGAGAGCTCGATCGTCAATGCAGGATAGGCGGCGTGCAGTTCTGAAAGGATCGGCGGCAGGACCTCGATGCCGATGACTTCGCTGGCGCTGATGCGCACAGTGCCGCTGACCGTATCGCGCTGGCCCGACGCGGCGCGCAAGAGCGCAGCCGACGTCGCGGCGAGCGTCTCGGCATAGGGCTTGAGTGCCAACGCGGCGTCGGTCGGCAACAGACCGTGCGGGGAGCGCACGAACAGCGGATAGCCGAGTGTCGCTTCCATGGCGTCCACGTGCCGGCCAACGGTCGGTTGCGTCAGGCCAAGCTCGCGGGCGGCGGCTGACAACGATCCCTCCTTAAGCACGGCGAGGAATGTTCGGTAGAAATCCCAGCTCAAATCCATCTTGCTCATGGATTTCAGTATAGCCGCGCAAGGTTTTTCGGCAATTCCGTTTAGCTCGTGAATGCGTGATCCTGCCTTCATCGAAGCGGATGGAGTGTGACATGACCGAGATGCAGCAGAGAACAAGACGTGTGCTGGTGCTCGGCGCGACGGGCGGTATCGGCAGCGCCGTCGCCCGTGGGCTCCTCAGGCGCGGCTGGCAGGTGCATGCCTTGAACCGAAACGCCGCGACGGCGGCGCAGGCCGAGCCGGCGTTCGACTGGCGGCAAGGCGATGCCATGAACGCGGACGACGTTCGCACTGCTGCCGAAGGGGTGGATCTGATCGTGCACGCGGTCAATCCGCCGGGTTACCGCAATTGGGGCACCTTGGTGCTGCCGATGCTGGACAATACGATCGCCGCCGCCAAGGCCACCGGTGCACGCATCCTTTTACCGGGAACGATCTACAATTTCGGCCGCGACGCCTTTCCCGTCCTGACGGAGGACGCGCCGCAGAACCCGGATACCGACAAGGGTCTGATCCGCAGGGAGATGGAGCGCCGTCTGAAGGACGCCTCGGAGGCAGGTGTCGGCGTCATCATCGTGAGGGCAGGCGACTTCTTCGGTCCCGGTGCGGCCAATAACTGGTTTTCGCAAGGGCTGATAAAGCCGGGCAGAGCGTTGGGCGCGATTTCCTACCCGGGCCGCGAGGGGATCGGCCACCAATGGGCCTATCTGCCCGATGTCGCCGAAACCATGATCCGCCTCGTCGAGCGCGCCGAGGACCTGCCGCCTTTCGCCGTTTACCACATGCGCGGCTTCCTCGACCGCAATGGAACCGAGATGATCGCGGCGATCCGCCGGGTTGTCGGCAAGCCGGCGCTTCCCGTCCGGGCCTTCCCGTGGTGGCTGATCGACTTGGCTTCGCCCTTCGTTCCGCTCTTCAGGGAGTTGCGCAAGATGCGCTATCTCTGGCGCGAACCGTTGAGAATGCCAAACGAGCGGCTGCTTGCCGTGCTCGGCGAAGAGCCGCACACGCCGATCGACGAGGCGGTTGCAACGACGCTCGTCGGACTTGGCTGCCTGAACGCCCCGCGGGCGCTTCCGCAAGGGATTGCCGCAGGCTAGCGCGCGCTCATGTCCAGGATCGGACAGGCCTCGATAGCTGTCAGTTCCGGAAGACGAGGCAAGCGCCGCCACTCTTGCGGATGGTGGCGCAAAGCTTGTTCGCGTCCGCCTGGGTCTCGCGGCCGATGCGTGCGGCGTAGCGGATTCGCAGGCCGAAGCTGGCATTGCGCTCGCGCAGCAGAAGCGCCTTCTCGCTGCGGATCGGCTCCGGCAGGCGCTTGACGGCGCTGACGAACAGTCGCTGCGCCACTGATTTCTGGAAATGCGCGGCAAGCTGTACGCCCCAGGGCGCCCATTCGGCTTCGTCGATCACCTCGATGTCGCGGAGGTTGCGGGTGCTGGCGAGCGCCACACAGCCGTCGATGAAGCTCTTGTTCTTGTCGAGCGTCAGGTCGAGGATCTTCGGCGGATTGTCGCGCCAGTCCTCGACGCTGTAGGCGGTGATCGCGAGCACGTAGTTGCGCGTTTCCGCCGGCAGCCAATCGACCTCGAGAAAACGCTCCAGCCCGTTCTCGCCGGCATTGTAGGCGGCAGCCGCATAGCCGAGATTGCCGTAGCGCGACTTGAGTTCGTTCAGATACTCTGCCGACTTGCCAAGCGCCTCGACGACATCGAAGCTGTTGTTGAGCCCTCGCATCTTCGCCGTTCCAGGCATGAATTGCGCGATGCCTTCGGCACCCTTGGGGCTGACGGCATTGGGCCGGAACAGGCTTTCGCGCCAGATGAGCCGGGCGAAGAAGGCCGCGGGCAGGTCGTTGACCGTCGCATAGTGGTCGATCACGCCGCAGATATCGCGGGCGAAGTTTTCCTTGCTGATGCAGAGCGACTTGGCGGAGTCGGTGGCCGACGGGCCGGAATAGACGCACTTGGGCTGCGCGGCGAAGTCGTCGATACGAGCCTCTGCCTCGCTCATGTTTAATGCAGGAATGCTGACAGCCAACGCCAGTGCCGCTCTCGCGATACGCGCCCAGGCGCCCGATCTGACCTTCCGCCGAAGACCCACGTCAAAACATTTCCAGAAACAGTCCTTGAAGGTTCATAGCATCTCCCGCCGCCTAGACAAACGGCCATTGTCGAGGCGCCGCCGCGGGTTAGCGCGGCGAGCCCGTCGGAAGCACCAGTTGCATGAATGTCAGATCAAGCCAGCGGCCGAACTTCGTGCCGACCTCACGCTGCCGGCCGGTATCCTCGAAACCCAGTTGGGCATGAAGGCGGATCGAGGCTGCGTTCTCCGATTCGATGCCGGCGATCATCACATGTTTGCCAAGCCGTTCGGCCTCGGCGATCAACGCGACCATGAGTTTCCGGCCGATGCCGCCACCGCGCCGATCCTTGTGAACATAGACGGAGTGCTCGACCGTATGGCGATAGCCATCGAAGGCGCGCCAATCGCCGAAGGATGCATAGCCGATGACATCGCCTTCCTCGGAGACCGCCACCAGTACAGGATAACCCACGTCCGTGCGCGCCTTCAACCAGGCCACGCGATTGGCGACATCGACCAGGGTCTCGTTCCAGATCGCCGTCGTGTTCGCCACGGCGTCGTTGTAGATCTCGCAGATGACTGGCATATCGTCTTGGATGGCCGCCCGGATCAGCATGCTTGCTCCTCGCATTCGTTCACTATATGACTACGATATGAATACTAAAGTAGACAGTCTGGATCAACGGCTCAGTGAACGAATTCGTCTGGAAAGAGAGGGGCGCGGCTGGTCGCTGAGCGAGCTTTCGGAGCGATCGGGCGTCTCGCGCGCGATGATCCACAAGGTAGAGCGGGGCGATAGCAGCCCGACGGCGACGCTGCTGGCAAAGCTCGCCGGCGCGTTCGGGCTCACCATGTCCAGCCTGATCGCGCGTGCGGAGATTAGCCAGGGCAGGCTGTCGCGGCGCCAGGATCAGGCGGTGTGGCGCGATCCGCAGACCGGATATCTTCGGCGCCACGTCTCGCCGATGTCGGACCTGCCGCTGGAGCTCGTCGAGGTCGAGCTTCCGGCCGGCGCCGAGGTGCCGATCCCGGCATCCGCCTATGCGCTCCATCGCCGGTGGATATGGGTGACTGCGGGGCGCCTGACCTTCGTGGAAGGACTGGAGACCCATACGCTCGGCATCGGGGATTGCCTGGAGCTCGGCCCGCCGCAGGATTGCGTCTACCGCAATGTCGGCGGAGAGACCTGTATCTACGCCGTCGTCCTGTTGCGGACGGGTTGAGCCTAGCTGCCGAGCTCGGCGATTGCGATCCGCGCCATCGTAAGGTCGTTCTCGACGCCGAAATCGTCATGGTCTTCCAGGAACCAGGCTGCGGAAAGCCCGGCATAGGCAAGCACCCAGTTGAGAATGCGGTGCGGGTGAAGGCCGGTCTCCTTCGCGACAATCGGCAGATGCCGCTGCAGCCGGCCCGGAGCGGTGACCAGGGGCAGTTCCGGATTGCAGAACAGGTTGGCGTAGTCGTATCCGCGATCGCCGAGGACGCGTTTCGGATCGATCGCCAGCCAGCCGCGGTCGCCAAAATCGAGGATGTTGGCGTGGTGGACGTCGGCATGCAGCACGACCGGCGGTTCGGGATCTGCAAAAAGGCTTTTCGCCGCCTCGAGCGCGCGGGCAAAGAGACCGCCTTGAGCGGGAGCAGCCGTCTCCAGGGAAGCGAACCATTTGTCGAGTGGAACGAGACCGCCGGGAACCGGTGTTGAGCGCGGCGCATGGAGCTCGGCGACGGTGCGGCAGATGATGCGCGTCACTTCCTCGTCGCTTCCGGTCATCGCCATGTGGAAAAGGTTGCGCTGGCTGTCCGTGCGCTCCATCAGCACCGCGTCGCCATCGGCTTCATAGACCTTTGCAGCGCCATGCCCGTTCCAGTAGAGCAGGGGCAGGCGACCATACTTCTCTTCCGGGTCCTCGGCGACCTTGAGCATCGCCTGCTGGCCGCGATAGCGGACGGGGTAAAGACGGCTGGAGGGGGTTACGATGACGTCGCCGTCAGGATGCAATGACCATTTTTCTGAATATAGCGAAAACATAAGCTCTTCATTCCCAAAGACAAATGCCCCGCCGAAGAGGCGGAGCATTGCCATGTGGGAGTGTCAGGCGACCTGTTCAAGGGCTGGATAGTCGGTATAGCCCTTGGCGCCACCGCCGTAGAAGGTTGCCTGATCCGGCGCGTTGAGCGGCGCATCGCGCTTCAACCGTTCGACGAGATCCGGGTTGGCGATGAACGGCTTGCCGAAAGCGACAAGGTCGGCTTCGCCGTCCTTGACCGTCTTTACCGCGAGTGCCCTGTCATAGCCATTATTGGTCATCCAGGCAGCCTTGCCGCCGGCAGCGACATAGGTCGAACGCAGGGCGTCGTAGTCGAATGGCTGGTCGCCCTGCTGGTGGTCGCGCGGGCCGCCGGTCGCGCCTTCGATGATGTGGACATAGGCGAGGGGGTAGCGAGCGAGGTTCTTGACCACATGGCCGAACACCTCCTGCGGTTGCGGATCAAAGGCATCGTTGGCGGGAGTGACGGGCGAAAGGCGGATACCGACCCGGCCGGCGCCGATTTCATTCGTCACGACATCCATGACCTCGAACAAAAAGCGGGCGCGGTTTTCGATCGAACCGCCGTAGGTATCCGTGCGGTGGTTCGAACCCGAACGCAGGAACTGGTCAATGAGATAGCCGTTGGCCGCATGGATCTCGATGCCATCGAAGCCGGCGTCGATCGCGGCGCGCGCAGCCTTGCGATAGTCCTCGACGATCGCTTCGATCTCGGTGGTCTCCAGTGCATGCGGCTCGGAGGTTTCGGCAAAGGAGCCAGTACCGTCCGAATTGACCAGATAGGTCTTCGACTTGGCGCGAACGGCCGACGGCGCAACAGGCTTGCCGCCACCCGGCTGCAGAGAATCATGCGAAATGCGACCGACATGCCACATCTGGACGACGATCCGGCCGCCCTTGGCGTGCACCGCGTCCGTCACCTTGCGCCAGCCTTCAAGCGCTTCCGGCGTATAGAGGCCCGGAACGTCGGCATAGCCCTGGCCCTGCTGGGTGATCGCCGTTCCCTCCGAGATCAGCAGGCCTGCCGTCGCGCGCTGCTCGTAGTAGGTCACATTCAGGGTGTTCGGAACGGCGCCCGGGGATCGGTTGCGGGTGAGCGGCGCCATCACGATGCGGTTTTTCAGCGCGATGTCACCAATGGTGATGGGGTCGAAAAGCGAGGCCATGGGAGGTCCTTTCAGGGGGCTGCTTGGGAGAAGGTGGTTGATTCAGAGATCGCCGATGCTCTCGAGGAAGGCGGCGATCGTCTCTTCATCGCGGCGGTAGAAGATCCATTGGCCAACCTTGCGGGTTGTCACGAGGCCGGCGCGCTGAAGCACAGCGAGATGCGAGGAAACGGTCGACTGCGACAGGCCGCAGCGTTCGAACTGGCCGGCACATACGCCGAGATCGAGCGGATGCTCCTGGGTCGGAAAATGGCGCTGCGGCTCCTTCAGCCAGGCGAGGATGTTCACCCGCAAGGGATGGGCAAGCGCCTTGAGGATTTCGTCTCGGTCCATGGTATATCGCCATATCGTGTTTTAACGATAAATGTATCGCTAAAACACGATATTCAAATCACAAGACCGTGAGCGTGCTGCAGGCAAAAAAAGAGGGCCTCAAGAAAACTTGGGCCCTTGTAGTTGTGAAGGTAATAAGAACCTCCAGAGGGGAACAGCTAATGCGGTGGCGGGGAGGAGAAGCCACCAAGAATGCATCAGCTGCATTTTAATATGGGAAGCGAAGTATCGGCTTTCAATAGCCGGCTGTGATTTTCGTCACGTTTCGCCTGTATCTAACAGTAGACAAAAAAAGAGGGCCACAAGATGACTTGGGCCCTTATAAGTTGTGAAGGTAATTAAACCTCCAGAGGGGAACAGCTGCTGCGGTGGCACTGGGAGGAGAAGCCACCAAAGATGCATCAGCTGAGTTTGGTATGCTGCTTTTTTGGGCGCGCAACAATCATTTTCTGTGCATGACAGCCATGTCATGCGCGCATCCCTGCCTATTTCTGCGGCGAACAATAAAAATGCGCCGCACAATATAGACGGCGCATCCGTAATATCGATGTAAAAACAGATGGTTGACGGCCTCTTGGGGAAATGCTCGGAAAATGAGCATTCGCCGAAGCGTCTTAAAAGTTCCAGTTGCGGGCCTTGGCGACGATGTAGTCGCGGAAGACCTTGAGCTTCGCGGCGTTCTTCATCTCGTCCGGATAGCAGAAATAGGTATCGAAGGACGGGATGTCGGCGCTGATCGGCAGCTGGATGAGGCCAGGATCGCGGCCGACGATATAGTCGGGCAGCATGGCGACGCCGATGCCGAGCAGGCAGGCGCGCTTGATCGAGGTCTGGCTGTTGATCTGCAGGTGCGACACGCGTGGATTGTCGGAATCGCGGCCGGCGATCTCGAGCCAGTTCACGTCGAGCAGATAGTTCGGCGCCGGCTCGCCGAATGTGATGATGCGGTGGTTGTCGAGGTCCTCGACCGACTGCGGCTCGCCATACTTGTTGATGTAGGAGGGGGCGGCGTAAACGTGCATGTGCACGGTGAAGAGCTTGCGCTGGATGAGGTCCGACTGCTGCGGCTGACGCAGGCGGATGGCACAGTCCGCGTGGCGCATGTTCACGTCCAGCTCCTCATTGTCGAGGATGAGCTGAACCTGCACGTCCGGGTGCAGCGACATGAACTCCTGGATCTTGTCGGTGAGCCAGCCCTGGCCGAGCCCGACCGTGGTGGTGATGCGCAGCTTGCCGCTCGGCTTGTCCGTGGTTTCGCTCAGTTGGACCTTGACACTCTCGAGCTTCATCAGCACTTCATGCGCGGTGCGATAGAGGATCTCGCCCTGTTCCGTGAGGATCAGGCCGCGCGCATGGCGGTGGAACAGCTTGATGCCGACATCCTGCTCCAGCGAACTCACCTGCCGGCTGATCGCGGACTGCGAAAGATGAAGCTTGTCTGCCGCATGGGTGAACGACCCAGCCTCGGCCGCCGCGTGAAAAATGCGCAGTTTGTCCCAGTCCAGCGACATGTAGTCCCCCATAAGAAACCACTCCGGAAGACGGGGTCCTGTCTTCCGGGCGTGGCTGATGCATCTGTTCCCACACGGGCGAGGTGCCTCAGCGGCACCACCCCGATTCGCAGCTTCTATTCGGCTGCAATTGCGACGGGCATATGACCCGCCAGGTATTTCTCGGCCTCAAGCGCTGCCATGCAGCCCATGCCGGCCGCCGTAACCGCTTGACGGTAAATGTCGTCCGTCACGTCGCCTGCGGCAAAAACGCCGGGCACGTCGGTCGCCGTCGAATCGGCCGCGGTCCAAAGATAGCCGTTGGACTTCTGCCGAAGCTTGCCTTTGAAAAGTTCGACTGCCGGCGCGTGGCCGATCGCGACGAACACGCCGTCGGTGACCATGTCGGAGGTTTCGCCGGTCTTGGTGTTGCGCAGCTTCACGCCGTTGACGGAAGCGGGCATCGGCGGCTTGGCCGGCGCACCCAGGTATTCCGTGACCTCGTGATCCCAGATCACCTTGACGTTCGGCTTGGCGAACAGGCGCTCTTGCAGGATCTTCTCGGCGCGGAAGCTATCACGGCGGTGAACGACAGTGACCGTCTTGGCGAGGTTCGAGAGATAGAGCGCTTCCTCAACGGCCGAGTTGCCGCCGCCGACGACGATCACGTCCTTGTTGCGATAGAAGAAGCCGTCACAGGTGGCGCAGGCCGAGACGCCGAAGCCCATGAAGGTCGGTTCGGTCTCGATGCCGAGCCACTTGGCCTTGGCGCCGGTTGCGATGATCAGCGCGTCCGCCGTCCAGTCGTTACCGCTGTCGGTCTTGATGCGGAACGGGCGCACCGACAGATCGACATCGGTCACGAGATCGTTGACGATCTCGGCGCCGACATGGGTCGCCTGCTTCAGCATCTGTTCCATCATCCACGGGCCTTGGACCGGATCGGCATAGCCCGGGTAGTTTTCGACGTCAGTCGTGATCATCAACTGGCCGCCCTGTTCCATACCGGCGATCAGTACGGGCTCGAGCATGGCGCGCGCCGTATAGATGGCGGCGGTATAGCCAGCCGGGCCGGAGCCGATGATCAGCACTTTCACGTGACGGGCAGTCATAATCTTGTCCTTCGCTCATCGGAGAGGATTGCCTCCACATCCGATTCCATTGCGTCAATGGGAAATCGTCCCATACTTTAGGTATTCCCCACCATGACTTTCAAGAGTGCGCAGCCTGATACACACAAGTGCTTGAGCCTCAAGCCCGCTTTTGCCACCAGATGACGCGCTTAGGGCACAGGCGTCGGCCCGGCATCGATCCGCGCCTCGCGCCGACAATGGAGCGCTCTTCGCGTCGCTCCTGAAGATGTCCACCTCTATTTGCGCATCTACCGGCATCGCCAACGCCATTTTCCCGCGAATAGTCGGCCGGGCTGCTTGTTGTCCAGCGGGTTTGACGATATTTCACGCGGATTCACTTTGCTGGAGAAGCATATGGGGTTGAATGCCGGCCGTGCATGGTTGCACTGCGAAAGCGCTGCGCTCGGCCACGCACCGACTCGAGACGACCTTGCCCTTGACGAGCGCGCCTTGCTGAAAATCTCGACCGAGATGATCGCGGCAGCGCCGGGATAGGCAGACATCAGTCGACGTCGCCCGCCATCGGGGCAACCTCACCATCGGCAGACACAAGTTTTCGACTTTGCCTCGCGCTCAAAGTCACCACGAAAAGGACGAACGTTCATGACGAAACAAGTCGAGCTCGACGCTATCGATCTCAAGATCCTTCGCGAGCTCCAGCGTGATGGCCGGATGACCAATGTCGATCTCGCGCAAAGGGTCGGCATCTCCGCGCCGCCCTGCCTCCGGCGCGTGCGCAAGCTCGAAGAGACCGGCGTCATCAAGGGCTATCACGCACTGCTGAACGCACCGGCGCTCGGCTTCGATCTCGTCGCTTTCTGCATGGTCGGCCTGAAGCGTCAGTCGGAGGCCGACCTCAAGGCGTTCTCGGCCGCTACTGCAGAATGGCAGATCGTCCGGCAGGCCTGGACGGTTTCCGGCGAAAGCGACTTCCTGCTGCATTGTGTTGCCGAAAACCTCACGACTTTCCAGGATTTCGTCATCGAAGTGCTGACGGCCAATGAACGGGTCGACACGGTGCGCACGATGCTGACCATTCGCCAGGTCAAGGATATCGGCCTCGTCCAGATCTAAGGCCCGCCCATGAACAAGCTTCCGCTGTCCGCCTTCATCATCTGCCAGAACGAAGAAGCCTATCTCGGCAATTGCATCGAGAGCCTCGAGCAATGCTCAGAAATCGTCATCGTCGATTCCGGCTCGACCGACGGAACGGCAGCACTCGTGCAGTCCTACATCGACAAGGGTTGGCCGATCCGTTTCCTGCATGAGCCGTGGCGGGGCTATGCCGGCCAGAAGCAGTTCGCGCTCGACCAATGCACGCAGCCCTGGTGCTTCAACATCGATTCCGACGAACGCCTGGACGAACCGCTGAAGGCACTGCTGCCCTCGCTGCTCGATGCGCCGCCGGAGACGGTCGGCTGGCGCGTCGCGCGCAGGCCCTACCTCATCGGCTACGGCTACACGCCGGAGCGGGCGCACGAGCGGCGAAACCTGCGTCTGATCCGCCAGGGCAGGGGACGATACGATCTCAATCAGAAAGTCCACGAGGGGATCGTGCCGGATGGCGCGGTCGGCGCCGCTGCCAAGGGCAGCCTGCTGCACTATCGGCCGCTGATCATCGACGAGCAGATCCTCAAGGAAAACAAGTATTCGACGCTGAAGGCCGATCAGCAGTTCGCCGCCGGTAAGTCGGCGCGCCCTTACAAAATGCTGTTCAGCCCGCCACTCTATTTCCTTAGGCTTTATTTCCGCAACGGCCTGTGGCGCTGCGGTTTTCCAGGCTTCATTGAGGCGATGACGGGAGCGGTGTACGCTTTCCTGACCGCCGCCAAGATCTATCAGAGGCACGCGCTCAAGCGGCATCCGAACCATGACGACATGGATCGGCGCGCCAGCAAGCGGTGAGGTTTTCATGAAAGTCATGCATTTTCACTTCGGCAAGGATGGCGGCGCTGAGCGTTTCTTCGTCCACCTGGTCAACGCGCTCGCCGAGCGTGGCGTCGAGCAGACCTCGGTCATCCGCCATGGTCGTATCTGGAAGAAGGACATCGAGGGTGCGACGCGCATCATCGAAAGCAACTTCCGCAACCTGTCGCTCGACCGGATCCTCCTGCCGATGAAGGTCAGCAGCATGGCACGCCGCGAAAAGCCGGATGCGCTGTTTGCCTGGATGCCGCGCGCCAGCCGCCTGATGCCCAACTACAAGGGCTGCATCAAGATCTCGCGTCTCGGCGACTATCCGCTGCGGCTCGACTATTTCCGCAACACCGATTGCCTCGTCTGCAACACGCCGGGCATTGCCGAGCATGTGCGCAAGATCGGCTGGAAGCGCGACGTCGAAGTCATCTCCAACTTCACCGGAACCGAGCGGGTCGCGCCCATCAGCCGCGCCACGCTCGACACGCCTGAGAACGTGCCTGTGGTCATGTCGATGGGGCGCTTCGTTCCGCGCAAGGGCTTCCACACGCTGATCCAGGCGATCGCCAAGGTGCCGGACGCCTATCTGTGGCTCGTCGGCGATGGCGAAGAACGTGCAAATTTGGAGAAACTGGCCGCCGACCTCGGCGTAGCAAAGCGCGTGCGTTTCGCCGGCTGGCAGAAGGACACGCGGCCTTTCCTTGCCGCTTCCGACATCTTCGTGATGGCGTCGAGCCACGAGCCGCTCGGCAACGTAATCCTCGAATCCTGGGCGCAAGGGACACCGGTTGTTTCCAGCCGTTCGGAAGGGCCGCAATGGTTCATGCGCGATGGCGAAAACGGCTTGATGGTCGATATCGGTGACGCCGACGGCTTTGCCCAGGCAATCGACCGCATCGCGGGCGATACGTCGCTCGGTGAACGGCTTGCCGAACGTGGGCACGAGACCCTGATGAACCAGTTCTCGAAGCAGGCGATTACCGACGCCTATCTGAAGCTCTTCGCTTCGAAGCGCTGAGAGAGTCTAGTGCGAGGCTGCCACGCGGTGGCAGCCTGTCAGGGACGCATCAGGCGTTCATAGACCGCGTTGATCGCGCGGGCCTCGCCCTCTATCGCAAAGGATGCGCGGGTCAGCCCCAGACCGTTCGCGCCAGCCAAGGTCCGGCGATGATCATCGTCCATGAAGCCAGCCGTTGCCTCGACCATGGCCTGTAGATCGTTGGCGGCGATCACGGCGCCGGTTTCCTGCTCTCCGACGACGACCAGTTCCGAAAACGCGCCGACGTCGGTTGCGATAACGGGCACGCCTGTCGCCATCGCTTCGAGCGGCGTCAGCCCGAAACCTTCCCAGCGCTGCGGCGCGATGAAGAGATCGAGCCCACGATACCAGTCCGGAATGTTGGTGTGTTCGCCAACGAAACGGATGCGGTCGGTGAGCCCGGCCTTTGCGACCCGCTCTTTCAATTCGTTCTCGAAGGCGACGTGCGGGCCGGTGGCGCGACCGGCGACGATGGCACTCCAGCCAGGCCGGCACGGCAGAAGCCCAACCATGCTGTCGACGAAGAGATCCGTGCCCTTCTGCTTACGCACCCGCCCGAAGCAGCCGACATATTTTTGGTTGGGGTCGAGCCCGAGCGCAGCTTTGGCTGCCGCTGTGTCAACCGGCGGCTGGAAGCGCTTGGTATCTATGCCGTGCAGGATCACCGTGTTCGGCACTTGCAGATAGGCGGCGGTCTTGCCGCTGGTCGCGATTACCGCGTCCATTCGCGAAATCAGAAACTTGCTCCAGCCGGTGTGGCGGCGCTGCGACGCAGAGGTGAAGACGATCCTCAGCTTCATGCCGAGAAGGTCGCGCAGCACGATCGCCGGCAGCATTTCGACATTGCGGCGGGCATGCCAGACCCGGCAGGGCCGTCCGTCCGGTGCGCTCCACAGGCGCAGGAGATCGCGGAAGCGGATCGAGGGCAGGGTGTCAGGCAAACCCGGGCCAAGCACGGCGATCTTTTCGCCGAGCGCGCGCTGGATCGGAATTAACTGGATGATGGTGGACGTCACGCCCGAGAGGCGGCGCTTGAAATTGGGAGCGATGACCTCGACGTTCCGGATATCGGCCACGAAAGCGCACTCCTTGCGCGAGCAACGATCGTCTTTTGAAAAGGAGAAACGGGGCGAAGGCAGGCTTCGCCCCTTGGCTAGGGCTGATCAGCCCCAGTTGACGGCGAGAATTTCGTAGGCCTTGGAACCGCCAGGCGCGTTCACTTCGATGGAATCGCCGACTTCCTTGCCGATGAGCGCGCGCGCGATCGGCGACGAGATCGAAATGCGGCCAGCCTTCACGTCGGCTTCCTGGTCGCCAACGATCTGGTAGGTCTTTTCTTCTTCAGTGTCTTCGTCGACGAGTTTGACCTTGGCGCCGAACTTGATCTTGGAACCGGACATCTTCGAGAGATCAATGACTTCCGCGCGGGCGATCAAGTCTTCGAGCTCGGTGATCCGGCCCTCGTTGTGGCTCTGCGCTTCCTTGGCAGCGTGGTACTCGGCATTTTCCGACAGGTCGCCATGTGCACGGGCTTCGGCAATCGCCTCGATGATTCGCGGTCGTTCTTCCTGCTGGCGCCAGCGCAGCTCCTCCTGCAGGTTGACGAATCCGCCCTGTGTCATCGGCACTTTTTCGACCATTTCAATGTCCTTCATCAAGCACGAGGCGCCGCCCTTAGGGCGGCGCCAACGCAAAAGAAAACGGTCTCCGGCGCGTAAACGCCGGAACCGTCCGAAACTTCGAACCTTGGTTATAGCAGAAACGGAAGCGCGAAAGCCAGATATTTCGCCATCATCCACCGAACCCTGAAAGGCGACTGCAACTTGTGGGGGAAGCGATGGGGTGGCAAGCTACGCAGAAAGCGCTTTACCTCAACCGCGGTTGAGGTCGTAACAAAGGTGTTCCGAAGAGATAGCAGCGAGGAACGTTGGGCATGGTTCTGGCGAGGGACGAAACCAAGGCAGGCGGGGGCAATACCGCACTTCAGGAGGACGGCCGCTGGAGCGAACTGTTGCGGCCGGACTATCTGGCGACGACGGCTGCCCTTTGCCTCGGGGTCGCGTTGTTCGCATTCAACGAGTTTTTCGTAGCGACCGCGCTGCCCACAGCCGTCGAAGAGATCGGCGGCGCTACGCTGTTGTCCTGGGCCGTCACGCTCTATCTCGTCTTTGCCATTCTCGGCGGCGCTGTTGCCGCCACGCTCAAGTCAAGGTTCGGCGCACGCGGGACGCTGATTACGGCCGCGCTCATCTTTGTCGTCGGCACCCTCATCGCGACCGCCGCCGGCAGCATGCCGCAGGTCCTCGCCGGTCGCGTGTTTCAGGGATTCGGCGAGGGGATCATTGCTGCGGTCTGCTACGCGCTGATTCCCGAACTCTTCCCGCCGCGCCTGGTCCCAAAGGTATTCGGAGCCGAGGCCATCGTCTGGGCAACGGCGGCCTTTGGCGGGCCACTCGTGTCCGGATTCCTGACGGAACACTGGTCATGGCGGGTGGCTTTCGCCGTCAACGTTCCCGCAACCGTCATCTTCGTTGCGCTCGTTCTGCTGATCGTACCGGCACGCAAGGTGCCATCGACCGACACGCCTCGTCCAATCCCGCTGCTGCGGCTGACCGTCGTCGGTTCCGGCATATTGCTGATATCGGTCTCAAATACGGCGAGCAGCGTCCCATTGATGGCGGCGGCGCTGGCGACGGCGCTGACCATCCTCTGGGCGGCCGTCGCAACCGACCGTCGGGCGGAGCATCCGATCCTGCCCGCGGGCGCCTTTCAGCTCACAAAACCGCTCGGCACCGGACTTTGGGTCGTGCTGCTGATGCCGCTCGCTCAGGCGTCCGGCTCGGTGTACCTCATTTATGGCCTGCAACATGTCTGGAATTTCAGCCCCACGGCCGCCGGTTTTTCCGCGGCATTGATGGCGATCTCCTGGAGTGTGACCGCTATCGCCGTCGCAAGCCTGCACTCGCACGCTCTGCGCGTGAAGCTCATCCCTGCGGGACCTGCGCTTCTCAGCCTCGGGCTCGCTGGTCTGATGATCGCCTTCGCGATCGACGATTACCGGCTGATCTTCCCGAGCCAGATCGCGGTCGGGGCCGGGTTCGGCATGTCGTGGGGCACGCTCAGCCAGCTGATGATGGACGTCTCCTTGCGAGGAGAGCGGGACAAGACCTCAGCGTTTCTGCCGACGTTGCAGTCGGCCGGTTATGCGATCGGCGCGGCGATCTGCGGGCTGACGGCCAATCTTCGCGGTTTCGACGAGAAGGCGAACGTTGCCACGATGCACGCCGCCTTGTTCACGGTTTTCGTCGTCGCGTTCCTGATCTCCACGGCTTCTCTCTATCTGGGCGTCAGAACCGTGCGGCTCGCAGCGAGCCACGCGCGTCGTGATCGGGCCAGAACTGCTGCCGAGGCCCTGGCGGCAGACTAACAGTGTGATCAAGCGCAGGATGGATGTTCCTGCGCTTTGCTCGTGGCGCTGCTTCAGGCTGCAGCGTAGAGAGAGGCGCCGACGTGGCGGCGGGCAAGCAGAGCCCGCTGTTCGGCGCCGCGGCCGATGGAGGGCACGATTGTTGCCAGCAGCCTGCGGTTGCTGGAACGGACCTGAACCTTCAGCGAACCATAATCGGCATCGCGGCCGATCTTGTCTGCGATCCGCTGGCCGTAATAGAGGGCCGATCCCTCGTCGAAATGGCTGATACCGTCTTCATCGACGAAGTGCTCGTCGCCCCACAGCAAATCAAAGAAATAGAGTTGCACGATCTTGCCCCATGTCGCGCCCACCGGCGAAGCCGCCGATCTCTCAGTGCGCAGGGTCATAGAAACATGTGCCGGGGGAATGCAGGCTGAACCGGTCGTTCATGCGGCGTTCAGCGGAGGGGCGGGCTGTTGAAGCGCATCACACCCTCGGGGATGGCGGCGGCGCGCGACGGTTTCGCGCGCCGCGGTCTTTCTTAGGCCTTGAAGTAGCTCTGCAGCGGGCGCACTTCGAGGCTGCCTGCCTTCAGAGCCTTGATTGCGTGCGCAGCCGCTTCAGCACCGGACATGGTGGTGTAGTAGGGCACCTTTTGCATCAGCGTGGCGCGGCGCAGCGACTTGGAGTCCGAGATCGCCTTGTTGCCGTCCGTCGTGTTGATGACGAGCTGAACGTGACGGTTGCGGATCGCATCCTCGACGTGCGGACGACCTTCCTGAACCTTGTTGATCTTGGTGGCGGCAATGCCGTGTTCACCGAGGAATCGAGCCGTGCCGCTGGTCGCCATCACCTTGAAGCCGATGTCGACGAGGATGCGGATTGCCGGCAACACCCGGGTCTTGTCCTCGTCGCGCACCGAAACGAACACTGTTCCATCGCGCGGCAGGTCGACGCCGGCGCCGAGCTGCGACTTGGCAAAGGCCAGTGCATAGTCGGTGTCGAGACCGATGACTTCGCCGGTCGAGCGCATTTCCGGGCCAAGCAGCGTATCGACGCCGGGGAAACGTGCGAACGGGAAGACTGCTTCCTTGACCGCGATGTGCTTGAGGTTGCGCGGATCCGGCTTTTCGCCATAGGCGGCGATCGCGACATCGAGCGCTTCGCCGGTCATGACGCGGGCCGCGATCTTCGCGATCGGTGCACCGATCGTCTTGGCGACGAAGGGTACGGTACGCGAAGCGCGCGGGTTGACTTCGAGCACGTAGATCGTGCCGTCCTTGATCGCGAACTGCACGTTCATCAGGCCGCCGACATTGAGCGCCTTGGCAAGGGCTGCCGTCTGGCGCTCGAGTTCGTCGACCATGTCCTTGTCGAGCGTGTGTACCGGCAGCGAGCAGGCGCTGTCGCCCGAGTGGATGCCGGCTTCCTCGATATGCTCCATAATGCCCGAGACGAAGACATCCTTGCCGTCGCACAGGCAGTCCACGTCGACCTCCGTGGCGTTGGTCAGGTAGCTGTCGAACAGCAGCGGGTTCTTGCCGAGCAGCGTGTTGATCTGGCCGGTCTTGTCGTTCGGATAGCGCTGCTTGATGTCCTCAGGAACGAGGCCCGGCACCGTGTCGAGCAGGTAGCTCTGCAGCATGCTTTCCGAATGGATGATCTGCATGGCGCGGCCGCCGAGAACGTAGGACGGGCGCACGACCAGCGGGAAGCCGATCTCGGCAGCGACAAGGCGGGCCTGCTCGACCGAGTAGGCAATGCCATTGTTCGGCTGGTTGAGGTCGAGCTTCATCAGAAGCTTCTGGAAGCGGTCGCGGTCTTCGGCCAGGTCGATCGCGTCGGGTGCCGTGCCGAGGATCGGGATGCCGTTCTTTTCCAGCGCTTCGGCAAGCTTCAGCGGCGTCTGGCCGCCGAACTGGACGATGACGCCGACCAGTTCGCCCTTTTCCTGTTCGGCGCGCATGATCTCGATCACGTCCTCGGCCGTGAGCGGCTCGAAGTAGAGGCGGTCGGAGGTGTCGTAGTCGGTCGAGACCGTTTCCGGGTTGCAGTTGATCATGATCGCTTCGTAGCCGGCATCCTTCAGCGCGAAGGCGGCGTGGCAGCAGCAATAGTCGAACTCGATGCCCTGACCGATGCGGTTCGGACCGCCGCCGAGAATGACGACCTTCTTGCGATCGGAGACTTCTGCTTCCGAGCGGGCGGCACCGACGAAGGGGGTCTCGTAGGTCGAGTACATGTAGGCGGTCGGCGAGGCGAATTCGGCAGCGCAGGTGTCGATGCGCTTGTAGACCGGGCGGACATTAAGCGCATTGCGCAGTTCCGCGACTTCCTTCGGGCGCTTGCCGCCGAGCGTTGCGAGGCGGGCGTCGGAGAAGCCCATGGCCTTCAGCATGCGCAGGTTCTCGGCATCGGCAGGCAGGCCGTGCTCGCGGATGCGTGCTTCCATGTCGACGATCGCCTTGAACTGGGCGATGAACCACGGGTCGATCTTGCTCGCCTCGTGAACCTCGGCTTCGCTCATGCCAAAGCGCAGCGCCTGCGCAACCATGCGCAGTCGGTCCGGCGTCGGCGTGCCGATCGCCGCACGAATGGCGTTACGGCCATCGCCGTTCTCGTCCATGTCGGGGATTTCGATTTCGTCGAGGCCGGTAAGGCCGGTCTCGAGGCCGCGCAGCGCCTTCTGCAGCGATTCGGCAAAGGTACGGCCGATCGCCATGACTTCGCCGACCGACTTCATGGCGGTGGTCAGAACCGGCGAGGCGCCCGGGAACTTTTCAAAGGCGAAGCGCGGGATCTTGGTGACGACGTAGTCGATCGACGGTTCGAACGAGGCCGGGGTTGCGCCGCCGGTGATGTCGTTGTCGAGTTCGTCGAGCGTGTAACCGATCGCGAGCTTCGCCGCGATCTTGGCGATCGGGAAGCCGGTCGCCTTGGAGGCGAGGGCCGACGAGCGCGACACGCGCGGGTTCATTTCGATGACGACGAGACGGCCATCCTTCGGATTGACGGCGAACTGCACGTTCGAGCCGCCGGTCTCAACGCCGATCTCGCGCAGAACCGCGATCGAGGCGTTGCGCATGATCTGATATTCTTTATCGGTCAGCGTCAGCGCCGGCGCAACGGTGATCGAATCACCGGTGTGCACGCCCATGGGGTCGATGTTTTCGATCGAGCAGATGATGATGCAGTTGTCCGCCGTGTCGCGGACCACTTCCATCTCGTACTCCTTCCAGCCGAGCACCGATTCTTCGATCAGCACTTCGGTGGTCGGCGACGCATCGAGACCGCTGCCGACGATGTCGAAGAATTCCGTGCGGTTATAAGCAATGCCGCCGCCGGTACCGCCGAGCGTGAAGGACGGACGGATGATGGCGGGCAGGCCAACATCGTCAAGCGCCTGCGCGGCAATCGCCATCGCGTGGTTCATGTAGCGCTGCTTGCGGTCGCCTTCGCCAAGGTTCCACTGGTTCTCGAGGTCATCGAGCGCCTTGTCGAGCTCGGCGCCGGAAAGCCGGCTCTTCAGTTCGGCGCGCTCGGCCTCGTGCGTCTTGCGGTCATGGTCCTTGATGTCGGTGGCATTCGCCAGCCGCGACTTCGGCGTTTCGAGGCCGATCTTCGCCATGGCTTCGCGGAAGAGGGCGCGGTCTTCGGCCTTGTCGATGGCGTCCGGCTTGGCGCCGATCATCTCGACATTGTAGCGGTCGAGAACGCCCATGCGGCGCAGCGAGAGCGCCGTGTTGAGCGCGGTCTGGCCGCCCATGGTCGGCAGCAGCGCGTCCGGGCGCTCCTTGGCGATGATCTTGGCGACGACTTCCGGGGTGATCGGCTCGACATAGGTTGCGTCCGCCAGACCCGGGTCGGTCATGATCGTCGCCGGGTTGGAGTTGACGAGGATGACGCGGTAGCCTTCCTCCTTCAGCGCCTTACAGGCCTGGGTGCCGGAATAGTCGAATTCGCAAGCCTGACCGATGACGATCGGCCCCGCGCCGATGATAAGAATGGACTTGATATCTTGGCGCTTCGGCATGGTCGATCATCCGTTTCTAGCTGCGCGAAAAACCGGCCGAGGTGGGAGGTCACCGGCCGGGCACGCATTGATGGGTCTTTTCAGGCTAGAAGCGGCTTATAGGCAAATGTTTCTGCAAGCGAAACCCCGAAAATTCCGGAATCGACAGGAACCAGCCATATTTGCGCACCTCCGGCCATGCAGCGCGCTTCGCGCGCGGCGAAACAACGCCGGGAATGTCAGGGGCGGCCGGGGATGACGAGAACTTTGACCTCTCCGGCCGCCGGCGGATGCGCAATGACGTCGGCTGCTTCGCCGAGCGTCACTTGCCGCGAGATCAACTTGTCGATCTCGATGGCGCCTGAGGCGACGAGGTCTGCTGCACGGCGGTGGACGAAGGGGTTTATGAAGGATCCGAGCACCCGCAGTTCGCGAAAGAGAATGTCGAACGGTTCGATTTCCACGGTCTCGCCCTTCGGCATGACGCCGAGGATCACGACGGTGCCACCGGACCTGGCAAGGCGAGTCGACTGCATGACGGTTTCGGCAACGCCGGCGCATTCGATGACGACATCGACCCCGCTGGGAACGAGCCCGGTGTCACCGGCGATCTGTTCGATGATATCGGTAGAGGAAGGATCGACCGTCGCCGTTGCGCCGACCTCTTCGGCAAGACGGCGCTTTGCCGCCTGTCGTGTGGAAAGAATGACCGTCGTTGCGCCGGCGAGGCGGACGAGCTGCACGACCAGTAGGCCGATCACACCGCCGCCAAGGACGACGACGGAGGAGCCGGCGCGGATGCCCGCCATATCCACGCCATGCAGGCAGCAGGCGAGCGGCTCGCAGAAGGCGCCATGAACGGGGTCGAGGCTCAGTGGTATGTCATGGGCCTGCTTGCGGGGCATAACCACGTACTCGGCAAAACCACCATCACGATGGATGCCGATCGCCCGGAGATTGCGGCAGAGATTGATGCGCCCCGCGGTACATTGCGGACAGATACCGCAAGCGATGTTGGGGTCGCCGGTGATTCTCGCGCCGATTGCGATATCGGAGACCCTGCTTCCGACCGCCTCGACGATGCCGCAGAATTCGTGGCCGAGCGTCACCGGCGGGCTGGAGGGGAATTCGCCGTGCAGCAGATGCCGGTCCGTGCCGCAGATGCCGCAGGCTTCGACCCGCACCAGCAGATCGTCCGGGCCGGGCAGGGGCTTTGGCACTTCTGCGACCCGCAGCTGACCGATACCTTCGAGCCGCAATGCCTTCATCGCCCTGCCTCCTCGTCCTGTCCGCATGGGCATAGGAGCCGCAAAGCAGGTTTGCGTCAAGGCGAGCGCGGCTGTTCAAGAGAGGGCGGCCGGTCGGGCCGGCGGCCCGGCTGCCGGCAGCGCCTTGGCGAAGTGTCCGCCTTGTCAAAAAGATTGGTGAGATCGCGAACTTACGGGGCGCGATTGCGTTTTACAACGACGTTAGGGCCGTCTTATAAAAGAGCAGACCGACAACGCCTTTCAGAGGCCGGGGAGGACAGATCATGGAATGGAAGGGCCGCCGCCAATCCGACAATATCGAAGACCAGCGCGGCGCGAGCCCCGGTGGCGGCAACCCGTTTGGGCGGGGGGGCGGTTTCCGCATGCCAGGCGGTGGCGGCGGCATGCGGCGCGCCGGAGGCGGTATGAGCTTCGGTACGATTATCTTCCTCGTCGTGCTCTATTTCATCCTCAAGGCCATGGGCATCGACATGCTGCAGGTGCTGGAAGGCGGCGGCGGCCAGGTGCAGATGCCGGGCTTCGAGCAGAGCGATGGTTCGCCGGCACCGCGCGGATCCGCTCAGGAAGAGGAAATGAAGCAGTTCATGGCGACGGTGCTCGCCGAGACTGAAGACACCTGGAACGGCATCTTCCAGGCAAACGGCCAGCAGTATGAAGAGCCGAAGATGGTGCTTTTCCGTGGCCAGGTGCGTTCTGCCTGCGGCTTTGCTTCGGCTGCCTCCGGGCCGTTCTATTGCCCGGGCGACCGCAAGGTCTATCTCGACATGAGCTTCTTCGACGAACTCGCGCAGAAGTTCGATGCGGCCGGCGATTTCGCCCAGGCCTATGTCGTCGCGCATGAGGTCGGCCATCATGTCCAGAACCTGATCGGCGTTCTGCCGAAGTTCAACCAGATGCGCCAGTCGATGAGCGAGACCGAAGCCAACCAGATGTCGGTGCGCGTCGAACTGCAGGCCGATTGCTTCGCCGGTGTCTGGGGCAAGTACACCCAGCAGAAGGGCCTGCTCGAACAGGGCGACCTTGAAGAGGCGCTGAACGCGGCCACCCAGATCGGCGATGATACGCTGCAGAAGCGCATGCAGGGCTATGTCGTTCCCGAGAGCTTCAATCACGGGACCTCCGAGCAGCGCATGCGCTGGTTCAAGCGCGGCTTCGACAGCGGCAAGATGACGGCCTGTGATACTTTCTCGGGCGCAGCCTGATTTCTTTGAACCAGAATCATTCGAAAGGGCCGGCTTGTCTGCCGGCCCTTTCGTTTGTGGCTTAGCGCTCGCTGTCCATGTGGGCGAGCTGGGCTTCTGGATACCGCGCGCCGGCTGCCGCATTCTTCGGCACTGCCTGTTCGATCACCGTCAGATCGTCTGCGCTGAGATGGACGTCGCGCGACGACAGGGCCTCTGCCAGTCGATCACGCCGCCGCGCGCCGACGAGCGGCACGATGTCCTTGCCCTTGGCCGCAACCCAGGCGATCGCGGTCTGAGCCACCGACACGCCCTTGCCTTCGGCGATTCGTCTCAAAGCCTCGACGAGGGCGAGGTTTCGATCGATGTTGCCTTCCTGAAACCGCGGGCTCATGGCGCGGAAATCGCCCTTGCCGGCCGCGCCTTTCTGCCAATGGCCGCTGATCAGCCCGCGTGAAAGGACGCCGTAGGCGGTGATGCCGATACCGAGTTCGCGGCAGGTCGGCAGGATCTCATCCTCGATGCCGCGCGAAATCAGCGAATACTCGATCTGCAGGTCGACGATCGGATACACGGCCGCCGCACGCCGGATGGTTTCTGATCCGACTTCCGAGAGGCCGACATGCCTGACGTAACCCGCCTTCACCAGATCGGCGATTGCGCCAATGGTGTCCTCGATCGGCACATCCGGGTCGAGCCGGGCGGGACGATAGATGTCGATATGGTCGACGCCGAGCCTCTGCAGCGTGTAGGCGAGAAAATTGCGAACGGCCTTGGGCCGGCAATCGTAGTCCAACCAGTTGCCGGCGGCATCGCGCAGGGCGCCGAACTTCACGCTCAGCAGCGCCCTGTCGCGCCTTCCGCCCTTCAACGCTTCGCCGATCAGCATCTCGTTGTGACCCATGCCGTAGAAATCGCCGGTGTCGAGCAGCGTGATGCCGGCTTCCAGCGCTGCATGGATCGTGGCGATGCTTTCGGCCCGGTCCGCAGGGCCGTACATGCCGGACATGCCCATGCAACCGAGGCCGAGCGCCGAAACCGAGAGACCGGTCTTTCCGAGTGAAACGTAATCCATCTTCGTTCTCCTTCGACAAGGCCGAAAACCAGCCGGCCGTTTGCTCGGTCTCCTGTTTACTTCGTCCGATGCCGTGCGATAATCCGATCTCAATCGAACGACTTGTACGAAATTCCGCACAATGGACGACTTGCCGCTTGCCGATCTCGATGCCTTCACCGCAGTGGCCGCGGCGCGGAGCTTCCGCGCGGCTGCGAAGAAGCGCGGCGTTTCCGCGTCGGCGCTGAGCGAGGCGCTCCGCCGCCTTGAAGCGAAGCTGCAGGTGCGCCTGCTCAACCGCACGACCCGCAGCGTCACCGTGACGGAGGCGGGCACGCGGCTGCTCGATCGGCTGACGCCGGCCCTTGGCGAGATCGCCGGTGCGCTCGATCAGGTCAACGAGATGCGCGACAGTCCGGCGGGAACGCTAAAACTGAACGTTCCGACCATCGTCGCGCGCGAAATTCTACCACCGATCATCGGCCGGTTCTTGCGCGAGCACCCGGCAATTTCCCTGGAGGTGACGGCGGAGGACGGTTTCGTCGATGTCCTCGCTGCCGGTTTCGATGCGGGCGTCCGCTACGAGGAACGCGTCGAGCGCGACATGATCGCGATCCCGATCGGGCCGAGCCGCCAGCGTTATGTCACCGCCGCAGCGCCGGATTATCTCGCAAGGCGCGGCGTGCCCGGCCATCCGCGCGACCTGCTTGAACACGCCTGCATTCGCCACCGCTTCGCCAGCGGCTTCTCGCTTCCCTGGGAGTTCGGCGAGGGCGAGGCGGCGCTGACGATCGCGCCGCCAGCCGTCGTCACCGCCAACACGATCGATCTCGAACTCGGGGCGGCCATCGACGGCCTTGGCGTGATCCGGACGTTCGAGGAATTCATCGCGCCCGCGGTGGCCGCAGGGCGCCTGATGCTCATCCTTGAGGCGTGGACGACGAGCTTCTCCGGTCCGCTTCTCTATTATGCAAGCCGCAAGCATATGCCGGCGGCGTTGCGTGCCTTCGTGGACTTCCTGAAGCGCGAACAGCGGCGGGATCATCGCTGAGGCATAGGCTGTAGATCGCTCGACCTATCAACCATTGCGATAGTCCCATCAGAAAATTTGAGACGTTCACGGATTGTTTCGTGCGAAATGATCCGTTACACCTAAATTGGTAGCGTTGTTCACGTTCTGTCTCTTTTCCCGGGGCAGGCCGCCGGGGAGGGATCGCATGCGCGACGAGAAATTTGTGCGACGCGGCCTGTTCCTCGTCTTCCTCATCCTGTTTCTCGATATCATTGGCATCGCAATCATCGTGCCGGTGCTGCCGGCCTATCTTAAGGAATTGACCGGCGCCAATGTCAGCGAGGCGGCGATCGATGGTGGATGGCTGCTGCTCGTCTATGCGGCGATGCAGTTTCTCTTTGCGCCGCTGATCGGCAATCTCAGCGATCGATTCGGCCGCCGCCCGGTGCTGCTCGCATCCGTCTTCACTTTCGCGCTCGACAACCTGATCTGCGCGCTCGCCACCAGCTACTGGATGCTGTTCATCGGTCGTGTACTCGCCGGCGTCAGCGGCGCCAGCTTCGGCACGGCATCGGCCTACATCGCCGACATCAGTCATGACGGGAACCGAGCCAAGAATTTCGGGCTGATCGGCATTGCCTTTGGTACCGGCTTCGCGCTCGGGCCGGTGCTTGGCGGTCTGCTTGGCGAACTCGGCCCGCGGGTCCCGTTCTACGGCGCGGCAGCGCTGTCCTTCGTCAACTTTATCCTTGGCGTATTCCTGCTGCCCGAGACGCTCGACAGCGCCAACCGCCGCCGCTTCGAGTGGAAACGCGCCAACCCGCTCGGCGCCCTCAAGCAGATGCGCAATTACCCCGGCATCGGCTGGGTGGGGCTGGTGTTCTTTCTCTTTTGGCTTGCCCATTCGGTCTATCCGGCCGTCTGGTCCTTCGTTTCCAGCTACCGCTACGGCTGGAGCGAGGGGCAGATCGGACTTTCGCTCGGGATCTTCGGTATCGGCGGTGCCTTCGTCATGGCCGTCATCCTGCCGCGCGTGGTGCCGCGGCTTGGGGAGTGGCGCACGGCCGTGCTCGGCCTGACCTTCACCACGCTCGGAGCCATCGGCTATGCCGGCGCCTGGCAGGGGTGGATGATCTATGCGGTGATCATCGCGACCGCGCTCGAAAGCCTCGCTGATCCGCCGCTGCGCAGTATCGCCGCGGCCCACGTGCCGTCGTCGGCACAAGGCGAGCTTCAGGGCGCGCTGACCAGCATCGGCAGCATCACCACGATCATCGGTCCGTTGATCTTCACCCAGGCCTTCGGTTATTTCACCAGCCCTGCCGCGCCCGTCGCCTTTGCCGGCGCGCCCTATGCGCTCGCCAGTTGCTTCCTCGTCGGCGCGCTTATCGTGTTCTTCCTGAAGATACCGAGAAGCAGGGCGGTCGGACCGCAAGGCGCAGAGAATGTCGGGCCGGCCGACGCCGTAGCGCCGGACGAGCCAGAGGCGATGGAGCGGCCACGATTGCACGGAAATTGATCAATTTTCGTGATCTATCGATGAAACTTTGAGCAACCTCGCCCTTGCGGCTGGCTCTTTGCCCGACGGTATTCTATTTCCGGATTCCTCCCCCCGATCTTCGGTTGCGGCCCGGAGCCGCATTGACTGCCAGGAATCTGCCATGCTGACCGCGAATGCGAGCCCGATACCGTTGACGACCGACAATTCCTGGCGGACGCACTATCGCGCGAGCTTCTGTCTGGGCGTGCCGTTCATCGGTGCGCAGCTTGCGCAGCTCGCGATCAACACGACGGACGTCCTGATGGTCGGTAAGCTCGGCGCCACCGAGCTCGCGGCGATCATCCTCGCGACCCAGATGTATTTCACCGTCTATGTTTTCGGCAACGGATTTGCCAATGCGGTGGTGCCGATGGCAGCACAGGCCGTCGGCCGTGGCGACAAGGTTTCGGTGCGCCGCTCGGTGCGCATGGGCATGTGGGTGGTGATGCTCTACGGCCTGTTGACCGCGCCGATCCTCTGGATGGCCGAGCCGATCCTGCTATTTGCCGGCCAGCAGCCCAAGGTCGCAGCCCTTGCAGGAGAATATGTCCGCATCGCGCAATGGGCGATCTTCCCCGGCCTCATCTTCATGGTGCTGAGGGCCTTCCTGAGCGGCCTGGAGAGGGCAGGGATCATTCTCTATGTCACGCTGGCGACGCTCGTGCTCAATGCCGCGCTCTGCTACGTGCTGATCTTCGGCCACTTCGGCTTCCCGAAACTCGGCATCTTCGGTGCGGCGGTCGCAGCGCTTGGCGTTGCCGTGCTCGGCGCTGCGCTGACGATCGGCTATATCAAGACCAAGCCGGAACTCAACCAGTACGAACTCTTCGTCCGCTTCTGGCGGCCCGACTGGGTCGCCTTCCGCGAAGTCGTTTTTCTCGGAATTCCGATTTCGCTGACGATCCTTGCCGAGGTCAGCCTGTTCACCGTCGCCTCGCTGCTGATGGGCACGATCGGCACGGTCGAGCTTGCGGCGCACGGCATCGCGCTGCAATTCGCCTCGATGGCCTTCATGATCCCGCTCGGGCTTGCGCAGGCCGCCACGGTGCGGGTCGGGCTTGCCTATGGCCGCGGTGACCTCCTGGGCGTTCGGCGCGCGGCGATCGCTTCGCTGGTGCTCGGCGCCGGCTTTGCCATTGTCGGCAGCGCCATCTTCGCATTCTTCCCCAGCCAACTGGCTGCCCTTTATCTCGACACAGCCCGTCCGGACGCTGCGGCGGTGCTTGCCTTCGCGGCTCCGCTCATTGTCATTGCCGGTGCGTTTCAGCTCGTCGATGGCATGCAGGCGATCGCCGCCGGCATGCTGCGCGGCCTGAAGGACACAAAGGTGCCGATGCTGCTGGCGATGGTTTCTTATTGGCCGATCGGCTTCGTCTGCGCCTGGCTCTTTGCCTTTCCCTTCAATTTCGGCGGGATCGGCGTGTGGTTCGGCTTCGTCCTCGGGCTTGCAGCCGCCGCGGTGCTGTTGAACTGGCGCTTCTTCCGGATGCTCGGCGAGATCACGGCGAAGGCTGCCGCTAAGGGCGCCTGACTTGGGGCGAAGAAGAGAAAAGAAAAAGCCGGACGGGCAGGGGATGCCGTCCGGCTTACAATGGCGGTCGCCTCAGGGGAAGGGAACGACGGCCGCTTACTACCACGCTTCGTTTTACGAAGCTTTGGAACTGCTAGACGTTGAAGCCGTCGAGCCGTTCCGAACCCTGGCGATCGCGCTGGAGGTCGCGTATCGTCCGGGCAAAGTCGATCAAGAATACGAGACTAATGACCGCTGCCGCGATCATGAATAGGGTGGCCATAGTGCCCTCCATCAACGGAAGATTTTCTGGGTCGCGTAGCGCTCGCGCCGGTCACGGGACTCGTTGCGCAGTCCATGTATCGTCGCAAAGATCATCGCGAAAAACATCGCCATCGAAAACAGAGCAAGTCCCATAGCCGTAATCCTTTCGCATCCTAAACGGCAGTACGTTCAAAAAAGTTCCGTTGTTACTGGCACTACACTTAACGTCTTTGCTGTGAAGCACCGTTGAACATGGCATTCATCTAGCATTCATTCTTTCTGTCCCGCTGTTTCCCAGGGAACAGGGTCAACCGCCGTACAACTCTTGCGATCTGTCGCCGTCCGTGACAAAAGGCTTCACCAAACGGAAACAGGTGCGATGACCACGGCATTTTATCCCGGCTCCTTCGATCCGATGACGAACGGGCATCTCGATGTGCTCGTGCAGGCGCTGAACGTGGCGGCGAAAGTCATCGTCGCGATCGGCATCCACCCCGGCAAAGCACCACTCTTCTCCTTCGACGAACGCGCCGAGCTCATCCGCCGCTCGCTCCAGGAATTTCTGCCGGACAGGGCAGGCGACATCGATGTCGTTTCCTTCGACAATCTGGTCGTCGACGCGGCGCGAGAGCGCGGCGCAAAGCTGCTTGTGCGCGGCCTTCGCGATGGCACCGACCTCGACTACGAGATGCAGATGGCCGGGATGAACCGGCAGATGGCGCCGGATATCCAGACCTTGTTCTTGCCGGCGGGCACGGCATCACGGCCCATTACGGCCACATTGGTCCGCCAGATCGCGGCCATGGGCGGCGACGTCAGTGCCTTCGTGCCCAAGTCCGTCTACGAAGCACTGCAGGCCAAACGCCGTACCTGACGGGCGGCCCCAAATTCACCACGCAGGGAGAAACCATGAAAATCCTCCACCTCGCATTTGCCGGCGCCATCGCGCTTGCCTCCTTCACGGGCACGGCGCTTGCGCAAGCGGCCGACAACTTCATCACCATCACGCTCAAGGATGGTCCGGTCGTCGTCGAACTCAGGCCTGACATCGCGCCGAAGCATGTCGAGCAGATCAAGGCGCTGGCCGCGGCCGGTGAATACGACAACGTCGCTTTCCACCGCGTGATCAAGGGCTTCATGGCCCAGACCGGCGACGTGCAGTATGGCGACATGGAAAACGGCTACCAGCCGCAGGCTGCCGGCACCGGCGGTTCGTCGCGTCCGGACGTCCCGGCAGAGTTCTCCGACGTCCCGTTTGAACGCGGCACGGTCGGCATGGCTCGCTCGCAGGACCCGAACAGCGCGAATTCGCAGTTCTTCATCATGTTCGCCCCGGGCGACTTCCTCAACGGCCAGTACACGGTCGTCGGCAAGGTCGTCTCCGGCATGGAGAATGTCGACAAGATCAAGCTCGGCGACGACGCCAACAACGGCTCCGTCACCGATCCCGACCGCATGATCAGCGTCAAGGTCGGCAAGTAAAATCAACAGAAGGAGAAAACCCATGGCCGAGATCAAGGATCCGGAAAACACGATCATCCTGGAGACCACCAAGGGCAAAGTCGTCATCGAGCTTCTGCCCGACGTCGCTCCGGGGCATGTCGCCCGCATCAAGGAACTGGCCCGCGAAGGCGCCTATGACGGCGTGGTATTCCACCGCGTGATCGAGGACTTCATGGCCCAGACCGGCGACGTGCAGTACGGCAAGACCGGCGGCGAGCACTTCAACCCGGCCCGCGCCGGCATGGGCGGCTCCTCAAAGCCGGACCTGAAGGCCGAATTCTCGAACGTCAGCCACGTTCGCGGCACGTGCTCGATGGCCCGTAGCCAGATGCCGAACTCGGCCAACTCGCAGTTCTTCATCTGCTTCACCGACGCGCCGTGGCTCAACAAGCAGTACTCTGTCTGGGGCCAGGTCATCGAAGGCATGGACAACATCGACAAGATCAAGCGCGGCGAGCCGGTGCGCGATCCCGATACGATCGTCACGATGCGGGTTGCCGCAGACGCCTGATTTGCGCTAATGCACGAACCCGCCCCGGTCGCCAACTGCGCCGGGGCGGGTTTGCTTTTGTCTGAAGATAACAATGCGCGTAGACCTGTTCGACTTCGACCTCCCGGAAACTTCGATTGCGCTTCGGCCCGCAAGCCCGCGCGACAGCGCCCGTATGCTCGTGGTGCGCCCCGATGGCGCCGACGTTCTTGCGGACAAGGGCGTGCTCGACCTGCCGTCGTTCCTGAGGGAAGGCGACGCGCTTGTCTTCAACGACACCAAGGTGATCCCGGCGCAGCTCGAAGGCATCCGCCGCCGCGGCGAGGAGATCGCGACGCAAGTTTCGCTGACGCTGCATATGCGGGTCGCACCCGACCGCTGGAAGGCTTTCGCCCGCCCGGCACGACGCCTCAAGGTCGACGACCGCATTGCCTTCGGCCACGGTGGCTCAAGCTGCTTTCTCGGAACGCTCGACGCGACCGTCGAGGAAAAGGGCGATGCCGGCGAAGTGACGCTGCGCTTTGATCTCTCGGGTCCCTCGCTTGACGAGGCGATCATGGCGGTCGGCCACATTCCCTTGCCGCCTTACATCGCTTCCAAGCGCGCCGAGGATGCGCAGGACCGCGCCGACTACCAGACCATGTATGCCCGAGAGGAGGGCGCCGTTGCGGCGCCGACCGCCGGTCTGCATTTCACCGACCGTCTTTTCGCCAAGCTCGACGAGGCCGGCATCGAGCGCCACTTCGTGACGCTGCATGTGGGCGCGGGTACGTTCCTGCCGGTCAAGGCTGATGATACCGACGACCACGTGATGCACCAGGAGATCGGCCACGTCGATGCCCGGACCGCCGAGAGGCTGAACGCCGTCAAGGCGAGGGGCGGGCGCATCGTCTGCGTCGGCACTACCTCGCTGCGGTTGATCGAAAGCGCCACCTCGGAAGACGGCACGGTCAAGTCCTGGTCCGGTCCGACGGGTATCTTCATCACGCCCGGCTACCGCTTCCGCGCGGTGGACATGCTGATGACCAATTTCCATCTGCCGAAATCAACGCTGTTCATGCTGGTTTCGGCCTTTAGCGGCCTGGACACGATGCGCGCGGCCTACGCGCACGCGATCGAAACCGGCTACCGCTTCTATTCCTATGGCGACGCCAGCCTGCTTTTCCGGAAAGACTAAATGACCGAGACCTTCCAGTTCAAGCTACACAAGACCGACGGCAAGGCCCGTCGCGGCGAAGTGTCCATGCCGCGCGGCACGATCCGCACACCGGCCTTCATGCCCGTCGGTACCGTCGGCACGGTCAAGGCGATGTATCTCGACCAGGTGAAGGATCTTGGCGCCGACATCATTCTCGGCAATACCTACCACCTGATGCTGCGCCCAGGCGCCGAACGCGTCGCGCGGCTCGGCGGTCTGCATGGCCTGATCCGCTGGCAGGGCCCGATCCTCACGGATTCGGGCGGCTTCCAGGTCATGTCGCTGGCGGGCCTTCGCAAGCTCGACGAGCAGGGCGTCACCTTCAAGAGCCACGTCGATGGCGCGCTCTTCCATATGTCGCCGGAGCGCTCGATCGAGATTCAAGGCTTGCTCGACAGCGACATCCAGATGCAGCTCGACGAATGCGTGGCGCTGCCGGCCGAGCCAAAGGAAATCGAGCGCGCGATGGAAATGTCGCTGCGTTGGGCCGAGCGCTGCAAGGTCGCCTTCGGCGACCAGCCGGGCAAGGCGATGTTCGGCATCGTGCAGGGCGGCGATATCCCGAAGCTGCGCGAACGCTCGGCTGAAGCGCTGAAGGGCCTCGATCTCAAGGGCTATGCGGTGGGCGGTCTCGCCGTCGGCGAGCCGCAGGAGGTGATGCTGCGCATGCTCGACATTACCTGCCCGATCATGCCGGTGGACAAGCCCCGTTACCTGATGGGCGTCGGCACGCCAGACGACATCCTGCGGTCGGTCGCCGAGGGCATCGACATGTTCGACTGCGTGATGCCGACCCGCTCGGGACGCCACGGCCTCGCGTTCACGCGCCACGGCCGCATCAACCTGCGCAATGCCCGCCACGCCGAAGACATGCGCCCGCTCGACGAGCAATCCTCTTGCCCTGCGACGCGCGACTATTCGCGTGCCTATCTGCACCATCTGATCCGCTCGAACGAATCGCTCGGCGGAATGCTGCTCAGCTGGAACAATCTGGCCTACTATCAGGAACTGATGGCCGGAATTCGCCTGGCGATCGAAGAAGGTCGCTTCGCTGACTTCATGGCCGAAACGCAGGAAACCTGGCGGCGAGGGGACCTTCCCCCGGTTTGATGGCCGCCAGCGGACCGGTGTCTCAGATGGCCGGTCCCGACGCCGACTGCAAAATCATCACGCCGTTGATCTTGTAGCTGCCATCCGGCTGCTTCACGAGTTCGTAGACTGCGGTCCAGTCCCTGCCGTCTGGCGCCGAGATCAGAACTTCCTGCAGCACCTGGTCGCCAACCACCTTCGATCGACCAAAAGCAAAGTTACCAGGCCGGTAGACGGGCTGGTAGCCGCGCTTCACCATCTCGAAGAAGCTTTCCTTATCGGGAAACTTGCCGCGGATCGCGGGTGAAGCGAAGGAGTAGGCGGTCTCCGCATCATCCTGCAGAAAGGCAGTGATCTGTTCCCGTATGATCGTTCGCGCCGTATCGACGGGTTCCTCCGCACAAGCGGCAGTCGCGGCTGCCAGTTGTGCCACCATACCGAGGGCAATCGCAAAGCTCCTGAACATCGTCGATCTCCATAGCCGCAATGAAAGACCATAGGACAGTCGCGGCTTTTGGAAACAGGAGCTTTGGTGGCAGCTTCAGATAGTTGCTCAGATCTGTCTATGTAAATCGTGTTAATTCAATTTGTTGCCTGGCGATATGAAAGTCAGATATCAGATATCATAAGTTGGTGATGTCCGCGTAATGGCGTGCGCAGGCTGGCGGCGGCGAGGCGCCCGCTGCCAATGGGCGATCTAGTTGAACGTTGTCGCCATCCATTCCTGCCATTTCGGCTCGCTGCCTTTCGCGCGCGACTTGGCACCGTCTCCATAGTGATAGAGCGCGATGCTGGCATTGGTGCCTTCGCCGGTCGAGTAGCTTCCGATGAGCGCGATGCCGGCGCCGGGTTCCTTCAGGCGCAGCAGCAAATAGCGTTGCTTGGTGTCCTGCTGCACCCGTTCGACGATGCCGGCAAGGCGTTCGGGCCGTGGTGGCGTGCTGCGCTCCTCGCCGACATTGGCGCCGACAAGTCCCAGCGCTTCGGTCAGGCGTTCCCAGACACTTGCCTGCGGTTCCCCGGTTGAAACCATGGCGAAGCTGCTGACCGCCTTCTCGCCGGCGAAATGTGCGAGATAGATCTTCAGGATCTCGAAGAACGCCGGCCATCCGCCCTCGAAGCCTTCCAACTGGTCGTCCCAGTCGTCGTTCGCTGTGAACAGCGAATGCACCATGCGCAGCACGCAACGATTGCCGGAACGCGCCGTGACGGTGATTTCGGTTGCGACCGGCGGCGCGCCCTCGCTCCACTCGCGTTCCACATAGGCAAAGCGGGCAGGCGGCTCCCAATGCGTCACTTCGCCGGTCGAGCTGCCGTTCGGACCGAAGTCGAAGGCGATCTTGCCCCCGACCCGCTCATCGATTTCCGTCTTGGTGAACCAGGCATTGTTGCCGCTGCCGGTTGCGATCGCCTGCCAGACCTCTTCGGGCGAGCCGGGCACGATCAGTTTCATTTCAACCCAGCGCTTTCCGCTGCCATCCTTCTTGATCGGCATGGGTTATCCTTTCAGGAGTTGGTGTCGTCGGGTTCGCCCTTGGCTGCGCTCTCGTCGCTCGGCCCAGGGTAGGAGGCGATGATGAGCCGGTGCGGCCGGGCGTCCGGCGCGCCTTCGTCGTGGTAGCGCGCAGCGAGCGCGCTCACCGCCTGGGCGAGATCGGCGGTAAAGGTGGCGCGCTCCGCAGGCGAACGAAAGTTGATCACGGTGTCGATCGACAGCGTTGCCAGGCGCTTGTCCTGCGTGCGGGCGCTGCGCAGCAGTCCGCCGACCTCACGGACCATGCGGGCCGCCAGTGCGACCAGATAGCTCGCAGACAGGCGATCGCTGCTCCGCCCGGGGTCGGCAGCAATCGGCCCCAGCGCCGCCGGCGAAACTACATAGGACGTGGCGGTTGCGACCATCAGGCGCTCGGTCAACCCGCCCCAGCGGCGTTGCTCTGCCGGTTCTATCAGTTTGTGCTCTTCGAGCGCACGCAGATGGTAGTTGACCTTCTGGCGCGTCAGCCCCACCCGCACAGCCAGCGCGGCAGCCGATGCGGGCGCGGCAAGTTCCGCCAGCAAACGGGCCTTGATCGGCTCCAGGGCAAGTGCGGCGGCGGCCGGCGCGTCTATGACATCGAGATCGAGCATGGTGCAATCATCGCCTTGACAGATTTTTTTGTCAAGGCGATGATTGCACCTAATGCGGGTAGGGGAATGCCGAGTGCCCGCTGACATGCGCGACCTCAGCTATGCGGAGCCTTCCAACCATTCAGGCTCGCCCAATGGAGGCAGCCATGCGGAAAGGCGCTGAGCCGGGTTAGGCTCCCGGTTGAGCTTCTCCACGCGATGCGACGCTAACGTTTGCCGACCGCTTGGCAGTTCGTCGTTTTTCTCCGAATGTCACCACCCAAGGTGGCGGGAGGCAATGTATCGATGGGAGCGCCGATGAATGCCGGAACGATCGAGATTTACCGCCCACGTGATGTTTCTACCCTGGGCGACTGGAACATCGGCGGCCTCAAAGCCTATGGCCTTGCCGCCGATTGCAGGCGCATCGATGACGCGATGGTGACGCTGGCTCAGTCATTCGTCCGACAGGACGTCATTCCGCGCGCGGCGGCTGAGGGCGATAGCAATGGCCCCGGCTTTGTCATCGTCCATCCCGGCAGCCTCGGCATCTCCATCTCGGCTCACTGGTGGATACAAGGTTCGGTTCTGTGTCAGCGCAACTATCGGAAGCTCTATACGGCTTCTGAGCCGATGGATGCTGCAAGGAGACCGGCCATTGCCTGTGTTTGGGAATTGGCGCTGATCAACGCCGAGCAGGAAGCCTGGCGAAAGACGATGATGAAAGACGAACCTGATCCATTGGCCTACATGGAAGAGCGTGCCGCGTTTGGGACGGCTTGAGCGCCAGGGGCGTGCTGCAAGTGGCGAGGGCGCGCTTTGCGCAAACGTTGGAAAGAGGGTCGCATGTCATCCTTGAACCCACCCGGCTACATGCAATGTGGCAGCCAAGTTGAACTGTCCGCTTTGGCGCAAAGTTAAAATGTCAATTTGAGCTGCCCTACGGCACGACGACCAGCCCCGATCTGACCGGCTGATCCGGTTGCAAGATCAGATCGGGGTGGGTGGTGGCCACCTCTTCGGCTTTAGCTTTGAGATGTTGCGATGACGGATCATTCCGCAGCATCAAGTCGGGAAAGGGCCTTCTCACGTCGCGCGATCACCACCGGATCGTTCGTGAAGTCCGTCCACTTGCCCGGCTTGCGGCCACGCGGTTTGTAGCCATTCTTGTCGCTGTTCGTCTTCACGGCCGGCTGCGTCTGCTGGTCCTGACGTTCCTTAATGTAAGCCAGGACATCGGAAAGCCGCTTGTTCTCGGTGATCGCCGCATGCGTCACCCGCTGGTCCTTGTCGAACACCCTGTAGGACAGGGAATGGCCTTTCCACCGCACATCCAATCGGCCATCCGCATAGGCATAGGTTTCGACATAGCGACCAGCCAAACCGCGCGTCACCTCGGTCTCCTCGAGCATGATCCGCCGGCGCTCAAACGAAAACGTCAGTTGCGCTCCGACATAGCGCTGCTCGCGTTTGCACAGGATCTCGGCCAGCCGATCCGGTGCAAGGTTCATCGGCCGGTGCAGGTCATCGGGTCGGGCAGGGACAATGGCAAACCGCGCGTTGTAGTGCTCTATGAAGCCAGGCAAAAATGCATTGCCAGCCTCCATGTCGTCGATACCCGCCAGCCTTAATTCCTTGACCAAGCGATCTTGCAGCGTCCGGTTCATCCGTTCGACGCGACCTTTGGCTTGACTGGAGTTTGCGCAAAGAATCTCGATGTTTAACTCGCAAAGCGCTCGCCCGAACTGCGTCATGCCCTGGCCACCCTTGGCATCCTTCTTCGCCACCCGGAACACCGAATGCTTGTCGGAGTAAAAGGCGACCGGTGCCCCGTGATGCTTGAGATACAGCGCCAGCGCTTCAAAGTAGGTGAAGGCGCTTTCCGAACGCACAAACCGCACCTGCATCAACTTGCCCGTCGCATCATCGACGAACACCAGCAGCGAGCATGACGGCCCACGATCCTCAAACCAGCGATGCTCCGACCCGTCGATCTGCACCAGCTCGCCATAGGCCTCGCGTCGCAAGCGTGGCTGATGAAACGTCCGCCGCTGCTTGCGCGACAGCCAGAGGCCGTCGTCCGACATCCATTGGCGCAGCGTCTCGCGCGATACCGTCAGTCCATCGCGTTCGGCTAGCTTCTCGGCCGCCAACGTCGGTCCGAAGTCCGCATAGCGTTCGCGAACGAGCGTCACCGCATAATCCCGAACACCGTCGCTGATCCGGTTGTTCGAGGGTCGGCCGATCGCCTTATGCCGGATTGAAGCCGCGCCGCCAGTGTTGATCCGCTCCAGCAGACGACGGACCTGACGGGTGCTCAGTTCAAGCACGCGCGCCGCCGACGCCAACGTCATGCGTCCGGCGATCACTTTCGACAAAACCTCAATCCGTTGCAGATCGCGCTCGCTCATCGCAATCAATCCCATCCGCAACCTCCCAGGTCATCAAAACCCGGGGAGAGTGACATTCCAACTTTGCAGGATCAGGACACTTTAACTTTGCGGTGTGAGTTCACGCCGAACTGCGACTTGCGCGTGCAACGCTAACCGACACGCCGCATTTGCGCGAGCAGTTTCTTGCGGAAGACTTCCGCGGGCGTTCGATAGCCGAGGCACTTTCGGGGCGTCGAGTTAAGCCGATCGCAAATGTCCTTCAGGTCACCGTCGGTGATCGATAGAGGATCCACCTCTCTCGAAAGCCATTTGCGAGCACGGCGATTGGTGTTCTCAACGGTGCCTTTTTGCCACGGCGCCTGCGGGTCGCAGAACCATGTCTGCGTTCCGATGCCAGCCTGGAGATACGGCCATTCGCTGAATTCGGTGCCACGGTCAAAGGTAATCGACCGGCGGGCGAGATGGGGCAGGGACTGCAGCGCCTGGATCAGCCCGTCCATGATCGGCTTCGATTGCCGGTCGTTGTTGCGCAGGAAGACGGCAAAGCGACTGACTCGCTCGACCAGCGACGTCACATTGGCCTTGCCGAACTTCTTGCGAAATTGAATGAGATCGCACTCCCAATGACCGAACTGCTTGCGCTCGTCGACCGCGTCAGGACGATGGAGAATGTTGAGTTCCGGGCTGAAACGGCGGCCGTAGCGCCGCCTGGCATGCCGCGGTCGACGTCTCGCGCGACGTTCCGGCAGATGCCGCCACAGCTTGATGGCAAGGCCGTCTGCGGAATAGGCGAATTTGTAGATCGTCTCGTAGCTGACGGAAATCGGATGACGCTCAAGCCGCATGCGGCCGGCGATCTGCTGCGGCGACCAGCCATGCATGATCCGCTCGATCACCGATCGGCGCACATGCGCAAACCGAGCAAGCTTGCGCAGCTTGGCTCTGCGCTCACGCGCCATCTCGTTGGCCGTGACACAGTAGTAGCCGCTGAGCTCCGGCATTTGCACATCGTCGAAAGCATTGCGGCTGAGTTCCCGGAAAATCGTCGAGCGATGCCGCCCAAGCTTCTCGGCGATCACAGTGACACTCAGGCCAGCCGCTCGCCACCGGGCGATCCTACGACGTTCATCCATATCGATTTGGGAGTAGGTGCGTCTCATGAGCCATTCCTTGCGAGTGACAACCCATTGGTATCTATCGCAAGTCGCACTTCATCCTTGAACCCACCCGGCTACATGCAAAGATCACATAAGATAGATTATGGAACTAACGTATATGCCGGAAAGCATGGATTGCGGCTGAACGTTGCCTTGGCGAGCTTGACCGGGCCTTTCCAGCCTGCTTAGCGTTCCCGAACCGAACACCTCATTTTCAAGGCCAGATGTGATGAGCGAATTGCGCGTTCTTTCAGATGCTTTCATTCCGGAACTGCCAAACCGCTACAAAGGCAAAGTTCGCGAAAACTACGACTTGCCCGATGGCAACCGCATCATCATCGCGACGGACCGCCTCAGCGCCTTCGACGTCATCCTGACGTCGATCCCGAACAAGGGTCACGTGCTGACGCAGACGGCGCGCTACTGGTTCGAGGAAACCGCCGACATCTGCCCGAACCATGTGGTCAGCTATCCGGACCCCAATGTCGTCATCGGCAAGCGGCTCGACATCCTGCCGGTCGAGGTCGTCGTGCGCGGTTATCTCGCCGGAACGACCAGTACCTCGATCCTGACGAAATACCGCAACGGCGAGCGCGAGATGTACGGCATCACCCTGCCGGACGGAATGCGCGACAATGAGAAGCTTCCCCAGGCAATTATCACGCCCACCAGCAAGGCTTTCGACGGCGGCCATGACGAGCCGCTTTCGGTCGAAGCGATCATCGAGCAAGGACTGCTGACGAAGGAACAGCTCGATACCGTCTGGCAATATGCGCTTGCGCTGTTTGCCCGCGGTCAAGAGCGCGCCGCCGAGCGCGGCCTGATCCTCGTCGACACCAAATACGAGTTTGGAACCGACGAAAACGGCACGATCATTCTCGCCGACGAGATCCACACACCCGACAGCAGCCGCTACTGGATCGCCGACAGCTACCAGGAAAGCTTCGAGCGCGGCGAACGTCCCAGGAGTTTCGACAAGGATTTCGTCCGTGCCTGGGTCACTGCGCGCTGCGATCCCTACAAGGATCCGATCCCGGAAATTCCACTTGATCTCATCGAGCAGACCTCGGCGGTCTATATCGAAGCCTTCGAAAAGATCACCGGCCAGCGCTTCGTTCCGGACCTGTCGGGTGCGACGGTTCTGGATCGCATTCGCGCCAACCTGACGCCATATTTCTCGAAATAAATCAGTATATTATAGATTTATTCTAATCTGATTTAGGCGCCGGGCGTAGGATCATCGACATCGAATTCGAGCCGCATCAGGTCGTATGCCGGCTCGATATGATCAGGCGTCTCGCCTTGCACCGTGTCGTAATCCAGCGGCACATGCATGTGTGTTAGCACCGCCCGCTTCGGCTTGAGGCGCTCGATCCAGCCGAGCGATTGCACCAGTGACAGATGGCTCGGGTGGAACTTGTACTGCAGCGTATCGATCACCAGCAGATCGAGGTCGCCGAGCTTGGCAATGGTCTCGGCCGGAAAATCGCTGACATCGCTGCAATAGGCAAAGTCGCCGATGCGGAAGCCCAGAGAATGAATATTGCCGTGAAACTGCATCAGCGGCCGGAACGCGATCGGCCCGCCGGCGCCTGATATCACCACCGGCGACAGATCATCGGCAATGATGTGCGGCTCGACGATCGGTGGATAGCCGCTGCCTGGCGGTGATTCCAGGCAATAGCCAAACCCCTCGCGAATACGGCCCATCGTATAGGCATCGGCCCAGATCGGCACCCGCCTGCGGTTTTCGATGACGTAACCGCGCAAGTCGTCGATCCCGTGCAGATGGTCGGCATGGGAATGGGTATAGATCACCGCATCGATGTGGCGCACGTTCGTTGCGACCATCTGCGCACGAAAATCCGGCCCGGTGTCGATGACGACGGTCGTCTTGCCGCCGTCGGGCGCGATTTGCTCGACGAGCAAGGCCGCGCGCATGCGCCGGTTTTTCGGATTGTCAGGATTGCAGGCGCCCCAGTCCCCGGTAATGCGCGGCACGCCTGGTGACGAGCCGCAGCCGAGAATGGTGAACGTGCGCCGGAACGCCACGTCAGAGCCTCGGCATCGTGGAGAAGACGCGGAAGGCATTCTCCGTGGTGATCCTTGCAATCTCCTCAGTGGTCACCCCGATCGTCTCGGCAAGCACGGCTGCCGTATGGGCAACGTAAGCCGGCTCGTTGCGCTTGCCGCGGAACGGCTTCGGCGCGAGGTACGGCGCGTCGGTTTCGACGATCATCCGGTCATGCGGCACGGTCTTGGCGATTTCACGCAGCTCTTCGGATTTCGGGAAAGTCAGGATGCCCGAAAAGGACACGTAGCCGCCGAGCTCCACGCCGACACGGGCGAGCTCCGGACCGGAAGAGAAGCAGTGCAGAAGGAAAGGGAAGGCCCCCTTCCCGGTTTCCTCGGCCAGGATCGCCGCCATGTCCTCATCGGCCGAGCGGCTGTGAATGACGAGCGGCAGGCCGGTCTCGCGGGCAGCCGCAATGTGACGACGCAGGCCCTCGACCTGGGCCTCGCGCGGCGCATTGTCATAGAAGTAATCAAGACCTGCCTCGCCGATCGCCACCACCTTCGGATGGGCCGAAAGCCGCACGAGATCCTCGGTGGTGATATCAAGCTCCTCGTCCGCATTGTGCGGATGAGTGCCGACGGAACAGAAGACGTTCGGATAGGCCTCGGCGATCGCAAGGATCGTCTCGAACCGCTTCACGCGGGTCGAGATCGTGATCATCTGCTCGACGCCCGCGTCCTGAGCCCGCGCGATGATGTCATCGCGCTCGGCTTCGAAATCGGGGAAGTCCAGATGGCAATGGGTATCGATCAGCATGCTCGACGCCTTACTGCGCTTCCGGTGCCACGTAGCGCGGGAACACCGGCTTAGGCGCTTCGAGGGGCGTGCCAGAAACGAGGCGTCCCGCCTCGCCCAGTGCCGCAAAGTCGCGCTTGTCGGCCGGTGCTGCCACCAGGTCGAGCAGCTTGGCCGAGGATTCCGGCATGAACGGCTGCAAGAGGATGGCGATCTGGCGCACGACTTCGGCCGTCACGTAAAGCACCGTGCCCATGCGGGCCGGATCGGTCTTCTTCAGCGCCCATGGCTCCTGGCCGGCGAAGTAACGGTCGGTCTCGGAGACCACGGCGATGATGGCTGCCAGCGCCCGGTGGATCATCTGCTTGCCCATCTCGTCGCGGGTGATTTCAAGCAGTGCGTCGGCCGCAGCCAGCATCGCCTTGTCCTCGTCGGTCAGGGGGCCGCACACGGGCACCTGGCCGTCGCAGTTCTTGACGATCATCGACAGCGAGCGGCTCGCCAGGTTGCCGATGCCGTTGGCAAGGTCGGAATTGATGCGGGTCGCGATCCCTTCCTCGCTATAGCTGCCGTCCTGGCCGAAGGAGACTTCGCGCAGGAAGAAGTAGCGGATCTGGTCGAGACCGAAATGTTCGACGAGGTTGAAAGGGTCGACGACGTTGCCGAGCGACTTCGACATCTTTTCGCCCTTGTTGAGCAGGAAGCCGTGCGCGAAGACGCGCTTGGGCAGCGGCAGGCCGGCCGACATCAGGAACGCCGGCCAGTAGACCGCGTGGAAGCGGATAATGTCCTTGCCGATCACATGGATGTTCGCTGGCCAGAACTTGGCGCGCGGGCCCTTGGGGTCGTCGAGATAACCGGTCGCGGTGATGTAGTTCGTCAGCGCGTCGACCCAGACATACATGACATGCGCCGGATCGTTCGGCACCTTGATGCCCCAGTCGAAGGTGGTGCGCGAAACCGAGAGGTCCTTGAGGCCGGACTTCACGAAGGAGATCACTTCGTTGCGGCGCTCGGCCGGGCCGATGAAATCCGGATTCTCTTCGTAGTGCTTCAGCAGCTTGTCCTGGTATTCGGACAGCTTGAAGAAGTAGCTCTGCTCCTCGACCCACTCGACCGGCGTCCCCTGCGGGCCGTAGCGCACGCCGTCGGCGCGCAGCTCGGTCTCGTTCTCCTGATAATAGGCTTCGTCGCGCACCGAATACCAGCCGGCGTAGGAGTCCTTGTAGAGGTCGCCCGCCTCGCCCATGCGGATCCAGATGTCCTGCGACGCCTGATGGTGGCGCTGCTCGGTCGTGCGGATGAAATCGTCGTTGGACGCGTTCAGGGCCACGGCCATCTTCTGGAATTCGGCCGAATTGCGGTCGGCAAGTTCCTGCGGCGTCACGCCTTCCTTGCGCGCCGTCTGCTGCATCTTCTGCCCGTGCTCGTCCGTGCCGGTCAGGAAGAAAACCTCACGTCCGTCGAGGCGCTGGTAGCGCGCCATGGCATCCGTCGCGATCAGTTCATAGGCATGACCGATGTGCGGCTTGCCGTTCGGGTAGGAAATCGCTGTCGTGATGTAGAAGGGGGACGTGTCTCTCATAGGCGGATTCGATCTATCTCGGATTAAGCTACGCACGCTCTTAGCGCATACGCTGTTAGGAAGAAACATGCGATCCATGAAAAGCCCGGCCGAAGCGGCCGCCGCCACCGCCCTCCTCCTTGCGCGCCCCGCGTGCAAGATTTAGAACAAACGGGAAACAAATGAGGGGGGGAGTCGTGCTGGATCAACTTGGCAGCCAATTTGAAACCGCGTCGGCCGGCTATGCCGCCGCGCACGGGATCGAGCGCGATCCCGACTGGTTCATCTTGAAGATGCAGGAGGAAATGGGGGAACTGACCCAGGCCTGGAACAAGCTGAGCGGTCGCGGGCGGTCCCAGGGGAAATCGCCGGACGACCTCCGGACACAGATGGCCGACGAGACCGCAGACCTTCTTGGGCACGTCCTGCTCTTCGCGCAGCACCACAAGCTGGACCTCCAGGCGGCGATCGAGCGAAAATGGCGTTTTCAACCGGCGCTATAGCGCCGCTTTCATATCGTCGAGCAGCGACAGAATGGTCTGCTTTCGGTCGAGATTATAGGCATCGCTGACCGTCAGTCGCTCGGTCACGGAGGCTGACAGCCGGGCGAAGCGGTCGGCGCGCATGATATCGCCCGAAACGGCCGCCTCCCGCGCCTCCCGCATGATGCGATCGCTGGCAAGGGCCTGGAAGAAATCGAAGATCGTTTCGCTGTCCTTGCCGGCGAGTGCATCGGCGAGCTTGTGCATGTCTTTCCGGACAGACGGTCCCTGCCCTGTAAGGATGCCCTCGAAGGTTGCCGCGATTTCCAGTCCGCCATAGTTGATCAGCTTCAGCGCCTCGGCGACGCTGCCGCTGGCGGCTGCGATGATGCGCCCGGCATTCTCGCCCTCGAGATCGAAACCGAGATGCGCCAATGCCTGGCCGAGCGGTGCTGCGTCGAGCGGCTTCAGTCGCAGCGGCAGGCAGCGCGAGCGGATCGTCGGCAGCAGTTTTCCGGGTGCATGCGTCAGCACCAGGAACAGCGAGCGGCGCGGCGGTTCCTCGAGGATCTTCAGGATGGCGTTGGCCGCATTGCGATTGAGATCGTCGGCCGGATCGATGATGACGATGCGCCAATTGCCCGTGCCGGAGGTCTGGCTGAAGAACTTGCCCGCGCGCCGGACCTCGTCGACGGTGATCGCCCCCTTCGCCCTTCCCGTCTTTTCATCGATCGGGCGGGCCAGGTGCAGGAGATTGTGTGAGGCGCCGGAGGCAAGCTGCCTGCCGATCGCAGAGGTCGGGTCCGGGTCGGCAAGCGTTTCAGGCGCGTCGGACGGTTCAGGATTTTTTAGGATGTGATGGGCAAAGCGGAAGGCAAGTGTCGCCTTGCCGATCCCTTCCGGCCCTTCGATCAGGATCGCGTGGTGCCCCTTGCCGGAGCGATAGCTCTGCGCCAGAAAGGCTTCCGCCTGCTCATGGCCGAACAGGCGATTGTTCTCCGCGGGCGCAATGGCGCCATCAAGGACCCCGGCTCTTTCGCTCATGACACGGCTTCCTCGGCCGACGTGTCCGTGCCGTCGCCATGCGGCAGAAGCGCTTCGACAAGCGAAAGCACCTCGGCGGTGATGGCCTCAACCGGCTGCGTCGCATCCACCACCCGGCACCGCTCGGAATCGCGTCTGGCAATGTCGAGAAAGGCGTCGCGCCGCTTCTCGTGGGTCTCTAGTTGTTCCTTTTCGAAACGATCGGGATTGTCGTCGCCGGCGCGGCGTTGCGCCCGCTCGAGGCCGACGCTGGCGGGCAGGTCGAAGATCACGGTGCGGTCCGGCACGACACCGTTGATTGCTACGCGCTCCAGGCTTTCGACGAAGCTTTGTTCGAGATTGCCGGTGATGCCCTGGTAGACGCGCGAAGAATCCATGAAGCGATCGCAAAGCACGATGATGCCCTTGTCGAGCGATGGCCGGATGACCTCCTCGACATGGTCGCTGCGGGCTGCGGCAAAGAGAATCGCCTCCATCCGCACTCCGAAGGATTCCGCAGCCCCCGAAAGCAGCACGTGACGCACCGCCTCGGCGCCGGGAGAACCACCCGGCTCGCGCGTCGTCAGCACCTCGTAGCCGCGGGCGCGCAGGGAATCGGCTAGCAGGCGGAGCTGCGTCGACTTGCCGGCACCTTCCCCGCCTTCGAATGTTACGAATAGACCTTTTTTCAGCGACACCATGCTTTCCCGTATCGGCATGCGGTTTGGCCCTGTTTAGCCGATTGGTCCTCCGGGCGAAACCGTCAGGTGACGATTTGAAGAGGCATTCGAGTGAGCGCGGCTCAGAGCCAGAAGAAAAGCAGTTCCTGCAGGGCGTCGACCGCGCGGCTCGTCAGGGTTCCCTGCCCCACCGCGCCGGCCGTCTTGACCGGGACCTCGCGCAACAGTTTCTCGCCGTTCCACAGCTTGACGACGCCGACTTCCGTGCCGGCCGTCACCGGCGCCCGCAAGGGCCACTTGTAGACGATGCGCGCCGTCAGCCGCTCGGGATTGTTGACCGGCAGCAGCACGTCGACCGGACCGCCGGCCACCAACGCGACGTGAGACGCGTCGCCGCCATAGACGGCTGCCTCGCCGATCGCTTCTCCATCGGCGAAGATCCGCTTCTTCTCGAAGGCGGTCATCGCCCAGTCGAGAACCTTGCGGCTTTCTTCGATGCGTTCCTTGTCGGTTTCAAGGCCGCCCATCGCGAGATAAACGCGGCGGTCACCGCGTTGCAGCGACGCGGCGAGCGAAAAGCCGAAACCTTCGGCAAAGCCCGTTGCCAGGCCGTCCACGCCGATATTGGCGGAGATCAGCGGGTTCTTGTTGCGTTGGAGGATCTTGTTCCATTCGAATTCCGGCTGCGAATAGAGCCGGTAGAGATCGGGATGCGCTTCGTGCAGGTGGCGGACGAGCGTCACGAGCTCGCTCATCGTGATCTTGTTGCCGGGATCGGGCAGACCGGTGGCGTTGCGGAAGGTCGCAACCGGCATGCCGAGTTCGCGCGCGCGCGCCGTCATGCGCTCAGCGAACGCACCTTCGCTGCCGGTCATGCCCTCGGCGAGAATGATGCAGGCATCGTTGGCCAGCTGAACGGCTACGCCCTGCAGGAGATCGGCGACCCGGATGCGCGACTTCAGAGCGGCAAACATCGTCGAGGTGCCGGCCGGCGCGCCGCCGGTCCGCCACGCATGCTCCGATACGTCGTAGAGGGTTTCGGGCGAGACTTCGCCCTTGCCGAGCGCTTCGGCGACGACCTCCATGGTCATCAGCTTGGCAAGCGAAGCGGGTGGGATCGGGTCGTTTTCGGCACGCGAGAAAAGCACCGTGCCGGTTTCTGCATCGACCAGCAGGATCTGCTTTGCCTTGGTGTCGAAGGCGGGTGCCGGCGTTTGCGCGAATGCGGCGCCGGCAAACAACGCAAGGCCAAGGAAAGCGGCCGAAAGCATCTTCATGCGCATGGGAAACTCCGGTTTCCCCTCGGGCATAGCAGCGTGGTCATTTTGGCACAACGCCGAGAACTGTTAACGGGCCGAACCGTTCGTTTTCTGGCGCTTGGCGTAGTCGACGATGACTTGCGGCGTTAGCTGCTTCTTGTCGACCATGATCGCTTCGAAGGGCGATTCGGCGTCGCTGACGCGAACTTCGTAATAGGCAGCCGCATATGCCATGTTGCCGTCGGGCATCGGAATGTACTCCGGCCGCTCGCGCGGGATCGGGCCGATTTCCGGCAGCATGACGAATTCGTTGAACGACGCCGGCTGCTGGGCAAACTGCGGCACGGGCGCGGCCATCGCGGTGACCGGTTCGCTGACGTCGAGCGACGCCTTGGCCGGCACGGTGATGGTGCCGAGGCTTTGCTTGCGGAACGGTTCGTTCGAGGCAACCATCACGCCGGTTGCGATCTGCCCTTCGGGCATGATGCTCGGCCCGCGCTGGCCCTTCTCGACATAGGACGCCATCAGGTAAGGCATGTCGTTGCCTTCGAGCGGTGCGCGGCCGACATATTGCACCTTCACCTGTGCGCTGCCCTTGCGCTTGATGTCGAGCAGGTCCGCCGTTTTCGAGGAAACGTCGATGATGCGGCCGTATTCGTAGGGGCCGCGATCGTTGACGCGCACGATGACCGAGGTGCCGTTTTCCATGTTGGTGACGCGGGCGTAGCTCGGCAGCGGAAACGTCGGATGGGCGGCCGACAGATGCGCCTTGTCGTAGACTTCGCCGTTGGCGGTCAGGCGTCCGTGGAAGGCGGAGCCGTACCAGGATGCCATACCCGTCTTGTTATAGCCGAAGTCTTCCTTGGGCTGGTACCACTTGCCCTTGACCTGATAGGCCTTGCCTACCTGAAAGCGTCCGCCGCCCTTCGGGATGTTGTTGCCGGTGGCAACGCGCGGGCTCGCCTTTACGCCATAGACGGATTCAGGAAAGTACTCCTTGCTCCGCGCAGTTTTCTTGACATTCGACGTGGAGCCGCAGGCGGCAAGCGTTACGCACAGTGCCGGGATCGCCGCAAGGCGCAGTCCCTTGACCAGATATGCCGCATTTTTATTGGAGGTCATCTGTCCCACAACATCGATCGATAAAGCCGTACTCGAAACCTTCCGCTTACCCCCAGCGGAAATCTCGACGTCCCGAAACGGAACAGGTGTGTATTCATGACATCATCAAGGCAAAAATGCGAACTCATCCACAGGCCGGCTCCGCATTTCGTGAGTTATGGTTTACGGCTGGTTAACGTGATCGGGCCCGGCGCCTGCTCTTCAAAGCGGTCGAGAAAATCTTGCAGCGACGCATGTTAATTCTTGCAAAGCGCCAAGGCTTCGCGCAATAACGCCGTGCCCGGCACGCAGTCGCGCGGTGCTTCAGGCAAGGACAGGTGGCCGAGTGGTTTAAGGCTCTGGTCTTGAAAACCAGCGTACGGGAAACCGTACCGTGGGTTCGAATCCCACCCTGTCCGCCATTTCCCTTTTCTCCACCCATTAGTTGTCGAACCGACGAGATGGGACTACCTTACGAAGCGTAATGACGGTGCCAAGTCCTTTGGGGAGCGGGATCGACATGCGCGTTAAAGATGTGATGACGACGTCGGTCGTCAAGTTGTCCCCTGACAACAGCGTCAGGCAGGCGGCCCGGATTATGCTCGACAATCATGTCAGTGGCCTTCCCGTGGTCGACGGTGATGGAGCCCTGGTGGGCGTCATCAGCGAAGGCGACCTCATTCGCCGGAGCGAGCTTGGCGGCGGCATTCCGGTCGCCGACCCGACCGGGGCCGCGGACGAGCGGGCGAGCGCCTATGTGCGCCGATCCTCCTGGAGGGTCGGTGATGCCATGACGGCCAATCCCGTGACCATCGATGAGGATGCCTCCGTCGCGCGCGTTGCGTCTCTGATGCGGGAGCGCGGCATCAAGCGTGTACCGGTGCTTAGAAACGGCCTTGTTGTCGGTATCGTCAGTCGCGCCGATCTGCTGCAGGCGATCTTGTCTGCAAAGCAAGACGAGACGGCGGCCGGCGACGAAGCCATCCGGCGCAGTATCCTGGTGCGCATCGGCGAAAATACCGGTCTTGAAGGCCTGGACATAAAGGTCGCCGTGACCGACGGCATCGTGCACCTCTGGGGCAACGTGGATACCGCCGATTGCCGTAAGGCGGCCCGCATCCTCGCTGAGAACGTGCGCGGCGTTCGCGGCGTGGTCGAGCACTACGCCGAGCCCTATCCGCAATAAGATATGCGTCGAGACCGCCGCGGCCTGTGTCCGCGGCGCTGCAAGCGTATTCCTGCTGCTGTCGTTCGTACTTCAAGCGTTCCACCATCCTGCCCGCCGCAGAAAAAACAGCAACGACCGTAGCGAATTCGAGAGACTGCGATGGCTTGCGCGACGGCAAGCTGGAGGGAATTTCAGCATAGGTCCTTTTGACCGGGAGGCTCAGATGGTTTCGCCTGAAACAGCATCCATGAAAGAGACGGCATCCGGAAAATCAGCAGCACCGTTGTCGGCCGACGAACTCCGCCTGATGGACGCCTATTGGCGCGCTTCGAACTATCTGTCGGTCGGGCAGATCTATCTGCTCGACAATCCGCTTCTGCGCGAGCCGCTGAAGCGCGAGCACATCAAGCCGCGCCTGCTCGGCCATTGGGGCACGTCGCCGGGCCTCAACATGCTCTACGTGCACCTCAATCGCGTCATCAAACGCGACGACCTCGACATGATCTATATCATCGGTCCCGGCCATGGCGGGCCGTCTCTGGTGGCGCATGCCTATCTGGAAGGGACCTACACGGAGTTTTATCCGAACATCGCCGAAGACGCCGAAGGCATGCAGCGGCTGTTCAAGCAGTTCAGCTTTCCCGGCGGCATCCCGAGCCATGTGGCGCCGGAAACGCCCGGCAGCATCCATGAGGGCGGCGAGCTTGGTTATGCGCTCAGCCACGCCTATGGCGCCGCCTTCGACAATCCCAATCTGGTCGTTGCCTGCATTGTCGGCGATGGCGAGGCCGAGACCGGGCCGCTTGCGACGGGCTGGCAGAGCAACAAGTTTCTCAACCCTGCCCGCGACGGCTGTGTTCTGCCGATCCTGCACCTGAACGGCTACAAGATCGCCAATCCCTGCTTCCTCGCCCGCATTCCGCACGACGAGTTGAAGAAGTTCTTCGAGGGCATGGGCTACAAACCCTATTTCGTCGAAGGGCATGATCCGGCAAAGGTCCACCAGCAACTGGCAGACGTGCTCGATACGGCGACGGCCGAAATCCGGCAGATTTGGGACGATGCCCGCATCAGGGGCAATCTGAAGCGCCCGGCCTGGCCTATGATCATCTTCCGCACGCCAAAGGGCTGGACCTGTCCGCCGGAAATCGACGGTAAGAAATGCGAGGACTACTGGCGCGCACATCAGGTGCCGATGGGCGAGATGGAGAAGCCCGAGCACATCCGCATCCTCGAACAATGGATGAAGAGCTATCGCCCGGAAGAACTCTTCAGTGACGAGGGCCGGCTGAAGCCCGAGATCGCGGCGCTCGCCCCATCCGGACATCGCCGCATGAGCGACAATCCGCATGCAAACGGCGGCCTGCTGTTGCGCGACCTGAAAATGCCGGGCTTCCGGGACTACGCCGTCGACGTTCCGAGCCCGGGTGCCACGACCGTGGAAGCGGCGCGCGTGATGGGCAAGTTCCTGCGCGACGTGATGAAGAACAACATGGACGCGAAGAACTTCCGGCTGTTCAGCCCGGACGAAAACAACTCCAACCGATGGCAGGATGTGCTCGAGGTCACCGACCGCTGCTACATGGCCGAGATCTATCCGGAGGACGATCACCTCTCACCGGATGGCCGCATCATGGAAGTCTTGAGCGAGCATCAATGCCAGGGTTGGCTTGAAGGCTATCTCTTGACCGGGCGCCACGGCTTCTTCTCCTGCTACGAAGCCTTCATCCACATCATCGATTCCATGTTCAACCAGCACGCCAAGTGGCTGAAGGTCTGCAATGAGATCCCCTGGCGCCGGCCGGTCGCGTCGCTCAATTATTTCCTGAGCTCCCATGTCTGGCGGCAGGATCACAACGGTTTCAGCCATCAGGATCCGGGCTTCATTGATCATGTCGTCAACAAGAAGGCTGAGGTCGTCCGCGTCTACCTGCCGCCGGATGCCAATACGCTGCTGTCGGTCACCGACCATTGCCTGCGCAGCCGCAACTACGTCAACGTCGTCGTCGCCGGCAAGCAGCCGGGCCCACAATGGCTGACGATGGAACAGGCCGTGCGCCATTGCAGCATGGGTGTGAGCATCTGGGACTGGGCCAGCAACGACGCCAACAGTGAGCCGGACGTCGTCATGGCCTGCTGCGGCGACACTCCGACGCTGGAAACCCTCGCCGCCGTCCAGCTGCTGCGCGAGCATCTGCCTGAAGTGAAGGTCCGGGTCGTCAACGTCGTCAACCTGATGAAGCTGCAGCCGGCGGAAGAACATCCGCATGGCCTTTCGGACAGCGACTTTGATGGCATCTTCACAAGGGACAAGCCGATCATCTTTGCCTTCCACGGCTACCCGTGGCTGATCCATCGCCTCACCTATCGCCGCACCAATCACGGCAACCTGCATGTTCGCGGCTACAAGGAAGAAGGGACGACCACGACACCGTTCGACATGGTGGTGCTGAACGAACTCGACCGCTTCCACCTGGCCGGCGATGCCATCGATCGCCTGCCGCAGCTCGGCGCGCGGGCGGCCTACTTCAAGCAGGCGATCCAGGCCAAGCTGATCGAGCACCGGGAGTATATCGAGAAGCATGGCGACGACATGCCCTCGATCAGCGGCTGGAAATGGGGCGTTAACGGGGTGCAGCCTGCCAAGGCTGGGACATCGACCGAAGGGGACAATGTCTAAGGCCCGCGCACGGCTGGATTGACGATCACCCTGCCCGGCTTGCCTGGGCTTGCGAGCCGCTCCGCAAGGAGCGTCTCGCGCACACGACACGAACGAACCCTCATCCTCATTGCGGCTGGCTGCCATGTCGGAATTGCTGTCGACAGATCCCGAACTGAACCGCATGCCGACCGAGCAGGATCTTGCCCGGTTGCAGTTCACGACGCTGCTCTACTATCTCCACTGCACCAACCCGGACAACGGCCTGGTCCGTGACAAGACGCAGGAAGACGCGCCCGCAAGCATCGCCGCGGTCGGCATGGCGCTCGCGACGATCCCGGTGTTGGTCGAGCGCGGCATCGTCATCCGCAAATTTGCCGCAAAGATCGCGCGTCGGCGCTTGCAGTTTCTCCTGGAGTGCCCGCAGGGACCGGAACCCGACGCCTCCGGCTACAAGGGCTTCTTCTACCACTTCCTCGATATCGAAACCGGCAGGCGCGTTTGGGAGTGCGAGCTTTCGACGATCGACTCCGCCTTTCTTTTCGCGGGTGCTCTGACAGTGGCCGCCTATTTCGACGGCGATGGCGCCGAAGAAGTTGAAATCCGCAGGGTGGCAAACGCGCTCTATGAACGAGCCGACTGGAACTGGGCCTGCGATCACGGCCTGACGCTCACCCACGGCTGGCGGCCGGAAAACGGCTTCATCCCCTATCGCTGGCGCGGCTACGACGAGGGCCTGCTCCTCTACATCCTCGGCCTCGGCTCACCGACCCACCCGCTCCCGCCGGAAGCCTATGCGGCTTATACCGCAAGCTACGACTGGCGGAACCTTTACGGGCGCGAATTGCTCTATTCGGGACCGCTCTTCACCCACCAGCTCTCGCATATGTGGGTCGATTTCCGCGGCATCCGCGACGAATTCATGCGCGAGCACAACAGCGACTATTTCCAGAACAGTCGCCACGCGACCTTCGTCCAGCAGGAATATGCCATCCGCAACCCGCTGAATTTCGTCGGCTACGGCGAGCATTGCTGGGGCTTCACCGCAAGCGATGGTCCCGGCTGGACCAAGCGCACGGTGAACGGTGTCGAGCGGGATTTCTTCGACTACATCGCCCGCGGCGCCCCCTTCGGTCCTGACGATGGGACCGTGTCGCCCTGGGCAGTCGTCGCCTCCCTGCCCTTCGCGCCGGAAATCGTCATACCGACGGTCTGGAATTGTGCCCGTATGGATCTCGGCATGACCAGGCTTTACGGCTTCAGGCCCTCCTTCAACCGCAGCTTTCCGGCGGAAGGAACCGAATCCGGCTGGTGGGTCAGCCCCTATCATTTCGGCATCGACCAAGGCCCCGTGGTGCTGATGATCGAGAACTACAGGACCGGCCTGCTGTGGAACATCATGCGCCGCTGCGAGCCGATGGTGGTGGGATTGCGACGGGCAGGCTTCTCCGGCGGCTGGCTCTGACGGCCAAAGCAACAAAGGTACTCTGATGGACAGCCAGCCAGTGCCGATCAGAACAACCGCACTTCGCTTCGCACGGGCTGTCCGGATGCTGCTGACCTCCGAGGTCGGAGGCCGTGCCAAGTTGATGTTTGCCGGGCTTATTGCGCTGCTTTTCGGTCTGAACGGCCTCAACGTCGTCAACAACTACGTCGGCCGAAACTTCATGACGGCGATCGCCGAGCGCCAGATGAGCGAGTTCATTCGGCAAGCGGTTTTCTACGTCTGCGTCTTTGCCGTTCTCACCGTGACCGGTGTTATCGCACGTTTTGTCGAAGAACGGCTGGCGCTGCTGTGGCGTGAATTCATGACGAGACGCGCCGTCGATCTCTATTTGGAGGAGGAGACCTATTATCGCGTGGAAGTCTCGGGGACGCTAAGCAATCCGGACCAGCGGATATCGGAGGACATCCAGGCGTTCACTGTCACCACGCTTTCCTACATCATCATGCTGTTCAGCAGCACGCTGACGGTGGTGACGTTCTCAGGCGTGCTCTGGTCGATCAGCCCGCTGCTGTTTGTCGTCGCTGTTTTCTATGCCGCCTGCGGCTCGTATATGACGATCGTGCTCGGTCGGCCGCTGATCGGCCTGAACTATGAGCGGCTCGACAGGGAGGCGAACTTGAGGTCGAGCCTCATGCACCTGCGCGAAAACGCAGAAGCGGTGATGGTGACCAGCGTCGAGGGGCAGCAGAAGACGCGATTGCTAGATCGCCTCGATGCCTTGGTCGTCAACATCCTGACGATTACCGCCGTCAATCGCAACCTGGCCTTTTTTACCAGCGGCTACAACTGGATGATCCAGATCATCCCGGATTTGATCATCGCTCCGGCTTTCATGCGCGGCGAAATCGAGTTTGGGGTGATTACCCAATCAGGTGCAGCCTTCGCCATGCTTGTCGGCGCATTCTCGCTGATCGTCAGGCAGTTCAATTCGATCTCGAATTTCGCCGTCGTCGTTTCTCGACTGAGCGCCTTGCTGGAGGCAATCGAGGAAAGCCGAAAAAGCAGCGTCTCGTGCATCGAACTGGTGAAGCAAGACGGCGATCTGGCCTTTGACCAGGTAACGCTGGGATCGGCAGTCACCCACCCATTGCTTCGCGATCTGTCGCTGTCGATCCCAATGGGAACGCCTGTGCTGATCTCAGGGCCGCATGCGGCCGCGGGGGCTGCCCTCTTCCGGGCCACCGCGGGAATTCCGACCGCCGGCACCGGGCGGATCGAGCGCCCGGAAAGTCTGATGTTTCTGCCGCAACGACCCTATCTGCCGCCGGGTCCTCTTCGGCAATATCTTCTGCCGCCTGGAAGTTCCGAAGGCATCTCCGATAGCCAGGTGCTCAATGTCTTGCGCAGCCTCGGTCTCGGTGGGCTCGCCGATGGCGCCGAGGGGCTGGAGAAGGAACAGGATCGGGATATGTCCTTGGGCGACCAGCAACTCCTGGCCCTCGCCAAGGTGCTTCTCGCCAGACCACGGTATGTGTTTCTCGACCGGATCGAGGCAACGCTTGGTCGTGAGGCCTTGCGCAACACCCTGAGCCTTCTCCGCCAGAGTTCGATCACCTGCATCAACAACGGCGAGGAAGGCGATACACGCGACCTTTACGGCGCCTTCCTGGATTGCCGGGAGGATGGCAGCTGGACGTGGAAAGACGATCGGACTTGATCAGCCCCATCCCGGCACGCACTCAAGGCCGAGACCTGACCGGCATGCCCCGCCTGAGCGATCGCCCAATGACCGATTCTGACGCCGGCACCTACCGCGGCGCGACGATGCCCTGGTAGTAGTCGCCATCACCGCCGACGACCCGCGGCGGACCATTGTAGGTTTGTGAACAGGCGGCCAGCGTGGTGAGCGCAAGCAACAATACGATCGTTCTCATGAAGTCCCCTTCTGGCCTGCATGCCGGCTATGTCCTTGAGACTTGGGAGAATCTGAGGCGGAGCCGGTTAGAAAACAAGTACTAAAATGGTGGTATAACAAAATCTATGATCGTTGAAGATGCAATCTTCAACGATTGCCGCCCGCTATGGGGCGGCAATCCGGACACGGTCAACAATGGATGAATAGGTCGCCTAGATCGGGCGCTGCCGGTTGGTCTGTTCGCGCTCTCTCCAGTACTGCAGCCGAAGTCGCGGCGCCATGATCCAGGCGATGAACGGCGTGACGAGGAAACAGCTGACGACCACGATCGGGATCGCATATTTGGCGTTGGCCGTGAGGGCCGGTACCGACAGAACGATCAGGATCCCGATGGCGAACAGGATGGCGTTGATCATCAGGCCGACCATGATCGCGAGTTGCAGGCGGACGGACATTTCGACCTCCCGAAGCTTCGGGGCGCTACGCCCCTTAAGCGTGCATTTGCGCGGCGGATTGTAGCAGACCGCTCTCATTCGCGAAATGGTGGAGTTCGCGCGGCGTCTCGCCCCTGTCGCGGGCGCAAATCTGCTCTATGCTTTTAGGCGAGCGATTGAAGACGCACGCGCCGGCCCGGCAAGGCTCGGGGAACGTGGTCGATCCGCGCTCGCCCAAAGGAGATCGCATGACGAGCCCATACGAAACGCTCGGTGTCAGCCGCGACGCGACGCAAAAGGACATCCAGAGCGCCTATCGCAAGCTTGCCAAGATGCTGCACCCGGATCTCAATCCGGGAGACAAGGGCGCGGAGGACCGCTTCAAGGCGGTTTCAGCGGCCTATTCCTTGCTTGGAGACGAAGACAAACGCGGAAAATACGATCGCGGAGAGATAGACGAGACCGGAGCGGAAACGCCGCCCCGGCACTACTACCGCGACTATGCCCAATCAGGCGATGCGGGGGCACGTTACGAAAGCGCGCATGGCTTTTCTGATTTCGCCGAAGCGGACGATATCTTTTCGAGCTTCTTTTCACGGCGCGCGGGCGGGCAGCAGCAGCGCCAGCGCGGTCGCGATACCCATTTCTCGATGGAGATCGCATTTCTCGACGCGGCCAATGGCACCAAGACCCAGATCACCCTGCCCGGCGGCGGACCTGCGCTCGACCTGACCATTCCGCCCGGCACGCGCGATGGCCAGACGCTGAGGCTGCGCGGCAAGGGAGAACCGGGTCGCGACGGCGCACCGGCTGGCGACGCGCTGATCGACATTCGCGTCCGCCCGCATCCGCTCTTTGCCACGGATGGTGACGACGTGCGCTACGAGGTGCCGATATCGCTGAGCGAGGCCGTGCTCGGCGGCAAGATCCGCGTTCCGACGATCGATGGTGCCGTGAACGTTTCGATCGCTCCGCACACCAACACGGGCAAGACGCTTCGGCTGAAGGGCAAGGGACTGCACAAGCCGGGCGGTGGCCATGGCGATGCCTATGTCAGCCTGAAGATCGTGCTGCCGCAGGCCCCGGACCCGGCGCTTTCCGCCTTCGTCGAAGGCTGGGCCGCCGGCAAGACGGAAGATCCGCGCAAGGGCATGGGAGGATGACCTATGAACGACCGTGAATTTTGCGAACATCTCGATATCGAGGTCAAGGTTCTGCGCATCTGGGTCGAGCAGCGCTGGCTGATGCCCCAGGAGGCTGACGCCGGCTGGCTGTTCGAGGATGCCGACCTTGCGCGCGCGCGGCTGATCCAGGATCTGACGGGCCCCATGGGGGTCAATGACAACGGCGTCGACGTGGCCATGCAACTGCTCGACCAGGTCCACAGCCTACGGGGTCGCCTAGCGGTGTTGATGAACGCCATTCGCTCCCAGGAGCCGGCGGTTCAAAAGCTCATCTTGTCGAGCGCCGAGGAGGATTAGGCAACGGCCGGCTCGTTCAGCAGCCCGATCGTTTCGGCGACAAACAGGGTATCGACGAACTCCGTAAGGTCGACGATCCGATCGTCCCGGAACGTGAACTTGTCGATGATTTCGGTTCGCTCGCGGGTCTGCGACGGGATGAAGCGAACAAAGCCGGCGCGGTGGACGATGACGGTATCGCCATCGGCATAGCAGCCGACCATCTCCATCTCGCTCAGGTCCCAGTTCTTGACGAGCGTCGAGAAACTGTCGCGCACTGTTTCCGGCGTGTTGACGGCCAGTGCCAACGTGCCGAGCCTGCCGCTTCCCACGATGCGGAAGCTGAAGTTCGGATCGAGTTGCGCCATCATGGTGTCGAGGTCGTTGACATCGCGGGCGAGATAAAGGGCCCGCACCCTGAATTCCAGCATGCTTCGCTCAGTCATGACAGCCTCCCCGTTTCTATTAGAACGAGTGTGTTTTAACTTTAGCGATCGCGCAAGTATTAGTGGTGTTCCGCCCCGCTTCGCACCGCTCGCAGTGACCATCGTTAGAGTTTTCCTAAAATGCAACCACCAGTTTTTACCCGCCTTCAGGTGAAACTGAGCGACAAGAATGGATTGCTAACGGGAAGGCAGAGAAAACGTGACACAGGTCGTCACAGTATCCGCAACGACGGCGGCTTATGCGGCGGAAGCGCTGAAGCCGTCTGCACGTGTGCGTGGCGACGGTCCGACCGATGAAGCGATCACGTTGCTCTCGGCGCGGCGCACCGAAGAGCCCAAGTTGACGCCGGTCTCGATCCCGAAGACCAAAGGCGCCCTGCCCCTCTCCTTCATGCTGGCCACGGCCGACGGCCGTCTGCCGGAGCGCTCGGAAGCCGAAGCCCTGCGCCGCTATCTCGAATTCATGCGCGATGACGACGGCGGTTCCGAGAAGCAGGAAAACGAAGGCCGGCAGGATGAACCCGCCGGCCAGGAGGATGAAAGCGACGCCGCCTGAGGCGGTATCGCGATTTCTCGGGTCAATGATGCTTTTGGCCGCCGGCTGCCTCACCGCCCTTGGCCGAGCCGACCGGGAACGTCGCATCGACCTTGCCGGCCTTTTCGAAGACGAGCGTGACGGGAACCGTATCGCCTTCCTTGAAGGGCGTCTTCACGTCCATGAACATCAGATGCAGGCCGCCGGCCTTGAGCTCCACCGTTTCGCCGGCCGGCAATGCCACGCCGTCGTCGAGCTTGCGCATCCGCATCACGTCGTTTTCCATCTTCATCTCGTGGATCTCGACACGCGCGGCCGCAGGGCTCTCGACAGCAACGAGCCGGTCTTCACCTGCCCCACCGTTCTTGATCGTCAGGAAGCCGCCGCCGACCTTGGCGCCCGGCAGCATGGCCTTCACCGAGCCACCGGAGATATCGAGATCGCCGACCTTCGCCGAGCCGCCGGCCGCAGCCATATGTCCGCCATGGCCGGCGTGCGGATCGGCGGCATCGGCCATCGTCACCGTTACGGTCGGTGCCGGGCTTTTCAGGTCATGTGCGTTCTGGCCCTCGGCAGCCACCTGGTCCCAGACGACCTTGCCTTCGGTGCCGCAAAGCTGTGTGGTCGGGAAGGCCAGCACTGTCTCCTTGTCGAAGCCCGAGACTTTGCCGCGCACGACAAAGGTGTCGTAGTATTCGTTGGGAAGATTGCCGCCCTTCCACCGGATCTCCAGTGGGCCGGACGAGACCTTCTTGCCGTGATTGTCATAGGTCTTCTGGTAATCGCCCTTGATGATCTCGATTTCCCAGCCGGGCTTCGGCTGCGGTTGGGCGAAAACGAAGCCTTCCGGCAGCTTGATCTGTACTTCCGTCGTCGGCTTGCCGTCGCAGCCATGCGGAACCTGCAGCACCGCCTTGAAGGTGGTCTCCACCGGCGCCGTGTCTTTCTCGAAGGTGGCATGGGCGTGGGCGATGCCGCTTGCGGCAAGGGTAAGGCCGAGCGAAAGCGAAACGATCCTGGTCTTTGTCATGTCGGAATCTCCTGACCACGCGCCGGGCTTTGCCCGGTGTCCGGTGGTCCAAGCCGCTTGAACGCGGCAAATTGTATTGGGATGCGAGAGGAGAGTTACGAACGCGCCGGAGGCCCGCGCGAAGGCGGCAGCAACCGCAGATGCGGATGGGGCGTCGCGTATTCAGCGACAACTGTCGAAACCTGCCAGGCGCCCGTTTCGGCGCGAACGCTCTCGGTTGGCGGAGCCGGCAGCAGGATAGAGCCCGAAAGACGGCAGGCCTCGCAGACCGGGGCCATCGCTTGGCCCTTGCCGCTTTCATGGTCGACGCCATCCATGCCGAAGCAGATTTCGGCGATCGTTCCGTCAGGCAGCTGATAGGCGGAAATTTCGGCCGGGCTGAGCGTCTTGGCGCTGAGCGGCTTGTGGGCAAAGGTCAGGAAAACGAGCGCAAAGACGGCGATCAGCCGCACTGCTATCCCGAATTTTCCGTCGCGCCCTGTCATGGTTATCCCCGGTATCTGTCTTGGGTTATCCTCAACCGGAGAAGAATGCAAAGGCAGAATTGCCGCACCCTGCCCGGCTGCGTCTTTTGGTCATGCGACAAAAATGTGTTTCAGCGCGACACCGCCCCCTTGCCAAGCTCTGGCCTTCGCCGTTATCTGGAGACGATCTTGTTGGGAGAAGCCGGTTCGCTCCGGTGCCGAAGGAGCAACCGCCCCGGAAACTCTCAGGCCAAAGGACCAGCAAGGTGCCGGTAGGACTCTGGAGAGAAGCGTTTTTACGCTCGCCGAAGGGATAACAATCTCAGGCAAAGGGACAGAGGGGGCTCGAATCGACGGCGATTGACGCCGGAAGTGTGAGCCGGCGCGGGAGCGCCAGACCTGGAGGCCGGATTTGGAAAACAATCCTCATTTGAAACAGACGCCGCTGCATGCGCTGCACCTTTCGCTGGGCGCGCGCATGGTACCCTTTGCCGGTTACGACATGCCGGTGCAGTACCCCGATGGCGTGATGAAGGAACACCAGCACACCCGTGTTGCTGCCGGTCTCTTCGATGTATCGCATATGGGCCAGGTCATCGTTCGGCCGAAGTCCGGCAAGATCGAGGACGCGGCCCTGGCGCTCGAAAAGCTGGTGCCGGTCGATGTGCTCGGCCTTGCCGAGGGCCGCCAGCGTTATGGCCTCTTCACCAATGCCGAAGGCGGCATCCTCGACGACCTGATGATCACCAACCGCGGCGACCATCTCTTCCTCGTCGTCAACGCTGCCTGCAAGGACGCCGACTTCGAGCTCCTGAAGGCCGGTCTCTCCGATACCTGCGACGTGACGATGCTCGACGATCGCGCGCTGATCGCGCTTCAGGGCCCGCACGCCGAAGCCGTGCTCGGAGAACTCTGGGCTGATGTCTCCGCCATGCGCTTCATGGACGTCGCCGAAGCCGACCTGCATGACGTCACCTGCATCATTTCCCGCTCGGGCTATACCGGCGAAGACGGTTTCGAGATCTCCATTCCCGTTGCCTCCGCCGTCGATGTTACCCAGCGCCTGCTCGAACATCCCGATGTGAAGCCGATCGGCCTTGGCGCCCGCGATTCGCTGCGCCTTGAAGCCGGTCTTTGTCTCTATGGCAACGACATCGACACCACCACGACCCCGGTCGAAGGGGCGCTCGAATGGGCACTGCAGAAGGCGCGCCGCGCCGGTGGCGCCCGCGAAGGTGGTTTCCCCGGTGCCGATCGTATCCTCGGCCAGTTCGCCGCTGGCGCCTCGCGCCGCCGCGTCGGCCTGAAGCCCGAGGGACGCGCGCCGGTTCGCGGCGGCGCTAACCTCTTTGCCGATGCCGAGGGCAAGACCCCGGTCGGCCAGGTGACCTCGGGTGGCTTCGGCCCCTCGGTCGATGGCCCGGTCGCCATGGGCTATGTCGATGCCGGCCATATCGAGAACGGCACCACCCTTTTTGCGGAAGTGCGCGGCAAGTACCTGCCGGTGGCGGTCGCCGCCCTTCCCTTCGTCAAACAAACCTACAAACGCTGATCAGGAGAGAGCGCACATGTTGAAGTTCACTGAGGAACACGAGTGGCTGAAGATCGAAGCTGGTGTCGCAACCGTCGGCATCACCGAGCATGCCGCCGGCCAGCTCGGCGATCTCGTCTTCGTTGAACTGCCGGAAACCGGCTCGAACTTTGCCAAGGGCGATAGCGCCGCCACCGTCGAATCCGTCAAGGCAGCTTCTGACGTCTATTGTCCGCTTGACGGCGAAATCGTCGAAGTGAACCAGGCGATCGTCGACGACCCGTCGCTCGTCAACAGCGACCCGCAGGGTGCTGCCTGGTTCTTCAAGCTGAAGCTTGCCAACCCCAGCGATGCCGATGCCCTCCTCGAGGAAGCGGCCTACAAGGAGCTCGTCGCCTGATGAGCATGCCCAAGGATTTCACCTTTACGGACTACAAGCCGTATGACTTCGCCAATCGGCGTCATATCGGCCCGTCGCCGGCCGAAATGGACGAGATGCTGAAGGTCGTCGGTTACCCGACGCTCGATGCGCTGATCGACGACACCGTGCCGCCTTCGATCCGCCAGAAAACGCCGCTTGCCTGGGGCGCGCCGATGACCGAGCGCGAGGCGCTCGACAAGATGCGCGAAACGGCCAACCGCAACCAGAAGCTCGTGTCGCTGATCGGCCAAGGCTACTACGGCACGATCACGCCGCCGGTCATCCAGCGCAACATCCTGGAAAACCCGGCCTGGTACACGGCCTATACGCCCTACCAGCCGGAAATCAGCCAGGGCCGCCTCGAAGCGCTGCTCAACTACCAGACCATGGTCTGCGACCTGACTGGCCTCGACGTTGCCAACGCGTCGCTTCTCGATGAAGCGACCGCAGCCGCTGAAGCGATGGCGATGGCCGAGCGCGTTTCGAAGTCGAAGGCCAAGTCCTTCTTCGTCGACGAAAATTGCCATCCGCAGACGATCGCGCTTCTGAAGACCCGCGCCGAGCCGCTCGGCTGGCAGATCGTCATCGGCAATCCCTTCACCGATCTCGATCCGGTCGACGTCTTCGGCGCGATCTTCCAGTATCCGGGCACCTACGGCCATGTGAACGACTTCACGGGCCTGATTGCCCGCCTGCACCAGACTGGCGCGATCGCGACCGTTGCCGCCGATCCGCTGGCGCTGGCGCTTCTGAAGTCGCCTGGCGAAATGGGCGCCGATATCGCCATCGGCTGCACCCAGCGCTTCGGCGTTCCGGTCGGCTATGGGGGGCCGCATGCGGCCTATATGGCCGTCAAGGATGCACACAAGCGCTCGATGCCCGGCCGTCTCGTCGGCGTCTCGGTCGACGCGCGCGGCAACCGCGCCTATCGCCTGTCGCTGCAGACCCGCGAACAGCACATCCGCCGCGAAAAGGCGACGTCGAACATCTGCACCGCGCAGGTTCTGCTCGCCGTCATGGCCTCGATGTACGCCGTCTTCCATGGACCGAAGGGCATCAAGGCGATCGCCCAGAGCGTTCACCAGAAGACCGTTCGTCTCGCCATGGGCCTCGAAAAGCTCGGCTACACGGTCGAGCCCGATGTGTTTTTCGACACGATCACCGTCGAAGTCGGCAAGCTGCAGGGCATCATCCTCAAGACCGCGGTCGCCGAGGAAGTGAACCTGCGCAAGATCGGCGAGACCAAGATCGGCATCAGCCTCGACGAGCGCTCGCGCCCCGTCACGCTCGAAGCCGTCTGGCGCGCCTTCGGTGGCGACTTCAAGGTGGAAGAGTTCGAGCCGGGTTACCGCCTGCCGCAGCCGCTGCTGCGCACCAGCGAATACCTGATGCACCCGATCTTCCACATGAACCGCGCCGAAAGCGAGATGACGCGCTACATCCGCCGTCTGTCGGACCGCGACCTGGCGCTCGATCGGGCGATGATCCCGCTCGGCTCGTGCACGATGAAGCTGAACGCGACCGCCGAGATGCTGCCGATCACCTGGCCGGAATTCTCGGAGATCCATCCCTTCGTGCCGAAGGATCAGGCGGCTGGCTACCAGCACATGATCGAAGACCTGTCGGAGAAGCTCTGCGCCGTCACCGGCTATGACGCGATCTCCATGCAGCCGAACTCCGGTGCACAGGGCGAATATGCCGGTCTCCTGACAATCCGTGCATACCACCTTGCGCAGGGCAACGCCCATCGCGACGTCTGCCTGATCCCGACCTCGGCGCACGGCACCAACCCTGCGTCGGCCCAGATGGCCGGCATGAAGGTGGTCGTCATCAAGGTCAGCGAAAACGGCGACATCGACATGGAAGATTTCCGTGCGAAAGCCGAGCAGTATGCCGAAAATCTCTCGTGCTGCATGATCACCTATCCTTCGACGCACGGTGTGTTCGAGGAGAATGTGCGCGAGGTCTGCGAAATCGTGCACAAGCACGGCGGCCAGGTCTACATGGACGGCGCCAACATGAACGCCATGGTCGGCCTTGCCCGCCCCGGCGACATCGGTTCCGACGTCAGCCATCTCAACCTGCACAAGACCTTCTGCATTCCGCATGGCGGCGGCGGTCCCGGCATGGGCCCGATCGGCGTCAAGGCGCATTTGGCGCCATACCTGCCCGGCCACCCGGAAACGGACGGCCAGGACGGCGCGGTTTCGGCTGCTCCCTTCGGTTCGGCCTCGATCCTGCCGATCTCCTGGAGCTACTGCCTGATGATGGGCGGCGAAGGCCTGACCCAGGCGACGAAGGTGGCGATCCTCAACGCCAACTACATCGCAGCAAGGCTCAAGGGCGCCTACGAGGTGCTCTACAAGTCGTCGAAGGGGCGTGTCGCGCATGAATGCATCATCGACACCCGTCCGCTGGTCGAAAGCGCCGGCGTGACTGTTGACGACGTCGCCAAGCGCCTGATCGACTGCGGTTTTCACGCCCCGACCATGAGCTGGCCGGTTGCCGGAACTTTAATGATCGAGCCGACCGAATCGGAAACCAAGGCCGAGATCGACCGATTCTGCGAGGCAATGCTTGCCATCCGCGAGGAAGCCCGTGCGATCGAGGAAGGTCGCATGGACAAGACCAATAACCCGCTGAAGAACGCTCCGCACACGGTCGAAGACCTGGTCGGCGAATGGGATCGCCCCTATTCGCGCGAGCAGGCCTGCTACCCGCCGGGCGCCTTCCGGGTCGACAAGTACTGGTCGCCGGTCAATCGTGTCGACAACGTCTTCGGTGACCGCAACCTCGTCTGCACCTGCCCGCCGCTCGAAAGCTACGCGGAAGCCGCAGAGTAACGACATCGACCGGCGGAGCAGCAATGCTCCGCCGGTTGTTTTCTCCGGCGCGGCTGCGCCCGGACGGATGCGCGCCTGTGCGCTCGACCCCATTCCCCAAAAAAACGTGGCGTGTACTATCGATCGCGTGAAGACAGCTGGCCTATCGGCGCGCGCTCATGCCCGGTGGCAGGATTGTGCTTTCGACCCAGAAGCGAATGAACGCTTCGGCGAAGCGACGATATTCGATGACCGAAGACGGCTTTGCCGCATAGGCATTGGCGCCGGCACCGTAGCAGTGAAGCACGTCGGCCGGATTGATCGAGGACGTCAGCACGATGATCGGGATGAGCGCAGTGGCACGGCTCTTGCGCACGCGCCTTAGGAGCTCGATCCCATCGCTGCCGGGCAGCTTGATATCCATCAGCATGTAGTCGAAGTGCCCGCTGGAGAGCTGTTCCACGGCCTCGTCCGCGTCGGTCACCAGGACGAGTTCGATCGATTTGTCGATCTGGGCAAAGGCGCGCATCACGAAACGCGCATCGTGCGCGTCGTCTTCCACCAAGAGCAATCGCTTTGGCGTCGAGGTCACCTTGTTCCGCCCTACTTCGCCTTCCTCAGCCACCTCGGAAGCAACACGATGAAACGTGCGCCTTCTCGGAAGCTCGTGTCAAGGCAGATCGAACCGCCATGGCTTTCGGCGATGCGTTTGGCGAGCGACAAGCCGATTCCCGTGCCGCCATAGACCGTCTCATCCTTGTGCAGCCGCTGGAACACTTCGAAGATGCGCGTCGCAAACCGCGGATCGATGCCGATTCCGTTGTCCTCTACGACCAGTTCCACCGTTTGGTGCAAAACGCTGCCGTGGATGCGGATGACCGGAGGGCGGTCGGCGTGCCGGTACTTGATCGCATTGCCGACGAGGTTCTGGACCAGGCGGCGCAGCAGCTCGGGATCCCCTTCCAGTTCCGGCAGTGGGCCTACCTCGAAGGTTGCGTTTGCGTCGTTTGCGTCACCGGCGAGAATCGTCAACGTCTCCGAGACGACGTCGCTCAGCCGCACCTGGGTCCAGTCGGTGATGCGATGCGCGATCTGCGCATAGTCGAGCAGGCTGTCGACCACGCGGTTCATCCGCCGGACGCTGTCGCGCAGGTGCCGGGCATTTTCCGCAAGTTCGGTCTGATTGCCTGCCTTGAGGTCGTCTTCGATCATCTCGGAGAACATCGAGATGTGCCGAAGCGGCGCCTTGAGATCGTGGGAAACGGTGGCGGTGAACTGAGCGAGTGCCTCGTTCTTGTGTTCCAGTTCCTGCCGTTGCCGCTCGAGCGCGAGCTCGGCGCGCTTCAGATCCGTGACATCGACACGCGCGACGACCGTGTTGCCATCCTTGGCCTTGATGTTCTCCACTCTCAGCCAGCGGTCGTCGGCATAGCGGTGGATCTTCGGCTTTCCGTCCGGATAGCGGAAATCGCGCAGACGCGAGGCGATCCATTCGTTGCCTTCGCGCGTGCCCGGCAAGGCGTCCGGGTAGTGACCGCCCTGGCGCGCCAAGAGCAGGATTTCCTCGGCGGTGATGCCGGGCTTGAGTGCCGGACCGGCAGGCCCGCAGATCGCCTGATAGGCCCTGTTATAGACGACCAGCCGTTCCTCCCTGTCGAAGATGGCAAAGCCTTCAGGCATTGCTTCGAGGGCTGCATTCAGCATCTCGGAAGCCTTCTGCCGTTCGCTCACCGCTTCGGTCAGGTCCGAAACGTCTCTGATGATACCGATAAGCGCCAGTTCCTCGCCTTGGTCGTTGATCAGGGGCGTGGTGCGCAGATGCCCGGAAAATGTCGATCCGTCACGCCTGATATAAAGATAGTTCGAAGTCCGGGGGGCGGTTTCGTCCACGCGCGCCGCCCGGTTCTGCAGGCGCTTGGCATATTCCGCATCGGTCGCGTAGATCAGGCGCACGGATCTGTCGATGAACTCCGCGGACGGATAACCGAACTGGCGAAGTGCTGCATTGTTCGCGGAACGGATGATACGCTCGGCGTCGATGATGATCACGGGATCGGGAAACGTTTCGTAGAGCGCCTTGAAGACGAGATCTTCGTTCAACGCCGCCATGTCCCTCTCCCTATTCCATAGATGTGTATCTCAGCAGAAAAAAGGCCCGGCGAAAACCGGGCCGACCTATTCAATTGAAGGAATGGTAAAACTCAGTTGGCGCGCACTACGGCGTCACCCTGTGCCGCAAGTGCGGCCAGATCGGCCGGCTTCAGCTCGACCGATTCGCCACATCCGCAGGCGGATGTCTGGTTGGGATTGTGGAAGGTGAATCCGGAGCGCAGCGTCGTCACTTCGAAATCCATCTGCGTGCCGAGCAGATAGAGCACGGCTTCCGGCGCAATCCAGACCTTGGCGCCCTGATGCTCGATCAGGTCGTCCTTGGGGTTCGGCTCGGTCACGAGATCGACGGCATATTCCATGCCGGCGCAGCCACCCTTCTTGATGCCGACGCGAATGCCCTTGGCATCGGCGCCGGAATTCTCGACGATCGCACGCACTCGGCCGGCAGCGGCATCGGTCAGGCTCATCACGGCAAAGCCCATGGGCTCATTCTCCTTGTCGTCACCGGGGTAAAGGCCCGGCGCCTTACAGAATCAAATGTAGTATCCGTGCCTTAACGGATCAATACGCGAGGCTCAGTACCACCCGACGGCGACCTGTGCTTCCTCTGACATGCGGTCCGGCGTCCACGGCGGATCGAAGGTCATTTTGACCTCCACACCTGAGACGCCCTCGACGGCGCCGACGGCGTTCTCGACCCAGCCCGGCATCTCGCCCGCCACCGGGCAGCCGGGTGCTGTCAGCGTCATGTCGATCTTGACCATGCGGTCGTCTTCGATGTCGATCTTGTAGATGAGACCGAGTTCGAAGATGTCGGCCGGGATTTCCGGGTCGTAGACGGTCTTCAGCGCCGCGATGATGTCGTCGCTGAGGCGCGCAATCTCTTCGGTTGGGATCGCCGAATGCACGATGCCCTCGCGGACGTCGACCTTTTCTTCCGTTGCATCAAGGCTCATGTCGGCCTCCTGGACTTTCTCTAGTGGTTCAGCAGATTGGGATAAATCCCTGAACCTTTTACAAACTTCTTAGGCGAAGAACTTTCGTGCATGCTCCAGCGCGTCGACCAGCGCATCGACCTCGGCCCGTGTGTTGTAGAGCCCGAAGGATGCACGGCATGTGGAGGTCACGCCGAAACGTTTCAAGAGCGGCTGGGCGCAATGGGTACCGGCGCGAACAGCGACACCGGCACGGTCGATCACCATCGACACATCGTGCGAATGAATGCCGGCAAGCTCGAAGGCGAAAATGCTGCCCTTGTCGGGCGTGTTGCCGAAGACCCGCAGCGAATTGACCGACGAGAGGCGCTCGCGCGCATAGGCCGTCAGATCGGCTTCATGCGCCTGGATCGCTGCACGACCAAGCTTGTCCATGTAATCGAGCGCATAGCCAAGGCCGATTGCCTGCACGATCGGGGGCGTGCCGGCCTCGAACCGGTGCGGCGGATCGTTGTAGGTAACATAATCCTCGGTCACCACCTCGATCATCTCACCGCCGCCGAGGAACGGTCGCATCTCCTTCAGCCGGTCCGTCTTGCCGTAGAGCACACCGACACCGGAGGGGCCGTAGAGCTTGTGGCCGGTCATCACATACCAGTCGCAGTCGATGTCCTGGACATCGACCGGCATGTGCACGGCGCCCTGGCTGCCATCGACCAGAACCGGAATCCCGCGCTCGCGGGCGATGCGGCAGATTTCCTTGACCGGAACGACGGTTCCGAGCGCATTCGACATATGGGTGATGGCGATGAGCTTGGTCTTGTCCGTCAGGCACTTGACGAAATCTTCGACGTGCAACGCGCCGTCGTCATCGACCGGGATCCAGACGAGCTTGGCGCCCTGGCGTTCGCGGATGAAATGCCAGGGAACGATGTTGGAGTGGTGCTCCATGATCGACAGTACGATCTCGTCACCCTCGCCAAGCTTCGGCATGCCGTAGCCATAGGCGACCGTGTTGATCGCCTCGGTCGAGGACTTGGTGAAGATGACGTTGTCGACCGATGGGGCATTGAGGAAGCGGCGCACCTTTTCGCGTGCCGCCTCATAGGCTTCCGTCGCGGCATTCGACAGGTAATGCAGGCCGCGATGGACGTTGGCGTATTCGTTGGAATAGGCATGAGAGATCGCATCGATCACGACCTGTGGCTTCTGTGCCGATGCGCCGTTGTCGAGATAGACGAGCGGCTTGCCGTAGACGGTTTTCGACAGGATCGGAAAATCCTTGCGGATCGTTTCGACGTCGTAGGCGGGCACCGGTACAGAGTGTTCCATGTCTTCAATCCAATTTCGCCACGTCGCCGCGCGTCCCTGAGAACGCGCTAAGCGCACTGCAACATGTTGAAGTCCTGCGCAATTTTACCCCAAATCAACGCCGATTTAAGGAATTACGCAGACAGCCCGTCAGGCGTGCTTGTCGAGCCAGGTCGAGATGACCTCTTCCAGCGCCTCGACCAGCGCCTCGTCATCTTCCAGCTCTTCGACGATCTCGGCAACAAAGGCATTGACGAGCATGGCCCGAGCCTTGTTTTCCGGAACACCGCGCGCCATCAGGTAGAAGAGCTGCGTGTGGTCGATATCGGCAACCGTCGCACCGTGCCCGCACTGCACGTCGTCGGCGAAGATCTCCAGCTCAGGCTTCGCCGAGAGATCGGCGTCGTCGGACAGAAGCAGCGTGTTGCATGCCATCTTCGCGTCGGTCTTCTGCGCGTCCTTGGCAACCAGGATCTTGCCCTGGAACACGCCCTTGGCACGATCGAACACGACGTTGCGGATGATCTCCGTCGACGTGGTGTGCGGTACGTTGTGGCCGAGCGTGAAGGTCACGTCCGTGTGGCTCTCGCCGCCGAGCAGGTTGATGCCGCGCAGTTTGAAATCCGCACCCTCGCCGCTCGTCTTGCCATGAATCTCCTGGCGCACCAGCTTGCCGCCGGCGTTGATCACGAAGAGATGCAGCTTGGCATTCTTGCCGAGGTCGAAGCGGATCTGGCCGAGATGGGTATCGGCAGCGCCCTGCTGCTGCAGGATGATCCAGATGACATCGGCACCGTCGGCGAGCGTAATGTCGCTAACGGAGGAGACGAAGCTCTCGCCGTCTTTGGTCGACAGATGCCGCTCGATCACGGTTGCCTTGGCGTTGGCGCCGAACGTCACCGGGAAGCGCGTATGCGCCTGGCCGACACTCTGTACCAGCTGAATTTCCAGTGGATTTTCGACCGTTGCATCATCGCCGACGGCGATTTCGAGACCGCCGCGCACGAGACCGCCGTTGATGCGGCCGATCGCGTCGTCAAAGCCGAGCACAGCGAGGCCAGCCGTGGCCGAACCGTCGAGCAGGCTGTCGACATAGGAGCGGACCGTCACGCCCTCGGGAAGGTTGCCCTTGACCTCGGCCTGGCCGTTTCGGACCGAAAACACCGTCGAGCCCGGAACCAGCGCGTCGACGCGATCGGCAAAAGCCGTCGGATCGGTAGCCGGCACCGCGCGCAGCAGCGTGCGCAGGTCGGTGTAGTGCCAGGATTCGACACGGCGGGTCGGCAGACCCGCAGTCCTCAGTTCGTGCACCAGCGTGTCGCGAACCGAAAGCACCGAACCGTCACCCGGCAGATCGCCGATCTGCGCGGTATAGGCGTCGACGAGCGCCGTCTCGGCCGCCGTCATCTTGATTGCCTGTTGCATATTCATTCGAACACTCCTTCAACAGGCTCTAAGCTGCGGCCTCGATGATATCCGCGTAGCCGTTGGCTTCGAGTTCGTGCGCCAGCGTCTTGTCGCCCGACTTGATCACCTGGCCCTTGTAGAGGACGTGTACGGTGTCCGGCACGATGTAGTCGAGCAGGCGCTGGTAGTGGGTGATGACGACGACGGCGCGATCCGGCGAACGCAGGGCGTTGACGCCGTCGGCGACGATCTTCAGCGCATCGATGTCGAGGCCGGAGTCGGTTTCGTCGAGCACGCAAAGCTTCGGCTGGAGCAGCGACATCTGCAGGATTTCGGCGCGCTTCTTCTCACCGCCGGAGAAGCCGACGTTGAGCGGGCGACGCAGCATTTCCGGTGCGATCTTCAGCTCGGCAGCGGCTTCCTTGACGCGGCGCATGAATTCCGGCGTCGTCAGCTCGTCTTCACCGCGATACTTGCGCTGTTCGTTCATCGCCACCTTCAGGAACTGCATGGTGGCAACGCCCGGGATTTCGACCGGGTACTGGAAGGCAAGGAAGATGCCCTTGGCCGCACGCTCGGACGCGTCGAGTTCCAGGATGCTTTCGCCGTTGTAGAGGATGTCGCCTTCGGTGACTTCGTAATCTTCGCGGCCCGAGAGGATGTAGGAGAGCGTCGACTTGCCGGAGCCGTTCGGGCCCATGATGGCGGCAACTTCGCCGGCCTTCACGGTCAGGTTCAGGCCACGGATGATCTCGGTGCCGTCTTCGGCGATGCGGGCGTGCAGGTTCTTGATTTCAAGCATTTCTATCGTCCTCTTGGGAAACGAACGTTCGTTCGCGCGCAAACTCTCGGTGCGCGCCATTCAATTTTCAGTCCAGGGCCTTAGCCCACCGAGCCTTCAAGCGAGATGCCGATCAGCTTCTGCGCTTCGACGGCGAATTCCATCGGCAGTTCCTGGATGACTTCCTTGACGAAGCCGTTGACGATCAGCGCGATCGCCGCTTCGGTCGGGATGCCGCGCTGCAGGCAGTAGAACAGCTGGTCCTCGGAAATCTTCGACGTCGTGGCTTCGTGCTCGAACTGTGCCGTCGAGTTCTTCGCCTCGATGTAAGGAACGGTATGCGCGCCGCACTTGTCGCCGATCAGCAGCGAATCGCACTGGGTGAAGTTGCGGGCATTCTCGGCCTTGCGGTGGGCCGAAACCTGGCCGCGATAGGTGTTTTCCGAGACGCCGGCAGCAATACCCTTGGAGACGATGCGGCTCGACGTGTTCTTGCCGAGGTGGATCATCTTGGTGCCACTGTCGATCTGCTGGTGACCGTTGGACACCGCGATCGAGTAGAACTCGCCGCGCGAACCGTCGCCGCGCAGGATGCAGGACGGATACTTCCAGGTGATCGCCGAACCGGTTTCGACCTGCGTCCAGGAGATCTTGGAGTTCTTGCCACGGCAATCGCCACGCTTGGTGACGAAGTTGTAGATGCCGCCCTTGCCTTCCTTGTCGCCCGGATACCAGTTCTGGACCGTCGAGTACTTGATCTCTGCGTCATCGAGCGCAACGAGTTCGACGACGGCGGCATGAAGCTGGTTCTCGTCGCGCTGCGGTGCGGTGCAGCCTTCGAGATAGGACACGTAGGCGCCCTCTTCGCAGATGATCAGCGTGCGCTCGAACTGGCCGGTGTTCTTCTCGTTGATACGGAAGTAGGTGGACAGTTCCATCGGGCAACGAACGCCCTTCGGCACGTAGACGAAGGAGCCGTCGGTGAAGACTGCGGAGTTCAGCGTCGCATAGTAGTTGTCGGTCGTCGGAACGACGGAACCGAGATACTTCTTGACGAGATCTGGGTGCTCGCGGATCGCCTCGGAGATCGACATGAAGATCACGCCGGCCTTCTTCAGCTCTTCCTTGAAGGTGGTAACGACCGAGACGCTGTCGAAGACGGCGTCGACGGCGATCTTCGACTTCTGCACGCCGGCCAGGATTTCCTGTTCCTTCAGCGGAATGCCGAGCTTTTCGTAGACCTTGAGGATCTCGGGGTCGACCTCTTCAAGCGACGTCGGACCCGTGATGCCCTTCGGCGCCGCGTAGTAGTAGATGTCGTTGAAGTCGATCTTGGGATAGCTGACACGAGCCCAGGTGGGCTCATCGAGCGTCAGCCAGCGGCGATAGGCCTCAAGACGCCATTCCAGCATCCATTCCGGCTCGTTTTTCTTCTCGGAGATGAAGCGAATGATGTCTTCCGAGAGACCCTTCGGGGCCTTCTCGACTTCGATGGTCGTCTCAAAACCGTATTTGTACTGGTCAACGTCGATCTGACGGACCTGATCAATGGTCTCCTGCACGGCAGGCATGTCGTTCTCCAATCTTGCCGGATCCAAGGTCCGGCAGCTTGTCAACACGATGCGCTTGGCACACCGCTTATGTAATGGCTAAAAGGCGCTTTTCACCCTGTTTGCCAAGCGGAAAATTGCTTTTCCGCAATTTCGTCCGGTCGTTCCGCTCAGGCTGCTTGTCCGGGCGCTCGTCTTCTTGCTGCTACCTTTGCAAAGACCGCGGCGCAACGGTCGATATCAGCCTGTGTCGTGCCCTCGCCGATCGAGATTCGAAGTGCGCCCTGGCGCGGATCGTAACCCATCGCCGTCAGCACGTGGCTCTGCCCGACCTTGCCCGAGGAGCAGGCGGAACCCGCCGACAACGCCACACCTTCGAGATCGAAGGCAATCTGCCCGGTCTCGGCCTTGAGGCCAGGAAGCGTGAAGAAGATCGTGTTGCCAACGCGCGAAACGTCGCGGCCGTGAATAACCACGTCGGTTGCCGCGGCCAGCATCTCGCCTTCGAGCATGTCGCGCAACGCGCTGACCACGCCCATTCGTTGGCCGACATCTTCGCCGACCTTCCGGGCGGCCGCTGCAAAGCCGGCAATCGCCACCGGATTTTCAGTCCCGGAACGGTGCCCCTTTTCCTGTCCGCCGCCGCGGATCAGCGGTGCGGGCATCATAACCTCGCCGCGCGCCACCAGCGCGCCGGCGCCCTTCGGGCCGCCGATCTTGTGCGAGGAGACGATCAGGAAATCGGCGGCGAGGTCTTCAATCGAAAGCGGCACGCGGCCGGCGGCCTGCACCGCGTCGACGACGAGAATGCCGCCATGGGCGCGAACGATCTCGGCGATCGCGGCGATCGGCTGGATGATGCCCGTCTCGTTGTTGACCAGCATGACGGCAACCATCGGCAAGCCGAGCTGGCGATCATGCGCGGATAACAGCTCCCTCAGCACCGGGAGATCGACGACGCCGTCTGAAATCACCGGGATTTCGCTGAGGGCTTCGCGCGGAAAGCGTCCGCCTTCGCGCACGGCCGGGTGCTCGATCGCCGAGGCATAGAGCCGGCCGATCTTCAGCGGCGTGCGGCCCATGCGGAAATCGGGCGTAAGCACCAGGTTGGCCGCTTCCGTGGCGCCGCTGGTAAAGATGACGCTGCCAGGCTTGGCGCCGCAGAGCGCTGCCACGTCGCGACGGGCGTTTTCGATCAACGTGCGCAACGCGCGGCCCTCTCCGTGAACGGAAGAAGGGTTGCCAAGGAGGTCGAGCGCCGACAGGCAAGCCTCGCGCGCTTCGGGCAGAAGCGGCGCCGTGGCGTTCCAGTCCATATAGATGCGCGAACTCGACATGATTTCCTTCGCTAGATCAACAGGTCACAGGCCCGCAACCTCTGGCGATGCATTTTCCTTGAATTTTCCGCGCCGCTTGCCTTATGAGACGAAGCACAAGGCGGAATGCCCGCACAGAAGTTTTGAACGGTTCTAAACTAGGTTTTAGAAAAGCTGACTGCTTTCGTCAAGACTCATCGCGATCTGAACCCAAGATTCGAACCAGGAACACTCCCGGAGAGCCAATGCCCGAAATCATCTTCAACGGACCCGCCGGCCGCCTCGAAGGCCGTTATCAGCCTTCGAAGCAGAAGAGCGCGCCGATCGCCATCATCCTGCACCCGCACCCGCAGTTCGGCGGCACGATGAACAACCAGATCGTCTACCAGCTCTTCTATATGTTCCAGAAGCGCGGCTTCACCACGCTCCGGTTCAACTTCCGCGGCATCGGCCGCAGCCAGGGCGAATTCGACCACGGCGCCGGCGAGCTTTCGGATGCGGCATCCGCGCTCGACTGGGTGCAGAGCCTGCATCCGGATTCGAAGAGCTGCTGGGTTGCCGGCTATTCCTTCGGTGCCTGGATCGGTATGCAGCTCCTGATGCGCCGCCCGGAAATCGAAGGATTCATGGCCGTCGCGCCACAGCCGAACATCTACGACTTCTCGTTCCTCGCGCCCTGCCCGTCCTCGGGTCTGATCATCAACGGCGATTCCGACAAGGTTGCGCCGGAAAAGGACGTCAACGGCCTCGTCGAGAAGCTGAAGGCGCAGAAGGGCATTCTCATCACCCACAAGACGGTGCCCGGCGCCAACCACTTCTTCAACGGCCAGGTCGAAGGCCTGATGACGGAATGCGAGGACTACCTCGACCGTCGCCTCAACGGCGAACTGACACCGGAGCCGGCCGCCAAGCGTATTCGCTGAAAACCCGGGCCACGTACAGGAGCGCCGCGTACCCCTTCGGGTGCGCGGCGTTTTTTATGGACAAATGCGCCCCATGGTCGTGCGCCCGAAGGCTGCAAAAACTCTCACCCGATAGGATGAGTTTCAGCGCCGTGTGATCGGCGTATAGTGCAAGTCTAGGCTGTCTGGGTGGGGCAGAGCCGAGCAGCATTCACGGGAGGGAGCCATGTCGCAGGTGTCGAATGTGTCGGCGTGCGAGCCGAGGTGGCTAACCCTGCCCGCCACTCCGCAGCTTCCGGCTGGCGGACGTGAGGGTGTTGTCGAGCTCGCGGACGCCAGGATCTGGCACGCGGTGTATGGTTCGGGTGCTCCCGTCATTTTGCTACATGGCGGGCTAGGCAATTCCGACTATTGGGGGCTTCAGGTCACGGAGCTCGCCAAAACCTGTCAGGTCATCGTGATGGACAGCCGGGGTCACGGACGCAGCTCCCGAGGTAGTGGGAGCATGAGCTATGATCTCATGGCAGGCGATGTCATGGCACTGATGGCTCACCTGAGGTTGCCAAAGGCGGTCATCATCGGTTGGAGCGACGGCGCGATTATCGGGCTCCTGCTGGCGATGGGGCATCCCGATCTCATAGCCGGTGTCTTTTCCTTCGGGGCAAACAGCAATCCATCCGGAACACACGATTTTACCAAGAGCGTCGTCTTCAACGCCTATATCGCGCGAACGGGCGAAGAGTACGCCCTGCTGTCGTCGACGCCAGGGGGATTTAAGCGCTTCTTCGACGAGATGATGGCGATGTGGACTTCGCAGCCGAACATCACGGCCGACGACCTTCAGAAAATCCGGGTCCCTGTCTGGGTGGTGGATGGCGACCATGAGGAAGCCATCAAACGGGACGACACGCTGTTCATCGCCGACAACATTCCGGGGGCCGGCCTGTTGATCCAGCCTGAGGTCAGCCATTTTTCGATACTGCAGAACCCGCACCAGTTCACCGAAGACATCCTCCGGTTTCTCCGAGAGAAATGCATCGCCTAGACGCCGGTCGTCTATGACCGCCCGATCCAGTGTGGAACGCTTGGGTTGACGACCGTGGTCGGTGCTTCGGCACATTCGACACGGTTGCGACCGTTGGCCTTGGCTGTATAGAGCGCCTCGTCGGCGCGCTGTATCACCGGATCGAGCGCCTCGCCGATGCCGACGGCCGTGACGCCGAAGCTCGCCGTCACCCTTGCTGCTTCCGGAAGTCCGCCGATCTGCTGGGACATGATCGCCGCACGCATGCCGTGGGCGACGACGCGCGCTTCGGATAGATCCGTGCAGGGCAGAAACACCGCGAACTCTTCGCCGCCGAGACGGCCGGCGACGGCGCGGTTGGGCATCACGTCCATCAGCACCCGGGCGAATCGGCGAATGACTTCGTCGCCCGTGAGGTGGCCATAGGTGTCGTTGACCAACTTGAAGCGATCGAGGTCGGCGAGAATGACTGTTCCCGGCGTCTGGGTGGTGCGGGCGTGCAGGAGCGGCATGACCCGTTCGATGAAGCCACGGCGATTGTAGAGGCCGGAGAGCAGGTCGATTTCCGAGCGCGCCTGCGCGTCGTCGACAATCTCCTTGACCATCACGCCGAGCATGGCAAGGCCGGCGCCGACGATGAGGATCGCACCGAGCGCCTGCGAGATGAGCGCAAACGGGCTGGAAACATAGTCCTGGGCCGTTACGCCCGAGCCTGCGACGACCGCGGCATAGATCTTTACGAGGTAGTAGGCGGCCGAGAGCGCCAGCAGGCCGAACAACAGCCAGTCAAAGAAGGTGCGACGGCCGGAGCGAAGGACGACCGATGCCGTCCACGCCTGGATCACGACAAAGGGCGCCTGGTACGGGATCGCATGCTCCCAGGTGCCTCTCGGCAGGTCGTAGATCGCCAGGTCCAGGGAAACGCCGGCGACGAAGAAGGCGCCGAGCAACGGCACGCGCACCGGCACTTGATAGAAAAGGCCGAGGCCAAAACGCAGAAGACAGAAGCCGCCGAGCACGCAGGCAAAGGCGCTGACGGCAAAGAGCCGCGGGGTCGAGGAAAAGGGAACGATCGTTTCGCAGACGGCTGCAAGCGAGGCGACGGCAAATCCGGCAGCGCACCAGAGCGCCGCACGCCGCTGCCGGCTCTTTGCGGCAATGATGAGAAATGCGGCCGTGAAGATCTGCGCGATGATGAAATTCACGGCCAGCAGAGAAATCGCACCACCCATCGACGAACCCGAAACCCTCGTGCGGCACCAAGCCGCTCCTCGCCACCTCCAGTGGCAGCGGCTGAGATCCTAATTCGCTGTTGCGAAAATTTGATTAATCCGTTGGGATGACGGACTTATGGCGAAACGCGAGATCAACTTCAAGTTCCGCGCGCCGGCCGCCGCTGACCGGTTGCCGCACGCCCGTCGTACCCGGATAGGTAAGCGGCAGGCCTCGCAAGGCACGCACGGCGAGGTAGGCCCAGGCCTCGGCCTCCATCGAATCGCCGTTGAAGCCCACCGCCTCCGCCGCAAGCACTGTCGCGCCCTCTACTTCGGCAAGCGAAGCGAGGTCACGCATGATCACCGGATTGAGCCGGCCGCCGCCGCAGACGACATAGGTGACTGGCCGCTGTGGCAAGTGCCCCGCCGATTTGATGATCGCTGCCGCCGTGACATGGGCAAGCGTACGTGCGCCGTCGGCAAGGCTCGCATCGCTTCCGGCCGGCGGTGCAAAATCGCTCCGGTCCAGAGAGCGGCGCGTGGCCGCGGAGAAGAAGGCATTGGTGAGATAGCGTTCGGCAAGCGCCGGCAGCACCGTTCCCTCGCTGGCGATCATGCCGCCCTGGTCGAAGGGAATGCCGGCATGCGCTTCGACCCACTGGTCGATCAGCGTGTTGCCGGGACCGCTGTCATAGGCAATGAGCGTCTCGCCTTCGCCGATGAAGGTCAGGTTGGAAATGCCGCCGATGTTGACGAAGACAACCGGTGCTGGAAGGCCGGCCGCGCCTCGCGCCAGTGCCGCGTGGTAGGCGGGGATCAGCGGCGCGCCCTGCCCTCCATGTTCCATGTCGTTGGCGCGCATGTCGTAGACGACATCGATGCCCGTTTCTCCGGCAAGGAGCGCGCCGTCGCCGATCTGCACCGTCAGGGCCTCGTCCGGGCGGTGCAGCACGGTCTGTCCGTGAAAGCCGAGCACGTCGATATCAGCCGCCGACAGGTTGTTCTGTTTGAGGAAGGTCTTGACCGCTTCTGCGTGTCGCAGCGTCAGGTCGCGCTCAAGCGCATCAAGGGCGCCCGGCCTTTGGTCACGTTGCGTGATCGCCTTCGCTTCAACCAGTCCCTGCTTCAAACGATCCCGAAATTGCGCGTCGTAGGGAAAGCTGGCAGATGGTCCGCGCTCGACGACGGTCTCCCCGTCGGTTCGCAACAGGGCCACGTCGATGCCGTCCATGCTCGTGCCACTCATCAGGCCGATTGCGGTTCTTGTCTGTGTCATGCGGGTCAATATTTCCAGAATCACTTTTGAAGTGATTATGCGCAAAAACAGTGCTAAACGCCCGTTCGTTCAAAAACTCCCCCCGCAAGAGAGACAGATCATGTCCGGTTTCAAGTCCGATTTCCTTCACACCCTCAGCGAGCGTGGCTTCATCCACCAGATCTCCGACGAGACTGGCCTGGACGAACTGTTCCGGAAGGAAACCGTGACGGCCTATATCGGCTTCGACCCGACGGCGCCGAGCCTGCATGCCGGCGGCCTGATCCAGATCATGATGCTGCACTGGATGCAGGCGACCGGCCACCGGCCGATCTCGCTGATGGGCGGCGGCACCGGCATGGTCGGCGACCCGTCCTTCAAGGACGAGGCTCGCCAGCTGATGACGCCGGCGACGATCGACGCCAACATCGCCAGCATCAAGACGGTGTTCTCCAACTACCTCAGCTATGGCGAAGGCCCCAAGGACGCGTTGATGATCAACAACGCCGACTGGCTGCTCGGCATCAACTACCTCGAATTCCTGCGCGACGTCGGCCGTCATTTCTCGGTCAACCGCATGCTGTCCTTCGACAGCGTCAAGACGCGGCTTGATCGCGAGCAGTCGCTGTCCTTCCTCGAATTCAACTACATGATCCTGCAGGCCTACGACTTCGTCGAGCTGCACAAGCGCACCGGCTGCCGCCTGCAGATGGGCGGCTCGGACCAGTGGGGCAACATCATCAACGGCATCGACCTCGGCCACCGCATGGGCACCGAGCAGCTCTATGCCCTGACCTCGCCGCTTCTGACCACCTCGTCGGGCGCAAAGATGGGCAAGTCGGTCAACGGCGCCATCTGGCTGAACCCGGACATGCTGTCGGCCTATGACTTCTGGCAGTACTGGCGCAACACCGAGGATGCGGACGTCACCCGCTTCCTGAAGCTCTACACGACCCTGCCTATGGCCGAGATCGATCGGCTCTCCGAGCTTGGCGGCTCTGAGATCAACGAGGTCAAGAAGATCCTGGCAACCGAGATCACCGCCATGCTGCACGGCCGACCGGCCGCCGAGCAGGCGGCGGAGACCGCTCGGAAGACTTTCGAGGAAGGCGCGCTTGCCGCCGACCTGCCTTCGGTCGAGATCCCGACGGCTGAGCTTGAAGCCGGCCTCGGCCTGCTGACGCTGATCGTACGCGCCGGTCTTGCCGCTTCCAACGGCGAGGCGCGTCGCCATGTCCAGGGCGGTGCCGTCAGGATCAACGACGAGGCCGTCAGCGACGAGCGTCGGATCATCGGCACCGGCGACGTGACCGCCGACAATGTCGTCAAGCTGTCGCTCGGCAAGAAGAAGCACATTCTGGTGCGCCCGGCCTGAACCGGAGCGCCACTCAAGAATTTGAAGGGCCGGCCCGACAGCGCCGCGCGTCTGTTAAGACGCGCAAAGGTCGCTGTAGAACTTTGAAGTGCTGCATGTTTTGTCCTTAAATCGGCGACGATTTAAGGACATGCAGTGCGTCGGCCTTCTTCATTGGAACTCGAAGATGCTGCGGAAGACGCCCGGCGCGATGATCGACAAAGGATTGATCGTCAGCTTCGGCTGGTTGAACGGGCCGTTGAGCTTGAAGGTGATGCCGAGCAGGCCGCGGTCGCGGCCGTTGCCGAGCAGCACGCCGATCAGCGGCAGTTCGCCGAAGATGCGGTTCAGCCCATAGGCCGGCATGAAAGTGCCAGTCATGTCCATGATGCCATTGTTGTCGCGCACCGTTCCCTGGAAGGTCGCGCCGACATCGGTGCCGCGCAGCACGCCGCCCTCGACGCGGATCGCGCCACGGTCGAGCGCCAGTTGCGCGAAGCCGCGTTCGAAGCGGGCCGAGCTGACGTCGATGTCACGGCGCACGGCCTGGTTCAGGCTTCGGCCGTCGGCACCGGTGGGCGTCGACACCATCGATTGCAGGCGCTGCTCGCCGACGAGCTGGAACTTTCGGATATCGACGCTGCCCCGCCAGGAGCGCCCGCCACGGTCACGCAGTTTGAGATTGAGCAGGCCGCCGCGCATGTTCTGGTAGATGTCGGCAAACCGCGCCAGCGCGCCGGCATCTCCCGTAGTCAGCTCTAGCGTGTTGTCGGCACCGGCCTTGGCGAGCCGGGCAACCAGCGCCTGACCGCTGCTCGTCACGGCCGAGAGGTTGACGTCCTCGATCTGACGTCCGCGCTCGCCGTAGACCAGATTGACGTTCGAGAGCGATTCGCCATTGAAACCGGTGACGCGATCGAGCTGGGCCTTGATGGCAATGTCGTCGCCACCACCCTGGTTCTGGTCGCTTCCGGTCTTCAATTGGGCCAGGATCGGCCTGATATCGGCTGCAGCGCCGCTGAGCGACGCCGTGTAGCCGCCCCTGGTGCGGTCGATGGAGACCTTGAAGTCGTCGCCCTGCGCCAGGCGGACATTGTCGAGATCCGCCGAGAGCAGACCGCCATCGTCGATCTGCAGCTTGCCGCGCGCACCAAAGCCGTCGCCGGCAACCGCGAAATTGCTGATTGTTGCGATCTTGCCGTCCATCGAGGACGTGAACTGCGCCTCGGCCGGAATCCCGACGCCCTTGCTCCAGCCGATCCAGGGAAGCGAGAGCTGGGCTTTCGTGAGGTCGATCTCTGCCGTCTGCCGGCTCGCCTCGTCGATTGCAACGTCGATCGTGATCGGTCCGGAAACGATCCGAGAAAGCCCAGGTATCAGTTTCTGCCAAACACCCTGCTCCAGCGAGCCCGAAATCTCGCGCGAACGCTTGACGGTCGAACCGGAATCGACCGGTTCCGTCAGCGCGACCTTGACCTTCGCGCCTTCGATACGGGCATCCGCATCGAGGACCGCCTGCTGATTATCGACCCGAAATGTACCGACGAGATCCTCTACGGCGCGCCCGAACATGGCCTTCTGGACGGTGACCTTATCGAGCTGCATCTGTACCTGATAGAGCGGCTTCGGCGGCTTCTGATCCGAGATCAGGCCGAAACGGGCGCCCACGACGGCGGTCAGAGGACCGCTGAAATCTTCCGGCAGCAGCGGGGTCTTTTGTAGCGCCTGAATCGGCTTGTAGCTCACGAGCTCGGCGATCGCATCGGCATCGCCGCCAACCTCGATCTTCATCTCCGCCATCAGTGGTTTCGTGTAGACGTCGGGAAGGATGAAGTCGCCGCCGTTGAGCGCGACCGCGCGTCCAGACGGGAAGAAGGCGGTCCCCTTCTCGATCTCGGCTGTCATGCGCTGGCCGCTCAGCTTGAACTTGCCGGAGGTGTCGCGCAGCGGGGGTATCTCGCCGGTGATGTTGATGCGCGTGTCGTCGATATCGAAGTTGATATTGAGCTCCTGCTCGTTGAGCTTGAGCTCGCCTTCGTTGGTGGCGATCCGCCCCTCGGCGACCGATACTTCGATGCGGGCATTGGTGACCGTGCCGCCGAAGAGGTTGGCGATCGCCCAGCGCCGCGCGCCCTTGGCCAACCACCACGGCCACAATTGCTTGACGGCGGTCGCCTCCATGCGATCGCTGACCGAGGCGAAGCTGATCTGCGGTGATGTCTTGCCGAAGGCGACGGAAAGCGATCCGAACATCGAACCGAGCGGGGTCGACACGGCGAGCTGGTCGAAGATCAGTTGGCGCTTGTCCGACACAAACCGGCCATTTGCCTTGGCATCGAAGATCAGTGGCGCGTCGGCGACGTCTTCCGGGGCGGAGCTTGCGTTCTTGAGCAGGAGGTCGATGGCAAACCCCTTCTCCGTTGCGCCGGCAATCTTGTCGAGGTCGATAATCGCTCCGGTAAACGGAAAGGTCGAACGGCCGATCTTGACGGCCGACGGCAGAATTTCGACGGACGAGCGCTCGAAGTCATAGGCGACGTCCATTTGCGAGGCATTGAGCGTCGAGACGAGGTTGCCTGCGTGGAACTCGCCCTTGGACGTGCGCACGGTCACGCGCAGATCCGGTTTCGCATTGCCCGCGGCCCGTGTCGCCTTCAGCGACAGCCCGGCCGATGCGACGACGCCGAAGGGCGGCTCCGAGCCGACTTTACCGTGGTAGAAGAACGGTGCGAGCGGCAGATTGGTGATCGACGCTTCGAAGCCGGTCATGTGCCCCTTGTCGCCAAGGGCGTCGGCGCTGAGATCGACGTCCACCCCGTCGACGGTGACGCTGCCCTTGACGCTCATCGAGCCGCCGGCGTCACGGTTGAACTCGAGCGCGTTGGCGACGACGGGCACGACGCGATCGCGGGAGCCGATGACGGAGAAGCTGAAATCCGACAGCGTGACCTTCTGGCTGCCGCGGCCGGCCGCCATCTGCGATATGCGGTCGACGTGGGAGAAGATTGCCTCCAGCGTATCGCCAACGTCGGCAATGCGGATCTTGGTGAGATCGAGCGGTTCGCCGCGCGGCAGCAACCCGGAATCGAAATCGCCGCCTTCCGCTTCGAGGTTGGAGACGGCGATGCGTCCGGTCATCAACGCCAGCGGGTCGAGCGCGATCGAGATCGCGCGGAGCTTGGCGACCGGCTGGCCTGAGGACGCTTCGCTGAGCGCCACTTCGCGGGCTCTGAGCGCAATCGCGCCGCTCGCGGTCATGCGCACCACAGTGCTGCCGACCTCTACGCGGTAGGCATCGCCGAGCGCTGCATTGAGTGCGGTGCGGGCGCGCGCGTTAAGCGTGCTGTCCATCACCCCGCTTTCGATGACGACAATGAGGATCGCCGCGATGGAAAGCGCGAGCAGCGATGTCAGCAGTGCGATCTTGGCACAGAAGCGCGCGGCTTTGTTCTTGCGCGGCGCGTGCACGATCATGGGTTCGTGCGCCTGCGCCGAAGGCAACGCATGCAACGCGACGATGTCTTTCTTGCGAAAGCCGACTTTTTCGCCGCGGATCTCACTCATCAGCGCGGGCGTCCTCCATACGATACGAGCTTCGTCGTCGCCCTCCGTCTCTGTCATTTCGGGGCGACCACTTCTCGCTTCTTGTAGACCACATGTCATCGTGCCGAGTCACCAAGGGACGCGGGACCATGCTGTGGAAAGCGACCACCTGCGATGGAATTCGCGCGCGCAGGCGACTGCAACGTTTCGTAGCGGCCCATGCCGTCCGAAACCTGTCGAATCTAGCACAAATGCGCTGGACGGCAGTCGACGATTTTCGCTATGCCCAAGAGCGCCGCGCGCCTTGTGGCGCGCAAATGTCGCTCGACTACCTTGAGCACTGCACGTTTTGCCCTCTGGTCGGCAAAGACCAATGAAAACATGCAGTAGCGCGCGATTGTCTGCAAAACTTGGCGGAAGGAAGGTTTAATCATGGCAAGACCCGGTCCCGGAGATGTCGCTCCCGACTTCACCCTGCCGCGTGACGGCGGCGGTACGATTTCGCTCTCGGCCCTGCGCGGCCGCCCGGTTGTTCTGTTCTTCTATCCGAAGGACGATACGCAGGCCTGCACGCTTGAGGCGATCTCGTTTTCGGAACTTGCCGACGAATTCGCCGCAGCCGGCATAGCCCTGATCGGGCTTTCGCCCGATTCGGTGAAGAAGCACGACCGCTTCGCCAAGAAGCACAACCTGACGGTGCCGCTCGCTGCCGACGAGGAGAAATCGGTCGTCGAAGCCTATGGCGTCTGGGTCGAGAAGATGATGTACGGGCGCAAGTACATGGGGGTCGAGCGCAGCACCTTCCTGATCGGCGCCGACGGCGTCGTCGTCAGGGTTTGGGAAAAGGTGAAGGTGGACGGCCACGCCCGCGAGGTCCTTGACGCCGCAAAGGCGATCTGAGGGCGCCGATGACCGAGTTGCCCGTGTTCCACAGCCTGCGGGGCGGTGCAGTCGAAGCGATCCGCGCCGCCGACCTCGAGGTCAAGACGGCGCTCGCGCAGGAAGCCGCCCGGCGCTGGCAGCGCCGCACGCTGTCGCTGCGCTCGCCGCTCGACCGGCCGGTGCCGGTGCGCCCGGGCCGACCGGACAAGCCGGTGCTGACGCCACCGACGCAGGTCAAGCGCCGGTCTCTCGGTTCGCTGAAGGGCCGAATCGCACTTCTGCACTCCATCGCCCATATCGAATTGAACGCCGTCGATCTCGCCCTTGATATCGTCGCCCGCTTTGCAACCGAGCCGGTGCCCAATTCCTTCTTCGACGGCTGGATGCGTGTCGCCTTCGAAGAGGCGAAGCACTTCCGCATGGTCCGCCAGCGCCTGAACGACCTCGGCGCCGACTATGGCGACCTGCCTGCCCATGACGGCCTCTGGCAGGCGGCGCACGATACGCGCAACGACCTGACGGCGCGGCTCGCCGTCGTGCCGCTCATTCTCGAAGCGCGCGGTCTCGACGTGACGCCAGCGCTTCAGGCCAAGATGCGCGAAACCGGCGACTTCGAGAGTGCGGCCGTGCTCGACGTCATCTACGAGGACGAGAAGGGCCACGTCGCCGTTGGCGCCAAATGGTTCCGCTTTCTCTGCGCCCGCGAGAAGAAGGACCCGGCAGCGACCTTCCAGCAGCTGGTGCGCGCCAATTTCCGCGGTCCCCTGAAGGCGCCGTTCAACGATATCGCCCGCGCCGAGGCCGGCCTGACGCCGTCGTTCTACCGCTCGATGACCGCTTCGACCAATCGATAGCGGGCATCACCTTCCCGCAATCTTGCTTACCGATTGTTAACCCTAACAAAGTGTAATGATCCCCAGGTGATGCGAGGCAACGCGCACATGGCGGGAGAGAACGGGTGTCTGGACATCAGGCAAATCGTACCTTTGGAAAACGCAAGCAGAATCACGTCCTGATCCTGGCCAGCGGCGACAAGGTCCGGCACATGACCGTGCGCCCGTGGATGGCGGCGATCGCTGTCTCCTTTGCAGGCGTCTGCAGCATCGGCTATCTCGCGGCCACTTCCTATCTGGTTTTGCGCGACGACCTGATCGGCGGCACGATTGCCCGCCAGGCCCGCATGCAGCATGAATACGAAGATCGGATCACCGCGCTGCGGGCGCAGGTCGATCGGGTCACCAGCCGGCAACTGCTCGACCAGCAAGTGGTCGAGGAAAAGGTCGAGAAGCTGCTGCGCCAGCAGATGGCGCTGACCTCGCGCAACGGAAAGCTCGGCGCCCTGGTCGAAAGGGCCGAAAATTCCGGCGTCACGACCGCAACCGATGCGCCTGCGGCCGTCGAGCCGCTTGCCTATGAAAAACGCGCCGATGCGAGCAGCAGCGGCAGTGTCAAGGCGATTGAGAAGCTGATGGGACTGACCGTTGCGCCGGTCAGTGCTGCGGCTGTCCCCGCCCTCGCCTATGCAGCACCCGATGCCGGCGAATCAAGTTCCGACCGCGCCGACCGGATTTTCTCAAAAGTGACGCTCTCGCTGAAGGATGTCGAGCGCGAGCAGATGACACGGGTCCAGCGACTGACGGACGGTGCGGCGAAGACGTCGGATGCGATTCGCTCGATCGTCGGGCGCACCGGTGTCGACCTGCCCGTTGACGATGTCGCCGAGTTGATTCCGGCCAACGACATATCCGGCTCCGCCGAGACGGCGATCGGCGGTCCCTTCGTCGAGCCTGTGAACGATGACGATTTTGGCCGTTCGCTTGCCGCGCTCGATACCGCACTCCTGGAGCTCGACCGCACGCGCGCCGAGGTCCGCAAGCTGCCCTTCGGCAACCCCTCGCCGGCCAGCGACATCACCAGCGATTTCGGCAACCGGCTTGATCCGTTTCTCGGGCGTCTGGCGCTGCATGCCGGCATCGACTTTCGCGCAACGGTCGGCACGCGCATCCGCTCGGCAGCGCCTGGAACGGTGACCAATGCAGGGTTGACGGGCGGCTATGGAAACATGGTCGAGATCGACCATGGCAATGGTGTCGCGACGCGCTACGCCCACCTTTCCACCGTGCTGGTGAAAGCCGGCGACCGGGTGAAGGCTGGCGAAGTCATTGCCAAGTCCGGCAACACCGGGCGCTCCACCGGACCGCACCTGCACTATGAAATCCGGCTGAACGGCAATGCCGTGGATCCCATGCGGTTTCTGGATGCGAGCACCAACCTTGCAAGCTATATGAACTGACGCTACCGCGCGGTTCCGCTTGACAAGAAATGCGACAGATTCGCCACTATTTACCTTTTACTGCTTCAACGTGCTGGATTTCTTGACTTTCGGCGGCGTTCAGCTTAAGAGCGCGGCCACGTGCTCGTGCGTTTTCCATCGATCGATCAGTGTTCTATTGAACCGGAACGGAAACAGATTTCCCTTTGACCAATTTTGCTGACCTTGGCCTGAGCCAAAAAGTTCTCTCCGCTGTCACCGATGCGGGCTACACAATCCCGACCCCGATCCAGACAGGCGCTATCCCGCCGGCGCTGCAGCGTCGTGATATTCTGGGCATCGCCCAGACGGGCACGGGCAAGACCGCTTCGTTCGTGCTGCCGATGCTGACGCTGCTCGAAAAGGGCCGCGCCCGCGCGCGCATGCCGCGTACGCTCATTCTGGAGCCGACGCGCGAACTCGCCGCACAGGTCGCAGAGAACTTCGACAAGTACGGCAAGAACCACAAACTCAACATCGCGCTTCTGATCGGCGGCGTGTCCTTCGACGAGCAGGACCGCAAGCTTGAGCGTGGCGCTGATGTGCTGATCTGCACGCCCGGCCGCCTGCTCGACCACTTCGAGCGCGGCAAGCTGCTGATGAGCGGCGTGGAAATCCTGGTCATCGACGAGGCCGACCGTATGCTCGACATGGGCTTCATTCCCGATATCGAGCGCATCGCCAAGCTGATCCCGTTCACGCGCCAGACGTTGTTCTTCTCGGCGACGATGCCGCCGGAAATCCAGAAGCTTGCCGACCGCTTCCTGCAGAACCCGGAGCGCGTCGAAGTCGCCCGCCCGGCTTCCACGGCTCAGACGGTGACGCAGCGCTTCGTTGCAGCGCATGCCAAGGATTACGAGAAGCGCGCGGTACTGCGTGATCTGATTCGCGCCCAGGACGAACTGAAGAACGCGATCATCTTCTGCAATCGCAAGAAGGATGTCGCCGACCTCTTCCGTTCGCTCGACCGCCACGGCTTCTCCGTCGGTGCGCTCCATGGCGACATGGACCAGCGGTCGCGCATGACGATGCTGGCCAACTTCAAGGACGGCAACATCAAGCTGCTCGTCGCCTCCGACGTTGCGGCCCGCGGCCTCGATATCCCTGATGTCAGCCACGTCTTCAACTTCGACGTTCCGATCCATGCGGAAGACTACGTCCACCGCATCGGCCGTACCGGCCGTGCCGGCCGCTCGGGCGCGTCCTTCACGCTGGTGACCAAGCGCGACACGAAATTCTCCGACGCCATCGAAAAGCTGATCGGCCAGAAGGTCGAATGGCTGAACGGCGACCTTTCCAATCTGCCTGAGCCGATGGAAAGCCACGATACCGGCCGCCGTGAACGCGGTCGTGATGGCCGCAAGGACCGGAAAAAAGATGGGGATCGCGGCTCCAAGGCCCGTTCCGATCATAAATCCGATACCGTGCGCGCCGATAGTGAGGCCGAAATTGAAACAGTCGTGGAAAGGGCGGAATCGGTGAAACCGGCACGCAGCGCAGAGAACAAGCAGGCACAGAACAACCGTGGCGATCGTCCGGTGCGTGCATCGAACCCTGCCAACGACGACAATCGCGACCGCCGCAACCGTCACCGCCGCGACTATGACGACGGCCCGACGCCCGTCGGCTTCGGCGACGAAATCCCTGCCTTCATGCTGATTGCCGGCAAGGCCTGATCCGAAAGGATGGGCCAGCCGGGCATCGATTTTCCGGGCTTCGGCTGCGGACTTGTCATCGTGCGCGATGGCAAGATTCTGCTCTACAGGCGCGTCAATGCGCCTGAGGCCGGGCATTGGAACATCGTCGGCGGCAAGGTCGATCACATGGAGCGTTCGCAGGCTGCGGCCTGCCGCGAGGCCGAAGAAGAATCCGGCCTCAAGATTGGCTCGACCGAATTCCTCTGCCTCAGCGAACAGGTGATCGACGCTGACCGCCAGCACTGGATCTCTATGATCTATGTGACCCGGGATTGCTCAGGTGAACCTCAACTCACCGAACCGGACAAGCTTTCCGAATTCGGCTGGTTTAGCCTCGACGCCCTGCCCCAACCGCTATCCCGCTTTACCGCCGATGCCGCCGATGCCTTGCGCAGGCATGAACAGGGCGTCGCCGCATAGCAGCCGCCCACCGGGGCCGGTGTTCTTCGTACGTCCCTCGTTCTGTGCATTGCTGGTGCCGCTGTCGGCGGCGTTCCGCGGGCACCAACGGATCCGGCCGATGTCACTTGGGCGCGCCGATGGGAAACGTGGTGATCGTGTCAATATTTTCATCTGAGGCGCAGCTGCCGCGCATAGGCTGGACGGCCTACTTCCTGGAGCGTAGCGCCGCCTCATAGGCAAGCCGCACCCACCGCGCCATCTCGTCCGGATCATCGAATGCGTCGTCCGGAATGCTCCAATAGGGCATCTTCACCGGCTTGCCCTTGCCGTCATAGGCCCATTGCCGCGAACCGGCCGCCTCCAGCGCCGGCGCTGTTTGCTCGTCGCCCTTCAGCAGAATTTCGCCATCGACCTCAAGGGCGAAGATCACACCCTGGCAATAAATGCCCTTGCCGCCGAACATCCGCTTGATGGTCACCGGCCCGAGGACCGCGAACATGTCTTCGATTGCGGCATTATCCACGCGTCTGTTCCTCCAAGATACCGCCGGCGGCGACGATCTGTTCCGGCGTGTCGAGATCGAGGCGCGCCGCCGCGCCGAGTTCGACATCGATGACCGGCAGCCCGCTCTTTTCGATAATGTGCCTTGCACCAACGTCTCCGACCAGTTGCTTGATCGCCGAAAATGTCTGTCGCGGCAGGATCACCGGATTGCCGCGCTGTCCGCCTGCGGTCGCGCGGATGATGGAGCGGCCACCTTCGGCGACGAAACGTTCGATGAGCCGGCACAGATCGTCGCCGGTTATCCCGGGCATGTCTGCAAGCATCACCAGCATGCCCGGCGCCCGCGCCCCGACTGCCGAAAGCCCGGCCGTCAGCGAAGAGGCCATGCCCGAAATGTAGTCGGGGTTGGAAACGAACGTCACCGGCAGCCCTTGCAGCGCGTGGCGGATATCGGCCTCGCGGTGGCCGGTCACGACGCTGACCTTGCCCGGAGCGGCCTTAAACGCGGCTTCGACGCTGCGGCGCACGAGCGGCACGCCATCGAAAGTTGCGAGAAGTTTGTGCCCGCCGTCAGCGCCCATACGGCTGGCCCGGCCAGCGGCCAGAACGACGACTGAAACCGAGCCGGATGACAACTCCGTTGCATGTTCGCGTGGCTGCGGCCGGGTCGGGATCTCACTCAACAAGCCGCCGACGCCAAGGCCGGTAATATCGTCGAAGCTCGGCCACTCGCCGGCGAGGATCCGGTCGAGGATCCAGTCGAAACCATTCTCGCGCGGGCTGCGGGCGCAGCCGGGTGCACCGATGACCGGCGTTTCGCCGACGCGGCCGAGAACGAGAAGATTACCGGGGTCAACAGGCATTCCCACATGATCGACCACGCCGCCGGCCCGCCGGATCGCCGCCGGAATGACGTCTTCGGGATCGGCGACCGCCGAAGCGCCGAAGACGATCAGCAGGTCGTGCGTTGATCGCATTTCGGCGATCGCCGCCCCCACGGCGTCTTCGCTATGCGCGACGCGCCGTTCGGTGAAGAGTTCGCTTCCGGCCTGTCGCAGCCGCGCCGCGAGGATGGCATGGGTCTTGTCCATGACCTGGGATTTGCGGTTCGGCAACTCCGTTGCTATCAAGGCCGCGCGACGCGGCGCAAACGGCTTGACCTCGAAGGCGCGATGGTCGCGCAGAAGCCTCTCCGCCTGCTCGACGAAGGCGCCGGCGACCGCAAGCGGGATGATCTTGATCGTTGCGACCATATCGCCGGGCTGCACCGGCATATGGTCGTCGAGACAGGCGAAGGTGATGGAGGGATCTAGGCGGTTCAAGCGATCGACAATTTCGCGGCTCGCAACGAAGAGGCCTGCGACCTCGGAATAGACGTTGACGCGGCCGGTCGCTGCCCGCGAAAACCGGAGATGATCGGGGGCTATGGAAGCGGCAATGCGCGTGGCTGCCTCGTCTTCCGGGAGGTCGCCGGCATCAAGGCGGGCGGCCACCACCTCCACGACGCCTGAAGCGGTCAAAGCGACGATGTCGGCGGCTGTGACCCGGTGCCCCTTCGGCAGCCTGGCATCACCGACCTTCACCGCATGCGCGAGCATCGCGCCCTCTGCTTCTGCGACCTTGATCGGGCCGAACCTCATACTCCACTCCCTGCGGAAGCAACGTCCCGCCGTCGCAGCGCCTCGATGATTTCGGCGAGGATCGCAACCGCGATTTCGGCAGGACTTGCCGCGCCGATATCGAAACCGATCGGCGCACGGATGCGGGCCATGTCAGCATCGGCGACACCCGCATGCCGCAGTCTTTCGATCCGTGTGGCATGTGTCTTGCGGCTGCCGAGCGCACCGACATAGAAACAACCGGCCGACAGTGCCGCCCGGATCGGTTCGTCGTCGATCTTCGGGTCATGCGTCACGGCTGCAAGTGCCGTGAAGCGGTCGAGCGGTCTGAGTTTCAGGGCGTCCTCCGGCCAATCGGCGATGAGGTCGACGCCGGCAAAACGTTCCGGCGTGGCAAAGGCCGTACGCGGATCGATGATGGTCATGTCGAAGCCGGCAACGGGCGCAAGCTGCGCCAGGGCCTGTGAAATATGCACCGCGCCGATGACGAGGATGCGCGGCGGCGGCAGGTAGACATTGAGGAAGAAGGAGCCCTGCCCGGTTTCGACGATCCCGGCTCGGCCGGACCGCAAGGCACGGGCAACGGCTTCGCGCCAGGGTTCTGGACAGTCGTCGCCTTCGAGGTAGACGCGGACACCACCGGTAAGATCGCTGGCGGTGACGGCGGCGCGGCGGGCCGCGCGCGCAAGATTGAGTGTTTCCAGGATCGCCCGTTCCATTGTCAGCCGTTAACCCGTTCCACGAGGACCCGGATCCGGCCGCCGCAGGAAAGCCCGACGCGCCAGGCGGTCTCGTCCGCGACGCCGAAGTCGAGAACGCGCGAGGTGCCAGAGGCGATCACGTCGGCCGCTTCGGTGATGACCGCGCCCTCGACGCATCCTCCCGAAACAGAGCCCTGAAAATTGCCCTCACTATCGATCACCAGATGGCTGCCGACCGGCCGTGGCGCCGAGCCCCAGGTCTCGATCACCGTTGCGATCGCCACCCGGCGCCCTTCCTTCAGCCAGGCTTCGGCGATGTCGAGCGGATCGAGAACATTGACTGCCTGCCTCATGCCTGCCACCTCCCATGCGCGCCGGTCACCGTGGCCCGGCCAGGATCAAGGAACCGCCGCGGGTCCGCCTGGCGGGAGCGCTGCCCGGACAGCGCCTTCACCAGTTCGCCAATTGATTCAAGATTGTGCACGGCCCGGAATTCGTCAACATGCGGCAGCATCGCCCGCACACCGCGCGCCCGCGCCTCGAAGCCGTCGAAGCGCAGCAGCGGGTTCAGCCAGATCAGCCGCCGACAGGATCGGTGCAGGCGGTCGATTTCGATTTCGAGATCGGCGACGTCATCGCGCTCCAGACCGTCGGTGATCAGAAGCACGATCGCGCCCTGCCCGAGCACGCGCCGCGACCAGCGCCGGTTGAACTCATGCAAGGTCTCGCCGATGCGCGTGCCGCCGGACCAGTCCTTGACCGCAGCGACGCAGTCGTCGATCGCCGCATCGGGATCACGATTGCGCAATTGGCGCGAGACATTGGTCAGCCGCGTTCCGAAGAGGAAGGTATGAACGCGCCGCCGTTCCTCGGTCAGCGCATGCAGAAAGTGTAGAAAGATGCGGGTGTACCGGCTCATCGAGCCGGAGATGTCGGCGAGCACGACAAGCGGCGGATGAACGACGCGCCGCTCCCGAAACCTCGGAAGGATCAGTTCGCCGCCAAAGCGCATGGCGTCGCGCATGGTGGCGCGCGGGTCGATGCGGATCTGACGCTTCGAGGGGCGGAAGCGGCGCGTGACGACGCGGTCCATCGGTAGCGTCAATGCCGAAAGCGCGCGCTTGGCCTCGGCAAGCTCGGCAGCGCTCATCTGCGCGAAGTCGGCCCGGCGCAAAAGCTCGCGACCGGAGACCGTGAAACGTGCATCGACTTCGATCTGCGGCTCGTCGCGCGGCGGTCGATCGGCCTCGTGGCCAGAAAGCAGCGCGTCGCTGACGCGGGTCTCGCCTGCCCGGCGCTGCTCCCGTTCGCTCTCGCGTTCCGGCGCCAGCGGCGACATCATCGCGATCATTTTTTCGACGAGACCGCGCGACCGCCAGAACAAGCGAAACGCCTCGTCGAAGACCGGCTGGTCCTCGTGACGTTTGACGAAGACGCATTGCAGCGCGGCGTAGAACGCGTCCCGTCCACCGATCCCGATCAGCGCCACCGCATCGATGGCGTCGGCGATGGCGCCTGGCCCGATCTTGATGCCGGCGCGCCGGAGCGCGCGCGCGAAGAAGACAATATTGTCGGCAAGCCGTCCGTCGCCTGGCGCGGATGGCGGGGGAACATCGTCCCTGTGCTGTTCCCGCGCCTCCGTCATCAGCTTGCCGCCAGCAATTCCGCCTTGACCTCGGAGAGCAGCTTTCGCCCCTCTGCCCCCTCTATCCTGGCGATGTCGTCCTGGTATTTGAGTAGGGTGCCAAGCGTGTCGGCGATCGTCTCTGGATCGAGCGCCAGCCGGTCGAGTTCCGTCAGCGCCGTTGCCCAGTCGATGGTTTCGGCAACGCCCGGGTTCTTGAAGAGGTCGATCGTGCGCAGCCGCTGCACATAGGCGATGACTTCCCGTGACAAGGTGGCATTGCAGCCGGGAACCTTGCGGCGAATGATCTCCAGTTCCTGCGCCGCCTTGGGATAATCGACCCAATGATAGAGGCAGCGGCGCTTCAGTGCGTCATGGATCTCGCGGGTGCGATTGGTGGTGATGATGACAACAGGCGGTTCGTCCGCCCGGATCGTACCAAGTTCCGGAATTGTCACCTGGAAATCGGACAAAACTTCCAGCAGGAACGCCTCGAAGGCTTCATCTGTCCGGTCGAGCTCGTCGATCAGGAAAACGGGCGCACGTCCCGAATTGGAGGAAATGGCCTGCAGAACCGGGCGGCGGATCAGGAAACGTTCGGAGAAGATGTCGCTTTCGACCCGCTTGCGGTCGACCTTGCCGGATGCTTCCGACAGGCGGATTTCGAGCATCTGCGCCGGATAGTTCCACTCGTAGACCGCCGAGGCGACGTCGAGACCTTCGTAGCATTGCAGCCGGATCAACGGCCGGTCGAGCGCCTTGGCCAGAACCTTGGCGATCTCCGTCTTGCCGACGCCGGCTTCGCCCTCAAGAAAAAGCGGGCGCTTCATCCGGAGTGCAAGAAACAGCACCGTCGCCAGCGCCGTGCCGGCGAGATAATCATGTGCCTCCAGCAGTGCCATCGTCTCTTCGATGGACTGTGGCAGGCCCGTTGCCGCCTGTGTCGCCATGTCTCCTCCACCACGGCCCGAATCGATCGCTGGATGCTGGAAGGGGGCAAAATCCACCGGCCAACTCAACGACTTAGAGCGATCTTCTCATGTTGCGATGAGCAGTCGACCGCTGAGTAAAAACTTATAGCGAGTGGTATCCGCGGTCCACATAAATGAGCGGCGGGCGGGACGGCCCGATCGCGACGTCGACAACCTCGCCAAATAGCACCAGATGCGTGGCGATCGTCTTCACCTCGACAAGACGGCAATCGAAAGCGGCGGTGGCATTGACGAGGATTGGCGCACCGGTTGTAAGCCGCGTCCACTGTCCGAGCGCAAAACGCAGATCCATGTCGAGCTGGTCGCGGCCGGAGAAGCCATGGGCAAGCGCCCGGTGCTCGTCGCCGAGCAGGTTGAGTGCAAAGCTGTCGCTGCGCGTGAAGATATCGTTGCGCGGATTGGCGCCGTTCAGGCAGACGAGAACCGTCGGCGGGCTATCGGAAACCGAGCAGGCCGCAGTCACAGTGACGCCGCGCCGCTCGCTGCCGTCAGCGGCGGTGATGATCTGCACGTGACCGGCCAGGCGGCTCATCGCGTCGCGATAACTGATAGGGTCCAGCCGGGTCTTCTCCAACACATCTTTCTCCGGGCGATGTCAGGCACATACATAGACGCTGGCGGAAAATATGAAACCCGCCGGAGGGAGAATCTTGCACATCTGCGACGTGGCCTTGACGCAGATTGAACCTTCTTCGCCAGGAGCGGCATCTTTTCCTTTGACGCCGGGAGGCACATCCTTAAAACATGCGGCAACGACCGTGCCTCGCGTCTGACGCGAGCGGCAACGGAACAGGAAGCTGTGGTGGCTCGCCGTAGGACTTTGCCCCGGATCGGTTCGGTCGGGAAAGCTTGCGGCGGCGGAGTAAGTGAATGCGTCGATCCATTGTCAGCAGCCTTATCCTTGCCGGACTGGTACAGGCAACGCCGGCTTTGGCGGCCGGCATCAAGGTGGCGGTCGTGGCGCCTGTGGAAGGTCCGTTCGCGCCGCTCGGCAAGCAGATTGTCGACGGCGCCGGCTTCAAGGCCGGTGATCGCGGCAGCGAGATCGTCGTCATTCCCGAGACCTGCGATACCGCCGGCAGCGAGGCACTGACCAAAGCGCTGCTTGCCGCAGGTGCCGAGGCCGCAGTCGGCTTTCTCTGCACCGAAAGCCTGGATGCGGCGCTTCCGGCACTGACCGAGGCGGGCTTGCCGGCGATCACGCTCAGCGTGCGCTCCGATATCCTGATGGAAGACGCGCTCAAGAACAAATGGCCGCTCTTCCGCCTCGCACCGAGCGGCAATGCCGAGGCCACGGCGATCGTCGATGCCATCGTCAACCGCTGGAAGGACAAGCCCATCGCGCTCGTCGACGATGGCACGATCCACAGCCGGGAACTGGTCGAGGCCGTGCGCGCAGCACTCGCCGAAATCGGCATGACGCCGGTCTTCAGCGACACCTACCGGCCGGCGCAGGAGCAGCAGATCAACCTCGTGCGGCGCCTGGTGAAAAGTGGTGCAACCCACGTCTTCACCGGCGGCGACCGGCAGGATACCGCCGTGATCGCCCGCGATGCCCTTGGCGAAGGCGCGAGCCTTACCTTGCTTGGCGGCGATGCCTTGAACGCGGCCGATCTCACTGTCCCGCTTGCCGATGGCGTGCTTGCGGTAACGCTGCCGGATGCGGCGCAGTCGCCGGAGGGCAAGCCCTTTGCCGACGAAATGCGCGCCGCCGGCATCGAGCCGGAAGGCTATGTGATGCCGGCTTTCGCCGTGATGGCTTTGCTGGAGGAAGCCAAGGACCGGGCAGCACAGGACGACAAGTCGCTGATCGAAGCGATCGCCGGCAAGGGGCCCTACCCGACCGTTCTCGGCCTCACCGCCTTCAACGCTGGGCACGAGCGCGCCGACAATCCCTACCGTTTGATGCAGTGGCAAGGCGGCCATTTCGCGCCCGCGGCCGCTGAAGGAGCCGCCCCATGATGCGTCCCGGACCGCTGAACCTGATCACCGATGTCAAAGGTCTGACGGTCGGCAACGCCGAGGACCATCGCCTGAAATCCGGCGTCACCGCGATCGTCTGCGACCCGCCGGCGACGGCTGCGGTCCAGGTCCTGGGCGGTGCGCCGGGAACCCGGGAGACCGACCTGCTCGATCCGCACAATACGGTACAGACGGTCGATGCGCTCGTTCTTTCCGGCGGTTCGGCCTTCGGGCTCGATGCGGCGTCCGGTGCTCAGGCGGCGCTCAGGAAAATGGGTCGCGGCTTCGCCGTCGGCCCACACCGGATACCGATCGTACCGACGGCGATCCTCTTCGACCTCATCAACGGTGGCGACAAGGATTGGGGCCGCTTCCCGCCCTATCGCGAACTCGGCTTCGAGGCCGTCGGGCGGGCCGGCGCGACATTTTCGACCGGTTCGGCAGGCGCCGGCACAGGCGCGCTGACCGCGAGCCTGAAGGGCGGTCTCGGTTCGGCATCCACGGTTCTGCCGAACGGTTTCACCATCGGCGCCCTCGTCGCCGTCAATGCGCTCGGATCCGCCACCGTCGGCGACACCGGGCATTTCTGGTCTGCGCCCTTCGAACTGGAGAGCGAGTTCGGCGGACTTGGCCTGCCCCACCCGATGCCGGCCGATGCGGCCGACATCCGCATCAAGTTCCGCGACCGCCAGGCCGCCGTGGCCAATACAACGATCGCGGTCATTGCGACGGATGCGGTGCTGACGAAGGCCGAAGCCAAGCGCCTGGCGATTGCCGCCCATGACGGCTTCGCCCGCGGGCTCTGGCCGGCGCACACGCCGCTCGACGGCGATCTGATCTTCGCGCTTGCGACCGGCGCCAGCGGCAAGACGCCGACAACAGAGGATTTCATCGATCTCGGCGCCGTTGCAGCCTCGACCATGGCGCGCGCGATCGCCCGCGGCGTCCACGACGCAACGCCGGCGGAAAACGATCTCATGCCCTGTTGGTCAGAGCGTAGCTGACGCAGCTTTGATCGCAGGCATGTTGTTTGCGGGGCTCGGCGGTGCTATTCCCGCGGAAAACACGCTGGAGTGCGCCATGACCCACCCTATCCGCATTGCCCCGTCGATCCTGGCGGCCGATTTCTCCAAGCTCGGCCAGGAGGTTCGCGATGTCGTCGATGCCGGCGCGGACTGGATCCATCTCGATGTCATGGACGGTCATTTCGTGCCGAACATCACTTTCGGCCCGGATGTCATCAAGTCTCTGCGCCGCTACACCGATGCGACGTTCGACTGCCACCTGATGATTTCGCCGGCCGACCCGTTCCTCGAAGCCTTCGCCAAGGCCGGCTGCGATATCCTGACGGTTCACGCGGAAGCCGGTCCGCACCTGCACCGCTCGCTGCAGACGGTCCGTTCGCTCGGCAAGAAGGCCGGCGTGTCGCTCAATCCGGCAACGCCAGAAAGCGCGATCGAATACGTGCTCGATCAGCTTGACCTGATCCTCGTCATGACCGTCAATCCGGGCTTCGGTGGGCAGAAGTTCATCGACGCCACCGCGGAAAAGATCCGTCGCATCAAGGCGATGATCGGCGATCGACCGATCGAGATCGAAGTCGACGGCGGCATTGCGCCTGAAACGGCAGCCATTGCCACCGGCGCCGGCGCCAATGTTCTCGTTGCCGGCTCGGCGATCTTCAAGGGCGGTTCGGTCGAGGCCTATCGCTCGGCGATCGAAGCGATCCGTGCGCCGGCCGAGAAGGCTTATCGATGACGACACGCGCGGCAATTTCCGGCCTTTGTTGCCTGGCCGCGGCCGCCACTGCGTCGCCGGCGCTTGCTGGCGACTATGCCGCGCTGCAGCCGATCGGCTTTTCCGCCGATGGCAATGTCTTTGCCTTCGAGGAATATGGCGTTCAGGACGGCTCCGGCTTTCCCTATTCGACCATCTATGTGATCGACACGCGCAATGACAGCTTCCTGCCGGGTGCACCGGTGCGCGCTGTCAGTCGCGAAGATGGCAGCCCGCTGTCGAAGGCGCGCCATGAAGCCCGCCGTCGGGCTGCGCCCCTGATCGATGCCTATCGCCTGGCCGATGCGCCCGGGTTGCTCGCAGCCTTCAACCCGATCACGGAAGCCAACGCCAAGCCGCACTCGCTGACCTACGATGCCTTTGCAGCCGATGAAGCGTTCCGCGAGACCTATACGGTAACGCTCGAGGAAAAGACCTTCGAGCCGGACGGCATCTGCAAAGACTTCCTGAAGGAAGCCAAGGGTTTCCGTCTGTCGATGACGATGAAGGCGGGCGCACCGGCAAGCGACGCGCTTCAGGACGACAGCCGCATACCGGAAAGCCGCCGTTGCCCCACCGGCTACCAGGTCGGCGGCGCCATCACCCACCGCAACGACGACGGTTCGGAAACCCATGTGATCATGGTGCTTGTGAAGTCGCTCGGCTTTGAAGGCACGACGGACGGGCGCTGGATCGCGGTCCCGACGCGGATCGCGAAATGAACGAAGCGGCCGCCAGCGTCGAAGCGAAAGCAGGGCCTGCGGCGGTCGGTGCCCGGAAGCGGACCCGCCTTGCCCGGTCCGTGCCGAGCGTTCCGTTGCTGCTCCTTGGCGCACCCTTGTGGAGCGCGTCGATGACGCTATCGGCGTGGTTTGCGCTGTGGCTGCGGGAACGGGACGTGACCTTTCATCTGGCCGAACTTCTTTGGGTCTTCGGGGCCGGCGCTTTGCTCGCCTGGCCGCCGGCGCTGTTTCTCGCCCGCTTCGCGGCGATCGGACGCGGAGTAGAAACGCGTTTCGCGGCCTATCTCTTCTTCCTTTCGCTCGGCACGATCGGGATGACGGCATTGCTCTTTGCCCTCGACTACCGCGAGTTCTATGCGCAGTGGCACGCCCCGATCGGAACCACGACCTGGCTCTTCCAGTTCGCCTTTACGACGCTGATCGCCTTTTACCAGTTTCTCGTCATGGGCCTTCGCCTCTATTTGCCGATCGGCGGTGTTATACTGCTCGCCGTCTGCCTGTGGCTGGCAAGCGATCGCCGTGCGCAACGGCGTTGAGCTTCGCGGCTATCTTTGCTAGAGGCACGACCATCCCTCCACTGACGACGAAAGCTTAAGCCCATGATCCCCCGTTACTCCCGACCGGAAATGGTGGCCATCTGGTCGCCGGAAACGAAATTCCGCATCTGGTTCGAGATCGAGGCCCACGCCTGCGATGCGCTTGCCGAAATCGGCGTGATCCCGAAGGATGCTGCGCGCACGATCTGGGAAAAAGGCGGCGCTGCCACTTTCGACGTCGCCCGCATCGACGAGATCGAGGCCGTCACCAAGCATGACGTCATTGCCTTCCTGACGCATCTCGCCGAATTCGTCGGCCCGGACAGCCGCTTCATCCACCAGGGCATGACCTCGTCCGACGTTCTGGATACCTGCTTCAACGTGCAGTTGGTCCGCGCGACCGACCTGCTGCTGGCCGACCTCGACAAGCTGCTCGAAGCGCTGAAACGCCGCGCTTTTGAACACAAGGATACTGTGACGATCGGCCGTTCGCATGGCATCCATGCCGAGCCGACCACCTTCGGCGTCAAGCTGGCGCTCGCCTATGCCGAGTTCGACCGCTGCAAGCAGCGCCTGCTGGCCGCACGCGAAGAAGTCGCCACCTGCGCGATCTCCGGCGCCGTCGGCACTTTCGCCAACATCGACCCGCGCGTTGAAGAACACGTAGCCGAGGCGCTCGGGCTGAAGCCGGAACCGGTTTCGACCCAGGTCATCCCGCGCGACCGCCATGCCATGTACTTCGCCACCCTCGGCGTCATTGCCTCGTCGATCGAGCGCCTGGCGACGGAAGTCCGTCACCTGCAGCGCACCGAAGTGCTCGAAGCGGAGGAGTATTTCTCGCCGGGCCAGAAGGGCTCGTCGGCGATGCCGCACAAGCGGAACCCGGTTCTGACCGAAAACCTCACGGGTCTCGCCCGTATGGTTCGCGCCTTCTCGATCCCGGCCATGGAAAACGTTGCGCTTTGGCATGAGCGCGACATTTCGCACTCCTCGGTCGAGCGCATGATCGGCCCGGATGCAACGGTGACGCTCGACTTCGCGCTCGCTCGTCTGACCAGCGTTATCGACAAGCTGCTCGTCTACCCCGAGAACATGATCAACAACATGAACAAGTTCCGTGGGCTCGTGCATTCGCAGCGCGTGCTGCTGGCGCTGACGCAGGCCGGCGTGTCGCGTGAGGACGCCTACCGCCTCGTGCAGCGCAACGCCATGAAGGTCTGGGAACAGGGCAAGGACTTCCTCGAAGAACTGCTCGCCGACGCGGAAGTCCGTGCGGCCCTTTCTGAAGAAGATATCCGCGAAAAGTTCGATCTCGGCTATCACACCAAGCACGTCGACACGATCTTCAAGCGCGTCTTCGGCTGAGGTTCTGCGCTGAGCGGACGGCCGTAGGCCTTTGGTTTTTGTTGCCATGCCCGCATTTGGAGCACATCGCTCAAATGCGGGCATTTGCGTTAGCAGGAAATTCACGCATTGCGTGCAAAGCTCAGGGCCTGTCAATCCAGGTTCTGAGGATCACATGGCCTACAAGGACAGTGTCGAGCGGGCGACGCAGCGCACGCAAACGAAAATTACAGGTACGGTGACCGTCAAGTCCGGCTCCAGCAGCGGCATCGTCAAGGACCTTTCTGCCGAGGGCATCTGCTTTCAGCTGCTCTTCGACATTGGCGCCAAGACGGGACAGGAAGTGACGATCAGAAGCGAGGAACTCGGCTTCCTGACCGGCATGGTGCGCTGGTATCGCGGCGACAAGATCGGCATCAAGCTCAACCTGTCGTCCAACACCGCGGCGCAGATCTCATCTTACTACAAGCATTTTCGCTAGGCCGAGATTTTCGGCAACACGCCACAAGCGCCGCAGGTCGATCGACGTGCGGCGCTTTTTTTATGAGCGGTTACATTCGCGCCTTCGGCTGTCGGCGATCAGTGTGAACGCGCGCGCGGACCGGGCTCCACCATTTTGCGATAAAGGTGCCAGGTGGCGTGTCCGAAGATCGGCATGATGACGGCGAGGCCGACGAAGACTGGGATCGAGCCGATGACCAGGCCGGCGGCGATAATGAAGCCCCAGACGGCGACGGGCACCGGGTTGACGAGCGTTGCGCGAATGGAAGTCTCGACCGCCGACACGGCGCCGACGTCCCGATCGATCAGCAACGGAAACGACACGACGGATGTCGCCAGAACGATGACGGCGAAGACGAAGCCGACAGCGTTGCCGACGAGGATCAGGTTCCAGCCCTGGTCAGTGCCGATGATACCGTTCCAGAAGGCTGCAATCGAATCCGGCGGTTCCGCCCCGAAGATCTGCACATAGAGCGCCTGGGCGACGAGCAGCCAGATGATGAAGACAACGAACAGCATGGCGGCGACGGCCATGATCGACGGCAGCGCCGGAGAGCGGTGCAGGCGAAGGGCGTGCGGCCAGGAGTAGTCCATGCCGAGTTCTCGCCGTCGGCTGATTTCATAAAGCCCGATCGCAGCGACTGGGCCGATCAGAGCGAAGCCGGAGACAAGAGGATAAAGCAGCGGCAGCATGTTGGCGCCAGCGCTCCAGGTGATCAGAACGACACCGGCGATCGGGTAGATCAGGCAAAGAAAGACGTAGTGCGATGGTTTCTCGCGAAAATCGTCAAAGCCCAAGCGTAAGGCGTCGAATACATCCGCGACGCCAATCTTTTTTATTCCGGGATGGGCGACACTCGCGTCCGCTCCCGACAGGACATGGAATGTTGTCATGGCTCACACTCCTCAACGAACCAGAGCGGCCACGGAACAAAGATGCGACGAACCAAGCCGCACCATCCGCGACCGTCCCTTCGATTATACAGAAAATGCGACCGCTGTCGCCTGCCGCCTCTCGCAACGTTAAGCGGCCTATTGGAACGCGAACATCGGGCTCGTCGGGCAGGCTCCCATGGGTGGCTTCGAGGCCCTGACGCACGGGTAATGCTGAAGGTCTTGACTTCCGCGCCTTTCAGCGCCACATCGCGGCCACCATGAAAGTATCCGACGCTCATATCCTCATCGTTCCAGGCTACACCAACTCCGGACCGGAGCACTGGCAGACCCGCTGGGAGCGCAAGATGTCGACCGCACGCCGCGTCGAGCAGGCGGAGTGGGCAAAGCCTGTCCGCGAGGATTGGGTGGCGCGCATGATCGAAGAGGTCAATGCGGCGGAAAAGCCTGTGGTCATCGTCGCCCATTCGCTTGGCGTCGCAACCGCCGTGCACGCGCTGCCCCATTTCACCAAGCCGATCGCCGGCGCCTTCCTGGTGGCACCTCCGGATGTTGCCAATCCGGCGATCCGTCCGAAGCATCTGATGACCTTCGGTCCCTACCCGCGCGATCCGCTTCCCTTCCCGTCGCTGATGGTCGCCAGCCGCAACGATCCGTTCGGTTCCTACGAGCATGCGGACGACATCGCCAACGCCTGGGGTTCGCTGCTCGTCGATGCCGGAGAGTCCGGCCACATCAACACCGAGTCCGGCCACGGGCCGTGGCCGGAGGGAACGATGGTGTTCGCCCAGTTCTTGAGCCGGCTTAAACCCTGACGCGCCCGATCAACCTGTCGACGCCTTATTAATCCGACGTTCATTGTCCGCGGTCATCATCGCCGGCACGACGCGACTCGTATCATGATGGTGACGAGCGCTGTCGAACCTTGATCTGCGCCGGCATTGACCGGATCGTTCCGCTTGGTTGCTCGGCCGCAGATACTGGACATGGGAAGTGGCCGTAAACGAACGTCTCACCAAAGGTGCGCAAGGCGCACCGGCGCATCCGGATGCTCTGACGCAGGCCAACCTGGAACGGTTGCCGGCAGGCGCCGTCATTGTCGATGCGCACGGACGGATCCTGGCCGCTAACGTCCTTGCCGGAGAAGTGTTCGGCCGCACGCTTGTACAATTGCGACACGCCTTTCTGAATGACTTCGTGGCGGAAGAGGACCGGTCGCGCGTGCCGCCGCGCGCCACATCGACGGTCGCCGAGACGATCCATTTCCTTGGTCCCGACAGCTCCGTGCCGATGCTCGTTGCCTGTTCGCCGGTACGGTTCGCGGATGAAGCCGCCTCGCTGCTTCTGATGTTGCCGGCCGATGACTTCGTCAACGAGATCGCCGGATTGCGCAACGACGAGACCCGCTGGAAATATGCCCTCGACGGCGCGCTTGAGGGTGTCTGGGATCACGACTTCGAAACCGGAGACCTGTTTTACTCGGCCACCTGGAGGCGGCTTCGTGGGTTGTCCGAAGACGCCCAGGTGGATGGTACCCTTGAAAACTGGATCCAGAACGTTCACCCCGACGATCATGCGCATGTGCGCGCCGCGATCGAGCGGCAGGATTCCGGCGAGGCGATCTTCAACACTTTCGAGTATCGAGAGCGTCACGCCGACGGTCACTGGATCTGGATCGAAAGCCGCGGCGCCTCGGTTGCCTACTGGCCGGATGGCAGGCCGAGCCGCATCATCGGGACGGATACCGACATCACCGCCCGCAAGGAGGCAGAGGCCCGGCTCGAGGAGGTCTCCCGCCGACTGAGGCTGGCGCTCGGCGTCTCGAAGATCGGCGTGTTTGACTTCAATCTCGATGCACTGCGCGACGACTGGGACGAGCGCATGTTCGAGATTTATGGTCTCGACCCCGCCGATGGCGCACCAAGCTCTGAGACCTGGGAAAACTCCCTTCACCCCGACGATCGCGATGCCGTGGTCCTCAGAACCAACGAAGGCATCGCCTCGGGTAAACCCTACAGCAATGCTTTCCGTATCGTGCGCCCGGACGGTTCCGTCCGCCACATCCGCTCCAATGCCGCGACCTATGTCGATCATCTCGGAACGCGCAAGCTCATCGGCGCCAACTGGGACGTTACCGAGGACATCGCGCTGCAGGAAGAACTGCGCCAGGCGAAAGCCTCGGCCGAAGCGCGCAACCGTGAACTCGAGCAGGCGCGGATCAGGATCGAGTACAACGCGCTGCACGATTACCTGACCGACTTGCCCAACCGTCGCTACCTGGATCAGATGCTGACGGAGAATGTCGCCGTCAACGCGATCTTGCATATCGATCTCGACCGCTTCAAGCAGATCAACGATACGCTCGGACACCAGGCCGGAGACGCGATGTTGACGCATGCGGCCGCGATCCTGCGTGCCCACGCCCGCCACGACGATTTTATCGCCCGCATCGGCGGCGACGAGTTCGTCATCCTCTGCCGCCGGGACCGCGACCTGCCGCAGCTGACCGAGCTTGCCGAGCGCATCGTCCATGCCTTCCGCCGCCCCATTCCCTATGACGGTCAGCTCTGCCGCCTGGGCGCAAGCATCGGCATCGCCTTCAAGGGGGGCGAAGACATCGACGCCAAACAGCTGCTGATGAATGCCGACATCGCCCTCTATCGGGCAAAGAGCGTCGGGCGCGATCGCGTCGAAGTGTTCTCCGAGCTCATTCAAACCCAGATCCTCAACGCCAAGCGCATCGGCGACGATATTCGCCAGGCGATCGAGGAAGGGCAGTTCACCGTCTATTACCAGCCGCAGTTCCATGCGCGCTCGCTGGAGATATCCGGCGTCGAGGCGTTGGTGCGGTGGAACCACCCGGAGCGTGGCATCCTCACCCCCTTCCATTTCCTGAAGGTGGCCGAAGAGATCAACGTCCTGCCGGCGATCGACAGGAAGGTGGTCGAGCTCGCCTATCGCGACTTTCAGTCCTGGCAAAACGAAGGGCTCGGCGTTCCCAAGATCTCGGTCAACATGTCGTCGCCGCGGCTGCGCGACCCAGGATTGATCGCCGATCTGCGCGACATGCGGATCCCGCCGGGCATCCTTTCCTTCGAGCTGCTCGAGTCCATCTTCCTCGATGACCCGGAAGACGAAATCGCCGGGACCATTTCAGCTCTCGGCGACCTCGGCATCGAAATCGAGATTGACGATTTCGGCACCGGGCATGCCTCGATCATCGGCCTGCTCAACCTCAATCCGGCCCGGCTCAAGATCGACCGGGCGCTCGTTGGACCGATGACCGAAGGTGCCAAGCAGGCAAAGCTGGTGCGGGCGATCGTCGACATCGGCCACTCGCTCAACATCGCTGTCGTCGGCGAAGGCGTGGAGACCTGGGAGCACGCGGCGATGCTGCGGGACCTCGGCTGCGACGTGCTGCAGGGCTATGCGCTTGCGCGGCCGATGGATCGGCTGGAGCTGGAGCAGCGTTTGCGTCGCGGCTGGAAGCCGGTGTTCGGCGGTCCGGACAAATAAAAACCGCCCGGCCAGATGGACGGGCGGCGCTTCAATGAATGCGGCAACAGCCTTTCGGCTTACTTGCTCTGGAGCTGCTGGACGGCTTCGCCGAGCAGTTCGAGCATCCGCACGCGGATCTGCTCTTCGGTCTGGGCAACGCCTGCCGCGTCGAAATCCGCCTTGATCTTGCGAACGACGTCTTCATGGCCGGCTTCTTCGAAATCGGCAGCCACCACTTCGCTGGCATAGGCGTCGGCGTCGGCCTTGCCGAGCAGGCCGGCGGCCCACAGACCGAGCAGCTTGTTGCGACGCGCTTCAGCCTTGAACCTAAGCTCTTCGTCCATCGCAAACTTTGCTTCGAAGGCCTTTTCGCGATCCTGCATCGACGTCATCAATCAATCTCCCTGAGAATTCCATGTCTGAAATCAGTTTATCGCCATAAATCAAAACGCGGGTCAAACTGCAATGTGAACTTTTCCGGTTTGATGACTTTCATGTTACCCTTTGTGCGGTTCCTCAGATCGCATTTGATCAAGGATCAGGACATCGCCGCTTCGTGAGGCGGCAGCAACTTTGGCGCACTTTGAGAAGGCGCGCGGCGCCCCATGCAAATCAGGGGAACGGGCAGATACGCCGATTGTGAAATCGGTTCTTTTCGGCTATGGACCCCGAGAGATGTTCCACGCGCGTCCCGAGAGCGCCAACAACTACAGAGACAAAATCCATGAATCGTCGCCGCCGTATCTACGAGGGCAAGGCCAAGATCCTCTATGAGGGTCCAGAGCCGGGCACGCTCATCCAGTTCTTCAAGGACGACGCGACCGCCTTCAACAAGAAAAAGCACGACGTCATTGACGGCAAGGGTGTGCTGAACAACCGGATTTCCGAGTACATATTCACGCACCTCAACAAGATCGGCATCCCCACGCACTTCATCCGCCGCCTCAACATGCGCGAGCAGTTGATCAAGGAAGTCGAGATCATCCCGCTTGAGATCGTCGTGCGCAACGTCGCCGCCGGCTCGCTGGCCAAGCGTCTCGGCATCGAGGAAGGCACGGTCCTTCCCCGCTCGATCATCGAGTTCTACTACAAGGCCGATGCGCTCGAAGACCCGATGGTCTCCGAAGAGCACATCACCGCGTTCGGCTGGGCAAGCCCGCAGGAACTCGACGACATCATGGCGCTCGCCATCCGCATCAACGACTTCCTCTCGGGCTTGTTCCTCGGCGTCGGCATCCAGCTCGTCGATTTCAAGATCGAGTGCGGCCGGCTGTTCGAAGGCGACATGATGCGCATCGTGCTTGCCGACGAGATCTCGCCGGACAGCTGCCGTCTCTGGGACATCGAGACGCGCGAGAAGCTCGACAAGGATCGTTTCCGCCGCGACCTCGGCGGCCTCGTCGAGGCCTACCAGGAAGTCGCCCGCCGTCTCGGCATCATGAATGAGAACGAACCCGTGCGCGGCACCGGTCCGGTTCTCGTGAAGTAACTTCGGGGAAAATCAAAGTGATCAAGGCACGTGTAACCGTGACGCTGAAGAACGGCGTTCTCGATCCGCAGGGCAAGGCAATCGAAGGTGCGCTCGGCGCACTCGGCTTCGACGGCATCGGCCAGGTTCGCCAGGGCAAGGTCTTCGACCTGCAGATCGAATCCGCAGACAAGGCCAAGGCCGAGGAAGACCTCAAGGCCATGTGCGAAAAGCTGCTCGCCAACACGGTGATCGAGAACTACAGCATCTCCTTCGCCTGATCCTGCAGGCGACGGAATCGTTCCGCGTCTTCGGGCGCGGAACCAGACGTTACGAAATGCCGGAGCAGCCGCTGGTTCCATCGGGAACGCCGCTGCCATAGTCGCAGCAGATGCCAGCTCTTCGGAGCGCGCCATCAAGATTGATCTCGCCGTATCGGAGACAGAGATATGAAGTCAGCCGTCGTCCAGCTTCCGGGCCTCAACCGCGACCGCGACATGATCGCGGCCCTCACCAAGATCTCCGGCAAGGCGCCTGTCACCGTCTGGCAGACCGAGACCGATATTCCGGATGTCGACCTGATCGTCATTCCCGGCGGTTTCTCCTATGGCGACTACCTTCGCTGCGGCGCGATCGCTGCGCGCATGCCGGTCATGCAGGCGATCAAGGCCAAGGCGGAAAAGGGCGTGAAGGTTCTCGGCGTCTGCAACGGCTTCCAGATCCTCGTCGAGGCCGGCCTCCTGCCCGGCGCGCTGATGCGCAATGCCTCGCTGAAATTCGTCTGCCGCGAGATCAAGCTCGAAGTTGTCAACGCCGACACCGACTTTACCCGCGCCTATTCCAAGGGCCAGGTCATCCGTTCGCCGGTCGCCCATCACGACGGCAACTACTTTGCCGATGCCGAGACGCTGAAGACGATCGAAGGCAATGGCCAGGTGGTCTTCCGTTACGCCGAAGGCACCAATCCGAACGGTTCGATGAATGATATCGCCGGCGTCATGAACGCTGCGGGCAACGTTCTCGGCATGATGCCGCATCCGGAAAACCTGATCGAAGCCGCCCATGGCGGTTCCGACGGCCGCGGCCTCTTCGCGTCTGCGCTCGAAGTAATCGCCGCTTAACCATCCGGCTGTAGAAGGCATCCGACCCATCCCCATTTGCGAACGAGACCGTCGATGCCTTCATTTGCCCCTGCACGCCTGACCGGCCTTGCCTGCACGGCCTTCGGCCTAACGCTTCTGGCCTCGTGCCAATCGCCGAAGCCGCCGGCCCCGAGCCCGAACACGGCGGCGCTGCCGACCATGGAGCGCGTGGCGCTCGGCGCCAACAGCTGCTGGTTCAAGTCGGGCGATGCGGAATTCAAGTCTTATCGCCTGGCGCCCGAGCTCAATTCCTTCTCCGGCCGTCCGCGCATCTTGATCGTGCCGCGCAAGTCGCCGGAGGCACGCCCCCTCGCCGTCGTTCAGGCCGAGGGCAATCCGGCCCGCCTGCAGGCCTTCGGGCCGCTGATGAGCGAGCCGACGGGAACGCGCATGGCCGCAGACATCAAGCGCTGGGCCGCTGGCGGACAGGGCTGCAAATAGCCCCAAGCTGAACTTGTCGAATTGATTAAAGGGCCGGTTGACCTCAAGGTTGCCGGCCCTTTTGCATTTCGGACAGTCGTTCCGATCCGATCCGTTAACGCCAGAACGGGACAGTCGATTCCTGACGCGCGTCCTTTTCCGAAACGCCGATATCCTTGAGCTGCCACTCGCTCATCTCCTCGAGCGCCAACCGGCCGCGTCGCTTCGCCGCCAGCTCGCAATAGCGGGTCCAAAGCCGCTTCAGCAGACCCTCGCGTTCGTCCGAATAGTCGCCGCCCAGTAATGTGCCGGTGCAGCCCACGGACGTCGCTTCCAAGCGGGACAAACAAATTGTATCCATTGTACTCATTGACAACCCCAATGCAGCGATTGCTATCGTTGTCTTGGTGATAATTGACATATTTTCCGCTGTAATCTAAAGAATTGTCACTATGACAAATTGGCTCCCCGACATTCAGCAGGGTCACGGTCCGCTCTACGCACGGATCGCCGATCAAATCGAACTGGCAATTGGCAACGGGGCCTTGCCCGTCGGCGCCAAATTGCCACCGCAACGCAACCTCGCCTACGATATCGGGGTGACAATCGGCACGATCGGGCGCGCCTACAATATTGTCCGCGAGCGCGGGCTTGTGAGCGGCGAAGTCGGGCGCGGCACCTATGTGCTCGACCATCCGGAAAGCCGGCCGCCGGAGCAGTCGGACCCGCTGACGACGTCCCTTGCCGGCACCCGGCCCCTGGTCGCGCCCGTTGGCAAGCTCAGGTTCGACAGCACCGCCGCGCCGGATATCGGCCAGGGAACGGTGTTGAGCGAAGTGTTGAGCGAAATCAGTCACGAGCATCACGCCGATATTGCCAGCTACGCGCGGAACTTCCCGGATCATTGGTTCGAGGCAGGCTGCCAATGGCTGGCGCGCGGAGGGTTTCGTCCTAAGCCCGAAAACATCGTGCCGACGCTCGGCGCGCATGCGGCCGTCGTGGCCGTGATCGCGGCGGTGACCGCCCCAGGCGACCGCATCGCCTTCGAGACGCTCACCTATTCGCAGGTCAGCCGCAGCGCCGGCCTGATTGGTCGCCGCACGACGCTGGTCGAATCCGACGCCTTCGGCATGATCCCCGACGACTTCGAGCGCGTCTGCGCGCAGCAGCATCCGAAGCTCGCCTTCCTGATGCCGAGCGCGCAGAACCCGACAGTGGCCGTCATGCCGCTCGCCCGCCGCCAGGCGATCGCCGATATCGCCCGCAAATACGGCGTCTGGCTGGTGGAGGATGATCTTTACGGCGCCATGACCGGCGATCAAACGCCGCTGCTCGCCGAGCTTGCGCCCGAACGCACCTTCCTCGTCGGCGGTCTTTCGAAGTCGGTTGCCGCAGGCGTTCGCGGTGGCTGGGTCGCCTGCCCTCCGCATTTCGGCCAGCGCATCCGCATCGCCCACAAGATGGTCAGCGGCGGCCTGCCGTTCATCCTGGCGGAACTCTGCGCCCGGCTGGTGCTCTCCGGCTCGGCTGCAGCCTTGCGCAGCCAGGGCATCGAGGAGGTTCGCGCCCGCGAAGCAATGGCGCGCGAGGTCTTTGAGGGTATCGAGTTCGCGTCCCATCCCTGCATTCCGTTCCTCTGGATGAAGTTGCCTGACCCCTGGCTGTCAGGAACCTTCAAGCAGGCGGCTCTTCAGGAAGGCGTGCTCGTCGACGACGAGGACGAGTTCAAGGCCGGCCGTACCGATCGCGTCTTCCATCGGATCCGCATCGGCTTTTCCTCGCCACCGCAGCGCGCCGAGGTGAGAGCCGGATTCCAGACGCTGAAGCGGCTGCTCGACAGCGGCCGAGCCGGCTACGACAGTTTCGAGTGACGATCGAAATCGACGGGGTGACTTTCGCGCAAGCTTCCGCATCATACTGTTTTAGCAGTCTTGCGTAGATGATTCGCCCTCAAGGATTTCGCATGCCGCTATCGCTTCGCCCGGTTCCGTCCCGCCTGATTGCATCCCTTCTTTTCGTCACGACCACCTCCGTCATCGCCGCGCCGGCGGCGGCTCAAGATGGTGTCTTTGACGAAATGCGCTTCGGCGTGACGACATCGATCGCCAGCGGCGGCAAGCAGGAAGACGGCGTGTTTCCGTCGTTCACGCTCTACTTCGATCCGTTCAATGCGGACGGCGCCGCGGATCTCGGCGAAAAGCTGCTGCGTCCACGCGTCTATACCGGTGCTGCCGTGGCCACGTCGTCGAACGGCGTCAACCAGGCCTATGCCGGCCTGAGCTGGACCTTCGACATGACGCAACGCCTCTTCGTGGAGTTCGGCGCGGGCGGCACGGTTCACGACGGCGATCTCGACGATCCCAACGGTTCCGGTCCGCAACTCGGCTGCCGCGTCCTCTTCCGCGAATACGCCGCCGCGGGCGTGCGCCTCGACGAACACTGGAACGTCTCGGCGACCGTTGAACATGCGTCGCATGCCAATCTCTGCGACGGTCCCAACAACGGCCTGACACGCGCAGGCCTCGCCCTCGGCTACAAGTTCTGACGCAGGCCTGCGCAGTCGCGCTCAACAAAGCTTCATACGGGCATCAACCGCTGTTGATCGCCCGTATTTTTCTGTCGCGCCGCGCCGCAGCATAGGTTAAAGAAGCCGCAAAGCGCCCCCTGTTTCTGTTGCGGTTCGCACGCGCCATATTCCTCATTAGTGGATTGCGCGCCGCCCGAAGGATTTGACGGTCGACGATGACGATTTCCAACACCCGCCCCATCACCCCGGACCTCATCGCATCGCACGGGCTGAAGCCTGACGAATACGAGCGCATCCTCGGCCTGATCGGGCGCGAGCCGACCTTCACCGAGCTCGGCATCTTCTCGGCCATGTGGAACGAGCACTGCTCCTACAAGTCTTCCAAGAAGTGGCTGCGCACGCTGCCGACCAAGGGGCCGCGCGTCATTCAGGGCCCGGGCGAAAACGCCGGCGTGGTCGATATCGATGACGGCGACTGCGTCGTCTTCAAGATGGAAAGCCACAACCACCCGTCCTATATCGAGCCCTACCAGGGCGCGGCAACGGGCGTCGGCGGCATCCTGCGCGACGTCTTCACCATGGGCGCCCGTCCCGTCGCAGCGATGAACGCGCTGCGCTTCGGTTCGCCCGACCACCCGAAGACCCGCCACCTCGTTTCCGGCGTCGTTGCCGGTGTCGGCGGCTACGGCAATTCCTTCGGCGTTCCGACCGTCGGCGGAGAAGTCGAGTTTGATTCCCGCTACAACGGCAACATCCTCGTCAACGCCTTTGCCGCCGGCCTCGCCAAGAGCGATGCCATCTTCTACTCCAAGGCCGAAGGCGTCGGCCTTCCCGTCGTTTATCTCGGTGCCAAGACCGGCCGCGACGGCGTCGGTGGCGCGACCATGGCGTCTGCCGAGTTCGACGAGTCGATCGAAGAAAAGCGCCCGACCGTTCAGGTCGGCGACCCCTTCACCGAAAAATGCCTGCTCGAAGCCTGCCTCGAGCTGATGACGACCGGCGCCGTCATCGCCATCCAGGACATGGGTGCAGCCGGCCTCACCTGCTCGGCCGTCGAAATGGGCGCCAAGGGCGACCTCGGTATCGAGCTCGACCTCGACACCGTTCCGGTGCGCGAAGAGCGCATGACCGCCTATGAAATGATGCTGTCGGAAAGCCAGGAGCGCATGCTCATGGTGCTCGAGCCCGCCAAGGAAGAGGTCGCCAAAGCGATCTTCGTCAAGTGGGGCCTCGATTTCGCAATCGTCGGCAAGACGACCGACGACCTGCGCTTCCGTATCCTGCACCAGGGCGAAGAGGTCGCGAACCTGCCGATCAAGGAACTGGGCGACGAAGCTCCGGAATATGATCGTCCCTGGACCCCGGCCAAGACCGCGGCACCGCTCGCAACCAACGACATTCCGGCAGCCGACGTCGCCGACTCGCTCGTCAAGCTCGTCGGTTCGGCCAACAATTCGTCGCGCCGCTGGGTCTACGAGCAGTACGACACGCTGATCCAGGGCAACTCGCTGCAGCTGCCGGGCGGCGACGCCGGTGTCGTGCGCGTCGAAGGTCATGCCTCCAAGGCGCTTGCCTTCTCCTCCGACGTGACGCCGCGCTACGTCGAAGCCGATCCTTACGAAGGCGGCAAGCAGGCGGTCGCCGAATGCTGGCGCAACCTGACGGCAACCGGATCGCTGCCGCTGGCAGCCACCGACAACCTCAACTTCGGCAACCCGGAACGCCCTGAGATCATGAGCCAGCTGGTTCATGCCATCAAGGGCATCGGAGAAGCCTGCACTGCACTCGACTTCCCGATCGTGTCGGGCAACGTCTCGCTCTACAACGAGACCAACGGCCAGGCGATCCTGCCGACCCCGACCATCGGCGGTGTCGGCCTGATCAAGGACTGGTCAAAGATGGCGCGCATCCGCTTTGCCGCTGAAGGCGAAACGATCCTCGTCGCCGGCGCGCCGGCCGGTCTCGGCTCGCACATCGCCCAGTCGGTCTATATGCGCGACGTTCACGGCCGCACCGATGGCCCGGCGCCCCATGTCGATCTGGCGCATGAGCGCAAGGTTGGCGACTTCGTCCGCGGCCTGATCGTCGATGGTCTTGTAACCGCCGTGCACGATTGCTCGTCGGGCGGCCTGGCACTTGCCGTTGCCGAAATGGCGATGGCTTCGGGCATCGGCGCCTCGGTCGACGCTGTTGCCGGCCATGATCCGATCGCTACCTTCTACGGCGAAGACCAGGGTCGCTACGTCGTGACGGTTGCCGCCGGCGCGCTCGACGCGGTTGCCGCTCGTGCCAAGGCTGCCGGCGTCTCGCTCCCCGTCATCGGCAAGACCGGCGGCGACGCCGTCAAGCTTGGCGACGCCAAGGCCGTCTCGGTTGCGGATCTCCGCGCCGCCCATGAAGGCTGGTTCCCGGATTTCATGCAGGGCGACCTCGCGCCTGAAAACTGAGAGATCGATGACGGGAGCCGCACTTTCTGCGGCTCCCGTCACCCCTATTGCGTGCCTGCTTGCAGGCGCTGCCGACGGCGATCATTTGATCGTGTCGGCGCTGGCAACTACCCTCCCTCACCCAATTCAGCAATTGCGTTCCGCCCCTGAATCGTGGTTCCCTTGTTTCATGGACAACGTCGGCAGGCTGCTGACGTTGCAGAATAAAAAGGGAGTTGGCGTATCATGCCCATGACACCAGGCGACATCGAAGACATGATCAAGGCGGGGATTCCCGGAGCCAAGGTCACGATCCGCGATCTGGCCGGTGACGGCGACCACTATGCCGCCGAAGTCGTGGCCGAGGCGTTTCGTGGCAAGAGCCGCGTGCAGCAGCACCAGATGGTCTACAACGCACTGAAGGGCAATATGGGCGGCGTGCTACATGCCCTGGCACTTCAGACGAGCGCGCCGGAGTAAGCTGGCGTGGCTGACCTGATCAAGGAACTCGTCAGCGGCGTCGTTGACAGCGCGCTCAAGGAAATTCTGAGGAAGACCGGCGTCAAGCGCACGACCACCAAGCGGACGAAGCGCCGGACGCGGCCGGCGGCCTCTGGCGGCGGCATCCTCGCGGATATCCTTGAAGCCGCCATCCGCAAGCCGGCGAAGAAACAGGTCAGCCGGCGGAAAACCTCGGCGGCGCGCAGCAAGACGCGGCGCCGCACGGCTTGAGTGGTATTAAAACCACATCTTGAGGCCCATCAATATTTGTTGCGATTGGGTGGTGAAAATCACCAATATGCATGCTATCTAAGACCCAATCGATATCCGGCCCTTGAAGCCGGCGCAGGAAGGAAGACAGGATGAGCGGAATTCACGAATTCATCGACAACGAAGTCAAGACGAACGATGTGGTGCTCTTCATGAAGGGTACGCCGCAGTTCCCGCAGTGTGGCTTCTCCGGTCAGGTGGTCCAGATTCTCGACTACATCGGCGTCGACTACAAGGGCATCAACGTGCTCGCCGACGCGGACCTGCGCCAGGGCATCAAGGACTATTCCAACTGGCCGACGATCCCGCAGCTCTACGTCAAGGGCGAATTCGTCGGCGGTTGCGACATCGTGCGTGAGATGTTCCAGGCCGGCGAACTTCAGTCCCACCTTTCGGAGCAGGGTATCGCCGTGAAGGGCGCTGTCGCCTAACTCAAGGACGCCTTGTCCCGATCCATCGGAGAAGGCGGGCAACCGCCTTTTTTGATTCGGACGTCTCGTCCGGATCTCGATTTTCGTTGTCTTCCCAAAGGCTTTGCGCGCTTGGTTCGCGCAATGACCGTTTGAATGTTTGTGAAAGCAGGCTTCCTTCCTGAAACGTTTCCGGCGTTCTGCAGCGAGGCCTGGGGCCGCATTTTCGGCCTGTCATGAAGCAGTCGCGATCGTTCGGCATAAGCAGCAGCGGTTCCCGCTCCGGCCTCCCGGCACGGAAATGACCCCGTCGCTGCCGATCGATGCTCCCGCCGCTTCCTGCAGGCCCGGTCCATGTGGTGCGGCTTCCCGGTCGCTCCCGCCTGACATCCCTGTGCCGACCGGCATTTAGCCAGCCGACATCCTTCTTTTTCCGGAGCGGTCCGGACCCAGACCTGTTTCGCTTGGCGCCCACCGCGCCGCTAGGACTTTTGAAATGACAAGCACGACCAACGACGATGCCCTGCCCGGCCTCACGAAATTCCAGTTCATCGCGCTGATGGCCACACTGATGGCGACGAACGCGATTTCGATCGACATCATGCTGCCGGGCCTCCAGGAAATCGGGGCCAGCCTGGGCGTGGCGTCGGAAAACGAGCGGCAATACATCATCACCGCCTACCTGCTCGGCATGGGCGTGGCGCAACTGTTCTTCGGCCCACTGTCGGACCGGTTCGGGCGCAAGCCGCCGCTTCTGGCGGGCCTTGCCCTTTATGCCGTCTGTGCGGTGGCAATTGCCATGGTGCCGACCTTCGGCCTCATGCTCGCCCTTCGCTTCATGCAGGGCGCGGGTGCGGCTGCCACGCGCGTCATCACCATCTCGATCGTCCGCGACGTCTATGGCGGCCGGCAGATGGCCGAGGTGATGTCGCTGGTCATGATGGTGTTCATGATCGTGCCTGTGATCGCCCCGTCGATCGGCCAGCTCATCATCAGCTTTGCCGAATGGCATATGATCTTTATCATCGTCGCGCTTTATGCGGTTATGAACATCGCGATCGTGCTGTCGAAGCTCGGCGAAACGCTTGATCCGGCCCACCGCCGCGCCTTCACGCCGTCGGTAATCCTCAGCGGTTTCCGCATCGTGCTGACCAACCGGTTGTCGCTGCTTTATACGCTCGCGACCTCGGTTATCCTTGGCGCGCTCTTCGGCTTCATCAACTCGGCGCAGCAGGTGCTGGTCGGCGTCTACGATCTGGGCGTGTGGTTTCCGCTTGTCTTTGCGGCTTTCGCGAGTATGATGGCGGTCGCTTCCTTTACCAACTCCCGCCTCGTCCGCCGCTTCGGCATGCGGCCGTTGTCCCATGCGGCCCTCTGCGGCTTTACGCTCGCAAGCTTCATCTGGATGTCGGCCTCGCTCTATGCGCCGCTGCCCTTCCCGGCCTTCGTGGTCCTCTATTGCGCCACGATGTTCCAGTTCGGGCTGATCGCGCCAAACTTCAACGCCATGGCCATGGAGCCGCTCGGCCATGTCGCCGGCACGGCGTCCTCGGTTCTCGGCTTCATGCAGACGATCGGCGGGAGCGTGATCGGAGCCTTCATCGGCCAGTCCTTCGACGGAACGGCCACCCCGCTTGCCACCGGCTACTTCACCGTCGCGGCCATCGGCCTCGTCTTCGTGCTCATCGCCGAACGCGGCAAGCTGTTCAAACCGCACCATCAGCCGGCCGGCTGATCTCTAAAGCGCCAACTGTCGCTGTCGCGTTCTAAACCGCCGGCCAGCCTTTTCCAAAGATTGAATTTACGGGTTTTCCCAATGTCCACCATCACCAATCAATCCGAACATGTCGACGGGGTCTCGGGGGCCGAGCGCCTCAACATGGGCATCGTCGAATTCATCATCACCATCGCCGTCATGACGGCGAGCGTCGCCATCGCCATCGACAGCATGCTGCCGGCTCTGCCGGCAATCGGCCAGTCGCTGAACGTCGCCAACACCAACGACAGCCAGCTGGTGATCGGCGTCTTCTTCCTCGGCTTCGGCATCTCGCAGATCTTCTTCGGCAGCCTGTCTGATGCCTTCGGCCGCCGCAAGGTGCTGCTCGGCGGCCTCGCCTTCTTCACCGTGTCGATGTTTGCCGCCGCCCTCACCCAGAGCTTCGAGACGCTGCTGATCCTGCGCTTCATCCAGGGCATCGGTGCTGCGGCCATCCGCATCACCACCATGGCGATCGTGCGCGACTGCTTCGGCGGCCGCGAAATGGCGCGCGTCATGTCCTATGTGATGATCGTCTTCATGATCGTGCCGATCGTCGCCCCCTCGATCGGCCAGCTCGTCATCCTCTATGCCAACTGGCACTGGATCTTCATCCTGATCGGCGTCATCGGCGCGATCCTCTTCGTCTGGGCCTTCTCCCGCATGAAGGAGTCCCTGCCGCGCGAAGAGCGCATGCCGCTCTCCGTCGGTGCCGTCGCGTCGGGTTTCAAGACCGTTCTCACCAACCGCATCACTTGCGGCTACATGATCGGCATGACGATGTTTACCGCCGTCATCTGCGCCTACATCGTCACGGTCCAGCAGATCTTCGGCGAGGTCTACGGCCTCGGTGACTGGCTGCCGATCGCCTTTGCAGGTACGGCCGGCGGGATTGCTGTCGCCAACTTCGCCAACGGCTTCTTCGTCCGCAGTTTCGGCATGCGCCGTATCTCGCACGTCTCGATGATCCTGTTTACGCTGATCTCGGTCGCGGGCTTCGTGATGTCGCTCTCCGGCACGCCGGCCTTCGTCGTCAGCTATCTGATGTTCTCGGTGCTCCTGATGTTCTTCGCCGTCATCGCGACGAACTTCACCGCGATCAGCCTGGAGCCGATGGGCCACCTTGCCGGCACCGCTACGGCGATCACCGGCTTCGTCTCGACGACCGGTGGCGCGCTCATCGGCGGCGCAGTCGGCCAGCTCTTCAACGGCACGCTGCAGCCGCTGTTCGGTGGCTTCGCCCTCTTCGGGGCCCTGACGATCCTGGCAACGCTCTGGGCCGAGAAGGGCAAGCTCTTCACCCATCCCGGCGACAAGGACGTCAGCATGGATCACGGTGGCGGCCATATGTAACCGGCCGCCGTAAGGCAAACAAAAAGCCCGCCCGGAGCAATCCGGGCGGGCTTTGTATTTTGGGCTGCTTCGAACGGCTCAGACCGTGAAGACCTCGCGGCGCAGCGTCTCCCAGCTCTCCTTGTCGGTGGCAAGCAGCAGGCCGCCATTGAGATGCGACGGCAGATAGGGCGAGCCGTCGAAGCGGGCGGCATAGGCGCCGGCTTCCTGCGAAATCAGCGTGCCGGCCAGGTGATCCCACGGCATCAGCTTCTGGTACATCAGGAAGTGGATGTGACCGCCGGCAAGCATGCGATATTCATGCGCGGCGCAGCGGTAGCTGGTGGCGATGCGAACCTTGGCCATGTTGGCCATGACTTCGCGGCGTGCTTCCTGCTTGTAAAAACCGGTCGAGGCACCGCCGACCATGGCCTCGAGCGGCACGCCTGCGGTGACCGACAGGCGCTCCTGCGATCCATTGGCGCGGCACATCCAGGCGCCGGAGCCCTTCTCGGCGATCACCCAGTCGTTGCCGAGCGGATCGTAGATGATGCCGGCAACCGTCTCGCCCTTGGCGACGACGCTTGCCATAACGCCGAAGAGCGGCACGCCGGCGGCGAAATTGAAGGTGCCGTCGATCGGGTCGACGACGACGGCGAGATCGGCATCGGCGAGCTTGTCGAGCAGCGCCGGGTCGGCCGCAACCGATTCTTCGCCGACGAAAAGTGCGCCCGGCGCGACGTCTTCGATGCGTGCCTTGATCAGCCGTTCGGCCGCCTCGTCGCCCTCGGTCACGAGGTCGATCGCTTCCGATTTCACCCTGACGTCGCCGGCTTCAAGATTGCGGAACCGCGGCAGGATCTCTTTGACCGCCGCTTCCTGCAGCAGATTGGCAAGGCCGGCAATGTCGACGGAATGGCTCATTCTTTGGGCTCCGGTGTGAGGGACTGGAAATCGAACAGCTTGGGATCGAGCAGGTGCGACGGGTTCACGTGGCCAAGCGCCCGCAGCATCGTGTCCTTGCGGCCCGGCATGCGTCGCTCAATATCGGCCAGCATCGCCTTCATCGCATTGCGCTCGAGGCCGTCCTGCGAGCCGCAGAGGTCGCACGGGATGATCGGAAACTCCATTGCCGCCGCGAACTTGGCGAGATCGTCCTCGGCCGCATAGGCGAGTGGCCGAAGCAGCATCAGGTCGCCCTCGTCGTTCAAGAGCTTTGCCGGCATCGAAGCCAGCCGGCCGCCGTGGAAGAAGTTCATGAAGAAGGTTTCGAGAATGTCCTCGCGGTGGTGGCCGAGCACCAGCGCGTCGCAGCCCTCTTCACGGGCGATGCGATAGAGGTTGCCGCGGCGCAGCCGCGAACAGAGCGAACAGTAGGTCGCCCCCGTCGGCACCTTCTCTTTCACGATCGAGTAGGTGTCGCGATACTCGATGCGATGCTTGACGCCGATCGATGCCAGGTATTCCGGCAGGATGTGCTTGGGGAAGTTCGGTTGGCCCTGGTCGAGGTTGCAGGCAATGAGCTCCACCGGCAGCAGCCCGCGCCATTGCAGGTCCATGAGCAGCGCCAGCAGGCTGTAGCTGTCCTTGCCGCCGGAAAGGCCGATCAGCCAGCGCTTGGCGCCCTTCAGCATGCCGAAGTCGTCGAGCGCCTGGCGGGTCTGGCGAAGAAGGCGCTTGCGCAGCTTGTTAAACGAGACGGAGGACGGCATGCGGCTGAACAGCGGATGCGCGCCGGCGTCGATTTCGGTCTCAAAAATGGTTTCGGCCTGGTCTTGCGACGCGTTGAGCGAAAGGTCCATGGCGGGGATCCTGTGCGGCAGGCAGGCGCAACCGGCGCCCGGCTAATCTTGGGCCAGCACTTGCCCGCTCCAGCCGTCAAGATCAAGGGAAATCGGCCGCACAGTGCAGATCGCCCTTGTCGGAGGAGTTCAGGGACCGAAGACCGACCAGCCAGTGCGCGCCGCGAGCATTTCGAGCGCCAGCGATCCGAGCAGCGAATTGCCGTTTTCGTTGAGGCCAGGCGACCAGACGGCAACCGACGCCTTGCCAGGCGCCACCGCCAGAATGCCGCCGCCGACGCCGCTCTTTCCCGGCAGGCCGACGCGATAGGCAAAATCGCCTGAGCCGTCATAGTGGCCGCAGGTCAGCATCAGTGCGTTGATGCGCCGCGCCCGCTGGCGCGAGACGACGTTATGGCCGGTCAGCGGATTGCTGCCGCCGGCGGCCAGAAACAGCCCGGCTTTCGCAAGCTGGCTGCAGGTCATGGAAAGCGCGCAGTGATGGAAATAGACGCCGAGCACGTGGTCGACGGGGTGGTCGAGCTTGCCGAAGGAGCGCATGAAATTGGCAAGCGCGAAGTTCCGGTAACCGGTGGCCGTCTCCGAACGCGCGACCTCATGGTCGATGACGATCTGGTCGTCGTCGGCGAGATAGCGGACGAACTGCACGATCTCGCCGATCAGTTCCCGCGGCGTATGGCCGGCAAGGATCAGGTCGCTGATGGTGATGGCGCCGGCATTGATGAAGGGGTTGCGCGGCTTTCCGCCCTCTTGCTCGAGCTGGACGATCGAGTTGAAGGCGGAGCCTGAGGGCTCGCGGCCGACACGGTGCCAGATGTTCTCGCCGTGTTTGCCGAGCGCCAGCGTCAGCGTGAAGACCTTGGAGACGCTCTGGATCGAGAACGGCACCTCGGCATCGCCGACGCGATAGATCTGGCCGCCTGTGGTCACGATCGCCATGCCGAAATGCTTGGCGTCCACGCGCGCGAGCTGTGGAATGTAGTCGGCGACCTTGCCCTGGCCGAACCGCGGGCTCAGCTCCCGATGAATGTCGTCGATGATCGCCTGCAGATCCTGCGGCTTCTGCTCTTCGGGCATCGGGCTTCCCTCTTGGTCATCGCCTTCGGATCGAGGCGACGATAAGGCGCTTATTCGCTGGGATCCGCGGTAGCGCGGATGCTGCTCGGCACTGACAAAAAAGCCGCCCGTTTCCGGGCGGCTTTCGAAACGTCACAAGGCGAGAGCCTCGGATTAACGCGAATAGAATTCGACGACCAGGTGCGGTTCCATGACGACGGCGTAAGGCACGTCGGAGAGAACCGGTACGCGGACGAAGGTCGCGACCATCTTGTTGTGATCGGCTTCGATGTAGTCCGGAACGTCGCGTTCAGCGAGCGAAACCGATTCGAGAACGGTTACGAGCTGCTTGGACTTTTCCTTGACTTCGATGACGTCGCCCGGCTTGCAACGGTAGGAACCGATGTTGACGCGGACGCCGTTGACCTTGACGTGGCCGTGGTTGACGAACTGACGGGCAGCAAAGACCGTCGGAACGAACTTGGCGCGGTAGACGATCGCGTCGAGGCGCGATTCGAGCAGGCCGATCAGGTTTTCCGGGGTGTCACCCTTGCGGCGGTCAGCTTCGGCGAAGATCGCGCGGAACTGCTTCTCGCGGATGTCGCCGTAGTAGCCCTTGAGCTTCTGCTTGGCGCGCAGCTGTACACCGAAGTCCGAGAGCTTGGACTTGCGGCGCTGGCCGTGCTGGCCCGGGCCGTATTCGCGGCGGTTTACCGGGGACTTCGGACGGCCCCAGATGTTTTCGCCCATACGGCGGTCAATTTTGTACTTGGACGATTCGCGCTTGCTCATCGCATTTCCTTTCAAACAGTTACACCGGCCTGTTTCCAAACCGGATCAAGGAAACACGCCCTCCTCTGAACCCATTTTCGGGGCTCTGACAGGTTTCTCACGATCACGCAGACGGAGAAGCCACGGGACATGTCAAATGAAACACCGGACATTTCTGCCCGGCGTTGGGGCGGCTTTAGTGGGTCCGGCTGCTGTTGTCAAACGAAATCGTGACAAACAGCCGTTGATCAGGCCGGATCACTCGGTGGCGCTTGCTCCAACGAAATCAGCAGTTTCCTGAGGAGCGCCGCCAGCGCCGTGCGGTCTTGCTTGCTCAGCACCTCGAGGTAGCGCGACTCGCTCGCCATGTCGGCGCGAAAGGCGGTTTCCGCAAGGGCTATTCCCTTTTCCGTCAGCCCGACGACGCTGCTGCGGCCGTCGGACGCCGAGCGTTCCCGCTGGATCAATCCTGCCTTCTGCAGCCGATCGAGGCGGTGCGTCAGTCCACCGGACGAAATCATCAGCAGCGTATAGAGATCCGTCGGCGTCAGCCGGTAAGGCGGGCCGGATCGCCGCAGCGTCGAGATCACGTCGAACTCGCCGCGGTCGATGCCGAAAGAGGCGAAGGTCTCCTCGATCGAGGGGCGCACCAGATTGGAAAGCCGGTAGGCGCGCCCGAGGATGGCCATAGGCTCGGTATTCAGGTCGGGCAGTTCGGCCGCCCACTGCGCTTGCAGACGGTCCACATGGTCCCTTCCCTCATTCTCATTCTGCATCGTTCACCTCGGCATCGGTCAATATATCTTGACGAGAAGATAGTTTCGAGTAATATCTTCTCGTGAAGATAAAACATTCCCATTGGGAAGCCAACCCGGACGACGATGGAGGCCAGCATGTTTCATGTCATTCCCCTTACAGAACAGAAGCAGAGCCCAAACCGCACGATCCTGTTTGAAGGTGGGCAATTCGGCACGCCGATCTCGCTGTTCCTGATGGATGCCGAGCCTGGCCAGGGGCCTGCCCTTCACGTTCATCCCTATCCGGAAACATGGATCGTGCACTCGGGCGAAGCGGAGTTCACCGTCGGAGAGCAGAAGATCATGGGTAAGGCCGGCGATATCATCGTCGTCGATCCGGAGACGCCGCACCGCTTCGTCAATACCGGCACCGGCCGCCTGCAGATGACCTGCATCCACGCGTCCGATCACGTCATCCAGGAATGGGTCTGACGCCACGATACCGTAACGCGCCAGCGCCGTCTGAGCGTGGTCGGAATAGCTGATGCCTTTACGCGAAAGGTCGAGGTTCACTCCGCCGCAGCGGCAGCCGCAGCCGTCACATCCGGCCCGTTGGCGTCGCCTGGAGCGGTCTCGCTGCCAAGGTCCGGGAACGCGACGATGCGCTTTCCGGCAAAATCCGCATGGATGACGATCAACCCATGCTCCTCGAAGTAGCCGAGCAGACGGCGGGCCCGCCTTGCGGAGTGCGTGCCATAGGCGCGCGCGATCATCGCGTCGGAAGGGCACGGCAGGCCGCGGACGGCCGCCTGCGCCATCATCAGGAACACGGCTTGCAAGTCCTCGGTAACGCGATCGGCAAGCTGCAAGGCCTGCGCCCAGGTTTCCGTTGCCGCCGTCTCCGCGTCGATGCCGGAGCGCGCGACGGCCATCTTGCGGCGGAAGGCGCTCAGCGACAGGGCTGCACCGGATGGCAGCCGGCGAATACGGCATCGCACCAGAAAATCCTGGAACAGTTCTGCATCGGGGCGGAAGGCTGCTTCCGGATTGCTGAGGATTTCGACAAAGACGCTGTCGAGCAGGCTCTCTTTTTCCTCGGCGGAAAGTTCCGGCTGTGCCTGCCTTGCCTCGACCGGCGCGGCAGGCTCGGGCCGCGGGCGGGAGAGCTCGGCCAGGATGTCGGTCGTCGGGCGCGGCGGCGCAACCGCGCGGCGCACGATCGGCCGCGTCAGCTCCTCCGGATCCGGCGTGAAGATCAGATCCTCGACGTCCTGCGGCGCCTCCGGCAGCGGCATCAGCTTCGGGCTCGTCGAGCGCGCCGATGTCTCGACCGCGCCGATCGTCACCTTGAGCGGCCGGCGCGACAGCGCCGGGCCAAGCGCGACGAAGGAACCGCGCTTGAGGTCGCGGAACATTTCCGCCGTGCGCCGGTCCATACCGAGCAGATCGGCTGCGCGCAGCATGTCGATGTCGAGGAAGGTGCGGCCCATCAGGAAGTTCGAGGCTTCCGCCGCCACGTTCTTGGCGAGCTTCGCCAGGCGCTGCGTGGCGATCACTCCGGCAAGGCCGCGTTTACGGCCGCGGCACATCAGGTTGGTCATGGCGCCGAGCGAAATCTTGCGCACCTCTTCGGTGACGTCGCCGGCAACCGACGGCGCAAACATCTGCGCCTCGTCGACGACGACCAGCACCGGATACCAGAACTCGCGATCCGCATCGAACATGGCGTTCAGGAACACGCCGGCATTGCGCATCTGCTGCTCGATATCGAGACCTTCAAGCGAGAGCACGCAGGAAACACGATGCTGGCGGATGCGGTTGGCAATGCCGATCAGCTCGGCGTCGGTGCGCTCACCCTCGACAACCACATGGCCGAACTTGTCGGCGAGCGTGACGAAATCGCCCTCGGGATCGATGATGCATTGCTGCACCCAGGGTGCGGATTGTTCCAGCAGCCGGCGCAACAGATGCGACTTGCCCGAACCGGAATTGCCCTGCACCAAGAGACGGGTGGCCAGAAGCTCCTCGATATCGAGCGAGGCCGATGTCCCTTCGGACGTCGCTCCCATGTCGATGCCGACCTTCATTTCCACCTCGTCATGTTAAATCTTACGCAGGTCCGGATGCGATACCGTTGCGCACTGTGCCTGAATACTCTTGATTGATTCGCGATCACGCGGAGACCGCCTATCGGGCGACACCTAGCACGGATTTCCCGGAAATCCTGCCGTCGGCGCACATAACCCACAGGGAATACGCTTAGGAAAGTCTCCTCGGAAAAGAACCGGATGTAGAATCTGGCGGTCACAATAAAAAGTTGAATATCGTACTTTTGCGAGAAGGCACGGACGCCCATATGCGATTTGGTCGAAGCGATTTGCCGGGGCAGAATGCAGCACCACGAAACAGCGCAGCAGATGGAACTGAACAATCTCGATCGCCGTATGCGCGATGCTTACAAGGACACGCAACGGGTCGCCTCGAAAGACGACGCCGAACGCGCCAGCCGCATGCGCTTTCGCGCCGCCTGCGTGCTAGCTGTTCTGATCGGCCTGTTGCTGGCGATCTTCTTTTAAAGTGCCGTGCCGGCCATAGGAACGCATGAACGGGCACTACCCGATCGCTTCGGCATGCCCTGCTCGCTTTTCCCCGATGGCATCAAGTGCCACCGTCAGGCCAAAGCCCTGCATCAGCCGCCGCGTGGCGAAATCCGGTTTGCCGGAGGTGAAGATCGCCGGGTCCTGGCCGTTGAGCGGTTCGAAGCCGTTCGGTTGCGGCACGAGCGAACGCGCCCGTCTGGCAATCGCTTCGGCCGGATCCAGCCAGTCGACCGGCCAGGGTGCCAGCCTGCGGAAGACGTTCGCCATGAAGGGATAGTGGGTGCAGGCAAGCACGACGATATCGGTCTTCCTGCCGTCCATCTCGACGAAACACGGTGCGATCTCGGCTAGTACCGTTTCGTCGTCCAGTTTCTCGCCGCGGATATAGGCCTCCGCCATCTTGGCGAGGTTTTCGGAGCCGACGAGCCGCACATGGCATTGGCTGGCGAAGGACTGGATGAGATCGCGCGTATAGGCCCGCTTGACGGTACCCGGGGTCGCCAGCACCGAAACGAGGCCGGAGCGTGTGCGCTCTGCCGCCGGCTTGATCGCGGGCACCGTGCCCACAAAGGTCATTTGAGGAAAGGCCGCGCGCAGATCGGCGCCCACCAGCGTGAAGGCGGTGTTGCAGGCGATCACGCAAATTTCCGGATCATGCTCGGAAAGCAGCCGGCCGAAGAGCGCGATCACGCGCTCTTTCAGCGCCGCCTCTTCCCAGCCGCCATAGGGAAAGCCGGCATCGTCGGCGACATAGATGAAATGCCGCTCGGGCATCAGCACCCTCGCCTCTCGCAGCACGGTCAAGCCACCAATGCCGCTGTCGAAGACGAGGATGGGTTTCAGTTCACTCGCTGTCACCTTTGTCTCGCGCTTTCCTGCTGTGTTCGCCCGGAGCGCCGGAGCCGCGCGGGTTTTCCCGCGTGAACCGGTCGAGCGAAGAAATGACGCCGCGCAGCACCTGGATTTCGGATTCGGTAAAGGACGGCCTGGTCAGAACCGCGCGCAGGTTCTCGACCAATTTCGGCTTTTTGTCGGCGGAACGGAAGTAGTTGCGCGCCTCAAGCGCTTCCTCGACATGCTCGAACAGACCCTGCAGGTGTTCCTTGGTCGCCGGCCGCTGCGAGATCGCCTGGAACGAGGTCTGGTCCTCAGACTCCATGCCGGTCTTCAGCCATTCATAGGACATCAGAAGCACGGCCTGGGCGAGATTGAGCGAGGCGAAAGCGGGATTGACCGGAAAGGTCACGATCTCGTCGGCCAGAGCCACCTCTTCGTTGGTGAGGCCCGTGCGCTCGCGTCCGAACAGGATGCCGGTTTTCTCTCCGGTCTGGAAGCGCTGGCGGAGTGTGCGCGCCGCGACGATCGGCGAACGCACCGGCTTGTAGCCATCGCGGTCGCGGGCGGTCGTCGCATAGACGAAGTTGAGATCGGCGATCGCCTCTTCGACCGAACCATAGAGCTTGGCAGCGTCGATCACGTGGTCGGCACGGCTTGCGGCTGATCGTGCCTTTTCGCTCGGCCAGCCGTCGCGCGGATTGACGAGCCGAAGCTCCGCCAGGCCGAAATTCGCCATCGCGCGGGCGACCATACCGATGTTTTCGCCGAGCTGCGGATAGGCGAGAATGATCGCCGGTCCTTCCGCCAGAAGTTCGCGCTCGCTGTTCGTTCCTGCCATTTCCTTAGCCTTCGCCTTTCGTTCGGCGTTTCCCTTGCACAAATGCGGGCGAAATTAAAGTCCACTACAAATGAAGCCGGTTGAGAGACACCCCGATCATTTCCAGACCAAGCTCCGCATCGTCCTTCGAAATCGGCAGGTGGCGATCGACCGGCGCACCGATCCGGCCGACCTGGTAGAAATAGGCCGAGGCCTTGTCGCGCACCGTCTGGACGAGCGCGAGATTGGCGTCGATGTCCGCCTTGAAATCGGTTCCTTCCAGCGCCGCATCCGTGCCGACACGCCGCGCGAAAACCCGTGCCCAGTAGGTGCAGGCCATGAAGATCGCCAGCGCCTGGCGCACATGACCGGGACGCGTCACCAACTGCCAGGGAAGCCCGAGCGGCTTTGCGGCGGCGGCCAGGTCACGATAGGCGCGGTCGAGCGCCTGCGAGCGGGTAATGAGCACCAGACCCGATGCCCCGTCCCGCGCCGCCTGCAGCAGGCCCTTGAGTTCGTCGCACCAGGTTGCGACGGCGGCATCGAGCGTCGTGCGGATGCGCGTCGGAAACACGACGAAGGCGACCGCCGCACCGGCGATCGAGCCGATCATGGTTTCCTCCAGGCGCAGTTGCAGCAGATGCGGGCTCAGCACGCCCATCAGGCTATAGACCAGCGACAGAACGACGGAGATGAAGAAGGTCATCGTCGCATAGGAGACGGCGAGGAAATAGAAGGCGAGAAAGACGCAAAGTGCGCTGAGCGGCAGCACCAGGTAGATATTGCCGGCTACCAGCGTGCCGACGATGATGCCGACCACAATGCCAAACAGTGTGCCGGCCGAGCGCTGCAGCGCCTTGACCGCCGTATCGCCACGCGAGCGCGTGTTGGTGAAGACGAGAAACGCAGCAAGCACCGCCCAGAACCAACGCTCCCGCGACAGCATCAACCCGAACACCATGGCGATGCCCGAAGCGAGCGTGATCTGGATCGCCGCCTTCAAGGCGGGATCGTTCAGCGACGGCCTCCAGCGGGCGGCAACGCCGCTCAAGTGCAGTGGCGGCTCTTCCAGATCGGCCGGCGTCAGCTTTGCAAGGCTTCGGGCGAGCCTTTGCCGGACGTTGCGCAGCCACAGCAGCGCCTTCACCGTTTCTTCGCGGCGCGGAGCGGCATCGCCGAGCCGCGCGATCTCCGCGTCGATCCGTCCGCCGTCGCGCGCCACCATCGCCTCCACCAGTGCCGGCGGCGGCATCGATTGGAAGCTGACGACCATCACGCTTTCGGCCGCAAGATGCAGGTCGAAGAGGTTGATGACGAGGTCGGAGGTCGTAAGGCCGGGCTGCGGTTCCGGCCGCCGGTTTTCCGTCGGAATGAAGCTTTCCGCCATCAGCACCGCTTCCTTCAGACGCTCTTCGGCCGCATGCAGCTGACGACGATCGGCCGGTGACAGAACGGGCTTGCGGGCGATCTCCGCCAGTTGCAGCAGCATCTGGTCTACGCGACGCTGCACGCTTGCGGTGGCGCGCAGGAGGTCGCGATAGCGATCATCCGGCAACAGCCGCGTGCGGACGAGATGCGCGACGGTGGCCGAGACGGCCGCTCCGAAGAACAGGGCTGGCAACTGGTCGAGCGTGGGCCTCAGATAGGCGCCGGTGAAATAGGACATGAAGGCGAACATGCCGACGGCAAAACCGCGGGGGCCGAAGGAGCGGCCATAGACCGCGAGAAAGATGATCAGCAGGAAGACGACGTCGGAAACGTAGCGGTGATTCTCGAGAACCGACGCAAGCCCCACCATCGAAACGCCGACGAGGACGGCGATGATGCGGGTGAGCCGCTGGCCGGCAATGGTGCGATCGCGCACCGCCAGTCCCCCTTCGATCGACAGCGACGCCGCAAGCCCGAAGGCGGCCGGCGGCAGCGGTGCGACGAGGTAATGAAACGCCATCAGCAGCAGGATGGAAACGACGATGGTCGCGGTGATGCGCGAGGCCTGCCGCAGGCGGGAGAAGGCCGGATCGTTGGCAAGAAGCCAATCGCGCATACGGGAACGAAGTGCCATCGGAAGCCTTTGCTTGTCCCGCGGCCGCCTGTGGACGCGCGCCGCCTTCGCCGGTTCTTCCTGCATAGCGGCAGATGCGATCTTTGCAAGGCCGGCGCGACGAAAGCAGGCGTCGAAAAGCGGTGGCGAAGAGCCGTCCGAGGTCCGTCTCCACCTCCATCCAAAGTTTCAGCCAAGCATGCTTTGCCTTGTCGGTTCTGAGTGCTATAGGGCACAGGATTTTTCAGAGAGGAAGGGACATCGCTCCCGCTGTCCCGCATAAGCTACGAGGCATATTCATGGCAAAGATCAAGGTCGCCAATCCGGTCGTCGAACTCGACGGCGATGAGATGACCCGCATCATCTGGCAGTTCATCAAGGACAAGCTGATCCATCCCTACCTCGACGTCGATCTGGAATATTACGACCTCAGCGTCGAAAACCGCGATGCTACTGAAGACCAGGTAACGATCGACGCTGCCAACGCGATCAAGAAGCACGGCGTCGGCGTCAAGTGCGCCACGATCACGCCGGATGAAGCCCGCGTCGAGGAGTTCAAGCTGAAGAAGATGTGGAAGTCGCCGAACGGCACGATCCGCAACATCCTCGGCGGCGTCATCTTCCGCGAGCCGATCATCTGCAAGAACGTTCCGCGCCTGGTTCCGGGCTGGACCAAGCCGATCATCGTCGGCCGTCACGCCTTCGGCGACCAGTACCGCGCCACCGACTTCAAGTTCCCGGGCAAGGGCAAGCTGACGATGAAGTTCGTCGGCGAAGACGGCAAGGAAATCGAATACGACGTCTTCGACGCACCGTCGGCCGGCGTTGCCATGGGTATGTACAACCTGGACGATTCGATCACCGAATTCGCGCGCGCTTCGTTCAACTACGGTATCCAGCGCAAGGTTCCGGTGTACCTGTCGACCAAGAACACCATCCTCAAGGTCTATGACGGTCGCTTCAAGGACATCTTCCAGCAGGTCTTCGACGCCGAATTCGCCGAGAAGTTCAAGGAACTGAAGATCTGGTACGAACACCGCCTGATCGACGACATGGTCGCCTCGGCCCTGAAGTGGTCCGGCGGCTACGTCTGGGCATGCAAGAACTACGACGGCGACGTGCAGTCGGACATCGTCGCCCAGGGCTTCGGCTCGCTCGGCCTGATGACCTCGGTCCTGATGACGCCGGATGGCAAGACGGTTGAAGCCGAAGCCGCGCACGGCACGGTTACCCGCCACTACCGCCAGCACCAGAAGGGCGAAGAAACCTCGACCAACTCGATCGCCTCGATCTTTGCCTGGACCCGTGGTCTCGCTCATCGCGCGAAGCTCGACGGCAATTCCGAACTCGCAAAGTTCTCCGAAACGCTTGAGAAGGTCTGCGTCGACACCGTCGAAGCCGGCTTCATGACCAAGGACCTGGCGCTCCTCATCGGTCCCGATCAGCCGTGGCTCTCGACCACCGGCTTCCTCGACAAGATCGACGAGAACCTGCAGAAGGCCATGGCTGCCTGATAGGCTCCAGTCCCAGAGACAACGAAACCCGGCCTCGCGCCGGGTTTCTTTTTTGGACCAATGAAAATTCCGGAACGCGGATTGGCGCCGGACTGCAGCCGGTACTCGCACGACTTCAAGGCGAGCGCGGCCATGCTACCGGCAGCGACTGCTAGAACATGTCGCGGCTGCTGCTGCGCGGATCGTCGCTGACGATATGCGGGTCGTAGATCCCGCCTCTCGCGCTCCGGCGCCATGGCCGGGCCGGATCGACGGGGTCCCTGCCGATATCCGCCACGACGATCGATGGTCCATCCCCGCTGCATCGGACCGCCCATTGCCCGTCGGGCGAAACAATCCCTGAAGGAGCCGTCAGGCCGGGCTGCGCGAGAACCGCAAAACTCGCCCAATAGCGATTGATTGAAGCATGCCCCTGCACCTCGGCGGCAAAGGCAATGTCGTTCGCCAGAGCGCCGCCGGAGGTCGAAAACAGCACGCAATCGACGTTCAGCTGTTCGTATTCGATGAAAAGCTCGGGAAAGTGGCACTCGATGCCGAGCGCGCAGCCGAAGCGGACGCCGTCGATCTCGAACGCCAAAGGGATCGTTCCGGGCGTGTACATGAACGAGACCTTGGTGTTCGACAGCATGCGCTCGTCGTAGCGTGTCGCGACCGCCCCCTTGTCCGAGATCACATAGAGGCTGTTGTGCGGGCGATGCGGTTCGGTGAGCTTGTGAACGGATCCAAGGACCGTCCATAGGCCGAGGTCCCGCGCCAACGTCCGTATGGTATCAAGCTCTTTGCGCAGAACCGTCCACTCGAAACGGCGCCAATCGGACTGGCCTATTTCGCGCGGACCGATCGTCGACATGATGCGCTTGTTCGGAAAGCACGTCGCGCCCTCGGGGAAATGCAGCACCCGCGCCCCGGCCCGATGCGCCTCCCGCATCAGGTGTCGGATCCCTTCGCCGGCATGGTGAAGGGCCGCCGCATCGCGGGGATCGTCGAAATAGCCGGATTGCGCCACGGCCAGGCGCAGCAATCTTGGTTGCGCCACCAAGTCTTCCGCCGACGCCTGGCGAAGATGCATGAGTGCAGTTGTATAGGATTCGCCGGTCTTGGCGGCACGGGCGCGAACGCGCCGTTTGAAATTTCGGTTTTCAGTCATCACAGGGCCTTTCGCGTCTCGGGCAAGTTCCCCAACAACCGGACCCGAAACGGTGGGACCTAGATTGCGACCCGAGACTGAAGTCCCTTTGCCTCCGTGAAAGGATCGTGCTGGGGACGATCTTTGGAGGTTCGGCGCAGGCCACGCCGAACCAAAAGGTGCCGCTCGGACACTGATTCGTCAATTGCGGGTGTGTGCTCGGGTGTCTGTCACTTCAAAGGCAGATAGATCTCGCTCAAGAGTTCGGTCGGCGCAACTTCGCGGGGATTGTTGAGATATTTCTCGAACATCAGGCTGTCGCGGATATCGCGGCCGGACTGCGGCAGCCATGTGCCGTAGAGCCATTGGTAGGCCTTCGGCATATCCGCGTAAGGGCCTTTGTGGCGAAGCACCGCATAGCGGCCGCCGTCGAGATGCTGCGGGGTCAACGGCGCCTCCGCCGGCATCGGTCCGCGCGCGCTGACGCAGGCAAAGGAGCGCAGTTTTTCCGCGGGCACCAGTTCCGGATCGTCGAGGTAGATGCCGATCATCTCCATGTCCGGCCGGAACAATTGCCGTGAAAAGAGGGTGCCATAAAGCGTCTCGAACGCCTTGCCGATCTCCATATAGGAGCCGGTGTGGGCGACGCCGACGAGGTCGAAGGCTTCGACGTCCTTCAGGGTGACTTCATACATGTCTGGAATTCCTTCCGTTGAAGCGGTTTCAAAGGCGACATGGCTCCCCTCCTTGCGGTATCGCGCCGGCGGCAGCCCATAGGCGGCCTTGAAGGTGCGGTTGAAGGATTGCAGATTGGGATAGCCAGAGCGCTGCGCGATCGTTTCGACAGGAAGATCGGTCTGGGCGAGATCGGCCGCTGCCCGCTGCAGCCGCAGCCGCTTCACCGTTCCTGCCAGCGTCTCGCGGTGAACGGCCCGGTAGATCCGGTGCCAATGGTGCGGCGACAGACAGGCAATCTCGGAAAGGCGATCAAGGTCGAGATCGCCGTCGAGATGACCGTAGATGTAGTCGCTGACCCGGTGCAGACGCCGTTCATAGGTCGCCCACGCTACCCGCTCTTCCATGTCCAACCTTTCGCGCTTTGCTCACGGATGGGTAGACCATAGATCAATTTGACAAATCCTGCGGAGTTGCGGGCGTGCTTCGACTGAGATTTGTACGAGCCTTCCGCGATATAGGACCCCGGTTTGACCGTCCGAGGCGCCGAGGCTCTGTTCGTGTGGGCTGGTGATCCGGCGGGGTATGACACGCACGACCGGAGGGGGCTCGCGGGACCGCGAGCGTGAAGCTACACAAGCCCTGCCCGATGCAAACAAAAAGGGCGCCGCAACGGACGCCCCTTTTCCTATTCTGCTGCGGGTACCAATCAGCCGGCGAGTGCGACGGCCACCGCTTCGATCGCTTCGGCCGCCTTGTCGCCATCCGGACCGCCGGCCTGGGCCATGTCGGGACGGCCGCCGCCGCCCTTTCCGCCGAGAGCGGCGGATGCGACGCGAACGAGGTCAACGGCGCTGAGCTTCGAGGTCAAGTCGTCGGTCACGGCAACGACCGCGCTTGCCTTGCCATCGCCGGAAACGCCGACGAAGGCAACGACGCCGGAGCCGAGGCTCTTCTTGCCGTCATCGGCCAGGCTCTTCAGATCCTTGGGCTCGACGCCCGAAACGACCTTGCCGAGGAAGCGAACGCCGGCGATTTCGCGGGCGGCATCGGCCGAACCCGCTTCGCCGCCACCACCGAGTGCCAGCTTCTTCTTGGCCTCAGTCAGCTCGCGTTCCAGCTTGCGGCGCTCGTCGAGCAGCGCCTCGACGCGGCCGAGCACGTCGCCCGGCTGAACCTTCAGCGTGTTGGCGAGCGTCTTCACGCGCTCGTCCTGCTCGTTCAGATAAGCGCGTGCCGCTTCACCGGTCAGCGCCTCGAGGCGACGAACGCCGGCGCCGACGGCGCTTTCCGAGACGACGCGCACCAGGCCGATGTCACCGGTGGCAGACACGTGCGTGCCGCCGCAGAGTTCGACGGAATAAGCGCGGTTGGCCTTGGAGCCGTGGATGCCGCGACCCATCGAGACGACGCGAACCTCATCGCCGTACTTCTCGCCGAAGAGCGCCATCGCACCTTCGGCAATCGCATCATCGACGCTCATCAGACGCGTGGTCACCGGCGTGTTCTGGACGATGATCTCGTTGGCCATCTCTTCAACGACCTTCAACTCCTCCGCCGTCATCGGCTTCGGATGAGAAACGTCGAAGCGCAGGCGTTCCGGCGCTACCAGCGAGCCCTTCTGGGCCACGTGGGTGCCAAGCACTTCGCGAAGCGCCTCATGCAGGAGGTGCGTGGCCGAATGGTTGGCGCGCAGGCGCGAGCGGCGGGCGTGATCGACGTCGAGCTGGGCGGCGTCGCCGGTCTTGACCGTGCCTTCGGCCACGGTCGCGAAGTGGACGAAGAGCCCCTCGCCGCGCTTCTGCGTGTCGGTGACGGTGAGCTTGCCGCTTTCCGTCGTGATCGTGCCGGTATCGCCCATCTGGCCGCCCGATTCGCCGTAGAACGGCGTCTGGTTGAGCACCACCTGGACCGTGTCGCCCTTGGCGGCGGTTGCTACGACAGCGCCATCGCGCACGATCGCCTGGATCACGCCCTCGGCGGTCTCGGTGTCATAGCCGAGGAAATCGGTCGCGCCGTGCTTTTCCTTGAGCTCGAACCAGATGGTCTCGGTCGCAGCTTCACCGGAACCGGCCCAGTTGGCGCGGGCTTCGGCCTTCTGGCGCTCCATGGCAACCGAGAAGGCGTCGGTGTCGACGGTGATGCCCTTGGCGCGCAGCGCGTCCTGGGTCAGGTCGAGCGGGAAGCCGTAGGTGTCGTAGAGCTTGAAGGCGGTTTCACCGTTGAACTGGTCGCCTTCAGACAGATCGGCAGATGCGTCGGACAGCAGATTGAGACCGCGCTCCAGCGTCTTGCGGAAACGGGTTTCCTCAAGCTTCAGCGTCTCGGAGATCAGCGCTTCGGCGCGCACCAGTTCCGGATAGGCGCGGCCCATCTGGCCGACGAGTGCCGGCAAGAGCTTCCACATCAACGGATCCTGGGCGCCCAGCAGCTGCGCGTGACGCATCGCACGACGCATGATGCGGCGAAGCACGTAGCCGCGGCCTTCGTTCGACGGCAGCACGCCGTCGGCGATCAGGAAGGCGGACGAACGCAGGTGGTCGGCAATGACGCGATGGCTGGCGCGACGGTCGCCCTCAGCCTTGACGCCGGTCGCTTCTTCCGAAGCCGCGATCAGCGCGCGGAAGAGGTCGATGTCGTAGTTGTCGTGTTCGCCCTGGAGAACGGCTGCGAGACGCTCGAGGCCCATGCCGGTATCGATCGACGGACGCGGCAGGTTGACCCGCTCTTCCTTGGTGATCTGCTCGTACTGCATGAAGACGAGGTTCCAGATCTCGATGAAGCGGTCACCGTCTTCGTCGGCCGAGCCCGGAGGTCCGCCCCAGATATGGTCGCCGTGGTCGTAGAAGATTTCCGAGCACGGGCCGCAGGGGCCGGTATCGCCCATGGCCCAGAAGTTGTCACTGGTCGGGATGCGGATGATGCGGTCGTCGGAGAAACCGGCGATCTTCTTCCAGAGATCGAAGGCCTCGTCGTCGGTGTGGTAGACCGTGACCAGCAGGCGCTTGGCGTCGAGGCCATACTCCTTGGTGATCAGGTTCCAGGCGAGCTCGATCGCGTTCTCCTTGAAGTAATCGCCGAAGGAGAAGTTGCCGAGCATTTCGAAGAAGGTGTGGTGACGCGCGGTGTAGCCGACATTGTCGAGGTCGTTGTGCTTGCCGCCGGCGCGAACGCACTTCTGTGCCGTAACGGCCGTCGAATAGGGACGCTGCTCCAGGCCGGTGAAGACGTTCTTGAACTGCACCATGCCGGCATTGGTGAACATCAATGTCGGGTCATTGCGCGGCACCAACGGGCTCGACGACACGACCTCGTGACCGTTCCTGCGGAAATAGTCGAGAAAGGTCGACCGGATTTCATTCACGCCGCTCATCTTGCGTCCTATTCTTAAGCACCGATTCCGGCCCGGGTCCGGCCCACGCCGCGCCACTAAGCCATTGTCCCTAAACCCTGCGGCCACCCGTGGTGACCGCACCCTCCAACGCGCTGGGTCGCCGGAACCAAAGGCTTTTATCGCTCACATATCCGACTGTCCAGACGCCAGCAAAAAACCGGCCGCCCACGGGACGACCGGTTTTCTGGTAACCTCAGTGGACCGAGCGGCTTATGCTTCCGGCGGCTCGTCACCGTCGTCCGCTTCCGGACCGCCATTCTCGAGGAACCGATCAGCGATCAGGCCGGCGTTCTGGCGCAGCGCCGTCTCGATTTCGCGCGCGAGATCCGGATTGTCGCGCAGGAACGTCTTGGCGTTCTCGCGGCCCTGGCCGAGACGCTGGCTGTTGTAGGAGAACCAGGCGCCAGACTTTTCGACGATGCCGGCCTTGACGCCGAGGTCGACCAGTTCGCCGGTCTTCGATACGCCCTCGCCATACATGATGTCGAATTCGACCTGCTTGAAGGGAGGGGCCATCTTGTTCTTGACGACCTTGACGCGGGTCTGGTTGCCGACGACCTCTTCGCGCTCCTTGACCGAGCCGATGCGGCGGATGTCGAGGCGAACCGAGGCGTAGAACTTCAGCGCGTTGCCGCCGGTGGTGGTTTCCGGCGAACCGAACATGACGCCGATCTTCATGCGGATCTGGTTGATGAAGATGACCATGCAGTTCGACTTGGAGATCGACGCCGTCAGCTTGCGCAGCGCCTGGCTCATCAGGCGGGCCTGCATGCCCGGCAGGCTGTCGCCCATTTCGCCCTCGATTTCGGCGCGCGGCACGAGCGCTGCAACCGAGTCAACGACGAGAACGTCGATCGCGCCGGAGCGCACCAGCGTGTCGGTGATCTCAAGCGCCTGTTCGCCGGTGTCGGGCTGCGAGATCAAGAGGTTTTCGAGATCGACGCCGAGCTTGCGGGCATAAACCGGGTCAAGCGCGTGTTCAGCATCGACGAAGGCGCAGATGCCGCCCTTCTTCTGTGCTTCGGCGACGGTCTGCAGCGCCAGCGTCGTCTTACCCGAGCTTTCCGGGCCGTAAATTTCAACGATGCGGCCCTTCGGCAGGCCGCCAATGCCGAGCGCGATGTCGAGGCTGAGAGAGCCGGTCGAAACCGTCTCGATCTCAATGATGCTGTCCTTCCCACCGAGCTTCATGATCGATCCCTTACCGAACGAACGTTCGATCTGGGAAAGTGCCGCTTCAAGCGCCTTGCTTTTATCCACCGATTTGTCCTCTACGAGCCGCAAAGAGTTTTGTGCCATTTGGTCCACCTTTAGGTTATTGAAGCTACCGAGGCAATGAAGCCGCCGCAGGAGTTTTTGTACATGTTTTGTTCCGTATTTGCAAGAGCGCGACAACACATTGAAAAACAATAGCTTTCAACGATACGTTCGATTCTTGTTCACGGAACGAAACCAGAGTTTTCGAATGTTGGCGCAAGCCCTTCGAACCTGCCCGGCAAGGCTCGGCCGATTCGCCTGCGCATGAGACTTTGAGCAGGTCGGGCGCGTGGCGCTTCGCGACGCGGCATTGCAGGATGCCAACAGATATTCGGCCGATCGGCCAAGCAGAGGAACATTCATGACGCAAGCTGACATCGCCGTTTTCGGTGGCGCGCATATCGACAGGCGCGGCCGTATATCGGGAACGACAGCGCCCGGGTCGAGCAATCCGGGAAGCTGGTTCGAAGAAGCGGGCGGCGGTGGTTTCAATGCCGCGCGCAACCTGGCGCGGCTTGGCCACAGCGTGCGCATGATCAGCACCCGCGGCGGTGATGCGGCCGGCGAGATGGTGACCGCAGCCGCGGCCGCCGCTGGCGTCATCGACAGTCCCCTCACCTTTCTTGACCGCCAGACGCCGAGCTATACGGCGATCCTCGAAAACGACGGCAATCTGGTGATTGCGCTCGCCGACATGGAACTCTACCGGCTGTTCTCGCCACGGCAGTTGCAGCGGCGGGCGCTCCGCGAGGTCATCGCCGCGAGCAAGCTGGTGCTGACCGACGCCAACCTGCCGGAAGAAACGATCGCCGCACTTGCCCAGTCGGCTGCCGGCAACGGCCGCCTCGTCGCCGGCATCGCTGTTTCGCCGGCCAAGGTCATCCGCTACCGGCCGTGCCTCTCGCATCTCTCGTTCCTGTTCATGAACGAATCCGAGGCGCGGGCGCTGACCGGCAAGGAGGCGGCCGAGGCGGAAGAATGGCCGGCCCTGTTGCGCGGTCTCGGCATCAACGGAGGCGTCGTGACCCGGGGCGGCCGTGCGGTCGTTGCCTTCGAGGGCGATAGCGCCTGTGTCGTCGTGCCGCCGGCCCTGCCCGCCCTTGCCGACGTCACCGGCGCCGGCGACGCGCTCGCCTCCGGCTTCCTTTCCGCCCGCCTTGCCGGCCGCGATATCGCCGATTGCCTGCGGCACGGCATCGCAGCCGCCGGTTTGACGTTGCGTTCTCCCTTGGCCGCATCCGAAGAGATGTCCGCGGCCAATCTCGAACAGGCGCTGGCCCTTGTGCCCACGCCCCAAATGCTGTCATGACATTTGCCAGCAGAACTCCCAAGGAAAGACCATGACCAAACCCGCTTCCCCCTTCCTGCCGATGGAATATTCCGACGAGGTCGCAGCCGCCAAGGCGCGTGGCGCGCCGATCGTGGCGCTGGAATCGACCATCATCACCCATGGCATGCCCTACCCGGGCAACCTGAACATGGCCCGCAGCGTTGAAGCGATCATCCGCGAACAGGGTGCCGTGCCGGCGACCATCGCCGTCATTCATGGCGTACTGCATATCGGCCTTGACGATGCCAAACTCGAAGAACTGGCCAAGACCCAGGGCGCGATGAAGGTCTCGCGCGCCGATCTCGCCTTCGCGATCGCCGAGCGCCGCACCGGCGCGACCACCGTCGCCGCGACGATGATCGCTGCTGCCCGCGCCGGCATCCGCGTCTTTGCGACCGGCGGCATCGGCGGCGTGCACCGTGGCGCCGAGCTCTCCTTTGACATCTCCGCCGACCTCGATGAACTCGCCCGCACCGGTGTCATCGTCGTCTGCGCCGGCGCGAAGGCGATCCTCGACATTCCGAAGACGCTCGAAGTGCTCGAGACCCGCGGCGTTCCGGTCGTCACCTATGACAGCGAAATCTTCCCGGCCTTCTGGTCACGCGACAGCGGCCTCAAGAGCCCGCTGATGCTGAACAGCCCGGCCGCGATCGCCAACTTCCAGACCATGCGCGAGCTGCTCGGCGTCGAAGGCGGCATGCTGGTTGCCAATCCGGTTCCGGAAGCTGCCGAGATCCCGCGCGAAGAGATGGAAATCTATATCGCCCGCGCGCTCGACAATGCCGAGAACGACGAGATCACCGGCAAGGCGGTCACGCCCTATCTGCTCAGCAACCTCTTTGAAATGACCGAGGGCCGCAGCCTCGAGACCAACATCGCGCTGGTCGAGAACAATGCCCGGCTTGCCGGCGAGATCGCCGTCGCGTTGAACGTGAAGTAATCCGGTAAGAAACGGCGAGAAATAGAGAAGCCCGGCCCGCAAGCGCCGGGCTTTTTACATTGGCGAAGGCTGACGATGCGTTGGAAGTTTGATCAAGCACCTGATGTTGCCTGCGTTACCTGCCGCTCGGTGCTCGCGGGGCACCCGGTTCTCGTCGCAACACATCATGAAGACGATCATTCATGGGCGTTTACAGATGGCGCACCGATCGACATGCCGAAAGTGCTCGTGGTCGCGATGGCGGAGGTCGTCGAGCGCCACACCGACCTTGACGAGATCGCCGATCTTCCTCCCGGCTGGTCGGCAACGCGCGGCTCGGCCAATGGGCCTTGGTCAAGGCAGCAGAACGACTAGGGGCGGAAGCCTAACGTACCCAGCGCCGACCCCGGTCGATATCCCCTGGCGTTCAACGGCTCTAGGAATCGAGCATTTCGCGCACGGATACCGCCAGCTGCTTCAGCGAGAACGGTTTCGGCAGGAAGCCGAACTTGGCATCCGCCGGCAGGTTGCGGGCAAAGGCGTCTTCGGCATAGCCCGAGACGAAGATGAACTTCAGGTCCGGGTACTTCTTGCGCAGTTCGGTCAGGAGCGTCGGTCCGTCCATTTCCGGCATCACCACGTCGGATACGACGATATCGACGGCGCCGTTGAGCTCGTCCATGATGTCGAGCGCCTCGACGCCGGAGCCCGCTTCGTAGACGGTGTAGCCGCGCGTTTCCAGCATGCGCTTGCCGCCGCGGCGAACAGCCTCCTCGTCCTCGACGAGCAGCACGACTGCCGAATCTCCGGTGAGATCGGTCGGCTCCTCGGTCTTGACCACGGGAGCCGCTATCGTCTGCACCACCGGCGCAGCAACGGTTCCGGTGCCTGCCTGCGCGGGCTCCTCGGGCGCAACCGGCACCTCGATATGGCGCGGCAAGAGGATGCGGAAGGTCGTGCCCTTGCCCACTTCCGATTCCGGATAGATGTAGCCGCCCGACTGCTTGACGATGCCATAGACCATCGACAGGCCGAGACCGGTGCCCTTGCCCACTTCCTTGGTCGTGAAAAACGGCTCGAAGATTTTGTCGAGGATTTCGGGCGCAATACCTGTTCCCTGGTCGGAAACTTCCACCATCACGAAGTCTTCGTCCGGCAGCTCACGGCGTCCGAAGGCCGAAACCTCCGCCGCCGGCAGATTGCGGGTGCGAAGTGTAATGATGCCGCCTTGGGGCATGGCGTCGCGGGCGTTGACCGCGAGGTTCAAAAGCACCTGTTCGAACTGGCCGAGATCGGTCCGGACCGGCCAGAGATCGCGACCATAGTCGACCTCGACCTTGACGTTCGTTCCGGTCATGCGGTCGACCAGCATGCGCAGGTCGCCGATCACGTCGGTCATGTTGAGCACCGTCGGCCGCATCGTCTGCTTGCGCGAGAAAGCAAGCAGCTGCCGCACGAGAACAGCGGCACGGTTGGCGTTGCGCTTGATCTCCATCAGGTCGGCGAAGCTCGGGTCGGCCGGCCGGGCAGACAGAAGCAGGTGGTCGGACGACAGCAGGATCGCCGTCAGCACGTTGTTGAAGTCGTGCGCGATGCCGCCGGCAAGCGTGCCCACGGCGTTCATCTTCTGCGTCTGCGCCATCTGGTTTTCGAGCGCTTTCTGCTCGGTAATCTCCAGCGCATAGATGATCGCCGCTTCCTCCGGCGCCTGATCGGTCTGGTCGATCACGGCATTGACGTAGAAGCGGAAATGGCGCTCGCCATCGGTCGGGTGCAGCGCGTCGATCGGCGCGATGTCGCCCTGCCGGTCCTTGGCGGCCGCCAGCGCGTCGTGCAGGCGAAGCTTCTCGGTTTCGTGCACCACTGCATCGATCAGCGCGCCGCGCTCGACGTCGTCCTGCGAGACGAGACCGGAAAACAGCTTCAGGAACGGCGCGTTGGTGCGCAGGATCCGGCCATTGCCATCGACCGAGGCGATCGCCATCGGCGTATTGTTGAAGAAGCGGGTAAAACGCATCGCTGCGCTCGACGCCGACTGGTCGCTGTCCTCGCCGCCCTCGCGCGACATGACGATGGTGCGGCTTTCGCCGGGCGCGCCGTCGCGGGTCGAGGAGACACGGTGGATCATGCGCACCGGCAGGCTCTGGCCGTTCAACTTGCGCAGGTCGAGGTCGAGCATCTTGGTCTTCTTCAGACCCGGTTCGGCCTGCACCGCCTGGACGAGCGTCAGCCCCTCGCCTGCCACCAGATCGCCAATACTTATCGAGCCCGGCTGGAACTTGGTGAGATCGATGCCGAGCCAGTCGGCAAGCGTGGCGTTGATATAGAAGATCTCGCCCTTGCGGCCGGCGGAGAAGAAGCCGGCGGGTGCGTGATCAAGATAATCAATCGCGTTCTGCAATTCCTTGAAGAAGCGCTCCTGGTCGTCGCGTTCGGCGGTGATGTCGGCGATCTGCCAGAGATAGAGCGGATTGCGCTCGCTGTCTTCGAGCGGCAGCACGCGTGCCTTCAGCCGGAACCAATGGGCGCCGGAGCCGGTGGCCGCACCGGTCGCAAGCGGCTTCAGCAGGCGGAATTCCTCATGCCCCTGCTTGCCCTCGTGCAGGCCGTTGGTCAGCCGGTAGATTGCTTCCGTCGCCTCGCGATTGCGCGACAGGATCGTTTCGAGCGATTGGATGCCGGCAGCGTTCCTCGCGCCCGTGAGCGCGCCATAGGCGGCGTTGGCGTAGATGATCCGGCCCTTCCGGTCCGTGACGATCGTGCCGTCCTCATGCGCATCGAGAAAGGCGCGCGCCAGCTCGTCCGGGCGCGATTGCGGCATCACCTCGATGAAGCCGATGACCGAGGACACGAGAAAGAAGATGCCGACCATGGCGAGAACGCCGAGGATGCCGAGCACGATCTCGTTTTCCATCTGGTTCCGGAAGATCACGAAGGCGATGGCCGAGACGGTGAGGACGATCGCGAGCAGCACGATCCGCAGCACGGTTCCGGGCCTGACGCCACGGTCAACAACCGGCATCTGGTAGTCGCCTGACTGCCGCAATTTCGTCATCGGGTCCTCTTACGCGGCCGGCGCCGCGCGCGGCGCGGCCCAGCCCTTCCGGCCGGCATCCGCTCAAACCGCCGGGCAAAATCGGCCATAGCCGACACGCCCTCGATCATTCGGACAAGAATCATCTTTAACAATCAGAGATAACAGCAAAAAGCACCTGTGCGGAAGCATTCGAGCCAATTCACAGGGAATGTCGGCGAAGTGCTTGTCCGAGCCCGAAAAAAGCCGTCAAATACTGCCACTCGAAAGGCAGAAGGAGTTCACCCTATGATGGAAACGATCATCGCCGACAACGGCAGCCGGTTCGTCGTCGCCGCTGCAGCGGTCGCGATTGGACTTTTGTGCCTCGTGGCTGTGCTCTGGATCATGCGCAACCGTCCTTCCTCGCCATTCATCCGTGGCGGCAAGAACCGCCAGCCGCGCCTGGCCGTGCTCGATGCTGCCGCTGTGGACACCCGGCGCCGTCTCGTGCTCGTGCGCCGCGACGATGTCGAGCACCTGATCATGATTGGCGGGCCGACGGATATCGTCATCGAAAGCCGGATCGTCGCCGGCGGCGACGAGCGCCCGGCCGTCAGCGAACGCTCAGCTGTCATCGAACGCAAGGTGGCTGAAAGCCGTCCGGCAGCCAGGGAACCCGTTCAGCAGCCCGCGCCGACGATGCAGGCCGAACCCGTCGTCGCGACGCCGGTTCGCCCCATCACCCGGACAGAGGAACAGCCGGTCGCTCGCGTCGAGCCGGTGGCGCCCATGCGCGTTACGGCCGAACAGCGCCCGGTGGCAGCACCTGCCCTTGCTGCAGAGCAGCGCCCTCTCGCTCGCCCTGTCGCCCAGCCCGCACCCGAGAGCCCGTCTATCACCTCCGTCGCAGCACCCGCGGTCAACGTCGATGCAGCCATGAACCGCCCTGTGGAAATGGCGCAGGCTGTACAGCCGCAACCCATTCAGATGCAGCCGGCCCAGCAGCTTCAGCGCCCCGCAGCGATCATCCAGTCGCAGCCTCAGCTACAGCCGCAGCCGGCTCCTGCGACCGCCCTTTCTGATTTCGAGCGCCTTCTCGACGCGGAGATCACCGGCGACCTGCAGCGCCTGGGTCCGGCAACATCGGTCACTCCGGAAAACCGTGCGCCGGCCCATTCCGGCCGTCAGGAGCCGACGCTTGGCGCGCCTGTCGCCGACGGCGGTCATAAAGAGCCGACAATCGAAGAAGAGATGAACCGCATGCTGGCCGACATCTCCGCCGGGCGGAAGCCCTGATTGCCGCATTGGCCTGACGGCGACGTCAGGCATCGCGACGGCAGCGAGATACTTGTCTGAGCCCAGGCATCGAAGCGAAGAGCCGCTTCGTTGCTTCGGAAGAAATTCGGGACAACGGAAAAAGGCGCGGTTTGACCCGCGCCTTTTTTCAGATTGTTACGAAAGCCCGAAAGCTTATTCGTCCCGGTAGACCTTTTCCCGCCGCTCGTGGCGCTCCTGCGCCTCGATCGAGAGGGTCGCGATCGGACGGGCGTCCAGTCGCTTCAGGCCGATCGGCTCGCCTGTTTCTTCGCAGTAGCCGTAGGTACCTTCGTCGAGACGCTGCAACGCCGCATCGATCTTGGAGATCAGCTTGCGCTGGCGGTCCCTGGCTCTGAGCTCGATTGCCCGATCAGTTTCGGAAGAAGCCCTGTCTGCGAGATCCGGATGATTGGCGCTCTCCTCTGCCAAGTGATCCAGTGTCTCGCGTGCCTCGCGAAGGATGTCGTTTTTCCAAGCGTTCAACTTGGCCCGGAAGTACGCCCGGTGGTTGGCATTCATGAATTCATCGTCCTCGGAAAGGACGAAGGTACTAAGATCGATCTTCTCACTCAACGCGATTCTCCTGAAGAACATCTCATTGCGGCGGTGTATAGACCTATGGAAGCTGTGATTCAAGCCTCGCAACAGACACTCAACCGTATTTTAATGTTGCTAGCGTTTCAGGCTAACTGACGAATATTTCATCAAAATTACACATCGGATCTTGATTTCCAACTTGCGCCCACCGAAGCCGCCGCCTCTGCTCGCTGAAAAGTGACAATGACGTGTTTGCGCCATTTTACCGTCCATTCACGACCGCGGCAAAGCGCAGCACCGGCAGTCCCCGAAAAAATCACGGCGGCCAGCTTGATCTTTATGGTGCGTGCGGGGAAAGGTGACGGTCTGCCGGCCGACATGAAAGCCGGCAAAATTCTACCCTGTCGCTGCAACCGGCAGGCAACGCCGGAACCGATCGATGCAAGACAGCGCCCCCAAGGCTCTCCGCCTCTACCTCCTGCGGCACGCCCGTTCCGGCTGGGCCCTGCCGGGCCAGCGCGATTTCGATCGGTCGCTGGACGAGGTCGGCTACATCGATGCGGAGCGGCTTGCCCAGACGGCCGCAGACCAGGGCATCCGCCCCGACCGCATCCTCTGTTCGACGGCGGTGCGCTGCCGCGAAACGGCCGAGCCGTTCTTCCGCACGGTCAGCGAAGAGCTGGATATCCGCTACATCGATGCGCTCTACTCCGGTCCGACGAGCATCTATCTCGACCTCATCGATGCGCACCGGCATGTAAACGCGCTGATGCTCGTCGGCCACAATCCGATGATCGAACAATTGCTCTGCAGCCTGGTGGGCGACGAGGCCGCCCGCGAAGCGCTTCCCGATGGATATCCGCCGGCTGGCCTGGCCATTCTGGATCTGCCGTCTGACGCTGCCTCCGCCCGCCTGATATCGCTGCTGTTGCCGACGCCATGAAGGCGCACCGTAAGAAGAATTGACACGTGCGCGTTGCGGCGCCGCAATTAGTGCCTATATCGCGGAGGCAGCCCGCAGCCGATCGTCGTTCGGCGGGCTTGACGATGCGAACGACCCCGGGAAACACGCCGCAAGAAAGACCAAGACTTGGCGCCTAACCTGACCAGCTTCAAAGACGACGCGCTGATCGCGCTCGACAACCTCACCGACCGCGCCTCCGGCCTCGTCAATCCCTCGATCCGGCTCGGCGTTACCGGCCTGTCCCGTTCGGGAAAGACCGTCTTCATCTCGTCTCTGGTGCACAATCTGCTGAACGGCGGGCGCCTGCCGGTGTTCGAGGCGGTGCGTTCGGGCCGGGTCTCGAAGGTCAGGCTCGAGCCGCAGCCCGACGATGCCGTGCCGCGTTTCCAGTATGAGGATCATATCGCAGCCCTGGTGCGCGATCGCATCTGGCCAGACTCCACGCGCGCCATCTCGCAGCTGCGCATAACCCTTGAATATGAGAGCGCCAGCGGCTGGAACCGGCTGTTCTCGCCGGGCCGGCTGTCGCTCGACATCGTCGACTATCCCGGCGAATGGCTGCTCGACCTGCCCCTGCTCGCGCAGGACTTCCGCGAGTTCAGCAACAATTCGGTGGCGCGCGCCCGTGCACCTGGCCGTGCGAAGTTGTCGGCCGAATGGCTGACGCTTGCGTCGTCGGCTGGCTCGACGGCGACAGCCGACGAAAGCAGCGCCCGCCGGCTCGCCGAGAGCTTCACCGGCTATCTCAGGGCCTGCAAGGCGGACGAACGCTCGCCCTCAACTCTGCCGCCTGGACGTTTCCTGATGCCGGGCGACCTCGAAGGTTCGCCGGCGCTCACCTTCTCGCCGCTTCCGGACCTACCCGAGGGCCGTGCACCAAAGGGTTCGCTCTGGGCGATGATGGAGCGGCGCTACGAAGCCTATAAGAAACATGTAGTCAGCCCGTTCTTTCGCGAGCATTTTGCGCGCCTGGACCGGCAGATCGTGCTCGTCGATGCCCTGCAGGCGATCAACAACGGCCCTGAGGCGCTGCTCGATCTCGAGCAGGCGCTGGCCGACGTGCTTGCCTGCTTCCGTCCGGGGACCAACAGCTGGCTTTCGTCCTTGCTGACGCGACGGATCGACAAGGTGCTGATCGCAGCAACCAAGGCGGATCACCTGCATCACGAAAGCCACGACCGGCTGGAGCGCATCGCCGCGCGCCTCGTCGATCGCGCCGCCGAAAGCATCGGATTGAGCGGCGCCGGCCTCGAGGTCACGGCGCTTGCATCGGTCCGGGCCACCCGCGAAGCGACCGTCAACCACGACGGCCATGCGCTGCCGGTCATCGTCGGCACCCCGATTGCCGGCGAGAAGATCAACGGCGAAATCTTCGACGGAGAAAGGAAAACAGCGATATTTCCCGGTGACTTGCCGGAAGATCCTGAAGTTCTTTTCAAGACGTTGGAGACCCGGTCCGGCGCGACGACCTATATCGAAAGCGCTCATCCGCTGCCGGAACTCAGCTTTGTTCGCTTCCGCCCGCCACATCTTGAGGAAACCGGCGGCGGCTTGAAACTGTCGGTGCCGCATATCCGCCTCGACCGGGCCATGCAATTCCTGTTCGGAGACCGGCTCGCATGAGTGACGACAGCAACGGTCGCAGCCGCCGTCCCGGCGCCTTTTCAGTTGGCGAAGACAAGCCCGCCGAGGCCCGTCCGCAGCTGCGCGCGCGGCGCGCGCCCGCAAGTTTCGACGACAATGTGGTGCTGACACCCGATGCGGAAGACCCTTTCCGTGAGACCACGCTTGCGGTGGAGGCCCTCGCCTTGCCCGAAGCAAGTCCTCGCAAGCGCCGCCTGTCAGTTGGCAAGATCGCGACCGGCGCACTCGGCATCATCCTGTCACTGGCTGCCGGCCTCTGGGTCGACCGCCTGCTTCGCGATCTCTTCGCGCGTGCCGATTGGCTCGGCTACGCCGCGCTTGTTGTCGTCGCGATCGGTCTGCTGGCGCTGCTGATCGTCGTCGGCCGCGAATTTTCGGGGCTAATGCAGCTCACGGCGATCCAGAAGCTGAAAGCGGAAACGGAAGCGGCGGCCGCTTCGGCCAGTGCGAAACCCGCGCGCGCGGCGCAGGCAAAGCTCGTCCACCTGCTGGCCAGCAATCCGCGGACGGCGCGCGGGCGCACACGGCTGAAGGAAAGCGAAGGCGAGATCATCGACGGTCCGCACGTGATCGAACTCACCGAGCGCGAGCTGCTCAGCCCACTCGACCGCGAGGCGCGGCGCCTCATTCTCGCGGCTTCCAAGCGCGTGTCGATCGTCACGGCGGTCAGCCCGCGGGCGCTCGTCGACCTCGGCTACGTCCTCTACGAATCTGCCCGCCTGATCCGCGCCATGGCCGAACTTTACGGCGGTCGCCCCGGCACGCTCGGCCTCTTGCGGCTGATGCGCGACGTGATCGCTCATCTGGCCGTCACCGGCTCGATCGCCGCCGGCGACAGCCTGATCCAGCAGGTGCTCGGCCACGGGCTGGCTTCGAAGCTCTCGGCGCGCCTGGGCGAAGGCGTCATCAATGGCCTGATGACCGCACGCATCGGCATCGCCGCGATGGACCTTTGCCGCCCGATGCCGTTTCGCGCGCTGAAGCGTCCCGGGATCGGTGATTTTCTCGCCGACCTCAGCCCCGGCGCCGGACGCGTGATTGGCGAAAGCGGCGAGAAATAGCGCGGTCACGCGAAACTAGATCCCCGCATACCAGTCGTAGCCGAGATCTTCCCAATAGCCGCCGCGCCCTCGACCGAAGGGCGCGAGATCGGCAACGACTTCGATCGCCTTGATGTACTTCGCCATCTTGTAACCCAGCTGGCGCTCGACCCGGACGCGCAGTGGAGCACCGTTGGCGACCGGCAAAGCCGCGCCGTTCAGGCCATAAGCGAGGATCGTTTGCGGGTGATGCGCATCGAGCATATCGATCGATTCGTAATAGGCGACCGAGCCGCCAAGGCCGAGCGGCATGCTGTCGAAGCAATGAAAGACCACGTAACGCGCCTCGGGCTTCACCCGGGCTTCATCGAGGACGCGAGTAAGGGCAACGCCGCTCCACTTGGCGATGCAGCTCCAGCCCTCGACACAGTCGTGTCGAGTGATCTGGGTGCGCGACGGCATGTTTCGCAGCTCTGCAAGCGTCAGGTGAAGCGGTCGCTCGACCAGGCCGGAAACGCGAAACTGGTATCCGGAAAAGCCGTCCTGCTTCAGCGCGAGATAGGTCGCATCACCCGGGTCGGTGGAGCCGTTCGGTCGTTGCCCCTGCCGGATCTCGCTCTCGGCAAATTCCGGCGCCAGCCGATCAGCCGGCACCAGCAGCCGCTGTGCTCGGTAAGTAAGGCTGTTGGCGGATGCGAGAAAGTCGCGCACGCGACTGCCACTGCCAACGAGGCCGTCGAGTGCGTCGCACCCGGCAAGCGGCAACGACGAGGCCGTCGCCCCTGCCGCCGCCAGGAAGCGCCGGCGACTGAGGAGGAACGCGCTCATGTCCTTCCTCCCCGGTCCACCGAACGCCTGATGCGATAACGCCCAGTAATCATCGACCGCATCTCGTTGATCGGACCGGCGGCAAAAACCATGGCGATGTGCACAGTGAAGAAGCCGACGAGCAGCAGCATCACGACGAAATGGATCGTGCGGGCCGTCTGCCTGCCGCCAAAGAGTTGAACCAGCCAGGGCCAGCCGGCGTCCATGCCCGGCGACATCGTCAGCCCTGTCGCGATCATGAGAGGAAAAAAGACCAGGAGAACAATGCCGTAGGAGAGTTTCTGCAAGCTGTTGTAACGCCCGTCATGTTCGAAGCGCAACCGCAGATGCGCGATGAAGGTCGCGGGCAAGGCGCGGATGTCGGCCAAAGCGGGAAGAATGTCCCGCCGCAGGTGACCGTTGATCGCGCTTGCGACCAGCCAGATGGAATAGACGACGGCAAACATCCAGGCGAAGAAGAAGTGCACGACGCGGCCGGTGGCGAGGTCCTGGTAGGACGGCACGGTCAACCAGGCCGGAAAAGCCCGGTAGGCCCTCTCCTGTTCCGGCCCGCTGACGCCCAGGACACCGGTGGTGTCAACGCTCAGCCCCAAGACTGTCGTCAGGCCGCGAACCTCGCCGCTTCGTTCATGCACAGGCCCAATCGACAGGATGCTGTTGTCGAAGGCAAAACCCGACTGCTGCCCGACATAGAGTGCCGGGTGCGCGTTGAAGATCTGCAGGCCGCTGAGAAACAGAAAAGAACAGCGCGCCGGCCCATCCCCAATGGGTAAGCCGGGTTGTCAGCCGGTGCAGCGATATCACCAGGCTCTGCTGTGCGTCTGACGCGGTCGATTCGGAATCATGTCCTGCTATAGCCATGGGAAATCTCCCGTTTCCCATGGTTATACGTAGCGCGATTGGGGCAAGTTTCATGTCCCCGCACAATGCTCGCCGAAATCCGCCAACCCACTGTATTTCCTAAGCCAAAAATGCTGTGGTCAATCCGCTTTTCGGCCACAAAGAAGCCGCGCCGCGCACCGCGCAGAAACCGTCCGTTAACCATTTGCGCGCAAATGTGGCTTTCAGTTTCGGACGTTGACCCATCAAGGATCGTTTATGTTCTCGCGCCCTTCTTTGATCGCTCGCGGCGCTGCCGCCTTCGCGCTTGCAGCCACCGTCGGCCTTGCGACACCGGCTTTTTCCGGCGCCAAGGACAAGGTCTTTTTCGAGAAGGTCGCGGGCCAGTGGAAGGGCCCGGGCGAGATCGTCGCGGGCAAGTACAAGGGCACCAAGTTCACCTGCGATCTCTCGGGCGAACCGGTTGCGGGCGATGACACCGGCATCAAGCTCGACGGCTTCTGCCGCGTCGGCGTGTTCAAGCAGCCGATGTCGGCGCTGATCACACAGAAGGGCAACACCTATACCGGCAAGTTTCTCGACGGCGCCGAGGGCAAGGGCCTGGATATCATTTCCGGCAACGTCGCCAAGGACAAGGTCGTCGTCGGCATCAATCGCAAGAAGCTGAATGGCGCCATGATCGCCCGTCTGCAGGACGACCAGACGATGAACATCACCATTTCGGTCAAGGTCGAAGAAACGATGGTGCCGGTCATCGGCGTCAGCCTCAACCGCCAGATCGACGCGATCGCTGTCGGTTCGATCAAGTAACGTTCAACACCCGAATAAACGACGAAGCCCCGGCATCGACCGGGGCTTTGTCGTTTGTGGATTATGTTGCGGTCCTGTTCAGGCGCCTGCGCGCCACCAGCTCATGTCACCATCCGCAACCTCGATGCCTGCGACGTCAGCCTGCTGCAGCCAGTCGCCGACCGGACGGCCGCCAACAGCCATGTCGGCGGCGAAATCGGCAAGCGGCATCAGTACGAAACCGCGCTCGGTCATCCTCGGATGCGGCAACTCCAGTCGCCCGCCCGCTTGCGCCATGCCCTCGAAGGTCAGCACATCGATGTCGAGCGTGCGCGGCCCCCAGCGCTCGTCGCGAACCCTCTTCATCGACCGTTCGATATCAAGGCAGGCGTCGAGCAGGGCTTCGGGCTCGAGCGTCGTGTCGACCTTGGCGCAGGCATTGTAGAACCAGGCCTGGTCCGTCTTGCCCCAGGGCGGCGTGCGATAAAGGCGCGAGACGGCCTTGACCACGCAGTCGTCGCGGGCATCGAGCAGGCGAAGCGCTTCGGCCATCGCCTTGCGGGGATCGCCGAGATTGCCGCCAAGCCCGAGTGTCGCTGCCCGCCAGTTCACCTCAGACGACATGCTCGACCGTCACTTCGACATAATCGAGCACACCCGGAACCGGCGCATTCGGCTTACGGATCGACACCTTGGCGCGCTTGATCTGCGGGAAGCGCACGCAGAGCGTCTTGGCCACTTCCAGCGCCAGCGCCTCGATCAGATAGCGACGGCGGCCGGTGACGATGCGCTCGATCTCCTGGAAGGCGATGCCGTAATGCACGGTGTCTTCGATCGAGTCGTCGACCAGCGCCGTTCCCTGTTCGACTTCGAGCTCGGCATCGACGAAGAAGCGCTGACCAAGAAGCTCCTCCTCGTCGAAGACGCCGTGGCGCGCGAAGAAGGCGCAGTTCTTGAGGGTGATGATATAGGTCGCGCTCATGCTTCTCAGTCCCATCGGCTTTCTTGGATCGCCATGATTGCGCGGTCGAGCCGCTCAGCAGTCATGCGCGTGATTGGTAGTCACAGGTTCAGGCGGAATGCGGACGAGAAAATCTCACCTCGCTCTGGCGTGCAGCATAGCATCCGCCATCACCAGTGCATCCTTGCTGTTTGCGACATCGTGTACGCGGAAAATTGAGGCGCCGGCAACGCGCAAAAGCGCCGTTGTCGCGGCCGTCGCCATGTCGCGATCGGCCGCCTCTCGGCCGCTGACCGCGCCGACGAAGCGCTTGCGCGACGTTCCGACCAGGAATGGCAGCTCGAAACGGTGCAACTCTGCGAAGCGCGCCATCAATTCCAGGTTCTCATCCGTGTCCTTGGCGAAGCCGAAGCCCGGATCGAGAATGATGCGATCCCGCTCCACGCCGGCAGCTGCCGCGATCTCGAGCGACCGGTCGAGAAAATGAAACTGATCGGCGATCACGTCTGCGAGTTTTTCACGGCCCCGGCCCGTATGCATGACGCAGATGCCAGCGCCGCTCTTGGCGGCGACAGTGGCAATGTCGGGTTCGCGCTGAAGGCCGTGCACATCGTTGACGATATGCGCGCCGGCGTCGACCGCAAGCTGGGCGGTCGAGGCTCTGTAAGTGTCGACGGAAATCAGCGCATCGGTATCACGGGCAAGCGCTGCGATGACAGGCAGGATCCGCGCCTGTTCTTCCTCGGCGCTGACGGGCGCCGCATCGGGGCGTGTGGATTCACCGCCGATATCGAGGATCAAGGCGCCCTCCTCCAGGCAGCGCATCCCTTGCGCCACCGCGGCAACGGCATCGATAAAACGGCCGCCATCGGAAAAAGAATCCGGGGTAACATTGACGATCGCCATCAAAACGCCACGCGGCCCCAGTTCGAGGCTGCGTCCATGCGCCAGCTTCCAGCTAAATTTCTGAAATGGATTGTAAGTCATTTTCCCTCACCATCCGCATACGGCCGGGAGCCATCGTTTTGCTGTTGCGCCGGCGCTGGCTATGCCCCAAGCTTGATTGAAGTTCAACCGAAGAGAACCACGCATTGATGTCCCGAGTACGCGTCCCGTTCAAAGTCGCCCTTCTTGCTCTCCTGGTTGCCGCCCCGCTTGGCACGGCCTCGGGCGAAACCGTGGTGAACAAGAGCTTCTCCTATTTTTCGATCGGCGGCCGGACTGCGGAAGAACTGGACAAGGCACTCTCGGCCAGCGGCCCGATGATGAAATCGACCGGCGCACGGCATCCGGGCGCGACCCGCATCAAGTTCGGCGGCTCGATCACCTATGTCAGCCGCAACGGACGCTGCGCCGTCGGCTCGGCCCGCGTCACGCTCAACACGCGCATCATTCTGCCCAAATGGAAGTATCGCCGCCAGGCCGGACGTGACCTCGCCCTCGTGTGGGACACGCTGTCAAGCGACATCAAACGCCACGAGGAGCGCCACGCGGAAATCGCCCGCAATCACGCGCGGCGGATGGAGAAGATGTTCCTGGCGTTGAAGCCGCAGGACACGTGCGAAGAGATGCAGGAAAGCGTTGCCCGCGTCAGCGCAACCGCGATAGAGGCGCATGACAAGGATCAGGCTCGCTTCGACCGCACCGAAGCCGCCAACTTCGACAAGCGCATGATCCGTCTTCTGCAATACAGGCTGGAGACGCTGAAGAAAGCGCAACAGTAGATAGCAAAGCCGGAACCCCGAAGAAGAGCCTGACTATAGTCACGGATAGGGCCATTTCAGCGGCAATACCCACAGTATTTTATTGGTGAAATATAACGATGGCTGCCGGCCGGCGACTCATCTATATTCAAACCAATGAGAGAGGGGCCGGGACAAAGACTAGCCCCACAAATAGAGTAGGTTATGCGCGACGCGATTGCGGCGCGAAAAGCTTAGATGTTGCCTTTACTTTGAATTGCGCAACGTTGTTCACTTGAAAAGAAAAAGAAGAATCGAACAGCGGAGCCGGAACGGGTTCTCCTGGCGTGTCTTGGTGCAGCAGATGTTCCCTCCCTCATCTGTATGCGATGCGCCCTCCTCGCCTCGCTTGTCCAACGACCGGCGAGGCGCTTTTTTTGTGCGGAGGTCTGAAAGAAGGGGCGTGGGACGCAGGCGTTAGGCCTGGCGCTCCGGCACGTGCACGACGAGACCGTCGAGCGCATCGCTCATCTTGATCTGACAGGAAAGCCGCGACGTCGGGCGGACGTCGTAGGCAAAGTCCAGCATGTCTTCTTCCATGGCTTCAGGAGCGCCGACGGTTTGAGCCCAGGCATCGTCGACATAGACATGACAGGTCGCACAGGCGCAGGCTCCGCCGCATTCCGCTTCGATGCCGGGAACCGAATTGCGAACGGCGTTTTCCATGACCGTCGAGCCGTTCTCGACATCAAGTTCGTGGCGCGCGCCATCAAAGGCAACGATCGTAAGTTTTGTCATGTCTCTTTCCGGAATGAACTGGTGGATTGGCCGGGCGCAAGGCCTGTTGAGAAAAGAACCCCGCGGGCGCAAATTCAGGGAAAGTTCTTCCAACAAATCGGCCGGCCAGTCAACAACGGCCGTCATTCTGTGCGTCGCCGCAGATCGTGCCGGTAGCAATGGCTGCCGGCACGGCGCCCTCTATGCGAGGCGCGGGCATCGTGCGACAGACAGGGGTCGGTTAGGCCCCCTGTCTGCTCGGTAGCCGCTAGCGGCAGAGCTTCAGAATGAAGAGCTCGGCTTCGAGCACGGCCGATGCGAGCTGGTCGCAGAGCGAAGCTTCGGCCGGATTGTGTTCGATCGCGCCGGCAACGCTTGCAACGTCGACGGCACCAACCGCAAGGGCTGCGCCCTTTAGCCGGTGGGCTGCCTGGGCACGGGGCGTGCCCTCGCCTTCGGCGATTTCCTTCAAGACCTGGCGCGCCTGGCGCGCAAAGAGTTGCAGCACTTCGATTTCGAGCGCCTTGTCACCCATCGTCTGGACGGCGAGGTGAGCAAAGTCGATCGGCTTTTTGCCTGACGCAGAAGAGTTTCCCGGACTATCCGGGGCTTCAAAGGCAATCCTGAGGGCCGCCATGAGCCAATTTCCCTATTGTTTGTTTGATGTTGGCCTGTTTCCGGCATCGCTTCATCGGGAGCGGTGCCGCCGCCCGCACTGTTCAGACTTCCATCTTCGGCGGGCTCCGGCACCTATTGGCTCAAATCCGGGCGCAATATAGGCAGTATTTTGGGAAAATGGTTAACGTCCGTTAAACTCTCTGATTTCCTTATCTTTTCCGGCTTTTAGACCTGCACCGCATTAAGATTTCATTAGGATTTTAATCAACCCCAAGCGCTCTTAATTGTAAGAACCCAGCTAATGTGTCACTACGATACGCTTAGGAACGGACCCGCGTACGAAAATGGCAACCGTTCCGGTGGATAAGCTCGACGCGTGGTCCCATTCGGCCACAAATGCGACTATCCGTCGAGGCAATGCAGTGGGTGATCAGTAGGGTATTGCGTAGATCCGATGCGCGTATCTTGCCGTCACCGCCCATGAGGAAGAGACCCTGCCCGCTAACGGGCCAGAGGCGCTTTCCGTTCTGGGCAAAAGGTAATGAGGCGTATCCCTATGGCGACGAAAAAGAGCAATGAGTCGATCGACGAAAAGGCGTTCCAGGCTCTGGAAGCTGCCCTGAAGATTGATTTCGACGAGCTTGCATCGAGCCCGAATGACAAGACTTCCTTGGATGATCCGGAGGAAAATGTGTCTCAGCCCACCAATCAGGCGGCGACGCCCGATCAGAATAAGAAAGCACGGCCTCAGCCGGAACAGTCCCGCGGGGCACGTGCTGCAGAAGCGGCCAAGACGCTCGCTCCGGAACCTGCGCCCAAGTCCCCGTCCCTTTCCGCCGCCAACGACGATGGTCGCCGTTCGCCGGCTGCGATGCTGCGTGCGCTCGACGTGCGCTCCAATCGCGCCGCGATCCGCGTTGCTGCGCTGGTGTCCGTCATCTGGGCGGTTGCCGGCCTCGGTGTCGCCAACCTTCTTTACGGGCCGCAGATCTGGCAGATCCGTTCGCTGAGCGACCTTGCCGCCACCCCTGGCGCCGTCGGCGTCGCGATCGGCATCGTGCTGCCGATCATGCTCTTCTTCTCCTTTGCCATCATGATCGCCCGCGCGCAGGAACTGCGCAACGCCGCGCGCTCGATGGCGGAAGTCGCCCTGCGCCTTGCCGAGCCGGAAACGGCTGCTGCCGATCGCGTCATGACGGTCGGCCAGGCCGTCCGTCGCGAAGTCTCGGCGATGAACGAAGGCATCGAACGCACGATTGCCCGCGCCACCGAACTCGAAACGCTGGTTCATTCCGAGGTCAACGCGCTCGAACGCAGCTACAGCGAAAACGAACTGCGCGTGCGCACGCTGGTGCAGGAACTCGGGCTTGAGCGCGAAGCCATCATCGGGCATTCGGAGCGTATCCGTTCGGCCATCTCCGGTGCGCATGGCAAGCTGAAGGACGACCTGGAACAAGCGAGCGAAGACATTGCTTCGCGCATTGCAATCTCGGGCGAAGCCTTTGCCTCGCTTATCGACACCCGCGCGGCTGCCCTTAGCGAGAAATCGGACGGCGCCTTGCAGTCGATCGGCAGCATGCTGACGACCCGCACCGATGCGCTGCTTTCGGGCCTGACCGCTGCCGGCCTCGGTCTCAGCACCGAATTTGACACCCGGCTTGACCAGCTCAGCGACACGCTGACGAAGCGCGGCGAAGACCTGCTCAGCCAGTTCGAAACGCGCGCCTCCTCGCTTGACGCCAGCACCGAGAAGCTGAATGCGGCGCTCAACGAACGCGCCCGCCAGCTCAACGAAACACTGATCGCCCGCACCCGCGACCTCAACGAAAGCCTGAGCGTCGGCCAGCACGCCATCACCGGTGGCCTCGACCACGTGCTCGCCTCGCTCAACGCCACGCTCGACGAAAAGGGCGCGAGCTTCCGCCAGAGCCTGCGCTCCAGCGCCGACGACGCGATCATGGACCTCGACCTTCGCGGCGGCTTCTTTGAAGAGAAGCTGCAGACGACCGTCGGCCAGCTCGCAACCGCCTTCGACGAGCGGTTCCACGAGTTTGCCTCCGCCTTCGACAAGCGTGCGAGCCTGCTCGACACCAAGCTCATGGAAAGCCTGCACCGCATCAACGAGACCGTCTCCGGCGGCTCGGAGGCGATCGGCGGCGCGCTCGACAGCAGCATCGAGAAGATCGGCTCGGCCCTTTCCGACCAGTCGCTGACGCTTGCGACCACGCTCGGCGCGACCCAGGACTTCATCGAAGAGACGATTGCGAGCCGTACCACCGAACTCGGCAACATGATCGGCGATGCGCACACCCGCATCGACAGCGTGCTCTCCGAAAAGACCAGCGGCCTCATGGGTGCCCTCACCCAGGCACAGGACCGCATCGAAAACGGCTTCGGCCAGCGTGCGGACGCACTTTCGAGCGCACTGACGACGAGCGAACAGCGCCTGACCGAAGGTCTCGACAGCCGTACCGCTGCCTTCGTCGACGGCCTGCAGGCCGCGCACGCCCGCATCGAGCAGACCCTGCACGGCTCGACCGACGAGATCACCAGCGCCATCGCTGCCAGCCAGCACCGCCTCGACAACACCCTGTCGGAACGCACGCTCGCGCTTTCGACGATCCTCTCCATGGGCGCGGACTCGATCGACACCGCCGTCAGCGGCACGGCCGACCGGCTGGAGCGCGTCCTTTCCGAACGCGGCGAAGCGATCTCCGACGCGCTCACCAACCAGACGACGGCGCTTGACGGCGTACTCGCCGAGCGCGCCGCCGCCATCACCTCGACGATGTCGTCGCGTGCCAACGAGATGGCCAATACGCTGAGCCGTCACGCCGAAGACGTGGCCGACAGCCTGACCTTCCGGGCAACCGCCGTCGCCGAAACCATGACCGATCGCGTCGGTGATATCGAGCAGAAGCTCTCCGAGAGCGTCAACACGATCGCCGAAAACCTGGGCGGCCGCGTCAGCCTGATCTCCGATACGCTCACCCAGACGAGTGCCCGCATCGCCGAAGATCTGAGCGGCCGTGTCAGCAAGATCTCCGATACGCTGACCGAGACCAGCGCGCACATCGCCGATGCGCTGACCGCGCGCACCACCGAAGCGACCGCGTCGCTTGCCGGCAAGGCAGCGGAAATCGAGGAGACGCTGAGCGGCCGCGCCGAGCACTTGCGCGATACGCTCTCGTCCACGCACGAACAGATCCGCGTCACGCTCGACGACCGCATCAACGCCATCAACCTTGCCGTCGGCCAGGGCCGCGAGCAGCTCGAAGGCATGCTTGCCGATCAGTCGACCGCGATCGCCACGACGCTCGCCACCAGCGCCGGCATGCTGGAAATGTCGCTCGAAGAGCGTCAGTCGGCACTCGCCAGCGCCATCGACCGCAGCGGCGAAGTGCTCGACAGCCGTATGCGCTCGACCACGGGCCATATTGCCGAGCGCCTGGCCGAAACCGCCAACCAGATCAGCCTGGCGGCCGACAGCCTCACCAACCGCGTTGACCTGTCGATCAACGGCCTCAACGATCGCCTTGACGATACCGGCATGCGCGTTGAAACCAGCCTCGGCGCACTCGAAGAGCGCATGCGCGAGAGCGCCGGCAACATCAGCTCGATCGTCGACGAAACCGGCATGCATCTCGAGAACCGCGTTGGCGTCCTCGAAGACCGTATTCGTGGCACCGTCGGCAATGTCGGCGCCGTGGTCGACGACACCGGCGCACGGATCGAGAGCAATCTCGGTGCCCTCGAAAACCGCATTCGCGGCAGCGTCACCAATGTCGGCTCCGTCGTTGATGATGCGGCGGCCCGTGTCGAAGGTGGCCTCAGCGCGCTCGAAGACCGTATCCGTGGCAGCGTCAGCGGCGTCAACGCGATCGTCGGCGAGACCGGTGCACTGATCGAAAACAGCCTCGGCGTCCTTCAGGACCGCATCCGCGGCAGCGTCAACGACGTCAACACCCTGGTCGACGATACCGGCCTGCGCCTGGAAGTCAGCCTCAGCTCGCTGGAAGATCGGGTCCGCGACAGCGTCGGCAGCGTCAACCAGATCGTCGACGGCGCCGGACAGCGGATCGCCGACAGCCTTGGTGACCGCGCTGGCGACATCGACCGCATGAGCGAAGTTGCGGCAACCCGGATCACCGGCGCCATCGAGTCCGGTGCGGAACGCATCGCCGAACGCCTCGGCACCATGGATCGTGCCCTCAACATCGGCCTAGATAACGTCAACCGCACGATCGAGGGCAAGGCGGCCGTTCTGGTCACCAGCCTGCGCGGCGCCGTTCACGAGGCAACGCAGGATATCGACGCTGAAGCCAATCGCCTGGAAGGCAAGACGTCCGACATCGTCGCCAATCTGCGCAGCGCAGTCGGCGGCGTGGCTGAGGACTTCGATGCCGAAGCCGTGCGCCTGGAAGACAAGGCAGCCGGTCTCGCAAACACGCTCCGCAGCGCCGTTGGCGATGTCGCGCAGGAACTCGACGCAGAAACGCTGCGCATGGAAGACAAGGCTGCCGGCCTCGTCAACACGCTTCGTAGCGCCGTTGGCGACGTCGCCCAGGAACTCGACGCAGAGGCACTGCGCATGGAAGACAAGGCCGCCGGCCTTGTGAACAGCCTGCGCGGCGCCATTAGCGGTGCAGCTCAGGAAATCGACGCGGAAGCTGTCCGCTCGGCCGGGCTGCTGTCGAAGGCAGGCGACGATTTCGCCTCCGCACTTGCTGCTCGCCAGGCAGACTTCGCCAACACGATCGACCAGACGGCAGCCGCCACCGCCGCGCGCCACGCCGAGCTTGCCAACTCGATCGAGCAGAAGGCGGCAGCGACCGCTGCACGTCATGCCGAGCTTGCCCGCTCGATCGCCGACGCGGCCGACACCGCAAGCGCACGGCTGGCCGCAACGCACAGCCAGATCGCCAACCACGCCGACAACATCCACCAGGGCCTCAGCAATACGGAGAAGGCGCTGGAAGCCCGTGGCGAAGCAATCCGCACCACGCTCGACGAGCGCACCCGCGAACTCAACTCGATGCTCGCCGGCCGCTCGATGGAGCTGTCGCGCCTGATCGACGAGCAGGCACGCCCTGTCATCGACCAGTATGCCGCCACCGGCCGCGAGGCAGCCGAGCGCATCGCTGCCGTGACACAGGAAAGCGCCGACCGCCTGCGTGCGGAAAACGCCGCCCTCGTCAACGCCATCGCCGAGCGCACGGGCGAGACGCTGAACGCGATCTCCTACCGCGCCGAAGAGACGGCAAAGGCGATGAAGATGGTCGAAAACCGTCTGCAGTCGACCGCCCTTGGCCTGATCGACCAGCTCGCCAACAACAATGCGGCCATTGCCACGGTCATCGACCAGGCGAGCAGCAACCTCGGCGAAATGGACCAGCGTCTGGAATCGACGATCGCCCGCGTGTCGGAATCGACCCGTCAGGCCTCCGACATGCTGTCGACCTCCACCCGCCTCATCGAAGGCAAGGTCGACAAGCTCTCCGATATCTCCGCCTCGACCCTGTCGCAGATCGGCGGCATTGTCGGCCGGTTCGAAGACCACTCGCGCGTTCTCGGCCAGGCCTCCGACCTGCTCGGCGCGGCCCAGTCGAACCTCGTCAGCACGCTCGAGGAACGCCAGGATGCGCTTCGCACCCTGTCGGTCGGCCTCGTCCAGCGCTCGGAAGAGATCGAACGCACGATGCGTGCGCTCGAAGGCTTCGTCGACGGCGCCTTCCAGCGGGCCGAAGAACGCTCGGGCCACGTTGCCGGAAACCTGCGCAGCGGCATCCAGCAGTCCTTCGCCGATGTCGGTCGCCTGCTGACGAGCGCCGAACAGCGCGCGGCGGAAGCTGCTGAATCGATGCGCAACACGCTCGCCCAGGCCGGTGACGAAGCCGGCGCCTCGGTCGAGCAGGTCTTCAGCCGTGCCGAAGAGCGTTCGCGCCAGATTGCCAACACGCTTCGCTCGGGCGTCGAGACCTCGTTTGCCGACGTCAACAAGACGCTCTCCTCCGTCGAGGGCCGTGCGCTCGGCGCATCGGAAGCCCTTCGCCAGGCGATCGCCAAGGTCGGTGAAGATGCCGGTGCCTCGATCGAGGGTGCCTTTGCCAATGCCGAGGAGCGCTCCAAGGAAGTCGCCTCGCGTCTGCGCGGCAGCGTTGCGGCCTCGGTGTCCGACATCGAGCGCATGCTTGCCGAAAGCGGCAAGAAGTCCGATGGCGTCGCAGACCAGCTGCGTGACGCCGTTCGCGTCGCAATCGACGAGGCGATCGGCCGCTTCAGCGGCGCGACTGACGAGATCCGTCGCTCGGCTGGCGAGATCCGCAAGGAACTCGACATGACCCGCGAAGAGCTGAAGCGCGGCGCCTTCGACCTGCCGGAAGAAGCCAAGGAAAATGCGGCCGTCATGCGCCGTGCCGTCGGCGAGCAGATCAAGGCGCTGCAGGAACTGTCCGACATCATCGGCAAGTCCTCGACGCAGCTCGAAGTGGCCCAGCCGCTGCGCCAGCAGCCGGCCTCCGCTCCGGTCGCCCGTCCCGTGCAGCAGCAGGCAGCCCCGCAGCCGCAACCGGTCGCACAGCCGCAGCCCCAGCCAGTGGCACAGCAGCCAGTGGCACAGCAGCCGGTAGCGCAGCAGCCCGTCATCGAGCAGCCGCGCCGTCAGGAACCGGCGCCGGCGCTGCGCGGCAGCCTCGGTATCGAGCAGCCCGCCGTTCGCCAGCCGGCGCCGACGCAGGCTGTGAGCAACGAGGTCGCCGAAGGTGGTGGCTGGATGCGTGACCTGCTCCGTGCGGCGTCGCGCGAAGAGGCACCCTCGTCCGCGCCGCAGCGTCCGGCCGAGGCTCAGCCAACGGCACGGGCCGGCGACAGCCGCAACCCGCGCCACGTGGTTGAATCGCTGAACTCGCTTTCGGTCGATATCGCCCGCGCCATCGATCATGATGCGTCGGTCGATCTGTGGCGCCGCTACCAGCGCGGCGAGCGCGACGTCTTTACGCGTCGCCTCTACACGCTGAAGGGCCAGCAGACCTTCGACGAGATCAAGCGCAAGTACGACCGCGAGCCGGAATTCCGCACCGCTGTCGACCGCTACATCGCAGATTTCGAAAAGCTGCTCGCCGATGTCGCCCGCAACGACCCGGACAAGCGCATCACCCAGACCTACCTGACGTCGGATACCGGCAAGGTCTATACGATGCTCGCCCACGCCGCCGGTCGCTTCAGCTAAGCGAGCCCGGATAGAAACAATCAAAACGGCCCCGTCTTGCGAAGGGGCCGTTTTCGTTTGCAGGGATATCAGAGAAGAAAAGCGACGGATCACTTCCGCTAAGATACTAGCGATCCCTTATGATGCAGTGCGCTCCTTAAGGCGCTCCCGGCACGCGTACGACCGGACTCTGCCCCTTCTCGCAAGTTCGGGCCACTACCCGCTAATCACGGCTGCGCGAACGGGATTTGGGTTCGTAGGCGGGTGTCGTGAACAACGGGCTGTCGACATGCTTTAGCCGCGCCTGGCGACGCGTGCTGACTGGACCGGCTCAACGCAGTGGCGAACAGCCGCCGACATTGGCGGGCTTGACCCGGCCCGCCTGCAGATCCTTCAGGTAAGGCTTGTTCGGGTCCGGTCCGCCGAGCGCGTCGTCGTAGGTCGCACGGTCGATCTTGAGCATGCGGCCGGTTGCGGTGAAGCTCACCATCTCCTTCTTGTTGACATAGGCAGAAGCGACGTTCAGCCGGCAAAAGAACGTCTTCTCGCCGTTGCCGACCACCCAGCCCCAGGCGCCGGACTTGCCCCTGGAGAGCTTGCCGGTGGCGTAGCCTTGCTTGGTGAGCGTCGCGTAACTCTCGGCCTGTGCAATGCCGGGAACAAAGGCAAGAGCTACCACGGCGACCGCCGCCAGGCGCTTGAAAGAAATAGACATCGAGATTCACCCCTCTGAAGAAACAATAACGCAGCCTTCTAGGCGGGCGCCAACGGTCGATGCAGCCATAACATGCAGTCGTCCTTAACGGCATCCGGACGGCCAGACACTCAGCCAGCCAGACAGGTGGAACGCAGGAATGAATGTTGACATCATCGCGCTCTGCATCTGAAGTTCGTCCGATGGATAGGGAGCTGCCTTGCACGACACAGCCGATTGAAATCTGCGATTGGTCCTCCGATTGGGCGGAGCGGTTTGCCACCAAGGCGAAGACGATCCGCCAGGTTTTGGGCGATCATGCCTTGCGTATCGACCATATCGGCTCCACCGCAATCCGTGGTCTGGCTGCCAAGCCGATCATCGATGTTCAGATTTCCGTTGCCGATCTGGAGCCCCTCGACGTCCTGGCGGAAAAAATGGCGGCGATCGGCTACCTGTGGCGGCCGCAGAATACCGATCTGACGAAACGCTACTTTCGTGAGCGCCCTGGCGACGAACGCACGCACATCCATGTGCGCCGAGCGGGAAGCTGGCAGGAACAATGGTCGCTGCTGTTTCGCGACTACATGCGTGCCCATGCCGCGGAACACGGCCCATACGTCGAGCTGAAGCGGGCATTGGCAAGCCGACATCGCCACGACCGGGCAGCCTATACCGAGGGCAAGTCGGAACACTTGTGGCAGGTCATTCGACGCGCGGATCGGTGGGCTGCGGCAAGCGGCTGGAGACCAGGTCCTTCCGATGCGTAGGCCGGTCTTCCGCTGCCCCGGCACAGCCTTAATCCGAGATCGGTGCGGTGGCCAATGATCGGCCGAATACGGTAGCTGCTGTCTGCATCGCAAGCCTGTCCTGCGAGCGACTGGTGTTTAGCCGCCTGCCCTTCGCCAAAGGAATGCGTGAAGCATCACGAACTTGCTGCATGTCGGCCAAATTCCTCGCCCAAGGTCAACGGTGTCGGGACGCACGGTGGTAAACGAAAAAGGCCCCGGACGAACCGGGGCCTTTTTCGTTGGGTCTTGGTCGTACCGGCCTGAGCCGGAGCCGATCAATGTTCCTTGTTGGCGTAGACCGACTTCTTGGTGAGGTACACCAGGCCGGTGAAGATCAGCAGGAACACCATGACCATGAAGCCGGTGCGCTTGCGCTCTTCGAGGTGCGGCTCGGCGGCCCACATCAGGAACGCCGAAACGTCCTTTGCGTACTGGTCGACCGTCTGCGGCGTGCCATCGTCATAGGTGACCTGGTCGGCGGAGATCGGCTGAGCCATCGCCAGCGCGGCAGCGTTGGCGAAGTACGGGTTGTAGTGCGTGCCTTCAGCCACTTCGACGCCCTGCGGCGGATCCTGGTAGCCGGTCAGCAGCGCGTGGATGTAGTCCGGGCCGCCTTCCTGGTAGGGCCAGAACATGTCGAAGATGAACTGCGGGAAGCCGCGCTCGATGCCGCGAGCCTTGGCGATCAGCGAGAAGTCCGGCGGAGCTGCACCGTTGTTCGATGCGGCAGCCGCTTCCTTGTTCGCGTAAGGCGACGGGAAGTGGTCGGAGGCGACAGCCTTGCGGGTGAACATCTCGCCGTCGGCGTTCGGGCCGTCCTGAACTTCGTAGTTCGCCGCAAAGGCCTTTACCTGGCCTTCCGAATAGCCCAGGCCTTCCAGCGTGCGGAAGGACACCAGGTTCATCGAGTGGCAGGCAGAACAGACTTCGGCGTAGACCTTCAGGCCGCGCTGAAGCTGACCCTTGTCGTAGTGACCGAAGGGACCGGCAAAGCTCCAGTCCTGCTGTTCCGGCTTGTGGATCGGATAGTGGGGCGTACCGCCGCCATGCTCCTCGCCGCCCTTCGCCTCTTCGGCAACAGCCGCACCGAGACCGAGACCAGCGACGACAGCGAGTGACAGAATGCCTGTAACAAGCTTTTTCATTGTTGTGGGTTCCTTATCAATCGCTGTTCTGATCAGGCGCGCGCGGCAGCCGGCTGCGCCTTGGCATTCTGCTTTTCCAGCACCGCTTCGGTGATGGAGTTCGGAATGCGCTTCGGCGTCTCGATCAGACCGAGGACCGGCAAGATGACGAGGAAGAAGCCGAAGTAGTACAGCGTGCCGATCTGCGACATCACGACGTACAGGCCTTCCGCCGGACGCGAGCCGAGCCAGCCGAGCAGGATGGCGTTGGCCACGAAGACCCAGAAGAACAGCTTGTACCACGGACGGTAGACGGCCGAGCGGACCTTGGACGTGTCGAGCCAGGGCAGGAAGAACAGGATGATGATCGAGCCGAACATCACCAGAACGCCACCGAGCTTGGAGTCGATCGGGCCGACATTGAAGGTGATCGCGCGCAGCATCGCGTAGAACGGCAGGTAGTACCATTCCGGAACGATGTGAGCGGGCGTCTTCAGCGCGTCAGCCGGAATGTAGTTGTCCGGGTGGCCGAGGAAGTTCGGCTGGTAGAAGACGAACCAGGCATAGATGATCAGGAAGACGGAAACGCCGAGTGCATCCTTCAGCGTCGCATAGGGCGTGAAGGGCACGGTGTCGGTCTTGGACTTGACTTCAACGCCGGTCGGGTTGGTCTGACCCGTTACGTGCAGGGCCCAGATGTGCAGGACGACGACGCCGGCGATCATGAAGGGCAGCAGGTAGTGCAGCGAGAAGAAGCGGTTCAGCGTCGGCTGATCAACGGCGAAGCCGCCGAGCAGGAACTGCTGGATCCACTCACCCACCAGCGGGAAGGCGGTGAAGAAGCCGGTGATAACGGTCGCGCCCCAGAAGGACATCTGACCCCAGGGCAGAACGTAGCCCATGAAGCCGGTCGCCATCATCAGCAGGTAGATGACCACGCCGAGGATCCAGAGGATTTCGCGCGGAGCCTTGTACGAGCCGTAGTAGAGACCACGGGCGATGTGCAGGTAGACGGCGATGAAGAAGAAGGATGCGCCGTTGGCGTGCATGTAGCGCAGCAGCCAGCCGTGATTGACGTCGCGCATGATCTTCTCGACCGAGTTGAAGGCGACGGTCGTTTCAGCGGCGTAGTGCATGGCCAGCACGATACCGGTCAGGATCTGGACGATCAGCATGACCGAGAGCATGGCACCGAAGGTGTAGGCGTAGTTCAGGTTCCGGGGAACCGGGTAGCTGATGAAGCTATCGTGAACGAGACGCGGCAACGGCAGACGGGAATCAACCCATTTCTCAATGCCAGTCGTCGGCGTGTAGGTTGAATGTTCAGCACTCATTATCAGTAGTCCCCTCAACCGATCTTGATAACTGTGTCGGATACGAACGAGAAGGTCGGCACGTGAAGGTTCTCCGGCGCCGGACCCTTACGGATGCGGCCGGCCGTATCGTAGTGCGAACCGTGGCAGGGACAGAACCAGCCACCGAAATCACCGGCCTGGCCAAGCGGCACGCAACCGAGATGGGTGCAGGAACCGATCATGACGATCCAGTTTTCCTTGCCTTCGCCGGCGGAACGATCGAGGTCGCTCGCGGAAGCGTCGGCCGGAAGGTTGGCGTTGCGCGCAACCTGGTCCTTAAGCTCGTCCAGCTTGACGGCCTTTGCCTCCTCGACTTCCTTCTCCGTACGGTTGCGGATGAAGATCGGCTTGCCGCGCCATTTCGCCGTCAGCGACATACCGGGCTGAAGGCTCGATACGTCGACCTCGATCGAGGCGAGCGCGAGCGTCGATGCGTCCGGACGCATCTGGTCGATGAACGGCCAGGCGACGGCACCAGCGCCGACGACGCCTGCCATACCGGTAGCCAGATAAAGGAAGTCGCGGCGAGTGGGCTCGCCCAAGGCCTCGCTTGAAGTGTCGTGTTCGCTCACGGCTAAACCATCCTCTCACGCAATATTGCGGAAACCGCATCCGCCCCCGGCGAAATTCCTGCCCCTTGCGGTTTGATCCAGGTCAAGGAACCACGCCCTATTCATAGTGCTGTCGCCCCATCGCCTTGCGGTTGCAAATGCGACATCGGCACAGAATCCGAAAAGAATCGGCGCGCGCACAGCACGCAGAATCCCCGTCAATCCGGCGCGTTCTATGCTTGATCGCAAATTATGTCCAGCCTTGACAAGGGCATGTGGGCAGATTGTCGCGGGGAAAAGCGCGGCCAATTGGCACAAGGACTTGACGGCCATCAGTTGGGCGGAATTTGCGCCCGCCGGATGTGCTTGAAGGCGTCCGTAAAGCGCCCTACTCCGCCGCCTCTTCCCGGGCGAGAAATCCGCCGGACTGTCGTGACCAGAGCCCGGCGTACAGTCCGCCGCGGGCAACAAGTTCGGCGTGCGTTCCCTGTTCGACGATCCGCCCCTTGTCCATCACCACCAGCCGGTCGAGCGCGGCGATCGTCGACAGCCGGTGCGCGATCGCGAGCACCGTCTTGCCCTGCATCAGGCGGTCGAGATTGGACTGGATCGCCGCTTCGACTTCGGAATCGAGCGCCGAGGTCGCCTCGTCGAGCACGAGGATCGGCGCATCCTTCAGCATCACCCGGGCGATCGCGATGCGCTGCCGCTGTCCGCCCGAAAGCTTGACGCCGCGCTCGCCCACATGGGCGTCGAGCCCCTTGTGGCCGCGCTGGTCCTGAAGGTCGGCGATGAAGTCGTAGGCTTCGGCTTTCCGAGCCGCAGCGATCAGTTGCTCCTCGTTCGCGTCGGGACGGCCGAAGAGGATGTTGTCGCGGATCGAGCGATGCAGAAGCGAAGTATCCTGGCTGACCATGCCGACCTGGGCGCGCAGCGACTCTTGCCTGACGGACGCGATATCCTGGCCGTCGATCAGGATGCGCCCGCTCTCAAGATCGTAGAAGCGCAACAGGAGATTGACGAGCGTCGACTTGCCGGCGCCCGAGCGACCGACGATGCCCACCTTCTCGCCCGGGCGCACCACGAGCGAGAAATCGTCGATGACGCGGTCGCCCTTGCCGTAGTGGAAGCGGACGTGCTCGAAGCGGATTTCCGGCTTGCTCACGGCCAGTTCCGTCGCGTCGGGCCGATCGACGAGACCGATCGGCAGAGAGACCAGTTCGGCCGAGTTCTGGATCGTGCCGATGTTGCGCATGATCGAGTTGAACTGCGTCATCATGCGGCCAAGCAGCATGTTTAGCCGGAGCACCAGTGCCAGCGTGAAGGCGACCGCGCCGGAACTGATCGAGCCTGCGAGCCAGAGATGGATGGCGTAGACCGCGATCGCCGTGATCATTAAGCCGGAAAGCAGTGCCAGTGAGGCGCGCACGGCCGTCAAGAGCCGCGTGAACGGGATGACCGCGCGCTGGAACCGGTCGAAGCCGCCGCGGATATAGCGGTCGTTCTCCTCGTCGCGCCCGAAGAGCTTCAATGTCTGGATGTTGGAATAGGCATCGACCATGCGACCGTTCAGCATCGACGCCATTTCGGCGGTATCGCGGGCGTGCTTGCGGATGCGTGGAACGAAAAAGCGCGCCAGCACCAGGAAGACGACGATCCAGAAGCCGACCATCGCGGCCAGACGCCAGTCGAGCTGCGCCACCAGCGCCATGGTGGACGCCGTGTAGATGACGATGAACCAGACGACCTGCAGCAGCGAGACGAGCAGGTCGCTCGTTGCCTGCGCGCCGGCCCAGACCTTGGTGACGATGCGGCCGGAAAAGTCATTCTGAAAGAAGGTCAGCGACTGCCTGGCGACGTGCACGTAGGATTGCCAACGCACCAGGTTCAAAAAGCCTGTCGTGATCGCCTGTTCTTCGACGAGCGCCGCCAACGACACCGCGATGAAACGGAAGACCATGACCGTCAGGAGCATGAACAGAAGCTCCGGGCCATTGGCGGCGATCAACCCGCTCCAGCCAGCTTCCGGCTTCACGGTGTCGAGCAGATCGACGAGCCGCCCGACGAAGTAGAAAAGACCCGCCTCCAGCATGGCGACGAGGCCACCCAAGACGGCCATAGCGATGAACGGTCCCTTGGCCTGTCTGGCGTAGAACCAGGCAAACCCCCAGAGCGATTTCGGCGGCTGCAGGCGCTCGCGCGGTGCGAAGGGCTTGATCCAGTTCTCGAAGAGGCTGACGATGGCGCTGAGCATGGTTCCGATATAGGCGGTTCGGCAGGAACAGCAATCGGTTTCGACACAATTGCAGATTACAAATGCGTAACGTCTAACAAAGAGGCCCGCCGCTCTTTCGAACGGCGGGCCTCAGGTTGCTTACTCTGCGGCCTCTTCCTTCTCGACGTCGTCGGCGATGAAGCCACCCGATTGGCGAGACCAGAGGTCGGCGTAGAGACCGCCATGGGCAACGAGCTCGGCATGCGAGCCGGTCTCGACGATGCGGCCGGCCTCGAGGATCACCAGCCGGTCCATCTCCGTCAGCGTCGACAGGCGGTGGGCGATCGCGATCACCGTCTTGCCGGCCATCAGCGCGAACAGGTTCTCCTGGATCGCCTGTTCGACTTCGGAATCGAGCGCCGAGGTCGCCTCGTCGAGGATCAGGATCGGCGCGTCCTTCAAGAACACGCGCGCGATCGCGATACGCTGGCGCTGGCCGCCGGAGAGCTTGACGCCGCGTTCGCCGACCTGGGCGTCCAGGCCCTTGCGGCCCTGGTTGTCCTCGAGCCCCTGGACGAAGTCCCAGGCGTTCGCCTTCTTGGCCGCCGCAATGATCGCCTCGTCGTCCGCTTCCGGATGGCCATAGGCGATGTTGTCGCGAATGGAGCGGTGCAAGAGCGAGGTGTCTTGCGTCACGACGCCGATCTGCGAGCGCAGGCTGTCCTGTGTGACGGTGGAAATATCCTTGCCGTCGATCCGGATCGCACCGTCCTCCAGGTCGTAGAAGCGCAACAGCAGGTTCATCAGCGTCGTCTTGCCCGCACCCGAGCGACCGACGAGGCCGATCTTCTCACCCGGCTTGATGTCGAGCGACAGGTGATCGATGACGCCCTTGGCCTTGCCGTAGTGGAAGCGGATGTTGTCGAAGGCAATCGCCCCCTTGTCCGCTGTCAGCGCCTTGGCGTCCGGCTCGTCGACGATGTCGTGCGCCTTGGTCATCATGCCGATGCCGTCATAGACCGTGCCGATATTCTCGAACAGCGCCGAGACTTCCCACATGATCCACTGCGACATGCCGTTGATGCGCATCGCAAGGCCGACGGCGATCGCGATCGCGCCGACGGAGATCGCACTCGTCAGCCACAGATGGATGCCAAGCGCTGCGATCGCAAAGAGCGCGATACTGTTGTTGGCATAGACCAGCACGTGGAACAGCGTCACCTTGCGCATCTGGCGATGCACGGTGTCGAGGAAGCCGTCCATGCCGTCGCGCGCATAGCCTTCCTCGCGGCCGGCATGCGAGAACAGCTTGACCGTACCGATATTGGTGTAGCTGTCGACGATCCGGCCGGTCATCATCGAGCGCGCGTCCGCCTGCTCCTTGGAGATCTTCTGCAGCCGCGGCACAAAATAGCTGACGATGCAGATGTAGATCGCCAGCCAGATGCCGAGCGGGATCACCAGCCGCCAGTCGGCGGTGGCGACGACGGCGAGCATCGTGACGAAGTAGCTGACGACATAGACGAAGACGTCGAGGATCTTCATCACGGTTTCGCGCACGGCTAGCGACGTCTGCATGACTTTCGTTGCCACGCGTCCGGCGAACTCGTTGGCAAAGAAGGTCATGCTCTGGCGCAGCAGGTAGCGGTGCATCTGCCAGCGGGCGATCATCGGATAGTTGCCGAGCAGCACCTGATGCATGATCAGCGAATCGATCGCCACGAGGCCCGGCAGGCCGATGAGGACGAGCGCACCCATCCAGAACAGCCGTCCGCCTTCGGCGGCGAGGAAGCTCTCGCGGTCGGCGCTCGACAGCCAGTCCACCATGTTGCCGAGGAACTGGAACAGCGCCACTTCGCCAATGGCGATCAGCGCCGTACAGACGGACATGATGATGAGCCACGGCGCAGCCGGCTTGGAGTAGTGCCAGCAGAAGCCGAACAGAGTCTTCGGCGGAACCGTCGGCTCCTCCGGCGGATAGGGATTGAGGCGGGATTCAAACCAGCCAAACATAACATTGCTCCTTCAGAGTATTTTGAAGGAAAGCGGGATTTCGCCCCGCATTCTTATGATGAAAAAGTCAGTCCGGAAATGCAGCCCGCAAAGGGCTTCGTCTTCCGGAGTCCCGGAAGCGCGTCGATCTCGGTTAAAAGATAGGTCGCGGAACCGGTCAGGCCAAACGGTGGCCCACTACTCCAGGAAGGCGTGTCAACATCAATACATTCATGTTTGCCTCCGTCGGTTCGCGTTGAAGAGGTCCGATCTCTACCCTTATTCGCGCTCGCATGCCAGATTGTCGCAGGCACTTTCTTGCCCAATTTTTCATCGCTCCGACCGCTGTTGCCGTTTCGGCACAGATTAGCGCAGGCAATATGAGCGACCTCAAAAGCAAGCAGCGCCGGACGTTTCGCGGCGGAGAACAAGGATGATCGCTTCATCGGACACGCCTCCTGACCTTCAAAGTGTCGGCTTTCTCCTGCGGCGCCCCCGCGAGGGTGACGCAGACGCGCGCCCGAGGCTCGGCCGCCATCCGGATATCTACCGGATGTTCGGTGCGGGCAGGTCGTTTCCCGGCCTCTTCGGCCACGGTGAAGCGGCCGCCTGGGTAACGCGCATCGCCGAACATCCGGCCGCCTGGATCATCGATCAGGACGGCCTCGTCGGCGAAGTGCGGCTCGACAACATCAACCGCGCCGATCGCCGCGCGAACTTCGCCATCGGCATTTTCGATCCGTGTCGCCTTGGCAAGGGTCTTGGCACGGCGGTCATCAAGCGGGTATTGGCCTATGCCTTCGACGAACTTGCCCTTCATCGGGTCTCGCTGAGGGTCCTCGCCTTCAACGAGCGGGCGATTACGGCCTATCTCAAGTCCGGTTTCTCGATCGAGGGCCGCGAACGCGAATCGGCGTTGATCGACGGTGAGTGGCACGACGACATCATGATGGGCATCCTGGCTGCGGATTTCGATACGCGGCGCAACGCCCCCGGAAACGAGTAACCTGACGTGAGCAATCTGCGCATCGCCCTCTACCAGCCCGATATTCCCGGCAATACCGGCACGATCCTGCGCATGGCCGCCTGTCTCGGGCTTTCGGTCGATGTGATCGAGCCGGCCGGCTTCGACCTCTCCGACCGAAACCTGAAGCGCGCCGGCATGGACTACATCGCGTCGGTGGCGCTCACTCGTCACGTCAACTGGGAGCGCTTCGAAGAGTGGCGCTCGGCGAGCGGACGTCGGCTGGTGCTCGCCTCCACCAAGGCTGCCCTGCCCTATACGCGCTATGATTTCCGCCCAGACGACATCCTGCTTTTCGGGCGGGAAAGCGCCGGCGTGCCCGATCACGTGCACGAGCGCGCCAATGGCCGCATCCTCATTCCGATGGCCGACGGCCAGCGCTCGCTGAACATCGCGATCTCCGCCGCGATGATTGCGGGCGAAGCGATCCGGCAGGTTTCGCCGATTTGATACCGTCTCCATAGCCGTCTCCTTGGCGGCAGGCCGAGCCTTTGAGGGCCCGGCCGAGAGCCCTCGTCTCCAACGTTACGCCGCGACTTCGTTGTAAGGTTTGCTCTTGCGCGCCTGCTTCAGCACCCGCGCCCACCAGGTCAGGCGATCCATCATCAAAAACAGCGGCGCGCGGAGCTCCTCCGGTTTATAGAGGTTGCCGGCAGCATCGAACTTCGACCACGCCTTCGGGAAGGCCACGCCGTCGCGCAGTGTCACCGTGTGCAACTCTCCAAACACCTGGCGCAATTGCTCGACCGCGCGAATGCCGCCCGAGGCGCCGCCGTAAGAGACGAAGGCGACCGGCTTTGCGTGCCAGGGCTCGTAGACAGAGTCGATCAGTTCCTTCAGCGCCGCCGGGTAGCCGTGGTTGTATTCGGGCGTAACGACGATGAAGGCATCCGCCTCGGCGATCTTGCGCTCCAGCCATTCGCCGGGATTGACCGCCGCGCCAAGGCCGCGCGACGTTCTGAGCCGCGCCGGGTCGATGATCGTCAGCGAGAAGGTGTCGGAAGCCGATAGTTCCCGGATCAGCCAATTGGCGACCGTGTCGCAGAAGCGACCCTGCCGCGCGCTGCCATAGATCACGGCGAGGGTCATTTTCTCAGTCATGGGGATCAAGCTCCTGTTGTCTCAGTCATGGAGCCAATGCTATAAAACCTCAAGATTAGTTGAGGTCAATAGCCGTTATGACGATTGTGAAACAAAGCGAATTGCGCCGCGAACTGACCGTGGGCGAAGTGGCGGAGCGCAGCGGCGTCGCCGTCTCCACCCTGCATTTCTACGAGGCCAAGGGCCTGATCCGCAGCAATCGCACCCGCGGCAACCAGCGCCGCTATCCGCGCGGCGTGCTCAGGCGCGTCGCCGTCATCAAGGTGGCGCAGCGCACCGGCATTCCATTGTCGGAGATCCAGGACGCTTTGTCGGTTTTGCCGGACGATCGTCCGCTGACGGTCGAGGATTGGGGCAGATTGTCCGAAAACTGGCGCGAACAGCTGAACGAACGCATCGCCAGCCTGATGGCGTTGCGCGACCATCTGACGAGCTGCATCGGCTGCGGCTGCCTGTCGCTGCGCGAATGTCCTCTGCGCAATCCGCACGACGTGCTGTCGATGGAAGGCGCCGGCCCAAGGCTCATGGATGAAGACAGCCACCCTTGAGCGGCCGCCACGACCAAAGGTGCCTACACATGGTCATTGTGCGGAAAAGAAGATGAAGTCAGAACTAAGAGGTCGAGTTGCGATAGTCCTTCCTCTTCTCGCTCTCATCCTGTTCTCATGGTTCTATTATCTTGACGATCGCGCATGCGCCGCAGGGGATCAGCAATGCGTCGTCAATACATTCCTGGCGCTTGCCCTGGGGACCGTGATACTCGGGCTTGTAGCCATCATTAATCTATTGATTCTTCTCGGAAAAACTCTGATTTATATTCAGGATCGAAATCGAGGTTGAGCGCTGTGCTACCTTGGCTCGCAGGGAATCTGGCGCGTTTGTTGACGTGACCGGTGATCTCTGAAAAAGCGGCAGGGGCGATGGATCAATCCGCGGTCGGCAGGCGGCGCATCGTAAACTCGATCTCGTCGCCCTCGAGCTGGCGCCAGCTTTCCACCTCGGTCCAGTAGGCGGCCTTCGGCCAGGTGTCGAACCATTCCCGCGCTTTTGCACGGGCAGCACTGCGATTGAGCCGAAAGGTTTCCCGCACGAAAAGGCCGTCGCCTCGTGTCGGATTTTCCCGGCGATGCCGGGCGATCTGCCGCCGCAATCCATCGAGCGGCGGGCCTGCAGGTATTCTTGCCATGGGCTATACCTCTGGATTGTAAGATAGTGAGGCAAGCCTGCCTTTGCCAGAGCTTTGTGTAGGCGGGTTTCGCCGGGGCCAAGGACACGCCGCGACCGAGTGGCCGAAGCGCTGGACCGCCGTTGCCATCAGCGCCAAAGTGTGAACTGTGGCGACTTCAATCGAATCGGCGGCATCTCATCGGGAAATCCCGCCAACAGGACGTAATTTCATGGAACGACCGCAGCTACCCCAGGGGCTCCCCGCAGACATCGAAGATAAGAAGGCGGAGGCGCGTGCATGGTTCGAAGGGCTGCGCGACACCATCTGCGCCGCCTTCGAGGCGGTGGAGGATGAGCTGACCGGGCCGCTATCTGACCGCGCCCCCGGCCGCTTCGTTGCCAAGGACTGGAGCCGTGAGGATGGCAAGGGCGGCGGTGGCCGCATGTCGATGATGGAAGGCCGCGTCTTCGAAAAGGTCGGCGTGCACACCTCGACCGTCTACGGCGAGTTCTCGCCCGAATTCCGCAGCCAGATCCCGGGTGCAGCCGAAGATCCCCGTTTCTGGGCTTCGGGCATTTCGCTGATCGCCCATCCGGTCAATCCCAACGTGCCGGCCGTTCACATGAACACCCGCATGGTGGTGACGACCAGCAACTGGTTCGGCGGCGGCGCCGACCTCACTCCGGTGCTCGATCGCCGTCGCGTCATGACGGATCCCGACACGCAGCTCTTCCACCGCGCGATGGAGATCACTTGCGGGCGCCATGCGGTCGCCGACCATGCCAAGTTCAAGAAGTGGTGTGACGACTACTTCTTCCTGCCCCATCGCAATGAGGCGCGCGGAACCGGTGGCATCTTCTACGACTGGCTGCATTCCTCGGAAGAGCAAGGCGGCTGGGACGCCGATTTCGCCTTCACCCGTGATGTCGGCAAGGCGTTCGCCATCGTCTATCCGAAGATCGTGCGCACCAATTTCAATGCGCCCTGGACCGAAAACGACCGCGACGAACAGCTGGTGCGCCGCGGCCGCTATGTCGAGTTCAACCTGCTCTACGATCGCGGCACCATCTTCGGCCTGAAGACCGGCGGCAATGTCGAGTCGATCCTGTCGTCCCTGCCCCCGGTGGTCCGCTGGCCGTAATCTCGCCGGCAGTCCACAAAATGAGAGAAGCGCTCCACCGCGCAGACGCGCTTCTCTCCGGACCATTCACAGCGTGTCCGAACCTATGAGTGGCTCACTGACCACGGTCGTTCCGAACGAAGATCTTTGGACCTTCCCTGACGTCACTTGCAGATCCGCACCTTCTTCCAGAAGACCTTACCGTCGGCGCCATAAGCCCGTTCGGTTTTGACGACGCAGCTCGGTTTGCAGCCGTAGCTATAGTTCGCGGCCTTCGCCGGCATGGCCAAGGCAAGTGCCATCGTCGTCGCCAGAGCCATGGCGAAGCAAGAACTGCGCATTTTGTATATCCCCGTGTAATCCGACCGCGACGGAGCCGCCCGTCGCCTGAAACGAGCCATCGCACGGATCAGTCCCACCCCGCTGTTTCGAATGAAACAGGCGAACAAAGCCCGCTATCAGGCGTTTCACCTTCGTCGAGCGAGGTGAAAACAATGATCTTCAAGAAACGGACATTTTACGGAGATGAACCGGAGCGGCAGGTGGCCGATCACCCGGCCGAACTGGAGCGCCGCGTCGCCCATCTCCTGGCGGTCACGCCCGGCCTCGATGCAGCCGATGTCACTGTTACCGCCAAAGGCAACACCATTGTGCTTGCCGGTTTCGTGGCGACCGAAGGCGAAGTTTTCCGCGCCGAAGAGGCGGCAAAACAGGTGCAAGGCGTCGCGGAAGTGATCAACCGGATCGAGACGGTCACCGCAAGATAGAAGCGTCCTCGGCTCCTCAGATGGAGCCGAGCGTCCAGCTGACGATTTCTGCCGAAACATTGGCGAAGGCCTGATCCATGGCCTTGATGAAGGCCGTGTTGCCCGTGCCCCTGACCGCGGCCGTGGCGCGAAACGCCTTTTGCGCCAGCACCGTGCCGTTGCGATCGTTGAGGATCTTGGCGAAGATTTCGACATTGGCCGTGTCGGCGCCCTCGGTCGAAATCTCGAAGGCGCGGATTTCGGTGATGACCTGGTAGTCGATCGCCAGGCCCTGGCCGGGTTTGCCGACGCCGCCGATCTTGCCCGTGTCCTCGAAGGCCTGCACGAGCTTCGCCTGTACCAGCTTCGGCAGGCGGTCGCTCCACTGAGCCTTGGCGAGATATTGCAGTTCCGCGCCGGAGAGGCGGATGACGACCTGATCGCTGTCGAGTGCCTTCAGAGCCGTCGGCTCCGGCACGAGGATCTGCTTGCCGGTCGATGCGCGACCTTCGACGGCCGGCCTTGCCGAAAGACTGTAGGTGTCGTTGACCGCTTTGGTACCGCAGCCAGCAAGTCCTGCTGCCAGCATGATCATCAGGGCGGAGCGCCACGCTCCCGCTACTCGCACGCCCACCAGCCCTGGAAAACTCATACTGCCGTTACCTTTGTCCCACACAACTTCGGTGCATTCCCGATCGAAACACACCACCCGGCCCCACGCCGGCTGTGCCCACCGACTCAGCGTCGGGTGCGGCCATCATATTGCTTTACCGTCTCGCCGCCAAAGAGAAGGCGTTGCGGATCCTTGTCGAACGTCGAGATCGTGTTCTCGAGGCTCTGCACCGTGCGGCGCGTATCTGTGACGAGCGCCTCGACGTCGCGCAGCCCCGAATTCGAGAAGCGCTTGAGGTTCTCCGCAATCGGGCCGATCTGGGCGTTCAGATTGTCCGCCATCTTGCGGAACGAGGCGAGCGTCGCGCGGGCGTCAGCCGAAAGCGACGGCGCGTCCGCATCGCCGAGGAAACCGTCGACCTTCACGAGAATGCTGTCGACCCGGTTGGCCGAAGCGTTCAACTTGCTTGCCAGCTGCGTGACGTCGGTGATCGTGCGGTCGATGTCCTGCTGGCGCGCCGTGATCTTGTCGGCGAACTGCGAGATGTTGGCCACCGTCTTGCGGGCGTCCGCCGTCGCCGCTGTGATGTCGTTGACGACGAGCTCCACCTTCTGCTTGTCGACCGAGGCGACCAGCGTATCGACCCGCTCCAGCGTCTTCTGGGCGTTCTTGCCGAATTGCTCGTAGGTTTCGACCGTGCGCCGGAAGGCAGCGATGGTTTCGGAAACGCCGCCCGAGGCAGCCTTCAGGTCGGTGCTGATCTGCTCGACGTTCGAGACGATCTGATCGATCTTCTTCGGATCCACCGATTTCACCAGAGTTTCGGCAGATTCCAGAGTCGAATCGAGCTTCTTGGACGCAGCACTCACCGAACCGGAGAGTTCCGTCACGCTCTTCAGGAAGTCATCGATCGCGCCGGAATTGTTCGCGAGCGCATTCGAAAACGTCTCGGCATTGCCGATCGTCTTGGTCAGCGGACCGCGCACGTCAGTGACGAAGCCCTGGATGTCGGTGATGGCGCTGTTGGCGCGGTCCATAATCTGGTCGGCCGTCGCGAGCAGGCTGGTGACGCTCGACTGGTCCGCAAGGATACGCGCCTGCGTACCCTTCTCGATCGCAGTCTTCAGGATGTTTTCGTCGCCCTTGTGGCCACCGCTGAGTTCGATATAGGCCGCACCGGTCAGGCCTTGCACTTCCAGCGTCGCCTTGGTCGACTTGAGCACCGGCGCGTCGACCGAAACCTCGGTCAGCGCGATCGAATAACGCGGATCGTTGGCATCGATCGCGAGGTTGCGAACCGTGCCGACGGGAATGCCGTTGAAGCGCACCGGAGAGCCGACCGAAAGGCCGTTGGCCGACCCCGGAATGTTGACCACCAGCTCGATCATCTCGCCGCTACGGCCATACTGCGACATCCAGTAGACGAAGCCGAATGCGGCTGCGACCACGAACACCGTGAAGAAACCGACAATGGCGTAGTTCGCTTTCGTTTCCATTCGTACCGACTACCTTCGTGGCCGCTTCACCGGCTCTACCTCCGATCTCGACGCCTGGGCATCAAAATCGGCTTCTCAAGATTCATTGATCGTTCCGCACGATCGATCGTGCCCGCTTGCCACGGAAATAGGACTGCACCCACGGATCGTCGCAGGCCAGCATGTCTTCCACCGTGCCTTCGACCAGGACCTTCTTCTTGCCGAGAACCGCGATGCGGTCGCAGACCGAAAAGAGGCTGTCGAGGTCGTGAGTCACCATATACACGGTCAATCCCAGCGTGTCGCGCAGCTTGGCGATCAACTCGTCGAACTCCGCCGCCCCGATCGGATCGAGCCCCGAGGTCGGCTCGTCGAGGAAGACCAGGTCCGGATCGAGCGCCAGCGCGCGCGCAAGTGCGGCGCGCTTGATCATGCCGCCCGAAAGCTCCGACGGGTACTTTTCCGCCGCCTCCGGCGCAAGGCCGACCAGCTCGATCTTCACCCGCGCCAGCTCGTCCATGAGGCTCTGCGGCAGGTCGAGATATTCGCGCATGGGCACCTGGATGTTCTCGCGCACCGTCAGCGCCGAAAACAGCGCTCCGTGCTGGAAGAGAACGCCAAGACGCATGTCGAGCGCGATGCGTTCGCCCTCGGTGATGTTATCGTAGTCCGCGCCGAGGATTTCGATCTTGCCGGACCGCTTCGCAAGCAACCTCAGAACCGTGCGCATCAGCACCGACTTGCCGGTGCCCGACGCTCCGACGAAGCCGAGGATTTCGCCGCGGTAGATCTCGAGGTTCAGCTTGTCGAGCACGATGTTGGAGCCGAAACCGACCGTCAGGTCGCGAACGGAAAGCACGGCCTCGCGCCCGTTCGCCTCGGTCGGTTGGTACCCCTCGTGACTCTTTTCGATTGGGTTCACGCTGTTCTCCGCATCAGAAATCAATGGCCGCGTAGAACATGGCGAAGAGCCCGTCGATCAGGATCACGACGAAGATCGACTTGACCACCGAAGACGTCACGTGGCGGCCGAGCGACTCCGCGCTACCGCCAACCTTCAAGCCCTCGACGGCTGCCACGACCCCGATGATGAGCGCCATGAACGGCGCCTTGATCATGCCGGCGGCGATCGACGAAAAATCGATGGCTTCCTGCAATCGGGCAAGGAAGGTTGGGATCGTGATGCCGGAATAGCCCCAGGCAACGAGCGCCGCACCGACGAGCGCCGCGAAGTTTGCGATGATCGTCAAGAGCGGCAGCGCGACGGTCAGCGCCACGAGGCGCGGAAATACGAGTACGCCGACCGGGCTCAGCCCCATCACCTTCAGCGCATCCACCTCTTCACGCATCTTCATCGAGCCGATTTCGGCGGTGATCGCGCTGCCGGAGCGGCCAGCGATCATGATCGCGGTCAGCAGCACCCCGATTTCACGGAGCTGCAGGATGCCGACGAGATCGACGACGAAGACCTCGGCGCCGAAATAGCGCAGCTGGAACGCGCCCTGCTGAGCGATGATGGCGCCGATCAGGAACGACATCAGCGTGATGATCGGCACAGCCTTCACGCCCATGCGGTCGATCTGGTGAACGATCGCCGCCGGCGAGACGCCGCTGTGCCGTCCAAGCTTAAGCTGGGCGCCGCGCACCGCGGACCCCAGGATGTACATCGCAGCGACGATATCTTCCCACGTCGCCGCCATGACCTCGCCGACCGGGGCGAAGATTCGCTGAAACAGCGGCAGCCGTTCGCCGTTCTTTTCCGGCGAACGCAGTTCAGCCGGCAGGGCGTCGATCAGCTCGACATAGCGCTGTCCGCCTTCGGCGAAATGAACGTTGTCGCGCGACGGGCCGACGACACGGGTCATGAAGCGGCGGATGATCCAGGCGCCTGCGGTATCCATCGCCGTCACGCCGGACAGATCGAACTGCGCGGCTCCGTCGCCCTTGCGCGCAAGGCCGTCGAGCTTTGCTGCCATCGCTTCGGCCGTCTCGTGCCGCCAGGTGCCGGTGAAGACATAGCTTCGCCCGCCGCCACTCTCGGACAGCGCGACATCGGCGGTCATCTTGCGGGCGGCTTGCGACACGTGTCTTCTGTTATCCCGATTTGCCTCTGCAAAACTCGTCCAATCTCGATAGATTTGAGGACAAGATTGTGCAGCAGACCTAAAGTGTTACCACGACTGTTGCGCGTCCGACCGGAGGCAACGACTGTGTAAAGATTCGTAAATCCTTCCACCGTCATAACGGCTCGCACCTTTGCTGTCACCCGAACGTTGCGGCGCTATGACGCCGGGCCAACAGATTACCTGCCGGAGACGCTTTCATGTCACTTTCCCTCGATGCCACCGTGGAACATTTCCCGATTGCGGGCACGTTTACGATCTCGCGCGGCTCCAAGACGACGGCAAGCGTCGTCACTTGCCGCATCGGAGACGGTGTCCATACGGGCTCCGGCGAATGCGTTCCCTACGGCCGCTACGGCGAGACGATCGACACGGTGCTCGCCGAAATCGCCGCCATCCGCCACCACATCGAGGCCGGGCTCAGCCGCGCCGATCTGCAGCGCGCGATGAAGCCGGGTGCTGCCCGCAACGCCGTCGATTGCGCGCTGTGGGATCTGGAAGCAAAGCAGAAAAACAAGTCGGCCCATGTTCTTGCCGGCATTTCTTCACCGGAAGCATTGACCACGGCCTATACGCTTTCGCTTGCCGAGCCCGACGCGATGCGCGAGCAGGCCGCCAAATATGCCCACCGCGCGCTCCTCAAGGTCAAGGTGGGCACGTCGGATGATGCTGCCCGCATCCGTGCGGTGCGCGCCGGCGCACCGGAAAGCCGCATCATCCTCGACGCCAACGAGGGCTGGACGCCCGAAACGCTTGCCTATCACTTTGCGATCTGCGCCGAGGAACGGATCGACCTGATCGAGCAGCCGCTTCCCGCCGGCCGCGACGAGGCGTTGGCAACGATCGCCCGTCCCGTTCCGATCTGCGCTGATGAAAGCGTGCACGCGACCGGCGACCTCGCTGCTCTCGTCGGGCGTTACGACGCCGTCAACATCAAGCTCGACAAGACCGGCGGCCTGACCGAGGCACTGCGCATGCGCGATGAGGCGGTCTCGCTCGGGCTCAAGGTCATGGTCGGCTGCATGGTCGGCAGTTCGCTCGCGATGGCGCCGGCGATCCTGGTGGCTCAAGGCGCGGATTTCGTCGATCTCGACGGGCCGCTGCTGCTGGCGCAGGATCGCGAGCCCGGCCTGCGCTACGAGGCCTCGCTTGTCTTCCCGCCGGAGCCGCGCCTCTGGGGTTGAAGATACCAGGCAGCGACGGCAAAGCAGCAGCCGGCAAAGGCGACGACCGACATCGAATAGAAGCCGTTCACCCCGTACCAGGCATAGAAATAGCCGGACAGGAACGTGAAGATCGCGGTGAAGATACCGGTATAGAAGAAGTAGAGCCCCTGCGCCGACGCTTCCTGTGATTCCACCACCCGCTCGACCAGCTTGTGCTGCATGCCGGTGTGCATGATCGCATAGGTGAAGGCGTGGAAGCACTGCAGGATGAAATAGCCGCTGAAGCCGAGATCCATCGGGAAGATGATCCAGCGCACCACGGCGAGAAAGCAGCCGGACAGGATCATCACCCAGACGCTGAAACGGCGGCTGATCGCCTTGGCGAAGATGAACATCGTCACTTCCGCCGCGACGCCCGCGCTCCAGAGCAGGCCGATCTCGGTACCGCTGTAGCCGATGTGCTGCCAATAGATCGCCGAGAAGGCAAAGAGCATCGCGTGGCTGGCGTTGACCAGCGTCACCCCGATCAGCAGCAGCTGCAGGTCGAGCTGCCGCAGCGACTTCGGCGGCGGCTCCGTCAATGCCGTGATCGGTGACGGCCGCCGCGGCTTGCCGACCCGTGGCGCGGCATAGGCCATGATGATCGTCAGGCCGAAGCCGATCGCCATCGCCGGCAGTACCATGTCGCTGCCGAAGATGCCCACCATCCAGCCGCCGAGCATCGTCGCGCCGATGAAGGCGACCGAGCCCCAGAGCCGCATATGGGCGTAGTCGAAGCCCCAGCGCCGCACGCCTGAAAGCGCGATCGCCTCGACGATCGGCACATAGGGAGAATAGACGGCCGACTGCAGCGTATAGATCAGCAGCACCGGCCAGAATTCGCGGAAATAGAACAGAACCACGGCCGTTGCGAGCGACAGGAAACCGGACCAGATCAGGACGATCGCCCGCTCGCCGAGCCTATCGGCAATGACGCCGGCGATCGGCGCCGTGATGACGCGCACGAACATCGGCAACGCCAGAACGACGCCGATCTCGAAGTCGCTCATCGACAGCGTGCTCAGCCACATCGGGAAATATGGCATCGCGAAGCCGTTGACGATCAGCGGCGCACAGAAGAGCAAAGCAATGCGAAGCGCAAAATGGCGCGGCGGAGGGCCCACATAGGCGGGCGCTTGGAAGGGAATCATCGTCTGACCTGATGGCTGTGCCCGATCTCTAGCACGAGCCGGGCGCCCCTCGCCATAACCTAGTTTTCGCGACAGGAATATCGCTGCGCCGCGAAGGTCAGGCCGCGCGCTGGGTCAGCAGTTGGGCGAGCAGTTTGTCCGCTTCGCCAGAGGCTTCGCCTTCGCTGGCGCCACCGCGCATCTGGTGCCAGGTGATCAGTTCCATCGTGCCGTCGTGGTGCTCGGCAATCGCCGTGCAGCTTTCCACCCAGTCGCCGGTGTTGATGTAGCGGATGTCGCCGATCTCCTCGATGACAGCATGGTGGATATGACCACAGATCACGCCCTGCGCATCGTGACGGCGCGCCTCCTCGGCGACCACCTTCTGGAACTCGCCGATGAAGTTGACGGCGTGCTTGACCTGGAGCTTCGCCCAGGACGAGAACGACCAATAGGGCATGCCGAGACGTCGGCGGACCGCAGCAAGCCCGATATTGATGGCGATCGCCGTGTCGTAGGCCCAATCGCCGAGATAGGCGAGCACGCGGGCGTTGCGCACGACGACGTCGAATTCGTCGCCGTGCAGCACGAGATATTTACGGCCGTCGGCCCCCTCGTGCATGTAGCGTTGCGCCACCTCGATGCCGCCGAAATGCACGCCCGGAAAGTCGCGCAGGAATTCATCGTGATTGCCGGGGATGTAAACGATGCGGGCGCCCTTGCGCGCCTTGCGCAGGAGCTTTTGCACCACGTCGTTGCAGTTCTGCGGCCAGTACCAGCTGCGCTTCAGCCGCCAGCCGTCGACGATGTCGCCGACCAGAACGATCGTCTCCGCTTCATGATGCCGCAGGAAGTCGAGCAGGTAGTCGGTCTTGGCGGCCTTCGAGCCGAGATGGATGTCCGAGATGAACAACGTCCTGAGCTTTCGTACGGAGTTGTCTTGCTGCGCCGCCATCATGCGAGCCTCGTCTTCAGGTTATGCTTTCTGCCTTCGTGAAACCAGACTCGTGTTTCAGGAAGATGACATCAACATTGCGTCACCGGTCCCCCCGCTGAAATCAGCACTGCAAAACTGTACCTCGCTTCGAATTCATGCCAAAAGGCACGACCACGAATGAGGAATGTGAGAGCATGAATACGGGCGACAAGACGAAATCCCATACCGGTCCGGCCAGCGGCGACATCGACCAGCAGGCCCTTTTCTTCCACCGTTACCCACGCCCGGGAAAGCTCGAAATCCAGCCCACCAAGCCGCTCGGCAACCAGCGCGACCTGGCGCTTGCCTATTCGCCAGGGGTTGCAGCCCCCTGCATCGCCATTCGTGACAATCCGGAAACAGCCGCCGATTACACAGCGCGCGCCAACCTGGTCGCGGTCATCTCCAACGGCACGGCCGTCCTCGGTCTCGGCAATATCGGTCCGCTGGCTTCCAAGCCCGTCATGGAGGGCAAGGCCGTCCTCTTCAAGAAATTTGCCGGCATCGACGTCTTCGACATCGAAATCGACGCGTCGAGCATCGAGCGCATGGTCGACGTAATCTCGGCGCTCGAGCCGACCTTCGGCGGCATCAACCTTGAAGACATCAAGGCGCCCGAATGTTTCGAGGTGGAGCGGCGCCTGCGTGAAAAGATGCAGATCCCGGTCTTCCACGACGACCAGCACGGAACTGCGATCATCGTCGCCGCCGCCATCCTCAACGGCCTCGAACTCGCCGGCAAGGACATCGCGACCGCCAAGATCGTCACCTCGGGCGCAGGTGCCGCCGCACTCGCCTGTCTCAACCTTCTCGTGACGCTCGGCGCCAAGCGCGAAAACATCTGGGTCCATGACCTCGAAGGCCTCGTCTACAAGGGCCGCGAGGTACTGATGGACGAATGGAAGTCCGTCTACGAGCAGGATAGCAGCAACCGCGTGCTTGCCGACAGCATCGGCGGCGCTGACGTCTTCCTCGGCCTTTCCGCCGCCGGCGTCCTGAAGCCGGAACTGCTGGCGCAGATGGCCGAAAAGCCGCTGATCATGGCGCTCGCCAATCCGACGCCGGAAATCATGCCGGAAGCCGCCCGCCAAGCCCGTCCGGACGCGATGATCTGCACCGGCCGCTCGGACTTCCCGAACCAGGTCAACAACGTTCTCTGCTTCCCGCATATCTTCCGCGGCGCGCTCGACTGCGGCGCAAGCACGATCAACGAAGAAATGAAGATGGCGGCCGTACGCGCCATCGCCGGTCTTGCCCGCGAAGAGCCTTCCGATGTTGCCGCCCGCGCCTATTCCGGCGAGACCCCGGTCTTCGGCCCGGACTACCTGATCCCCTCGCCGTTCGATCAGCGCCTTATCCTGCGTATCGCGCCGGCGGTTGCGAAGGCAGCCGAGGAAAGCGGCGTCGCCACCCGTCCGATCCAGGACTATGACGCCTATCTCGACAAGCTGAACCGCTTCGTCTTCCGCTCGGGCTTCATCATGAAGCCCGTCTTTGCCGCCGCCAAGAACGCCCAGAAGAACCGGGTTATCTTTGCCGAAGGCGAAGACGAACGCGTGCTGCGCGCCGCCCAGGTGTTGCTCGAAGAAGGCACGGCCCGACCGATCCTGATCGGCCGTCCGCAGATCATCGAGACGCGCCTGCGTCGCTATGGCCTGCGCATCCGTCCGGATGTCGATTTCGAGGTCGTCAACCCCGAAGGCGATCCGCGCTACCGCGACTATGTCGAGGACTATTTTGCCCTCGTCGGCCGTCTCGGCGTCATCCCGGAAGCCGCCCGCACGATCGTGCGCACCAACACGACCGTCATCGGCGCGCTCTCGGTCAAGCGCGGCGAAGCCGATGCGTTGATCTGCGGCGTCGAAGGGCGCTACAGCAAGCACCTGCGCGACGTATCGCAGATCATCGGCAAGCGCGACGGCGTGCTCGATTTCTCGGCCTTGAGCCTGCTGATCTCGCAGCGCGGCGCAACTTTCTTCACCGACACCTATGTGAGCTACTGCCCGAGCGCCGAAGAGATCGCCCAGACGACGGTCATGGCGGCACAGGAAATCCGCCGCTTCGGCATCACTCCACGCGCCGCCCTCGTCTCGCATTCGAACTTCGGTTCGCGCGATTCGGAGAGCGCCACCAAGATGCGCACGGCGCTGCAGCTCGTGCGGGAACTCGCGCCCGATCTCGAGGTCGACGGCGAAATGCACGGCGATGCGGCGATCTCGGAAGCGTTGCGCCAGCGCGTCATGCCGGACAGCAGCCTGTCGAGCGAAGCCAATCTGCTGGTTTTCCCCAATCTCGATGCCGCCAACATCACGCTCGGTGTCGTCAAGACCATGACCGACAGCCTGCATGTCGGCCCGATCCTGCTCGGCTCGGCGCTTCCGGCCCATATCCTGTCGCCGTCCGTCACCTCACGCGGCGTCGTCAACATGGCGGCTCTGGCGGTGGTCGAAGCCAGCCATCCGGGTTGAGATGGCAACGCGGAGATCGCCACCGGTCTTCGCTGCATTCGGGCGCCATGCCGGCGCCGGCAAAACCGTATCCGGATGTCGCGCCTGCTTCAGGCGCGGCATCGCTGGTTTTGCAGATCACCCGCGAATCAGCCCCTGTCACGCGGCCGATCGACGACCACAATCAAGGCGTGCGCAATTGGTCTTATACACCAATCGGGAAAGTTTGCGCTGGACAAAAGGTGAACCTCTAACCATGCTGGGGCCTCGGACGAGATTCGGTGTTGTGGCATGACTGAGCAGCAGGCTGTCCTCGACATGCTGGAAATCCTGGAATGTGGCGGCTGCGTCGAGCCCGCTCATTTCTTCACATTGATGCGTCGAACCTTCCGCATTGCCCATCTTCTCTATCTCGAAGCGGAGCCCTATGCGGACGAGCTCAAGGTTTGCCGGCTGCATCACACCTTCGGCGCCTACGCTGCCGAGATCTACCATGCCCGCAGCCTTCACCGGATCGATCCGATCCTGAAGCTGGCGCTTGGCGGCGTGCGGCCGGTGGAATGGACGATGGCGCGGCATCGCTTCCCGGAATGCGAACCGTTGTTCCAGGCAGCCCAGGAAATCGGCATATCCACTGAGGGCGTCGCCTTGCCATTGCCCTCGCCCGCCGGGCGCATGGCGTTGCTCGCAATCAACGTCAACATGACAGCCGGCGAATGGACGACCTATCGCCGCCATCACCTGCGCGATTTCCAGCTGGCCGCCAATCTCTTCCATGCCGCCATGCTGGAGCACGGCGCCATGGCCGGCAGCATTTCGACCCGAGAGATGCGGTTGACCGGCCGCGAGACCGAGGTCCTGACCTGGGCCGCCGCCGGCAAGAGCTATTGGGAAATCGCCACGATCCTCGGCATTTCCGAGCGCACCGTGCGCTTCTTCATGACCAATGCGCGACGCAAGCTGAATGTCGTTTCCAACACTCAGGCTGTGGCACAGGCCGTACGACACGCTCTGATACCCTCCGTTTGACACCCGACAATACGCCTCCACCGAAACCCCTCGAAATCTAGTGGCAAATATCGCGCATTTGAACTGTCGCTAGCGACAGTTACGCAACCGCCGCGAGCCTGACAGCATCGCCCCATCCCCAAACTCGGATGGAGAAAACGATGATCAGGATCCTGAACGGAAAGACCCGCGCACAACACCCGGCGGCCGTCGACGACATGTTCCGGTTGCGCAAGCGCGTCTTCCACGACTTCCTGAAATGGGACGTGCAGACCGAAGGCGACTGGGAAATCGACAACTACGACCAGGCAAACCCGCTCTACGTCCTGTCCTATGCGCCCGATACCGGCCGGCTGCGCGGCGCGCTTCGCCTCCTGCCGACACTCGGCCCAAACATGCTGGACGATACCTTCCCGATCCTGCTCGGCGATAATCCGGAAATCCGCAGCGCTTCGGTCTGGGAATCCAGCCGCTTCTGCATCGAGCCCGAGATCTCGCAGGACCGCGCCTCGAACCAGGTGACGGTCGCGGCCGCCGAACTGATGTGCGGCGTCGGCGAGCTGGGCCTTGCTTCCGGCATCAGCCACATCGTCACGGTGACGGATGTGTTCCTGGAGCGCATGTTCCGGCGCATGGGATGCCCGGGCGAGCGTATCGCCGAACCGCATCGCATCGGCTCCGTTTTCGCGGTTGCCGTCGCCTGGGAAGTAACGCCGGATCTGCTCACGCGGATGAAGGCGGTCGCTGCCATCGAAGGTACCGTGCTCGAACGTCCGATGTCGCTGGAAACCGCCCGCGCCGCCTAAGCGCATCAGTCGATCTGCGCTGTTAACGCAAACCGTCGCTTGTCGTTGCACGATCACCGACAAGCTCTATGATGGAGGCGAAACAGGAATGCCGCTGGCAGCCACCCGCAGAAGGTCGGCGCCGACCTGGCAACAGGAAGAGACTTTCGCCCGTGTTCACGCGCATGAAACACGTCGCTGCGGCCCTTGTGCCTCTGGTTGTGATCGGTGCCGGTCCGTCACTGGCATCGACGGCCTGCGACCGACTGAACGCGCGGCTCGTGCAACTGCCTGACTACGTCGCCAGCAATGCCGATGCGCGCGACTACGCAAGCGCGATCTCGCGGCAGAATATCGAGCTGCGGCGGGCAAAGAACGACCGCCGCCGCGCGGGTTGCAGTGGCGGCAACGCCATTGGCTTCGACGGCGGCGACCCCGACACTTGCTACGGCCTCAACAGCCTGATCGCCGAGATGGAAGACAATCTGCGCATGCTGAAGTCCGAGCGCGAGCAGATCGTCGCCGGCGGCAGCGACGACAGCCGGCGACGCATCCTCGCCGCGCTGGAGATCAACGGTTGCTATGGCGACCGCGAGGAGTTCGCAAGCGTGGAACCGGACGTGCCGGAAAGCCACCGCAACATCGTTGCCGACCTGCCGCCGGAAGACGCCTACGGCCCGATGCTCGGCCGAGGCGAAGACGGCTACGCGCCGCAGGAGCGCTACTATAGCGGCACGCTCAGAACCATGTGCGTGCGCACCTGCGACGGCGCCTTTTTCCCGGTTTCTTCGGATGCGACGCCGGCCGATTTCCCGCGCGACGAGCAGGCCTGTCGGGCGCGCTGCCCGGGGGCTGAGACCGAGCTCTATTTTCACGACCTCAACACGGAAGAGAGCGACAAGATGGTCTCGGCCGTGACCGGCCGTCCCTATACCGAAATGCCCAACGCCTTTGCCTATCGCACCCGCGCCGTCGGAAAACCCGGCCAGTGCGGCTGCCAGATACCCCAGACCGCCTCGACCACACCGAAGGCAAACGGAACGAAGATCGGTGACGACCAGTCGTCGATCATCGTCATCGAGACCAAGAAGCCGGAAGCGGCGAGCAATACCGCCAAGGCGCCGGCCGAAGAGCGGCCTTACGATCCGTCGAAGAACAAGGTTCGCGTCGTCGGCCCGACCTACCTGCCGCAGGAAGAAACCGCCATCGACCTCAAGCATCCGAAGGGACCGGCCTATCAGCCGGTCCAGAATTGATCGGACGAGGCCTTACGCCTTCTCCTTGCTGCGTCCCCATCCGTCTTCGAAAACCAGCTCGTCGAGCGGCAGGCGCTGGCGCCAGCCCTTCACGGCGAGTTCCGGCTGCTGATAGAGGCGATCGACATAGCCGAGGCAGAGCCAGGCAACGATCTCGATATGATCTGGGATGCCGAGAATCGCCTTGATCTCGGCCTCGTGGAAAATGCTCACCCAGCCGACGCCCACCCCTTCGGCCCGCGCCGCAAGCCAGAGGTTTTGCACGGCGCAGACGGTGGAATAGACGTCCATCTGCGGATTGTGGGTGCGCCCGAGTACGACGGCACCGCCGCGCGTGCGGTCGCAGGTGACACAGATGCTGAGCGGCGCCTTGCGGATGCCTTCCAGCTTCAGCGCACGGTACTTGGCCTGTTGTTCCGCCTCGAACATCAGCGCGGCCTCGTCATTGGCGCGGCGAAACGCCTGCCAGACGCGCTCACGCGTTTCTTCCGCCCGCACCAGCACGAAGTTCCACGGCTGCATGAAGCCCACGGACGGGGCGCTGTGCGCAGCGGCCAGCAGGCGCCCGATCAGATCATCCGGCAATGGCGCGGGCAGGAATTCATCGCGCACGTCGCGACGTGTCTCGATGGCACGGTAGACGGCCTCCCGCTCTGGCAGCGAAAAGGCGCCGGCAGCCGCAAGGCCGCCCTTCGGTTCAGTCAGCATCGTTCGATCCCCAACAATGCGAAAACCTCCCGCCGTCCACGCGGGGTTCGGTCTATCTCGCCAGGCCGGTCTTCTGACTTCGGTTCAACCGATCACCTCGCCTTCCCAGATCGATTGAAGATCCAGTGGCAAAACCTTGAATCAACTCAAGGCTCTCTTAGAGGCGATCGTCCCCGTCACAGCGTTGGGCACGTTCCGGAATGACACCGGATTCCCGATTCTCCCGCTTTCGCGGGCACCTGACGACGGCACTAAGTGCACAGCCGTTTGAGAAAGACAAGCGCGCCAACCCGGTCGAGACATGGCGCGCCACTTTCCGCCGGCTACTGTCGAGCTTAGTCGTTTGCCTCCGCCTCAAAGCGGAGCGACCGGATGCGGCGAGTCGTCATAGGCGCCCCAGACCGACTGATCGAAGCAAATCACCGATCCGGTTATCAGCCCGGACTCGGCCGACGACAGATAGGCGCAGGCCCGCGCCACTTCAGCCGGATCGACGAGCCGACCGAAAGGCTGGTCGGCCGCCACCTTTTCGAGCCAATCGGCAGCCGCGCCATGAAACTCGCGCTGGATGCGGTCTTCGCCTTCGGACGCCATCCAGCCGATATTCAGCCCGTTGACGCGAATGCGGTTGCGAAGAAGCGCATAGGCCGTGTTTTTGGTCAGCGTTTCGAGCGCGCCTTTCGACGAACAATAGGCGGCAATGAACGGCTGGCCGGCCATCGCCGACATCGAGCCGATGTTGACGATCGTGCCCTCGGTCTTCTCCCGCCGCATGATCTTCACCGCCTCCTGCATCAGGAAGAACGGCGCGCGCACATTGGTCGCGAACATGCGGTCGAAGAGTTCGGGCGTGGTGTCGAGGATCGTGCCACGGTCGGTGATAGCTGCGGCGTTGACCAGCGCATCGACCCGTCCGAATTCCGCGTCGCAAGCGGCGACCACCTTGCGGGCGTCCTCTACTTTTTCCAGATCGGCCTCGACATAGACGACTTTCGCGCCGCTTGCCTTGCCGATCTGCTCGGCCTTCGCCCGCCCCTTGGCGGCGTTGCGGCCGCAGATGACGATGCCTTCAGCGCCGCGCTCGGCGAAAAGGCCAGCAATCGTCGCGCCCAGTCCCTGCGTACCACCGGTGACGATGGCGATCTTGCCTTGCAATTGTCCACTCATCGAATTCCTCCCTCGGAAATGATCGTTTGAAACGGCTGCGGCTCCCGGCTGAAACACACCGGGAGCCTGTCAAATTGTAACTCGCTCGTCAGCTCAGCTTGCGCTTCGCCTGCGCCTCCAGCACCGAGAGAAACTCTTGTTCGCCCGTCCCCGCAGTGAGAGCCTCGCGCATCAACTGCGCCTGCGTCTTCGGCGCCAACCCGCCGAGTGGCGGATCCCGGTCGAGATTGGTGGGGAACGAATAGCCCTCGGCACAGGAGGAGATCGCGTTGGCCGCTTCCGCCTGCGTCAGCGTCCCGCCCGCCAGCAAGGCCCGCAAGGCCGGATAGAGCGTCGCGCTCATGGTCAGTCGGTCAACGGTTTCCATTGCGCGACCGAAGGCCGAAGACACCTGCAGCAGGTTGGCCACGCGGCGGATATCCCGGGAGTGGTTGGTGCCGGCGGCATGGAAGAGCGCCGGGTTGAAGAAGACAACGTCGCCCTTTTCAAGGGGAAGCTGCACGTGGTGTGCGTCGAAATAGGCGCGGAATTCCGGCCGGTTGAGCGCCAGATAGCCCGGCACATAGGTTTGGCTATAGGGCAAGAACAGCGTCGGTCCGCTTTCGAGCGGCATGTCGCAATGGGCAACCGCCCCCTGCAGCGTCAGCACCGGTGAAAGCTTGTGCACATGCGCCGGATACTGCTCGATCACGGCCGCGGTCTGGAAGCCGAGGTGATAATCCCGGTGCGCCGATTGCGCCGCACCGCCAGGATTGACGCGATTGACCTGCGCCGTCATCTGGTAGTTCGGCCCGAGCCAAGCCTCGCTGACGAGCGCTATGACGGCATTGCCGTAATAGGAGGCGAAATTCTCCGGCGCGTTCAGGCAGTGCTTTTCCAGCGAGTTCCAGATGCGGTCATTGGCGCCGGGTTTGGCGAAGTGATCGCCGCCGCCGCTGTTGCTGCGATGTTGCTCTTCGATGATAGCGTCAAAGACCCCGCTTGCGACGTCGATTGCTGTCGTATCGGCAAAGGCGCGCTTGAAAACCGCCACGCCAGGCCCGGTCGCCAGTACCTCGCAGATCTCCGCCAGAACAGAACGCCGCGCCTCGGCATCGCCGCACGCCGCAATCAGCGCGGCGCTGTCATAGATCAGGATATTCTTTTCGCAGCCGGAAGCATGGGGGTAGTCGGACAGGCTGGTTTGGCGTTCGACTTCCGCCCGGAACGATTCGAGATCGCAAGCCTCTTCGGTGAGCCAGACGCGGTCGATCCGCTGGCGCGCTTTGTTGTCGGTCTTCATCGCGTTTCCTCCTCTGGAACATCCTGATGAACACGACTATAGGCGGCGGCAAAACATGATATAGAGCAAGAATCCATCAAAAATCCATCAGGAGAGCAAGGCGATGGCCCATCCGTTTCTGGTCAAGGACATCGCCTTTCAGGCCGGGCTCAGCACCGCGACCGTCGATCGCGTGCTCAACGAGCGGCCGGGCGTGCGCCGCCAGACGGAGGCCCGGGTTCGCGCAGCCATCGAGGAATTGGAGAAGCAGCAGGCCGGCCTCGACATCCAGGGGCGCAAGTTTGCGATCGATATCGTCATGGAGTCGCCGCAACGCTTCACCGATGCGGTGCGTCGCGCCTTCGAGAGCGAGGCGATGACCTTCGCGCCCACCGTCTTTCGCTGCCGGTTCCACTTCGCCGAGACGATGCGCCCACAGGAGATCGTGCAACTGCTCGACCGAATCCGGCTGCGCGGGACCGACGGCCTGGTGTTGAAGGCGCCGGACGTGCCCGAGATCGTCGCCGCAGTCGCCCGTTTCGAGATGGGCGGCACGCCCGTCGTGACGCTGGTAACCGACCTGCCCCATTCCCAGCGGACGGCCTATGCCGGCGCCGACAACCGGGCGGCGGGCGAAACGGCCGCCTACCTCCTCGGGGAGCGCTTTTCCGGCGCGCCGGCAACTGTGCTGGTGACCCTTTCGAGCGGCCGCTTTCGTGGTGAGGAGGAACGCGAGATCGGCTTTCGCCGGGTGTTGCGCGAGCGCTATCCGGCAATCCGGATCGTCGAGATCAGCGAAGGCCACGGCCGCGACAGCGAAACCGGCCGCCTGGCTCACGCGGCGCTCTCGGCCAATCCCGATATCAACGCGGCCTATTCGATCGGTGGCGGCAACCGCTCCGTCCTTGCAGCCTTCGAGCGCCTCGAACGTCACTGCGCGCTCTACATCGCCCATGATCTCGACGAGGACAATCTGGCGCTGTTGCGGGAACGGCGCATTCACTTCGTGCTGCATCACGACCTCAGGACCGATGCGCGCACCGCCTTTCGCACGATGATGCTGCGGCCCGGCGCCCAGGCGCCGGCAATCGGCCCGCAGCTCTCCGCCGTGGTGGTGATCACGCCCTACAATGTCCCGGAGTAACGCTGCTGCCGATCCGCGGGTAACGTTCAGGCCGCCGACTGGCCGTCGTTCTTTTCGGCCGGTAACACCATGTCGTCCGCCGTTTCGAAGCGGTTGCGGCCGCGCCGCTTGGCCAGATAGAGCGCTTCGTCCGCAGCCAGCAGCAACTGGCGTGCCGTCAGGCCATGCCGCGGCGCAAAGGCGATGCCGGCGCTGCCGCCGACAACGAGCATTTGGCCCTCGAAAGCGACCGGCGTCTGCGCGTCGGCGATCAGGCCGGCCGTCAGGCTGCGGGCGTCGGCCTCGCTGCAATCGCCGAGAATGACCGCGAATTCGTCACCGCCAAGCCGCGCGACCGTGCCCTTCGGGCCAGCCCGGTTGCGAAAGCGTTCGGCCATGGCCACCAGCACGGCATCGCCGGCGGCGTGGCCGTGGCGGTCGTTGACCTCCTTGAATTCATCGAGGTCGGCATAGACGAGCGTGAACGGATGCGTCGATGCCCGCAACAGGGCTGCCGCCAGCATATCGTCGAAGCCGCTGCGGTTCATCAGCCCCGTCAGGCGATCGTGCTTGGCAAGGTGCCGGTTCAGCGCCTCGCTCTGCTGCAGGGCGGCAAAGAGCGTCGAGAACCGCAGCGCCACGAAGGCCATCAGCAGTGCTGCGACGATCGCCATGATAATGACGCTCGGCAACAGCTCCGCGCGGACGAACCCACCGGGCGATTTCGGCACCCAGGCGGCCACGAGACAGGACGAATCGGAGCAGCGCCCGACAGACGCATAGGCACTGCCTGCAGGCCGCTCGTTGAGCGGAACAAAGGCCAGCCCGCGAATACCCAGCCGTGCCGCGATCTCGCGCGTCATTTTCGGCGTGACCGGCCGAACGGCGACCATGAGCACCGGATCGCGCCGTTCCGCCGGAACCACCAATGTCTCGGGGATGACCGCCTGCACCACGGCAACACTCATGCGCCCACCGATCTCGCGCAGGTCCACCGCGTGGATGCCGGGCACGGCCGGCATCACGGACTGCGCATCTGGCGTCGTGACATCGAGATTGTAGGTGCCGTCGTTGTTCCTGAGCGCATTGTCGTAGCGGCGCTTGGCTTCGTCTACGAGATCATCGACCTCGTCGAGCGGCACGCGGGCCACCTCTGCCGGAACCGATGCGCCGTCCTTGAGCGCCGTCGAAACGGTGCGGGCCGGATCCGTGAAGATGATCCAGGAGAAGCCGTAGTCTTCCCAAAGCCAGCCCGAAAGCTCGTCGGCGACGAAACTCTCGCTGACATGCCCCGTCGCCAGCTCCTCGTAGGTCTTGTCCCAGAAGGACACCTGCGCCTGGAACTGAACGACCGCATCCATCTGGTGGCGCAGCTCGTTTGCGACAAGCCGACGCTCGGCCGAAAGGCCGAAGCGATCGGCCTCGGTGACGGACCGGTCGAGGACATAGATGAGGCTTGCAATGATCAGGACCGCGACCAAGGTACAGGCGGCATGGATCGCCCAGACCGTCTTGTCCCGCTTTGCCTGCCGCAACGCCTTTTCCACCACGCCAGTCCCCCTCGTCCGTACCGGCCCTGCCGGGCATACTAGCACTTGTGGAGGTGCGATGCGCAACGATGGCAGCCGATACTGCCGGCACCCTAGCGACCAAAATCGAAGTTTGGCTTAAATAAGCTGGTGATAAAATACTTAACGATTTCAACCGGCTGAATCGCCCGACAATCAGCGGTCGCAGCGGGGATCAGGAGAACGCGGGCGACTGCCCGCGCCTCCCTCTGCGCATCCTATTGCGGCGCGGCCGCCGAAGCGCGCAGCAAGGCGACGATCTCCGCATTGCCTTGCTCCAGGGCAAGATCGCGTATCGACGGGCCGGCGGCGCCATCGCGCACGCGTGCATTCGCGCCCCTTTCGAGAAGCAGCCGCACCGTTCCTGCCTGCCCGTTGATCACGGCAAAGGCAAGCGGCGTCATCCAGTCGTACTGTGGCTCCGGCCTGCCGCGCCCGCGGAACGTGCCGAACGGCGTTTCGATCAGATCCGGCTGCCGGTCGAGGATGTCGGCGAGGCGCGCGGCCACGCCAAAGGACGCAGCTGCGAAGATGTCGAGCGGCTGATCCTTCAGGAAAGTGACCATCGCGTCCTTGCCGTTGTATTTGGCCCAGCCGATCGGCGGTGCATGATGGTAGGGGTCGCGGGCTAAGGCATCGGCGCCGTGATCGAGCAGGCGCCTCGCCATCGCGACATGTCCATGCAACGCCGCCTCGTGCAACGGCGTGCGCGAGGTCATGCGGTTGACGTCGAAGCCGAGTGAGAGCATCAGCGCCACGGCGTCATGCCGGTCCTCACCCGCCGCCTCGTGCAGAATGGCGGGGTGTGCAGCCTGGGTTCGAGCGACAAGTGTCGGATCCCTATCGACAAGTTCCCTCGCCTCGTCGGCCTTCACTTCCCCAACGGCACGGGCCAGCCGGTCGACATCCTCCAGCGGCGCTTCGGTCGCGCCGCGCGACACGAGGTATTGTGCCAGTGCCGGATCGCCGCCGAGCTCCGCCCATTGATAGGGCGTGCGCCCCTTGATCGGGCGATTGACGTCGGCGCCGTGCGCAACAAGCAGCCGGACGCGATCGGAGATGCGTTTTTCCAGTGCCCAGGCAAGCTGATAGTCGAAGACGCGTTCGCCATTTTCGACCAGGCCGCCATCGTTGCGCACCAGCCAGTTGTTGCGGTCGTCGGCATTAAGGCCATGGTCGAGAAGCAGCTGGAGGCAGGAATTGTCCGGTTCGAACATCCGGTTGTAGAGCGCCTGGCTGTCATTGGCTCGGGCACCGGCATTAAGCAGGAGCCGCGCAAAGGCAAGGCAATCCGGGTGCGGTGGCTGCCGCTCCGGTCCCGCCTCGCCCTCGCCGAAGACGCCGGTCAAAGCCGTGAAACGATACTGGCCGTCGTCGAGCCAGTAGACGTTCGGATCGGCCCCGCGCGCAATCAGGCGGGCGCCCGCCGGCAGCGACGAGCTGCCGGGAACGCGGGCATATGCGGCGTAGAGCAACGGCTCCCAGTCGAACGGACCGCCGCGCTTCTCTGCGAGTTTCGGGTCGCGATCGAGAAAGCGGTCGATCGCCGCGGCGTCGCCGAGCGCAGCGGCCACGTGAATGTTGTCCCCGGCAATCTCAGGATGGTCCTTGAGAAGGTCGAGTGCCTGAGCGAACCGCTCGGGATCGGCAGCGACGTCGCCGAAATAGGAGACTGTCGCCAGAGCGAGAAAGCGGTTTGCGACCTGTTCGGTCGACGGCGTGCCGGTCTCGGCTTTCTCCAGATGCCGCTTCAGCCGTGTCCAGCTGGCAAAGCCGAATTCGCGGGCAAGCACCAGCTGGGCATCCTGAAGGCCCATTGCGGTCGGTTCGGAGAAATAGGGAAGCGCCCGCTGTCTTGCGCTGGCATCGCCAGCCTTGACGGCCTTCAAAAAGGCCTTGGCCTGCTTGCGGATCGTATCGAGGGTAATGTTCGCGGAAAGATCGCGCGTGATCATGAAAGACCTCCTTTCATTCACGTCCGGTATCCGCGCCCACAGACTGAAAAGAGGTGTGGCAACCAAGTTCAGTGAAACAGGTGGGCCTTGCCCTTCCCGCGGATCGGATGCGCCCTGCGAACGACCTCATCGCTAGCATGGCCTCGATATACTTGTCCAGCGCGGTCAGCTTTCCCGTTCGTAGCGGACGAAGGCGAAACGATCGCCCGTAGGCGCCCAGTTGGGAACGTTGATCGTTCCCTGCCCGCCGAAGAGCTCGAACAGGATGCGGGCATTGCCGCCGTCCAGGTCCATCAGCCTCAACCGGACATCGAGATCCCTCGGATGATCGAAGACGTCGCCGTCATAGGAAAGCACGAGCAGATGCTTACCGTCAGGCGACGGATGCGGAAACCAGTCGCCATAGGGGCTGTCGGTGATGCGCGTGACGTCGCTACCGTCCGGGCGGATCCGCCAGATCTGCATCTGGCCGGTACGGCTCGAGTTGAAATAGATCCATTCGCCGTCTGCCGACCAATCGGGCCCGTCGTTGCGGCCCTCCCCATGGGTGAGCCGCCGCTCCTCGCCGCCGTCGACGGAGATCGTATAGATGTCGAAGACCTGGTCGCGGATGCCGCAATAGGTCACCGTGTTCCCGTCGGGCGACCAGCCGTGCCAATAGGAAGGCAGGTTGCGGGTGACGAGCCGCGGCGTGCCGCCTTCGGCCGGCAGCAGGTAGATCGCCGATTTCCCGAACTCGGTCTTGTCGCTGATCGCGATCGTCGTGCCATCCGGGGAGAGGCCGTGGTCGTTGTTGCAGAGCGTCGCAAAACCGGTATCGATCTCCACCGGTTCGGAACCATCAAGGCCAAGCCGATAGAGCCTGCCGTCACCGTTGATGATCAGATGTGAGCCGTCCCGCGACCAGTTCGGTGCCTCGACCAGCCGGTCCGTCTGCCAGACAACCCGCGTTTCACCTGTTGCGATGTCATGGATTTCGACGGAACTGCGCATGCTCTTCTCTCCCGGACGAGGCCGCTATTTCTTGTCTTCACCCGCCGGCAGAGTCGCCAGAACCTTGGAACAGACCGATTGCATCAGAACGGAATCGCGTCGGTCCCGCCAGGTGGTGACCAGACCCCAGGCCAGCAGGAGCAGGATGCAGATGAAGGCAACGCCGACGACGGTGAGGCTTCCGGTCGCAAGGCCATAGACCCCAAAGACCGCAGGCGTCGCGAAATAGCCGATCTGCGCCGAAAGCTGCCGGCCGGCGGAAACGTCGCTTGCCGACCACAGTCGCAGGAGCCGGATTTCCTCGTCCGTAAAATCTGCACGGCCCTGTCGGCCGTCCGTCTCTTCGGAGAGGATATCCATCGCCTAGCCCCGGTCGCGGAAGCGGTTGGTGATCGGGTAGCGGCGGTCGCGTCCGAAGTTCTTCTTGGTGATCTTGACGCCCGGCGCCGATTGCCGGCGCTTGTATTCGGCGATGTAGAGCAGATGCTCGACCCGGTGAACGGTCACCTCGTCATGGCCGCGGGCGACGATCTCGTCCGTCCCCATTTCCTTTTCCACCAGGCATTCGAGAATGTCGTCGAGCACCGGATAGGGCGGCAGCGAATCCTGGTCCGTCTGGTTGGGACGAAGCTCGGCCGAAGGCGCCTTGTCGATAATGTTCTGCGGAATGACGATGCCGGAAGGACCAAGCGCGCCCGGAGGAACCGTGGTATTGCGCCAGCTCGAGATGGCATAGACCTGCATCTTGTAGAGGTCCTTGATCGGGTTGAAGCCGCCGTTCATGTCGCCATAGAGCGTGGCATAGCCGACCGACATCTCCGACTTGTTGCCCGTCGTCACCACCATCGAGCCGAACTTGTTGGAGATCGCCATCAGGATCGTGCCGCGGGTGCGGCTCTGCAGGTTCTCCTCGGTGATGCCGGATTCCGTGCCTTCGAACGTATCGGAGAGTGCGCTGAGGAACCCTTCGACCGGCTCGGAGATCGGCACGATGTCGTAACGGCAGCCGAGGGCCTCGGCGCATTCCTTGGCGTCCTTCAGCGATTCGTGCGAGGTGTAGCGGTAGGGCAGCATGACCGTGCGCACCCGCTCCTCGCCGAGCGCATCGACGGCGAGCGCTGCGCAAATGGCGGAATCGATACCGCCGGAGAGGCCAAGCACGACATTCTTGAAGCCGTTCTTGTTCACATAGTCGCGGAAGCCGAGCATGCATGCGCGGTAATCCGCCTCCTCCCGCTCCGGCAGGCGCGACTTCAGGCCGTGCTCGCAATGCCAGCCGCTCTCGCCCTTCTTCCACTCCACGATCGAGATCGCCTCTTCGAACTGGCTCATCTGGAAGGCGAGCGACTTGTCGGTGTTGAAGGCGAAGCTGGCGCCGTCGAAGACCAGTTCGTCCTGGCCGCCGAGCTGGTTGGCATAGATCATCGGTAGGCCCGTCTCGATCACCTGCTTCAGCACGACCTGATGGCGCACGTCGACCTTGCCGCGATAATAGGGCGAACCATTCGGCGACAGCAGGATTTCAGCACCGCTTTCGGCCAGCGTCTCGCAGACGCCGAGATCGCCCCAGATGTCCTCGCAGATCGGAATGCCGATGCGCACACCGCGGAAATTGACCGGTCCCGGCATCTCGCCCGGATCGAAGACGCGCTTCTCGTCGAACTCGCCGTAGTTCGGCAGATCGACCTTGTCGCGGATCGCGATCACCTTGCCATCGTCGAGTACTGCCACGGCGTTATGTCGGCCGGTCTTCGACAGGCGCGGGAAGCCGATGATGACGCCCGGGCCGCCATCGGCCGTCTCGGCGGCCAGCTTTTCGACGGCCTGGAGGCAGGCCTTGAGAAAGGCCGGCTTCAGAACAAGGTCTTCCGGCGGATAGCCCGAAATGAACAGCTCCGTCAAAAGCAGGAGATCGGCGCCCTGTCGCGCCGCATCGGCGCGCGCCTCACGCGCCTTGGCCAGGTTTCCGGCGATGTCGCCCACGGTCGGATTGAGCTGGGCAACGGCGATACGAAGGAGCGAGGGGGCGTTTTTATGGGCGGTCATGAGCGGGCCTGTCGGTCTGTCCTGAACGATTGCATCTGACTTTCGCAATGTTCTTTAGCGCAATCTGCGGAAAAATACCCACAGCCAATCGCAGCCACGCGAAAAAAACCCAAAACTTCTGTTTTTCCCGGTCCTTATACTGGGCCGTTCGTGCGGCTTCACGCCACGAAAAGCCACCCTCCATTCCCGTTAAGAAACCATTCATCCCCTGTTCAAAATGACGGGCGTATGACAGTTACACGACGCATTTATGAAATTGGAGAATATGTTGGCCAGTATCGATTCCGCTGTCGCGCGAGGCTCACGTGTCTATGCCGACCGACCCGGCTTCGCCGCACGGCACGCCAAGACGCTCGCTTCCACGCGCAGCGCCCTGTTCTCCCTGTTCGTTGCAACTGCCCTTGTCTTCGCCGTTGAACTGATCGTCCGTCAGTCGCTGACCGACACCCTTTCCTACGTCCTCGACCCGACGCGCCCGGCGCTGACGACCATCGGCATATTCTTTCTCATTCTGCTCGCTGTCGACGGTATTTTCGGCCGCGAGCACAAGTCCGCCGTGGTGATCGCGCCGCTGGCACTTCTGCCGGCCGTCATCTGCCAGCAGAAGCAGGTGTTCCTGTCCGATCCGCTCTATCCGACCGACTTCCTGTTCGGCCGCCAGATCATGGAGCTGATGCCCGTGCTGGTAAAGGACCGTCCGTGGACGGCGCTCGGCATCGCCGTCGGCCTGGTTGCCACCGTCGTCGCCATCGCCCTCCTGTTGCGCTTTGCCTGGCGGACCTTCCCGAAGCTGACGACCCGCGAGCGTGTCGCCCGCCTCGCCTTCGCGCTGCCGCTGCTCGTCGCCTTCTGGAACATCATGGATTACAACCAGTTTTCCTGGATCCGTGATCGCCTGAAGGTCATCCCGATCATGTGGGACCAGACCGAGAACTATAAGCACAACGGCTTTGCGCTCGCCTTTGCGATCAACCTGCCGATGGCCAATGTCAGCGCGCCCGCCGGCTACATGGCCGACGCGATCGACCGCATTCCGGTGAAGCCGCTTCCCGCCGGCACCTCGCACCGCGGCAAGCCCGACGTCATCGTGCTGATGAGCGAATCCTTCTGGGATCCGACCCGCCTGCCGAACGTCAAGCTGTCGCCCGACCCGATGCCGACGATCCGTGAAATGCAGTCGGGCAACGTCTTCTCGCCGGAGTTCGGCGGCATGACCGCCAACGTCGAGTTCGAGGCGCTGACCGGCTTCTCCAACGCGTTCCTGCCCTATGGCAGCATCCCGTACCAGCAGTACATCCGCAATCCGATCCCGTCGCTTGCCACTTTCTTCCGTGGCGAAGGCTACGTCTCGCGCGCCATCCATCCGTTCCAGAGCTGGTTCTGGAACCGCACCGCCGTCTACAAGGCCTTCGGTTTCGACATGTTCAAGTCGGAAGAGAACATGCCACCGATGCAGAAGCGCGGCATCTTCGCCTCGGACGACTCGCTGACCAACGAGATCATCCGCCAAGCCGACGCGATGGACGACCCGTTCTTCTTCTTCGCCGTCACACTCCAGGGCCATGGCCCCTATGAGGCCAACCGCTACGCCAACAACACCATCAAGGTCGAAGGCGATCTGCCCGAGGCCGACCGCCAGGTTCTTGCCACCTACGCGCAGGGCATCAAGGAGGCTGACGACAGCCTGAAGAAGCTGATGGACTGGGCCAAGAACCGCGATCGCGAAACGGTTATCGTGCTCTTTGGCGACCATCTGCCGCCGCTTAACACCGTCTATACCAGCACCGGTTTCATGAAGGGTGTGACGGCGGAGCGCAAAGGTTCGAAGGAGCAGATGAAGGCGCAGCATGAAACGCCGCTCGTCGTCTGGTCGAACAAGACTGGCCCGAAGAAGAACGTCGGCACCATCAGCCCGGCCTTCCTCTCCTACCAGATCCTCAAGCAGTCCGGTTACGAGCATCCCTACTACACCGGCTTCCTCGGCAAGGTGTATGACCAGTACCGCGTCGTCGACCGCTACATGCTGATCCGCAAGAATGGCAAGGAAGTCGCCGAGTGGTCGCGCCAGCCGAAGGTGCCGGCACTCCTGCGTGACTACCGCTTCCTGCAACACGACATGATGTTCGGCGACCGCTTCTCGACCGACCGGTTCTTCAAGTCACACGCTGATCTCTTCGCCAGCGTCGAAACCCACTGATCGAAGACCGGAGCGGCCAGCAACCGCTCCGGTCCTTGCGGCATTTTCGCGTACCGCGTGATTTCCTTGCGGCGCTGACGCGCTAGATTGTCTCCGGCCAACTCCGGAGATCGCCATGCCGCACTTCAATGACATATCGAAACAGCTTTTCGGCAAGCCGCTCAGCGAGCTCGGAGAGATCGAGCGCCGCATTCTTACCCATGCCCGGGACCGACGCACGCTCGCCACCGATTCACATGCCGCCTTCACGGCACGGCTCTCCTTCGGCGACAGGCTCGCAGACAACATCGCCCGCGTCGGCGGCTCCTGGAGCTTCATCATTGGCTTCTGCGGCTTTCTCGTCTTCTGGGTTTTGCTGAACACCATTCTGCTCGCCACCGGCGCCTTCGATCCCTACCCTTATATCTTCCTCAACCTGATGCTTTCGATGCTCGCCGCGCTGCAGGCTCCGGTCATCATGATGTCGCAGAACCGCCAGGCGGAGCGCGACCGCTTCGCTGCCTCGAAGGATTACGAAGTCAATCTCAAGTCGGAAGTCGAACTGATCGCACTGCATCACAAGGTCGACGACGTGTTGCTGCGCGAGATCTCCGAATTGCGCGCGGACCTGGCGACGCTCAACCGGCAGCTCGAACGCTATCGCACGCCCCCCGGACAGGAGTGACCGGCCCCCGGCCGAACCGGGACGATGCGCTGGCGATACGCAAGCCTGCCCTCGCGCGGATTCGGCGCCCGGACGCGGGCGCGCAGCCGCCGCGACAGGGCGAAAACTAGCTAATTTTCATAAATACTAATTCAACTGTGAATACACATTTTGCAACATTTGCGAAATGCATTGGGATTCAACAACTTATCGGAGTATGAAAAAATTAATATTTGAGGATCACGTTATGGGTGCAGGGACATTCGAGAAATACAGCAACGTGGGTACGCGGAGATGCTGCAATGTCCAACTTCAAGCGCCTGTTAGGCGGCCGGGACGGGGCCGCTGCGATCGAATTTGCAATAATAGCACCACTCTTCTTCATGTGCGTGCTGACCCTGATCGCCTATGGCGTCTATCTCAGTGCCGCCCATTCCATTCAGCAGATTGCTGCCGATGCCGCCCGCACAGCCATCGCCGGCCTCTCCCAAACCGAGCGTGAACGGCTCGCGACCGACTATATCCGTCGCACGACGATGGATCAGGCCTTCATCAAGTCGTCGCGCATGACCGTCACCGTCAGGGACGACGCCAACAACGCAAACCAGTTCACCGTCCGGATCAAATACGACGCCGGCGACCTGCCGATCTTCAACCTGTTCACATTCGCCATGCCGAGCGAACAGATCGAGCGCTTCGCAACCATCCGCATCGGAGGGGTCTGATATGCTGTGGAAACCCATGCGCTCCCTCGCCCGAGCCCGTAGCGGCAATATCGGTATCTCGGCCGCCCTGGCCATGCCGTTGGTGATCACGTCCATGGCCCTTGCGATCGACTACGGCTACCTGACCGTCCAGAAGCGTGAAATGCAGTCTTCGGTCGATCTCGCTGCGATCGCGGCAGCGGCCAACGTCTCCGCCGCCGAGAAGGCCGTGCTCAACCACTTCGCCAACAATGGCCTGAACTACGGCGTATCGACGCCGAACGGTTTGTTGACCATCGACGGCAAGACCCTGCCGCCCGGTGACATCAGCACCGCCAAGCTTGATGGCGTCGCGACCGTAGCGCGCGGGCGCTACGTCCCCGATCCGTCGGTCGATGCCGGCCAGCGCTTTATCAAGGACGCCACGCCCACGGACGCCGTGCAGGTGATGCTCGAAAGGAAGGGCGACATCTTCCTCGCCTCGATCTTCAGCGCCCCGCCGGACCTCAGCGTCTACGGCACGGCGGCGAGCTCGAAGATCGCGGCCTTCTCCGTAGGCTCCCGTCTTGCAAGCCTCAATGATGGGCTGCTCAACTCCATCCTCGGGCAGATGCTCGGAACGACGATCTCGCTCAAGGTCATGGATTACCAGGCGCTCATCGACGCCGATATCGATATCCAGCCCTTCCTGAAGGTCATTGCGACCAGGCTCAACCTGACGGCTGCGTCCTATGAAGACGTGCTCAAGGCAAACCTGACGATGCCGCAGTTGCTTGCCTCCATGCGGCTCGTCCAGGGCCTGTCCGGAACGGTCACGGCCGCACTCAAGAGCATCGAACTTTCGACCTCGAACGACAAGCGCACTTTCACCTTGGCGCAGATCCTCAACCTCGATCCGAAGAAGAGCCTGCAGGTCGACGCCGGCTCCGATTGGGCGATGCGCGTAAGCGCGCTGCAGATCGTGTCGGCGGCTGCAGCCATCGCCAATGGCGAAAACCAGATCGCCCTCAATGCCGTGGCCGGCCTTCCGGGCATCGCATCTGCCAAGGTCAAGCTTGCGATCGGCGAGCCGCCCGTCGAAACGCCAAGCCACCGCCTCGGCACGCCCGGCGCAGCAATACGCACCGCCCAGACCCGCCTTGCCGTCGAAGTCAACGTCGATGGCCTGGCCGCCCTTGCCGGCATTCGCATCCGCCTGCCGATCTATGTCGAACTCGCCTATGCGGAAGCCAAGCTCGCCGACATCAGGTGCTATGGCGGCACGCCCGAAAATGCTTCGGTCAGCGTCGATGCGGTGCCCGGCATTGCCGAAATCGCCATCGGCGACGTCGATCCGGCGGTCCTGTCCAACTTCTCGTCAGACGCGCGGGTACAAAGAGCCAAGCTCGTGGACGCCCTGGTGGTCAAGATCGATGCGCTAGCCCATGTCGAGGCGCAAAACCTCAAGCCGACGCGCCTGAGCTTCAGCCCGTCCGAGGTCGCGGCCCGGTCGATCAAGACGGTCTCGACCAAGGACATCCTGACCTCGACGACGCAAACGCTCCTCAACAATCTCGACCTGAACATACAGGTCCTGTTCCTGACGCTCGGCAGCCCGACCATCGTGCAGCAGGCATTGGCCCAAACGCTCGGAGCCGTTACCAAGCCGGTCGACGATCTGCTCTACAACCTTCTGCTGCTCGTCGGCGTACGGGTCGGCGAGGCCGATGTCCGCGTCACCGGCGTCAAGTGCCAGTCGCCGGTCCTCGTGCAGTAGACCCGTTCGAACGGGGCGTTCGACGGCCACCGTCAACGCCCCGTTGAACAAATTCGGTTGCTGACACGTTATGCACAAGGTAGCCCTAGTAAAAGGAATGCAGCTGAGCGCGGCTGGCCGGCGGGGCACCGAGTGTGCCCTTCACTTGGCGGGCCGCGCAAGCATTGGGGGTGTGCGCAGCAGATGCATGTGATGGCAGAGCAGGAAGGCGCAGCGCGGGATGGCTCGCTCGCCTTCACCGCGGAAGGTTTTCTTTGTCATCCGGAGTTACGCAACGTGCTCCAGGCGAGCGCGCGCGATCTGATGGCGGCCTACGACATGTTCCCCCGCATCGCTCGCCTTGTCGCCTCCCACCAGAAATGGACGCTCAGCCAGGCCGTCTACGCCCTGCACCTCGAGCGTGAGCCCGGCAATCCCGAAACGGGGGTTACGACCGCCCGCCTTCTCAAGTTCATCCATGAGACCGGCGGCGCCAGCCGCAATACCGCCGCTGCCTTCATCGCCGAACTGCTGACCTACAAGCTTTTGCGCGACGCGGAGGGCGGCCGGGGTCGCAAGAAGATCCGTCCGCTAGAGCCGACCGAAATCAGCGAAGGCGCCATGCTGCGCTGGTTCATGAGCCAGATGGGAACGCTCGATCGCTTCGACGGCCAAGGCCGTGTCGCACGCGTCGAAGCCGACCGCACCGTTTTCGAACGGGCTCAGCCAATCGCCGCCCGCCTGCTGCTTTCGGATCGCCGGTGGACCCAGCCGCCGGAAGGTGTCGCGGCTTTCGTCTGGACCGAGTGCGGTGGCCTCCTGCTCGACGATCTCATGGCGCGGCCGAAGAGCCTTGAGCCTGTGGACGGCAAAGTCTGGCTGGAGGCGAACCTCTCGGATCTCGCCACGCATTACATGATCTCGAACACCCATATCCGGCGCATCTTCACGCGGGCCCAGGACCTGGGCTTGCTTGGAAGAGCCGATGAGGGGCAGCGCGGCCTGTTCTGGTTGAGTGAGCGGCTGATCGAGGAATATTGCCAATGGCAGGCAGTTAAGCTTGCCGGCCTTGCCAATGGCTTCGAGCAGGCCGAGCGACAGGCGGCAAACCCGCCGGCCTGAACCTCAGACGCGGCCGGCTGCGAATTTCGGCAGGTCGTCCTTGATCTCGTAGAAATCGCCCTGATCTTCGCAGAAGATATGGTAGCCCGGCTTCAGCACCGTCGGCTTGTCAAAGGCGCCCGCGAGGATCGAGGTGTAATCCGAACCGTCCGCCTTCCAGAACAGCGCTGACCCGCATTGACGGCAAAAGCCCCGGCTGGCGCTGTCACTGGCCCTGTACCAGGTTACGTTTTCCGCGCCCTTCAGCTCGAAGTCCTGGTCCTGCACGTTGGTGGCGGCGTAATAGAGCCCGGTCTGCTTCCGGCATTGGCTGCAGTGGCAGAAGATCAGCTCGCGCAACTCGCCGCGCGCTTTGAAGCGAATGGTGCCACAAAGGCAGCCCCCGTGATGAATGTCCTGCATTGCCCCTCCCCAAGTTTATGACCCCTCGATCCTGCCATGGAGCGTGCCGACGCAAGCCACAGCCCGCGCCGCGCCCTGCTCCAGACACGAAAATGCCGGGCCAGCTTCCAGAGCCGGCCCGGCATTGTCAAATTCAAAGCATCCAAGCGACGTTCAGAAAACCTGAACAATGCCAGAGATTTAGATCAGCCGTTGACGACCATCTTCTTCTCGTCGCGGCCGCCCTTCATGCGTTCGGCGAGCAGGAAGGCGAGTTCCAGCGCCTGGTCCGCGTTGAGGCGCGGATCGCAATGGGTGTGGTAACGGTCGGCGAGATCGTCGCCCGAAAGCGCACGCGCACCGCCGGTGCATTCCGTCACGTCGTTGCCGGTCATCTCGATATGGATGCCGCCCGGGTGCGAACCCTCGGCGCGGTGGATCTGGAAGAAGCTCTCCACTTCCGACAGGATCCGCTCGAACGGACGGGTCTTGTAGTTGTTGAGCGTAATCGTGTTGCCGTGCATCGGGTCGCAGGACCAGACCACCTTCTTGCCTTCGCGCTCGACCGCACGGATGAGGCGCGGCAGATGCTCGGCCACCTTGTCATGGCCGAAACGGCAGATGAGCGTCAGGCGGCCGGCTTCGTTGGCCGGGTTCAGAAGGTCGATCAGCTCCAGCAGGCCATCGGCCGTCAGCGACGGGCCGCACTTGAGGCCGAGCGGGTTCTTGATGCCGCGGCAGTATTCGATATGCGCATGGTCGGGCTGGCGGGTACGGTCGCCGATCCAGATCATGTGGCCGGACGTGGCGTACCAGTCGCCCGAGGTCGAGTCGACGCGCGTCAACGCCTGCTCGTAGCCGAGCAGCAGCGCCTCATGGCTGGTGAAGAAATCGGTCTCGCGCAGGCTCGGGTGGTTTTCCGAGGTGATGCCGATCGCCTTCATGAAGTCCATGGTCTCGGAGATGCGGTCCGCAAGCTTGCGGTAGCGTTCCGCCTGCGGGCTGTCCTTGACGAAGCCGAGCATCCACTGGTGCACGTTGTCGAGGTTGGCATAGCCGCCCATCGCAAACGCGCGCAGAAGGTTCAGCGTCGCAGCCGACTGGCGGTAAGCCATGATCTGGCGTTCCGGGTTCGGAATGCGCGCTTCCTCGGTGAACTCGATGCCGTTGATGATGTCACCGCGGTAGGACGGAAGCGTCACGTCACCCTGCTTCTCGATACCCGAGGAACGGGGCTTGGCGAACTGGCCGGCGATACGGCCGACCTTGACCACCGGCTGCTGCGCGCCGAACGTCAGAACGACGGCCATCTGCAGGAAGGCGCGGAAAAAGTCGCGGATCGTGTCAGCGCCGTGCTCGGCAAAGCTCTCGGCGCAGTCGCCGCCCTGCAGCAGGAAGCCGCGGCCTTCGGCGACATTGGCGAGGGCACTCTTCAGACGACGGGCTTCGCCCGCAAACACCAGCGGCGGATACTTCGCGAGGCGCGCTTCGGTCGCCTCAAGCGCTGCCAGGTCCGGATATTCCGGCACCTGCTGGATGGGTTTCTGCCGCCAGCTGTTTGGAGTCCAAGTCTGTGCCATTTCGATCACCTGTTGTCTGCCGCGGATCCAACCGCGCGGGTCACGCCCTGACGGCCAATGGCGGCCGCCCGGTATTCTGAAATTTCACTCAACATCCGCTCGCCCTGCCCCGGTCACTTAGCCAAGCCTCGTGCCCGCCCAGCCGGAAACGCCGCGGAATGCGGGCTTATAGACGTTAAGGAAACGCTTGGAAAGCCATCCTACCAGAATTCATTGCTTTGCAGGGCGCCCGGGGCGCAACGATATTTCCGCGGAGCGCACGATCCCGAAAGTCTTACTCCCTATATCGAAAGAACGATACGCAGTTTCAATGGGATAGTGGCATCCCTGATGCTACAGCCGCCGCCAAGATAGGCGACAGATTGTTCAGCGATCGTGCCCGGCGGCTTGCGGCCGGCAATGGCTGGCCCTCACGTCCCAGCGCGCGCCTGTGCGTTCGGTGAGTGGCGCATCGGAACGCGTCAAGCGCGCGTCCGATCTGCGCCGGTTAAGCAGAAAAGAGAAGGCCGGCAGCACCCAGTGCAGGCCACGCCACTCCGGTCCGTCGAGCGGATCATCCAAGCCGTTGCGTGACCCGCGGCGACGTTCACGCTGCAGAACCGTCCACATGACCGCCCAATGTTCAAACATGGTCTCGCCTCCTTTGCCTTGAGACAATGGGAGACCTAATGTCTTCGCCGGCAGCGTTGTAGGCGCACCGTTGAAAGACGTCTTTCATCCGCGAACGGAAGTCAGGGCGGACGACCCGCGCTACTACGAGACAATGACCGCCATGGAGTGCTTATGGCCGAGGCAGCCTGGGACGATTTGAAACTGTTTTATCACGTTGCGACCGAGGGTGGCTTGAGCGGGGCTGCCACGCGAACGGGGTTGAGCGCGCCGACCATCGGCCGCCGCATGCTCGCGCTCGAGCGAGCGACCGGCAGGGCACTCTTCATCCGCAGTCAGCAAGGCTATCGCCTCGCCCACGATGGCCAGATCCTCCTCGAACATGTCCGTGCCATGCGGAATGCCGCCGCAAATATCTCCGACTGGCACCGCGACGCCTTCGCCCTGCCGATCGTGTCAGTCGCAAGCGACGCCTGGGTCGCAGGTTTCGTCGCCGATCATTCAACCGATATCCGCGCCGCTGGCGACAGTTTTCGCTTCTGCTGCAAGCATGCGCATCGCGGCCTCGACTTGACCTTCAGAGAGGCCGATGTGGCCGTCCTGTACGAACAGCCCCGCTCCGGCAACGTGGCCGTGCGCCGCTCGGTGAACATCGCCTATGCCGTCTATCGCGCCGGCAACATGCCGGAGCGCGAGGACTTTCCCTGGATATCGATTGGCACCGAAGTTGCCAGCTCGCCGGCTGAAAAATGGGTCTTTGAAAACCGCGAGCAGCAGATCCATACGTGGACCGACAGTGCCGCCCTTCTCGTGCGGCTGATCCGCAATGGCGCCGGCCGCGGCGTCCTGCCCGCCTTCGTCGGCGAAGGTGATCCATTCCTGAAGCGCGAAGGCGAATTGATTGAGGGCCTGACGCATCCGTTGTGGATCGCGGCAAACGACGACGACCGGCGCCGTCCGGAAGTCCGGACGGTCATCGATCGCCTCGCCGATCTTTTCAAACGCGAGGAGGCGCGGTTTGCAGGAGCTTCCGCCTGAGGCGGCTCAGACCCGCTCGCCCTTGCGGATGCGATAGGACGGCGAATACATCGTTACCAGCTCTTCCGCCGCCGTCGGGTGCACCGCCATCGTCCGGTCGAAATCGTCCTTGGTGCAGCCGGCCTTCAGCGAAATACCGAGCAGCTGCGCCATTTCGCCAGCGTCATGGCCAAGGATGTGAGCGCCGAGCACCTTGCGGTCGGCGGCATTGACGATCAGCTTCATGATCATCTTTTCCTTGCGGCCCGAAAGGGTCGCCTTCATCGGCCTGAACTCGGCGCGGTAGACTTCGAGTTCGTCGAACCGGCGCGCCGCTTCCTCTTCGGTCAGACCGACAGTACCGATTTCCGGCTGCGAGAAGACGGCAGTCGCGATCAGATCGTGGTCCGGCGACACCGGATTGTTCTTGTACTCGGTCTCGATGAAGCACATCGCCTCATGGATCGCGACCGGCGTCAGCTGAACGCGGTCCGTCACATCGCCAAGCGCATAGATGCCGGGCGCGCTGGTGCGCGAGAAGGCGTCGACGATGATGGCGCCGCGCTCGTCCGTCTTGACGCCGGCGGCCTCCAGGCCGAGACCTCTGGTGTTCGGCACACGCCCGAGCGCCAGCATGACCTGGTCGGCGACGATGTCGCCGTGCTTCATCGTGTGCGCGACGCGCTTGCCGTCGGCGTCGAGCGTGACGGACTGGATAATGTCCTCGCAAAGGATGCGGATGCCCTTCTCCTCCATAGCGACGTGCAGCCCGCGGCGCAGGTCATGGTCGAACCGCGAGAGAATTTCCTTGCCGCGATAGATCAGCGTCGTCTCGACGCCGAGGCCGTGGAAGACATTGGCGAACTCGACGGCGATGTAGCCGCCGCCGGCGATCAGGATCGACTTCGGCAGTTCCGCAAGGTCGAAGGCTTCGTTGGAGGAAATGCAGTGCTCGTGGCCGGGCAGCGCGTCATGCGGGGTCGGATGACCTCCGACGGCAATGACGATGCGTTCGGCCGTTACCGTCTTGCCGCTGTCGAGCAGGCGAACCGTGTTCGGGCCGACGAGCTCGGCGCGCGTATGCAGGATTTCGGCGCCCGCATTGTTGAGGCCCTTCTGGTAGAGCCCTTCGAGCCGGGTAATTTCCTGCTCCTTGGCGGCGACCAGCTTCTTCCAGTCGAACGTGCTTTCGCCGACCGTCCAGCCGAAGCCCGCTGCATCTTCGAAGTGCTCGGAAAACTGCGACGCGTAGACATAAAGCTTCTTCGGAACGCAGCCGCGGATAACGCAGGTGCCGCCATAGCGAAACTCTTCCGCGATCGCGACCTTCTTGCCGAGGCTTGCTGCAAGACGCCCGCTGCGCACGCCGCCCGAACCGCCGCCGATTACGAAAAGGTCATAGTCGAAAGCGGGCATGGGCAGTCTCCTGAAAGCAAGCGGGCCGAAATGGCGATCTGAAAAGCGCGCCGAACGATCCTGGGCCGACACGCAACCGGGCGCAGCCGATGGCCGCGTCGCAGGCACATATAGTGGAGCCTCCGGGCAAAAGAAAAGCCCGGATCGCTCCGGGCTCCTCGAAACGTGATGAAGGCGCTCGGCGCCGCGGCTTATTGTGCCGGCGCCTGAACTGCACCTTCGGCTGCTGCCGGCTGGGTGGAGCCGACCTTCTCGTCGAGCGACTTGGTGGCTTCCTGGGTCAGGTCGCGCGATACGCCCGATGCCCAGATGTCTGCGGCCTTCAGGAGTTCGCGGGATGCGATCGGGCCGTCGTTCAGGAGCTTCTTGCCGGCGGCCGAGTTGTAGAACTCGGTGATCGCGTTCAGCTCTTCGAGCGAAAAGGTCTTGGCGTAGATCGTCGCGGCTTCGTTCTCGAGATCGGCGCGGCGGGCGGCAAGGCTCAGCGCCTTGTCGTCGACGGTCGCAGTGATCAGTTCCTGATGGTTCGGCGATGCCTGGATCAGCGTGTTCTTCAGACGCTCGGCAAGGTTCGGCAGAATGTTGTCGAAGCTGTTGGTTACGCCGAGAGCAGCGATCGTCGCGCGCGCCGCCTTGATCTGGTCTTCGGAGACGTCCTGGGCCTTAACCGCCGGAACGGACGCGGACAGCAGAACCGCGGTGGCAGCGAAAGTGCGGACAAGACCTGCGAGTTTGTTCATTTTTACCCTTGCTCCTGTGTTTGTCGCATGCTGCCCGGGCGATTGCCGCCGCCAGGCCCGCATGTATGGAAACCTGTTGTCTTCACCGCTCCTGCCCCTGACGGGGCAGCGAAGCCGGCTCAGGACGCAGTCAGCGTGCGTGCCCCTTGCGGCCCGGCAATGATTGCCAGCGAAGCGATGCCGATGAAAAGCCCGTGCTCGACGACGCCGGGAATGGCATTCAGCTCCCCGGCGAGCGCATCTGCATCAGGAATACGGCCAAAAGATGCATCGAGAATGAGGTGCCCGCCGTCCGTCAGAAAGGCGCCGTCATGGGACTGGCGGACCGTGATGTCGCCGGAAAGTCCGAGGCGCGAGGCAACCTTTTCGATCGCGATCCGGGTTGCCACCTGACCGAAAGGATTGACCTCGATCGGAAGCTTGAAGGCGCCGAGAACGTCGACCACTTTCGTCTCGTCGGCAATCACGATCATGCGCTTGGACGCAGCCGCAACGATCTTCTCGCGCAGTAGCGCGCCGCCGCCGCCCTTAATCAGACGCAGCTGACCATCGACCTCGTCGGCGCCGTCGATCGTCAGGTCCAGTTCGGGCAGCTCGTCGAGCGACTTCAGCGAAACGCCGAGTTCGAGGCAGAGCCGCGCCGTGCGCTCCGAGGTGGGAACGCCTTCGATGCGAAAGCCCGCTGCAACCTTCTCGGCCAGGAGCCGCACAAACTCCTCGGCCGTGGAACCCGTGCCGATGCCGAGACGCATGCCGTCTTCGACATATTCCAGCGCCGCGGCCGCGGCTTTGATCTTCATTTCGCGGGCGTCCATGCGCCGGTCGCTCCCTTGTGATTCGCACGGGCAGCAGGCCGCAATCAGCGAACGGCCGCCCGTTTTTCCGCTGTGACACTTACACGCCCGACGACGCAAACAAAAGTCAAAATGAAATCGGCACTCAGGATTCCGTGTGCTTGCCGGCGCCGCTTGCCATTGCAATCGCCGATGAGTTCGCCTACCCGATCAACAACGGTTTTCAGCGCCAAGAGGTTTTCTCCTTGTCTTCTCCCATTGTCGTCTTCGATCTCGACGGAACGCTCGTCGACACGGCGCCAGACCTGGTCGCCAGCCTCAACCATGCGGTTACCCAGGCCGGCGTCGAGCCGGTCACCTACGGCGACCTCACCCATCTCGTCGGCCACGGTGCCCGCGCCATGATCGAGCGCACCTTTGCGATGCGGCAAAAGCCGCTGGCCGAAGACATGCTGGAATGGCAGCTGAAGGAATTCGTCGATTTCTACCACGGCTCGATGCCGGGCGATTCGCTGCCCTATCCGGGCCTGGTCGACGCGCTCGACCGCCTATCCGGCGCCGGCTTCAAGCTCGCGGTCTGCACCAACAAGCCGGAAAAGCTCGCCACGCGTCTGCTCGAACGGCTCGGCCTGATCGAGCGCTTCGCCGCGATATCGGGCGGCGATACCTTCGAAGTGCGCAAACCGGATGCTGCCCACCTGCTGCGCACGGTGTCCAATGCCGGGGGCCTGGCGACCCGCGCCGTGATGGTCGGCGACAGCCTCAACGACTTCCTCGTCGCCCGCAATGCTCAGGTACCCTCGATCGCCGTTCCCTTCGGCTATTCCGATGTTCCGGTCGAAAGCCTCGACCCCACCGTTGTCATCAGCCACTTCGACGAACTGACCCCGGATCTGGTCTCGGGCCTGTTTTCCAAATAGCAGACAGGAAAAAGGCCGCTCGAAGCGGCCTTTTTCTTGCTTATCCTTCTGCCCGGCGTGCGCCGCGCGTCGCCTCGAAGGCCCGGTTCATATACATGTCGCGCTCATAGACGTCGTTGAAGTACTCGACCACGCCGTCCTTGTTCGGCCAAGCCGTGAAGTAGGCGACGTAGACGGGAACCTTCACCGGAACCTGCAGCGCCTTGTTGCGGCCGCCGGCGATCTCCTTGCCGACATCGTCGACGCTGGTGCCGAGCACGGCCGCCGCCATCAGGCGCGGATCGGCAAGCCGCACGCAGCCATGGCTGAGCGCGCGATTGTCACGCTTGAAGAAGCTCTTCGACGGCGTGTCGTGCATGTAGATCGCGTGACTGTTGGGGAACAGGATCTTCAACTCGCCAAGCGCATTGTCGCTGCTCGGCGGCTGACGCACGGCAACCGATGCGGTCGAGCCGTTCCAGTTGACCGATGCGGACGGGACCGGGCGACCACCGACCTCGACCTGGTAGCCCATCCGGTCGAGATAGTTCGGGTCGCTCCTGAGCTTCGGCAGCATCTCGTTAACGATGATCGACTGCGGCACGCCCCAGTAGGGGTTGACCTCGACCGTCTGGATCTCGTCCTGGAAGAAGTAGGTCTGGTTCGCCTTGGACCCGACGACGACGCGCATGGAGAACTGCTCGGCGCCCTTGTCGGCGTAGGTGGCGGTAAAGGCCGGCTGGTTGATGAAGACGTAGCGGTCGCCGAGACCATCCGGCAGCCAGCGCGCCTGCTCCATGGCGATTTCGAGCTTGTTGATCTTGGAGGCGACCGTGTCGCCGCCCGTCAGGATGCGAAGCGACGCCTGGCCGACGACACCGTCGGCCTTGAGCCCGTGCTCCTGCTGGAAGGCCTCCACCACAGCAACCAGCTCCGGCGTGTATTCCGGCGTGCCCTGGTAGGCGGCAAGAACCGTGGCATGATCGGCCTTCAGCTTCTCCGAGCCCTTGAGGCGGATACCTGCGATGATGTTGGCCAGCTCGGGATTGCTCTGACCCGGCTTCAGCAGCGTGCCGGGCGCGATTTCGACGCGCTGCTCGACGCTCTGCTCGGAGCGCAGCTTCACCAGTTCGGCAGAGAGAGCGGCAAATTGCGCGCTCTTCGGGTTCTGCTCATTGAGAAGCGCGGTCATGTCGCTGCTTGCCGACATCTTGTCGAGAAGCGGTAGCAGATCCACCGTCTTGCGCTTGAAGTCGTGATAGCCGGAGATCTTGTTCGGGTCGATGCGACCGCGCACCGTGTCCTGCACGTAGCTGAGCGTCGCTGCCGAAAGCGCGATCTCGAACTGCACAAGCTCTTTCTCGCGGGCGATCATGTCGCCGCGATCGAACGTATCGGAGGGCACGCTGACGGCATAATCCTGCGGATCGAGGCCGACCTTGGCGGCGTCGGCAAGAACGGCAACCGCCGCCTTCGCCTTGGCGTTGACGCCTTCGGCGCCAATCCAGATGTAATCCATGCGGGCGCCGTAATGGGCTTCGACCGCCTTTGCCACGTCAGCCGAGGCGCGCACATTGATGCCGGGAAGGAATTGCCGCGCGTCAGCCAGCGGCATGCGCAGCACCGGCGGCAGCGCGTCGTTGCGCACGGAGCCGGTGACCAAGGGATCGAGCAGCTTGTCGGTTGCGATCCGACGCAGCGGCTCCGCCTTGTAGGTATAGTATTTCGGGCCGGTGATCTTCGGCAGCGGCTTGGCCGCCTGCTGCGGGTCAGCCATCGTGCCGACGCCGGGGAGCGGCTGGGTCGGTTGCACCTGCTGCGCCTCGGGCTTCTTTCTGCCTGCCCGAATGAAATCGCCGAACGTGAAGGCCGAAGCCGGCCGCGCGTCCATGGTCGCGATCGCACAGCCGCTCATGAGCGCCACGATCGCTGCCGTCTTAAGAACTCTCATATGAAACTACGTCCCCGTATCGCGTTGTCGCCGAATTCGGCTGAAGCCAGATTCTCGCCACGCCCTCGTGCGCTAAAAGTTATAGAAAAGGATGGTGAATGAAAAGGAAACGCGCCGATAACGATCGTCGTCGAACCTCCGTTTAGAATCTCCCCAACGCCTCATTTGCAGGACGTTCAGCGAGCGATAAAAATTTGATCCCACTGGATTTTATTTCGGTGCGCGCGTTGGCACGGGCGGCGGCCGGCGATCGGCGCTGGAAAAGAAGATGGCGTCTGTGACCGAAACATCACAACGCCGCCAAACGCCCGGCAAGGACCGAATCACGGTGACGCGGCATGCGCCCGCCACGCCCAAGGGGTTTCAAACGATTGTAGCATGGCCAGCCATGGACCGCCCCTTTACAAGCTCCAGCCGTCGGGGCAGAGAGAGGCCCGGCACCCTGGAGAGATCGGCCACACGGCCCCTCGCCCAGGCTTGATGAACCGCATGATCAAGGCAGGTATCACGATGACATCGACGCGCACGGAAACAGATACGTTCGGCCCCATCGAAGTGGCAAACGACCGCTATTGGGGCGCCCAGGCCCAGCGTTCGCTCGGCAACTTCAAGATCGGCTGGGAAAAACAGCCGGCCTCGATCGTCCGGGCGCTCGGCATCGTCAAGCAGGCGGCCGCCCGCACCAACCAGGCGCTCGGCCGGCTGGATTCGACCGTCGCCGATGCCATCGTCAAGGCTTCCCAGGAAGTGATCGACGGTAAGCTCAACGACCACTTCCCGCTCGTCGTCTGGCAGACCGGCTCCGGCACGCAGTCGAACATGAACGCCAACGAGGTTATATCGAACCGCGCCATCGAACTGCTCGGCGGCGTCATGGGCTCGAAGAAGCCGGTGCATCCGAACGACCACGTCAACATGAGCCAGTCGTCGAACGACACCTATCCGACGGCCATGCACATCGCCTGCGCCGAGCGCGTCATCCATGATCTGCTGCCGGCGCTGAAGCACCTGCACAAGGCGCTCGAAGCCAAGGTCAAGGCGTTCGACCACATCATCAAGATCGGCCGCACCCACACCCAGGACGCAACGCCGCTGACGCTCGGCCAGGAGTTCTCCGGCTACGCGGCGCAGGTCGCCTCCTCGATCAAGCGCATCGAAATGACGCTGCCGGGCCTTTGCGAACTCGCCCAGGGCGGCACGGCCGTCGGTACCGGCCTCAACGCGCCTGTCGGCTTTGCCGAAAAGGTCGCCGAAGAGATCGCCAAGATCACCGGGATCGCGTTCACCTCGGCGCCGAACAAGTTCGAAGCGCTCGCCGCGCACGATTCCATGGTCTTCAGCCATGGCGCGATCAATGCGACAGCCGCCGCCCTCTTCAAGATCGCCAATGACATCCGCTTCCTCGGCTCCGGCCCGCGCTCGGGTCTTGGCGAACTGTCGCTGCCCGAAAACGAACCTGGCTCGTCGATCATGCCCGGCAAGGTCAACCCGACCCAGTGCGAAGCCCTGACCCAGGTCTGCGTCCAGGTGTTCGGCAACCACGCCGCACTCACCTTCGCCGGCAGCCAGGGCCATTTCGAGCTCAACGTCTTCAACCCGCTGATGGCCTACAACTTCCTGCAGTCGGTGCAGCTGCTGGCCGATGCGGCCGTATCCTTCACCGACAATTGCGTCGTCGGCATCGAGGCACGCGAAGACAACATCAAGGCGGCACTCGACCGCTCGCTGATGCTGGTGACGGCGCTTGCTCCGAAGATCGGCTACGACAACGCCGCCAAGATCGCCAAGACCGCCCACAAGAACGGCACGACGCTGCGCGAAGAAGCAGTCGGCGGCGGCTATGTGACGAACGAAGAGTTCGACGCGGTCGTTCGTCCGGAAACAATGATCAGCCCGGCCTGATCCATTTTGATACACCACGGCGCCTCCAAGGCGCCGTGGCTTTGATGTCGCGAACGCACTGTCGATCGGCAAAATCTGCCGTGATCGGTCATGATGCGGCGGCGCGACGGCGGCAAATATTAAGACTTCGCAAATCATTTGCCCCTAAAAATAATGACCGGTAAGCAGCGTTTCATATTAGGGGGTTTGCAGATGCAAACGGCAAGCTCGGGCAAGGCTCAGACGCCCGATATCGCAGCGCAGGTAACCCATGCGATGCGCATGATGGGCGTGGCGCCCATCCCCCGCAACTACGAGCTCTATTACGAAGCCTATCTCGGCTCCAACCCGCAATTGTCGAAGGAGCTGGCAGCGCTCGGCAGCCGCGCGACCCAGGAAGAACTGGATGCAATCGGCGCGCAGTACTTCAGCCACATCCATCGCTCCACCGGCATCGAACGCGCCCACACCACGCTTGCGGCCAAGCTTGCCGAACTCGTCACCCTGTTGCGCGACGAGCAGTACGCGCTCGAGAACTACAACAAGGTTCTCGACGAAGCCTATGTCAACATCGTCAGCAAGAGCGCGTCGAGCGCCGATATCCTGCGCCACGCAATCGGCATCCTGACCGACGCCACGGCCGAGACGATGAGCCAGGGCAAGGAACGCGTCGAGACTGTCGTGCAGAAGTCCTTCGAGATGGAGGTCATTCGGCAGGAACTCGACGAGTACAAGCGTATCGCCAACACCGACTCGCTGACGCGGCTCGCCAACCGCCGTGCCTTCGACGACAATCTGGCGGCCGTCTACAACAACGAGCACCTGCGAAACTTCACCGGCCTGCTCGTTGCCGACATCGACCATTTCAAGAAGGTCAACGACACCTTCGGCCATCCGGTCGGCGACAAGATCCTTGCGACCGTCGGCGGCGTACTGCGTGCCAACCTGCGCCGCGAAGCCTTCGTCGCGCGCACCGGCGGCGAGGAGTTCGCCATCATCCTCGGCGACAGCAGCCAGGAAGAATGCCTCCAGATCGCCGACCGCATCCGCACCGTGCTGGCCGCAACGCCCTTCCGCAACTCCAAGACCGGCGTCAATTACGGCCCGATCACGCTGTCCGTCGGCGTCTGCATGGCGACGGCCGCCGAAGACCCGGTCGACCTCTACAACAAGGCCGACATCGCGCTCTACTCGGCCAAGAACGCCGGCCGCAACAAGACGGTTCTCTTCGAAGACGGCATGCGCAAGGAATCCGGCCGCAACTGGCTGATCTACCGCCGCTGAGACCGCAGTGCCTACCTGAAATGAAACCGACAACGGGCGCCTTCACGGGCGCCTTTTGCGTTTCATGGGCAACGAGCCCGCTTTCCGCTCAAATGCGTTACCGGCGGCAGGAATCGGCGCCTGCGGCGCGAGCGATTGCGATGATCTCCGGCCGGTACTCGAAGTGCATCGTGTCGAAGTGATACCAGCGGCCGCCCCAGATGAAGCCGTGTTTCTCGAAGGCTTGGACGATGTCCAGCGGATAGCGGTTGCGATAGCCGCCCCTGGCTTTTCCCGCCCAACGCCAATAGTCGGCAAAGCGCGTGTTGATATCGATGGCCGCACCGAAGCTGTGGACCGACAGCGTCGCAGCGCCGGCAATTGGCCGCCAGTTGAAGGTACCGGCACTCGGGCTGAGATAGCGCTTGAGTTCGGCTTGCCGCGAAAGGTCAGCAGCAACAGCCTTCAGCGCCGCCGCCATCCCGTGCTTCCTCGTCACTTGCAGCCGTTCGCCGAACCAGTCCACGCTCACGAGATCCCGCCGGACGGCTGCAGCGCTGCCGCCATAGAGCCGTTTCAGCAGCGCTTCGCTGCGGATGCGCCCCGGGTCGAAATCGACCGCCGGTGGCGTCGCACAGGCGCCGAGCGGATAGATCTGCGACAGGCTGTCCTCGACGTCTCCTGCCGCGAGTTTCTCGGCATGCCTTTTCGCTCGGCCGTCGTCGATGATGATCGGCGGTCCGCCATCCCTGAGGACCAGGGCATTATTCTCGATGCGCTCGATGGCATCAGGGTAGCGGGCTGCCAGCAGCCTGAGCTTCTCCGACAGCAACGGCTCGGTGGCAGACGCCTTGCCGATTAGGAGAGCGAGCAGGAGTGCACCTGTGATTGCTTGCCGCAGCACCCTCGCCTCCAGCCTCTGTGCTTGGCCAATCGTGCCGATCAGCCGGGACGCAGCCTACCACATGGTCTTGGCGGCGCGCTCCGGCCATTCGCGGTCATAGGTGTCACGGTCGAAATCCGCCTTGGCGGCCTTCAGAAGCGTGCCAGGCGTCGGCAGCGATGCCGGATCGAGGAAGCGGTCTGGGTTCCAGAGCTGGGCGCGCATGACGGCGCGGGCGCATTGGAAATAGACCTCACCGATCGTCACGACGATAACGCTGCGCGGATGTTTGCCGTCGACCTCGAAGCTTTCCGTCAAGCCAGGATCGACACTGAGGACCGCCGTGCCGTTGATTCGCATCGTCGTGTTCGAGCCGGGGATCAGGAACATCAGCGCCACGCGCGGATCGCGCACGATATTGGCGAGCGAATCGACGCGGTTGTTGCCGCGCCAGTCCGGAATCAGCACCGTCCTGTCATCGGCGATCCGCACGACGCAATCATCGTCCCCGCGCGGCGAGCAATCCAGGCCCTCCGGACCGACGGTCGCGAGCGCGCAGAAAGGCGATGCCTCGATCATCAGCCGGTATTCAGCCGTCAGCGTCTTGGTGACCTTGGCCACCGATGCTTCGCTGACGCCGCCGTAGAGCGCGTTGAGTTCCTCGACCGAGGCGATGATCGACATACCGTCCTCCAATGCTGCCAAATTTTCCCGGGGAACGATCAGGGCGCTGATCTGCGCGCCGAATCCCGGGCCAGTGACCCTTCGGCCGATAGCATGACAGACTGATGACGAGGTCAACGAAAAATAGTCAGGCGGCGGCTTTTTGATCTTCCGCGTGTATGAAGGCGTTGATCCGCGCAATCACGGGTGCGGCCGAAACAATGCGCCTGTGGCCAAAACCGTTTGCCCAGTGCATCTCGACATTCGGCCCGGCCGCCGCATAACGGCGCGCATGGTCGGCGGAGACTTCCTTGTCGTCTTCCGCATGGATGATGAGCGTCGGCACGGCACGCGCCTGGATCACCCGCGCGGCATCGAAATCATCAAGGCGCCGTCCGGACAGACGCTCGACCACGCCTTCGAAAGCCGCCTGCGCCTTTGGCGACAGGCGAAGGATTTTTCCGAACCCTTTGAAAAGCCAGGTCATCTCGCTCGGCGCGCCGATCAGCACCAGCTTTCTCGGCATATGGCTGTGCACGTCGCAGACGATGCCGCCGGCCGCACAGGCCAGGCTGCCGCCGCCGAAGGAATGGCCGACACAGACGTCGAAATTGCCGAAATGCCGCCAGGCCGCGTCGATCGCTCGAACCGCCGCCGGCATCGTCAGCGTGCGCCCCGGCGAAGCGCCGTGCCCTGGCCAATCGAGCGTCACCACCTCGGCGCCGCCCTTGACCAGGCCGTCGATCATCGCCGCCAGATAGTCGCTGCGCGATCCCCAGCCGTGCACGAGGAGAATGCGCTTGGTGTTGGCAGCCTCGCGCGGTGCGGCGAACTTGCGCGCCAGCACCCAGCCGCCGGCATAGGAGAGCGTCACCGGCTGCCCCCTGGCGATCACCGGGGCTGCAGCCGCAAGCGCCGCCCTTTCCTTGGCATTCTTCGGCCTTCTGCCGGGCGTGAGGGTGAACAGCCTGAAAGCGAGCCGCCCGGCCGCCTCGGGTGAAAACGCGTCGACGCCTTTCAGCGCGTTGCGGATGACCTTGATCGCAAAGGATGCCATAGTGAGAATCTCTAAAAATGTTCAATGCTGAACATAATTGTACAACGATGAACAAAAATCAAGTGACCACAGAACATCATTTTCCCTGGGACCACCCTCGCTTCCGCAGCTGGATCGCGGTTGCCCGTGCCTGCCAATTGATGCAGCAGACGGTAACCCGCGAGATCGCCCATCTCGATATCAAGCCCCCGCATCTCGACATCCTGATCAATCTCTACCGGTTCGACGGCATCTCGCAGCAGGAACTGGCGCGCAAGCTCCTGGTCGGCCGCTCCAACATGAGCATGCTGCTGCCGCATCTGGAAAAACGCGGCCTGATCCTGCGTCGCGGTGACGAGAAGGACAAACGGGTGCTCAGGCTATCGCTGACGCCCGAGGGCCGCACGCTGACGGAGGCCGCGATGGAGATCCACACGGCGCTGATCGAAAGATTGCTCGACGATGAGTCGATCGATGACTGCCTGGTGGTCACCCGCTCCATGGAGCGGCTGATCGGCCTGCTCTTGCGGGAGGAAGGCGAATTGGCCTGAGGTGGGCGCCACGCGGCCGTAGCGCCCCTGAAACCACACGCGGGCGCACGGTCGTCGTCAGCGAGGCTTCTCGGCCTTGTCCCGTGACATGCCCTTCTCCACGAGCTCCTGCTCGTAGCCGGCAAACAGTTCCGCACCCTTTTCGCCGAGTTCGCGCAGGTAGTTCCAGGTGAAGATGCCGGTGTCGTGGAAGTCGTCAAAACCGATGCGCACCGCATAGTTGCCGGTCGGCTGCACCGAAATGATCTGCACGTTGCGCTTGCCGGGCACGGTCACCCGCTGACCGGGACCATGGCCCTGCACTTCGGCCGACGGCGAAAGCACCCGCAGCATCTCGGCCGAGAGATCGAAGGAGGCTCCGTCGTTGAACGTCACCACAAGCCGGTGGCGATCCTTCGACACCCGCAATTCCGTCGGCCAGAATTCGCTCATTTTGCTGCTTCCTTTCGCGTACGACAAACCGGATGCCGGCCATTCGCCGTAATCTGCGTCCCCCGATGCGGCATTGCTCTGAAGGACAACAATGCACTAGCGCAGAAATCGGCGCGCGAGAATTACCCGTCTCTTCCGATCAACACTTTGCGACAGTATGCGCCTTGACGCGACGATCTTCGACGACGACATTGAAGGGGCTGGGAGAAAGACGCTTGAACACAGCAACGATAGACAGATCTGGCGCTCTGCCGCTGGAGCAGAAGACAGCCCCGATGATCGACCCATTCGGCCGGGCGATCACCTATCTGCGCGTGTCCGTTACCGACCGCTGCGATTTCCGCTGCACCTATTGCATGGCCGAGCACATGACCTTCCTGCCGAAGAAGGATCTGCTGACGCTTGAAGAATTGCAGCGTCTCTGTTCCGCCTTCATCGAGAAGGGTGTCCGCAAGCTCAGGCTCACCGGCGGCGAGCCGCTGGTGCGCAAGAACATCATGTTTTTGGTGCGCGAACTCGGTCGCGAGATCGAGGCCGGCCGGCTCGACGAACTGACGCTGACGACCAACGGCTCGCAGCTTGCGAAATATGCCGCCGAGCTTGCAGACTGCGGCGTCAAGCGCATCAACGTCTCGCTCGACACGCTCGACCCGGCAAAGTTTCATCAGATCACCCGCTGGGGCGATCTCTCCAAGGTCCTGGAAGGCATCGACGCAGCCCAGGCGGCCGGCCTGAAGATCAAGATCAATGCCGTTGCGTTGAAAGGCTTCAACGACGCAGAGATTCCCGATCTCATGCGCTGGGCCCATGGCCGCGGCATGGACCTGACCTTGATCGAGACCATGCCGATGGGCGAGATCGAAGAAGATCGGACCGACCACTACATGCCGCTGTCGGAAATGCGCCGGCAACTGGAAGAGCAGTTCACCTTCTCGGAGATTCCCTATCGCACCGGCGGCCCTGCCCGTTACCTCGAGGTGGCGGAAACCGGCGGAAGGCTCGGCCTGATCACGCCGATGACGCATAATTTCTGCGAGAGCTGCAACCGCGTCCGTCTCACCTGCACCGGCACGCTCTATATGTGCCTCGGCCAGAACGACGCGTCCGACCTGCGTACAGCGCTGCGCGCTTCCGAAGACGATGCCTATCTCAGCCAGGTGATCGACGAGGCGATCGGCCGCAAGCCGAAGGGCCACGACTTCATCATCGACCGCGAGCACAACCGCCCGGCGGTTGCCCGCCACATGAGCGTCACCGGCGGCTGATCTTTCATCAGGATACCAATTTGGAAGAACAACCGGCAGGCGGCCCCTCAACCGCCTGCCGGCACCTTCTCCGCGCAGGTGGGGAGAAGGGAATGTGGGGCACACCTTCGTGTCCCCACGTATTCCGCGTGTAAGTGGATAGCGCCTGTATGGGCGCACTTGCCCCTCCGGCACGTTCCCTCGCCCCGCCTGCGGGGAGAGGGTTGGTCAGCGGGTGCCCAAGCCGCCCGCCCGGACACTTAAGCCGCGTAGCTTCGATGCCCCTGTCCGCGGGCGCCGATACCGTCCGTCCCGGTACGGAAGCGTTCGATCTTGTCGTTGAGCGCTTCCACCTGCCGGCGCAGGCCATGGATCTCGGCGGTGTTTTCCTCGACCATCGCGGCGTTCTGCTGGGTGATCATCTCGACCTGATGCACCGCCGAGTTCACCTCGTTGAGACCGGTGTACTGGTCGGCGGCCGAAGCCTCGATGTTGCTGACGAGGTCGTGGATCGTGCCTATGTGGCTGTTGATCACTGTCAGCGCGTCGCCGGTTTCCTGGACGAGAGCGACGCCGCTTCTCACCTGTGCCGAGCTTTCGGAAATCAGCCCCTTGATCTCGCGGGCAGCCCCGGCACAGCGCTGGGCGAGTTCACGCACCTCCTGCGCGACGACGGCAAAACCCCGGCCCGCCTCGCCTGCCCGCGCCGCCTCGACGCCGGCGTTGAGCGCAAGCAGGTTCGTTTGGAAGGCGATCTCGTCGATGACGCCGATGATGGTGCTGATCTTCTCCGAGGAGCGGTTGATCTCGGCCATGGCATCGATCGCCTTGGCGACCACCTGGCCGGAATGCTTGGCGTAGGAGTTGGTCTCGCCGACCGAAACCGTCGTCTTGCGGGCGCTTTCGGCCGTCGCGCGGACGATATCGGTCAATTGACGCAGCGCCCGCGAGCTTTCCTCGAGGGCTGCCGCCTGCTGCTCGGTCCGGCGCGCCAGATCGTCAGCCGACGCGGCGAGATTGCCGGTGCCGCCGGTGATCTCGCCGGTGACAACGCGCACGTCGGCAAGCGTCGCCCGCAGCGCCTCGACCGCATTGTTGTAGGTGCGGGCCATGATCACGTAATCGGCGGGCAGATCCTCGGACATGCCCTCTTCGAGATCGCCATCGGCAAGTGCTGCGAGCACGTCGGAGAGCGCGTTCAGCGCCTGCATCTGCTCGGCCTCGATGCGGGCGCGCTCAGCAGCCCGGCGCGTTTCCTCTTCTGCAGAAAGCGCGCGCGCGGCCTCGGCCTCACGACCAAGCCGGACATTCTCGACCGCATTGTCGCGGAAGACGGCAACCGAGCGCACCATGTCGCCGATCTCGTCGCCGCGGTTGCGGCCTTCGATGGCAACGTCGAGGTCACCATTGGCAAGCCGCGTCATCGTTTCGGTCACGCGCTTCAGCGGACCGCGCAGCGTCTCGACCAGCATCAGGCCACCGATGATGGCGAGCAGCGTGCCGGCGATCATCGCCACGATCGAAACGTCGGCCGAACGCTGGCTGTCGACCTTGCCGGCCTCCTGGGCGCTGCTGACGAAGCTTTCGAGCGTCGTGCTGGCGGCTGCGACCATCGTCGCCGCTTCGCTCTTTGCCGTTTGCCAGCGGCCGCCGACGTCGATCAATGCAGCGGTGTCCTTGTCGATGTTGTCGAGCGACGGGCCGAGCTTACCCGGAAGGTCGCGAAGGGCAGCGTTCTTGCCGCCGAGTTCGCCGAGCTTGGCTGAGGTTTCGCGAACCGCCAGGATGTCGGCCATGACCGGCTCGCGGCCGGCGGCATCGAGCTTGCGATGCAGTTCGCTGATGTGCAGCCGCGTGCTGTCGAGGCCCTTGAAGGTGTCGCCCATCAGCGCGATCAGGGTCTTCAGCTGCGAGATCTCGGCATCCATGCCGACGAAGCGCTTGGCGGCCGTGTCGGAATTCTTCGCGGCCTCCTTGGCAAAGTCCGCTTCGTATTTCGAGAACTTGCTGAGGATCGGCACCAGCGCGTTCTTCTTCGCCTCGTTGTCATCGCCGCCGGCAAGGGTCGCCTGCACCTTCGTTGCCTGATCCTTCAGTTCGGCAATCGGCGCCTGCACCTTTTCCGAGGCGATCTTTTCCGCCTCTTCGATCTGCTTCATGAGATGCGGCAGAAGCTTGTTCGCCTGGTCGATCTTGGCGTCGGGGTTGACGGCCATGGTTACCGGCAGGCGGAATTTCTTGATGCGCTCCGCAAGGCCCTGATAGGCGGCGGCATCGAACAGCAACGCCTTGGCAAAGGCCTCCTTTTCACCCGATTCCTTGCGGATGATGTCGATCTGCTTGTAGGCGCCATTGCCCTGTTCGGTCATGTCGGCAAGAGCCTTGTCGAGCGACGCCGTCACCTGGTCGCGCTCGAGCTTGGTCGCCCAGAGCTTGTCCGTCTGGCTGCGCATGGCTTGACCAAGCGTAAGCACCGAAGCGATTTCCGCCTTGTCCTCGGCACGGGTCAACAGGCCGTCGAGCGTCTTCACGCCGCTTTCCTGTTCGTCGATCTGGGCCGACAGTGCCGTGCGCGTTTCCTCGCTCGGCGCATCGGCAAAAGCCTGCAGCGCGCCGCGCAGCGCCTGGAAATCCGAGAGATTGTTGATGGTTTCCCGCGTCACGGTCATATGGCCGTTGAGCGTGCGGGCAGTGAAGAAGCCGATGAGACCAATGCCGGCGATAAGCGCCACGAGCGGAACCACGAAAAGCAGCACCTTGGTGACGATACGCAGCCGTTGCAGCAAGCGATCGATGAAAGACATTGCGCACCCCTGATTATTCTTATGGGAAGCAGGCCCGCGCGGCGGTTTTTCTTGGCGGAAACACCGATGGGCCATCGGCCGGAGGCTCTCCCAAGCCTCAAGCAAACGTCCCTGGAATGGCCACCCTGCAAGGTTTATTGCGGCGCCACCCCGCCGATCGCGTCATGCGAATGGATGCGGAATTGTGGCGACGATAGGCAGCGAAACTTAAGATTCCGCGAATGAGCTTATGTTCGAACACACCGGCTTTACCGGCATGCGACAGTCTTTCCGGCAAAGGTTCTCCCTCGAAGGCATCTCTTCTACTTGCCGGACAAGAAAAGTCGGGGCGGCATGCGATCCCGTTTGCACAACCCGGCAGCCAATGCTTAAACATTAGGCGATCCATTCACGGATTCGCCTCCCCATCCGCCGGCAGCGCAGGCCGCTTGCCCGGCGTCGCAGGACAGCCAGCATGCAAGCCTCCACCAATTTCCGCGGCATTCTTTTCATGTGCCTGGCGATGGTCACGTTCTCGTGCAACGACGCGCTCGTCAAATCCGTCACCGGCGCAATGAATGTGGGGCAGATCATCTTCGTGCGCGGTTTGCTGACGACGCTGATGGTCGTGCTCGCGGCCTGGCATTTTCGCGCCTTCCGGCCGATCGGAACGCTGATGCGGCCGGTGATCCTCTTGCGCATCGCCATGGAGGCGTTGGCCTCGGTCACCTATATTTCGGCCCTCGGCCAGATCCCGCTCGCCAACGCCTCGGCAATCATGCAGGCGCTTCCCCTGGCCGTCACGCTCGGCGCCGCACTCTTCCTCGGCGAACCGGTCGGCTGGCGCCGCTGGACCGCGATCATCGCCGGCTTCATCGGCGTGCTCATCGTGCTCCGGCCGGGCCCCGAGGGCTTCACGCCGGCGGCGCTGACCGTGGTTGGGTGCGTCTTCGTCACCGCCACCCGCGACCTCTGTACCCGCCGCATCGGCCACGACGTGCCGGCGCTCTACATCACCGTGTCGACTTCGCTCGTCACCACCCTCGTCGGCGCCTTGCTCATCCAGCCGATGGGCGGCTGGCAGCCGATGTCGACGACGACCATCAGCCATATCGCTGCGGCAAGCGTTCTGCTGATGCTCGGCTACCAGACGATCGTGCTGGCGATGCGGGCCGGCGACATTTCGGTGATCGCCCCCTTCCGCTACACCAGCCTGATCTGGTCGATTGCGATCGGCATCTTCTTCTTTGCCGAGGTGCCGGATCACTGGATGCTGGTCGGCGTCGCGATCATCATCGGTTCGGGTCTCTACACCTTCTATCGCGAGACGCTGCGCGGTCGCAAAGCCGTCGCCCAGCGCTCGCTGACCGGCCCACTGGAATAGGAGTCGACAATGCCCGAAAGCCGTCCCTCGCCCCTGATCAGCGCATCCCTGCCCGCCGTCGTCCTTGGCGGCGGATTGTCGCGCCGTATGGGCAGCCCGAAGTTCGGCCTTCAGCTGGGCGGTCAGACGATGTTGACGCGCATCGTCGCCCGGCTCCGGCCTCAGGTGACGAGCGTCGCCGTCAACCTCAACGTCGATCCGGCTGGCGCCATCGACAGAGGCGTGCTCGTCATCGCCGACACAGTCCCCGGTTTTCTCGGCCCGCTTGCTGGCGTGCTGACAGCCATGCGCCATGTCGCGGCGACCAATCCGGCAGCAAGCCACGTCGTCGTTGTTCCGACCGATACGCCGTTCTTTCCGGATGATCTCGTCACCCGAATGGTTGCCGGCCTGACAGAGCACCAGCAGATTGCCGTTGCGGCATCCAACGCGCAGATGCATCCGTTGTTCGGGCTCTGGCCGGTCGCCCTTGCGGACGAGCTTGAGACCTTTCTGACAAGTGACCCGAAGCGCCGCGTCCGCGCCTTCATCGAACGCCACCCTTCGGTAACGGTCGATTTTCCGCTTATCGCGACGGCAGAAGGCGCATTCGATCCGTTCTTCAACGTCAACACGCCCGAGGATCTGACCGACGCGGAGCAATGGTTGCGTTTCTTCGAGGATGACAAAACATGAGCGCCATGAAGATCTTCGGCATCGCCGGCTGGAAGAATTCGGGCAAGACTGGCCTGATGGTACGGCTCGTCACCGAGCTAACGCGGCGCGGCTACATCGTCTCCACCGTCAAGCACGCCCACCACGACTTCGATATCGACAAGGTCGGGGCCGACAGCTACCGTCACCGCGAGGCCGGCGCCCATGAGGTGACGATCGTCTCCGGCACGCGATTTGCCATCATGCACGAATTGCGCGGCGCCCCGGAGCCAGGCTTCAAGGAGATCCTGGCGCGGCTCGCGCCTTGCGATCTCGTCCTCATCGAAGGCTACAAGCGCGAACCGATTCCGAAAGTCGAGGCTCGCCGTCTGGAGTCAGCGAACCGCGAGCCGCTGGCGCCCACCGACCCCCACATCTGCGCAATCGCTGCCGATCATCCGGTAGAAGGCTCCGATCTGCCGGTGTTCGAGCTCGACGACACGGCGGCAATTGCCGATTTCGTCGAGAAGGTCACAGGGTTACAGCGCAAAGGCGTCTGAAATGCGCGAAGGCGCTGCAGGCTCAACGCTGTGAGGCACGGCGATACTCTTCAGGCAGCTTCGCCAGCAACTCCTGCGCTTTCTGCATCCCTTGCGCGGCCGCCTTGGCATACCACTCGGCCGCGGCTGAAAGATCCTGCTCCACCCCATCGCCTCTCGCATAGGCGATACCGAGAAAGAATTGGGCGTCGGCATTTCCTTGCTCCGCCGCCTTGCGGAACCACCTGACGGCAGCCGGAGCGTCAATCTCCACGCCGATGCCATTGAGATAGGCGATGGCGAGATTGAACTGCGCCAAGGCATAACCCTGGTCAGCCGAAAGCTTGTAGAGCCGCGCCGCCTCCTTCGCGTTCTTCTCGATACCTTGGCCATTCGCATACATGACCGCCAGGTTGAATTGCCCTTTGGGATCTCCGCGATCGGCAAGCATCAGGAACCAGCGGTGCGCCTCGGCGTAGTTTTCATCGACGCCGGCACCCGTCAGGTACATGGCGCCGACATTCATCTGCGCTTGCGGGTTTCCCTGTTCTGCCGCCTTCAGGAACAGCTCGAATGCCTGAGCCTCGTCCTTCGCGACACCGCGACCCAGCATGTAGAAGATTGCCAGATCCACCTGCGCCGAGACCATGCCCCGGTCCGCCGCCATGCGGCACCACTTCACCGCCTCCCGATCGTCACGCCCGACGCCGAAGGCGCGCGCGTAGATCGTGCAGAGGAGATTCTGTGCCTGCCCGTTTCCGGCATTCGCAGCAAGCCGCAGCCAGCGATCGCCCTCCTTGGTATCGACCCGCCCGGCCTCGCTGTTGAAATAGAGCCTGCCGGCATTCACCTGCCCTTCGATGTTTCCCTGCTCGGCTGCTCGCACATACCAGTTGAGCGCCTCGGGAACGCTGCGTTCGACACCGGTGCCTCTCTCATACATAACGCCGAGATTGTACTGGGCGCGGGGTTCCCCGCCGACCGCGGCGCGCGACTCCCAGCGGTAGGCCTCCGCGTCATTCCTCAGCGTGCCGTTGCCCTGCAAGTAGGCGACGGCAAGATTGTGCATGGCCGCAACCAGCCCCTGGTCCGCAGCCTTCCGATACCATTCGAAGGCCGCGGCCGGATCGCGCGCCGTTCCGCGCCCCTCCTGAAGCATGTAGCCGAGATTGTATTGGGCCGCGGCATAGCCCTGCTCCGCCGCCAGCCGGTAGTAGGCAACGGCCTGCGCGTCATCCTTGGCGACACCCAATCCCTGTTCGTAGTGAACGCCGATATTGTACTGGGCGGCCGGCGTCTTCTGATCGGCTGAAAGCCGAAACCAGCGAAGCGCCTCGACATAGTTCTGCTTCACACCTTCGGCACCGTTGAAGTAGATCGAGCCGAGCAGGAACTGGGCTTTCGCGTTGCCCTTCGCTGCAGCCCTCCCGTACCAGCCGATGGCTTTCATGAGATCGTGGGCAACACCTTCGCCGGTCTGGTAGCGCATGCCGAGATCGACCTCGGCCTCAACGTCACCGGCCTCGGCGCGGTCCAGCACCTGCTCGAATGGTGGCAGAGCCGTGCCTGCGCCATAGGCACGCGTAGGCAAGGAAGCCTGCACGAGCAGTGCGATAACGAGCCCGAAGACGACACGTTTCATCCACCCCTCCAGAACCAGTCGCATAGGGAGAGAAGCCTAGGGGGACGAACCGGCAACGGAAAACGGATTTCGACGGGCCGCTACTTTGCGTCGAGCAGCGGCCTCGTGGCCGACGAGACATGAACCGCCGCGGAGGGCGCGCCGCATTCACGGCCCACACTTGCGGCTTACGCCAACGGCCTCGGCGTGCGGATATTTTCCGGTATCAGCCGTTGCTGGCGGTCAGTTCGTCGCGCCGACGGTCATTTCGTCCGGAGTGTCGTTCAGTCGCACGAAGCTGTAGCCCTTCGCCTTGAGGTCGAGGATGCCGCGGGCAACGCCGGCGCCGGCGGAATGGGTCGGTTGGTTGATATGGGCGATGATGACGTCGCCGTCCTTGGCGGCGCGAATGCGCTTCTCCGCCATCGCCGCACCCAGCAGCGAGCCACCATCACCGTTCACCGAGTAGCCGGCGATGCGGTAGCCCATGGCGCGGATCTGGCTCATCGACGAATGGGTGTATTTGGCCGTCGCGCCGCGAAACCACTTCGGCGCCGGCAGGCCATGCGCCTTGATTGCGACAGCACCGCCATCGACTTCGGCGGCGACTGCCGCCTCGGAGCCGGCTGCCGCGATGCCATAGACGGAAATCTTCACGTCGATCGGCGGCACGTGCATGGCGCCGTGGTCCTCGATCTCGAATAGATCCGGATGCGCCTTCATCACCTCGACGACGAGGCCGTTGCGCTTCAGCCAGCGCGCGGTGACGAAGATCGTGGCGGGGATGCGGTTTTCGATCAGTGTGCCGAGGATGCGCATGTCGGTGGCGCCGCTGCAGGCGTCAAGCGTCAGCGCCACCCGCGGCGCTCCGCCCTTTCCCTCGGGATTGGCGGGCAGACGCAGATCCGGCTCGACGAGCCCGGGCGCGGCGATGGCCGAATGGGCGAGCGTGGTGGCGGCAACAAGCGCGAGGGAAAAGGCTTTCATGGCAATCCGAGGAAGAAAAATCTGGGAAGGAATGTCAAACGACAGAAACCCGCCTTTTGCGAGGCGGGTTTCCTGCTCTTATCCGGGCAGTCCTGCCCGAAGCTTGATCCGCGCAGCGCCAATCATTTTGGCGCTGCGCGCGCCTTGTTAGCGCTGCGCGAAGCCCTGTTAGCGCTGTGCGACCGGGCGAACCAGCGGGGTCACACGGCGAATGGTGACGCGACGGTTCTGCTGTTCGGCGTCCTGGGTGCGAACCTTCAGGAAGCGCTCGCCATAGCCCTGGGTCGCCAGGTTTTCCGGCGGAATGCCGTAGACCTCGGTCAGCAGCGAGGCAACCGATTCGGCGCGCTTGTCGGAGAGCACCAGGTTTGAGCGGTCCGAGCCGACGGCATCGGTGTGGCCTTCGATGAAGAAGGTTTCACCCGGATCCTTGGCGAGGATCTTCTCCATCGCGGCTGCGACCTTGCGCATGGTCTTGGCCTGCGACATCGACACTTCGGCGCTGCCCGTCGGGAAGGTGATCGTGTCGAGGTCGACGCGGCGCACCTTGTCACGCAGGCGGGCGGAGTGGCGGACTTCGTCCATGGTGTAGACGCGCTCGACACGCTCGACCGGCGGCTCGGCCAGGAACTCGTAGTAGTCGCGATCCGGATCGTCGGAAACGTCGGCGATGTAGTCACGAACCGGGATGCGCAGGCGCATCGGCGGCAGTTCGTAGCCGACGTCGATGATCGCCGGACGCGGACCCTCGTCACGCTCGGGCGCATAGATCATCAGGTATTCGTTGCCGTCGCGGTCGACACGCGAGCGCTGCAGGATGTCGCCGTAACGGTTGTAGACGGTGACGATCCGGTAGCCGCCCGGACGCACGATGGTTTCGCGGGTACGACCGCGCGGAAGCTGATCGTAGTAAGTCTCTTCCGCATCGTAACGCAGGCGCGGACGGTCGTCGCCACGCACGAAGATCTGGTCGCCGACACCGAGGATCACCCGGTTGTCGACCTGCTCGACGATCTTTACCTCGGTGATGTTGTTGGTGATGTTGTTGACCGTCGTGTTGTTGTTGATCACCGTGTTGTTGATAACAGTGTTGTTGACGATGTTGGTCGTCTCCGGAACCACGAAGACCGGAGCCTCATCGACGCGCGTCCCCTTTTCGTTGAGGTTCGCTTCGATCTTCTGCGGTAGGTCGGCCGGCATCTCGGCAGCAATCGCAGCCTGCGCTGCGGCATCGTCGGCCGGCGGAGGGGCGTCCTCTTCCTTGGCGCGCAGTTCCTCACGCAGCTTCTGGCGCTCTTCGCGCGCCTGGTTGCCGCCGGCATTGTCGGCGTCCTTGTCGCTGTCGAGCACGGCAGCACCGTTTTCGACCGGCAGCACGACGGTTTCGTCGGTCGCGGCCGGATCATCGGCGATCTTCACCTTCTCTTCTTCCGTGCGGGTGTCGACCACTTCCGGAGCCGGCTGCTGCACCTGTGGCTGCTCGGCCGTTACCGGCTGCTCCGTGCCGGGCACGGGCTGACCTTCGCCGGTCTGCGGCTGCTCGGTACCCGGGACCGGCTGTCCCTCGCCCGTCTGTGGCTGTTCGGCACCAGGCACCGGCTGGCCCTCGCCAGTCTGCGGCTGCGGCTCGACGGCGGGAGCGGTTTCGCCACCAGCCTTCGGCTCTTCGGCAGCCTTCTGCTCGTCAGCAGCCTTCTGCTCGTCAGCGGCCTTCTGTTCGTCAGCAGCCTTCTGTTCGTCAGCGGCCTTCTGCTCTTCAGCGGCCTTCTGCTCTTCAGCGGCCTTCTGCTCGTCGGCGGCCTTCTGCTCTTCAGCGGCCTTCTGCTCGTCGGCGGCCTTCTGCTCTTCAGCGGCCTTCTGCTCTTCAGCGGCCTTCTGCTCTTCGGCGGCCTTCTGCTCTTCGGCAGCCTTCTGTTCGTCAGCGGCCTTCTGCTCGTCGGCGGCCTTCTGTTCCTCTGCAGCCTTCTGCTCTTCGGCCGCCTTCTGCTCTTCAGCAGCCTTGCGGGCAGCCTCTTCCTCAGCAGCCTTCTGCTGCTCGGCAGCCTGACGTGCGGCTTCTTCTTCAGCAGCCTTCTGCTGTTCGGCAGCTTGGCGTGCGGCTTCTTCTTCAGCAGCCTTCTGCTGCTCGGCAGCCTGGCGCGCAGCTTCTTCCTCAGCGGCCTTCTGCTGCTCGGCGGCCTGGCGCGCTGCCTCTTCTTCAGCGGCACGCTGCTGCTCGGCGGCCTGACGGGCAGCCTCTTCCTCAGCAGCACGCTGCTGCTCGGCAGCTTGGCGTGCAGCTTCTTCTTCAGCGGCGCGCTGCTGTTCGGCAGCCTGGCGCGCGGCTTCTTCTTCCGCCTGGCGCTGCTTCTGCAGCAGCAGTTCCTCGTCGGATTGGCCACCGCCCTCCTGTGCAACCTCGAATGGCTTCATCAGGCTGTCGGCCACCGCGGGCGGAACCGCCACGGACACCGACAGCACCGGCAGCGCGACGGTCGCGAACAGCTTGGATCGAATCGACATTTTGTCTTCCTTCCTCTTCCTGGGAGGTCCTGGCCCGCATCCTCTCGTCAACCTGTGACACGCTGAAGAAGAGAATGCGAACACGAATACTTACGGGGCCTTGACCCAAGGTTTCGGCTTTTTTGTGTTGGCCGCGAGACGCGCGGTCCAATGCAACGCCCAAACCGCGAACCGGTTCCTTGACAAGGGCTAGCGGAGGCAAGATTAACCGCCGCTGAACGCCCCGTTCATGTTTCTCCCGCGCGGAAAACCACAATCATCGGTCGAAACTTGATTCCCGTTGAGCGCCTTCGCTTTCCTGTTGATTTTTAGTGGAAAAGAGTACGAATATCGCCACAACCGGCGGCAGACGCCCCGGCTGAAATTGGCATCCGCGAAAAACAACAATGCCGGATGTCGACCAACAGAGAGGACTATCATGCGTATTTCCAAGCGGCTGGCAGCCGCCGCATCGGCTGCCGTTTTCGTGCTCATGGCAGGCTCGGCCATGGCCGACGGCGAAAAGGTCGTGATCGGCACGGAAGGCGCTTACCCGCCCTTCAACAACCTGGAAGCGGACGGCACGCTGACGGGCTTCGACATCGACATCGCCAAGGCGCTGTGCGTGGAAATGAAGGCCGAGTGCACTTTCGTGACGCAGGACTGGGACGGCATCATTCCGGCGCTCATCGCCAAGAAGTTCGACGCCATCATCGCGTCCATGTCGATCACCGCCGAGCGCAAGGAAAAGGTCGACTTCACCAACAAGTACTACAACACCCCGCCGGCAATCGTCGTGCCGAAGGATTCGCCGATCACCGAGGCAACCGCAGCCGCCCTTCAGGGCAAGGCGCTCGGCGCGCAAGGCTCGACCACCCATTCCAACTATGCCGAAGCGCATATGAAGGGTGCCGAAATCAAGCTCTATCCGACGGCTGATGAGTACAAGCTCGACATCGCCAACGGCCGTATCGACGCAGTCATCGACGACGTCGTCGTGCTCTCGGAATGGCTGAAGACCGCTGACGGCGCCTGCTGCAAGCTGCTCGGCACCCTGCCGATCGACCCCGTTATCAACGGCGACGGCGCCGGTATCGCGGTCCGCAAGGGCGACGATGCGCTGCGCGAGAAGTTCAACAAGGCGATCGAGGCGATCCGCGCCAACGGCAAGTACAAGGAAATCAACGAAAAGTACTTCCCATTCGACGTTTATGGCAGCTGATTGACGGTTTCCGGTGCGAATCCATAGTGAATCATGCCGGAAAAACGTCGGTTGATGCGAAAATTGCAACGGCGGATGGCTTGCCCTTCCGCCGTTTTTGTTTGACAAGTGCCTAAAACAAAGCGCGATCGATACGCATAAAAACAGCGCAAAAGGGGAAATCTCTGACATGAGCGGGTTGTTTGCCGGCTTCTATTCCATCCTCTCCTGGATCGGATCGATCGTCGATCCATTCTGCGGCCCGGTCGGGGTCTTTACCTGGCTCGCACCTGGCACGCTTCTCGCCTGCGGTGACACCGGATGGGGCGACGATATCGCCCACGGCTTCGTCATTACCGCGAGCCTTGCCATCGCAACGCTGCCCGTCGGCCTGTTGATCGGCTTCTTCATCGCGCTGGGCAAGCAGTCCGAAGAGCGCACGGTTCGGCTCGCGTCGAACATTTACACGACGATCTTCCGCGGCCTGCCCGAACTGCTGACGCTCTTCATCGTCTATTACGGCTTGCAGATCCTCGTTCAACAACTGCTGGCATCGCTCGGCTACGACGGTCCGGTCGAGATCAATGCCTTCTTCGCCGGCATGATCGCACTCGGCGTCGTCTTCTCCGCCTATTGCTCGGAGGTGCTGCTGTCGGCTTTCAAGGCCATCCCGCATGGACAATACGAAGCCGGTGACGCCCTTGGCTTGCATCGCGGCCGCACCATGCGCCTCATCATCCTGCCGCAGCTCGTGCGCATCGCCCTGCCCGGTCTCGGCAATCTCTGGATGGCGCTGCTCAAGGACACCGCCCTCGTCTCGGTCGTCGGCCTGACCGACATCCTGCGCCAGACCGGCATTGCCGCCCGCGTGACCAAGCAGGCCTTCGAATTCTACGGTGTTGCCTGCGTGCTCTTCCTGATCCTCGCGATGATTTCCTCGATCGTCTTCTCCTACATTGAACGGCGAACCAAACGTGCGGAGATGGGCCGATGAGTGTCGTTGCAACGATGATCCCGCCGCAGGCGCCGCCGCCGGTTCCGCCGAAGCCCTACACGCTCACCCGCTTCGTCGGCAGCGTTGCGCTCGGCATCTGGCTGGCACTCGGCGTCGGTATCTTCCTGACCGTGGTCGGCGGCTGGGATCCGGACAAGTTTGCCAAATACGGCCCGCGCTTCATCAACGGCCTCGGCGTCACGTTGATGCTGGTCGGCCTTTCGATCGTCATGGGCGCCATCCTTTCGCTGCCGATCGCCTTTGCCCGCATGTCGAAGAACAAGGTCCTGTCGTGGTTCGCCTACGGATACGTCTACTTCTTCCGCGGCACGCCGCTGCTGGCACAGCTCTTCCTCATCTACTACGGCCTCGGCAGCTTTCGCCCGCAGCTGGAAGCGGTCGGCCTGTGGTGGTTCTTCCGCGACGCGTGGAACTGCGCGATCTTCGCTTTCACGCTCAACACTGCGGCCTACCAGGCGGAAATCCTGCGCGGCGCGATCGAGAGCGTGCCGCGCGGCCAGCGCGAAGGCGCTGACGCGCTTGGCCTTCCCCAGCGCGTCGCCTTCTGGAAGATCATCCTGCCGCAGGCAATGATCGTGGCGCTGCGCCCCTACGGCAACGAGATCATCCTGATGATCAAGGGCTCGGCGATCGTCGCGATCGTCACCGTCTTCGATCTCATGGGCGAAACCCGCTATGCCTTCTCGCGTACCTTCGACTTCCAGATGTATATCTGGGCAGCCATTCTCTACCTCATCATGGTCGAGATCCTGCGCAACATCTGGAGCCTGCTGGAAGCGCGGCTGACCCGCCATCTGAAGCGATAGGCTTTCTACGTCGGTTTCGAACAAAGCTTGGCAGCACTCCCTAAGAGAGGCTGCCAAGCTTTTGTTATTTCACGAGAAAGTTTCACTTCGGGACAAATATTAGCCCTTGATTAACAAATCAGGCGTTTCATCATAGGGACCAACCTTTGCGAGAAGTGAGGTCCACATGACGAACGAGATGGAACTTCAGCTCAAGGGCTACGGACTGACGACGGCGCAGATCCTCTACCACCTGCCCGACCATCCGGCCTTCCTGCAAACCTATATCTGGCAGCACTACGACATTGCGCCGGACTTCCCCGAAATGCGCAGCTTCCTGAAATTCTGGGAAGAGAAACTGGACGGGCCGCTGCATTCGGTGCGCTACGTGCACCGCAAGCTGATCTCGGCCACCGAATGGCGCGCACTGAAGGGCGAGCTCATTCTGCACTGAGAGCCGCCGACGGCGACCGCTCTCTGTCACCAGGAACCCTGGATCGGCGAGGCGTGACGCCCGGCGCCCTCAGACATGCACCTCCCCATGCGCGAGTTCGCCTTCGCGCGGCTCCTTGTGCAGCGAGCCGTAGAGCACCAGCCCGTAAAACACGATGACACCAACAATCACCGGCCAGCCGGGCAAGGGACCGAGGGCCGCATTCTGGGCGACGTCCATCCAGGAGCGCACGTGGCCGAAGGGCTCGCCATTGGTGGAGATCTTCGGCGAGGAAATCTTCAGCGCCCACGCGAGCAGCAGGATCAGATACATCCAGCAATAATTGCGCTGCAGCCGGCGGCAAAGCGCCTCGCGGTAGCTCATCAGGAAAGCGGGCTTGCGCAGGCTCTTGGCGATCGACGCCGCCCAATTGAGGTTCGGCGTGCCATCGGGCGCCAGGATCTGGGCGAAGTAGCCGCGCTCCAATTGCCGTACCCGGGCGCGATAGACGTCGAAGAAGCGATAGCGCCGGGCTTCGATCAGGAGCAAGAGCGTAATCAGCAGCATGGCGAAGAGCAGCACGCCATGATGCGACGACGGTGTCGACAGCGAGACCGAGAGCAGCGCCGCAACGACGGTGATTGCCCAGTTGGAGGTCCGGTCGATGCGGTCGCGCCAGCCGGCCATGCGCCCCATTTCGCCGCGATAATAGTGTACCACCGCGTTGATCTGCTCCTGCGACGTCTGCGGCAAGGGCGGGCCTTTCGGCTCCTTCGTTTCGGCGCTCAAGATCAGCGGCCCAAGCTCGGCGGACATCGGCATTCCTCCCGTCTTTTCTTATGCTTGCGATGATGACTCCTTTCCTGTCGCCGATAAATCCCGATGGCGCCGCATGGCGACGTTTTTCGTCCGGAAGGCCAAGGAAATCCTGCCACTGACCGCCAAAACGCCAGATCCACGCCCGCAAACCTTTCGCCGACGGCGATTGCCAAAAACCGGCTGCGGACGTAAGAAGCGCCCATGACCCAGAAAAGCACGAAAATCGACGAGGAAGCGCTGGCCGAGGCCTATAACCGCGCCCTCTCCCTGGAAAAGTCCGGCAAGTTCGATGCCGCGGCGCAAGCCTATGCCGAAGTGCTGGCGCTCGATCCGGAAGACCACGGCGGCGCTGCCGTGCGACTGGCCTCGATGGGACGCGGCGAAACGCCGGTGAAGGCGCCCGATGCCTATGTCGCCACGCTCTTCGACCAGCATGCCGAAGTCTTCGACAACGTGCTCGTCGACCAGCTCGGCTACTGCGTGCCGCTCCTCGTCCGCCAGCGCCTGCAGGCGCTTGAACTCGGGCCCTTCGACCGGGTGCTGGATCTCGGCTGTGGCACGGGCCTGACCGGCGGCGCGCTCCGCGACATGGCCGAAGACATCACCGGCGTCGACCTCTCCGAAAACATGGTCGAGATCGCCCACGAAAAAGACCTCTACGAGACGCTTTACGTTGCAGAGGCGGTCGACTTTCTCGACGACAACGACGACGAGCCCTTCGACCTTATCGTCGCCACCGACGTGCTTCCCTATATGGGCGCGCTCGAAGCGCTGTTTTTCGGCGCGGTCGACAACCTCGTCCCGGGCGGCCTGCTGATCTTCTCCAGCGAAACCCTGCCCGCAGAGACCTTCGCCGGCCGCAATTTCATGGTCGGCCCGCACCAGCGCTTTGCCCATGCCGAGAGCTACCTGCGCGACCGTCTCGCCGCCACCGGCTTCGAGATCGTCGAAGTCGGCGACATCACGGTGCGCCTGGAAGAAGGTGAACCGATCGCCGGACATCTGGTGGTCGCGCGCTTCAAGCCCTGATCGGGCCATGACAGCATCATGAGAAGGGAGCATCGCACGATGCTCCCTTCTCTCTTTTCCGCACCCGCGCCATCGGCTACACCAAGGCGAAAGCAATGGGAGTATTCGGAAAATGGCAAAGGTTGCATTCATCGGTCTCGGCGTCATGGGCTACCCCATGGCCGGCCACCTCAAGGTCCGCGGCGGTCACGAGCTGACGGTCTATAACCGCACCTTCGCCAAGGCCGAAAAGTGGGCGGCCGAGTTCGGTGGTCGCGCGGCGCGTACCCCGGCAGAGGCCGCCGATGGCGCCGATTTCGTCTTCTGCTGCGTCGGCAACGACGACGACCTGCGCTCTGTAACGACGGCCAAGGACGGCGCCTTCGAAAAGCTGGAGGCCAACGCCGTCTTCATCGACAACACCACGGCCTCCGCTGAGGTCGCCCGCGAACTCTACGAAGCGGCCAAGGCCCGCAATGCCCACTTCGTCGATGCCCCGGTCTCCGGCGGCCAGGCAGGCGCCGAAAACGGCGTTCTGACGGTGATGTGCGGCGGCGACGAAGCCGCCTTCGATCGCGCCAAGCCGATCATCGAAGCCTTTGCCCGCATGGTCGGCCTGATGGGTCCGGCCGGTGCCGGCCAGATCACCAAGATGATCAACCAGATCTGCATCGCCGGCCTCATCCAGGGGCTCGCCGAAGGCATCCACTTCGGCAAGAAGGCGGGTCTCGACATCGAGAAGGTCGTCGACGTCATCTCCAAGGGGGCAGCCGGCTCCTGGCAGATGGAAAACCGTCACAAGACGATGAATGCCGGCAAGTACGACTTCGGCTTCGCCGTCGACTGGATGCGCAAGGACCTCGACATCGTGCTCGCCGAAGCCCGCCGCAACGGCGCCAAGCTGCCGGTGACCGCGCTGGTCGACCAGTTCTACGGCGATGTGCAGGAAATGGGCGGCAACCGTTGGGATACGTCCTCGCTCCTCGCCCGCCTCGAAAAGTGAGCCTTAGCCCGTCCTCGACCGCGGGCGAGATCATCGCTCACCTGCGGTCTCTCGGCTCCGAAGACAATCTCGCCGGCATGGCGCGTTTCGGTATCGTCACCGACGCCGCCATCGGGCTTTCCAACGTCGAGCTGCACAAGATCACCCGGCTGGTGAAGACCGATCACCGCCGGGCGCTGGCGCTCTGGCAAACCGGCATTCGCGAGGCGCGCATCCTGGCCGCCTTCACCGCCGATCCGAAAGTACTGACGCTCGACGACGCGCGCCGTTGGGCGGAAGATTGCAATTCCTGGGAAGTGGTCGATACCGTCGCCGACCTTTTTATTGCCGCGCGCTTCGAGCGCGAACTGATTCCGGAATTTTCAGCCGACGAACGGGAATTCGTCCGCCGCATCGCCTTTGCGATGATCGCGACGGCAGCGGTTCACCTGAAGAAAGAACCGGACGCAGCGCTTCTCGCCTGGCTGCCGTTGATCGAGCAGCATTCCGGCGACGAGCGCAACTTCGTGAAGAAAGCGGTCAACTGGGCGCTCCGGCAGATCGGCAAGCGCAACGCCGCCTGCCACGGCCCGGCCCTTGCACTTGCGAAGCGACTGGCGGAAAGCTCGAACCGCGCCGCCCGCTGGACGGGCAAGGACGCGGTTCGCGAACTGTCGAACGACAAGATTCTGGCAAGGCTTGGCCTCCCCTGAGTCTGCTAGCTGAGGTCAGTCCTCGCTGGACTTCGCCTGGTCGATCATCATGTAGTCGAGCGGCAGCTCGGTCGTATACTTGATCTGCTCCATGGCGAAGACGGAGGAAACGTCGCGGATCTCGATCTTGGCGATCATGCGCTTGTAGAAGGCGTCATAGGCTGCGATGTCAGGCACGACGACACGCAGCAGATAGTCCACGTCGCCACTCATGCGGTAGAACTCGACGACTTCCGGAAATTCGGACACGACCTCGGAGAAGCGGCGCAACCACTCCATCGAATGGGAGTTCGTACGGATCGACACGAAGACCGTGACCTTGGTGTTGATCTTCACCGGATCGAGCAGCGCGACGCGGCGGCGGATGACGCCGTCCTCTTCCATCTTCTGGATACGCCGCCAGCACGGCGTGGTCGAAAGCCCGACCTTCTTGGCGAGGTCGGCAACGGCCAGCGTGGAATCCTCCTGCAGCAGGCGCAGGATTTTGCGGTCTAGGCGATCCATAAAAGTCCCTCTCGAATTATTTTTCCCTCTATAGCGCGAAATTGATGAAGATAAAGAAAATTGTTTCAGTTCGTGAGAACGAAAACACGTTCGCGCAAGAAGGGCAGCACCGCTTCGAACCAGGGATTTCGCTTCAGCCAGCCGGTGTTGCGCCAGCTCGGATGCGGCAACGGCAGGATCGCCGGCACGGCGTTGCGCATCGCGTAGCGCCGCCAGTTCTTCACCGTCTCGGTCATCGATTTCGGACAGTCCGGGCCGATATGCCAGCGTTGCGCATAGTGGCCGATCGCCAGCACCAGCTCCACCTGCGGCATCTGCTCCATCACCCGGTGGCGCCAAAGCGGCGCGCATTCGCGCCGCGGAGGCAAGTCGCTGCCATGGGCGTCATAGCCCGGAAAGCAAAAACCCATCGGCACGATCGCGAATTTCTCCGGATCGTAGAAGCTCTCGCGATCGACAGCCAGCCATTGCCGCAGCCGATCGCCGGACGCATCGTTGAACGGCAGACCGCTGTCATGCACGCGCAGTCCGGGCGCCTGCCCGGCGATCAGGATGCGCGCCGCAGTGGAGATCACCGCCACCGGCCGCGGCTCGTGCGGCAGCCGGTCGGCCTCGCCGCGCAGCGGGCTGTCGCGACAGATGCGACAGGCCGAAATTTCCGCCCGCAACCGATCGAGTTGAGCAATGCGGTCGTCAGGCATCGGCGATACCGGAAAAAAGTGCGGTCAGGCGTTCGAGCAGCCAGCTGCGGATCGCCGCAAGCCAGCCATCGATGAGGTGCGGCCCCTCGTCGGGATGACCGTTCGTCCGGCGCCACTCCTGCGGTTTCACGAACTCGCCGGCCCAGAGCCCGCGCTGCTCCCGTTCTGCCCTTGCCTCCTCAGCCTCATAGCGCCCGTAGCTCACCGCATAGCCCGAAAGCACCATCTCGCGCCCGACATCGCGGTTGGCCGCATCGCAAACACCGAGCTCGCGGCCGTATTTGTCGCGGCCGTGAAACCGACAGCGCACATCACCCGCCGAGACGAGCGCCCGCAATCGGCCGCGCGCCTCGCGGCCGCAGTCCCAGGCGACGCCATCGCGCCTGCAGGTCTGGTCGAGCTCCGGCGCGTCGATGCCCTCGATGCGGACGCGTTTACCGTCGATCCGCAGGCTGCCGCCGTCGCTCGCGATCGCCGCGCCCCGTGCCGAACCGGTCGCAGATCGCTCTCCGACGGGCAGCCTGTCGGCGACAAAGGCGCCGATCGCCAAGAGGATGAGAATGATCCATCCGCCGGCCATGCCGCCACGTCCGCCGGACGGCGCATGACCGCGGGACCTGCCGCGGCCCTTGGGAAACCGATATGTCGTCCGTCCGAATTTCACGCCTGCCCTAACCTCGATTGCCGCGGGACTGCCTCGCAGACCAGCGCGTCATAAACATGGTCGATTCCAAAAGATTAGAGAAGGAACCTCACATGCAGCGCGATCCATCACGACCTGAGCACGGCTGCGCCACAATGGTTGTCGAATCCTTCACGCACCGCAGCAACTTCTTAAGGATTGCTCACTAGACTGCAACGCAATCGCAACCGTCGCATATGAGCATGAGTATCGCTGCCAGCACATCGACCGATAAGATTATCGTCGACAAATCGCGTAGCCATCGAAACAAGGCCGTTTCGAGGACGGTCCGCGCGACGCGTGAGCGGCTGCAGACAGGCTCGTCGGTGCCCTCGGGCTTCGAGCGCGAGATGCTCAATCTCTACATCGACAGTGCTCTGCATGGCGCGATCGCCATTCCGGTGCTCGTTACGCTGATTGCGGCGGTCGGCATCTATCTCTCCGGCAATCTCGGTTTCGTCCTCTGGGCGGTCATGACGCTCTCGGCCCATGCCGTCACGCTCTTCTTTGCGCGCAAGGCACGCCGGGAAGACATCAGCGCCGAGAAGGTTCCGGTCTGGCGCCGCCGCTTCCTGCTCGGCCAGGTGCTGATGGGCCTCTGCTGGGCGACCTTCGTCGCACAGGATTGCGCGAGCTGCGGCAACGTGCGCTTCGGCTTCTTCGAGGGCACGGTACTGCTGGTCGCGCTTGCTGCGACCGCTATGGGCACGTTCCTGCTGCGCAATGCGCTCCTTTACACTTTCGCCCCGGTCGTGGCAGCCCTCGCGTTTGCATCGCTCACGACCGGCGACGTGATCTATATGGGGCTCACCGGCGTCATCTCGCTGTCGCTGCTCTTTCTGGTGCTGATGACGGACCGCATGAACCGCGCAAGCGTGCACATCCTCTCCGTTCAATCGGAAAAGGACGACCTGATCGCGGAACTCGAAGTTGCAAAGTCGATGTCCGACGAAGCCCGCCGGCGTGCCGAAGAGGCAAACCTCGCCAAGTCGCGCTTCCTCGCATCCATGTCGCACGAGCTGCGCACGCCGCTGAACGCCATTCTCGGCTTCTCCGAGGTGATGTCGACAGAGGTTCTGGGCCCGCTCAGCAACCCGACCTACAAGGAATACACCAACGACATCCACCGCTCTGGCGAGCACCTGCTGAACCTCATCAACGAGATCCTCGACCTGTCGCGCATCGAGGCCGGCCGCTACGACCTCAACGAGGATTCGGTCAGCCTGGTCGATATCGCCGAGGATTGCATCGGCATGGTGCAACTGAAGGCCCGCGCCAAGAACATCACCATCCACCAGCAGTTCGAACACGGCATGCCCTCGGTCTGGATCGACGAAAAGTCGATGCGCCAGGTCATTCTCAATCTGCTGTCGAATGCCGTGAAGTTCACCAATACCGGCGGCGAAGTCACCTTCAAGGTCGGCTGGACCGCGGGCGGCGGCCAGTATCTCTCGATCAAGGACAACGGCCCCGGCATTCCCGAGGAAGAAATCCCGATCGTGCTCTCGGCCTTCGGCCAGGGCTCGATCGCCATCAAGAGTGCCGAACAGGGCACGGGTCTCGGCCTGCCGATCGTCCAGGCCATCCTCGCCAAGCACAATGGCGAATTCATCCTGCGCTCGAAGCTGCGCGAAGGTACAGAGGCGATCGCCATCCTGCCGGCGCGCCGCGTGCTCGAAAGCCTGCCGGCGATTGAGGATGTCGCAGCCCCGGTTCGCCGCCGCAAGAGCTTCGCCTGATCCATGCACATCGAAACGCAGCGCCTCAGGCTTCGGCCCTGGGAAGAACGCGATATCGCGCCTTTCGCGCTTGCCAATGCCGATCCCGAAGTCCGGCGCTACTACTATCCGGCCATTCTGACGCGCGACGAAACGGCAACGATGATTGCCGACTGCGTCCGCCATCTCGCCGACCGCGGCTTCGGCTTCCTCGCCGTTGAACGCAAATCCGATGGCGCGCTGATCGGCGGTCTCGGCCTTTCTGAGGCTGGAGACGAAATCCCCGACGGACCGCATGTCGAAATCGGCTGGATCCTTGCCCGCCCCTACTGGCGGCAAGGATACGCGCTGGAAGCGGCGAGCGCCTACCTGGACCATGCATGGCGCACACTCGGCCTTGCCGAGGTAATCGGCTATACCTCGCGCATCAACCAGCCTTCGCGGGCACTGATGGAAAGATTGGGCATGCGCTCGGATCCGGCCGATGATTTCGACGACGTCACGGTGCCCGGGGGCAACCCGCTGCGTCCGCATGTGCTTTATCGGGTGAAGGCGCCGGCCCGCTAGCCGGTCAGTTCATGAAGCCGTCGAAGATCACGACATAGGCGGCATAGACACCGTTGGCGACAATCAGGCAGAGGCAGGCGAAGGAGCCGAGATCCTTGGCGTTCTTACCCATTTCCGAGATTTCGGGAGAAACGCGATCGACAATTTCCTCGATTGCCGTGTTGATCGCCTCGAAGGCCATCATCAGTAGGAACAGGATCGCCATCGCCACATATTGGAAGAAGGTTGCGCCGACAATGATGAAAGCGATCATCGCGGCCGCAAAGGCGATCAACTCGTGGCGAAAGGCAGCCTCGCCGATCAGCCGCTTGGCGCCGCCGAGCGAATAGCTCGCAGCGGCAAAGAGATGCCGAATGCCGGTCTGCTTCTCGACAGGACCCGTCTGTCCAATGCGGTGCGTGGTGTTCTTGGCGTCCATTTCGTCTCGACAGGGCTTGAAACTGTGCTTGCTTCGACATCGTGATTGAGGCGAATGCAAGGCGGTCTCGGTTGCAGGCACCCAAGACTATAGCTAGGGCGCGCATTTGCGCTTTGGATAGGCGAGAAGGACGCATCCATCAAGGCCCGGCACGCGACAGCTTCGCGCCCGTGACAGGCCTTGGACAGAAACCGGCCGGCCTTCCTGCAAAGCCCGGCCGGAACTTCACTATTCCTTGTTGCTGACGCCGGCCTGGGCAAAGGTCGCCATGCCGCTGTGGCAAGCGGCCGCCGCCTTGACGATACCGGCGGCAAGGGCCGCGCCCGTGCCTTCGCCAAGCCGCATGCCGAGTGCCAGCAGCGGCGTCTTGCCGAGCTTCTCGATCGCGCGCAGATGCCCCGGTTCGCCCGAAACATGGCCGATCAGGCAATGGTCGAGGGCCGACGGGTTGGCCGCCTTCAGGATCGAAGCCGCAGCGGTCGCCACGTAGCCGTCAATGATGACAGGTACCTTCTGGACGCGGGCGGCCAGGATGGCGCCAGCCATGGCCGCGATCTCACGACCGCCGAGGCGACGCATCAGTTCGAGCGGATCGGACAGGTGATCGCGATGCAACGCCACGGCCTTTTCGACCGCGGCGATCTTGCGCTTCAGCACCTCGCCTTCGGAGCCGGTACCCGGACCGACCCATTCTTCGGCCGTGCCACCATAAAGGCCGAGATTGATCGCGGCCGCGATCGTGGTGTTGCCGATGCCCATTTCGCCGATGCACAGAAGATCCGTGCCGCCAGCAATCGCCTCCATGCCAAAGGCCATGGTCGCGGCGCAATCGCGCTCGGACAGCGCGGCTTCCTCGGTGATATCACCGGTCGGGTATTCGAGTGCGAGGTCGAAGACCTTCAGCCCGAGGTCGTGGCTGACGCAGATCTGGTTGATCGCAGCGCCACCGGCGGCAAAATTCTCGACCATCTGTGCGGTGACGGATGACGGGAACGGGGTCACGCCCTGGCGGGTGACGCCGTGGTTGCCGGCAAAGATCGCCACCAGCGGCCGGTTGACCACCGGCGCCTTGCCCGTCCAGGCGGCGAGCCAGAAGGCGATTTCCTCGAGGCGGCCGAGCGCGCCCGGCGGCTTCGTCAGCTGGGCGTCCCGCTCCCGCGCGGCAACAAGGGCTGCCGCATCCGGGCCCGGCAGGTTGCGCAACAATTCGCGAAAATCATCAAACGGCAGGCCGCTGGCACTCATGGGAGGAATCCTTGCATCATCGTGAAGCTCTAACTACGCCCCTCATAGAGGGCGCCGAAAATTCGGGCAACGACATTTGCGCCAATCGGCGTCGCCGTCTCGATCCGCGAGCGGTCGCAGACGGCCTATGAAAGGTCTGGGAAAAGTGTGCGCGGCCCTCGCGGGTGCGCCCGCCCGGCTTGCGAGACTCGCCGCAGTCGGCGAGTTTGGCAGCGGCCGGGTCAATGGCCGCAACCTTGGAGGAGCCATGGGCTTCGTTGGCGATTTCTGTGACGATGTGGCGCGGTCGATCGGCTTTCTCAGCCGCATCCCGATGCCTGCGCGCCATTTCGAAGGTTATGACGGGCGCTTGAGCCGTGCCGTGCGCGCCTTCCCGCTAGCCGGCCTGGCGATCGCACTGCCATCGGCGGCCGTCGCCATGGCCCTCATGGCGCTGCAGGTGAGCTCGCTCTTTGCCGCCTTTGTCGTCGTCGCCATCCAGGCGCTTGTCACCGGCGCACTGCACGAAGACGGGCTTGGCGACACGGCCGATGGCTTTGGCGGCGGTCGCGACCGCGAAGCGGCGCTTGCGATCATGAAGGACAGCCGCATCGGCACCTATGCGGCCGTCGCCCTCATCCTCTCCTTCGGCCTGCGCGTCTCGGCGCTCGCCTCGATCCTGCCGCTCTTTTCGCCGCTGGGCGCCGCCATGGCGATCCTTGGCGCAGCGTGCCTCAGCCGCGCCGCCATGGTTTGGCACTGGTCGTCGCTTCCGCCGGCGCGCAGCGGCGGCGTCGCGGCCTCGGCTGGCGAGCCGGAACCGGCGGCCACGCGCTTCGCGCTTGCCTTCGGACTTCTTGTCGCAATGCTGCTCTTCTATCTCGCGCAGGTCCCGGCGCTCGGCGTCATCGCGGCGCTCGTCGCATTCCTTGCCACGGTCAAGGGCTTCGCTCGGCTGGCGATGCGCAAGATCGGCGGACAAACGGGCGACACGATCGGGGCGACGCAGCAACTGACCGAAATCGCCGTGCTCGGTGCCCTTGCGCTGACGGTTTGAAACATCGATATATCAAGGGAAAACTGAGCACGCCCATGGAATCTCCCTGCATTCTCGTCTGTTCGATCGATGACAAGACCGGCTACTGTTTCGGCTGCGGCCGTACCCGCGACGAAGTCGGACGCTGGACGCTCTATACCGATGCCGAACGCCGCGCGATCATGAGCGTGTTGCCTGCGCGGCTTGAGACCGTCGAACGCAAGCCGCGGCGCGAAACCCGACGCACGCGCATGGCGAGGGAACGCGGCGAAGCATGACCCGTCTTGCCATCCTGCTCTCGATCCTGGCCATCGGCCTCATCCTGCTGATCATCAACCACGACACCGGCCGCACCATGGGGCTCGCCAATGACCAGTTCGGGCAACTGGTCTCGCTCGGGGCCATCGCCACGCTGATCGGCGCCGGCATCCTGCAGAGCCGCCACCGCTTCGGCGAAGGCCTGCGTCAGATCGCCATCTGGCTCTTCGTCGTTCTGGCGCTGGTCTCGGCCTATGTCTACCGTTTCGAGTTGGAGGGCTTCGGCAACCGCCTGCTCGCCGGCCTCATCCCCGGCCGCGCCACCATCATCACCGACAGCGAGGGACAGCAGGAAGTGGTGCTGCAGAAGATGTTGAACGGTCATTTCGAGACCACTGCGACGGTCGACGGCAAGGACATCAGCATGCTGGTCGATACCGGCGCCAGCAACATCGCGCTCACCTATGAAGATGCGGAAAAGATCGGCCTCGACCCGGCCAACCTCAACTATATCGTTACGGTCATGACAGCCAATGGCCGGGCCCAGGCAGCCCCCGTGATGCTTCAGGAGATCTCGATCGGCCCGATCACCCGCCGCAACATCGGCGCAACGGTCGCAGCCAAGGGCAAGCTCGATCAGAGCCTGCTCGGCATGAGCTTCCTGTCGACGCTGGAGATGCTGCAGATGCGTACCGACGAGCTGCGTCTGCGCGACTGACCGGCATCGGCCCCGGCGCGCGGTCGTGCCACGCATAGAAGCAAGGGGAGCACGGCATGGATTTCATGCGACTGCTGAAGTCGATCGAGGAACTGCTCTATGAGCTCGTCTGCTGGCTGCTGTTTTATCCGCTCACCCTGTGGCGCACGCTGCGCCACCCGCAGGCGATGATGCGCTATGCCGACGTCGAGCTCGGCGACGACCTGCCGGAGCAGTACTCGGATGCGCTGAGCCCGCCGCTTTTTCTGCTGATCACGCTGCTCTTGGCGCATGGGCTGGAGCTCGGCCTCGTCAGCCGCGCAGTTCCCTGGGCGCCGACGTCGCTGCTTGCCTCCGACTCCAACCTGCTGATGTTTCGGGCTGTCGCCTTCAGTATTCTGCCTCTGCTGATGGCCGTGAAGCTCCTGCGCAACAAGGGTGCCAAGCTGACACGCGAGACGCTGCGTCCGCCCTTCTTCAGCCAGTGCTACGTCACGGCACCCTTCGCTTTTGCCATCAGCCTCGGTGGCCAATTGCTCTTGGCCGGGCACAACGCCTTCACCACTGTCGGCGCCGCCTTCGTGGTCGCTTCGATCGTCTGGTACATCGTTGCCGAAACGCGCTGGTTCATGGCCGACCTCGGGCTCTCCGCCGTGCGGTCGCTCCTCCACGTCGTGGTCACGATTCTTCAGGCGCTGCTCGCGATGGCCGTCGCCAGCACGATCATCGCCTATGCCAGTGGAGCCGTGCCGGCGCTAGCACCCTGACGACCGATGGAAGTCAGTTACGCAGGCGGTAGCCGGTGCGGAAGATCCAGGCGAGCACCGACATGCAGACAGTCAGGAAGGCAATGATGATCACCGCGCTGAAGATCGGGTTGACGTCCGACACCTCGAAGAAGCTCCAGCGGAAACCGCTGATGAGGTACAGCACCGGGTTGAAATGGCTGACGGCCTGCCAGAAGGGCGGCAGCATCTTCACCGAATAGAAGCTGCCGCCGAGGAAGACGAGCGGCGGGATCACCAGCATGGGGATCAGGTTCAGTTGCTCGAAATCCTTGGCCCAGATGCCGATGATGAAGCCGAACAGGCTGAAGGAAATCGCCGTCAGCACGAAGAAGAAGACCATGACGAAGGGATGAGCGATCGTCAGGTCGACGAAGAGCGATGCCGTCAGGAGAATGATCGTGCCGATCATCATCCCCTTGGTCGCCGCGGCGCCGACATAGCCGAGCACGATCTCCACCATCGAGACCGGCGAGGAAAGCACCTCGTAGATCGTGCCGGTGAATTTCGGGAAATAGATGCCGAAGGACCCGTTACCGATGCACTGGGTCAGAAGCGTCAGCATCATCAGGCCGGGCGTGATGAAGGCGCCATAGGAAACGCCGTCGATCTCCTGGATGCGGCCGCCGATCGCCGCGCCGAAGACGATGAAATAGAGCGACGTGGAGATAACGGGCGACACCACGCTCTGCAGAAGTGTGCGGCGTGTGCGGGCCATCTCGAAGAAATAGATCGATTTGATCGCTTCGATGTTCATCGCCCTGCCCCCACGATTTCGACGAAAATGTCTTCCAGCGAGCTCTGTCGCGTGGAAATGTCCTTGAGCCTGATGCCGGCCTCCGCCAAGGCGGCGAGCAAGGTGGTGATCCCGGTCCGCTCGGCGCTAGTGTCATAATCGTAGATCAGACAATGGCCGTCGCCTTCGAGCGTCAGGTTGTAACCCGAGAGCACGTCAGGCACGCCATCCAGCGGATGGGCGAGATCGACGCGCAACTGCTTGCGCCCGAGCTTCGACATCAGCGCCGCCTTGTCCTCGACCAGCAGGATCTCGCCGCCGTTGATGACGCCGATGCGGTCGGCGATTTCTTCCGCCTCTTCGATGTAGTGTGTCGTCAGGATGATCGTCACGCCCGAGGCGCGCAGCCGCTCGACCACGTCCCACATGCTCTTGCGCAGGTTGACGTCGACGCCGGCCGTCGGCTCGTCGAGGAAGAGGACCCGCGGCTCATGCGACAGCGCCTTGGCGATCAGCACGCGCCGCTTCATGCCGCCCGAAAGCTCGCGCAGCATGTTGTCCTTCTTGTCCCAGAGCGACAGGTCCTTCAGCACCTTTTCGATATGGGCGGGGTTCGGTTTCTTGCCGTGCAGCCCGCGGGAGAAGGTGACCGTGTTCCAGACGGTTTCGAAAGCGTCGGTGGTCAGCTCCTGCGGCACGAGCCCGATCATCGCGCGGGTCTCGCGGAAATCGCGCACCACGTCGTGCCCCCCGACCATCACCGTTCCGCCGCTCGGATTGACGATACCGCAGATGATCGAGATCAGCGTCGTCTTGCCGGCGCCGTTCGGCCCGAGCAACGCCAGGATTTCGCCTTCCTCGATATCGAGGCTGACGCCCTTCAGCGCCTTGAAGCCGGAGGCATAAGTCTTCGACAGATTGGAAACGGAAACGATTGGCGCCATGAAAACTGATCCGGAAGGAGGGGCAGAGTCTTGAGGTCCCGCCCTATATGGGACAATTCATTCCGATTTGCAGCCGGCTGGAATGAAAAAACAAGATGACTGTGCGTCAACGCGGCTGAGACAGTCCCGTATCGGCGCCCGCTCCGGCCGATGTCTGCCTCGGGAGCTTGCGGTCAACCAGCCGGTCATGGACAAGCATCCCGGCCAGCATTGCCACCACGAAGAGGACCGTTGCCGGCAAGCCAAGCGACAGCGAGGCGAGCGCCGGGCCCGGGCAAAGCCCGACCAGCCCCCAGCCGACGCCGAAGATCGCCGAGCCGACGATCAGTCGCCGGTCGATGACCTGATTGTTGGGCAGATGAAAGGTCCCGTCGAACAGCGGATGTTTCAACCGGCGCGTCACCAGAACTCCGAGCGCCGAAACGAAGACAGCGCCGCCGAGCACGAAGGCAAGGCTTGGGTTCCAGTTGCCGGTTATGTCAAGAAAAGCCCGCACGCGGGCCGGATCGAGCATTCCCGACAGCGAAAGACCGAAACCGAATACGACGCCGGAGACGAGCGTCGCGGCAAGGCGGAGCAAGGCGCTGTTCATCCGAAGAAACCCGCAACGAAGACCGTGACGATCGCCGCTCCCATGAAGGTGGCGACCGCGGCGATCGAGCGGCGCGACAGCCTTGCAAGCCCGACAACGCCATGACCGCTGGTGCAGCCCGAGCCCATGCGCGAGCCGAAGCCCACCAGCAGGCCCCCAACCACGAGAAGCGGCCAGGAGGCCGTCACAGTCACCGACGGCCAGGCATCGAAAATGAGGCGGTACAACACCGGTCCGGCAATCAGCCCCAGTACGAACAATGCGCCCGACGAAGCCTGTACGCCCTGCAGCAGGCGCCCTGCGATGCCACTGATGCCGGCCACCCGGCCAGTGGCCACCATCAGGATCGCCGCCGACAGGCCAATCAACAGCCCGCCTACCAGCGCATTCCCGTATTCATTCATGCTTTTGAACCATCTCGACAGAAGATCTGATAGAGCGAGCCGACGAGGCGCGCCACCTTGTCGTGGCTGAGCCGATAGAAAACCTGCTTGGCCTGCCGACGGGTCGCGACAATGCCGGCATCCCGCAAGACCGTCAATTGCTGTGAAAGCGTGGGCTGGCGAATGCCCAGCATTTCCTCGAGCGCCGCGACAGAATGCTCGCCTTCGAGCAGCGCGCTCACGATCAGCAACCTGTTGCGGTTGGCAAGTGTCCTGAGGATTTTAGAAACTTCGGCGGCATGCACAGCCATATCGCTGCGCATCCCCGGAAATTGCATGACCGTTCCCATTTCGTCCTCCTGTGGCGTCAAGGAGTGAGTAGGGCCCCCAATGCTTGTAGCGGCCAACCAGACACTATCCAAGATTGTTATACGAAATAATATAATATCGTATTACTTATTACAAAACCAGACGAAACGGAGAGATCGGCACGGCCTCGCCAACCCAAGGTTTTCTCATACGCAGAAAAACATATAGAAAATTCAGTCTGTTACAATTGGATCCGAAAATGCCGGGAATCGCCATATTTGGGGCAACCGTTCGGAACGCGACCCGGACGAGTAAAACCTAAAGTATAATACTACTTATTTAGGGAATCAGGTCGATTCGCAGATCTTCGCCGACAGCCGGCCAGGAACGCACTCGAACGAAAGCCGGCGCAGGATTTGCTCGGCCGACCACAGCAATTACGCCCAGCTGTCACGAAACCGTGACGCTCTTCGATCAGTTTGCATCGCGCGGGCCGCAACATCGCCCTTTGATTTGCGCTCGTGATTTGCAGGCCGGAGCCTCCCCCTTTTGCTCCGGTCGTTGGGCCGGCCTCCCCGCCGGCCTCTTTTTTTTGCCGGCTCCCGAGCTTCGATAGCCGGCAGCTGGAAACCACTGGTGCCAACCGGCTGAACACCTAATCGCAGTGCCGATAACCGGTCTTGCGCGTCCTCAGGTCGAAGTGGAAATGGTCCTTGTGGAAGGGGTCGCTGCCCGGGCCGAGCACGGTGTTGAAGTACTTGCAGCTGTCGGAACGCACGGCCTTCAGCAACGCCTTCTCGCGGAAGGCGAAGAAGCCCTTCTTGCGCACGTCGATTTCCTTGCCGTTCTTCAGCACGAACTTGCCGACATCGATGGCGTTGCCGCGCGCGTGTTCCGACATCGGATTGCCGCGACGCGAATTCATCGTGCGGCAGGAGTAGCCGCCAAGCGGCTTGATCGTCTTGATGCCGGACCAGTAGCGGTAGCGTGACGACGGGGCGAGTTCGTACTTCACCCACTTCGCGAAAGCCTCGGTCACCTCGCAATTGAGCTTGACCGCCGGCTTCACACCGATGCCGCCGGACAGCCCGTTGAGTTCGATCGGATAGTCGATGCCGCAGGACGGACCGTTGCTGATGCGCGGAATGTCGCGGAAGGTGACGCCGAGCTTTTTCAGGCGCTGGCGGCAAGCAATCTCGGAACCGGGCATCGCGCCGGTATATTCGGGCGTCGACATCGGATTGTTGGCGCGCGGCAGGAAGGCGACCTGCTGCGGCTCCTGCGTGCGCTGAAGGCGCTGCTGTTCCATGGCGCGGGCGCGCTGCGCCTGTTCGGCGGCCATCTTGTCCGGCGACAGCGGCGGCAGATCCGGGTCATAGCCAAGGTTCGCTTCGGCCGGCGCGGCGCTGTTTGCGCCGCCGAGCTGGCGCACATTCTCGTCACCAATACCGCCGACCACCGGCTGGCTGGCATTGCCCTCGGCAATGTCGTTGCTCTGCTCCTCCGCAAGCCCCACCACCGGCTGCTCCACGCCGAGCATCGCATCCATGTTGACGCCCTCTTGGGGAATAGCGCTCGAGCCGGCGCTTGCCGGCTGCGCGCCCGTCGCCACCGCCTCGTCGCTATCGAGCATCGGAAGCGCGCGGCGCGTCTGCTGAGGCGCCGCGTGCTGCGGATTGGTCTGGAAGGTCGAGGGCTGCGTGGCGGCCGGATAGGCGGCCACCTCCTCTGCCGGCACGGCATCGACAGGAACCGGCCCGATCGACCCGACCCGCGCCCCGCCATCGATGCGGCCGGGCGGCGAAAGCGCGTCATCGGTGGAGCAGGTGACGAGCGAAAACGAAAGAACGAGCGCCGTCAGCGGGCGATGGAGACGAGTAACATAGGCCATACCGAACTGCGCCTTCCTCCAGGCGGTCCGAAAAAGACCACCGTCATCGCCCCGCTGCCCCTGCCGCCGCCACCGCGTTCAATTGGCACGCAATGGTTGCTACAGCACCTGCAATTGCTGCCTTTTGCCTGTGTCGCAAACCGGGCACAGCGGACAAAAAGCCTGATTTGCCTGGCATTTTATTCAAATACGGTAAACGAAGGCTTGCGCGCCAACCGCTGGAAATGGGGTGTCCGCGCTGCGAATGGTCCATCCATACCGACAAAAAAGAGCCCGCGTCCTCGTCGGACACGGGCTCGCATGCTAAAGGCTTGATCGCTTGGGCCCTAGCGGCACTCGCCGCGATGGACGATCTGGAAACCGGCACCACCCGCCTCGCAGGCGTTGGAGAAGGTTTCGATGCGGCTGCCACGCTGGCCGCAGACCGGGGCATATTCGCGGGTGCAGAACTGGCCCTCGGATGGACGGTCGTCCTCCCTGCGGCATTCGCCGCGGCCGATCACCTGGAAGCCCTCGGAACGCGCCTGGCAGGCGTTCGAGAAGGTCTGCGTGCGGCGGCCGCGCTGGCCACACACCGGATTGTATTCCATCGTGCAGGCCTGCGGCTCGCGATCCGGCGGGCGATAGTCCGGACGGCACTCGCCGCGGTGGATGACGTTGAAGCCGTCAGCGCGCGCCTGGCAGGAGTTCGGGAAGCTGCGCATACGATTGCCGCGCTCGCCACAAACCGGCGCATATTCCATCGTGCAGGCCTGCGGGCGCGTGGGCCTCGGCCCCGGCCGCGGCTCGTCGACGACGACGGTACAGGCGGAAAGAAACCCGAGCGCCAGCATCATGAGCGCGATCGGCCGGGTCAGAAGTAGTTTGAGAAGTGCCATGGTGTCCCCTCTGGTGCAGCGGCCGGCAACCGGAGCGACGCCCCGTCGAACACCTCCCGCTTCTCGCGTATCTATCCCCGGCGGTGCTGAGGTCAAGACAGAGAATGTCTCCGTGCACGACAACCGGTGTGACAACGGCGGCGCCTAAACGCGTATCCTTGCGACAGCATTGCGGCCGACCCCGAATGAAAAACCCGCGCGGCGTAGCGCGCGGGTCGCAATCGACAAACCTGTGGCGTCAGGCGGCGCGGCCGTAACCCGCGTGCGAGCCTGAAGGCTGCAGCCGGAACTTCGTCAGCAGCGACTTCAGCTCGCGGCTTTCGGCCGCCAGCGTCTGGCTCGCCGCCGTGGTTTCCTCCACCATCGCCGCGTTCTGCTGGGTCATCTGGTCCATGCTGTTGACGGCGACATTGACCTCCTGCAGCCCGGTCGCCTGCTCCCGCGCGGCCGTGGCGATCGACGCCACCTGCTCGTTGACCCGGTTGACCTGCGCCTCGATCTCCGAGAGCGCCTCGCCTGTGGAGCGAACCAGATCGACGCCGGCGCCGACCTCGCGCACCGAGGCGCCGATCAGTTCCTTGATCTCCTTGGCGGCTCCGGCCGAACGCTGCGCCAACTCGCGCACTTCCTGTGCGACGACGGCAAAGCCGCGGCCCGCCTCGCCGGCGCGCGCTGCCTCGACCCCGGCGTTGAGCGCCAGCAGATTCGTCTGGAAGGCGATCTCGTCGATGACGCCGATGATCTGGCCGATGCGGCCGGACGAGCTTTCGATCCGCCCCATGGCGTCGATGGCATTGCGCACGATGCCGCCGGACTTTGCGGCGCTGGTCCTGGTCCGGTCGACCATCTCACGCGCTTCGTTTGCCCGTTCGGAGGCATGGCGAACCGTCGAGGTGATTTCGTCCAGTGCCGCGGCCGTCTCTTCAAGGGCGGCTGCCTGCTGCTCCGTCCGGCGGGAGAGATTGTTTGCCGCTTCGGAAATATCGCCGGCGCTGGCGGTGACGATCTCGGTCGAATGCGAGATCGAGCCGATGACATCGCGAAGGGCTGCGACGGCGGTGTTGAAGTCGTCCCGCAGCTTGCCGTATTCCGGCGCGATATGGCCGATCTCGGCGGTGAGGTCGCCACTCGCCAGGAGTTCGAGCGCCGCACCAACGGTTTCCATCGTCTCGGCCTGCGCCTCAGCCGTCGCCCGCTGGCGCTGCTCGTTGCCGCGCCGCTCGGAACTCAGTCGCTCCTGCTGTTCTGCCTCACGCGAGCGCAACTCCAGCCGTTCGCGCACCGAGTCACGCAGGACAACGAGGACCTTGGCCATCTGGCCGATCTCGTCGCCACGGTCGGTTTCCGGCACCTCCGAAGACAGATCTTCGTCGGCGATCGCCCGCATCGAGGCCTTCAGCTTTTCGACCGGCTTGACGACGCTGCGCACGATCGCCAGTGCCGCCATCAGGATGGCAAGAGCGGCGGCGGCAAGAATGCCGGCAACCTGCCAGGCGCGGTCGCGGAACATCGCCGCCAGGTCGTCGGCATAGACGCCGGTCCCGACCACCCAGCCCCAGGGCTTGAAGCCGGCAACGTGCGAATACTTCAGCACCGGCGCGTCGGCACCGGGCTTCGGCCAGTAGTAGTCGACGAAACCCTGGCCGCTCTTTTCGACGGTCTTTACGAACTCGACGAAGAGCTGCTTGCCGTTGGGATCCTTGTTTTCGGTGAGGTCCTTGCCGTCGAGCTCCGGCTTGATCGGATGCATGATCATGGTCGGATGCATGTCGTTGACCCAGAAATAGCCGCTGCCCTGGTAGCGCATCGCCTTGATCGCTTCGAGCGCGCGCTTCTGCGCCTCCTCGCGCGGCAGCGTGCCGGCCACTTCCAGCTTGTGATAGCCGTCGAACACGGCGATCGCGTTCTCGTCCATCGCCGCAAGCATCGCCTTTCGTTCGCCGACGAGCTTTTCCTGCGCCTGGAACAGACCGAAGGTCAGCGCCGCCGCCATGGTCAAAAGCGCGAATGCCACCAGCGCGTAGAGACGCGCCGAAATCCTGAATTTCTTCATTGCCAATCCCTTGCCCCTCGGCGCTCCCCGCGCCGCCCCAAATCCTGGCGCCGCGGCATAGCCGGCAGGCACTCCCAGAGCCTGCAGGTTAGGATGAGGTCTTTGCAAAGCTCCTAACGAGGAACCCCTAAATTTGGCATTCCTCATTCACCCCCTGCGAAAGTATAACGAGCCGGCACCTCAAGGACGTTGCCGGCATTTGTGCGGCAGCGGGGTCTTCCCTCCACAAGTGCGCTCGGGTTACATCTTGTCTCCAACAGGGAGACAGGCTGCATGACCGAACAGACGAGACCGACCGGCGAACTCACCTTGCGCACGCTCGCCATGCCGGGCGATGCCAATGCGGCGGGCGACATCTTCGGCGGCTGGGTGATGGCGCAGATGGACCTGTCCTGCGGCATCCGCGCGGCAGAACGCGCCCGCGGCCGCGTCGTGACGGCGGCTGTCAAGGAAATGGCCTTCGCGCTGCCCGTCAAGATCGGCGACACGCTCTGCATCTATACGGACGTGGTCAAGGTTGGCCGCACCTCGATGACGCTCAAGGTCGAAGCCTGGGCGCAGCGTTATCTCTCGCATCTGATGGAAAAGGTGACGGACGCGATCTTCGTGATGGTCGCGCTCGACGAGAACGGCAAACCGAAGCCGGTGCCGGCGGAAGAATAGGAGCGCGGCGCATGGAGCCTGCCCATACCGACCCGGAGATCTTCTCGCATATCCGCGTCGTCATGGGCATGATCGTCAGCCTGAGCCTCGCTCGGCTCTTGAGCGGCATTGCACTCTTCGTCCAGCATCCCGGCAAGACGCGCGTCTACTGGATCCACCTCGGCTGGGTCCTGTTCATGTTCGTCTTCCTCGTGCACTTCTGGTGGTGGGAGTTCCACCTGCATTCGCTGGCGGTGATCGATGTCAGCGTCTACCTCTTCGTCGTCCTCTATTGCTGCGTCTTCTTCTTTCTCTGCGTCATGCTGTTTCCAACGACGCTCGACGACTACAGCGACTACGAACACTATTTCATGTCGCGCCGGGTCTGGTTCTTTGGTGCCCTGGCGCTTGCCTTTGCCGTCGATCTCGTCGACACCGCGTTGAAGGGAAAGGCCTATTTCGCGTCCTACGGCTTTGAGTACCCGGCGCGCAACGCCGCCTACATCCTGCTCTGCATTGCCGCCGCCTGGACCCCGAACCGCCGCTTTCACGCGGTCTTCGTCGTCGCAGCCGTCGCCTACCAGCTCGTCTGGATGTACCGGGCTTTCGATCTTCTCGATTGAGACGCGGCAGGGCCGTCGTTGAGGATTTCCGTCCAGTGGTCTTGATCCAGCGGCACGGCAGTGCTTTATCCGTTAGTCATATCTATATCTCGCATATGCAGGTCGGGGGACTGTTGCATCATGGAAATCTTTACCGCTGCCGGCCTGGCGGCGCTTCTTCAAGTCATCGTCATTGACCTCGTTCTCGCCGGCGACAACGCCGTCGTGATTGGTCTTGCCGCCGCTGGCCTGCCGACGGACCAACGCAAGAAGGTCATTCTCGTCGGCATCATCGCCGCCACGGTTCTGCGCATCGCGCTCGCCAGCGTCACGGTGCAACTGCTCGAAATCATCGGCCTGCTGCTCGCCGGCGGCATCCTGCTGCTTTGGGTCTGCTGGAAGATGTGGCGCGAAATTCGCGAACAGCAGGCAGCAAACGCTGCGGGCGAAAGCGGCCAAGGCTCCGAGGCGCCCAGGAAAACCTTCATGCAGGCGGCCATCCAGATCGTCGTCGCCGACGTCTCGATGTCGCTCGACAACGTGCTCGCTGTTGCCGGCGCTGCCCGCGAACATCCGACGATCCTGGTAATCGGCCTTGCGCTTTCGATCGCCATGATGGGCATCGCCGCCGGCTTTATCGCCCGGCTGCTCAACCGCTATCACTGGATCGCCTATATCGGTCTCGTGATCATCCTCTATGTCGCGCTCGACATGATCTATCGCGGCGCAGTCGAGGTCTGGCCGCATCTGGCCCCGGCCGTGGCGGCGGTGATGTAGTTACCGCAACGCCGACGACAAACCGCTTTTCGCTGAAAAGGCAGGGTTTACGCCCTGCCTTTTTCTTTGCGTCCGTTGGGGGTGCGTCAGCCCTTGAAGATGAAGGAAGCACCGGCCGCGATCAGCGCGAAGCCGACCAGATGGTTCCAGCCGATCGACTCCTTCAGCCAGAAGACGGAGAAGGCTGCAAAGACGATCAGCGTGATCACCTCCTGCATCGTCTTCAACTGGGCCGCCGAATAGACCTGGTGGCCGATGCGGTTTGCCGGCACCGCCAGGCAATATTCGAAGAAAGCAATGCCCCAGCTGGCGACGATCGCCATGTAAAGCGGCGACGACGTGTACTTCAGGTGCCCGTACCAGGCAAAGGTCATGAAGACGTTGGAGATCAGGAGCAGAAGAACGGGCCAGAGATAGGCCGGAGAAAGGGTGAACGACATGAAGAACCTCGGCGTGCGAATCACGCTGAGACGATGCGCCGCCGCCCCGTAGGCGCGCAAGTGCCGCCGCTTCTCCGGCGTAAAGACCTGCCTTGGAAGGCACCGACCCACTATTTTTTTGATGTCTGACGCGGCGAATCGCCGTTTCGCATCAGCTATTTCGGCGATTAGCAATCCCTGCCCTAATATTTTACGGGTTTTGCCACAATTTTGCACCGGCGCATGGTGAATGAAGCTTTGCTGCCCGACGGGGCAGACAGGGGAATACCACACTTCGAAACGGCAGTTGCCGTGAAGCTGGCTCCGCGTTTTGCCGCGGTTCGCCGACGTGCCCGATGCGGCGTTTTTCAACGCCTGCACGCGCGCGTCCGCTGATATCTCCCCGCCCAACATTGGAAACCGTTGAGCAACCGGGTGCCATGCCGGCGATTGCCAGGCCGCCCCGACCGTTCGCACCAAGCAACTTGTCAAGGAGACCTGACCATGAAGGTCCTGGCGTTTCTTGCGGCTGCCTATGTCGCGCTACTGACACCTGATTTCGCCAATGCGGGCATGCTTGCCCAGGCGCAGCAATACAAGGGCCTGCACGAGGTCAAGAACAACAAGACCCTTCGTGCAGCGCTCGGCATCAACCCGGCCCGCACCCCCTGGTGCGGCCATTTCATGGGCATGGTCGCCCGCAAGGCCGGGCGCAGTCCGCCGCAGAGCTTCGGCATCGCCCGTTCCTGGCTGCGTTTTGGCGCGCCCGTGAAGCTCTCCTATGCCCGTCCCGGCGACGTCGTCGTCGTGCGCACCGGCCGCGGCTATCACGTCGGCATCCTGTCCATGCTGTCGAAATCGACGGCCCAGCTGATCGGCGGCAACCAGTCCGGCGGCGTCAGGGTATCGCAGTTCGCACGCGGCCAGGTGGTCGCCATCAGACGGTAGCGCGGCCACAACCGCGCCCGAGCGAGCTTCTTTCAGCGCCGGCTTTCCGGAATGCTGGCTTGCGCCCTCAAGCGAGCTTCAGCCGCATGGCACAGCGCCGCTCTGCCGGCAGCCCGTGCGCAGCCTCGTTGGCAAGGATTTCGGCAAGACGCGGATCGAGTTCGCCCGCATCGAGCGTCACAAAGCCGAGCTTGCGATAGAAGTGCTCGTTCCAGGCAAGATCGCGGAACGTCGTCAGCGTGACGGCGGCGCATGACGTCACGCGCGCATGCGCGATTGCCGCCAGCATCAGCGTGCGCCCAAGCCCCTGCCCCTGACGTTCCGCCTCGACGGCAAGCTGCCAGATGTGCATGGCATCGTCAGCAACCGTAGCGCAAAGAAAAGCGATCGGCCGATCGGAGGCGTCGACCATTACCACCGATAGTCCGGTGCGCAGGAATTCGCGATGAGCTTCTGCCGATTGCACGTCGTCATCGGCAATCCAGGCAAGCTCGGGGACGGTGCGGAACACCTCGCCGGAGGAGCGCTCGATGGCGGGCAGAAGAGAAAGGTCGCTTTCGCGTGTGGGTCGAATCAGCGGCATGGTGGCGCCATCCTACCGCTGCACAGCGCCGCGTCGACCCCGCTGCGTGTTCCCTGGCTGACCGCCACGCCGCTTAAAGCGACAACGCCATCAACATCTCGTCGAAATAGGCATCGTCGACCCGCAGCGCGCGCTGTTCCAGGCCGTATTCGACAAATCCCGCCTTCCGGTAGAGGCTGAGGGCAGCGGCGTTCGACGAGACGACTGTCAGCAACAGCCGCTCCACCTTGCCCCGCGCTTCGGCGATAATCCCGCCGACGAGCAAACGCGATAGCCCGGTTCCTCGTGCCTCCGGCAAGACGTACATGCCCCAGAGGGTCCCCTTGTGCTTTGCCTTTGTCGCCGTCTGGATCGCGAGGCCAGCAACACCCATGAGCTTTTCATCGCTATCGAAGGCGCCGAGGACGAAGCCGCTATCAAGCCGTTCCGCTGTGACCTCGATCGGCCGGCTGGCCTCATCCTCGTAGGATGAACCGAAGGCTTCAGGATGCTTCAGCAGGCCGTCTAGCCGAATTGCCCGATAGGCCTCGGCATCACTCCGCGGAAGCACCGGCGAGTACAATCTCGCGTAGAAGCCGCGCGGAGCATTTTTACGCATTGTGCAGCGTCTTCAGGCCCGATCAGGGCGATTTACGCTTCTCGGACTTTCTAATTTAAGTTACGCTTAATTTCCTTCTGACCAGATGCCGCAGGAGGGGCCCGCCGCCTTGGAACGGAAGCTCGCCGTGATCCTTGCTGCCGATGTCGCTGGTTACAGTCGCCTTGTCGCGACCGACGAGGAAGGCACGCTTGCGACCCTGGCCACCTACTGCGAGACGATTTCCGGCCTTGCTGCGGAGCACGGGGGCCGCGTCTTCGGCGCGGCCGGCGACAGCCTGGTCGCGGAATTCCAGAGCGCCGTGCAGGCCGTGCGGGCGGCGGTCGCCATCCAGCGAACCCTTCAGCGCCGCAATGCCGACCTACCGCCAGAAAGGCGCATGGAGTTCCGCATCGGCCTCAATCTCGGCGACGTGGTTGTCGACGGCGGCAATTTGCTCGGCGACGGGGTCAATGTCGCCGCCCGGCTCCAGCAGGTGGCGCAGCCGAACGACATCTGCATTTCCGGCGCGCTCCACGACCAGATCGAAGGCAAGCTCGAGTTTCCGATGCAGCGCCTCGGCGAGCGCGCGCTGAAGAACATACCGCGTCCGGTCCTGGTCCACCGCGTCGAGTGGCGCGAGAACCCCGCGGGCGGCGACTTGCCCGGCATGCCGCTTTCCCTGCCCGACAAGCCATCGATTGCGGTGCTGCCCTTCGTCAACATGTCCGGCGATCCCGAGCAGGATTTCTTCGCCGACGGACTGACTGAGGACATCATCACCGCACTGTCGCTTTACCGCTGGTTCTTCGTCATCGCGCGCAACTCCTCCTTCGCCTACAAGGGCCGCGCCGTCGACGTCAAACAGATCGGCCGGGATCTCGGCGTGCGCTACATCGTCGAAGGCAGCGTGCGCCGGTCCGGCTCCCGCGTGCGCGTTACCGGCCAGCTGATCGAGGCCGAGACCGGCAACCACCTCTGGGCACAGCGCTACGAGCGTGAATTCGCCGACCTCTTCGCCATTCAGGACGAAATCACCCAGCATGTGGTCGCGGCAATCGAGCCGGAGATCCTGATCGGCGAAAACCGGCGCGCGCAATTGCGGGGAACCGACAATCTCGGCGCCTATGAATGCCACATGCGCGGCACCCTGCTGCACAATGCGCAGGATTCCGCCGCGCATTTCGACGAGGCGATCGAATGGCAGCGCCGCGCCATCGCCCTCGATCCGGAATTCGGCCGCGCGCACATGATGCTCGCCCGCTCGCTCTTTGCCCGCTGCTTCTTCGGCTTCAGCAAGGACATCGACCGCGACAGCGCCGAGCTGCAGGCGGAGGCCGCGCGCGCGGTGGTGATCGACGATCACGACCCCTATTGTCACTATGTCATGTGTCTCGCCAACTTCGCGGCCCAGCGGCCGCACGCCGCGGTCGAGGAAGCGCAACAGGCGATCGACATCAACTCCAACTTCGCGCTCGCCCACATGGCGCTCGGCTGGGCGCGCATCTATATCGGCCGCTTCGCCGAGGCGCTGGACCCGCTGCACAAGGCGCTGCGGCTGAGCCCGCACGATCCGCTTACCTATCTCTTCCTCAACCGCATGGCGCTCGCCCACTACCATCTCGGCAACTACGACGAAGCCCTGCGCTGCGCCGAACGGGCGCTGCTCTTGCGCCGCACCTATTTCAACCTGGTGATGCTGATCACCTGTCTCGGCCAGCTCGACCGCATCGATGAGGCGCGCAAGCTTCTTCCGGAAGCGATCGCCAACGCACCGAACGACGTGCCGCGCTACTGGCGCTTCTTTACCGCCTATGTCGATCCTGCCGACCACGCGCATTTCAACGACGGGCTCGTCAAGGCGGGCCTGCCCATGGTTCCGTAGGCCGCCATGACACGATCGCAACTGTTCGGGGTTCTGATCGGCATGACGGTGGTGGCGTTCTTCACCATTCTGCGCGCCCAGGATCCGCAGTTGCTGCGCCAGGCGCGCGACGTCACCTTCGACGAATACCAGCGCATTGCGCCGCGCCGCTTCGAGCCCATGCCGGTCAAGATTATCGACATCGACGAGGCGTCGCTGCGCGAGCTCGGCCAATGGCCCTGGCCGCGCGATCGGCTGGCGAAGCTGACCGACCGCTTGAGCGAGATGGGTGCGGCCGCGATCGCCTTCGACGTGCTCTTTGCCGAGCCGGACAGATTGTCGCCGCGCACGGTCGTGCGCGATGTCGGCGGCGTCGATCCCTCCTTCCTTGCCGCCCTGCCGGACAATGACGAGATCTTCGCCGAGGCGATCCGCGACAAGCCCGTGGTTCTCGGCTTCGGCCTGACCAACGAGGGCAGCTACCTGCCGCCGGTCAAGGCCGGCTTTGCCCTGACCGGCGAAAGCGCCAACGAAGCGCCGCCGCGCCTGCGGGCCGCGACGCCGCTCAGGCCGCAGCTCGAGGCCAATGCCGCCGGCCTCGGCCACATCAGCCTCAATCCCGGCTCGTCCTCGGCGGTGGTGCGCACCGCCCCGCTATTCCTGAGCGACGGCCAGCAGTTCTATCCGAGCCTGGCCATGGAGGCCCTGCGGGTGGCCCAGGGTGCTTCGACTTATGTCCTGGCGGCCGCACCAGACGTCGCCAACACGCTGACCGCCGTCAAGATCGGCGACTTCGTCGTACCGCTGATGTCGACCGGCGAGGTCTGGCTCTATGTCACACCGGACACGACGGAACGCTATATCTCGGCGCGCCGCATTCTCGCTGACGGCGAGCCTTCGCCGGATATCCGCGCCGGCATCGAAGGCAGCATCGTCTTTATCGGCACTTCGGCGGCCGGACTGCAGGATGTGCGCACCACCGCGCTCGGCCAGAACGTGCCCGGTGTTTCGATCCACGCGCAGATCGTCGAGCAGATCCTGTCGGGTCGCTATCTTTCGCGCCCGGATTGGGCGAACGGGCTCGAAATCCTCTCGATCGCGCTCGCCGGAACGCTGCTGGTGCTGCTCACCACCTTCGTCAGCCCCGTGGTCGCACTCGTCTGCGGCATGGCAGTGACGGCGCTGGCGCTCGTCGCCTCCTGGATCGCCTTCTACTATGGCGGACGGCTTTTCGATCCGCTGGCGCCGATCCTCGCGGCCTCGATCACCCATTTCGCGGCCACTGCCTACCGCTTCCTGGTGACCGATCGCGAACGCCGCGAGGTGCGGCAGGCCTTCGGCCGCTATCTCTCGCCGTCGCTGCTCTACCGCATCGAGCATACCCGCAATGCCCTCAGCCTCGGCGGCGACGATCGCGAGCTCACCGTGATGTTCGTCGACGTGCGCAGCTTCACCGAAATGAGCGAGCGCATGACGCCGACCGAGGTCGTCGCCTTTCTCAACACGCTGCTCGATGCGCTGAGCCGGCATGTGCTGGCCAACGAGGGCACGCTCGACAAGTTCATCGGCGATTCGATCATGGCCTTCTGGAATGCGCCGGTCGACGTCGCCAACCATCCGCAAAAGGCAGTGCGTGCAGCGCTTGGCATGCGCGAGACGCTAGCGCGGCTGAACGCCGACAATGCCTTCGGCTTCGGCGCCGATCAGGAAGTGCGCATCGGCATCGGCATCCATACCGGGCTTGCCTGCGTCGGCAACATGGGCGCCGAGACGCGGTTCAACTATTCCGCCGTCGGCGACACCGTGAACATCGCCGCGCGCATCGAAGCGGCCTGCAAGGACGTCAACATCGACATTCTGGTGTCCGAGGCGACCGCCCAGGCTCTGCCGGACCATGCCATGCTCGACGCCGGCTCCCTCGGGCTCAAGGGCAAGACGACGCGAACGCGGGTCTATGCCGTCGCCGGCGACGAAAACCTCGCTGCCTCGCCCGCCTTCGCGGATCTGCGCGGCCTGCACGATCGGCTGGTCGCCGCACTCGGCGCTCGGACGCAGACCAGCCGCAGCATCGTCAACGCCGCCAAGCTGAAGGCAGCGGCGCTGACGCCGGCACTCGCCGGTTTCTACGCCCGGATCGGCCGCCGCGCCGACCATTTCGCGCAGACCACCGACGAGAATACCAAGCGTCCTGCCGAATGATCTTGCCCACGGCAGCCGAAAGCCACCTCACAGAGCACATGCGGAAGCGACCGCAGCCTACTGATTCAGTGCAGTTTTCAAGAAACACAGCTCGCCAGAGGAAGGCGGCAAGGCGCACCGGCTCGGCTTTGAGATCAGGCGCGCGCCAGCAAAGCCTTCGCCGCCCCTTCAATCGTGGCTTGGGGCCTGATCCTGCGTCCCCTGATCCTGGCTCGGTTGATCGCCGCCACCGCCGTCTTGCGGCCCTGGGTCGCCGGGGTTGTTCGGCTGCGGCCCGGGATCACCCGGGTTTTGCGGCTGCGGCCCGGGATCACCCGGGTTTTGCGGCTGCGGGCCGGGATCGCCCGGGTTCTGGGGCTGCGGTCCGGGATCGCCGGGGTTCTCCGGCTGCGGGCCCGGATCCCGGGGCTTTTCTTCCGGCGGCGGCTTCTCTTCACGCGGCTTTTCTTCAACGCGAGCCGGTTGCTCTGGGATGGTACGGGTGGTGCCCTCGAACTGCGCCGCGCGCAGCCCGCAACCGCCGCCCACCCAGCCGATCGCTCCGGACAGGCGTTGACCTCCGGAGAGGAACGGCAGCGCCTGGGCATTGCCCAGGGATTTCAACGTCGTGCGGCTTACCCGTTTCGGTTCGGTGGCCCTCCGGCCAGGCTTGGCGACAACGCAATCGCAGCGCTGCGTCAGCTGCCGGCAGCCGCCTGGACCGCAGAAATCCGCCGCGCCGCTGAGCAGCACCACAGCGGTGGTGCCATCCGGGCCGACAAAGAAGTCGAAGGCGGTGCCGCGCACCCCGATGGTGCCGGCCGGCGTAACGATTTCATAGGCGGAATGGCCGGATTTGCCGCTGATCCAGCGGAACGTGCCCTTGGCGGCCATGATGGTCAGCTTCTTCACCGACTTCTTGTCGTCATAGACGAACTTGTCGATGACGACGGAAGACCCCCAGCCGACGGCAAGCTTGGTGCCGTCCTCAAAGACGAACTGCCCGAGCCCGGACTTCGATGTCGATATCCGTTCGTTCTTGTAGACAGGGTCTCTGACCGCAATCGCACCCCGCGCACCGTTGACCGCTGTCCGGATCTCCACTGCCTTGCCGACCGGTTCGGTGGCAAACAGGGACATCGGACCAAGGACCACGGCACAAAGCCCAAGTGCGGCACCACGCAAGCAGAACATGGCACCCTCCAAAGAACTATTGTTATCACGCGGCAGGCTTGGCTGTCTTCTCGCCCAATCGGGGTAACGCTGCGTCAGGCCCGCAACCGTAAGGGTTACAATGCGACAGCAATCCGACCCGTCTCGGTTGAAGCCCGCGATTCAAGGCGCAAACGGCGCCGGAATCGACTTCGGCAACCGGGGCGAAATGTTGCCCTTTTGTACTCCCTCGCCTCTTCACTTTCGGCCGGACTCTCTCCATATTCCCCGCCATGACCAAAGCTCCGAAGAATGCCCCGCCGAAGCCCTCCACCCCGTCCGGTTTCGAAGAAGCGCCGCAGGCGCCTTTGTCAGGCACGCCTCTATCCGGCAATGTTTCCGACTGGGTGAAGCAGCTTGAGGCGGACGCGGAAGCCTCGGCCTTCGAAACCCAGCGCCAGATCGCCTCCAAGGCCGGCAAGCACCGCAAGACGGTGGAGATCGCCGCCTCCAAGGCGGCGCGCAAGGCAGCGGGCGCCGATGATGAGGCGCAGCCGAAGAAGGCGGGCAAAAAGGGCAAGGTCGAGATCGTCGGCAGCAAGTCGGCGCGCGGCACCTCCATGGGCGGTTCGACCGACCCGAAGACCCGCGCCGCCGCCGGCCTCAATCCGGTGGCCGGCCTCGACGTCTCGCTGGAAGACGCCGCCAAGCTGACCTCCACCTCGGGCGTCACCGCCACCGTCGAGGCGCTTTCGGCGCTGATCGAGAGCGGCAACCCGCTGTTCAAGGACGGCAAGCTCTGGACGCCGCATCGCCCTGCCCGGCCGCCGAAATCCGAGGGCGGCGTCGAAATCCGCATGGCGTCGGACTACCAGCCGGCCGGCGACCAGCCAACGGCGATCGCCGATCTGGTCGAGGGCCTGAACTCCGGCGAGCGCAGCCAGGTGCTGCTCGGCGTCACCGGCTCGGGCAAGACCTTCACCATGGCCAAGGTGATCGAGGCGACGCAGCGCCCCGCCGTCATCCTCGCGCCGAACAAGACGCTCGCCGCCCAGCTCTATTCCGAGTTCAAGAACTTCTTCCCGGATAACGCGGTCGAGTACTTCGTCTCCTACTACGACTATTACCAGCCGGAAGCCTACGTGCCGCGCTCGGATACCTTCATCGAGAAGGAATCCTCGATCAACGAGCAGATCGACCGCATGCGCCACTCGGCCACCCGCTCGCTGCTGGAGCGCGACGACTGCATCATCGTCGCCTCGGTCTCCTGCATCTACGGTATCGGCTCGGTCGAGACCTATACCGCCATGACATTCCAGATGAGCGTCGGCGACCGGCTCGACCAGCGGCAGCTGCTCGCCGACCTGGTGGCGCAGCAGTACAAGCGCCGCGACATGGACTTCCAGCGCGGCTCTTTTCGCGTGCGCGGGGATACCATCGAGATCTTCCCGGCCCACTTGGAAGATGCGGCGTGGCGCATCTCCATGTTCGGCGACGAGATCGACGCCATCACCGAGTTCGACCCGCTCACCGGCCAGAAGACCGGCGACCTGAAATCGGTCAAGATCTACGCCAACTCGCACTATGTCACGCCGCGCCCGACGCTGAACGGCGCCATCAAGGCGATCAAGGAAGAGCTGGTGCATCGCCTCGCCGAACTGGAAAAGGGCGGCCGCCTGCTCGAAGCCCAGCGCCTGGAGCAGCGCACCCGCTACGACATCGAGATGCTGGAGGCGACCGGCTCCTGCGCCGGCATCGAGAACTATTCGCGCTACCTCACCGGCCGCAATCCCGGCGAGCCGCCGCCGACGCTGTTCGAATATATCCCCGACAACGCGCTGCTGTTCATCGACGAGAGCCACGTCTCCGTCAGCCAGATCGGCGGCATGTATCGCGGCGACTTCCGCCGCAAGGCGACGCTGGCCGAATACGGCTTCCGCCTGCCCTCCTGCATGGACAACCGCCCCTTGCGCTTCGAGGAATGGGACGCAATGCGCCCCGACACGATCGCCGTTTCGGCGACGCCCGGCAGCTGGGAGCTGGAGCAATCCGGCGGCGTCTTTGCCGAACAGGTCATCCGCCCGACCGGCTTGATCGACCCGCCGGTGGAAGTGCGCTCGGCGAAAACCCAGGTCGATGACGTGCTTGGCGAAATCCGCGAGACGGCCGCCGCCGGCTACCGCACGCTCGTCACCGTGCTCACCAAGCGCATGGCCGAAGACCTCACCGAATACCTGCACGAACAGGGCATTCGCGTGCGCTACATGCACTCCGACATCGACACGCTGGAGCGCATCGAGATCATCCGCGACCTGCGTCTGGGTGCTTTCGACGTGCTCGTCGGCATCAACCTTTTGCGTGAAGGCCTCGACATTCCCGAATGCGGCTTCGTCGCCATTCTCGACGCCGACAAGGAAGGCTTCCTGCGTTCCGAAACCTCGCTGGTCCAGACCATCGGCCGCGCGGCGCGTAACGTCGACGGCAAGGTCATCCTCTATGCCGACCAGATCACCGGCTCGATGCAGCGCGCCATGGACGAGACCAGCCGCCGCCGCGAAAAGCAGATGGCCTATAACGAGGCCAACGGCATCACGCCGGAATCGGTGAAGGCGAAGATCTCCGACATCCTCGACAGCGTCTACGAGAAGGACCACGTCCGCGCCGACATCTCCGGCGTCGCCGGCAAGGGTTTCGCCGACGGCGGCCACCTCGTCGGCAACAACCTGCAGGCGCACCTCAACGCGCTGGAAAAACAGATGCGCGACGCCGCCGCCGACCTCGACTTCGAAAAGGCCGCGCGCCTGCGCGACGAGATCAAACGCCTCAAGGCCGCCGAACTCGCCGCGATGGACGACCCGATGGCGCGGGAAGAGGCACGGTCGCGGGAGGGTGGACGCGGCACCCAGGGCGGCAAGCGCTCCGGCAAGGGCGAGCCCAGCGCAATCTCCCCCCCTGTGGGGGAGATGTCCGGCAGAACAGAGGGGGGTAAGCCCTCCTCATCCGAAACCTACTTCCAGAAACCCTCCCTCGACGACATGGGTCCGGGCACCGACACGGAAACCCCACTGTTCCGCAAACCCGACCTCGACGAAATGGGCCGCGACGTCGCCACTCCCGCCGGTGCGGACAAATCGCTGTTCCGCCGGAACACCCTCGACGAAATGACCGTCGGCCGCACCGAGAAGCCGGTCATCGGCCATGTGCCGGAAAAACCGATCCTGACGCGGGCGAAACCGGGTGTCGGGTCGTATGAGGACTCGGCAGACCAAAAGCGGCAGAAGGGTCGGACGAAGGGGAAGACCGGGCGCCCGGGGCGGTAGAGAACGGAACATTAAGGGCCAACATCGCAATCAGAAGGGGATTGCCAAATCTGAGATGCATCTTAAATTGCATCTCACGAAACAGAATTTGGTGGGGAATCAGTTGACTCTAAAAAGCATCCATTTTGGCGACGTAGACGCCAAGAACGAAATCCTTAAGAACTCCAGAACCGGAGACAGAACGTTCTCCGATTCATACTCAATTCCTGAAAGAATAGATATTGAAAAGTACTTAAATGGAGAGAGGTATTTTATACTTGGGCTGAAAGGCACAGGGAAGACTGCTCTTCTAAGGTATTTACATGACAAAGTAACCAGAGAAGGAGATCATTCCGAGCTAATACTGTTCAAGACACACGTAACCGAGGAAGACAGGCAAAAACTTTCTGCAAGCGCAGGGTATCAAATAGTAAGCGTGAATGATGTGTCTGCATTCATTCAAGACTTCAAGGAACCTTGGAAATGGTTCTTGTATCAAAAGATAGCAGCAAAATTAAGAGATACTGGTTATAATGACGCGCTTTCTATAAAATTATACAAATTAACCGGATTAACTGAGAACAAAATTGGTGGCGCAATCGGAGCAATGTTCTCCAAACTTTCGTCAGGAACGCTTAAATTCTCGGGAGACGCGCTTGGAATAGCACTTGAACTCGGCGTGGAGATAGTATCAAGTTCGGGAGACACAGGAAAGGCGTCACTTTCTGATATAAACAGGGCATGTTCTGAGATACTGAAGAACCTAGAACAACGCCAGAATTTATATGTATTCTTTGATGAACTTGAGCTATTTTATCAAACTCCAGAACAATTCAATCGAGACCGAAGAATCATTAGAGACTTAATATATGCAATCTCTCACATAAACGCCGAATCTGCAGAATATGGCAGGCGTATATTCCTCATTTCATCCCTCAGAACTGAGGTTCTTCATTCAGTTTTGGAGCTTGGGCATGAAATCGGTCGTGACGTTGATGACCGACGGCCCAGAGCATCCTCTTTTGAAGATTGTAGCTCGGAAGATAGCCGTTTCGTCAGAAACGGAGGTAGACGATGTCTGGAATAAATTCTTCCCAGAAAAAATCAACAACCAAGACTATTTTAAATTTATACTCAATTCATCCTACTACAGACCACGGGACATCGTTAGATTGCTCCGAGTTGCGCGGGACTACAACAATGAATCCGATTCATTTACAACAGCCCACTTTGACCAAACGTCCTTGGAGTATTCTAGGCAAACATGGCTTGAAATTACAGAGGAGCTGTTAGCCTCTTACCGGCCAGAACAAATTGCCGCCCTCCAAAGGTTCTTCCTGGGTTTCAGTACTCATTTTAGAAGAAACGACATTGAACAGAGAGCAACCATAAAGTACAAGAATGATATAGAGATAAATGAATTATTCAACAAGAGAGATATAAGTAGGACACTTTCCGATCTTTATCGTATCGGTGTTCTTGGAAATGACTTCGTCGTCAAGAACAATATGGGAAAAGTAAACCATAGAAATCGTTGGATATTTAGGGGAAACACGACGCTAAACGATGCGGAAAGAATGACAATACACAAGTCACTTTGGAAACATTTGTCGATGGTGCCTGGAAGTGCAACTTGAGGTCCCTGACTAGCTGCTGCCTAGCTTAGGTTGGCCGTATTCTCACCAATACGAGAGCACGCGAGCGAATATAGACATCCCGAGGCGAGGGGCGGCAGTTGGCGGTGCCGGCTGGCAAGCTTGGTTCGATCTGGAGTGATTGTACTTGCCCGAGTCGGGTTTGCCGCTGAAGAACTTCCAACGGCGACACGCCCTTGCCGCCTCCCCCATTCCCCGCTACAACCTCCCGCATGATCAAGACCGCGCTCATCGCTGCCAACTATTATGCGACGTCTCCATAGGGAGCGGCGCGTTTCGATCATGTCTTGAAACAAGCCGCCGTCAGGCGGCTTTGTTTTGTTCAGTGCTCCCTGGCGGCATAGCCATGGAGAGTACCGATGACCCATTCCGACATTCCCACCGATGCCTTTGAGCCACGCTCCGCGATCACACGGACGCTGGTCGAGCGCGGTTATATCAACCAGGTGACCGATCTTGCGGGCGTCGACGGCGCCTTTGCGGCCGGCGTCGTGCCGGTCTATGCCGGTTTCGATGCGACGGCGGACAGTTTGCATGTCGGCCATCTCATGCCGATCATGGCGCTGCGGCGGATGCAGCAGGCCGGTCACAAGCCGATCGTGCTGATCGGCGGCGGCACCACGCGCATCGGTGATCCGAGTTTTCGCTCGGCAGCAAGGCCGATGCTGTCGGAGGAGGAAATCGCGGCCAATGTCGCCGGCATAAGGAAAGTGTTCGAGCGGCTGCTGACCTTCGGCGACGGCCCGACCGATGCTGTCATGGTCAACAATGCCGACTGGCTGGACCGGATGGCCTGGATCGACATGCTCCGGGATGTCGGCAAGCATTTCTCCGTCAACCGCATGCTCTCCTTCGACAGCGTGAAAACGCGGCTGGAGCAGCAGGAGAACCTGAGCTTCCTTGAGTTCAACTACATGATCCTGCAGGCGGTCGATTTCCTCGAACTGTTCCGCCGCACCGGCTGCCGGCTGCAGCTCGGCGGGGGCGACCAGTGGGGCAATATCGTCGGCGGCGTCGATCTCTTGCGCCGGATCGAGGGCGCGGAAGTCTTCGGCATGACCACGCCGCTCCTGACCACCGCCTCGGGCGTCAAGATGGGCAAGACGGCGGCCGGCGCGGTCTGGGTCAACGAAGACCGCCTGTCGCCCTACGACTACTGGCAGTTCTGGCGCAACGCCGAGGATGCCGACGTGGTGCGCTTCCTCAAACTCTTCACCGAACTGCCGATCGACGAGATCGAAAGGCTCGGTCGCGCCGAGGGTGCGGAACTGAATGCGGTGAAGGAGCGGCTTGCCAACGAGGCGACGGCACTGGTGCATGGGCGGCAAGCGGCCGATCATGCACAGCAAACGGCGCGGCAGGCTTTCGGGCGAGGCGAAGCCGCCGCGGGCTTGCCGACCGTCGAACTCGACGACGCCGAGCGCACTGCCGGCGTGATGCTGATCGACCTGCTCGTCCGGGCCGGGCTGGCGGCATCGAAGAGCGAAGCGCGGCGGGCGATCTCAGGCCGCGGCGTCCGCATCGACGGTGAGGTCGCCGAGGATGGCGACGGACTGCTGACCGTCGACGGGCGCCCGCGGCGGCTCTCGCTCGGCAAGAAGCGCCATGTGGTGGTGAAGTAGCGGTTCTCCGCGACGACCACAGCCTCACCGCCCTCAACCCGGCGCTTGTTTTGGACCCTCCTCGCGCCACATCTGCGGCGCGGGGGATGCGTCGGCAAACCAAAGCGCCTGTGTGCGCTGGCTCGGCATCTCCTGCCGCGCCGACGCGCGGCGGCTGGGTCTCTGTGACAGGCACAGAGATGAGGGTGTAAGGGACGCAGCCGCAGAGATCGTGGCTGCATGGGCGTGACGACGGTAACCGGCGGCGCTCTCATGGAAGCGGGTCACGCGTCACCACCGTTGCCGAAGACGTGCCGGGATTACCCTACCGCCCTCATTCCTGTGCCTGTCACAGGAGTCCAGCAGCGCCGCATCTGCGGCGCGAAAGGCCTACTGCCAAAAAGTTTGCCGGAACGAGCCGCCGCAGTTTTCCGCCGTGCGGCCGCATTGGTACGGGATCCCTGTGACGAGCAGAGATGGACGGGGCTGCAGCCGCCAAGATCGCGGCTCCGACGGCCCGGACAACACATCGGGGCTGTGGCGGGCGACATCGTGGCACCAACGCCGCTCGAAAGTGAGCCCGCCCACGGCCACGCCGACGTCGCGGCGATCAGCCCACCGCAACCGCCCTCGCCTCGACCTGCCCTGCGTCGTCGCCAAACTCCTCGCCCCACTTGCAGAGCGCATCCGCCGCCACGTTCAGCGCGGCACCGCGTTTGGTCAGCGAATAGACCACCTTTGGCGGCGTTTCCGGATAGGTGGTGCGGCTGACGAGGCCATCGGCTTCCAGTTCGCGCAGTTGCTGCGCCAGCATCTTCTCGCTGATGGCGGGCATCGCCTGACGCAGGCGGCCGAAGCGGCGCGCGGCCTTGCCGAGTTCGCAGAGGATATCGACCTTCCACTTGCCCTCGATCGCCCGCAGCGCGGTCATGAAACCGCAGTTTTCCATGGCATCCGTCACGTCATCCTCCCTTACGCCGGGGTAACCACTTACCCGCGGGTGCGTATTGCGACCCGATTGTCCCGTCTTACGTCTCAGCCGCGACGACAAATGCGTCGCCTCGAACAATCGAAGCGGGATGCGCGTAGCGAGCGCCGATCCCGCACCAAGGATATGGAGACTGGATATGCAACCTGCAATCAGCGTTTTGGGAATGGGGCGGATGGGGTCGGCATTGGCGCATGCGCTGCTGAAGGCCGGGCACCCGACGACGGTGTGGAACCGTACGCCGGCAAAGGCCGCGCCGCTCGCCGCAGCCGGAGCCGAAGTGGCGGCCAGCGTACGCAACGCCGTCACAGCCTCCGACATCGTCATCGTCAATGTCAGCGACTACCAGGCGACGCAGAGCCTGCTGCGCGACCCTGACGTCACTGGCACCCTCAAGGGCAAGCTGATCATCGAGCTGACCTCCGGCACGCCCGACGGCGCCCGCGAGGTGCAGGCTTGGGCCGGGCGGCATGGCATCCGCTACCTCGACGGTGCAATCCTGGCGACTCCCGATTTCATCGGCACCGAAGCGGGTACGCTGCTCATCTCCGGCCCGGCCGCGGCGTTTGAGGAAAGCCGCGCAGTGCTCGGCGCGCTCGGCGGCAATGTGCAGCATATCGGCGCTGATCCGGGCCTTGCCAACGCGCTCGACAGCGCGGTGCTCGCCCTGATGTGGGGCGCGCTGTTCGGCGCGCTGCAATCGATCGCCGTCTGCCGCGCCGAGGCGATCGATCTCGAAACGCTTGGCAAACAATGGTCGGCGACGGCGCCTGTCATCGATGGCCTCGTCGCCGACCTGATCAAGCGTAGCGCCGCCGGGCGCTATACGGCCGACGACGAGACGCTTTCCTCGGTCTCGCCGCACTATGGCGCCTTCCACCATCTGGTCGAGCTGATGGCCGCCCGCGGCATCGACCGGACGATCACCGACGGCTACGAGGCGATCTTCCGCCGTGCCATCGACGCCGGCCACCTGCACGACGATTTTGCATCGTTGTCGCTGTTCATGGGGCGTCCGTAACGCGTAGGTGACGGGGCGCGCGCCGTCCGCTGTGCCGCCCCGCACCACGATCTTTCAGATTTGCGCTTTAAGCCTTTGATCCATCGCCGCGTGCTGCGCCTGCCGCGCCCTTGCGCCGAGTACAGCGGTGGGCACTCACTTCGCGGCCTCCGCACCGCCCCCTTCGCCTGCCGGCTTGAGTACTCCGACCAAGGTCTTGCCGTCGGTGAAGTAAGGATCGCCGCCGCCGTTGCGGCCCGATGTGGTAGCGCCGACGCCGGGGATCTCATAGGTCGATGCCACCTGCCCGGCCTTGTCGAGGTCGTCGATGACCAGATTGCGTTCGGCATCGAGATCGGGGCCGATGTGGTGGGTGATCTGGCCGGTATCGTGGCTGAGGCCGACGCCGCGGTCGAAGCTGGCCGAACCGAGCCAGAGCGGGCCGCTGCCCTCCACAGGCTTGGTCGTCTGCCAAAAGCGCACATGGTTGCGCTGGTCGGCGCTGTGGCCGACCGGCTTCTCGAAGGCCAGGTCCTGCTTGCGCCCCTCATAGAACAGCGGGCTGACGGGCGCGTCGAGATCCGGCCGGTCGAGCACGACGCTGAGGCCGATATCGACCGAGGACCTGAGCGTCACCTTGTCGGCGGCGTCCCATCCGGCCGCGGCGAAGGCGCGGATGATCTGCTCCTTGGAGCCGACCAGCCCGACATTGATCGGGTCGCCGGGAATGCCCTGCTCCGTGGACGTTACCATGGGATTGAGCGGAGCCCTGCGCCTGGAATCATGGAAGACCCAGAGTTCCGGGACGAGAAAATAGCTGACCGCGAGATAGGCGGCGAGCATGGTCGCCAGCAGGAAAACGGCTGCACGCATGTGTGAGCGGCTCATGCCACTCTCCTTCGCTCCAGACGATGGCAGAGGTCCCGGCTATCGGACACAGACGAAGACTATGGCACCGATGGAGGCGACTGCACAGCGGTGCCACAAAGGCGAACGCCGGTGATATCAACGCCGCCGATCGCGCCGGCCGAAAGCCAGGTGTCCGGATCGCGGGTGTCGTCGTCGTCCCGGCGTACTTACCACAGGCAAAGTCGAGACGGCGCCGCCTACTCCGCCGCGTGCGCCTTCACCTCCAGCGCCTCAAGCTCGTAGGAATACCCCTCCAGCATTTCATAGGCCTGCTCGATCGTCTTGATCTGCTCGTCGGTGCTCTTGATCGCCTCGGCGATCGAGCGCGAGCGGGCGCGCAGCATCGAGCCGAGCACGTCGGTCTCCGGCCGGCGGCCGAGGCGGTCGAGGTGCTTGCGCACGCGGGCCCGGTGGCGCTCGAGTTCGAGGATATGGAAGCGGCTCTTGACGATATCGTCCGAAAGCTTGCGGCGCATGGCGGCGACAGGATCGAAGCTGCCGGGCTCGCGCTCGTCGAGGATGAACTCGTTGACCAGCGTTTCCAGCATCATCAGGCCCTTGAGATCGCGCGCGTCGGCCAACTGCGGATCGTAACCGGTGTCGTCATAGACCTTGCGGCGCACCGGATCCTTGAGCAGCTCATAGGCCACCTGCAGTCGCGCGAACTGTTCGGGATCGCCGCCGGAATCCGGATGCGCGGATTTCGCCGCCTTGCGATAGGCGTTGCGGATCGCCTGATTGTCGGCGTCGCGTTCCAGTCCAAGCAGTTCGTAAGGGTCGATCACGCTGTCCCTCTCCGTATGTCACTCTCGCCACCAGCAAGACCTGGCCGGCGCACTCTCACCAATTCAGCCCCGGCGATACTTCGTCCGCACGGCGACACCTCGTCCGCACGGCGATACTTCGTCCGTCCTCGCGGCCGCCCGTCTGCGCCACTGGCTACGCCATCGGCGGCCAAGACGGAACCAACCTTCGGTAAAACCTGCGCGTTATCCCGGGGATGCGCAAGTGTTATGGAGAGGCGCAAGCCTTCCCCCCGGCAGTCCGCCCCCAAAACGCAAACGCCCGTTGGCGGCGCGCACGTTCGGTCGCGGTCGGGACGAAATTGTGTCCGGAAACCGGCCGTCCCCGATTTTTCTCCCTGCCCGGAAAGCGACGGTCGAGAACGGGCCAAAGCCCTGCAAAGACAGAGGCTGGACGGCTTCCCGCGGCGCACAAGGCGCTTGCCTTTTTCTGCAAATCCTGTCACTTCTTGCCCCGTTCGGGCGATTTCTATCCCGGAGACTGGACTTTCAACTGCGCCCGGCCTTGTGTCGGGACCGCCGGCAGCGGCACCGTAGACGTCTTTTCCCCGATATCGTGACCACTCGACGCCTTTCCGCTTGCAAGCGGAAGACGAGATGCCCACATCCCCCAGGGGGCGCGGGCAACGCAAATTGACTGAAGGAAAAGGACTTCTTCCATGGCCACCAAGGGCATCGTAAAATTCTTCAACCAGGACAAGGGCTTCGGCTTCATCACGCCGGATGGCGGCGCGAAGGACGTGTTCGTACACATCTCCGCCGTTCAGGCCGCTGGCCTCGCTACGCTCAAGGACGGCCAGCAGGTCACCTTCGACACCGAGCCGGATCGCATGGGCAAGGGCCCGAAGGCCGTCAACATCCAGGCTGCCTAAGCCGGATCGTCCAGTCGGACATTCATTTGGAAACGGCGCTCCGCAAGGGGCGCCGTTTTCGTTTGGGGGGCGCCTCAGCCCCCACGGATCCGTTCCTAAACCCGGCCTTATAGGCAGCGGGTCTCCAGAAGCAGCTCCAGCCCCTCCGCCATGCTTGCGCTCGACCCGAGCATCCAGAACCAGAGGCGCCATCTTCTCTCGACGCAGCAAAGCCTGCGCCGGACGCGCTGCCCAATGAGCGCTCGGGCGAACTCGAGGACGACAAACGGAGAGGTCTGCGGCACTTACCCTCGAACGCCCCGCGGCGCCCGCACACTCGGCGACCGCCTACTCCGCCGCCTGCTTGGCCGCCGTCGCCTCGAAGACCGCGTCGAAGGCCGCGTAGATAACGTCCGGCCCCGCGCCCTGGCGGGTCGCATCGGAGGACAGGATCTGGCGATAGCGTCGCGCACCCGCCCAGCCCTGGAACAGGCCGACCATGTGGCGGGTCACGTGGATCAGCCGGCCGCCATTGGCGATATGCGCAGCGGCGTAATCGGCCATGGCGTCGCGGACCTCCGCCCAGAAATCAAGATCGAGACGATGGCCGCGCTCTGAGAAGGTGGCGCCGTCTTCGACGATTGGCTTGGCGCCAGTCAGCGGATGCGGGAAATGGCGATCGGCCGCTGTCAGCATGGCGCTGTCGTGATAGGCAGCACGGCCGAGCATGACGCCGTCCAGATGCGGAAGCTGCTCAAGCGCCTGATTCAGGGTCTGAAGACCGCCGTTGATACCAATGAAAAGATTGGGATTTTCCTGCTTCAGCCGATACACAAGGCCATAGTCGAGCGGGGGGACCTCGCGGTTCTCCTTGGGGCTCAGGCCCTGTAGCCAGGCTTTGCGGGCATGCACCCAGACGGCGTCTGCGCCGGCATCGATCACCTGCGCGACGAGCGTGCGCAACGCCACTTCCGGATCCTGGTCGTCCACACCGATACGGCACTTGACCGTAACCGGGATTTTAACCGCCGCCTTCATCGCCGCCACGCAGGCGGCCACCGTTTGCGGCTCCTGCATCAGACAGGCGCCAAACGTTCCGGATTGCACCCGGTCCGACGGGCAGCCGACATTCATGTTGATCTCGTCATAACCGAAGCCTTCGGCGATCCGTGCCGCCTCCGCCATCTTCGCCGGATCGTTACCACCGAGCTGCAGCGCCACCGGATGCTCGGATACGTCAAAACCGAGCAGCCTCTGCCTGTCCCCCCGCAGGATCGCCTCGGCGACGATCATTTCCGTATAGAGCAGCGCATGCTTCGATAGCTGCCGCGCGAAAAACCGATAGTGCCTGTCCGTCCAGTCGATCATGGGCGCAACGGCGAAGACCGGTGCGTTGAAATACGCCTTTGTGCGCGCAGCTTTTCCTGCGGTCTCAGTCATCTTTCGTGCGTCTCTTGTTCAATGGCCGCGGCAAGGGCAGCGCCGAATATTCGCGCATGCCGCCAGCAGGCATTATCTAGTGTTGCCGGGCTTATATAACGCGACGCCGAAGAAAGCGAGCTTTAGACACCTACGGCAATGAGAGGCAACGAGGAGGCCTCAGCAACGCGACCCGTCAGCCAAAGGGAACGGTCGTCCAGCGGTAGCGAATGCTGCGCAAGAGGAACGGCGGCAACGCCGCCACCTGCAGTGACAGTCGCTTGCACTCGCGCCAGAGCTTCTGATGTATCTTGAGCCTCAACTTCACGCGAGCCGCTGCTCCGGCCGGCTTGCGGATCGTGCTTCCATGCGCCGGGTCGGCGCTGTCGAGAAGCATGCCCTGGATGCAGACGGCCGGATAGAGCTGATGAATGCGGCAGTCGTCCGGCCGCGGCACCTCATCGTCGAACATAAAATGATCGACAGGGCATGGAAACGCCCCTTCCGAAAGCTCAAGCAGTCTTTTTGCATAGTCCCGAGAGATGACATAGCCGCCCGTGCCGACATGGCATCCCCGCAATGCATGGATCGTGCGCCCGGCATCGGCGAGCACACGGGCACGGCTGAGAAACACCTTCTGCCGGAAAGTTTCGATCTTCAGCAGGCCCACCTCGGCCGGGATCCAATCCGATGACGACAGCGCCTGGGTTGCGCTCGGCGAAAAGAAGACATCGTCCTCGATCACCGCGCCATAGGCATCGCTCCCTTCCGCGATGATGGCCCAGCACTTCCGATGGCTCATGAAGCAGGCGATTTCAGCCTTGTTCATCCTCTTCCACTGCTTCGACACCGGCTGCATCGCGAACACGGCGTCATCGAGCTCTCGCCCGTCAACGGCAGCCACGCGCTCAAAATTCAGGCCGAAGGTGGAAAACTGGCTTCCGATGTGGATCAGTCGCTCAGGAGAACGGTCGAGATTGATCACCAGGCAGCGCATGGATACCCCCTGCTTCCTTCCATCTTGACGTGTGTGGGCCGAAGGCGCACGCCGCTTGGTCAGCCGATCGCGCCCGATCCTCGGAACTGCGAAAAAACGCTCCGAAATCAACGGCAGGGTAACCGAACCCATCGTCGGGATTCGTACAACTGCGCGACGAGCTACCACGGATCGCACGGCGTCACAACGATCAGCGCTGCAGCGACAAGCGCCTGCGTTGCGACAACTCCCCTGAGCTCCTCGCGATACGGCACTGACGGGGCCACCAGCAAGGTGCCGGCAACACGGCCGCCGCCGATAGCCTCCTGCCGACGGCGGCTCCGCGCCGGGCATGGTTTCCACTTTGTTAAGAAGAATCGCACATCTTGCCGCCTCGACTGGATCGTCATCGGAGCGAAACATGAGCTACGATTGGAGCGGCGCACGGCGCCGACGGACAATAGCGACCGTCATCGGCGCCGCATTTCTGCTGCTGGCGCTGGCGGCCACGGTCGCTGCCGCGGTTGGCACAAGCCTTTTTTGAGCGACAAGCGCTTTTTGCGCATTCGTTTCACAAAGGACGAAACTCGCAATTGCCAACGGAAAGAAGGCAGATGATCGGCTCGCCTCAGCCCCGCCGCTACGCACAGCACGGGGTTGACGGCGACCGCGGACAGGACTAGGGCAGCGTTCCTGTATCGTTACCGGTCACAGGAATAAGGACAGACGGCATGAAACGCGCGATCGCGGCACTTCTCACGCTTCTCTTGGCCGGGTGCCAATCGATGGAGTTGGAGGCGCCTGAGGTCGCAAAACCCCGGCCGACCGCCCCGTCCGTTCCGACGCTTTCGGGCGATGCGCTCCAGGCCTTCCTCGTCGGCAAGACGCTGCGGTATAATCTCAACGGCGTCAACTCCACCTTCTTCCCCGACGGCCGCTACGGTTATCGTGACTACGAGGTGCGCGATGGCGGCAGCTACACGATCACCGGCGACGAGGTCTGCATCACCTTCGAGGATGGCGGCCGGCGCTGCGACCAGTATGCGCAGATCGGCTCCGACTATTACCGGATCGAGGAAGGCGGTCGCCGAACCAAGGTGGACCGCGTCGTCCCGGCGGCCTGACAATTCCGACGGCAACGGGCGTGCCCGTATAACCCCTCATTCCCGAGGGGTTCAATTCGCCGGCCTTCTGCCATAGTGCGCGCGGGAATGCGGCCTTGTGGGAGGGACGGGTGGCCCCATTGCGAGCGACACAATGCCTGGCGCTGTCGAAGGCCGACATGGAGCGGTTGCAGCGCGTCTTTGACGCGCTTTGCATCGAACAGGGCTGGGCGCGAGACGGGGAGCCTGCGCGGCGGCATGCCAGGATGCTGATCGACGACTATCTCGCAGGCAATACCAGCGAAGGACGCCTGCTTATTGCCGGTCGCGCCTTCGCCGAAAGCTTTCAGCGTGGCATCCCCAGATAACGCCAATCGCGGCACTCGCGCCAGGCGGAGCGGCCGCCGGCGGCAGCCTGTCCTGCCATAACCGAAAAGCTGCTTACAAAACCGAACTCCTGCGCTACATTAGCAAGATCGACTGCCGACCTTCTCGAGAGGAGCCAGAGGCCGGCGGTCGCAAATGCCGATGTTCATTGAGATGATCTCGAGGAGGAGACGCATGCAATTAGTCTGGAAACAGCCGATCGAACTCGACTTCGTTAGCGGCGATTGCCGCACCGTCAAAGGCCCCTCAGACGCCCTCGCCTGCCTTGCAGACCACTGGCCTCGCCGCGGACCATTCTATGTGGCCGCCCGCAGTGCCTGCCGCGCCGCCATCGACGGCCGTCGCACCGCAGAAGAGGCCCGATCGCTGTTCATCTCGGCCGCCGAAGAAGCCGAGTTGCCTACGCACTAACGCGCCTACCGGCGCTGAACGAAAGGTGCCGCTGGAAGGCGGCGAGCGTTTGCCATCGGGCAAGCGACACGATGACTTTTTTGATTGAAACCTTCGGCCTTTGACGGCCGCGTACGATTATTCAGGCTCCGGGCATTCGCCCAGCAAACGCATCATTTCAGCACATTACTGCCCAATCTCGGGTGATTTTTCCAGAAATGGCCCGATTTCTGTCGTGAAGCATTCATTTCTTTCTACTATATTCTGAGGTGCCTCACAAAAACCAATTTCGGAGCGCCTTAGTCCCATTAAGGGAATTCAAGAAAAACGATATACGGGAGAGAACATATGAGCGAGAGCAATCTCTATCGCATCGTTGAAGTCACCGTGAAGCGTGAAGGTGGCCGTCGTGATCTCGGCATCATGACCGTGCGCCAGGCCCTTGAGCTTCCCCAGGTCCCCAGCCTCGAATACAGCCATCCTGAACTCAACTCGCGTTCGGACGGTCGGTTCCTGACCCGAGACCAGCTTCAGGCCTACGCTCATTGCGCCTGACTTTGCCGACGATGGCATCCTTTCGGATGCCGTGATCGCGCGCGCCCAGGCGGGCGCGCCTTAATCAAAATCTTCGTCCCCAATCCTTGTTCTTAATTTTTCTGCGGATCGATTCCGATTCGCGGATTTATGCAGTAACGTCCGGATTCTCTCTTGCCTCGCCTCAACCGAAATCGGCCAACGGCGAACGCCCAACAAACGCGCGGTGCTCTTCCTGTCGGTTGCGACAGGCGGACGCCCAAGACCGGACGATCATGGAAACAATCATCCCCCCACCGCTTCCCGTGCTGCTGCCGATTTCCGGCAGCCTCGTCGGCTTTCCGGTTCGCCGGGTCTATTGCGTCGGCCGCAACTATGCAGCCCACGCGATCGAAATGGGCCACGACCCGGACCGCGAGCCGCCGTTCTTCTTCCAGAAGAACCCGGACAACCTGCTTGCAGCCGGTAGCGCCTTCCCCTACCCGCCCTTGACCACCGACGTTCATCACGAGGTCGAACTGGTCGTCGCCCTGAAACGTGGCGGCAGCAACATCGCCGTCGAGGACGCGCTCGATTGCGTCTACGGCTATGCCGTCGGCATCGATTTCACCCGCCGCGACCTGCAGGCGGAGGCGAAGAAGGCTGGCAAGCCCTGGGCTGCAGCCAAGGCGTTCGAGCATTCCGCCCCGCTCTCGGCGATCGCATCGGCCGAAACGATCGGCCATCCGCTCAACGGCAATATCTGGCTGAAGGTCAACGGCGAACTCCGCCAGCAGGGCGATCTCGACCAGATGATCTGGAAAGTGCCGGAAATCATCGCCGAACTCTCCAAACTCTTCACGCTGGCCCCCGGCGACGTCATCATGACCGGCACGCCCTCGGGCGTCGGACCGGTCGCGCGCGGTGACGAGGTCACCTGCGGCGTCGATGGGGTTGCGGCGCTCGCCGTCAGCGTCGTCTAACCGGCTCACTTCCGGCAGGCGGCCCGCCGCCTGCCGGCCGGCCCCGATCGGGCATGTTGCGAAAGGACAGAATGGATGCCGCTTTACGCCCTTGGATCACTTCGCCCACAGACGCCGCCGAAGGGCAGCTATTGGGTGGCCCCGGACGCCAATGTCATCGGCCAGGTCGAGATCGGCGAAGAGGTCGGCATCTGGTTCGGCGTAACCCTGCGCGGCGACAACGAGCCCATCCGGCTCGGGGCGCGCACCAACATCCAGGAAAACGTCGTCATCCATGTCGATCCCGGTTTCCCGGTGACGATCGGCGAAGGCTGCACCATCGGGCACGGCGCCATCATCCATGGCTGCACCATCGGCGAAAACTCGCTGATCGGCATGGGCGCGACCGTGCTTAACGGCGCCAAGATCGGCCGCAACTGCCTGGTCGGCGCCAATGCGCTCGTCACCGAAGGCAAGGAATTTCCGGATAATTCGTTGATCGTCGGCGCGCCGGCCAAGGCGATCCGCACGCTGGATGATGCGGCGGTCGAAGGCTTGAAACGCTCGGCAGCGCATTACGTCAAGAACTGGCGGCGTTACGCCGCCGACCTCACCCGGCTGGACTGAGCGCCAAACACCTCAAGGTAGGCTTTCCACGGGCTCTGAAGGAGTTGCCCTTATGCGCAGCTCTGGCAATGGCCGCGGATCTCGATCGTCGTCTTCTCGGTCTTGAAGTTCTGCGCCCGCGTCAGCGTCGAAAGCCGCTGCTCGATCGCCTCGTCATGAAACTCGGTCACCTGGCCACAGCCTTCGCAGATGGTGAAGGCGGTGACGCCGTGATCGTGTTCGTGGTCATGCGGGCAGGAACAGGCGACGAAGGCATTCAGGCTTTCCAGCCGATGCACGAGGCCATATTCGAGCAGTTTGTCGAGTGCGCGGTAAACCTGCAGCGGGGCGCGGAAGCCGTGATCGCGCAGCTTGTCGAGAATGGTGTAGGCGCTCATCGGCCCTTCGGAGTGGCTGAGCGCATCCATCACCAACGTCTGGTTCTTGGTCAGTTGCGGCGTAGCCATTAGTGGTGCCCTCCAGGCGTGGAATGATGCGCCGCCTCGAGCGGGCGGCGGCCGATCGGTAGCAGACTCAGAACGAAAAGCCCAACCGCGGCAACAACGATAGACGGTCCCGACGGGGTATCCCAGTGAAGCGAGCCGAAAAGTCCGCCGGTGACGGCGAGCGCGCCGATGACCGATGCGAGTACCGCCATCACTTCCGGCGAGGTCGAGAAGCGCCGTGCCGTTGCCGCCGGGATGATCAGCAGCGAGGTGATGAGCAGAATGCCGACGATCTTCATGGCGATCGCAATCACCAGCGCCATCAAGAGCATGAAAAAGAGCCGCGTGCGTTCTGGCTTCAGACCCTCGGCTTCCGCCAGTTCCGGATTGACGGTGGAGGCCAGGAGCGGCCGCCAGAGATAGACAATCGCGAATATGACGAGGATGCCGCCGCCCCAGATGATGTCGATGTCGGACTCGGAGACCGCCAGAATGTCGCCGAAGAGGAAGCCGACGAGATCGATGCGCACCCAGGTCATGAAGGCAACGATGACGAGGCCGAAGGAAAGTGCTGAATGGGAGAGGATGCCGAGCAGCGCATCGGTCGACAGCGCCCCGCGCCGCTGCAGGAAGAGAAGCAGTACCGAGACCACGGCCGCGACGATGAAGACGCTGAGCATCAGGTTGAGCTCGAGCAGCAGCGATAGCGCCACGCCGAGCAGCGCCGAATGGGCCATGGTGTCGCCGAAATAGGCCATGCGCCGCCAGATGACGAAGCAGCCGAGCGGCCCGGCCATGACGGCAATGCCGATGCCGGCGATCAGCGCGCGCACGAAGAAATCGTCAAGCATCGCGCTTCTCCTTCACGTCATAGCCGTGCAGCCGCGAATGGTGGCCGCAGCCGCAATCCTCACCGTGGTCGTGCACGTTTTCCTCATCGTCGTGGTGATGGCCGTCACCGGGATAGCAATGTTCGGTGATCGAACCGTCCGCATGCAGCACCCGGCCGTCGGGCAAATGGGTGTGGTCGTGGTGGTGGCTGTAGACCGCAAGCGTATTGGCGGCACGCCTGCCGAAAAGCTTCTGATATTCCGGGCTCTGGCTGACCGCCTGCGGCGTGCCGCGGCAGCAGACATGGCCGTTGAGACAAACGACCGTATCGGTCTCGGCCATGACGATATGCAGGTCGTGCGAGATCAGGAGAATGCCGCAGCCTGTGCGGTTGCGGATCTGCTTGATCAGTTCGTAGAGCGCAATCTCGCCGCTGAAATCGACGCCCTGCACCGGCTCGTCGAGCACCAGCAGGTCCGGCTTGCGGGCAATCGCGCGGGCGAGCAGCGCGCGCTGGAACTCGCCGCCGGAGAGATGCTGCACCTCGGATTTCGCCAGATGCAGCACGCCGGTCGCCGACAGCGCCTCCTCGATCTCCCGCCCCTTCAAGGGGCCGGTCAGCGTCATCAGTCGTTCGACCGTCAAAGGCAGCGTCCAGTCGACGGCAAGCTTCTGCGGCACGTAGCCTACTTTCAGGCCCGGCTTGCGCTCGACATAGCCCTCATCCGGCTTCAAAACGCCGATCGCCGCCTTCGCGGTCGTCGATTTGCCCGAGCCGTTCGGGCCGATCAGCGTGACGATCTCGCCCGGGCTGATCGAGAATTCGACGCCACGCACCAGCCAGCGACCGTTGCGGCGCACGCCGGCATTGCTGAGATTGACCAGCGGCAGCGCTTCTGGGGAACGGAAATTCAGCATGAAAAAATTCCGGATTGCATGGTTGCCACTGGCTATCGCACACGTTATAGCATAACGCAATTGATGTAATAACATTACATGGCGACTTCAAGGCTGGCAACGGCCCGTTGGAGTAACAGTTTTGCATGCCCGAAGCGCGCCTGGCCGATGTGGCAGGCACGCCAATCAAGCCCGGAGAACCCGATGAAATCGACATCCGCCCTGCTTTTTGCCTCTACCATGCTTCTTGCGGCACCCGCCGCAGCGGACAGTCCCAATGTGGTGGTTTCGATCAAGCCGATCCACTCCCTTGTCGCCTCGATCATGCAGGGTGTGGGCGAGCCGTCGCTAATCGTCGAGGGCGCCGCCTCGCCGCACACCTACAACATGAAGCCTTCGAACGCCTCGGCCCTGCAGGCGGCAAAGGTGGTCTTCTGGGTCGGTCCCGGCCTCGAAGCCTTCCTCGACAAGCCGCTCGACGCCTTGAGCAGCGGCGCAAAGGTGGTGGAGCTCAGCGAAGCGCCCGGCATCGAGAAGCTGAAATTCCGCGAAGGCGGTGCATTCGAGGCGCATGACCACGGCGACGAAGGCCACAGTGAAGAAGGCCATAGCGAGGAAGGCCACAAGCATGCCGAGGGCGAAGCGGGGCACGATCACGGCCATGACCACGATCACGGCCACGGCGATGCCGATCTGCACATGTGGCTCGATCCCATGAATGCCAAGGCGATGGCCGCCGAGATCGAAAAGACGCTCACTGAGGCCGATCCTGCCAATGCGGGCGGCTACAAGGCCAATCTGGACGCCCTGAACAAGCGCCTGGATGCGCTCGACGCCAAGCTCACGGAAACCGTGGCACCGGTGAAGGACAAGCCCTTCGTCGTCTTCCACGACGCCTACCAGTATTTCGAGCACCGCTATAAGGTTCGCGTCGCCGGCTCGATCACCGTCAGCCCTGAGGTCCTGCCCGGCGCGGATCGGGTGTCGCAGATCCATGCCAAGATCAAGGAACTCGGTGCCACCTGCGTCTTTGCCGAGCCGCAGTTCGAGCCGAAGCTGATCAATGTGGTGATCGAGGGAACGCCGGCGAAATCCGGTACGCTCGACCCGGAAGCCGGCACGCTGGAGGCCGGCCCGGATCTCTATTTCCAGATGATGGAAGGGATCGGCACCTCGCTGAAGACCTGCCTCGCCTCGGCAAGCTGACCCGACCTCCCAAGGCGGTCTCGGTGGGCGCTCGCTTGGCTCGGCTATACGGGCGCCCGCCCCTCTCTCTATCATTCTCGGGATTGGCCATCCTCGGCGAGATGGGTGCAGAACCGGGCCGCCTGCTGGAACCTCGGGTCAAGGAGGATTGACGGAAAGACTAGCCACAGGCGACCGAGAGATTGGAACGGCGACCTGCCGGCAAGTTGGGTTCAGCCCAGAGGTCCGGTGCCAAACTTCGCACTCGTATCAGGCGAGCAAACGCGCTCGCCTTTTTAACCGACGGTATTCGTAACGATATAACATACAGGAACCAATCGATGGAAAAGCTCCCTGTCACCGTTCTCTCCGGCTTTCTTGGCGCCGGCAAGACGACACTGCTCAACCACGTGCTTTCCAACCGCGACGGGCTGCGCGTCGCCGTCATCGTCAACGACATGAGTGAGGTCAACATCGATGCGGCGCTGGTGCGTGATGGTGGTGCCGGTCTGTCGCGCACGGAAGAGCAACTGGTGGAAATGACCAATGGCTGCATCTGTTGCACGCTGCGCGACGATCTCCTGAAGGAAGTCCGCAACCTCGCCGAACAGAACCGCTTCGACTATCTGCTGATCGAATCGAGCGGCATTTCCGAGCCCCTGCCCGTCGCCACCACCTTCGATTTTCGCGACGAGGACGGTGAAAACCTGGCCGATGTCGCGCGGCTCGACACGATGGTGACGGTGGTCGATGCCGCGAACCTGCTGGCCGACTATTCCTCGCTCGATTTCCTCGCCGACCGTGGCGAAACGGCGGGCGAAGGCGATACACGCACCCTCGTAGACCTCCTGGTCGAGCAGATCGAGTTCGCCGATGTGGTGGTCTTGAACAAGGTCGGCACTGCGACGCCCGAGCAGGTGGATGCCGCGCGCAAGATCATCGTCGGGCTCAATCCCGATGCGCGGTTGATCGAAACCGATTTCGGCAAGGTGAACCTGCGCGAGGTGCTTGGAACCGGCCGCTTCGATCTCGCCAAGGCCGAAGAACATCCGCTCTGGTACAAGGAACTGCACGGCTTCAAGGATCATATCCCGGAGACCGAGGAATACGGCATCCGCTCCTTCGTCTATCGCGCTCGACGTCCGCTCGATCCCATGCGCTTCCAGGCCTTCCTCAACCGTTCCTGGCCGGGCACGCTTCGCGCCAAGGGCTTCTTCTGGCTCGCCACCCGACCGCATTATGTCGGCGAGATCAGCCAGGCCGGCCCGCTTGTGCGGACCGGCAAGATGGGGCTCTGGTGGTCGGCCGTGCCTCAGGAGCAATGGCCGCGCGAACCAGGTTTCCTGAAGGCGGTCGGTCCCTACCTGGACCCGGTCTGGGGTGATCGTCGCCAGGAGATCGTCTTCATCGGCGCCGACCCGATGGACGAGGCGGAGCTTCGTGCCGAACTCGATGCCTGCCTGATCGCCGACGAGCGCTTTCGTCCGGAACGTTGGCGCGATCTTGCCGACCCCTTCGCCAGCTGGTCGCCACGGGCCGCCTGATGGCAGACGCCGCGCGCGTACCGCGCCGACCGCGCTTCACCTGCATGGCGCTCAACGCCGCCGGGCGGCCGGTGCCGATGTTCGATCCGTTTCTGGGAGATGAACCCGCAGATGGGGACGCGCCGGAAGCGGCAGGCGCTATCGAACTCCTGCTTTTTGGCGACCGGCAAAACCCACGCGCCGGTTACCGAAAAGGCGAAGGGGCGGCGTGAAAACGCCGCCCCTTCGCTGAACCCAGAGTGCCTTATCAGCGTGCTGCCGCCAGGCCGACAATGACGCCGGTGGCAAGGCTGATCAGCAGGAAGTCGTTGCCGGACCGTACCCATTGCTGGCCGCGCGGCGGCTGGCGAAGCTTGTAGTAACGGTAGTCGCGCACCTGCGCCATGTGGCGGCGCTCGGCCGGCGACAGGCGATGGCCGCGCGCCCAGCGCTCCTTCTTCTTGACGATCACCCGCTTTTCGATCGTGACGTGCTTGTCGACGTGACGATCCACGCGGCGGTCCATGTGACGATCGTAATCGCGATCGACGGATCGACGCGAACGATCATAGTTCTGCGCCACCTCGAAGGATCCTGCCGGCTGGGCAAGGGCTGCGACCGGCGTAATCAGAACGGAGCTGGCGACGAGCGCGATCAGGAGACGTTTCATTCGGGTGTCCTTTCTTTGTCTGCACCCGAAAATTAGACCCCGCTTCCTGAACCGAATATGAAACTCTACATTACAAACGCGTAATGATATCCATCACTTATTCCATAATTCTAATGTTTACAGATCAACTTGCCGTAAGGCTGACGTAGCGGAAGCGGTCGAAATCGGCAGCCTTGCCCGCGCCTGAGGTATCGAAGGCGAACATGCCGGCGAAGGCCCCGGTGAAGGATCCATGCTCGCCGCGGCCGCCCTCGTCGGAGACCACGCCCGCATCGAGAACCGGGCCGATCGGCTGCCAATCCACAGCTGCGGTCGCCCGCCAGAAGAACTGCAGGTCATTGTCGCGAACGTCCATGGCGAGGTCGATCGGACCATCGGGAATGGCGATGCCGCTGCCGACGGGGAACTGCAGCCGGCCGTGCGGAAAATCGCCGGGGCATGAGAGGATCGTCAGCGCCCGGCCCAACGTTTCGTGCCAGGTGATGCCGAGCGCATGGAACTTGTGGCGATTGTAGTAATGCGTCAAACCTGCAACCTGTTGGTAGGTTACGGCCGTGAAATCGACCGTCGTCTCGGCGCGGAAGGAATGATGCTCCTGCCGCCGCGCGACCAGCGCCTGCTCGAACCAGCTGCCGATGCTCTCTCTGCCGAACAGCCTGAGGTGGCCCGGCCGCCATTCGAGCGAGAAGATCCGCTCCGGTTCCGGCGTACGCAGCCATTGGAACTCGACGGGCAATGCCTGGCCGTCGAAATGCGTTTCCGCGATCACCGGTGTCGGCACCTGCCCCGTCGGTCCCGGCGCCGGCACGAGCACCTCCGGCACCGGGCCGCCGTTTTCGAGATAGAGCCAGCCATCATCGCGCCAGACACATTTTTGCAGGGCCGTCTCGCGACCGAGCGTGCAGCGCCGTCCGGGAGGCAGCGGTCGGCCGGTCAGATGCGTATGATAGGCCTGCCCATCTGGCGTCTCGACATATTGGCCGTGGCCCGCGCGCTGCAACGGCGCTTCGGGGTGGTCCTTCGACGTGATCAGAAAGATATCCGGATGCATCTCATAGGGGCCGTCGATCGCGCGTGAGCGGGCCATGGTGACGGCGTGGTCGTAGCCGGTCCCGCCTTCCGCCGTCGTCAGATAATACCAGCCGTTTCGCTTGAACAGATGCGGCCCCTCGACGAGGCCGAGTGGTGAGCCGGCAAAGATGTTCTTCACGGGGCCGACGAGCCTGCGTGTCCGTTCGTCCCATTCCTGCAGCAGGATGCCGTCAAAGGCCGGATGTTTCGGCGAGCCACCGAAGCTTTCGGTGCGGTGGTTCCACTGCATGTTGAGGAACCACTTGCGGCCGTCGTCATCATGGAAGAGCGACGGGTCGAAGCCGGAGGAATTGACGTAGACCGGATCCGACCAGGTCGCCTCGATCGCCTCAGCCGTGACGATGTAGTTGTGCGCGTCCTTGAAGTTGCCGTCGAAGCGCTTGACGTCGGTGTAGACCAGCCAGAACAGGCCATCGTCATAGGAAAGACACGGCGCCCAGACGCCGCAGCTATCCGGGTTGCCGCGCATGTCGAGCTGGCTTGCCCGCTCCAGCGGCCGGCGGACGAGTCGCCAGTTCACCAGATCCCGCGAATGGTGGATCTGCACACCCGGGTACCATTCGAAGGTGGAGGTCGCGATGTAATAGTCGTCGCCGACACGGCAGATCGAAGGGTCCGGGTTGAAGCCCGGCAGAATGGGGTTTCGGATCATGGCAGTCATGGTTCAGGCGTCCTCCCTTGGCGGCGCCATCCGACCTCAAAAATCATACAAATTCAAGCCTGCAACGTTGCAGTAATTCGCGCGTCGTATCGCCTGTGACCGGCTTTCCACATCGATTCGCTCGGCGATGTGCACCTTAAGGCGGCTGACGATCGCCGTGCCTCGCCGTCTGCAACCGGATTGCACAAACAATGGGCAAAGCGCTGGATCACCCTATTCTACTTTAGTCGGAGGCGGCCGAACTACACGGGAAAATCGCACCTCAGACTTGAACGTGCGCTTGAAATCGGCACTCTGGCTATGCTTGGCACAAGAACCATAAAAGCCATCGCGGGGAGGAAATCGATGAGAGCTTTGCTCGGCTTTAGCCGACTTATAGACACGATCACGGAATTTATCGGAAAGAGCGTTTCATGGCTGATCCTGGCCGCTGTTCTCGTCAGCGCCGGCAACGCAGTGATCCGCAAGATCTTCAACATGTCGTCGAATGCCTGGCTCGAGGCGCAATGGTATCTGTTCGGCGCCGCCTTCATGTTTGCGGCCGCCTATACCCTGAGCCAGAACGAGCACATCCGCATCGACGTGGTCTACGGTCAGTTCTCGCGCCGCGTGCAGCATTGGATCGACCTTCTTGGGCACCTCCTCTTCCTGATGCCCTTCGTGCTGCTCGTGCTCTATTACCTCTTCCCCTATGTGAAGATGTCCTACGTCTCGGGCGAGGTCTCATCATCCGCCGGCGGCCTGATCATCTGGCCGGCCAAGGCCATCCTGCTCTTCGGCTTCCTGCTGCTGGCCTTCCAGGGCGTGTCGGAGATCATCAAGAAAATCGCGATCATGACCGGAAACATGGAAGACCCGACACCCTATGTGCCGACCCATGCGCCGCTTGACGATGTCGTGTCTCCGGAGACCCGTCCATGATCGAATTCATTGCTGAAAACCTGGCGCCGATCATGTTCGCGTCACTGATCGTGTTCCTGCTTTTGGGATACCCGGTCGCCTTCTCGCTCGCCGCCAACGGCCTGCTTTTCTTCATCATCGGCGTCGAACTCGCGCCGCTGTCGGATTCGATCAACCTCTCCTGGCCGCTGCTCAACGCGCTGCCTGACCGGTTCTGGGGGGTGATGTCGAACGACACATTGCTTGCCATCCCCTTCTTTACCTTCATGGGGATCGTGCTCGAGAAATCGGGCATGGCGGAAGACCTGCTCGACACGATCGGCCAGCTCTTCGGCCCGATCCGCGGCGGTCTTGCCTATGCGGTCATCTTCGTCGGCGCGCTGCTTGCAGCCACGACAGGCGTCGTTGCCGCCTCGGTCATCGCCATGGGCCTGATCTCGCTGCCGATCATGTTGCGCTACGGCTATGACCGGAAGGTCGCCTCGGGCGTTATCGCGGCTTCCGGCACGCTCGCCCAGATCATCCCGCCGTCACTCGTGCTCATCGTTCTTGCCGACCAGCTCGGCCGTTCGGTCGGCGACATGTATGCCGGCGCGCTGATCCCGGGCCTGGTGCTGACCGGACTGTACATGGTCTACATCCTGATCATGACGATCCTGAAGCGTGACTCCATGCCGGCCCTGCCGCTGGAAGCCCGCACGCTGGGCTCCGGCGTTACCTCGCTGTTCATCGCGCTCGCGGTCGCAGCCGGCATTGCCTATGCCGCCCACGTCTATCTCTACCCGACCCAGGGCGAGAACGCCGATATCCTCGGCGGCACAGTGGGCGTTGCCTTCATCTATATCGTCGCCCTGCTCGACCGCGGCCTGAAGATCAATGCGATGTCGAGGCTTGCCCAGCAGGTCATCATCGTGCTGATCCCGCCGCTGGCGCTGATCTTCCTCGTCCTCGGCACCATCTTCCTCGGCATCGCAACGCCGACCGAAGGCGGCGCCATGGGTGCAGTCGGCGCGCTGATCATGGCGGCCGCCAAGGGTCGTCTCAATCTGGACGTCGTGCGCGGCGCACTGACGGCAACGACAAGGCTTTCCGCCTTCGTGCTGTTCATCCTGATCGGTGCACGCGTCTTCTCGCTCACCTTCTATGGCGTCAACGGCCATATCTGGGTCGAGCACCTGCTGACGGCGATGCCGGGCGGCGAGACCGGCTTCCTGATTGCCGTCAACCTGCTCGTCTTCTTCCTGGCGTTCTTCCTCGATTTCTTCGAGCTCGCCTTCATCATCGTGCCGCTGCTTGCGCCCGCTGCCGACAAGCTTGGCATCGACCTCATCTGGTTCGGCGTGCTCCTCGGCATCAACATGCAGACGAGCTTCATGCACCCGCCCTTCGGCTTCGCGCTCTTTTACCTGCGCTCGGTCGCGGCCAAGGTGCCCTATCTCGACAAGATCACCGGCAAGTCGATCCAGCCCGTTACGACCGGCCAGATCTACTGGGGTGCCGTACCCTTCGTCGGTATCCAGATCGTGATGGTGGGCCTGACGATCATGTTCCCGCAGATGGTCATGCACTACAAGGGAACCGGAACGGGCGTCGATCCGAACACCATCAAGATCGAGGTGCCCGGCTTCGGCGCCGGCGGTGGCGGTCTCGGCCTGCCCGGCGGCCTGCAGCTTCCAGGCGGCAGCCCGCTCGACCAGAAGCCGGCCGATCAGGGTGGAGCCCAGCCGCAGACCGCTCCGTCGAACGACCTCAGCCAGCCTCCGTCGTTTGGCAGCCCGGGTGCCCAGCCACAGCCGGCCCCCTCAAACGACCTCAGCCAGCCGCCGTCGTTCAAGTAGGACCGCTGGCAGACAGAAAAGCAAAGGGCGGCCGATAAGCCGCCCTTTCCATTTCTACAATCGCTGAGACGACCGAACTCGTTCAATCTATCAAGCGTCATCGTGAACTGGTCCTTAGGCGACACGCAAATCTGGTCCGCCAAGGGTGTTTAGTTACTCTCCATACCGGCTGCCGTCGTGGACTTCTGTAGAAGCCCGCTACGGCGCTTTTCTCGTAGCCTGTAGCTGTCGCCACGGATTGTGATGACGTGGCTGTGATGCAGCAACCGATCAAGGATAGCAGTTGCCACGACGGGGTCGCCGAACACTGTTCCCCATTCTCCGACACTGCGGTTGGAGGTGACGAGCATTGCACCCCGCTCGTAGCGCCTCGATACGAGCTGGAAAAATAAGTGGGCTGCATTGGGCTCGAGTGGAAGATAGCCAAGCTCGTCGATGATGAGCAGCTTGGGCTTGGCGAGAAACCCAAGTCGTTCTTCCAGGCGTCCTTCGCCATGTGCTCTCACGAGCGTTGCGACCAATGCCTGCGCCGTTGTGAACAACACCGTGTAGTTTTGACGGATGACCTCTCTTCCAAGCGCAATCGCGAGATGGGACTTCCCAACGCCAGGTGGACCGAGCAGCAGCAAGGCATCACCATTTGCCACCCAACGGGCGGTGGCGAGTTCTCGTATCTGTTGCGGATCGACACTGGGCTGCGCCTCGAAATCAAATCCCTCGAGATCTCGTGCATGCGGGAAATGCGCGATCTTCATCGCCATGATGATGCGTCTCTCGTCCTTCCTTGCAATCTCGCGTTCGCACAGGAATGCGAGCGTCTCGCGAATGGTGAGATCCGCGCGCGAGGCTTCGTCAAGAAGGTTGTCGAGCTGGTCGCGGATGGCGGTGAGCTTCAGCCGGCTCAGCCAGCCGATCAGCGTGTCGTGATCAACTGCCATCACCATTGCCCTCCGATCAACCGCTCATATTCCGACAGTGGGCGAAGAAGTTCGGGCAGCTTGGGAGCGGGCGGATCGGCCTGCGCGGCTTGCTTGACAGGCATGCCGAAGCCGCTGACGCCGACAAAATGGGCGGGATCCGTCAGGCGACGATGACGCCCGTGTGACTCGGCGTGGCTCGCGACAAGCTGACCAGCATGGAATACGCGGACCTGGCCACCGCTGATCGTCACCTCGACAATCTCGCCGATGAGCCGCCACGGGACTGAGTAGGCGTTGGTGTCGACCTCAACGGCGCAATCGGCGTGGACCTTGCGCAGCAGTTCTCGGATCTGACGAAATGGCGGCCTGCCATTTAGTGGGTGTAGCGTCATAGCTTCGTCGCGGACAAAGCGCTCAAGTGGTGGTTCGCCTGTCGTGCCATGGCATCGAAGATCGGCAACCGTGCGCATCCACCACGCAAGGTGCAGGTGAAGGCCTTCCATGCTGTCAAAGCTGTGTCCGGCAAGTGCGTTGTGCTTCACATACCCGACGCCTCGCTCGTCCTTGCCTTTGGTACGAGCCCGGTATGGTGCACATGCGCGAGGACGGAAGTCCCAATAGCGGGAGAAGGCATGCAGCCGATCGTTGAACACGACCTCGCGGGTCACCGCGTCGTGCCGTGTTACCAATGCCGCAGCATTATCGAGAAGGACCTCGCTTGTGACACCGCCAAAATGCCTGAAGGCTGCCTCCATCCCATCGAACCAGGCAGACTGACGGTCGTGGAGAAACGCCGTCGCGTATGTGCGACGCGAATAGCCAAGCGTTGCCACGAAGATGTAGACGCGGACTTTCTCGCCTCCGATCTCCATTCGCTTCTCGCCAAAATCGATCTGTATCTGATGGCCTGGCGGTGTCTCGAAGCGCATCGTCGCTAAAGCCGATGCCGCCAACTGCTGCCGATACCCCGCGACCGCTCGCTCAACCGTGCGCAGACTGACCTCAATGCCGAGTTCTCGAGCCAGATCCTGCCGCACGACATCAGCATTGCCGCCATGGCGAAAGAACCGCTCACGGACCCACGCTTCATGCTTCGAGAGCTGCGTTTCCCGGCGGGCTCGCCGATACCCGCGCCAGCCACCCGTCTCGATGTATCGCTGTACCGTCGTGCGCGAGCATCCCAGCTCCGCCGCGATCCGCCGCGTGCCCCACCCCAGCTTCTTGAGCCGCAGCATCGCAGTCACCTCGTCCGGTTCGAGCATCGCTTCTCTCCGCGCCAATCTCGCGGAGATCTTCGTACCTGTCTCAACGTCCATTAGTCCCTCCTAAGGTCTGAAAGGGGGACCAGTTTTAGGTGTCGCTACCGGACCAGTTTTACATGTCGCCTGACACAATCCAGCCGCTTGGCCGGATTGTCTGCGGATTTCGGATTAACGGGACAGCGATTCCGGTAAATCCCGGACAGTCGTTTCACTAAATCGCGGACAGTCTCGCGGGATCGACTTTCGTTCGCCTGGTTGATGTCATTTGTTATTGATTTCGGCGTTTCGCGTTTCGGTCAAGAGCGAGGTTTGCTTTTGCTTCCTCATGCTATCGCCTTCGAGCGCAATTCGGTGAGAGTTGTGAACGATGCGATCGAGGATGGCGTCAGCGATGGTTGGTTCGCCGATCATCTCGTGCCACTGCGCCACGGGGAGTTGGGCGGTGATCAGAGTTGATTTCCTGCGGTAGCGCTCTTCGAAGATTTCCAGGAGATCCAGCCGCTGCTGATCGCTGAGCGCATGGGTTCCCCAGTCATCCAAGATGAGCAGTTGAACACGTGCGAGCTTGTCGACCAATCGAGGGAACCGACCGTCGAGGCGCGCCAGTGCCAAATCCTCGAAGAGACGAGGCATTCGGACATAGAGAACGGAATAATCGAGGCGGGCTGCTTGCCGTCCGATGGCACAGGCAAGCCAGGTTTTGCCGGTTCCCGTTTGTCCGGTCAGGATCAAGTGCTCATGGGCTTTGAGCCATTCGCCTTGTGCCAGGGAGAGAAGCTGTCTGCGGTCAAGGCCGCGATGGGCGGCGAAGTCGATGTTCTCGATGCAAGCGTCGGGGAAGCGCAATTTGGCGATTGCAAGCCGGTTGGTCAGGCGCTTGTCACCGCGCACGGCCATCTCCCGGTCGAGCATCAGACCCAGCCATTCGTCGCGGTTGAGATCGCTGCCCTCGGGCTGATTGGCCAGTTCACGATAAGCTGCTGCCATGCCGGATAGACCGAGTGCGTGCATCTGGTCGAGGGTTGGATGTGTGAGCATTCAAGTGTCTTCCTTTCTTCACTGGTAATAGGAACTGCCGCGGATGTTGCCATGCGGCGGGGCTGGCTTGACCGGCTCGGCGGCTGGTGGAGCTTGATCGAGGCCGGATTTGAGGATGGTGCTGACGGAGGAATAGCTGGTCGCATTGATCGTCAGCGCCCGATCGCACGCGGCTTCAAGACGCTCAGGTCCGTACCGGCGCGCGAGTGATAGAACGCCTTGAGCGGCGCGGTATCCCTGCTGGGGATGGGGCCTGTCGCGCATCAGCCGTTCGATCAGGATCGCAGCGTTGCGGCCAATCTTTGCGGCCTGCTTGATCAGGCTCGCCGGGGTGGTGTTGGCATAGTGCTGATGCGTCTTGGGCATGTGTTCGTTGACGGTGACGTGACCAGCCCGCTGCGACGTCCGGCGGTGACTGGCGACGCGTTGGTGATCATGGAAGACCTCGACGATCCGGCTTGTGAGCCGGACATCGACCTGGCGGCCAATCAGGCGGTGCGGCACGGAGTAGAAGGCCTTATCGACCTCGACATGATAGTCGGGATGAACCTTTGCCGATTTCCATTCGGAATATTCGAATGGCGTTGCTGGCAAGGGGGCGAGCGCGTCGCGTTCGATCGCTTCGAAGAGTTGATGTCGGGATTTGCCAACACGCCGCATCGGCCGGTTATTGAGATCGTCGAGGAGCTGGCTGATCCGCACATTGAGATCAACGAGGCTGAAGAAGCGCTCATTCCTCAGTCGCGCCAGGATCCAGCGCTCAACGATCAGAACGCTGCCTTCGACCTTGGCTTTGTCCTTCGGCCGTTTTGGGCGGGTCGGCAGGATCGTCGTGTCGTAATGTTCGGCGAATGCTGCAAAAGTGGCGTTGATGGTCGGCTCGAACCACAAGGGCTTGGCAACGCCGGCCTTGAGGTTGTCGCAGACGATCGCTTTTGTTACGCCACCGAAGAAGCTCAAAGCCCGTTGCTGACCCTCGATCCAGTCTGGCAGCCGTTGAGTGAAGCTCGCATAGGCGAAGGTGTACAAAGAGGCCGGCAGAACCGCGACGAAGATCTGCGCCGGCCGGATCTCGCCCGTCGCCGGATCAATGACGGGGACGGTGTGACCAGCATAGTCGGTCTGCATCGCCGCGCCGGCGGTGTGGCGATTGCGGAAAGTGGCGCTGGCGCGCTGTTCGAAAGCGGCGAAGCGCTCACAGAACCAAGTGTATCCATAACCGTTCGGGTGCCGCTCGCGATATTCCTGCCACAACAGCGTCAGCGTCACGCCCTTTCGCTTCAGTTCACTGGCGATCTGGCTCCAGTCAGGCGCGTGCATATCCTGGGGCGGGCGGCCGCGACGATGGAACAGGCGACGCTGCAACACAGCGTCCTCGTCAAGGCCAGGCGGCAACGGCCAGCCCGTCAGCCCGGCCTCACGCGCCCGCAGCAGGTAGGTCGAAATGGTCGTTTTGCTGATCTTCAGCCGTTCCGATATCGCACGAACCGAAAGCCCCTGTTCGTGCGTCAGTCGCAATATCGATCGAATGTCCTTCACGTCAGTAAGTCTCGCCTGCTTCCGTTTCGCCATTCCCCGCACCCCTCTCAAATCGGGGTCCAGAATGGCAAAACGGCGCGTGCGAAAGTCGATGTTTTAATCGCCGAAAGACTGTCCGGGATTTACCGGAATCGCTGTCCGGGAATTAGCGGAAATGCTGTCCCGGATTTAGTGAAATCGCTGTCCGGGATTTAATGGAAACCCTGTCCGCGAATTACCGAAACCCGCAGATTGTCGCGGTACCAGTCGACGATCATCGGCATCGCCTCCTCGAATGGACCGCCGACATAAACGTTGAGCAGCCCCATGCGCGCTTCGCTCTCGTTCTTGAAGTCATGCATCGTCCCGCGCGGGATGACGAACAGCGAGCCCTTCGGCTTCTGGTGCCAGATGTCGCCGACGAGCACGCTCGCCGTGCCCTCGATCACGTAGAAGATCTCGTCGTTGTCGTCGTGCTTGTGGGCGCCCGGTCCCTCGTGCCTGGCATCGAGCCACCATTCCGAGACCGAAAATCGACCAGCGGTTTCAGCGCCATCGGCTTTGAAGACCGCCTGGATGGCGCCCATGTCGTAGCGGCGACCCTCGTCGGGGCCGAGCACGACCGATTGGCCTTCGCTTGGCATGGCTCTTCCTCCGTCCTGTTGAGGCAGCAACCTTACCACGAAATGCGCTCAGTACGGCGCGCAGCAATACGCCGTGCGCGCGGCAACGAAAAAGCCGCCCGCAACGGATATCGCGAACGGCTCGTTTCAATCGGCAATGAGGGGAAAGCTTAGAGCTTGCCGCCGCGCTGCTGGATCATCATGAAGGTGTCGTAATTGTATTCGGCGATCTGGGCGTTGAGGTAGTACTCGCCGCGGAAGGCCTTGATCGAGTCCCAGATCTTCTTGAAGGTCGGGTTCGAGGCTTCCATCTCCGCATAGACCTCGTTGGCCTTGTCGAAGCAGGCTGACAGGATTTCGGCGCTGAACGGGCTGAGCTTGGCACCCGAAGCCACCAGGCGCTTGATCGCCGAGGGGTTCAGGTAATCGTACTTCTGCAGCATGTTCGCGTCAGTGGCGTGGCAGGCGGTGCGCAGCAGCGACTGGTAGTTCTTCGGCAAGCCTTCGAAGGCCGCCTTGTTGAACATGGCGTGAACCGTCGGACCACCTTCCCACCAGCCGGGATAGTAGTAGTAGGGCGCAACCTTGTAGAAGCCAAGCTTCTCGTCGTCATAGGGGCCGACCCATTCGGCAGCGTCGATGGTGCCCTTTTCCAGCGCCGGGTAGATGTCGCCGCCGGCGATCTGCTGCGGCACGACGCCGAGCTTCTCGACGACCTTGCCGGCGAAACCACCGATGCGCATCTTCAGGCCCTGCATGTCGGCAACCGTCTTGATTTCCTTGCGGAACCAGCCGCCCATCTGCACGCCGGTGTTGCCGCCGGGGAAGCCGACGAGGCCTTGGGTGCCGAGGAACTCGTTGAAGAGGTCGATACCGCCGCCATGGTAGTGCCAGGCGTTCATCCCGCGCGCGTTGAGCGCGAAGGGAACGGCTGCACCGAGCGCCCAGGTTGGGTCCTTGCCCCAGTAATAGTATGCGACCGTGTGGCAGGCTTCGACCGTACCGGCAGCAGCCGCGTCAGCGGCCTGCAGGCCTGGAACGATTTCGCCGGCAGCGAAGACCTGGATCTGGAAAGCACCGTCGGTTGCCTCCGAGACGTATTTCGACAGCACTTCGCCGCCGCCATAGATCGTGTCGAGCGACTTCGGGAACGACGACGCCAGGCGCCAGTTCACCTTCGGGTTTGCCTGCGCGATGGCCGGCGTCGCAAGCGCGGCTGCACCTGCGGCCGCCAAGCCGCCGAGGCTTGCGTTTTTAATGAATGAACGGCGATCCATGGTTCCTCCCCTAGTTCTCGCCAAAGGGCGGGCGCAGCGCGCCTCTACCCATCAATCCACCCTGCCCCTTCCCGGACAAACGGTGGCTCTCCTCCTCGTTACCCGCCGAAAGCGACTGAGATCAGCACCGCAACCGGCAGGCATTGTCGCACCTTACAGAAACACCGGACCATGTCCAGAAGCCGCCTTCCGGCGTTTATTCGACTTTTGTCTAATACGCCGGAAAGCGATGTGCTTTGCCTAAAATGCAGGCAAATCAATATTTTCGGTCGAAATCAGAGCTCGGCCGACTTGGCCCAGAGGTTGATGTCCGCCTCGCGCGCATAGAGATCGATCTCGGCCAGTTCGTCGGCCGTGAACGTGTCGTTTTCGAGCGCCTTGACGCAATCGACGATCTGCTCGGAGCGGCTGGCGCCGATCAGTGCCGAGGTGATCCGGCCGTTGCGCAGCACCCAGGCAAGCGCCATCTGCGCCAGCGTCTGGCCGCGCTTTTCGGCGATACCGTTCAGCTTGCGGATGTTGTCGATGATCTCGGGGCGGATGAAGTCCTTCTTCAGGAAGTGGTTCTGCGCCGCGCGGCTATCAGACGGGATGCCGCCAAGATACTTCGTCGTCAGCATGCCCTGGGCGAGCGGCGAGAAAACGATCGAGCCGATGCCGAGATCTTCGAGCGTATGGATCAGCCCATCGTCCTCGATCCAGCGGTTGAGCATGGAGTAGCTCGGCTGGTGGATGAGGCAAGGCGTGCCGAGATCCTTAAGGATCGCGGCGGCTTCGCGGGTGCGCTGCGAGTTGTAGGAGGAAATCCCCACATAGAGCGCCCGGCCCGAGCGCACGATATGGTCGAGCGCACCGCAGGTTTCTTCGAGCGGCGTCTCCGGGTCGAAACGGTGCGAATAGAAGATGTCGACATAGTCGAGGCCCATGCGCTTCAGGCTCTGGTCGCAGGATGCGATCATGTACTTGCGGCTGCCCCATTCGCCGTAGGGGCCGGCCCACATGTCGTAGCCGGCCTTGGACGAGATGATCAGTTCGTCGCGCAAGTGCGCGAAGTCCGTGCGCATGATTTCGCCGAAGGCAGTCTCGGCCGAGCCCGGAGGCGGGCCGTAATTGTTGGCGAGGTCGAAATGGGTGATGCCCAGATCGAACGCCGTGCGGCACATGTCGACCTTGCGGTCATGCGGTGTGTCGCCACCGAAATTGTGCCAAAGCCCCAGCGAGATCGCCGGCAGCTTCAGGCCGGAACGGCCGAGACGGTTATATTTCATGGTGTCGTAGCGGTTTTCCGCCGGTAGCCAGGTCATCGCACAATCCTCCGCGATCGATCTCCGGATGGCGAACTCGTCCGCCACCCTCAAAAATGAAACGGTTTCCGTAGCGGTTGGCCGCTACGGAAACCTCAGTTCACAAAGGTCTAAACCTCTCCGGTGTCGCTATGAAGCGGCAGCGACGCGATTTCCCGACATTTCTTCTTCGGTCTCGCGCAAGAGTGCCCGAGCTTCCTCGATGCCGAGGGCGGCCGGCTGGGTGCAAGTGGTGGAGAGTTCGACGAAACGTCCCTCCTCGCCAGATTTCAGGATCGACACCATGACGTCGACGCCGTGCAGCGCGCGGTCGAGCGAGCAGCGGGCATCGCGGCCCTCGAGGATGGCGAGCGCCATGTCGGCAAGGCCGGCGGTGCGGTAATTCGCCATCGGCCCCTGCGGATGCTCCTGGTTGGCAACACCGAAAGGATGATCCCAGGGCTCCAGCGGCTCGATTTTCTTGTCGCAGCCGCTTGCTTCCACCGTGCCGCCGAAGAAGTTCGGGTCGGGCACGTAGAGCGAGCCTTCGGTGCCGTAAAGCTCCATGTTGGCATGGCGGTGCGACCAGACATCCCAGCTGGCCGACAGCGTGATCGTCGCGCCGTTCTCAAATTCGAGCAGCGCGTGGATGTTGGTCGGCGTCTTGACCGGGATCACCTCGCCCTTGCGCGGTTCGCTGGTGATCGTGCGGGTCGGGTTGGCCATGGTGGCGAGCGCCGCCACGCGCTTCACCGGGCCGATCAGGTTGATCAGGTTGGCGATGTAGTAGGGACCGAGATCGAGGATCGGGCCGCCGCCGGGCAGGAAGAAGAAGTCCGGGTTCGGATGCCACATCTCCATGCCCGGGCTCATGACGTGGCAGGTGCCCGAGGTCACCCGGCCGATCTTGCCCGCGTCAACATAGCTACGGGCAAGCTGATGCGCGCCGCCGAGGAAGGTGTCCGGCGCGCAGCCGACGGAAAGGCCCTTCGCCTTGACGATCGCCCTCAACTCCTCGCCCTGCTCCAGGGAGAGCACCAGCGGCTTTTCCGAATAGACGTGTTTGCCGGCTTCGAGGATTGCCTTGGAGACCGGATAGTGCGCGTCCGGAATGGTCAGGTTGACGACGATGTCGACATCGGGATTGACGAGCAGCGCCTCGATGCTCTCAGCTTGAACGCCGTATTCGGCCGCCCGCGCCTCGGCTGCCGCCGGGTTGATGTCGGCGCAGGCGACAACCTTGATGCCCCGGAAAAGCGGGGCAAGCTTGAAGTAGGTGGTGGAGATGTTGCCGCATCCGATGATGCCGACGCCAAGTTCCTTGGTCATGGATAAACCTGCTTCTCAATAAGATTGGATGGAGGCGAGCGAACGCTTGGCGAAGCGCTTGAAATCGCTCGGGTTGTCGTGCTCGGCGATGAAGTAGCGGGCCTTCGTGCCGGAAAGTGCCGCAAACAGGCCTTTCCAGTCGACCGTGCCCTCGCCGACATCGGCCCAGCCGTCCTCGTCCTTCTTCTCGCCTGTCGGCGCGATGTCCTTCACATGCACGGCGGTGATGCGGTCGCCATACTTCTTGATCCAGGCGATCGGATCGGCGCCGCCGCGGATGATCCAGGCGATATCGGCCTCCCAGGAGAGATCCGGTCCGCCCGCAAAGATCAGGTCCTGCGGAATACTGCCATCCGGAAGGGCCGCGAACTCGAAGTCGTGGTTGTGCCAGCCGAAGATCAGGCCGGCATCACGATAGGGCTTGCCGGCCTTCTGCAGCCGCTCGCCGAAGGCGCGCCAGCCGGCGGCATCGGTCGGGCGCTGGTCGGGCATCAGGTAGGGGCAATAGATCGCCTTGATGCCGAGCGCCTTGGCGATTTCGAGCACGCGGGCTGGATCGCTTTCGAGCATGTCCAGGCCAAAGTGCGCGGTCGGCATGGCGAGACCATTGTCGTCGAGACCTTCCTTGAAGGCGGCGATCTCGGCGTCGCTGAGCGCTGCGTAAAGCGCGCCGTAACCTTCGACCTGGCTGTAGCCGGCGTCGCCGAGTGCTTTCAGCACATTGGCGAAAGGCGGGAAATTGCGAGCGCTATAAAGCTGGAAACTGACGTCCTTCATGAAATCCTCCTCGATTTCGTCCTGGGGGTCTTGGGATAGTGGGATCTTGGGGTTGTTGGGGTCTCGGTATCACCTGAGCCAGGTATCGTAGTCCGACACCAAGAGGTGGGCGGGGCCTGCGTCCTCCTCGATCGCCGAGAAGCGACCGACCGGCTCGCGGAAATAGTTGTCGGTGAGATCGTCGTTGACGGTCGATACTTCGCCCATCAGCACGTCGGCGCCCTCGGCCCAGAAGGCGTGCCAGTTGCCAGGGAGAAGTGTGACGCTTTCACCGGCCTTGAGCTTCAGCAGGTCGCCAGCTTTCAGCGTGCGCAGCCGTGCATCGGTCGCGACAACGACGTCGCTCTCCTCGTCAACCGAGCCGTCCGGTCTGGAATTGTACATCTGCAGCACCAGCGAACCGCCGCCACGGTTGATGATGTCCTCGGTCTTGACCGCGTGACGGTGCAGCGGGTTGACCTGGTCCTTGGCGGTGATCATCAGCTTCTCGGCGTAAACCATGCCCTGCCCGGTCTTCAGATTGGCGGCATTGCCGTTGCGCAGCGTGAAGAGCACCAGCCCGAACTCGTCGAAGCGGCCCTTGCCATAGTCGGTAATGTCCCAGCCGAGCCGGGCATCAAAGATCGTCGGACTGTCGGAAGCGACGCGCGCCTTCAGTTGCTCCGGCGACCAGTAGGCAAAGGGTGGCAGGGTGAAGCCGAAGCTCTTCATGAAGGCATCGCTCTCAGCGATGATGTCGTTGAGGTGGCTGCGTTTCATGGCGGTCAACCCTTTCCCTGGCAGGATTCGAGATCGAAGGCGGAAAAGCGCGGCAGCTCACCTGCGTCAAACAGCACCTTCGGGGTAAAACGGATGACCTTCGTCTCGCCGGCCAAGAGGTCGAAGGCGTTGTCGGAATAGCGCCCGGCGACATCCGCCTCGATCATCACATGCAGCGCCAAGCCGCTCGCCTTGACCGTGACGTCGAAGGCGCCTTCGCCTGCGGGCGCGACATCGAGTGTCAGGCCGGACGGCTTGAGGTCGAGCGCCTTGTAGGTGCCGTTGACGTGGTGCCCCTCACCGCGCATGCCGTTCGATGCCTCGAACGACCAGAACAGCAGGTCGCCTTCCGGAATGTCGAAGGCCGCGATCGTCGCCAGCGTTGCCGCCCGGTCCGGGCTGCAGGTACCGGCGACCGCCGCGAGCGGCGTGCGCTGGCCATCGAGCGAAACCAGGAAGGTCTGCAGCGCGACGGTCACCGGCTCTGCCGTATCGTTGACCATCGAGAACGCGATTTCCTTTCCATCTGCCGATGGGATCGCTGCGACCGAGACCGGCTGGAAGAAGCGACGGACCATGTAGTGCATCGCCTTCCAGCTGCCGCCATAGTCGAGGCTCGACCAGGAGGCGACCGGCCAGGTGTCGTTGAGCTGCCAGTAGAGCGTGCCCATGCAATGGGGCTTCAACGAGCGCCAGTAGTCAACGGCCGTGCGGATCGCCAGCCCCTGCTGCACCTGGCTGAGATAGACGAAAGCCGGAAAATCCTTGGGGAAACGGAAGTAGCGGAACATCGTGCCGGCGATGCGCTCGTTGCCGCCGACATTCTTCTGGTGGCTCTCGATCACGGGCGACGCGATATTGAGGTCCTTCTCGGCCGCAAACTGCCGGATGACCGGCATCGACGTATAGGACTGGAAGCCGAACTCCGAGCAGAAGCGCGGCCGCACGGTGCGGTAATTGTCGAAGGACTTGTTTTCGTGCCAGACCGACCAATAGTGCATGTCGCCGGAACCATCGGCATGCCAGGCGTCGCCGAAGTCGAGATATCCCGACGCCGGGCTCGACGGCCACCAGATCGCTTCGGGCAGCGCCGCCTTCAGCGCCACCTCGATGGTGCGGTTCAGCCGGTCATATGAGACGAGATAACGGTCGCGATCCTTGCGCGGCTCATCGAACCAGGTGAGCGCGCCGACGAGCTCGTTGTCGCCACACCAGACCGCGATCGACGGATGCGACGACAGGCGCTTGGCCTGGTAGTCCACCTCGGCTGCGACATTCTCCAGGAAATCCGGCGTCGAAGGATAGAGGTTGCAGGCGAACATGAAGTCCTGCCAGACCATGAGGCCCAGCCGGTCGCACAGATCGTAGAACCAGTCCGGCTCGTAGAAGCCGCCGCCCCAGACGCGGATCATGTTCATGTTGGCATCGACAGCCGAGGTCAAAAGGTCTTCGACGCCTTCGCGGGTCACCCGCGACGCCAGCGCATCGGCCGGGATCCAGTTGGCGCCCTTGCAGAAGATCTCGCGCCCGTTGACGCGGAAGGCGAAGCGGCTGCCGGCCTCGTCCTTGTCGGTCAGAAGCTCGGCGGTGCGGAAACCGATCTGACGCGTCACCTGCTCCTGCGGCACCTCGACGGTCAGCCGCGACAGGTCCTGCTCGCCGCTTCCAGCCGGCCACCAGCGCTTGGGCTCGCTCACGGTGAAGACATGGGTGATGCGGGTCTCGCCCTTGCCGACGGCGCAATCGAGCCGTTCGCGGTCCTCGTCGAGCGAGAAGTGCACCGGCACAATACCCGGCCCATCGGCAAAGAGCGTCAGCGTCACCACCAGATCGACGCTGCCATCCTCCAGCCAGACCTGCTTGCTCGTCACATGCTCGATGCGGGCGATCTCCAGCCGGCAAAGGGCGATCTCTCCGTAGACGCCGAGCGGCGCGATCGCGAGGTTCCAGTCCCAGCCGAAATGGCACTGGGGTTTGCGCAGCATATTGCCGTTGGCGATCGGTGAATTGCCAGGGTGATAGGGCACGTAGAAGGGCTGCTCCGCCTGCCGCCGCGCGCCTTCGGCAATCGAGGAATGCAACACGATGCGGATGCGGTTCTCGCCTCCAACCAGCGTCTTCGAGACATCCGGGCGATAGCGTCGGAAGCAATTCTCCGCTTCAAGCACCAGCTTGTCATTGACGAACACCGAGGCAACCGTGTCGAGGTATTCAAGGTCGAGATACCAGTAGCCGGCAATGTCGTCGGCACCGACCGTGACCGTGCGCTCGATCACCCAGTCCTTGTGCGCCGCCCACTGCACGTCGTTTTCGTTGCGCCCCACATACGGGTCGTCGATCACGCCGGCCTTCAGCAGCGCCGAATGCACATCGCCCGGCAACTCCATTGCCAGCGCATGGCTATTGTCGACGGAAGAAAGTTGCCAATCCCCTGCGAGATCGAGACGAATGGCGGTGCGGGTGAAATCCTCAGAGAGCATGCGCATGGTTCCATAGATCGACCGGCCACGCCGGCACAGTCATTGCTGGGAGGTGCCGGGCAGCGGTGGCCGCCCGGCATCTCCTTATTTCAGAGTCGGTTCTCGCTTGTCGCATCGAAGATCGAGGCGACGCCCATGTCGAAGGAAAGCGTGACCGCCGTGCCCGGCGCATAGCGCCGCTGGCCGGCGATACGAACCGACATCGACTGTCCGGCAAGCTTCAGCCACAGCAGATTGTCGGCGCCCATCGGCTCCTCGATATCGACGACCGCCCGGTGCGAGGCCGGCGCGCCACTTGCCGCTTCGTCGACGCGCACATGCTCGGGCCTCAAGCCCAGCACCACCTTCTGGCCATGCACGAAGGGCGCGCGCGACGGATAGGCCGACACGTCGAAATCGACGCCGTTGGCGTGGACGTAGGCGCGCTGGTCGCGCAGCTGCAGTTCGCCGCGAAAGAAGTTCATCGACGGCGAACCGATGAAGCCGGCGACGAACAGGTTTTCCGGCGCGTTGTAGATCGTCATCGGATCGGCAAGCTGCTGGATCACGCCGCTCTTCATGACCGCGATGCGGTCGGCAAGTGTCAAGGCCTCGATCTGGTCATGGGTGACGTAGATCATCGTGTTCTTCAGCGACTGGTGCAGCCGCTTGATCTCGACGCGCAGTTCCGAGCGCAGCTTGGCGTCGAGGTTGGAGAGCGGCTCGTCGAACAGGAACACGTCGACATCGCGCACCAGCGCCCGGCCGATCGCCACACGCTGGCGCTGGCCGCCCGAGAGTTCCGAAGGCTTGCGCTTCAAGAGCGGCTGGATCTGCAGGATCTCGGCGGCGCGGCTGACGCGCTTGTCGATCTCTTCCTTCGGCACCTTGGCGACCTGCAGGCCGAAGGAGAGGTTCTTCTCCACCGACATCTGCGGATAGAGCGCGTAGGACTGGAACACCATGCCGATGCCGCGGTCCTTGGGCTCCTCCCAGGTGACGTTCTTGTTCTTGATGAAGATCTGCCCGTCGCTGACATCGAGCAGCCCGGCGATGCAGTTCAGCAGGGTCGACTTGCCGCAGCCGGACGAGCCGAGCAGCACCAGGAACTCGCCGTCCTTGATGTCGAGGTTGAGCGTGTCGAGCACAGTGACGGCACCGAAGCTCAACGACAGGTCTTTGACCGATACGCTGACGTTTTGCATGTTGTTACCCTTTCACTGCGCCGGCGGCGATGCCGCGGACAAAAAGCCGTCCGGAGACGAAGTAGACGAAGAGCGGAACCGCCCCGGTCAGGATCGTCGCCGCCATGTTGACGTTGTATTCCTTCACGCCCTGGACCGAGTTGACGATGTTGTTGAGCTGAACCGTCATCGGGTAGTATTCCGGCCGGGTGAACACGACGCCGAACAGGAAGTCGTTCCAGATCCCGGTGACCTGCAGGATCATCGCTACCACGAAGATCGGCAGTGACATCGGCAGCATGATCTTGAAGTAGATCGTCCAGAAGCCGGCGCCATCGACGCGCGCGGCCTTGAACAGTTCCTCCGGCAGGCCGGCGAAATAGTTGCGGAAGAGCAGCGTCAGGATCGGCATGCCGAAGATGGTGTGCACGAGGATGAGGCCGGTGAGCGTGCCGTAGATGCCCATTTCCCGCAGTACGATGACGATCGGATAGATCATCACCTGATAGGGAATGAAGGCGCCGACGATGAGGATGGTGAAGAACAGCTCCGCCCCCTTGAAGCGCCAGTTGGCGAGCGCATAACCGTTGACCGAGGCGATCGCGATCGAGACGATCGTCGAAGGAACGGTGATGCGCACCGAGTTCCAGAAGCCGCGCGAAAGGCCGTCGCAGTTGAGCCCCGTGCAAGCGCTCGCCCAGGCCTTTGCCCAAGGCTCGAAGGTGATTTCAACCGGCGGGGCAAAGATGTTGCCGAGCCGGATTTCCGGCATGCCCTTGAGCGAAGTCATGACCATCACGTAGAGCGGCAGCAGGTAGTACAGCGCCACGACAATCAGCGTGCCGTAGATCATGATGTTGCGGCCAGACAACGCCCGGCGGGGCTTGGCGCCGCGGGGGCCAGCGACGACCCGGTTTGTCTGCGCCTGCAGTGCGGCCTCTTCAGTCACCGAATTGAAAGCAACGATATCAGACACGCTTGCGCCCTCCCCCGAATTCCAGATAGGCCCAAGGCACGATGATGATGGCGACGGTGATGAGCATCATCGTCGAGGCGGCAAAGCCCTGACCGAGGTTCTGCGCCTGGAACATGTAGTCGTAGACATATTTTGCAGGCACTTCCGACGCGATGCCGGGACCGCCGCTCGTCTGCGCCACCACCAGGTCGTAAACCTTGACGATGCCGCTGGCGATGATCACCAGCGTGGTGATGAAGACGCCGCGCATCATCGGAATGACGACGAAGATGTAGGTCTTCCACATGGGTATGCCGTCGACGCGCGCGGCCTTCCAGATGTCCTCGTCGATGCCGCGAAGACCTGCGAGCATCAGGCACATGACGAGCCCGGTGCCCTGCCAGAGGGCTGCGATCAGGATGCCGTAGATGACGATGTCGGCATTATAGAGCGGGTCGAAGGTGAAGCTTTCCCAGCCGAGCGAGCGCACCACCGACTGGATGCCGAATTCCGGATTGAGCAGCCATTGCCAGACCAGGCCCGTCACGATGAAGGACAGGGCGAAGGGATAGAGCATGATGGTGCGGAAGGTATTTTCGAAGCGGATCTTCTGGTCCATCAATGCGGCCAGCACGAAGCCGATCAGCAGGCTGAAGATCAGCGAGAAGATGCCGTAGATTGCCAGATTCTGCACCGAGATCAGCCAGCGCGGCGCCGCCCAGAGGCGCTCGTACTGATCGAGGCCGACGAATGAGAGCCGCGGCAACAGCTTGGAATTGGTGAAGGAATAGACGACCGTCCAGATCGTGCCGCCGAGGAAGATCACCACGGCCGTCAAGATCATCGGGACGGAGGCAATCTTCGCGTTCAGGTTCCGCAGCCACTGGTTCGGTCGGCCCGAACCTTGTGTGTAACCCGCCATGTTTCGTTCCTCCGGAACTGCATTGGGTTTCGGACGATGGGCAGCCCCGCGCACTCAGCGCGCAGCGCTCTGCCACATCAGGGCGACAACCACTCCCATGGGGCCCGCAAACGCATCACGCGCGGACGACCGGCACATCCTGCCGAATGGGAGGCTTTGACCGGCCTCGTTTTCAAAGAGGCCGGCCAAGGCAATTGCGGTTACTCCGCGTTCGCGATGATGTCGGCGAAGCGCTTCTGCGCGTCTTCCGGCGTGATCGACGGGTTGGCGAAGAATTCGGAGAACAGGTCTTCCTTCTGCTTCTGGCTGTCGGCCGAAAGCAGCTGGTCGGTACCCTGGATCACGTTGCCCTTGGCAAGAATGTCCAGCCCCTTCTTCATGCAGTCGTTGGCAGCCGCCAGATCGACGTCGCCGCGCACCGGCAGCGAACCCTTCTTGAGGTTGAAGGCGACCTGCGTCTTCGGATCGAGCAGCGTCGAGGCCAGCGCTTCCTGCGCCTTCGACTTTTCCTCGTCCTTCAGAAGCGGGAAGTAGAAGGCGTCGCCACCGGTCGAGATGATCTCGTTGACGCCGAGGCCCGGCAGGCAGGTGTAGTCGGTTCCGGCCTTCTGGCCGGCCAGCGCGAATTCACCCTGCGCCCAGTCGCCCATGATCTGGCCGCCGGCCTTGCCGGTGATGACCATGTTGGTCGCCTGGTTCCAGTCCTGGACGTTGGAGCCTTTCGACATGCGGCGGGCATCGTCGGCAGCCTTGAAGACCTTGGCGATCTCAGGACCCGCTGCCACTTCCTCGTCCTTGTCGCCGAAGACCTTCTGGAAGGTGTCCTTGCCGGCGATCGCCACCATCAGCACGTCGAAGGCGCCGGCTGCCTGCCACGGCTGACCGCCGACGGCGAGCGGCACGATGCCTGCCTTTTCGAGCGCGGGCGCCGCGGCCACGAATTCATCCCAGTTCTTCGGAACCTCGACGCCGGCCGTCTTGAAGGCCGTATTCGACAGCCACAGCCACTGCCAGGAGTGGATGTTGACCGGGGCGCAATAGATCTTGCCGTCGATCGTGCAGGAATCAAGCAGGCTCGCCGGCTTGATGATGTCCTTCCACTTCTCGCGGGTTGCGACATCGGTGAGATCACGCATCAGCCCGGCCTGAACCAGTTCCTCGGCCTGGCGACCATGGTTGAACTGCGTGGCGCCCATCGGGTCGCCACCGGTGATGCGGCTGATCATGATCGGACGGGCGGTGCCGCCAGAACCGGCGATCGCGCCGTCGACCCAGTGATTGCCCGTCGCATCGAAGGCCTTGGCGAGTTCCGCGACCGCGGCAGCTTCGCCGCCCGAGGTCCACCAATGGGTCACTTCAAGATCGACAGCGTTGGCTGTGCTGAGCGGCAGGGCCACGGCGGCTGAAAGCACGGCGGCGAAAGAACGTAAATTCATGAGTCTCCTCCCTCACTGTAACGTTACCGTAAAAAACTTAGTGCAATCGATTACAGGACGCAACACCCACCACAATCGATTTAAACAGAATTTTAAAAAACACCCATTGCGTGCATACGCAGCCGCGTTCCAAAGCGCTTTGCGCGCAATGGCGGCACCCACGCGGCCAGCAGGAATCCCTTACATCGCGCTGAAATACATATATTTTCCGCAAAAATGGCGTACCGGCATCGGAGGCGCCATCTCGCAAGTGCAAAAAGCATGCGCCAAAACTTCCGATTCAACCAGTCCGCTCCATCTTTCGCAGCGCAGCAACGAAAACGCTCGACATCGCAACTGTATCGTTACAGATTTGAAGCAATTTGATCCATCCAAAGCAGCATAGCCGCCACCGACTTTTCGTATATAACGCGATGACGTGACAGGGCGACGGCGCGGCGGATGGAACTGAACCGACGCGTTTCGCTGCCGGACGGGCAATCTGGCGGCGTGCGGCAAGAGAGTGGGCGGGTGACGGCAATGGACAACAAGACGAAAAACAGGCCGCAGACACTGCCGGATGGAGCCCGTCCGACACTGAAGACGATCGCCTTCATGACCGGGCTCGGCATCACTACGGTTTCGCGGGCGTTGAAGGATGCGCCCGATATCGGTGCGGAAACCAAGGAGCGTGTGCGGCTCGTCGCCAAACAGATCGGCTACCAGCCGAACCGCGCCGGCGTGCGCCTGAGAACCGGCAAGACCAATGTCATCAGTCTCGTATTGACGCTGGAAGAAGAGATCATGGGCATCACCAGCCCGATGGTCGTCGGCATCACCGAGATCCTTGCCGGCACGCCCTACCACCTGGTCGTCACCCCCTATAGCGCCGTCAAGGACGCGCTGGCGCCGATCCGCTATATCCTCGACACGGGTGCCGCAGACGGCGTGATCATCTCGCGAACCGAGCCGCACGATCCGCGTGTGGCGCTTTTGACCGAGCGCGGCCTGCCCTTCGTCACGCACGGCCGCACCGAAATGGGGATCGTTCACCCCTATCACGACTTCGACAACGAGCGTTTCGCCTACGAGGCGGTACGCAAACTGGTGGCGCGCGGCCGGCGGAAGCTGGTGCTGCTCGAGCCGCCGCCGCACCTCACCTTCTATTCACACATGCGCGCCGGTTTCGAGCGTGGGCTTCGCGATTTCCAGGCGGATGCAGTCGGCTTCCACCAGACCAACATTGACCATTCACTGGTCGAGATCCGCGACGCCTTCGAACCCCTGATGCGCTCGGCGGACGCGCCCGACGGCATCGTTTCGGGCAGCGGCTCCGGTGCGATCGCTTTGATTGCCGGCCTGGAAATGGCCAAGAAGAAGCTCGGCGAAGACTGCGACATGGTCTCGAAGTCACCGAGCGACTTCCTGCGCTGGCTGCGCCCGGAAGTCATGACCATGTACGAGGACATCCGCGTGGCCGGTCGGGAACTGGCCAAGGCAGTCATCGGCCACATCGACGGCCAGCCGCCAGAAACGCTGCAGAGCCTTAGCCAGCCCGAGTTCCAGCCGCCGATCACGCGTGGCTTGCGCGCCTAGGAAAGGCTGAAAACAGCCCTCAAGTCTTGCTTGTGACGCAGAAACCTGCGACAGGCCGGGGCAACAATTGGGCGCGACTGCGCCCCGCTCCTCCCTTCAGGCTACCGCAGACATGATCCGTATCGAAAACATCAGCAAGCAGCTCAGCCACCGCATTCTTTTCATCGAAGCCTCCGCCGCGCTCAACCGCGGCGAAAAGGTCGGCCTCGTCGGCCCGAACGGCGCCGGAAAGTCCTCGCTCTTCCGCATGATCACCGGCGAGGAAATCCCCGACGAAGGCCAGGTCGCCGTCGATAAGGGCGTCACCATCGGCTACTTCAACCAGGACGTCGGCGAGATGTCCGGCAACAGCGCCGTTGCCGAAGTGATGAACGGCGCTGGCCCTGTCAGCGAAGTTGCCGCCGAGCTGCGCGAGCTCGAGGCCGCCATGGTCGATCCGGATCGCCTCGATGAAATGGACGCGATTATCGAGCGCTACGGCGAGGTGCAGGCGCGCTACGAAGAACTCGACGGCTACGCGCTCGAGGGCCGCGCCCGCGAAGTGCTGGCGGGCCTCAGCTTCTCCCAGGAGATGATGGACGGCGACGTCGGCAAGCTCTCGGGCGGCTGGAAGATGCGCGTGGCGCTTGCCCGTATCCTGCTGATGCGGCCCGACGTGATGCTGCTCGACGAACCGAGCAACCATCTCGATCTCGAAAGCCTGATCTGGCTCGAAGACTTCCTCAAGAACTACGACGGCGCACTGATGATGACCTCGCACGACCGCGAGTTCATGAACCGCATCATCACCAAGATCATCGAGATCGACGCAGGCCAGCTCAACGCGTATTCGGGCGACTACGGCTTCTACGAGCAGCAGCGCGCCCAGAACGAGAAGCAGCAGCAGGCGCAGTTCGAGCGCCAGCAGGCGATGCTCGCAAAGGAGATCAAGTTCATCGAGCGCTTCAAGGCGCGCGCCTCGCACGCCTCGCAGGTCCAGAGCCGCGTAAAGAAGCTCGAGAAGATCGACCGGGTCGAGCCGCCGAAGCGCCGCCAGACGGTCAACTTCGAATTCCGTCCGGCGCCGCGCTCCGGCGAAGACGTCATCAACATCAAGGGCGTGCACAAGAAATATGGCAGCCGCAGCATCTATGAAGGGCTCGACTTCATGGTGCGCCGCCGGGAGCGCTGGTGCATCATGGGCATCAATGGTGCCGGCAAGTCGACGCTGTTGAAGCTCGTCGCCGGCTCGACCGAACCGGACGAAGGCAATGTCGCGCTCGGCGCCAGCGTCAAGATGGGCTACTTCGCCCAGCATGCGATGGACGTGCTCGATGGCGACCGCACGGTGCTGCAGCAGCTCGAAGACACCTTCCCGCAGGCCGGCCAGGCGCCGCTGCGCGCGCTTGCCGGCTGCTTCGGCTTTTCCGGGGACGATGTCGAGAAGAAGTGCCGGGTGCTTTCGGGCGGCGAGAAGGCGCGCCTGGTGATGGCGATCATGCTCTTTGACCCGCCGAATCTGCTTGTTCTCGACGAACCCACCAACCACCTCGACCTCGACACCAAGGAAATGCTGATCAAGGCGCTCGCGGACTACGAAGGCACCATGCTGTTCGTTTCGCACGACCGCCACTTCCTCGCAGCCCTTTCCAACCGTGTGCTGGAGCTGACGCCCGAGGGCATCCATCAGTATGGCGGCGGTTACACGGAATATGTCGAGCGGACCGGCCAGGAAGCGCCGGGTCTTCGCAGCTGAAGCAAAGCAAGCTGGGCGTCGCGCGCCGGCGCCCAGCATTTCGCAGTCACCGCCTTCCTCGGCGGGACCGAGGACCTGCAAGCAGAACCCAAACGCATAACGCGACCCTGCTCTAAATCGGTACTGAAAAAACTAGGTTCTTGTGGCGCTGCCGTGGCAACGCCCACCGATCCTAACTTATCGCGCCGTGAAATCGATGGGACTTTGGTCCGACTCTTGCTGCCAAAGGTCTGAGTGTCATTGCCGCGCCATGCACCGGTCACATATTGCACGGGCTGGGGCGCCATCGCAGCAAACAAAAAAGCTGCCAATCACTTCAGACAGGTGATGTTCGGCATGACATCGAGAATTGCATGGAAAGACAGGCTGACTGACCGCGCGTGGGCCTTCCTGTCCAATCCCTTGACCATCGGCATCTATCTGGCGCTCGCCATGCTTTGCGCTTTCGTCGGCAGCACAACGACCGGCATTCCGGCCTACCTGCTCATGGCCATCGGCTTTCTGCTGGTGATCTTTGTCGATCCGCCAAAGAGACTGGGTAGGCTGCGGCAACGGCGCCGCCGCTCGTCACCGCCAAACACGGTTACGCCATTTCCGCGTCGAACGGATGAGCGCGAAACGATGCGCGGCTCGCAGCACCCGGGCGAACGCAGCCGAACCCGCGACGATCGCCGCGCTTCTCGGCGTTAGCCGCGCCCGCCAGGGGTCTTTGGGACAACTGGCGTCACGCGGTGCACAAGCCCAGGCCGGCAACAATCGGCACTTTCGGCCGTTTCCCGTCTGACGTACATTCACAGGAACGGACGCATGACGTCCACGATGCACGAAGGCCCTCCCGGAAGGGATGGCGAAGAAAGCGCGTGGGCACGATGAAGACCAAACATTATGTCTTTCAGATTTTTCGCGCTGCCTTCACCGACAGGCTGCTGTTGATCATCGTTGTGCTGATGATTGCCTCGCTTTTCGCCGTCCTGCCGATCAAGTCCTGTTCCAATCCCAGCGCGTCAGGCGGCGGGGGAACCGCGGAACGATCGGCACCTGTCTCGATGACGGGCTAGCATCCAGTCCAGTCAGCACGATTCCCAACCGAAAACGGGGCGACCCGAAGGCCGCCCCGCATTCATCTGTTTACTCGAACGCTCAGGCGTTCAGGCCGCTGCCCCACGGGCCATGATGGCTGTCGGCACCGTCGACGCGGTCAAAGCCATGGGCGCCGAAGAAGTCGCGCTGCGCCTGGATGACGTTGGCCGTGCCGCGGCCGCGGCGGTAGCTGTCGAAGTAGCCGAGTGCGGAGGCGAGTGCCGGAACCGGCAGGCCGCCGAGAACGGCGGCCGAGACGACGCGGCGCAGCGCCCCGTCGGTGTCCTTGACCATGGCGGCAAAGGCCGGCGTGACGATCAGGTTGGCGGCATCCGGCGCCTTGGTGAAGGCGGTGGTGATCTCGTCCAGGAACTGCGAACGGATGATGCAGCCGGCGCGCCAGATCTTGGCGATCGTCGGCATCGGCAGGTTCCAGTTGAACTCCTTGGACGCCGCCGACATCACGGCGAAGCCTTGCGCATAGGCGCCGATCTTGGCGGCAAGCAGCGCGCTTTCGAGATCCTTGATGAAGGCTGCCCTGTCGGCGACCTTGAACTCGCCAACTTGGGGAAGCCCGAGGATCTTTTCGGCCGCTTCGCGCTCGTCCTTCATCGAGGAGATGCTGCGGGCTGCAACCGCCGCCTCTATGCCGGTTGCCGGCACGCCCATGTTCTGCGCCTCGATCACCGACCACTTGCCGGTGCCCTTCTGACCGGCCTTGTCGAGGATCAGGTCGACGATCGGCTTGCCGGTCAAAGGATCGGCGGCCTTCAGCACCTTCTCGGTGATCTCGATCAGGTAGGAATTGAGGCGGCCCTTGTTCCAGGTGCCGAAGACTTCGCCGATCTCGCTCGCCGACATCTTCAGGCCGTCGCGCAGGATGCCGTAGATTTCGGCGATCATCTGCATGTCGGCATATTCGATGCCGTTGTGGATGGTCTTGACGAAGTGGCCGGCGCCGTTTTCGCCGAGCCAGGCGACGCAAGGCACGTTGTCATACTTGGCGGCGATCGAGGTCAGCACGCTCTCGACGCGCTTCCAGGACTCTTCCTTGCCGCCGACCATGATCGACGGGCCGTGGCGCGCGCCTTCCTCACCGCCGGAAACGCCCATGCCGATGAAGGTAAGACCCGAATCCTTCAGCGTCTCGAAGCGGCGCATCGTGTCGCGGAAGTTGGCGTTGCCGGCATCGATCATGATGTCGCCCTTGGCGAGATACGGCTTCAGGATTTCCATCTGCTGGTCGACCGGCTCGCCGGCCTTGATCATGATGATGATCGGACGCGGCGGGCGGATGGCGGCGACAAACTCTTCAATGGTGTCGCAGGGCACGATCTGGCCCTGGAGGTCGCCGGCCTCCGCGTAGAATTTGTGCGTCGCTTCGACGGTGCGGTTGAACACCGCGATCTTGTTGCCTTTTTCAGCGATGTTGAGCGCCAGGTTCGAGCCCATGACGCCGAGACCGATTAGGCCGATTTCCGCCTGTGACACGTGATTGCCTCCATTGGACAGAAGTGCCGGGCGCGATCGGGATAAACGCGTCTGTGCCGGCCCTTCGAATTGAACTTCGCCCCCTCGCGCGGGGCTCTGTCGAAGGCCCAGGCGCGAGAAGCGACGGCGGAGGTTGTTTTGGCATTCAAATCGATTAAGGACAAGTGATTACTGACGAAATCACTTCTTTTCAGGCTTGCCATCGCCATCGTCGAGCACCCGCCAGGAGGCGCCTTCGAGGTCTTCGTATTGGCCGCTCTTCAGTGCCCAAAGGAAGGCGACGAGGCCAATCCCACCGAGAAACAGCGCGATGGGAATGAGATAGATCAGCGTGTTCATGAGGCGCTCCCGACCGGCCGCAGCGTGACAGGTGCCTTCTGTTCGGCAACCTCCGTGACATTGCCGGTCGCCGCGCGCAGGCGCAAGGCGTTGGCAACGACGATCACCGACGAGGTCGACATGGCGACGGCCGCGATCAGCGGTGTGGCATAGCCGAGGATCGCGATCGGGACGGCGATGACGTTGTAGCCGATCGCCAGGGCAAAGTTCTGGCGGATCAGCCGCCCGGCCCGGCGCGACGTATCGATCGCCATCGGCACGGCGTTCAGCCCCTGGTGCAGGAAGACGAAGTCTGCCGCCTGGCGGCCAACATCGGCGGCCGTTGCCGGCGCCATCGAGACGTGCGCGGCGCGCAGCGCCGGCGCGTCGTTGATGCCGTCGCCGACCATCAGCACCCGGTGACCGCCCTCAGCGGCGGCCGCACATTCATCGACCTTGCCGCGCGGCGTCAGTTCCGCCTTGAAGCGCTCGATGCCGGCCCGCTTGGCGAGGGCGGAGACGACCGGCGCGCGGTCGCCCGAAAGAATGCCCGTCGAAAGGCCGAGCCGTCCAAGCTCCTCGATGCTCTCGCGGGCGAACGGCCTGAGCCGGTCCTCGAAGCGGAAGCAGGCGAGTTCGCGGCCATCGAGCGACAGGATCACTTCCGACTGGCCGGTCGCCTCGCCGGCATCGCCGCAGGCAAAGGCGCGGCTGCCAAGCCGGTAGAGACCGGCTTGCGTCTGCGCTTCAATGCCGGCACCGGGGATTTCGCGGATGTCGCCATTGACGACGGGCGCGATCGCCGCCGCATCATGAATGGCCATCGCCAGCGGATGGCGCGAATGCACGGCGAGCCCCGCCGCCGTCGCGAGGATCGATGGCTGAATGTCCCCGCCATTGACGAGCCGCGGCTCGCCAACCGTGAGTGTTCCGGTCTTGTCGAGCAGCACCGTATCGATCTCGGCAAGCCGCTCCATCGCCGAGCCGTCCTTGACCATGACGCCGTTCTGGAAGAGCCGTCCGGCGGCAATCACCTGCACGACAGGTACCGCAAGCCCGAGTGCGCAGGGGCAGGTGATGATCAGCACGGCGACGGCGACCAGCATCGCATGATGGAAATCGCCGTTGACGAACATCCAGCCGATGAAGCTGAGCAGAGCCAGCAGATGCACCGCCGGCGAATAATACTGTGCCGCGCGGTCGGCGATGCGGCGGTAGCGCGCCCTGCCCCCTTCGGCGGCTTCCATCAGCCCCATGATCTCGGCAAGCAGCGAGTCGCGTGCCGCCGCCGTCGCCTCGATCGTCAGCGGTCCTGTGAGGTTCAGCGTACCCGCCTCGACGGCGTCGCCGACCTTGACCGGCGCCGGCGCGCTCTCGCCATTGACGATCGAGCGATCGAGATCGCTGGTGCCAATGAGGATGCGGCCATCAACGGGGATGCGCTCGCCGGCAGCGATCGCCAGTTTCTCGCCTGGCTTGATCTCGTCGACAGGGCGATACTCGCGTCCGCCGTCAGCATCCACCACCATGGCGCCGCGCGGCGAAAGCCTCGCCAGGCTGCTGATCGCCGAGCGGGCGCGCCCGCGCATCATGTGGTCGAGCGTGCGGCCGATCAGCAGGAAGAAGAGCAGCATCACCGTGCCGTCGAACCAGGCATGGGTGCCGTGAGTGATCGTCTCGTAGAGCGAGATCGAATAGGAGAGCGTTATCGCCAGCGCAATCGGCACGTCCATGTTGGTACGGCCGTGCTTCAGCGCGTTCCAGGCGGACGCATAGAAGAAGCGTCCGGCATAGATCAGCGTAGGGGCGGCAATCAGCGCCGAGATCCAGTGAAAGAGATCGCGGGTCGCCGCCTCCGCCCCCGACCACACCGAGACCGAAAGCAGCATGATGTTGGCCGAGGCAAAACCCGAGACGGCAACGGCGCGCACCAGCTTCTTCAGTGTCTGATCGCCGTCTTCCTCGCCCGGCGCGAAAAGATGGGTCTCGTAGCCGCGCGAACGGATGGCCCGCGCCAGTTCCCGCGGATCGGTACGGGCGCCATTTACCTCTTCCTTCCAGACGATCGACACGCGCCGGGACGAAAGGTTCACGCGCGCCCGGTCAACCTCCGGCCGTGTCTTCAAGGCGCCCTCGATCGTGCTGATGCAGGCGCCGCAATGCACGCCGGGCACGCTCAAATCCGTCTGGCGCAGACCGCCGCCGAGCGACCGGCTCATCAACCACAGCTCTTCCGTTGTCGGCAGTCCCTGCCCGGCCCTGTCGACCTCCAGAGCCATTTCGGTTCCGGGAGCACAGCAGCTCATTTCGCAGCTCCCGGCACCATGAAGCGGATGGCCTGGCGGTAGACGACGGTCTCGCCTGATGTCGCGGTGATGTCGGCGATCCACTGGCCGCGCTTCAGCGCGGTTGCGGCAACGAAGACGCCCTCGCCCTGATGCGCCATCTCGACCGTGACGTCCTCATGCTCCTCGACCGGGCGTTTCAGCACAGCCACCACCTTGTCGGCAGTCATCTCCGGGTTGCCCCGGCGCGTCAGCGTGTAGCGCAGCGCCTCGTTTTCGACGCTGAGCTTGCCGTCGAGGCCATCGGCGACAAAGGCCTTCGCTTCCTTCACCTTGCCGTTGAACTGCTGGCTCGCGACATAGGTGTTCTGCACCACCAATCCGCTCCAGCTATGGCTGGCGTTCCAGGCCATGATCAGATTGACGGTGATGATCGTGCCGAAGAACAGCACCATGACGCCGAGCATGTGCCAGCCGGTGAAGGGTCGCGGTGCCTTTGCCTGTTTCGCCCCTGCCTGGTTTATCGTCATTTTGCGGCTCCCGGGCTGTTGAAGTTGGCCTTGTAGACGTCGCGCTCATGGCTCGACGGATCCTCGACGATCAGGCTGAAACCGTCGTCCGCCTCGCCGAGCTTGTCCTTTGGCAGCGTCACGAACACCTTGACTGCCGTCACCTTGTCCGGATCGACACCGAGGGCGAAGGTCCGGCCGTCGCCCGCTGCCTGGCCGGCGATGCGCATGGTCGCAGAGGGCATCCCGTCGATTGCGAGCGTGATCGTGCGTTGTTCGGGGATCATGTTCAAGAGCTTGACCATGTAGCCGTTGCGCACCGAACCATCGGATTCGACGACGAACTGCGGGTTGCGGTCGTGCAGCACGTTGAGTTCCAGCCGGTCGCGCGACAGGAGCGCATAGAGCAGACCGATACCGACCAGCGTCCAGACGCCGAGATAGACGAGCACACGGGGCCGGAAGACGATCTTCCAGTTGAAGTGGCGAACCTTGTCCGAAAATGCGCCGTCGGCGTTGCGCACCCGACCCGGATCGATCGCCGCCGTACCGCCATTGGTGGCCAGCGCCATGTTGGCGGCATAGTCGTTGAGCGTCGCATAGGAAATCAGCCCGCGTTCACGGCCGAGCTTGTCCATGACACCGTCGCAGGCATCGATGCAGAGCGCGCAGGTGATGCATTCGAGTTGCTGGCCGTCGCGAATGTCGATGCCCATCGGACAGACGACGACGCAGGCGTTGCAATCGACGCAATCGCCGACGGCCTCCCCGGCAGCGACGGCCTTTTTCTGGTGGCGCGAGCGCGGCTCGCCGCGCCAGTCGTTATAGGTCACGACCAGCGAGTTTTCGTCGAGCATTGCCGCCTGGATGCGCGGCCACGGGCACATATAGGTGCAGACCTGCTCGCGCATCAGTCCACCGAAGACATAGGTCGTCGCCGTGAGAATCGCGACGGTCATGTAGGCGACCATGGGCGCTTCCAGCGAAACGAAGCTTTTCAAAAGCGTCGGCGCATCGGCGAAATAGAAGATCCAGGCGCCGCCCGTGGCGATGCCGATCATGATCCAGATCGAGTGCTTCGACACCCGCTTGACGATCTTGTCGAACGTCCAGGGACCGGCATCGAGCTTCATGCGGGCATTGCGGTCGCCTTCGATATAGCGTTCGACCACCAGGAAGAGATCGACCCATACCGTCTGCGGACAGGTATAGCCGCACCAGGCGCGGCCGACGGCAGACGTCACCAGGAACAGGCCGAAGCCGGCCATGACGAGCAGGCCTGCGACGAAGAAGAACTCCTGCGGCCAGATCTCGATGAAGAAGAAATAGAAGCGCCGGGCGGCGATATCGACGAGCACAGCCTGGTCCGGCGCATGCTCGCCACGATCCCAACGGATCCAGGGCGTCAGATAATAGATGCCGAGCGTCACCAGCATCACCAGCCACTTGAAGCGACGGAAGCTGCCTTCGGCACGCTTCGGGAAGATCTTCTTGCGCTTTTCGTAGAGCGGCTTGCGCACATGCGCCGCATTGACCGGTTCGGCCTCGTGACGTTCGACGGAGGCAGGATTTGCGGCGGATTGTGGGCTCATTTGTGGGAAATCCCCGGATATGTCATGTATTGCATCACGTTTTGCCTGATTTGGCGGCCGAAAACGTTGATCTGTGTCAAGTTTGCGGGCTAAAGCGCCAGCATGCGGCGAAAGGTCCAGGCGCTCGAAAGAGATGCCAGGCTCAAAAGTAGTAAACGGCCTTTCCCATTCGATCCGTACCGCGGTTCGCCACATCACCACACCTTGCAATACCAATGAGGAACCGCATGGACACGATCATCGGCTTTCTGAACACGATCTTTTGGGGCTACGTGCTGATCTACGGCCTGCTCGCCGTCGGCATCTACTTCACCCTGCGCCTCGGCTTTCCGCAGATCGTGCATTTCGGCGAGATGTTCCGGGTCTTAAGCAGCGGCGGCTCGAAGGATGCGGCCGGTATCAGCCCGTTCCAGGCGCTGACCGTCAGCCTCGCCTCGCGCGTCGGCACCGGCAACCTCGCCGGCGTTGCCGTTGCGCTCTATCTCGGTGGTCCCGGTGCCACCTTCTGGATGTGGATGGTGGCGCTCGTCGGCATGGCGACGGCCTATGCGGAAAGCGCGCTGGCGCAGCTCTACAAGGTGCGCAACGAAAACGGTCAATATCGCGGCGGTCCCGCCTTCTACATCGCCCGCGGCCTCAACGCGCCCTGGGCGGCGACGATCTTCTCCGTCTGCCTGATCCTCTCCTTCGGCCTCGTCTTCAACGCCGTGCAGGCCAATTCCATCGCGGACGCCGTCCAGGGTGCGTTCGGTGTGCCTAAGATCGCCGTCGGTATCGCGGTTGCGACCATCTCCGGCATCGTCATCTTCGGCGGCATCCGCCAGATCGCCCGCGTCGCCGAAATCGTCGTGCCCTTCATGGCGATCGCCTATCTCCTGACCGCGATCTACGTGCTCGTCGTCAACGCGTCGATCGTGCCGAGCGTGCTGTGGACGATCATCTCCAGCGCCTTTGGCCTGCAGGAAGCGGCAGGCGGTGTCGCCGGCGGCGTCACGGCTGCGATGATGAACGGCGTCAAGCGTGGCCTGTTTTCCAACGAAGCCGGGATGGGCTCGGCCCCGAATATCGCGGCCGTCGCCACGCCCGTGCCGCATCACCCGGCATCGCAGGGCTTTGTGCAGTCGCTCGGCGTCTTCATCGATACGATCCTGATCTGCACCGCGACCTCGGTCATGATCCTGCTGTCGGGCACTTTGGAACCCGGTTCCGGCGTCACCGGAACGCAACTGACGCAAGCGGCCATGAACGTGCATATCGGCTGGGCCGGCAGCTACTTCATTGCCATCGCGATCTTCTTCTTCGCCTTCACCTCGATCATCGGCAACTATTCCTATGCGGAGAATGCGCTCACCTATCTCGGCGGCGCCAATCGCGTCGGCGTTCTGGTCATGCGCTGCGCCGTGCTCGTCATGGTCGTCTGGGGTGCGTCCGAAAGCATCACCACCGTGTTCGACGCGGCAGACGCCTCGATGGGGCTGATGGCGACGATCAACCTCATTGCCATCGTGCTCCTCTCCGGTACCATTGCCAAACTGACGAAGGACTATTTCGCCCAGCGCCGGCAGGGTCTCGACCCGGTGTTCCATGCGGCCGACTATCCGGAGCTGCAGGGCCAGATCGACGGCGAGATCTGGTCGCGCCAAGAGGCGGCCGGCACGGTCCGAAGCGTGGAGGACAAGGCATGGACGGCGCCCACGGGCCGCTGAGTCAGACGGAGCCGGCTCCGACAGAGCCGACACTGGCCAAGCGGCGCGGTATCTATCGAGAGTATGCCGCGCCCGGCGCACTCGGCGGCCATGTCGAATGCCTCTGGCGCCACCAATTGCCGGAGGGGACGGCCGCACCCATCGCGGTCGTACCCGACGGCTGTGTCGATATCCTCTGGTCCAGGCACGGCCTGGCGGTTGCCGGGCCCGACCGGGTGGCCGCCTTCCCCGTCTTCGCGCCGGGCACCGACATCATCGGCCTGCGCTTCCGCCCGGGCATCGCGGCGTCCTTCCTGCACACATCGCTTTCGCAGATCATCGGCGCGGTCGTTCCGCTCGACGCCTTCTGGGGTCCAGCCGCGCGCAAACTCGAAACCAGGATTGAGGACGCGCCCGATGCGGTCCACCGCGCCGAGATGCTCACGGAAGCGGTGCTTGAGCGCCTGCCGGCCGTCTCGCCGCCATCAGGCGATATCGCCGCCACCCTCGCCCATCTGCGGCAGAGCCATGGCTCGTCCGACAACCCCATCCGCGCCCTCGCTGCCGTCACCGGCACCAGTGAAAGGACGCTGAGGCGCCGCTGCCACGAGCATTTCGGCTACGGCGCCAAGACGCTCGACCGCATCCTGAGACTGCAGCGCTTCCTCGGGGCTTGCCAAAGGGACCCCTCCGCCACGCTCGGCCTGCTTGCGCTCGATGCCGGCTATGCCGACCAGGCGCATCTGTCGCGCGAGGCCAGGCAGCTGACCTCGCTCTCACCCGCCGAAATCCGCCGCCAGCTCGTCGGTGACCGGCGGGCGGCCTGACTGGCCGTTTCGTTCAAGACCGGTCGGGCGACCCGTGCTACTCCGTCATGCAGGAGAACAAAGCATGGCAACACTTGAAGCAAAGATCGTTCACACCACCATCGACCGCGACTGGCGCGACGTCTATGCCTTCATGGCAAAGCCCGAGAACATGCCGCGCTGGGCGTCCGGCCTGTCGTCGGGCTTGACCCGCGAGGGTGATCACTGGCTGGCGCCGGGTCCGCTCGGTAATGCCCGCGTGCGCTTTGCGCCTGACAACGCCTTCGGCGTCACCGATCATCTCGTCACGCTGGAAGGCGGCACAGAGGTCCACAATGCGCTGCGCGTCGTGCCGAACGGCGACGGCGCGGAGGTGATGTTCACGCTGCTGCGGCAGCCGGGCATGAGCGCAGAACAATTTGCCGGCGATGCCGGCTGGGTGGCGAAGGATCTCGCCACTTTGAAATCGATCATGGAATCCGGAGAAGACAGGTAGAAAAATGGGTAACAAGGGCAACGACAGCCGCATCGACTATGTCGAGTTCAATGTCTCCGACATCGCCGCCACCAAGGCCTTCTACGGCAGCGCCTTCGGCTGGACCTTACGACTACGGCCCGGAATATTGCGAATTCCAGGACGGCCGACTGACCGGCGGCTTTACCACCACCGGCCCGGTCGGCAGCGGCGGACCGCTGATCATCCTCTATGCCGACAAGCTCGAGGATATGCTCGCCCGCGTCGAAAAGGCCGGAGGCAGGATCGTCAAGCCGATCTTCACCTTCCCTGGCGGAAGGCGCTTTCATTTCGCCGACCCGGATGGTTACGAACTGGCGGTCTGGTCTGCGCAGTAAATTGCCGGGAGGGTCAGGCCAAGAGGGCGGTGGCCCTACGACCGCACCGCTTCCCTGTGGACACGCCCTCCCGCTTTACGCCGGTTTAATCTCTACACGTCAGAATTGCGCGCGACGAACACGAGGGCGCGCAAGAGCATGGCCGACACGCATGATTTTCTGAAGAACTCCGTCATCATCGGCGCCCATCCCGATGACGAGTTGCTGTGGTTCACCTCGATCCTCCGAAAAGTCGACGAGGTGATCATCCTTTACCGCGATATCTGGTCGGAGCCGCAGATGGGCGACGCACGCGCCGCTGCGATCAAGGCCTACCCACGCGGCAAAGTGCGCTTTCTGGAAATGGAAGAAACCGGCTCCTTCGATTGCGCCGACTGGACGAACCCGAAGCCCGGTCCCTTCGGCATGGAGTTCGGCACCGAAGGCACACGCCGCGAAGCCAAGCGCATCGTCAAGAAATCGCTGTCGCAGATCATGCCCGGCAGCTTCCGCCACTCCACCCGGCCGATCGCCCAGGCTTACCGGGACAATTACGAAACGCTCTATCGTACGCTGCTGCCGCTCCTGAAGCCCGACATGAACGTCTTCACCCACAATCCCTGGGGCGAATACGGCCATGAGGATCACGTCCAGGTCTTCCGGGTGCTGGACCGGCTGCGCGACGAGATCGGCTTCAAGCTCTGGATGTCGAACTATTGCACCGAGCGCTCCATGCCGCTCGCCATGCAGTATTTCAGCCGCAGGCCGCAAGACTATATCCGTCTGCCCGCCGACAAGGGCTTCGCCGAGCAGGTGGCAAACATCTACCGCCAGCACGGCTGCTGGACCTGGCGCGACGACTGGATCTGGTTCGACGACGAGTGCTTCATGGAAGCGCCGTCGAGCAAGCCGGAAAGCGGCGGTTTTCACCTCCTGCCGATGAACCTTTTCAACTTCGGCACGGTCGTGAGAAAGCCGGTCAACACCTCGCTGCTGCTCGGCACTGCGCTATCGAGCGTCGTGGTCGGCGCTACCATAGCCGCAGCCCTCGAATAAGAAGGCCCGGCGCCTGCCGCTTCGGGCGTCGCCGTCAGGCAAGCGCCGGTTCGGCGAAGTAAACCACCATCCGCAGATGCCGGTGCTCGTCCACAACCAACGTCTCGTGCCGGAAACGCAGGCGCCCGCCCCCGGCATCGATCAGGGACCCGATCCCGCGACGGACCTCGTCAACGCCAGGCGCTGCCCACCAGCGCCTGAAATCGGCCGACAGGTCCTTCAGGCTTTCGACCAGGGCCAGCATCGACGGATCATCCGGCGCCACGGCAAAATCGTATCGGAACTGGGCAAGCAGCTTCGGCGCATCCTCGCGCCAGGCGGGCATGCGCCTTCGTATCTCGGGATCGGCAAACACCATTTGCAGGATATTGCCAAGCTCCGGCTGCCGGGCGCTAAAGCCGAACAGAGCGTCTGCCGCAGCGTTCCAGGCAACGACATCCCAGCGCAGGTTGATCACATGGGCCGGCCGGACCGTGAGCTCGTCCAGCAACGTCTGGATCAGCGGCGAAACGGTAACGCGATGATGTGCCTCCGGCGGTGGCGGCCGCTTGTGGGCAAGCAGGAACAGATGGCTGCATTCGGCGTCGTCGAGCTTCAGCGCTCGCGCCACATTCAGCAGGAACGCCTCCGACACTTTGATGTCGCGCCCTTGCTCGAACCACGTGTACCAGGTGAGCCCGACACCGGCGAGCGCTGCCACCTCCTCCCGCCTGAGGCCCGGGGTGCGCCGCCGCCCGGTGAAGGCAAGGCCGGCATCGGCCGGCGTCAGCTTCGCCCTGTGTCTCGTCAAAAACTCCGACAGCTCGTTCTTGCTTCGCTCAAGACTTCGTTCGTTCACGCTATTGCTCTCAGTAATAGGATAACTACTTAAATTGTGACAGGATGATTGTGCCCTGAAGATGTGGTCTCCGCAACCAGCCCAAGCGAAGACGGAGGCCACTTTTGACAATTCTCAGCGACCGACCATCCCACCTCACCGACCATGCCGATCCCGGTGAAACGCGTGCGGGCCTGCGAGAATGGGCCGGGCTCGCCCTGCTCGCGCTCCCCACCATCCTGCTCGGGGCCGACCTGACGCTGCTGCATCTCGCTTTGCCGGCGCTCGCGGCGGATCTGAAGCCCACCAGCACCCAGGCGCTCTGGATCGTCGATGCCTACGGCTTCATGATCGCGGGCTTTCTGATCACCATGGGAACGCTCGGCGACCGCATCGGTCGCCGCAAGCTCCTGATGCTGGGCGCGGCCGCCTTCGGCGTCGCCTCGGTGCTTTCGGCCTATTCCACCAGCGCCACCATGCTGATCACTGCACGCGCGGCACTCGGCGTTGCCGGCGCAACGCTGATGCCGCCGACCCTGGCGCTGATCAGCAACATGTTCCTGAACCCGCACCAGCGCGCGCTTGCGATCGGCGTCTGGGCGACCATGTTCGCGCTCGGCATGGCCGCGGGGCCGATCGTCGGCGGCATCCTGCTCGAACGTTACTGGTGGGGGGCTGCCTTCCTCGTCGCACTGCCGATCGTCGGGCTGCTGCTCATCGTCGCGCCGTTTCTGCTGCCGGAATATCGTGCCCCGCAATCGGACCGCCTGGACATGGCCAGTGTGGCGCTGTCGCTGGCGGGGCTGCTGCCCATCGTCTACGGCATCAAGCAGATCGCCAAGGATGGCCTTGGGCGCGGCGCCACGCTCGGCCTGACCGTCGGCCTCGTCGCCACGCTCCTCTTCATCCGGCGACAACGCCGGCTTCGAAGCCCGCTGATCGACCTCGAGCTCTTCTCCGACCGCGCCTTCCGCACCGCGCTGTTGATCCTCCTGATCGGCCTGACGGCTGTCGGCGGCACGATGCTGCTCGTCACCCAGTATCTGCAGCTCGTCGTCGGGCTTTCTCCGCTGTCGGCGGGCCTGAGAATGGGCCCCTCGGCGCTCGCCATGCTTTTGGCCGGCATCACCGCACCGCTCATCGCCAGGCGCTTCGGCCCCGGCCCCGTGATCGCAGCGGCGCTGGCGCTCTCGGTGGTCGGCTACCTCCTGCTCGCCCAGCTCGGCCATACGCCATACGGGGTCGGGCTGGTAACCGCCGCATTTGCGCTCGTCTATCTCGGCCTTGGAACCATTGCCGCGCTTGGCACCGATCTCGTCGTCAGTGCAGCGCCCGCCGAAAAGGCCGGTTCGGCCTCGGCCCTCTCCGAAGTGGTGCAGGAACTCGGCCTTGCCGTCGGCATCGCCACGCTCGGCAGCCTGACCACCGCCGTCTACCGCATCGAAATGGCCGGCCAGACGCTGATCCCCGGCGAGATCGGCGACAGGCTGTCGGACAGCCTCGCCGGCGCCGTATCCGTCGCGACCGAGCTACCGGCGGGCATGCTGGAGCAAGCCCAGGCCGCCTTCATGACCGGCTTCAACGCAGCCGCCGCCGTTTGCGCCGTCGCCATCGCGATCATGGCGACGCTGGCCGTGGTTTCGTTGCGAAGGCGTGTCGGCGAAAAGGCGAGATCTTGAGAGGACACGTCGGCCAATTCATTGACATTTCCCCTCAATGACGAAACGTCTCCAGATGAAAAAGGCCGCGCCCTTTGGCGCGGCCTTTTCGACTGGATGGATGAGAGCTGCCCCTCACTGTCCTGCCGGACATCTCTCCCCGCCTGGCGGGGAGAGGAACGCTGGGGTCACCCGCCCGGCATCAAGCCTGAAAAGTCTGAGCGGTAGCCCACTCAAGAACGTGATGGGCGGCTCCATCGCCAACCATACTTTTAACCTGGCGAGGCTAGCGCGGCTTGCGCCCTTCTCCCCGCCTGGCGGGGAGAAGGGCCAGCAGGCGAATGAGGGGCGCCACCATCACCTACGGATGCGTGGCAGGTCCGCAAGCCCCTCGTTCCTCTTATTCGCCGCCACCCAGCGAATGCACGAAGATGGCGAGCTGCTTGACGGTGGTGTCGCCGAGGCGCGGCAGCCAGGCGGGCATGACGCCGTGCTTGGGCGCCTTCATCTGGGCGACGATCGCCTGTTCGCTCGAGCCGTTGAGCCACAGCGCATCGGCAAGGTTGGGCGCGCCGAACTCGCGGTTGCCCTTGGCGTCGGCACCGTGGCAGGAGGCGCAGTTTGCCTCAAACAGCGCCTTGCCCGGCTCTACCATGGAGGCATCCGACGGCGTGCCGGTGAGGCTGACGACATAGGCCGCCGTCTGCTTGATCTCTTCCGGCTGCAGGATTTCCGCGAAGGACGGCATTTCCGAGACGCGGGTGTCGTCGTCGCCGTTATAGCGGATGCCGTGGGCGATCGTCTGGTAGATCTCTTCGGGCTTGCCGCCCCAGAGCCAGTCGTCGTCGTTCAGGTTCGGGAAGCCGGCAGAACCGGCCGCACCCGAGCCGTGGCACTGGGCGCAGTTGACCTTGAAGGCCGAGGCACCGCCGGAAACGGCGAAGTGCTGCAGCTGCGGATCGGCCATGATGTCGGCGAGCGAGCTCGACGCGATCTTCTCGATGTTGCCGGCCTGCGCCGCCTTGGCGCTGGCAAGCTCCGCACTCACCTCGGCGCGGCTCGAATAGCCGAGCACGCCCTTGGTGGCGTCGGTCAGAAGCGGCACCGCCGGATAGACGATCATGTAGCCGACCGCCCAGACGATGGTCGCGTAGAAGGTATAGACCCACCAGCGCGGCATCGGGTTGTTAAGCTCGCGGATACCGTCCCATTCGTGGCCGGTGGTCTCGACGCCGCTGATTTCGTCGACGTGTTTGTCCGCCATTCTATTAATCCTCCTTCAGGGGGATGGCTGCGGCATCATCGGCGGCCTTCTTGGCGCCGGGCCGGAAGATGAAGGCGACGACGCCCAGGAAGAAGAGCGTCATGGCAAGGAGCGCCCAGCTATCGGCGAACTGGCGCATGGCCGTATAGGTTTCCATGGTGCGGTCTCCTTAGCGATAGCCGGTGGTGTCGTCATAGGTGGAGAAGTCGACCAGCGTGCCGAGCATCTGCAGATAAGCGATGAGCGCGTCCATCTCCGTCAGCTTCTGCGGATCGCCGTCGAAGTCGCCGAGCTTGGCCTTCGGATAGCGGCCCTCGACGCCGGACGTGTCGGCGTTCGGATCTGCCTGCGCCTTGATGTCGGCAAGCGCGTTGTCGATCATCTCGTCCGTGTAGGGCACGCCGACCGCCTTGTTGGCCTTGAGGTTCGCGGCGATGTTGTTCACATCGAGCGGCGTCGCCTTGAGGAAGGCGTAGCTCGGCATCACCGATTCCGGCACCACCGAGCGCGGCTCGATCATGTGCTGCACGTGCCACTCGTTGGAGTAGCGGTCGCCGACGCGCGCCAGGTCCGGCCCAGTGCGCTTGGAGCCCCACTGGAACGGATGGTCGTACATGGATTCCGCCGCCAGCGAGTAGTGACCGTAGCGCTCCACTTCGTCGCGGAACGGGCGGATCATCTGGCTGTGACAGACATAGCAGCCTTCACGCACATAGATGTCGCGGCCGGCAAGCTCCAGCGGCGAATAGGGACGCATGCCCTCCACCTTCTCGATGGTGTTTTCGAGGTAGAAGAGCGGCGCGATTTCCACGATGCCGCCGACGGAGACGACGAGCAGCGAGCCGACGAGCAGCAGGGTCGCGTTGCGTTCGAGCGTCGCGTGTTTGTCGAGAATGGACATTCTCTATGCCCTCCTATTCCGCAGCCTTGAGCGCGGGCGTCGCACCGAAGATCGGGGCTTCATCGCGCACGCGGCCGAGGATGGTCATGGTTACGTTGAAGGCCATGAGCAGAGCTCCGGCGAGGAAGAGTGCGCCGCCAAGGGCACGCAGCACGTAGTAGGGAACCATGGCCGCGACCGATTCCGCGAAGGAATAGACGAGGAAGCCCTGGTCGTCGTACTCGCGCCACATCAACCCCTGCTGGATGCCGGCAACCCACATGACCGCCGCGTAGACGACGATGCCGAGCGTGGCGAGCCAGAAGTGCCAGTTGACCATGCGCACGCTGTAGAGGCGCTCGCGGTTCCACAGCTTCGGAACGAGATAGTAGATCGCGCCGAAGGTGATGAGGCCGTTCCAGCCGAGCGCGCCGGAATGCACGTGGCCGATGGTCCAGTCGGTGTAGTGGCTGAGCGAGTTGACCGTCTTGATCGACATCATCGGACCTTCGAAGGTCGCCATGCCGTAGAAGGCAACGGCCATGACCATCATGCGGATGATCGGGTCGGTACGGATCTTGTCCCAGGCGCCCGAGAGCGTCATCAGGCCGTTGATCATGCCGCCCCAGGAGGGCATCCAGAGCATGACCGAGAACACCATGCCGAGCGTCTGCGCCCAGTCGGGCAGCGCGGTGTAGTGGAGGTGGTGCGGACCCGCCCAGATGTACATGAAGATCAGCGACCAGAAGTGGATGATCGACAGGCGGTAGGAGTAAACAGGGCGATTGGCCTGCTTCGGAATGAAGTAATACATCATGCCCAGGAAGCCGGCCGTCAGGAAGAAGCCGACGGCATTATGCCCGTACCACCATTGCGTCAGCGCATCCTGCACCCCGGCAAAGGCCGAGTAGCTCTTGGAGCCGAGGAAGGAGACCGGAACCGCCAGGTTGTTGACGATGTGCAGCATCGCGATCGTGACGATGAAGGCGAGGTAGAACCAGTTGGCCACATAGATATGCGGCTCCTTGCGCGTCAGCAGCGTGCCGAGAAAGACGGCGAGATAGGCGACCCAGACGATCGTCAGCCACAGGTCCACATACCATTCCGGCTCCGCATATTCCTTCGACTGGGTGATGCCCAGCAGATAGCCGGTGGCGGCCATGATGATGAAGAGCTGGTAGCCCCAGAACACGAACCAGCCGAGATTGCCGCCGAAAAGGCGGGCACGGCTGGTGCGCTGGACGATGTAGAAGGACGTTGCGATCAGCGCGTTGCCGCCGAAGGCGAAGATGACCGCCGAGGTGTGCAACGGCCGCATGCGGCCGAAGTTGAACCAGGGCTCGATGTTGAGGTCCGGGAAGGCAAGCTGGAGTGCAACCACGACACCGACGAGAAAGCCGACGACGCCCCAAAAGACGGTGGCGATCACGCCGTACTTGACCACCTCGTCAAAATACTCCGACTGGGGTGGCGGCGGTGACGCCCTGCCCGCGGAAGCCGGGCTGAACTCGATGCGGCGCATCAGGAGGATGGTGCCGGCAAGAAGCGTGAAGAACAGCACCCACATATGGGCTTCGAAGTGCCGGTCCTGGGCAAACCCGGCGCCGACAAGCGCCAGGAATGCACCGACCCCGAGCAGGATCATCTCGAATGTGTATTTCATGGTTGGGTCCCCAACTTTATCCGAACGCACGCGACAACACCCCCAAACGAGGGGTGTCACCGCAGCTTGCCCGAAAGTGTCAGAATCGGGGCAGCCCGGCCTTGATTCAGATCAAGGCTTTGTCACCTCGTTTGGATCATCCTCGGCAAACAATAGGGAGCGCCGTGGGAGCTGGCGTCTGAAGCCGATGAAAAAGACTTTTGAAGACGGACGAATCCGCAGCCGGCTGGACCCGGCCCCCCGGCGGGAGTCCGTGGCCGAGCCGTTTGCCTGGCTTGCCCGCGCCCACGAGGAGCAGCTTGCGCTCTGCAATTGCCTGGAGGAAATCGCCGACAGCCTGCCTGCGGAAATCGACCGGCAGAAATGCCTCTATGCCGCAAAGGTGCTGGAGCCGCTGATCCGCGAGATGCACTCGGGCGAAGAAAACCTCGTCTTCTCCTGGATCGAACGCACCTACCGCGGCGATCCGACGCTCGGCGCGACGCTGGAGCGGCTGAAATACGAACACTGCGAGGACGAGTGCTTCGCCGAGGAGCTGACCGAAATGCTGGAGCGCCTCGGCGCTGCCGACCAGACGGTCAATGCCGAGACCGCCGGCTACATGCTGCGCGGCTTCTTCACGAGCCTCAGGCGGCACGTCGGCTTCGAGCAGGAATGTCTGCGCAGCATCACCGCGCCGGTCGGATAAACCGGCCTTTGGGGGCAGCGCGCCGCAAAACGGACACGTCAGGCGGCCGTTATCCGGCCGCGCATCCCCTCATGCATTTTCGATTGATACCGCCGGAACCGGCGCCTCAGGCCGCGATCGCGCGGCGGCGGTCGGCATGTTCCTGGATCACTAGAATAGCGCCGATGAGCTTGCCGGTGCTCGACATGCACGGCGTCAGCCGGCAGCGCACGACGACCGTGCGCGCGTCGACCGTCTTGGCGAAGGTGTAGTCCACCACCTCGCCGGCGAAACACCGGTCGAGATAGGATTTCACCCGAAGCTCGAACCGCTGGATGCCGATGAACTCGACGATATGCCGGCCGATCAGGTCCATCGGGCGGCTTTCCAGATGCTCGGCATTGCGCGGATTGGTGTAAAGATAGCGGTAGTCGGGCGTGATCACCGCAAGCCGGTCCGGGAAGCTGTCGAGGATCGCCTCGTTGAGCAATCCTTCGTCCGCCCTGCCCTTGTTCGGCTGCGCCGGCAGGCGCTCCAGTTGCAGGTCGGCGAGGTTCTCCGCACCGGTCGCCGCGAAGTAGCGATTGATCAGCGATTGCAACAACTGCGAATGGCGCAACACGCAGGAAATGTCGTCGGCTTCGACGCGCAGAATGTCGATCAGGAACTGGAACTGAAGCCGGGCATCTTCGACGCTCACCGCCTTCTCGTCGTAGACGGATCTCAAGATCGGATCCAATTCGCGATCCAGAATGCTGATCAAATGCTCGTCTGCCGTACGAACGGCATACTGCAGCTGCGAATATTTGAACCAGAACAGCTCAATCAGTGCGTTCAATTCGAAACCCCAATTCCCCCACGGCAAAACCGCTTCGATGCACTTACAAAACAGGCGTAGATGCTCAGGACACTGATCTGGTTCTTGACGTTTCCCCCACCACTTCCGCGTAAAACCGCACTGCTCGGGTCATCCAAAGCGCTTGCAGGCATTTTCTCACGCGACAGGCATAAGTTTACACTCATTGCGATAGCGTTCAACAGCAGAAAGAAAAACTTAACGTTTACGCACGTTTTCGAGGGAAGATCGGTGCCGATACTCCCGCGTACTTGGCAAAACGCAAAGCCCGGCACATGGGTTGCCGGGCTTGCAGGAAGATCAAGCCTGCTTGCGCAAGACGCAATCTGGCTGGGGTCGCGGGCGAAGGAGAATCAGTCTTTCAGGTAGCGCTTGATGTGCCAGCGGTCGTGATACCAGAGCCATTGGCCGGGATATTCCCTCACCCAGCTTTCCACCTTGTCGTTCAGAACCTGCGCCGTAGCGGTCACGTCGACGCTGCCGTCGGCCTTGCGTGGGATGGCGATCGCCGGTTCGATCTCCAGGCGGAAACGGCCACCCGGCAAGCGGATGCAGCGGGCTGGATAGACCTCGCAGTTGAACTGGCGGACGAGCTTGGCGAGCAGCGGGTTGGTCTGCACGTCCTGGCCGAAGAACTTGGTCTTTAGACCCTTGCGGAACTTCTGGTCGACGAGAACCCCGACGCCCTGGCCGCGCTCCAGCTGGCGGGCGAGCGCAAAGGACGAGCCCGCATGCGACGGCACGAGCTTGCCCATGCGTTCTGCGCGGAAGTTGAAGACCTTTTCGGCCACGTATGGGTTGTTCGGCGGCCGGAACAGCACCGTCACGTCGAGCCCGAAGGCTGAGCCGGCGACCGGCAGCATTTCGAAATTGCCGCTATGCGCGGTAAAGACGATGAAGGGGCGCGGATTGTCGCGAAGCTCGAGGAACAAGGGAATGCCCGAGACTTCGATGCGCCCGGGCGTCGTGCGCTCCGGGTCGAAATCGAAGAGACGGTCGAGGAACACGTATTCGGCCGCCATGCGGCCCATGTTGCCCCAACTTTCGAGCGCGATCTGCTCGATTTCCGCTTCGCTCTTTTCCGGGAATGCGTTGCGCAGGTTCGTCAGCGTCAGCTTCTGACGGCTGGTCTTCGGGCCGATGAACCGCAGGGCGCGATCCATGAAGTTGATCGCGCCGTCAGCGGGAAACATCTTCAGGATCGTCAGAAGCAGAAACACGAACTGCGCAATCAGCCACTGGCGGAAACGATCCGCCGCCAGCACCAGCCGTGTGATCAGCATGCGCACGTCGATCAATCCATCTTCAGGATGATCTTGCCGAAGATCTGGCGCGATTCCATGCGCTCCAGCGCGCGGTCGATCTCGTCGAGGCCGATTTCGGTGTCGATGACCGGATGTACGAGGCCGCGCGCCATCTTCTGCATGGCGTTCGCCATGTTTTCCATGCGGCAGCCGAAGGAGCCGAGCAGCTTCAGCTGCTGCTGGAACAGCATCATCAGGTTCATGTCGGTGGACACGCCCGAGGTGGAGCCGCAGGTAACGAGACGGCCGCCGCGCTTCATGCAGAGCATCGAGCCCGCCCAGGTGTCCTTGCCGACGTGTTCGAACACGACGTCGACGCCCTTCTTCTTGGTAAGCTTGCGCACCACGCCCTCGAAGCGGTCGGTGCGATAGTTGATGACGTGATCGGCGCCGAGCGCCTTGGCCTTCTCGATCTTGTCGTCGGAGCCGACGGTGGTGATCACGGTGCAGCCGATCTTCTTGGCAAGCTGGATTGCCGCCGAGCCGATGCCGGAACCGCCAGCATGCACGAGGATGGTTTCGCCGGGCTCAAGCTTGGCGTTATCGAACAGCATGTGCTCGACGGTACCGAAGGTGACCGGAGCAAGGGCTGCGGCAACCGCGTCGACGCCCGGAGGTGCCGGAACCAGCAGGCGCGCCGGCAGGTTGATCTTCTCCTGTGCGAAGCCGTCGAGGTGGAAGCCGTGAACGCCGCCGACATGTTCGCAGAGGTTGTCGCGGCCTTCCTTGCACGGACGGCAGAGGCCGCAGGTGCGCGCGCCGTAGATCGAGACGAGCTGGCCCGGAAGCACGCTTGAAACACCGGGACCGATGCTGTCGACGACGCCTGCTGCCTCGGCGCCGATGACGAGCGGCATCTTGCGCTTGGCGAATGCCATGCCGCGCCAGCCCCAGACGTCGATATGGTTGAGCGCAACCGCCTTGACGCGCAACGTCACCTCGCCCGGGCCGGGTGCTTCCGGTTCCGGAATGTCGGTGATTTCGAGCTTGCGGTCATCGAGCAGTTGCAGGGCGCGCATGGTTCTTCCTTTAAATGTTCAGATCGACAGGCGGCATATACACGTCTTGTGGGCATGTCGCCATTCTACAGAGAGCGGCGCGTGCCCCCCTCTGCCCTGTCGGGCATCTCCTCCACAAGGGGGGAGATTGGATGTGGCACCCCTTGCCCTTCACGAAAAGCACCGAAATCGGGCCTTGTTATTGGAGCGATCGGCCGGCCGCGCGTCGATCTCCCCCTTGTTGGGGGAGATGGCCGGCAGGCCAGAGGGGGTATTTCGTTTCACCAGGTCCGGCTCAAGCCGGCTCGGCCGTCATCACCAGGCTGGCGTTCTGGCCGCCGAAACCGAAGGAGTTCGACAGCACCGCAGACACCTGCTGGCTGCGTTTCACGTTCGGCACCACGTCGAGCACGATCGCCGGATCGGGGTTCTGGTAGTTGATCGTCGGCGGCAGCGTGCCCGTCAGCATCGTCTGGATCGAGAACACCGCCTCGACTGCACCGGCGGCCGTCAGGGTGTGGCCGATCATCGACTTGTTCGACGAGACCGGGATCGACGGCAGATGCTCACCGAAGACGGCAGACATCGACAGATATTCCATCTTGTCATTCTCGGGCGTCGAGGTGCCGTGCGCGTTGATGTAGCCGATGCCGCCTTCGTCGATGCCGGCGTCGGCAAGGGCCGCGCGGATCGTCGCAATCGCCGGGCCGCCGTCGGGCGACGAGCGCGTGCGATGGAAGAGATCGGCCTTCTCGCCGCAGCCCTTCAGGATGCCGTAGACGCGGGCGCCGCGGGCAACGGCAGCTTCCAGCGATTCGAGCACCAGGGTCGCAGCGCCTTCGGCGATGACGAAGCCGTCCCGATCCTTTGTGAAGGGCTTGGAGGCCTTCTCCGGCGGATCGTTCTGGGTGGAGAGCGCGGAAAGCAGCGCAAAGCGGATGAGTGCTTCGGCGCTGACCGAACCATCGGTCGCTACCGTCAGCGCACGATCGGTGCGGCCCTGGCGGATCGCCTCGACGCCGAGCTGGATCGCGGTCGCGCCCGAGGCACAGGCCGTCGAGAGCGTCACCGGCAGGCCGCGCGTGCCGAAGCGATCGGCAAGGCGCTCGGAGATCGAGCCGAAGAGCACGGCCTCATGGAACACCGGATCGGCCTTCTGGCGCATCGCGGCGAGGAAACGGTTGTACGCATCGCCCGGCTGTTCGGAAGGCGGCGAGCGGTCGGCAAGCTCGAAGCGCGCGCTCCATTCCGGCTCGATCGGCGGGGCGGCCAGAAACAGCGGACCGTTGAAGTCGCCGGAAAGCCCGGCCTGCGCCAGCGCTTCCAGCGTCGTCTCGCGCGCCATGGCGTAGGAGCGCTCGACGGAATTGGCCGCCGGCACCTCGATGAAATCGACCATGCCGGAGATGCGGGTGTTGAGACCCTCCGTCGGGAAACGGGTGATCTTGCGGATGCCGGAGACGCCGCCGGTCAGCGCTGACCAGTTGTCTTCCAGGCCCTGCCCGAGCGAGGTGATGACGCCCATGCCAGTGACGGCGACGATCGGACGACCGAGATGATCCTTGTAAGCGTTGCTCATCAATCGTTCCTCTTATTCGGCCGAAAGGACCGCGACGCCTTCGCCGCGTGAATGACCGACGGTGGTCACGACCGCCGACCGGGCAGCCGCCGTCATCGGCTTTTCGAAGCTGCCGTCGAAGGCCGGTACCTTGGCGCCGTGGCCGAGCGTGAGTGCAGCAAGCGCGAGGCCCGCCGGAAACTGCGCCTCGATGCTGTGCCCGACGATGCCGCCATAGGCACGCACCGGCGCGCCGGCCAGATTGGCCTGCAGGAACGCCTTTTCGCTGGCGACGAGATCATGAAAGCCTGACGTGCCGGAAAAGACCACGGTGCCTGCCGGGTCGAGCTTTTCGGCCGGTTTCGCCAGGTCCGCAAGGCGTGCTTCGAGCTTGCCGTCAGCGCGGCTGCCGCGGTCGCTGCCGATCGCGTCGATCGTCGCATAGATGCGGGCACCACGGGCTTCGGCGTACTCGCGTGATTCCAGCACCAGGAAGGCTCCGACCGACCCGGGGATCATGCCGCCGCCGTTGTCGCGGCTGCGCGACCAGATCGGGTGCCAGTCACCGGTCGCCTGGCCCTGGATCGCCTCGATCATCAGCATGATGTCCAGGCGCTCGGCCGAAAACGCGCCGCCGACGAGCGTATGGGTCGACTGGCCGGCCTTGATCCGGGCAAAGGCGGTTTCGATCGCCGAGATGCCGGCCGCTTCCTCGCCCATGAAGGTGCGCGACGAACCGGTGACCTTGTGCACGATCGAGATGTTGCCGGCGAGCAGGTTCGAAAGCTGGGCCAGGAACAGCGTCGGCCGCAGTTCGGTCGTCAGCTTTTCATTGAGGAGCTGTTCGCGGTCGTTGCGCTTCAGCGCCTCGTCGACGATCAGCGAATCGACGTTGATGTCACGCTCGCCGCCGCCGGCAGCGACGATCATGTCCATGCTGCCGCAGGCTTCGAGATTGTCCTTGAGACCGGCGTCATCGAGAGCCAGGCCCGCGGAAAAAACGCCGAGACGCTGCCAGTTTTCCATCTGCCGCTGGTCGCCACGCTTGGCGATCTGCTGCGACCAGTCGATCTCCGGCAGCGGGTGCACCGGATAGGGGCTGAACTTTTCGGTCTCGACGCGCACGGCCGGCGACGTGCCGGCGGTAAGCAGCGCCAGATGCGGCTCGACGCCGACGCCCTGACTGGTGACGATACCGACGCCGGTAATGACAACGTCGTTTGCAGATTTGCTCATCTTACTTCTCCGAACCGGCTGCCGCCGAAAGCGCCGCCATCAGACCCACTTCTCCAGCCCGCTTGCGCACGATATCGCCGAGCGGAACCTGATCGAACGGCATCGTTCTCAGTTTCAGCTGGGCATCGCAGACCTTCTTGCCGCCAGAGGTGATCTTCGCCTTGGTGACGGCGAAGCCCGAACCTTCATGCTCGAGGAAAGCCTCGATCTCGAGTTCGGCCGAGGGCTCGACGAAGGTCCGCATCTTGGCGCCGTCGACCGACATCAGGAAGGGCATGGCGGCGAAATTGGTGGCGGCGAGCACCAGGAAACCGGAGGCCTGCGCCATGGTCTCGATCAGAAGCACGCCGGGCACCAGCGGGTAGCCTGGGAAATGGCCTTCGAACACCGGGCTCTTCTCCGGCACGACGGACCGCGCCGTCAGCCGGCCAGCCGAAAGATCGACCGTTTCGACACGGTCGATCATCTGGAAGTATTCAAGGAGCATTGAGGCTCACCCTGTTGGTTTCGGGCTCAAGTAAAAACGCCAATGCCGCCTGTCAAGCGCGGGGCGCGACGGGCGGCATTGGAAATCGAGTGGCAAGGCTCGGGCGAAAGCCCGATCAGCCCTTGGCAGCCCGCAGTTCGTCGATCTTGGCGCAGAGGTTCTTCAGAACGAAGTATTCTTCGGTCGAAACCTTGCCTTCGTTGACTTCCTGCGTCCACTGCTCGAGCGGAATCTTGATGCCGAATTCCTTGTCGATCGCAAACACGATGTCGAGGAAGTCCAGGCTGTCGATGCCGAGATCGTCGATCGTGTGGCTTTCCGGCGTAATCGTCTCGCGATCGATCTCGCTCGTTTCCGCGATAATGTCGGCAACCTTGTCGAATGTAGCTGTCACGCGCATACCTCTAATATTTTAAGTCGAGTCTCGGCGATCCTATAGGTAAATGCGCCGCAAAAGCCAATGGCCTTGATGGCAAAGGCTTTCGAATTGGAAAACGGTGTTGCGACAGAGCATGGGGTCAGACGGCCACCGAATGCCGGCCCCGGCCGTTGCCGAGATAGGCGTCGAAGGTGGCTGCAACCGAGCGGGCAAAGGGCCTGCCGCGTTCAGTCAGGCGGAAAACCCCGTTTTCGATCGTCGTCAGCCCATCCACGTCGCGCGCCCGAAACAGCCGTGCCTCCTCGATCACAGCCCCTGCCAGCCCGGGAAACGCTTCCTCAACCTCAGCAAAGGAGAAGGCAAAACGGCACATGACGTCGGCAATCACTTTTGCTCTCAAAGTGTCGTCCGGTGTGAAGCGATAACCGCGGACCGCAGCGAGCCCCGTGTTTTCCACATGGCGCAGATACTCACCGGTCGCCAGCATGTTCTGGACATAACCTTGACGAAACTGGCCGATCGCGGAGGCGCCAAGCCCAACGAGCGTTTCGGCGGCATCGTCGGTATAGCCCTGGAAATTGCGACGGAGACGCCCTTCCCGGCTGGCCCGCGCCAGGCTGTCGTCGGGCTTCGCAAAATGATCGATACCGATGGCCCCGTAGCCGGCGGCAGCCAGCATTTCGGCCGCGCGGCTCATCTGCGCGAAGCGCTCGACGATGCCGGGCAGGCTTTCGTCCGGGATCATCTTCTGATGCGTCTTCATCCACGGCACATGGGCGTAGCCGAAGAGTGCGACGCGATCGGGGTCGAGCGAAAGCACTGCCTCCATGGTGCGCTCAAGCGACTGGAGGCTTTGATAGGGCAAACCATAGAGCACGTCGCAATTGACCGAATGCACGCCCCTTACCCGTGACGCCTCGATCGCGTCTCGCGTCTGCTCGAAGGTCTGGATGCGGTTGATCGCCTTCTGCACGACGGGGTCGAAATCCTGGATGCCGAAGCTCGCCCGCGTCATACCGATCTCGGCCAACGCATCATGGCGCGCTTCGTCGAGATCGTTCGGATCCATCTCGACGCTGATCTCGCAATCAGCCGCGAAGGTGAAGTGATCGGTAAAGGCGCGCTTCAGCGCGATCAGGTCGTCGGGCCTGACGAGCGTCGGCGAGCCGCCGCCGAAATGCAGGGCCGTTACCTTGGCTTCGCGGCTCACCCGCCCGCCAATCTCTGCAATCTCCCGATGCAGGCCCGTGAGGTAGGTTGCCACCGGATCATACCGCAGCGTCTGCTTGGTATGGCAAGCACAGAACCAACAGAGCCGGTCGCAATAGGGCACGTGAGCATAGAGCGAGATCGCCTCATCCGGACCGATCGCCCCGAGCCAGCTTTGATAGTCAACCGGCCCCACCGCTTCGGAAAAATGCGGCGCGGTCGGGTAGCTGGTGTAGCGTGGCACGGGGTTCGCATGCTTGAGGATTAGCGCGTCGTCCATCAGTCTCTCCGCTGTCGTGAAAACGGCTTAGGACGGATCGGCAATGAGGCCTTTGATTTTGATCAAGTCGGCGAATTAACACGTTAAAATTGACAATGCGCAAGCCAGCATGAGACATTGTTTCGCGCTTTCGGAATTAGCACCTGTCAACTCTTGATTTAACGACCCGCATCCTCTTTGGTCATCCAGGGAGCAATGGAATGCAGGTAGAAAGAATTGCAGATCGTGAACGAACATCGCCGCAAGGATATCCATAATTCGGACGTTCCAGCCGTCTGCTCCGCCTGCGAGGCGCGCCATGGCGGCGTTTGCGGTACGCTCTCTCCGGATCAGCTTCTCGACCTCAGCCGTCACTCCACCCGCCGCAGCATCGAGCCCGGCCGCGAGGTCATCGGCCAGGGAGAAACCACCGACAGCTACGCAAATATCATCTCCGGCGTCGTCAAGCTCAGCAAGGTGCTGGCCGATGGCCGCCAGCAGATCGTCGGCCTGCAGTTCGCCCCTGATTTCATGGGCCGGCCCTTCACCCGCGAAAGCGCGCTGACGGCGGAAGCGGCGGTCGACACCGACATCTGTTGTTTCCCGCGCAACGTCATCGAGCGGCTGGTCTCCGAGGCTCCCGGGCTGGAACACCGGCTGCACGAGCAGGCGCTGAAGGAACTGGACGAAGCGCGCGACTGGATGCTCACCCTTGGCCGCAAGACCGCGCAGGAGAAGGTCGCAAGCTTCCTCTACATCATCGCGACTCACATCGACCCGGAAAACGGCACCTCGAACGTGTTCGACCTGCCGCTGTCGCGCGCCGACATCGCCGACTATCTCGGCCTCACCATCGAGACCGTCAGCCGCCAGATCACCAAGCTCCGCAAGGAGAACGTCATCCGCATCGAAAACAGCCGCCACGTCACCGTGCCGAGCCTCGACCGGCTGATGCATGTGGCAGGCATCGACTGACGGTCGCCAGCGGCTCTTAGCGGCCTCATCAAGTGCCCGACAGAATTGCCCTCTCCTCGGGTTTACCCCGAGGAAAGCCAAGCAGTCACGTTAAAGATGGGGACGCGCATTCTACCGTTCACTTCTTACGAAACGGTCGAAGATGAAGCGGAAACGGTGCCTCGGATCCCTTCTCCTCTTCAAAACAGAGAGAAGGTCCCGGCAGGGGGATGAGGGGCTGGCTAGGCAGGCGTCACCGCGTAATTACGATCCGCGTGTTCTTCAGCCCATGTTCCCGCGTCAGCGCAAAAAACTCCGCCGCGTTGTTTGGATGCAGCCGCACGCAGCCGTGCGATGCCGGGCGGCCGAGGCGTTTGATGTCATAGGTGGCGTGGATGGCGTAGCCGCCGTTGAAGAACACGGCATATGGCATCGGCGCGTCGTCGTATTTGCGTGAACGGTGATTGCGAGAGAGCCATTTGGCGCTCCAGCTGCCGCGTGGCGTCACATAGCCCTTGCGCGCCGTCGACACCTTCCAGCGATACATGACGACGCCGTATTGTCGCACGGTCATCGTCTGCGACGACAGGCTGATATCGGCAATGAGATTGGCGGCGTTCGCGGGTTGAACGGCAAACTGCAGCAGAGCGGCAATCAGCGCAGTCAGAAAGCTTTTGCGCATGCTTCTCTCTCCGGGAAGACGAACACGTACCGGTGGAACCAAACGTTCCAGGAGAATAACTGATCGAATATGATACGATCTTAATACATATGGAAAGCAGAGTCTTAATGCGAAGGTCAACTTCCGCGATCAAATCATTGCGATTGCAAGAACAAACCCGGCCATGACCGTGCAGGCGCCATAAAATACAGCAATACCGGCGTCGATGTCTTCGCTTGTTGCAACCGCTCGGCCCGGACCGTTGATCATCGGTTCGCTGACCTTGACCCCGCCATAGATCCGCGGACCGGCAAGCTGCAGATCGAGCGCGCCGGCCATGGCCGCTTCCGGCCAGCCGGAGTTCGGCGAGCGGTGCAGGCCATGGTCGCGAAGGGCCACGGTCAGCGCATCCTTGGCGGCGCTTACGCCACGATGGATCAGCGCACCGGCTGAGATCAAAAGGATCGAGAGCCTCGCTGCCGGCAGGTTGGCGAGATCGTCGAGTCGGGCCGAGGCCCAGCCGAAGTGCAGATATTTCGGCGACTTGTGGCCGATCATCGAATCGGCGGTGTTCAGCATCTTGTAGGCAAGAAGCCCCGGCAGGCCGGCAACCGCGTACCAGAAGGCCGGCGCCACGACGCCGTCGGAGAAATTCTCGGCAAGGCTTTCGATCGCGGCACGGCAGACCGCCGGCTCGTCGAGCGTCTTTGGATCGCGACCAACGATCATCGACACGGCGGCACGTCCGCCTTCCAGCCCGTTCTGTCGCAAGCCCCCGGCCACGCGACGCACGTGATCGGCGAGGCTCTTCTGTGCCAGGAAGACCGCGACCACAACCGCCTCGAGCAGAAAGCCGAGCGGTCCGAAGACGGCGAACAGGCGATGCAGCAGATGGCCGAACCAGGCGCTGATGCCAAGCAACAGCAGGATCGCGACGACGCCACGAAACTTGCGGGCACCATCCTCGAGGTCCTCCCGGTTCAGCCGGGCGTCGAAGAAGCCGATGGCCTTGCCGAAAAACACGACCGGATGCGGCATGCGCGCCCAGAGCCAGTCCGGATCGCCGACAACGCGGTCGATCACCAGCGCCAGCGCGAGAATGAGCAGGATCGTCTCCGACACCTCAGAGCTCCATGCGGGCAAGCGCGTCCGCCAGCCGTCGGTCACCGGCCGCGTCAGGCGCAAGACCGATCCTGAGCCAGGTCGGGGCATAGTCGAACTTGCGCGTGAGAATATGGGCCTCGCAGAGCCGTTCCTGCAGCAGAGCCGCCCTGGGATGCTCGACCAGCACAAATAGCCCCGTGCCGCCGATACGGTTGAGCCCTGCCCCATCGAGAGCCGCGTCGAGGCCGGCGCGACGCTCGAGGATGCCCGCCGCGATCGCCTTCGTATCGCCCTGCATCAGCGCTTTCGAGATCGTCAACGCCGGGCCGGAGACAGCCCAGGGACCGAGCCAATCGGCAAAGGACGCAAGCACTGGCTCGGTCGCAACGACGAAGCCGAGGCGCAGGCCCGCAAGGCCGAAGAACTTGCCGAAGGAGCGGAAGACGATGAGGTTGCCCTGCCCTGGCACGTGACCAGCGACACTCAGTTGCGGCTCAAGATCGCCGAAGGCCTCATCGACCAGCAGCAGTCCGCCGCTCGCTTTCTGCCTTGCGGCGATCGCCAGAAGCTCCGCCGGCGCCAAGGCGCGGCCGGTCGGGTTGTTGGGGTTGACGACGATGACAAGCCCATGTTCGGCCGTGAGCGCGTCGGCATCCGCGACGCGATCGACAGCAAAGCCGGCCGCTTCAAGCACGCGGGCATACTCGCCATAGGTCGGCCCGAAGATCGCGACTTGCCTGTTGGCCGGAGCAAGACGTGGCAGGAGCTGGATCACCGACTGGGTGCCCGGCACCGGCAAAGGCAGCACGCCGTTGGTGCGGTAGTAGTCGGCAGCGGCGCTCCGCGCATCATCCACCGTCTGCCGATCCGGCAGCCGGTGCCAGGCGCGCTCAGGGACCGCGGGCAAGGCCACGGGGCATGGATTGATGCCGGTCGACAGATCGAGCCAGTCTTCGAGCCGGCCGCCATAGCGCGTTGCGGCCTCGGTGATGCCGCCACCATGAACGATCGGTGCGCTCATGCAGCACCTGCGACGTCGATCAGATGCATGAAGGAACCGGCGACAGGGCCGCGCCGGAGGCCCGCCTGGCCGAGATCCTCGCCGGCGGCGTCGCTGACCGCAAACAGCCGATCGGCCGCCCCTTCGGCGACGATAGTCGCATAGTGGAATTCGTGCGCCGTCATGGGTCCATCGAAGAAGGCGTTGTCGACAGGCACGACGCGGCGATAGCCGAGGTGCCGCCTGCGCTCGGCAAAACTGGTTACGAGCGGCAGCAGGCCGAGCATGTCGTAGCGTGCGCCATCGGCAGCGACAAGCCCTTCACCGAGCACCATATAGCCGCCGCATTCGCCGAAGATGCGGGCGCCGCGTTCCGCCGCGAAATGCATGCCGGAACGGAATCGGGCGGCGGCGCTCAGCTGCCCCGCATGCAGCTCCGGATAGCCCCCCGGAAGATAGACGGCATCCGCTGCCGCATCCGGCGCCTCGTCGGCGAGCGGCGAGAAGAAGGAAATCTCCGCGCCGCCTTGCCGCCAGCCGTAAAGCAGGTGCTCGTAGCAGAAGGCAAAGGCGATATCGCGCGCGACCGCGATGCGCTGACCGAGCGGCCGCAAACGCTCGGCATCGGCCGCCGCGGGCACCTGCGGGAAAATCGTCGCGATCAGGCGGATGGCGTCGAGATCGCAGGCAGCCTCGACCCGCGCGGCCGCCGCCCCGATGAAGCCCTCAAGCGCTGAGTGTTCGCCCGCCTGCACGAGCCCGAGATGGCGCTCCGGCAGTTGCAATGCGCTGTCCTGCCGGAGCACGCCGAAGACAGGCATGCGCACCTTGCCGAGCGCATCGCGCAACATCATTTCATGCCGGTCGCTGCCGACCTTGTTGAGGATGACGCCGACCACCCGGATATCGTCGCGATGATCCGCATAGCCGCGCACGAGGGCGGCAACCGACTGGGACATGCGGGCGCAATCGACCACCAGAATGACCGCAAGGTTCAGCGTCGCGGCGAGGTCCGCTGGCGTTCCCGAGCCGTCGGCAGCACCGTCATGCAGTCCCATCATCGCCTCGACGATCAATGTGCGCCCGCCGGAGGCGGCATGCGACGCATTGGCAAGCAGCAGTTCCGGGCGCATCGCCCAGGGGTCGTAGTTGAAGCAGGGCTCGCCGGTCGCTGCCGCGTGGAAAGCGGGATCGATATAGTCCGGCCCCGCCTTGCCGGGCGCGATCGCCACGCCGCGCCTCTTCAGGGCGCGCATCAGCCCGAGCGTCACCGTCGTCTTGCCGGAGCCGGACGCGGGTGCGGCAATCAGCAATCCGCTCATGCCGGGTTCCTGAGAATTCGATTGGCGAACGGGTCGGCGGCAAGCTTGCGCCCGTCCAGCGCGCCGATCCAGTCGAGCGCTGCGCGCAGCCTCACCACCTCGCCGACGACGACGATCGCCGGCGGCTCCAGCCCTGCCGCCGCAACATCGGCCTCTGCACGCGCAAGCGTCGTTTCCAGCACCGCCTGCTGCGGCGTCGCGGCGTTGCAGACGAAGGCGACCGGTTCGTCCGGCGAGCGGCCGCCGGCAATGAGGTTGGCGGTGATCGCGCCGATATGTTTCATCGCCATGTACATGACGATGACAGGCGAGCCGCTGGCGATGCCCTGCCAGTTGATGCGATCCGGCACCAGGCCGGAGGAATCATGGCCAGTCAGGAAAGTGACCGCGTGGTTGACCTCGCGATGGGTCACGGGAATGCCGGCATAGGCAAGCCCGCCGATACCGGCGGTGATGCCGGGCACGATTCGGAACGGCACCTGGTGCTCGACCAGCGTCAGCGCCTCCTCGCCACCGCGACCGAAGACGAAGGGATCGCCGCCTTTGAGGCGCAGCACCCGGTTGCCGGCGCGCGCGAGTTCGACGAGGCGAAGCGAGATGTCGCGCTGCTTCGGCGACGGCTTGCCGCCACGCTTGCCCGCAAACTCCAGCACGGCGCCCGGCCGCGCCAGCTTCAGGCAATCCTCGTTGACCAGCGCATCATGCACGATCACATCCGCCTGGCGCAGCGCATTGGCCGCATGCAGCGTCAACAGGCCGGGATCGCCGGGGCCGGCGCCGACCAGCCAGACCGAACCTTTTTCGAGCGCCGGCAATCCGGCAAAGAGGTCGTCGATCATGCGTGCTGTCCCACCTGTATTTCGGCGCCACCCAAAGGCACGCCTGACGCGCTCTCTAAAGAACCGGATTCCACTTGAGAGAAACCCCGGGCAAAAGATTGATTCAATTCAACAACACAAGAACGCATCAGACAGCCTCCGCCGCCTGGATGCGCTTTTCGGCGCGCAAGGTCGCCGGCCCGGCAAGTGCGGCCGTCGCATGGGCGGAGACGATCTTCTGCACAATCAGCACGGCTTCGCGACCGGCACCGACCAGCGCTGCGCCCTCGGCAACGCCATGACAACCCGTGTAGGCAAAGACGACCTCGGAGGGGTTGGCGAGCCGGGAAGCTTCGGCTTCGAGCGTGGCGGCATCGTAGAACGCGGCCGGAACCGAGAAATGCTGAGCGGCCGCCAGGATCGCCGGCTCCTCGGCGCGAGCATCGAGCGAGGCGACCAGCCGCAGATCGCCGGGCGCAGCACCGGCATCGGCAAGCGCACGCTCGGCAAGGGCGATCACCTCTTCGGCCGGCGTGCAACGCTCGCAGCCGAGCCCGAGCACCAGCCCGGCTCCTGCTTTCGTCGTCTGTGCAGAGTGTTGGCCCGATGGCATCGGCGGCCGGCTCCCTTCGTTGTTCTCCTTAACGAAGCGCCGGCTGGGACGATCCGTCCCGGCCGATCTGGACAGCACCGGCTGATGGCCCCCTGGCTGGGTCGGCCGCACCGGACGCTCTTTCAGTCCGCCGAAGCGGACGCCGTCGCATGTCTGTCAATTTTAGCCAAGCGGCGACAACCGGTCAAACCGGATTGCGTCATCCCGATGTCGCGATTGGGGAAGATTGTCGTCACCGCGAACGGTCGAGCAGGACGGCGACGGCGACCGTTTGCGCGAGGCGAGCCTCCCATCCGAAATTCCAGCGAGTCGGCGCAACCGACTGATCTTGCTTACGATTGCGGCCATGGCGCTGGTGGCGGTCGCCACGCCCTTACGGAAGGCTTTGCTTTTCGTCGCGGGCTCTGACACAAGGCGCAGAACTCCCTCAGGTCTCCCTCTCACGAGTCTCGTCTTGCAAGATCTTGCCTTCCACCTGCTCGCCTTTCTGTTCGTTGCCGCCTTCATCGCCGGCTTTATCGATTCGATCGCCGGCGGCGGCGGCATGATCACCATTCCGGCGATGCTGATTGCCGGTATCCCGCCGCTGCAGACGCTTGGCACCAACAAGCTGCAGGGGCTCTTCGGCTCCGGCTCGGCGACGCTTTCCTACGCCCGCAAGGGCCATGTGAACCTGAAAGAGCAATTGCCGATGGCGCTGATGTCGGCGGCCGGCGCCGTGCTCGGCGCGCTGCTCGCGACGATCGTGCCCGGTGACGTGCTGAAAGCGATCCTGCCGTTCCTGCTGATCGCGATCGCGCTCTATTTCGGCCTGAAGCCGAACATGGGCGATGTCGACCAGCACCGCCGTATCACGCCCTTCGTCTTCACACTGACGCTGGTGCCGCTGATCGGTTTTTACGACGGTGTCTTCGGCCCTGGCACCGGCTCCTTCTTCATGCTCGGCTTCGTGACGCTCGCCGGTTTCGGCGTCCTGAAGGCGACGGCGCACACCAAGTTCCTGAACTTCGGCTCCAACATCGGCGCCTTCGGCGTCTTCCTGTTCTTTGGCGCCATCTTGTGGAAGGTCGGCCTGCTGATGGGCGTCGGCCAGTTCCTCGGCGCCCAACTCGGCTCGCGCTACGCCATGGCCAAGGGCGCCAAGATCATCAAGCCACTGCTCGTCGTCGTCTCGATCGCCCTTGCCATCAAGCTCTTGGCGGATCCAACGCATCCGCTCCGGATTTGGCTCGAGCTTTGAAGCAAGGCGCGCCTTTAACCAGGTGATCGCACAGTAGCGACATCGTCCGCGCGGCGAGGAACGATGCCGGCTGGCGCGCCTTCCGGCGAGCGACGTCGGCGTACCCCCTTGCCGCCTATTCCTTTTTGACTGCTGCCGCTACCTCCGAAGAGCTATCGAAACTTGGCCGGGACCGCCCGATGTAGGTTTCAGAACCTCGCCATAGCTCTCTCCAAGCCCGGCCAAATGACCTCAGAAAACACAGCAGCCCACAGGAAATACGCCGTCCGCTATCCGAGCGGCCTGACTGCCGAAGAAGCGATTGCTCTGCTGGCGCAGACATGCGCGGACATTGCACCCCATCTCACGCTCCGCGATAAAGGAGACGGCGCCACGATCGAAGGCGAGCCATGGCACGTCCTGTCGGTCTGCCTCGCCCTCCCGCTCTTCGAGATGAACGAGGTCGGTTAGGGAGATCTGTCGACCTCCGGCTTGCGGCTCGCAGCATTGTCCGTTGCGCGGGTATCGATGACGCTGGCGCAAGCAGCGGCCGGTCGACTTGCCCCTCGATATCAAGCCCCACGGCCGGTTCGCTGTCCGGGCAAACGCACGTCACGTAGATCGAACAACATCCCCGAAGCGTTTTTATGCCGGCCGGGGCGTAGTATCATCGCCCAGGCGAAACACTGCGGTTCCCTGGTCCAGGGCACGGCCCGGTCATCGGGGAGTGACAACTGGTTTCGCCCGTTCGCAAGCAACCTGTCGGCGTTTCTCGAAGGCTGCCTCCAAGGAGGTGCGCAATGACGTTCGCCCTGTCAATCTTGCCCCTGATCACGCTTGCCTCCATCTCGCTCGGCGTGGTGGGGTCTGCCGCGCACCAGGCGACCACCGGCTGGACCTATCCTCCGGCGTGCTGCAAGGCGCGTCACGTCGGTGGAGATTGTGAAGCCATCCCCACTCCGGACGTAACCCGCGGGGGCCAAGGCTTTTCCGTCCGCTTGCGCGCGGGCGATCACCACCTCGCGACAAGACCACACCTGTTCTGGATCCCATATGGAGATGAGATCCCGTCGGGCGACGGGCAATATCATCTCTGCCTCCACCCGACGGAAGATCATGTGAACTGCTTCTTTGCCCCGCCCGACAGCAGTTGAAGCGGCGACGCGCACCCTCGCCCGCGGATGCCGCGAACATCGATGGCAGTCTCAGGGTTGTCGACGTTCAGATTCGGGGCCAGACGCGTTCCTCTGGCACCACAACGCAGTCAGGGTCTCGCAGTCAGGCCAGCATCAGGCGCACCGGACTTCGACCAGCACGAACACGGCTCCCCCACGGGGCCCGCGCCATAGCTGCACTGTGCGTTGCGGGTCTCGCAGATCCGCGGGCGGCGAGCCTCGGCGAGAGCCTTTGCCTTGGCTTCATCCGCCGCCTTCTGCTTCCGACTGGGCTTGGGCTTCGGCTTGGCCTTCGCCGTGGAAACGTGGGCCTTGGACACGGCCGTTTTCGTTGTCTGTGAAAAACCCACGTCACCGGACGCCGCAAACAGCAAAACCGACGCGGCAGCAACCGCAACTCTGAAAGCGATCTTCAAGGCTCACCCGCTATCTCGACCATGATGAAACGTTAAATGGAGGCTTTTACGACGTCCATCAAGGATGTTCGGTCAAGGTTCAAACAAGATTTGCCGAAGAACAAGGCAACGCTGCCGTCTTACCCCGCACGACGCGCCATCACCTCGCCGCTGAACGTCCGGTCACCACGACCTAAGTCGCGCGTTCGGCAGACCACCATCTGGACCGGCACGTGTCGCCCGATCATGTCGCGCGCTGGCGATCCGGCGCGCCGGTTGCAAACTGCAGCACCCGGCGGTCGCGGCCGATCGTTCCTGTCCGCTTGACGCCGGATTCCATCGCCAGTTCCGATTACACCAGATCCGATTTCGCCAGTTCCGATTTTACTGGGCAGCGAATGCGGTGGCAGCCGGGCCGCGCGATGAGCCGCGACGGCTCAGGTAGACGGCGGAAAGCCCGGCAAAAAGCCCCGGCAGGCCAAACTCGATGAAGGACGCGATCGAGATCGGCATCGGTCTCGACATGACGTAGTCGTCGAGACAATGGCCCATGCTGCCGGCAAACAGAAACGCAAACGCGGGAATGACAACGAAAGCAACGGCGCGCCGGACGCCGCTGGACGGCAGGAAATGGTCAAGTGCCAGCGTCTGCAGGGCGACGACCGCCCAGATCCGGTAGGCAATCGCCCACATCTCGGGATCGAAGCTTCGCAATCGGCCAATGAGGGTGTCATCCGCCGACGCCGCGGCTTCTTGCGCGACGGTGACGAAAAGAGCGTAGGCAAGGGCAGCGGTGAGCGGCGCGACGAGCCCGGCAATCGAGAAGGTGCGCACCATCCACCATCCGCTCAGCGTCGAAACGCTGCTGCCGTTTCCAAGGAGCGGTGCCGGCCGAGCTGGAAACCAGATCGCCGCGCATGCGGCTGCAGACAACGCGCCGAGGATGCCGCCAACAGCCAGCAGATCCTGCTGGCTTTCGGCGTGCCCCTCTGCCGGTGCAAACAGCAACAGGAAGATCGCGCCGGCATGAAGGCCGACGCAAAGAGCCACCGGCCATGCCGCCGCCCGGGACCGGCCGGACATCAGCACAAGCATCAAGGCTGCGGCGACGGCGGCCGCGAACGTGCCGCCAGAATAGAGCCTGAGCACGAACCACAGGAATTCAAGAGACCCTCTGCCATTGGAACCCGGAATAAAGGCACTGAGGATCACCGCCACCGTCGCCGCGACGATCACAGGACCGAACACGGTCGTAGACCAGAAGTAGCGCGCGTCGGCATTGGTATCTGCAGCCAGCGCGCTGGCGCCGGCCGGTACGGACGGAGAGGCAGAATGCGATTCTTCGAGGCTCGACGTCTCTCCGGCGCCGTGCTCCTGGTGTTCGCGATAAAGCCAGAGCGCCCCGCTGATGCCGGCCATCAATGCGCCACCTGCCGCAGGCAGCAGCACGTGGGTAGCCGCCTTGTGCAAAAGCGCGATGACGGCCGCACGCTCGTGGAGCGGCCAGGAAAAGGCAGGCTCGTAGGCGCTCGGATTCCAGTGCGCCACCGCCAGGGACAGCGCGTAAAGCATGGCAAACCCGGCGACCGTTACGAAACCACAGGCCGCCGAAAGCGGAAGAAGCTGCCACGCATTGCTGGCAAAGCGCCTGAAAGCGACCGTCAGCCGAGCGCTGATCATCGCTGGCAGGGCGCAGGCGAAAGGAACCAGGACCAGGAGAACCTGCAACGCGCCCGTTTCAGACATGGCAACGCTAAAAACAACGGTGCCTGCCGCGACCAGCGCCATCGAGACCCAGGTCGCAAAGGGAAAAAACGTGCTTTCAAGGCGACCGCGCCATTCGTCTTTTGCCTGCATGTCGCCCTCCGCCCACACACAACCACCTAGTGTATCCTGATTAAGGTTTCATTGAGACGAACATTTCAAGAACGTCAACGGGCAAAATATCGCAAACTCACTTTGGCGCGGCCTTCTGCTTGGGCGTACGCCTGCGGACCGATCGCGCGGCGGCGGCAACGACGCTGCAACCATGAACATCGCACGGGCTCACGGCGGTCACCGGACACAGCGATCGCCGGCACGGGCCCCGAGGCTTTGGGCACCGAGCTCAGGGCTCAGGGCATCGAAAAATATTCGGTCACCCCCTTGCACCTCTAGTAACTAGAGATTTCACATTTGCAGGCGTGCAACCAGAGGGGATTTACAGTCATATCCGCTGCCCCTTTTCGGTCGCTCGTATTCCGCTTTCCCGCTCGTTTCCAGAGGTTTAGATGTCCACCACCCTTCCCGCCATCCTGATGCTCGTCGTGGGATTGTCCACGCTCGCGCTGGCGATCCTCCGCCGTGTGCAATCCGGCCGCTCGCCGGTCGTGCTAACCTATGGCGACGACGCGGAGGGGTTTGCGGGCAGGCTTTTCCGCCTGATCGTCGCAGCGCTGGTGATCCACCTGCTGGCGGTCGCCATGCTCCCGGCCTCCGTCGATGCTGCCCTCGGCCGGATCCCGGCGCTCGACACGCCCATCCTTCACGCCGTCGGCCTGGCGCTGATGACGCTCGGCGGCGGGCTGACGATGCTGTCGCAATGGGCGATGCGTCATTCCTGGAAGATCGGCATCCCTGAAAAGCAGGACGCGCCGCTTGTGACCTCAGGCCTCTATGCCTTCTCGCGCAACCCGATCTATGTCGGCATGGTGACCGCGCTGATCGGCACGGTGCTGGCGGTGCCCAACGTCATCGCGGTGGCGCTGGCGCTCTCCGCCTGGATCTCGATTTCCTACCAGATCCGCATGGAGGAAACCCACCTCGCCAAGGTCTTCGGCGACGCCTACGGTGCCTATTGCAGGCGTGTCCGCCGGTGGGTCTGATGCAGGGCTCCCCCTCAGGCTGCGACGCTTCCAGCGTCTGCCGAACTGCGCGACTTGGCCCGACGGATCAGGAAGGCGCTCGCGCCAATTGCCGTCGACCTGCATGCCGTCCTCCCGCTCGTCACAACCACTGCATGTGTCGGGATTACGGATTGATTGAGGCGAGCATTCAGTGAACAGGCACCAGAGCAGGCGCGCTCAAAACACCGCCAGCAACAGCGCCCCGGCGGCAATGAAGCCGACGCCGAGCCAGTTCATCAGGTTGAGCTTTTCACCGAGGAAGAGCACGCCGAAGATTGCGACCATGATGATCGAAAGCTTGTCGATCGGCGCCACGCGGGCGGCGTCGCCGAGCTTGAGCGCGCGGAAATAGGCAAGCCAGGAGGCGCCGGTGGCAAGACCGGACAGCGCGAGAAACAGCCAGGTGCGTCCGGAGATTTCCGATGGCTTCTGCCACTGCCCTGTCGCCGCCACGATGGCGGCGATCACGCAGAGGATGACGACGGTGCGGATCAGCGTTGCGAAGTCGGAGTTGATCTGCGCAACCCCGACCTTGGCAAACACCGCCGTGAGCGCAGCGAAGGCGGCCGAAAGCAGCGCCCAGAACTGCCAGCTCTGGCTCATCAAAACTCCACGCCCTGCTGCGCCTTGATGCCGGAACGGAACGGATGCTTGATCAGCTCCATCTCAGTGACGAGATCGGCGATTTCGATCAGGTCTTCTTTCGCGTTGCGGCCGGTGAGCACCACATGCGTCATGTGCGGCTTTTCTTCCTTCAGGAAGCGCACCACTTCGGCGACGTCGATGTAGTCGTAGCGCAGAGCAATGTTGATCTCGTCGAGCAGCACCATCGAGTTGCGCTCGTCACGGATCAGTTCCTTCGCCTTCTCCCAGGCCTTTTCAGCCATCGCAACATCGCGGGCGCGATCCTGCGTTTCCCAGGTGAAGCCCTCGCCGAGCGTATAGAACTGGCAGACATCGCCGAAATGCTTCTCGATCAACTCGCGCTCGCCGGTTGCCATCGCACCCTTGATGAACTGCACGACGGCGCAGGGCATGCCGTGGGCGATATGGCGGAAGATCATGCCGAAGCCGGCGGTCGACTTGCCCTTGCCCTTGCCGGTGTTGACGATGATCAGACCCTTCTCGTCGGTCTTCGTCGCCATGATCTTTTCGCGCGCTGCCTTCTTCTTCGCCATCTTCATGGCGTGGCGGGCATCGTCCTTCTCGGCCGGGGCTTCGCCGCCTACTGTCGTCTCGTCGCTCATGATCACTCCCTCAGTTCTCAAGTTCGGGATGGGCAGACGCCCTCGTCCCGCTTCGGTTCCTTTTCGCACTTCACTGAGCAGCGAAACGGAACCAGGTCCTTGTTTGCAAGCAATTCCGGACGGATTACCGCCAGCCCGGAACCGCTCTATTCATTGCCGGCACGAAGCCGGGTTGCTGCCGTGCCGATGCCGGCAAGTTCAAACCGCGCCGAATTCGAGCGCGGCGTCCAGAGATTGCGGTCGATTGCTTCAAGCAGGCGTTCGGCAAGCTCGGCAAAGGCGGCCGGGTTCTTGTCGCGCATGAAGTCAGCCACGCGCTCGTCGACGATGAACGCCTGATAGGCGGCCTCGAAATGATGGTCGCGCACCGCACCCGTGGTCGCGGCAAAGGCGAACATGTAGTCGACCGTGGCAGCGATCTCGAAGGCGCCCTTGTATCCGTGGCGCATGACGCCATCGATCCACTTGGGATTGACGACGCGGGCCCGGACCACGCGGCCGATCTCTTCTTCGAGCGACCGGATCACAGGTTTTTCCGGACGGGAATGGTCGTTGTGGTAGATCGCCGGACGGTGACCGCCGAGCTGTTCGGCGGCAGCGCTCATGCCGCCTTCGAACTGGTAGTAGTCGTCGCTGTCGAGCAGATCGTGCTCGCGGTTGTCCTGGTTCTGCACCACCGCCTCTATCGTGCGCAGGCGCTCCTCGAAAAGATCGCGCTCGGCCTTGCCCTCCTCGCCGGCGCCATAGGCATAGGCGCCCCAGGTAAGATAGGCCTCGGCGAGATCGGCTTTGGTTTCCCAGCCCTTCTCGTCGATCAGCGCCTGCAGGCCGGCGCCATAGGCACCGGGCTTTGCGCCGAAGACGCGGTAGGAGGCGCGACGCGCGGCCTCGGCAGCCTCGACACCTTCCGCTTCCAACCGTCGGCTTTCCGCCCGCATGCGTGCGGCGATCATGTTGTCGGCATCGTCTTCCTCCAGCGCGCCGACGGCGCGGATCGCCTTGTCGAACAGCGCGATCTGGTCCGGGAAGGCATCGCGGAAGAAGCCGGAAATGCGCAAGGTCACGTCGACGCGTGGGCGGCCGAGGACTGCGAGCGGCACGATCTCGTAGCCCATCACCCGGCGAGAGACCATGTCCCAGGTGGGCTTGGCGCCGATCAGCGCCAGGGCCTGGGCGATGTCGTCGCCGCCGGTGCGCATGTTCGCCGTACCCCAGGCGGTCAGGCCAAAGGAGGACGGCCATTCGCCGTGGTCCTGCAGGTAGCGGCGGATCAGAAGCTCGGCCGATTTCTTGCCGAGCTCATAGGCAGCCGGCGTCGGCACCGCGCGGCTATCCACGGAGTAGAAATTGCGCCCCGTCGGCAACACATCCGGCCGGCCGCGCGTCGGCGCGCCCGATGGACCGGGGGCGACGAAGCGGCCGCTGAGACCGGTGAGGAAGCCGGTCATCTCGGCGGCACCCGAGTTTGAAATCGACGGCTTCAGGCGCGTTTCGATTTCGCCGAGCACGGCGCGGGTGTTGGCCCAGTGGTCCGGGCAAGCCAGTTCACCCGACACGAGATTTGCGGCAAGCAACTCGATGCGCTCGACCGTATCGCCGGCGGTGCGCCAGGGGGCGTCCGAGAGGTCAGCGAGGATGGACGGTTTCGGGCCTGTCCAGGTGTCGGACATGACGCAGTCGAGCGGGTCGAAGGGTTGGGCGTCGCGTGCGGGGCTACCCCCCGCGGAGGTGGGAATAGCGAACCCACGCAGCCCCGCATCCGCTGCGATCGCCCGCTGCAGGCTCTGGTCGCCGCCCTCGCCGAGACCGCGGGGCACGCGCGCCAGCGCTACGGTGAGGTCCGTCAACAACCGCCCTTCCGGCGCGACGCCGAAGATGTGCAGGCCGTCGCGGATCTGCATTTCCTTGAGGTCGCAGAGATAGGCGTCGAGCTTTTCCAGCGCCTTGTCGTCGCTGTCGCCCCTGTCGATGCCTGCGTCGCTGTCGAGGCCGATGTCGCGCACGAGATCGAGGATCTGGCGGCTGAGCAGCCTGAGGCGGCGCGGATCACCGCCGGCGGCGTCGTAATATTCGTCGACGAGCGCTTCCAGATCCTTGAGCGGGCCGTAGGATTCGGCGCGCGTCAAGGGCGGGGTCAGGTGGTCGATGATGACGGCGCTGGTGCGGCGCTTGGCCTGCGTACCTTCGCCCGGATCGTTGACGATGAAGGGATAGATGTGCGGCAGCGGCCCGAAGATCGCTTCGGGATAGCAGGTTTCCGACAGCGCCAGGGCCTTGCCCGGCAGCCATTCGAGGTTGCCATGCTTGCCCATGTGCACGATCGCCTGCGCGCCGAACTGCTGGCGCAGGAAGGCGTAGAAGGCGAGATAGCCATGCGGCGGCACGAGGTCCGGCGAATGGTAGCTTTCCTTCGGATCGATGTTGTAGCCGCGCGCCGGTTGGATGCCGACGATCACCTCGCCGAAGCGGGCGAGCGGCAGCGCGAAGGCGCCATCGAGGAAGAAGGGATCGGCCTCCGGCACGCCCCAGCGACCGGCAACTTCATCCTTTATCTGTTTCGGAAGCGAATCGAAGAACGTCTTGTAATCGTTCAGCGAAATACGCTCGCGAATTTCGCGGTCATGGCTCGCCGCATTGGTCGGCCCGGCCATCAGATAGCGGATCAGCGCGTCGCCATCGGCGGGAACCTCACCGACCACATAGCCTTTCCGCGCCATGGCGCTAAGCACCTCGACGGTACCGGCCGGCGTGTCGAGCCCAACACCGTTGCCGAGGCGACCGTCGCGGTTCGGATAGTTGGCCATGACGATGGCAATGCGGCGCTCGGCGGGCTCTGCCCAGCGCAGCTTCGCCCAGTTGACGGCAAGATCAGCGGCAAAGCGCACCCGGTCTTCGAGCGGCTCATGGCCGACGATATTGGCCTCCACCTTGGCGTCATAGATCGACGCCGCCTTGAAGGAGACGGCGCGCGCAAGGATGCGGCCATCGACTTCGGGTAGTGCCACGTTCATGGCGAGGTCGCGCGCCATCAGCCCCTGCGGCGACGTTTCCCATTGCGCCCGCGACGAGCCGGAGAAAATCACCTGCAGCACCGGCGCACCGGTCGATTCCAGCACCGTCGGCTGACGGTCGGCACCGGGCGACGAGACCGCAAAGCCAGTGGCGTTCATCACCACGTCGGGTGCGGCCTCGGAAAAAATCGCCTGCAGCGTGCCGACGGAAACGGCATCCTTGAGGCTTGAGACGAACACCGGCAGTGCCCGCACACCTTCAGCCTCCAGCGCATCGATCAGCGCCTCCACCGGCCGTGTCTCGCCACTCTGCACGAGCGCGCGGTAAAAGCAGATCCCAACCGTCGGGGGTTCGAATCCCTCCCTCGCTACCATCCGTCCCTGAACAAGGGACTGCCATTCGCTGACGCCGATCACGCCAGCACCCGGCCACCAGATGCCGGCCTTCAACAGGGGCTTTGCCGGCTGCGGCTTCTCCGCACCCGTGACCAGTGCGGCCGCATAGTCGAGAAACAGCCCGGCATTGTCCGAGCCGCCTTCGGTGAAGTAAGCCCAAAGGCGCTGGCGGTCGTCGGCTGCGACGGTGGAGAAAGGCTCCAGCCCCGGATCCGGCTTGTCGTCACCCGGCAGAACCGCGATCTCGAAACGATGGGTGACGGCAGCCGCATGCAGGGCTTCCAGCAGATAACGGAAATAGCTGGCGCCACCGAGCGGCCGGACGACGATCAGCTTGGCGTGACGCGCCGTGCGCTCGACGTAAGTGTCGACCGACATCGGGTGCATCAGGCTCATCAGGCTGGCGATGCGCAGGCTCAAGCCTCCGTCGCGTCGGCCGTGAGCCGCGGCGATCGAGGAGAGCTCGGTGTCGGCGGCCGATAGGAAAAGGATATCGGCCGGCGTTTGCCCAAGGTCGATCGCCTCGTTGCCGTCGGCGATCGTTCCTTTCTGGGCGAGAAGCAGATGCATTCGTCTTGTCCGTTGGGGCAATTCCGAACGAAAACGCTAAAAGCGTTCTCCATCCGGAACTGCATCATTTCAATGCGTTAGATCATTTCATTCAAAGAACGATCTACACGAGCGCGGTGATCGCAGCGCGCACCGCCGCCTCGTCCATGTCGTGCAGGCCGATGACGACGAGGCGCGTACCGCGCTTTTCGCCAGCGCCCCAGGCGCGGTCGTAATATTGGTCGATGCGGGCGCCGACCGCCTGGATCAGGAGGCGCATCGGCTTGCCGGGCACGTCTGCAAAACCCTTGAGGCGCAGAACGTCGTGCTCCGCGATTACGCCCTTCAGGCGATCGATGAAGGCGGCCGGATCGGCGATCGAACCGAGCTCGACGACGAAGCTGTCGAACTCGTCGTGATCGTGCTCCTCACCTGCCTCGTGCTCCATCTCGTGATGCGACTTGCGGTTGGCGATATCGCTTTCCGTGCCGACACCGAGGCCAAGCAGGATGGCAGCGGCGACTTCGCCGTTCTTCGCCTCGATCATCGTCGGCTTGCGGCTGGTGCGCGAAGACACCTCGTCGCGCACGGCCTTGAGGCCGGAGGCATCGATCAGATCGGTCTTGTTGAGAACGATGAGATCGGCAGCCGTCAGTTGATCCTCGAACAGCTCCTCGATCGGGCTTTCGTGATCGAGATTGTCGTCCTCGACGCGCAGCGCATCGACCTTGTCGTGGTCGTCGGCAAAGCGGCCAGCGGCAACGGCGGCGCTGTCGACCACGGTGACGACGCCATCGACGGTCACTTCGCTGCGGATATCCGGCCAGTTGAAAGCGGCGATCAGCGGCTGCGGCAGGGCAAGGCCCGAGGTTTCGATGATGATGTGGTCAGGGCGGTTTTCACGCTCGAGCAGCTTCGTCATGGTCGGGATGAAATCGTCAGCCACGGTGCAGCAGATGCAGCCATTGGTAAGCTCGATGATGTCGTCCTCGGTGCAGGCCTCGGCACCGCAGCCCTTCAAGACATCGCCGTCGACGCCGAGATCGCCGAACTCGTTGATGATCAGCGCGATGCGCTTGCCGTCGGCGTTCTGCAGCAGGTTGCGGATCATCGTCGTCTTGCCGGCGCCGAGGAAGCCGGTGATGACGGTCGCCGGGATCTTGCCCTGGTTGGCTCTCGCAGTGGTCATGGATCAACCCTTCATTTTCAGCGGCAAACCGGCCGCGACAAAGTAAACTTCAGCGGATTTCTCCGCAACGATCTGGTGAAGCCGGCCGGCATGGTCGCGAAACTCGCGGGCCATGCGGTTCTCGGGCACGATGCCGAGGCCGACCTCATTGGAAACAAAGACGAGGCGCGCCCGCGCCTCAGGCAGATACGCAACAAGGGCGGCGAACTCCGCCGTCATGTCGCGCTCTTCCAGCATGAGATTGGTTACCCATAGCGTCAGGCAGTCGATCAGGACCACATGGCTGGGATCATCGATGCGTCTGAGGATGCCGACGAGATCGAGCGGCTCCTCATGCGTCGTCCAGCCCTCGCCGCGGCGCGTCCGGTGATGGTCGATGCGCTCGCGCATTTCGTCGTCCCAGGCGCGGCCCGTGGCGACATAATGCATGGTGAAGCCGGACGCTTCGACGAGCCTCTCGGAAAAGCTGGACTTGCCGGAACGGGCGCCGCCAAGGACCAGCACGGGCCCGGCGCTGAGACTGCTCATCGTGGCTGCCTCAACATTCCCAAATCAGCCGTCGGTGGCAAAAGCCATCGGACGCGCCACGGGCGCGTTCTTGAAAACATCTGCGAGCCAAAACAACCTCCGTGATGGCGTTGGAGACAAAAGTCCCCTCGGGCGGAATGCCCATGCCGGATGGCAGGTCTCCTGGCTCACGGCGTCACGGGCCGAACATCGCCTCGCCCTTAAAGGGCAAGGTTCCGATGTCAGGGCCCGAGCGGCCCGCCTCACCTTCCCGGCGTCTTTCCGGTGCCACAGCGAACCTTTGCGCGTCGTCTCCGACGCATGGGTGCTGTGAGGGACATCGTGAAAGGCGGACGATTCGTAGAAGAAGAGGCGTCCAATCGGCTGATCACGATGCCACGCCAGTGGCTTTTCCGGCTTGATCCCCGACCTGCCCCGATTGCCCGTGCAACCGGCCGACAGCCCGGCACCAAACCCGATGGCGAACCCTGACCGTTCTACAGTCGCGGGGTCGGCTGCGATAAGGATGCCCGATTTGGGTCCATCCGTCACATTCCCAATTATTCCCCCAGATCGCCACGACAAGGGGGAACCATCCAACACCTGATGATTAGGAAGCGGGCAGCCCAAAGTCAATCGACGCATGCGACGCCTCCCCGGCCGAGTTGCGCCACGCGACGATTTGTCGGGCGTCAGGCACGACGGCGGTGTGAGCGGAACCGATGTCGAAACCTAATGCTATGGATAGCAACCTGCTGCTAACACGTGTGTCAAAGTGCCGGGGGCGAATCTCGCCAGAAAAGGAACTTTTCGAGTGGATACCGACCTGCGCCGCGTCGTCCTCATCGTCTCCCTGTTGAACCTCGGCTATTTCGGGGTCGAACTCCTTGTCGCGCTTTCCATCGGCTCGGCGTCCCTCATGGCCGACAGCGTCGACTTGCTCGAAGACGCCTCCGTCAACATGCTGATTTTCTTTGCTCTGGCCTGGACGACGCGAACCCGCGCGCGAGTCGGCCTGGCGATGGCGTTCATTCTGCTGGTACCGGCGCTGGCCTTCCTTTGGACGGCCTGGGCGAAGTTCATGGATCCGGTCCCGCCAGAGCCCTTTGCCCTGTCCCTGACCGGACTTGGGGCGCTGGTGGTCAACCTCTTCTGCGCCTATCTGCTCGTCGCCTACCGTCACACGAGCGGCAGCCTCACGCTGGCAGCATTTCTCTCGGCCCGCAACGATGCCTTCGCCAATGTGGCCATCATCGCCGCGGGTCTGGCGACAGCCTACCTGTGGCAGTCGGCCTGGCCGGACCTGATTGTCGGCTTGGGGATTGCCCTGATGAACCTGGATGCCGCGCGGGAAGTCTGGGAAGCCGCAAGCGAGGAGCACGATGTCGCAGCGTAGTTCCCCCGGGGACCTGCTGGCTGACCCTTGCCGCGTCCCTAGTGCCTGAGCAACTCGTCCAGCCAGCGACGATCGAGCACAGCCTCCAGCTCGTTCGCGACATCGTCGAGCGCCGCATCGACCGATTGGCGGTAGTTGTTGGCGCCGCCTTCGATGCCGAAACTCTTGAGCAGCGCGCCGCGATAGGCGTCGCTGGTGAAGAGCCCATGCAGGTAGGTGCCCATCACGCGGCCATCGGCCGAAAGGGCGCCGTCGGCGCGATTGTCGATGCGCACCGACGGCCGGCCACAGTCCGCACCTTGCGTCTTGCCAAGATGGATTTCGTAGCCTTCGAGCGCCACATCATGCTCCAGCGACCAGGCGCGGCTGTTGCGCACCGTCTTTTCCGGCGCCATCTCGGTCTCGACCTCGAGCAGCCCGAGACCCTCGACCGCACGTTCGCCGCCCTCGATGCCGAGCGGATCGGTGACGCGCCGGCCGAGCATCTGGTAGCCGCCGCAGATGCCGATGACCCGGCCGCCCCGGCGCACATGACGTTCGAGGTCACGGTCCCACCCTTGCGCACGGAAATCGATGAGGTCGCCGATGGTCGACTTCGACCCGGGAATGACGACGAGGCCAGCGTCTGCCGGAATGGGACTGCCAGGCCGCACGAAGACGAGATCAATCTCCGGTTCGGCGGCGAGCGGATCGAGGTCGTCGAAATTGGCGATGCGCGACAGCACCGGGACGGCAACCTTCAGCGCCCGCCCCTCGCCGCGCGTCAGCTTCTCCAGTACGACGGAATCTTCGGCAGGCAGGCGTGCCGCCGCCTTCAACCACGGCACGACGCCGAAGCAGGGCCAGCCGGTGTAGCCGCCGATGGCGGCAATGCCGTCGTCGAACAGCGTGACGTCGCCGCGGAACTTGTTGATGAGATAGCCGGTCACCATGCGCCGGTCTTCCTCGGGCAGGATCGCATGCGTGCCGACCAGCGAGGCGATCACCCCGCCGCGGTCGATGTCGCCGACCAGCACGACCGGCACGTCGGCCCGTGTCGCAAAGCCCATATTGGCGATGTCGCCGGGCCTGAGGTTGATTTCGGCCGGCGAGCCGGCGCCTTCGACCACCACGAGATCGGCACCGGCCGATATTTGTTCGAAACTCTCCATGACGGCGCCCAGCAGCTTGGGCTTGAGCGCCTGATATTCCCGCCCCCTAGCCTGCCCGGCGACCTTGCCCTGAACGACGATCTGGCTGCCCACGTCCGACTGCGGCTTCAGGAGCACCGGGTTCATGTGCACCGACGACGACACGCGCGCGGCCAGCGCCTGCAGCCATTGCGCGCGGCCGATCTCGCCGCCGTCGTCGGAAACGGCGGCGTTGTTCGACATGTTCTGCGGCTTGAACGGCCGGACCTTCAGGCCCTGATTGGCGGCAAGCCGGCAGAGCCCCGCCACCAATACCGATTTTCCGACATCCGAGCCGGTTCCCTGCAACATGATCCTGCGTGTCATGCGGCCATCGGTAACACTGAAACGGGCAGCGGCAAAGGTCTGTTTCGACACGATTTCGCCGCAATTGACAAAGCCCTTTCACGCATTGTTTCGCGCTTTCGCAAGGCTTGTCGAAAATGTCGCGGCCGATAGCCAGAATGCGACATGGCGTGGCGAGTTTGGCATTCAATTTTTTGCAGCGCACTCCTATATCAGCGGCATAGCAACACGCCCCGGAGGATAGGCCTCCGGCCTCTCAAGGTTCATGTCCATGCTGTATATTTTCAGCAAGCCCAATTTCGTTCAGATCGCCTGGAACTCGAAGGTTCCGTCCAGCCAGTCGCGCGTACGCAACCTCGTCGTCGACGCGCCCTTCGGCCCGCTCGGCGTCATCCGCACGTCGAACGTCGGCTAACGCCAGCGATCGGGGCGGAAGCCCCTTCGAGCTCTCCTCCCAGAGCCTCCTCCACCGCCCCTCCGGGGCGGTTTTTTTATGTCCGGCATTGGCCCTGAAATGCGAAGGCCGCATCAACCTCTTCAAGAGGGATGCGGCCGCCAAAAAACGCCTGGTCACTTCGGAAAAACACACCGAAGGTTCGCTCAAAGTCCGGGACGCACAAACCTGATCCGGACCGGCGGCAGTCCCCCGCCGCGAGAAGAACAATTAGCTGGACATCGTTACCGGATGGTTAGTGAGGATTTAACCAAAGATGAATTCCGGACTTTTTTGTAAATTTTTCGCGACATGCGCGCCATTTGGCGTGACGCAATCACGACAGGAAACGTCAGGATCTCGACAGGGTTCTGAGGTCCGTGGCGCCCAGCGCCATTTTTTGCGGCAAGAATTGTCGCTATTGCTTAAATTCGGGGTCTCTCACGCACAAAATACGCGCTTCGGCGATGTCGCAGACAGAACGCACGAGACCCCGTCCTTCCCGGTCAACCGATTGAAGAGGTTGATTTCTCAGCGAGAAACCTTAGGCTTGGTTTGCGGTATAAGAGGAGATTGGCTGGCGACAGGGTTCCGCGGCCAGGGCTGAATACGAACTCCCGCACCGTCCGCAGCAAGGGTGAACCTTGGCTTGTTTGATGCCGAACCCCCGGCTGCATCGTTGTTTCGGGTGACGGAGGATGTCGCGTCCGCCGTGGATTCCCGTTTGGATCTTGGCTGCAAAATAAGACTGGGAGGTCTTGCAACATGAAGAAACTCCTCGCTTCCACCATTCTCGCCGCTGGCCTCTATGCCATGGCGGGTTCCGCGCAGGCCGCGGAATGCGGTGAAGTCAGCATTGCCGAAATGAACTGGGCTTCTGCCGGCGTCGCCGCCCAGGTGGACAAGTTCATTCTGGAGAACGGCTACGGCTGCACGGTGACGCTGGTCACCGGCGACACCATGCCGACCTTCGCTTCCATGAACGAAAAGGCGCAGCCCGACATGGCGCCGGAACTCTGGGTCAACGCCGTGCGCACGCCGCTCGACGCTGCGATCAAGGAAGGCCGTCTCATCGAAGCCGCCAAGATCCTGAGCGAAGGCGGCGTCGAAGGATGGTGGATCCCGAAATTCCTCGCCGACGCGCACCCGGACATCAAGACGGTGCAGGACGCGCTGAAGCACCCGGAACTCTTCCCGGCACCGGAAGACTCGTCGAAGGCCGCCGTTCACAATTGCCCGTCCGGCTGGAACTGCCAGGTCTCGACCGCCAATCTCTATCGCGCGCTGAACGCGGAGAAGGACGGCTTCCTGCTGGTTGATACCGGCTCGGCTGCCGGCCTCGACGGCTCGATCGCCAACGCGTTCGAAAAGAAGACCGGCTGGCTCGGCTACTACTGGGCACCGACCGCCATCCTCGGCAAATACGAGATGACCCGCCTCTCCTTCGGCGTCGATCACGACAAGGCCGATTGGGACGCCTGCACCGCCGTGCCGGATTGCCCGAGCCCGAAAGTCAATTCCTACCCGGTTTCCGACGTTTACACCGTCGTGACCAAGTCCTTCGCCGACAAGGCGAGCGTCGCCATGGACTACGTCAAGGCGCGCAAGTGGGACAATGGCACCGTCAACAAGGTTCTCGCCTGGATGGACCAGAACCAGGGCACCAACGAGGACGGCGCCAAGCACTTCCTCGCCGAGTTCCCGGATATGTGGACACAGTGGGTGAGCCCGGAAGTGGCCGAAAAGGTCAAGGCAGCGCTCTGACCGAAAATGACGGCAGGCGGACCGTGGAATCGGCCGCCTGCCCGTTCCGGTTTTGATGCCGGGACAGGGAACGATGGGGCGTCCTTGCGGGTTTCGTTTGAACGTTCATCGTCTCAGAGGCGGCGAACCGGGAGCCTTCGCGTCGCTATCAGGTAAGCGGATGACACATTTCGCTGCCACAGTTTAAGTGCCGGGACCCAAAGAGGTCACCCAAGTGTGCGCCGTCATCGAGCCTTTCGATGCCGAGACGCGGCCGGCTTAAAAAAAACTTCCGGCCAAGAAGGGGAAACAAATGGCCTCCATCTGCAGTGTCTTGCCAGCGTTGCTCTGCAAGTTCCCTGCCATTGACGAGAGCACGATCCGGCTCGCCCGCAAGGCTGTCGATGATAGCTTCAAGGGCTTCGTGCGATCCTATGGTAACGCCATCGACACGGTGGTCCAGCCGCTTCAATGGTTCCTGAACTACCTCGAAAGCCTGTTCGTCGGCTCCCCCTGGATTGTGATCCTGGCGGCGATGACCGCGATCGTCTATTTCGGCAGCCGCAACATCAACGTCACCATCGGCACCGCGCTGTCGATGATCGCCATCGGTCTTGTCGGGCTTTGGAATGACACCATGGTCACGCTCGCCATGGTCACCGTCTGCACACTGATCTCCATCCTCATCGGCATTCCGATCGGTATCCTGATGGCGCGCTCGGACCGGGTGCAGTCCTTCGTCAATCCGATCCTCGACGTCATGCAGACGATGCCGAGCTTCGTCTACCTGATCCCGGTCGTCATGATCTTCGGCATCGGCAAGGTGCCGGGGCTGATCGCCGTCGTCATCTACGCGGTGCCGCCGATGATCAGGCTCACCAATCTCGGCATCCGCCTCGTCGACAAGGAAGTGCTGGAAGCGGCCGACGCCTTCGGCTCCTCGGCCTGGCAGAAGCTGAAAAACGTGCAGATGCCGCTGGCGTTGCCGACCATCATGGCCGGCATCAACCAGACGATCATGATGTCGCTGGCGATGGTCGTCGTCGCATCGATGATCGGCGTCGGCGGCCTCGGCAAGAACGTGCTGCAGGCGATCGCCAACCAGTTCTTCACCGTCGGCTTCCTCAACGGCTTTGCCCTTGTCGGTATCGCCATCATTTTCGACCGTACCAGCCAGGCCTTCGGCAAGCGGCTGCAAAAGCACTCGGAGGTTATCCATGGCTAGTCACGCGATCGAGGTGAAGAACCTCTACAAGATCTTCGGCCCCCGCGGCGTCGACTTCGTCGATGCCGTCAAGAAAGGCATGGGCAAGGCCGAGCTCAACGAGCAGCACGGCCACGTGCTCGGCCTGCAGGACATCAACATTTCCATGCCCGCCGGCAGCGTCATGGTGGTCATGGGTCTCTCGGGCTCCGGCAAGTCGACGCTGATCCGCCACATCAACCGGCTGATCGACCCGACCGCCGGCGAAGTGCTCTATGACGGCGTCGACGTCTGCAAGATGAACGACAACGATCTGCGCGAATTCCGCCGCCACAAGACGGCGATGGTGTTCCAGAAGTTCGCGCTGCTGCCGCACCGCACCGTGCTCGACAACACGGTCTACGGTCTCGAAATCCAGGGTGTGGAACGCAAGGAGAGCGAGAAGCGCGCCCGCGGCTGGATCGAGCGCGTCGGTCTCAAGGGCTTCGAGAACCATTACCCGAACCAGCTGTCGGGCGGCATGCAGCAGCGCGTCGGTCTCGCCCGCGCGCTGACCAACGATGCCGACATTCTCTTGATGGACGAAGCCTATTCGGCGCTCGACCCGCTGATCCGCGTCGACATGCAGACGGTGCTGCTCGACCTGCAGAAGGAACTGAAGAAGACCGTCGTCTTCATCACCCACGACCTCGACGAGGCGCTGCGCCTCGGCGACAAGATCGCGATCCTGCGCGATGGCCGCGTGGTGCAGCAGGGCACCGGCCAGGAAATCGTGCTGTCGCCGGCCGACGACTACATCACCGCCTTCGTCAAGGAAGTGAACCGCGGCCGGGTGATCAATGTCGAGACGATCATGCGGCCGATCTCCGGCAATGCCGAAGGCGTGCCGCTTGCAACCGGCACGGTACTGGAATCGGCGGCGCGCACGATGACCGCTGCCCGTGTGGGAACCGCCCACGTGGTCGATGAAAACGGCCGCCCGATCGGCGCCCTCGACCTTTCGACGGTCATCGCCGCGATGGTCACGCCGGTCAGCCACGAGGATCGCGCTGCGGCTTGAGACAAGCGATGATTGGGGCAGCGACCGACGCGGCCCCTCATCCGCCAGCCGGCACCTTCTCCCTCCCCGTCATGACGGAGAGAAGGGATTTGCGGCGATGCCGCGCTCCCAATCTCTGACAGGCTGCCCGGCGGTCAGTGCCCGACGACATCCTATCGTTTTCCCGACCTCATCATGGCCGCCTCTGGCGGCGGCCAAGCGACGGACGGCGAACGTCAGCCCTCGTCCCCTCGCCCCGCCTGCGGGGAGAGGGTTAGGGTGAGGGGCAAACCTCAGAAAGTGGTCGGAGAGATCAGTTCGTGGTGGTCGTCGCCGCTGCAGCAGCCGGTTCAGTGACGCTGGCAGCGCTTGCGTCTTCCTTCGGCGGCAGGAACTTGTCGAGCAGCGCGATCATGTCGTCGTCGCGCGACTGCGCCGTCTTGCCGCCCATGACGACGGCGACGAGGCGGGTGTCGCCGCGCTTGGCCGAGGTCACGAGATTGTAGCCGGAGGCGTCGGTGTAGCCGGTCTTGATGCCGTCGACGCCTTCGTAGCGCTTCATCACGCCGTTGTGACCGCGCAGCTTCATGCCACGAAACTCGATCGTCTTGTTGGCGAAGAGCTGGAATTCCTGCGGAAAGTCGCGCATCAGCGCGAGGCCGAGCGTCGCCATGTCGCGCGCCGTCGTCACCTGGGCCGGGTCCGGCAGGCCGTTGGCGTTCTTGAAGACGGTGCTGGTCATGCCGAGCGTCTTGGCCTTGCGGGTCATCATCTGGCCAAAGGCGGTCTCGTTGCCGGCGAGCGTCTCACCGATAACGACGGCTGCGTCATTGGCCGAAAGCACGACCATGCCCATGACCGCTTCGCGCACGGTGATCTGGCGACCGGCGCCGACGGCAAGCTTGAACGGCTCCAGGCTGTTTGCGTGCTCGGAAACCGTCAGCTTCTGGTCCCATTGCAGGGTGCCGCTGCGCAGCGCTTCGAAGGCGAGATAGATCGTCATCATCTTCGTCAGCGACGCCGGGAAGTTCAGCTCGTCGGCATTGTCGGCCTCAAGGATCGAGCCAGTGTCGGCGTTGACGACAAAATGGGCCTGCCCGGCGGCGGCAAAGGATGCGCTGCCAAGCAGCAGGCTTACGGAGACCGCCGCGGACGCGACCATACGGATAAGGGACTGCATATCGTGTTTTCTCGTTTCGACGCTATCGAACGACCTCGGAACGAAAATCGAGATCGAATTATGGAAGACGGACCGCGAAATACGGCAAGGGCCGCGTTTTCCACACGGCCAATATACCCTAGCCTTTTAAGGGCATGGCGACCGGGCGGCAAGCACCTGCGGCAATCGGCGCGCAAATATCGGGACCGGTAATGCCGCGCCTGCCGATCCCGCCCGGGCGGCTCGTCCACCGTTTCACCGAGGTTTAACCTGATTGCGCCAAGGTGCGGATCTCCCAAGGCCGGCCCTGTCCGAACGACAGGACCGCCCGGGGTCATGATCACCGATGCCGAACCGCGTCCCAGTCATTCGTTTTTTAAGCCGCCATGCACCCGAACACAGCCACGGCAGACACCTCCACCGCGCGCCAGCGCGTGCCGGAGGCGTTCGATGCCGGGCTGGCGGAACTCGTCAACGGCCTTGCCGCGCTGCTTTCGGGCCTTGGTCTGTTCCTCATCGTCTTCACGCTGATCCCGTTTCAGGGCGCGGTGACGACGGATCCGAACGCGGCGAACGAAGGCAACATCATCAACCAGGTCGGCTACCTGGTGCTCGGCGCGGTCTATCTCTTCGCCATGCTGCTCACCGTCGACCGCCGGGTGCTCGCCCGCCTCGTCTCTCCGGCCTGGATCGCGATCTTCGCCATCGCCTACCTCTCCTGCCTGCAGTCCTATGACCCGGCCGCCTCCGCCCGCGGCCTGACGCTGAGCCTCGTCGCCATGATCATGGTGGCGGGCGTGCTGGTGCTGCCGAAGAGCGAGCGCGATTTCGTCAACGCCGGCGCCAATGCGATCCTGCTTCTGATCCTGATCGACTACGCCGCTCTCTTCGTGGCACCCGACCGCGCCATCCATTCGGTCTTCGGCGACGAGCCCTGGCATGCCGGTTTCTGGCGCGGCCACCTCCTGCACAAGAACGTCTCGGCGCCGGTCTTTTCCATCCTCTGCATGTTCGGCATTTATTGCCTGCGCGCCGGCGCGCCGCTTCGCGGCTGGGCGATCACGCTGCTGGCGGCCAATTTCGTGCTGCACACCGGATCGAAGACGACGATCGGATTCCTGCCGATCGCGATCGGCCTCGTCTTTGCCGGCCGCGCGGTGCGCAGCCCCGGGCTGATGATCCTTGCCCATCTCGCCATGTCAGTGCTGGTCTTCGGCCTGACGCTCGGTACCATCTATTCCGACACGCTGCTTTCGATCACCAAGGGGCTGATCGACGATGCGACCTTCACCGGCCGCGACGACATCTGGAAATTCGCGAGCGCCAGCATCGCCGAGCGCCCCTGGCTCGGCCAGGGTTATGCGAGTTTCTGGCTGTCGCCCGTGATCATGGGCATGGAGGCGAATTTCGAGGCGAGCTGGGACGTGCGCGGCATCGTCACCGGCCACAACAGCTATCTCGACGCGGTGCTGATGTTCGGCCTGCCCGGCGGCATCCTCATGACCACCCTGCTTTTCGTCAAACCGCTCTTCGACTACGCACGGGCCTATCGCCGACCGCAGGGCCGCATCTTCGCCGATTTCTGCGTCATGGTGGTGATCTTCATGACCTACAACGCCATGCTCGAAAGCTTCTTCCTCAATCGCGCCGATCCGATGTGGCTGCTGACGGCACTTGCCGTCTTCGGCCTTGGGCTCGCCGGCCGCATGAGCATGCGCGCCGAACCGGAAGCCTCCCGTCGCTGAACGCTTGCCAAGACATAAAGATATCTTTATATCTTGTTGCAATCTATTCTAGCCGGGAAAAACCGATGACCGCAGCCTCCAATGCCCTCTCCGCTCTCATCGCCGAAAAAGGCGTTCTTCTCGCCGACGGCGCCACCGGCACATCGCTCTTTGCCATGGGCCTCGAAGCAGGCGAAGCGCCGGAACTCTGGAACGAAACGAAGCCGGAGAACATCACCAAGCTGCACCAGGATTTCGTCGACGCCGGCGCCGACATCATCCTCACCAACACCTTTGGCGGCACCCGTCACCGGCTGAAACTGCACCAGGCCGACGACCGCGTGCATGCGCTGAACAAGCGCGCCGCCGAGATCGCCCGTGCGGTTGCCGACAAGGCATCGCGCAAGGTCATCACCGCCGGCTCCGTCGGCCCGACCGGCGAACTCTTGATCCCGCTCGGCGCGCTTTCCTATGAAGATGCGGTTGCCGCCTTCGTCGAGCAGATCGAAGGCCTGAAGGCTGGCGGCGCCGAAGTCGCCTGGATCGAGACCATGTCCTCGCCGGACGAGATCCGTGCGGCCGCCGAAGCGGCCGCCAAGGTCGGCCTTCCCTACGTCTATACCGGCTCGTTCGATACCGCCGGCAAGACGATGATGGGGCTGCATCCGAAGGACATCCATGGCGTTGCCACCGAGTTCGGCGACGGCCCGGTCGCCGTTGGCGCCAATTGCGGCGTCGGTGCTTCCGACATTCTCTCCTCGCTGCTCGACATGACGGAGGCAGCACCCGAGGCGACCGTGATCGTCAAGGGCAATTGCGGCATTCCGGAATTCCGCGGCTCCGAGATCCACTATTCCGGCACGCCGCCGCTGATGGCCGAATATGTGCGCCTTGCGGCCGATGCCGGCGCCAAGATCATCGGCGGCTGCTGCGGCACCACCTGCGGCCACCTCGCCGCCATGCGCGTCGCACTCGACGAACACGTGCGCCGCGAACGCCCGACGCTCGACCTGATCATCGAAAAGATCGGCCCGCTGCGCAACAAGACCGCCAACGAAACGGCGGCCGCGCCTGCCCGCGAGCGCCGCAGCCGCCGCGCCTGATCAAGCCAGGCAAGGCAAATCGACAAGCAAACGCCCCGGCATCGATAGATCCGGGGCGTTTTGTTTATGCGTCGATGTGGCGGCTGTCTTAAAGCGCGGCGTTGTCGAAGGCCTTGGCGTCCGTTGCCCGCTCAGCCACGGGCCTGCCCTTCGCCGCCTCGATGAAAGCTCGGTAGAAATCGAAGGCGCGTCCCATCTGGCGGGACCCTTCCTTGGAGAAGTGCCCGAAGTCCTCGAAGAGCGCGACGCCCTTGTCCTCGATTTTGCAGCTGTCGTCGTCGCAGAGATAGTCCATGAAGCTGACGACGGGATACTCGTCGGCGATATCCGCAACCACGTTCAGGACATCGCGGTCATATTCGCGAACGGTCTTTAGCACCGGCTCGCAGTGCCGGTCCGACAGGCCGAGCAGACGCGCTCTTGCAACGCAGAGCCCGGTATCGCGGCCGTCATGCGGCGTCGGCGCGACGAAGACGGGTTCGAAGCCGTTCGAGCGCAGCCAGGCAAAGGTTGCCCGCAGGCCGTCGATGAGAAGCTTCGTCTCGGTCGTCACCTCGCTGCGGCCATCGACCAGCACCTTCTCCTCCTTCAGGTACTGGCTGAGCTGCGAGGACAGAACGACGTAGCGGATCGACCGGTTGGCAAGCAGGAAACGGCGGACCTCTTCGTTGTAGCGGGCGCAATCGTCGGACCAGTCGCGACCGAGCCGCGGCATGATCGGCGACAGGTTCAAAAACGGCCCGCAATTATTCTTGGCAAGCTGCACTAGTCGCACGTCCGGCTTCGACGCGATAATGCCGTCGACGAGGTGCCGGGCGAAGGAATCCCCCCAGACCGCGACCTCGGGTTTCGGGTTAGAGGCGCAGCGCAGGTCGGCGACGGCATCGCATTTCTTGCCGAGGCCGACGCTCGGCTCCGAAAGCTGCGCAAGTTCGCGGTTCCGGGCGGCGAGACCGTCCGAACCGTCGAGCGTGAAGCCGAAGGCGATCGCCGCCGATCCGGCCGCAAGCGTGGCGCCAAAAACCGCGCGACGGCTGAAGCGGCCCGGCTTGCGGAAGGGCTGCTCGACGAGACGCCAGCTGAGATAGGCAAGTACGAAGCAGAGCGCGATCAGGAGCGCGTAGCCTTCGGCCGGAATGTCCTCGATCGACCGCAAGCGCGCGAAGGCAAAGACCGGCTGATGCCAGAGATAGAGGCTGTAGCTGATGAGCCCGATCGCGACCAGCGGCTTCAGCGACAGCAGCCGGCCGACGACGGTATCGCTGCGGCCGAAGGCGAGAACCAGCGCGGTCCCCAGCACCACCGGCACGGTCGTCCAGCCGGGATAGAAGGCCGATTCCACCACGAACAAATAACTCGCGACGATCGCCAGCAGACCGAGGGCTGACAGAAGCTCGCGGCTGCCTTTCGAAAGATCGAGCTTTTCGACGCCGACGAGCGCAAGCAGCGCACCGACGCCGAGTTCCCAGAACCGGCTTGGCAGCAGGTAGAAATTCGCAGCCGGGTCCAGGTTCGCAAAGACCTGGGTCGCCGCAAAACTCAGGAGCACGAGTGCCGCCACCACCTTCAACAGCGTTGCCCGCGAGAAGCGGTGAAGCAGCAAAAGCAGAAGCGGGAAGACCAGATAGAACTGTTCTTCGACCGCCAGCGACCAGGTGTGCAGCAGCGGCAGCAGCGCCGTGCTCGGCGCGAAATAGCCGGTCTGGTCCCAGAAGAAGAAATTCGAGGCGAACAGGTTCACCGCATAGAGGCTCTTGCCGAAGCTGTTGAGTTCCTCCGGCAGCATCCACATCAGCGCGAAGGGAATAGAGACGGCGCAGACCAGGAGCAGCGCCGGTGCAAGGCGACGGGCACGCCGCTCGTAGAAGCGCGCGATGCTGAAGTTCCCGTCGCTGATCTCGCGGCGGATGATCGCGGTAATGAGATAGCCGCTGATGACGAAGAAGACATCGACGCCGGCAAAGCCGCCAGAGACAAGGCCGAAATCGGCATGGAACAGGAGGACCGGGACGACGGCAAGCGCGCGCAGTCCATCGATTTCGGGTCTGTATTGCATCAGCAGAGGAAACACTCGGTGGCGGGGGCCGCTCGTTAACACAATCTTGACAATGGAACCATTGTCGCGCGGTCCGTATCCACATGCGTGCGTTCCAAGGCTCCCGGGGCATACGCCCGGGAGCGGGACCTGCGGGTAACTAGCAGGCCGAAGATGGCGACACTGGGGCTATCGCCGAATATGCCGGCGCCAGGCATCGAGCCCGACCTCGATATCCTTGCGGCCGAAACCGACGCGGAAGCGATCGGCGGCGACCGGCAGCAGATCGGATACGAAGAGGCTCGACGGCAAGAGCAGCACGCCAGCCTCCTCCACCAGCCCCCGGCAATGGCTCTCGACGCCATCGGCGCCGAGATAGCGGGCAAAGCCGACGCAGCCCCCGTCAGGTGCCCGCCACTCATAGAGATGCGGGAATTCCGCAAAGAAGGCGCCGAGCCTCTCGAGATTGGCGGCAACGAGCGCCCGGTTGCGATCGAGGATAACGGCACGCCCCTTGAGCGCGATTGTCGCCAGCACTTCCGACGGCCGCGAATTGCAGATCGACAGATAGTGCTTCATCTTCTCCATGCGTTCGAGAAGCGCATGGTCGCGGCAGGCGATCCAGCCGATCCTCAGCCCCGGCAGGCCATAGGCCTTGGACATGACATTCAGCGAGATTCCACGGTCAAAAAGTTCGGCCGCCTGCGGCAGGCGCAGCGAGGCGTCACGCTCCAGCCCGCGATAGACCTCGTCGCTGAAGAGATGAATGCCGCGCTCCGCGCAGAGCTTGGCGAGCGCCGCGAAGGTTTCCTGGTCGGCAATGGCGCCGGTCGGATTGTTGGGGAAATTCACACAGATCAGCTTCGTGTTGGGTTTCAACGCCGCACGCACGTCGGCGATATCGAGCCGCCAATTGTTCTCTGGGCGAAGCGGCACGCCGGTCACCGCGCCGGCGATCGTCACCGGAAGGGTCTCCATCGACTGGTAGTTCGGCACCGTCACGATCGCGTGGTCGGCCGGCCCGAGCAGCGCCAGCATGGCGCAATAAAGCCCCTCCTCCGCGCCGGCAAAGCAGAGGATATCGGCAGCCGTCAGCCCTTCATAGGTCGCAGCGATCGCTGCCCTCAGCGCCGGTGCGCCATAGGTCTCGGTATAGCCGAGCGTGATGTTGTCCCAGGCGGCGCGGTCCTCCGCGTCGGCAAGCGCCAGAAGATCGCTCATGCTGGTCGTCTGGCTGTCGCTCGCGGTCATATGGTGGCGGGCGCTGAACTCCCAGCGGGAGAAATGGGTTTCGAGCCGGAAATCGGGCAAGGTCGTCATGGATATTTCCTCCTCTCGCGGCTGAGGAGCACGCGAACGGTTATGGGTCAGGCAAATCCGAAGAGCCGCGAAGCGGTCTCTGTCCGAAATATTGCGCGCAGCAATCAGGGCGCCTCGCCGCGGGCCGCAGCGAGATAGTTGTAGATCGACGCGCGCGAGGCGCCGATGAGGCTGGCAAGGTGATCGACCGCGTTGCGCGTCTGGAAGAGGCCGCGTTCGTCGAGCGCTGCCACCAGCGCCACGCGATCGCCGCGCTTGAGCGCCGAGAGCGCCAGCCCCCGCTCCTTCAGCCAGCCATGCAGGGTCGCGTTGATCTCCTCGCGCCAGTCGCGCGAAAACAGCGCCTGCGGCTTCGGCTGCTCGGCGCCGGCGAAAGCCGAGAGCAGCTTCACCGCCTGATCGATCATCGACATGTCGAGATTGATGCAAAGCAGGCCGACCGCGTCGCCCGTCCCGTCGCGCAGAACGGCTGAGATCGACTTGAAGCGCCGGCCATCCCCGCCGGTCTTCTCATAGGGACCAAGCACTGCGTCAGTGCTGCCGAGGGCTGAAAATTCCTCTTCGATCAGCGAGTCTTCGCCGACCGCGCGACCGGAGAAACAGTTCCAGATCCCCGCGATCGTACCGGTTCGGAGATCGTGCAGCACAACCTCCCCATGCGGATAAAGAAGCGCGCTGATCGCAGCCGCCGTCGGCGCGTGCGTTGCAAGGATCGAGTTGAAGGCGGGTGCTATGGTCATGGCTCGCATATGCCCACACTTGGACCATTTGTCAATATTAGACTATATGTTCAACACCTGCATATTCGCCACCGCTTGCGCACCCGTGACCGCTGGCCTATCCCCAATGAAAGAGAGATTCGCTGCTTGCAGCGGTTCAACGTGCCACACCGCGCCCTTGCGTCCCGCAGAACGCACCGCGCGGCCGCAGACGGGAGACAGTGACATGAACGCCGGCCCAGCCTCCATTCCCGACCGGGACACCGTCGCCGAAAAGTTCGGGAGTTTCAGCGAAGCCGACCAGTCCTTCCTGCGCCTGCTGATGGAAAACCCCGAGCAGGACGAGCGCCTAATGGACGGCCTCTACCGCCACCTCGACATCGCCTCGGAGGCGAAGTTCCTGAATTCGCTGAAACTCGAAAAGCTCGGCCAGTGGCTCGGCAGCCATGCACCGGCGCGGCTGCAGATGCGCCTGATGGAAGCCGGACGCTCCAGCCAGCATGCGGCCTACCAGGCGTTCAAGGCGGGCCTGTCGAAAGCCGGTGGGCTGGAACGCGCCTTTCCGAAGGCTTGAGGCGACAGGGGATCGACGCTCGCGCGTGACGGGTGCCCCTCACTGTCCTGCCGGACATCTCTCCCCGCAGGCGGGGAGAGAGCCGCTAGGCGCACCCTCCGGTGCCAGGCCTCAACGTCAGCGACAATCTCAGCCTTCACGATGGGCGAAACGGTTGCCACTTGTTCCCCTCTCCCCGTCATAACGGAGAGAAGGTGCCGGCAGGCGGATGAGGGGCAAACCCTGACCACGCGGTTGAGGGCTGCCCCCACCCGACATCACTTGCCGGAACCGCCGAGCCCCTTGGAGAGCCGCACCAGATTGACGAATTCGCTGCGATAGCCGAACGGATCGGCGCCCTTGGCGGCTGCGGCGAGATCGATGACTGCGTCATAGGAATAGTCAGCGAGCGCCGTCACGCCTGCAAGCTTCTGCCCGAAGGCCGCCACTGCCACCGAGAAGCGCACGTCATTGGACGCCTCGGCGAGCGACGGCACCGCATTCGCCTCGGTCACCGGCGTGGTGATCAGCTCGCTCTTGTCGCCGTCCGGCTTCTTGTAGCGGATTTTCAGGAAAGCAAGTTCGCCGCTGTTCGGGCTTACCTCTGCCACCGACTTTTCCGCCTCTGCATAGCGCAGGTCGTCGTTGAGCACCGCTGGGCTGCCCTTCGGCGTCACCTCGTAGATCGCCGTCACGCTGTGACCGGAACCGATGTCGCCGGCGTCCACCTTGTCGTTGTTGAAGTCCTCGCGCTTCAAGGCGCGTGTCTCGTAGCCGATCAGCCGGTATTCGGCGATCGCGGCCGGATTGAACTCCACCTGCAGCTTGACGTCCTTGGCGATCGGGAAGAGCGAGGACCCCGCCTCCTCCACCAGCATCTTCTGCGCCTCGGCCAGCGTATCGATATAGGCGGCCGTGCCGTTGCCGTTCTGGGCGATCGTCTGCATCAGCGCGTCGTTATAATTGCCGCGGCCGAAGCCGAGCACGGAGAGGAAGATGCCGCTTTTGCGCTTCTCCTCGATCAGCCGCTTCAGGTCCTCGTCGCTCGACGGGCCGACATTGAAGTCACCATCCGTCGCCAGCATGATGCGGTTGACCCCGCCCTTGACGAAGGCCTTCTCGGCAAGCCCGTAGGCCGCGTCGATGCCTTCCGCACCGGCGGTCGAGCCGCCGGGCTGCAAGGTATCGATCGCAGCGAGGATCTTTGCCTTGTCCTTGACCGCCGTCGGCTCCAGCACGGTTCCGGCGTTGCCTGCGTAGGTGACGATCGATACCGTATCCTCGGGCTTCAGCTTCTCGACCAGCAGCCGGAAAGCGCCTTTCAAGAGCGGCAGCTTGTCGGGCTCGTCCATCGAGCCCGATACGTCGATCAGGAAGACGAGGTTCGCCTTCGGCGCTTCCGCCGGCACGACGTCGTAACCCTTGATCGCCACATGCATCAGCCGCGTGCCGCCATTCCACGGCGTCGGCGTCAGCGTCACCGTCGCCTTGAAGGGTTCGGCAGCGCTTGCCGGCCTCGGCCAGTCATAGGGAAAGTAGTTGACCATCTCCTCGACCCGCACGGTGTCGCGCTCGGGCATCTGCCCTTCCATCAACGAACGGCGCACGAAAGCATAGGATGCCGTGTCGACGTCGACCGAGAAGGTCGAGACCGGATCGGTCGCAACGCTCTTCACCGGATTGGCGTCGGCCTTGCCGAAGCGCTCGCGGTTTTCCACGGGTGCCGGCTGCATCTCATCCTGAATCGTGGGCGCCGGCAGGTATGTCATCTGCGGCTGCGCACCGCCGACGGCCGAGAGCGGAGCAACGCTGTCGCGCGCAACACTGTTGGCCATCGCATCGGCCTGCGCAGCAGGGGCCGCAACCTCGCTCTCGGCCTCGACGGTCGCGAGCGCCTCCACGGTTTTCGCTTCCTGCTGGCGCGCGCGTTCGTCGGCGGCCGCCTTCCTGGCGGCGACCTGGGGCTCCGGCTTTTGCCGCGCCTCTTCCTTGGTGAGTTCACCCTTCAGCGCGATCTCCTGCGCAGGCTCGCCGAAGGGCGCACCGTCGCGCGTGAGTTCAAACGTCAGGAAAGCGGCGGCGGGCACGACGAGAAGGGTTGCCAGTGCCGATCCGGCGAGCAGTTTCCGGTTCATGATGGGACTCCATATCCGGTTGAAGATGGAGCTTTGACGAACCGGCCGAACCGATCCTTGGGTGGCATTCGAATTTTCTTGCTGCTCGTCGAAGGCCTGCATGGCCGAGGCGAGCGCACGGGCGCGCGCTTCCGCAGAAGCCTTCGGCGGGTTCATCCGGCCAAGCTTTTCGAAATCGTCGCTCATGGTCACACTGCCTCCTTGCCGAGCAATGTCTTCAGACGCTTGCGCGCTTCATGCACATGCCAGGATATGGTTGCCTCCGAACAGCCAAGCACGTCGGCGGCCGCCGCATGGCTCAAGCCTTCGGCATAAACGAGCAGCACCGCATCGCACTGCTTTTCCGGCAGTTCCCGGACCGCGGCCCAGAGCGCCTCGCGCTGCTCTTCGTCGGGATCCTGAGGGGGCGCTGCCGTCGCCTGTTCGCTGGCATAGGCCTGCATGCGGCTGATATCGCGCACCTGCCGCCGCCTATGGTCGCGCGCGGCGTTCAGCGTCAGCGTATAGAGCCAGGTGCGAAACCGGCTGGTGCCGCGAAAGCCGCGAATGGCGGCACCCAGCCGCAGGCAGACATCCTGGGCGATGTCCTCTGCGTCAGAGATGTTTCCGGACCATCGCCAGGCGACCGCATGGACAAAATCATAGTGTCGCTCGACCAGCTGGCCGAAAGCCTGTCGGTCTCCATCCACCGCCTTTTCGACGAGTTCAGCGTCCAAATCCGTGCCCGCCCTCACCTCATTTGAACCTTAGACGTTGCAGGCTGCCCGTTCCTTGGGTGGGCGGCACATTTTTTTTCGCGGGAGGAGGAAAAGTGTGTGGTTTTCTGCCCGCATCCCGCGCCCAAGGAAAGTCAGCGTGGAAATTTTCCGACGACGGCGATGATCGGCCCCATCGGAAACAGCCGATCGTGGCGGTTGATATCAGGCGCATAGACGCTCGAAATCGTGCCGTCGAGGAAGAGCGCATTGGGGCAATCCAATGTATCGCGAAACAGCGTCGCGAAATCGTGGAATCGCACCGGGCGCTTCGAGACGACGAAAACCACCTCGCCCTCGGCCGTCACGCCGACGCCGTTGCGGGTCTTGTAACTGGTGCTGTCGGGCAGAAAGCGCGGATGCAGCTTGCCGTCGATGACCAGCATCGGCCCGGATTGCGTCGCAAATCGCGGCGTGAGCCTGGCGTCGCGATAGGCGTCCGCCGCCATTACCCCCGCTTTGCCGTCGTCGACATAAAACACCCCGTTCGGCAAAAGGTGGAAATTGCCCCAGCCGGAATTGGTGTTGAGCGGCGCCTGCTCGCGCCCCTCCTCGATATGCAGGCCGACCGGCGACAGATCGTCGTGATACATGCCGCCGTTCATGGCGAAGCTCATATATTCTTCGCGATGGCGCAGTTCGAGCGACAGCGCCCGGAAGGAGCGGAAGGGCACGCCCGCCTGATCCTTGTTGTAGAGGCGGATATCGGTTGTCGCCGGATCGAAGCTGCAGGCGACATAGTCCTGGCCAAGATGGCTGACATCGCGGCAGGCGCCGAGCGCAGGCCCGGCAAGACCGGCCGAAAGAACGGCACCGACGAGAAACGGTTTTGGAAAAAGCGGCATGGCGAAAGGTCCAATCGAATCAGCCGCCAAGCATGCCTGAGATTGCGGCTTATTCTGGCGCGGGCACAGGCGAAATCATACGCTTGGCGACTAGCCGCCGACGATCGCCGCCATCGTGGTGACGAGACCGGCGATGCCGGCGAGACTTGCAAGGCCGAAGATCGCGCAAAGGCAGGCAAAGCCGCCGACGCCTGCAAGCAGATAGGATTTGGGATCGCGGTTCAGCACATCCTGCGACAGCGACAAAAGCAGCCGCTTCTCTCTGAGCGTCGTTGCCACCTTCACCGCATGGCGCCTCGCTTCTTTCTGGACCTCGCCGTAATTGTTGCCGATCGCCCAGAACGTGAGGAACAGGCCGAGCGCGCTGACGGTGAGCGCAAATTTCCTGAGGATATCGATGGCGTCAGGCAGAAGATCACCGGTGAGAACCGAGCGGTCCACCAGCGCATCGAAGCCGGCAATGCAGGCGGTGATGACGGCCGCATGGCCGGCGCCGATCGCCAGCAGGCGCTTGAAAGCGTCCCCCAAAACCTGGCTGTTGGCCGCGTGAATACTGTCAAGCCGAGATATCTGCGCTTGCACGTCCTCGCGCGACAGGTGCGGAGGATAGTTGCTCACGGATACGACTGGGCTACCTCTCATACGATGGACTCCAACGCCACGCCGTCCAGATCGTTATAAATTCGATAATATTACCTTTCCACGACACCTCCAATTTTAGTCATTTTGGAGATTTGCACCATCTTTGCGCGCCAGAGTGGAGACCGGCGCTCACACTTCAAGCGCAGACATATGGAAGCGCAACTGCTCGGGCGGGTAGCGATATTGGCTCCCGATGGGACAGGCAGCGCGCGACAGACAGCCATTCGGAAGGCAGCCGGCCCTGCCCGCGTCCGTGCGCAGATGGCCACGACAACGCCCGACATCGAAGCGTTCCCCTGCAAGCGCCGACGCCGGACAGCCTGAGATGCACGGCTTTTCGAGACAGTGGTCGCAAGGGTGGCTGGCGCTCGCTTCACCCGTCTCGCCAAGCGGGATACCGAAAGCAAGTGCGCCGCGGTAGCCGTGCCACAGGCCGAAACGCGAATGGATGAGAATGCCCAGCGGAGACGGTTTCAGGCCTTCGGCCCTCATCGCCCACTGCTGGAACGGCTGCCACGGGGGATCCGACGGAAAGAAGGGGGTCGCCCCCTGCTCGCCGGCGACCGGATTGATGACGGCCTTCGCCCAATTGTCGAGCGGATCGGCGCCGCCGCCATCCGACCGGGCTTGCCGCCACGCGCTGAACGGTTGCCACAGCGAACCGCCGATATTGCCAATCAGCACCACGCTTGCCGCCAGGCGGCCATCGACGAGCAGCGGTGCGGCCTCACCGGAGGCGAAATTCACGGTTCCGCGCAAAAAAAGACCGTGCGGCGCCAGCGCCGCACGGATCGTTTCGATTGTCTTGTCCGCTGTCGCGGAAGGCGCCGTCATTTCGGTTTCGGCCCCTGGTGTTCGTAATGCGGGCGCCAGACCTCCTTCTGGATCATGTCGGCCACCTGCGCCGCGCCGCCTTGCTCCCTGGCTCGCTCGGGACCCTTTCAGGTGAAAGCGTCCGGCATCGAGTCCTTGCGGCTGGCGATGAACGCCTTCAGCTTTTCGTCGATCTCGGGATCGAGGTAAGGCGCCTCGTAATGCTCCAGCCAACTGCGGCAAAGGGCATTGGCGCGTTGCTCGATGCGCTTTTCGCCTTCCACTTCCCACTGTTCGAAGGAATTGTTGTCGGCGAGCGGCGAACGGTAGAACGCCGTCTGGAAGTTGGCCTGGGTATGCGCGCAGCCGAGATAGTGGCTGCCCGGACCGACTTCGCGGATCGCGTCCAGCGCCTGGGCGTTTTCCGAGAGGTCCACGCCTTCGGCCATCTTCTGCATCATGCCGAGCTGGTCCTGGTCGATCATGAACTTCTCGTAGGACGAGATCAGACCGCCTTCGAGCCAGCCGGCAGCGTGCAGCACGAAGTTGGTGCCGGCAAGAAGCGTCATGTTCAGCGTGTTGGCCGATTCGTGCGCTGCCTGCGCGTCCGGAACCTTGGAGCCGCAGAGCGAACCACCGGTACGGAACGGAAGCTTCAGGCGACGCGCGAGCTGGGCTGCGCCATAGGAGACGAGCGACGGCTCCGGCGTGCCGAAGGTCGGCGCGCCCGACTGCATCGAGATCGAGGCGGCAAACGTGCCGAAGAGCACCGGCGCGCCCTTGCGGATGAGCTGGGTGAAGGAGGCGCCAGCGAGAACCTCTGCAAGGATCTGCGTCAGCGTGCCGGCAACCGTCACCGGACTCATGGCGCCCGACAGGATGAACGGCGACAGCACGCAGGCCTGGTTATGGCGGGCGTAAACCTTGAGCGCGCCCACCATGGTCTCGTCGAAGACCATCGGCGAGTTGGCGTTGATAAGGTTCAGCGTAACGCAGTTGTTTTCGACGAAGTCGTCGCCGAAGACGATCTTCGCCATGGCAATCGTGTCTTCCGCCCGCTCCGGCGCCGTCACCGAGCCCATGAAGGGTTTGTCGGAATATTTGATATGGCTGTAGACCATATCGAGGTGGCGCTTGTTGACGGGGATGTCGACCGGCTCGCAGACCGTGCCGCCGGACGAGTGCATCGACGGCGCCATATAGGCGAGCTTCACGAAGTTGCGGAAATCCTCGATCGTCGCATAGCGGCGATTGCCTTCCAGATCGCGCACGAAGGGCGGGCCGTAGACCGGCGCGAAGATCGTCGCCTTGCCGCCGACCTGGGCGCTGCGCTCCGGATTGCGGGCATGCCAGGTGAATTCGGACGGTGCCGTTTTCAGAAGCTCGCGGCAGAGACCCTTGGGGAAATGCACGCGCTGGCCGCGCACGTCGGCGCCGGCCTGCTTCCAGAGTTCGAGCGCCTCGGCGTCGTCACGGAACTCGATGCCGATTTCCTCGAGGATCGTATCGGCATTGCGCTCGATCAGCTGCAGGCCTTCCTCGTCGAGCACCTCGTATTCGCGAATCTTGCGCTGGATATAGGGCAAAGACGGCCCCGGGCCGCCGCCGGTGCGCGATGCGCGCCTTGCTGCTGCTCCCCGTCCCTCGCCGCGTGCGCGGCGACCGCCGCCTTCAACCGCGCCCTGATCTGTCACGTCGCTCATTCGCTTTTCCTCTCCCGCGCATCACTTTTTGCGCCTTCAAGCATCATTTGACCTTAATGCTACCAAGCATCGGGGGCCTTGCGGGTCTCAATGCGCCAAGGCATGGCGCAACTCGAACACTGCCGAGCGGCGACAAGGGGGCGCAAAAACCGCGTGGCGCGAATATATTGTTTTTGTTAAGAATATACAGGCGGCAAAAGAAGCCGCCCTCCCGTCGCTTTTTGTCATATGCGACGTCGCTTTCGAAAACAGATTTTTAGACATCGACCGCTATGGATTGATGGACGCGTCCGAAAATTTCGCGCGACCGTGCCAGGAACCGAGGAACCCCAATATGGCAGACGATGAAATCATTCTCGAGGACCTTTCCGACGAAGAACTCGTGCAGCAGATGCACGACGACCTCTATGACGGCCTGAAAGAGGAAATCGAGGACGGGACCAACATCCTGCTCAAGCGCGGCTGGACGCCTTACGACGTCCTGACCCAGGCGCTGGTCGAAGGCATGCGCATCGTCGGCATCGACTTCCGCGATGGCATCCTGTTCGTGCCGGAAGTGCTGCTCTCGGCCAACGCCATGAAGGCCGGCATGACCATCCTGCGCCCGCTTCTCGCCGAAACCGGCGCGCCGAAGCTCGGCAAGATGGTGATTGGCACCGTCAAGGGCGACATTCACGACATCGGCAAGAACCTCGTCGGCATGATGATGGAAGGTGCCGGCTTCGACGTCGTCGACCTCGGCATCAACAACCCGGTCGAAAACTATCTCGAAGCGATCGAGCGCGAGCAGCCGGATATTCTCGGCATGTCGGCGCTTCTGACCACCACCATGCCCTACATGAAGGTCGTCATCGACACGCTCAAGGAAAAGGGCCTGCGCGACGACTACGTCGTTCTCGTCGGCGGTGCGCCGCTGAACGAGGAATTCGGCAAGGCCGTCGGTGCCGATGCCTATTGCCGCGATGCGGCGATTGCGGTCGAAACCGCCAAGGACTTCATGAAGCGCAAGCACAACCGCCTGGCCGGCTGAGCTTCGGACAATCCGAAATGACAAAGCCGGCCGCGTGGGTGAAATCCGCGGCCGGCTTTCCTATGTCTGGCGAGCGTGCCTGGCAGGTTTGCCGGGTTAGTTGACGGAGTTTGCCACCTTCTTGCCGGCTGACTGTGTCGCGTTGACCGTGTTTGCGGTATCCTGTCCGATGCCGCGGATGGTGTTGCCGCAGGCGGTAAGCGTCGAAAGGGCGACGAGAACGGCGCCGACGGTTGCAAGGGTCTTTACTGTCATGGTCAGGGTCCTTCCCGCTGATAGCCACATGGAATCAAGATGGAAAAAGTATCGCCCGCAATAGAACGTGCACAACCGGAAAAAGTTCACGTGATCGGTTGCGGCGCCATCGCCCGCGAAATCCTGGCGATCTGCGAGGCGAACGGGCTTGGCCATATCGACCTCAACTGTCTGCCCGCCATCTGGCACAACACGCCCGACAAGATCACCCCGGGCATTCGCGACGCCATTGCCAAGGCCCGCGCCGAAGGCTTCGAGCGCATCTTCGTCGCCTATGCCGACTGCGGCACCGGCGGCCAGCTCGACCGACTTCTGGAGGAGGAAAAGGTCGAGCGTATCCCCGGTCCGCACTGTTACTCCTTCTTTGCCGGCAACGATGATTTCGCCCGCCGTTGGGACGACGACCTCACCGCCTTCTTCCTCACCGACTTTCTCGCCCGCCAGTTCGAGGCCTTCGTCATCGAACCGCTCGGCCTCAACCGGCACCCGGAGCTCCGGGACATGTATTTCGGCCACTACCGCAAGCTCGTCTATCTCTCGCAGCAGGAGGATGCAGGCTTGCAGGAGAAGGCGAGGAAGGCCGCCGAGCGGCTCGGGCTCGAATACGAATATCGGTTTACCGGTTACGGCGATCTAACGACGTCGCTGCTGACGGCGTGAATTAGCGACATCATCAAGCTGAAATCGCAGACCCGAAACAGAGACTTTACGTCGAATCCAATATAGGATACCCCCCTATATAATATTGGAGGCATCGACATGGGCAATCACGACCGCGACCATCATCACCACCACGGACACCACGGGCATTCGCATGACGACGCGCGCGTGCTCGCGGCCAGCCATGATCACGTCTTCCTCGGCGGCAATCACGAGCGCAACGAGCGGCGGACCTGGATTGTCATCGCGGTGACCGCAACGATGATGGTGATCGAGATCGCGGCAGGTCAGATCTTCGGCTCGATGGCGCTGGTTGCCGATGGCTGGCACATGTCGACCCATGCGGCCGCGATGCTGATCGCAGCGCTTGCCTATCTCTATGCACGCAAGCATTCGAACAATCGCCGCTTTACCTTCGGCACGGGAAAGCTCGGGGACCTCGCCGGTTTTTCGAGTGCCATCGTGCTGGCCCTGATCGCGCTTCTGATCGGCTGGGAGAGCCTGCGCCGCTTCAACGCTCCGGTGACGATCGATTTCAGCGAGGCGATCCTCGTCGCTGTTGCCGGCCTCATCGTCAATCTCGTCTGCGCTTGGCTCTTGAAGGACGATCACGACCATCATCACCACGATCATCACGGCCACCACCATGGGCACCATGGTGGGCAGGATCGCAACCTGCGCGCCGCCTATCTGCACGTCCTTGCCGACGCGCTGACCTCGGTGCTCGCCATCGTCGCCCTTGGTCTCGGCGCAATCTATGGCTGGCTGTGGCTCGATCCCGCCATGGGCATCGTCGGCGCACTTGTCATTGCGCGCTGGTCCTTCGGCCTCATTCGCGATACCGGCGCGACATTGCTCGACTATATCCCCGATGGCGAAGACCTGCCGGACGAGATCGGCGAGATCGTCGCCAGGGAAGACGCCGAGATCGTCGATCTGCACGTCTGGCAACTCGGGCCCGGCCACCACGGTGCAATCGTCTCGCTCGTCGCCGACAACCCGCGGGCACCGTCCTATTATCGCGAAAAGCTTGCCGCCATTCACGATTTATCGCATGTGACCGTGGAGGTGGAACCACGGGCCGCATAGCGGCGGCGCCCGAAACCGGAGTTTGCGATGACCCATACCATCCGCGAGAAGCAGAAGCTCATCAACAGGGTCCGGCGCCTGCGCGGCCAGATGGAGGCGGTCGAGCGGATGCTGGAGGAGGAGAAGGGCTGCGCCGAGGTCATGCAGGTGATCGCCGGCATCCGCGGCGCGGTCAACGGGCTGATGGCGGAAGTGGTCGAAGACCATATCCACATGCATGTCGCCGCAGCCGAGCTGTCGCAGAAGGACCGGGAGGAAGCGGCGGCCGAACTGGTGGATGTGGTGCGCGCCTACCTGAAATAGCGTCGCTGCCGCGCACTTTGCTTAAGGTCACCGTTGCCGCCGAGAACCGTGCTGTGCTCGGCGATGGCGACCGGTCATGCTGACTGCCAGCTCACAGATTAACCGCGAAGTCCTGCCGGCCGCACGCTTCCGGCCGCAACAGCACGTCGTCCGCCTGATCGCCGGTGATCGCGTTCCGTCAGAGGCCGACGATCCGGCTTCCGCCCGGGCCCCCTCATTGCCAGGCCCCTTGCCAGGTCCCCTCCTTCGCCGTCTGAACTCTTAATTTGAAACCATGTTCGCGCCAGCCCGTTTAGCTGGCGTAACTCATCCCTGACGCTTCCTCAGCCACCTGACAATTGGCCGTCTTTGCGCCAAGCACCGAGCCAGAACGCGGGAGCGTCCCATGACCAAGAATTTCACGAACGACAAGAAGAGACTGCTTCACGGCGGGGATGCGGTCTACGATCTCGAAGAGTTCATTCTAGCCTATCACTTGGCACCGCTGGCAGCGCGCGACATCTTCGCAAAAGTCGGCCCGCGCAGGCTCGATCTGGCGAATGCGATGGATGCGCGCAGCACAGCGACGGGCGACGAAGCGAAACGCGCGCTCGGCCAAAACAACCTCCCGGTGCTTGAGTGAAGTTCGTTGCGCTGGCGCGACAACGCGTGCAGGGTGCTTCATCGACGGCGATTGAAGCGGGCGCCGTCGCCTACGGGCCTTCGTGCCTGGGCCCCAACCAAAGGAGGACGCAATGTCTTCCAGCAATCCAGAACATTGTCTTCACTCTGACGACCTCAGCCTTCTGGTCGAGGTACTCGCCGCTGCCGGCTACTACGGAACGACCGCGACGGCAGACCCGGGCGGACGGCTTGCCGCCACGCGCTTCCTGATTGCGGCACTCGAAAGCGGCGTCGACAGCCACGCCACTCCGGAGGCGGCGCTGGCCGAGCCGGGCACTGCCGCGGAGTTTCCGAGGGCCCCTTCCCGTCCGGCGCCTTATGAGCAATTCAGACAGGCTGCAGTTGATCGAAAGACCGGCAGCGTGCCCCGCTGAGCCACCATCGTGGGTTTCCAGCCCACCCATCTAACCCCTATCTTCCGGCGGTCGGGGCGGAAGCTGGATCGTGCCCCTGCGTATGCGGTCTTTGAGATTGAGAATATCGAGAAGATCATCCGCTTCGTCGCGCGGCAAGTTGGACATCAGATAACCGTCAACAACAACCGGTTGCCCGGTGAAGACATCGACAACCGCCCAGACATTGTTGGCTTCGACCTTGAGACCGTACCTTAGTGTTGTCATCAGCCCAGTCCGTAATCGGGGTTTACCGCCTGCCCTTGCTCAGCCACATGCGGCATGGCGGGGCGATCGCTCGCATTGCCCTGAGGTGGCCTGAAGGCCCAGACAAGAAAAACCGACAGGGCGACCAGAAACAGTGAGAAGACCAAACGGGAGGACATCGCGCCTCTCCTTCATCGAATGAGGCCATCGCGGCTGGGGGGTGTCACGCGGTTGGAGAAAGAAAGCGCGCAATAACCTTCTGCAGGGTCTCGGCAGCCGCTCGGTTCAGGGCGACCTCGATCTGGCCGTCGTCGCATTCCAGGCAGAGAGTGCCGATCAGCGGCGCCTTGTGCAGGGTGATGATTTCGCTCTGGTAGAGTTTGTTCGGCTCGGACATGACAGTCTCCAGTTCCAAGCGACGAGCTTAACACATCCTCGATCGGCACGTGGCTTTTATCACGCGAGCAGCGAGAAACTCGGGAGAAACACCGGCGTCGCGCCAAAAACACTTTAAATCTGCGCCGGCCGACACATGCGCCTCAATTGAAACTCAATCGACGCGCAATAGTATATCCAAGTAAATTTGGCCGATGTGGCTTTCGCGGTATCAGAATTTCTAACCGCACCTATTCTCCTAAATTTTCGAACGACACGCAAGCTTCGGATCCAGTGCTTGGTCCATGCTTCGCCTCGAAGCACATCGCGCATTGTAACGTCTGTTCGTTCCCCGAACCTTGGTTGATCGGTCGATAACCGGCTCATCGCAGCCGACCGACCGTGCCTGCCCACACCTAAAAGGACTGAGACCACTATGAACGCTTTATCTTTTACGAAACGCATCATCCGCGGCCCCCGCGACCAGTCGCCGGTTCACCGCTTCCAGGTCGGCCAGCTTGTTCGCTCGAAGGGAGCGCTGACCAGAGGGTCGATCATCGGGGACACCTACCGCATAACCGCCACGCTCCCCATCCGCGACAATGCGCTCCAGTACCGCATACGCAGCAGCGACGAATGCCATGAGCGCGTGACCGATGAAGGCAATCTCGAACTGATTCGTCCCGCCGATGAGCGAATGGCCCTGGCCGAACGGGCCTTCAAGTCCAGACACGCCCTTTAGATCCAAACCACCGTCTTAACAGATCAGCTGCAGGAGGCGATCATGAAGTACCACATACCGGCTCAGATCTATCTGTTCGACTACCGCGGCCTGCTTGCCTGGATCGCCCTTTCGCTGGCGGTCGCCGTCGTCGTGACCACGATCCTTTTCGGGCGGATCTTGTGACGGCCCGTCTCTGGCCGGCCTGGCTTACCGCCAAAAGGATTACGACCATGCCGCTGACCTTTCCGAACCCATGCCGAAGCTTCGATGAAGCGCGCAAGGCCGTACGTTTCCTTGGCCACGATGGCATGTTCGAAGTGCCCTTCTACGTTGAGGCGACCGCCCTCTCCCGTGGCGCGCCCACCCGGACGACCGAAGCAGCCTGCTTGCTGGCCTTCGATGCCGCGCGCAACGCAATCCACGAGGCCGCGACGGCAGCCTATGCCAAGGGGCGCCGGACGATCTATGTCCTCACCGCCGATGACTTTCGCTAGGTCCCGGGCCAAAACGCAGCAGCCTTTCGACCAACACCCCTTGGCCTAGCAGGGGTCTCCGCCTTATGCGCAACGCCCCGCAGCGGCCGAAAGGGCGTGGCAATCTCAACTGCACTGTTGAAATGCGCCCTGCTCTCCTGTGGGCGACGCTGTCGCGAGCGCTTGTCGTCGGCGCCTTTGGTATTATTATTCCGAGAATTCCAAACCTGTACCCGTGCATGCCACACCCGGCAGTTTCACGGACCTTCTGAAATCACCAGGCGACAGAACTTTCATGAAACTTGGATTCATCGGCACCGGCGCACTCTCCTCGGCGATCGTCACCGGCCTCAAGACGCTTCCCGGCGAAATCACCACCGTCGTCCTTTCGCCCCGCAACGAAGAGATCGCTGCGGGCCTTGCCGCCCGCTTTCCTGACGTGACTGTCGCTGCCGACAATCAGGCGGTGCTCGACGCCTCAGACACGGTCATGCTCGGCGTCCGGCCGCAAATCGCCCGCGACGTGCTGCCGACCCTGCGCTTTCGCCCGGATCACCACGTCGTCAGCCTGATTGCGACCTTCTCCTGCGCCGAGATCGCCGCCATGGTCGGCCAAGTGAAGCGCGTGACCAAGGCCTTGCCGATGCCGATGATCGCGATCCGCCAGGGCCCGACGATCATCTTCCCGCCGGATCCGGATATGGCGGCGTTTTTCGGCCGGCTCGGCACGGCGATCGAAGTAACAAGCGAGAGCGAATTCGATGCGCTAAGTGTGGCGACCGCCACCTATGCCAGCTACTTCAAGTACCTGGAAACGATCCATAGCTGGCTAAAGGACAACGGCGTCGACGAAGCGAAGGGCCGCGCCTATATCGCCAGCCTGTTTGGCGCGCTCGGCCAGGCGCCGGAAACGACCCCGGACGCAAGCTTCGCGCATCTGGCGCAGGACTACGCGACACGCGGCGGCATCAATGAGCAGGTGCTGCGGGAGTTGACGGAGCACGGCACCTTCGAAAAATTCAGGGAAAGTCTCGGCGGCATCCACAGGCGGATTACCGCAGCGTCGTGAGCCACTGGCGCAACGGAAAAGCCCCTCATCCGGCCTGTCGGCCACCTTTCTCCCCGCAAGCGGGGCGGAGGAAATTCGCGGCACCCACTCCGCCAACAATAAACACCACGATTTCCGCCTCGCTGCGGCTCCGCTCGGCGAAACTAAGATCGGGCCACGTCCCCTCTCCCCGCCTGCGTGGAGAGGGTTAGGGTGAGGGGCAATCCGGTTTGCAAGGACTCCGGCTAGCCTCGTCCACCGACGCTGACCGAAGCGCAGCGGCTTACGTGAGCGCTCGCTCCTGCAACGAAAAAATAAGCTCTTCCTAATCCCTATATCTGCGCTACCCTGCGTTACATCTCAGTGCGCGACGGCTGCGTCTTGGGACGGGAGGCGCCAGTGAAAATCCTCGACTATCTGCCCTACGCCATCGGCTGCGCCGCCGGGCTGCTGCTGTCGCTGGTCGTCGGCGCGGTCTGCAGCCTCTCGGATGACGTGAAGATGGTCGAATCCGTCGCCCTCGTCGTGCTCGGTGGCGGTGTCGCCGAATGGTACTGGAACCAGTTAAGCCGGCGGTAACGGGCAAGCCTTCATAACTCGGCCCTGTTCATCCGCGGGGCCGCCATGACCGACATCGCCAGCCAAAATCAAGCCGCAGGCGGACGCCCCGGCCGCGTCGTCGTGGTGACCGCGGGCGGCGAGAACCCCTGGATCATGATCAACGCGTTCTCCGCGCATTTCGCCGACGTTGCAGTCGTCGAGGAGCAGCCGGAATCGAAGGGCCTGTTCCTGCGCCGCCGCGCACGCAAGCTCGGCTGGCTGACGGCGCTGGGGCAGCTTGCGACCATGATCGCCTCGCGCTTCGGCAAGCGTTTTACCCGCAAGCGCGCGGACGAGATCTTCGCGACCTACAAAGTCTCGGGAAAACCCGATCCGTCGATCCCGGTAAAGTCCATCGCCTCCATCAACGACACGGACGCCATCGCCCAAGTGCGCGCGCTCAAACCCGATGTCGTCTTCCTCATCAGCTGCCGCATGCTGAAGGCCGAAACGCTGGCCGCCATCCCCTGCCCGGCCCTCAACTTCCACGCCGGCATCAACCCGGCCTATCGCGGCCTGATGGGCGGTTACTGGGCGCGGGCCAACAACGACCTCGAAAACTTCGGAGCGACCGTGCATCTGGTCGATGCGGGCGTCGATACCGGCGGCGTGCTCTACCAGTCGCGCCAGAAGCCTGCCCCTCACGATACGATGCACACCTATCCGCTGCTGCAGACGGCGGCTTCCACGGATATTGCGATTGCCGCCGTCGGCGATGCGCTCGCCGGAAAGCTGCAGGTCATCGATGTCGCAGGCCCGTCACGGCAATGGTATCATCCGCCGATCTGGACCTGGATATGGAACGGCCTGAAGCGCGGCATCTGGTAGGCTGACAAGCCGCCCTTACCTCCTTCCGACATCGGCTAAAAGCCTGAAACTGCGGGTAATCCTTGCCGATGGTTCCTGGCTGCAAGAAGCGCCTCAACTGCGACTTGCGCATCACCGCCAAGACGTCTGATATGGCATCCGCGCCAGCGTCGTTTTTGGACATATCCGACGTCGTGGCGAGATGAGCCCGGACGCCGGTACATGCGCATTGTCGCAGAACGAGGAGAACAACACCCCATGGCAGATCGCATTATCGTCTACTGGCGCGACATTCCGGCCCAGGTCATCATCAAGAAGGGCCGCACGACGGCGAAGCGCGAGCTGTCGCTGCGCTTCACCGAAGCGATCGACATGTGCGCCATGCGCACCGGTGCGGCTGAAACCGACGACTACCTCGCCGAATGGCGCAAGGCCGATCCGGTGCCGGTCTCCGACGATCTGGAAACGGAAGCCGACCAGGCCGCCGCCGAGCTCGAAGCCGCCTATGACCGCGAACGCCTCGTCGCCCTCGTCAAAGCCGGAGGCCGCGACAATGGCTGACGCCAAACCGCCGAGCGAGCCGAAGGTCATGAAGGGCAACGCCGCCCCGGCCGCCAAGGCCGCAACCGGCGCGTTTACGCCGTCTGGCGTTTCGCCGAGCCGCCGCTCGCGCCACAAATATACGGTCCGCCTCTGGGCGGTCCGCAACTCCCGCTTCCTCGAATGGTTCTACCACCGCTTCGCCGATCTGTTCCTGCTGCTTCACCCGCTGTGGAACGCCCTCGGCTATGGCCGGGTGGAGCGGCCCATCACCTTCGTCGAACGCCACGTGAAAGGCTTCCTCTTCGACTGTCGCATGTGCGGCCAGTGCGCGCTGTCCTCGACCGGCATGTCCTGCCCGATGAACTGTCCGAAGCAGCTGCGCAACGGCCCCTGCGGCGGCGTGCGCGCCAACGGCAATTGCGAGGTCGAGCCGGACATGCCCTGCGTCTGGGTGCAGGCCTGGAAGGGCTCGCAGAACATGGAGAAGGGCAACGCCATCATGAACGTGCAGAAGCCGGTCAACCAGTCGCTGCGCGAAACCTCGTCCTGGCTGCGCGTGACGGCGGAAGCCGCAGCGCGCCGTGAAGCGGCATCCAAGGAAGGCCAGGCATGAGCCCCGACATCAATCCCTTCGATCCCGGCGCGCCGCTCGAGCCCCTGCCCGGCCATTCCTCCCGCGGCCGTCTTGAGCGGGTTTTGCGCCGCGGCGAGTTCGCCGTCACCGCCGAACTCAACCCGCCTGACAGTGCAAACCCGCAGGACGTCTACGAGCGCGCCGCGATCTTCGACGGCTGGGTCGACGGCATCAACGCGGTCGATGCCTCCGGCGCCAACTGCCACATGTCCTCGGTCGGCATCTGCGCGCTTTTGACCCGCATGGGCTACGCCCCGATTATGCAGATCGCCTGCCGCGACAAGAACCGCATCGCCATCCAGGGCGACGTGCTCGGCGCCTCTGCCATGGGCGTTCAGAACATCATGTGCCTGACCGGCGACGGCGTGCAGGCCGGCGACCAGCCAGGCGCCAAGCCCGTCTTCGACCTCGACTGCATGTCGCTGCTCGAAACCGTCCGCATCATGCGTGACAACTCGAAGTTCCTTTCCGGCCGCAAGCTGACGACGCCGCCGCAGGTGTTCCTCGGCGCCGCGATCAACCCCTTTGCCCCGCCTTACGATTTCCGCCCCTATCGTCTGGCCAAGAAGATCGAGGCCGGCGCCCAGTTCGTGCAGAGCCAGTACTGCTTCGACGTGCCGATGTTCCGCGAATACATGAAGAAGGTGCGCGACCTCGGTCTGCACGAGAAGTGCTATATCCTTGTCGGCGTCGGGCCGATGGCATCGGCCAAGACCGCCCGCTGGATCCGCTCCAACGTGCCGGGCATCCATATTCCGGACAGCGTGATTACCCGCCTTGAGGGCGCGCAGGACCAGAAGAAGGAAGGCAAGCAGCTCTGCATCGACATCATCAACGAGGTGAAGGAGATCGAAGGCGTCTCCGGCATTCACGTCATGGCCTACCGCCAGGAAGAATATGTCGCAGAAATCGTGCATGAATCGGGCGTCCTGAAGGGCCGCCGCCCCTGGAAGCACGAGACGCTGCCGGAGGATGCGATGGTTGCCGAGCGCCTGGAGCACATTCGCGAGGGCAAGGAAGAAAACCAGCAACAGATGGCCGAAGCCGCGGCCCATCACCCGCACTGACCGCAGACAAAACTGGCGCCGGCCACAAGGCGCCTATCATCGACTTCACGGGCGTGATTACATAGACGCCAAATGACAAAGGACCCTGCATGACCCGGACCATCGTCGCTTCCGCCACCCGCGAGATCATCATCGGCTTCGACCAGCCGTTCTGCGTCATCGGCGAACGCATCAACCCGACCGGCCGCAAGAAGCTGGCCGCCGAAATGATCGAGGGCAACTTCGATACCGTCATCAAGGACGCGCTGGAGCAGGTTGCCGCCGGGGCGACGATGCTCGACGTCAATGCCGGCGTGACCGCCGTCAACCCGAACGAGACCGAGCCGCCGCTCTTGGTCAAGACACTCGAAATCGTCCAGGGCCTCGTCGACGTGCCGCTGTCGATCGACAGTTCGGTGACGGCCGCGATCGAGGCGGCACTGCGCGTCGCCAAGGGCCGCCCGCTGGTCAACTCCGTGACCGGCGAAGAGGAAAAGCTCGAAGCGATCCTGCCGCTCTGCAAGAAGTATGACGTTCCGGTCGTTGCCATCTCCAACGACGAAACCGGCATTTCCGAAGATCCGGATGTGCGTTTTGCCGTCGCCAAGAAGATCGTCGAGCGCGCCGCCGACTTCGGCATCAAGCCGCACGACATCGTCGTCGACCCGCTGGTCATGCCGATCGGCGCCATGGGCACCGCCGGCCAGCAGGTCTTCGCACTTCTGCGGCGTCTGCGCGAAGAGTTGAAGGTCAACACCACCTGCGGCCTGTCCAACATCTCCTTCGGCCTGCCGCACCGCCACGGCATCAATGCCGGCTTCATTCCGATGGTCATCGGCGCCGGCATGACGTCGGCAATCATGAACCCCTGCCGCCCGCAGGAAATGGAAGCCGTGCGTGCGGCAAACGTGCTAAACGGCACCGACCCGAACTGCACCCACTGGATCAAGACCTACCGCGACCACAAGCCGGCCGAAGGTGGCCACGTGGTTGCGGCAGCACCAGTGGCAGCCGCCGGTGGCGGACGTCGCGGTGGCCGCGCGGCCCGCACGGGTGGTGCGGCTGCCAGCGAGTAGTTCCTGGATCGGCGCTGATGCGCTCGAGGGAGAAGGACGATGAGAAGCCAGTTGCGCCTCCTTGCCGTCGTTCTCCCTCTGGTCGTTATCGCCAGGTACACACTGTTTGACGATGCGGCCGAGTTTCAGCGGTTCTACGCCGCGCTCCGCACCTATGGTGCGCCCGTGATCATCGTGACGGCTGCCGTACTTGGAACAATAATGATCGCCACCGTCACCAGGAAGGTCTATCTCGGTCCGCAGGAGCAGGTGATCAAGGCTTGCCTCTGGGGCAGCTCGGCCGTGCTGGCCGCGACTCTTGCCTATACATTCGCAGTCGTAAAACTTGCCGGGGCGCCGTAGCAACGCACGTCGGTTCATCCATCCGCCAACGCAAAGTGGAGATCACCATGACACGCAGCCTACGCCTGGATGCCGCCACCCTCTGGTTCGAGGCCCCCTTCGTCATCGCCGTCCGACTGCAGGAGATGCAACTGGCGGCGCTCACCGGCAAGACCCAGGACGTGACCGAGCTTCATCGCATGGTCTCCGAGAAGATCGCCGCCACGGCCGAGAGCGTCATGGCCGTGAACATGGCCCTTTGGAAGGCCGCTTTCGACAACACCTTGCGCCTGATGACCGGCGGCACGGCGTCTGGCCACGGAACGGCGATTGCGTCCGCAGCCCTCAGGCCCTATGGCAAGCGCGTGCGCAGCAACGCCCGGCGGCTGTCGCGCAAGTAAGCCTGACGCGCCACCGTGCCCCACGCCTAACTGTTTGAAACAGAAGCTTCCATGTCGGGATTGGACAACTATCGGGCGCCGTTCCGGTGCAGTCTGAAACCGTTTACCCGTGCTTCGCCTGACCCATTGAAGCGGACCTGACGAAAGACCACAGAGCATGCGCATTGAAGGTACCTCCGAGATCGAGACCAACATGACCGAAGCCGCGCAAAAGGACCCTCTCGTGCTGTTCATGCCTTCGGGCAAGCGCGGCCGCTTCCCGGTCGGCACGCCGGTTCTCGATGCGGCGCGCAAGCTCGGCGTCTATGTCGAAAGCGTGTGCGGCGGGCGCGCCACCTGCGGACGCTGTCAGATCGTGGTGCAGGAAGGCAACTTCGCCAAGCACAAGATCGTCTCGTCCAACGACCACATTTCTGAAAAGGGCGCCAAGGAAGATCGCTACGAGAAGATCCGCGGCCTGCCCGACGGCCGCCGCCTCTCCTGTTCCGCCCAGATCCTCGGCGATCTCGTCATCGACGTGCCGCAGGATACCGTCATCAACGCCCAGGTCGTGCGCAAGGCCGCAACCGATCGGGTGATCGAGCGCAATGCCGCCGTTCAGCTCTGCTATGTCGAGGTGGACGAGCCCGACATGCACAAGCCGCTCGGCGATCTCGACCGGCTGAAGGTGATGCTGGAGAAGGACTGGGGCTGGAAGGATCTGCTGATTGCACCGCACCTGATCCCGCAGGTTCAAGGCATCCTGCGCAAGGGCAACTGGGCCGTCACCGCCGCCATCCACCGCGACATGGATAGTTCGCGCCCCTTCATCGTCGGCCTGTGGCCGGGCCTCAAGAACGAGGCATATGGCGTTGCCTGCGACATCGGCTCGACGACGATCGCCATGCATCTCGTGTCACTGCTCTCGGGTCGCATCGCCGCCTCGTCCGGCGCCTCCAACCCGCAGATCCGCTTCGGCGAAGACCTGATGAGCCGCGTCTCCTATGTGATGATGAATCCTGATGGCCGCGAGGCGATGACCAAGGCCGTGCGCGAGGCGGTCAATGGTCTCATCGGCAAGGTCTGCGCCGAGGGTGAAGTCGACCGCCACGACATTCTCGACATGGTCTTCGTCGCGAACCCGATCATGCACCACCTCTTCCTCGGCATCGACCCGACGGAACTCGGCCAGGCGCCGTTCGCGCTCGCCGTGTCAGGCGCGCTGCAATATTGGGCGCATGAGATCGATATCGACGTCAATCGCGGCGCGCGCCTCTACATGCTGCCCTGCATCGCCGGCCATGTGGGCGCCGATGCGGCGGGCGCAACCCTCGCCGAAGGGCCCTATCGCCAGGACAAGATGATGCTGCTCGTCGATGTCGGCACCAATGCCGAAATCGTGCTCGGCAACAAGGACCGCGTCGTCGCCGCTTCCTCGCCCACGGGCCCGGCCTTCGAAGGTGCGGAAATTTCGTCGGGCCAGCGCGCCGCCCCCGGCGCGATCGAGCGCGTGCGCATCGATCCCGTAACGCTGGAGCCGCGCTTCCGCGTCATCGGCGTCGAAAAGTGGTCGGACGAGGAAGGCTTTGCCGAGGCGGCCGCATCAGTCGGCGTCACCGGCATCTGCGGCTCGGCGATCATCGAGATCGTCGCCGAGATGTATCTTTCCGGCATCATCTCCGAGGACGGTGTCGTCGATGGTGCCATGGCGGCAAAAAGCCCGCGCATCATCCCGAACGGCCGCACCTTCTCCTACCTCCTGCACGAGGGTGAGCAGCGCATCACCGTGACGCAGAACGACATCCGCGCCATCCAGCTCGCCAAGGCAGCGCTCTATGCCGGCATCAAGCTGCTCATGGAAAAGCAGGGCGTCGACCACGTCGACACCATCCGCTTTGCCGGCGCCTTCGGCTCCTTCATCGATCCCAAATATGCGATGGTGCTGGGCCTCATCCCGGACTGCGATCTCGACGACGTAAAGGCCGTCGGCAACGCCGCCGGTACCGGCGCGCTGATGGCGCTCTTGAACCGCGGCCACCGCCGCGAGATCGAGCAAACTGTCAGCAAAATCGAGAAGATAGAGACGGCGCTTGAATCAAAATTTCAGGAGCATTTCGTCAACGCCATGGCGATGCCGAACAAGGTCGACAGCTTCCCGAAGCTTTCGACCGTGGTCACCTTGCCGGAGCGCAAGGTGAGTAGCGATGACGGTGAAGGCGGCGGAAGGCGGCGGAGGAGGAGCCGGGAGTAGTCCGGTAACCATTCCGAGTTTTCGCAAGTCTCTGCCGTGTCGAAATACGACAACCGCCGTATGTCTTCGTTCTCACAGCAGGTCTACGCCGAGGTTGGCGCGCTTTTGCGCGTGCTTTTGAACCAAGGAGAGACCAATGAAAATCATCATCGCAGTCGCGGCATCGCTTGCATTTGCCGGCTCCGCCTTCGCAGCGAGTTCGCTGGGGGCCTCTGAAAATCAGCCGGCTGCCAAAGCCATTGAAGCAATCGAGTTGGCGGGCGGTAGCGGGAAACCCAACACGACGCCGGGCACGGGCAGGTCCAACCTCACGCGCGGCAAAACATCGTACTTTGGTTGACGCAAACGAAGGGCGGCACCAGCCGCCCTCTCGCCATGAACGTGGCGGCCGACCGCACAAGCGAAAGTCCTCGTTTGGTCGCGCATCGGGCTATTATGCTGTTTGGTGAATGTGGACACTGGAGATTTCAGCTTGCCTTAATTCCGGCGGCGGGCGACGGTCTGATGAAACCTATTCCTTAAACTGGCATCCAGAACCCATGAACGACAAAATTCTCGATACCCTGACCGGCATGTACTTCACAGTCGACGATCCCGATGGCACCTATGGCACCGGTCAGATCATCCGGCTTGCCGCCGAGGGGATCTACTTCATTCGCTACGACGGCAACGAGGTGGAATTGCCGATGGAGCTCGTTTCGATCGGCGAAATGCTGCAGACCACCGAAGAAGACTACAAGCTCTGGCGGTTCTTCGACACGACCGAGGAACGGGACAAGTGGATCGAGTGGCTGGACGCCCCCTCGAAGCCGCGCGTCGTCTCGCTGGTGCGGCCGACGCCTGCTCCGACGAAATAGGGCATCGTTGGAAGGTGACCGGGGCGGCTTTGCCGCGCCGGATTGGGCTTGGCGCGGTGGCTGCCGCGCCTCCCTCAAGGCTGGATCGAGGAAGGCTTTTCCTTAAGCCGTTCCATGAACCGACCATAGTCCGGCCGGAACAGGGCATAGGCGGTGGCTGCGGCATCGAACCAGTTTCTGGTCCCGACTTCAGCGGCCACCGGAAGCCTCCTTCTCCTGACGATGGGGGGCGGCCTTCAGGCGGCTCGCGAACCCTTCCCGCTCCAGCGCCGCCCCGAGCGCCTGTAGCACCTCAAGAACCGGATATCCGATTCCAGCTCGAGGCACCGGATCGCCAGGAATGTCATCTGCCGGTGCGGCTCCAGAGTTGTCAGGAGGGCGACGCCCTTTTTCGTCAACCGCAGGCCGGTCTTTCTGCCGTCGTCGAGGCCGCGCCGGGCAAGGAGCCCGCCCTTCAGCATCAGGCTGACCGTCTGGCTGATCGCGCCCTGGGTGAGACTGCTGTTGCTGGTGATCTCGGTGACGGTCTCGGCGCCGGCGGCAAGCGCGCGCAACAGGGGCGTATAGCGCGGCCTGTAGTCGATCTTCAGGGTTTCATATCGCTCGGCGGCACCCTGATCGACGCGTTCGCCGATATATCGCAGGAGTTCGCCGAGGTGCCGAGGTCTGGCACTGGCAAACACCCAGGGGCTCTCCCTCACCGAAATGGCCTAACCCATTTGGATCATGACGAAATCAGCGAATGATCCTATAGGCCTAGACGGCCGTTCACCGCCCTTTGTGTTATGCTTTAAGGGAGGGAGTAGATCCATGGCACCCACACGATCCGATGTTTCCGAACGCGTAAAGGCGATCCTCGTCGAGCTGCTCGGCGTGAAGGCTTCCGAAGTGAAAGACGATGCCGAGATCGAAGAGGATCTGGGCGCCGACTCGCTCGAAGTGTCTCAATTGGCGATGTTGGTGGAGGAAGAGTTCGAGATCTATCTGACCGACGACTCTGTCGAAAAGCTCGTCACGGTCGGCGACCTGATCGACTTTGTGCTCGCGTCGAAAACGCTGAAGTGATCATCCGGCAATAAAAAAGGCCGGGGCGAAACCGCACCGACCTTCCTCATCATCGCTCTTACACCAGTGCCAGTACATCCGTGGTCAAAAGTCTAAAGCGACGCGACAGTTGCGAGCGGCGAACACATTCAGCGCTCATAAGCAAATGTCGACAGATGGGCTTATACGAAGCGATTGTGTTCGAAAGATGTCCACACGCGCTGCGCGTCGCTATTAAATAAACAGCCCTGGCGCCTTGCAAGCGCGCGAGGAAGCGCCGGGCATTCCAGTCACAGAAAACACCGCGCGTTCGACGGAACGCGCGGTGCTTTGGTTGAGAGGGCGAACCGACCCGGATTACTGCGGCGTCAGGTCGAAGCCGAACCACTTCTCCGACAGGCGCTTGATGGTACCATCGGCCTTGGCAGCGGCAATTGCGTCGTCGAACAGCGCCTTCAATTCGGGGTCGCTCTTGCGCAGGCCGACGGAGCTGCCGGCGCCGAGGAAGCCGCCCTGGAAGCGGGGGCCGGTGATGACCATGTCGCTGTTGGCGGGCTTTTCGACGGTCGTCTTCAGGTAGCCCATGGACGCCATGACGAAATCGACGCGGCCGGCGACGAGATCGAGATCGTGCTGCTCGGTCGTCTTGTATTCGCGCACCTCGACGACGTCCTTCAGATATTCGTCGATGAAGCGCGCCGCGATCGAGGCGGTCTGGACGCCGATGGTCTTGCCTTCGATCAGCGGCTTCAGCTCGTCGACCGCCTTGCGCGCGCCGGCCTCGTTGGAGGCAAGCGAGAAGAGCTCGCCCTTCATCGGCAGGGTTTCGAGATCACCGCCCTTCAGCGTCGCGAAGGCCTGGCCGGTGCTACCGTAGGACATCGAGAAGTCGATGACTTCCTTGCGCTTCTCGGTGGCCGACATGCCGGCCATGATCGCGTCGAACTTGCCGGCGTTGAGCGCTGGGATCATGCCATCGAAGGACTGCGCGATGACGGTGCATTCGACCTTCATGTGGTCGCAGAGGATCTTGCTGAGCTCGATCTCGTAGCCGTCGAGCGTGCCGTCCGCCTTGGTCAGGTTATAGGGCGGAAAGGCACCTTCGGTGGCGATCGTCACCTTCGTCCACTTCTTGTCTTCGGCCTGCGCCGGCATGGACATCAGCCCCGCGGCAACGGCAAGCGCCGATGCCATGATTGCGGTGGTCTTTTTCATTGCAGCATTCCCCTTTTGTGGATGTTGATTGCCTTGTTTTTCGGCCCGCCGATCACGACAGGCGTCAACTCTTGATGAACTGGCGGAAGCGTTCGGACTTCGAATGGGTGAAGACCTCGTGCGGCGGCCCCTCCTCCTCGATCGTGCCCTTGTGCACGAAGACGACGCGGCTCGAGACGTCGCGGGCAAAGCCCATCTCGTGGGTGACGACCAGCATGGTGCGCCCCTCCTCCGCCAGGCCGCGCATGACGCGCAGCACCTCGCCGACCAGTTCCGGGTCGAGCGCCGAGGTCGGTTCGTCGAAGAGCATCGCCTTCGGGCGCATGGCAAGCGCACGGGCGATCGCGGCGCGCTGCTGCTGGCCGCCGGAGAGATGCGAGGGATAATGGTTGCGCTTGTCGGCGATGCCGACCTTGGCAAGCAGGGCTTCGGCCTCCTCGATCGCCTCGACGCGCGGGCGCTTCAGCACATGCACCGGCGCCTCGATGACGTTTTCAAGCACGGTCTTGTGGGACCAGAGATTGAAGCTCTGAAACACCATGCCGAGTTCGGAGCGGATGCGGTCCACCTGTTTCGGGTCGGCCGGGCGGCTGCGCCCATCGTTCGATGTCTTCAGCCGGATCGCCTCGCCGGCGACCTCGATCGTGCCCGAATTCGGAACCTCCAGCATGTTGATGCAGCGAAGCAGCGTCGACTTGCCGGAGCCGGAGGATCCGAGGATGGAAATCACCTCACCCTCGCGCGCGTCGAGCGAGACGCCTTTCAGCACCTCGACCGGGCCGAAACTCTTGTGAAGGTCGTGCACGCGGATCGCGACCGGTGCGGTGACGGCGGCGGACATGTTCAATGGGCTTCTCCCTTGAGTTCGGCGGAGATCGGCAATGGCGCGCGCAGCTGCGGGTTAAACCGGTGTTCGGCAAACGCAACGAGCCGGGTCAGCGCGAAGTTTATGGCGAGATAGATGAGACCGGCGACGACGAAGACCTCGATCACCCGGTAGCTCTCCGAGATCAGCTTGGCGGCGACGCCGGTGATTTCCATCAGCGTGATGATCGAGGCGAGCGAGGTCGCCTTGACCATGGAGATCATCTCGTTGCCGTAACCGGGTAGCGCCTGGCGCAGCGCCTGCGGCATGACGATGCGGCGAAAGATCATGACGCGCCCCATGCCGCAGGCCCGCGCTGCCTCGACCTGGCCGTGCGGAACCGAAAGGAGGCCGCCGCGGATGATTTCGCTCGCATAGGCGGCCGTGTTCAGCATCAGCGCCAGCACGGCGCACCAGTAGGGTTCGCGCAGAAGCGGCCAGAAGATGCTGTGGCGGACGGCGGGAAACTGGCTGAGGCCGTAATAGATCAGGAAGATCTGCACGAGCAGCGGCGTTCCGCGAAACAGGAACACGTAAGTGCGGGCAAAGAGATCGAGCGCAAGAATGCCCGACAGACGGGAGAGCGCCAGCCCAAGAGCCAGCACCGAACCAAGCGCGATCGATGTCGCGGCAAGCTCCAGCGTCAGCGGCAGCGCCGTCGCCAAGCTCCAGAAGGTTTCGAGGGCAAATTTGATATCCATCAGCCCCTCCTGACGCCGCGCGAGAACCGGCGCTCGGTAACCTGAAGAACGAGGCCCGACACGGTCGAAATCGCGAGATAGATCATGGCTGCGATGAAGAAGAAGTCGAAGGGACGGCTGGTCGATCCGGCGCCGATCTGCGCCTGACGCAAGAGTTCGACTACACCCGTGACCGACACCAGTGCGGACTCCTTCAACACCACCTGCCAGACATTGCCGAGACCGGGCAGCGCATAACGCAGCGTCAAGGGTGCAATGATGCGGCGAAACTTGAGGAGCCGGCCCATGCCGCAGGCGGTTGCCGCCTCCAACTCGCCCGGATGCACGGCGCGGAAGGCGCCGCGATAGACCTCGGTCTGCTGGGCGCCTGAGGTGATGCCGACCGCAAGTGCACCGGCGATGAAACCGGGGAAGCTGACGAAACCCTCCGCACCGAACAATTGGCCGACGGCCGTCACCACGGCGCTGCCGCCGAAATAAAAGAGATAGATGACCAGGAGGTCGGGAATGCCGCGAAGGACCGTCGTGTAGGCCTCGGCGCATCCACGGACGACCGGGCCGCCGGAGATCTTCGCCCAGGCGCCGAAGGTGCCGATGAGGCCGCCGATCGCAAAACCGGCAATCGCGATCAGGATCGTCATCCAGGCGCCGGCGGCAAGCGCCGGCCCCCAGCCGTCCGGCCCGAAGCTGATGATGTCGAGGAAACCGGGCTCAGTCATCGCAGCGCCTCCCTTCGCTTGTCGATCGATGACTTAACCATGGCTCACCCCGGGGATCGGCGGGTCGACATCGTCAGGAATGGGATTGACGAAGGGCGTGCCCTCGAGCCGCGAGGCATGGTCGGCCTTGGCGGCGGCAATGAGCGCGGGATCGAGGATGAGCTCCACCGCCGTGCTCGCCATCACCTTGGCCGCGTGCTCCATGCCCTTGTGGGCAGCCGGCAGCTTGCCTTGCGCGACCAGCTGCCAGGAATGGCCGGGCGTGCCGATCGCGTAGGTCGCGCCGCGCATCTGCACAGTCGGCACCACCCAGCTCACCGTTCCGACATCGGTGGAGCCGACAAGCGTGCCGGCGCCGTTTTCCGGCGGAAAGATCGTGTCGCAGAGCGAAACGCCCCGTCGCAGCTTGAGCCCGAAACGCTCGAAGGCAGAGGCGATATCCTCGCCGGTAAAGGTCTCCTGGAACTTTGCCGCCGTCCGCCGATCATCCTCGTCGAACTGCGGCGGTCCCAGATGCTCAAGCTGGCGGTGCATCAGCGCTTCGAGCGGGGTGTTTCCGACGAGGTTGGCGTCGCCGCTGACGATCTCGTCCGTGACCGTGGTGCCCGTCATCAGCGCCGCGCCCTTGGCAACGCTGCGGACACGTTCCACGAGATCGAGCAGTTCCGGCAGGCTGCGGGCGCGCACGAGATAGCGCGCCTTGGCGCGGGCCTGCACCACGTTCGGCGCGTTGCCGCCGGTGTCCGTCACCGCATAGTGGATGCGCGCCGACGATGGCATGTGTTCGCGAAGATAGTTGACGCCGACATTCATCAGTTCGAGCGCATCGAGCGCGCTGCGGCCGAGATGGGGAGCAGCCGATGCATGGGATGCCCGGCCGCTGAAGCGGAAGTCGAGCTCGTTGCAGGCAAGCGAAATGGGGTTGTTGACGCCGGCAAAGGGTGCGGGGTGCCAGGAAATCGCGATATCGACATCGTCGAACACGCCAGCGCGCACCATGAAGCCCTTGGACGAGCCGCCCTCTTCCGCCGGGCACCCGTAATAGCGCACCCGCCCCTTGATGCCGCTGGCCGTGAGGTAATCCTTGACGGCGGTCGCCGCCATCATCGCGCCGGCGCCGAGCAGATTGTGGCCGCAGCCATGGCCATTGCCGCCGTCGACCAGAGGCCGCTCCTCGGCAATGCCGGCCTCCTGGCTGAGGCCCGGCAGCGCATCGAACTCGCCGAGAATGGCGATAACCGGTCCGCCCTCGCCCGCCTCGCCCATCACCGCCGTCGGCATGCCGGCGATACCGCGCGATACGCGAAAGCCCTCGGCCTCCAGCAGTGCGGCGTGTTCGGCCGACGAGGAAAACTCCTCGTAGTTGGTTTCCGGCGTATCCCAGACCCGGTCGCTGAGCACGAAGAACCGTTCGCGCTTGGCTTCGAGGAGTTCCCAGACGGCATCGGCATTTTTCATCGTTTCTTGACTTCCGCAACAATAGTAACCAGAATTGGCGCCAATTTATGATAACATTTTTGGATACACAAGAGGGTCCTGAAACATTTCGAGCGATGTGCACAACGGCGAGAGGCAGGCAGGCAACGCCGCTGTCCCGCATTGAATTGTTCAGGACGGCATCATAGTTTCTCCAAAAATGGAGCCAATTCCGCTGCGGCGGGCGACGCGAGGCACGCGCCGGGGACCTGGGACATGCACCAGCAACGTGCGTCAGAGGCCGGTGACAGGCGGAAAGAGAGTGTAAGGCAGGAATGAGCGACGATCTGACGGAAATGCTGGCGCCCGAGGAAAAGCCCGAGGACAAGAAGGACGTTACCGACCTCCTGCTGCACGACATCCTGACCGGGACCCTGCCGGCCGGCGCCTGGCTGAAGCAGATCGACCTGGAGCGCCGCTACGACTGCACGCGGCCGGAGGTGCGCCGGGCGCTCGACCGGCTGTCGCAGCGCAGGCTGGTGCAGCACAATCCCAACCGCGGCTACCAGGTCTATGAACTCGACGACCAGCGCACGCAGGAAATCAGCGATATCCGCGTGATTCTCGAAACCGGCGTCGCCGACCGCATGGTTGCCAATGCAACGCCCGCCACCATCGCCGAACTGAGGCAACTCGCCCGGCAGTTCGACGAGATGTCGTTTCGCGGCTCCATCATGGAGCACTATGACGCCAACCTCGCCTTCCACCGCGCCCTTCTCATGCTCTCGGGCAATTCCGAACTCGTCGACGTCGTTGCCGAAATCCGCCAGCGCACCGTATCGGCCCCGGTATCGCAATGGCGCACCCGCGCCCGCATCGAGCAATCGGCCCGCGAGCACCACCTGATGGTCGACGCGCTGGAAGCCCGGGATCTGCCCGAACTGAAACGGCTGATCGAAATCCACATCCGCCAGGCACCGATCAAGGTGTGAGCGAACCCTCGTCGCTCAAGGGCGAAAGTTATCCGCCAAAGAGGATCGTCACCGCCACCAGAACCGCGCCGATCGCAGCCATCGCAAGGGCCATCGGCCAGGGGCTTCGGCCCATGTAGCGGCCGAGGCGCGCGCCGATGACGAAGAGCATGACGAGCGCAATGGCGTTGGAGGCGCGCATGGCGAGCGCGACATTGTCCGTCAGCAGGAAGGGAATGCTTGGCGGCAACGTCGAGGCGACGACCAGCAGAAAGATCGCGACGGCTGCCTTAAGGTCGTGTGCGGTCACAACCCGGTGCCGGGGGTCGGCGGAGAGCGCCCTCACCCGGACAAGCAGCGCTTCCGTTTCCTTGGGCGAAGAGACGCGGCGCACATCGTCCGGCAGGCTTTCGAGAAACAGTTCGCGGGCGCGATCGAGCCGCTCAGACCTGAGCCTGTCGAGAAAACCGCGCCGTCGCACACGCTCCACCACCGTCGTCAGCACATACATGACGCCGTCGACGATGCCCCAGGCGATGTTGCAGCCGAGGGCGGCGACGAGCACGGCATTGACGCCGCCCTCGCCGGCCGTGACCGTGCTCATGGTTCCCGTGAAGGACAGCGCCATCAAGAGGCCGAAGATGATCTCCGACAGGCGGTCGATCGGATCGAGGACGCGCGACCGTTCACTCATGGCCGGGCACCCGACGAAAGTGGCCAGGACGACAGGAAGGCGGCGGGCAGCGACCGGGAAGAGCGCAACCGCGATATCTCCCCTTACTGGACCTGCAGATCGGCGAAGGCGTCGCGCACATGGTCGGCGACCGCCAGTACAGGCGCCGGCGCATCGCTGATCACCTGCAGGCCGATATTGTAGTGGCCGAGATCCGGCAGGCCGTCGCGCTCGCCGAGTTGCACCATTTCCCCCTGGACGAGGTAACGCGGCAGCGGCGCGATCGCGAGACCGGCACGCACGGCGGCGCGCTGCCCGGTGGTATAGGCGCTGAGGAACGCAATGCGGAACTTGCGGCCGGCGCGCGCGAGTTTTTCTACCGCATCCGCCCGCCAGACGCAGCCGTCCTCCCACATCGACACCGGCAGCGGATCCTTCAGATGCGCGCTGCCGCACTTTGCGCCGGCCCAGACCAGCTTTTCCTGCATCAGAATTTCGCCATTGCGGGGCGTTCCCTCGGTCAGGCTGTTGAAGATGGCGATATCGAGCCGGTGCTCGTCCACCTTCTTGCGCATGGCGTTGCTCATGCCGATCGACACATCGACCGTGACGTTCGGATAGGATTCGGCGAAACGCTTCAGCACCTCAGGCAGGATGCGCTCGCCAACGTCCTCAGGCGCGCCGACGCGCACTACGCCGTTCATATCCGGCAAGAGAAAGCGGGAAACCGTTTCGTTGTTGAGCGACAGCAGGCGGCGGGCAAAGCCGAGCAGCAACTCGCCCTTCGGCGTCAAGGTGACCGAGCGGGCGTCTCGCAGGAACAGCGTACAGCCGAGCATCTCCTCGAGCTTCTTGATCTGCATCGAGACAGCCGACGGCGTGCGGTACACGGTTTCGGCGGCGGTGGTGAAGTTGCCGGTCTCGGCAATCGCGATGAAAGTCTTCAGCACGTCCATTTCGAGAAGCGGAAGCGCATGGCGCATCAGCATGTTCATGGCGTCAACCTCATTCAAAAAAACTGAAAGATAGCTTCACTTCATTTCGTTTGATTGAACATCAGCAATGGCCGATAGTCAAGCTCAAGGACGACGAAGGAAGGAGAAACGCATGTCCACCGCAGCCCTTGTTATCGCCGCTTCGAAGAGTTCCCTCCGTAACAGCCGCCTGCCGCAGGCAGTGGTAAAAAAAGAGCATAGCAGGAGCAACGACATGGTCCTCAACGCCCTCAATCAAATGATTGCCGTCCTCGACGGTGTTGCAAGGCAACGACGCGAAAAACAGATCGCGCGGAATCGGGTGGAAGCCCGGCGCGAACTCGCCAAACTGCCACAGAGAGTCCGTGACGACGTGATGTTTGCGGACCCGCTAATCAATCACCATGTTTGATGAAAGGCATCAAACATATTCGTTGGAATGATAAGTCAGGTTAGGCCATAAATACCATCATGGTCGCGACCGGCTGAGACACTCAGAAGGAGCCATGAAATGTCCAACACTCAGTTTTCATCGGCCTCGGAACGGGCATCCTCCCACTCGTCCCTTCCGGGTCTCTTCAATCTGCAGGTTCGTGCCTGGGCAGTATGGAAACGTTATCGCCAGGAACGGGCCCTCGAGAACCTGTCCTATGACACGCTGAAGGACATCGGCTTCCCGTCGGTGGACGATGCGGTGCATAAGACCGAACAATGAATGACGGCGTGATCTGTCCCTTCTGAGGGCGTCACAATCCGGATCAATCGAAGGGCATCGCCGACAAGGCGGTGCCCTTTTCCTTTGCGTTCGAACGTGTCGTCGCGCAATCCGAAACGCAATGCGGCCTAGGTCAGCAATCTGCGAGAAGCGACGGCCGACTGAGGAAACAGCCGGCGACAAGCCCCACGAACCCGAGCGCCAACGACCCCACGATGCCGTGGCCCAACCATCCGGCGTGGGCACCGATGGCGGTTGTCGCGACGATGACCGAAACAGTCCAAAGGGCCTTCAGCAGCGAAACGGCGCGCCTCAGAGTTGTCGGCTGATTCCGCCCCACGCAACGTACCCTTCCAAAGAGACCGCCGCATCGCAGGTAGTGTCGAAAGCACGCGCCGCCAATGGCGTGTGATCATCGGCCGATTTGGCTCGTACCGCTACTCGCGGTGCCGTTAATCAGGCTAGCGAGCGATCGCACGAGGTCCACTTGTCTTTTACCGACACCCGCGCCAGCCGTGTGAAGCGTCGCAATCGGCAAACACAACCTTGGAGAGCGCTTTGCGAATGTTGCGTATCTCTAGCAGTTCTTGTCCGATAGCGTCAACAGCGCTGTAAAAACTGTCGCTTTCCTTACAAAAGCCTGAAAGCGGGGCCGAGCCGCCTTTCACCGCGCGATGTCGCAATGCGAAATCTCTTTGCGGTCGCTGCTATCCATGCGAATGTCGCAAACAGACAAGCCGAAGAGTATCTTCCAAGCGACGAATATACCGCATCGCCAAGCATGGGAAGCCTCATGAACAAGCCACTGACCAAAAAGCGTTCTCTCGTCTTCTTCCTGGTGCCGAACTTTTCCATGCTGCCCTTTTCGGCGGCGATCGAAACGCTCCGCATCGCCAACCGCATGCTCGGCTACGAGGCCTATTCCTGGCGCCTCGCATCGTCCGACGGCGAAAAGGTCCTGTCGTCGAGCGGTATCGCGCTCGAGGTCAACTCGTCGCTTGCAGACGAGCGCAAGTTTCTCGGCGGCGAAAACCGCCCCTCGATGGTGCTGGTCTGTTCCGGCATCTATGTCGAGGACTTCAACAACAAGTCGGTCAATGCCTGGCTGCGCGAGGTCTATAACCGCGGCGTCGCCGTCGGCAGCCTCTGTACCGGCGCCCATGTGCTGGCGTCGGCCGGTCTTCTGACCGGCAAGCGCTGCGCCATCCACTGGGAAAACCTGCCGGGCTTTTCCGAAAGCTTCCCGCAGGTCGACGTCTATGCCGACCTCTACGAAATCGACAGCAACATCTACACCTGCGCCGGCGGCACCGCCTCGCTCGACATGATGCTGAACCTGATCGACCAGGATTTCGGCGAGAGCCTCGTCAACCGCGTCTGCGAACAGGCGCTGACCGATCGCGTGCGCGGGCCCCATGACCGCCAGCGCCTGCCGCTGCGCGCCCGTCTCGGCGTGCAGAACGCCAAGGTGCTGTCCATCATCGAACTGATGGAGGCAAACCTCGCCGAGCCGCTTTCGCTGCTCGAAATCGCTGAGGGCGCCGATCTCTCCCGCCGCCAGATCGAGCGTCTCTTCCGCCAGGAAATGGGCCGCTCGCCTGCGCGCTACTATCTCGAAATCCGCCTCGATCGCGCAAGGCACCTCTTGATCCAGTCGTCGATGCCGGTGGTCGAAGTGGCCGTAGCCTGCGGCTTCGTCTCCGCCTCGCACTTCTCCAAGTGTTATCGCGAACTCTACAACCGCTCGCCGCAGCAGGAGCGCGCCGACCGCAAGCTGACGCTGCAGATGGCGCGATAAGCGGCAGATCAGACGGACCAGACAAGGGCGGAGCTTCTCCGCCCTTTTTCGTTGGTGACACTTTCCGCTTGTGCCGTCATGGCGCTTGCACGCGCCGCTTTTTTGGATTGAATGGTCGGCGTTTCAGGAGAGCGAGGAGCACAACGAACGATGGCCCCCGTGGAGATCGATCCCGCCAAGGTTCACGAATTCAAGGACTTCCAGAGCTTCTACGACTGGCTCGCCGCTCACCACCAGAGCGAAACCGAAGTGTGGATCAAGACCCACAAGGTCAGCTCCGGCCTCGCCTCGGTCACGCCCAAGGAGGCGATCGACGCCGTGCTCTGCTGGGGTTGGATCGACGGCGTGCGCAAGGGGCACGACGACAGGAGTTTCCTCCAGCGCTATTCGCCGCGCGGCAAGAAGAGCATCTGGAGCCAGATCAATGTCGACAATGTCGCGCGCCTGATTGCCGAGGGCCGTATGACCGAGCACGGGCTCAAACAGGTCGATGCCGCCAAGGCCGACGGCCGCTGGGACCGCGCCTATGCCAGCGGCAAGGACATGCAGATCCCCGACGACCTGCAGGCGGCGATCGACGCTGAGCCCGAAGCCCGCGAAATGCTTGGCAAGCTCAGCGCACAGAACCGCTTCGCGCTCGCCTTCCGCACCCACAACATGAAGACCGAAGCCGGGCGCAAAAAGAAGATCGAGACCTTCGTCGAGATGCTGAAGCGCGGCGAAACGATCTATCCGCAGAAGAGCAAGTAAAGCGATTGCGGGGCACGACCGAAAGGTCGGCCTTCGTCCTGGCGGACCGGCATAGCCCGAGACCGATCCGGCACCGGCAAGGCTCGACGCCCGACGGTCGGGGGCCCAAAGCTGTTTGCACGCTCAATCTTGGCAATATTCGGCTTGATCATGCCCGGCATCGCCACCGGCACGCGCTTGGCACGTGCAGGGGCGAAAAATGAACGCCGAAGGCGACACGCGTTCTGTCGGACGCACACAAACGTCGCCGTAGCCCTTTGACTTACAGCCCGGCGTCACTGACCGGCGCGGCCGAAGCACGCGGCACCGCCTCCGACGAAGCGTAGGACCGGCGGACCAAAGCGGTTGTCACCCTCCTCGCCCGCGAGGAAGCCCAACATGACGAGGCCCAAGAGCGGCCCGACGACCGGGACGAACAGCGCAAGGTTCCACCACCCGGAACGGCCATGGTCGTGCCAGCGCTTGGTGTTGACCGTGAAGCCGAAATAGAAACTCGCGGTGATGATGAAGATGACAAGCATATGCATAAGGCTGAAGCCCGCGGCATAATTTTCCACGCCCGAAAGCGCCAACAACGCCCCGCCGGCGAACATCGCGGCTATCGCCGCAATGCAAATAACGATCTGCGTCAACCACCAGGCCTGACGTCCGATACGGCCATCAACACTCGTAAACATCTGTAAATTCACGTCGTCTCCCCCCAACAGCCAGTGCGCTTCCAAGTGCCCCCGCGCCGGCCAGCCTTGTCATCCTATAAAAGGTTCCCTCATAAACGGGTAGATGTCTTCGCGCCAAAAAGCGCCCCATGGTTGCACAGGCAGGCGGCCTTGTGCCTGGCATCTCGAGCGTCGCTGGAGGCGGGGCATGGCCCGCCTGCCGCTTCCATAACTTGCGGGTCCTGCACCCACGAGACAACCGGCTTCTAGCCGTGAAACGCCCGCTCCAGTTCGGCGATATCGAGCTTGATCATACCGAGCATCGCCTCCATGACGCGCTTGGCGCGCGCACGGTCGGAATGGGCGACCATGTCGCCGAGCACCCTTGGCACGATCTGCCAGCACAACCCCCAGCGGTCGCGGATCCAGCCGCATTGTTCGATCTGTCCACCGTTTTCGCTGATCGCGTTCCAAATCCGGTCGATCTCCTCCTGGGTATCGCACTGGATCATGATCGAGAAGGAATGGTTGAACGGATCGAGGGGCCCGGCTTCGAGCGCCAGGAATTCCTGGTTGCCGAGCGTGAACTCGATGGTCGTCACGCTGCCGGGCGGTCCGCTCGGGCTTTCCGCCGGCAAGGTGGTGACGCGGATGATTGCCGAATTGGGAACGAGCGAAACATAGAAGTCGACGGCCTGGCGCGCCTCCTTCGCAAACCAGAGATTGGAAACGACATTGGTCATGATTTGGTCCTCCTCGTGCCGCCTGCTCATGTGCGGTAACCGAAGGACGATCGACTTCGTTCCAAGCCGACAGGTGACGGATCATTATTTCCGAGGGTGGGCCTGCCGGTCTGGCCCGGCAGTTTACGAGGCCAGCGCGTCGAGCAGCGCCAACTCGGAAATCACGCGGTTCCGGCCGGCATGCTTGGCCATGTAGAGAAACTGGTCGGCGGCGTGCAGGTAGTTCTCGAAGGCCTCCGAGGTCTCGATCGTGGCAAGCCCGATCGACACGGTAATCGTCAGCTCCTCGTCGTCGGCGACGATGCGGGATTTTGCGAGTTCCAGGCGCAGCGCGTCGCAAAAGGCGAAGGCGCGCCGCACGTCGCAGCCGTTGAAGAGGATGCCGAACTCCTCGCCGCCGAGGCGGGCGAGCAGATGGTCCTCGCCAACGAGCACGGAGAGGCGCTTGGCCACATGCTTCAGCACGATGTCGCCGATCTCGTGGCCATATGTGTCGTTGAGGCGCTTGAAATGATCGATATCAAGCACGGCGATCGCCGTCGGCTCGCCGCGCCTGAGGCACTGCTCGACCAGCCGCGGCCCCGCCACGAAGAAGTGACGGCGGTTGTAGAGGTCGGTGAGGTAGTCGCTGGCCGCCTGCCGCTGCAGCGTCTGCAGCCGCTTCTGCACACCGGCCGCCTGCGCAATGCGCCCATTGAACTCCGCTTCGAGGAAGGGCTTCTGAATGAAATCCGTACCGCCCGCTTCGAGGAAGCGGGCACCGGCACGCCGGTCGCCGCTGTCGGAGAGACCGATGACCGGCACCGCGCCGTCGCCCCGCCGCCGTTCCACCTCGGCAAGCAGCGCTGCGCCGGACATGTCGGAGAGATCAAGGTCGGTGACGACGAGATCGACGGCCTCGCCGCTGTCAAGCACCTGCAGCGCATCGGCGGCAGATGCGACCTCGCAGACGGAAATCCGCTTGCGCCTCAAGATGCCGGCCAGTTCGCTGCGCGAGGCGGCATCGGAATCAGCAAGCAACACTGTCGTCTTGCCGTTGGTCAGCGCCCGATCGACGGCGCCAATCAAGAGATTGATCGATTCCGGCTGGTGCTTGATGACACAATCGAGCGCGCCGCGCCTGAGGATCTCCTCGCGCGTATGGTCGTTGAAGGCCGCGGTGAAGACGACGGCCGGCACCTGGTTGTCGAGGATGAATTCGAGCGCCTCGCAATTGGGCGCATCCGGCAGGTTGAGATCGAGAACGGCGAGCGAGAAGCTCTCCGGCGACTGCTCCAGCGCTTCCTTCAGCGCCGCCAGCGAGTTGCAATGGGTAACGCGAATGCCGTGGACGGACTCAAGCCCGTACTTCAGCGCCGTCGCAAACATCCGGGAATCTTCGACAAGCAGCATGCGCTTGTCACTGTGCTTCTGCACAGAATTCACCCGGCCTGGCGTGCGGCGCAATCTCACGTCCCTGCAACCCCTCTCGAGCCACAGGCGTGCTTCCCTCAAGGGGTGACGCTGGCTCCCGAAATCTTCAACCCGGCCACTTGCCGCGCCTGACCTTTCGGCCGGCGTGATCCGTGTGACCGGGTTCCCCGCTCCTGCTGCGGCGGATTGAAGACCGTTCGGATTGCAATTTCGTTAATACGGCAACCTGTGCGCGGCGTTTTTGATGCACTCACCAATAATTCTTAGGGGTTTTTACCCATCCTGCTTTGATGGTTAAGCAGGAACCCTAACTTTTTCACTGAGTGTGCGGATCTTGGTCAGCGTATCCAGGTTCTGGTTGACGCGGCAGTAGAATTCCTCGTTGACGAAGGGACGAACGACGAAGTCGTTGCCGCCGGCCTTGAGGAAGCGCGCCGACAGAAGGCGGTTGGTCGACGACGAAACACCGATGATGCGCAGCTGGTGCGGCCCGTAGGAACTGCGAATGCGCCGCGTCAGCTCGAAGCCGTCGATATCAGGCATGTTGTAGTCGGTGATGACGAGGCCGATATCCGGATTGTTCTTGAGGAGCTCCAGCGCCATCGCGCCGTTTTCGGCCGAGCTGGTGCGGAAGTTGTAGCGCTTGAGCTGCGTCGTCAGCAGCGCGCGTGCGGTCGGGCTGTCGTCGACGATCAGCACATGGTGCTTGTGGTTGGTGAGGAACCGGCAGACCGATTCTGCCAGCATGTCGACAGCAAAGACGCTGTCCTTGATGACGTAGTCGACGATCTCCTTGGCCAGGATCTTCTCGCGCGTTGATTCCTGGAACGAGCCGGTGAAGACGACGGTCGGCACGCTCATCTCGATCAGGTAGTTGAGCGCCTCGCCGTTTTCCGCCCCCGGCAGGTTGATGTTGGAGATGGCGAGCGAGGCCGGGAATGTCGCGTTTTCGACGGCGAACTGCAGATCGTCATAGTCGCGGCAGACGATGACATCGATGTCGAACAGCTCTTTCAGCCGCTTCGAGACCATCGAGGAAAAGAGGTTGGAGTCCTCGGCAAGCACGATGCGGTGCTCGGCAAGGGATTCACCGGAATAATACATTCCGGAAACGCCAAAAAATGACATTGAACGCCTATGTGAAAGAGTGTCCCCCTACAGCTCCGCGCGTTCTTCATGCCCGCCTAGTCGCTGTAACTTGCAGGCGCCATGCTAGAGGAGAAAGGCTTTCTTCGGTGTTAATAAGCGGCCGGCGAATTAACGAGACCGGCGTGCCGGCTTGAGACGTCCGGCCGCCGTGCCGCCGGCTTTTCTCATGCCTCCGGGGGTCGGCCACGCCGCGTCTCGGCGGTCCGGCGGATGACCTCGGCGATCTCCGGATTGCTGCTCGACAGCATCTGGAAATCCTCCGAATAGAGCGACAGCAAAGAGACCTCTGTGGCAGCCGTGACGGTCGCAGAGCGCGGCTCACCCGATATCAGCGCCATCTCGCCGAAGAAACTGCCGGGGCCGAGCTCGACCGGCGTCGGTGACGGCGTTGCAATCGTCACGCGCCCCTCGACGATGAAGTACATCTGGTCGCCCGGCTCGCCCTTGCGGCAGATGATGCTACCTGCCGGCACCGCCCGCGGCCGCAATGCCCTGACGATCTCGACGAAGGCGGCCGAGCCGAGCTTTTCGAACAGCGGCACCGCCGCGACCAGCTGCCAGTTGCGCACGAAATCCTGGCGGCGCACTTCTTCGAAAAACCCGGTGGCGAGAATGCCCGCCCAGAGCGCAAAGATGCCGATACCGCTCATCATCACCAGACCGGCAAGCACCCGGCCGGCCAGTGTCTGCGGGATCTCGTCGCCATAGCCGGCGGTCGACAGCGTCACCACCGCCCACCACATGGCCTGCGGAATGCTGCCGAACTTGTCCGGCTGGATGTCGCGCTCGATCAGATAGGCGACCAGCGATGCGCCGAAGAGCACGATGCCGAAGAGCGAGGTGACGCCGACGAGATTGGGCGCGGCGCGCGCCACCACCCGGCCGAGCAGCCGGAAGAAGGTGGAATGGCGCAAGGGCTTCAAGAGCCAGACTCCGCAATAAAGGCTCTGGTCGCGCGGATCGGCGAACAGGAAGGCGGCCAGCGGAACGACGACGGCCACCATATCGATCACGAGATGCGGCATCAGCGCGCGACGATCCGCCGTGGGCCAGGCGGCGAGCGTATCGGCCAGCTGCAGCACATAGAAAAGCCAGAGGCCGCCAAGCACCACCTCCAGCGACAACCGCGCCGTCGCGCCGAAATTGCGCGTGGTCAGCGCCGCGACGGCGGCAAGGCCGAGCGCTGCCAGCAGTCCGTTGAGCGGCGTGGAAATTCGTAAGGAAGGCCGTGCCGACATTCACTCCCCCAGCGTCCGCTCGCCGACGACGCCTCGGCCGGACGGGGGCGGCAACGCTTTGATCTAAAGCACAATTCACTGCATGAATCGATGCTCATTTAAGGGGATTCGAATTTGTAGCGAAACGGGCCTAGTAGCGGGTGTCGGCCGGCCCCTCGTCGCCAGTGCGTTCGCGATCTTCCTGGTACTGCACGGCACCCTCCACTGGCCGCAGCCAAGGCTCCCGGCGCTTGACCCAGAGTTCGTAGCTCGGCTTCAGCGGCGTCGGCGCCTGGGACAGGATGCCGAGCTTGACCTCCGCCTCGCGCGCGTCGACCGAAAAGACGCGCGAGCCGCAATGCGAACAGAAGCACCGGCCCTGGAAATCCGAAATTTCGCCGGAATATTCAAACTGTTCCGCGGGCCAGATGCCATAGAAGGTGAAGGCGGATCCGCTCTCCTTGCGGCAGTCCATGCAATGGCAGATGCCGACCCGGATCGGTTCGCCGCGCACCGAGAGCGCGACCCGACCGCAAAGGCATTTTCCCGATAGCGCCGTCATGTTCCTACCCCCTGTCGCAACCACTGATGCCAGACCAGGGAAACGACGTGGTCGGTTGTTCGGTTCCCGCGCTTGTTGCCGGCATCAAGATGCGCTCTGAGATCGCCTGAACCCGACTGTCTTGGCGGAACCTTTCGCCGTTTGACGTCTTCTGCCGGTATGCCAAACGGAGGTACGAACCATGGCACATGCCGACGAACAGGAGATTATCGACCTCGAACAGGAATTCTGGCGAACCATTCTGGAGAAGGACACCGAGGCATCCGTGGCCATGCTGCCCGAACGCTCGATCGTCGTCGGCGCGCAAGGCGCAGCGGTGCTCACGCCGGACGACTATCGCAGAATGGCAGAACAGGCCGAGCGTTCCTGGAAGCTCAAATCGTTCCGCCTCGACGACGTCAGCGTGGTCTTTCCGCGCGAGGACGTCGCCGTCATCGCCTATACGGTAACGGAAGAGATGGATGTGGACGGGCAGCCTTTGACACTGAAAGCCGCCGACGCCACCACCTGGATACGCGAGAACAGCGGTTGGCAGGCCTGCCTGCACACGGAGTCAGTGCTTGGCGATCCCTTCGGTCGCGACCGCAAGGTAGCCTGAGGAGTGCTGGCGAGGTGGAGCGTAGCGAATGACGGGAAGGCGGTCGGCCGCTTTCCCCTCGACCAATCCTCACCGATAAACCGTCTGCCCCGGCGCCCGTTTTCGGTGTAGGATGCCGGCATGAGTGAAGCCCAGCCTCTGTTCGATATGCTGCGCCAGACCGTGCAGCCTGAAATCGCCGGCGTATTGGAGCGATTTGTCCGGGAAGCGCCGGACCGCAAACTCGGCCGCATCAACGCACTCGCCTTTGCCGCCGAGCACGGCCTCGACGAGGAGAAGGCGATCGCCGCCTTCCTGCATGCTTCCCGCCTCGGCCTTTTCGAGCTTTCCTGGAATGTGCTTTGCCCCGGCTGCGGCGGCGTACTCGATGCCAACACATCGCTGAAAACCGTGCAGAGCGACACCTATACCTGCTCGCTCTGTGCCGCCGGCTATGAGCCGACGCTGGACGAGATGGTGGAGGTGACCTTCACCGTGAACCCGCGCATACGCCACATCGAGGCCCACAGCCCGCACGAACTGACGCCGCTCGAATATTTCCGGCAGATCTACTGGGGCTCCGGCATCGAGCTGCCCGAGGAGGGCTACGAGGCCCAGGTCGACGATTTCATGATCGAGGCGCTGGAATTGCCGCCCGGCGAAAAGGCGGTGATCTCGCTGCAGATGCCGGCGGAATTCATCATCATCTTCGAGCCGGTGACCCATGCCGCGCAGTTCATCGACGTCAAGGGCGAGCCGACCAAGGAGCGGCGCACGCTGTCGCTCGTCTTCGACCGCGGCCATCGCCACGACGAAGCGCTGACCATGCAGCCCGGTCCCTTGCGCATCCAAGTGGAAAACCACACGGATGTCCGCACCCTGCCCTCGGTCTGCATCGCCAACGACGCGCTGCACGATATCCTCGGCCGCCGCCGGCCGTTCCTGACCGCCAAGCGGCTGCTCTCCAACCAGACCTTCCGCGACATCTACCGCACCGACACGATCGACGTAGACCAGCGGCTGAAGATCACCAGCCTCACCTTTCTCTTCTCCGACCTGCGCGGCTCGACCGAGCTTTACGAGCGGGTCGGCGACCTCGCCGCCTTCGATCTGGTGAAGACCCATTTCAGCGTCGTCAACGAGATCGTTGCGGCGGAAGCCGGCGCGGTGGTCAAGACGATCGGCGACGCCGTCATGGCCACCTTCCCGACGCCGGACCGGGCGGTTGCGGCCGCCATGCGCATGCGCGACGCCATGCGACAGCTGAACGAGGACCGCGGCTCGGAAGACCTGCTGCTGAAAATCGGCATTCACGAGGGACCGTGCATCGCCGTCAGCCTCAACGAGCGGCAGGACTATTTCGGCCAGACGGTCAACATCGCCTCTCGGGTCCAACACCTCGCCAGCTCGCGCGAAATCTTTGCGACCGGTTCGGTGCTCGACGATCCGCGCGCCTCGAGCCTGCTCAGCGATCGCGGCCTCAACCCGCAATCGCACAATGTCGCGCTCAGAGGCATCACGAACGAGATCAGCATTTTCTCGATCCCGTGAGGCTGGCCGGGAACGGAACGCCCATATCCCGCGAGCGGCGATCAGCGTTCGGGCAAGCCGGCTTGCCGTAGCGCCTCGGCCATCTGATGCTGCCACTGCGGTATCCTCTCAAACCAGGGCAGTGCCCGATAACGTTCGATCGTGAACCCCGGCTCTGCTGCCAGCAGCTTCTGCGCCGCCCATCGGGCGGTCTCCATGTCCCCGGTCATCGCCGACCAGGCCGCGAGGTGGCGATAGGACCAGGTCACGTCAGGATAGTTGTTGACGACGTCCTGGGCGATCGCGATGGCTTCGGAGAGAGCCCCTTGCATGGCCATGGAAAAAGCCATCCCCAGTTTCATGTTGAATGCGAGCGGGTCTCTCGGGCTCAGCGTCATCCCACGCCGGAACCGCTCCGTTGCGCGTGCGGGATCGTCCGTGAAGATCGCGATCCAGCCGAGCCGAGCCCATGCCCAGGCATTGTTCGGATCAAGCGCCAGCGCCTTTTCGATAAAGGTGGCGGCGCGATCCTGATCGCCGCAGATGCTCATTGCCGCGCCAGCCGCAGTCAAAGCGGTCGGATCGTCGCTGATCGAGCCTGCACCTTCGATCGCTGAACGCGCCTGATCCAGTTCCTGCTCCGGCCGGTCGGTCCAGAGGTAGGAGGCGCTCGAGGCATGGCACCACGCCAGAAGCGCATGCGCGCGGCCGTAGCCGGGATCGACCAGGATCGCCTGCCGAAGCAGTTCGATCGCCTGGTTGTTGCTATCCCTGCGGCGCCCCCAGAGTTTGGGGAAGGCGCGCATGACGAAATCATAGGCGCGCAGACTGGCCGGCGGCTTGCGCTTGGCAAGCTCGATCTCGGCATCGCGGATGGCCGGATGAATGGCGCCTGCCACCTGCGCGGCGATCCGATCCTGGAACTCGAAAATATCCTCGATTGCGCCCTCGTAGCGATCCGACCAGGATTGGGTCCGCGTCTCGGCGTCGACCAGTTGCACGGAAATGCGCAGCCGGTCGCCACCGCGGCGCACGGTGCCTTCAACCACATAGGTGACACGGAGCTCCCTGCCGACGTCACGCACGTCGACGAAGCGCCCCTTGTAGGTGAAGGCGGACTGGCGCGCGATGACGAAGAAATCCCGGACGCGCGAGAGCGCCGCAGTGATCTCCTCCACGACACCGTCGACGAAGTACTCGTCGCCTGGACCGCTCAGATTGTCGAAGGGCATGACGACGAGCGACGGCTGGTCCTTGCTGCGACCGGCCAGCGGCGCCCCGTCGAGGACGCCACCTCCGACAGCGATCTCGTCTTGCCAGTCGACCCGGAAAACCAGAATGGGCCGGGGGATGTTCTTCAAGGTCCGCTCGCCGAGGCTGGTCAGCGCGAAGGGCACCTTGCCGTCGAGATGTTCGCGCACCGCCCCGGAAATACAGATGCCCGACGGGACGGCGATCTCCTGCAGGCGCGCGGCGATATTGACTCCGTCGCCAAGCAGATCGTCTCCCGACACGACGATGTCGCCGAGATTGACACCGATGCGAAACTGCAGGTGGCGTTCGGGGGGCAGTTCCTGCGCATCGAGAAGACCGCGCTGGATTTCCACCGCGCAGCGGACGGCCTGAACAGCGCTTGGAAACTCGGCGACGAGACCATCGCCGGCACTGCCGAAGATGCGGCCGCCATGGTCATCCACCAATTCGGCAATCCGCCCCCGGCAAAGGTCGAGCGCGCGAAGCGTGTTCTCTTCGTCGAGCGCTGCGAGGCGACTGAAGCCGGCGACATCGGCCGCCAGGATGGCTGCGAGCTTTCGATCCACAACGGTGACCGCTCCTGCGGCGGAGGATTTCGTTGTGTTTAATATGCGCGAATTTTCGAATATTCACAGATACCTGTGGCAAGCGAGAGCGGATCAAGACCGCAGCCGGTCAAGAAGGCGCCCCCGGCAGCCGTGCCGCACAACAGCTTGCCTGCTGCGACCTGTCGGCCGCCTAGACCACGGGCGGTATCAGGGTCAACACGTCGCCATCATCCGGAATGAGCAGCCTGGGCAAGGCGATGCCGTGGGCGCTGGCAGCGGCGCGGAGATCACCTCGGCTGACCGTCGCATGGTCGAGCGCCTCCATGTGCGTTGCAACCACGATGCTCTTCTTGGAGGCCTCGCAGACCGCGATCGTCTGCGCCGCATCCATCACGATCAGGGCGCCGTCCCAGCGTGCGCCGCAGGAATGGGTGACGATCACATCCGGCTTCGTATCGTGGATGGTCTTTTCGATGGCCGGATAGAGCACCGTGTCGCCGGCCCAGTAAACCGTCGGCTCGCCCTTGGCCTCAAGGCTGAAACCCATGACCGGCCCCATGTCCTGAACGACAGGACCAAGGCCGTGGCTGCCGTCACGTCGGGTGAGCTTCAGGCCCTGCCACTGCGCCTTGCCGAGAAGGGGCGTGACGTCGCGAAAACCAGCGCCACGGATCGCCTCCTCGTCGCCCGGCTGGCAGAAGATCGGCAGCCCCTTCGGCAAGCGATGCTTGGCGGTGTCGTCGAAGTGGTCCTCGTGCAGATGCGAGATAATGACGAGTTCGACCCCGGCAAGAATGGTATCGGTGTCGAACGGCAGCCCGACCAGCGGATTGGGCGCCCGCCCCGCAAAGGACGGCAGGCTGTCCTTCGGCCCGAGAAAGGGATCGATCAGCACCGTGTGACCGGCATAGTCGAGCTTGAGTGTCGCATTGCGGATAAGCTGGAGCTTCATGGGGTGTCCTCCCTTGCCGGAACCGGCCTTGACCATCGCGGCGATCCTTGCGCATGCGGCAGCGAAATCAAGCCCTGAAATGACGCGCGAGGGTTGAGAAACGCCGCCGCCCTTCACGCCAACCCCGTTCGATGGCGCCAGCATGCGCTGTCCGCTTCACCGCCAGCCGCAATCCCACGGCTGGCCCCTTGCGGTGCGATGACAGGCAAAGGCCCGGCCGCAGGAATGGGTGGCGGAAATCGTCATGCGGCCCCGGCCCGAGCCGCGGGCAAACATCTGCCGGAACGCGACATCGGCATTTGCGGGGCAATTGGCAAAGCTCTTTTTCTGCAGTTCGGCCGGTGGGCTGATCGCACGGGTGCCGGTGTTTTTCTGCGGTGCCTTGATCGTGCCTTGCGTCTCGCCTGGTTGCGGCAGCTTCGCCTCGCGCCGGATTGTGACGCAGCGCCCATCCTTCGCCTCTTCGTTACGGCCGCAAGCAAGCGGGCAGATCCGCACCTTCTCCGACTTCAGGCGACCGAGCACGTCGCTGGAGGGTTCGAGCGTCGCAAGGTCGACCTTTGCGAACTTGCCGAAGGCTTCGAGCGCCTTGCGGCTGCCGGCACCCCAGACGCCATCCTCGCTGCCGGCGCGACAGCCCAGCCGGTTGAGCTCCACCTGTACGGAACGGGCCAATGTCGTGTCGTCGGCATTGGGCGCGGCCAGCGCCGGATCGATGGCCGCCACGGCCTGGCCACCCGATCCGCCGGGCACGCCTTCGGATGTAGGCACTGAAGCCCGCTCGATGATCTTGATCTTTGCCTTGGCGAGCGATGCGAACGCACCGTCGGGATATTGCTGCAGATAGGCGTCGAAGAGGTCGCGGTCGGTCGCATCCTTGATCGTTTCCCAATAGGCAAGCTCGGCGGCCTGACCCGTCGCAGGCGCCTCGGCCGGCGCCGGCTTGCCGTCAACGGCGGGCTTCAGCACCACTTCGCCGGTCAGCGAGGAATTGTCCCAGGGCACCTGCTTGCCGCCGGTTGCCGCCAGCACGTCGCGGCGCACGTCGATCAGTTCGCGGGTAATGTCGCGCCCCGGCCGGCCGAGATGTTTCAAGAGCGCCGATGTGAACGGCGAATTGCGCCCCGATCCGTCGAGGGCAACATTGCCGGGCTGGGTGGAGAAAGCGATCAGCGTGCCGATGCCGGTGCCGACCTTGGCAAGGCCGCGGCCGACCGAGGCGGAGCGCGTGCCCATCGAGCGGGCGAGATTGACCGCTAGCGGATTGTCGCGGCAGGCGTCGAGCAGGATGATATTGACCCGTGTACTGCGCTCCATCGCCGACAGGATCAGGTTCATCGGCACCGCCTCGAATTCGAGATCGACAGAGGAAGCGAGCGTGGCATCGACGGGGGCGAGATAGTTTTCGCCGTTCACCTGCAGGCCGTGGCCGGCATAGAAGAACAACGCGAGGTCGGCGCCGTCGAGCCGGCCGACGAAGTCCCGCACCGCACGGCGCACACCCGAAAGGTCGAGATCAGCGCCCGTCACCACCTCGAAGCCCAGCCCTTCGAGCTTTGCCGCCATGTCGTGCGCGTCATTGCCGGGATTGGGCAAGGTGGCCACATGCTGATAGGCGGAATTGCCGATGACCAGCGCCACCCGCTTTTCGGCCAGCGCCTCCGATGCGAAAAGCACCAGCAGAACGGACAAGGCGATGCGAAGGAATGGCATGGCTCCCCCCGGCAATGCGCGGATGATCGCGACCACGCGCGTCACCCCAACGCCCAAGCGTGCTACCGGCAATGCAGCCTGTCAATGCAAGGAGAGTGTCCGGCAGGCCCGACGCGGGCTTGCCCGCCCGAACGAATGAGAGCTTCGGCGCCCTCGCCCATCCCTTGGGATTAGGCTTCGAGCGAAGAGAGCACCGCGACCGCTACTAAAGGGGCTGCCGGCGCCATCAGCGACGGCACCTGCCGACCTATCGAGCGAATGGAGTGCCGCCCGACAGCGGCGCGCCTGCCGCACCGCTGTCGCGGAATGAAAGGTTACTTGACGACGACGTTGCCGTTGACGATCTCGACGTTCTCATCGCCCTGCAGGCCGATGCGGTCACCGCTCGGCGCGGTGACGAAACAGCCGCTGGGGCAGATCATTTCGGTCGCTCCGGATGCGATCGCCACTTCCACACGGCTTTCACCCTCGACGACGATCAGAACGGCGGTCTCGCTGTCCTTGTTCGTGACAGTCGCGGCACTGGCAGCACCGGCCATCGGCGCGCCGGCCATCAGCAAACCGGAAAGCAAAGCAATCACAAATTTCTTCATCGCCCATCGACGCCAGACGCGCCGCCCTCTTGCCGAGCCGGCCGCCCCGTCGGTTACGCGACGCTGCGCCGGCCACCTCTTCAGCCGATGACCAGCGTAGTCGGTCACCAGAAGAATTGCATGCTTTTTATGGCAGGCCGGCTGAATAGTGGCTGAACGGTCCGTTTATCAGCGGTTTGGGTTTGCCCGGCGGCTGGCGCTCCGGCGGCTGCTTGCCCCCTCCACTTCGCGCTCCTCGTCGAGCGGCGCCGCAGCGGCAGTTTTCTTGTCCGAAGCGGCAGACTTGGCTGCGGCCCTTTCCTCGGCGGAGGTGGCGCCCTTCGGCTCGCCGACCTCTTCCGGGTGGTGGCTTTCGATGCCGGTCTGGTCCTCGACCGGCACGTCCTCGATCTTGACCGGGAACGGCGCGCCGATGCCCTCGTCGCGGAAGCGTTCGTAGATCGAGACACGCAGGTCGTTGCGCACGCCGCCGCCGGTCAGGACGTCGGCCACGTAGATGCGCAATTCGAAGGTCATGCGGTCATCGCCAAAGGCGGTGAAGCCAACGCTCGGCGACGGGTTCTTCAAGACCATGGGATGGGCGGCCGCGATCTCGGCGAGCAGCTCCATGATCCGGCGCGGCTCGCTGGCATAGGTGACGGTGATGGCGATTTCGGAGCGGCCGAGCTTGTTGCGGTGCGTCCAGTTGCCGACCGAGGCGTTGATGAGCAGCGAGTTCGGCATCATGATCGACTGGTGCTGGAAGGTCTCGATCTCGGTCGCGCGGACAGAGATGCGCTTGACGAAACCTTCCGTCGTGCCGCTGACGATCCAGTCCCCCACCTTGAACGGGCGCTCGACGAGCAGGATGAGCCCCGAAACGAAGTTCGAGACAATGTTCTGCAGGCCGAAACCGACACCGAGCGAGAGAGCACCGGCAACGAGCGCGAGGTTGGAGAGGTCGATGCCGGCCGCCGACAGGCCGATCAGCCCCGCAAGCCCGACGCCGGTATAGCCGATGCCGGTGCGGATCGAATTGCGCACGCCCGCATCGACCCGGCTGCGTGCCATGATGTTGCCGTCGATCCAGCGCTGCACGAAACGGGTGACGGCGTAGCCGAGCGCGAAGAACAGGATGCCGGCGAGGATGCCAACCAGCGAAATCGTGATCGAGCCGATCTTGATCTCGGTCACCATCCGGTAGGCCCAGGACTCGATGTCGGCGACCTGGAAGCCCCACTGCAAGAGGATCAGCGGGATGAAGAACATCACGACCAGCGCGTAGATGCTGAGGCCCGCGGCAAGGCCGATCTGGTCGAGCGCCACCTGTTCGAGATTATAGCGCCGCTCGAGATAACGCCCGGCGGCGGTCTCGGCAAAGGCGCCCTGCTTGGCAACCGCCCGGCCGGTGAGGATGCCGATATACATCGTGACGAGGATCGCGCCCGTAATGATGATCTGCGTGGCGATGAAGCGGGCAAGACCGACATAGCCCGACACAGCGGCAATGATGAGCAAGGCGCCGGTCGCGAGCAGCGCGAAAGACACCACCCGCGGCCAGGCGCGGCCATGGGCGTCGAAGGATTCATCCTTCCTGAGCGTCGGCTTGATCCAGGCCGAAGCCATGATGATCAGGCCGATGACGATGGAGGCAATGTAGCTCTTGACGACGGTCAGGACGACAGGCGAACCGAGCGCCTCGCTGACGCCGCCGAAGAGGTAGTCGAGGCCGTTGACCAGCGCCATGGCGAAGATCGCGATCATCAGCATCCGCGCGCCGCGATCGGAAACCCGGACGAGCCGCCAGCGCGAATCGCGCGGCGACAACACGGCCTGAGCGAGCCTCGTCACGAAGAAGACGACGACGGCGACCCCGAGCGTGATTGCAATGATCGGTGCGATATCGGAACGCAGCACGTTGAAGCCGCGCAGGAACAGGAAGCTCGAGACCGCGAAGGCTGCCGACGCGATGGTCGGGATCAGTGTCGACCAGAATGCGACGGAGAGCCGCCGGAAGTAGCTCGGCTCCTCATCGGTAATGTCATGCTCGATCAGCGGGCGAAAGAGCCTGCGGCTGCCGGAAAGGAACACGAGCGCCGCCAGCAGCGACAGGAACAGCGCCGTCAGGAGCGGCACGCGCTTGTAGTTCCAGGCAAAGCTCAGCCAGCTCCCGACGCTGCGCGACAGCACCCGGGTCTCGTCCGCCGTCGCCGTCAGCGCGTCGTCGAACATTCCGGTCGACACTTCGGTGTTCTTCAGGAGCGTATTGGAAAACAGCGCGCGCCTTGTCGCGGTAATGGCGTTGGACAGCTTCGTCGCCTGCACCGACAGGCCTTCCGCCTCGCCGGTCAGCGCATTGATGGCACCACGTTCGGCCATCAGCCGCTTGCGCTCGGCCGTCACAATGTCGGCTTCGGGCGGTTGCCCCTCGGCCGGCGGATCGCCAAGTTCGGTCAGCCGCGCCTTGATTTCGTCGAGGCGCGGGCGGGTCGAAACCGAAACGCCGATGATCTGTTTGGCGAGCGCGTCGACCTGAACCTTGAGGTCGGCAAGCACGATGTCGTCGTCCTTGGCTTTCTCGACCCGTTCGGTCAGTCCCTTCAGTTCCTCGTCGGCCTTGGTCAGCTGCTCGGCCGCCTGGCTCTGGGCCGGCGGCGTCGCATCCGCCGGCAAGGCATCGGCCGCCGGCTGGGCATTCTGGGCAGGCTGTGTGGTTGTCGCCGCAGGTTCCGTGGCACCGGGGGTCGCCCCGTTCTCCGCTGGCTGCGCCTCCTGCGCCGGCTTGCCGGCAGCAGGCTGGGCGGCGGTCTGGGACGATTGTGCCCCTTGCGGCGATTGCGCCGGCTGTGTCGATTTCTGGCCCGCCTGCCCGTTTGCCTGTGCGGTTTGTTGCGCTGTCGGCTGCGCCGCCTTCTGGGCCATGACCGGGCCGCCCACGGCAAGCGCCAGCAGGCAGACGAGAATGGCGGGCAGTTTTCCGACAGAACGCAATTTCATGATCCTTGCAGATTGAGACCGTGGTCCGGAATCGCTCCGGCCGTCTTCACGTTTCGATGTGAATACGAAAGACGGCGGAAAGATGCAAAGAACGGCGATAAATCCCCGTCAGCGCCCGCTTTCCCGTTAAAAACCGGCGCCGGGCTGCGCCAGATAGGCAAGTTCGGCCTCCGTCGAGGGCCGCGCCAGGAAGGCGTTGCGATGCGGGAAACGACCGAACTGCTCGATCACCTCGCGGTGCCGGATGGCATAGTCGAGATAATCGGCATCGCCGAGCTCGGTAAAGAGCTTCACCGACATGGTCTGGTCGGTAAGGTTTTCCGAATGCTCGAAGGGCAGATAGACGAAGGCGCGCCATTCCGGCTTGATCGCCATGTCGGCACCGGCGCCAACGGCGAGCTTGGCCTCGTGCAGTGCCAGGCAATCGGTGGCAAAGGCGAGCGGCGTGCCGCGAAACATGTTGCGCGGCATCTGGTCCAAAAGCACGATCGCCGCCAGCCGGTTTTCCGGGCTCGCGCGCCAGATCTCGTCGACACCACGGGCCAGCGCCAGGTGCGACGCCTGGAAGCGGCTGATACAGGCCTGGTCGAGTTCGTGGCTCGTCCCGAACCAGTCGTCATAGGTGAGTTCGCCAAACCAGAAATTCAGAACGTCCTGCGGCGTGCAGATGTCAGCTTCGTTCGCCATATGCTCCTCACATGCGGGCCAATCGCCGATCCCTCGGCTGCGCTAACACATAGGCCGGAACCGGCCCTTGTCCATAACGTGTTCCTACCCGCCTTACGCGCGTCGCTTCAGGATGGCAATGAAGGCGATGCCGCCGACGAGCCCGGTGACGACGCCGATCGGCATGTCCTCCGGCGCCATGATGACGCGGGCCGCCAGATCCGCAAGGATGAGCGTCAGCGCCCCGAAGAAGGCCGAGAGCGGAATGACCCGCACGTTGTCGCTGCCGGCCAGAAGCCGCACGAAATGCGGCACCATCAGCCCGACGAAACCGATCGCGCCGGAAAAGGCGACCATCACCCCGGTCAGAAGTGCGGTGACGACGAACAGCGTCAGCCGGAAGCGGCGCACGGGAATGCCGAGCGTCATCGCGGTTTCGTCGCCCATGGCGAGCGCATTGATTTCGCGCGCCCGGATCATCAGCCAGCCGAGGGAGGCGAAAAGCACCACGCCGGGATAGACGAGCTGCGACCATTGCGCCAGGCCAAGACCGCCGAGCATCCAGAAGATGACCGTATGGGTCGCCCTCGGGTCCCCAAGGAAAATCATGAGGTTGCCGACGGATGTCAAGACGAAGGCGACCGCGACGCCGGCCAGCACGAGACGGTCGGCGCTGCTCCCGAGCACGCGGGAGACGAAGGCGACGAGCACGGTTGCGAGCAGCGCGCCGGCAAAGGCAAAGAGCGGCACCGTGGCAAGACCGAGGATCATGCCGGTGTGCAGCAGCGCCACGATCGCGCCGAGCGCGCCGCCGGAGGAAACGCCGAGCAGATGCGGATCGGCAAGTGGATTGCGCGTGACCGCCTGCAGCACGGCGCCAGTCAGCCCCAGCCCGGCGCCGACGAGGCCCGCCAGCATGACGCGCGGCAGGCGCACGTCCCAGACGATGCTCTCGCGCCCCGCCGACCAGAAAGCCTCGACGCTGCCCGGAGAAATCTTGCTGGCGATGATCGACCAGACGGTCGCAACCGGGATCGGCGCCGAGCCGAGCGATACGCCGGCCGTGACGGTCAAGGCCAGCAGCAAAAGCGCCGTCATGAGACCGGCACCCGCCTTCAGCGCCCGTGCCGGCGCTAGGCGTGAAACGGCGACGGGACCAGGCGACGCATCCTCAGCCAGCATCGCTTACAGGCCCTCGCCCTGAAAGGCCTTGGCAAGCCTGGCAATGGCGTCGATGTTGCGCGGGCCTGGCGTCGCTTCGACATAATCGAGCACGACGAAGCGATCGTTCTTGACGGCATCGACATTCTTGAAGGCTGCATTGTTCTTCATGAAGGCGATCTTGTCCTCGGCCTTCACCTCGCCGTAGTTGACGATGACCACCACTTCCGGGTTGCGCTCGATCACCGGTTCCCAGGAGATTTCCACCCAGCTCTTTTCCACGTCGTCCATGATGTTGGCGCCGCCGGCGGCCTCGATCATCGCCGTCGGAATGCCGAAGCGGCCGGAAGTAAACGGCTTCTCTTCGCCGGAATCATAGACGAAGACCCGCGTCGGGTTAGCCTTGCCGGCGTTCGCCTTGGTGATCTCGGCAAGCTGGCGGCGATAGCCGTCAACCAGCGTCTCGGCGCGATCCTCGACGCCGAAGATGCGGCCGAGATTGAGAAGATCGACGAACATGTCGTTCATATCAGGCTTCTGCTTGGCCATCACGTGGATGCAGGATTCGGTCAGCTCGTAGACGCCGATCTTGAAGGGCGCCAATGTCTCGGGCGTGACCTCGCCGCCGACCTTCATGCCGTAGTTCCAGCCGGCAAAGAGGAAATCGGCATCGGCGTTGAGCAGCACTTCCTTGGTCGGATATTTCTCCGAAAGCTCCGGCAGTTCCTTGACGCCTTCGCGCAGCTTCTCGTCCAGCGTCTTCCAGCCGGAAACGCCGGTATAGCCGACCATGCGGTCCTGGAGCCTCAGCGCCAGCATCATCTCCACCAGGTTGACGTCGTTGGCGATCGCCCGCTTCGGCGCCGCGTCGAAGGTCACCTCGCGGTTGCAGCTCTTGACGGTGACCGGATAGGCGAGCGCCGGCGTGGCGGCGGCAAGCACGAAAAGAAGGGAAAATGGGGCAATATTGATCTTCATGAAATCGATCCCTGTCGAGGAAGTGAAAAGGAAAAGCGGGCGCCGCCGGCAGCGGCATTGTGAACGGTGGCGGTGACGCCGAAGGCGGCCGAAAGCTCGCCGGGGCTGAGCACCTCTTCGGGCGGGCCGAAGGCCGTCAGCCGCCCGGCGGTCAAGATCGCGACATCTGTCGCAAACTCGGCGGCGAGATTGATGTCGTGCAGCGTCGAGACGATCGTCAGCTTCAGCGTCTGCAAGAGCTCGAGGATTTCGAGCTGGTGGCGGATGTCGAGATGGTTCGTCGGCTCGTCGAGGATGATGATGCGCGGTTCCTGTGCCAGCGCGCGGGCGATCAGCACCCGCTGCTTCTCACCGCCCGAAAGTGTGGCGAACTGGCGGCCGGCAAGATGGGCGAGATCGAGATGCGCGAGCGCATGCTGCACCCGCTCGCGGTCGAAATCGTTCCAGCCGCTCAAGCCCTCCCGCCGCGGAATGCGTCCCATCATCACGACGTCGCGCACGCTGAAGGGAAAATCGCCGGGCATCTCCTGCAAGACGACGGCGATTGTCCTTGCCGCCTCGCGCGCCGAGATCGACCAGAGATCGACGCCATCGACCGAAACACGGCCGGCATTCGGCTGCACCGCCCGGTAGAGGCAGCGCAGAAGCGAGGTCTTGCCGGCGCCATTCGGCCCGAGGATCGCAAGCCGGCTGCCGGCCGCGATCGCAAAGCCGATGTCGTTGACCAGCGTCAGGCCCGAACGCGGCCCCCAGCGAAGGCCCTCGACCGTGAGGGCTGCACCCGTTGCGTTGCAGCTCATGGGTTCGTTCCTCTGCGCGACCTCATTGGAAGTGCCCGCCGAGATCTTCGGAGACGAGCATCGCCGCGGGAATGCGGGCAAGCGTCTTGCCTTTCAGCCCGCGCGGCCGTTCCGCCGCCCGCGTCATGCCATCGCCACGCTCGGCATAGGTTGTGGCAAAGCGCACGAGATCGTCGATGTCCTCTTCCGGCGAGACGTCGCCGAAGAGATAGGTCGCCTTCCCCGTCGCCTGGAAGGCGATGGTGCAGGGCCGCGTGCAGGCCGCCATGCAGACCGTGCCGGCGATCGAGAAGTCGCGATCGAGCGGTGCGCCGAGCGCTGCGATGCTCAGGTTGAGCCGCTTGATCAGCTCGGCACCGGGCACGCATGGGCCGCCGGTGAAGCGGCAATCGGTGCAGACCGTTATCTTGTGCTGTCGGAAATTCGGCTCAGCCATTCCTGCCCTCCGCCGGACTGACGGCAAGAGATGGCGAAACGGCAAGAGGACGGAAAACCGTCGTATGAAAGCCAGTTCTTTTCCATCGGAACACCCCGTCCGTTGTGGTTGATCGGTTCGATGGCAGGTCTCCTGGCTCGCGGGTCGTGGCGCATCCACGTCTTCCCGGTCTTCGACCAGTGACATGGTGTGAATGCGCTTTCCGCTCACAGTTGCGGGGGCAGCCACGGTCTCGGCCCCATCAGGGTCGTCCGTTCCGTGTTCCCTTTTCAGCCGCTTCCGCATTGTCGCGGACGCAGCACCATCAACGCCTTCCTCGCATGAATCGGCGGATGAGACAACCGCACGACACAGGCGGGAGGGATCTATCAACATGCGGCGTTTCGTCATGCGAGGTTTGTTATAAAATAACATTACGTAGCGCAAGTCGAAAATTGGGCGCCGGACACAATCCGACGCCCGCGATAGCGACCACGCTAAAAGACGTGCCGTGCTGCCTCAGAACTCCGGCGGCAAGAGTTCGGCCGTCAGCGTCACCGCGACAGAGGCGTTGCCCGGCAGGTTGCGCACGCCGCAGACGGAGCGAACATGGCCGGCCCTTTCGCCAAAGGCGGCCGCCAGAAGCTCGGAAGCACCGTCGAGTACCTTCGGGTGCTCCAGGAAATCCTCAGTGCAGGCGACATATCCCTCCAGCCGGACGATCTGGCGAATACGCTCGAAACGGCCGAGATGCTCATGGATCTGCGCCAGCGCGTTGAGCACTGCCAACTCTGCGGCCTTGCGCCCCTCGTCGATGGTCACATCGCGCCCGAGCAGCCCCGTATGCACGAAGCGCCCGTCCAGCAATGGCCCCTGCATCGAAACATGAAGCATCTCACCCGCCTCGATCACCGCGCGGTAGGCGCCGAGCGGCCTCGGCGGCGTCGGGAGCTGAACGCCAAGTGCGCCGAGCCTTCGGATAACCTCGTCCATCATTGCTTCCCCTCCTCGTCACCTTACGAACCGGCCGCCTTGCGGAGACGACACCGCTTTTTTCTCAAGCCCTCGAAGTTCTGCCGCCCCTATCGCAAGCAGCAAGACGCGCCGTTCCGTGCCCAGCAACTTTTCCAAGCATAACCAAGAGAAAACGCCTCATGCCTCACGTTGGGAGATAACGTTACGAATTACAACACCAGAGTTGAAGTGCCATCGCGATCCGGGCCAGTGCCGCGGTCTTGCGATCGAATGCGACCGACACATCGCGGCGGCCTCGATCCCCAACCCCAAGTAAAAACGCTGAAATGTAACATACGTTACGCTCACGTAACCCTATGCCCGTTGAGAATTTCGACGACCGAAGCGACAATTGCCGGGATTAAGATTGGGCATCGACAAGCCTCGGAAACAAGCTCAACTTAGCCGCGCAGATCCCGAAATGAAGTGACGGCAACTCAACTTTCTGAAGGGAATAGCATCAGTGAATCCCATTGATTTCTTCGTCGACACGCTTCGGACCTATCCGCCTGTCGCCGTCTTCCTCGCCCTCGGCATCGGCTTCCTCATCGGTCCGATCAAGGTCGCGGGGTTCAACCTTGGAAATGTCACCGCCACGCTGCTTGCGGGCGTTCTCATCGGACAGCTGGGTATCCAGGTTTCCGGCGACCTGAAATCCACCCTGTTTTTGATTTTCCTCTTCGCCGTCGGCTACGGCGTCGGGCCGCAATTCGTGCGGGGCTTGAGCACCGATGGACCGAAACAGATCGCCTTTGCGCTCTCCGTGCTGGTGCTGTGCCTCGTCGTTCCCTATCTCTGCGCGCTGATTGCCGGGCTGCCGCTCGGCTATGGCGCCGGCATGTATGCCGGCTCGCAGACGATCTCGGCTGCAATCGGGGTTGCGACCGACCAGATCAATTCGCTCGGGCTGACGCCGGAGCAGGCCAAGACCTTTGCCGACCAGATCCCGATCGCCTATGCGGTGACCTATATCTGGGGCACGATCGGCTCGGCGATCATCCTCGCCCAGCTCGGTCCCAAGCTTCTCGGCATCGACCTTCCGGCGGCCTGCCGCGAATACGAGGCCAAGCTCGGCGGTGGCAGCGAAAGTAGCGAGCCCGGCATTACCCGCGCCTATCACGACTTCGGCCTCCGCGCCTATCGCGTCGACGCGGCAAGCGGGCTCACCGGAAAACCGGTCAAGGACATCCTTCCCGGGATCCGCGTCTTCGTCGAGCGCCTGCGGCGCGGCGACCAGATCATCGAGGCCGATGGCAACACCGTGCTGCAGCCGGGCGACGTCGTCGCCTTTTCGGGCCGGCGTTCGCTGCTCGTCGAAAACCTCGACAACAAGCTGCTCGAGGTCGAGGACAAGGAGCTGCTCAACGCGGAAGCCGAAGTCCTCGATGTCTACGTGACCAGCAAGGCGCTCGCCGGCAAGACGCTGGCGGAAGTCAGCACCATGGATTGGGCGCGCGGCGTCTATGCCCGCAAGATCATCCGCTCGCTGGTCGAGATCCCGGTGCTGCCCGGGACGACGGTCGAGCGCGGCGACATCGTCACCATCGGTGGCGCGAAACGCCATGTCGAAGCGGCGATCAAGGCGCTCGGCTTTGCCGACCGGCCTGTCGAGACGACCGACATCGCCTTTCTCGGCTGGGGGCTTTTCATCGGCGCGATGATCGGTGCGCTGACGATCACGATCGGCGGTATCCCGATCGGCCTTTCGACCTCCGGCGGCGCGCTTCTGGCCGGCCTCGTGCTCGGCTGGCTGCGCACCACCTACCCCGCCTTCGGCCGCATCCCGTCACCGGCGCTGTGGCTGATGAACACGCTCGGCCTCAACATCTTCATCGCCGTCGTCGGGATCGGCGCCGGCCCGGGCTTTGTCGCGGGCCTGCAGGAGGTCGGCATTTCGCTGTTCATCTGGGGCGTGGTCGCCACGTCGATCCCGATGATCGCCTCGGTGCTCCTCGGCCACTATGTCTTCAAGTTCCACCCGGCGATCCTGTTTGGCGCCTGCGCCGGTGTGCGAACGACGACGGCAGCGCTCGGCATGATCCAGGAGGCGGCCAAGAGCAAGGTGCCGGCGCTCGGCTACGGCATGCCCTACGCCATCGGAAACACGCTGCTGACCATCTTCGGCCTCGTCATCGTCATCATGCTCGCCTGAGGCGAACGGGCGAAGCCGACCATCGTTCAAAATGCATAGATCACAGGGAGTGTGGACCATGTTGGACAGAAATTTCTACGACAGCCTTTCCGATCTCAGCCCGTTCGAAATCAAGGACGAACTGATCAAGCTCGCCAAGTCGAGCTCACAGAAATCCGCCAAGGCTTTCCTCAATGCCGGCCGCGGCAACCCGAACTGGACGGCGACACGCGCTCGCGAGGCCTTCTTCCTGCTCGGCCAGTTTGCGCTGACGGAAGCCAAGCGCGCCTATTACGACCCGAAGGCCGGCGTGGCCGGCATGCCGCCGAAGGACGGCGCCCACGCGCGGTTCGAAAAGTGGACGAAGAAGCTGCTGCAAAACACGGCCGACTGGGACGAAGAGGATGAAGGCATCCCGCCGGCAAAGACGCTTTCCGACGCCGTCAACTACGCCATCACCACCTTCCGCTTCGATGCGGACGCCTTCGTGCACGAGCTCACGGACTCGATCATCGGCGACAACTATCCGGTTCCCGATCGGGCGCTGCACCACAACGAGATCATCACCCACGAATACCTGATGTGGGCAATGTGCGCCGGCCACCGACCGAAGGCAAAGTTCGACCTTTACCCGGTCGAAGGCGGCACCGCCGCCATGTGCTACATCTTCAAGGCACTGAAGAACGCCCGCCTGCTTAACGCCGGCGACACGATCGCGCTCGGAACGCCGATCTTCACGCCCTATCTCGAAATGCCGGAGCTGGAGGACTACGATCTCAAGACCATCAACGTCAGCGCCGAGCAGGAGGACCGGTTCCAGTTCACCGACGAAGACATCAAGGCGCTGGAGAACCCCAAGGTGAAGGCGTTGTTCCTGGTCAACCCCGGCAACCCGTCCGCCGTGGCGATGGATCCGGATTCGATCAAGCGCCTTGTCGATCTCGTCAACAAGAAGCGCCCCGACCTGATCGTGCTGACGGACGACGTCTACGGCACCTTCGTTCCGGGCTTCCAGTCGCTGCTTGGGCATCTGCCGCGCAACACGATCGGCGTCTACTCCTATTCGAAGTACTTCGGCTGCACCGGCTGGCGCCTCGGCGTCATTGCCGTCGCCGAGGACAACATCTTCGACGAGAAGATCAAGGCCCATGGCGAACCGATCCAGAAGCTCCTTGAAAAACGCTACAAGGCGATGACGCCGAAGCCGCGCGAGGTGAAGTTCATCGACCGCATCGTCGCCGACAGCCGCGACGTGGCCCTGAACCACACCGCCGGCCTGTCGCTGCCCCAGCAGGTGATGATGACGCTCTTCGGCCTGGTCGAGCTGATGGACGTCGAGAAGGCTTACCAGAAGGCCTGCATCGCCATCTGCACCAAGCGCTTCTGGAACCTGATCGAGGGCATGGGGGTCGAGTCCAATCCGGGCATCTATTTCGACCACTATTACGGTATCATCGACTTCGAGTTCTGGCTGCGCAAATATGTCGGCGAGGATGTCGTCACCTGGGTGAAGGACAACATCCACCCGCTCGACATTCCCTTCCGGCTTGCCGAGGACCACGGCATCGTGCTGCTCAACGGCTCGGGTTTCGATGCGCCGAGCTGGTCGGCACGCGTCTCCTTCGCCAACCTCAATGACGAAGCCTATTCGCAGATCGGCCGCGCCGTGCGCTCGGTGGCGCGCGGTTACGTCCAGACCTACCAGGCCGCCAAAGGCCTGAAGATCAGCTAGCCGATCGGGCGGCCGGCAGCCATGCCGGCCGCCCTTCCCCAACGCCTGGCCAGTGTTTCCCTCGGCCGACAAGCATCCCCGCATCTCCGGCTGGCGACTTTCTTTCCGCCGGCTCAGCGACCAGCGCATCATCCAGCTGAAGCGGCTTTCTTCGGCTTGGCACCGGGAGGAACCGCCGCGTGATCGACCACCTGTTCAGCATCCTGCGGGCGCATCCGGAGCTTGCCCTGTTCCTCGCGCTCGGCATCGGCTACGCGGTCGGCAAGATCACCATCTTCGGCGTCACCATCGGCGCCGTCACCGGCTGCCTGCTGGCGGGCGTGCTGATCGGCCAGACCGGTGCTGTGCTCTCCAACGACGTCAAGCAGGCGTTCTTCCTGCTCTTCCTCTTTGCCATCGGCTACCGCACCGGCCCGCAATTCTTCCAGAGCCTCAACGCCGACGCGCTGCCGCAGATCGCCGTCACCGTCACGCTCTGCGTCGTCGCGCTTGCCGTTGCGATCGTGCTGTCGATGCTCTTCGGCTTCGATCTTGGAACGGCAGCCGGGGTGCTCGCCGGCGGCGCGACGGAATCGGCGACCGTCGGCGTGGCGATCGACGCCTTCCGCAAGACGGCACCGACGCCGGAAGCGGCGAGCCAGTTCGAATCCGCCGTGGCGACCGGCTTTGCCGTCGCCTATCTCGTCGGTGTCGTGACCGCCATCCTCGTCCAGTCGCAACTGGCGCCGCGGATGTTTGGCCGCAGCCTCAAGGAGGCCTGCGCCGAGCTAGAAGCCGAACTGAAGATCGCGCCGCAGACGAGCGGCGACACCGCACGGCGCGAAATCGAGGCGCGCGCCTTCGTCATCGCCGACGCCCTCGTGGGGCTGACGGTCGCGGAAGCCGAAGCGCGCGTTCCCGAAAACCAGAAGGCCTATATCGAGCAGATCCGCCGGGGCGAGGAGATCATCACCCCAACGCCCAAGGAGCGCCTGCAGGCTGGAGACATCATCGCCGTTGCCGGTCTTCGCGGCTTCCTCGTCGAATATTCCAGTCGGATCGGCACCGAGATCGACGACCGCACGCTGCTCGATATCCCGGTTGAAGTGCTCGATATCGTGGTGACGAACAAGGAGGTTGCGGGAAAACGCCTGTGGCAGCTGAGGCAGCAGCCGGAAGCGCGCTCGGTGTTCCTGCGCGGCATCCTGCGCGCCGGCCAGCCGATCCCGATCTTTCCTGGCCTCACCGTCCGCCGTGGCGACGTGATGTCGATTGCCGGCGCCAGACGCCATGTCGAGGAGGTGGCGAAGCTGCTCGGCTATGCCGACCGTGAGACCACCGCAACCGACATGGTCTTTGTCGGCGTCTTCATCTTCCTCGGCGGCCTCATCGGCATCCCTGCCCTGAAACTCGGCGCGCTCGAAATCGGCCTCGGCGTCGCCGTCGGCGTGCTGATCGCGGGCCTTTGCGCCGGCTGGCTGCGCTCGGTCCGGCGCACCTTCGGTTTCGTGCCGGAGGCAACCCTCTGGTTCTTCGACAGCGTCGGGCTGTGCGCCTTCATCGCCTGCGTCGGAATCTCGGCCGGCCCGAGCTTTGTCGCCGGCCTCGTCCAGTCCGGCCCGGCGCTGGTCATCGCCAGCCTGCTGATCTGCCTGATCTCGCATCTGGCCGCACTTGCGCTCGGCCGCTGGGTCTTCGGCATGAACGAAGGCGTGCTCGCCGGCACCTGCTGTGGCGCCGGAACCTCAGCCCCGGCGCTTGCCGCCGTGCAGGAGGCGGCCGGAAGCAAGGTCCCGACACTCGGCTACGGTCTCGGCTACGCGATCGGCAACGTGCTGCTGGCGCTCTGGGGCGCGGTTCTCGTCACCGTTCTGGCGTAGCGCAGCGAGGCTCCGCTCGGTGTCGAACTGCGAGAAGGTGCGGTTGCGAGGGGGCCAGCCGACCGGACAACCCCGCCGCGGCGCGCCCTCTCGTTACGACACAAGAACGCGGGGCCCAAAGCTGCAGCGCCCGCAAATTGTGTCGAACGCGCCCGTCCGACTGCCGACCTCCAGGGGCTAGACGCCTTCCAGAAAGTGCGCTTTCTGCGCCGGATAATAGTCCGAAAATGACGGCAAAGCCTTGCCGGCGCGCGCGGCGACCAGCATATCGAGGTAATATTCCCAGCCCGGCCCGACGTCGCCTGCGAGTTTCGGGTCGCTCAAATGTTGAACCAGGCGCAGCTCCGTCGTGCCCCCCGTCTGCGTAAACGTCAACGCGATGCGCCACTCGCCGGCGTCATCCTTCATCACCACGACCAGGCGGTGCGGCGCGGCGCACTCCTCGATCAGGACATCCGTCCATGGCTGGCTTTTCTCATGGAGCAGTTGCAGCCGCACGGTCTTGCCGGGCCCCGCTTCGCCTTCCCAGCGGCCGAACCAGAGCGCGGTGCTCTCGGACTTTGTCACGCTCGTCCAAACGTCGGCGATGGGTGCATGAAACGTGCGCGTCAGGATCAGGTCATTGCCACTGACGTGGCCGGTGGGCTTGGGGCTCATGCCATCTTCTCCCTGCACGGATAGGCAAATCTGCGGCGGGCGCTACCGCGCGTCTACCTGTACACGGTAGCGGCTATTTATGCGAGCATCCCTGCCGGCGAGGCGCCAGTCGCACCACACCTAGCGCAGCGGCCACACCAGCATCAGTGTCGGGATGCTGACGATCACGATCACCACCGACAGCGGAAGGCCGAGGCGCGGATAGTCGCTGAACTTGTAGCCGCCCGGCCCCATGACCAGCGTGTTGCACTGGTGGCCGATGGGGGTGAGGAAATCGCAGCCGGCGCCGATGGCAACTGCCATCAGGAAGGCTTCCGGCTTGTAGCCGAGCGCGCCGGCGAAACTCGCGGCGATTGGCGCCATAACGAGCACGGTGGCGGCATTGTTGAGGAAAGGCGTCACCGCCATGGCGGCGAGCAGGATGATCGTCAGCGCGCCGGCCGGCGGCAGGCCTGCGGCAACCGTGCCGAGCCAGGCCGCAATGACATCGGTGCCCCCGGTCGTGCGCAAGGAATCGCTCACCGGGATCAGCGCCGCCAGCATCACCAGGATCGGCCCATCGACCGAGCGATAAAAATCGCGCAAGGGGATGATGCGGAAGACGACCATGGCGAGGGCTGCCGCGAAAAAGGCGATCGGCACCGGCACAAGTCCAACTGCCGTTGAGCCCATCGCGGCCGCCAGAACCAGAAGCGGCAGCGGTGCCTTTCGCGTCGTGCCAAGCAGGATCTCGCGCTGCGCCAGCGGCAGGCAGCCGAACTCCTGCAGGAAGAGCGTCAGTTCGCGCCGCGCGCCCTGCAGCACGATGATGTCGCCTGCCCTCAAGCGAATGCTGCCGAGTCGCTGCTTCAGCCTCTCGCCCTGGCGGCTGACGGCGAGCAGGTTGATGTTGTGGGTGTTGAACAGCGCCAGGCGCTGTGCCGACATGCCCTCGAGCGGCGAACCGCTGCCGACGACAGCTTCGATCGCCTCGATCTCGTCCCCGGCCTTTTCCCGCCCATGCGGCGCGCGGTCGCCGGCAATCTTCAGCTTGCCTTGCGAGACGATGCGATCGAGCGCTCCCGGACCGCCTTCAAAAATCAGGATGTCCTCGGCTTCGAGGGTAACGTCGGGAAGCGGCGCCAGATGCAGGCCGCGGCGAAAGATGGCGATGACGACAGCGCCGCCGTCGCCCAGTTTCACCAGATTGCTGAGCGCCTTGCCGATCGCCGGCGAACCGGCGGCAACAACCGCCTCGGACGTATAATCGGTGATCTCGATCGCCGAATGGACGGAGACATGGCTGCTGGAGCGCTGCGGCACCAGCTTGTAGGCAAAGAGCAGGAAGATGCAGCCGACCAGCGCCAGCGTCGCGCCGACGGGCGTGAAGTCGAACATCGTGAAGCTCTCGCCGGTCAGCTCCTGGCGCACGCGTGAGACGACGATGTTCGGCGACGTGCCGACCTGGGTCATCAGCCCACCGATCAGCGAGCCGAAGGCCATCGGCATCAGGAAAACCGAAGGCTGGACATTCGACCGCCGGGCAAACTGGAAGGCGACCGGCAGCATGATTGCCAGCGCCCCGATGTTCTTGATGAAGGCGGAAAGCACTGTCACCGTGATGACCAGCAGTGCGAGCTGGGCCCGGACCGATGAGATGTTCGGCAGGAACCGCTGGATGGCGGCGTCGACGATCCCCGAGCGCGCCACCCCGGCGCTGACGATCAGGGCGCTGCCGACGATGATGACGATGTCGTCGCTGAAACCATCGAAGGCATGATCGTAAGGCACGATGCCGACGGCGACCGCCAGCATCAGCGCCGAACAGGCGATCACGTCGTATCGAAACCGCCCCCAGATAAAGAAGACCATCATGGCGCCGATGACGAGAAACGCGAGAGACTGTTCGGCGGTCATGCAATATCCGGGTTCAGCGAAGAGACTGGGCGGGACGGAACGTGCGGCCGACACAAGCCGAAACGCGCAATCCGCGCAGAAGTTCACACAAGACGTAACCCATGTTTCGGCAAATCGGAATTCATCTCAGCGACAAATCTGGGCATGAGTGCGAAGCGCATGGACCGCCGGCCGCGCCCGGCGGCGAGGCGACAGCCCCTGCCGCCCGCTACTCGATGGTCCCGAATACGGCCGTCTCCAGCGTATCGATCGCCTCGTCCCGCTTCTTGCCCTTCATCAGAAATCTAACCATCCGCCAGGCGTCTCGCCCGCGCAGCGCAATGGTTATCTCGGCGGTGGCGTCCGGTTCCTTGAGCGACTTCATCGCCAGGCGCCCCTTGGCCGTTGATCATAACCGGCGTCCAGTCCGCGCTCGCCTCGTATCTCGCCCTCGCCTGCAGTTCGGCGAGCACCTCGGCATATGGCCGTTCGTTCATCGTTGCCGGGACCTGCTCGTGCCCGCCGCTTGCTTGGTCCGCGCTGATCGCGAAGAGCATGTTGTCGCGCCCGGGATCCTCGACGTGCCAGGCGGCCTCGAACGTCGTCTGCCAGCTTATCACCGGTTTGACGAAGGTCTGCATCGGGGGCGGCGGGCCACCAAGGCAGCCGGTATGTAAAGCAGCAGCATGTCGAAAATGCGCGCCAGAAAACGGGGCCATGGCCGGGCAAGCGGATATCCGGGCACTGGCGGCGGCACGTCGGCGGACGGTCCGGGTCCTGGCGTCGCGCGGCGGAGGCCGCTTTGATTTAGGCCATGTCGCAGGCCGGGATCCGCTCCCCGTGTCCCTGCCGCCAAACCAGCAGGTGAAAGCTCGTCCCGCGCGATCATCACCAGCAAAATGTTGTCGCTCACGGGCCCGTGTCGCTCGACCCGATCACATAGTGCCACGCTGCCATTTCGCCCCCAAAGGCGCGTCCAAAAAAGCTCGGAACGCACCCGAACGCTAGGTTGCGCGCAAGCCCGCCGCAGCTGTCGCGATCAGGCACTCCACAACTGGGACAAGCCGTGAACATTTGCAAGCATTGCTTGCTGGAATTCGCATGACAGAACTTGGAAATTTCCGTTTAAGCGCTACACTTTAGAAGAGAGTGCTGGACCGCACCGGCAACGATCGTCCAAGGCGTTTCCGCCTGACGCTTGACGCCGTGTGGGCCAGGCTCAGCCATTCTGAGGATCGCCGACATGAAACACGCTTTTGCCGCCCTCTCCGTCGTGCTGCTTCTCAGTGGCTGCACGGCGACCACCGGCCCCGACATCAGCTACGGTTACTCGCCGAACATGCAACCGATTCCTGGCAGCATCACCTATGGCGGGCAACCGCGTACCAAGCTGAAGAAGGCACCCGTCGGCAGCATCGTCCCGCACCAGTTCATCGATTCCTACGGCCGCAAGGTCTACGAGACCTATATCATCGAGCCCGACCGTTCGTTGCGCCTCACCAGTCGCCGTTGGGCGCCGGACTTCCTCGGCTTCGACGACTGAACGAGATCATCTCACGGATCAGGCATCGCCGCTGAACTGCGCGTGCACCCAATCGCGAAGCACGCGGGTCGCTGGCCGGTCCGCCATGCGCGGACTGTAGACCAAGTCGTATCGGTCGCTTTCCAGCGTCAGGTCGAACGGCTGGACGAGAATGCCGGAGGCAAGCTCCTCGGCGACCAGCGTGAGGCTCAAGAGGGCAATGCCCTGCCCGGCGATGGCCGACTGCACGGCATGGATCTCGTCGGTAAAGGAAAGCCCCGCGCCGGCCTCGACATCGGTGGCGCCAGCCCGTTCCAGCCATTGCCGCCAGACCGGCGCGCGCGCATCGTGGCGGCGCAGCGTGCCCCAATCGTAGTGGATGAGCGTCGCGTGCTTGAGGTCCGCGGCACTGGCCGGCGCCAGTCGCGGCACGCAAACCGGGGCGAAACGATCGGCGAACAGCGGTTCGGTGACGAGGCCCGGATAATCACCGCCGCCAAGGCGGATCGCTGCATCCGCATCCACCTCCAGATCGACCATCCGGTGGGAGGCGTCCAGCCTCAGCGTCCACTCGGGATAGGCTTCGCGGAAGGAACCGGCAAGCGGCGCCAGGCGCTTGGCGACGAAGGCGACGGTGGACGTCAACCGCGCCACCTTGCTCGCCTCCTGCCGGCGCATGTCGGCGATCGCCTGCTCGAAACGGTCGAGGCCATCACGCAGCACCGGAAAGAGCACCTGTCCCGCAGTGGTCAGCCGGACCTGCCGCGTCCCTCGTTCGAAGAGCTTGGTCTCCAGCATCTCCTCCAGCTGGCGGATCTGGTGGCTGACGGCAGTGGCCGAGACGTTCAGTTCCTCGGCCGCCAGCTTGAAGCTCATCCGCCGGGCGGCCGCTTCAAAGACCCTGAGTGCGCCGAGCGGCGGCAACTTCCTCATGATTTCCTCAATGGATGAACTCAGCTCATCTGTCGGCTGAGAAATCACTCTTTGTCAGCCGCCGAATGCCCCAGCATATTAGGATCAACAGCCAAGGCAACAGCGCCAAGATGAGAAAATCTCAAGCATGAAAGGACATCTTATGTCTCTCGAACAGGTCGTCACCCAGCCGGATCCCTACGCGCCCTTCCTGCTTTCCCAGGCGATCAAGGCCAATGGCTTCGTCTTCGTCTCCGGTCAGGCGGCAATCGGCGACGACGGCAAGCTCGTCGGCGTCGGCGACTTCGACCGCCAGGCCGAACAGGCGTTCCGCAATCTCGACCGGGCGCTCAAGGCGGCGGACTCTGGGTTAGACAAGATCGTCAAGGTCACGATCTTCCTGCGCTCCATGGAGAATTTCGCCAAGATCATCGAGCTGCGCCGCACGTGGTTTTCCGCCCCCTATCCCGCCGACAGCATCATCGAGGTCTCCTCGCTCTATTCACCGGACGCGCTGATCGAGATCGAAGCGATCGCGCTCGATGGAGGCAAGTGACATGAACGCACCGTTTGGCATCGCGTCCCCCGCCTTCACCGGCACCCGTCTCAAGCGGCTTGATTTCGCCAATCGCCTGTCCGTGGCGCCGATGACCCGCATCAGCGCCACGGCAGCCGGCGCGCCCAGCGAGCGCATGCAGCACTATTACCAGCGCTTCGCCCGCGGCGGCTTCAGCCTGATCACGACCGAGGGCATCTACACCGACAAGGCCTATTCCCAAACCTACAAGGACCAGCCAGGCCTGACCGACCGGGAACAGGCTCTCGCCTGGCGGCCGATCGTCGAGACGGTCCATGCGGAGGGCGGGCGAATCTTCGCACAACTGATGCACGGCGGCGCGCTGGCGCAGGGCAACCCGCACAGGCCCGAGACGGTAGGCCCCTCCGCCGTCCGGCCGAAGGGCAGCCAGTTGACCGGTTATCACGGCGACGGCCCCTATGCCCTGCCGCGCGAGATCAGCGATTCCGAAATCGCCGAGGCGATCGAAGGCTTCGCCAGTGCCGCCCGGTTTGCAATCGAGGTTGCCGGTTTCGACGGCATCGAGATCCACGGCGCCAACGGCTATCTGCTCGATCAGTTCTTCACCGACTTTTCGAACCGGCGGGCGGATCGTTGGGGTGGAGATATCGTTGAGCGGCTGGGCCTGTCGCTCGAAGTGCTGAAGGCAGTGCGCGTGGCGATCGGCCCCGACGTCCCGCTGGGGCTGCGGCTCTCCCAGGGTAAGGTCAACGACTTCAGGCACAAATGGGCAGAACGCGAACAAGGTGCAGCCCGCGTGTTCGAGGCGCTCGCCGAAAGCCCGGCAGACTTCGTGCACGTGACCGAGTTCGAAGCCTGGAAGCCGGCCTTCGAGGGCGGCGACGCCTCGCTCGTTTCCCTCGCCCGCCGCCACGCGCCGCGCCTGTTCATCATCGCCAACGGCAGCCTGCACGATCTCGCCCGCGCCGAGGAGGTGATGGAAGCCGGTGCCGACATGATCGCGCTTGGCCGCGGCGCGCTCGTCAATCCCGACTGGCCACAGCTCACCGCGAAACGCACCGCTCTGCGTCCGTTCGACCTGCCGTTCCTTGCGCCGATCAGCGATATCAAGGACAGCGAACTGGCTCTCTGAATGTAGAGAAACGGGCGCGCCCCGCAGGAGGCGCGCCCGTCAACTGTCCTAGTGATTGCCGGCTCCAGGCGGTCACCCCGCCGCCACGAAGCGATAGGCCGCCCCGTTGCGCTCCGCCCGCCCGATCCCCGGATAGGCCCAATGATAGCCAAGCAGCGCCAGCCGCTCCGACGCGGCCCGGTCGATCAGGGCCTTGCGATTCTTCAAGGCCAGCTCCGCATCTGTGTCGAAGCCGAAATGCCAGTCGGGGTGCTCAAAGAAGACGATGTTGCTGGTGACCGCATCGCCCGTGATCACCAAGCCCTCATGTCCGGCGCCGTCACCGCCGGAAAGCTGAAGCGAGATATGACCGGGTGTGTGGCCCCGCGTGTCGAGCACCTGCATGCCGCTGACGATTTCGTCGCCGGGCTTCACCAGGGTCAGCCGGTCCTTGACCGCAAAGAGATCGCGCTGCGCACCCTTGGCAAAGCCATGAAGCACCTGCGGCATGGTCTTTTCGAAGTTGGGATCGGTCCAGAACCGCCATTCCCCCTCCGAAACGAAGTACTGCGCATTCGGAAAGGCGAGCGTGCCGTCGGCGCCAACGGTGCCGCCCGCATGGTCAGGATGGGCATGCGTCAGCACCACCTTCGTCACCGCACTCGGGTCGATGCCGGCCGCAAGCAGATTGGCGTGAAGCTTGCCGGCGCTCTCCTGGAAACGTGTGCCCGAGCCGTCGTCGACCACGATCAGATCGTCGCCAGTGCGAATGACCGGAATATTGGTGTGAAACGGCGCCTTTTCGGGAGTGCCGCCAAGCCGGCGCATGATCTCCGGCCGCTCTTCCGCCGTTGCATCCGGCAGCACGATGCTGACCGGCAGCATGATGAAGCCGTCGCTGACGACGGAAATATCGAAGCCGCCATGCCGGAAACGTTTGATATCTGCGGCATGGGCACCTTTCAGCAGCAGGGCGGAGGCTGCAAGCGCACCGGTGCCTGCAAGGAATTCACGACGGCCGGGGCCGGAGACGTCGGTGGGATTGTGGGAAGAGGTCATGGCTCTGATCCTTGGCTGAAGCGTTTGACATAGGGTGCCGGCGCCACCTGCGAGGCGGCGCCGGCGAACAACCATCAGGCCTTGGCGAAGGCGAGCAGGTCGGCGTTGAGCTGGTCCTTGTGGGTGTCGGTGATGCCGTGCGGTGCGCCGACATAGACCTTGAGGTCCGCATGCGGCACCAGCGTCTTCGAGGCCCGTGCCGCCGCATCGATCGGCACGATCTGGTCGTCGTCGCCATGGATGATCAGCGTCGGCACGTCGAACTTCTTCAGGTCCTCGGTAAAGTCGGTCTGCGAGAAGGCGACGATCGAGTCATAGGTGTTCTTGTGTCCCCCCATCATGCCCTGCAGCCAGAAGCTGTCGATCATGCCCTGAGAGGCGACCGCGCCCGGGCGGTTGAAGCCGAAGAACGGACCGGACGCGATGTCGCGGTAGAGCTTCGAGCGATCCTTCAGGCTTGCCGCCTGCAGGCCGTCGAAGACTTCCTTCGGCAGGCCGCCGGGGTTCCTGTCGGTCTTGACCATCAGCGGCGGCACGGCCGAGATCAAACCGGCCCTGGCGATCCGGCTGGTGCCGTGGCGGCCGATATAGCGGCTGATTTCGCCGCCGCCGGTCGAAAACCCGGCAAGGAAGACACCCTTGAGATCGAGCGCGTTGATCAGATCCGCGAGGTCGTCGGCATAGTGGTCCATGTCGTTGCCGTCCCAGGGCTGCGACGAGCGGCCGTGGCCGCGGCGGTCATGGGTGACGACGCGGAAGCCGTTGGCGGCAAGGTGGAAGGCCTGCGCCTCCCAGCTGTCGGACGACAGCGGCCAGCCGTGGCTGAGCACGACGACCGGGCCATCCTTCGGACCCCAGTCCTTGTAATAGATCTCGACGCCATCGCGGGTGATGATGCGGCTGCCCATGGTGTTTGCTCCCTTAGTGCCGGACGCGCCGGCGGTTGTTGCGGTGGTGGATGCGGCCTTGGCCGACGTGTTCATGGCATTGACCGCGGCTGCCGTCGCGGCAGCGCCAAAGGCGGCCGAGAGAATGCTGCGGCGGGAGATGCCGTTGGAAACGCTTGCGGAAACTGCTTTTGCCTGTGTCATTGTCCTCACCTCTTTGATCTCTGTTGCTCGGGCTTCCATTCGGCGGAAGCGATGGTTGAATTGATAAATCGGTGGGCCTAACCTCTCGACCGGCAAAGCTGACAACGATGGGGGCAGAAGTGACAAAACGACCCGAAAACGAGCCGGCGGAGATCGGCATCGTCGTCTATCCCCGCGCCCTGATGTCGGCGATCCATGGGCTGACCGACATGTTCCAGGTGGCGAGCATGCAGTCGGTCGAGCAAAGCGGCAGAGACGCGCCGCAAATCCGCATCAGCCACTGGAAACTTCAGGAAGATGGCTCGGTATCGAAATCGCGCGACACCCACGAAGGCCCCTCCTCGGGCCTTGTGGCCCTGATCCTGCCGCCGACGCTCTCCGATCTGCCGGTCGGCGATCGCATCGGTGCCCTGCCCGCCTTCGTGCGCGAACAGCATCAACGCGGCGCGACGATCTGCTCCGTCTGCGGCGGCGCCTATCTGCTGGCAGAGTCCGGCCTCGCCGCCGGCCGCACCATCACCACCCACTGGTCGCATCAGGACCTGATCTCCAACCGCTACAGCGACATCCGCGTCGACACCGACAGGCTGCTGATCGACGAAGGCGACATCATCACCGCCGGCGGCATGATGGCCTGGATCGACCTCGGCCTGAAACTCGTCGACCGGTTCCTCGGAACCGACGTCATGCTGGCAACCGCACGCTACATGATCATCGACCCCGGCGCGCGCGAGCAGAGCTATTACAGCGTCTTCGCCCCGAAGCTCGATCACGGCGACACGATCATCCTGAAGATCCAGCACTGGCTGCACGGCGCCAACACCAAGGGCGTGACGCTGCAGATGATGGCCGACCGCGCCGGTCTCGGCGACCGCACCTTCCTGCGCCGTTTCCAGAAGGCGACCGGCTTCAATCCGACCGAATATTGCCAGCGGCTACGGATCGCCAAATCCCGCGATCTGCTGGAGCGCTCACATCTCTCGATCGAGCAGGTTGCCTGGCAAAGCGGCTATGACGACACCAACGCCTATCGCAAGATCTTCCGCAAGATCCTGGGTCTCTCACCGAAGGAGTATCGTCTTCGCTTCTCGGTTTCGGAGAGCGTCCGCACTTTGGGCGCTCCGGCAAATCCGATACCGGCCGTGTGATCATCGACGGGCGAAACCCTTTAGAGCACAATTCGGGTGTAATAGGTCAGCGTCAAGCCGTAGCTGCCGGGCGGAAACGCTCTGATCCGGTTGCCAACAACCGCGTAACCGAGCGGCGCGCTGGCGCCGGCGGGGACGCTCGCAGCGAGCTGCTGCAATGCCATGGCGCGGATCGGCCGGCCGCTTGCGGTCAAAACCTGCCGCGCCTCAAGGAAATCCGCAGGCAGCGGCGCATCGCCCTCGACGGCAGAGATCGCCGTCGTCGCCTCCATGTCGCTGACGCGCAGCATCCGGTTGAGCTTCAGTTCCGCAAGGCCGACAAACCGTGGAAACAGATGGGCGATATCGTTGCGCCCGCTGTACTCACCCGCGTCGATCAGCAATGCGGCGTAGTCGGCAATGCTGCTCATAGCCAGCCCTCCTTGGTGCGCCAGGCGCGGTTGTCGCCATCGTTGAGGAAGCGTTTGACGAAGCGGTCGTCGCCTTCCGAATGGGCCTTCACCAGGCCCGAGGCATGCGCGACGTTAAGCGGAACCGAGGCGACGCGATGCCAGTCGCCCCGCCAGGCCCTTTCGGCGCTGTTGCGCACATCCCGGTTCTCGCTCAAGAGATTGTCGACGGGATAATCGACGCGGTAGACGTCCTTCTCCCCGTCGAAATGGTGCCAGACCGAGCGACCCGTCATCCGGTCATGATCGTAGAGCGTCCAGGCGCCGTCGCGGATCACCATGGCTCACTCCCCCGGCAGCGGGTCGGCCCGCTCGGCCTTGCCAGCGGCGATCAACGCCTTGGCTTCCTCCAGGCTCACGCATACGATCGCACCGGCGGCCGTGCGTTCCCCTTCCTGGAACCAGACGTCGTAGACGAGACGGACCGGAACGGGTTTCTTTGCTTCGGACATAAAAATCTCCATGAAAAAAGGCGGCTCCGGAGAGCCGCCTTGGCAAGGGTTGTTCTTCAGGAAGAGGATCGGGCGCGGGTCAGGCGCCCGCATCGGGGGTCTGGTGTCATCCATCAATATTGGCAGCGCCCCCGCCGGGCCCTGACGTGCTCAGGTGCACGGGCAGCAACCAGATACCGCCGTTCAGCTGGGAGGTCCTGCTCCCAGTGCCGACGCAACATTGCCGCCGCCCCGCGCAGCAGGTCGCCAAAACTGATCTAAACAACTACGGCTAAGGTGACGACATGACCACGCATGCCTCGACGATCGTCGACAGGCGCCTTCTATCGCCCAAAATCCGAGACGGTCTTCATCGCAGACGCAACGAAGAGATCGAACTTGTCGGAGAGTGCCGTACTGATGTCTCGAGACAGGAACAGGTCGTAAATCGAAGGCAAGTCCTCAACGCCGGAAGCGCCTGCAACACGGCAACCAAGCCGTGTTCCGGGGAAATCGGGGCTGTCGGACGCCGTTATCGCGAACGCGCCGTCACGTGGGTTCGCTCCCAACGTGTCGCTGCGGGCCGTTTCCAGCGCGCGCCCGACTTCGTCAGGCTGTTCCGACGCATAAAACCCCCAAGCGTAGTCGCTCTTTCCCGGCACGGCCTGTTGCGCGTAACCGGTGAGGTGAAGTCCGTACGCCTCGACGGGCTCAGAGAACGGGACGACGGAAGTCCGCGGCTCGCCCGTATCGAGAAGGTTATATGGGTGCGCCACGATGTTCGCCCTCTTGAAAACAGCCTTCTCCTCGTCGAGGGTTTTGAAGAATTGGGCGTCGCAAGCGAACAACGCAGCCAGCACCTTCTCGGCGCTCTCCGGCGGCATTGCGCATTCCGGCGCTACATCACCGCTCCTCTCGCAGATTCAGCCGCGGCTCATGTCTTCAAACGAATATGGATCGATTGTCGCCAACACCAGCCCGACCAGCACGACGAACAGCCCGAAGAGAGTGACAACAGTGTAGACCATTACCTTTAGCCACTTCTTCATACCGCCTCCTCACTTGCAGAGATTACTTCGACGTCAGTCCAGTTAGAACATTTCATGAACACGCGCAAGGTTGAGATCGCACTCATTCTACAGCTTATGCGGAAGGTTATTCACTCCACGACCTCAACATTTGCTTGAGCGTACCGCGACCGGGAAACAGCCCGTTCCAGAACCCTTCTTCCTGTAGCGGGGGCTTCGACTGCCAGTTGTCTGCATTGGTCTGCATTCTTTGCAGGTCCCGCTTTTCGTGCAGTGCCTCCAAAGCTGGCAAGTCGCGCGGGGGTGGTCCGGACCAGGACGGACGCTCGGACGACTCCGAATAGCTCTGGAGACGTGGGGCAGGCACTTTGTCGCTGATCGAACGGATCAAGTCCCCGTTCCGCCGGGCATAATCCACCAGCCCCATAACATCCGCTTCGCCAAGATCGCGCTCCTTGGCGTAGCGTCCTATCTGCCGTCCGACGTCATTGTTCCACTCATCACGCAGGTGGTCCTTGCTTGGTGAAGGGGCGCTGTGTGCCGTCGGTCGGCGCCACGGTCAGGCCCGTCGTCGGATTGTAGCCGCCATTGGCGCTACCTGACCCGCGCGAGACGCGCAATGCGTTGGCCGAAGAGCCTATTGCCGTTCTTCGGCCCCCGTGTCTTATTTCAAAAAGAGGTCACCGGATTTCGGCGGTTCCACGCCTGATGCGAGCAGCGTCGTGCAGCCCAAGAATCCCTCATCAAACTCGAGATCCGGAGATGGTGTGTAGCCGGTTTCGTCGGTCTCCAAGTCGAGTAACCACCCTTTGCCGGACACACGAACGCTTCCTGTGCGCCCCTCGGCAGTGCTTTCGATCCTGCTCGCATTGACCGGTGTTTGAAAACCCCATCTCAGTTTGATGTCGCCTGCAACATTGACTCGCCGCTGAATGTATCCGGTCAGCGTGAAGCCCGAGGCATAGACCGGCTTTTCGAACGCCACACGCATTGGCGCGCGCTCTGCGTCTCCATCCTTGCGGTATGGGCCGGCGGACTCCCTGAACGCCACCTTGCCGAAGGCATTTTTTTCCTCGCCCAGGGCCTCGAAGAAATCCTGCCGGCATTGCAGCAAGGCATTGATCAACCGGTTGCCACGGCCCACCGGTGGCGGCCCAAGTTGGGCCCAGCCGAAAGTCTCGGCTCCTTCCGGCAGGCGAAAGTCCCTCGTCTCGGCTTCGTCGGGTGCGCAAGTCACCATCGCTTGCTCATCGGGGTCAAAGTAGGAACCGAGCGTAAGGTGCTGCGAAACCGGTGTGGCATCGACATCCTTCTCAACCAAACTCCAGTAATACGTAAATCGCACACCGTACTGGGCCGCGATAGCACGAGCGGCTCCATCGGGCGTCTCAGCGACCTGAAAGGCCCAGGCAAAGCGCGTCGGTTCACCAGACTGAACCGTCTTTCGTTGAAAGAACCGGACGATGCGGAGGCCACCAATCTCGACCGGCTGTTCGAATGTCACGGTTTCGTTGTAGGTGTTCTCCGCTTCGGGAATGTGAGGCGCGTTGTCCGGGCTCTCCCAAGGCTCAATCCGAACCCGCGGAAAGATGCGTCTTTCAGCCTTCAACACCTCGAAGAAAGAGGGTTTGCAGGCGACGAACGCGTCAAGAACGTGGTTGGTCTTGGCGGCTGTTCGCGAGGCCGGCTCCGGCCCTGGCCGAAGTCGACGAGCCGACATCTCCGAAGGTCTCGGCGCCCAAGCTGGGAACGCCAATGCCTGCGGGAGACACCATCGTGTCGCCGCGGCTGTTCAAGCTAGCAAGCGTGACAGCCGGTCACAGAAAAATGCGTGTGTCACGCCGGATGTCACGCTTGCAACCTTGACTTCAGGTTGCATTCGGTCATCAATACCGCTCACCGGGTTGCCCCACATCGGGTGCTTCTGGCGCAATGCATCGCAAGCGCTCCTGCTCTACCGGCAGTGGCCAGGGAAAAGTCAAATTAGTTCAAGATTTTAAGCAGTTTTTCAGCCTAGCAGTCCAGCCGCGGGAACCATGCAATGAATGCAACAGGTGCCAGATGATCCGCAACACGTTCAGCAAGTTGAAGACCATTTTCACCCCGCGGCCGTCCGCAACGAATATCTCGCCCAGGTTGCTTGAACTGGCGACGTCAGGAAATGTCGATGCCCAGGCGAAACTCGCCGAAATCTATTTCAACGATGGCGGCGCAGAACACTATGCCGCCTCGCTTCATTGGAACCGCCAGGCCGCCCGCCAGGGTCATCCGGCTGCCCAGGCCCGCCTCGTGACCATCTATCAGAGAGGCCTCGGCGTCGAGCGCGATCCGAAGGAAGCCTCGCGCTGGCTGCGCAGCATCGGGCAGCCCCGCCCGCGACATGAGACCGGCGCCTCTGTCACCGGCAAGATCGCCAAGCAGGAAGCCTAAGGCTTTTCGCGTAAAAGTGGGCAGCGGTATTGCCGCAACGACATGCATAAAAACAAGATCTTAAAGCCTGTCGCGTGAGCCCTTTCCACGCGACCAGCTTTAGGGCTTTCGCACCAGAACATGCAGCGATCTTGCGACAGCAGCATGCGGGCGCCGAGGACGTGAAGCCCAAGTGCGGATCCGAAAAATCGCGAAGCGCCGTGACGCCGTAGCGGCCGTCGTCACCCGCTTCTCAGCGGTCGCAGCCGGCGCCGGCGCGGATTTGAGTTTTTTGGATATCGGCATCAGCGCCCAGGCAAGGCCGCGCCAATCCGCCGGAATCAAAAAGGCCGCTTCAATGACGAAACGGCCAGCTTGTAATATCCTTAGCCCGCTTCCGGTCACTTGGCAAGCCCCTTTGCCAAAATTTGTTTCCGTTTTGTTCGTTTTTTTCCTTTACCCCCCGCCCCGCCTCTTTGCCAGCCCATTTGCGCGATCGGTGGTACAATCGCGTGCGTCATGCAAGGCCGCTGGCGCCATGTCTCCTTCCTCAACGGATCCGGGGCCGGCGGCGGCATGGTTGATCCGTTTCGATGCGGAAGCGGTTGATGCCGCTCCCACGACCACGGGAGGTACCCATGACACGACAATACCTGATCGCCGCTCTTTGCGCGGCGCTTCTTGCGGCTGCCGGCTGCACCACCGACCAGGCGAGCCGCACCAGCACTCCTGCTCCGAGCCCCAGTTACCAGGGCATGCAAGGCGTCCAGGGCATGAGTCAGGGCGGCGGCGGTGCTGGCGGTTATTGAGGTCGCTGATGCTTCGTAGACGGCGAAGCTGGCGGGGCTCGACGTTGGTCCAGATCGCCCGCCCGCAGTGTCGCTCCCGTGCAAAGCCTCGGCCGAACGCACCGCGCACCGAAGCCAATCGGATTGAACATCTTGGGCCGACATGCGTTGAGTAACCATGACGCGCATTCTCGCTGCCGCGCCATTTGTTTGCGCGCATTCTGTGTTAAGCTTCCCCTCGGGAGGAAAATGCCATGGAGAATTTCTTCGCACTCGCCGCCATCGTCGTCGGCTCCGCAATTCTGGGGCTCGCGCTCGCCTACGGGTTTCGTCGCAAGGACGCGCACCGCCCTCCCGAACATGACGACGCCCGGTTGAAGTTCTAGAAGACGTTGAAGTTCTAGAAGACCGGGCTTTTCCGACCTCGCCGGTCCGCGGCCGCTCCGCTTGTCTGCCTCTTCGCGGGGTTGCCGCAATGAGCGATTCCTAGCAGACGCCTCCCCTGCAAACGCGCGACGCGGCAGAGTTCGCCCCGATATCATCGACAGGATGTCTGGCTCGATAGCGCGTGCTTGGGATGCCGATTGCATCGCGGACCAAGACTTGGAAAACGACAAGAGCCGGATGCGATGTCCCCCAATCCGCACGGCCACGCCCCCTCATTGATCCACCTTCAATCTTGAGATCTTGAACGCCCAGACCAGAACCTTTTCCGCTCGCCTCGGCTTATTCCTGGCAAACCGCCAGCAAGGAGATGCGACGATGAACAAGGCAAACCCGAAATCCCGCGACCGAGAGACATCGGAAGACGTGCCCCCATCTGGCGAAACACGCGCAGTGCCGATCGGTAAGATCCCGCCGCTCCCCGTCGATCAACTTCCCGCGGGAGACGATCCGACGCCGGTCGACCAGGGTCGCGTGCCGCCCGTTCCGAGCCGCGACGAAGCCAATGTCGATCCGGACGATGCACTGCCTGACGACCGCGAAGAGAAGATCCTCGAGGATGATCCGGGGCGCGAGAAAATCCGCTTCGACGAGGAGATGCCGCGCAGCAGTCGATAGAGGCTGCGTTCCCACCCATGCCGGGCCGCTTTCCCTCAGCGCATGTGAATGCCAGAAAACAAAAAGAGGCCCGCCGGTCAGCGACCGGCGGGCCTCCTTAAAACACGCTCGCCTCAGAAGTAGGGCGAATAGCACTGCTGGCGCGGGCCACCATAGGGCTGGAACGAGTTGTCCCAGGCACGGTAGGAGCGATAGCGCGCATAGCACCAGTCGGCATGGCGCGGGTTGACGCCAGTCTCGTAGCGACGCGCCGGCGGAGCGGCAATCGCGCCGCCGATGATGACTCCGGTGCCGAAGGCCGCCAGCGGATACCACCAGCCGTCATTGTGGCGGCGATAGCCGTAGCGCTCGTAACGATAGCCGCGGTGGCCGTTATAGTAGCCATAGCGGTAGCCGCCGTCCCAACCCGGACGCGGACGATAGCCGCCATGCCAGCCTGGCCGCGGGCGGTAACCGCCATCCCAGCCGGGGCGCGGGCGATAGTCGCCGTGCCAGCCCGGCGGACGCCGGCGATGGTGACCGCCGTTCCATTCCCGGTGCTGCACCAGTTGAACGTCGCTCTTCTGCACCCGCTCGATGGCAACAGCCGGCAGGGCGTTTGCCGGCGTGATGCCCGAAAGAGCCGTTATCGCCGCAAGCACGACGATGCCAATCTTCTTCATTTCATCACCTGTCCGTTTGTAACAGGTGCGAGTTTTGGCCGGGGCGACGTGAACCCACAATGAATGCGACAATCCTAATATGGACCGCAACTCATAGGTAGCATCGCAATACTCCAGGGTGACACTGCCGCCCGGCAAGCCCGCCATCCCCGGCGATGGCCTGCCATACCCGGGTTGCCCCTGTCATCCCCTCAGGTGCGCGCGCCCGCCTTGCCGCGCAGCTTCAGCGCATGGGCGATCAGCGTCTCCACCACCTGGCCGTAGGCGATGCCGTCGGCTGCCAGCGCCTTGGCATACATGCTGATATTGGTGAAGCCGGGAATGGTGTTGATTTCGTTGATCATGAGGCTTCCATCGGCGCGCAGGAAGAAGTCCACCCGCGCCATCCCCGCGCAGTCAAGCGCCCGGAATGCCCGCGCGGCCATGTCCTTGGCCTCGGCGATCACCTCTTCGGAGAGTTTGGCGGGCGCCTCGACGACTGCGCCGCCGGCATCGACATATTTGGCGTCGTAGCTGTAGAAACCGTGGCTCGCAGCCGGAATGATTTCGCCCGGTCGCGAGACGGTGAGCTGTCCCTTCGCATCCTCCAGCACCGAGCACTCGATCTCGCGGGCCTGGACGAACTCCTCGATCAGCACCTTGTCGTCGTGCCGGAACGCCTCGTTAAGCGCCGCCTGAAGCGCGTCCAGACTGTCGACGCGGCTGACGCCGACGGAAGATCCCTGCCGCGCCGGCTTGACGAAAACCGGCAGTCCCAGGCTTTCGAGGATGGTCTCGCTTGAATAGGCGTCGCCCGCATGAAGGCCGATCGCCCGCGCAACGGCAATGCCTTCGGCCACCAGCAGGCGCTTGGCGAGCGCCTTGTCCATGGCGACTGCCGAAGCCGCGACACCGCAGCCGACATAGGCGACATCGGCAGTTTCCGCATAGCCTTGCACCGTCCCGTCTTCGCCGAAGGGACCATGCAAAACCGGAAAGATCAGGTCGATCGCCGGCAGCAACCCTTGGCGGCCGTCGGCCGCGATGGTGACCGCCCGCCCCCGTCCGCCGGGGATTAGCGCCACCTGCGTTCCCGACACGGGGATCGCCTTCGGCAGTTCCCCGTCTTCGAGATCGACCAGCATCCAGCGGCCATCCCTGGCGATCCCGATCGGCACGATCTCGTAGCGCGTCCGATCGAGCGCCGCGACGGCGTTGCGCGCCGACATCAGCGAAACCTCATGCTCCGCCGACCGGCCACCGAACAGCACGGCAATGCGCAACTTACCTGTCATGATCCTTTTCCCTCCAGAATCGTGGTGCATCGTGCGCAACCAAGCGAGCGAAGATGGCAAGAAAAGGTCGAGAGACGCGGCATCAGCGCGGGAGGAATATTTTCCTTAAGGGCAGCCTTGCCGCTTGAATTCCACCGAACGAAATACAATTGATGCGCGAACACTGGTTTGAAGGAGAAGCTGCCGATGGCCGAGGTCCTCGTATTCCACCATGCCCAGGGGCTGACACCCGGCATGCACGCCTTTGCCGACGACCTGCGCGCGGCCGGGCACGTCGTCCACCTGCCCGATCTCTTCGAAGGACGTACATTCGCGAGCATCGAGGAGGGCGTTGCCCATATCGAGGCGGTCGGCTTTGAAGAGATGCGCGAGCGCGGCGTGCGCCTCGCCGATGCCCTCCCCGAAAACCTCGTCTATGCCGGCTTCTCCTTCGGTGTCCTGCCGGCTCAGAAACTCGCCCAGACCCGCCCCGGCGCCCGCGGCGCCCTGCTCTTTTACTCCTGCATCCCGATCAGTGGCCAGTGGTCCTTCGGGCCCTGGCCGGCCGGCGTACCCGTTCAAATCCACGGCATGGACAACGACCCGATCTTCGTCGGCGAAGGCGATGTCGACGCCGCCCGCGAGATCGTCGAGAAGGCAGAGGACGCCGAACTGTTCCTCTATCCGGGCGACCAGCACTACTTCGCCGACAGCTCGCTGCCCTCCTATGACGCGGCGGCAACTGCGCTGGCGATGAAACGGGTACTTGCCTTCCTCGAGCGGATCTGACCGGCGCCTCGAAAGCCCGACGATCGAGCGGCGCTGCCATGATCAGACAGCGCCGCTTCTCATTTTCCGGTTCAGTTGCCGGTCGGCATCGGCAGACTGAAGCCTTCCTTGCCGAGCTCATCGCGCAGCCACTGGAACTGCTGATACTTCGAGATTTCGATCGGACCGGTATAGGTCCCGCTTTGAAGCTTGCGCGGTGGATATTTCACGTAGGTCATCATCAATTGCTTGATGGAGTCGCTGATGGTCACCATCGTCCAGGTGCGCTCGGTGTAGTTGTTCATGAAGATGTCGTAGCGCTCCTGCGGGTCCTGCCAGAGGTCGAAGATCTGCGGCACCGTCGCCACATATTTGTTCGGACCCTTCCAGCCCTGATTGCTGTCGACGGCAAGGCCGCCGGTCGCCTGTCCATTGTCGCCACGCAGGTTGAACACCGCCTTGTAGTTGCCGACGCGGGCAGCGCCGGGAGACAGTTCGTTCTCGGTGAAATAGAACCATGAGTTCCGTTCCGACTTGCCGGTTCCAAGCAGGACCGGCGACATGTCGAAGCTGTCGAAGATGATCGGCTGGCCCTCGCGGTCCTTGTCCGGCAGAGCGACACCGGCAACCGAAGCAAATGTCGCCATCAGGTCGAGGCCGCCGACGATGTCATGGTTCTTGGAGCCGGCCTTGATCTTGCCCGGCCAGACGGCGATGGCGGGAACGCGGTTGCCACCCTCGCGCACCGTGCCCTTGGTGCCACGAAACGGCGTATAGCCGGCGTCGGGATAGACATCCTGCCAGGCGCCATTGTCGGTCGTGTAGAAGACCAGCGTATTCTTGTCGAGGCCGGTCTCGCGCAGCTTGTCCATGATGCGGCCGATGCGGGTGTCCAGCTCGACGATGCTGTCGGCATATTTCGACTTCGACAGCGATTTATGCTCGAACTCGGGCGCCGGCATGTTCGGCTGGTGCACCTTCATGAAGTTGACGTCGATGAAGAACGGCTTGTCGGATTTCGCCGCGTCGTCGAGAAACTCGATGGCCGCCTTTTCGACGTAGCTGTCGAAATAGGGGATGCCGACGACCCCTGCCGCGCCATTGACCGTGGGCGTGTCGATATACTGGCCGTTGATCTTGAAGTCCTCGACCGCCGTTTCGCCGGCCTTACCGGAGAGCGCGCCCTTGGTGACCTTCTGGAACATGGCCCTGAGCTTGGGGTCCATATCCGGGAACCAGGTCGGGTCGGCGTAGGTGTAGGCGTTGAGGTGGTAAAGGCCGCAATACTTCATGACGTCGAAGCCATGGGCGTTCGGCAAGGCATAGTCCGCCTCGCCCAAATGCCATTTGCCGGTGAAATAGGTCTGGTACCCGCCGAGCTTCAACACGGAGGCGAGCGTCCATTCGGCCGCCGGAAGACCGCCGCCTTCCCCCTGGAATGCAACCGTCGTCATGCCGCTGCGGTTGGGAATACGCCCGGTGATCATGGCGGCGCGACCCGGCGTGCAGCTCGGCTGGGCATAGAAATCATAAAACAGCATGCCCTGTTCGGCCAGCTTGTCGATGTTGGGTGTCGGCATGCCTCGTCCTTCACCGCCGCCATAGGGGCCGAGGTCTCCGTAGCCGGTGTCATCGGAAACGATCAGAAGGATGTTGGGTTTTGGTGTTGCTTGCTGCGCACGCGCCGGGGTTGACAGGCCAGCGACAATGCTCAGCCCTGCCACGCACGACGCCAGAAGTTTCATCGGAAAAGTCCTCGACACGCAGCGGGACGAATTTGAATGATCAGATGCCTTTATCATTGTCAGGTTCCTTCCTGCGATGAGCCATCGCGCGAAAAACTGATCTGGGAAGAAGCACGTCTCCATTGAGGTTCGACGCGCAAAGCCATGCCTGAATTTTCAAACAAATTTCGGCTGCCAAAACGGCAACTCACGACCGATTGCGAAAGGCCGTTGCCGTCTGCGCGGGCATGCTGCTCCTTTCGCGCGGGCAATCAAGTACGTAACTGTAACGAACGCCATAAACGTGGGCGCTCAACCGGTGGCGCAGTGACCGCATCGGGCCGAAATCGACCGGAAACGAGCCTCCCTTGAGCCGCGAATGGACCTCATTCTTGGATTTGCCTTGCAGAAAGATCCAGGCACTGGAAATCTGATACAAATACGCAATACTGAAGAAATCCGAGGTGACCGCAAATCATTCTCGAACTTTCAAATAATATTGCTGCAAGAATTGAAATTGTTTTGGAGTAACCGTGCTGATCTACTCGGACGAAAATCTTGAAGTCATCCATCGACCGGGTTCATCCCCCTATCTGCTGGTGACCTTCAACGAGATGGAGATCCAGGCAAACGGCAGCCGCTACTGGGGCCAGCGCTTTTGCGAGAAGGCCGACATCTCAGCCCTCGGCTTCATCAGTAGGCGGCCCAACTGGTTTCCGGCGGCAAGCGTGGTCAAGGCGGTCGAAGCCGCAGCACCCATTCTGAATGCAGCTCCCGAGCGCATTCTGTACGGCCATTCGCAGGGTGGTTATGCGGCGCTTCGCTATCGCCGGCGCTTCAATGCCACCGCGGCCATCGCCTTTTGCCCGCAGGTCTCGATCGACCCGAAATCCGTCCCCTACGACAATCGCTTCCTCCGGCATTTTTCGCCCGATCTGCACGCCAATATGGGCATTTCGGCCGATCAGGCCGCCGGCCGCGCCTTCATTTTTTATGATCCCTTCCACGCGATAGATCGCCGCCACGCCGAGCGCATCGCAGCACTTCAGGCCGAAACGCATCTCGTGCGCGTTCACATGACCGGCCACGGCACCGTCCGTGTCTTTACCGGCACCGAGCGTGCCCTTTCGCTGATCGCCGCCTGCAGAACCCATGACGTTTCGCGCCTACGGGGTCTTGCCCGCGCCGCCCGGGTCGATGCGCCCATGCGTCCCTATCAGGTCGCCGTCGCCGCCATGGCCCGGCATCCCGCCTGGTCCGACGCGCTCGACGCCCGCTTCGGCGACCGTTTTGCGCCAACGGAGCGGGTCAACTTCCTTTATCACCGCGCCAATCGCCACATCGGCGACGGCGATCTCGTCACCGCACGCAATATGCTGGCGAAGGCTCTCGCCCTCCTGCCCGGCGATCCCGCCCTCACGCACCGGCTGAAGGAACTCGACGCTCGCATCCTGCGCGAACGGAAGGTTGCGAGGAGCCTCGTAGGGTAGGATAGGCGATGTTATTCGGCCGGCTGCGCGTTGCTTAGCTTTCCTCGTGGGGCGGAGCGCGTCGGAGATAGACCTCATCGACGGCTGCCAGGAGAGAGCTTTCGGTTGAGGTAGACAAATTGAACTCGAACATAAGAAACCGGGCAAGATGTTCGGCGCAGCTTCCCTCCCGCGGTATCTGGTGCTCCGCGCAGGTCGCCTCGAACACACACCGCAGCAGCTCGATTTCCGCGACGCTCATCAAGACATTTCCATTCGCGTCAGACACGGGCGTTTACCTCGTCTTCTTCAGGCCCGCTGTGGTGCGTTGAGAAGCACAGCGGAGGCCAAATTGCTGGTCGAGGCCGGCCATAGTCCAGGAGCCGATATACAACCGCGCTCCCGTCCAGGACCCGTCACGTTCCACACGCCTGCCATATTGATCGAGTTCGCCCGTGTTGCCGGTTGCCCCACCGTTTCGCAGCCAAAGCGTAAGGCCAATCTGATGTGTGCGATGGAGCGGTTTCATTGGCGTCTATCTCCTTGTCTTGACGCAGATCAGTTGCTCTACAAAAGCCGGTGGCGCTCCTGCGTATCCCGGCTGCGCTTCAATATGCCGGAGCTGTCATGACGCTCCTGTGGCCTGTCGCGTGCCTTTTGACTGGCCGGCTTTGCGACTGTCAGTACAAGACCACGGTGACGGATTTCAGGTTTAACCCGGAATAGTCGCTTCAATGTTTCGACATAGCGCATGGCATTCCTCAGTGGCTGCGGGTCATTCCCCAGTCGATCGGTTCCAGATTGCTTTCAGCGCTGACCCGCTCCTGTCCGAGTTCATCGTTGCGAATTCGATATTGAGGGGCGTTGTCGCGTGGCGGCATCTTTGCGGTGATGCGATAGGTTTCGGCGGTTCTCGGTGAGAGATGATGACGGTCTCGCAGGCGAACGGACAGTCCGACGGGATAGCGATGTTGGGACATGGTTTTATCCTCACTGTCCGGGCGCATCTGATATCTCGGCGCCGCTGAGCGCGACCAAACGCGCCAACTCGTCGGGTTCGATTTGTATCAACCGCATGCGGTAGTGGTTCTCGACTGTCGCGGGCAACTTGATGAAGGTGGCAACACGGCGGTAGGCGAGCCAGGAAAGCCCTTCGATCGGCACCTCGTCGTCATCGATTTCGTAGGCGCCGGCGACGATCGTCTCATCGACGCCCGGCAATCTGAACGGTCGGTCGAAATGGATTGTCCGGTGAATCGTTCGGTCGAACATGACATCTCCTCCCGATACCGGCAGCCGCCGGCACGCGATCTCGTTTGATACCGCTGCGTGCGGCAGCGCTACGACGCGGCGATCTAAGGGGGAAATGGCGGGTCGAGGTTCTGACGCCGCGAGAAGCCAAGCAGGCTTAAATCGATTTAATCAGGGTGCGCGTCAATTGAGGTCTATTCAAGGCCAAGATGAGGCAGACCCTTCGTGGCCTGGATACCCGGGCGCAGGCGGCTGGCGACCGCTGACAAAGCAATCGGCCGCATCAATGACGCGAAAGTCTCGCATGCGGTCAACAAAAAAGCCCGGGGCGAAATCGCACCGAGCTTCCTCATCATCGCTCTTACACCAGTGCCAGTACATTCGTGGTCAAAAGTGTAACGCGACACGGCAATTGCGAACGGCGAAACGTTCAGCGCTCACCTGCATGATGTTTTCCGACGAACCGGAGGTGGCCACCACGACCGAGGGAAGAGCCTTCCGGGGATAATCGTTACCGTGCCTGAGAGACCGGCGCGCGCCCCATCCACACGGTTCCGGTCGCGTCCGCCGCCCCCTCAGGCCGGTTCGAGCGTCGCGTGTTCAGCCGAACATGCGACGCTCGTCGCGGTGCGCAGCCGCGCTGACGCGAGGGCATTCGAACCCGCCATCGCGGCAAGCGGCGCGGCGAAGCGCGAGCCGGGCTTGAAACCGCGCCACTGGCAGCGGCCGATCCTCGCGCTCGCTTTCACGCCCCTTCCTTCTCCCGCGAAAGCCCCAGCTGCCAGTGCAGCTCCATCAGTCCGCGCTTCAGCCAGGCGAGCTGCGGTTCCGGCATGGTGCGCAGCATCTCGTAGTCCATGATGCAGACGTTGAAGACAGTGGTCTTCACCTGCGGCCCGTCCGGCAGTTTCAAGAGCACGCCTTCCAGCTCCATCATCCGGTTCGCCGCCTGGCGGGCGCCGCGGGCGCGCTCGGCGCTCGTCTCGCCGGCAAAACCCTTCACGTCGAACAGCGATTGGGCCCGCACGCTCGGGAAAGGAATGCCGGTGAGGCTGTAGTAGCGCGCCATCTGCCGGCTGTATTCGTCGCCCGCCTCGCGCTCATGCGCCGTCAGCTTGCCGTCGAGGAACATGCGACCGAGCGTGTAGCCGGCAAAGGGGCTGGCAACATCGGCATCGCGCCTGCCGGAAAAATGCATGCGCCGGCGCGCGTCCAGCGCCACGGAGCAGACCTCGCGCTCGCTTTCGCCATGCTTGATCTGCCCGCCCGGATAGCGCGCCACATTGGCCTTGCGCGGCCGGCCCGCCCGGCTGGCGCGCTTGATGCGGATGCGCTCTGCCTTGGATGTCATGGTCTCTTCTCCTTTTGCAATCTGCATGTGCCCTCGCCCGCTGCATGTGTCTGCGGCCGCGGGCGGGACTGAAATTCGTCGGAAAATCAAAATGCCGGCGCGCCGATCCCGTCGGCACCGGCATTCGCGGGCAAGCGGCCCGGCTGCTGGGTCCGTCCGCGCCGCCGCGCATTGCCGGGCTCGCGCTTGTTGACGGCGTGCAGCACCGAGGTGTGGTCGCGCCGAAAGATCCGCCCGAGCGCCGGCAGCGATAGATCCGGGCGCTCGTCGTAAACGGCGGTCATGCAGCGGTGCCGCGGCTCGACCAGCCGTCGCTCGCGGCCAACCCCGATGATGTCCTCGAAGCTGATCCCAGGATAGGCGCCAAGCGCCTCCTCGATGATCGCCCGCACCGGCCGGCGGTTGAACAAATCGCTGTTTGCCGCGGCCGTGGCACCGCAGATCAGCCGCGCCTGCGAGAGGATGCGCGCCTCGGCATCGGCGAGCGCCAGTTCCAACTCCTGGATCCGGCTCGCCTGCGCCCGCACCTGAACGGCGACGATGCCGACGAGATCGTCGAGCGTCGCCGGTTTTGCAGCGGCGCTCCCCGCTTCGTCCCCCGAGAGCATCCTTTCCGCCGACCCTGCCGCTGCGTGGCCCGGTGCCTGTCCTGTCGTCAATTCAGTGCCTTCAGACCGCATGGAAAGCCTCCCTCGAAACGGCTGGATTGAGATTTGCACGCTCGACGCCGGACACGAGCCAGTCGCGAAACGCATTCCGCGCCGCCGGATTTTGCGGGGCCGTATCATCCGGCTGCCTATCAGCTGCGCTTTCGGTCGGGACGTTCGCGCCTTGCGCCCGCCCGTCGGAGGAAACTGCATCCCGCCCGGCCTTCGCTGCCGCATGCGCCTGACGGAAGCTTTCGACCATCGCCCGCACCCGGCTGCGGCTTGCCGGCGATCGCCGATCGTCGGCCGGGCGCGGCGTCAGCGCCGCAACCATCTCGCGTTTGCGGGCAAGATCCGCCCTGAGACCCAGCGCCTCCGCCTTGGCGAGCGCTGCCAGCACCGGCGGCTTGGGTATCGTGCCGAGAAGCACGTTGGGATTGGCGGCATAGTCGCCGCGGATCAGTTTCTGCGTCGCCGCCGAAAGCCCCGAGGCCGGCACGCCCGAAAGCGCGTAGTCCGGCCGTCTGCATCGCATCGAGGCTGCGCAGCACCGCCGCCTCGTTGACGCAGGCCAGCCGCTCAGTGAGCGCGGTAATCTCCCGGCCCAAGGTCGAAAGCCGGGCCTCCGCCGGCGAAATCATCATCTCTGAATAGGTCATTGTTCTCGTTTCCGTTCAGTTGGTTTTCGATTGTCTGCCTGCATTCCCGCTGATGGCGGGCAAAGGCGGTCTCGTGTGGCGGCGCCTGGGGGTGATGGCCGCGACGGGCCTGTCCGCCACCGCGCAACCCGCGGCCGCCGGCATTGCGCATCCAGTTTCGCCAGGCGGCGGCCCAGTCGAGCTTGGTCGCATCGCGTCCGGATTTGGCGCGCCAGTAGTCGCGGAACTTGTCGAACTCGACGCCGGCCTCGGCCCGGCCGAAGCCGAGGCCGGCGGCGAAGCCCCAGTCGGGCTCGAAATCTTCAGGCAGCCGCATCGCCCGGCCGCTCCCGTTGCGCCGCGAGCCTGCCGCATCCGGAACGGCTGCAGCCGGAACCGGCCGGTCGGCGTCCCCACCCGGATTCGGGTCGGGAGAGTTAGTTTCTTTAGGGGGTGTGGGGGAGCTTTCTTTATCAGAGAGGGCACCGTCGGCCGTCACCGTGACATCGCGTGACGTCACGCGGGCCCGACGGCGCTGCTGCCTTTCGCGGTCGCCCGCCCGGCGGCGCTCGATCTCGGATACGTGCCCCGCCTCGGCAGCGCGCACGGCAGAAAGGATCATCTCGGGCGACGCGCCCGATTGAACCAGGGCTTCGACGATTGCGGTAATGCGCATGCGCTCAAGCCCTCGCCGGCCGGCGGAAAGGAGGGCGCACCACCTGGCGGGAGAAGACGCCCGCCACCCGGCTTGGACGACGAAGCCCGGCCTTGGAACCGACGTCCCCGGTCGCCAGCCGCCCCGGAGTTTCACACGTCGGCAAAACCCCGCGCCCTCCCGGCGCCTTCCCTGTCAAATCATTGTCAGCCATGCCGCTTCCCATGCTTTCCCCTTTGGCCGTGCCCATTGGCACGGCCATTCGTCGCGCCTGCCGCGCGCCCGCTTCCGATTGTTCTTCCCGTCACCGGCCGGTCGCCTTGCCGCCCACCGTCAGGCAAGCAGCCGATCGCCTTCGCTGTCCCCTCCCGGTGTCAGGGGGCCACGCCTCCGCCGAAGGAGGCACTGCAACGGCCGAAACCCGTGACCTTGGCGCCGCCGGCACGCACTGGCTGCGCGCCGGCTGCTCTCCACCGACGTGGCGCACGTCACCGACCACGGACCGTCATCGGCCCGCGTGGCAACCATGCGCCGGCGCGCCGGCATCGATTGGAAAAGCGAGAGGTCGCCGGGGAGGAAACGACGGCCTCTCACCTGGACCACCGCACAAGATGCGGCGATCGATGCTGAATGCGCCCCCTGGTCGGCATCGGCTGAAACGGATCGATCATCCGCATCCAGTCCGCTTGCTGGCCCACTGGGCGCCGTGACGGTTGCTGCAGCGGTTTCTGCCGCTCATTTCCGTTGACATCCTATTCATAGTAGGATTTCTTATTGCCATCAAGAGGAAAAATCCTATTGGACGACGGAAACGAAATCTGGGATGCCAGTGCCATGGACGAATTGCGCCACCTCATCCGGGAAGCAGTCGACGCGAAGAAGACGACCTACAAGGATCTGTCGATCGCGATCGGGAAGAACCATGCCTATATCCAGCAGTTCGTGGAGCGGGAGACGCCGCGGGAACTGCGCGAGCGCGACGCCCGCGCGATCGTCGAGCTGATCCAGGGCGCTGCCGCCGCCGGCGAAGCCGCGCCCAGACGCGCGCCGGGTTTTGCGCCGCAGATCGTGCCCGGCGAGCAACTCGTCGGCCATCGCGACCTGCCGATCTTTGCGGCCGCGCAAGGCGGCGACGGCCATGTGATCGTCACCTTCGATGCGGTCGAATATGTCAAGCGCCCGTCCGTGCTCGAGGGCGTCAAGGGCGCCTACGGCATCTACCTCACCGGCAGCTCGATGATCCCGGCCTATGAGCCGGGCGACATGGCGCTCGTCCACCCGCACCTGCCACCCACGCGCGACAAGGACGTGGTGCTCTACCACGTCCCCCCCGCCAACGATGCCGAGGCAATCATCAAGCGGCTCGTCTCGTTCAACGACCGCGAATGGACGCTGAGGCAATACAACCCCTCCCTGGAGTTCACCGAAAGCCGGGTCGAATGGTCCTTCTGCCACCGGGTCGTCGGCAAATACAGCGCGCGGTAAACGGGGCGAGCACCACAAACAATCACAGGATTTTAAAGAGATTGAGCGGCAATCCGGTCGGGATCGCCGAGCAGCCGCCGCTTAGGTACGCCGCAATTTTTCAGCCCGCTCGTCGCGCTTTAAGTCTTTGATTTCTCGCCCATCGCCGCCGCAAACAGCACAAATAAGCGAGTTGCCTTAGTCGGAACACCGATCGACCAAGGCCTGAAAAGCAGCGTCAACCGCTGTCCGAGGGCTGTTTGCGACCACCCAGATCGGATCGGCCGCAGCGACGACCCTATCACCGGAACCACCAAGGTCAGCCGCCCGAACCGCCTCGAAAATGGCGCAGGCGCGCTTGCTCCTGCGATTGTACGCAAGCTCGAACATGGCCTCTGGAGGCCCGGCAGGATCGGCAAACACCTGCACGACATAGGCCCGAAATCCGCGCCTGTCGTCGCAAAAATTGATCTGTCGCAGGAGAACGGGGCTCAACTCGGCCTCGTCAACCGGAATGGGCGAAGACCAATATTGACCGGTAGACGGCTCGCCGCTTGCACGACTGTCGACGGACATCATTTCACGCCTCCCAACATTGCGCGACGACATTACCACGGCGCGCCCGGCTCGTAACCAATGAACATTGAGTGGCTCCCAAGCGGTGAGCGCCTTCTTCGACCGCTCACGGATGTGACCGTTACGGGCCACCCCTGCCCGGCGACAGCCGTCACGCCGCCATCGCCTCCTCGATCTCCGTGGGCAGGTCGCCGATCGTAAAGAGCACCCTGGCATCCTCGAACTCACCGGTCGCCAGGTCGCCCGAGCGGCTGAAGGCGATCACCCCCACCTTGGTCGCCGCGAGCCTTTCGGCCAGCCGCTGGGCATGCTCGGGTCCGGTCGCCTGCACCGGATCGTCGGCGAGAAATGCGCCGCGGCTCCCCAGTGTGAAGCTCTGAACGACGAAGTAGGTGATCATCCCATGCTCCTTTTCCGCCACCTGGAATGGCGGCCCCACAGTGGCGCAATCACCCGAACAAAACAAGAACAAACAGTGCGTCATCGACAACTTGAACAAGGCAATTCCTGCCGGCAGTGTTTTTCCTATTGACTGAATGATAGGATTTTTCCTATATCTACATCAGAAACACAGCCGGAGGGGCCGACAGGAAACCCGCGAAGGGTGTTCCAGTGCGCACCTCGAACAGACGAGGTGAACGATGTCGGATGCGATCTCCGTGGGCGCCGCAACGGCGATGAGCGCAGCACCCTTTCTAAAGCGCCGAGAAATCATTCTCGCCATGATGACGCTCGGTGCCGGCACCTTCTGCGACGAGACCGACACGACGGGCACCACCTACCGAACCGCAGCCGACTGGCTCGATGTGCATGACGGCGAGCATGTGGAGCGGCTAATCCGCTTCGATCTCGACGCGCTTCACGGCGAAGATGTTACCGAGACCGTCGCCGATGCCTGGCTGAACGGTTTCGACCAGAGCCCCGAGCAGGAACACAGACTGCCCGCTTTCGTGCGAACGTCGCAGGCATGGGAACGCTGGTGCGCCGATTTCAGCGCGCAGTGCGCGCCTTTCGGCCAAACCGCCCACGGCACCCTCAACCACCGCCAGCAGTTCGGAACCAGCTTGCGATGACCGTCACGCTCGACAGATCCGCCCTCTTTGCAGCCATCGAAGCCTTCTGGGAAACCGAAGGCGGCAACGATCGCGGCATCGAGGCGGCGATTTCGGCTTACCTGCAGCACCAGGGGCTCACCACCTTCGACGGCATGGCGACGCGCAAACGCGCCGCGCTCGCCGCCGCCACCGCCCGGCCCGCCTGACCTTCGCCTGCCCGGACGCCCCCACACGCCCAATATTGGCAATCTCCAATCATTTGCGAACATGCTAATAGACAGCAAAGGCATCGCGGAGGAGACAGTCCATGCCAAGGCTTGCGCAACTCTATTTCAAGACCGCAATCATCTTCCTGATCATCGGCCTCTGCATGGGCCTGCACATGGCGATCAGCCAGGACCATGCAGCAACGCCGGCCCATGCCCATACGAACCTGCTCGGCTGGGTGACGATGGCGATCTTCGGCATCTATTACGCGCTCAACCCGGCCAAGGCCGAGCGGCGGCTCGCACTGATCCAGTATTATGTCTACACGTCAGGCGTCGCGGTGCTCGTGCCCTCGCTCTATCTGATGACGACAGGCAGGCCCGAGATCGAGCCCATCGTTGCCGCCGCGTCTATCGTCGCCTTCCTCGGCGTGCTGCTGTTTGCCGCGGTGATCTTCAGCAGCGCTGAAAGTCCCGCGCGCGCCAGCACCGCCCCATCGCGGTAGGTGGGCCGCTGCAGCCCGGGGCACCTCGTCTCGCGTCACTTCGATGTCGATTTCAGCACGCGATGGGTCGCATCGTCCAGCGCGTGGCCGGTTTCGACACCGTCCTGCCGAAAGCCGCGCGCCGTGTTGGCGCAAGCCGAAAGCATAAGCACCGCCAGGCACAGGAACGTCAGCATCGCCTTTGACATGATCGTCTCCGTCTTTTCCTCCAATCGGAAATGAAGCGCCGACCGACAAAGTCAATCGATAGCCTTGAAAAGCGACCAGTGAAGCGACCACAGGGGCGCGCCTGCCCGCCCGTGCGCGGGCCACTTTATTTTGGCAACCGTACCAGAATCAGCGAATCCGGCCTTTCCCGCTTCGGCGGATGCACGTTAGCTTCCGTACCGCGCAGTACGTTCTTTCTGGACTGCGCTTCCCCGCACCCCGAGCCATTTTGGGTGCCTGCTTGCCCCGCCCTCGTGCGGGGCTCTTTCTTTCTGGGGGCCTGCCGGGTCGTTACCAACCGGTCTCAATCAACCTTGAACACTGCGTCGCCGACGAAGACGATGACATATTGCCCGCCCTCACCCTCGCGCGCCCAGCCCTGCAGCACCGCTGCATAGGGTGCGCGCTTCCATGCGTCCGGATGGTCCGGATCGACGAGAACCGTGACCTGCGGTCCCTGGCGATAGATCATCATATGCGAACGCGCCGGATCCCACGCCTCGCCCAAGGTTTCGTCCGTACGCCAGAGACAGAGAAAGTCACGGCAAAGCTGCGGCCGGTCCTCATAGATCCGGCATCCCGCACCCGTGCAATGCCGACACCAGGCATTGGCCGGCTTCTCCAGCGCATCGATATCCGGCAGGCGGCAGCAGAGCGTACAGGTGCCGCAGGCGCGCTCGGCGAGCGGGGTGGCGCTGAAATCGGAAAGTGCGGTCATGCGGCGAGGTCTATCACCGTGCCCGGCCGCAAGGAAACCCGCAAAACTTCGACGTTACCTGACCGCCGACGCCGAACGATTGCCGGCGCCGGCCTATGTGAGAGAACGATCGCGATCGTCATGCGACCGCCCAGCCGTTATCCGATGCGCGGACAGCCGCTGCGGTTCGCCAGATAGATCCGGGCATATTGGCCGCGCCGGGTTTCGCCTTCAACGACGATCCGGTTGCGGCTCATGGCGGCAATTTCTGGATCGCGCAGCCCGGCGCGATAGGCCCGGCGCAACGCCTGACCGGTGCTGCAGCCGCGCGGGCGAACGTAATCTTCGTCGTCATAGCGCCGCTCGCGACGGAAGTCGTCGCCGTAATAATCCCGGTCCCGGCCGATATAGAGGTCGAGTGATTGCGCCGGCGAGACGGCCGGCATTGCGGTGACCGATCCCGCGGCCACCAGGGCCGCCATCAATAGCTTGCTCATCACGCTTGTCATGTCTGCCTCCTCCACTTCTTGGCGCATCAGCGCGAACGTGGATGAAGGAGAAACAGGATAGCGGCCAAAAAGTTTCGCAGAAAACGCTTTGACGTCAGGCTGCGCACCAGTGCCGGCCCGCTTGAATGCCGCCATTGAAGGATACCTGCAGAAACTGTAGCAGCCGGGCGCACTCCACGTGTGCGAGCCACTCGACACAGCGATTTTCGCTCCCCATATCCGTGCGATCGTATGGATTGCCACGCCTGTGCTTTTGATTTAGTCCGGGTTCATATTGTTTATGACAAATGTCGGAATGAGCATGACGGATATCGCGTATCCCTTCAAGAATCGATCCGATGCCGAGTCGATCACGGATCGAAGCTTGTTTGATCGCATCGCGACCTGGTACGAGACCACCAAGGTCGAGCGGCGCGAGCGCAGGATGAACCACGCGGTCGATCTGCGCTGCGTCAGCCCCCAGGGGCAGACGTCGCTCTATCCCGATGACCTGCCGCTGATCTTCCTGACCCGCAACGACGCCAAGCTCATGCCGGGCTTCCTCGCCCATTACCGGTCACTCGGGATCACCCGCTTCATCTGCGTCGACGATGCCTCGACCGACGGCACCCGCGAATATCTGCTCTGTCAGCCGGATGTCGACCTGTGGGCATCCTCGGTCCGCTACAAGGATGCGCGGCGCGGACGCGCCTGGAGAGAGTCGCTGTTCGCACTGTATGGTGGCGAACGCTGGTACGTGAACGTCGATTCCGACGAATTCCTGATCTATGACGATTGCGAAAACCGCACGCTCTGGTCGGTCATCCACGCGCTCGAGGGCCTGAAGATCTCGCGCCTCCCGGCACCGATGCTGGACATGTATCCGGTCGATCTCGGGGCCGCCGACATCGACCAGTTGCAGACAAGTGCCCCCTGGGAAGTCGCCGATCATTTCGACAGCCGCGGCTACACGCTGACGACGACGAAGCGGGCGATCACCATCAAGGGCGGCGCTCGCCACCGCGAGTTCGACTCGGACCTGGAAATGATCAAGTACCCGCTGATCTATTGGGACGAAGACTGTCGCTTCGGCCCTAGCATCCACCAGCCGCTCCCCTATCAGCGCAACTTCTCGTCTATTCTTGGCACGCTGCTGCACTTCAAGTTCTTTGCCGACTACCAGAAGGTCATCAACGACGCGGTGGCCGATGGGCAATATTTCGACGGCTCGGCGGCCTACGCGAAGATGACGGATGCACTCTCCAGCACTGGCGCCCTGCAGCTCTTTTCCGAGTCTTCGATGAAGTTCGACGGATCGAAGCAACTGCTGCGGCTCGGCTTCATTACCGCGGTCCCGAAGGCTGCCGACGAAGGCACCCGCTAAGGCGGGTTTGTCGGTTCGCGCTTTCGCTTAGCCGGCTGTCGATGGGGAAAACCACCCGGCTCATGTTTATACTTCAGGGACAGCCGCACACGTCGGGCGGTCGCAGCCGCCCCACGCCACGTTTGGCATGTGTTTTTCAACCGACCCGCGAACCGGCCCGTTGATAATTCGACCAACCGCTCCATTTACAGCTTCAAGGCACTTAACCTGAGGAGAAGCCTTGATGAATCGAAACACCATCATCGGTATCGTGGTTGTGGTCGTGCTCATTGTACTTGCTGTGATGTTCCTGAAACCGGGGGCGAACCAGCAGGCAACCGAGACAGCGCCGACAACGACGACGACACAGCCGGCAACGACCGAGCAGCCAGCGACGACCCAGCAGCCCGCAACGACAGACCAGTCGGCTACGCCGCCAGCAACAACCACGCAGCCGACCACCACGCAGCCCGCGACGACCCCGTAAAGCCCGCGAGCACCCGGCGCCAAAAACGCAATCACCCACGGGCGTCGCCCGTGGGTGATTGTTTTATAGCGCTTTTTGTCCTGCCGAACGTGTAACGGTCGCGGCAAGCGCTCAGGGTACTAGGAGGATATTGCGCCGGCGTGGGCTGTCGCTGAAATCATAGGGGACAAAGGACAGCTTGCGGTGAGTGAAGGGGCTCGTCTTTGTCGTCTCCGGCTCGAAGGCCTGGTAGCCGAGCGAGAAGAAGTAGTCCTTCATCTCCTTGCCAACGGCCGCGCCGTGGCGCTCGAAATCCAGCTCCAGAAGCACAAAGGGTCGGTGGCGCTCGACAGTCTTGCGGCCGCCGCGAAGCACATTCATTTCAAAGCCTTCGACGTCAATCTTCATGAAGTCGACCGAGCGCAGATTGCGATTTTCCACGTAGCTGTCGAGCAACGTGACCACGACCTCGACCTCATCGTAGTTTTCGGCGCCTAGCTGCTTGTAGGTGTCGTTCTGCAACAGCGAACTCACCCCGCCGCGGATGTGGCCCTGCTTAATCTGAAACATTGTCATATTGGTTTCGGCGTCACCGAGGGCGAAGTCGTTGACGTTGAGGCCCGAATGACCGTTGAGCTTGGCGTTGGCGAGCAACTTGTGGCGGATATGCCTGACCGGCTCGAACGCATGCACATTGCTTGCATCGCCGGAAAGATGCGCAAACACGTTCGAATAGACGCCAATATTGGCTCCGATGTCGAGACAGATATGGCCGAGCGCAACCAAGCGTTTAACGACGGCGAAATTGGTAAAGTCGTAGTGGTACTCGCCGAAGAAATTGCGTCCCTTCTTCAACTCGCGCTCGATCTTGTTGTTGTCCCCACAAAAGAAACGGCAGCCGTCAAACTCTTGTATTGAAAGCGAATCCAGAGACATCGGTGCTATTTCCTCACCACGGCTTGAATGTTGGAAGGCATCATCGAATCGATCTTGTGATCGTCGGTGTATTTCCACGTCGTATCGTACTGCTGGGTAATGAAGACGTCGAAGAACCGGGCCGAGCGCGCCATGAGTTCGATGAACGGGCGCGCCAGCGGAAACACGTCGCACTGCAGCAGAATGCGCTGCATCAGAATGCCGATCGTTTCGAACGGCATGCTCGAGCCGCGCAGGTCCTCGATCTCGCTCCAGTCCTTGAACAGCATCTTGAAGGAGAAGGGCGTGAAGTGGAAATAGTTCTCGGGCCCCTCGTGGAAGGAGAACACCGCCGAGGCGGAGATGATCAGCTTGCCGTTCGGCTTCAGGATGCGGCGCATGTCGTCGATCAGCCGCTGCGGATCGGGAACATGTTCGAGCAGGCCGGTGCAGAGCACGATGTCGTAGCTTTCGCTTTCGATGGCATCGAGATGGTAATGCGTGTCGACGACGAGATCGGCCTTCTTGCGATCGGACTTCGAGACCAGGAACGAGTTCGGGAAAAACTCAGTATAGTCAACGTCTTCGGTGTGAACGATGATCGTGCGCTTGTTGGAAGCATTTTCCTGGCATAGCCGGACCAGGTTCTTCGTCGAAAGCTTGCCCCCGAAGTAGTTCTTTCGCGAGAGCTTTTGCCAGCGCGTGCGTTTCGCTCGCTGTTCCTTGCCGCTAAGTTCCGGGGAAGTCATTTCCGTCATGGATTACCCGCCTTTGTTTTGTGGCGCTGGCATATCTTATCGGCGGTAAGCATTGCAAGCGCCATGACTGTCAGTACTGGATTGGCGTAGCCGTAGGAGGTGAAGACCGACGCGCCTGCCGCATAGAGATTGTCGACCCCGTGCACCCGGCCATCGCGATCGATGACGGACATGTCGGCCGAGCGGCCCATACGCGTCGTGCCCATGAAATGGGAATGGATGCCGGTGATGTCCCAGGGCTTGCCTGCCGGCGGCAGCGTCGAGATCAGCTTGCCGATATTGTGGCGCAGCAGCAGCCCGGAAAGCTCGTCCAGAAATTCGCGGATCGACGCCTGGTCATCTTCTGTCAGCGACCAGCGCACGACGCCCTTCGGCAGCCCATGGGGATCGCGCGCCTCGCTCAACTCGACCCTGTGCTCGGCATTGGGATGTTGGTCGAAGAAGCCGCGCACCACGAGGATCGAGCCGCCCGGCCCGAGCAACCCCATCTTGCCGATGACGTTGAAGGCGACCTGGCCGACAACCGCCAGAGCCGAGGTCAGGCGACGACGCAAGGTCGATTGCGGGCGATCGCCGCCCTCGCCGGCAGCCACCACGTGCTGCGCATGTTCGAGAAGCTTGAGCCCGATCGATTCAAAGCGCGGCGAAAACTGAACATAATGGTTCAGCTGGTCTCTCTTCTGACCCTTGCGCACGCCGACACCGAAGCGCAGCGAGCTGCTGCCGCTCTTGTGATCGCTGAACAGCGGCCCTGCCGTCTTCACCGTCTTGAACAGGTGAATGCGCCCGACATTCGCCTTCGGATGGGTGGAAAAGAAGCGGCCGATATTGTCGTTTGCCAAAAACCCGCCTTGGCGGCTGTTCAGCATGATGCGCGGGTTTTCGAGCCCGCCGGCGCAAAGCACGAATTCCGGGGCGGAAAGCTCCACGGTTCGCCCCTCGCCGATCGCCGCCCGCACCGCGCCGACGCGATCGCTGGCGGCGGTCGGGATCACCTGCAGCACGCGGCAATTATAGACGATGGTGAGATCAGGGTTCTTGCCCGCAAGCGCCTTCAGATAATCCTGACCGTTGAAGGCCGGACGGCTCCACTGGAACCGCTTGACCGAGACGGCCGGGTCGGAGACGAAATCCCGCCAAGGCGCCGAGCCGCCGTCATAGGCTGGCACCTGGTCGATAGCGCCGATCGGCTTCAGCTGCAGGAGTTCGATCGCCTGCTGGTAATATCCATCGAGTTCAGCGCGCTCCAGCGGCCAGTCGTTGCCGGACGTCAGGTCGACATCTTCCAGCGGCGCGACACGCCCGGACCAAAGATTGGTCGCGCCGCCGATCTGGAACGAAAGCCCGAACGGCTCCTGGTTGGCGATCTCGAAGAAGGGCGAGCTGTCGGAGTTGACGAGGTTGTCGCCGGTTTCAAGCAACGTGACCTTCAAGCCCTCCGCCAAGAGCCGCGTCGCCATGGCGCAGGCCGCAGCCCCCGACCCAACAATCAGCACATCGGAACCGATCGCCTGCAGGGCCTCGTCGCTGCACGCACGCGCGTCAATAATATTCCTGGTGTCCGTCATCGCTACTGCACTTCCACCCGCGGTTTCAAATGCCGGATGTCCCGACCTCGTCACCGTCATAGCTAATTGAGCAAACCGGGCAAGCGCGCTCGTCGATATAATCAGGGAAAACCGGCCCGTGCGGCCGGCGAGAGGCGGCGTTCACCAGTCGACCACCCAGAAGTCCGGGCGAGATCAGGTACTTTCCCACTCCCAGAAAAACCGCTTGCGCAGTTCCAAGAGGCTTTCTTCCCAACTGTCGCGCTGACTGGCGGCGAGCGCCTTGACCAAGTGCCCCTTGAGAACCGCGTGGCTGTAGCGTGGCAACGCCAGAAATCGCGTGTGCGGGGTCCGGCCGGGCCTGGTGTTGGGGGTGACCACCAGAACGGAAAAACTCTCCGCCCAGCTTTCCTCCTTCGTGCCGATCTCCAGCTCCAGCGTGAACTTCACGTCGTCTGGCGAAGTCGCCTCGGGTCCTTCATCGCAATCGAAGTCGAACTCCGTCCAGGCGCCCGGTAGCAGGCCGAAGGCGATGGCCGACTTCAGGTCGATCGCGCGAAACATCGGAAGTCAGCCCACCGAATCTGGCTGATCTTGCGCAGGCACGCGACCAGCAGTCGTCGGGCTTAGAAACAAAAACAACGCCAGCGCCACAGGGGCGACTGCTCCCCAGGCGCCAAGTGCCCTGCCAAGTCCGCCGGCTGCGACCGAATATGCATAGAGAAACAGGAAGGCGAGCCCTGAATTGGCAACGCCGAGATCGACCAGTCGTCGCAACGTCAGGAAAACCGCATAGCCGCAGCCGAAAATCAACGCCGATTTCGCTGGCCACCCTACTTCGTCAGCCGCCGCGAACGGAAACAGGGCTGCCACGAGCAAGGCGCACAGCGCGATGCCAAGCAGATAGTCCAATCGAGCAAGCGGGACCGTGGAGAGCAATATTCTTCTGACCCTTGCAAATCGCATCCGCCACGCCCGCACTAATTGAATGCCGGCGATATACACATCGCAGCCGCAAGGTTCTACTTCGATGTCCCACCGAGCTCGGAAACGCCGGGGGACGCGGCGCACCGATCGACAATTCCAAAGCCGCTCGACCTTTTCGGCCAAGCCATTGCCGTCTGTTCCCCTATCGCCCGCCAATGCTATCAATTCGGAACCCACCCACGGAGCCCCTGAATGCGCGTCGTCTTCCTCTCTTCGCTGCTGCTTCTGTCCTCCTGCATACCGCACATCCCGGAGGACGTTCTCGACGCCGGCTGGTGCAGGGAGATGGCGGCGGCAAGGGCGAAGGCGACCGGCAAGGGGCGGGAAAACCTTGCCGCGGCGATGATCAAGCATGACTGCGCGGCCAAGCTCGCCGCGCCAGTCCCCCAGTGAGCCGATTGCCCTCTGAGCCGTTGTTCATCGGCCACCGGTTGCTGCGGGAAAAGAGGCCCGCTTGACGCGGGCCTCAGTTGTGTCTCGTCACCGGATAGCCGACCGGCATCTGCCAGAGCGAGATGTCGGCGATCTCCGGCTTCTTCACGCCCTCTCCCGTCTCTGCGCCGATATCGCGCAGCATACGGTCGGAGAGGTGGCTGAGCTGGTTGAGCGTCCGCTGACGCCTCCAGGCAGCAAGCAGGAAAGCGCCGACCGTGCGGCGGAAGCCGAACGTTCGAAAAAGGTCGTCCATGATCGCCGGCAAGGCGCCAGCGGTGGTCAGTTGCAATTCGCGCATGATTTTTCCCGCCGCGCAAAGCGGTCGGGTCCTCTAGATTATGGATGCGCGCGGATACGGAACTACGTTCCGGAAGCCGGTCACATCAAGTCAAAATGGAAGATACGAAAAGGCGGAACTCAGGACGCAGTTATGCGCCGAAGTAATACACAGGATTACGGCACACTCGTCGTGACGGGTGAACCATTCCACCAGAGGCGCGCATCTGAACAAAATTGATATTCATCGTATGCCTCCTCTAGTTTGAGCTCCGATTTGGCGAAAATTACACAGGATTACTTTGTCGGCAAGAGGACAATCTGCAGACGCAGGATTGAAGATGCGCCTGTTGCATGACTGCAACACCAGCAATGCTGCGGGCTTTGTGAGCCTTTCGACCGCCCCTGGTTCGGGCGTGACCGTCATCAACGGAAACGATCCCAATTGCACCGCCAATTGAACGGAGCCTGCTGATCTCGAAAACATAGGGGCGACCGACGCCGAACGGTGCCGGCGGCACAACTGGCCGAGGGTCGGTCGCGCCGGCCGCGACGCCGGTGGCCCGCACTTGAGGATCCGTGATCCAGCCCTTATGGAACAGACATCAATTCGGCTCAGACCAGACGGATGTTTCCATGAATTTCGACGTTCAGGACCTAAACGGCGCCTGCCACTGCAAAACGGTTCGCTTCAATGTTCGGCTGAAGAATGGTCTTCATACGGCCCGCCGCTGCACCTGCTCATACTGCCAGCTGAAGGGCGCGGTTGCCGTCTCGGCGGCCAAAGACGGCGTGACTGTGCTTTCGGGCGGCGAGGCGCTGACCAAGTATCAGTTCAACACAAATGCAGCAGAGCACTTCTTTTGCTCGAAATGCGGCATCTACACCTTTCACAAGCCGCGCTCCAACCCCGATTTCTACGGCGTTAACGCAGCCTGCCTGGAGGGCGTGAGCCCCTTTGATTTTGAAGAATTGCCGGTCAACGACGGCATCAATCATCCGATGGACACCAAGGGCTCAACCGGCCCCCGGCTCGCCGGAACCCTGCGATATTTTCCGGCCAAGTGATTCACGAGCCCTGCAAGACACGGCGCGACGGCGGCCCGGCCGTCGCGCGTGCTTGGCGACTGATTGCCGGAAGACCAATTACGCTGGCCCAGCTCTGTCTTTGCGATCCTCATCCGCCGCCCGTCCCACGGGTCAGCGGAATGCGCGCCGCCCACTGGGGGCGCAACATCGAATCGGTATATTTTGCAACGGAAACGGGCCGTGACTTTTGCCCAGAAGCCCGGACACATGCGATCGGCCTAAGTATAGGAATTGTAATCTAATCAGCGCTTTAGAAGAAGTTTTGGTGGGTGATCACGGGCTCGAACCGTGGACCCGCTGATTAAGAGTCAGCTGCTCTACCAACTGAGCTAATCACCCATCCGCGACCGCTGCGGTGTGTCCCGCTGCTGTCGTGAGGGGGCGTATAAAGGCGTTCGGTTTGGTTGTCCAGCGCCTTTGTGAAAATCTTTTGAAAAATCTCGTGAGGCTAGAGCAACCCCTGTGGAGAACTCGCCCGCTATCAACCGGGCGCGTTCCGGCCACCCCTCGCGCATCCCTGCGGATACAGGCCACAGGGGAAACGCGACAAAAGACCCGTTTGACGCGAGGCGCATGGTCGGCATACTGCAGCGAGCCGGGCACACGAAACGAGCGATGATTGGAGAGGTATCCCCATGCGCAGCACGATCGCCGCAGGAATGCTCGTCGGTATCCTTGCCGGCTTCGCCACCGAGGCGAAGGCCGAAGTGCCGTTCTTCAACGCCACCTGCCCCGGCCGTATCGAGGTCCACGCCGATCAGGGCGGTCCCGTCTTCATCAATGGCAGCCAGGCCCGTCTGAAGCGGTTCAGCAGCGATTATTACGAGGCGAGCCAAGGACGAACCACGATCTCGATCAGCGTCAACCGCGATGGTTCGCCTTCAATCAGCTATACGCGCCGGGGCGTCGGCAACGGCGTCTGCCGTGTCACGTCTGCCGGCGGCAACACACGGCCACGCCCGGAACGCCCGCCGCAATACGACGACACGCAGCAGCCGGATCGTGTCGACGCAAGGATGATGCCGCGCTTCTGCCAGGGCGAAGCGTCTGCCGCCTTCGGCGTGCGTCCCAACCGGATCACCGTCAATATGGCCTTCCGAAGCGGCCGCTACTATTGGGTGCAGGGCAACTACGATGGCGGCCGCGGCGTCACCTTCTTCAACTGCCGCTTCGACCTCAGGGGCAACTTCATCGACGTGCGCTGACGACGGGGATGATTGAAGGCAAGAATCTAGCCGTCTCCGACCGCTCCGGCGGAAACGGCTGTGAGTTTATCATTGCGAGATGCAAATACCCTCTTGAGTGTGATGAGGTCGTGCGCTAAAGCGACGCCACGGATGGGTGATTAGCTCAGTTGGTAGAGCAGCTGACTCTTAATCAGCGGGTCCACGGTTCGAGCCCGTGATCACCCACCAAAACTTCTCTTAAGACGCTGATTAAGCTGAATTTTCCAAGTCTTATGCCGACGCCTCAGACGTAGAGTTCGCCGGCCGCAATCTTCACCGCATGGCCGCCGATGCGGGCGTTGCTGATCTCGCCGCCCGAGATGTCGAGATGCAGATGGATGAAGGACGGCCGTCCCATTTCCATGCCCTGCTCGACCAGCACCGGATGATGGCCGTCGACGAACTGGTCGAAATAGTGGATCGCGCCGGAAAGGGCGGCAACGGCCGAGCCGGTTGCCGGATCCTCCAGATTGCCGGCACCAGGGCCGAACTTGCGGGCGTGAAAGCGCGCCGTGTGGTTCACGCCGCCGCGACAATAGACGTAAGCCGCGGCCAGCCGTCCCTCGGCCATCGGCGTCAGTTGCTCCCAGCGCAGCGAATCGAACTCGATCGACGAAGCCGCCGCCACATCATGCACCGGCACCATGACGAAGGGTGCGCCCGCGCTCCAGAACGACGGAACGTGATTCTCGAAACCGATCTGCGAGAGTTTCAGGCTTAGCGCATCGGCGATCGCCTGCCGGTCGAAGCGTGCGTCGAGCCTGACCGATTTTCGCGGCAGGTCGAATTCGGCAAAGCTCGCCTGCCCGGGCTTGAGCCGCACGGCGCAGCGCACCGGCCCTACCTTCTCCTCCAGCACCTGCACGAGGTCGAAACCTTCCTCGATCGCGCCACGCTGGGCCTCGGCGATCGCAATTGCCGCACCGACGGTCGGATGGCCGGCAAAGGGCAGTTCCTGGGCAGGCGTGAAGATCCGGAGCTTTGCCGTGTGCGCCGCACCGCCGGGCCTGCGGATAAACACCGTCTCCGACAGGTTGAATTCCTGCGCGATCGCCTGCATCGCTTCATCGTCGAGCCAGTCGGCACCGAAGACCACGGCCAGCGGATTGCCTTCCAGTCGCCTGTCGGTGAAGACGTCGTAGATCGCGTAGCTGAGCGCCATTCATGTCCCCTTGCGAATATGCGCGAACTTTGCAGCGTCGGGACGCGGGCGGCAAGGCTTAAAAGCGCCGGTACACAGCTCGGCGCGGATCACGTTTTCTTTAGCTCCGGCTCCGGCAGCACGCTACGCCGCTCACGCGGCCAAAAACCCTCCCGGCCGCAACCGGCGCGCATCCGCCGCCGCGCGGCCGCGTGGCGACCCCCGCTAAAACGCACAAATACAAGGAGATGCGACGTCCCGTTGATTCGAAATCAGAGCGGCTTCTCGCGCCGAAACAGCCAGTCGAGGATCGGCGGTATGAAGGGCGGATAGTTGTGCGCCACGGGATCCGGGCCGAAAACCGCGATCGCCTCGTCAATCTCCGGCTCCGGGTCCGCGGCAATGTGCTCCGCCACGCGCGCAACCAGCGCTGCCGCCGTCTCCGGATAGCGATAGACGCGGATGAGCGTCACGGCGCGGCCCATATGCAGCAGGTGATAGCCGGGCTCCACGGTCGCGAGCGAAAGGTCGATGCCGGTTTCTTCCATCGCCTCGCGGCGGATATTGCCGTCGATGTCGCAGCCGCCATCGACGATATCCTCGGGCTCGAGCGAACCGGAGGGGCTGTAGACCCGGCCCGGATTGGCGGTGTGCCCGCCCATGCGCACGAGGATCAGCGCACCATCGGAAGAAAGGATCGCCGGCATGGCAAAGAGATGAAAGGCACTCTTTGCCCGCGTCTTCCGCCACCAGAGAAAGGTCGAATAGGGCACCACATGCCCCTCGCCTCGCAGCCGGCCGTCCGCGATGCGAAGCGCCCTGAGCAACACCATCCGCCCGTCGAAGAGGTGCGGGTTGGCGGCAATCTCCCGTTGCCAGTTTTCCTGCGCGCGCTCCACCTCCTCCTGGTGAAACGGATGCGCCGCGCCGGTAACGCGGACATCCACCGCATCGATCGGGATGATGACGCCTTCATCCGGCCAGGCGTCCGTGTTACTTTCAAGCGCGCTCATGCTCACACATCCAGGGTGATGGCCACGGGGCAATGGTCGGACGCCTTCGGCCGGTCCCAGCCGGTGCGCGGATAGCGCTCCACCTCCAGATCAGGCGGAAAGATCGTGCGGAACGGCTGGCCGCCGCGAATGACCTCGGGCACCTGGTGCGCGTTGCGCTTGGCAAGCGCCGGCGAAAGCCAGATATAGTCGAGCTGGCAGAGATGCCGCTCCTGCGGCCCGCGGCTGTGGAACAGCGTCCAGCGATCCATCACCGGACGGCGCAGCATCGGGTTCTCGACAAAGCCGTCGCGGGTAAAGACGTCGAGCGAACTCGTCTCCTCCTCATGCGGCACGAACTGGTAGCCGGTGCGCCGGTCGCCGAGGATGTTCACCTTCTCCTGGTAATCGTTCATGTCGCCGCAGATCGCGAACATCTTATCGGCCGTCTTCCCGCGGCCGAAGCGGCTTTCGATGATGTGGCGCACGGCCGAGGCTTCGGCCACGCGCAGCGGCATCGTCGCCTGCCGGCCGTCGAGCCCTTCGCGCGCCGGCCCCATCGACTTGAAATGCACCACGTAGAGCGTCAGCGGCCGCCCGCCGATCCTTAAGTCCAGCTCCAGGCAGTCGCGCTTGAAGATCCGGTCGGCCGGACGGTTGGTAAGCGCTATTCTGTCGTTGAAGAGGTCGAGGTCCTCATAGGTCAGCCCCGCATGGCTCTTCACGTCGAGGCATTCGATCGGCTGGCCGTCGCGCGTCTCCTCGCGCATCAGCACGGCGACGTCGATCCCGCGCGAATCATTGCCCTCTATCAGGTACTTCTGGCGATAGCCGTTGCCGACCATGCGAAAAAGGTAGTTGTATTCGAAGGCCTGCAGCGAGGCCATGTTGTCGGCTTCCTGCAGGCAGAGGATATCGGCATCGCAATCGGCAATCGCGAGCGCCGACATCTGCCGCGTATCGTCCGTATGCGCAATCGTGCGCGCCTCCTCCAGCCGCTGGTACTCGGCTTCCGTCTTCACGTCGAAGAGCCGGAGCACGCGGTCCTGTTTCAGCTGGTTGCGAAAGCCGGAAAAATCGAAGCGGCTCAAAAGGTTTTCGATGTTGAAGGTGGCAAGGCGAAGCGACATTTATCAATTCCGTGGCATGAAATGCGGGGAGCTTAAGCAATTCCAGGAAAAGTGTGAAACGGTTTTCCGTTCGGAATTGCGTCATCTCAAAAAGCAATTCCAGGAAAAGTGCGAAGCGGTTTTCCGTCCGGAATCGCGCCATCTCAAAAAGCAATTCCAGGAAAAGTGCGAAGCGGTTTTCCGTCCGGAATCGCGCCATCTCAAAAAGCAATTCCAGGAAAAGTGTGAAGCGCTTGTCCGTTCGGAATTGCGTCGCCTCAAAAGCAATTCCAGGAAAAGTGTGAAGCGCTTGTCCGTTCGGAATTGCGTCGCCTCAAAAGCAATTCGAGGAAAAGTGCGAAGCGGTTTTCCGTCCGGAATCCATTGAAAACCCGTACACCCCGGCGGCCTTCAGCTTCGAGCGCGACCTATCGCGTGGGACCGCCGCCGCAAATATGATCCATGTCATCCAGAACACGAACCAATGTGCTCATATGGCATTATCGCGTTGTCTCTTGCACTTGTTGGAGGATGGGGTTGAACACGGAAATCGAAATCAAGCTCGAGCTTCTCCCTGAAGATCTCGATCGCTTCGCCGCATCCGGGCTTCTGGGTGAGCCGGCGCGCGTCGAAAGCCAGCGGTCCGTCTATTTCGATACGCGCGCCCGCGACCTGTTCCAGTCGGGTTTCACGCTGCGCATCCGCACGGTCGGTTCTGCCCGCACCCAGACGATCAAGGCGACGGGAGCGAGCGCCTCGGTTTTCGCCCGGCCGGAATGGGAGCAGCCGCTGGACAGCGACGAGCCGGTGGTCGACCACACCACGCCGCTTGCCGCCCAGTTCGACCTCGAGCCAGGCGATCTGCAGGCGCATTTTGCCGTCGATGTCGAGCGCACCACCTGGAAAGTGAAACAGGATGGCGCCGACGTCGAGGTCGTGCTCGACCGCGGCCTGATCACCGCGGGCACCCGCCAGACCGCGATCGGCGAGATCGAACTTGAGCTCAAGGACGGCGCGCCCGAGGCGCTCTTCACGCTCGCCCGCCGTATCGAGGCGATCGTTCCCATCCGCTTCGGCGTCATGTCCAAGGCCGAGCGCGGCTTCCGTCTCATCGATGCCGAGCAGATGGTCTTCAAGGCCGAGCCGGTCGAACTCGACCGCGAGATGCGGGTGGCAAAGAGCTTCCGCACGGTCGCCCTTGCCTGTCTTCGCCACCACCGCCTGAACGAAGACGTGCTGCGCGTGCGCCAGAACCCGGAGGCCCTGCACCAGGCTCGCGTTGCCCTTCGGCGCCTGCGATCGGCCTTCTCGCTCTACAGGGATTTGCTTCAGGACGACGAAAGTACGCGCCTGAAAGGCGAGCTGAAGTGGCTGGCGGGCGTCTTCGGCAAGGCCCGCGACGTCGACGTTCTCCTGGCCCGCGCATCCCAGCCGGAACTTGTCGAGTGGCTGAAGACGGCCCGCGCCGCCCGCTATCGGGAGGTGTTCGCGGCGCTCGATGACGGTCGCGGCCGCGCCCTCATGCTCGATCTCCACCAGTGGCTGCACTGCGGCGCCTATCTTTCATCGCCGCCCGCCGAACTTCACGATCGGCCCGTGACCGATTTCGCCGAGGCCGTGCTCGACCGCGAGCGCCGGAAGCTGAAGAAGCACGGCCGCGCGCTCGCCAAGATCAACGACGAGGAGCGGCACGAGGCCCGCAAGGACGCCAAGAAACTGCGCTATGCCGCCGAATTCTTTGCGACACTGTTCGACGACAAGCGTGGCGCCAGGCGCCACAAGCGCTTCACGGCCGCAATGGCCGCACTGCAGGATGAACTCGGCACGCTCAACGATCTGGTTTCGGCGCCGCATGTGCTCGGCGAGATCGGCCTCGAAGATCACCCGGACGCCGGAACGCTCGTCGTTCAGGCCAACAAGAACAAGCTCATCGACCGCGCGCAGGCTGCGCTCGACGACGTGATCGACGTCAAGCGCTTCTGGCGTTGAGCACGCCGGGCAAACCGACGTCGGTTTATCCCGGCACCTTGGCCCCCCTCATGCCGCAACCGTGATCTTCGGCGGCTGCCAGGTGCCGTCGAGGATCGCGTCCTTGCCCCAATAGGCGCGAATGTAGAGCGAGAAGATTCCGTGCGGCGCCGGCAGCCAGTTGCTGTCCTTCTCCCCGCCGGGGCGCTCGGCGCTCACATAAAGCGTCAGCGAGCCGTCGGCATTGCGCTTCAGCCTGTCGCTCTTGGTGCCCAGCGAATAGCGCTTGAAGTCGTTGGTGTGGAAGAGGTGCTTGTCGTCATAAAGGGTCAGCGACCAGAAGCCGTTGACCGGCGGTTCCTGGCCGGGCGCAAAGGTGATCTCGTAGAGTTTCACGCCGGTCAGCTGGTCGCCGGCGCCGTCGAAGTCGGTATAGAAATACTGCGTCTCGCTCGGCCGGTTGTTGAACATGTTCGACTTGGCGGTGCCGGTCCGGTTGAAGTAGTCGATCCCCCATTGCGCATTGTTTACCGAGCGGTTCCAGCCATTGCCGGCCGGCAGCCCGTTGCGCTGCCATTCCAAGAAGGGGTGGATGACCTTGTTCTCGGTCTCGATCGCGGTGTCGACGAGCATGCCCCGAAGCTCGGGATCCCGCTCGGCCGCGTCGAGCAACAGGCGGAACTGGGCAAAAAGCGCCTCCTCCCCCGGCAGCGGATCGACCGAGGCGATGGCGTCGCCGAACTGGTCGAAGAACGTCTCCGGCGTCACCCATTTGGTTTCGGCGTCGGTCGCGCCGCCGTTTAAGGGCGGAGCCGGAATGTCGGTCAGCTTTGCCCATTCGATCGTCTTCGCCTCGCCGGTAAACTCTTTCAGCGGATAGAAAACCACCTGGTTGATCAGCGGCTGGACCGCCTGGTTGTCGTCGCTCACGTCGGTCTGGAAGATGCGGGGAATGGCGCTCGCAAGCGATGTCGGGGAGCGGATGATGTCGGTGATGCCGGCGGGCTTCAGCCGGTCCCAGTCGGGGCCGACAAGAAGATAGAAGCCGGGCCGCGTGCCATAGGGCTTGCCGAGCTGGCCGAACTGATCGGTGCGGGCATCGTAGAGCGAATAGAGCCAGAAGCGGTCGCCGAAGTCGGGCACCTGCGCGACGACCGGCTCATCGTCGAGCTCGAAGAAACCGAGGCCATAGACGACGTCCTGGTTGGGGCATGTGACGAAGGTTTCCGACGGCTCGATATAGTCGTGCAGCATGCCCACCTGGCCGCGCGGGGCCACCGGCGAAAGGCCACCGAGCAGACCCGCATAGGGCGCCTGGGTGACCTTGGCCCTGCGGTTCAGCATGTTGACGATCGGCCAGCCCCAGATATAGGCCATCTGCCCGATCGTACGGGCATAGCCTGGATGCATGGCAACGCCGGTCACCGGCAGCGTCGGCGCTCCCGGCCCGAGCGCTTGCTGCGCCTCGGCGGGCGTGGCCGAGGTAACGACCGAGGCGGCGGTCAAAGCCGCCGGAACGGCCGCGCCGGCACCGATCGCGGCAAGCGAGGCTGCTCCGATCCCGCCTTTCATCATGTCGCGTCGAGTGATTTCAAGATTGCTGCCGGATGTTTTCATCATCGTCTCCAGGCGTCCTGATCAATCAGCTTTCGAAAGGCACCCGCACAGGCGCCCCGTTTTTGGCACACCGTCCATCTCGCCCGGCTTCGTCATCGCGCCGGGAAACCGGCCTTTCGCCCTCACCCGTGACGGTTCAGGACACGGATCGCTCGCAAGAATGGTTCTCTGTTTTTTTTCCTCAACTGCGGCATTTCAATGCCCAGCAGCACGGGTCCGCACAGGGCCGTCGGACACCGCGCGTGAGGACCGCTATCCTGCCGAAACAAGCCGTTCGGCGAAAGTACGTAACTGTTAAAATACGATGCAAACGACCACGCAAAGCAGGGCGATCTTCCTTTCACCGATCGCCCCGCCTTGAGGAACCGTCGCAGGCTCAGCGGCGGCCGTCCTGCGCCGCTATCGCCCTTTCGATCCTCAGCGCCAGGTCATCACTCACCGGCACCATCGGTAGGCGCATCTCCGGGCTGTCGATCAGCCCCGCGCGCCACAGCCAGTGCTTGATCGGTCCGGGGCTCGGCTCGGCAAAGAGCAGCCGCGGCAGGTCGGCAAGGCGCTGCCATGCGGAAAGCGCCCCCGCCTGGTCGCCGGCAAGCAGCCTGTTGCGAACATCGGCGAAGGCTGCCGTCTGCACATGGGCGGACGCCGTGATCCCGCCTTCGGCCCCTTGCGTCAGCGCCGTGTAGAACAACGGGTCCTCGCCGGTCAGTACGGCGAAATCGCGCGGCTTGTGGCGCAGCAGATCGAAGGATTGCGTCGCATCCGCCGAACAATCCTTGACGCCGACGATGTTTCTCCGTTCCGCCAGTTGCAGCATCGTCTCGTTGCCGAGGTTGACGCCCGTCCGGTAGGGAATGTTGTAGATCAGGATCGGCCGGTCCGTGGCATCAGCAAGGGCCGAGAAATGCGCAAACAGCCCCCGCTGCGACGGCCGCGTGTAATAGGGGCAGGCAATCAGATAGCCATCGACGCCCCAAGCGGCCATCCGCTCCAGCGCCTTCACCGACTTCCGCGTATCGCTGCCGGAAAGCCCGAAATAGACCGGAATGCGCCGGCCGGATCCAGCCAGGGCCTGATTGGTGATCGCAACCACCCGCTCGCACTCCGCCTCGTCGAGCGCCATGCCCTCGCCCGTGGTCGCGCCGAGAATGAAGCCATCGATCGGCTCGGCCGCATAGTGGACGACCAGCCGGCGGAGTGAGCGCTCGTCCAGTTCACCATGGCGAAAGGGCGTGATCAGCGGCAGCCAGAGGCCGCCAAGGCCCGGCGATTGCGTTGAAGCTGTGCTTTCCATGAAATTCCATCTCCTTGAAAAAACCGGAGACGGAGAGCGCAAGCGAAAACCCCGTCCGAACCGGCGGGGTCGATCTGGTCCTTGTGCTTGCTATGCTCTGCGCGCAACGACCGACAGCCCCGGGTGCGGGGCTTTTTTCGCAGTCGTCAGTTTGGCGAGGCGGCAGGTCATGAGCGCGAAGGTCGAACAGTCCGGCTGCATTGTCAAGGAGGACCCGCTCCTAGCGACGACGTGCCTGCGCTCCCCGATCGTCGCAGCAACGCCTCGATCTTGCAATTTTCAGTTGTTTACAGTTACTTGGCCGCATCAAATCCAATCTTGCAGCAGGCCTGGCGAAGGCTGCTGAAGATTGCATGACGCCGTGCGCGGCACGCGCTTCGACAGGCTGATACAGCGCTCGCCGGCAATCCAATCCGCTTAGCCCAAACTTGAGCTTCCGCTCAGTCCGGACATGAGCTTCCGCTCAGTCCGGACATTCCGCGCCGGTATCCACCCAGGCCGTGATCAGCGCGGCGAACTCCGGTTGCGAACCGGGCGGCGCGCTGCGGCCCTCACCCGGATGCCAGGCCCAGCCGACCAGGTGATCCTCGCCCATGTGCTTGATGAGATCGGCATGGGAGCGGTTGCCGTTACGCTCGGTGTCCTTCACCTGTTCGCAGATCTCGCGAACGGTGAGGCCCTGCCAGGCCATGCTTTCGGGCGCCAGCTGCCAATGGGCGTTGCCGGGGATGGATTTCAGCCGGCTGCCGACGATCGCCCGGTTCTCCGCGCCGTGGCAGGTGCTGCAGGCAAGGCCGGCCGGCCCCATCGAACTGTCGGCGGCGATCATCAGTGGCACATGCGGGTGCATGTCCTCGCCCTGCGTCGGGCTGCGCGTTGCCGGGTGACAGTTGATGCAGCGCGGATGGGTGAGCACCCGGCTCGCCTCGGCAAAGATCGCCTTCGAGCGCTGGCGCGCGTCGGTGATCGAGGCAAAGTCGGCCGCGCCTTTCAAGGCGCCGCCGCTGGCGGTTTCGGCAAAACCGCTGACCGGCTCGAAAGTGGCGATGAGACCTGCGGCCACGAGCGCGGATGCAAGCGAGAGAGCAAGAGCGGGCCTGTTCATGGTCACACCCTCCTCAGGTCGCCCTGGTCGATCGGCAGGGTTCTGAGCCGCTTGCCGGTCGCCATGAAGATCGCGTTCAGAAGCGCCGGCGCCACGCCGGGCGTGCCCACCTCGCCGATGCCGCCGGGCGCCTCGGCGCTCGGCACGATATGCACCTCGATCGGCGGCGTCTCGTGAATGCGCAGGACAGGCGCATCGTCGAAATTACCTTCGACCACCGCGCCGTTTTCGACGGTGATGCGCCCGTAAAGTGCCGCACTCAGGCCGTAGACGACGCCGCTCTGGATCTGCGCTTCGACCGTGTCCGGGTTGATCACCTGGCCGCAATCGACCGCGCAGACGATACGCTCGGTCTTGAACCTGCCGCTCCCGTCGAGGCTGACTTCGGCGACCATCGCCGCGAAGCTGCCGAAATCCTCGGCAACCGCGATACCCCGCCCCCTGCCCTTGGCAAGCGGGGTCGACCAGCCGGCCTTCTCGGCTGCAAGGTCGAGCGCGCCGAGCAGCCGCGGCTTGTGCTGCAGCAGCCGCCGCCGGTATTCGAGCGGATCGATGCCCGCCAGTTCCGCCAGTTCGTCGATTCCGCATTCGACCGGGGGAATGTTGCGGGTGGCGCCGACACCACGCCAGTTACCGGTGAGCATGCCATCCGGCGCCTCCTGGCGGGCAAAATCGGTCTGCCTGTTTTCGATCGCATAGGGCGTTTCGGCCCCTGCCATCTGGTCGAGGTCGACACCGTCCTTGGTAAAGCCCGGGAACCAGCGCGCCATGACCGACGGGCCGATGACCCGGTGCCGCCAGGAGACCGGCATGCCGTCGGCCCCGAGCGTCGCCGTCACCTTGCTGTAGTTGAGGTAACGATAGCAGTCGTGACGGATGTCCTCCTCCCGGCTCCAGGTCACTTTCACCGGGCCCTTCACCTGCTTGGCGATCTTCGTCGCGAGGATCACGCCGTCGACATCGAGCCTGCGGCCAAAGCCGCCGCCGAGCAAGTGGTTGTGCACGACCACCTTTTCGACCGGCAGGCCGGTCACGTCGGCCGCCGCCTGCCGTGCCCGGCTCATGATCTGCGTCCCCACCCAGACCTCGCAGCCATCGGGGCGCACATGCACGGTGCAATTCATCGGCTCCATGGCGGAATGGGTCAGGATCGGCATGCGGTAGACGAATTCGTGCACCGGCCCATGCTCGGCCTCGGCCTTGGCGACATCGCCTTCGCTGACATGCGGCAGGGCCTTGCCGTCGATCGCCGCATCCATGAGGTGCTCGAGTTCGGCTTGCGAAACCGAGGCGCTCGGCCCCGGATCCCATTCGATCGAAAGGGCCGCGAGCCCCTTCCGCGCAGCGCCGGTATTGTTGGCGACGACCGCGACGGCCTCCTCGATGCGGACCACCTGGCTGACGCCCTTGATCGCCATGGCCGGGGCCTCGTCGACTGAGCGCAGCTTGCCGTTGAAGTGCGGACAGATCGCGATCGCCGCATAGGAGACGCCATCCGGGCGGGCATCGATGCCGAATTTCGCCGTGCCGTTCACCTTCTCCGGGCTGTCGAGACGATGCACCGGCTTGCCGATCACCCGGTAGCTGGACGCCGGCTTCAGCGGGACCTCCTGCGGCACGACTTCAGAGGCCGCAGCCGCAATCAGGCTGCCATAGGCGGCGCGCCGGCTGCCGGCGGTCTCGACCACATGTCCCGCCTCGGCCTTGCAGGCGTCCGGCGAAACGCCCCAGTCGCGCGCCGCAGCGCCGATGAGCATGATGCGGGCCGCAGCACCCGCCTTGCGCATCTGCTCGTAGACACCGCGGATCGCAAAGGAACCGCCGGTGATCTGGTCGCCCAGCAGCGGATTGGCATATTGCTTGGGGTCGGCCGGCGCATGTTCCAGCACCACCTGGTGGAGCCCGACCTCCAGCTCTTCGGCAAGCATCATCGCGACCGCCGTATAGATGCCCTGCCCCATTTCCACCGAGGGCATGACAAAGGTGATCTTGCCTTCCTGGGGAATGCGGATGAAGGCGTTCGGCGAAAAGGGCTCGCCCGCCGCGACGGCCGCCTGCGGCCTGAAGCCGATCACCAGCCCCGCGCCGGTCAGCGATGCGCCGATCAGAAGCTGGCGGCGCGATAAGGAAAGGTTCGTTCTGTCGAAGATGGACATGGCATCACCCCCGCGCCGCAAGCTTGATGGCTGCACGAATGCGCGGATAGGTGCCGCAACGACAGATGTTTCCGGCCATGACGGCATCGATGTCGTCGTCGGTCGGCGTGGGATTGGCGGCAATGAGCGCGGTCGCCGACATGATCTGCCCGGATTGACAGTAGCCGCACTGCACCACGTCGATGTCGAGCCAGGCCTGCTGCACCCGTTTGCCCTCGGGCGTGTCGCCGATCGCCTCGATCGTGGTGATCGGTTTCTCCGCCGCCTCTGACACCGGCATCACGCAGGAGCGCGCCGCCTGCCCGTCGACATGCACCGTGCAGGCGCCGCACATGGCGATGCCGCAGCCGAATTTGGTTCCGGTAAGCCCTATCGTGTCGCGCAGGACCCAGAGCAGAGGGATATCGCCGTCCACATCGACGGCATAGCTCTTTCCATTGACCGTGAGGTTGTAAGGCATGCGACCATCGGCCCCTCAGGGCCGCTCCCCTGTACATGCGAAGGCGCGAAAATACCAACAAGGGCGACGATCGGCCAAATTACATTCTTGTGAGGTCCCGTCGGGAAAATCCCTCCGCCGCCGCCGCCGGACGCCATGCGTAGAGGAACGAGCGCTGCTGAAACGAAATCGGGATGCGCCGCGGCTGGTGACCAGCTCAGGCACATCCCGATGATATCAATAGTTTTTTTTAAGCCGAAATCAGAGGAGATTGGTCTCGACGTCGATGTTGCCGCGCACTGCCTTGGAGTAAGGGCAGATATCATGGGCGGCGTGGATGATGTCGTGCGCAACGTCGCGGTCGAGACCATCCAGGCGAACGTTCAGGCGGGCACGCAGGAAATAGGAGCCGTCGTTGACGTTGAGATCGATCTCGGTATCGACCTGCGGCCCGGCCGGGAGCTTCACCTTGCGCTGCAGCGCTGCGAGCTCGATCGCTCCCAGGTAACAGGCCGACCAGGCGGCACCGAACAGGTTTTCCGCGGCCGGATGCGGCTGGGTGAGCTTGAGTTCCAAAGTGCCGTCTTGGCTGATGGTGCCGCCGTCGCGGCCGCTGGTGTTGTGGGTCTTGCCGGTGAAAAGAAGCTTCTCGGTCATGTCATTTCCTCTCTGTTTGATTTTTTATCGGATCCGCTTTAATCGGATGCGATGTTTATAGATGAAGCGTGAGACACCGTCAACACCATTGCGATTTAATCGGATGCGATTTATATTAAGTGCAGACAACGAAAAGGAAAAAAGATTCCCATGTCCACGTCCAAGACTGCCAAGGACCCTGGCACTGCATCGGCCAAGGGCGCCAGGAAGCTTTCGAACTTCCTGTGCTTTGCGATCTACTCGGCAAATCTTGCCTTCGGCCGCGCCTATAAGCCCCTGCTCGACAAGCTGGGCCTCACCTATACCCAATACGTGACCCTCGTGGCGCTGTCGGAAGAGGACGACCAGACGGTGAGCACGCTTGGTGAAAAGCTCTTTCTGGAATCGAACACGCTGACGCCGATCCTGAAGAAGCTCGAGGCTGACGGTTACCTTCAGCGGCGCCGCGATCCCGCAGACGAACGCCAGGTGCGGCTGACGCTGACGCCGGCCGGCCAGGCGGTGGTGGATGCCGAGCCGGGTGCGGCGCTGACCGACGTGATCGGCCTCGGTGACGACTTTGAGACGGTGCAGCAATCAGTGGCAAAGCTGCGCGACAACCTGCTAGGCGCTGGTCAGCCCGGAAACCGGAAATAGTGAAGGTCGCTGAAACGCCCGCCTGCCGCTGCCGCGATTATCGCTCGCGCAAAGGCCGGCACGGCGATTGGAGCGGCCAGCATCACGCGCAAGGGCGGCTCTCCGCCGTCCTTGCCGCTTGGCCGGATCAGGCACTCAAGCGCTCACGCGGCACCATCATTTCCGCCGCTTTGGCGTAACCGCCGTCCATGCCGTCAAGAAAATGTAAGTGCGCATCCGGTCGCGCCGACGGCACAAGGCAGGTCATCAGCGCGTGGCTCTGCCGATGCAGCCCGAAGATCACCTCGCCCCGCGCCTTGGCGGCCGCAAGGATCGCCTCGATGCGGTCGATCTGCTCCGTCGTGCAATCCACCGTCAGGCGCAGGCCGTCGTCATATTTGCGAAAATCGGAACTGGCGGCCACTCCCGCCCAGCGCTCGGGCGCAACCCGCACCCGCGCGTCCTTCGGCACACCCATTTCCTCCGGCAGAGGATGCGACTGCCGCGGCCCTTGATCGAAGACAGCGATCACCGCGCGCGCCACGGCGGCAAAGCGCTCGGGCGTCACGTCGTCGGCGGGTTCGGCCAGCAGCGACAGGATCTGCCCCTGCCGGCTTGGAAACGGCCGCCATTCGCAGGCAAGGCCGGTCAGATCCGGTTCGGCTCCATGGCTTTCCGGCGAAAGCAGGTAGCGCCCCTGCTTCAGCTGCCGCTCCGCCCATTTAAGCCCACCGCCGGCAAACATCGCATAGGTCGCGTTTTCCGATGCGGCATAGCGGGCGATGCGCACATCCTGGCCATGGTCCCTGATATCCCGGACCGTCAGCAGGCCGACGCGCAAATCGAGACCAAACCGGTCCCTTGCGAAGGCGGCGAGCTGCCGCAGCGCCGAAGCTGCCATTGTCGCCCCGCCGGGCGCCAGCGCAAAGGCCGCGCCATCGCCGCGAAACACGAAGGGAAAATCGAAATCGCCGCGCGCATTGCCGATGGCGGCAATCACCGAAGCGCCGACATAGTTGACGTCCTCGTAGCGCCCGGCCCGGATCGCGCCGGTGGAATTCACGACGTCGGTGATGCCGATCAGCCAGTCGTCCGGCAGCGGCTCGTAGACATCGGGATCGAGCACGCGGGAAAACTCGCGATAGGCGCGAACGGGCGTAGCGTCACCAGTGTTGTGCATGTCCATTCTCCGTACCGACGAACCGAGCAAACCTCTTGGCCGCCTGCTCCGGCAAGCGCCTCCGATCATCCGGCACCGCCAATTAGATCGGACGCGATATAAATACCGAGCAACAGCAGAATGTCAAGATGACGCTATTAAATCGGATACGATAATAATAGCTACTAATCCAAGCGATCAAGCCGATACGCTTAAAGGTCAGGAAATCGCCACGACCTCGAGTTCCTGGTCGCCGACCGTGACGAGGTCGCCCACTGCCTTGCCCATGAGGATGCGTGCCACCGGCGAGACATAGGAGATCGATCCCGTCTTGGGGTCTGCCTCGTCCTCGCCGACGATCCGGTATTTTTGTACCCGCCCGTCGTCCCGGCTGAAGGTCACCGTGCTGCCAAAGGCGACGATCTCGTTGGAGGCAGGTTCGGGCATCAGCTGTGCGGTGCGCAGCCGTTCGGAGAGATAGCGCACGTCCCGCAAGGGTCCCGCCTGCTGCCGCCGCTTTTCGTTCACGTCGTCGATCGTGGCTGCCGCTTCATAGGCGACTCGCGCCTCCTGCATCTGGGCCTCCAGCGCCGTCAGCCCCGCCTTTGTCACCAGGTTCGGATGCGGCGAAACCGCCCGGTCCGGCAGCAACGTTTCGGCGGCGGTTTCGGCACTTTCTTCCTTGGTGAAGGCAACGCTCAATCTTCAAAACTCCGTATCGCGGGCAAGAGGCCGGCTTCATATCGGCCCCGGACCGGCCTATCAACACTATAAGCCGCTTGCCCGCCCGCCAGCCACCGGAATGTCCATCTCCTGCCGCGTGGCCGAAGCCGGGCCGCGATTGCACCACGCGTGCATCCTGCCCTCTCCTAGTCGCCGCCGGAGACCACCAGCTTTTGCTTCGCGCCGCCGCCCGAACGCGCGATCGCATCCACCACCCGCACACGGAACTCCGCGGGTTCGGCTTCCACCGCCTCGAGTGCCGCACGCACGCCCAGTTCGACGGCAGCGTGGACGGCGGCCGCATCGGCGCCTTCAAACACGGCGATCGCGATTTCCAGACCATCCGGCAGTTGCACGAACTGGAATTGCCGCACCCCGGCCGCACCCGTCAGCGGCGAGCGAAGCCGGTGGGCGTGCACATTGACCGTTCCGCCACCGCGCCTGGGCAGCCGCAGCGTCTCTTCTCTTCGTCCGGCAATCGACCCGATCCGCCAGAACGGCAGGCCGCAGCGGCACGGCTCGGTCGCCATCGCCACGATGTCGGAGATCTCGTAGCGCACCAGCGGCAGCGCGCGATTGGCAAGGGTCGTCACCAGCAGCTTCGCGCCCTCCACGCCGTCGGGTACCGGGCGGTCGTCTCCGTCCACCACCTCGAAGACGAAGCTGTCTTCGGCGAGATGCAGCCCGTCGCCAAGCAAGCATTCGTGGCCCATGGGTCCCGCCTCGGTGCAGACATAGCTGTCGGCGATGGCCGCCTGCCAGGTCTCGGCCGCAAGCTCGCGCACCTCCTCCGTCAGCGTCTCGGCACTGGTTCGGAAAAGCCGCGGCCTGATCCTCAGCCGCCCCGCCTGCTGCTCGCCCACCAGGACGCGCACGAAGGACGGATAGGTCGAGATCACCTCGGGCTGGTTCAGGTTGAGGCCCTCCACGATCTCCTCGATCGGCATCAGCACGTTGAGCCGGGGCGCCGGCGGCCTCAACGCCCGAAGCTCCACGCCGATATGGTAGGAAATATGGACCGGCGACGAGGCGAATATGGCAACACTGCGCGTCGTCTCGTCGATGCCGACGATCGCCTGGAAACGTACCATGTTGGCGATGGCCGATAGCCAGGCTGCGGGATCGAAGACCGCGACCCCACGCTCGCCGGTCGTGCCGCCCGTGGCAACGGCTCTGTATTCACCAAGCAGAAGCGAGCCGGAAGACTGTCCACTGAGGTGCCCCTCGACCAGTTGCCGGCTCAGCCTCAGGTCGGTAACGATCCGGTCGAAATTCTCCATAAGCGCCCGCTTCGTCAGCACGGGCAGGTCCTTGAGTGCGGCCCCCTGCGCCAAGCGGTCGCCAATGGTTTCGCGATAGTAGGGTGACGCACTGACCGCATGCTTCAGGGCGGATTGCAGCGTGCCGCCTTGAAACGATCGCAACAACTCCCGCGACCATTCCGAGCGTAGCAGACGCTCCCGTGCCGTCTTCAGCAGAAGGTCGCGATCGAGCGTCGGAGACGCGGCGGTGACTGGAGACATCGGATCAATCCTCGTGTCCTGCTTCAGCCTGGAACCGCGCCAACTGCAACCGGGCACGGTCAAAACGTCGGCATGCGGACGAACCGTCGCTCCGGCAGATGGAATCGGAGCCCCTTGCCGCGGAAAGCGGAATCGGCCCGCCTGCCCGCTGCAACCGGGATTTGCGGCGAAACGTCCAATTGCACCTCAGGGCCTTGATTGTATCGCGAAAGCGGGGATCTATGCGGCTGCAACGCGAAAAAGCCGCCCCGCCCCAGTCTCGACGCAGGGCGACCAGGCTTCGGCCGGATTCGTCGCGGCGCGATCAGGAGGAGAAAAGCAGTTGGCCGAGCCGTTTGTCGTCTACGGAGCCTCAGGCTCAGGATCGGTTCCGATCGAGGCCGTTTTGAGCCTCATCGGCGTGCCCTACCGCGTCGAGGAACACGCCCCCTGGGAAGGAAAAGCAGGAGGCGGACAGGCTGGCGCGCATCAATCCCCTGTGCCAGGTTCCGGCCCTCGCACTCCCGACCGGCGAACTGATGACCGAAAGTGCCGCGATCCTGATCTGGCTCGCCGATGCCTATCCCGAGGCCCGGCTGGCACCGGCGGTGACCGACGCAAGACGACCGGCGTTTCTCCGATGGATGACCTTCGTATCCGCCGCCATCTACGCGCTCTATTGGATCACCGACGACCCGTCCCGCATCGCCGAACGGGAAGAAGACCACGCAACCGTCAAGGCCCGCGTGTTCGACCGCGTCGCCCATTGCTGGCAGCGAATGGGCGCGGAACTGCAACCGGGCAAATACCTTCTCGGCGATGAACTGTCGGTCCTCGACCTCTACGTCGCCACTGCCTCGCGCTGGTCACCCGGCCGCCGCCGCTTCTACGAGGTCGCCCCGACCCTTGCCGACATCGTCCGCCGCGTCGATACCGATCCGAAGCTCGCGACGCTCTGGGCGGAACGCTTTCCGTTTACCGAGGGCTGGGAGCGTTGAGGGCAGGAAACCTCGTTGATGTCGTCGCTGCAGCCGCAGCGCGATGGACATCCGGCCGACCGCTCAGAGCGGCATTCTGCCCTCCACGATGGCCCTGAAATAGGCCACGCCGAAAGGAATGGCATCGTCATTGAAATCGAACCGCGCATCATGCACCGACGCGCTGTCGCCATTGCCGATCAGCATGATGTTGCCTGGGCGCGCTTCGAGCATGAAGGCAAAGTCCTCCGAGCCCATCAGCGGCTCCAGAGCGTCGTTGACGTGCGCGTCTCCGACCAGGGATCGCGCCACGCTGACGGCAAAGGCGGTCTCGCTGCCATGGTTCACGGTCGGCGGAAACATGCGTTTGTAGGTGACCGTGGCGCTGGCTCCGTAGGCCTCGGCAATCCGTTGCGCGATGGAGGTAACGCGCGCCTCTATCAGGTCTCTCGTGCCGGGATCGTAGGTCCTGGCCGTCCCGCCCATCTCGGCCGATTGGGGGATGACGTTGCCGGCCTTGCCTCCTGCCATCCAGCCGACCGTGACCACGGCACACTGACGCGGATGGACGTTGCGGGAAACGATCGTCTGCAAGGCCAGAAGTATGTTGGCGCCGACCACCAGCGGATCGACGCTGACGTGCGGGGAAGCGCCATGTGCGCCCTTGCCGTCGATCCTGATCCTGAAGCCATCGGCCGAAGCGGCCAGAGGTCCACAAGCGGTGGCAAACTGCCCGATCGGCAAACCGGGCTCCGTGTGCATGGCATAGATCTCGTTGATTCCGAAACGCTCCATAAGGCCATCGTCGATCATGGCCTTGCCACCGCCGCCGCCCTCTTCGGCCGGCTGAAAGACGACCACGGCCGTGCCGTCAAATGCTCGCGCCTCGGCCAATTCCCGCGCGGCCCCCAGCAACATCGCCGTGTGGCCGTCATGACCGCAGGCGTGCATGACGCCCGTTGTCCTTGACGACCAGGCGGCCCCTGTCGCCTCCTCGATTGGCAAGGCATCCATATCCGCCCGCTGGCCAATCACCCTGCCGCTCGACCGCTTCTGGCCGTGGATAACGCCCACGACGCCCGTCCGACCGATGCCGGTCACGACCTCGTCGCATCCGAACGCGGCGAGTTTGGAACGCACGAGCTCCGCCGTCCTGTGGACGTCGAACTGCAACTCCGGATGGGCATGAATGTCGCGCCGCCAGGCAACGACATCGCCATAATCGGAACCGACGGCCGGCATGGAGCCTCCCTTTTCCTGAGCTTGCGGCTGCAAATGGCTCGGCGGTGAAAGATATGGCGTTTGTGAAGGGATGCAACCTGCGCCCTCCATACAACCGGTCGGCTTGTCACGTGGCGACCGCATGATATGCATTCGGCCTGTTCACCATGAGCACCCCATGACCGACGAAGCCCCACCACCGCTCCTGACCGAAGACGACCTGCGCCACATCACCCGCTGGGCGATCCTCTGCGCCGCCCGCGCCCTGCCGGTCTTCGAGGCGGCGGTACCGGGCGATACCCGGCCGCGCGAGGCGATCGCCGCGGCTGTCGCCTTTGCCGAGGGCGGTCCGCGCACGGCCGTCTTGCGCAAAGCCGCCTGGGGCGCCCAGGCAGCGGCGCGCGCGGTTGACGATCCCGCTGCCAAGGCTGCCGCCCGCGCGGCCATTGCTGCGGCCGGTGCGCCCTACACCCACCCGATCGAGACGCCGCACCAGATCAACCATGTGCTCGGCCCCGCCGCCTACGCCATCCAGGCGCTGTCGATCGGAACAGCCGACGAGGCAGCCGCCACCGAAACGGAACTCCGGCAGCTGATCGCGCTCGCATCGACGGAAATCCGAGGCATCGTCGGCAAGTTGCCGGGACGAAAGCCCAGCAAAGGCGCCTTTCACGCCCTGCTCTACCGGCTCGACACGGCGCTGCGTCGCTGATCGCGGATCAGGAACCCTCGCTCCGCCACCCATTTGCAGGATCCCGATCCGTCGGGCCTCCCCGCTCCTTTTTCGCCTCGTCACTGAGCCAGGCGATCACGGTTTGAAGGCTGGGCGACTTTCGGTAGCGCGGCCAGACCAGATAGAAGTCCGAGGGCCCGGTCATCGAGCCCTCGAACAGCCGGATGAGCCGCCCTTCGGCGAGATCGCGCGCGACGAAATCGCGGTTGGCAAGAACGATCCCCTGGCCTGCCGTCGCCGCCTCGATCGCGTGCGAGGTCTGGTTGAAGCTGATGCCCTTGAACGAGGCCTGCCGGCTGCCACCGAAATGCCGCTCGATGAACTCCGGCCAGAAATTATGGGCGTCGTGCAGCAGCGTGTAGCCGGCCAGTTCCTCGGCGGTTTTCGGCGCCGGCCGCCCGGCAAGCAGCATCGGGCTGCAGACCGCGACGATCTCCTGCTCGAAAAGCAGTTCCACCGCAAGCCCCGGCCCGAAGGGTGGCCGCCCATAGCGCACGGCGAGATCAACGCCATCGGCCTGGAAGCTCGACATGCGGTCGGTCGCCAGAATATGCAGGTCGAGATCCGGATGCCGCGCGGTGAAATCGGGCAGGCGCGGGATCAGCCATCGCGACGCGAAGGACGGGGTGGTGCTGATCGTCAGCCGCACCGGCTGGGGCTTCAGCCCGTCGGTCGCCCGCGCGATGATCTCCAGCGCCCGCCTGACATCGGCGATATAGGCGCGTCCCTCGCCGGTCAGCGCCAGCGCGCGCGGCAACCGCTCGAAGAGTTTGACCCCAAGCTCGGCCTCGAGCCCGCGGATCTGCTGGGCGACGGCCCCTTGCGTCACGCCCAGCTCCTCGGCTGCGAGGCGAAAGTTCAGGTGACGCGCGGCCACCTCGAACACTTTCACCCCATTCAGCGAAGGGAGCTTTCCCGGTGCATCACTCATCGGATAGTTTTTCTACTGCCATATGAAAGCGAAATTGCTTCGTCGTCGCATGGAGGAGATGGTATTTCAATGGCAGCACCCGCGAAAGCGGCATTCCACGAATATGGATGAGGAGATTGGTAAAATGGCAGTAGAAAAAGTGGCCGTAATCACCGCCGGCGGCTCAGGCATGGGTGCCGAGAGCGCCAGGCGTCTGGCAGCCGATGGCTACAAGGTTGCGATCCTCTCCTCCTCCGGCAAGGGCGAGGCGCTCGCCGCCGAGCTCGGCGGCATCGGTATCACCGGCTCCAACCAGTCGAACGACGACCTGAAGCGTCTTGTCGATGCGGCCATGGAAAAATGGGGCCGGATCGACGTGCTGGTCAACAGCGCCGGCCATGGCCCGCGCGCCCAGATCCTCGAAATCACCGACGAGCAGTGGCACACCGGCCTCGACGTCTACCTGATGAACGTCATCCGCCCGGTCCGCCTCGTCACGCCGATCATGCAGAAGCAGAAGGCGGGCGCGATCATCAACATCTCCACCGCCTGGGCCTTCGAGCCCTCGCCGATGTTCCCGACCTCCGCCGTCTTCCGCGCCGGTCTTGCCTCCTACACCAAGATCTTCGCCGACACCTATGCGGCCGACAATGTGCGCATGAACAACGTTTTGCCCGGCTGGATCGACAGCCTGCCGGCGACCGAAGAGCGCCGCGATGCAGTGCCGATGAAGCGCTACGGCACCAGCGCCGAGATCGCCGCCACCGTCGCCTTTCTCGCCTCTGATGGTGCCGCCTACATCACCGGCCAGAACCTGAAGGTGGATGGCGGCCTGACGCGTTCGGTCTGAACGCGAGCCACCCCTTTTACTCCCGTCGCGCGCCTCTCAGGGGCGCGCGCCAGCCATTGTCGTACCCCGCTCAGGCCGTCACGGCCGGCGCGGCGTTGATGGCAGCATCGGCAAGCCGATCGGCGGCGGGTGCCCTCAACGGCAACGTCAGGGTCACGCGGAAATGGGCCGGGGAGACCGGTCCGGCGATGAGCGAACCGCCCTCGGGGAAGCGCGCCTTGACACGCTCTTCGACATTCGCAAGCCCCACACCGAGCCCGGATCGCTTGACCATCGGCAGGACTTCGCCGGCATCGGACACGTTGTCGACCGAAAGCTGCAGCCGGTCCTCCTCCTGCGACGCGCTGATCGTGATCTTCAGATCGCCGGACGAGCGCCCGAGCCCATGCTTCACGGCATTCTCGACGAGCGGCTGCAGGATCAGGCTCGGCACCAGCGCCGTTCTCAGCTCCTGCGGAATGTCGAGCGTGACGCTGATGCGATCGGAGAACCGCTCTTTCTCGATCGCCAGATATTCCGATTGCAGCGCCAGTTCCTCCGAAAGCGCCAGATCCCGCAGAGGATCCATCTCCAGCGTCTTTCGCAGAAACGACGACAGCGAAAGCACCACGCGGCTCGCCTGAGAGGAGGCGCCCTCCTCGATCAGACCGACGATCGAGTTCAGCGTGTTGAACAGGAAGTGCGGATTGATCTGGTAGTAGAGCGCCTGCATCTTCGCGGTCAGCGCCTCTTCGCGCGAGATCGCCAGCCGGCGCTCCTGCGCCCGGACCTTCAGATTGTACATGTAGGCGATGAAGAAGCAGGACCAGCCGAAGAACAGCGAGACGCCGTAAAACAGCGTGTAGCAGAAGTTCTCGATCGTATAGTCGACACCGACTGCGGGCTTCACATAGGTGAACAGGTGATAGTCGATGGTGGTTGCAACCGTCGACGCCAGAATGGACAGGACGGCCGACACGAAAACCTGGGCTGCGATGTTCCGCGCGCGCATCATCGCCACGATGTGCGAAATCATCAGCGTGATCAGCACGCAAACCAGCGACACCACGAGCTTGATCGGCGCGTAGTCGACCGGATTGACGCCCAGCACCACCCAGAGCCCGCCGGTCATGAAGAACTCGGCCGCCCAGAAGGAGAGCACGAGCTTGATCACGCGTGAGAAGAACGCCGCGGCGCTCGTGTCCGAATGGTCCATGTCGAAGGTTTTTCGGTAGAAACTTCCAAGCACCATTGTTCCGGCCACCATCCGCATTCGGTCATTCGCGTCGTTCAATCTATTTGCCTCAATTAGCGAAAATCAACCAATGCAGGCAAATCAACCTTTGTACGCCACAGGAATAGAAGGCGCTGCGGGCGCGCTGAGGTTCCCCTGCGCGGCCACACAGACGCCAGCATAGTGGTCAAGTCGGCCCCCTCAGTCGCTTCGCCGGGCCACCCTCTGTGCGCATGTTCGTCGCTATCCCGTTGTCTTTCCTTGAGAAGCTCCTATTTCCCTGACGAAACCGCGAAAAAGGAGTTCCGCATGAACCGAAACGGCCTCTATCTCGTCATCGCCCTGCTTGCCGTCGCCGTCGTCGGCCTCGGCATCTATGTCTACCAGGAAGAGACGAAGCCGGGCGTCGAGATCAAGATCGGCCAGGACGGCGTTTCGGTTCAGGAAAACTAAGGACGCAGGCAACAGACGCGAACGACGAAGCGGGAACGGACCTCAACCGGCCGCCGCGTGAACGCGTTGCGCTGCCAGAGCCGCCTGTTGACCATGGCAAAGGCCTCGCCCTATACCGAACCTGCTCGCCTGAACTGAGCAGAGGAATTGTCGATGCTGGAGCTTGTTCTCACCCACTGAGCGTCTCGACCGGTCGAGACGCGAAACCGCGCCACCGGCGAACGATACCCGTCATTCGCGGTCGACAGCGCGCGACTGAAGGGTTTCAAGAACAGGTTTTTGACAATGACCACCATCGACATACGCTCCGAACGAGCGACTGACATCGCAACCATCCGGCAGATCACCAAGGCCGCTTTTGCGCCGATGGCCTATAGCAGCCAGACGGAGGCCGAAATCATCGACGCGCTGCGCAACGCCGGCGCCTTGACGATCTCGCTGGTCGCCCTCGACCAGGGCGAAATCATCGGTCACGTCGCCTTCTCCCCGGTCACGATCGACGGGGAGGACAAGGGCTGGTTCGGTCTCGGCCCCGTCTCCGTCAGGCCCGACCACCAGAAGAGCGGTACCGGCGGCAGGCTGATCCGCGAAGGCCTTGCGCGCCTTGCAAAGACCGGCGCCAAGGGCTGCGTCGTTCTCGGCGAGCCCGACTACTACAAACGCTTCGGCTTCGAGAACCACGCCGCCCTGCGCCTTGAAGGCGTACCGGCCGAATACTTCATGGCAAAGGCGTTCGAAGGTCCGGTACCGTCAGGGCGCGTCAGCTTCCACGCGGGCTTTGATGCAAGCTGATTGACCTGACGACATGCCTCGGAGCGCGATGTGGAAGCACATCGCGCTCCGATACTCGCCTGCTTCCTCGTCGCCGAGAAGGGACGCCTGTTCGGCGACGCCAGCGTCAGCACCGCGCCGGCGCTGGACGCATGAGCATCTTGATTTTGCATCCCGAATGACTGTCCATGGCGACAACCGTCGCGACTCGCTGCTGCCAGGCGATCACGAGAGACCGCGACATCCCGAAACGCCAAAGGTGCCGCGTTGACTGCAAGCCTTTCCTTCACCGCCGCGCTGCTGCTTGCGGCCGCATCCGCCTCTGCGGCGATGGCAGGCGAGACGAGCACCGCGCCCTCGGGCACCTATTGCGGCCAGCTTTCCTCCGCCGGCGTGCTCTCGGACGCCGAGACGCATTTCGAAACCGCTGCCGATGGCACGGTCGTCGGCAAATACGTGTTCTCCGATCAGGGCCAGTCCGTCGACGGTGAACTCGCCGAAACCGGCGACGATGGCGACGGCAGCGATCTCACCCGAAGCTTCATGTGGCGCGACAAATACGGCTACGGCCAGTTGATCGTCACCTTCACGCCGGATTTCTCCGAATTCGACGGCAGGTGGAATGCCGGCGGATCCGAGTTCCTGCCGTGGAACGGCCGGCGGTGTCATCAGACGATCAGCTAGAGCGCGCCAACAAAGCGAGCCCAAACCGCATCGCCGCCTCACGCCGCAATCACCGCCCGCATCAGCCCCTCCAGCCAGTCGGCAAACACCTTGAGCCGGCGCGACAGATGCTGGCGGTGCGGGTAGAGCAAAGCCATCGGCATCGGCGCGGCGACGTGATGCGGCATCACCTCGACCAGCTGGCCCGCTCTGATGTGATCGATCACGTCATAGGCCGGGATCTGGATAAGGCCGAGGCCGGCGAGGCAGCAGGCGATGCTGCCTTCGGCGCTGTTGACGCTGACCCGGCCGGCAACCGAAACCGTGCGCGCCTCGCCGTTCTCCATCCATTCCCAGTCCTCCACCCGGCCGCTCGAGGGTGAAGCGTAGTTGACCGCGACGTGGGCGCTGAGATCGTTGGGCGTCTCCGGCGTGCCGTGGCGCTCGAGATAGTCGGGGCTTGCGACATTGATCAGCCTGAGTGTGCCGAACGGCCGGGCAATCAGGCTCGAATCCTCGCGCGGTCCGACACGCAGCGCGCAGTCGACGCTTTCCTCGATCAGGTGCACCGCCCGGTCGGTCATGCCGAGATCGATGTCGATGCCGGGGTACCGCGCCAGGAACTCCGGCAGCGCCGGCGCCACGATCAGCCGGCCGATGCGGCTCGGCAGGTCGACCCGCAACCGTCCGGTCGGGCCGGAGGTGTCGCGGCGAAACAGGTTCTCCGCCTCGTCCATATCGGAAATCAGCCGCAGGCAGCGCTCGTAGAAGGCTGCCCCATCCTGCGTCGGCGCAACCTTGCGCGTGGTACGATGGAGAAGTCGCGTGCCGAGCCGTGTTTCGAGCGTCTGCACCGCCGCCGAAACCGAGGAGCGCGGCAGGCCCAGCGTGTCGGCCGCGCGGGTAAAACTCGCGCTTTCGACGACACGGGTGAAGATGCGGAAAAGCTCGATCCTGTCCATGCCGGCGCGCGACGCCTCACCCCCATTGTTCGTCATTCCTGACAAGTCATGTCACGTTCGGGGACTTTATGCCAGCAGCGCCGACGATATTCTCCTGGTCGCGATGCCGGTCGCATCACCGACCGCTCACGTCGGCGGCGATAAGGCCCGCACCCCATGAAGCAAGAGACACGACGTCCGCAACGAGCGGCGGTCGCACAGGCGGCCCGTACCGGAGAGCGGGGCGATTTCGGGCAAATGCGTAGCCCCGCCCGCCGAACGAAAGCATCCGCCATCAGGCGCACAACAGGAGAAACCCATGGCAGACCACAGCATCAACGGCAAAACCGCCCTCATCGCCGGCGGCGCGAAGAACCTCGGCGGCCTGCTCGCACGCGATCTTGCCGCACACGGCGCCCGTGGCGTCGCGATCCATTACAACAGCGCGGCGACGAAGGCGGCAGCCGATGAAACCGTGGCGGCGATCAAGGCGACCGGTGCCGCGGCCCACGCCTTCTCCGGCGATCTCACCAGCGCCGCCAATGTCGAAAAGCTCTTTGCCGACGCCAAGGCGGCGCTCGGCAGCATCGACATCGCCGTCAACACCGTCGGCAAGGTGCTGAAAAAGCCCTTCGTCGAGATCACCGAGGCCGAATACGACGAGATGAGCGCGGTCAATTCGAAGTCCGCATTCTTCTTCCTGCGCGAGGCCGGCAGGCACGTCAGCGACAACGGCAAGGTCTGCACGCTGGTCACCTCGCTGCTCGGCGCCTTCACGCCCTTCTATGCGGCCTATGCCGGCACCAAGGCGCCGGTGGAGCACTTCACCCGGGCAGCAGCCAAGGAGTTCGGCGCGCGCGGCATCTCCGTGACCGCGATTGGACCCGGCCCGATGGATACGCCCTTCTTCTACCCGGCCGAAGGCGCCGACGCCGTCGCCTATCACAAAACCGCATCGGCCCTTTCGGCCTTCTCCAGGACCGGCCTCACCGACATCGAGGACATCGTCCCCTACATCCGCTTCCTCGTCTCCGACGGCTGGTGGATGACCGGCCAGACGATCCTGGTGAATGGCGGCTACACGACGAAGTAGGCCGGAGGACCTGGCACCGGAGCGTCCGCCCAGCGTCTCTCTCCCCGCTTGGCGGGGAGAGATGTCCGGCAAGACAGTGAGGGGGCAGCTTCGGCGCAGGGCAACCCTTGGTGAGCGGCGGCCCTGTCCCCATCCCGCCCCACAAAATTCGATTGGAATTTTAGAACGTTATGTAATGTGATGGGCAAGGCCGCAGGGCGGACAACCGATTTTGATGGATGAATTTCATGCTGCGTTTCCACCTCCTCTGCCGCCATCTGCTGGCGGGCCTCGTTCTCGTCCTGACCCTCGCCCTGCCTGCACTCGCCGAGACGACGCCTCCGCCGGTCACCGTGATCCTCACACCCGGCCAGAGTGCTGCCGAGATCGAGGAGACCTTGCGCGCCGCCGCCAAGGCCGGCGGGTCGGTGACCGTCGAGTGGCGCGACGCTGCGGCGCAGGCCTCGGGCGAAACGCCGACGCCCGCTGGCGCTGGCGTCGCGGCACCGGCGCCCGCGTCGGGGGGTGCGGCCACGCATCAGGCTGCACCCGCAACCACGACGCCTGAACCAACGTCCTCGCCCGATCAGCCGGACACGCTCGACACGCTTTCCGCTCGTTTTGTCAATGGCTTGCAGATGGGCGTTGCCGGTATGTCCGGCATCGCCGGGGTGATGGCTGACGTTGCGGCAGGCATCCGCGCCGAGGGCTGGTCGGTGGTTTCGGTAACAGCCGTGGCCCTGCTCGCCGTCGCAGCCGGCCTTGCCGCCGCCTTTGCCAGCCGGCTCCTCATCCACCGGCTGTTCGGCGCCTCGTTCGAAGTGGTCGATCTGCTCCACCGCATGCGCGCCTCGCTGATCCGGCTTGGCTTCGACATCGCCTATCTGGCGATCTTCGCCGTGGCCGCTCATGCCGTTGCCCGCCTGTTCCTGACGCCGGCCACTGCCTCTGCCGAACTCGCCCACGCCCTCATCACCATCGCCCTCGCCTCCGTGGTGTATGCGGTCGGCGCCCGCTTCCTGTTTGCGCCGACGCGGCCCGAGATCCGCCTGCTCGATATCGCCCACCCGCGCTTCCACGCCAACATGCTGACCGCCTATGGGGCGATCGGCGCCATCCTCGGCGCCAGCCTGCGCTTTGCCCACCAGCGCGGACTGGAGAACGCTGCGACCGATGGCTGGCTGTTGATCGGCGTGACCCTGTTGACGCTGTTGAAACTCTATTGGTTCATCGCCGGCGCCGGCGATATCCGCACGGTGTTTGCCGGTGAAAACCCAGGCCCGGTGCGCCGCGCCATCGCCTTCGGCGTGCCCGAATTCTATGCGGCAAGCGCCATCGTGCTCTGGCTGATGAGCGTCATCGTTGCCGGCAGCCCGAACAGCGCCGCCTGGAGCTTTGCCGGCGGCACGACACAGATCATTCTGCTCGCGCTTCCGATCCTTGCCTTCGGCATCCATTCGCTGGCGGGGGCTGCCGCCGAGCGCCGGCGCACGCCGGCCTCCCACGCGCTGCACGCGGCGATTTCGGGCAGCGTCCAGACGGCGCTTGCCGGCGCCATCTGGCTGATCGGCCTGCATCTGATCATCACGCTCTGGCGCCCGGTGCTCGTCCAGCATGATACGGCCGGTGCCATCGGCTGGATCGTCATCCTCGAGCGCATCAGCCTTGCGGTGGTCGCGAGCTGGGTGATCTGCAGTTTCCTCTGGAAGAGCTTCGAGGCCTTCGCGCCCACCGCCCGCCTCGCTTTGCCCGGCGACAGCGAGGACGATACGGTGGTCCACCAGCAAAGCCGGATTTCGACCATCCTGCCGCTCGTCCGCAACCTCATCTTCGGCGGTATCTTCGCCGTCACCAGCCTTGTCATCCTTTCCGCACTCGGCATCAATATTGCGCCGCTGATCGCCGGCTTCGGCGTGCTGGGTCTCGCCCTTTCCTTCGGCTCGCAGACGCTGGTGAAGGACGTCGTCTCCGGCATCTTCTTCATCGCCGACGATGCCTTCCGCGTCGGCGAATATGTCGATACCGGCAAGCTCAAGGGCACGGTCGAGCGCATCTCGCTGCGCTCGCTCCGGCTGCGCCACCAGAACGGCCAGATCCACACGATCCCCTATGGCCAGCTTCAGGCGGTCACCAATTTCAGCCGCGACTGGAGCACGGTGAAGTTCGAGTTGAAATTCGAGCGCGATGCCGACCCCGAGAAAATCCGCAAGACCATCAAGAAGGTCGGCCTTGCCATGCTGGAGGATCCCGAGATCGGCGGCGAATTCCTGGTGCCCTTGAAGATGCAAGGCATCCAGGACGTCACCGAAAACTCGCTCGTCGTGCGCCTCAAGTTCACCGCCCGCCCCGGCAACCCCAGCATCCTGCAGCGCGAGTCGATGAAGCGCCTGCTGCCGGCGCTGCGCGAAGCCGGCCTCGACCTCGCCTCCAACGCCGTCACCGTGCGCTCCGGCGCTGCCGGTGCAGCCGAGGCGGAAGCGGCCGCCGCCAACCTGGCGCTGGCGAAAAAGCCGGCAGCGGCCGAAACGGCGGAGGCGGAGGGATAAGCAGGCAGTCGATGGCGACAGCGGCATGGACATGCCGTAGCTGCCGCGAGACGCAACCTGCCCCACCCTGTCCTTGAGCAACCGAGCTGGGACGTGACAACGTCCGCCAACGGCACGCGTCCTCCACCGATCTCGGTCCGGCGGCGAAGACACGCAATCATTCCACGCGCCGCGACGACCTTTGCGTGTATGGTGGGTCGCGCGGGCGCGGCAGCAGCGCCTTTCGATGGAGCGTCAGGAATGGATAACGATCACCTCTGGTACTGTCTCGTCGGCACGAAGGATACCAACACCGGCATGGCCCGCTTCCTGCTGGCCGTCGGCGCATTCATCGTGCTGTTCGGCGTCGTCTTCTGGATCCTCGGCCTGTAGAGCCGTTCGGCGGCCATCTCTTCAAATCGACATCGAAGGTCCAGAAGCCCGAGGAGATGCGAAGCGCTCCTCACGCGTCCGAATTCACACGGCTGCGCCGCTTCAGCCGCCCGTTGAACTTCTCGGTGGCCGGCCGCAACTCCGATCCGTCGTTCTCGCGCTACCGCTTCAACACGGCGTGTAGCTCCCCGGGGAAATCTCCGGCCCAGGACGGGCTGGAGCACACCGAAAAGCTGCATGCCTCCGCGATTTCCCGCTGTCCCCACGGGAACAATAGTCGGCCCCGCCCATTTGCTAGAACAGGTTCAACAAAAGGCCGGAAGGCCTTTGACCGGAAAGCACAGGGCTTCCGGATCGATCACCGCCCGGCGCAACGAAGGATCAAGGCCAGGCAAGAAGGAAGTCGGAGCAACGCCATGCGCATCATCCTGGTAGCCCTTGTCGCCTCAGTCATGAGCATCCTGGTGTTCAAATATGCCGATCATTCGCTTGGCAACACGCAGATCGTTGCAACAGCCGAACAGCTGGCCGCCCTTTAAGAACCTCCCGCTGATCGCGCTGCCGGTAGCAGAACGATGCTCCGGCCCGGCGCGACACCTCTCCATTCTCCCCATCTCTGGCTGAAGACGGCACTCGCGCTCGAAGCGCCACCACAGGGATTGCCTTTGTCCAGTCGGCGCGAAGGACATCGGTCGTGACCCGCCGACCGTTACCGTTTCCATCCCAGGCGTCTCTGGCAGCTGCCCCGCAGGCGCAGCGACATAGCCCCGCCACCGATCGTGCCCTGCCCGCCCGTCCCCGCTCCGGCCGAGGGCGCAATTGGGAGCGCCCAATTTCGCAACCTCTAATAGACACCGAACGATGGGAGAACGGTCCAAGCACGAAAGTGGTTTTCCCGTAGCCTCCTCCCCCAAATGGGGGAGGAACATTTCGTGAAACCACTCGACGCGTAAGCGCGCCTCTTGCTAACCGCTAAAGTTGTCTTACATAGGCATGGGCAACAATTTATACGATTGAATAGATGGACTTTCGTCTCGTCGCCGGCGGCATGTTTGTCGCTCTGCTGTGCGCAATCGCCATCGTCCTGTTCGCGCCGCGAACCGAGCAATATATGAGCTATTCCAAATATGAGTGGACGATCTCCGCGTTGCGCAAGCGCCCGGGCGCGCAGCGGCAATATGTAGAGGCATGCGTATCGGAGTACCTGCCCGACCTGAAGGACAATGCGCTTGAGGGAACGCCCTATTCCAGCCGGAAAGAAATGGCGGAGGACGTCTGCCGGCGCTACTTCAAAGTGTTCATCGATGGCAGGCTAACCTTCGCCGAATTCAACCGCTCGATGTACGAGGAGCTTCCATTCTCCGTGGTCGAGGAGGCTGAGCGCCGGGAGCCACGCCCTCCGCGCAGCAAGTGAAGGCCAAAGGCCTCGCCTCTGCACTCGCCGTAGCTGTTGGCTCACCCAGAACTTGGCCGTCAGCCCTGCGGGCGCCGGCGCTCGTGTTGAAGCGTCCCGGCGGTTCCTCGCAAACAGATCATGTCCCCATCCGCGCCCAAGGCATCGGAGGCGGCCATCCCACGAGCCGGCGCATTCACTGCGCGAGAAGACCCGAACGCCGGGCATCCGGCGGCGCGGTTCGGCGGTCGCCGGCAAACAACGGCCCGCCATGCGGCGCCAGTTCCAGTTCGGCAAGCCGGATCAGCTCTGCTGCCTGTCCTGCGCCCGCGTGGCGCAATGCCGTGTCGAAGCGTTCGGCAAGCGACGCGTCCGCCCGGACGAGCAACCGCGGCAGCCATTTGCCGCGCCCAGACCATCGCCCGCGGCCAAGCAGCATCAGATCGGCGAGCGGCTTCGTCAGTTCGGCGGCAATGGCGCGGATCTCGGCGGCCGGGCGTGCATCGCGCAGATCATCCACCAGATCGGTGATCTGGTAGCGTAGTCCGTCGCGTATCTCAGGCGTCAGCGGCGCCGGCCCTCGTTCCAGGCGCTGTTGCGCCCCGGCCTGAAGCGCTTCGGCACGCGCCCGCTCAGGCCCGATAGCAACGCCGCCCGCCACCATGTCCGCAAGCACCGGGCAACCGCCCGCCATATCCTGGTCGACAAACCAGTTGAGCGTCTCGAAGTCGTGCACGAAGGCCTCGATCGGAAAATCGTCGAAATGGAAGCTTTCCCGCCAGGCGGCCGGCAGGGCCTCGTGCAGCACCACCAGGTCGATATCCGAGGTCTGCGTACCCTCGCCGCGCAGGATCGAGCCCGCGACGATCGCAAAGATCGCCTGCGGAAAGCGTTCCGCGAGCACCGCCTCAGCCGCCATCACCGCTCTCGCCGCACGGCCTGGTGCCGCTGGCGCGTGCTTTGCCGCCTCATCGGCGGGCACACCCTCGTCGCTCATTCGAGCCTCCAAACGCAAGGACCCTCCCGATATGGCGTCATCACATCGGGAGGGTCCTTGAAGCAGGCGATGGATGCGTATGCTATTGCAGCGTGCGGGTCGGTGCAGGTTCTGCCGCCGGCTGGCCGACGGCGGCACCGGCCGGGTTGGCGGATGAGCGCGCGCCGTCGAGGCCGGTCGCAACGACGGACACGCGGAAGGTACCGTCGAGCGTACGGTCGAAGATCGAACCGACGACGATGTCGGCTTCGTCATAGACCTCTTCGCGGATGCGGGTCGCGGCTTCGTCCACCTCGAACAGCGTCATGTCCATGCCGCCGGAGATCGAGATCAGCACGCCGCGGGCGCCGCGCATCGACACTTCGTCGAGCAGCGGGTTGGCGATCGCAGCTTCGGCCGCCTTCAGCGCGCGGCCCTCGCCGGTCGCCTCGCCGGTGCCCATCATCGCCCGGCCCATGCCCTTCATGACAGATTTCACGTCGGCGAAGTCGAGGTTGATCAGGCCTTCCTTGACGATCAGGTCGGTGATGCAGCCAACGCCCGAATAGAGCACCCGGTCGGCGATCACGAAGGCATCGGCAAAGGTGGTCTTGGCGTCAGCGATGCGGAAGAGGTTCTGGTTGGGGATGACAATGACGGTATCGGCCGCCTCGCGCAGCCGCTCGATGCCCTGCTCGGCCGTTTCCATGCGGCGCTTGCCTTCGAAGCTGAAGGGCTTGGTGACGACGCCGACCGTAAGGATGCCGGCCTTGCGTGCCGCCGCCGCAATTACTGGGGCCGCGCCCGTGCCGGTACCGCCGCCCATGCCGGCGGTGACGAAGCACATATGCGTGCCGCCGAGGTGATCCATGATCTCGTCGATCGATTCTTCCGCCGCCGCCCGGCCGACATCCGGCAGGGAGCCCGCGCCGAGGCCTTCGGTCACGGCGGCGCCGAGCTGGATGATGCGCGACGACTTCGACATGGCGAGCGCCTGCGCGTCGGTGTTGGCGACCACGAAATCGACGCCCTGAAGCCCTTCGTTGATCATGTTGTTGATGGCGTTGCCGCCACCGCCGCCGACCCCGATCACGGTGATCTTCGGGCGCATTTCGGTGATCGTGGGCTTCTTGAAATCGGTCATGGCTTGTCTCCTAGAGCCAGCGCCTTGCAGGCGCCCGGCAGCGGCGAATCGGGCAGCTTGTATTTTAGGAATTGAAAAAAGCCATGGAGAAGGCAAGCAAAAAGGGCGACGCGCCTATCCACATATGAATTTTAGCGGGGGCGCAGAGGCGAGAATCCGGCCGTTGGGTTTCGTCGGCAGAATGGAGAAATCTACAAAATAATCAATGCTATAGCGCATGCCATCCCCTCACCCTGACCCTCTCCCCGCCTGCGGGGAGAGGGAACGCGGATGACGGCTGGCCCCCACGTCGAGACCTGCCGACGCTCAACGCGGCTGCCACATTGGCCGAAGGAACGAGCGGGCGCCACGTCCCACCTTCTCCCCGCGACAACGGGGAGAAGGTGGCCGGCAGGCCGCATGAGGGGCCGATCTCGCCACCCTAAGACTGCGCGAAACCGCCCCTGCCACAGGCTGTCCCTTAGGCCTCAAAACTCGGCCGCGAACGTACCCGCTCCAGCCAGCGCTGGACGTTTTTTGCGGAAGCCGGGATTTCCATGCCGAAGACCTCGCAGAGCCAGGCGGTGACCCCTGCGGTGATGTCGGCGATCGAGAATTCGTCGCCTGCCAGGAACGGCCTTCCATCCGAGAGCTCATCGTCGAGCCAGCCCCATTTCTGCGGCACCGCCGCCCGCTCGGTCTCGGCAAAGGCCGGAAACTGCGTCAGCCGCTCGGCAAAGAACGCGTCCGAATGCAGCGCCACATTGCCGACGGTGCCGAGGATCACCAGTTCGGCGCGCCGGTTCCACATCTCCACCTTGGCGCGGCTGACGGCGTCATGGCCGAAGAGCTGCGGCTCGCGCGTGGTCTCCTCGAGATAGCGGCAGATCGCGACGCTCTCGGTGATAACAGTGCCGTCGTCGAGTTCCAGCACCGGGATCTGACCGAGCGAATTGACCGCGAGAAACTCCGGCGCCTTGTGCTCGCCCTTGGCGAAATCGACATCCACCATCGGCAGCGAGATCCCCTTCTCCGCCATGAAGATGCGCACGCGATACGAATTCGGTCCCATGCCCTGATAAAGCTTCATCTTATCCTCCTGTCGATGAGGCGACCGCCCCGTTCCTCCTCAACCGCATAAAAGCGGAACACCGGTTGTTTATAACAACCAGTTTCATTTAACTCAATGGTTTATTTCGGTAGGCAAGAATTCTTTTTCGCGAGCGCTATCGGCTTGCCCTGCCGCTTCGCCGGTCGTCAGACAAGGTTTCGGGACAATAGTGTCCTATAGCGCTCGAAGGCGTCCCGCTCTCGCCGCCAGTGATCGAGATGCCCGTCCCGTTTCAGCCGCTCGGTCGCGGCCGCGCCGATCATTGCCAGCATCGCCGCCTCGTCGCCCATATGCCCGAGCACATCGGCGACCATCCCAAGCAACGCATCGTCCGAGGCAAGACCGTAGGTCGCGCACAGCCGTTTCAGCCGCCGGCTGCCATCATCGAGATCCGCCAGCGCCGCGGCCTTCAAGTCATCGGAATGGAAGGAAAGCGGCACGGTCCAATAGGCGAGATAGGCAAGGTCTCGCAGCCGCGGCCCGGGACCGGCGAGATCGAAGTCGATGATCCCCACCGGTTCGCCGGCCCGAAAAACGAGATTGTACGGCGCAAAATCATTGTGGCAAATGACCTCCCATCGACGCCGATCCGGATATCTAAAGGCCCAGCGATCCGCCGCGCCGAAGCCGAATTCGGCCGTCGCGTCATGATAGGCGCGAAGCAGCCGCCCTGCGGCAATCAGCGCATCCTCGCAAAGCCAGATGTCGGAAGAGACACCGGCATCGCCTTCAATAAAGCTCAGCATCTCTCGCCCCTGGCCGTCGAGGCCCAGGAACCGAGGCGATCCCGCAAAGCCCTTTGCCTCGAGACGGAGGAGCAGCCGGTGAACGGTCGCGCTCTCAGGGCGCGTGGCGCGGCGCACCGTATCGCCCACGCGCACGACGCCGGCATTGACGTTCCCGCCCGCAAGCGGCGTTTCCTGTATCGGCGTTTCGGATGTCATCGGACCGTTCGAGAGGCTGGAGGCGAAGCTGGCCGAGGATCGTCTTCGGATCACCCCCTGTCAACGAACCGTTCCCATCGACGGCCCGGCCGATCGCTGTCCTTGAATCTGCCGGGCGATCATGCTTGCCTCTTCCAAACAGGAGCTTGCCATGTTCGCCCGATCCGCCGTCGCCTGCCTCGTCCTCGTCCTTGCCACTGGTCAGGCCAATGCCGCCCTTGCGCCGAATTTTCAGCGTGCCCGCGAACTGAACGCGGTCATCAACGCGGTCGCCGTCGCCGTTCCCAAACACCCGATCGACAAGGTCATCAGCCAGGGCCGCGACCGTTATGCCGTCGTCGCCGGCAAATGCACGGTGATCGCAAGGATCGTCGGTCTGCCGGCAAAGCCTGGCGTTGTCGGCCCGCGCCAGTTCGAGGTCGAACTCGACAAACCCGATTGCGACTGACGCCAACCCGGCCTAGAGCCGCCACCCCTGGCTCATCACGAAGCGCGCCGTGTCTCCCGGCATGATCGCCCTGTCGCCATAGGCCTTCAATGACTGACCGTCCGGCAAAGCCAAGGTCAGGGCAAAACGCTCGCCTTCGAACACGCAGGAGACGACGCGGAGCGCCATGCCCTCGCCGTCGTGGCGCACATGTTCCGGGCGCACGAGGACGTCGCGCACGGCGCCATCGCCTGCGCCTTCCATGCCGACGCCGGCAAGCGCTGACCGCAGCGTTGGCCAATCCATCGCCCGCGGCATGCCCTCCGGCACGGCGAGCTTGAGCACCGAGCCACGGCCGATCAGGCCGCCGACGACGGCGCCTTCGGGTCTTGCGTAGATCTCGGCCGGCTGCGCCATCTGCATCAGCCGCCCCTCGTGCATGACGGCGACATCGGTTGCGAGCGCCATGGCTTCCGCCTGGTCGTGCGTCACATAGATCATCGTCGCGCCCGAGCGCTCGTGGAAGATGCGGAAGGTCTCCTCCATCGACTTGCGTAAGTGCTGGTCGAGATTGGCGAGCGGCTCGTCGAGCAGCACGACATCCGGTGAGGTCACCAGGCAGCGGGCGAGCGCCACGCGCTGGCGCTGGCCGCCGGAAAGGGCTGCCGGCCGGCGGTCGGCATAGTCGGTGAGCTTTACCAACGCCAGAGCATCGGCGACGCTCCTTTGCCACGCCGAGCCTGAAATGCCGCGGACCTTCAGCGGATAGCCGACATTTTCGGCCACCGTCATATGCGGCCAGAGCGCATAGGACTGGAACACCATCGCCATGTTGCGTCGCTCCGGCGGCAGCGCCCGTGCAGCATCCGAAAGCCGTCTTTCGCCAAAATCGATCGATCCATCGCTGGGCTGCTCGAAGCCGGCGATCATGCGCAGCACCGTCGTCTTGCCGCAGCCGGAAGGCCCGAGCAGCGCCAGGAAGCCGCCTTCCCGCACGGTCAGCGACACATCGGAAACCGCCGGCCGGCCGCCGCCGAAATGCTTGGTGACGTGATTGAGGATCAGTTGCGCCACGGCAGCACGCCTTCCGGGAGATAGTTTGCGAGAGCCTCGAGCGCGGCCATCAGCATGACGACCATGACGACCACGAGCACGGAAAGGGCTGCGGCCAGGTCCGACGAGCCGCTGTCGTCGAGATTGAAGATGGCGACACCGAGTGTCTGGGTGCCGGCCGACCAGAGCAGCGCCGAGACCGTCAGCTCATTGGCGGCAATCAGGAAGACGAGGATGATCGCCGCACCCGCGGCCGGCGCTACCAAGGGCAGGATCACGTCGGACATCCGCCTGAAGAAGCCAGCACCGGCGAGACGCGCCGCCTCTTCCAGCGATGGGTCCATCTGCAGGAAAGCACTCATCACCGGCTTGAGGCTGACGGCGAGGAACGAGGAGAAGTAGGCAACCAGGATGATCCAGATGGTGCCATAGAGCGAGACCTTGAGGATCGGCAGAGGTGCGGCAAAGGTAAGGATGAAGGCGACGGCCAACACGATGCCCGGCAGCGCATAGGGGATCTCGATGAGGATGCCGAGCGTATTGGCAAGCCACCCCTTGCGCCGCGTCATGAGATAGGCCGCGGGCACCGAGACGGCGAGCAGGCCGAATGCGGCCGTTGCTGCAAGGAACATCGAATTGCCAAGCGCCTTCAGCGTCATCGACTGGCGGAAGAGAATTTCTTCGTAAGCGCGCAGCGACACCGTCTGAAGGTTGAGCGGCACGCCATAGGCCGGCACCAGCGAGCTCGCGACAAGAGCGGCGAGCGGTGCGACCAGCACGAGAAGCAGGATCGCCACGAGGACCAGCTCGACGACCGGGCGGAAGCGGCCGAGCGAAAAGGCGGCATTCGACCCGGAAAGGCCGATGATGCGGTAATCCCTGCCGACAAGCGCCTTCTGCTGCAGGATCAGCCCGGCAGCCGCGATCATGGCGATGAGGCTGGAGAGCAGCGCGATCTCGCCGAAGGTGCCGGCGCCGAAGCTGGCGAGCCGCGTATAGATCAGGGTCGGCAGCACCTCGATGCCCGCGGGAATGCCGAGGATCGCCGGAATGCCAAAATTGCCGACGCCGGAGACGAAGGCGATCGCCGCACCGGCAATCAGTCCCGGCAGCGACAGCGGCGCGACGATGTCGCGAAAGACACGGAATGGCGTGGCCCCGGCAAGCCGTGCCGCCTCCACCCCGTCGCGCGGCGTGGCGGAAAGCCCGGCTTTCAGCGCCAGGAAAACCAGCGGCGCATGCTGGACGCCGAGAAGCAGCGAAATGCCTGCCAGCGAATAGAGCGGCTGCGGGCTGCCGAGCGGCGGCGCAATCCCGAGCGTCTTTAACAGCGGGCTCGCCGGCCCGGTCATCTCCACCCAGGCAAGCGCCGTCACCTGCGGCGGGATCATCATCGGCAGCATGAAGGCAAAGCTGAGCGCAAGCTTGCCGCGCACATCCGTCAGCGCCACCGAGAAGGCGAAGAGCGCGCCGATGACAACGGAGACGACCATGCCGCCGGTCGCGGTTATCAGCGTGTTGCGGATGGCGGCAAAGGTTGCAGGTTCCGTGAGCACGCCAATCGACCGGCCCGAAATAAGCCCGGCAAAGCCGGCCTTCGCCAGGCTGAAGAGCGGCAGCAGGCAGAGGAGAAACAGGCAGCCGAGAACGAAGGGCACCAGCCAGCGCGGCTCGGCGGCGGGGCTCGCCCCTGCCCGCACCTTGGGCGCGCCCATCGTCCGGCCGTGAAAGGAAAGGCGCAGCCAGCGGGGCCGGCTGCGCGCATCGTTGCGTTCAAGCATTCCCGGGATCAGTTCGTACCGAAGATGCCGGAGAAGGTTTTGAGATCCGCGTCGGAGTTCTTCACGGCCTCGGCCGCATTGACCGGCAGCACCTTGATCGTCTCGCGGGCCGGATAGCCCGCAGGCAGCGCCACGCCGTTGCGGGCCGGGATATAGCCCATCTTCACCGCCGTCTTCTGGCCTTCCTCGGACAGCAGGAAGTCGACGAACTTCTTCGCCGCCTCGACGTTCTTGGCGGTCTTCAGGATGCCGACGGGCTCGGTCACGGCAGACACGCCCTCGGCCGGGAAGACGAATTCCACCGGCGCGCCCTTGGCCTTCTCGCGGATCGCCATGAAATCGACGAGCATGCCATAGGCCTTCTCGCCGGTCGCAACCGCCTTCAAGACGCCGCCATTGCCGCCGGCAGCCGTAGCACCGTTCTCGGCGAGCGCCTTGTAATAGTCCCAGCCGAGGCCATCAATGCCGGTCAGGGTCTGAGCGTGAATGAGAGCCGCACCCGAGGTCAGCGGGCTCGGCATGGTGACGAGGCCCTTGGCCTCCGGCTTGCTGAGATCCTGCCAGCCTTCAGGCTTCATGGCGGCGGAGGTGTTATAGACGATGCCGGTCGTGATCATCTTGGTGGAGTAATAGGCGCCGTCCGCATCATAGAGTGCCGCGTCGTAGTTTGCCGCTTCAGGCGACTTGTAGTCGGCGAGATGGCCTGCTTCCTTCAGCCGCTGCATGGTCACGGTGTCGGCGATGAGCAGCACGTCGGCCACCGGATTGCCGGCCTCGATCTCTGCCATCAGCTTGGCCATGATCTTGGTCGTGCCCTCGCGCACCCATTCCACCTCGATGCCGGGATTGGCGGCCTGGAACGCGTCGACCGTCGCCTGCGCATCCTCGTTCGGCTGGCTGGTATAGAGCACCAGGCTCTCGGCATAGGCCGCGGTCGAAAGCAGGCCTGCGACAACAGCGCCGGCAAGGACGGAGACAAACGATTTCATGGATACACCCTCGTGTTGAAACTGGCGCCGAGGGATAGGGCCACCCTTTTACAGGGGTATGACAGAACCGGGGGACGCGCGATCTGTGGCCCCCGATGCAGGTCGCGCAAATGTGTGCAACGGTTTTGCGGCGACGACGTGCTTCACGCGATGAGCTTTAGCGCGCGCCCGTCGACATCTGGCTGCGGTGGAGCACATAGGCATTGGCCAGTGTGTAGAGGAACTCGCGGTCACTGTAGTGCGCATAGTGGTCCAGCCTGTAGACGCGCGCGAAATTTCGGGCAGCGACCTCGAACTCCGGTCCGAGCGCATTGTCGACATCGCCAAAATAGAAGCCGATGGCCTTCAGGTATTTCTGAATGAGGCGAAGGTCGCCCTCCGCCGACTGGATGGTCAGCTTGTTGAATTCGTTGGTGGTGAAGATCGACAGGTCGTCATTGGTGTTGCGGTGCTCGAAGGTCATGACATAGCCGAGGTTCTCCGCAGCGATGAAGGCGTGCATCGTCTTCAGGATGACGTTGTACTCGACCGGCCGGCCGCTCAAGGGCGCCATGCCACGGTTGAAGAGCAGCATCATCGAGGCGATCCTCGACGTCATGGAAAAGGGACTGCTCGGCGAATAGCCGAGCACCTCGAAGACGCAGCCGGCGGCCTGATAGTCCTCGGCCGGATCGAGCACCCGGCGCAGATACTCGTTGTCCACACCGATAATCCGGTTGTCCTTGCCATAGTGAAGCCGGCCCTTGATGGGAGCGCCCTCTTGGGTCGCGGCCTGGCCCGCCTCGACGGCCAGCTCGCGAATGGCCATGCCGAGTCGGCCCATCAGCATTGTCGCGATTACCGCCTCGACAGCGGCCTTTTCCATGCCGTTTCGGGGAATGACCGCGCTGCCGTGGCCGACATAGGCATCGAGCGCGCCGAAGCTTGCTGCGAATTCTCCCTGGAGCTGGCCATACCAGTTAGGCAAAAGCGCCTTCAGCGCAAAGCTTCGCCTCTCCAGCTTCCGCCACAGCGCCGCAAAGTCGTTAATGGTGATCTCGAAGACATACGGAATATCGAGTGCGGCATTGAATTCGTCTGCCATTGAGTACCTCCCGAAGCACTCGGCACCACCACCTGCAATAAAGGATCCCCCAGGCTACACTCACATATCGGCCGAATGCGGCATAGTCATCCAAACGGGTTAGTGCGGCGCGGCATGCGCCGGCTCCGCACAAAACAATCCACACTGGAGTTTTCAAAAAAAATTCGCGGCCATGTCACACCGGCCGTCGCTCGCTCGTCATGGTATCGGAACCAACGAAAGGAAACGGAACCATGACTGCCAAGATCGACCTTTTCGCCGCTGCCCCGCAACTGATGAAGAGCTGGACCAGTGTCTCGATGGCCGTTGCCGCGAGCCTTGACGCCACTATTATCGAACTCGTGAAAATCCGCGCCTCGCAGATCAACGGCTGCGCCAACTGCATCAACATGCACACCCAGGAAGCCCGCGAAAAGGGCGAGACGGAACAGCGCATCTACCTGCTTTCCGCCTGGCGCGAAGCGCCCTGCTATTCCGATCGCGAGCGCGCCGCGCTAGGCTGGACAGAATCGCTGACGCGGCTTTCGGAAGGCCACGGCCATGAAGCGGCCTATCAGGCGCTGAAGGACCATTTCACCGAGGAGGAACAGGTGAAGCTCACGCTGATGATCAACGTCATCAACGGCTGGAACCGTCTGGCCGTCGGCTTCGGCCTCTGGGTCGATCCGGCCGCCGCCAAGGCCGCCGCCCAGGCTGCCGCCTGATGGTGGACAGCGCCTATGAGGACGCAGCGGCGGTTTTCGACCCGCTGCGTCCGAAGCTCGTCCGGGTCGCCTACCGCATGCTCGGCTCGGTCGCCGATGCGGAGGACATGGTGCAGGAGGCCTTCATCCGCTGGATGGGGGCCGACCGCACATCCGTGCGCGAGCCGGAGGCGTTCCTGCGTCGCACCGTCACGCGGCTCTGCCTCGACCAATTGAAATCCGCGCGGCTGAAGCGCGAGACCTATGTCGGCCCCTGGCTTCCCGATCCGGTCGTCGAGGAGGAGCCGGAGGACGACGTCACCCTGCCCCTGATGCTGGCACTCGAACGGCTCTCGCCGCTTGAGCGCGCCGCCTTCCTGCTGCACGACGTCTTCGGCCAGAGCTTCGATGAGGTAGCGGCAACGATCGACCGCGACGCCGCCGCCTGCCGCCAGCTTGCGGCCCGGGCCCGCACCCATGTGCGCGAGGAACGCCCCCGCTTCCAGATCGAGCAGCAGCGCGGCCTGGAACTCGCCAACGCCTTCTTTGCCGCCTCCCGCCACGGCGATATGAAAACGCTCGGCTCCATGCTCGCAGCCGATGTCAGCGTACATTCCGACGGCGGCGGCAAGCGCCCGGCCGCCCTGCAGCCGATCCTCGGCTTCGACGCTGTGATGAAGGTGCACGCGCAACTGGCCGCCCTCTTTGCCAAGCACGGCTCGACGCTCGTGCGCGCCGGCTTCATCAACGGCCTGCCCGGCTTTGTCACCCGGGAGGCCGATGGCGAACTGCAGACGACTGCGCTGGAGATCGAGAACGGCAAGGTCGTGGCGATCTACGTCGTGCGCAACCCGGACAAGCTGGTGCATTTGCACTAGAACCCGGGTTGCCACGTTCCCAATGACCTACGCGGCCAGTTGGCCGGCCGGAATCCGCGCGATCACCTTGATCTCGAAATCGAAACCGGCGAGCCAGTTGACGCCGATGGCGGTCCAGTTGGGATAGGGCTTTTCGCTGAAGATCCGGTTCTTGACGGCCATGATCGTCTCGAACTGGTGTTCGGGGTCGGTGTGGAAGGTCGTCACATCGACGATGTCGTCGAAGCTGCAGCCGGCTGCCGCGAGCGTCGCTTCGAGATTGTCGAAGGCGCGTTCGACCTGGCGTTCGAAATCCGGCTCCGGGGTGCCATCCTCACGGCTCCCCACCTGCCCCGAGACGAACAGCAGGTCCTGCGACCGGATGGCCGCGGAGTAGCCGTGCGCCTCGTAGAGCGCATGACGATTTGCCGGAAAGATTGCGTTGCGTTTGGTCATCGGTCTGATCCTTCTCGTAAATTGAGGACGCGCAAACGGGCGCGCGCTGCCGTTTCAGGCAGAACTTCACAAAACCCGCTTCATTTGGTATACGGAACGTATCTGAAATAGCGAAATACGACGCGTATGTCAAATCCATATACGCGCCGTATCTGAATTTGAGGTCAATGATGGCCAGAAGCCGCCAGGAAACGATGGAGGAAAACCGCGCGAAGCTGATTTCGGCCGGCCGAAAGGCCTTTGCCGAAAAGGGCTATGCGGCGGCCTCGATGGATGAGTTGACCGCCGATGTCGGGCTGACGCGCGGCGCGCTCTATCACAATTTCGGCGACAAGCGCGGGCTCCTGGCCGCGGTCGTAACCCAGATCGACGGCGAGATGGCCGCCCGCGCCAAGGCGATCGGCGCAGATGCGGCAGCCGGTGACCACTGGCAGGCGATGCTTGCCGAAGGGGCGGCCTATATCGAGATGGCGCTCGATCCCGAAGTCCAGCGCATCGTTCTGCTCGATGGCCCGGCCGTGCTCGGCGATCCCTCGAAATGGCCGAGCCAGAACAGTTGCCTGCTGGCGACGAAGCGATCGGTAGAGCAACTGCTGGACAAGGGCGTGCTGAAGCCGGTCGATCCGGAAGCGGCCGCGCGGCTCTTGAGCGGTGCCGCCCTCAACGCTGCCCTCTGGGTCGCCGCCAGCGACGAGCCGAAAGCGGTCTTGCCGAAGGCGATCGACGCCTTCCGCGCCATGGCCACCGGCCTGCTGGCGGAGCGCTGATCCGCCCCGTTGGGCGGTCGTCGCGGCGGCAAGGACTAACGGGCGTTCGCGCCCACCAGCTCCCAGAGGTCGATGCCTCCCGAGCGCCCCTTCACGTGCACCATCCCCATCGCGCGGAAGTCGAAGAGGTCGGCAACCGCAGACTGCACCGCCCCGCTCACCAGGATCGACGTGTTGAACTCCTTGTTCAGCCCCTCGAGCCGCGAGGCGACGTTGATCGTGTCGCCCATGGCCGTGTATTGCTGCCGCGCGATCGCGCCGAAGCTGCCGACGACCGCCGGCCCCGTATGCACGCCAAAGCGCGTGAAAAGCTCCGGCCGGCCGCCTTTGCGGTTGGTCTCGTTCAGGCGATCGACCGCCGCCTTCATCGCCAGCGCGCAATGACAGCCATTCTCGATGTGCTGCGGATCGGCAACCGGCGCGTTCCAGATGACGAAGATGCTGTCGCCGAGATACTGGATCACGGTCCCGTGGTACTGCTCGGCCACCGTGTTCAGCATCTCGAAATAGGCCGAGAGGATATCGACGACTTCTTCCGGCGAATGCTGTTCGGAGATGGTGGTGAAGTCGCGCACGTCGGTGAAAAGCGCCGTCACCTCCTGCCGCCTGCCCCGGACCGCCGCCCCGCCTTCGGGGTCGATGATCCGGCGCACCACCTCGCGCGGAACATAGAGCGCAAACTGGACGATAGCGCGCCGGCTGGCGGAAAGCGCGCCGCCAAGCGTATTGATCTCGGTGATCCAGGAATGCGGGGCGTCCGTGCCGGCAAAGTTCAGGTCACCGATCCGCCGCGCCTCGTCGGCGAGGTGATAGAGCTTGCGGCTGATCACGCGGGACAGCATGAGCGAGCCGACCACGCCGGCCACCAGCACGGCTGCGGCAATCATGAGGTTGCGCACCAGGAGCCGGTTTGCCTGCACCACCAGATCCTGCAGCGGCACGACGATCGCGACCGAGCTGCCCTTGAAGAGGCCGGATACGCTGACGGGTGCCATCTGGACCAGATAGCGCTCGCCGGCAAAATCGGCTTCGGCAAGACCCCCGCCCGCATAGGCGGGATCCTTGCGCAGCCCGGCGACGACGTCGAGGCTGGGATCCAGGCTGCGCATGCCGGCGCCGCCACCACCCGGCCAGGCGCCGAGGATTGTGCTCATGACCGCGGGATCGGAATGGGCGACGAGGTTGTTGTCGCTGCCGATGACATAGGACCGGGCCCGCGGTGAGATCTCGCGCGCATCGAGAAGGCGGCTGATGGTCTGAAGGTGGATGTTGGTGCCGACCACGATCCCCTCCTTGCCCTTCAGCGGAACGGCGAGCGCCAGCGTCGGAACCTTCAGCGTTCCCGTGACATAGGGCCCGACGGAAACCGGACCGCCGGCTCGCAACGCCGTCTGATACCAGGGGCTCTGCCGCGGGTCGAAATTTGTGCGCTCGAACGGACGCTCCCCGATCGTCTGCGCCGCAGCGTCGAGGAACCGAAGGGTCGAGACGGTGCCCGCGTCCTTGGCATGCGCAAGCAACCGAACGGCAAAGGCGGTGCCTGCCGGTGCCGCCAGACTTTGGCGAACATAGTCCCGCCCCGTGTTGATCACCTGCAGGTAGGATCCATCAGGATAGCCGGCATAGACGCTCGTCGCGTTGGAAACGCTCCTGAGCACCTCCAGGAAGAACTGCTCCTTCGGCTGCAGGTCGCCCGGCGGCGCGACGGCCAGCTGCGGCACGGTGGACGCAAGCGCGACCGCCTCGTGGCCGCCCTCGAGCGCATTCCTGTAGCCCTCGATCAGCCTCAGGCTCATCTCGCGCATGTGCTTTTCGCCGGCAAGGATCGCCGCCTGCCGCCCCTGGCTGAACGCCATCCAGATGATCGGCGTCGCCGTTAAGATGAGCAGCGCCACGACGAGCACGCTGAGATGCACCCTGAGAGGCCTGGACCAGTTCACGCAATTCCCCCGAAACGCGACTGTATGGAGGCGACCCTAGCACCTGCCCTGGCGAGGAGGAATGCATATTCTTTCAAAGAAATAGGCCATTTCAATCTCTGATGAGAGAATGAAATGGCCCGGTACAGGTGACGGCTTTTCGAGCGTCAGTTCAGCGGAATGGCGTTGCCGTCCTTGCTGTCCTGATAGACGGAGGAGAGATCGTCGTATTTCGCCCGGATCGCCTCGGCGCGGGCCTTGAGTTCCTGGCGTTGCGGCTCGGGCAGAGCGTCGATCAGCGCGTGGATCGACTGGCCCTTCCAGAAGGCATTGGTGCGGTTGTAGCCGCCCGGCTCCAGCGTGAAGACCTCCTTCAGGATCTTCAGGTCATGCGGAATGGAGAAACTGTCGCGGGAATCCTCGTGGCTGAAGAAGTAGAAGAAATTGTCGAAACCCGCCCAGGTGATCGCCGAAAGGCACATCGAGCACGGCTCATGCGTCGAGAGGAAGATGAGGTCGCGGCTGTCCGGCCGCTTCTCGCCTTCGATCTCGTAGAACCGCTTCAGCGTGTGCACTTCGCCGTGCCAGAGCGGGTTTTCCGTCTCGTTGTTGGTTTCGACAAGCACGGTCGAAAGATCGGATTTGCGCATCAGCGCCGCGCCGAAGATCTTGTTGCCGGCGGCAACGCCCGCTTCCGTTGCCGGAATGATGCCCTTCTCCATCGTGTGAAGCAGCGCATCGAGCAGCGCGTAATTGTCGGTCTCACGTGTCATTCCCAATGTCCTTTTGTTGGGTTTTTCAATCAACGCCAGGAAAAACAGGAAGCGGTTTCCTGCCCGGAATGGCGGGTTTCACAAGCAACTCCAGAAAAAGTGCGAAGCGGTTTTTCGTCCGGAGTTGCGTAATTCAAAGCAACCCCAGGGAAAGCAGTCTGGAATTGCATCATTTCAGGGAGCTTGCCGGTTCAGTGCGCCTCCGCCGCAATCAGCGGCACCTCGGTGCCCTTGGCATCGTAGAGCTTGCCGTTGAGGAAGTAGTCGCCGTCGTGCAGCCTTGCGATGTCCTGGTAGCGGATCGTGCGTTCGGTTGCAGCCACGAAGACCGACTGCTGGTCGGAATTGCCTGCGGTGAAGTGATTGAACAGGAGGTTGAGCAGGATCGCCATGACGGCCGCCGACGAGATGCCCGAATGGAAGATCGTGGCGACCCAGGCCGGGAAATGCTCGTAGAAGCCGGGTGCCGCAATCGGGATCATGCCGAAGCCGATCGAGGTCGCGACGATCACCAGGTTCATGTTGTTGTTGTACTCGACCTTGGACAGCGTGCGGATGCCGCTTGCCGCAACCGTGCCGAAGAGCACGATGCCGGCGCCACCAAGCACCGAGGTCGGCACCGAGGCGACGACGCGACCCATGATCGGCAAGAGGCCGAGCGTTACCAGGAACAAGCCGCCCGTTGCCACCACGTAACGGCTCTTCACGCCCGTCACCGCCACGAGGCCGACATTCTGGGCAAAGGCGCTCTGGGTGAAGGAGCCGACGACCGGCGCGAGAATGCTCGACAGCATGTCGGCACGAAGGCCGTCACCAAGCCGGCGCGAATCCACCTTGGTTTCGACGATCTCACCGACGGCGAGAATGTCGGCCGAGGTCTCGACCAGCGTCACCATGATGACGATCAGCATCGAGATAACAGCCGCAAGTTCGAAGGTCGGATAGCCGAAATGGAAGATCCTCGGCAATGCGAAGACCGGGCCGTTTGCAACTTGCGAGAAATCGGTCATGCCGGCGACATAGGCAATGCCGGTACCGATAACGATCGACAGCAGGATCGAAAGCCTGGAGATCGAAGCGTTGCCGAGTTTGCTCAAGAGCAGCACGATGATGAGCGTGACCGCCGCAAGCTGGATATTGGCGGTACTGCCGAAGTCCGGCGCCGCCTTGTTGCCGCCCATCGCCCAGAATGCCGCAACCGGCATCAGCGTCAGGCCGATGGTGGTAATGACGATGCCGGTGACGAGCGGCGGGAAGAAGCGGGTGATGCGCGAAAACACCGGCGTGATCAGAAGGCCGATCAATGAGGCCGCGATGACCGCACCAAGGATCGCCGGAATGCCGCCATTGCCGGAAATGGCGATCATCGTGGCGACACCCGAGAACGAGACGCCCTGCACCAGCGGCAGGCGGCTGCCGAAGAACGGCACGCCGATCGTCTGCAAGATGGTGGCGAGGCCACCGGCGAAAAGCGAGGCGGTGACGAGCAGGCCGACATCGCCGGAATTCAAGCCCGCCGCCTGGCCAAGGATCAGCGGAACGGCGACGATGCCGCCATACATGGTCAAGACGTGCTGCAGGCCATAGGCGAGGTTCGCGCCGATGCTCAGCCGTTCGTCTTCCGGATTTTGCGCCGGATTCTGGGTATGCGTAGTGTCCTCTGAAATGCTTGCCAAGGGTATCTCCTCCATACCTTCGCGATATGTCCCGTCTCCAGCGGGACAACCAAAAGGGTACTGAAGGTAGGCAAATCTCGCTTTCCTAAAAAAGGCGAAACACCTTTCGGGTTTTGGGCGGGAATGGTTGGGGCGGGAATATCTGCCGCAATCGGTCTTTTTTTAGCGGTTTCCGACGCTTTCAACCGCAAAATCCGATCGCCAGGGGCAATCTGCTCCACCGATAGGCCATTCAAAGGAGAGCAGAGATCATCGCATTGCGCAATGGTCGCGGCGCTCTCGTACCGCTTTCCCCGCCGATCGAAGGGCACAATGAAGCCGAGGCGGCCGCCGGCACCGCCCGTGTCACCGTTGCCTTCACTGCGAAAGTTCCAGCCCAGCACCAGTTGGACGCGACTGCCCCTAGAGGCTGCAGCCCGGATGCTTGTAGAGATCGGCCTGCGACAGATCCGGCGGGCATGGCGTGCTCTTGCCGCTCCCTTGGCCGCAAGCCGAGGGCTTGATCTGCGAGATCGCCGAGTAGTGTCCCTGGGAGACATGCACCCGGACGCAGGTCTTGGTGCCGGCATTCCACCAGGTATTGTTGCCGCCGACGTCGACATAGCCCCTGGACTGCATCTCGCTCTCGGCGCCAGGCGCGCGTGCGCCGACGAGATCGGCGATATCGGCCGGCGATTTGGCAAGGGTTGCTGTCGGAAGGGACATCAATGCTGCTGCTGCGATTGCGACTGTGAAACGCATCGGACGAATTCCTTCTGAGCAAGAAGAGGCTGTTCGCATGCTAGCGCGACTGTATTAGCAGAGGAGAAAATGGATGGCGAGAACAATCACGCAACCTGCGAATGCGCGGCGACAACCACCGGCCGTCGCCGCCGCTCGACGGCAGGCAAAGGCCGCCGCTCAGCCTGATATCGGAGGCAACGCGGGCGCATCAAGCCCGCGGAACGGATCGCGCCAGGCGTCGATCGCCTCGAGCTGCCCGGCCCAGCGCGCAAGTGCCGGATAGTCCGCGAGCGGCAGCCTTGCCACATCATTGTAGGGCAGGAATGTTGCCATGCGAAAATCGGCGTAGGAGACGGCCTCGCCGACCAGCCAGGCGTGAGCGGAGAGTTCGGCATCGAGCAGCCGGGCCGCCTTGTGGAACGCCTTCATCCCCTCCTCCACCATGGCCTCGTCACAAGTGCCGATGCCGTAGCGCAGCTTGGTGCCGCGCTCCCAATGCACCATGTCACAGGCCTTCACGAAGTTCTCCTTGCCCCAGCTGATCCAGCGGACCATCTCCGGCTCGTCGTCATCCCTTCGCCAGAGGTTGGAGCCGACCTGGCGAGAGAGAAAGCAGGCGATCGCATCCGCCTCCCACAGCGCCCGGCCGGGACGCTCCAGGATCGGCAAAAGCAGGTTGGGATTGAGCGGCCGATAGCGGTCCGCCTGGCCCGGCGCCAGCGGCTCGGCATATTCGAACGCAACCTCTGCCTTCAGAAATCGGGCTGTGGCGACCGCCAGGCGCGGATTGGGGTTGCGGCTGAAATAGAGCTTCATGCGGCTTGGTCCTCCGTGTGCACATCCTGAAGACGCACGAATGCTGCGTTTGCCGACAGAGACCGAGACAAAATCGACCGGGACTCTAGCCGGCGCCAGGCGTGTGACGTCCGCGCCAGAGCAAGACCGACAGCACCGCATGAACTGCGATCGCAGGCCACAGAAGGACGCCGGTGGAGCCGTCCGTCAGTCCGAACCAGGCCAGATAGAGCGTGACGGCCGCACTGTAGATCAGCATGCCGATGAGGCTTGAGTTCTTCCAGCAGGCAACGCCGAGGGCGATCAGGGCAATTCCCGCCACCCGGGCCGTCGGGATCGCAGGCCCGGTGAGTAGCTCGCCAAGCAGCACCTGCCCCACGAGCGAAGGCGCCACCACCAGTGCGAGCCCTGTTGCCATCTCCCCGAAGGCGGCGAGATCAAGCACGCGTATCATCGGAACGCACCTCTGCCAGTCGTTTGTGTCCGGGCCTTGCGATGCAAGGTCGCCAGAGCGTCCCATGTGCGTTCACGTGAACGCACGGCGCTCTAGGGCGTTGCGTTTGGCTTCAATTCGAAAGTCAGTTTGTCGATCTTGCCCGTAAAGCGGAAGGGCGTGTCGTAGCGGTGTTCCAGAAGGGCGACGCCGGTGCGCGTGTCGAGACCGACGTCGAAGGTCTCATCCTCGGGGAAAGTGACCGGGATGCCATGATCGATGCTGTTCCTGGCGACCTCCTTGCCGTCCACCGACAGAACGCCGGTGCCCCCGGCGCCAAGTCCCTTTCCATCCGACTTGAAGTCGAAGACGATCCTGTGTTTGCCGGGTTCGAGTTCCGGTCCTTCCCACAGGGTGCGCTTGAGGTCGAGGAGATTGTAGAGGAACACGACCTTCCCACTGCCGACACCGAAGTCGCCCTGGCTGAGGAAGAGGCCGTAACCGCCAAAGCGGCCACCCTCGGTGACGATCATGCCTTGCGCACCGTCGTCGGGTATCTCGACATCGGCCGTAATCGTATAGGACTTGTTCAAGGTGCTCGGCGCAGCGCTGGCCGGCACACCACTCAGTTCGCCGCGGTAGGTGAATTCCGTACGGCCGGCCGTCAGGTTCGGCCGCGGGGCATTCCAGCGTGCGAGCGTCGAATTGTCGAGCGGCAGCACGTTGTACTTCTTCGCCTCGGCATAGAAGAGGTCCTGCAATTCCTTGAGTTTGTCAGGCATTTTGGCGGCAAGATCGGTGAATTGCGTCGGGTCTTCATCGACGTTGTAAAGTTCCCAGTTGTAGCCGGTGATCACGTCGGGCGGCGTCTTGGTGCTGAGTTCCCACGGCAATGTCGCGGGCGTCGTCGCGGCGACCCATCCGTCGTGGTAGATCGCGCGGTTTCCCAGCATCTCGAAGTACTGGGTCTTGTGTTCAGTCGGCGCAGCGGCATTCGCCTTGTCCCATGTGTAGGCCATGCTGACGCCTTCGATCGGCTCCTGTTTGATGCCGTTGATCGTCTCCGGTTGCGGGATGCCTGTCGCCTCCAGGATCGTCGGCACGATGTCGATGAAGTGGTGAAACTGCGCGCGGACACCGCCAGCGTCGTTGATATGGCCGGGCCACGACATGACCATGCCCTGCGCCGTCCCGCCAAAGTGCGATGGCACCTGCTTGACCCACTTGAACGGTGTCCCCATCGCCCAGGCCCAGCCGGCTGCGAAATGCGGGAATGTCCGCTCCGAACCCCAGAACGGATACCAGAGAAACTGGTCCTTCACCGGAACGTCGACGCCGTTGAATGTGGTGAACTCATTCGGCGTGCCGTTGAGCATGCCCTCGGCGCTCGCGCCGTTGTCGCCGCCGATGTAGATGATCAGGGTGTTGTCGAGCTCGCCGATATCTTCCACCGCCTGGATGACGCGCCCGATCTCGTTGTCGGCATAGGCAAGGTAGGCGGCGTACACATCGGCCTGCCTGATGAACAGTTTCTTCGCCTCCAAACTGAGGGAATCCCATTGCGGCAACCCCTCCGGCCACGGCGTGAGCTTCGCGTTCTCAGGCATGATGCCGAGCCGCTTCTGATTGGCGAAGATCGTCTCGCGCACCTTGTTCCAGCCCTCGTCGAAGAGGTGCATGTCGCTGATCTTCTTGATCCATTCGGGCGTCGGGTGGTGTGGTGCATGGGTGGCACCGGGCACGTAGTAGACGAGCCAGGGCTTGCCCGGGGCGATCTCGCTCAACTGCCTGATGTGCTGGATCGCCTCGTCGGCCATGGCCGTTTCCAGGTTCCACTTGGGATTGCCTTCAAACGGATAGATGGCCGTGGTGTTGCGGAACAGGTTCGGCTGCCACTGGCTCGCATCGCCGCCGACGAAGCCATAGAAATAATCGAAGCCCATGCCCGTCGGCCACTGGTTGAAGGGGCCCGCCTGGCTCGATTGATAGGACGGCGTGTTGTGGTTCTTGCCGAACCACGCGGTGGCGTAGCCATTTTCCTTGAGGATCGTGCCGATCGTTCCTTTCTCGATCGGGATGATCGAATCGTAGCCCGGATATCCGGTCGCGATCTCCCCGACGACCCCGTAGCCAACCGAATGGTGATTGCGCCCGGTGATCAGCGCCGCACGAGACGGCGAGCAGAGCGATGTCGAGTGGAAGTTCGTGAAGCGCAACCCCTCCTTGGCGATGCGGTCCATGGCCGGTGTCGGAATGACGCCGCCAAAGGTGCTGGGCGCACCGAAGCCTTGATCGTCCGTCATGATCAGCAGCACATTGGGCGCGCCTTTCGGCGGCACGACCCGCGGAGCCCACCAGGGCGTCGATTCCGAGGCCTTTTCCTTGATTACACCGCCAAAAGCCGGACTTGGTGACGGAAGCTGCTTACCCGTAATTGTTGTCGTCGCTCCCGGGGCGCCGAGCGTCCCTGAAACCTGCTGTGCCCATGCGGACGTAAAACCAAGCGCGAAGAAGGCTGCACCCGCAAGCATGCTCTGGCCAATGGTCATGGCGAACACCCCTATTGCAGATCGTTGAATCTCCACCGATTTAGGCTAGTCTAATATACGCAAACCAGACCCGAGACGCGAGAAGTTTACGACCGGTGTTCTCCATCCGATCCGTCGCAGACGGTCTGCCCGATGGCTTCCCCGGAACACTTCACCAGTTATCCGGCTCCGAACATCGCATCTGTGAATTCGTTTCCCATATCCTGCGAAGCGTACCCCGCTACCGGGACTCCGCTCCCTGACCTATTTTTCCAAACAACGGCGATGCACCGCATCACCTGCCCCATCGATCAGCAAAGGACAGGACACATGACACTCAAGGATATTCTGCCCGGCAAGCTCGGTTTCGGCGCGGCCCCGCTCGGCAACATGTTCCGCGAAATACCCGAAAAAGAAGCGCTTGCCACCGTCGAGGCCGCCTGGAACGACGGCATCCGCTATTTCGACAACGCCCCGTTCTACGGCGCCGGCCTTGCCGAGATCCGCATGGGCGAAGCGCTCGGCGGTCGCCCGCGTGACGAATACGTCATCAGCACCAAGGTCGGCCGGGTCATCCTCGACGAGATCGAGGACGTCAGCGCCCGCGACCTTGGGGAAAAGGGCGACGTCTTCCGCTATGGCCGCCCCAACAAGATCGTCAACGACTACTCCCATGACGCCACCCTGCGGTCGATCGAGGACAGCCTCAAGCGCCTGAAGACCGACCGGATCGAGATCGCCTTCGTTCACGACGTTGCCCAGGATTTCTACGGCGACGAATGGCTCGACGTTTTCGAGACGGCGCGCAAGGGCGCCTTCAGCGCGCTCGACCGGCTGCGCGACGAAGGCGTGATCAAGGCCTGGGGGCTCGGCGTCAACCGGGTGGAGCCGATCGAACTGCTGCTCGCGCTCGAGGGTCCGCGTCCCGATGGCTTCCTGCTTGCCGGCCGCTATACCCTGCTTGACCATGACCGCGCACTCCAGCGCGTCATGCCCGAGGTCACCAAGCGCGGCCTCGGCATTGTCGTCGGCGGCCCCTATAGCTCCGGCGCGCTCGTCGGTGGCCCGAACTTCGAGTATGCCCCGGCCACGCCGGCAATTCTCGACAAGGTCGCGCGTATCAAGGCGATCGCCGACCGTCACGGCATCTCGATGAAGGCGGCCGGCCTGCAGTTCTCGCTCGCCAACCCCGCGGTTGCCGCCGTCATCCCCGGCGCCAGCCAGCCGAGCCGCATCGCCGAAGACCGTGCCGCCCTGAACGAGGCCGTGCCGGCCGACTTCTGGCGGGACTTGAGGGCAGCCGGTCTCGTCAACCCGGAGGCGCCGCTACCGATTGCCGGCTAAGCAATTCCAGGAAAAGTGTGCGGCGGTTTTCCGTCCGGAATTGCGTCGTTTGGCCAAGCAATTCCAGGAAAAGTGCGCAGCGGTTTTTCGTCCGGAATTGCGTCGTTTGGCCAAGCAATCCCAGGAAAAGTGTGAAACGGTTTTCCGCTAGGACTTGCGACATTTGGCCAAGCAATTCCAGGACAAGTGCGCAGCGGTTTTCCGTCCGGAATTGCGAGAAACCGTCCTATCCTCGCCCGTCTTCCAGCGGGCGGGGCAGCCGGTGGCACCCCGCCGCGCAGCCGATCAGAACGGATTGACGTAGTTGGTGATCGCGATCTGGCGCAAAAGCACCCGGCGGATCACATGCGCCACCTTCACCCGGTCGGTGAAGATGGCCGCGTCCCCCGTGGCGCCGGCCGGCAGCCGTGCGGCGAAAGCCTGGTCGTCGAGTTTCACCCGCACGATGAAGGGCGCGGCGGAGACTGCCTCCGGGGTCACCGCCGTGCCGGACACCCGGGCTTGCCCGGAGGCGATCGCCTGCAGCACGCCCTCGACCTCACCGGTATAGGTCTCGCCGGGCGCAAACTTGAAGGTCGCCTCCACCATCTGGCCGGGCTCTATATAGCGCGCATCGATCTGGTTGATCTCGACCCCGATGATCGTCTCGGAGGTGTCGATAAAGGCCATGGCCGGCGACAGCGGCAGCGTCGTCACGCGCGCGCCCTTGCGCAGCGCAAGGTTGGTCACGTAGCCATCGGCCGGCGCCCGCACCGTCGTCTTGCCGAGTTCCCACTCGGCATTGCTGATCTGGGCTCTCAGATTGTCGACGTCCGCCTGGCGTTGCTGCACGTCGAATTCGGTTGCCGCATCGCGCGACTGCAGCTTCGTCATCTGCGCAAGCCGCAGCTCCTGCAGCGAAAGCTGCGCCTGCAGCGCGTCCACCTTCGCCTGGTAGGGCACGGGGTCGATGCGGAAGAGCACGTCGCCGGCTTTCAGCGGGCTGTTGGAGGCGACCGGCACCTCCGTGACCTCGCCGGCGACATCGGGCACGATCGCCACCGAATTGCGCACCACCAGCGCCTTGCCCTGCGGCGCGCCCCAGTTCATCGGGATGAACAGACCGACGAGAAGCAGCAGGAACACGATCGCCGGCGAAATCTTCCAGAACAGGTTGAAAGGCACGATCCTGAATTTCACCAGGCAGAAGAGGATCGCCAGATAGACATTGAAGAGAAAGACGATCATGGCTGGCCCGCCTCGCTCGGATGAACCTCGCCTGCAGGGGTCGCCGCCGGATGCGCGCCGCTCGGGCGCGGCACGTCGACATAGGCCCAGATGAGCGCGATCGGCCACAGCGCGAAGCCGAAGAACAGCGTCACCCAGCCCGCCACATTGACCGCCTCGCTCCAGGGATGATTGCGCCTTTTGCGATCGACCCCGGCAGCATGGCGAGAAAGATCAGCACGGCGACCGTGCTCACCACGAGCACGATCAGCACGATCCAGGCGAAGAGATCGATAAAACTCATGAAGTTGCGCTCCCCTTCACGACGGGGACGCTAGACCCAAAGCCGGGCACTGCGGAAGTACGTAACGGTTACCGCGCCATACGGCTGCCCCTTTAGAGGGCGCAGGCATGAACCTTGGCCCGCGAACGGCAGCCCGCCTCAGCCGAGTTCGCCGTGATCCAGCGGATAGACCGGCCGCCGCACCCGCTGGAACTTGCGCGCGCCGATATTGGCACTGCTGAGGCCCGTGCCGTCGATCTCGACGATCTCGGACGCGATCGGACCGAAGGCGGCGCGGAAGTGCTGCTGCGACTTGACGACGACGATCTGATAGTCGGACGGCTCGATGCCGACGGCGCGGAAGAGGTTGCGATCGAGCATCTGCTGGCGTTCGCTGCAAATGAGGATGTCGATGCCTTCGACATGAAAGCGCACGCTCGGCCCCATCGTCGCCGGCAGCCCTTGAAACATCGGCCCCTCGAAGACGATCCTGCCGTCCGAAATCGCCTCCACCCTGCCCTTGATCGTGATCGGCCCGCCGCCGACTTCAGGGTCGATCTTGCAGCCGAGCGTAACCTCGCGTGTCGCACCGATGCCGGCAGCGATCAACTCGGCCACGACTTCCGGATCGCAGAGCGCGCCGAAAGCCGCGTTTCGGACGCCGGTATCGAGCAGCCTGGCGAGCACGCAGGTGGAATCGCTATAGGCACCGCAGCCGGGATTGTCGGAGAAGTCGGCAATGACCAGCGGCCCGGCCCCATCTTTCGCAAGATGCGCCGCGACGATGCCGGGCAGCGCGTCGAGCGGCAGCTGCACATCCTGGTGCTCGCGCCGGTCCCAGATCTCGCGGCAGAGACGCTCGGCCTCGGCTTCCGCGTCTTCGGCCGCCACCCGGTTGCGGTCGTAGCAGATAACCGCCGATGGGCCGGTATTGAAGATATCGGCATCGTAGAAGCCGGCATTGATCGAGGTCGCCAGCATGCCGTCGCGCGCCGCGATCCCGTCGGCAATTTCGAGCAGCTCGGTCATGGCGCAGGCATGGGTCGTGCGCCCGTCGTTGCAGCCGTTCAGCATCGGCGGCTGGCGGATGGCGAGCGCCGGCCGGATTTCGCCGCGCATGGCGCGCTCGAGCGGCGCGCCCGCCTTGTGGGCGCATTCGGCCATGTCCACATGCGGATAGGTGCGGAACGAGACGGCAATATCGAGCAGGCCGGCCATTTCGGGCGCCGAATTGGCGTGCAGGTCGAAGGTCGCGGCGATGGGAAGTTCCGAACCGACGATGCCACGCACCACCTCCAGAAGCTGGATCTGCGCATCGTCAGCCGTTTCCGTGCACATAGCCCCATGGAAGACGATAAACACGCCGTCGAGCCTTTCGCCGTCGAGCGCGCTTTGGAGATCCGCGACGAAGCGCTGCCGCATCGCTTCCTCGATCCTGCCGCCGGGTTCGGCCCGCGCCGCCACGGTATAGACCGGCTGCCAGCCGTACGTGTCGCAACAATCGATGAAGCCGCCGATCTCCGAATTGGTGCCGCGGCAATGGGTTTCTATCTCGGCGCCAACGAAATAGTGGCAGGCCTCGAAGTCCCTGAACCCGGTCTTGAGCTTCGAAAACGTGTTGGTTTCCTGGTTGAATTCGAGAACGGCGACCCGGAAGCTCATCCTATGCACTTTCATTTTGCTGACTGGAAAAATCGAGAAGACGGGCGCCGGGGAAAACGCGAAACCCCGACGCCGCGCCTGTTCTCCTGCCGCGCGATGCGTTGAACGCAGGGCGCGACAGGCGAATTCTGGATGGTTGGAGTTGAACCTTGGATCCGCGGCGGCCCCTCTCGGCAGCTTAGAAGAGACGCCCTCGCGCATCTTCCGAGGAGTTGCCCCTCACCCTAACCTTCTCCCCGCAGGCGGGGAGAAGGTGGCCGGCGGGCCGGATGAGGGATAGAGCCACAAACCTCAGCGGAAATACTCGCTCGTGGTCTTCGGCTTTGCCATGATGTCGAAATCGAAATACTGCTTGCGGATCTTGTCGTAGGTGCCGTTTTCCATGATCGTCTTCAGGCCGGCATTGAGCTTGGAGAGCAGCGCCTCGTCGCCCTTGCGTACCGCCATGGCGTTGCCCTCGGCCGTGTCGAGCACGAAGCTCTCGCCGACAAAGGCGCAGCAGCCGCTTTCTTCCTTGGCCAGCCACTCCGTAAAGGCCATCTGCCCTTCGAGGATCAGGTCCAGCCGGCCGTTTTCCATGTCGAGAAACACTTCGCTCATCGTCGGATAGAGCTTCACTTCGCTATCGGGAAAAAACTCCTGCAGCGCCTCGACCGCGACTGAGCCGGACTGCGTGCCGATCACCTTGCCCTTCAGCGCCTCGGGCGAGATGTCCTTGAGGCCGAGATCCTTGCGGGCGACGAAGCGCATGGCGTTGAAATAGTAAGGGGTTGTGAAGTCGACCTGCGTCTTGCGATCCGGATTGATCGCCATCGAGGCGATCATCACGTCGAACTTCTTGGCCTGCAGGGCCGGGATGATGCCCGCCCACTCATTGGTGCTCCAGACACAGTCTACCTTGATTTCGGCGCAGACCGCCTGGCCGATATCGTAGTCGAAGCCTTTGATTTCGCCGGCTGCGGTCACATAGTTGAATGGCGCGTAATCGCCCTCGGTGCCGATCGCCAGCGTCTCGGCATTGGCGGTGCCGGCCGCAAACAGCGCGGCGATGACCGATGCGGTCATGAACTTCCTTTTCATCTCGTTCCCTCTGTCCTTCCTGTCGGCCACCCACGAAGTTCCGGTCGCAAGCGTGACCATTGGCCTGACCAAAGGAGCAACTTGCTTGAAACTATCTGGATTTTCGGCCGATTTCAGTTTTCGTTTTGCTTTATTATGCTTCGACAATGCGGGAGGTCTCCAGCCTTCGCAATGTGAAAGAAATCATTCCAGCTATCGAAAAAATTCATGTAGGCTGCAACCGATCCAGACCCGGAGCAACGGATGCGTGACCTGCCGAGCCTCAAATCCTTGCGCGCCTTCGAGGCGGCCGCGCGCAACGGCAGCCTGACGGCCGCCGCCGACGAGCTCTGCATCGGCCAGGGTGCGATCAGCCACCAGATCCGGAATCTGGAACTCAATCTCGGCCTTCGGGTCTTCGTCAGAAAACAGCACGGTGTCGAACTGACGCCGGAGGGCGGGCTGCTCTATGCCTCCTGCCAGCGCGCCTTCGACGATCTCGAAGGCGTGGTCCAGCACATCCGCCCACGCACGAGCGACAAGATCCTGCGCGTCCGGGTCGGCCCGTTCTTTTCGATGAAAGTGATCGCGCCGCGCATCTCCGAGTTTCTCGCCGCCAATCCCGGCGTGCAGATCCACCTCTCCCACCTCGAAACGATCACCGCCGGCACCGGCCCGGCCGACGTCACGATCGCCTATTGCCTGCAGCCGCCACCCGGACGCTTCACCCGCAAGCTCTTGCGCGAGCGCCTGGTGCCCGTCTGCGGCCGCGACCTCTGGCAGGGCGACAGGCAGGCACTGCTTTCCGGCAACCGGCTGCACTATCGCGGCCTTCAGGAGTGGCAAAGCTGGATCGCCTCCTCCGGCCTCGCCCTTCCGCGCAGCCGCCAGGACCTGATCTTCGACGACCAGCACATCATTCTCGAAGCGGTGAGAGAAGGCCAGGGCGTGGCGTTGATCGACCGCACCATGGTCGAACACGAACTCAAATCCGGTCAGATTCGCCTGGCCCACGACCATTTCTACGAGCCGCCCGAAACCTACCAGTTCGTCTGCCAGGAAGACCTCCTGCGCACCAAGCCGGTAACAAAGGCCTTTCTCAACTGGCTGATCGCCGAGATCGAGGAGCGCGAGCGGCAGAGCGCAGAGGCAGTGCAAACATCTGGCACAAGCTAGCCGTCGGCGGCCGGCGAGCGTCCCTCCTCCCCACCCAACACAAGAACCGGCCGCCGCACGCCCGTCGCGCACGGCGGTCGCACCCTTAGACGGCAGCTCCTTGCACAGCCCCGGCGAGCGGATCGAGCATGGCCGTTACATCATCGGGGAGGATGATGGACGCCGCCGCGACGTTCTCCTCAAGGCGGCTGCGCCTGCGTGTTCCGGGGATTGGCACCACCTTCGCATTCAACTTGCGGCCCTGCATGTGCAGCCAGGCTAGTGCCAGCTGGGCCGAGGTAATGCCGAGGCCACGCGCGGCTTCCTCGACCTTTGCCACCACCTGCATGTTCGCCTGGTGGTGCTGCGATGCAAAGCGCGGGAAATTCCTGCGTGCATCTCCCTCCGTCAGGGATTGGGCAAAGGCCTGGCCGGTCAGCATGCCACGTCCGAGCGGAGAGTAAGGCACGAGCGTCACGCCGAGTTCGAATGCAGCGGGAACGACATCTTCCTCGATCTCACGCGTGAAAACAGACCATTCCGACTGCAGCGCTGCAATCGGATGGATGGCATGCGCGGCCCGCAGCTCCGCCGCGGTCACCGCCGAGAGGCCGAGCCAACGGACCTTTCCGGCCGCGACCAGATCGGCCATCGCGCCAATGGATTCTTCGAGTGGTACGGCATCGGTGCGGCGATGCATGTAATAGAGGTCGATGACATCGACACCCAGGCGCTTCAGAGAGCGGTCAGCGGCAGCACGAATGAACTCGGGCCGGTTGTCTATGCTCCAGTCCTCTGGGCTTTGCGGCGTGCGCGCATAGCCGAACTTGGTGGCGATCAGGACCGCTTCACGATGCGTCCTGACGAAGGACGCAAGAAAGGCCTCGTTGGCGCCGATACCGTACATGTCCGCCGTGTCGAACAGGGTGACGCCGAGTTCGAGCGCCCGTTCCAGAGTGGCGCGAGATTCGGCCTCGTCCGTCGTGCCGTAGAACTCGCTCATGCCCATGCAGCCGAGGCCCTGGGCTCCGATCAGCGGGCCATCCGAGCCGAGTTGGACGCGGTGTAGAATCTTTTCCTTGCTTGTCATCATGGGTCTCCAATTCCAGACAAGCAGCTCTTATAAGTATTGACCATACTCTATGGTCAAGGGTTTGCTGCATGCTGATTTCGGAATTTGCGAAGGCCACGGAACTGCCGGTCGATACGATCCGCTTTTACATTTCCAAGGGGCTGCTGAAGCCGGAGCGCAGCGCCAAGGGCGGCTCTAATCCCTATCAGCTGTTCAGCCAGGAAGACGTTACCGCCGCGCGGATGATCCGGCGGCAACAGACGCTGGGTTACTCGCTGCGGGAGATTCAGGCCCTCAATGACGCCTATCGCGCCGGCGAAAGTTCGCCCGCACGAACGGTCGAGATCCTGCAAACGCAGATCGCGCGACTAGAAGAGCGGAAGGCCGCGCTGGACGCGGCTCTCTCGTTCCTGCGCGGCAAGGTGGACTGGATCAAGGCAGGCAAGCCGGACACGGCGCCGCAACTGGAGGACTACCGGTGCTGACGGTCCGAAGCTCGTCCAGCCCCTGCTCCCGCGAGATGACAGGAACATAGCCCAGCGCCCGCTTTGCCTTGCCGATATCAAGCGAGATCTCGACGGCCGACGTCGCATAGGCCTGTGATGTCAGCGGAACGCTGATCCTCCCCCTGGAGAGGGCAGCGAGCACATCGCCGCCCCAGGCAACGGCTCTGACGACGGCGCGGGGAACGGATTTTTCCGGCGGGACGATCCCTTGCGTTTCCAGAAGCTGCGAGACGAACGTCCTGAACGGCACGGCATCGCCATCGGTGATGAAATAGACCTCCCCGCCCCGCCCGTTTGCAAGCGCAAGCGCCACGGCCTGGCACAGGTTGGCGATATGCGTGGTCGAGGTCAGGTAGGTGCCTCCCGCGATCCAGGCGAGCTTGCCGGAGCGGGCAGCCTCGACCAGTGCCGGCAACGCCGTGGTATCGTCACGCCCCCAGACGAAGCGCGGCCGAAGGGCAACGACCGGGAAAGCCGGACTGCTGGCCGCAAGGGCTACACGCTCGGCCGCCGCCTTGCTGCGCGAATAGCTGCCGGCCGGGCGGCGCGGAAACGGCGCCGTCTCGTCCACCTGCACCAGCGGGTGCCCATCGGCAAGCACGGATTCGGTGCTGATATGGATCGCTTTGCGGATACCGGCGGCGCGGGCCGCCTCCATGACGATCCGTGTGCCATCCTCGTTCACCCGGCGCTGCTGCGGCGTGCCTGGTCCATGATCGGTATCGGCCGCCGCATGGACAAGCGCGTCGCAGCCCGCCATTCCCGCGGCGATGTCTGGACTGAGCAGGTCGCCCATAAAGGCCGTCGCACCGAGTTGGCGGACGCGGTCGGCCGCCTTCTGGCTGCGCGCCAGAGCGACAACAGAAACGCCCGTCGTGACGAAATGGCGGATGAGGTTGCGGCCGACATAGCCGCTGCCACCGGTGATGAAGATGCGCCGGAACGGGGCGCGTTCGCCCGTGGCCACGGCGGATGTGGCATCGCATGCTTGGTTCATTTCACTGCACCTATGAGGTTTGGACGCTTAGCGCTCGTCCGGAAGATCGGCTGCCTGCGGGGTTGCAGTCACGAGCCAGTTGATTTCGCGCAGCACCTCGTCGCGGTCCGCACGCGCAAAATGGTGAAAGTCGAGATATTCGAGGAACTTGAGACCCTCGAGCGCGAGATAGGCAAGCAACGCCCCGCGCGGCGACTGGGAGTTCTGAAGAATTCTCGCGATCGTCGTATCCTGGCTTGCCTGCATCTTCCGGCGCAAACCGGCATCGAGCGTAAGCGCCGCGCTCAGGTTCAGTGCCACCGCCCGGAATTCCTCGGGCGGCGGTTCGGCCGCAGCAACGATGCGCCCCCTGACCGCTCGATCCTGAATGTCTCCGATCTTCTGCTCGACCTGCGCATGGTGTGCGTTGTCGCGCTCAAACGCCCGGTCGACGACGGCCTCGATCAGCGCCTGCTTGGACTTATAGTCATAAAGCACACTCGCCTTGCTGACGCCGGCTTCCCTGGCGACGGCATCGACAGTCAGGTTGGCAGCGCCATCACGACCGACGACCCGTTCGGCGGCATCCAGCACCTGCTGTTGATCAATTGCGCGTTTCCGGCCCATGGCTCCATCCGATTTATTTCCGACCGGATGGTTATAAATAATCTATCGGCGCCTTTGTCAAGCGCGTCGGATCCCTTAGAAAGCTCTGGATCGCCTCCTCCGGCCCCGCCCTTGCGCGCAGCGCCAGGACCTGATCTTCGATGACCAGCACATCATTCTCGAAGCTGTGAAAACGCAGCCGAACCCCAGCCCGATCATTGGTTGCTCGCGGACTACCGCGCCGATCCGCCTCTACACGAAGTCGAGAGAGCGTGATGTCGGAGACTGTATCCGCAGAACGGCGATGCCGGGTTGGGGCCTTGAAAGCAACCTCACGGAAGGCGACCCGCGCACTTGACCTTGCCCGTCGGCGGTCCGGGGAATCGGCGAGACCTATCGCGACAACAAATACTCTCCGTGATTGCGCGGCAATGAATTCGCCACCGAAGAGACGTTGATGCGCGACTAAAATTGCTCGGCGCGGTCATGGTGTATCGCGCCAAGCCGCTGCTCTCATAGACGATCACCCCGCCTGCTGCGTCCCATGCGCGTGGATTACCGCATCCGCCTCCTTGCCGTAGAGCTCCTCGAAATGGTCGAAGCTCTTGGAGAAGTAACCGATGCCTTGCGTCGCGGCCCTTAGTGTCCGGGCGAGATCGTCGAGCGCCGATCCCGGCACCAGGGCGCGAAAGATGTCCCAGCCCTTGGCCGTCTCGTCACGGTCGAAGCCGAGCACCTGGCCCTTGTAGGTGGAGACGATCGGCACCAGGCTGCCGGAATAGATCGAGGGGATGTGGATCTCGACGCGGATGACCGGCTGCATCAGAACCGCCGAGGCCTGCGACAGCGCCTGGCGCACGCCCATCTTGGCGGCCGCGCGGAAGGCGAAGTCGTTGCTGTCGACCGCATGGTGCTGACCGTCCGTCAGGGTCACGCCGACATCGATCACCTGAAAGCCGAGCGGCCCCTTCTCCATCGCTTCGCGCGCGCCGGCCTCGATCGCCGGGATGAAGTTGCGCGGCACCGCCCCGCCCTTCACCGTCTCGGCGAAAGAGAAGCCGGCGCCGCGCTCGTTCGGGTGCACGCTGAGCTTGACGTCGGCGAACTGCCCGGCACCGCCCGTCTGCTTGCGGTGGCGGTAGTGCACGTCGGAGGGTTTCAGCACGGTCTCGCGATAGGTTGGGCTCGGCGGCCTGTCGGTGACGCCGACATGGAAGACGTCGGCCAGCGTCTTGCAGAGATCGCGCAGGTGCATCGGCCCCTGCACGCAGACGAGCTGCGCGCCGCTGCCTTCCTCCTGCATGACCGCGAGCGCGCGGTCGGTCTCGGCGAGCTTGGCAAGCGTGCCCGAGAGCTTGGTCTCGTCGCGCTCGCTGTCGGGCACCAATATGCGCACCAGCATCGGCGTCGGCGGCAGCGTCCAGTCCGGCGCCTCGGCGGTGCTGCTGGCGGCGAGCAGCGCCGGCACCGGTAGATGGTCGGCCTTGACAGCGGCAAAGATCGCGCCCGCCTCCGGCGTGGCGTTCGGCAGCGGCTTGCCGGTCGCCGGGTCCTGCAGCGAGCCGAGGCTGCCGCCACCGAGTGTCGCGCCCTGCTTGATACCGGATGTCAGCGCCCTGACCAGCACCGTCTTGCCGACATTCGCCTTGTGATAGGCGTGGAAGCTGACGGCCGAAAGCGCCGTCTCGGCGATCGGTCCGGCCTCAGCCAGTCTCTTTCGAAGCGCGTCGACCTGAGGCGCCTCGTGGCGCAGCGCCTTCATCAGCCGCAAAATGCCGTTGGCGTGGCTTGCAGCGCCCACCAGCACCGGGATGATGCGGTTTTCCTTCAAGAGCCGCGTGGAGATCGCATAGATCGTGTCGTTGGCCGGCGCCCGGTCCTCGATCAGCTCTTCGAGCAGCCAGTCGTCGAATTCCGAGAAATGCTCGAGCAGCTCGGCCCGCGCCTCCTTTTCCCGATCCATCACCGTGTCGGGGATTTCGATCAGCGCCGAGGTCTGTCCCTCGCGGTAGCGCCAGGCGCGCTCGGAGATCAGGTCGCAGGTGCCGACGATCTTGTCGCCTTCGCGGATCGGCACCTGGCGCAGGAGCAGCATGTGGCCGGAATAGTCCTGAAGCGCGGCGATCACGTCGCGCAGCCGCCCCTGCGGCTCGTCCATGCGGTTGATGAAGAGAATGCAGGGCGTGCCCGACGCCTCGATTGCCTTCAGATAGGGCGCGGCCAGCACTGCCTCCTCCGGCACCGGCGAAACGCAGAGCACGCAGGCGTCGCTGGCGATCAGCGCGTGCTGCGCGTGGCCCAGCGCCTCGGTGCCGCCGGGTGCGTCGAGCGCGCACCAGGCTTCGCCGCCAAATTCGAATTCCGTGAGGTTCAATCCGTAGGGTGAAGCAGCTTTTCTGGAGGCCCCCTCCAGACCGGCCAGCTTGTCTGCCAGCGTGGTCTTTCCGGTCTGCGAGGGCCCAAGTACCGTGAAGCAGCGCATCGGCAATCCTCCCCTGTCGCGATGACGACGGGCGCCGAGCGTTGCGACGCCCTTGTTCTATTAATTCTAGGGCAGCTTTTGCGCTTTCAATGGTAGCCGGGCACGATGGCGGCAAGTCTTTACGCGTGCGCGTCCTTTTCCGGCGCTAACCGCTTGGAATCGATCAGCATGGCGTCCCCAAAAAATCGGCGCGTATCCGGCGCGGCTGCCGCCGTTCTGCGCCACGGGCCCCGATCTTTTGGCCCTGAACCCCGAAAACCGATTGCGAAACAGGACCGGTTTTGCGATAAACGGGCACGTAAAGACCTGACGACCGATCCGCAAGCGTCCCTTCCGCACTGGAGAATACGCGCATGTCCCTCACGCTTTACCAGCATCCACTCGCTTCCTTCTGCCACAAGGTGCTCATCGCGCTTTACGAAAACGAGACCCCGTTCAAAAGCAGCCTGGTCGACCTGCTCGACCCGGAAGAAGCGGCCCGCTTCGCGGCGCTGTGGCCGGTCGGCAAGATGCCGGTTTTGACGGACAGCGCTCGCGACGTGGTGATGCCGGAGACGTCGATCATCATCGAATATCTCGACCGCCATTATCCGGGACGCCGGCGGCTGATCCCCGATACCCCCGACACGGCTCTGAAAGCCCGGCTCTGGGATCGCTTCTTCGACAACTACATCCACGTGCCGATGCAGAAGATCGTCACTGACACGCTGCGGGCGCCAGGTGAAAGCGACCACCGCGGCGTTGCCGATGCCCGCGCCGCGCTTGGCTTGGCCTATGGCATGGCCGACGCGCACTTCGCCACGCATGAATTTGCCGCGGGCGATACCTTCAGCCTTGCCGATTGCGCCGCCACTCCGGCTCTCTTTTATGGCGGCATCGTCGAGCCCTTCGATGAGACCCATCCGCATCTTGCGGTCTATTTCGAACGGCTGCTCGAACGCGCGTCCGTCCGCCGCGTGCTCACCGAGGCCCGTCCGTATTTCCATATGTTCCCCTACCGGAACCTGATGCCGGAGCGGTTCTTCGAGATGTAGAGAATGTCGCGCAAAAGCGCGCAGCGGTTTGCGATAGACAACTCAATCTGAAAATCGCGATGTGCTTCAGGCGCCGCCGGCGTCAATTGTCGGCGCGATGCCGCGTTGAACCACCCTGCTGCTCCAGCCACATGGCGTTTTCGAAAAGCACGCGCTCGTCGGCAATGCCCCTGCGGAACTGGCCCGTGATGTGGCGGGCCAGCCGGTCGGCACGTTTGCCGTAGCGCGGGATGTCGCACCAGATGCAGACCCGGTCGAAGGTGCGTTGCAGCATATCAAGATCGTCGGGGCCGATCGGGCCGTCCGGTTCGCGTGCAAACTCCTGCATTGAAACCTCCTGGCTGCCAAGGGCCGGCGCGCCGCTATCCGCGTACGCCGCCAACCGCGGGTCGAAACCAATTGTGCCTTTCAGGGCGGACGCTCTTACGAATGCCCGTCGGCTGCGACGGAAGTGACGCGTGGCACTTGCTTCCGCCCAATCGCCGTTGCACGGACACCCGATCTCGGCGAAGGCCTGATCGATCCGGTCCATGGCGTGCAGGAGAAGCGCCTGTGGCCTGGCCGTCCGAGACATTCCGCGACCGCCCGTATCGGGTCGAAAACGCGAACGATCTTACAGCCGCCGGAGCCGCATCCTGCCCAGCGAAGGCGGCAGTATGCGCCGATCGGGAGATAAAGCAACGTCGCCGCACGCGAACCCTGCCGCGATCGGTCGTTTCCGGACCGGCACGAAGGTCACGCGTCATCCATGCCTCCGCCGGTCGAAGACGGCACCGGCGGGGCATGCGAGGCTTGGCTCAAGCCTACTTCACCTGGGCCGGCGGCGTGCCGATCGGGAAGGCGATGGTGACGAAACCGGCCGTGCCTTCCGGCCGGTTCTTGGCGCCAAATTCCTGGAAGACCTTGAGCGTCAGCGATACCGGCGTCTCGGCCATCTTGAAATTGTAGCCCATGGTGCCGCCGATCGCGGCAATACGGCCCTTGAACGGGCCGAGCCTTGCGCCGGCGCCACTGTCGCCGGTCACCTGCTGGTAGAAGTAGCCTGCAACGCCGGCGGAGAACTCCTGGCCGAAGTGCTTGGTAACGGCCCATTCCGCGTGGAATTCCGTACCCGTGCGGTAGTCCGTCGCCGGGTTCTCGCCGTTGAAGGTGAAGCCCGCGGCGCCCGAGATGTCGAAGCCCGTTTCCAGATTGAACCAAGTGCCGGCGAGCGTGAAGTCGCCAGCCCAGCGGTTGAACGAGAGATTGGCGAGCTGCCCCTTCTGGTAGTCGCCGATCGGCACGTTGACCGAGGCGTTCGCCGTCCAGTGGAAATCGCCCTCGTGCCAGCCGAGAACCGCGCCCAACACGGGGTCGCCGATAGTGAAGACAGAATCGCTGACCGAGGCCGAGCGACCGGCCCTTGGCGCCGAAAGCGTAGCGTCGATATCCGGCCCCCCGAAGGGCACGATCGCGGTGAAGCCGAGATTGCCGCCGAGCACTTCTTCGGGCATCACCCAGAGGCCGGTGCCGAAGATGCCGATCAGCGTCGCATCGACCTCGCCGACGATCTCGCCACCGAGCGGAAGCTGCTTGTTGCCCTTGAGCTCGCCCACATAGAAGTAGGTGTCGTTCTGGAAATAGGTCCCGGGCGGAGCCAAAAGGCCGGCCATCGGGCCACGTGCGCCGAGCAGATAGAAGCCGGCACCGTTTTCGGCCGCATTCGCCGTCAAGGGCGCAACAATGCAACCCAGACCGGCAGCGATCGCCGATGCGGACAACAGACGCTTTACAACGCTCATCCAGTGATTCCCCTTAATCTCTCGACGAAACGATAACATTTTGCCGTGTTCAAGCCAGCCCTAAGAAACCGGAGCTGCAACCACCGCAACATCCGATTGCAGAGTGTTGCAGGCCTACACACTGGGCCCGCGCCGCGGACGCGGCCTCTTTGAGCGCCACTTGACCGCCGCTGTCGCCTTCGGCTTTCATCCGGTGAAGCTTGCGTTCCCGTTTCCCCACCAGCAAAGGACCAGAGACCATGGAATACCGGCTGCTCGGCCGTTCCGGCCTGAAAATCTCTGTCATCACCATGGGCACAATGACGATCGGCGGCCGCGGCAAGTTCGCCGAGGTCGGCAATGTCGGGCTGAAGGAGGCGCGCCGCTATGTCGACCTCTGCCTCGATGCCGGCGTCAACCTGATCGACACGGCCGACATCTATTCGACCGGCCATTGCGAGGAGATCATCGGCGAGGTCCTCGGCGGCCAGCGCAAAGGCGGTGTGCTCGTCGCCACCAAGGCGCGCTTTTCGATGGGGCCGGGGCCGAACGACGGCGGGCTCTCGCGCCAGCACCTGATTGCCGCCTGCGAGGCGAGCCTGAAGCGGCTGAACACCGACGTCATCGATCTCTACCAGGTGCATGAATGGGACGGCCTAACACCGCTCGAAGAAACGATGGAGGCGCTCGACAGCCTCGTTCGCAGCGGCAAGGTCCGCTATATCGGCTGCTCCAACTATTCCGGCTGGCACATCATGAAGGCGCTCGGCGTCAGCGCGCTCGAAGGCCGCCAGCGCTTCATCAGCCAGCAAATCCACTACACGCTCGAGGCCCGCGAGGCTGAATATGAGCTGATGCCGATCGCCATCGACCAGGGGCTCGGCGTGCTCGTCTGGAGCCCGCTTGCCGGCGGACTTCTCTCCGGCAAGCACCGGCGAAACGAGACACCGGAAGGCACCCGCCAGCTTGCCGGCTGGAAGGAGCCGCCGATCCGCGACGAGGAGCGGCTCTGGAAGATCGTCGACATGCTCGTTGCCATCGCCGCCGAGCGCGGCGTGTCGCCGGCGCAAGTTGCGCTCGCCTGGCTGATCGGCCGCAAGGGCGTCACGTCCGTCATCATCGGCGGCCGCACCGAGGCGCAGTTCAGCGACAATCTCGCTGCCGCAAACCTGAAGCTCACCGATGAGGAGAAGGAACTGCTCGACGCCGTCAGCCTGCCGCCGGTGATCTACCCTTACTGGCATCAGCTCTGGACCGCCAAGGACCGGCTCGGCGAGGCCGACCTGTCGCTGCTCGGGCCGCATGTCTGACGCACGTGGGAACGGACCTGCGACCCGGGCCGAGTGTCCGGGCCGTCAGGATGAAACCAAGGCGTGTCCCTTGCGCGTTACGATAAGCTGAAAGCGCCCTAGGCCGTGTTGACAGGGTGGCTTGGCAAACCGGCTCGGGCATGTTTCAACACTGCTTTTTAGGAAAACCGCACCCAAGTTGCGTTGCTGGAGACAAAGTCGTGTATGACTTCAATCATTTAGAGCGCCGAGCAAAAGAATTGATCGCAAGCGGGAATGCAGCGGATGCCATCAAGATTTATCTTTTCATGGCAGATGGCGACCAGTCGCTGGATGCCGGATATCTCGGAGAGCGACTGGGGGAGTGCTATGAGAACCTTGGCGACCTGCATGCCGCAAAATATTGGTATGGAAGAGCGGTAGAAGAAAATCCCGACATCAGGCAGGCCTCTGTGGAAGCGCGTAAAAGGCTCCACCAAATCGGCATCGATCCTTTTCTGGGGGACGCAGAAAAGAAGTCGTAGCTCGCCAACCGCGCGACCACGTGCCGAAAACTACTTTGTCAACACGACCTATTTCTCAGCGAAGCAATAGAACAGCCCCTCGCCGCCGGTGCCCTTGAAGGCCTCGACGGTGCAGCCGCCCCGCGTCGCGTGCGAAGAGTTCCAGGATTTGGCCTCGGCGGAATCGTTCAATCCCGTGCGGTCGCTGTGGCCGACGATCGCCGCGCCGTCGGCGCCGCCCATCGTCCAGTTGCCGCAGGTGTCCGGTGCCGCCGTGCCATCGGCTTTCGAGCCCGTCAGAATGTCGTGGCGGTTGGGCGTATCGCCGCGCCCGTTGATCACCTCGCCCTTTTCATTGAGCGCCGTCTGCTTCGTCAGGTTGTTCTTGTCGCTGTGGAGCGATGCGACATCATCGGCGATCTTCTCGCCCTTGGCGTTGCTCCAGGGGCCTGCGCCGATCCGGTCCTTGGCGTTCTCAGCGTCGGTGGAAAGATAGGCCTTCCAGCTCTTGCCCGTCGCCCCCGCTGCCTTGGCGAGCGTATCGCAATAGGCGTCCGCCCCGGTGAGGCCGCCCAGATCGCCGCCCTTTCCGGGGTTCACGCTGGTGACGAAGAAACTCATGCTGGTGTCCTGCGCATAGGCCGCGCCGGAACAGGCCAAGGCGAATGCGATTGCTGCTAATGCGCGCTTCATGGCTCTCTCTCCCATCAACTGTGCCGAAAAGCCTATCGGCCGCCGCCAACCGAGTAAAATCGAATTGCCGTGATGGAGACCGCGCCATCTCAACGGATGGCGACGCAACGCGCGCGGCGACCTCTGCGCCACGTCAGGTGAAGGGCGATCCAAGCGCCGAGAGCCTCGACAGGTTTGAGGATGGCCCTTTTGCAGCAGAAGCGCTGCCCCTCACCCCCCGGCCGGGACCTTCTCCCCGTCACGACGGCGAGAAGGAGACGTGGTCACCCGCTCCCCCCTCACAAAAACCTGGCCTACCTTGGGTTTGTGAGATCAGCCGCCGAGTGACGGTGCCCCCGTCGTCCATGTCCCCTCTCCCCGCTGGCGGGCAGAGCGTTAGGGTGAGGGGCAGAGCCGGGCGCGTTCGCTCGGCAGTGCAAACAGGCATCAGCCGGCCACCCCTTGACTTTCCGCCCAACATCTCCATTTCATATCATATGATACACTCAGTCACCGCATAGGAGACATTTATGGCGCTGGCGCAACCGGCTTTCGCACCCGCCCGGCAGGAAGAAGCTGTGATCGTAAAGGCGGTGGTGAAAGCCTGCGACCTCTGGAACCTCACCAATAGGGAGGCGGCCCAGCTCTTCGACGTGCCGATCGCCACCTGGAACCGCATGAAGGCCGGCGACTTCAAGGGCAGGCTCGACCAGGACAAGCGCATGCGCGCGAGCCTGATCGTCGGCATCTTCAAGGGCCTGCGGCTGTTCTTCAACGGGCCGCTTACCTATCAATGGCCGAAGGCGGTCAACACCGGCCCGCTGTTTTCCGGCCGCTCGCCGGTCGACCTGATGATCGAGGGCGGCATTCCCGTGATGATGAAGGTCAGGCGCTATCTCGACGGGTTGCGCGGCGGCCTATGATCGCGCTGCCGGAAATCGACTTCAACGAGCCGGCAACCGTCCGGCTGATCTCGACCGCCTATATCGACGAGCCCGCGGTCAAGCCGCTCGCCGACGATGACGACGAGATCGAGATCCTCAACCGGCTGGAGGCGATGACCTCGGCGCGGCTGAGCCCGCTCGCTCTGCCCATCGGCGTCGATCCTGCCGAACTCCTGAACGAGACCTTCGGCTACGGCTGGTCGCTGATCAATGCCGCCTTCTGCCATGCCCGGCCTCCAGGCAACCGCTTCAACGGCGAGGAGCGCGGCGCCTGGTACTGTGCCTTCGGCCCGCGCGCACTCCAGACCTGCCAGGCGGAAATCGTCTATCACCGCACCCGGGCGCTTCGCGAGGCCGGCAGCTTTCACGACATCGGTCGCTACCGCGAACTGATCGCCGGCTTCACCTGCCGCTTCCATGACGTGCGCGGCGAAGTGGACGCCGCCTATCTCTCCCCCGACACCGCCGTCGCCTACCCCGCCGGTCAGGCGCTCGCCGCCACCATTCTTGCAGAAGGCGGCAACGGCCTGATCTATCCGTCGGCCCGTGATCCCGAGGGCACGTGCCTCGCCGTCTTCCGCCCCTCGGTCATCCAGAACGTCCGCCAGGGCCACACCATCACCTTTGAATGGACGGGCAAAGCAGAGCCACGCATCGTCGAGGAAACCTGAGCGGCTGGCGCGAAGGCCGTTTCTTTCTTGCCATCGCAATGTTGCGGTAATGCGCCCGTTGGAGAAGGGCTCGCTTTCCGGATTTCGGCGCCTCGAGCGGCCCGGCCGGCACGGCAGAAACTGAAAACGTATAAATCAGATTGTTATTGACGCTTTGCCAGGCTGGACGCGTGTCCCCGTCCCTCCGGTTCCTTGCCCCCAACTCCCTCGCCCGCTGATCGGGAAAGGGAACGGCAGCGGCCCGGCTCCGCCTACCCTTCGGCTCCCCTGCCCGCCCCGCAGAGGGAACCGCTCGCGCCCAGGCGCAGGATGTGGACGCCGAGAGCGCTGCAAGGTCCCTTCTCCCCGCTCGCCCCGCGGGGAGAAGGTGACCGCAGAAGGGATTAGACAGAGACTGCCTCCCAGGCCACAGCGTCGACCACGAGGACCGAATGACGATTACACTCCTGCCCGTCGATACCGTCGATGCCGATGTCATCCGAAGGCTCGACGTTCACGAAAACCAGATGGATTTCATCGCCAGCAACGACGAATCTCTCGAAGAACTCGGCGAACGCCCCGAATGCGTCGGTTTTGCCGTGATGGCCGAAGGGGCGCCGGTGGGTTTCGCCATGTATGCGCTCGACCCCGATGACGGCAACCACTGGATCTACCGACTGATGATCGATGCCCGCCACCAGGGCAAGGGCTATGGCGCCAAGGCGCTCGCAGCCCTCCTGGACCACATGGCCTAGATCCCTGAATGCGGCGACATCTATCTCGGCGTCTACCCGGAAAACACCCGCGCCCACGCCCTCTACCACCGCTTCGGTTTCCGCGAGACCGGCATGGTCCTCGGCGATGAAAAGGTCATGCGGCTCGACCGCAACTAGGCGGTGGCACGATCCGACCAAACAACCTTCCTCCGTCCAGGCGGGGGAAGGTCCATGAATTCGTTCCGGGTGCTACCATGACACCACCGTCAAGAACCCGGAGCAAGCCGCCGTGCCGCTGACCAGCCAGATTTCAGTCTATGATCCGCGATGGCCCGATCTGTTTCTCTCCGAGCAGCAGCGCATCCGCAGCGTATTCGCAAATGCGCTCGTCACGATCCACCATGTCGGCAGCACCGCCGTCCCCGGTCTCGCCGCGAAGCCGGAAATCGACCTTCTGGGCGAGGTGTCCGAGCATCGCGACGTGGGCGATGTGACGGAGCGTATGAAATCGCTTGGATATGTTCGCGGCACGGACCTTTCGCAGGACCACCACTTCTATCGGCGCGACGTCAATGGCGTTCGAACCCACAAGGTCCATGTGTGCCGGTCAGGACATTGGCAGATTGAAAGAATGCTGCGGTTTCGCGATCTTCTGCGGCAGGATCCGGACCTCAGCGCCCGCTATCAGGCGCTGAAGCTGCACCTCGAAGCCACGAACCAGCATGGCATCGGCGAGTACCTCGCCTCGAAGGCTCCCTTCATCGACGCTGTCTTGGCGCACAAGCGCGAGCGAGATTGATATCCGGCCCCGATTGCGGACATCCCGCCATCGGGGCACTATGCCGCCTCGGTACAATAGCGGGAGCGGCTCATGCTTGACGGCTCATGTCACTGCGGCAATGCGAAGTGGACGCTCAAAGGCGACCCCGGCCCGATCACCGCCTGCAACTGCACGCTCTGCCATCGCTACGGCACGCTCTGGGCCTATGACTACGAAGGCGAGCGCATCGCAGTCAGCGGCGAACTCACCGCCTATACCCGCGCCGACGAGAAGGACCCGACGCTCGAAATCCTCTTCTGCCCGACCTGCGCCGGCGTCGTCGCCTGGCGCAGCCTCAACCTCGACGCACAGGGCCGCCGGCGCATCGCCGTCAATGTCAGACTGGCCGCGCTGGACCGGGTCGCCCATCTCCCGATCGACCATTTCGACGGCTTCGATACCTTCGAGGACCTGGCACCGGACGGCCGCTGCGTGCGCGATCTGTGGGCGTGACCAGTGAACACAAGCATCGGTTGAGGCGAACTGATACTCAATATCCGGGGATGAGGGTATACGAAGCATGGCGAGGCGCTGCTTTTCCGGATGACTTATTCCGGTGTGCTGCGTAGCCTGGAGAGCATGGGCTTGGGGAATTGGACAGATACGGAAAATGACGCGATCGTCGCGGCCTATTTTTCCATGCTTCGCGACGAACTTTCTGGTCAATCCTACAACAAGGCCTTGCACAACCGGGTTCTGCAAGAAGCGCTCGGAAGAAGTCGCGGCTCGATAGAATTCAAACATTGCAACATTTCGGCTGCTGCGAGAGGGTTTGGTCTTCCCACCCTCAGCGGTTACCAGCCGCGGTTCAATTTTCAGATGTCCTTGGCCGAGGCAATATCCCGTTGGTTAGCGCAGCATCCGCAATGGGACAGTGTCCTTGGTTCCGGTCCGGCATTCGGCATGGCCGAGCCACTGGCGCTCTTCATCGGTGTCCCGCCCACTCTCCACAATGCCCCACCCCCCGACGAATTGACACAGATGCAGACGGTCGCACGGCGTTTCGATGTGGCCGGGCGGGACGAACGCAACCGTGCACTCGGCCGCGCTGGAGAAGAGCGCGTACTCCAGCACGAACGCGCGCAGCTACTACAGAGCGGTCGTCAGGATCTGGCCCGCCAGATTCGGTGGGTGGCGCAGGAAGATGGCGATGGCGCGGGCTATGACATAGCAAGCTTCACGCCGGATGGGCGCGTGCGTTTGATCGAGGTAAAGACCACCAACGGTTGGGAACGAACGCCATTCCATATTTCGCGCAACGAACTTGAGGTGGCCCAGACGCGACGCGAGGAGTGGTGCCTCCTCCGTCTCTATGATTTCTCACGCCATCCACAGGCCTTCGAACTGCGACCGCCTCTTGACGCTCATGTCTCGCTCATCGCGACCAGCTATCAGGCAAGTTTCCACTGAGTAAGCTGAAGCGGCTCACCTCGACACTAGGGAAATCAGCAAACGCTTCACGTCGATCAATGTGTCGCGAGCACCCTCGCCTCGACCGGCTGGTCGATGCCTTTCAGGACCAGCAGCCGGGTGCCGGCGCCCGCCGTCAGCGTTTCCGCCTGAGCGGCCGTCTCCGGGGAAAGCAGAATCTCGCCCGCCTCGGCCTGGGATTCGAGCCTCGAGGCCAGGTTGACCGTGCCGCCGATCGCGGTGAAATCGCTGCGGAATGTCGAGAACTCGCCGATCTCGACCTCGCCCGAATGAATGCCGACGCCCACGCCGAGCGGCCGTTCGCCGAGGTCGTCGAGGTCGAGGCGGCCGAGTGCATCGGCGCAGAGACGCTGGATATCGCGTGCTGCCATGATCGCCGCTTGCGCATGGTCTTTCCGGATGATCGGAAAGTTGAAGATCGCCATCAGCCCGTCGCCCATCTGCTTGTTGACGATGCCGTCATGCGCCCAGATCGCCTGGGCGCAGCGATCCTGGAACAGGCTGACGATCTGGCTCAAGCGCACCCGCTCGATCCGCTCCGAAAGATGCGTGAATCCGCGGATGTCGGCAAACAGGATTGTGGCGCTTGCCGCAACGTGACTCTGCTTCTTCACGTAACGGAAGGAGCGCTCGCAGATCGTACAGATGTTCGGGTTCATCTTGCTGCGGGTAATACCGAAGGCACGGAACGGCAGCGCCAAGGGCCCGCGGATCGGGATCGGCACATGCATCTGGTCCCAGCATCCCCGGCAGATGCGGGCGTCATGGCTGGCGGCAGGCTGAATGGAAGAGGCGTCTGTCATGGTGCGCATCTGCTCCGGCTCGCATGACCCGATGGCGTCAGCGAAGCTTCGGACATTTGCAGCACTTTAGCAACGGCTGGATCGACGCCGGGGGAACGTTCCGTGCCGCCCGGCCGTCACGCGGCAAACAGGTTCTCCGCCATGAAATCGACGAAGGCACGCACCTTTGGCGAAAGATAGCGATTGGTCGGCCAAAGCACGCGGAACGTGCCGGTTTCGCGAAGGTAATCTTCCAGCAGCGAGACCAGCTTGCCTTCCGCCAGTTCAGGCGACACGGCAAAGGGCGGCAGGCAGATGATGCCGAAGGAACGCTCCGCAAGAAAGATCAAGGGGTCGAGCGTACTCGCCACCGTGGTCACAGGCAGGTCCAGCTTCACCTCACGCCCGTCACGAACGAGCGGCCAGGGTTCGAGGCGGCCGGAATTGGCGTAGCGGTGATGAAGGCAGCGGTGCCCAAGCAGGTCCTCCGGCACCTCCGGCCGCCCATGAGCCGCGAGATATTCCGGCGAAGCGACGATCCGGTGCCGGAACGTCCCGAGCTTGCGGCTCATCAGGCGTGTATCCTTCACGTCGCCGGTGCGGATGACCGCATCGAAGCCCTCCTCGATCACATCGACCAGCCGATCGGTGAAATCGAGATCAAGATTGATCAGCGGATAGGCGCGCATGAAGTCCGATATGGTCGGCATCAGCAGCATGCCGGCGAGCGGCAGGCTGACGCGCAATTGCCCGCGCGGCGTCGCATGCGAGCGTGACAGTTGCGCCTGGGCCGTTTCGAATTCGGACTGGATGCGGCGGCAGGTGTCGAGAAAGAAGCTGCCGTCCTCGGTCAGCGCCATGCTTCTCGTCGACCGGTTGAAGAGGCGCACGCCCATCTCGTCTTCGAGCCGCGCGATCGCCTTGCCGACGGCCGAACCTGAAAGCCCTAGGCGATGCCCGGCGGCCACGAAGCTGCCCGCCTCTGCCACCTGAATGAAAATGCTGAGCGTTCCGAGCTTGTCCATCGCGCACCGATTACGGAATGTTTTTCCGAAGTGATGAGAATACGCGCTCGTTTATCCGCTATTTCTCTCCCGATATCCAGATGCCGTCGCGGTCGATACGCCGCGGCGTTTAAATGGAGAGAAGCATGACAACGATCCCTACCCCCACTTTCTCGGCGTCCCCCGTTCCGACGACCTTCGTCGTCAACGTCATCCACGCCCATCCGGGCAAGCAGGAAGAAGCCTTCGCCGTCATCCAGGACGTCGTGCACTACGTTGCCGAACGGAAGGAAGGTTTTCTGTGGAGCACGCTGTCGAAGAGCACCGACGGCGAGACCGTCGTCAATGTCGAGGCGATCCAGGGCACCGGAAATGTCGATGAGTTCTTCTCCGATCCGGTGTTCGCGGAGAAGTTCCGCAAGCTGGACGAAGTCTCCCGCAGCGAGTTTCACATCTATACGGTCGGCGATCTCGTGCTGCCTAAGCGCTGAGCCGCCGCCTGATCGCCACGCCCTGCGCCTTCACGCGAAGACGCAGGGACTCTTTCGCCTCTGTCATCCTGCCTTCTTCACCGGCGGGATGAGCCACGACCCGTCGAGAATGGAAGGCGGGCTGTCGTCGGGCCAATAGAGCCGCATCATCAGGATGAACTTGCCCTTCGGCGCCGGCAACCAGTTGTTTTCCTTGTCCTTGCCGGGTGATTCATTCTGGATGTAGATCTCCGTCGAACCGTCGGCATTGGCCTTGGGGCTGACGCGCGCGCTGATCGAATAGCGGTTGAGCGGATTGTCGACGAAGAAATAGTTCTCGTCGTACATGGTGATCGACCAGAAGCCCCGCACCGGCGGCAATTGCCCCTTGGGGAAGGTGACGACGTATTTGTTGGAGCCGTGATAGGCGCGGGAAACCAGACCGTCCCTGGACTTCAGCGACGTCGGATAGATCGCATCCTGCGGACGATTGGCGCCAAGCCCGATCGCCGTGATCAGCGCCCGCTGCAGATAGTTGGTGCCGTAGATGCCGGTCTTGGTGGTGAAGCCCCAGCCGTTGACGTTCTGGATGTCACCATCGCTGAACTTGAAGTGCAGCATGATGCGATGGAACGCCATGACGGGGATGCGCGACACGAAGGCGGCATCGAGCTTGCTCTTGTCGAAGTCCTGGCCCGGCACGATGCCGATTTCGGCAAATTTGGCGATCGCCTCGCCATCCGCCGCCGTCGGCGGATTGGTCTTCATCAACTCGCAAAGAAGCGTGAAATATTCGACCGCATCCATGCGATTGACCTGCTCGCGCACCGCCGTCTTCATGTCGATCGACGGATCGACCTTGCCGACCGGCGGCGTCCAGTCCTTTCCATAGGCGCTGAGCGGACAAAGCTTGCACTCGTCCTGAAGTGCATGCACCGCCGCATAGTCCTCCGGCGTGCCATCGCAATAGATGCGCCCGAGGATCCAGACGATGCCGGTTGACGATTTGTATTCGGTCACGCCGTCGGGAAGGCTTCCCTGCCAGCCCGGCCCGGTAATGGCATAGGCCTGCGCCCCGCCGCCGGTCGTGCGCTTGCCCGGCACCTGAAACACCGTCGTCCAGCCGTCGAGCATCGGAAACAGGAAGAAGCGATCCTTCATGTCGGGGATCGACAGCACCCACGGCTCCTTGCCCACATCGACGAAGGCTGTCGTGTACAGCGTATCGGCATTCGGCGCGGTGACATCCTTGAAGGATGCGTTCGGATATTCACGCAGCTTGATGACGTGGCCCATCGGCCCCTTGCTGCCTTCGGGCTTGGCCACATTGGTCACCACCCGGCGGGTCATTTCCGTCGTCACCAGTGGGTAGCCGTAGATATAGGCTTCCACCGCCAGCCAGAAATCATCGGCAGCCTCGACCGGATCGAAAAGCGGCGATTCCAGCGCGTTCGCAGGTAAGAACGATGCTGATGCAAGCAGGCCGGCGCCGCCCAAAGCGACGACGCGACGGGTCATGTCCATGTTTGCCTCCCCCTTTTTCTTTGGCGGGAGGAAGTTAGCATATACTAATAAGTACGACCAGACATTGTGTTCGGCCTGTCCTCGCGTAACCGCCTGAAGGGAGCATCGCCATTTTTCGATGGCCCCGACCACACCAGCAAATCTGCAACACCGCGTCGGAGTTGTCAGGCGGCGCTTGACGCCCTTCCTTTGGCGTCCTTAGATTTCACGAGCACCCTCGCCTGCCGTGGGTTGCGCGATCCGCAAGAAGCTCAAGTCTGGAGGCCCCGATGCGCCGAGTCACTTCTCAAGAAACCCAGATCCGAATTTTTGAGCAGCTGATGGGATATGCGCACATTGAATCTGGGCATCCTCGCCCACGTGGATGCAGGCAAGACTAGCCTTACGGAAAGACTCCTTTTTGACACCGGTGCGATCGACAGGCTCGGCAGCGTCGATAGCGGCAATACCCAGACCGACAGCCTTGAACTCGAACGGCAGCGTGGCATCACCATTGCCGCCTCCGTCGTGTCGTTCAGGCTTGGCGATCTGGTCGTAAACCTCATCGACACCCCCGGGCATCCGGACTTCATCGCCGAGGTCGAGCGCGTGCTGCAATCGCTCGATGCCGCCGTCGTGGTCGTCTCGGCGGTGGAAGGCGTGCAGGCGCAGACCCGCGTGCTGGTGCGCGCCTTGCGCCGCCTCGGCGTCCCCTTCCTGTTCTTCGTCAACAAGATCGATCGCCTCGGGGCGCGTCCCGCCGAAGTGGTCGAAGAGATCGCCAGCCAACTCTCGGTACGCCCCGTCATCATGTCGGCGGCGGTCGAGGTCGGCAGCCGACACGCGAGAACCGAGCCGATCGACTTTGCGCAGGAACCGCATTTTTCGGCACTTTCGGAGGCGCTTGCCGCCAATGATGAAGCCTTGCTCGACGATTATGTGCTGGCACCGGAGCGTCTGACTGTCGAGCGGCTGCGGAAGGCCTTGGCGACGCAGCTTGCCGAAGGCCTTCTGCACCCGGTCTATTGCGGCATCGCCATGACCGGCGTCGGCGTGCCGGGCCTGATCACCGCGATCGAGACGCTGTTGCCGGCGAAGGCGCCCGCCCCGGATGCACCGGTCGAAGGCCGGATCTTCAAGATCGAGCGCGGCTGGGGCGGTGAAAAGCTCGCCTTTCTCAACCTGACGTCCGGCACTGTCGCCACGCGCGACTATCTCGTCCTTTCCGGCGGCGCGGCGAAGGTGACCAGCATCCAGCTCTTCGACCAGGGTCGGCTGGAAAAGGTGGACCGGGTGACAGCCGGCCGCATCGCCAAGGTGGGCGGGCTTGCCCATGCCCGCATCGGTGATTGGGTCGGCGTCGACGGAACGCGTGCCGGAGCGTTTCATTTCGCCCCGCCGACGCTCGAAACCCTCGTGCGGCCGAGGCGCCCTTCGGACAACACGGCGCTGTGGCTTGCCCTTCAGCAACTGGCCGAACAGGACCCGTTCATCAACCTGCGCACCAGCGACGATGCCAGCGAGATGTTCGTTTCGCTCTATGGTGAGGTGCAGAAGGAGGTGATCGAGGCCACCCTGTCGGCCGATTTCGGGCTGGAGGCGCATTTCGAGGAAAGCACGGTCATCTGCGTCGAACGGCCCCTTGGCACCGGAACCGGCATCGAGATCATCTTCCGCGAGCCGAACCCCTTCCTTGCGACCGTCGGCCTCAGGATCGAACCGCGGCCGGCGGCAGCGGGCAACAGTTTTGCCCTCGAAGTGGATGTCGGCCAGATGCCTGCGAGCTTTTACCGGGCGGTCGAAGAGGCCGTTGCCGAAACGCTGAAGGCCGGGCTCTTCGGCTGGCAGGTGATCGATTGCCACGTCGCCATGACAGCGGCGCGCCAGACCTCGCCGGCCAGCACCGCCGTCGATTTTCGCCGGCTGACGCCGCTGGTGCTCGCCGAGGCGTTGTCTTCGGCCGGAACGGTCGTCTGCGAGCCGATCGACAGCTTCCGCCTTGAAGCGCCCGCGTCCGTCCTGACGGCCATTCACACGCTGCTCGCCAAGTCAGGCGCGTCGACGACGGATTCGATCATCGAAGGCGGCGTCGCCCGGCTTGCCGGAACGATCGCATCGGCCAACGTCCAGGGCGTCCAGCGGCAGTTGCCGGGGCTCACCAGCGGCGCCGGCGTGCTCGAAAACAGCTTCGATCACTACGCGCCGATCGCAGGCACGCAGCCTTCCCGGCCCCGGTTGGGCGCGAACCCGTTCGATCGGGCCAATTATCTCCGGAGCCTGCGATAACATAAGAACACCGCGCGCCTCTTCAGACGCGCGGTGCCACCATGCTCTTGCTTGATGATTGTACCTGGCTGGCAGCGGCGCAAAATGCTGCCGCCTGCCAAGCCGATCAGAACGCCAGGCGATTGCTGGACCAGACCGGGCCGAGGCGCTCTTCTTCCTTGAGCGTCGTCGAACCGTAGGAGAAGCGCAGGCCGCCGAAGAGGGTGCTGGTGTCGCCGGAAACCGAAGCGCTCAGCCCTGAAAGCTCTTCGTTGGTGTATTTGTAGCCGGCAAAGAGCGTGACGGGGAAAGCGTCCAGCCGGTAGTTGGCCGTCAGCTTTACGCTGCGCAGGTCGTAATCCAGGTCGTTTTCGCTCATGCGATGCAGCGAGCCGTCGACGTCGAAGCGCAGGTTGTCGGTCGCGTAGATGCGCGCGCCGAGCGAGCCCATGTAATGATCGGCATCGATGTCGTCGAAGTCTTCCACACTCGCCTGGCCGTAGCCGATCGCGCCATGCAGCGTCCAGGTATCAAGGAAGTAGGCCGCTTCGACGCCACCCATGTAATCGTTGAGGTCGAGGCCGATGCCCGGGTCGAGGCGTGCGCCTTGCACGAAGACGCCTGCCGCAAAGAGATCATTACGGTAGTAGCCGTGCAGCGCGCCGTCATAGCTGTTCGTGTCGATATCCTCAAAGGAGGCGCGCGTGTAGCCGAGATCGACCTGCAGGTTGAAGCCGGCGCCGGCGTCGAAGTTCACCGCACCGCGCAGGTCCCATGCATCCGCATCGATATCGCCGGGCGAGTCCACGGCCGCGCCGTAGGACGTCTCGACGTAGCCGACGATGCCGCCCGACGCCTGCTCCACCGGCACCTCATAGGCGTCCTGCGGCCCCACCAACGGACCATCGATATCGGCAGCCGCCGCGATCGAAACACTTGAAAGAAGAAAAATGACGAAACTGCTCGTCCTGACCATTGCCCCACTCCGGTTCAAACCCCGGAAATAAGGTAAACGAACACGGTTAATACAATCTCTACGGGAAGCAGAGCAGACGTCCTGCCAACATCGACACGATCCGGACACCGTGGCAGCCGTTCATCCCGCGAACGGCCTTCGTCCCGCTCGCCGCACAACACCTTGTCACCGCGCAAAACCGGCGGCTGCCCCTCATCCCGCGGTGAGGACTTACTCCTCATCCGCCCGGTGAGGACTAACTCCTCATCCGCCCGGTGACGACTTGCCCCTCATCCTGCCGGCACCTTCTCCCCGCTTGGCGGGGAGAAGGACATGCGTGGCACTCACTCCCTCGGCGACAAGCACCGCAATCCGGCCCCCCGACCAAACACATTTGACCGTGACGGCGCTGCGTTCGAAATCACCGAGAACCGGGCTCGTACCCTCTCCCCGCCTGCGGGGAGAGGGTTAGGGTGAGGGGCAAGCAGAGTTGCTCCCGGGTTAAACCTGGGGAGATGGGCAAGGCCACCCCAAGGTTCGGCTAACAGCCCTTACTGGTTGGCGATCTTCTCGCGCAGGCGCTCGTCCTGGGCGGCGATCTCCGGCGTCACCAAGTCGCCGAAATCTTCCATCTCGAAGACCGGGCGGATTTCGATTTCGCTCGGGCCCGGCATCGGGTTCGGGCAGCGCTTCACCCAGGCGATTGCCTCGGCCATGTCCTTGACGGTCCAGATCCAGAAGCCCGCGACCAGTTCCTTGGTCTCGGCAAAGGGGCCATCGATGACCATGCGGTCGGCGCCGTCGAAGGCGACGCGGGCGCCACGCGACGAGGGATGCAGCCCCTCGCCCGCCTGCATGATGCCGGCATTGACCAGTTCCTCGTTGTACTTGCCCATGGCTTCCAGCAGCTCGGTCGAGGGCATGTTGCCCGCTTCGCTGTCCTTGGTCGCCTTTACGAAAACCACTACGCGCATTGTCCATTCTCCTCTGTCACGCCAGTCCCGGTCCTCGTGACCTCTGGGGGTGCCGGCGTGGTGAAACCCAAATAGTGAGAGCAGGCTGCGGGCGAAAGACCCGCGCGGATTTTTTTCCTATCCCGCTCCGGTGGAGGAAGCCAGATTGCCTCCCTGCCTAAATGACGAACGGGAAATGGCGGCGCCGACAGCGGTGTCGTTTTTTTTCCGAAATAAGATTGGCGGGGGGAAATGAAGAGAGAAAAGCGCTGCTCGACAAGTCCATCGCCGCAGATCCGAACGTGCGCCGTTGGCTCAAGAACCCCCAAGCCACTCCCCTCATCTGGCGGCTTGGCACGAGGCCGGCCCCCACCCACCCTCATCTCTGTGCTCGTCACAGAGATCCAGCAGCCGTGCGTCGGCACGGTGGGAAGTACGGTCTTGGCACGACGCCTCTTGGGAACCAGGTCCCTCGCGCCGCCGACGCGACGCGGCTGAATTCCTGTGACAAGCACAGGAATGAAGGACGCACTGCCCAAGAACCGTAAAAAAGAGGGCCACACCGCACCGGCATGGCCCTGGAGAATTCAATGCGGCTCAGGTGGGCCGGCGCGTCTTACTGCGCCTGCATATGCAGATCCGCCATCGCCTGCCTCAGATCATCGATCGGCGTCTGATTGGCCATCTTCTTGCCCTCCAGTTCCGGCGGCATCTTCCAGCCTGGATCGATGCCTTCCATGTTGGGCAGCTCGTGGGCGATGCCCTTATGGCAATCGATGCAGGTGGCCTTGCCCGAGAGCAGATAGCGGGTGTGGATCTCGGCCGCCCGCTGCGTCTGCTTCTGCAGGTCCATGGCGACGGAGGAATGGCAGTTGCGGCATTCCAGGCTGTCATTGGCCTTCATGCGCGCCCATTCGTGCTGCGCCAGTTCCAGCCGCTTCTCGAGGAATTTCGGCCTGGTATTGATCGTGCCAAAGATCTTGCCCCAGACTTCCTTCGAAGCCTGCATCTTGCGGGCGATCTTGTCGGTCCATTCATGCGGCACGTGGCAGTCCGGGCAACTGGCGCGCACGCCCGAGCGGTTGGAGAAGTGGATGGTGCGCGTCAGCTCCTGATAGACGTTGTCGTGCATCTCATGGCACGAGGTGCAGAACTTTTCGGTGTTGGTGAGTTCCAGCGCCGTGTTGAATGCACCCCAGAACATGACGCCGCCGATGAAGCCGCCGAGCGTGAGGAAGCCAAGGCCGAGCGTGCCGGCCGGCGTCTTCATGATGCCCCAGGCCCAAAGGATGATTTTCCTGATCCATGCGATCATGTCGTCACTCGCTTCCGGCCGGCTTGAAGCCCAGTTCGCTCATGTCCTTGAAATTGCTCGGCACCAGCGGGCTGGTATCGGCCTGCGGCACGTGGCAGGCGGTGCAGAAGTAACGCCGGGGCGAAACGTCGGCGATCATCTGCCCGTCGCGCGTCATGTAGTGGGTGACGCTGATCATCGGCGCACCCGAATCCTGCGTGAACTCGCGCTTGTGACAGGACAGGCACCGGTTGGCATTGACCGAAAGCTCGTAGCCCTCGATCGAATGCGGAATGACCGGCGGCTGATCGGGATAGGCGCGCATCTTGCGCTTGTCGTCGACCACCCATTTCGGCAGCGGTGCCGCCGCTTCCGTCGCCATCTGCGGCGTCGGCCCTTCGAGCTGCGGCACCAGTTTTTCCGCCACTTGGGCGACGGCCGCCGTCGTGACGAACATCAGAAGGCCAGCCGCAAGGGCCATCCATGCGGGCCGTTTGGCAACGGCCCGAACCAGCCGTGACCACCCTAGAGGGTGACGGGAAGAATCTTGACCGCGCATTTTTTGAAATCCGTCTGTTTGGAGATGGGATCGGTGGCGTCGAGGGTAACCTTGTTGATCAGCTGGCTGGCGTCGAACCAGGGAACGAAGACGACGCCGGGCGGCATGCGGTTGCGGCCGCGGATGTCGACGCGTGAGCGGATCTCGCCGCGGCGCGAGACGATGCGCACTTCCATGCCCTGGTTGATGCCGCGCTTGCGGGCATCCTCCGCGTTCATGAAGACGCGCGCGCCCGGAAACGCCTTGTAGAGTTCCGGCACCCGCATGGTCATCGAGCCCGAGTGCCAGTGTTCCAGCACGCGGCCGGTCACCAGCCAGGTATCGTATTCGTCGTCGGGAGATTCGGCCGGCGGCTCGTAGGGCACCGCAAGGATGATCGCCTTGCCGTCCTTGTTGCCATAGAACTTCACGCCCTCGCCCGGCTTCACATAGGGGTCGAAGCCCTCGCGGTAGCGCCAGCGCGTCTCCTGGCCGTTGACCACAGGCCAGCGCAGCCCGCGCACCTCGTGATAGGTGTCGTAGGGCGCCAGATCATGACCATGGCCGCGTCCGAAAGTGGCATATTCCTCGAACAGCCCCTTCTGGATGTAGAAGCCGAAATCCTTGGCTTCGTTGTTGTCGTATTCGGCGCTGACATCGGTCAGCGGGAAACGATCGACTTCGCCGTTCTTGAACAGAACCTCGAACAGCGTCTTGCCGCGATATTCGGGGCTGGCGTCGAGGATCTCCTTCGGCCACACCTCGTCGGTGGTGAAGCGCTTGGAAAACTCCACCATCTGCCAGAGGTCCGAGCGCGCTTCGCCGCCCGCTTGCACCAGCTGGTGCCAGACATGGGTGCGCCGCTCGGCATTGCCGTAGGCCCCTTCCTTCTCCACCCACATGGCGGCGGGCAGGATCAGGTCGGCGCTCATCGCCGTGATCGTCGGATAGGCATCGGAAACGACGATGAAATTGTCCGGGTTGCGATAGCCCTGCCAGGTCTCGTTGGCGGTGTTCGGCCCCGCCTGGACGTTGTTGTTGACCTGCACCCAGTAGAAATTGAGCTTGCCGTCCTTCAGCATCCGGTCCTGCTGCACGGCGTGGTAGCCGGGCTTTTCCGGAATGATACCGTGCGGAATGCGCCAGATTTCTTCGGCGTGCTTCCGGTGCTCGGGATTGGTCACCACCATGTCGGCAGGCAGGCGATGGGCGAAGGTGCCGACCTCGCGCGCCGTGCCGCAGGCAGACGGCTGTCCGGTCAGCGAGAACGGGCTGTTGCCGGGCTCGGAGATCTTTCCGGTCAGAAGATGCAGATTGTAGACCATCTGGTTGGCCCACACACCGCGCACATGCTGGTTGAAGCCCATGGTCCAGAGCGACATGACCTTGCGGCTCGGGTCGGCATAAAGCTCGGCCAGCTGCTCCAGGAACTCCGGATCGACGCCGGTCATCTCGGCGGTCTTCTTCAGCGTATATTCGGAAACGAACTCCTTGAACGCCTCGAAATCCATCGGCTCGGTCTTGCCGGGGTCCTTGGAGTTTGCGGCATTCACCTCGACCGGATTGTCGGGCCGGAGACCATAGCCGATGTCGGTGACCCCGCGAGCAAACTTCGTGTGCTTGTTGACGAAGTCCTCGTTGACCTTGCCGGTCGTGATGATGTGGTTGGCGATGTAGTTGAGGATGACGAGGTCGGTGCCTGGCTTGAAGACGATCGGGATATCGGCCAGGTCCATGCTGCGATGGGTGAAGGTCGAAAGCACCGCGACGCGCACATGCGGCTGGCCGAGACGCCGGTCGGCGACACGGGTCCAGAGGATCGGGTGCATCTCCGCCATGTTCGAGCCCCAGAGCACGAAGGCATCGGCGTTCTCGAAGTCGTCGTAGCAGCCCATCGGCTCGTCCATGCCGAAGGTGCGCATGAAGGCGACGGCGGCGGACGCCATGCAGTGGCGGGCATTGGGATCGAGATTGTTGGAGCGGAAACCCGCCCGCATCAGCTTGGTCGCCGCATAACCCTCGAAGATCGTCCATTGACCGGAGCCGAACATGCCGACGGCCGTCGGGCCTTTCTCCTTCAGCACCTTCTTTGCCTGCTCGGCCATGACGTTGAAGGCCTCGTCCCAGCTGACGGGCTCGAACTCGCCGTCCTTGGCGTAAGTGCCGCCGCGCTTCCTTAAGAGCGGCGTCGTCAGGCGGTCGTTGCCGTACATGATCTTGGAAAGGAAATAGCCCTTGATGCAGTTGAGGCCGCGGTTGACCTCGGCCTGCATGTCGCCGTGGGTGGCGACAACCTGGCCTTCCTTCACGCCCACCATCACGCCGCAGCCCGTGCCGCAGAAGCGACACGGCGCCTTGGACCACTTGATTTCCAGCGCGTTGACGCCGCCCGGCACCGGCTGTGCGGCGGCAGGCAGCGCAATGCCGGCCGTGGCGGCGGCGATGCCGGCCGCATGGGCCTTCAGAATGTCACGCCGCGTCAGTTCTCCGCTCATGGCTCCTGCCCTTCCTCTTCCATTTCCACATGCTCGAAAACCATGTTGGCCGAGATCACCCCGTCGAGCAGCGAGATCTGAGTCAGCCGTTCGCCGAGCGCGCCCGTGCTTCTGCCTTCGATGACGACGACGATCTTGCCGCCGCCATGGCCATGGATTTCGACGTTTTCCATTCCCGCGAGCGTCGCCAGGATCGCTTCGGTGCTCTGCGGCATCGTGGCGACCACGGCGCTCGAAATGTGATAGGGCGTACCCGCCTTTGCCGCTGCGGCCTCAGACATGCGCCACCTCCACTTCCAATGCCTTCACTGCAATCGCACTCACCGGGCAGCCACTGAGGCAGGCGCCGCAGCCGGTGCATCGGTCTTCGTTGATCTCAGGCAGAAACGGCCCGCCGATACGCGGGCGAAAACGGATCGCCTGCTCCGGACAGCTTTCGCCGCAGGACTGGCAGGCAATGTATCGGCGCGCGAGACAGGTATCGGTGACCGCGGCGACATGCGGGAAACGGCGCACGGCCTTCTCGGTGAATACCGGCTCGGGACAGGCTTCCTCGCAGGCACCACAGAAGGTGCATTCGCCGCCCGAAAAGTCGACGAAGGGAAGACCGTCAGAAAGACGGATTATGGCGGTGGGACATCGCTCCGCACAGGCGCCGCAACCGGTGCAGGCGGCAAGGCTGAGCTCCGAAACGCCCGGCGGGCGGATGCGGACGGGCTTTGCGGCAGCGCGGCCGGTAAAAAATTCACGGCGTGAGAGAGGTTCGACCTTCATGGCTCGACCTCAATGCCCGGGCGGGCCCGGCGGGCCAAAGATGATCTGCAGCATCCAGACGAGGAAACCATAGCCGCCGACAATGCCGACGGCGACGATCGGCCAGATGCCGAAGGCGAGCACGAAGAAGGTAATCAGCTCCGCGCGTCGCGAGCGCGGCGGCTTTTCGATCGGCTGTGCCTGAACGACTTCCGGCATTCCTGCGTCCCCCAACACAATCCAAGGTAAGATGCGCCACCGGAAATAAAAATCAATCCCGTGACCGGCCGATGACAGCTTTTCACCGTGCCTCAGAGTAAATGCCGAACAGAAGGGGTCATTGATCTGTGTCAAATTGACAGAAAACTGGCACCGGAATTCCCGAGAAATTCTCACGCGTCGTTCCGGCATAACTTGCGGACGCCAATCAGTTTTTGCGAATATCGATATATTTCTAGAAATACATCGCCTCATGCCCGCTCGGCCGAACCGACCGGACATGCGGATACGGGACCAATCCTGCCGGCGGCGAGCGCAACCTGCCCCGACGGCAGAACCCGAGGCAACAGCCCTTGCAACCCTGGGCTTTGCAGCCTACTTCTTGGCGCATGACACAGCTGATCGAAATCGGAACCGCGCGCGTGCTGCAATGCGCTGTCGATGGCCCTCTGCTTGCGGCACCGGGCGACGCCAATGATTTTCTCGGCGACGGCTGGGCGCATGAGGCCGACTTGCTGGCAGTCCCGGTCGAACGGCTGGGTCCCCATTTCCTCGATCTTTCGACCCGCGTCGCCGGCGAGGTGTTCCAGAAATTCGTCAACTACCGCATGCGGCTCGCCATCGTCGGCGATATCAGCACCAGGCTCGAAGCCAGCAAGGCGCTGACCGATTTCGTGCGCGAAACGAACAAGGGTGATTCGATCTGGTTCGTGCCGGATTTCGAAACGCTTCGCGCCCGGCTCGAGCGTTTGCCGACCGCCTGAACGCGGTAGTGTCTGACGATCAGTGCGGATCGATGGGGAGACCCGTGACAATGCGCCCATCCGCAGCGAACACTGGAAATCGCCCCGCGGTCACGCTGACGACCGATCGACTCGCGCTGCGCCCGACAACGCCCGCCGATGCGCAGCGCGCCTTTGAGATCCAGTCGGATTGGGACGTCACGCGCATGCTACGCATGGCGCAGTTTCCACCCGATCCCGACGACATGACCGTCTGGTTCGGTGTGCACCGGCAGGAATGGATCGCCGGCACGGCCTTTCGATTTACCATCGAGCGCAAAGGCCACATGATCGGCCTGGTCGATCTCGACGAGATCGACGGCGAAGAAGGCGAACTCGGCTACTGGCTGGAGAAGCCAAGCTGGGGCCAGGGCTATGCCTTCGAGGCAGCGCAGGCAGTGGTGTCCTTCGCCTTCGAGCAGCTCGGGCTCGCGAGGCTGAAATCAGGCCACGCGGCCGACAATCCGGCCTCCGGCAAGGTCCTGCTCAAGCTCGGCTTTCGCCCTGAGAAAACCATGCGGAAGGCCTCCCGCTCGAGGGGCGAAGAGATCCTCCACCAGAGCTACAGCCTCGCGTCAGAGGCGTGGCGCAATCGGTCGGGTGCCGATCGCTGAGCGGCGGCGTGTCGGTGCGGTCCGTCTTTTGCGGGATCATCACTCTCCAGCTGGCTCCGCGGCGACGGCCCGTTGTGCGCGCCTGAACGCCCTGCCCGCAACGGCAATCGCCAGCGCGGTCACGGTCAACAGCCCAGCCACAGCAAAGGTCACCTGCATGCCCCTGGCGACCAAGGCTGGCGCCGCCCCGGCCATGTCGCTTGCCACCACGGCTGAGGCAAAGACCGCGCCCATGACCGATGCGCCGGTGACGAGGCCGAGATTGCGCGAAAGGTAGAGCAGGCCGGAAACGACGCCGCGCCGGTCCGCGCTCACATCCGCCATGACCGCCGTATTGTTGGCCGCCTGGAACAGCTGGTAGCCGGGCGTCAAAAGCGCGATCGCCGCGACATAACCGGCAACGCCAAAAAGCCCGGGCAGCAGCACAAGCGCCGCGCAGCCCGCAACCATCGCGGCAAGACCGATCGTGACTACGAAGCCCGCGCCCAGGCGATCGACGATACGGCCGGCGACCACGCCACCGAAGGCCGAGATGACGGGACCGACCGACAGGACGAGCCCGACCATCGCCGCATCGAGCCCCAGCCCGCGCGACAGATAAAACGGCCCGACCACCAGCGTCGCCATCATCACGGTCGAGACCAGCGCATTGGTCGAAAGCCCGCGGCTGAAAACCGGATCACGCAACATCGCCGGCCGGATCAGCGGCGAGGCTACCTTGGTCTCGACCCGCAGGAACAGTGCAAGACCCAAAACGGCGGCCGAAAGCAGCGCGACATTGAGCATGCCGAAACTGCCGCGGCCCACCGTCATCGCCAATGCATAGGCGCCCAGCGAAAGCGCAAGCAGCAAGGTGCCGGCGACGTCGAAGCGTGGGCGTTCCCTGCCCTCATACCCCTTGTCCGCCGGCAGATACCGATGGGCGAGCACGAGCGCCAGAAGCCCCAACGGCACGTTGACGAGAAAGATCGCCCGCCAACCGGGCCCGGCAATCAGCGCGCCGCCGAGCGACGGCCCGAGCGCTGTGCCGATGGCCGACATGGTGCCGAGCAAGCCCATGGCGCTGCCGGTCTTCTCCGTCGCCACCGTCTCGCCGACAAACGCCATGGTCAGCGCCATCATGATCGCAGCCCCGACGCCCTGCATCGCTCGCGCCGCGACGAGCAGCGGGAAAGCGGGCGTCAGGCCGCAAAGCACCGAGGCTGCGATAAAGAGCGCGATGCCGGCAAGCAGAAGCCGCCGCCGGCCGACGATATCGCCAAGCCGCCCGACGCTGACGATCAGCGTGGTGATGGCAAGCAGATAGGCAAGCACCACCCATTGCACCGCCTGGAACGAGACACCAAAAGCGTCCGCCAGCGCCGGAAGCGCCACATTGGCGCTGCTGGTGCCAAGCGAGGAGAGCAGCATCGACAGCGACAGGCTGGTGAGCACGCAGCGAACCGAGGCGGTGGCGGGAGCGTTTGCAGTCTTCGTCGCGCTCATCGACCACCTCCCGCGCGCGAGGTTTCGCACCGATCTTTTGCAGCACGGGAAATCGCGGGGAAACAAGGCGATAGCGCGCTTTCATGATTCAAAATGGGCGGCAACGACTTCCGATCAGACAGGGAAATCGGGGCGGGCATCAGTGGGCATGAGATCATCGAAAAACCCTCCAAGGTCAGTTCTCCGAAAAAATAGACCTCGGCTTCATGTGGCGGAAGACGCAGCATTTGCACTTCATTCGTGCGTTTGACGCCACATCATGAGCCAACTGTGTTATGGATGGGCATGACCAGACCGGATCTCAACCTGCTCGTGACCCTCGACGTGCTGCTTGCGGAAGGCAGCGTCGCCCGCGCCGCCAGGCGCCTGCGGCTCAGCCCCTCGGCCATGAGCCGGGCGCTGGCAAGGCTGCGCGAGGCGACCGGCGATCCGCTTCTGGTGCGTGCCGGCCGCGGCCTCGTTCCGACGCCGAGGGCGCTGGAGCTGCGCACGCTCACCGGCCCCATCGTCGAAGCGGCCGAAGCCTGCCTTCGCCCGGCCGAGAGCCTGGACCTGAAGACGCTTGCCCGCACCTTCACGCTCAGGAACCGCGAGGGTTTCGTCGAAAACTTCGGCGCTGGACTGATTGCCCGTGTCGAGCGAGAGGCGCCCGGCGTGCGTCTGCGCTTCGTGCAGAAGCTCGACCGGGAAAGCAGCCCGCTTCGCGAAGGAACCGTCGATCTCGAAACTGCCGTTGTCGGCGACATGACGGGCCCGGAGCTTCGCGCCCAAGCCCTCTTCCACGACCGTTTCGTCGCCGTGGTCCGCCCGGGCCATCCGCTGACATCAGGCGAAGTGACGCCCGCCCGCTACGCCGAAGGCCACCACATCCATGTCTCGCGCCGCGGCAACGACGTCGGCCCGATCGACACTGCCCTCCAGGCCCTCGGCCTTAGCCGCAAGATCACCGCTTCCGTCGGCAGCTTCTCCGAGGCCCTGGCGCTTGTCCGCGCCACCGACCTCGTCGCCAGCGTGCCCGAGCGCTACACCGGAAGCCTGCGCGAAAACCTCGTCACCTTCCCCCTGCCCGTCGCCCTGCCCGAAATCACCATTTCGTTGCTCTGGCACCCCCGCCTCGACGCCGATCCGGCGCACAGGTGGCTAAGGGGATGCGTGCGGGAGGTCTGCGCCGTGTGACGCGCCGCGCGGCAAGAGGCCAGGCCCCGAGCGCATACCGATGCGCCCCCAAGGACCTACGGTTGCCTGCAACAGGCCATCGGGCTATCAGCCCAATCCCGGCCGCAAATGCGCCGCCTCGCCAGCGCACCTCAAACCCGCACACAGGAGAACGCGATGTTCGACCACGTCAAATTCGGTGTCCGCGACTACGCGGCAAGCCTCGACTTCTACCTGAAGACGCTCGAACCGCTCGGCGTTTCGGTGGTCGATCATGGCGCGCATGGCGTGGAGATGAGTACGGACGGCAAGTCGTCGCTGTGCCTCTACCAGACCGAGGAATCGCCGGCGCACCTTCACCTCGCCTTCATGGCCACGACCCGTGAGCAGGTCGACGCCTTCTACAGCGCAGCCCTTGCGGCCGGCGGCAGGGACAACGGCGCGCCGGGCCTGCGCCCGCGCTACCACGCCAACTATTACGCCGCCTTCGTTTTCGATCCGGATGGCCACAACATCGAGGCTGTCTGCCACGAGCCTGAGGCCTGATCCGACCAAGATCGCGGCAAGGAGCCGCCATCGATGCCCGGCAAACGAGCTGGGCCTTGATGGCGACAGGCTGAAGTCTACGTGGCGTTGCGCCCCCGCTTCAGGGCGGACGGCGCGACGCTCAAAACCAATAGCGTCTCATCCGCGCCAGGAATTCGACCGTCGTCACGGGAAAGCCTGAGCCACTGCCGATGACGGAATCGATGCCGCAACGGGGACAGATCGCCGTTGTGTCATCGTCGATCCATTCGTTGATCTCGGCCGCCGGAAAGATCTCGCAACAATAGAAGCATCCGCAGGACGGGCTCGCTTCGATTTCCGCTCGATGGTTGGCGCAAAGCTTGTGCGCCTGGATGACGATTTCGTCCATCCGTCATCATTGGCGCATGTATCAAGGGCTGTCCAGCGAGCGCGACACGCGCCTCCATCGCTCATGCGCCTTTCGAGACGGAATTCCGGGCCACCGCCGGCGCTGCCTCGTACCAGTCCCTGGACCTGTTCACGATCCAGACGACCGACAGCATCACCGGTACCTCGATGAGTACCCCGACGACGGTCGCGAGCGCGGCGCCCGACTGGATGCCGAACAGGCTGATGGCGGCGGCAACGGGCGGAAGAGCCAGCAGAACAACCATGCCAGCAGGGCCATCGAGAATGGCTTGATCGCCCCGTTGATGAAGAGCGTCACGCCGATGCCGCGCCAGTGGCGCCCCAGCTCGCACAGCGACCGGAAGTCGATCTTCATCAGCATCGGGCCACGGTAGCAATGGATCGCGGACATCCCTGCCCGAACTACTTGCCGACCTCGATCACGAGCGGGTAGCCCTCGTCATCCCACTCCAGAAATCCGCCGGCGAAATAGTAGACGCGGGTGTAGCCCCAGGCGATCGCCTTGGCGGACGCATAGGCGGCATGGGTGCAGTTTCTGCCCTGACAATAGAAGGCGACCTCGTCTGCCTTTCCCACCACCTTGGCGAGGCTTTCCTTCGATAGCGCGGTCAGCAGCGACAGATTGACGGCCTTGGGGAGATGGCCAATGTCATAGGTGAGCGGCGCCCGCACATCGATGAAGGTGACGCCGCGCGCAAGCAGCGCTTTCACTTCCGCAACGTCGACCTTTATCGTTCGCTCGACGCTGAGCTCGCCCTTCGTCAGCGTCATGAACTTGGCATAGTCGTCGAAGGCAAGGTCCGTGCCGGCCCCTTCCGGCAATCCGGCCTTGCGAAGTCCCTCCTGCAACCGCGCGATATAGGGCCGGTGGTAGCTGAAGGCGCTGCCATACCAGTCATAGGCGCTTTCCTGGACGGTGAGCGGATCTCCCAGCGAGGACGTCGCCAGTTTGTTGTACTGGTCGACCAGCCTCTGAATGTCGCCCGTGCGGCCGAGATGTCCGTAGCTCGAAGTCAGCGTGGCGTAATCCCCCAAGAGTTCGGAGCTTTTCTCGAGCACCCGCTCGTAGGTGGCGGCGGCCTCGTCGTATTTGCCTTGAGAAAACAGCGAGACGGCGAGCATGCGCAGCGTTGCCCGCGTCGGGTGAGGATCGAACCGCATCGCCAGGCGCGCCTCCTGTTCCGCCTCTGTCGCGCGTCCCGTCGCGTTGAGGATCCGCGCCATACCGACATGGTTGTCGGGATCGTTGGGTGCTAGCGTCATCGCTCGGTCGATGGCGGCGAAGGCTTCGTCGTAACGCCCCTGCTGCGCGAGCACCTGCGCCGAGACGGCATAGGCAAGCGGCGTCGGCCTCTCCATCGCCTTTGCGAGATTTCTGGCGAGGTTCCTGGACGCGGCCTCCCTGCGGGAATAATCCCAGGAGAGGATGCTCGCCCGCCAGTTTGCCGCCGCCAGCGACGCGTAGGCGCGGCTATAGTGCGGGTCGAGCACGATCGCCTTCTGGAAAAATGCGGAAGCTGCGACCGTTTCCGCTTCGCTGTCGCGGCGAAGATGCTCCCAGCCGCGCAACAGGGTATCGTAGGCCTTCGGGTTCGTCGTTTCCGGCACCGCCGCCACGTTCTTTTCGGCACTCGTCAGCTTCACGGAGAGCGTCGAGACGATCTGTCCGATCACCTTGTCCTGCAGCCCGAACACGCCGCTCATTTCCCCATCATAGCGCTCGGCCCAAAGGTGGTGCCCGTCGATCGCGTCGATCAATTGGGCATTGACCCGAACCTGGTTTCCCTCCCGACGGACGCTCCCTTCGAGGATATAGTGGACGCCCAGTTCCGCCCCCACCTGCTGCGCCTTGGTGGGCTTGCCCTTGTAAGCAAAGGTCGAGTTGCGCGCGATGACGAAGATGCCCGACAGTTTCGACAGTTCGGTGATCAGGTCGTCGGTCATGCCGTCGGCGAAGTAGCTTTGCGCTGAATCGGAGCTGAGATTTTCGAAAGGCAGCACCGCGATCGAGGGCGTCTGCGGCAGCGGCAAGGCGCTCCGCGCAACGGACGCGGGCTCGACGCTCTCGCGCCTCTGCACCAGCCACGTCGCGGCAAGGCCGGTCGCAACGATCACGGCCAGCGCAGCCGCAATGCGCCAGCCGCGAAGGGTCTCGAAGGTGAAGCGCCGACTTTTGAAATCTCCGTCGAACTGCACCCGGTAGACGCGGACGGGCCGCTGGATGTTCTTCACGTGATGCTCGCCAATGAACTCCAGCGGCAGTTCGAACTTGCCCTGCAGGTGGTCGAAGGCGGTGCCGGAGACGAACAGGCCCCCTGGCTCGCACATCTGCTCGAGGCGGGCTGCGACGTTGACGCCGTCGCCGAGCAGATCATCCCCCTCGACGACGACATCGCCGAGGTTGATGCCCATGCGCAGCAGCAGCCGATGCTCGCGCGGGATATCCGCCTGGCGCGCCGCAACCCTGTTTTGCGACGCGACCGCACAGGCGACGGCATCGACGACGGAGCCGAATTCGACGATCGCACCGTCGCCCATCAGTTTGACGATGCGGCCGTGGTAGTCCTGCATGAGGGGATCGAAGATGTCGCAACGCCACGCCTTGATGGCTGCGAGCGTACGGGCCTCGTCGGCCTCCATCAGCCGCGAGTAGCCGACAACGTCGACGGCAAGAATGGCCACCAGCCGCCGTTCTGCGCGAACTGCTTCCATAGCCACCTCTCCCGACGGTGCAGCAGGCTCCGCAATTGCGTTGTCAGGGGCGGAAACGCATCCTCCTCGCCTCCGGATCCGTGCTCGCGTCCACGCGCAGGCCTTGAGCGCGCGGGCCCGCTTTTCACCCCGCCCCCGCCTTCACCAGCCCCTCGCGCAGATGCTGCAGGTCCTCCTCCTGCGCATAGTGCATGGTCGCCAGAAAGGTCTCGATCTCGAAGCTCGGCGCCAGCGCCTTGACCTTGCCGATATGCGCGCCCGCCGCAATCGCATCACCGCGCCAGCCGTGGCAGGCGGCGACGAAGGCGTGCTGGGTCTCGTCCATCGAGGTCAGGTGCATGAAGGCCTCGATCGCCTCGCCATATCGGCGCGCGGCGAAATGCGCCTTGCCGAGGTGGCTCCAGAAGCGTTCCGGGTGGTGCGGGTTCAGGCGCATCGCCTTCAGGATCCATTCCGCTCCCTCCTCCGGCCGGCCGAGCCAGGTCAAGAGTTCGCCCTGCTGCACCACGACGAGGTCGTAATTGGGGTTGAGGAACAGCGCCCGCTCCTGGTGATAGCGCGCCGTCGTCAGTTCGTTGGTGTTGACGTTGACGGCGGCAAGGATGCGATGCACGTCGGCGTCGTTGTCGTCGAGCGCAAGCGCCCGTTCGAGCTCGGCATTGACCTCGGCCCAGGTCGCCTCCTTGTCGGCACACCAGCCGTAGACCCAGGATTGCCCGAGGATGCAGGCCCGCCAGGCATGCGCGTGGGCATAGCCGGGATCGAGCGAAACGGCACGGTCGATCAACGCCTGCGCCTGCCTGTTGTCGTCGGCACTGCTGCGGTGATGCAGCACCTTGGCGGCAAGCGCACATTCATAGGCCGCCATGTTGGCCGGCTTGGTGCGCGAAAGCTGGTCGCGCTGGGCGGCCTCCAGCCGACCGGGCACGGTCGCGGCGATCGCCGCCGTCACCTCGTCCTGAATGGCGAAGATGTCGTCGAGCTGCCGGTCGTATTTGTCGGCCCAGATGTGTGCGTCGTTGACCGCGTCGATCAACTGGACGGTGACGCGCACCCGCTCGCCGATCTTGCGCACGCTGCCTTCCACCAGATATTGCGCCCCGAGGCTGGCAGCCACCTCGCGCACGTTGACCGACTGGTTCTTGTAGACGAAGGAGGAGTTGCGCGAGATGACGAAGAGCTCATGCCTTCGCGAAAGCTCGGTAATGATGTCCTCGGTCAGCCCGTCGGCGAAGAACTCCTGGTCGGGATCGCCGCTCATATTGTCGAAGGGCAAGACGACGATCGTCGGTTTGCAGACGCCCTTTTTCGCTTCGCTCCCTCCCGTCGAGGCCGGAAGGTCCAGACCCTCGAGACCGACGCGGTAGAGGCGCACCGGCCGGCTGATGTTCTTCAGCGTCTTCTCTCCGAGATCTTCGATCGGCAATTCCAGCCGGTCGGCCACTTGCGTTGCCACCGCCGCCGTCACGCAGATGCCGCCGACTTCGGCCAGCTGCTCGGCGCGCGCGGCAATGTTGACGCCGTCGCCGAAGATGTCGTCGTCCTCGAAGATGATGTCGCCGAGATTGATGCCGATGCGGAATTCGATCCGCCGGTCCTCCGGCACATCGGAGTTCCGCCTCTTCATGCGCTGCTGGATCTCGACCGCGCATTTGACCGCATCGGTCACGCTCTGGAATTCCACCAGCAGCCCGTCGCCGGTGGTCTTGATCAGCCGCCCCTTGTTCTTGGCGATCGCGGGATCTATGAGCTCGATGCGGTGGGTGCGGAGCCGCGCAAGCGTGCCCGCTTCGTCGGCCTCCATCAGCCTGGAGTAGCCGGCCATATCGGCCGCCAGCACTGCGGCTAATCTCTGCTCCATGGGCTTGCCAAACACGTTGAAAAGCGGCCCGTTCCGGATTTCCGGACCTAAGAGATATCCGATCCGATATTATCGCAGCCTGAAACGATCTCCTACCTAAATTAGCAAATGCAAAAACCAAAAGGGGGCGCACATGCGCCGGCGCTCGGCAGCGGGCGGTCCCGCAGGCCTTGGCGCATTCCTGCTTGACAATACTTGCCTTAGGCAACTATTTATCTGATCAAGGCAAATTCATAAAGGCATCCCATGTCTCCGCAGCAAATCGATGACCGCGCCCAGACGGTGCGGCGCTTCAACCGCTTTTACACCCGACTGATGGGCCTGCTGCACGAGCATCTGCTCGCCAGCGCCTTCTCGCTGACCGAAGTCCGGATTCTCTATGAGTTGGCGCATCGCTCCGGTCTGACGGGGAGCGACCTCTGCCGCGAACTCGGCCTCGATGCGGGATATCTCAGCCGCGTCATTACCGGCTTCGAGAAGAAGGGGCTGATCGAAAAGACCCGTTCGCCGGCCGACGGCCGGGTCACGCAACTCGAGCTGACGGACGCGGGGCGCGCGATCTTCCAGCCCCTGGAGGATGCATCACAGCGCGAAGTCGTCGCCATGCTGGAAAAGCTTTCGGTGCCGGAACAGAAGCAGCTGGTGGGCGCCATGGGCGAGATCGAAAGCCTGCTTGCCGAGGAGCGCACGCCGGGCTTCATCCTGCGCGATCCGCAGCCGGGCGACATGGGCTGGGTGATCCACCGGCAGGGCGCGCTCTATGCGCAGGAATATGGCTGGACCACCGCGTTCGAAGCGCTGGTCGCCGAGATCGTCGTCAAATACATGCACGACTACGATCCGAAGTCGGATCGATGCTGGATCGCCGAAAAAGACGGCAAGGTCGTCGGCTCGGTATTTCTCGTCCGCCACGATGAAACGACGGCGAAGCTGCGCCTGCTCTATGTCGAGCCCAGCGCCCGGGGCCTCGGCATCGGCCGTCGGCTGGTCGAGGAATGCATGCGCCACGCCCGCCTTCTCGGCTACCACCGCATGATCCTGTGGACCAATGCCGGCCTCGACGCCGCCCGCCACATCTACGAGGAGGCCGGCTTCGCGCTGATCGAGGAAGAACAACACCACAGCTTCGGCAAGGATCTCACCGGCCAGATTTTCGCGCGGGACCTGTAGGAACGGCAGGCACGCCATCCGCTGGAAGATCGAGAAGGCCTTTAAGGGGCGTATTCCGCTGGCCTCGCAGGAAAGCGGCGGTCCGTCGGTCACGCCCCCCGACCACGTCGGGTTTCGGCACCAGGCTTATCGAATTCTCCGTGAGAAGCGAATTGGGCGCGCGCGTGGAACTGAACTAATGCACCAAAGGGTTTGGCAGTAGAGATCGATACGCCCCTGTCACCGGTCTCCAAAGACAGAGACTGCTTTCATGTCCAAGTCCGTGCTTCTCGTCGAGGATGAGTTCCTGATCGCCATGGACCTCGAGCTGCTGCTGGAAAGGCACGGCTGGCATGTCTTGGGACCCGCCGCGACGGTAAAGCAGGCCCTGCAGCTCTTGCGAAGCGCCGAGCCGGCGGTGGCCATTCTGGACGTTACCCTGAAAGACGGCACCGTGACGCCGGTGGCGGAGGCGCTTCGGGCGCAGAGCGTGCCCTTCGTGCTTGCCAGCGCCTATGAAAAGCCGGAGCAGGTCGGCGGAGAGGTTCTGGCGGGGGCAGTCAATGTCGGCAAGCCGGCGGATACGCGGGCGTTGCTGAGCGCTCTGGAGCAGGCGATGCAAACGTGATGCCTGCGCAGTCCGCGCCTGCCTTTGGCCGGTAGCACTCCAACCGCGAAGAAACGTCGATCCACGGCGGCGGCCACTGGAAAGGCCCGGGAGCCGACACGAGGTGCCGCGCTAGTGTTTTCACTCGGTAGCGGACGCCAGTTGCCGGCCGGCCGATACGCCGGTGACGAGGCTGAACGCCCCATCGCCGAGACGATAAAATCCATCCTGCGGCACCGGCAACTCCAGCATTTCCCGCTTGGAGAGGCCGGCATAGACGCCGCGCAGCAACCGGCCGAACAGCCCATGGGAAATCGCGACCGTCGGCCGCCGGATATCCGCAAGCCAGCTTTCCGCTCGCGCACAGGCGGCATCGAAACTTTCCCCATCCGGCGAACGGAAATACCAGTCGAAGACATCGGAACCATCGAGTTTGCCCGGATACTCCATGTCGATCTCGAACTTGGTCATGCCATCCCAGCAGCCGACCGAAACCTCCATCAACCGCGCATCCTCGCGGCTCGCAAGCGGCAGCACCCGCTGCACCCTTTCGGCGGTTTCGCGGGTCCGTCCGAGCGGGCTGACATGCATCTCGAACGACGGCACCTCATCACCAATCTCGGCGCGAAGGAGGTTGGCGACAGCATCTGCCTGCTCGGCGCCAAGCCTCGTCAGCGGCGAATCCAGCTGTCCCTGGAACCGACCGAGCGTGTTCCAGACGGTTTCGCCATGGCGGAGAAGATAGATCAAGAGCTGGCCTTTCCATGAGCCTGTGGCTGGCGCAGGCAGCTAGATCAGGTCGCCAAGACAATGTCGAGCACTGAGCTTGCGCTCCCGTCAGGCGATACGACGGTTTTCCAGGCCACCCCTCTCGCACAACACAAAGGATCGTGTTCAGTTTCAGCCGCAATCAAGGAAGGCATCGATGTCGCAACGGTACATATGGACGTTAGCTGCTCACATTGGGCGCAAGCTCCAGCGTGCCTCTTCCGGCGTCCGCTGAGCCGGAAATGGCGGCGAACTGTGCGCTTCTCCGCCATGAAGACGTCGCGGGTATCGCTGCTACGGTCTATCGATATGAGCGACAGATCCAAAAGGACTATAATGTCCGTGTCGAAATGTGGATTTCCAAGGAAACCGGGTTGCCGCTAAAATCCCATTTCAGGGCGCTGCCTCTCGATAACATCTCTGAGCGCCGTCTGACCTACACCTACGGCGATGACGTAAAGGCACCGATTTGAGACGGCAAAGCTGCAGCGGGAGGATCGTGAAGGTTGCCAAAACAATCGTTCACGATATCGCCTTTATCATCATCGCGTACATCGTGTTTCAGGTGGTTGTGGCACTTGCGATCGTGCCGTCATTGCTTTGGGCTCAATGGACGAAGTGAAGCGCTTCCCCTTCAATCCACCGGATCCAAGATATCCGGCGTATCGTTCTTCGGCGAGCCGACCTTGCTGCCGATCTTCCACATCGTCATGAGCTCAGGCGGAAACGGCTTCATCAGGTTAGGGGCTTCCGGCTCCGGCGAAAGCCAGCGCTCGTAATCGTCGGGATGCAGGATGACAGGCATGCGGTCGTGGATGTCGGCCATCATCGCGTTGGCGTCGGTGGTGACGATCGCAAACGTGCGGATATCCTCGTCGGTATCGGGGTTCCGCCAGCTCTCCCAGATGCCGGCAAGGCAGAACGGCTCGCCCGTTTTCATGGCGATTGCATAGGGCTGCTTGTCCTTGCCGGTCCCGTGAATGTCCTTCCATTCGAAGAAACCGTCGATCGGCACCAGGCAGCGCCGGCGCTGATAGGACGAGCGGAACTTGCTGGCGATCGTGTCGGAACGCACGTTGACGAGCGGCCTGCCCGCTTTCGGGTCCTTGGTCCAGCTCGGGATCAGGCCCCAGCGGGCCGAGACGAAGACCGGCCCGAAGAGATCGGGATCGCGGATCACGTCGCGGATGATGATCGGATAGGTGAGCGTCGGCGCTCCGTTATAGCGCGGAAACTGGTTGGCGATCGTCTCGACGCCGCCACGCTCGGCAAAGCCGAAGGCGCGCAGCAACCCCTCCAGATTGGTCTTCAGATAGACGCGTCCGCACATGGTGGCTCCTTCCGCCCGCGGCTGCATGCATAGCTATGGCTCCGCCGGAATGCGTCAACACCGTCACTTTGCAAGTACGGCATTTGCAAGCGCTACGGCATCTTCTCCACGTCGGGCAGCTTCCAGCTTTTCTCGAACAGCGGCTTCTCCGGGCCGTAGAGCCTGAAAAGCAGTTCGAACTTGCGGGCGGGGTCGACGGGCACGAAGTTCGCCTCCTTGCCCGCAGGCGCCTTGGCGCCGAAATAGACGTCGACCGAGCCGTCGGCATTTTTCTTCACCCCCTCGCCGATCGAGGCGACGCTCGCCTTGTCCATGTTGCGGATCAGCGCATGGGTCTCGCGGTCGTAGGCGGTCACCGACCAGTACTGCTCGACCGGCGCATCCTTCGGCACGACGAGGCGGTAGTTAGCGCCGCCGTCGAACGGATTGCCGTCCTTGTCCTTGTTGGCCATCAGGTAGAACTGCGCCGTGCCCAGCCGCTTGATGCCGGTGAAGCCGAGCGTATAGGTCACGCCTCGTGCATCGACCGGATAGAGACCGGGATCGGCATAGGCCTCCGAGGCGGCCTTCACCATGTCCGGCAGCCCGGCGGGGAACCAGCGGATGCCCTCGTTGATGACAGGAAAGCCGGCGTCATAGCGCGCCGAAAGCTCGGCTCTGGCTTCGGCCGCCGCCTTGTCGAGCAGCGCCTTGGTTTCGGCGCTTGGCTGGAAGGGCTTGCCCTTCTCGATGCCGAGCGTCTTCAGCTGGTCGATCATCGCCCGGTCGCGCTCGAGCCACGGCTCGGTCTGGACGACCCGGTTCAGATTGTCGAAGAAGCTGGCGTCGAAGCGGATGGTGCTGTCGAACAGCACGTCATAGGCGTCGGTAAAGACCGTTTCCGGCGGCTTGTCGGTCACCGGCATCGGGTAGATCTTGATCTTCTTGCCATAGGCGACCGACTTTTCGATATCGGCGTCGGCATGGCTCTTCAGGTTGGAACGCAGCAGCGCAAATCCGGTGAAGGTGTCCGAGCGAAGCGGAATGAAGCCCTCCGGCACCTCGCCCATGTAATCCGGCGGCAGGATCAGGTACTTGCCGCCCTTGCCCTCGTCGGCGCCATGCGGGCCGGCATCTTCGAGCGGCATCTGCCAGGCGTTGACGATGTTGCCGGCGATCGATCCGCCCTCGGCCGGTGGGATCTCGATGACGATGGGCCCGTCCTTCACGTTCCAGAAGGACATGAAATAGATCGAATCCGGGTTCGGCGTCAGCGTCTGGTTCTTCCAGTTGACCGGGCGAGACCAGTAGACGACTTCGTTGACCTTGGCCTTCGTCGTCGAAAGCATCGTCTGCAGCATCAGGTCGGCATTGACCGCCGGCATGCCCCAGATCACCGCCTCCGTCGCCCGGCGGGCGATCGCGCGGTCCCGGAGTTCGGCCGGCAACATATCCTGCGCCGCGACGTTCGTCGCGCCGGCCAGAAGCACCACGCCTGTGAGTATAAATCGCAGCATGCCGAATCTCCCTCATACGCCGCGGCCGGCGGCCTTGAAATCTCTCGACCGCCGCTGCCTCGCAAACTCCATTGCGGGCCACCAATGCGAAATTTAGTGCGAATGCATGCCGAGCAGTAGACCCGTTGCGTGCGACGCGCGGAAGTACGTTACGGTTACAGCCGCAAACACAAACGGCGGCGATCGGCCGGCGCATCACCGCATCCTCATCCCCTTCGAAAAACACCGCGTCACTTGACATCGGACCAAAATAGGTAGATCGGTCTACCTAATAGATTGGAGAAAGCGATGAGCGACAAGGCGCCGGCGCGCGAGCGGCTTTTGAAGGCGGCAGCCGAACTGTTCTACCGGGATGGGGTCGGCGCCACGGGCATCGATGCGATCACCGCGCATGCGGGCGTCGCCAAGATGAGCCTCTACAACAACTTCTCGTCCAAGACCGATCTGGTGAACGCCTATATCGAGGCGCGCCACCGGGAATGGCAGGAGCTTTACCGCGAGCGCCTGGCCCATGCGGCAACGCCGAGAGACCGTGTACTGGCGATATTCGACAGCTATGTCGACCACGCTGAAATGGCCTATTCCTGGGGCTTCCGCGGCTGCGGGCTCCTGAATGCCGCAGCCGAGCTTTCGGTCGGCGATCCCGCCCGCGACATCGTCGCCTCGCAGAAGGACGAGGTGGAAACGCTCTTCAAGCAATATCTCGCCGAGATGAAGCCCGACGCGGGTGCCGCCATCGACGAGACGGCGGAGCACCTCTCCTTCCTGCTCGAGGGCGCGATGTCGCGTGCCGGGCTCGACGGACATGACGCACGGCTGAAGACCGCGCGCCGGATCGCCATCTCGATCATGGACCAGCTATGACCTCCCGAAATTCCGCTTCTCTCGTCGGCTTTGCCTGCGTGCTCACCGCCTCCGCGCTCTGGGGCACGACCGGCACCACCGCCACCTTTGCTTCAGGGGTCAGCCCGCTTGGCATCGGCGCCGTCGCCATGGGCCTCGGCGGCCTGCTCCTGGCGCTGACGGCGCTGCATTCGATCGTCAAAAGCAGGGCGAAGATCGCCGCGCAGTGGCCGATGCTGATCCTCGGCTCGCTCTCGGTCGCGATCTATCCGCTCGCCTTCTACTCTTCCATGCATCTCGCCGGCGTCGCCATTGGCACCGTCATCTCCATCGGCTCGGCGCCACTCGCCGCTTCGCTGATCGAGCGCATCTTCGACGGTCAGAAGCTCACCACTCGCTGGTTGCTGGGTGCCGCCGCCGGCCTTGGCGGCGCCGTGCTTCTCACCTTTTCGGAAAGCCACGGCAGCGCCGGTGCTGCCGACGCGACGGCCGTCCTCTACGGCATCCTGCTCGGCCTCGTCTCCGGCCTGCTCTACGCGCTCTATTCCTGGGTCGCGCGGCGGCTGATGCAGGCGGGCATTCCGCCACGCGCCGCCATGGGCTCGATCTTCGGTGTCGGCGGCACTCTGCTGTTGCCGGTGCTCGCCTTCACCGGCGCGCCGCTTTTAGCGTCGTGGACCAATGTCGCCGTCGGTATCTACATGGCGCTGGTGCCGGTGCTGGTCGCTTACGTGCTCTTCGCCTATGGCCTCGCGCGCGTGTCGGCCACCATGGCGACCACGCTGTCGCTGCTTGAACCGGTCATCGCCGCCGTGCTGGCCGTCGTCATCGTCGGCGAGCGCCTGCCGGCCGAGGGCTGGGCGGGCATCGGGCTGATCGTCGGCTCGCTCTTCATCCTTACCCTGCCGATGCCGGGCCGGCGCCGCCGCGCCGAACGCCCGCGATCCGCCGCCGCCATCGACGCGGCCCTCCCCAGCCGCTAGAGCCGGAACCCTTGATATGAGCGACGTCGCTGCGCTGCCTTCCCGCCAGCCAAACCGGATGTGGGCCGTCGTCATCCTGATCCTGCTCGAGGCCGCGCTGGTGATCTCCTGGAGCGCCGGCTTCGTCGGCATCCGCTTCGCCATCGATCACGCGCCGCTCTTCCTGATCCTCTTCTGGCGCAGCCTCGTCTCCGGTCTCATACTGCTGCCCTTCGCCCTGACGGTCGGGCCAAAGATCCGGTTGCAGGACGCCGTGCCGCAGATGCTCTTCGGCGCGCTTGCCATGTCCGGCTATCTCGCGGGCTTTGCGCTGGCGATCTCCTATGGCGTGCCCACTGGCCTCGTGGCGCTGATCACCGACATGCTGCCGCTTGCCGTCGCCATCCTCTCCTGGCCGGTCCTCGGCCAGGCCTTGACCGCCCGCCAATGGCTCGGCTCCTTAATCGGGCTGACCGGTGTCTTGATCGCCTCCGGCTGGTCGCTCGATATCGGCAACGTTCCGCTCTGGGCCTATGGCCTGCCGGTTCTCGGCACCCTGTCGCTGGCGCTGGCGACCCTGCTGCAGAAGCGCAGCCCGGCGGGCGCCATGCCGGTGCATCAAAGCCTCTCGATCCAGTGCCTGTCGGCGGCAGCGATCTTCGCGCTCTTTGCCTGGCATGAGGGCAGCGTTCTGCCGGTGCTCGATCCGGGCTTTGTCGGCGGTATCCTCTGGCTCGTTTTCGTCGCCACCTTCGGCGCCTGGAGCCTCTATTATCTGGCGCTGAAAAAATCCTCGCCCGCCCGCGTCACCGCCATCCTCTATTTGAGCCCGCCCGTGACGATGATCTGGGCCTTTATCATGTTCGGCGAGCCCCTCTCCTGGGCCATGGCCGCCGGCCTCGTCGTCTCGCTCATCGGCATCGTCATCGTCGCGAGGGCACGGCAGCCGGCCCGGGGGCAAAGTCCGGAGCACGTCTAGGAAAGCCATCCACTGACCGCTTGCATCTTGTGGTGGTGTCTGCGACAGCTTCGCCCAAACCACCGGGGGACAGCGACCATGAGCTTTTCCGAAGTCAAACCACGTCACGTGCTCTGCCTGCTCGGCGGAGAACGCCCCTTCTCCATGCTTTGCGAGATGATCCAGTCGGCGATCGAGAGTCTCGCGCCAGGCTTCGAGATCGACGACACCTTTTCCGAGGACGCCCCGGACGACCGAATGCCGATGTCCTTCGAGGTCTGCCGGGATCGCGTCAAGAAGGGTGCCTGGACCGAAGCCGACGAAGAGGCCGTCAGCGACCATCGCTCGGTCATCTATGTGCTCGGCCCGCCGATGACGGCAGACGATGCGGTCAAACATTCAGCCATCGCACTTCGGCTGGTCGCCCACACCCTCGATAACGGCATCGTCGCCGCCAAGGGCGAGAGCGCCGGCGTCGCCCACGGCGTTGAGAGGTGGAAAGAGCTTGCTCGCGACGCCGAAGGCCAAACAGGCGCTGCACTTGCCCGCCCCTGCCGCCTCGCCTTTGCCAAGCGGCCGATCGGCACCGACGAACATCTCTACAGCATCGGCTTCCATCTGGTCGGGATACCCGAAGTCTACGCGCCGAAAACCCTCTCCGACGACGAACTGGCCTTGAGCGCGTTGATCGACACCGTTGCCGACGAAGTCTTCAGCGACGGCGTCGAGACGGTGCTGAAGCACCGCGGCGCCCAATTGCTGCCCGTCGACGCCTATGACGAGGACGAGTTCAAGTACAATCCCTTTGGGGCCATCCATCTGGCGTCATAGATTCGAACCGCCCCAGCAATGAAGGTACTTATGCCAGCGTCAGATCGCGAGAAACGACTGCTCCTCAGCGTGCAACGCGCCTTGCTCGGAACAGTCCCGCCGACGATATCGGCCGTAACGTGCGGCTGGAACAACGACAATATCGTCCTCGAGTTCTTAGTAGCTTTTGACGATGAAGATCGAGAACGTTGTGAAGTTGTTGCAACTGAGGTGGTCGCGGATTTCAGCTATGAAACGATAACGTCTGTCTTCACGGTACAAGCTCCCGGCGGACCGAAGACCCCAGTCGAAGAGCGGTGGTGGGCATACCGGCGATCTTAGCCGAATGCGCTGACAACAGGAGTGGCACCTCGTCAGGCAAGCCTCTGTCGCTTGGCACTTTTAGGCGTGAGCTAGAGGTACCGCTTGCATCGTACTTCGATTCGTAATAATTGAAGTTACATGAAAAAAGACAGCCGCCTTTCCTCCGTCCTGCACGCGCTCCTGCACATGGCCGAGCGCGGCGAGCCCTTGACCTCGGACGAGCTTGCCATGTGCATGCGCACCAATCCGGTGGTCGTACGCCGCACCATGGGTTTCCTGCGCGATGCCGGCATCGTTTCCTCCGCCCGCGGCCATGCGGGCGGCTGGGCGATCACTGCCGATCTCAAGACCGTGACGCTCAGGCAGTTGCACGAAACACTCGGCGAACCCGCGATCTTTGCCATCGGCAACCGGCAGGAAATGCCGGAATGCCTCGTCGAACAGGCGGTCAACGCCGCCCTCGATACCGCCTTTGCGGAGGCCGAGGCGCTGCTGCTCGACCGCTTCGCCCACGTGACCCTTGCCGACCTAGCCGAGGACTTTGCCCGGCGGCACCGGCTCCGATCGCACTGACAGCAGCCGATCGATCCGTCCTGACGTGATCGATCCCGACACATCCGATTACACCGGGACCGCATAAGCGGTTTCCGGCCGGAACCCTATTGCCCAAAGCCCGGGTCGAGACACTGGTTCAAGAAACCGGTGGGCTGGCCTGCGCCCAACCGAAAGGAAGACCCATGCAACAGGACGTCATCATCATCGGCGGCAGTTATGCCGGCATGGCCGCCGCCCTCCAGCTCCTGCGCGCCCGCCGGCGCGTGACGATCATCGACGAGGGCATTCGCCGCAACCGTTTTGCCAGCCATTCCCATGGCTTCCTCGGTCAGGACGGCATCGACCCGTCAGAGATTGCCGCAACCGCGCGGGCGCAGCTCTCCAAATACCCCACGCTCACCTGGATCGACGGCCGTGCCGAGAAAGCCAGCGGCAAGCAGGATGCCTTCGTCGTTACCCCCGCTGACGGCGCCTCCTTCGAAGGCCGGCGCCTGCTCTTTGCAACCGGCGTCAAGGACGGCCTGCCGCAGATCGAGGGGCTGACCGAGCGCTGGGGCAAGAGCGCCTTCCATTGCCCCTATTGCCACGGCTACGAGCTGAACAAGGGCGAGATCGCCGTAATCGCGGCAAGCCCCATGTCGATCCACCAGGCGCAGCTCATTCCGGAATGGGGCAAGGTGACCTTCTTCACCAATGGCGCCATCACCCTCGACGCCGAAGGCCGTGCCGATCTCGTCAGGCGCGGCGTAACCATCGACGAAACCCCGGTCGCACGGCTCGAAGGCCATGCCGACGTGGTGCTGACGGATGGCCGCCGCCTGCCCTTCGCAGGCCTTTTCGTCGCCACCCGCACCACGCCCTCATGCGACATCGCCGAGCGCTTCGGCTGCGAGATCGAGGAGACCCCGATGGGCCTGCAGATCCGGGCGACGGCCGCCAAGGAAACCACCATTCCCGGCGCCTATGCCTGCGGCGACGTCGGCCGCGTTCCCCACTCCGTCTCGCTTGCCGTCGGCGACGGCGCCTGGGCCGGCGCGCAACTGCACCGCTCGCTGGTGTTCGGATAGAAGGCACACCGAGCAAGGACGCTGGCATGAAGGAATACCGGACGGACGCAACCGCTTTGCGCCGTTCGGCTTCCAGCCTTGCCAAATCGACGGCCTCTGTGCTTCGTTCGCTGCAAACGCGAGTTGGAGCCGCCATCGATGCCCATTGCCCTCACCTGCTTTCAGGGTCGCGCCGGCGATCACAACGACCTCGGCATTCCCGGCGCGAAGTCCGTTGCCGCCCATCTCGCCCGAAAACTCGGCCTCGAAACGGTCACGGTCGGAGATCCGGAACCGGCGCTGAACGGCCACTGGACGGTCGAGCTCGAAGCCGCGACGCCGGCTCTGAAGCGCATGCGAGATCGCTTCGATGTGATCTACGCCGAGGGATCGTTTTCGCTGGCAGCGACCAGCCGCTGTGCCGTCTCGCTCGCAACCCTGCCTGCCCTTGCGAGGCACCACGGCAATGCGGTCGTCGTCTGGTTCGACGCCCATGGCGACCTCAATACGCCCGAGGCCAGCAGCACCGGCTATCTCGGCGGGCTGGCGCTGTCCGGGCCCTGCGGCCTCTGGCAGTCCGGTCTGGGCGGCGGGCTTTCCATCGAAAATATCGTGCTCGTCGGCCAGCGGGACCTCGATCCCTTCGAGGCCGAACTCATCGAGGCGAAGCGCATTCCGCATATTCGTCCCGGTGCCAATCTCCCGCAAAGGCTGGCCGAAGCCGTCGCCGGCCGTCCGGTCTATATCCACCTCGACTGCGACGTGCTGAACCCCGGCATCGTGCCCACCGACTACCAGCATGAAAACGGGCTGTCGCTCGATGACCTGCGTGCAGCCTGTGCGGTCCTTGCCAGGAGCGAAGTCGTCGGGCTTGAAATCGCCGAGTTTCAGAATGTTTGGGAGGAAGGCGGCGATCCGGTTTCGCCCGAACCGCTGATCGAGGCGCTGGAACCGCTTTTGCAGAAGCTGCGCCGCTGACCTGACCAGAGCCTGCCGGCAGGTTTGCCTAACCGCAGGGGGCTCAGCCGGCCAATCCATCGGCGGCGGACCCCGCATTGCGCTAGGTCGGTTTGGGCGTAGCATGGATATCCCGCTCGCCTTCGGTATCGGCTGCCATGAAGCTCGGATCGATCCTTCTTGCCTACGTCTGCCTTTTCTGCGGGAGTGCTTCCGCCGAACCGCTCCGGGTCGATCTCGAACTGGTGCTCGCCGTCGACGTTTCCTATTCCATGGAACTCGACGAGCAGCGGCTGCAGCGGCAGGGCTATGTCGCGGCCTTCCTGGAGCCCGCCCTCATCGAGGCGATCGAGAATGGTCCCGTCGGCCGCATCGCCGTCACCTATGTCGAATGGGGCGGCTCGGCGGTGCAGGTCACGCCCTGGACGCTGATCGACGGCCGCGGCACGGCCTCGCAATATTCCGAGCTGCTGCGGCGGCAGCCGATCCGGCGGATCGCCTTCACCTCGATCTCCAACACGCTGGCCTTCACCCGACGGCTGTTCGACTACAGCCCCTTTGAGGGCAGCCGCCGCGTCATCGACATCTCGGGCGACGGTCCCAACAATTCCGGCGTCCCCGCCCCTGTCGCCCGCAATTCCACCGTTGCCCGCGGCATCACCATCGACGGCCTGCCGATCATGCTGAAGACCCACGTCGCCTGGGACTCCGCCGCGATCCCCGATCTCGACGCCTATTACCGCGAATGCGTGATCGGCGGCGACGGCGCCTTTCTGGTGAAGGTGACGGACAGCGGCGAGTTCGCCCGCGCCATCCTGCGCAAGCTGATCATCGAAATCTCCGGCCTGGAGATAAGCCGCCTGTCGCCCGAAACGGTGCGCGCAGCCCGGTTCGGTGAGGGCTACAATTGCTTCATCGGCGAAGAAATGCAGGAGCGGATGATCGGGCGGTAGGGCAGGTCTGCCGCCCCATCCACAGCCGACAACGAAGAAGCCGTTGACTCTAATTAGGCGCCTTATTATCTGTCGCCTTATGACAATGCTGGAACAAAAACACCGGGCCATGTTGCAGGAAGCCGAGCGTCGTGCGGTCGCCGAGACCGGCAACATGCGCGCCTGCTTCGAACTGCTGGCGCTGTCAGGCGCGATCGACCGGGATTGCGCCGCAAGACTGGCGCCCCACCGGCTGTCGGAAGGCAAGTTCGTTATCCTCTTCCTGCTCAACGATCAACCCGAGGGCCTGTCGCCGCATGAGCTTGCCGATCGCGCGGGCGTGACGCGCGCCACCATCACCGGGCTCCTCGACGGCCTGGAGCGCGATCGCTTCGTCGAGCGCCGCTCGGGCCTTAATGACCGGCGCAAGATCGCGGTAATGCTCACCGAAACCGGCCGCAGGACTGCCCGCGATCTGCTGGGCGAACACAGCGCCTGGATCGCCTCGCTGTTTGCCGGTTTCAGCGCCGATGAACACCAGACGTTCCACCGGCTGCTCAAGCGCATCTGGCAAAATCTGGAGACTGGCGCCACGCCCAAGAACACGCCGGAAACACAGGCGTGAGCGAGAGCAAGACCAAGAAACGCGGCGCCAGCGGCATTGGCGCCGAGCGCCTGGCGCAGCTGAACGCCGGAGCGCAAGCCATCACCTTGACCGAATGCCTCGCGGTCGACTTCGCAGCGCTGATGGGCAACATCGTGCCCGGCATCGACGACGATGCCCTTGCCGAGATGACATCGGCCGCGTCGGCCGGCATCTCCCGGCGCATGCCGCTTGCCGCCCGGCTGATCGGAGAGCGCCTCGGCCCCTCGACTTTCGAGACGCTCAAGCAGCATTCCTCGGACACGGTGCGCGGCTGGGCCTGTTTCGTGGTGGCGGCCGGAGAAAACATGACCCTCGCCGAGCGGCTGGCCGCGATCCGGCCGCTGGCCGACGATAGCCATTTCGGTGTTCGCGAATGGGCCTGGATCGCCGTTCGCCCGCATCTCGCGGCCGATCTGGATCAAGCGATCGCCCTGCTGGCGGCCGAGTGGACATCAGATCCATCCGAACGCATCCGCCGTTTCGCCTCGGAATCCATCCGCCCGCGCGGCGTCTGGTGCGCCCACATCACCGCGCTCAAGCAGGAGCCCGAACGCGCGCTGCCCGTGCTCGAGCCGTTGCGCGCCGATCCCTCACCTTACGTGCAGGATTCGGTCGGCAACTGGCTGAACGATGCGGCCAAGGATCGGCCCGAGTGGGTCCAGGCGCTGGCGGCACGCTGGTCCGCCGAAAGCTCAGGACCCGCGACATCGCGCATCTGTCGCCGCGCGCTTCGATCCATCCCCACCAGATCCAGTTCCGGAAACGCTTGAGAGCGCCCGGAATGGCATAACCTCAGACTGACAACAAGAAAGCAGACTATGCCTCACTACCTGACCGAACTTTACAGCGCCAAGCCGGCGTGGCTCGCCCTTCCCCGTCAGGGGCGCCAGCAGTTCCTGGCCGCGATCGGCTCCGCCATGCCGGGCCTGTCGGCGCTCGGCGTCGAGCTCATCACCTTCGGCAAGGTCGACCAGTCGAAGCTGCATGCGGCATCGCAGACCTTCTTCGCCGTCTGGCGCTGCCCGGACGCGACAGCACTCGAAGCCCTCGTCGCCGGCATCGCCCAATCCGGCTGGCACGAATATTTCGACACGATCAACGCCGCCGGTCGGGGCACCGACCTCGCCGGCCACCTCGCCGAGCTCGGCGCGGCCGCCTGAGCCCCACGCTATCCGGCCCCCTCAGGTCACGCTCGGCTTGGGGGGCTGTAGAACACGATCTCCGGATCGTTCTCGTCGAGATTGTCGATGTAGCCGCTCGGCCGGAACCCGGCCTTGACCAACAGGTCCTGCATCGGACGGTTCGACATGTTGGTCGAGCTGAAGAGTTTCGCGCCCGACGACATGGATTGAAAGTGAGCGATCAGCGTCCCAGCCAGACCACGCCGGCGCCAGGACGTCCCCACCATCAGCATTTCGATGAAGGCCTGGCCAAAGAAGTGGTGGGTCAGCACGCCATAGGCGGCAGCCTCCCCCTCGATCTCGATGAGATGGCAGCAGCCCTGCTGGATCCAGTCGGCAATGTCGGCGCGTCGCTTCAGATCGTCGGCCGCAACGCTGTCGATCGCGCAAAGCGCCGGATGGTCGTCCTTGACCGCAGGTCGAATTCGCATGGTTCAGCTCCCGGCAGATTTGGCGGGAAACTAGGATGTGGTGTCGCTGGGCGCAATCGCGAAAGCGCTATCTCAACTGCCCCTCTCACGGCGGCAAGACGAAGTTGCCACCGGACCTCAAGGCGACGGCGCGGTGTCTGAAAATCCCCGCCGCGTCCACTGAAAATCCACGACGTCCCCTGTTATGTACCGGATCGCTCACTGCCCGAGCCCGATGTTCTTCGGCGGATATTTTTTGAAGGTGGCGGCATGCGCCTTCATCTCGGCCAGCATCGAGGCGAGGAAGGCGTTCATCCGGTGGCCGACGGGATATTCCTCCTTCGGATCGATGTAGAGATTGAACAGCCAGGGCGCGAGGCCGACGTCGCTCACCGTCGTCATGTCGATGTTCAGCCACTGGGCCTTGGTTTCCACCACCTTCACGTGGATCTTGTACTCGTACATGCGCATCGCCATCAGGTTCTGCTCGTTCCAGACGAACACCTTCTCGCGGTTCGAACGGCCGTCGTCGGCAAGCAGGAACGAGGTCTGGTCGATGCCGTCGATGTAGCGGTCGACCGGCACGTTGTCTCTGATGCCGCCAAGGCTCAGCGACGTGTTGAAGAGGTCCATCAGGTCGAAGAGCTCGTCGCTTTCGCGGCCGGGCTTGATCATGCCCTTCCAGTAGGCGATCGCCGGGATGCGGATGCCGCCCTCCCAGGCCGATCCCTTGGCGCCGCGAAACGGCGTATAGCCGCTGTCCGGCCAGCTATCGAGCTGCGGGCCGTTGTCGGAGGTGACGAAGATGAAGGTATTGTCCAGGACGCCGGCCTGATCGAGCGCGTCGACGATCTCGCCGATATAGGCATCCACCTCCACCACGTCGTCCTTGTAGGGGTACTTGCTGCCGCTCTTGCCTTCGAAGGCCTTGGAGGCGAAATTGTCGGCGTGCACTTTCATGAAGCAGTGTTCGAGGAAGAACGGCGCCGTTCCCGACGCAAGCTCCTTGATCTTCTTCACCGTGAATTCCTTGAGCATCCGATCGCCTTCGGCCATCTTCTCGATGCTGTCGATCTCTTCGACTTGGCTGACTGGCCCGCCCTTTACCGCCTGTACCAGCGCCGTGCTCGATCCGGTCTTCCTCAGCATCGCCAGCCGCTCGGGGTTCAGCACCAGATCGGGGTAACGCCGCTTGTCGACCCCTTGGGTGATTTCCTTCTCGGCCTCGTAGAAGCCGTAGAATTCATCAAACCCGACCTCGTGCGGCCGCATGCCTTCGCTTTCGCCCACATGCCACTTGCCCGAGAGCACGGTCTTGTACCCTGCCCCACCAAGCAGCGTCGGCAGGGAAATCTCGTCGGCCCAGGGGTTCTTGGTGATCTTGTCGCCGGCAAGGATCGGCCGCGTCAGGCCGGTGCGAACCGGCAACCGGCCCGTCAGGATCGCCGAGCGCGTCGGGGTGCAGGTGGGTTGCGAATAGGCCGAGGTGAGCCTCAGGCCCTCGCGCGCCAACCTGTCCATGTTGGGTGTCGCAGCGCCGATCGCAGCACCTCCGCCATAGGCGCCGGGATCGCCATAGCCCATGTCATCAACCACGAGCCAGACGATGTTCGGCCTCTTGCCCAGCCTGGCATAAAGCGTATCGAGCTTCTGTTGCGCCGCGGACTGCTGGTCGGCATGGATCAGCGCTGGCTCCTGCGCCTCGCTCGTGCGTATGGCCTGAGTCAGCACCGATTGTGCCGGCGCCACTGTCGGCAACGCCACCAGGATCGCCGTGTGTAGGGCAAGGGCACGCAGACTCCGCAGGCACATCGCACGCTCCTTTTTGCGATCGAACGCAAGGAATTACGCAAGGGATGCCGCCGGACCTTGACCCGCGGCAAGAGGTGGCGGCCTTTTTACAAGCCGCCGGCGCTTTGCGTCCCGCCGCCAGCGGTCGCCGGCGGCGGAGTCTTTCCGCTCTTTACCGCGGCGCCAGGCTTTCCAGTTCGCCCAGCCGCTTCATCGCTGCCTGCTGCGCAAGCCAGCCATAGTTGATGCCGCTGGCGTTCAGCGTGCTGCCGGCCTGGTACGGATAATCGTTGAAGTCGGCGAAGAACTCCTTGATCTTGCCCTGGATCGGCACCAGCAGCCACATGTTGCGGGCGAGGAACTCGATCGCCCCGCCGCCGTCTTCCATGCCGCGCTCGTAGGGGTCCATGCGCAGGTTGGCGATTACGGCCCAGCTCGGCACCTCACGGGTGGCGGTGGCGATGTTGCCGTGGCTCGCCTGGGCGAAGCTCAGCTTCCAGTCGTTCCAGCGGATAGCGTTGAGGTTGCCGCCCTGGTCGAAGTAGTAGACCGAGTCACGCGGCGGCTCCTTCGCCTCGCCCTTCAACAGCCCCGTCAGGTCGTAGCCGTCGAGATGCACCTTGAAGGTCTTCGACGTGCCCTTGAAGCCCTTCTTCATCTCTTCCTTGACGTCGGCGATGCCGGCGGCGGTCGCAAAGGTCGGCAGCCAGTCCATCAGCGTCACCGGGTCGTTGATCTGCGTGCCCGGCTTTACCACGCCCGGCCAACGCACCATCATCGGAATGCGGAAACCGCCTTCCCAGGTCGTGCCTTTCTCGCCGTGGAACATCGTCTGCGCGCCGTCCGGCCACAGCGCCAGTTCCGCGCCGTTGTCGGTGGTGTAGAGCACGATGGTGTTGTCGGCGATGCCGAGATCGTCGAGCTGTTTCAGGAGCTGGCCGACGTGACCGTCATGCTCCACCATGCCGTCGGCATGGATGCCCTTGCCGGTCTTGCCGAGCGAGTCCGGCTTCAGGTGGGTGAAGACATGCATGCGGGTCGAGTTGAACCAGCAGAAGAACGGTTTGTCGGCCTTCACCTGCCGGTCGATGTAATCCTTGGCAGCCGTCAGGAATTCCTCGTCGATCGTTTCCATGCGCTTGGTGTTGAGCGCGCCGGTGTCCTCGATCTTGCCGTCGGCGCTCGACTTGATGACGCCGCGCGGGCCGAACTTCTTCTTGAACTCCGGGTCCTTCGGATAGAAGTAGCCTTCCGGCTCTTCCTCGGCGTTGAGGTGGTAGAGGTTGCCGAAGAACTCGTCGAAGCCGTGTTTGGTCGGCAGATGCTCGTCGCGGTCGCCGAGGTGGTTCTTGCCGAACTGGCCGGTCGAATAGCCCTTGGTCTTCAACACGTCGGCGATTGTCGGCATCCAGTCCTGGATGCCGTGCGGGTCGCCCGGCATGCCGATCGTCAAGAGCCCGGTGCGGAAAGGCTCCTGGCCGAGGATGAAGGAGGCGCGGCCCGCCGTACAACTGTTCTGGCCGTAGCTGTCGGTAAAGATCGCGCCTTCGGCGGCGATACGGTCGATGTTGGGCGTGCGATAGCCCATCAGCCCCATCGTGTAGGCGCTGATCTGCGGAATGCCGATATCGTCGCCGAAGATGACGAGGATGTTCGGCGGCTTGCCGCTCGCGGAAGAAGAGGATTGCGCCTTGGCCGGGCTTACCGAAGCAGCGCCTGCCACCAGCGACGCGGCTGCAAAAATTGTTCCACTGAGAAGGAGATCGCGGCGGCTGACATCCGTTACCCCATTCTCGGCCATCGCTGGCGCAGCCTTGTTATCGTCATGCATGCTCATCGTACTCTCCTAGTTAAGGCGATCGGAAATGCACTGCTGTCGAGGACCGGGCGGATGATGCGCGTGCGGGGGTGGGTGTCCAAGTACGTAACAGTTACGATGTGCCGGCTCGCAACCGTTACTGCGACGCGCGACGCGGGCAATCCGTTGCAAGGCCGGGTAGAACAGCACTGGCAAAACTCACCCAGCGTAACCTCTGACAGATTGACGCAATCGCCCCTTTGGCCTCTGGCGCGACGCCCCCGCATGCCTATATGCAAGACGCCAAAGATAAGGGCCTGGGCCTGAGACATGGGCATCGAGACATGGGCATTGAGACAGGGACATCGGGATGGACGACAACGACTTGCAGGGCCGCGCCGCTCATGTCGCAGCAATCCGCGAACGAGCGGAAGCCGAGATGAAGGCGATCGGCATCGATGCGGCCTTCATCGATCGTCTCGTCGAGACCTTCTACGCCCGCGTGCTCGCCCATCCCGAACTCGGCCCCGTCTTCGACGCCAGGCTTTCCAGCCGCTGGCCGGAGCACATGGACAAGATGAAGAGCTTCTGGTCGGCCGTCGCCTTCCGCAACGGCGCCTATGGCGGCAAGCCGGTGCAGGCGCATGTCGGCGTCGCCAACATGACGCCGGATCTCTTTCCGAAATGGCTTGATCTCTTTTCCACGACGCTCGACGACATCGCCCCGAACGGCGAGGCCAAGGCCTGGTTCATGGCCACGGCCGAACGCATCGCCCGCAGCCTGACGCTTTCGCTGTTCTACAATCCGGCGATGGACGATCCGGCGCTGAAGCGCGGGTAATTGCCGCGGCCTTTACGCCCGATGCCGAAGACGGGCGTCAGGGTCAGGAACAGCGCAGCCGTGCTCGCCGGCAGGCGCTTGAGGCCGATCAGGTAGAGCCAGAAGGCAAGCGCGTACTGGACGATGCCGGAGATCAGGGCGAGCGCCAGCATGCCCGCCCCCGCGGCGGCAAGGTCCTTGCCGATCGCCTGAGGCGTGACCCAGGCGAACAGGAAGAGCAATCAGACAACACGACCTGCCCCCTTGGGTCAGAGCGAGCGGCCTGCAAACAAAATCTCCTCGGCCTCGTCGACCGACATCGCAAAGACCCGCTTGCCCAGTTCGAAGCTGAAACCGCCCCGGGCAAAGGCGGAGAGCTCCTTGGCCGTACGCTTCTCGTCGAGCGCCGCCTTGCGGAACGGCCCGAAGGCGCGCTTTCGCGCCAAGACGACGGCCGCATAGAGATCGTCGGCTTCCGCCACCGCCGCAGCGACGGCGTCCCGCGCGACGCCCTTTTCCGACAGCTTCTGGGCGATCGCCCGCTTCGACTTGCCGCCGCGCATGGCCGAGCGGGTCTTGATCTCGGCATAAGCTTTGTCGTTGAGCGCGCCATTGTCATAGGCAAAGGTCACGGCCGCAGCCGCCAGCAGCTCCACCTGGTTCACGCTGATATCCTCGAACTTCTCCCGCGCCTTGCGCGAGATGGCGTCGAAGAGCTGCTTTTCCGTCAGCATCTGCCGCGCCAGCCGATAGGCCGCTGAATTGCGCGCCCAGGCATACATGCGCGGCGTCGGTTGATCGGATTGCGCTTGATCGTCGATGAGGTCCAAGCCTGCCCTGCCCTCGAATTGAACCATTGATGGCACCAGTCGATCCGCGTGATCGGATCGACGTCGCCCAAAGATGCGAAATGACCTGACTCTCCACGACAAGGCAATTGCGCACCCGAGCCCACGACGTGTTTTCCCGGCCTTGTTCCGCCGGCATGAGGGCGGCGGGCGCCCCTCAAGAGAGGCGCGCCTGAGGTAACCGCAGCAGGGCCTGCGCGGATCTTTTGATCCGCCGGCCGAGCGTTCCCGTCGTGATGCCCGAGCAAAGGCACCGGAAAGCGTGATGTCTATTCGAACTTCTCGGTGCTGTCGGCCTTGCCCTTCACCCAGTAGCCGGAGGCTTTCAGCCAGCTGAGCGGCAAGCCGCGCTCCTCGACGAGATGGGTGCGGATCGCCCGGGTGACTGCGGCTTCGGCCGCGATCCAGACGAAGGTGCCGGGCTCGAGCGCCACTTGACGCACGACGGCAAGCAGCGCTGACGGATCGTGCGCTTGATCGAGCGGGCGATAGGCCCAATGGGTGGTGAGCGCCGCCTTGGTGCGGAATTTCTGCCGCTCGTCCAGCCCGGTGACCGCGGCGACGCTGGTGATCTGATGCCCCGCCGGCGTCTCCTCGATCCGCCGCCCGATCGCCGGCAGCGCCGTCTCGTCGCCGATCAGCAGCCATCGCGTGAAATCTCCAGACACGACCGCCGAACCACGCGGCCCGCCGATCTCGAGCTTGTCCCCCACGGAGGCCGCCATTGCCCAGGCGGTCACGGGGCCCGCCTCGTGCAACGCGAAATCGAGCGCCAGAACGCGCGCGTCTGTGTCGTAGCGCCGTGGCGTATAGTCCCGGCGCTCTTCGGTGCCGTTTGCGCCGGGAACGAAGATCTTGATGTGGTCATCCGCCCCGAGGCTGACGAAGTCGGCGAGATCCTCACCGGAAAGCGTGATCCGGAGCATGCCCGGCGTCACCCGCTCGATGCCGGAAACGACGAGCGAGCGGCGCTTCAGCTCATGGCGAACACGCTCGATGCGCGGCGTCGGGAGATGGGAATAGTTGGGAGAATTGTCCATTTGCATCCTTTGGAGGGCCTCGAAAAGCTCGATCCGCAGGACACAGTCGCGCAGATCGAAGCCGCTTCTGGCCGTTCGATCATACGCGTTGAGTGACGTTAACGCTTACGTGGCCGGGGGTGGCCCGGTCATGTCACGTTCTAACTATCGGAAGGCCCCGCTTCGATCAATGCGTCATCTTGACTAAAACACGAAGGTTTTACCAGCCAAAAGAAAAACGCGCCCGCAGGAGCAAGCGCGTTTCTCAAAATGAAGAAGGTCTGACGAAGCCTTAAGCCGCCAGAGCCGCAACTTCGCCACGGATGAGGTCGCCGAGCCGGCGGATGCCCTCGTCGATCATTTGATCGTTGGCGCAGGAGAAGGAAACGCGCAGGGTGTTTTCGCCCGAGCCATCGGCAAAGAAGGCGCGACCGGGAACGAAGGCGACCTTGGCGGTCTCGATCGATTTTGCAAGCAGTGCGGCGCCGTCCATGCCCTTTGGCAGCGTCACCCAGACGAACATCCCGCCTTCCGGCTTCGTCCAGGACACGCCCTCGGGCATGTACTTTTCAAGCGCTGCGAGCATGGCGTTGCGGCGCTGCTTGTAGACCCGGTGGATCTTCGCCACCTGCTCATCGAAGCCGCGCTCGGCAACGGTGCAGATCGCCATCTGGTTGATGGTCGAGGAATGCAGATCGGCTGCCTGCTTCAAGAGCACGAGCTTGCGGATCACCTTTTCCGAGGCGCAGACCCAGCCGACGCGAAGGCCGGGAGCGAGCGTCTTCGAGAACGAGCCGCAATAGATCGTGCGGGTATTGTTGATGTCGCCCTTCTTGGCGATTTCGAGCGCCAGGATCGGCGGCACCGGCTCGCCGTCATAGCGCAGCGACTGGTAGGCCGCGTCTTCGATGACGGCAATGTCGAGCTCTTCGGCAAGCGTCAGCACGCGCTCGCGGCCGGCCCGGTCGACGGTCTCGCCGGTCGGGTTGGCGAAGTCGGCCGAGAGATAGGCAAACTTGACGCGGCCGCCCGCCTCGCCCGCCGCCTGACGGTAGGCTTCCGGCGTGCGGTTGCCGTTGGGGTTCAGCTGGTCGTAGGTCGGCTCATAGGCGTTGAAGGCCTGCAACGCGCCGAGATAGGTCGGCCAGGTGACAAGTGCGGTATCGTTCGGCGACAGGAACAGCTTGCCGAGATAGTCGAGGCCCTGCTGCGAACCGGACGTGATGAAGATGTTGTCGGCGCCGGCGGGAATGCCGAGATCGGCCATCTGCTTGGCAAGCCATTCGCGCAGCGGCTTGTAGCCTTCGCTGACCGAATACTGCAGTGCGGCACTCACGGCCGGGCCGGAAAAGATCTCCGCATAGGCGTCCTTGAATTCCGCATCCGGAAACAGCGCGGGATCGGGAATGCCGCCGGCAAACGAGATGATGTCGGGGCGATCGAGCAGCTTCAACAGTTCGCGGATTTCCGAAGCGCGCATCCGGTTCGAGCGCGTCGCGAAGATATGTTCCCAATCCAGCATGGGGTGTTTCCTCAGAGATTATAAGCGGAAAGCGGTTCTCCGCTTCCTCCCGCGTCATTCTAGAGCGCCGTGCGTTCGCATGAACGCACAAAGCACGCTCTGGTTTTTTGTTTAGAGCATCTTTCCGCTTCGGGCGATCCCCCTGGAAGGAAGGATGCTCTGGACGGTGAAGCGACAGGACCATGACGACCAATTTATGTCAATATTATTGACCTAATTCCGTGCGCTTTTCGGGCTTTTGGGGCTCCGCGCACGCAACGTCCAGGACCTGACGTTACGTCAACTTGAGCCGAATGCCACGCGCCATGAGGTAAAGCAAGCCATCCGCTCAACCGCTACGCTCGCGCCGCTTGGCCCCAATCGCACAGACGCCCGTCGTCCGCTTGTCCTTGCGCCGGCAGCGGCACCCGGCGCCTGATAACCCAAAGTGGCAAATTGCCGGAGAAGGAGGCGAAGCGTAAAATTTCTCCCCTCAATTCGACCGGAGGGACTAGGCCATGAGCAGACTGTTTATCCTGTCGGCTGGCGCCGCCCTGGCGCTGGCACAAGCGGCGTCGGCGGCACCCGCAGCGCCGGAGACGCACCCCCTCAAGATCGCCAAGGAGTGCAGCCAGTTCACCGGCGACACCCCGAGCTTCTGCACCATTACGGAATCGAACCTCGAAGCGATCCCGGCTGGCAGCAAAATCCTCTACTATGGACCGGTGGTCGCCAATCCCCTCTTCTCCAGCAGCACCGCCGTCATCGCTGTCGGAAACGGCGACTCGGCGCTCGGATACTGCGTCGTCTACGATACGGCCAAGCCGCCGCTCGGCACCTGTGCGTTCCACGCCGGCAGCGGCACGCTCGCGGGCTTCCAGGCGATCGTGAAGGTCACGGTTGACGACAAGCAGATCTGGCACTGGGACGGAGACTACGTGCTCGGCACGACCCAGGCGGCCAAGTGAGACGGTAGGCATTGCCGGCTCCAGACCCGGCCAATCGACACGACGCGGCAGATGACCTAGGCCCTCTGCCATCAAGCAACGTCTTTCAAGTGCTGTCCCCGCCCAGCGGGGACAGCACCGCCTCACGTTTTGACCGCCGGCGCGCTGGCGTTGCCTGCAAACAGGAGCCGGAAGCCAAGCCCCAGCATGACGGCGCCGGTAAAACGCTGCTGCCAGACGAGCAGCCGCGGAAAACGATAAAGCGCCTGCCCGACCGTTCCCGAGGCAAGCGCTACCGAACCGAGCGAAAGGATGCCGGCAAGCTTCTGCACGGTGCCGAGCACGGCAAGCTGCAGCCAAACGGGGCCGGCGGTCGGGTCCACGAACTGCGGCAGGAAGGCGAACATGAAGAGCAGCGACTTCGGGTTCGTCAGGCTGTTGATCGTTCCCTCGCGGACCGCGCGCCAGTCGGACACCTCGGTCGCCGCCAGCCGCTTGCTTTCAGCCGCATCGCCGAAACTCGACCAGACCATGCGCGCGCCGAGATAGAGCATGTAGGCGGCCCCCACCCACTGCAGAAAAATGAGACCGGCGGGATAGGCCTTCAGCAGCGAGGCGACGCCGAGGACCAGCAGGCCTACCTGCACGACGCCGGCGACGAAGATCATGCCGACCACCGTCAGCAGCGCCACCCGGCGCCCCTGCCCGATCCCGCGGGCGAGCACCAGCATCATGTCCGGACCGGGCGTGATCTCCAGAACGAAGAGTGCAGCAACGAAGGTCAGGAAAATGGGAAGATCGACCATTGAAGGTTCCGGCTGAGGACAACTGCCACATGCTTATCCGGAAGCGTCAGGCCTGTCGATCAGCCCGCTTTACCCGCAGCATGCCGATATTTTTTGCTCCGCCTGCCGCCATCTTCGTCTAGTCTGCTCTCGGGCTTCGAACGGAGAAAAACGATCCATGACGAAACGCTGACGGAACGGATTTTCGCAGCCCAAGGCAATCGCCCTTCCCACGCCGGCGCCAACGCCCAGAAAGCATCGATGACAAAACCCGACGACGACACCCTCGCCTTCTATCGCGACAACGCCGCCACCTATGCGGCGCGCGAACGCAAGCCGCCGGCAACCCGTCTCGCGGCCTTCATGGCCCGTCTCGCCCCCGGCGCCTCGGTGCTCGATCTCGGCTGCGGCGGCGGGCATGACAGCCTTGTTCTGCTGGACCATGGCTTCGACGTCAGCGCCTGCGACGGTTCGGCGGAACTGGCGCGGGAAGCCGAAGTGCGCATCGGCCGCAAGGTCGAGGTCATCACGTTTCAGGAGATCGTTTGGGAAGGACGGTTCGACGGCATCTGGGCCGAGGCCTCGCTTCTGCATGTGCCGCGCACGGAGCTTGCCGACGTGCTCACACGCATTCGCCGGACGCTGAAGCCGGGCGGTCTTCTGCAGGCGAGTTTCAAGGCCGGCGAGACGGAAGGCCACGACCGCTTCGGCCGCTACTTCAACTACCCCTCAGCCGACTGGCTGCGCGCCTGCTTCGAAGACGCCGGCTGGCCCGAGCCTGACATCAGCGAGGCCGATGGAAGCGGCTATGACGGCGAACCGACCCGCTGGCTGCATGTCTCGGCAAGGCGCACGGCTTGAACCGGTTCAGCGCTACGACCGTAAAGCCATGCAGATCGAAGTGCACGACGCCACGTGTTGTCGCGGTTCAGCGACGGCAAGCTTGAAGCGCCCGCGCGCCATTGCGGAACCCCTCCGGGTCGTCCACGGACCCCGTTTTGCTTCCCCGCGCCCTCAGGCCTCGCGGCTGAAGTAACTCAGGATCAGAAGCGTGCAGATTGCCGCAACGATCAAGGCGTCGAAAAGCGCAAAGTGCTCGAAGAACGAGAGCATGGCATGTCCTCCTTCCAACTAAACCTATGAGAGCATAGATTTTCCAAACTTGGAAGAAGTTCTGGAAAATATACTGACCAAACAACGCAATTCTCCAAAATACTATCTGCACTGCAGCATTATTTATTTGCACTGCACAAAGCTTAATTCCATGAAAATTATCGGTGACAGTGCCGCGATAGCTCAACGATACAGCCGTCGATAGGCGGTCAACGACGCGCCATTTCGCCCCTTTGCCACCACGACAATGTTAATTGACGGCGCTACCGGACGGTGCAGATATTAGAAATATCGAATAAAAGATCCGCCGTCCGGTCGGGTCGCATTTCCAGGGGGTGCGCATGTCTGAACTGCAAGCGAACAACGCCCGTGCAAACGCATGCGGCGGCAAGACGGCTGGGGCGGATCCGGAAGCCGGCCTGACCCGGCGCGACATTCTCATGAGCAGTGCGGCGATCGCCGTTGCCGCCGGGCTGCCGGCGAGCCTTGCGGCTCTTGCCCCGAATGCGGCGCAAGCAGCCGGCGCGACGGCGCCGAACATCGTCTACATCATCGCCGACGATCTCGGTTGGGGCGATGTCGGCTTCCGCGGCTCGGACATCAGCACACCCAATCTCGACAGGCTGGCGGCGACCGGCGTAACCTTCGACCAGTTCTACACCCAGCCGATGTGCACGCCGACGCGCGCAGCCTTCCTCACCGGCCGCTACCCGCTGCGCTATGGCCTGCAGACGGGCGTGATCCCCTCGTCCGGCTCCTACGGGCTGGCGCTCGACGAATACCTGCTTTCCCAGGTCATGAAGGATGCCGGCTACAGAACCGCGCTGGTCGGCAAGTGGCATCTCGGCCATGCCAAGCCGGAATATTGGCCCAAGCAGCGCGGCTTCGACACCTTCTGTAGCGCGCTGGTCGGCGAGATCGACCACTTCAAGCACGCCTCCCATGGGGTGAAGGACTGGTACCGTGGCAACAGGCCGCTCGAGGAGACCGGCTTCGACAACACGCTGATCGGCGACGAGGCAGCCCGGGTGGTCGAAAGCCACGATCCCGCAAGCCCGCTCTTCCTCTACCTCGCCTTCACGGCGCCGCACACGCCCTTCCAGGCGCCCGATGACTATCTCGAGCGCTACAAGCACATCGCCGACAAGAACCGCCGTGCCTATGCGGCGATGATCTCCGTGCTCGACGACGGCATCGGCAAGCTGCTGGCGTCGCTTGAAAAACGCGGCATGCGCGACAACACGATGATCGTCTTTCACAGCGACAATGGCGGTGTGACGAGTTCGCTCTTTGCCGGCGACAGCAAGGTGAGCGGCGGGCTGCCGGCCGACAACGGCCCCTATCGCGACGGCAAGGGCACACTCTACGAGGGCGGCACCCGCGTGGTCGCGCTTGCCAACTGGCCGAAGAAGATCAAGCCCGGCAAGGTCGCAGGCATGGTCCATGTGGTCGACATGTATCCGACGCTGGCAGCGATCGTCGGCGCGACGCTCGACAAGAACCAGCCGCTCGACGGCATCAACCTCTGGCCCTCTTTGAGCGAGGGCAAGCCGACGCCGCGCACCGAGGTTGTCTACAACGTCGACCCCATGGGCGGCGCCGTGCGCCGGGACAACTGGAAGCTCGTCTGGAAGGCGACGCTGCCGCAAAAGGTCGAACTCTTCGATCTTGGCGCCGACCCGTCCGAGGCACACGATGTTTCGGCCGATTACGCCGACCGCGTGCGCGACTTCCAGGACTGGATCACCAGCCTTGCGGTCGAGATGGACCAGCCGCTGCTGCTGATGGACGCGGCGCGCCTGACCTTCTACGCAGCGCCCGTCGTTGCCGATCCTTCGACGCTGTTCAATATTGGTGATTGACGGCCGGCAGCATGGCCGCGGCCGGGTTGTCTGCTAGACCGGCGTGACCGACTTCACGCTGCCGGCGGTGTCGACGATGCAGGTGAACTTGCGGCCGGCGGCGTCGAGGTCGACGCTGTAGGAGGCGGCATCGAGCGCCCGCGAACTGGTCGGCAAGACCTTGGCGCTGTCGACCTGGGCAGCACCGGCGGCCGCATGGGCACACAGGAGCTGCAGATCAGCCGGCGCCGTCTGCAGGCTGGTGCGCGCCATATCCTCGGGCTTGGGCGCGGACTGGCAACCGCTGATCGCGGCCGTGGCCGCCAGCGCCAGAACAAGGCCTTTCATACGCAATATCCCCTCGCTCACCACGTATCCTCCCCTTCGCATCTTCTGTCCCTGTTTCTTCGCGCGATCGACCACCCGTGTCCCCGGCGGCCGATCGGTTCTTTCCTGGCGCCCGCAAGGTGCCTGCGCCGACGCGCCGCTCTCAAGCGACCCGTCTTGCCTATACTGCCTCAAACGCCCTTGTAGAGCGCTGCCCCCTGCATCAGCACGATCACCTTGGCGCCGATCTCGATGCGCGAATGCAGGTCGATGACGTCGTCATTGTTCATGCGGATGCAGCCGGAGGAAACGTCGAGCCCAATCGTCCAGGGCTCCACCGTGCCGTGGATGCGGTAGATCGTGTCCTGGTCGCCCTCGTAGAGATAGAGCGCGCGGGCGCCGAGCGGATTGTCCGGCCCGCCGGGCATGCCGGCCGCCCATTTCGCCGCATTCGGGTCGCGCGCCACCATCTCGGCCGGCGGCGTCCAGGTCGGCCATTCGGCCGTACGCCCGACGCGCACGATGCCGGCCCAGCCGAAGCCCTCCCGCCCGACGCCGATGCCGTAGCGGATCGCCTGGCCGCCGGGTTGCACCAGGTAGAGGAAGTGCTGGTTGCCGTCGATGATGATCGTGCCCGGCTGTTCCGCCGTTCGGAAGGTCACCACCTGGCGGCGGAACGCCTCTGGCAGCTGATTGTTGCGGGCGAAATACTGCCGCGCTTTCTTCTTGTCGTAGTTCACCCATTTCTTGGTGCGGGCATCGTAGATCTGGGTCTGCGCCCAGGCGGCGAGCGGCCCGAGCGTAAGGGCGGCGGCAAGCACCGCGACACCGAGCCTGCGCCGCGTCCACAGGGGCCGGTCCGTGCCGGCAAGGCGATTGTCGTCAGAACGTCCGCTCATGGCTTGGCCCACCCGTCGATGCGCGCCGCGTTGTCCTCGGCCCATTTCTTCGCGTAATCGGCCGGCGCCTGCCGCTCGACCTCCAGCGCGTAGCTCATCTTCGTCACTTCCTCCGGCGAGAAATCCACCTTCTCCAGGAACTTCGCGACATCGGGGTGTTTCTTGCCGAAGGCAGTGGCATAGGCAATCTGGAAATGTGCCGCTTCCCAGGCGGTCGAGGCGCTGGATTTCGACACCCAGAGCGGGTCGCTCGGCGGCAGGATCTTCCACTTGGCGGCATCGTGCGGCGGCTCTTCGAGCCGTGCGATCGGGTGCAGCTCGAACACGTGATGCGGCGCGTAGCAGTAGAACACCATCGGCCTCTCGGTCGCGACGGCCGCATCGACGGCAGCCATCGCCACCTCCTCTTCCGCCTCGAACAGCGTCAGCGTCTTGTCGTAGCCGTAGCCGGCCGCCCGCGCCCGCTCGATGCCGGTCGAAAGCCAGGTGGCGGCGCCGATCCACATCTCGCCCTTGCCGTCGCCGTCGGTGTCGAGGACCTTGGTCTTTTCGGGGTCGCTGAGATCGGCGGCGGACTTGATCGTCTTGGCCGCTTCCGGCGTGGCGCAAAGGCCCTGCCAGGCCGGCACGCTGCGTTCGGTCAGCTGTCCGACCCCCTTTTCGGTCACGTATTTGCGCACGACGTCTTCGAAGTTCGGTCGCCAGACCTCAGGCTGAATGTCGACCGTGCCCGCCTCGAAACCGACGAAGGCATTGAGCGTACCGAGTTCCTTGACCTCGGCATCGAGCCCGAATTTCTTGGCGATGCCCACTTTCAGGATATTGGCCGTCGCCTGGCCCGACGGCCAGTTCGGCATGGCGATCACCAGATCGGCGGCAGTGGCAGGCAGCGCCACGGATGCGGCCAGCATGGCAGCCAGCACCGCTGGCAGAAACCTCGACTTTTCCTTCACAATCCCCTCCGGCCTCGAGCAATCGATGCGAATGACGTCGTGAATGCGTATGTCGTGCTCAAGCGACGCCAAAGCGCGTCGCAACTCTGCAGGTTTCCCTTGATCGCGAGACCCTGCAGCTCTTCAGAATGCCATGGCGACCTGGCGAGACGCACGGGCGCCGTTGGCGAATGCGAAGCTTATCAATGCCTTGGGCCTTTGGCCCTGCTCTTCCCGTGCCGTATCCGGCATCTTCGTTCGTTGGCCGGCAGAATGCATAGAACCGTGGGCTTCGTCAACGTATCAGCGATACCACACGTTGCACGGACACGTCTGCCGATCGTCTATCACGCGCCAATGCCACGGGAGACCTCGGAGACGGTGCGGTCACAATTTCGTTGCTGCGGTAAGGCTCTCCAACGCACGAAGGTTGCCTTGGAGGGGATGAGGCGGGCCGCACCCCCGGCCCGCCCGCCCGCGGAACGGCAGGGCATGATCGCCCCGCACGTCCCGCTTTGTTCCCTCAGGCGGCCCGCGCGTCGGCCGCGCGGCGACGGTCACCCATGCCGCCCGTTGCCGCTGCCGTGCCCGCCTCGCGCCGCTCGGCACGGCGGTTGAGCTGGAAGCGGTTGACCAGTTCCGTCAGCCGCTGCGCGCCTTCGGCCAGCCGGACGCTGACGTCGGCGGTGCGCTCCACCATGCCCGCATTCTTCTGCGTCATGACGTCGATGTCGTTGACCGCAGCATTGATTTCGCCGAGGCCCGCCGTCTGCTCGGTCGCAGCCGTCGCGATCGCCGCGATCCGCGTGTCGATCGCCGCGACGAAGTCCTCGATTTCCTTCAGCGCGCTGCCGGTATCGCCGACGAGGCGCACGCCTTCGGCGACTTCGGCGACCGAATTCTGGATCAGCGCCTTGATCTCCTTGGCGGCCTTGGCCGAGCGCTGGGCGAGCTCGCGCACCTCCGAGGCAACGACCGCAAAGCCCTTGCCGGCATCGCCGGCGCGCGCCGCCTCGACCCCGGCGTTGAGCGCCAAAAGGTTGGTCTGGAAAGCGATCTCGTCGATCACGCCGATGATCTGGCTGATCTCCTCGGAGGCCGCCTTGATGCGTTGCATCGCCGTCACCGCATCGCGCACGACGCCGGAAGAGCTGTGCGCCGATTGCCGCGCATTTTGCACCAGTGCGCGGGTCTGCTGGGTGTTCTCGGTTGAGGTGCGCACCGTCGCCGTCGCCTGTTCCAGCGCCGCCGAGGTCTGCTCCAGGGCTGCCGCCTGCTGGCGCGTGCGGTCGGCAAGATGCTCGGCGGCATCCTTCATCTCGTGGCTGTTGCTGTTGAGGTCGCGGGTCTGGCTGAGCACGGCCGACAGCGTTTCCTGGAACATGCCGATCGAGGTGTTGAAGTCGCGCCGTAGGATTTCGAGCTCACCGACGAAGGGCTCGTCCAGCGTCATGCGGATGTTGCACTCGGCTAGGCGGCCGAGCCCGGCGCCGATCTCCTGGACCGCAAGCACGCGGTCGGAAACGTCGACGGCGAATTTCACCACCTTCGACACGCGACCGGCATCGTCGAGGATCGGATTGTAGGACGCCTGGATGAAGACCGTCTTGCCACCCTTGCCGATACGCTTGAACTGGTCGGTGACGAAGCGCCCGGCCGCAAGGTCGCGCCAGAAGCCGGCATAGGCGGGCGAATGGACATCGTCCGGCTCGCAGAACATGGAATGGTGCCGGCCGACGATCTCGGGAAGCGCGTAGCCCATCGCCGAAAGGAAGTTTTCGTTGGCGGTGATGATCTCGCCCGAAGGCGTGAATTCGATGATCGCCTGGGCCCGCGACAGGGCGTCGATCTTGCCCTGATCGTCGGTGCTCTTTGCCTTCGACGCGGTGATGTCCGTCGCGAACTTCACCACCTTGTAGGGCTTGCGGCCGCGAAACACCGGATTATAGGAAGCCTCGATCCAGATCTCCCGCCCGCCCTTACCGATGCGCCGGTACTGCTGGCTGTCATATTCGCCGCGGGCAAGGCGTGCCCAAAAGTCGGCATAGGCAGCGGACGCCGCCTCCTCCGGCTGCACGAACATGCGGTGATGCCGGCCGACAATCTCGTGGAGATCGTAACCCATCGCGCGGCAGAAATTCCCGTTGGCGGTCAGGATCGTGCCGGAAAGATCGAATTCGATGATCGCCTGCGACCGGTTGATCGCATCGAGCATGGCTTTGGCATCGGACGAAAAAAGAAACGGCAGGCCAGTCATGAGGGCGGGACCTATAGCTAACAAATCGAAAAGGGATACATGCGAATTGTAGCTATTCGTATGATAAATTTCTTAAGCGATTCTTTTCGCGCCCCCTAGAATTGCCCTGCTTTTGCTCTCATGCGGCCTCGGTCCCGATCGTGCGCCGCGCTCTCAAATCGTGCAAAGCGAAATGGCCGGCAAGCAGCCAGATCAAAACTTCGAGCGCAAAGGTCCAGTGCAAGAGGAAGTTCAGGTACCAGGGTTTGTAGACCGCCTGCACATGCACAAGGTTCACCCTGAGATCCACAAAAGGAAAGAACCAGCGGATATCAGCCGCGACAGAATCCATCACCAGATGCAGGAGCACGCTCGAAAGCCCGACACCGACAAGGACGAGCTGTTTGCGCCGCCCGGTGGCGATGAGAACAAGCGCAACCGTCGCCGCCAGCACCAGCCAGAAGATCGGCGTGTGCACCCAGTAGTCGTGATGCGGCGTGCGGCGCTGGTCGATCAGGTAGAAATAGGCGAGATCGAAATCCGGCAGGACGGAACAGACAAGCCCGACACCGAAGATGGCGCGGGCCTGCGACGGGTTGCGGCGCGCAAACGGGCGGCACAGCAGATACCCGGCCGGCAGATGTGCAATGAACAAGCAGGTTTCCTCCCGAAGCGCGGCGAAACCCGCGCCCAACAGGCGCAGTCTTGACGCGAACGCCGAGGATTTGCAACCGAACTTGTCGCTTTGATGGCTTCCACCCACAGGCATCGCTGCCAGCGGACGTTACCAGTTGCCCGGATCTGCCGTGTGGTCGACGCTCGCGAATTCGTCCGCCTTGTCGCGCTCGAGCGTCAGCCTGGTAATGTTCTTCGCCTCGTCGGTGACGGCGTAGGAAAGCGGCGCCGGCTCGCGGGTCAGATACTGGTACATCAAAAGGGCCGCCTCCTCGGCGCTATCGGCCTCGAATTCCTTGGCGACGCTGACGAAGAACCTTTGCATGGCCTGCCCCCTGCCCGTTTGACTGCGCTGAACGCCTGGATATGACATCTGGATATGACATGGAGCGCTCGCGCCGGGCGTCAATGCGTCGCCCGCCTGTCGGCCGTATTCCAGGCGGCAGGCCGGACGTTCGGCGTCCCTCAAAAACTTCCGGCGAGAGCGGCGGCAGCCAGCAGCACGCCGGTCAGGATATTCGTCAGAAACAGTCGATAGCTGATTTCGGGGCGATCGAGGTCGAAGCGCCGGGCCTGCCACGCGAGATGGGCCGCGATCACCACCATGCCGATGGCATACAGGCTCGACATGCCGAGCATCCAGCCGCCGACAGACCAGGCGGCCAGCGTCAGGCCGTAGAACAGGGCGATGCAGGCCTTGCCGCGGGAGCCGAACAGGATCGCCGTCGACTTGAGACCGAGACGCGTGTCGTCTCGCACATCGACATAGGCGTAGGCCGTATCATAGCCGATCTGCCACGCAACGGCGCCGGCCCACATCAGCACAGCGCCCGCCGGAACATGTCCGGCAACCTGCGACCAGGCCATCAGCATGCCCCAGTTGAAGGCAGCGCCCAAGACCGCTTGCGGCCAATGGGTGAACCTCTTGCAGAAGGGGTAGAGGAACACGAGCGGCACGACGCACACCGCAAGCACACGGGTCGCGGGGCTCAAGAATACAAGGAGCGAAGCGGCGAGCGCAAGTTGCGCAATCAGGAAGACAACGGCCCGGGACATACCGATCTCACCATTTGCAAGCGGACGAAACCGCGTGCGCTCGACATGCCCGTCGAAATTGCGGTCGGCCATGTCATTGATGGTGGAGCCGGCACTGCGCATCAGAAATGCGCCGAGCGTGAAAACCAGAATATCCCGGATCTCGGGAAGGCCATGCGCCGCCTGGAAAAGCGCCGCCCAACAGGGAAAGAGCGTCAGCCAGATACCGACCGGCCTGTCGAGCCGCGCAAGACGGGTATAGGGCCGCACCGCCCGCGGCAACCGGCGATCCACCCAGTCGCCGCGGTGAATGTCTGTCAGGTCGGGGCGGCTTGCTGCGGTCATGGGGCGGGTCATCCAGTCAGCGTGCGGCGCGCTCCGGCGGCGGTCGCAAACAGCGGCACTATAGGCGCGGGCGTGCTCAGATAAAGGAGGGATTCTGTCGCAGAGGAAGCAGGCTTCCGGCGCGGGGTTCGCCGCTCCGGCAACCATGGGTCGTGGGAATGGAAGCTAAACGGCCTATCCGCCGCCCCCCCCAGAGGCGGGGAAAAGGAAACGCGGAAGGCACGCCAACGTCCCTTCTCCCCGCATGCGGGGAGAAGGCGCCGGCAGGCGGGTGAGGGTCAGCTCCCTCACCGCAAGATGAGGGGCAGCCCCCTCGTCGCGGAATGCGGATAAACCCTCACCCCCAGCAACGAAGGACGAACCCGTAACGCGGGCGCTTCCGCGCCCTGGCGAAATGTCAGCCCCGCCTCAGCCCTTCGGCTGCGGCACGATGCGGATATAGGGCTTCGGCGCGCGCCAGCCCTCCGGATAGACCTTGCGGGCATCCTCATCCGTGACGGAGCCGGCGATGATCACGTCGTCGCCCTGCTGCCAGTTCACCGGCGTTGCCACCTTGTGCTTGGCCGTCAGTTGCAGCGAGTCGATGACGCGCAGCACCTCGTCGAAGTTGCGGCCTGTCGTCATCGGATAGATGAGAATCAGCTTGATCTTCTTGTCCGGGCCGACGACGAAGACGTTGCGCACCGTCTGGTTGTCAGCGGGCGTGCGCTTGGTCGGATCGCCGGAAACCGGCGCCGGCAGCATGCCGTAGAGCTTCGAGACGGTGTAGTCGACATCGGCGATCATCGGGAAGTTCGGCGCATGGCCCTGTGTCTCCTCGATATCGGCGGCCCAGCCGGCATGGCGGTCGAGCGGATCGACCGAAAGGCCGATGATCTTGACGCCGCGCCGGTCGAATTCCGGCTTGATGCGCGCCATGTAGCCGAGCTCGGTGGTGCAGACGGGCGTAAAGTCCTTCGGGTGCGAAAACAGCACCGCCCAGGAGTCGCCGATCCAGTCGTGAAACCGGATCGTGCCGTCGGTTGTCCCGACCTCGAAGTCCGGTGCGAGGTCATTGATTGCAAGCGTCACGATACCCTCCAGTTGTGTATGCACCGCGCCCATCCGGAGCGGTGGCAGCGCTTAGATTTTTGGCAACGCGGCGTCCGAAAAGGCGCTCAAAAAGCCCGCTGTATTCCTCTGGCTTTTTCCAACACGTGTTTTCCGACGGAAATCGGCCGGAGAGAAATCCTTTAGAAAAACAAAATATTACAGTGGCCTCCGCCCTGTCATTCAGACGCTTGGCGCCGTCGCGCGAGGCTCAGTGTGCCACTTTTGCCGGTTAAGGCAACTGGAAAGACGGGCGTCGCCAACGGCCCGGTCGAGCCCCGGGAAAATGCCCGCAACGGGGGCCTGGCCGCTGCCCGCCGGAAGCGTCCCTTGCAACCTTCGTCAGGCGAGCAACTTCGCCGCCCAGGCCGAAACATCATCGCCGCTGCTCACGTCCGGCCGCACGATCCCGTCGATCATGAAGGTCGGGGAGACGTGGATGCCGTTCTGGCGGGCGTACCGGCAATGCCATTTGATCTCCCGATCGAGATCGGGGATCGCAAAGGCCGCCTTCAGTTGCACGCCGCTATAACCTTCCAGTCGCTCGATGATCGTGTTGGGGGTCACGTCCATGTTGGGCCCACCGGCGTGGTGGGTGAACTCGAACTCCTCCCGATGCGCAGCGACGGCCGCGATGACGGTCTTTGCGGTCTCCTTGCCGCCCGCCAGCGTCGAGGCCGCAAGAATACAGCGAACGACGACGCCGGAATACATGTGCCAGGGCTGCGACTGCAGCCGGATCTTGATGGTGATCCTGTCCGCGCCGGCGCGGGCGAGAAGGGCATCGAGCTTGCCGAATGCCTTGGCCGAGTAAGGATCCGTCGGTTCCAGAAAGACCTCGAAGAGGTGCGGACCGGTGCCCCAGGTAAGTGGATCGGCGTGCCAAGGTGCGTCTGTCATGTGATGTCCCCTTCTTCAAGCCGCCTGATCTGTTCGATGAACGTCGAGAGCCATGCGCCCGGTCTGCAAGGCTTCGACGAAATGGCGGGCACCAGGACGGCGGTCCGGTTAAAGTTCACGTCGCCTGCAGCAGCGCGCCGTAGGTCGCCAGATCGGCATTGCCGCCGCTCAGGACGATGCCGACGCGCTTGCCGGCGCAGGCAAGCACCCCCTCGAGCACGGCGGCCGCCGCAAGGCAGCCGGTCGGCTCGACCACGATCTTCATGCGCTCGCCGAAGAAACGCATGGTTTCGACCAGCTGTGCGTCGCTCACCGTGACGATGTCGGCGACCGCGCGCTGGATGATCGGAAAATTGTGGGCGCCGATGCTGGGGGTGAGCGCGCCGTCGGCGATCGACTTCGGGATGGCGATTTCGACGATCCGGCCCTGGCGCAGCGACTGCTGGCCGTCATTGCCGGCCTCGGGCTCGACGCCGACGATGGTCGCGCCGGGCGAGCGCTCCCTGGCGGCGAGCGCGGTGCCGCCAAGCAGCCCGCCGCCGCCGAGCGGCGTGACGATCAGGTCGAGCTCACCCACCTCCTCGATCAGCTCAAGAATTGCCGTCCCCTGGCCCGCGATCACGTCCGCATGGTCGAAGGGAGGGATCAGCACGGCGCCGCGCTCGGCCGCCAACCGGGCGCTGATTGCCGAGCGGTCTTCCTTGTAGCGGTCGTAGAACACGACGTCGGCGCCATAGCCGCGCGTTGCCGCCACCTTCATGTCGGGCGCATCGGCGGGCATGACGATCGTCGCTGCGACGCCCTGCAGGCGCGCGGCATAGGCGATCGCCTGGGCATGATTGCCGGAGGAAAAGGCGACCACGCCCTGCCTCGATCCCTTTTCCCTGAGCGCGGCGATGGCGTTATAGGCGCCGCGGAACTTGAAGGCGCCGCCGCGCTGGAAGTTTTCCGCCTTGAAGAACAGCCGGGCGCCGGTGGCGGCATCGGCCGTGCGCGAGGTCAGGACCGGCGTTCGGTGCGCGATCCCGGCGATCCGGTTTCGGGCCATCTGCACGTCGTCGAATGTCGGAATGCGCAATGCCTCGTCCGCCGCTGAAACTGCCATCGAGTCTCTCCCCTGAGCCTGCTTTCCGGAGGCTAGTAAAGACCGCCATGCAAGGCAAGGACGTCAGCCGTGTCCCCCATTTTTGGACGCCTGCCCATCTTGGGGCGGGACCGTGCGGTAATGGTCGACGGCGAAGCTGAAGAGCACCTTGAGCATGAAGAGGCCTGAGACCGCCATCATCGCCGGCGTCAGACCGGGCAGAAGCGGCAGGCCGGCAAGGCCAATCGCTGTGAGCAGCCCGCCGACGAAGGTCTGCGCCTCCCGCCCCGCCAGCCGGTTGACGAGCGCGGCCGCTGCGATCGTATAGGCCCAGACGACAACCGCGGCCGCGATCCCGCTGCCAAGAAGCAGCGCGACTAGGACGATGTGGAAATGGATGGCGATGAAGATCCAGCGGTTGCACGGCCGGGCTGCGTAGAAATCATTGGTCGACGGCGTGAAATTGGCGACGCAGCCCGCGGCGATGTCGAGCACGAGAACAAGCGCCAGCGCCGTCCGCCACCAGGCAAGATCGGCAAGCATCGACCCCGCAGGCAGCGCGAAGACGACGGCAACGCCGGCTCCGAACAGGAGTATGGCGGCGAGATAGGCGAGTGGTTGCTCTTCACCGAAAACGTCGTGCAGGTGGGGATGGATGCGAAGAGATCTCATGGAGGTCGCCTGGGCAAACGCGGAATGGCCGCCACTATGAAGGGACGTTGGCCGGGCGCAAGCGGCTAACCGTAACGTGCCGCCGGGATGCCCAGCCGCGCACGGGCTCCGCTCCGCCCGCTCCCGACCTAAGACGGCTTCGCCTCCGCCTTCTCGTCGCCCCAGGACCGCAACACCTGCGCAAGTGCTGCCACGCCCTTGCCGATCTCGGCCGCCTCGAGGCTCGCATAGCCCATGACGATGCCGGCCCGGTCCGGCCGATGGCCGGCATCACCTGCCGCATAGAGCGGCGAAACCGGATAGAGGCCGACGCCAGCCGCCCGCGCTCGCGCGATCAGCGCGTCTTCCTGCGCCTTTTCCAACTGCTCGAACCAGACGACCACATGCAGGCCGGCATCGGCGCCGGATATGGTCACCGCGTCGCCGAGCTCCGCCTTGAGCGCCGTCAACAGGGCCTCCCGCCGGCGGCCATTGTTGCGCCGGCTGCGGCGGATGTGGCGCTCATAGGCGCCGCTTGCAATCATCGCCGCCAGTGCTTCCTGCTCGAGGCTCGGCGAATGGCGGTCGATCAGTTGTTTGGCGGCGGCAAAGGCCGGGACAAGCGGCGGCGGCACGACGAGATAGCCGAGCCGGAGCATCGGCGAGAGGCTCTTGGAAATCGTGCCGAGATAAAGCACGTTTTCCGCCTGCCCCATGGTCTGGAGCGGCGGGATCGGCCGGATGTCGTATCGATATTCGCCGTCGTAATCATCTTCGAGCACATAGGCCCCGGTTCGCCTGGACCAGGCCAGAAGCTCCTGCCGCCGCCGGGCCGAAAGCACGCTGCCGAGCGGGAACTGATGCGAGGGCGTGACATAGGCGAGCCTGGCATCCTCCAATTGTTCGAGGATGTCGGTCCTCAGCCCTTCCGCGTCGACCGCGAGGGGAACCACCGCGGCGCCGGCGGCGGCAAAGACCCGGCGCGCCATCACATAGCCCGGATCCTCCATCGCCACCCGGTCGCCAGCATCGACGAGCACGCGCGCCGCAAGGTCCAGCCCCTGCTGCGAGCCGTTGACGACGACGATCTGATCCGGATCGCAACTGAGCCCCCGCGCGCGCCAGAGATAGGCCTGCAGGGCCATGCGCAGGGCAGACGAACCGGCGGGGTGATCATAGGCAAGCCGCGACCTTCGCCGGCGGAGCGCCGCGTTGACCGACTGCCGCCACGCCTCCTCCGGAAAATCCGCGGCCGACAGGTCGCCGTAACGAAAGTCGGCAATCAGCCGAGCAGAAACCGGCGGCGTCCAGATCGGCCCGTCGCAAAGGGCAGCCCCCAGGCGTGACAGGCGAACCGCCGCCGCACCCTTGTCCCGATGCTTCTGGCTCGCTGGACGCCCGGGCGCGGCCACCGAGCCGGGACCCTGCCGGGCCGCAAGCAACGCGACCCGCGAGCGCGCGCCCTGCCGGCTTTCCAGATACCCCTCGGACAGAAGCTGCTCATAGGCGGCCGTCACCGTCGTGCGCGAAACGCCAAGCTCGGCGGCGAGCGCCCGCGTCGACGGCAGCAGCGCCTCGGCGCCATAGGTGCCGTCAAGGACCTGTGCCTTCAGCGCCTCATAGATCCGCCGGGCGGTCCCGACCGTCGACTCTTCTTTCATCGTCACAAACTGGCCCACGCATTTATACGGAAACTGGATATTCTTGGCCGTCCAGTTTGCCTCTATGACGGGACGAGCACAAGGAGCGAGATCATGTACACACCGCCTGCCTTCAAGGAAGAAACGCTGAGCGTGTTGCACGACATCATCGAGGCGGCTTCGCTTTCGACCCTCGTCACCGCCACGGCCGATGGTCTGCTTGCGACCCCGCTGCCGCTGCTGCTTGATCGCAACGAGGGGCCGAACGGCACGCTCTACGGCCACGTCGCCCGCGCCAACCCGCAAGGAACGACACCGGTCATCGGCGCGGCTATGGCGACCTTCATGGGGCCGGACGCCTATGTCACGCCCTCCTGGTATGCCTCCAAGCGCGAACACGGCAAGGTCGTGCCGACCTGGAACTATGTCGCCGTGCACGCCTATGGCGCGGCCGAATTCTTCACCGACGAGGACCGGCTGCTCGACATCGTCACGCGGCTGACCAACCGGCATGAGGCCGGACGAGCCGAGCCCTGGCAGGTCAGCGACGCGCCCGCCGCCTTCGTCAAGGCGCAGCTTCGCGGCATCATCGGCCTCAGGCTGCCGATCGAGCGTCTCGACGGCAAGCGCAAGATGAGCCAGAACCGCAGTGCCGAGGACCGCACCGGCGTCGCGGCAGGGCTTGCCGCCAGCGCCCGCCGCGAGGATCGCCTCGTCGCTGAGGAAATACCGGTCTGACCACGGACGAACGGACCGCCGGCGGCTGACCCGCCGGCCCGAGCACTTGTGATTTTCCTTCAACTTTCCCGCGCAAGCCCTTACAACGACTCCCGCAAGAGCCCACGCAGCAGCAGACGAGGTATAACCGCATGCCATCGCTCGACATTCTCCTCACCTTCTTCGTCACCACGGCGATCTTCGCCTATATCCCGGGCCCGGCCATGCTCTACGCCGCCGCCCAAACCGTGGCGCGCGGCCGCTCTGCCGGAATGATGGCCTCGCTCGGCATTCATCTCGGCTGTTACGTGCACGTCATTGCGGCGGCTGCCGGCCTTTCGATCCTGTTTCATGCGGTGCCGACGCTGTATCTGGCAGTGAAGCTTGCCGGGGCCGCCTATCTCGTCTGGCTCGGCTTCACGCTGATGCGCACCAAGGCGACGGGCGACGGCAGCCTGCCCCTGACCGAGGCGAAATCGGCGCGCCGCGCCTTCTTCGAGAGCATCACTGTCGAAGTACTGAACCCGAAGACCGCGATCTTTTTCGTCGCCTTCCTTCCGCAGTTCACCGATGCGTCTGCCGCCTTCCCGATCTGGGTGCAGTTCCTGCTGCTCGGCGCCCTCGCCAACCTGATGTTCTCCTCGGCCGATATCGTCTGCGTGTTCCTCGCCGGCGCCGTCGTCTCACGGATGCGCCGCTCCGGCAGGGCGCAGCGCCTGATGCAGCGCGCCGGCGGCACAGTGCTGATCGGGCTTGGCGCCCACCTCGCCTGGCAGCGGACCTGATGCCCGACCGATGAGCCGGCGCAGCGCCAGCCGATTGGCGCTGGCCGACTGGTGCTGCGACGGGTGGCTCGCCATGCCCCGGTTGCACCGGCGCAAGTTGCCGCTATCATGCCCTTGAGGGCCATCGAGGGATACGCGCATGGGAGAAGGCGGCCAGGGATTTCGCACCACCGGCGCGGATGTGCTTGTCGATACGCTGCTTGCAAACGGCGTCGACGTCTGTTTCGCCAATCCCGGCACCTCGGAAATGCACTTCGTCGCGGCACTCGACCGCAAGCCGGAGCTGCGCTGCATCCTCGGCCTCAGCGAAGGCCTCGTGACCGGCGCCGCCGATGGCTATGCGCGCATGGCCGGGCGCCCGGCAGCGACCCTTCTGCACACCGGCCCTGGCCTTTCCAACGGCCTTGCCAACCTGCACAACGCCCGCCGCGCCCGGGCGGCTGTCGTCAACATCGTTGGCGACCACGCCTCCCATCACCTCCCGCTCGACGCACCGCTGACGACCGACATAGAGAGCTTGGCCGCGCCGATGTCGAACTGGGTCCGGCGCGTGAAGGATCCGGCTGACGTCGGCCCCACCGTTGCCGCCGCCGTTCAGGCCGCGCTGACGCCGCCGGGTGTCGCCACCATGATCCTGCCCGCCGACGCCGCCTGGGGAACGCTTGCCCTTGCCACCGCGCCACAAAAGGCGCCCATCGAAGCGCCGCGGCCGGCCAGCGCCGAGACGGTGGGCGAAGTGGCCCGCCTGATACGTTCGAATCCTCAAGGGGTCGCCATGGTCGTCAGCGGCGCTGCGGCGCAGGCCGATGGCCTTGCCGTTGCCGGGCGGATCGCGGCTGCGTGCGGCATCCAGCTTTTCAACGAGGTTCTGGTCGCCCACACCCAGCGCGGCCGCGGACGGGTCGCGCCGGCGCGCATCCCCTACCCGATCGACATGGCGCTCGCCACGCTCAAGGACGTCCGCGTTCTCATCCTTGTCGGCGCGCCCGAGCCGGTCGCCTTCTTCGCCTATCCCGGCATGCCGGGCCGGCTGGTGCCGGAGGGCTGCACGGTCGCAACCCTTGCCCGCCATGGCGAAGACCTGAAGGCGACGCTGGAGGCGCTTGGCGACGAACTCGGCGTCAGCCCGACCGGGCCGCTGCCGACGGCAGGCACCCCCACCGACACCGGCGAGCCCTCGGGCCCGCTCACCGAAGACGCGATCGCCGTCATCGTCGCGCACAAGGTGCCGGAGGACGCAATCGTCTGCGACGAAGGGGTCACATCGGCGCGGCGCTTCTTTGCCCTGTCCGCCTTCTCCGCGCCGCATGACCTCATCATGCAGACCGGCGGCGCGATCGGCGACGGTATCCCGCTTGCGACCGGCGCGGCCATCGCCTGCCCCGATCGGAAAGTGATCTGCCTGCAGGCCGACGGCAGCGCCATGTACAACATTCAAGGCTTGTGGACCCAGGCGCGCGAAAACCTCGACATCGTCACCGTCATCTTCTCCAACCGCACCTATGCCATCCTGCATGCCGAGATGCGCAATGTCGGCGTCGGGGAGATCGGCACCAATGCGCGGCAGATGCTGAACCTCGACAACCCCGCGCTCGACTGGGTGTCGCTTGCCCGCGGCCTTGGCGTCGAAGCCGCCGTTGCCACCTCATGCGAGGCCTTCGCCGCGCTCTTTTCCGCAGCGCTGTCGCGGCGCGGACCGTTTCTGATCGAGGCGCGCCTGGCGTGAGTTTCGGCGCCGTTTTCGCAGTCCTTGGGACGGCGATTGGCGAGCAGCCGCGGTACCCCGGATCGCCCGGAAAAGGACCGTCCAGCACCCGATAATCACAGGGTAAGATATTGATATAAGTAGTCTTTTTACAAAGATTCGGGCGCAAACTTGCGCCTGCGGACTTCTCGCTTATATTAGCGACGCCCTAGGTTCGCACTCATCTGCCTTGAGTCGCATTTCAGTTTTGGGCCCCCTTCAACCGGCAGCGTTCTTTGCCGGTGGACCAACGAAGGAGACACTTCATGTCCTTTAAGAAAGACCTAACCAAGGCTCCAGGCGCATCTCTGTCCCGCGTCAAAATCGGAGCCGCCATCAAGCGTTCGCGTGAAACCGCCGGTTATTCGGTTGACGATCTGTCGGTCACGACAGGCCTGACGGAAATTGAAATATCCAAGATCGAGCTCGGCGCCGATACCGATCCCGCCAAGCTGCAGCGCATCGCCGCCGCACTGCAGGTCTCGCCGCAGACCTTCACCTGAAAAGCGGGGGCGGTGCGCGACAGATACGCGTACCGCCGCCTGACCTCCCCTGCCACCGCTGTCCGGCGTGTTTCCTTTACCCCGTAGCCGATTAAAGGACAAAAGCATGCAGGATTTCAGAGTTCTGCAGCGACCTTCGCCCGTCTGACAAGACGCCCGGCGCTGTCGGGCGCGATGCGGAAGGCCAAGCCAGACTTCTCCCGACAGCAATCACGCAAATGCACCGCCTCCAAAGCGGTCGCGCTGTCGGCTGACCCATGCGCCATATTCAGTCTCCATCGGCAGGGACCGAGCGTTCAATAGAAAGAAAAATAGCGGCACGAAAACCCGCATTTTCAGGCCTTTGACAAGGCTTATACAAGGACGGGAAAATAGATAATTTAATATTTTCATTGAGTTTCAAAAAGTATCGTCTATATATCAACTCATCGAATATTGCTTGTGACCTTTGACACAGCGCTTATGCGCGGCCAGATCTCCTCTCAAATATCGATCACCGCCAGAGAAATATTTTCTGGCAAACTCCACGATTGAAAGGAAATCGTCATGGCTTCGGGCACTGTAAAGTGGTTCAACAGCACCAAGGGCTTCGGCTTTATTCAACCGGATGACGGCAGCACCGACGTGTTTGTCCATATCTCCGCAGTAGAACGCGCTGGTCTGCGCTCGCTCGCCGACGGTCAGAAGGTGACCTTCGACGTCGTCGCCGACCGCAAGTCGGGCAAGAGCTCGGCCGACAATCTGCGCGCCGAATAATTTGTCATTCGCCCTTCTCTGACCACGGATGTACTGGCAGGAAAGGCTTGAATGACGGGAAGAGGTCGGGGAACAACCCGGCCTTTTTGCATCTTTGGCCCCTTCACTTCCGATATGGAGCTCGTCATGAGCCGCACGGCCTGCGAGATCGGCGACAGGGTCAAACTGAGGGCATCCGCCACACAGTCGGCCTTGATCAGCCCCTTCGGCGTCATCGTCGGCCTTTTGCCCACGGAAGATCGCGGCGAGCCCCGCTTTCGCGTACGGGTCGACGGTGAGACATTTGAACGCTCGGTCCTTGCGACCGACATCGAACACGCCGAGACCGCCACACCGGACCCCGCTCAGGCGGAAGCTACCGGCCCCTGGCTCAAGAAACTGAGCGCCAAGCGCGGCAGATAGGCGCATGCGCCTCGCCCGCGCTGCAATCGACAACAGGAGAACATGTTTTGCAGGTACTCGTTAGAGACAACAACATCGACCAGGCTTTGCGCATTCTGAAGAAGAAGATGCAGCGCGAAGGGCTTTTCCGCGAGTTCAAGGCCCGCAGCAGCTATGAAAAGCCGTCGGAAAAGCGCGTGCGGGAAAAGGCGGAAGCCGTCCGACGCCAGCGCAAGCTGGCGCGCAAGAAGCTGCAGCGCGAAGGCCTGCTGCCCAGCCCCAAGAAGGCGGCGCGCACGCGCTGACCCCTCTGGGTCGGCAGCACCCGCCCGTTTCAGGAGACAGGTCATGACGCCCAACGCTAACGCAGCATTCAAGCCGGCCAAGACCTCCGCGAGCGACAAGGCGGCCGCAACCGATCATACGGCGAGAGCCATCGTTGCGGCTGAAAAGATCGCCCGCGACAAGAAGACCGAAAAGCTCAAGGCGCAACGCCTTGAGCGCGCCGCCGCCGAACCGGCCGCGGAGGTGTCCGCAAGCAAGCCGACCCGGAAATCGCGCCGGTCCTGACTGACACAGAAACCACACCCTCCTGGCCGCCGGCAACGGGCGTCACCCTGAGGTCACCCCAGCACGGTCCACCCGAGACGGAAAGACGCTCCGGGGGTAGAATTCCTGGAAGAGCGCCTTGCGCGCTCGCACGCATGCGCCACGCAAACGACAGTTCCCATCAACAGGAGGGGCCTATGTCATCCGCAGAGCAGCATCCACTGATTCCCTCGGACCTTGCCATGCTCGACGGCGTGCTGCGGCGCGCGGGCTTTCACCAACATGTCGACCTTGATGACCAGGAAAGCCTCCGTCTTGCCGCCGTCTTTCTGATCGGCAGGTTCCAGGCGGGCGTTATCACCGCCGATGCCCTGCTTTGCGAGCTTCAGGGCCGGAGCGGGCAGCGCACTCCGCGTCAGATTGAAACCGCAAATCTCGAACAGTGGGAGAACGATGGCGGCGCGCCGCAGAGGCGCAGCGCCGTTACCCGCTACACCGGCGCCCGACGCCTCCCCTGGCCGGAGGCCGTGCCGCCCCGGGACCTTGCCTCGTTTGCTCGCAAAGGCCCCAAATCGGGATGAGGCTTGTGTGCTGGAACGCAAAAGGGTGCCGCCAAGGGGATCTTCCTTGTGCCGGACACTTTTGAGGCGCATGGTTTGACGATCGACACGGGCCGACTTGGCTTATCGCGGTGTGAGGGGCTCTCGAGCCGCCATATCCTCCTTTATCGACAGCAGCGCATGCGCGCGTTCGCGCCAAGGCGAGCCGCCGTCTGGCCAATTTCGCGGGCTGGGTAGCCATTGTCGTCACTGCCGAATTGCGGGCACGGCATTTCGCTCGAACGAACGGCGACGAGCCACCGCTTACTCACGATTGGACGAACCCATGTTCCACACGCTGACACACAGACTTCGCCGATACGACTATACCCTGGCGGCAATCAAGGCGTCGCTCGTCCTGTCCCTGCTCTTCGTCGCGTTCGTGACGCTGAGCGGCCTCTTGTGGTGACGGCCGCCGCAAATCCATGATGTTCCGTGAGATGACACGCAGCCATCCGCGGCGGAGTGCTTCCCCATATTGCGCCGACGTGGCGATCGGGGGCAAATTGCCTCACGATTCTCCCTGAGCTCCGTCACACCGGGGCACCCATCGGCATCGCGCCCGCAACGGAACATCTCATGCCACTTCACCTCGAAACTCCGCTGATCGAATCCCTGCCGCTGGGGCTTGCCTCGGGCCGCTCAATCTTTCTGAAGATGGACGCGCTGCAGCCACCGGGTTCGTTCAAGATCCGCGGCGTCGGCGCTGCCTGCGAGCACCACGCGCGCGCCGGCAAGCGGCGCTTCGTCTCCTCCTCCGGCGGCAATGCCGGCATGGCGGTCGCCTATGCCGGGCGCATGCTTTCGATCCCTGTATCCGTCTTCGTTCCCGAAACGACGACCGAGCGCGCGAAGGGCCTGATCCGCCAGCAGGGCGCCGACGTCATCGTGCACGGCGCCGCCTGGGATGAGGCGAATGCAGCCGCCCTCGCCTCCCTCGATGCCGACACCGCCTTCATCCATCCCTTCGACGACCCGCTGCTGTGGACCGGTCACGCGACGATGATCGACGAGGTCGCCCGATCCGGCCTCGCCTTCGATGCCGTGGTGCTGTCGGTCGGCGGCGGCGGACTGTTTGCAGGCGTTGCCGAGGGGCTCGCGCGCAACGGGCTTGGCCACGTGCCGATCCTTGCCGTCGAGACCGACGGCACCGCTTCGCTGGCCGCCTCGATGGACGCGGGCTCGCTGACGGAACTCCCCTCCGTCAGCGGCATCGCAACGTCGCTCGCCGCCCGCAAGGTCAGCGAGCGCGCCTTCGAGCTGAGCCAGACGCGCCCGGTCGAGAGCGTCGTCGTCAGCGACACGGACGCCGCGCAAGCCTGCATCCGCTTCCTCGACGACCACCGCGTGCTGGTCGAGCCCGCCTGCGGCGCCGCCCTCGCCGTCGCCTACGCCCACGCCGACCGACTGGCGCGCTTCGAGCGCATCCTGATGATCGTCTGCGGCGGCGCGACGACGACGGTCGAAAGGCTGCAGGCCTGGCAGGAGTTTTGAACCAAGCGCCCGGCCTCCCGGCCATTGATATCAGGTTGATCTGGAAATCACCTCTGCGCGAACTTATGTCCGGTACGAAACCACAGCGTGTTCCGGCTCGCGGCAGGGAAGGCAGATGCTTGATACGTTCATTCGCCATGCGACGACCACCCTCCGGGTTCTCTGGTGGATGACGATCGTCGGCACGGCGACCACTTTCGGCACCCTTTACGGCTGGCAGGGTTACGGCTTGGACGGCGCAATCGGCTTCGGTCTGGTTGGTTTCACCGCTGGCGCGGCCTTTGCCGCCCTGTTCCCCGAAATCTGTCTTGAGCTGTTCGGAAGGGTCTTTCTGGGCGTCTTTCAGCTTCTCTGGGATTAGTCTGACCCAATTCCAGGAAAAGCGTGAAGCTATCCGGGAGATGTATGCCAAACGAAAAAAGCCGGAGCATGCTCCCCGGCTTTCTCATTCAACCGTTCGATAAGGCTTAGTTCTTCGCCTTGTCGACCAGCTTGTTCTTGCCGATCCAGGGCATCATGCCGCGGAGCTTGGCGCCGACTTCTTCGATCTGGTGGCTGTCGTTGACGCGGCGGATGCCCTTGAAGCGAGCCGCACCCGACTTGTATTCCTGCATCCACTCGGAGGTGAACTTGCCGGTCTGGATGTCCTTGAGGACGCGCTTCATTTCGGCCTTGGTTTCTTCGGTGATAATGCGCGGACCCGTGACGTATTCGCCCCACTCGGCGGTGTTCGAGATCGAGTAGTTCATGTTGGCGATGCCGCCTTCATAGATCAGGTCGACGATCAGCTTTACTTCGTGCAGGCACTCGAAATAGGCCATTTCCGGGGCGTAGCCGCCTTCGACCAGCGTTTCGAAGCCGGCGCGGATGAGCTCGACGAGACCACCGCACAGAACGACCTGTTCGCCGAAGAGGTCGGTTTCGCACTCTTCCTTGAAGTTGGTCTCGATGATGCCCGAACGGCCGCCGCCGACGCCGCAGGCGTAGGAGAGAGCGAGGTCAAGGGCGTTGCCCGAAGCGTCCTGGTGAACGGCAACGAGGCAGGGAACGCCGCCGCCCTTCTGGTATTCGCCGCGAACCGTGTGGCCCGGGCCCTTCGGCGCGATCATGACGACGTCGAGCGAAGCCTTCGGCTCGATCAGGCCGAAGTGAACGTTGAGGCCGTGGGCGAAAGCGATCGCAGCGCCGTCACGGATGTTGCCGGCGATTTCGGCCTTGTAGATTTCGGCCTGGAGTTCGTCCGGGGTCGCCATCATGATGAGGTCGGCCCACTTGGCGGCTTCTGCTACCGAGAGAACCTGGAGACCGTCGGCCTCGACCTTGGCAGCCGTTGCCGAACCCGGCTTCAGAGCGATGCGGATTTCCTTGGCGCCGGAATCCTTGAGGTTCAGCGCATGGGCGCGGCCCTGGCTGCCGTAGCCGACGATGGCGACCTTCTTCGACTTGATCAGGTTGATATCGGCATCACGATCGTAATAGACGCGCATTGTTGTGGTCCTTCCCGTTGTTTGTCAGTTGCTTCCGCTGCATTACCCGGGAGCTCCGGAGCCCTGCAGCAATTCCTGGTGTCGCAGCGACCTTTGCGCTTCTCTCGAAACGCGGCGCTGTGACTTTTCTTTGCCGCAGCGACCTTTACGCTTCTTTCGAAGCGCGGCGCTGCGGGCCGTTACCTTTTCGTGCCGTAAAGCGAAAGGAAGGCGGATACCGCCTGCTCCGCCTTGCGGCCAAAACTTTGTCTCATCTCGCCGGCCTCTTCGCCGAGCAGCATCTTCAGATGCCAGTCGGAGACGATCAGCCCATAAAGCGCGCCATAGGCCTCGTCGGCATCGTCGAACGTCAAGAGGCCTGCCTTGCGGCCGGCTTCGAGCAGCGCTGCGGCCCGGCGGCCGATCTGCCGACGCCCGCGTTCCTGCAGCATGTGGCCGAGCTTGGAGCCGTCGCGGCTCGCCTGGCCGATCGCCAGACGGTTGAGCGCCAGCGACACGTCACCGGCGAGAACCTCAAGCAGATCTTTGGCAAAAACGATCAGATGCCGCTGCAGGCTCTCGGCATCGAGCGCGCGGGCGGCAACGTCCTGCGTGCGCACCTTGCTCGCCTGGAAGCCGATCATCGCCGAAATCAGCCCGTCGCGATCGCCGAACCACTTGTAGAGGCTTTCCTTGGAGCAATTGGCAGCACGCGCGATGCCGGCCGTCGTCAGCGCCTTTTCGCCGCCGTCGACGAGAAGTCGCAATGCCTGCTCGAGAACGGCGCCCTGACGTTCCGTCAGCCCCTCCCCGGCATTCGCCTCTCTCATCGCCACAGTCATCTGCACGCTGCCTCGCCCTCGATCAGTACCGTACGGTACGGTTCGCAGTGTTCTAGTGAAGCCTCTCCAGAGCGTCAAGACGATTCTTGCAAAGGGGCGAAATTTCGACGGTGACGGCGCAGAAGCCGCGCCATAGGGTGCGAACCGACGGAATGGAGTCCAACGCATGCAGCAGCCGGCCCTCGGGATCCTGATTGGAGGAAGCTCGCATGTCGGGAAGTCGACACTCGCCAGGGCTCTCGCAAGTTCGCTCGGGCGGGAGCTGATCTCGACGGACGATCTGGGCCGCCATCCCGGCAGGCCCTGGCCGTCGGTCCGTCCTCAGGTCGCCGAGTACTATGCAAGCCTGACCGACGAGACCATCCATTGGTTCCTGAAGGTGCACCACGAAAACATGTGGCCGCGCATCCGCCAGATCATCGAAAGCCGCCTAAAACACGCTCAACCCTTCGTGCTTGAAGGTGCCGCGCTCCGGCCGGAGTATATGGCTCAATTCGAACAAGAGGACATCCTCCCCCTGTTTCTCTACGCGGATGACGCTTTCCTGCGCCGGCGCATGCTGGAAGAATCTCGGCGCGCAGATGTGGACGGGACGAAGGCCGCGATCATCGACAAGTTCATCGAGCGCTCGATCCGCGAAAACAGAGAGATGCTGGAGGCTGCCGGAGCCGTCGACATCCGGTGTATCGATGGCGCGGCGCCCGGCGCACTCGACGCCTTGGTGAAAGAGTTTTCGGCGGCCTGATCACCGAGGTCGGCCAACCGAACGTTACATGCGCCGCACCGGCTCCATTCCAAGAAGCTCGAGGCATTTCCCGATGACCCGTGCGACAAGCCTGCATGTGGCAAGCCGACCCGACGGATCGTCTGCCTTCAGCACCGGGCAATCCGCGTAGAAGCGGCTGAACGCATCTGCCACCTGGTAGGCCCGGTCGGCGATCTCGAAGGATTCGAGCTGTTGCGCCGCCTGCGAAAGCGCATGCGGATACCAGAGACATTCCATCAGCACGGCCCGCTCGGACGGATGGCTGATGGAGACCATCTCGGCTGGAACCATGCCCGCCTCCTCGGCCTTGTCCAGGATCGATGAGATCCGGGCGTAGGCATATTGAAGATAGGGACCCGTCCGCCCCTCGAAGGAGGTCATCCTGTCGATGTCAAAAACATAACCTGTGTTTCGGGGCGTGGAGAGGTCGGTAAACTTCAGGGCGCCGAGACCGACGGCCGTGGCCGCCTCGCCGTCAGTCACCTTTTCCGACGACTTGGCAAGCGCCAGATCGATCATGTCGCCGAGCGATGCGGCCGACCCGTCGCGGGTCTTGAAGGGCTTGCCGTCGCGGCCACGAACGGTGCCGAAGGTCGCGTGCCGCAGTTCGACGCCATCGGCATAGCCTGCCGTCCGCGCCGCCGAAAACACGCTGGCAATATGCAGCGCCTGCCGGTCGTCGGTGCAATAGACGATCTGCTCTGCACCGAGATCGCGCACCCGCTGGCGCAGCGTCGCGAGATCCGTCGTGCCGTAAAGCGCAGCGCCGTCGCTCTTCTGAAGAAGCAGAGGTGGCGCATTGTCTGGAAGTCCGTCACCGGCGACATCGATGACAAGAGCACCGTCGCTCTCCCGAGCGAGCTTGCGGGCAACGAGGTCGGCAAGCATGGGCGCGACTTCGGCATGCGCATCGCTTTCCCCCTTGAACAGGTCGAAATGCGCCCCTAGCACCTCTGCTGTGGCCGAGATCGCGACCAGGGAAATGGCCCGCATGCGCCCCCAGGCCTCGGTCAGGAGTGGATCTCCGTCCTGCAGTCTCGTGGTCAGCATCCGCGCCTGCGCAAGCGACGTCTCGTCCTCGCAGGCCGCATTGCCCGACCTGTAGAGAATGCCAAGTTCATCGACGATCATGGCATCGAATGCGCGGGGATCGATGAAGGGCGCGGGGTCGCCGGCTTTCCATCCGGCGGCCAGGGCCGCACCCAACAGAAGCTTGCCCATCTGCAGGCCCCAATCGCCGAGATGGATATCGGACAGCACGTCGTGGCCGATCTCAAGCAGGATGCGCCGCAGGCTTTCGCCGATGACGAAGGAACGCAGGTGCCCGACATGCAACGCCTTGGCGACGTTGGGTCCGCCGAAATCGATGATGGTGCGCAGCGGCTGCACCTTCTCGGCGGCAAGCGACCCATCGGCCAGCATCGCCGTCGCCTCCGCGGCAACCGCCGCATCCGTCAGCCGGACGTTGATGAAACCCGGCCCGGCGACGGACACCTCCGCGAATTCTTCGCCGCGCGCCGTCTCGGCAACCTCAGCGGCAAGTTCGCGCGGATTCCGGCCGGCGGATTTTGCCAACCGCATCATGTCGTTGCATTGGAGATCGCCGAACTCGGGCCGTGTCGACCGGGCGATGAAGGGTTCGGCTTTAAGGCCGTTCAGTTCATAGGCGCGAGCAAGGGCTGCGAGTGCTGCCGATTTGACGGACATGGATCATTTCCTGAAATTGCATGAAAAGGAGCGCAAAAGCGTTGAGAGCTTCAGCGTCGTCGTTCTGCAATTTTCGGAACCATGTTCATGGCAAACCTCGAGATTGGAGCCCTTCAATAGTCCGTTCGGTGACCGCTGGCAATGTTATGATCGCCTGCGCCGTCACTACGTTGGTGTGGCTCAGAAGGCCCCCTCTTCCGCCTGACGGCACCCACTCGCCCAACAAGGCGCGCCCGATTTCCCGCTAATCGCGGACCCCGTTCGCGGTGCCGGCAGCATGGCACGTCCCCTATCCCCGCCCGCGGGGAGAGGGTTATTCCTCGGGTTAAACCCGATGAGCGGGGCAATGCCTCTGGACACGCGAACACCACGCCTCAACCAACACCTACTTCCACCCCCGAACCGCCTCTTCGATGAAAGCCGCGACCGCCGCCACGCTCGGCACGCGCGCCCGTTCCGGGTGCATCATCAGATAGACCGGGCGCTCGGCGGCCGCCCCCGGTTCGTCCACCGCCTCGAAACGCGGATCGCGTGAGGCCGAAACCTCCGGCAGCATCAGTTCGGCGCCGAGCGAAAGGGCCGCCTCCATCAGGATCTCCAGCTTGTCGGCCGTCAGCGCCACGCGGGCATCCGGTCTGAGCCGGTCAAGCGCCTGCATCTCCGGCACATGGGCGAGTGCCGGGCCGTAGCGCACGACCGGGCATGGGCCTTCTCCCTGCCCCCTCGGCCGGAACAGGCGGAAACGCAGCGTGCCGAGGCTCTTCACCCGCACACTGTCTTCGCCGGTGCGGGCCATGCGGATGGCGATGTCGGCCTCGCGCCGCTCGATGCTCAGCATCTGGTTGTCGGCAACGAGATCGAGGGTGAGGCCCGGATGGCGCTGTTCGAGGCGGGCAAGCGCCGGCGCCAGGATGGCGCTCAAGACGAAGCCGATGCTGGTCACCCGTACCTGGCCCTGCAGTTCCGCCGTGCGCCGCAGCAGCGTCGCCAGCGACAACGACGCCTCCTCCGAGATCGTCCGAAGCCGCTCGACGACGGGGGAAAGCACCGGCGTCGGCGTCAGCCGGCCGTCGATGCGGTCGAAGAGCGCCGCCCCCACCCGCCGCTCCAGCGCCGCAAGCCGGCGCGACACCGTGGTCTGGTCGACACCAAGCGAGCGCGCCGCCTGGCTGAGCGTCGCACCGCGCACCAGATGATCGAGCAGTTCGAGATCCGCCCATCCCCCTGCATTCACGCAGATAGTCCTCCGAAAAATTCGGATCACTCTGCGCCAACGCAGCCGCTAAGATCAAGCCCATAGACCGACCGCTTCGACGAACCAACGCCAGGGCTACGGCCCCGAAACCACCGCCCGGCCAGGGCTGCCTTCCACCGCCCCCCTGCGCCGTCCGCACAAACAAGGAGCCTTCCCATGTCCGATTCCGCGCCCGCAGCAACCCTTTTCACACTTGCCGGCGTCACGCTCGCCCCGCCGCCGCTTGGCGAAGCGACGCTGGTGCTGATCGACTACCAGAACGAATACCTGGCCGGCCCCGTGCGCCTGGTCGAGCCGGAAGCAGCGATCGAAAAGGCGCGGCAGTTGCTGGTCGCCGCTCGCGCCGCCGGCGCGAAGATCATCCACGTCGCTCATAAGGGGGCCGCCGGCGGCATGTTCGACCGGGGGGCGCACCGCGGCGCGATCGTCGATGCGCTGACGCCAATCGCCGGCGAAGCGGTGGTCGAGAAGATCCGGCCCAACGGCTTTTCGGACACCAACCTTGCCGAAATCATTGGCCCGGCCGGCACGCCGGTGATCTTCGCCGGCTTCATGACCCACAATTGCGTGTCGTCGACGGCCCGCGCCGCCAAGGATCTCGGCTACGGCATCACCATCGCAGCCGATGCCTGCACCACACGCGACCTGCCATCGGCAAGCGGCACCATCTCCGCCCGTGCCCTGCATGAGGCCGAACTTGCCGGCCTTGCCGACCACCACGGCGCGGTCGTCAATGTCGCCGCGCTGATTGCGGCACGCAGCTGAGAGACCCGTCGTTCCCTTCGAAAACGGGCGTCCGCAGCCGCGGGCGCCTTTCTCTTGCCATGCAGATGGCGAAGATTACGAAAATATAATGATCTCAATGCTTTTCGCCGGGTCCATTCGCTTCTATTTTTGAACCTATCCATTTTGGCATCGGCGATGCCGGTTAGGCGCAAGCGATGAACAAGACAGCCAAGACGGCGCGAGCCGACACCACGCCCCGCGACGATGCGGCGCCCAACGTCACCTTCATTCCCGGTGCGGTGAAGACGGTGAAGCGCAGGCGCCGCTCGCGAGCCTGGCTGTGGCTGCCCGTCATCCTCGCCGTCGCCGGCGTCGGCTATTACGGCTGGACGCGCTATGGAGAGAACCCGGCCTCGACCGCAATGGTGACCGAGGTGGTGACCCGCGGCGACATCGAAAACAGCGTGACCGCCGTCGGTACGCTCGACGCGGTCAATTCCGTCGATGCCGGCGCCCAGGTCTCCGGCCAGTTGAAGGCGCTGCATGTGGCGATCGGCGACACGGTCACGCAAGACCAGCTCGTCGCCGAGATCGATCCGGCCACCATCGAGAACCGCATAGAGATCGACCAGGCGGAGCTTGCCAACCTTCAGGCCCAGCTCATTTCCAAGAGGGCGCAGCTCGTCCTCAAGCAGGCCAATATCGACCGCCAGCGCAATCTCGTCGAAACCCGGAGCGTGGCGCAATCGACGCTCGACCAGGCGATTGCCGATCTCGCCGCCGCCGAGGCCGACGTCAACGCCATCGAGGCGCAGATCCGCAAGCAGCAGGCGACCCTTGCCGGCGACAAGGTCGATCTCGGCTACACCAAGATCTACGCGCCGATCTCGGGCACCATCGTCGCCAACCCGGCCAAGGCCGGCCAGACGCTGAACGCCAACCAGACGACGCCGACCATCGTCACCATCGCCGATCTCTCGACCATGACCGTCAAGGCGCAGGTGTCGGAAGCAGACGTCACCCGGCTGAAGGTCGGCATGGATGCCTATTTCACCCTGCTCGGCCAGCCCGGCAAACATTTTGCCGGGAAGCTTCGTCAGATCCAGCCGATGCCGGACACGGCCAACAACGTCGTGCTCTATTACGCACTGTTCGACGTGCCCAATCCGGAAGGCGAACTGATGATGTCGATGAGCGCCCAGGTGTTCTTCGTGCAAGCCGCTGCCAAGAATGTACTGATCGTGCCGAGCGGCGCCTTGAGCCATCCGGGTAAGGGCAGCGGCGATGCCGCCGGCCAAGGTAACGGCCGGCGTGACGGCCAGAGAAACGGAACCGGAAGCGAGCCCCGCAAGGCGCAGGTGACCGTGGTTACGGCTTCCGGCGCGCTCGAAACCCGCGACGTCGAAGTCGGCATTCGCAACCGCGTCAGCGCCGAGATCAGAAGCGGCCTCCAGGAGGGCGAGAAGGTGGTCGTCAGCGCCGGATCGACAGCGAGCGGCAACGCCCGCGACAACCGAAACCAGCGCGGCATGCGCATGCCGCCGATGTTCTGATCCAAGCTCGATAGTGGCCATGACCCCGCTTCTCTCACTCAGGCACGTCAGCAAGACCTATTTCAACGGCGACCTCGCCGTCGAGGTCCTGCACGGCCTGTCGCTCGATATCGAGGCGGGCGAGTTCGTGGCGATCGTCGGCCAGTCGGGTTCCGGCAAGTCGACGCTGATGAACATACTCGGCTGCCTCGACCAGCCGACCGGCGGCGACTACCTGATCGATGGCGAGAGCGTCGCTACCCTCGACAGTGACGAGCTCGCGGCCCTTCGCCGCCGCACCTTCGGCTTCGTCTTCCAAAGCTACAACCTCATCCCGACAGCAAGCGCCAAAGAAAATGTCGAGGTACCGGCCGTCTACGCCGGCATGTCCGCCCGCGACCGGCACGACCGCGCCGAGGCGCTGCTTGAAGCGCTGAAGCTCGGCGAGCGCCTCGACCACCGGCCGGGCCAGCTGTCGGGCGGCCAGCAGCAACGCGTCTCCATCGCCCGCGCGCTGATGAACGGCGGCCGGGTGATCCTGGCCGACGAGCCGACCGGCGCGCTCGACAGCCAGAGCGGCTCCGACGTGATGGCGCTGTTGCGCGACATGAACGAGCAGGGCCACACGGTCATCGTCATCACCCACTCGCGCGAGGTCGCCGAACAGGCCGACCGGCTGATCGAGATCCATGACGGCCGCATCGTCGCCGACCGCGCCAAGAAAGCCCGCGTCAACGCCGAAGGGGCGGCCGCGCTCGCCCGCCATGTCAGCGAAGGCTCGGCCGCGATCGCCGACGTCACCGAAGCGGTGAAGATGGCGTTCCGGGCGCTGAAGGCCAATCTGTTCCGCACCATCCTGACCCTGCTCGGCATCGTCATCGGCGTCGGCTCGGTGGTCGCGATGCTCGCGATCGGTACCGGCGCGCAGGATTCCGTTTTGAGCCGCATCTCGTCGATGGGCTCGGATCTGCTGGTGGTGCGGCCGAGCATGGCGAATTTCCGCGGCAGCGCCGGCGGCAGCAACGTGACGCTGGTGCCCGCGGATGCCGACGCAATCCTCGACGTTCCGAACGTCGCCTTCGCCGTGCCGGAGATGACGAGCTCCGTCACGCTTCGCCGCGGCAATGTCGACTATCAGACCACCGCCAACGGCACCGTACCGCAGTTTACCACCGCCAAATCCTGGAAGATGGCAAAGGGCGAGTTCATCAACCAGAACGACATGGACACCTACGCACCTGTGGCCGTACTCGGCCAGACGGTCGTGAAAACGCTCTTTCCCGACGGCGACAACCCGATCGGGCAATACGTGCTGGTCAACAAGATCCCCTTCCAGGTGATCGGCGTGATGGCGGAAATGGGCGCTACCTCCTTCGGCAACGACCAGGACGACGTGGTGCTGGTGCCGCTTTCGACCGGCAGCATCCGCCTCTTCGGCCAGCGCAACATCCGAACCATCACCGTTCAGGTGAAGGACGGTTCGGCGATCGACATCACGCAGCAGACGATCCAGGCGCTGCTCGACCAGCGCCACAAGCGCCAGGACACGCAGATCACCAACATGTCCTCCGTGCGCGAGGCCTTCACCGAGACCTCGAACACGCTGAAACTGTTCCTCGCCTCGGTCGCCGCGATCTCGCTGCTCGTTGGCGGCATCGGGGTCATGAACATCATGCTGGTTTCTGTCAGCGAGCGTACCCGCGAAATCGGCGTGCGCATGGCGACCGGCGCCCGCCAGCGCGATATCCTGTTGCAGTTCATCATCGAGGCGCTGGTCGTCTCGGCGATCGGCGGCACGCTCGGTGTGGCGCTCGGGCTTGGCACCGGCGCGCTTGCCGGCCAGTTCGGCATGCCCGTTTCCTTCACCCTCGGCCCGGTGGCGCTCGCCTTTGCCTGCGCCTTCCTGACCGGCCTCGTCTTCGGCTTCCTGCCCGCCCGCAACGCCTCGCGCCTGCAGCCGGCGGTGGCGCTGAGCGCGGATTAGGCAAAAGCCACGCTCCTGCCCGCCAGACGATGACAAGTGTCGCGACACGACCCAAGATGGCAGGCATTGCATGCTTGGGGGATGATTTGCGATGTGGAAGGCGTTTGCTGTTTTTTACTGCCTGTTGGCGACGTTCGGCGTCCTGCTTGGCGGCTACATCATGGCGGGCCGGTCAGTGCCGATGTCGACTATCGGCCTTGGCCTGGCTTCCGTGGCCTTCGTGATGGCGTTGTTGACCGCCGTCGGGCTCGTCGCCTACGCCTTCAACCTGAATGCCCCACCCTATGGGCTCTGGCGGCCGCTGGGCTGGCTCATCGGCGTCTATCAGTTGCTGGTGTCGCTGCTCAGCGTCGTGCGGTTCGCACAGATGTTCGCCACCATCCCGGCCGGAAGCGACGTGGGCGTCACGAACCTCATCTGGCTGGTGCTCGGCCTGGCTCTCAACTATTTCAGCTGGCTCGGCGTCTGGCGCTATGGACGGCGCATGGCACAGCAACCGGCGCAAGCGCGGTAGAGGCAAGCGTTGCAGGATCTATTCCAGGCTGGTGCGGATCCTGCGGCAAAACCCCGTTTCTTCTGAGGACGGACGAAGCATTCTGGTTGGGAGATAGGCGTCGCGATGTGGAAGGCGTTTGCAGTTCTCTATGGGCTGCTTTTCATTTTCATGCTGTCATCGGCTTTCGTCACGCTACCCCCTGAAATCGCGGTGCAGCTGTCGTCCGCCGACCGAGCCCTGTTCTATGCGGGCCTGGCCGTGGAATTTGCTGCCATGATAGGCGTCTTTGCCTATGCCTTCGGCCTGAGGGTCCCGCCCTTGTCATTTTGGCGGCCATTCAGCTGGGTTCTCGCCTGCTGGTGTCTCTACACGTTGATGGCCGATGCCTGGGATCTCGTCACGCTCATTTCCAGCCCCCAGCCCGGAGACGAAGGCCTGCTGTCGGCCTCCCTCGGTTTGCTGTTCCTGCTCCTTCTCAGCTATTTCGGCTGGCTCGGCGTCTGGCGCTATGGCCGCCGCATAGAGCAGCAGCCGGCCGCCATGGGCTGACAGCGGAACGTCAGCGCGCCAAGCACTCCGGTGAAAGAATGAGAGAGCGGGCGGCATGCAGGCCGTTTGAGGCGCAAGGCCTTGCGACAACCTCGCCCGCCGAACGATAGACAAGGCGCCCATCACCGCCGAAGCTGCCACCAACGCAGATACAGGATGATTCGCGATGTGGAAGGCATTTGCAATTTTCTACGTGCTCAGCCTTGCTTTCGGCCTGGTCATAGGCGCGACGCTGCTCCTGAGCTTTTGGGACGAGATGGCATACGGGATCAAGATCCTCGGCGGCGTCAGCCTGGTCATGGCGCTGGCAACGGCGATCGGTCTCGTCGCTTACGCCTTTAACCTGCAGGTCCCGCCGTTCGGGTTCTGGCGGCCCTACAGCTGGCTGCTCGGCATCCTTCTCGGCGGCCTGTCGCTGATCAGCGTCGTGCGATTTGCCGGTCAGTTCGAAGGCGGTGACGACCTCACCACTCTGCTCTGGCTTTGCCTGTCGCTTCTCGTCAACTATTTCAGCTGGCTCGGGATCTGGCGTTACGGCCGCCGGGTGAAGGCGATCGCGGGCTAGCCCGAGCGAACCGGGCTATAGCCCTTCGTCACGACAGGAAAGACATGCTCAACCTCGTCCTCTACAGCGACCAGATCGTCTCCGCCTGCTCGGCGATCGACCTCAGGCTTGTGGAGATGTTGGCGGCAGGCGGCGCTGGAAAACGCATCGCCTATGTCGCCTCCGGTCCGGAACGGGACCGCGGCTTCTTCCTTGCCGGGCAGGCCTATTACGGCAGGCTGGGTCTCGATCTCGCGCTGTTCTTCGATCTCGACGAACCGCATTCGGCAGACGACATTGCAGCGCTCTTCGCCTCAGACGCCATTCACCTTGCAGGCGGTCACACCGGCGGCTTTCTCGAACGGCTGAAGCGAAGCGGCATGCTCGGGCCGCTTCGCGACTGGGCACAGTCCGGCGGCATCCTCATCGGCGTCAGCGCCGGCGCCATTCTCATGGCGCCGACGATCGCGACCGATGCGCTCTTCATCGGGCTGGAGCCGGAGGAAATCACCGACGGCGATGCGCTTGATCTCGTGCCCTTCGAGTTCTTCCCGCACCTGAGCGACGACAAGAGCTACCTGCCCGCTCTCTTGCGCTACAGCCTGTCGACGCCGCGACCGATCCTTGCCTGCAACGACGGCGACGGCATCGTCGTTGCAGACGGGCGGATCGAGTGTCTTGGAGATCCTCTATGGATCTCGGCGGGAGCCGCGCGAGCACCGGCGGAAAGCATGCTTCAAGGCTTCATGCCGATGCAGATTTGATGACGGACCTGCAGACTAACATCCTGAAGAGCCCGCTCTTGGCTCCGATCCTCGATCGCTGGGACCGGATTGCCCTGCCCGATGGCTGGCTGGCGGCCGGCGCGATAGCGCAGACCGTCTGGAACCATGCCTTCGCCCTGCCGCCGACGCACGGCATCAGCGATATCGACATCGTCTATTTCGACGGTGACGACCTCTCGCAAGAGGCGGAGGCCACGCATGCGAAGCGGATCGAAGGCCTGTTTGCGGATCTGCCCGTGCGGATCGACGTCAAGAACGAGGCACGCGTTCACCTCTGGTACGAGGAAAAATTCGGCACGCCGATCAGGCCCTATCTATCGGCGGAAGAGGCGATCGCGACATTTCCGACGACAGCGACCGCTATCGGCCTTCGCCCGTCCCAGGGCGGACTGGAGATCTGCGCCCCTTTCGGCCTTGAGGACCTGCTCGCACCGATCGTTCGGGCCAACAAGAGCCAGATCACCCGCGCCATCTACGAGCGCAAAGTGGAACGGTGGCGCGCCCTTTGGCCGGGCCTTGCGATCGAAAGGTGGGACGTGAGGCCGGCTTGAGACGAGACGCCCCTGTCACTGCGGCCCCACCAGTTGTGGTCGGGAACGGCACGCGCGCCGAAACATCACATCGCGCCCGCCCGTGCGGCCTCCGCATGCCGAACGACGACGGCCCCTTCGCGCGCCGGAACCGGCGCAACCTTGCGCCTTCCAAGCTGAGCTTCCGCCTCCGTCAGGCCGATATCCGCCAGATGCTCAGCATCCAGTTCGCGCAGTTGCTGCAATTGCCAGTACCGCGAGCGCGGCGAAGCGACGAGATAAAGACCGAGTTCCCGGATCATGTCGAACATCCATGTTTCTTTTCCAACCATGGACACAGTCTGCGCCTCGACATCTCCTAAAAGAAGCTTAGCATTCCTATTCCACGCATAAGAGAAACTTTGGAAATAAGAGAAACCTGGGCATGAGTGCGCTTGACCTCGATTATCTCAAAACCTTCGCGCTTGTCGCCGAACTCGGCAGCTTCTCGGCCGCCGCCGAGCGCTTGGGCCTGACCCAGCCGGCGGTCAGCCTGCAGGTGCGGGTGCTGGAGAAGCAGCTCGGCGTGCGCCTCGTCGAGCGGGTCGGCCGCAGAGCGCGGCCGAGTGCGGCCGGCGAGGAGCTGCTGGCCCATGCCGGCAGCATCGAGGCTGCCACCAGCCGGGCGATCGAGGCCGTCGCCCGCCACGCCAAAGGCGTTCTCGGGCGCGTCCGGCTCGGCACCGGCGCCACCCCGTGTGCCTTCCTGCTGCCGCCGCTTCTGGCCGATCTCAAGCGCCGCTTTCCCGATCTAGACATCACCGTGACAACCGGCAACAGCGCCGACATCGTCCGCGCGGTCGACGAGAACCTCATCGACATCGGCCTCGTCAGCCTGCCCGTTTCAGGCCGCATCTTCGAAATCACGCCGCTCTTCGACGAGCGCTTCGTGGCGATTGCGCCGCTCGGAACTGCCCTGCCCGATACCGTCACGCCCGCGATCCTGGCTGAACGGCCGCTGATCCTCTACGAGCCCGGCGCCAACACGCGAAGGATCACCGACGAATGGCTGGCCACCACAGGCACGACCGTCAAGCCGGTGATGGCGCTCGGCAGCGTCGACGCGATCAAGGAGATGGTCGCCGTCGGCCTCGGCTCAGCCCTCGTTCCGGAAATCGCCCTTCGCCCCGGCGACCGGGAGCGGCTGGTGGTGCGGCCCGTCACCCCAACGCTCTTCCGCCGCTTCGCCCTGGTGCTTCGAAGCGACAAGCGACTGGACCGGGCGCTGCGCGAAACGCTCGCCGCGCTGAAGACAACGGCGACTGGACCAGATACGCCCGAGGGCCGGACGCAGGGCCGCTAAAGGCGCCGCAGCGACGACGGGCGGGCTGTCGAACCATGCCAGAGCCTTTACGATGTAGGTCTTGACCTCATCGCTTAGTTTTGGTTTGGCCATTGATCTGTCAAAGTGCAGTCAAAGGAGCAAGCAGTGACGAAGTACGATCCCGACAGATTGAAACTCCGCATCCAGGGACGCGGCCTGAACACATGGAACTGGCAGCTACTGCTTGATGGCAAGCAGCTCATAAAATCCGGAACCATCTCGGGCTCAAGACGCAATGCCGAAGTCGCGGCTGAGGCAGTCTTGCGCGATATGTCAACTGCGCCGGATAAAGACTAAGCGAATAGAAGCTGGCAGGTGCCGCAGGCATGGGCGATCTGCACTCTGGCGATCTCGGGTTTCTGGTTGGCTGTATCGACCATAGCCCGGACGCCGGCAGCATCTGCACCATTATGTCTGACCACGCCGGCGAACGCCTCGGACGTCGTGTGCACGGATGACGAAGACTGGGCGGCCGGGTCGCGGCCGCGATAGTCGGTCAGTGCCGCCTCCGCGGAGATCAGCCGGAAGGCGTCAGGCTTCGCCACCATCGACCAGAGCCGCCTCTTCATGCAGGCCGTGCCGTTGCATTCTCCGTGCCGACGCTGAAGTCGAGGTCCGTCTCGATCCGCGCCGCGCCGCAATGGCGGCTGCCGCCATAGGTCCTCAGCATCCCTTCTTCCCTGCCCTCGTTGTCGGCCCGGACTATGCCATCGGGGCGATTGAGAATCTGCGCCGTCACAATCACCGATCGGAAATCGGGTGGGCGCTGATGCCCGCCGGCAGTAGTCAGGGCGCATCAATCAAGAGAAGGGAAAAGTCCATGACCATGCTGCAAGACAAGATCGTGATCGTCACCGGCGCCTCCTCCGGCATCGGCCGTGCGGTCGCCAGGCTCTTTGCCGCCGAGGGTGCGAAGATCGTCGCCAACGCCCGCGGCGAAGAGCAGCTTGACGCCGTCGTCGAAGCGATCCGCGAGGACGGCGGCGAAGCGATCGCGGTTGGCGGCGACGTCACCGCGGAAGAAACCCATATCCGGCTGGTGGAAGCGGCGCTCAAGCATTTCGGCGGCCTCGACATCGCCGTCAACAATGCCGGCGCGGTCAACGTCATGAAGCCGGTCGCCGAGATCACGTTCAAGGAATGGCAGCAATCGCTTGCCACCAACCTCACCTCCGCCTTCCTCGGCGCCCGCCACCAGATCCCGGCAATGCTCGCGCGTGACGGCGGCTCGCTGGTCTTCACGTCCACCTTCGTCGGCACCAGCGTCGGTATTCCCGGCATGGCCGCCTATGGCGCGGCAAAGGCCGGCCTGATGGGCCTCGTCAAGGGCATCACTGCCGACTATGGCGCAAAGGGCATTCGCGCCAATGCGCTCCTGCCCGGCGGCGTCGACACGCCGGCGGCCGGCAGCAAGGAAAACAAGGAATGGGCGGCCGGCCTGCACGCCATGAAGCGCATCGCCCAGCCGGAAGAAATCGCCCAGGCCGCCCTCTTCCTCTCAGGCCCGATGGCAAGCTTCGTCTCCGGTGCGGCGCTCTTTGCCGATGGAGGGAACGCTGCGGTGAAGTAACGGCAGCTCAAGCGCCGGGGGCAGATTTCCAGTCATGCTCCCGGTCAACCGGCCTTTTCGGTCCAGATAAGACGACGCCTGTCAGAATGGTATAGCCGGAAAACGCCGGGTTGTGTCACACCAGAAACAATCATTGCGAGCGTTGCCAAATTGCAAGATCTTCGGCTTTGCAAAAAATCGGGATTCATCGAAGACGAGAGTTGAGCTTCGCTCAGCAAGCGCAGGGTTTCGCAAATGGCCTTCATCCCCTTCAAGGGTGCAAAAATCGCATTGCTCTTTCAGGGGCTTTTGATTGCCTACCAGCGTGATCAGAAGCCGGAAATCCCCTTCCCCGGCATGTGGGATCTTCCGGGGGGCGGACGAGAGGATGATGAGAGCCCGGTCGAGTGCGCAATCAGGGAGACCCGCGAGGAGTTCGATATCGCGGTCGATCCGGCGTGGATCGTGTGGACGCGGTATTATCCGGCGCAGAATACGATCGCCCCTGGAAGTTACTTCCTTGTTGGCAAGCTCGAAGAGGGTTTCGGGCCTGTAAGGTTTGGCGACGAGGGCCAGCAGTGGGCAATGATGTCGATCGCTGACTTCCTGAAACACCCTGAAGTCGTCGAGAGTTTGAAGAGTAGATTGCGCGATTATCTCGTCGAAAACACTTGATCGGGATCCCGTCGGGACCGCCGGCCCGCCAGCGCCTGTCGTTTCGGGTCGTCCCCCGTGGTTCGGTGTCTTCTCACACCGGTATCTCCGTCGTCTCCTTGCCGGTACGGATCACGAAGGCGGTGTAGTAGCGCGCGACATTGGTTTCCTCGCGAAACAGCCGCTCGGTCAGCGCGTCGAGCTCGTCCATGTCTTTCAGCCGCAGCATCAAAATGGCGTCGGTCTCGCCGCTGACGCTGTAGGCCTGGATCACTGCCGGCTCCTTTTCCGCCATGTCGAGGAAGCGGCGGATATATTGCTCGCCGTGGCGCTCGAGCTCGACTGTGATGATCGCCTTCATGGTGCGACCAGCCTTTGCCGGATTAAGCACCGCGACGATCCGGTCGATGACGCCGGTCTCGTGTAGCCGCCTGATGCGACGCAGGCAACTCGATGGCGAAAGGCCAACCTCTTCCGCAAGCTCGGCATTGGTGCGAGAGGCATCCACCTGCAAGAGCCTCAAGAGCTTGCTGTCGATCTTGTCCATCCCCGTCCGTCCCCCTGTTGCGGTCATTTGCAATTTTATTGCACAAAGGTGCATATTTTGACCACAACTGCGAACGGCCTGGCGTTAGTCCTTGGACAACATCCCAAGGAGAGACAGCCATGACCGTCCTGATCATCCTCTACCGCAAGACCCTTGCTACCCTCGAAGTCTACTTCGATCTGGTGCGCATCATCGTGCCCGTCACCATCGTCACCCATGTGCTGCAGGAACTCGGCGTGATCCGCGCGGTCGCACCCGCCTTCGAGCCGGTAATGACGGTGATCGGCCTGCCGCCCGAGTTTGCCTTCGCGTGGCTCACCGGCCTGCTCGTCGGCATCTGGGGCGCCGTCGTTGTGGTCTTCGCGCTGGTGCCGGTCTCGGAACTGACGACTGCCGACATGACGGTGTTTTCGGCGCTGATGCTGGTGGCCCATGCCATCCCGATCGAACAGCGCATCATCCAGAAGGCGGGCCCAAACTTCCTCGTCACCGCCGCGATAAGGATCGGCGGCGGCCTCATCTTCGCAGCCCTCCTGCATCAGCTCTTCGCCGTCACCGGATGGCTTGCAACCCCGCTCGCCCCCACCTGGATCCCGGCCAACGAGGGCTCCGGCTGGGTCGCCTTCACCTTCGGCACGCTGAAGACGCTTCTGACCATGCTCGTCGTGCTGCTCGTGCTCAGTTGGACGATCGAGATCCTCAAGCTCGTCGGCATCCTCGCATGGCTGAACCGGGGCATGGCGCCGCTCTTTCGCCTTGCGGGCGTCAAGACCGAGACCGTGCCCTTTGCCGCCGTGGGCGTGCTGCTTGGCATTTCCTATGGTGGCGCGCTTCTGATCCGCGAGGCGCGCGAGGCCAAGGTCGAGCCGCGCCAGGTGTTCCTCGCCTGCGTCTTCATGGGCTTTGGCCATAGCCTCATCGAGGACACGCTGGTGGTCGTGGCGCTGGGGGCGGATTTCACCAGCGTCTTCTTCGGCCGGCTGGTCTTTGCCATCGTCGCCACGGCCATCGTCGCCCGGATTGTCGCCTCCGCGCCCGACGCCGTGTTCTTCCGGTCGTTCTTCCGCAAGGACGACTTCAACCTTGCGTCCCCTCAGGCCGAGCTCAACGGATGACCGTGTGACAGGGCGGCGAACGCCGCCCTGTCACATTGAAGCCCTGGTTCACCCGACGAAATTGGGCGTGCGCTACCGGGCGCACGCCTTGGGGCGAGCACCCATCGTTCTAGCATGCCCCTGGATTTTTTAACTGTTACGTACTTACGGGCTTGCCGCTTTTCTGTCTTGCTCCGGCACGCACAACGCAGTGTCGGAAATGCAGTTCGGCCATGCCTGAAACCAGAGCCGCCAAGTCCGGTCGCAAGGACCGGCAGGTGCGCACCAGTTCGGCCATTGCTTTCAGGACTGCACGTGGCTGGAGCCAGAGACGGATCCAGACCGACTGAAAGATCATCGACAATCCCATATCCCAATGAGGAGTACGATTGATGAAGGCCTTCAACTATCTTCTCTCTTGTTCCCTTGCAGCTTCGTTCACGTTGCTCGCCACCACGTCGCACGCCCAGGAGGCAAAGGGGTGGGACCGTACGGTCAGAACCGCGGACTATCTGGAGCCGGCCATTCCGCGCCCCGCTCAGGAGCAGACGGCCGCGGACCGGCTTCGCGAGTTTGAGACGAGGACCGGTCGCAAACCCAACATCCTGATCCTGCTCGTCGATGACCTTGGATATGGCGAGCTGGGTGCGTTCGGCGGCGGCGCGATGCTCGGGGCTCCGACACCGAACATCGACAAGCTGGCAACCGAGGGCCTGAAGCTGACATCGGCCTATGCGACGCCGGTGTGCACGCCCTCGCGCGCGGCCCTGATGACGGGTCGTATTCCGGCGCGAAGCGGCCTTACGCGTCCCCTGCTTGCGAGCGACCACCCCACCAAGAACCCCTGGGCCGACGAGGTCTCGGCGGCAAAGCTCCTGAGCGACAACGGCTATGTCACCGGCCTCTCGGGCAAGTGGCACATCGGCGAAGCCAAGGGCATGCAGCCCCAGGACGTCGGCTATGACGAATTCCATGGTTTCCTGTCGGTCGTCAGCGAATACACGCAGTACATGGACAGCCGGAAATATTCGCAGCTGATGCTCGATCCGCAGCGGCTGGAGACGTTCAAGAGCCTCAGCGAGTATAACGGCGTGGTCGAAGGCAAGAAGGGCGGCGACCTGAAGATCGTCTATCCGCTGGAGACGCAGAAGCAGATGGGAAATGTCGACCAGGATTTTGCCAACTGGTCGGTGGATTTCATCAAGCGCGCGGCCAAGGACAACAAGCCGTTCTACCTGATCCACGCCTTTGCCAAGGTCCATTTCGACAACTATGCCGCTGATGGCTACGAGGGGCGCAGCCCCGCCAAGCTGCCCTACCGCGACGCCGTGGTCGAGGTCGACGACATCGTCGGGCGGCTGACGAAGACCCTTCAAGACGCCGGCCAGGCCGACAACACCTTCGTGTTCTTCACCTCCGACAACGGCCCGGAGGAAGACAGCTACCCGGACTCCGGCTTCACCCCGTTCCGCTCCGGCAAGGGCACGACCTGGGAAGGTGGCGTGCGCGTGCCGGGCATCGCCTACTGGCCCGGCATGATCAAGGCGGGGCGCATCAGCGACGGCCTGTTTGATCTCATGGACCTGTTCAACACGTCGCTGGCGCTTGCCGGCATCAAGGACAAGATCCCGACCGAGCGCTATATCGACGGTGTCGACCAGAGCAGCTTCCTGCTGGCCGACGACGGTCAGACGTCCCGCCAGGCGGTCTTCTCCTATAACCAGGCCGAGTTCTCGGCCATCCGCTGGGAAAACTTCAAGGGCTATTTCAAGGTCATGCAGTACGACCAGCCGTTTTCCAACATCAGCATGTCGACATTCTCGCCGGTCGGCGTCGCCCCCTGGATCTTCGATATCTATCGTGATCCCAAGGAGCGCATCACCCGCAGCAATGGCGACTATGAATGGCTCTACGGCCCCATCCTGCAGCTGCAGACCCAGCACGCAGCGACCTTCGTCAAATATCCGAAGAAGGACATCGGCCTCGGGATCGGCGGCGGCGGCGATCCCAAGTAGGCTAGCATACCCGGCTGACATTCTAGACCGTGACTGGCGGCCCCCATCGAAATCGGTGGGGGCCGTTGTTTGAGGTGGGATGCGGCACCGACGATGCGGCCTATTCCGCAGCGACCCGCCCAAGCCCGCCTTCAGAAATCGCCATCCGTCCGAAGGCGGCACGGTAGGCGGCGGGTGTCGTCGAAAGCTGCTGGCGGAAGTGATGACGCAGCGTCTGGGTGGAGCCGAAGCCGGAGGCTTCCGCCACCTGCTCCATGCCGAGCGCGGTCTCCTCCAGCAATTGCCGGGCGCGCGACAGCCGCTCGGACAAAAGCCAGCGCGCCGGCGTCGTGCCGGTCGCCGCCTCGAAGCGGCGCAGGAAGGTGCGCTCGCTCATGCCCGCAGCCTTTGCCAGCGCCGCAATCGAAAAGTCCTCACCGAGCCGTTCGCGCATACGGTCAAGCAGCGGCCCGAGCCGGGCGCTCTCATGCACGTCGGGCACCGCCCGCTCGATGAACTGCGCCTGGCCGCCATCGCGATGCGGCGGCACGACGAGACGGCGGGCGACGCGGTTGGCCGCCTCGCTGCCGAAATCGCGGCGGATCAGGTGCAGGCAGAGATCGATGCCGGCCGCACTGCCAGCCGAGGTCAGAACCTCGCCGCCATCGACATAGAGCACATCCGGCACCACCTCGATGTCTGGATAAAGCGCTTTCAGCTTGTCGGTATAGCGCCAGTGGGTCGTCGCCCGCCGGCCCGATAGCAGCCCGGCAGCCGCCAGCACGAAGACGCCGGAGCAGATGGAAAGCACGCGCGCGCCCCGCGCGCAGGCGTCCCTCAGCGCCTGGCACACCGCCTCGGGCACGGGCTGATCGGCGCCGCGCCAGCCGGGCACGATGATCGTGCCGGCCTGGCCCAAAAGCTCGATGCCGCCGTCGGCGACAAAGCGAACGCCGCCGGTCGCCCTAAGCTCACCCGGATCGACCGAGGCGACGGCAAAACGGTACCAGCCCTCGCCCATTTCCGGCCGCGGCAGGCCGAACATCTCGACGGCGACGCCGAACTCGAAGGTACAGAGCCCGTCATAGGCGAGCGCCACGACGAGCGGGTTTGTGAGTGGTGCGGCAACGGAAAACGACTTTGGCATGATCTTGAGCATATATGGCAATGTTGCCAACTGCCAGCCCTGATCCAGCGCTGCTACACATATCCTCGTCAACGCGCACCGAGCCAAGGAGAACCCCGATGAGCACCGTCACCGAAATTCCCGCCGCATCGCCTGAGATCGCCATTGCCCATTTTGCCGGGCGGCTCAGTGTCGAGACCGATTGCTCCGACGTCGCCCAGGCGCTGAAGAGCGGCGAGCAGGACTTCGTGCTTCTGCACGTCGTCGGCTCGGATGCGGCCTATGCGCGCCGCCACGTGCCGGGCGCGATCCACCTGCCCCACCGGCAGATCACTGCGGAGCGTTTGGCCGAGTGGCCGGCCGATACCCTCTTCGTCGCCTATTGCGCCGGCCCCCATTGCAACGGCGCCGACCAGGCCGCACTCAAGCTCGCCAGGCTCGGCCGGCCGGTGAAGATCATGATCGGCGGCATCACCGGCTGGGAAGACGAAGGCCTCGCCTTTGCGACCGGCGCTACCCCCGGCGAAGCGCAGGCTCTGCTCGCCGCTTAAGCCGGCGCCAAACGCCCTTTGCAGCGCCGCACGCCTTGCCGGATGCGCGGCACTGCAGCATTTTGGATCGCGATCGATTTCAGCCTGAAATCGATCGCGATTGCGGCAAATGATGCCGCAAGTTCGGCCTTCCACCGGCCCTCGGTAACCCGCCCCGGCCAGCTAACCCCTTTGCACGAGATATCGCGATGCCCGCGTCACCCGTTATCGTCCGCCCATTTAAACGAGATGACGTCGCCTGCGTGCTGCGGCTGATGCGCGGCCTTGCAGTCTTCGAAGCTTATACTGACGCGTTCCGCGTGACCGAGAGCGATCTGATCGAGCATGGGCTTGGCGACAACCCACGCTTTGGCGTGCTGGTCGCGGAGTTTGGCGGCCGTGTCATCGGCATCGCTGTGCATTACGTCATCCCCTGGACCTACGATCTGAAGCCGACGCTGGTGCTGAAGGAACTTTTCGTCGATGAAACAGCACGTTCCCTGGGGGCCGGCGCGGCGCTGATCGACGCCTTGAAACGTCATGCCGCAGCGATCGGGGCGCCGCGCATCGAATGGTCGGTGCTTGCGAGCAACGAAAATGCCAAGCGCTTCTACCTGCGCCAGGGCGCGATACACGATGCGATATGGGAGCCCTGGACGCTGCCGATCGGGACCGACGAGACCTAAAAGGGAGTGTGGGGGATTTGTCTTTGTCCATGCGGGCTACCGTCAGGAAAATCCTGACCCGATTGGGTGAAAAAGCTGGGGATTTTCCCGTAACCCAAATTGACTATTAAAATCCCCTTAAAATCCATTGCTTTCAGATCACGCTTTTGCCACACTGTACTTGCGATTGCGCCCCGGAAGTATGCAATCCCCGGAAGAGTATGCATGCTTGTGGTTATATTGCAGTGCAGTTGCTTTATTAATTTTATTGCGCGCTTGAGCCTCCGTCCCCACGGGGGCTCAATCATTTTTGGACACCCCTTTTCCCTCCGTGACGGCCCGGCGCTCTCGGGGCCTTCCAGAGAAGGAGGCAAGGCATCGACGCAACGGAAGATAGCGCCGCATAGATCGATCCCGCAAACATTGCGGCCTTTCAGGTGGGAAGCTGTCCGTTGAATTCCACGCCCTTGAAACCATCGATCCCGGCAAGATCGAAGATGCAGCCGAGGCGATCTTGCCGGGCGAAGATGCGCTGTCTCGCATCGCAATTCGACGGCACACGCGACCGCTTCAACCGCGAGGACCCCGCGCGGGCTTTGGCGCTGGAAGATGGGACCCGCCTGCAAGGAGGGCGTTCAACGTTTGCAGGCCGATCGGACGAGGCTGAAGGAAGCGGTGGCCCGCCTGAAGGGGAATATCTGCAGGCGGCAGGCGCCGGCCGGGATCGGAAACCCCGGCCGCGTGTCTTCGTGCTTAATGCCCGCCGAGCACCAGCGTCTGCACCGGCAGCATCAGCGCCTGAATGCGCAGGATCGCCGCATGCACGAGGCCAACGGCATCGACACCGTGCAGATAGGCCCACTGCAGCGTGCTGATCCCCGGCTTGTCCAGTTCGTCGTGGTTGCTGGTGTAGGCATTGGCGATGCAACTGCTGCCGGGCGGAACGTCGTCGAGCACGCCGGGATAAAGCGGCTCCATGACCACGGTCAGCGTGCCGGGTTGCGAGATCTGCGTAACGTCGATCAGCTGGTCGCTGGCGCGCACCTGGCCGGAGGCAATCACGTCCTGCACCTCTGTGACGACGAGCGGAATGATGGTGAACGGCTTGCCGACGCAGGTCGCCTCGCCGATCATGCCGGGCTTCATCACCTGAGCCTCGATCTGCCCGAAGCCGGCCACCAGCCGGGCCCGGCCCGCGTCTTCCGGCACGAGCACGCCCGCTGGCCTCAGCAGCGGGTTGACGATTTCGCCGACCCGAAGCGTGAACTGCTGCAGCGTGCCGGACACGCCGGCGCGCACGGTGGTCTTGGTAATATCGACCTCCGCCTGCTTCAGCGCCGCTTCGGCGCTGGCCTTCTGCGACGGCAGCAGCGATTGCAGCTTCGTCTCCAGCGTCTGCTTGTTGGAAAGCACAGCGGTCAGCGCGCCCTTGCGCCCTTCGAGAAGCACCTGCTTGCGCTCGATTTCGCGGCGGGCAACGACGTTCGGGTTGAGCCGGTTAAGCTCCACCTGTGTGTTGTATTCGTCCTCGGCCTGCTTCACGTCGGCCTGTGCCTGGACGATCGCGCCATCAGCGGCAACAAGCTCGGTGCGACCGACAGCCAATTCGGCGTCAACCTCGGCGATCTGGCGGCGGGCGACTTCGGCGGCCGCTTCCTCCTCCGAACTGTCGAGCTTGAACAGCGGCTGGCCGGCCTTCACCTTCTCAAAGCGCGTGGCATAGATCTCGGTGACGCGCCCGTTGGTCTCCGGCAGCACGGCGACCGTACGGAAAGCCGCGGTTACGTTCTTCGTCGACGGGTGGAAGTAGAAAATCAGCGTGATCAGGGAGATGGTCAGAACGATGCAGGCGGTAATACCCCAGCGCAGCTCGAACCAGACCGAATAGATAGTGATCTCGCGCCCGATGCGTTTTCCCTGGCCGTAACGGCGGAAGAGATAGTCGGGCAGGATGGTCAGCATCGAGCAAAGGATAAACTCGAACATGGCTTATGCCTTCCCTTCCGTCGATGGCTGAGCGGGCGATGCGTGGCCGTGGCCGGGCAACGCGTGCGGCTGTGGGTGGCTTGCTGCAGGCTCGGCCTCCACGTCCCTCGCCTCCGGCACGGTCGGCTGGTCCACCTTGCCGGCAATCCGCTCCAGCGAACCGGCGATCGATGAAAGCGGCGAGGAGAAATCGGGAAGGTCGATCAAGGCCAAAAGCAGAGCTGCGCCCCACAGGAGGTTGTTATGGGTGAGCAGCGACAGGAGCGCCAGGACCGCCACCAGCTCCAGCTGGATCTTGTTGGTCTTGTGCGCCATGACCTCCGGCAGCGAATGCAGCCTGAGATAGAGTGTTCCGAGCGCGAAAATCGCCACGATCAGAAAAACGGCAACCGCATTCAAAAGCCAGTCGGACTGGCCCGGGGCTGTAATAAAGCCCGGCAGGTGATGGATGGCTGCAGGATGGATGGCTTCGGACATTACGCCTCCGCAAATCGGACTGGACCACGAGAATCGAACATTAGCACCCCTCAAAAAAAACGAAATAGAAGCTTGCACTTCAGCCGCAACTTGACCTTGCGGCAACACGCGCCCTATCAATCGACGCGCCGGCACTTCGAAGCGCCGCCGGTTTCGAGCAGGATCGAAAGGCACATGCTGTTCCCGCGGTAACGGCACCGGATGCCCACTCGCCCTAACGCGCGCAGACGCCCGCGCCCCTTTCGCGGCGCGTGCCGGCACAAGTACAGCCAGAAGGAGAGACCGCCATGGCCCAGAACATCTATGATCGTCAGGAGTTTTTCGAGGGCTACAGCCAGCTCGGGCGCTCGGTGCATGGTCTTGCCGGGGCCGCGGAATGGCCGGCGATTCGCGCGCTCCTACCGGATCTTTCCGGAAGCCGCGTCGTCGATCTCGGCTGCGGCTATGGCTGGTTTTCGCGCTACGCCCGCGAGGCCGGTGCCGCCCATGTGCTCGGACTCGATCTCTCCGAGAAGATGATCGCCCGCGCCAAGGCCGACACATCAGATCCAGCAATCGACTACAAGATTGCCGATCTCGACCAGCTCGACCTGCCCGAAACGAGCTTCGACTTCGCCTACAGCTCGCTTGCCTTCCACTATGTCGAGGATTTCGGCCGGCTGGTCGCGACCATCCACAAGGCGCTGGTACCCGGCGCCCATTTCGTCTTCACCATCGAGCACCCGATCTACATGGCCTCGCACAATCCCGGCTGGCGCATCACCGATGGCGAGCGCACCTGGCCCGTTGATCACTACTCCGCCGAAGGCCCGCGCACGACGAACTGGCTGGCCAAGGGCGTGATCAAGCACCACCGCACCATCGGCACGACGCTGAACACGCTGATTGGCGCAGGCTTCGCCATCCGCCACGTCGAGGAGTGGCGGCCGACGCAAGAGCAGATCGCCGAGCTCCCGGCACTGGCCGAAGAGATGGACCGGCCGATGATCCTGATCGTGAAGGTGCAGAAGTAAGCGACGACGGCGGCCGTTACATTGGCCGCCTCTCGCCCTTACCCCTTCTCCTTCAGCGTCTCCTTCTGGGTGATCAGCCGGGCACTGTGCTGTCCGCTCAGATAGGTCCAGAACCAGCTCCAGGCGACGGCGAAGCGGCTGCGCGTGCCGATCAGGAAGTAGATGTGGGCGATGCCCCAGATCCACCAGGCAAGCGCGCCCTTGAGCTTGAAGCGGCCGAAATCGATGATCGCCGCGCGCCGACCGATGGTGGCAAGGCTGCCCTGGTGGCGATAGCGGAAGTCTCCGGGCGGCTTGTCGCCTGAAAGCCGCGCGCGGATGACGTCGGCCACATAGGCGCCCTGCTGCTTGGCGGCGGGCGCAATGCCCGGCACCGGCTTGCCGCCGTCATAGGTGACGGCAGCCGTGTCGCCGATGACGAAAACGTCGGGATGGCCGGGAGCCGTGAGGTCAGCGCCGACGATCGCCCGGCCGGCGCGGTCGGCCGGGATATCCAGCCAGCGGGCAGCGGGCGAGGCCTGCACACCGGCGGCCCAGACGAGCGTACGGCTGCCGACGAACTGGTCGCCGATGACAACGCCCTCTTCCGTGCAGGATGTCACGGGTGTACCGGTGCGAACCTCGACGCCGAGCCGCTCCAGCTCCTTGACCGCATAGGCCGAAAGATCCTCGCTGAAGGCGGCGAGAATGCGCGGCCCCGCTTCCACCAGGATCACACGGGCCTGCCGCGTGTCGATGCGGCGAAATTCGTCGGGAAGCGTGCGGTGCGCCATCTCGGCGATGATGCCGGCAAGCTCGACGCCGGTCGGGCCGGCACCGATGACGGTGAAGGTCAGGAGGGCGGCACGGAGATCAGGATCCTCTTCGAGCTCGGCGCGCTCGAAGGCCAGCAGCACCCGCCGCCGGATCGTCGTCGCGTCTTCCAGCGTCTTCAAGCCGGGGGCAAAGGGCTCCCATTCGTCATGGCCGAAATAGGCATGCGTCGCCCCGGTCGCCAGCACCAGCGTGTCGTAGCCGATCCGCTTGCCGTCCCTGAGCACCACGGCCTTTCCGGCTTCGTCGACATCGCTCACCTCGCCAAGCAGCGTCGTCACCTCCGGCCGGTCGCGCCAGAGGCTGCGGATCGGCCAGGCGATTTCAGAGGTCGCGATCAGCGTTGTTGCCACCTGGTAGAGCAAGGGCTGGAAGAGATGATGGTTGCGCCGGTCGATGAGGGTGATCCTCACCGGCGCGCCGGCAAGCCCCTTGACGAGTTGCAATCCGCCAAACCCGCCGCCGACAACGACCACGTGATGCCTGTCCTGCATGTTCTTTCCAGTCGGCTTTGCGACCGGCCTTCCGTTGGACATGCCACAACATTGGGGTTGTGACCGCCAAGGACAAGCGCAACCACCTCATGTCACCCTTGCAAAAAGTCAAGAACAGCCCGCAACCGTCAGCGCTCGTTCGGCGCGAGATGCCGGATCCGCGCTACATGCGCCGCAATATCCTTAGCCGTAAACGGTGAATGGCGACGTACGTCGCTGGCGGGATCAAAGCCGAGACCCAACCGCTTTTCCGGGCGAAAGGACTGCTGGGGCCGGATCGGCCTTGGCGCAAATCCGCCGCCGCAGGTCGGGCAGACATTGTGAAGCACCGTTTCCACGCAGCTTGCGCAATAGGTGCATTCGTAAGAGCAGATGCGCGCGTCCGCGGACGCCGGCGGCAGGTCGCGGTCGCACAGTTCGCAGTTCGGTCTGAGTTCAAGCATGGTCGGCTCCATCGGTTGCGGATGATGTCCCCGCTTGCTCCCATGAAAAGCCTTTGGCATAAATGACAATATGCCCTCGTTTTATGCCAACCCCGAGAATGCCGCGCGAACCGTCGCGATCGTGCTCTTCGATCGCACCAAGCTGATCGATGTGACCGGCCCGCTGCAGGTCTTCAACGACACCCGCACCGCGTCGGGCTCCCGGGCCTATTCCATCGCGCTGGTCTCTGAGTTCGGCGGCCCGGTCGCAACGGACACAGGCGTTGCGCTCGATACCCGTCCGTTCTCCGATTGCACCGCGCCCGACACCCTGCTCGTCTCGGGCGGGCAAAGCGCGCTCGAAGCGGCGAATTCGGAAGGGCTGCAAGCATTCCTGGCGGCCATGGCCGGCCGATGTCGGCGCCTCGGCTCCATCTGCCTCGGCGCCTTCATTCTCGCGCGCGGCGGCCATCTTGATGGGCGGCGCGCAACGACCCATTGGGAAGATTGCGCCCAGCTGCAGCAGGATTTCCCAGATATCGACGTGCGCGAGGATTCGATCTACGAGCAGGATCGCGGCATCTGGACCTCCGCCGGCGTGACCGCCGGCATCGACATGGCGCTTGCGATGGTCGAAGAGGACCTCGGCCGCAGCGAGGCCCTGCGGCTCGCGCGCTCCCTGGTGCTCTACGTCAAGCGCACGGGCGGCCAGCGCCAGTTCAGCGCCGCCCTGCACCAGCAGATGACGAGCCGAGGCGACCGCTTCGATGCGCTGGTGGCCGAGATCCGCTCCGATCTGGCAGCCGACCTCTCCGTGCCGCGGCTTGCGGACATGGCGCGCATGAGCGAGCGGAATTTCTCCCGCCTGTTTACGCAGGAGGTGGGCGCAAGCCCGGCGCAATTCGTCGAGGAACTGCGGGTCGATGCGGCCTGCGAGGCGCTCCAGCGCGGGGACGTGCCCGTCTCGCAAGCGCCGTTTCTCTTCGGCTTCGGCAACGCCGAGCGCATGCGCCGCGCCTTTCAGCGCCGCAAGGGCATCGCGCCCTCGGACTATGCGGCACGCTTCGGCCCGCCCTGACGGACGCCCCCGGAAGAGCTTACGAGGACGACGCGGCCGCGAAGGCGATGTCTTCCACCGCATCCGTGAGCACGATCTCGTCACCGAGCGACCATTCGGCCGCGCGTGCGGCGAGACGCGCAGGCACCATCGGCGAGCGGCCAGGACCGGGCGGCACGTCATAGGTGGCGTGTGCGTCATTGGCGAGGATCACGGTGAAGTCCTTAGCCATGGCCGTGCGGGCTGTCGCCGCCAGGCACATTTCCGAAAGCATGCCGCAGATCGCGATCGTCTCGACCTTGCGCGCCCGGAGCTGGTCTTCGAGATCGGTGCCGTCGAAGCCGTCGTCGTGCCGTTTGCGCACGACCACCTCGCCTGACTTGGCGGCAAAGAACAACTGCCAGCCATCGGTCTCCGGTTCGTCGACAGCGCCCTTGGGCCCATCGTTCTGCAGGAAGATCACCGGCACGCCGGCCGAACGCGCCTTCTGCAGAAGCAGGCCAACGGCCCGTTGCAGATCGACATGGCCGGGCACGGCTTCAGGCCCGGAAATAAAGGCCCGCTGCACATCGACAATCACCAGCGCATCGGCAACGTCGCCACCGACCGCCTTGCTCACAGCGTCATTCGTCATTTCGCCTCACACCGCATAATCGACCGGCACCGCCGTGCCGCTCTTCAGGATTTCCATCGAGATCGAGGCGGAGACGTCGAAGAGTTCGACCTTGCGCACGATCTGCTTGTAGACCACGTCGTAGTGCTCGACACGCGGCAGCACGACCTTGACGATATAGTCATGATTTCCCGTCAGACGATGGGCCTCGACGATTTCGGGGATGTCGCTGATCGCCCGGCGGAAGGTTTCGATCCATTCGTCCGAGTGGTGCGCCGTCTTGATCAAGGCAAACACGGTCGTCGGCACGCCCATGCGCTCGCGGTCGAGCACGACGATGCGCCTGGCGATGTAACCCGCCTCCTCCAGCCGCTGGATGCGGCGCGAACAGGCCGAAAGCGACAGGTTCACCCGCTCCGCCAATTCGCCGACGGCCACACTCGCATCCTGCTGCAGCAGCGCCAGCAGCTTCCTGTCTCTATCGTCGAGCACGCCGATCCCTCCCATGATCAGAAATTCATACGCTACATAATTGCACATTCACTCCAACATGCGCAAACCATTCGCGCGCATGGCCGCTTTTGCTCCCATCAAAGCGAACCATTGCCGCCGACCCTGCGGCATAGTTCAGCCCATCAAACGACGGTCGCCACGGACGGCGGCGGTAGCGGACAGAGAGGAATGGTTATGCGCAAGATCGGTCTTATCGGCGGCATGAGCTTCGAAAGCTCGGCGGTCTACTATCGCATGGTCAACGAGGCCGTTCGCGACCACCTGGGCGGGCTGCATTCGGCCGAGGTGCTTTTGCATTCCGTCGACTTCCAGTCGATCGTCGACCTGCAGAAGGCCGGCCGCTGGGAAGACGCTGCCAAGCGGCTTGCCGATGTCGCCCAGGGCCTCGAAGCGGCCGGTGCGGACTGCGTGCTGATCTGCACCAACACCATGCACCTGATCGCCGATCAGGTTCAGGCAGCAATCGACATCCCCCTCATCAACATCATCGACGAGACGGCAGCGCGCCTGAAGGCCGCAGGCAGCCGCCGGCCGCTGCTGCTTGCCACCCGCTACACCATGGAGCACGGCTTTTATGCCGAGCGCATGAGAAGCCACGGCATCGACATCCTGGTGCCGGATGCGGACGGCCGCACCCTCGTGCACGATGTCATCTTCGACGAGCTTTGCGCCGGCAAGGTGCTGCGCTCGTCCCGCCGGGCGCTGATCGAATTGATCGACAAGGCCGAAGCGGAAGGCGCGGACGCCGTCATCCTCGGCTGCACCGAAATCTGTCTGACCCTCGACCCGAGAGCCTTGCCGCTGCCGGGCTTCGATTCCACCGCGATCCACGCGGAAGCTGCCGTCGAATTCGCACTGGATGGGGTTTGCCTCAAGCGGGCCGCGTAGCTAGCCGAGGGCTAGGCTAGGCTGCCCAATCGCGCCACATCGATCAGCCGCCACAAAGACGGCTATCGGCGGCGCGCAAGCGGCTGCAGGAAGACGCGCTCATAGCTCACGAACGGCGGATCGTCGGCGTAAAGCGCGTTCGCTGCCATCCCATCGGGATCCGCGGCCACATCGCTGCGATAGCGCAGATACGCCGCCTCGTCCGCAAAGGTGAAGAGCGCGACGGCGATGTCGCCGGCTCCGTCTTCGCCCACCCCCGGAAAACTGGCGCCGACGCCCTCAGGTTTTTCGCGCGGCACGAAATAGCCGTGATGCGTCCCGCCGTGCCGCTCGATCAGCGTCATCCAGGTTTGCGCATAGGCCTCGAATTCCGCCAGGCGGCCCGGTTTCAGCCGGTAACGGATCTCGCAAGTGACTGTTGCTTGCACCATGGCGGACCGATCTCCTGTCATCCGGTCTTCGCGGTCGACGATCGCGTTGATGAAGCGCGTCTTCTCAGCGGTGTAGCGATCGCCGTCATATCGATAGGCCTCGGCGAGGCGTGCCTTCAGCGCCGCGTAGGCCAAGGCGGTGTCCGCATGGCTGCGCAGATGGTCGCGGAAGACAAGACGCCGTCGATGGGTCTCGTTGTCCGGCGGGCAGAGATAGACGCGCCGCTTCGACTCGACCCCCTGCAGCATAAAGGCCCAGACATCGTCGTCGTACCGGTTGCCGCGCGCCTGGTAGCCGGCCGCAACGAGAAGCGCGCTGGCAGCCGCAATGTCGGGCAGCCCCCTCAAGGTCACATCGATATCGATGACGGCCTTTGCCGCCATGCCGGGAACGGCCGTGCTGCCGATATGATCGACGGCGATGACCAGCGCATCCAGGATGCGCCTGAGATCCTGCGCGATCTCCCGGTAGCGCTGCGGCCAGTTGGGATCATAGGCAACGATTTCCACCCGCGTCGCCATTCAAAGCCCCGCCTCGTTGTCGATGCCGCCCTCTCCCGGACGCGGCCCGCGAAGGCCGATACAATTGCCCCAGGGGTCGCGCACCTGGCACATCCACAGCCCCTCCTGGATCGCCATCGGCCCGCGATAGAGATGCGCGCCGAGCGCCTCGAAATGGGCGAGCGCCCGATCGACGTCCGCGACCGCCCAGTAGACGACGGAACCGGCAGCACCGCTCGCCACCTTCTCGTCGGCCTGGACGATCTCGAGATCGATGGTGCCGATCCGCAGATAGGAAAAATCAAAGGCGGCAAGAAACCGATGTTCAGCGTCAGGAAATGCGCGCTGATACCAGGCAAGACCCGCCTGCGTATCGGCCACATGCACCAGAATGGCCGCCACGCCGTCCGCCATCACCCCCTCCATCCGCCATCCGGATCGCCTTGATACAGGATTCGCGGCCGTCTCAGGTGGAAATCGCCGGAGCGGCCGCTTGGCCGCGCCCGTCCGCGCCGCCCCGCACCGCCTGCCAATCGCATTCGGCAAGCCCCGCCGGCTTGAACGGGTCAATCAGCGTGCCCGAGACGATCGAGGCGAGCAGCCCCTGCATCGGCGGGGTGCGCGCAACTGTGGCTACCAGCCTGTCGCGCAGCCAGGCGAGAACCGTCGAGTCCGACTGGTAGAAGGGCGTGAAGAGAAGCGACAGCAACTGGAACAGCGCGACGTGGTTGCGGCGTGCGGCGGCATAGGCGGCAAGTGCGGCATCGAGATCGCCAGCCGTCTCCAGCGCATGCGAAAGTGCTGCGACGTCGAGCAGCGCCATATTCGCCCCCTGCCCGAGCTGCGGGCTCGTCGAATGGGCGCTGTCGCCGACAAAGGCGATGCGGCCGGCGACCGGCGGGCGCATGGTGCGGTGCGCATAGCGCGCCAGCGTCAGTTGCTCCCAGTCACTGATCTGATCCAGCAACGGCGCACAATCCGGCCAGTAATCGAGAATGCGCGCCTTCCAGCGATCGAGCCCGGCCTGCCGTATCACGTCTGCGTCCGCTACCTTGAGGCTCCAGAAGAAGGCGACGCGGTCGCGCTCGCCCATCCGCGCGCGGCCCGCCGGAAGGATGCCGATCATCACCTTCGCCCGGTCGTAGCGCTGCACCAAAGCGTGCGCATCATGATTGAGGCCGTCGCTGTCGAGCGTCGCCCAGAAGGCGCCATAGGCAAGCTCGCGCACCTTGGGCGCGGCGGTCGAACCGGCTGCCAGCGCCGAGCGTGCGCCGCTTGCATCGATCACCAGATCATAGGCGCCCGCCTCATGCCCTTGCGCGTCCAGCATCACCGCCTTGCCGCCAGCCATGCGAACCTCGGTCAGCGTGACGCCGGTCTTGACCGGCAGCCCGGCCGCGGCCACGGCATCGTGAAGCGTATTGAAGAGGGCCGCGCGCTGCACCGCCAGCCCGAAGCGCCCACCGGCGAGCGCATCATAGCGCACGTCGAGCACGGTGCGCCCGGATCTGGCATCGGCGCCATAGAGCCGATCGATCCGGCTGCCGAGGACCAGCATCGGCTGCAACAGGCCGAGTGTGTTCAGGACCGTCAGCCCCGTCGGCTGCAGCATCAACCCGGAACCGACAGGTGAAGCTGCGTCGAACCGCTCGAGGATCTCCACCCGATGACCGCGCCGCGACAGCATCAGTGCCGCTGCCAGCCCCGCCGGGCCGGCGCCTGCTATGCCGATATGAAGTGTCTTCATGGTTCCCCGAGGTGATGCGGATGATCGGCGAAACTATAGGGAAAATCAAAGTGCTAGGGCAAGGTCACGCTACCGGGACACGACGTCGCGCGTGGCGCATGACGTTGCGTCATGCTGCAAAGGAGTGGCCGCGCCTCATCCGGCCTGCCGGCCATCCTCTCCCCGCAGGCGGGCGAAGTGGCACCCGCTCGTTCCATCGTCGCTCCCGCCAGTTGCGTCACCGTAGGAACGATCGGCGCGCCTTCGGTCTCATCTGACGGCTGCCCCACTCGGCAACGCTCCGACCGGGCGCGTCCCCTCTCCCCGTCTGCGGGGAGAGGGTTAGGGTGAGGGGCAAGCCCCACGAAACGATCACCGGACACGAAAATAGCAGGCGCGCCACAGCGCAACCAACCCGCGACTAAGGGGCATCATCGCCGCTACGAAACGCCCTACCCCTCCGCGTCATACACCTCGCGCGCGGCCCGAATGGCGCCGTGGTTTTCCACAGACCAGTCGACGAAGTGCTTGAGCAGGCCGAGCAGCGAGCGCCCGAGATCGGTCAGCGCATATTCGACGCTCGGCGGCTGTGTGGGGTAGACGGTGCGGTGGATGTAGCCGTCGCGCTGCAGGTCCCGCAGCGTCTGGGTCAACATGCGCTGGGAGATGTCGGGGATCAGCCGGCGGAGCTGCGAGAAGCGCAAGGGGCCGTCGGCGAGCGACAGGATCATCAGCGAGTTCCACTTGCCGCCGATATTGTCCATGACGTCGCGGACCGGGCAGTTTTCCATATCCATCGGCACGCCGCAGACGATCGCCACGCGCTTGCCCTTCATGTCCCCGGTCGGCTTGTTCATCGGCGGTACCCTTTTTGTAACCACAGCAGAAAAAACTGCCTCCTTTACAGCCCTACTGCGATTACGCGATAAGAGCAAGTCTCAAAAAGAGACCATGTGCCGAAGCATCTCCCAGGCAACGGCAGGAGGAGCCGGCGAGGCCTGCGCCGCGGCGTTCTGCGCGCGTTTCCGTCTCGGCCAAAACAGAAAAGGTAAAGACCATGTCCGATACATTGCTCGTCACCGGCGCAACCGGCCAACTCGGCAAGCTCGTGCTCGACCAGTTGCTTGCGTCCGGCATCGCACCGGCCCGGATCATCGCCACCAGCCGCGATACGGCGAAGCTCGCCGATTATATCGCCAGGGGTGTTCAGGCCCGCGTCGCCGATTTCGACGATCCCGCTTCGCTCGACCAGGCCTTTGCCGGCGCCGACCGGATCCTGATTATCTCTACCGACGCGCTGGACCAGCCCGGCAAGCGGCTGAAGCAACATCTGGCCGCCGTTGCGGCTGCGAAGAAGGCCGGCGCCAAGCACATCGTCTACACCTCGATGCCGAGCCCGGAAACCTCGGTCATTCCCTTCGCACCCGATCATCTCGGCACTGAAAACGCCATCAAGGCGACCGGCATTCCCTATACGATCCTGCGCAACGGCTGGTACATGGAGAACCTGTTCATGGCGCTGCCGCATGCTCTTGAGACCGGGCAATGGTATTCTTCTTCGGGCGAAGGCCGCCTCGCCCACATCGCCCGCGGTGATGCCGCCAAGGCCGCAGCCGCAGCCCTTGCCGCCTCCACAAGCGAGAGCCACACCTATACGCTGACGGGCGGCGAGCTGCGCTCGACGGACGAGATCGCAGCCCTCGTCGCCAAGGCGACCGGCAAGTCCCTCAACGTCGTGCACATCTCCGACGAGGCGCTCGCAGGCGGCCTGAAGAGCGCCGGCCTGCCGGACTTCCTGATCCCGATCGTCGTTTCCTTCGACGCCAACACCCGCGGGGGCCACATCGACATGGTGACGGGCGATGTCACCGCGCTGACCGGCGCGACGCCGGTGACGCTCGCCGCCTTTCTCGAAGCGAGCAAGGCGCGACTTGCCAGCTAAGCGGTAAGCCAGGCAGCGGGAGCCCGGCCGTTTGCGTCGGGCTCTCGAAACGACCTTTGCCATGCTGTCGGCACCGGGAGGGCACGAGCTGCCCGCCCTGCCGGCCAGACAATCTTCGCCATGGTCGTCACCGCCATTTGTTCTTGCTTTGTTCACGTTTTCGCTCTATGAATTCTCCTGGCTTCACCGCTTAAAAAAGGGGAAATCATGAGCGTTTATCTGACCGTCGGTGCATTGGATTCCGCCAGGTCCAATGCCTTCTACGATGCCACCCTGGCGACGATCGGCTGGAAGGCGCACACGGACTTTCCGGACTGGCGCGCCTATTCCGAAGGCGGAACCGGCAATGGTCCCGTGCTGTGGGTCTGCAAGCCCTTCAACAATGAACCGGCAAGCGCTGGAAATGGTTCGATGGTCGGCTTCATGGTCCAGTCCCGTCAGGACGTCGATGCCTTCTACCAGGCAGGCATGGCCAATGGCGGAACGGATGAGGGCGCCCCCAATCCGCGGCCGCATTATGGGCCGCACTGGTACGCGGCCTACATGCGCGATCCCTCCGGAAACAAGATTTCCGTCGTCTACAACGGTTAGCCCATCGCTGCCTTGGCGGGACACAGTAGCCGGGCATCCCAAGCACCGCGCTCGTCGGCATGGGAAGGCTGATGCCTGGCACGCGGGCTTGGCAGCTTTTGCCGTCGCCTACCGGAAGGCCTCCACCGGCGAAGCATCGGCCCTCAGCGCAAGCTCGGCCAGAACGAGCGCGCCGACACCGGCGAGAAAGAAGCCGGCCGAAAGGTTAAGTGTCGTGCCATCGTAGAAGGCGCCCACCGCGATCGAAAACACCGTCGCCACGAGGCTGGAGCCGGAGGCGATCAGCGATGCGCCGAGCCCGGCCACCTGCCCGAGCGAACGCATGGCCATGGCGTTGAGATTGCCGAACAGCACGCCGACCGCAAAGAAGGCGGCAAAACCGAGCACCAGCAGCACCGCAAGCGGCGGCCGCCCGCCCCAATAGAGCGATGCCGCAAGCATCGCCAGCCCTGCCGCGGCCAGGCCCACAAAACCCCGGTGCGCCATCGCCTCCGCGCCGAAGCGCTGCACGAGCTTGGCATTGAGGAACGAGGCAAGCCCGATGCCCGTCGCCAGCATGGCAAAATAGAGCGGGAAGGTCTCACCGATCCCGTAGGCGTCGAAGAAGAGGTCGGCCGCCGTGCTCAGATAGAGAAGCTGCGCGCCGAAGACGAGCCCGGTCGCGACGATCAGCAACGTCACCCGCCGATGCGACAGGATGCGCCGCCCGTTCGATACGAGCAGCCCCAGGCGAAAGGGAATGCGTTTGTCGGCCGGCAATGTTTCCGGCTGCCGCATCACCAGCCACAGGCCGAGAACGCCCGCCGCCGCGAGATAGACGGCAAAGATGCTGCGCCAGCCGGCTACAGTGATGATCCCCTGCGCCAGTGTCGGCGCCAGCATCGGCACCAGAATGAACAGCGTGAACATGAACGACATGACGCGGGCCATCGCGTCACCCTCGAACTGGTCGCGGATCATCGCCCTCGTCGCGATCTTCGGCCCGGAGACGCCGACACCCTGAAGAAACCGGCCGAGGATGACCATTTCGAGCGAGTTCGCCACCATGGCGATGACCGTTCCGAGCGCATAGACGCCAAGGCCCAGGACCAGCGCCCTCTTCCGCCCCATCGCATCGGAAAGCGGCCCGAGCAGCAGTTCGCCGAACGCCATGCCGAGAATGAACAGCGAAATCACATGCTGGGTGGAAAGCGGCGGCGCGACGCCGACGTCGGCGCCGATCTGGCGCAGACCCGGCAACAGCGCGTCGATGCTGATCGAGGTCAGCGATGTCAGAAGCGCATAGAGAACGATGCGCTCGCGAAAACTGGTCTGAATGATCATGGGCCGGAGATGGGCGAGAGGACGGGCTTACTCTATAGCAGCCCCCGTTGCAGATTGCATTGCGTTCGCGCCTGCGTTGCCCTGAGTATTTTCAGGATGTTACAGCGTCTCATTTGCCAGATGCGCGGCATCCGCCAGGCGGACGACGGCGCGATTCCTGAAAAAATCATCCTCGCGCAGATGAGTGATGCTTCCGGATTTCGCCGGGAAGCTCAAGAAACCGGCGGCCTCGATCGGAACCTTCATCCAGGCCGCCATCACCAGCGTCAGCGTGAAGCCGTGGGTAACGATGATCTGCGTCGGACAGGGCCTGGCGACGATCGCCTCGACGCAAGGGTAGACCCGAAGCGCCACGTCGCGGCGGGTTTCCGCGCCGTCGATACCGCAATCATGATCCAGCCGATTGTCGTCCGGCGCCGCGGTATAGCGCGCGTCGAGCCAGGCCTGCGGCCTGCCGCCGGCCACGCCATAGCTGATTTCGCGAAGAGCGGCGGTTTCCGTCACGGGCGCGGCAAGGCGCGCGGCGATCGCCGCCGCCGTTTCAGCGGTGCGCAAAAGGTCGGAGCTGAAGATCTCGACCTGCCTCCCGCCGACAAGGGTCGCAAGACGCTCGGCCGTGGCCGCCGCATCCTTTCGGCCGCGCTCGGTCAGGCCGGTATCGTACCAGCCGCCCACCCTGCCCTCGACATGGTGGACGGACTGCGTGTGGGTGACGACGAAGAGTTCCTTCATGGCGAAGGCGCCTCAGACCTCCTGCCCGCAGGCGCGACGGAAGCGGCGCACGGTCTCGGCCATGCCGTATTCCAGCGCATCGGCGGTCAGGCCGTGGCCGATCGACACTTCGGCAAGGTTCGGAATGTGCCTGGCAAGCAGTGGCAGGTTGGCGACCGTCAGGTCGTGGCCGGCATTGACGTCGAGACCGAGCTCGGCCGCCATCGCCGCCGTGCGGCCAAGCTCGCCGGCGATCTTCTCGGCCTTTTTCGGATCGTCATAGCAGCCGCCATAGGGGCCGGTGTAGAGTTCGATGCGGTCCGCACCCGTTTCCTTGGCGATGCGCAGCGCCTCCATGTCCTCGTCGCCATCGGCAAACAGCGAAACGCGAAAACCCTTCTTCTTCAGCCGGCCGACCACATGGCCGAGCAGATTGTGGTTCTTGCGGAAATCCCAACCGTGGTCGGAGGTCGCCTGCGCCGGATCGTCGGGCACCAGCGTCACCTGTTCCGGCCGGTGCGCTTCGACGAGACCGAGAAACTCCTCGTTCGGGTAGCCTTCCATGTTGAATTCCGTCTCCGGGAATGCGCCGTCGATCAGGTCGCGGATCGGCTGCAGGTCGGAAAAGCGGACATGGCGCTGATCCGGCCGGGGATGCACCGTCAGGCCGGCGGCGCCGGCTTCGAGCGCAATGCGCCCGAGTGCGGTGACGGAGGGCCAGGGTAGATCGCGCCGGTTGCGAAGCATTGCGACGGCATTCAGATTCACGGACAGTTTTGCAGGCATGTCTGAACTTTCCAGAGGCGGGGCCGCTCACGGCCCGATGCGGGCAATGTGGATGCAATGTTCTACTGCATATTTAACGAAAGCAGAAACGGTTTGAGGTCGGGATTATGCAGCAATTCCAAGGAGTACCAATGCAATATCCGCGTCAATGGCGCGCAGTGCGTTTGCCCGCCTTGTCTTGATCAAATCTTGACAATCGATCTCTCTAATATGCAGGAAAGCTCAATCACAGGAACGAGACCTTCGGGCCGCCGGCACGCCGGCACCGGGCGAGCGAGCACCGCTACGATCTGTCACAGGGATTGAGGACGCAATTTTTACGTTTATTTCAGAAAAAACTCAAATTTGGCGTCTATCACCCCTGACAACCACTTCTTTTGGCCTTAAATTTCCGAATCAGATCGAATGGCCCTGGCCTACGCCGCGATCGCCTTCATAGATTTTTAGATCACATGACCCTGGAGCAAGCACCGATGACGACGGTCGAAAGACCCTGCGATGAGACGATACGGCGGACGCTCCGTCGCATCCTCGAAAGCAAGGCTTTCGCGCGCTCCGAGCGCTTGCGGGCGTTCCTCGCCTATGTCGTCGAAAAGGAGATGATCGGCGAAGGCCATCAGCTCAAGGGGTACTCGATCGCCATCGACGTCTTCGACCGGCCACAGGCCTTCAACGCCGACAGCGACCCGCTGGTGCGCGTGCATGCCGGCAAGCTGCGCAAGCTGCTCAAGGCCTTCTACGAGGGCGACGGCGCCGACGAGGATTGGCGCATTGCCATTCCCAAGGGAACCTACGTTCCGGAATACCGCCACGCGCGGACGGAAGTGGCCGAAACTGCCGCCCCCGCGCCGCGTCAACCGAAGCCGGCCAAGCGGCGCTTTGCCGGGCATCGCCCCGCCTGGCCGCCAGCCCCGCTCTCCTCGCCGCTCTCCGTTCTGAGCGTCCTGCCGCTGTTGCTCTTTGCACCGATGCCGTCGCAGGAAATGACGCTGGACCTCGACGCCCAGGCCAAGCTCTTCAACGCCCGCCACGCAACCGAGCGGGTGCTGCCCGCCGTTACCGTGAAGCTCAGCGGCGCCGAAAACAGCGATGCTAAGGCCTTCGCCACGGCGCTGCGGCTTGCCGCCCAGCGTCACAAGACGCTGGCGCGCGCCACCGATGGCGACACCGGCCGCCCCGTTTCGCGCAACTCCGCCCTCTCCTTCACCGTGCAGGTGACCTGGTACGACGCACCGGCCCAGGGCATTCGCGTCACCCTCTCCCATGACGGCGAAAACGTGCCGATGCGCCAGGACTTCATCACCTGGAAGCGGCTCGAGACCGAGCCTGACCTGCTTTTCGAGAGCATGTCGCTCGCCGCCGAACTGTTTTCGCTCGATGGCGAGATCTATAATCACGCCCGCGAAGAGCAGATCGAAAGCCCGCTGATGGGCTGCATGGCCGCCACCCAGCGCTATCGCAAGCACCTCACCCGCGACACCTTCGAGACCGCCTGGTCCTGCCAGCAGAAACTCTCGCCGCTGCGCGGCGACGAGCCGCTGTTCATCCTCAGCGCCAACAGCCCGCTCAAGGTCATCGGACACTGAGCCTGCCCGGCGGGGCGGGCAAAGGCCGGTCCGCATGAAGCGGCTGCGACCCCCGGTCCGCCACATTCGCCTGCCATACTGGGACTGGTCATATTAGCGATTCGCGTATACGGTACACGCATGCGTTGGGAATGGGTGCCTGGGTGCTCGTCAGGCAAGCATCGCTGTCCTGAGTAAACCGTGCCTTGCGCGCGGAGGTGCCCCAACCGAGCAGCAGGTATTGTCGTTGACGATCAACGAGTGCCTCACCGCGCGGATCCGTCCGCACCTTTGAGACCCGGCGATCGCCACCGCTTCCGGACGCGGATTGCGCGCGCCCCTGGGTCGGTCTCGATTCAGGAAATTGCAGAAACAGCGCGTCGAAAGACGCGCAGGCTGTAGACCGGGGACCTTCGACATGCCGCGAGACCACTGGAAATTCGAGGGCGTGCTGGCCGCGCCCGATCGTGTCGGCTTTCTGCCCGACCTGCCGCTTCCCCACCACGACCCCACGACGCCGCTGGCGATCGCCGACATGGCCGACGCTTTCGGCGTCACCCATCGCACGCTGCACTTCTACGAGGAGAAGGGGCTCCTGACCGCCGCCCGCATGGGTCCGATGCGGGTCTACAACGAAGATCACATTCGCCGCATGGCCGTCATCAACGCCTGCCGCGAGATCGACATGCCGATCTCGACCATCCTGGAACTGCTGACCGGACTTGCGGGCACCGAGGAGCAGGCCGAAGCCGACAAGCTGTTTCGCGACGCCCTGCTTGCACGACGGCGTGAGCTTGCCGCCCAGCAGGCAAACCTGCGCCGGCAGATGCAGCGCATCACCGAGCTGCTCGAAACCACCGACGGAGGCGAAGCCACCGATGAGGACGGCCATGTCCATCTCTCGCCGATCGAAAGCGAGTGCCTGACCTTCATGGCCGACGGCTATCCGGCGGCGCGCATCGCCGGGCTAATGGATATGGACGTGGCGGCAGCGCTTACCCTTGAAGCCGGCATCATCCGCAAGTTCGGCGCCAACAACCGCTTCCAGGCGATCGCCAAGGCGGTGCTTTCAGGCATGATCTCGCCGGAATAGCGAGAACACGGCAGCCGCCCCCGATGCCTTGCCGTCCGCATCCTCGTGCGTGAAGAGGACGAGGTCGCGTTGCGCCTCGCCTAGGTCACGACGCTCTGCTGCAGCCCCTGCCCGCAGGCCTGCCACAGTAAGGCGCGCCGAACAGTTTGCAGGTCCACGCGGCACAATTCTCTTGAACGGCAGACATTGCGGTGTCGCCATTATCCCGCACGTGTTACGAGGGCGCCTGAACAAATACGGACGAGAGACCCCGATGCTTCCCTGGATAGAGCTGGACCGCGCAACCATTCCCGGTGACGGCGACGAGCTGCGCCTGAAGCAGCGCGGGCAGGAATTCTCGATCATGCTCGGCTCGAACGAGCTGATGAACAGCCGGTTGAGCGGCTCGGAAGAAGCGCTGGCGACACTCGCCCATGAGCGCATCGCCGGCGGCAAGAACCTGAGCATGCTGATCGGCGGCCTGGGCATGGGCTTTACCTTGCGCGCGGCCCTTGCCGTGCTGCCAGGCGATGCCCGCGTGACCGTCGCCGAACTGGTTCCGGCCGTCGTCGACTGGGCGCGCGGCCCCATGGCCGATCTGCACAAAGGCACACTCGACGATCCCCGCGTCGATATCCATGTCGGCGATGTTGGCGCGCTGATCCGCTCGAAGAAGGCCGCCTACGACGCCATCCTGCTCGATGTCGACAATGGTCCGGATGGCCTGACGCGTCCCTCCAACGACAGCCTCTACAGCCACACCGGCCTTCGCGCCGCGCAAGCCGCCCTTCGGGTTGGCGGCGTGCTTTCCGTCTGGTCGTCAGCACCCGACAGCGCCTTCACCCGCCGCCTGCGCGAAGTCGGCTTTGCCGCCGACGAGGTGAACGTGCGCGCCAACGGCAAACGCGGCGGCGCCCGCCATATGATTTGGATGGCAACGAAGCGGTAACAGCTCAAGACGGCTGCACCTCAGATCTTGCGGAAGGCGCGGCTCGATATCGAGATCGGATTGCCTGATGGGTCCTTCGCATTGGCGAACTGATAGCCATCGGCCTGATGGATGGCCCCGAATACCAGCCCTTCCTGAGCGCACCCTCGGCTGAAGGCTTCGACATCCTTGACATCGAATACCAGCTTGATGAGGGATTGGCCTTTCCGCGCGCCCTTGGCGGTCGGATGGACCATCAGGCTGGCGCCACCGTCTTGCGGGATCAGCTCGACGATCCGGTCGCCCGCCTCGCGCGATGCCTGAAAGCCGAAGTGTTTTTCGTAGAAGCGAACGGTCGCTTCCACGTCATGCGCGTAAAGGATGATCCTGTTGATCGGCAACGACGTCCCTTCCCTCAGGTCGCGCCCGGCTCAATCACTCAACGAACGATGGTCAGCCGCTCCGCAGCGCGAGTAATCGCGGTATAGAGCCAGCGCTCGCGGGTATCGCGGAAGGCCCAGCTTTCGTCGAACAGCACGACATTGTTCCACTGCGAGCCCTGCGCCTTGTGCACCGTCAGCGCGTAGCCGTAGTCGAACTCGTCGTAGCGCTTGCGCGTCGTCCAGGGGATCTCGCCCTCGACATCCTCGAAGGCCGCCTTCAACAGCTTGATCTTGGCGGCACCGCGATCCATGTCGTCGTCTTCGGGCCGGATCATCAGGTTGATGCCCGGCTTCACCGTTTCCTTCGACGAGCTCATCACCTGCCACAGCGAGCCGTTGAGCAGGCCCTTGGCCGGGTCGTTCCGGAGGCACACGAGCTTGTCGCCCGATTGCGGATACTCGCTGGTGAACCCTTTCAGTTCGCGCAGGCGCTGGTTGTAGCGCCGGCGGGTCTTGTTGGTGCCGACCAGCACCTGGTCGGCTTCGAGCACCAGTTCCTGGTTCACCTGGGAGCGACCGATCACATGCGTGGTGCCATAGTCGCCATGCATGATTTCCTTGCCTTCGCGCACCTGCATGGCGAGCTGGATGATCGGATTGTCGCGTGCCTGGCGGTGAATGTCCGTCAGCAGGTAGTCCGGCTCCTGATTGGTGAAATAGCCGCCGCCCGTAACCGGCGGCAGCTGGCCGGGGTCTCCCAGCACCAGGATCGGCGTGCCGAAGCTCATCAGGTCCTTGCCGAGTGCCTCGTCCACCATCGAGCATTCGTCGACGATGATCAGCGCCGCCTTGGCGACCGGGCTCTGGCGGTTGATCGCAAACATCGGCGCGATCGAGGTCTTGCCGGTTTCCTCGTCAGAAACCTCCTCTTCGCCGCGCGGCCGGTAGATCAGCGAGTGAATGGTCTTGGCGTTGCTCGCGCCCTTGGAGCGCAGCACCTGCGCCGCCTTGCCGGTAAAGGCGGCAAACAGCACGTCGCCATCGACATGCTCGGCAAAATGCCGGGCCAGCGTCGTCTTGCCGGTACCGGCATAGCCGAACAGCCTAAAGAGCGGCGAGCGGCCCTCTTTCAGCCATTGCGAAACGGCCTTCAGGGCCTCGTCCTGTTGCGGTGCGAATTGCATGAGGCTGAGTGTCAGGATTCGGGCCGCACACGCAAGCCCGGAATTGCGGCCCCACCGGAGGACCAGGAGCCGCCAGCTTCTCGAGCGTCACCGCCGCGCGCAAAATTACCCCGTAAAATCAAGGCCGCGCCTCGTGACGGTTCCTTCCGGCGCGGCTTACGCCCGGTGGAATTTGTTCACGTTTTTTTCTCATTTCGCCTCCTGCCCGCACGGTGCTCGCATTGCCCGCTGTCGATCCTGTGGCACTTTCTTGCTCTGCCCCTTGAATGCAACGCCGCATTGTTGCTAACGAGCGTGACGTGATGGCGCCCGCGCTTCTGCTGGCGAAGACCATCGCTCGAAGCCCGTCAAGGCCGGCCCCGGTGGCCGTTCCCGCCTTTCCGGGCCATGCCGGAGAGTGCCCGTGAAAACCGACAAGCCAGCTGCGCCGCCCGCCCCGGACAAGGTCGGCATCGGACGGTTCGCGCCCTGGCTGCAATGGAGCCTGCTGCTTGCGGTCTCCATCGTCCTTGCCTCGTTTTTCGAATTCATCGGCCTTCCGGCCGGGCTGCTCATGGGCCCGATGCTGGCCGCCGTGCTCGTCGGCATGAATGGTGGCACGATACGCCTGCCGCGCCAGCTGTTCTTCTGCGTGCAGTTCATCCTGGCAATGATGATTGCCGGTGCCATGACGCCGGGCATGCTCGCCACCTTCTCCGGCAACTGGCCGCTGTTTCTCGCCGTCATCCTCTCGGTCATCGCCGTCAGCACGCTCTGCGGCTGGGTCATCACCCGCATGCGCATCCTGCCGGGCACAACCGCGATCTGGGGATCGTCGGCAGGCGCCGCCTCGACCATGCTGCTGATGGCTGACGCCTATGGGGCCGATGCACGCCTCGTCGCCTTCATGCAGTATCTGCGCGTGATCTTCGTCGCCAGCACCGCGACCGTGGTCGCGCATATGTGGGTCACCGGCGCCGAAGCCGAGCAGACCACCCACTGGTTCGCACCGATCGACGGCCTGCTTTTCCTCGAGACAATCGCCGTCGGGCTTGGCGCAGCGCTCGCCGGCCGCTTCCTGCGCGTGCCCGCCGGTGCCTTCCTGCTGCCCTTCCTTCTCGGCGCCGTGCTGAACGTCTCAGGCGTCATGACCACCGCGCTGCCGCAATGGCTGCTGGCGATCTGTTTTGCCATGCTCGGCTGGAACATCGGCCTCGGCTTCACCCGCCAGATCCTCATCCATGCCCGCCGCGCGCTGGTGCCGACGATCATCTCGATCGTCGTGCTGATCTCGTTCTCCGGCCTGCTTGCCCTGCTTTTGATCAAGGTGGTCGGCATCGATCCGCTGACCGCCTATCTCGCCACCAGCCCCGGCGGCCTCGACTCGATCGCCGTCATTGCCGCCTCGAGCAATGTCGACCTCTCCTTCGTCATGGCCCTGCAGACCGCCCGCCTGCTGATCATCACCATGATCGGGCCGGCGCTCGCCCGCTTCGTCGCCGACCGGGCTTGACGATGTTGGCCCGGCACGTTTCCAATGCGCTGCCGGGAGAACGCTCGTGAAGACGCTCAGAATCTATGGACCTCCGGAAGCCGCGCTTCCCTTCGACCTGCGCGACATCCTGCAGCGCCTCGCACCCCGCACACTGAGAGCGTCGTGGAGAGTTTCCGCCGTCGACGCAGGTTATCAATGGTTCGATGCCACCGGCCCCGGCGGCGACGTTCTGGAGAGTTGGGCCCAGTCCGGGAGCATGATCGAGGGCCGGCACCTGGCCGCCGCTGTGCAAGACGTTCTCCAGATCATCTGGGGAGAGTTTACCGGTTTCCTGCCCGGCACCCCGAACAGCCCCTGGATCGTCATTCGCGCCATCGACAGCACGTTTTACGAAATCACCACGGACGACGAGACGGTTCTCCAACGGGTGGAGACCGGTTTCCAGGGCGCTCGCCGTTCTGATGCCCCGTGGAAACCGGCCGACTAGCACCATCGGCCGCTCCCTCACGAAAGCGTCTGCAATCCTCAGGCGCTTTCCGCCGATCGCGCAGCGAAGCGCGCCATCACGGTGGAGACCGCCTCCTTGGTGAGCCGCACGCGCGGCAGTTCGGCCGATTGTTCATGGACCAGCAACCAGAGATCCGGGGCCAATGGCGGCGCCTCCGGCAGCAGCGGCGTGAATCCTGCCGCCTCGGCCGCAAAGGCAGGAAGCACGGCAAAGCCGAGCCCGTTTTTCACCGCCGCCATCTGCGCGCCGAGCGAGGAGAAGCGCATCGCCGGCTGCAGGCCGGGGCATAGGGTTTCCAGCCAGGCGACCATAATCAGGTAGCTCAGCTCCTCGCTCCAGCCGACCAGCCGGTGGCGGTAGAGGTCGGCAGGTGCGCTCGGCATGCCGTGACGCGCGATGTAGCCAGGCATCGCATAAAGGCCGAAGGCGAGTTGGCCGAGCCTGCGCTGGCGATAGTTGCCCTGCTGCGGCCGCACCAGGCGCAGAACGATGTCGGCCTCTTCGCCGGCAAGCCGCACCGGGCGCACGCTCGAATGCATCTCCAGGCGGATTTCCGGATGCTCCAGCAGGAAACCGACGAGGCCCGGCAACAGGACCTCCTGTCCCAACAGTTCAGGCACGTCGATGCGCACCGGGCCGGCAAGGTCGTTGTCCTTCTCCCGCGCCGTCCGCTCGAAGACCCGCATCTGCGCCTCGGCCCGCTCGGCCGGCGCCAAAAGCGCCTCGCCCGCCGGCGTCAGGTCGTAACCGTCGCGGTGCGGCCGGAAAAGCCTGACCTGCAACGCCGCCTCCAGCACCTCGATCCGGCGTGACACGGTCGATGCGCTGACACCAAGCCTGACGGAGGCCGCAGTCAGCGAGCGCGCATTGGCAACGGCCAGAAAGAATTTGAGATCGTTCCAGTCCATATTGTTTTCCATTTTTGGAAATCAGAATTGCGGAATGGTTTCTCGACCGAAGCCAGGAAATCAAGCAGTTTCTTCTGAAACCCGGAGAGAAACCAGCATGACGCCCAACATCGATACCGTTCGATTTTCCGAATTTGGCGAGCCGTCGGTGCTCGCCTTCAAGGCCGAGACGCTGGGCGAGCCCGGGCGCGGCGAAATCCAGATCCGCCATCTCGCCATCGGCGTGAACTACATCGACATTTATCACCGCCGGGGTTCGGCACCCCTGCCCCTGCCGAGCGGGATCGGCGTCGAAGGCGTCGGCGTGATCACCGCGCTTGGCGAAGGCGTCGAAGGCTTTTCGATTGGCGCACGCGTCGCCTATGTGGGCGGCCCGCCCGGCGCTTATGCCACCCACCGCAACCTGCCCGCCGCCCGGGCGCTGGCGCTGCCGGAGGAACTGGACAGCCGAGAGGTCGCAGCCCTCGTCTTCAAGGGACTGACCGTCGAATACCTGATCCGTCGCTGCATCGAGGTGAAGCCCGGCGACACGGTGCTCTTCCATGCGGCGGCCGGCGGTGTCGGCTCGATTGCCTGCCAGTGGCTGAGCCACATCGGCGCGACTGTCATCGGCACCGTCAGCTCCACAGAGAAAGCCGAAATCGCCCGGGCCAATGGCTGCCATCATGTCATCCTCTACAGCCAGGAGGATTTCCGGGTCCGCGTCGGCGAAATCACCGGCGGCAAGGGTGTCGGCGTCGTCTATGATTCCGTTGGCGCCGACACCTTCGCCAGGTCGCTCGACTGCCTGCGCCCGCGCGGCACGCTGGTTTCCTTCGGCGCCTCCTCCGGTCCGGTTCCCCCGCTCGACGTCGCCTCGCTCTCGGCCAAGGGCTCGCTCTATGTCACTCGTCCCTCGATCGCCCACTACACTGCCGAGCGAGGCGAGTACGAAGCGGCGGCGCGAGAGTTGTTCGGCGCCATGCAGGCAGGTGTCGTTCGTGCCCCAGCCATCACCACCTATCCGCTTCACGACGCCCGCAGGGCTCACGAAGACCTGGAGGCCCGGCGGACGACCGGATCCGTGGTCCTGCTGCCCTGAACGGCTGTCGCCTCCAACTGGTCAGCGCCCTATTCCCCCTCTCGTCGGCCGCGCGATGAACGTCGCGTGGCCGGATGCGTCCTGTGGCCGACCTGCAAGAACCGAACCGAAACTTCCGCCAGTTCTCCGGGAATAAATCCTGTGCTTGCCGTGTCTTACGGTTGGATCTGCACCATGCGGCTCCCGCGGAAACGGGACGAGGAGGCTTTTCGCCCGTTTCCGGACAGGAAAACCATCTTGAGGAAGGACAACTGCCATGAGAACGTTTCCACTGACGATCGCCATGCTGCTTGCGGCCAGCGTTACGGCTTTCGCCGCGCCGCCGGTCAAGGAAGTCGAGACCGCCAAGGGCAAGGTGCTGGCCGGAGAAAACGGCATGACGCTCTACACCTACAAGGACGATCATGGCGGCGTGTCCATGTGCTACGATGATTGCGCCAAGAACTGGCCGCCCTTCTTCGCGGAAGCCAGCGCCAAGGCAGATGGTGCCTATACGGTCGTCGAGCGCAAGGACGGCAAGAAGCAATGGGCCAAGGACGGTATGCCGCTCTACTTCTTCATCAAGGACAAGAAGATGGGTGACATGACCGGCGACGGCATGAAGAAGGGCGAATGGAATGTCGCCAAGCCGTAACGGCGGCAACGAGGATGCGGGGGCACCCCCCGCCTCCGACCGGTTCGAAGAGGATGTGCTGGCCCTGGTGCCGGCACTGCGGCGCTATGCCCGCAGCCTGGTGCGCTCGGACCCGGATAGCGAGGACCTGTTGCAGGATTGCGTGGAGAAGGTGCTTTCGCGCCGCGCGCAGTGGCGCGGCGTGAACCTGCGCGCCTGGGCCTTCACCATCATGACCAATCTCGGCCGCAACCGGCACCGCTATGTGGCGATGCACCCGCAGGTGGCGCTGGACGAGGACCTGGGCCTTGAGGCCGAGACCCACGAGAGCGACCCGCTGGAGCGCTCGCGGCTCGAACGGGCGCTGAACGGGCTTTCCACGGAGAACCGCTCGGTGCTGATGCTCGTGGTGATCGAAGGATACCGCTACCAGGACGTGGCCGAGATGATGGCCATACCGATCGGCACCGTGATGTCGCGCCTGTCGCGCGCGCGGCGCCAGCTTGCAGAAGCCATGAAGGACGACAATGTGATCAGCATGCGGAGACCGAAATGACGGAAGGCCACAACACCGTCTCCGAAGACGACCTGCACGCCTATGTCGACGGCGCCCTTGGCCCGCGCGAGCGGTTGCGGATCGAGCAATGGCTCGAGCAAAACCCCACGCAGGCCGAAGAGGTCCGGCAATGGCGGGCGCAGGCGGTCGAGTTGCGCGCGCTCTTTGCCGGCTATGCCCGCAGCGACGCCGATGACCGGGCTCTGCTTCTGAGCAACGGCAGCGAACGCCCGCAACCGGATCCCGGCAAGGACACCCGATCGTTTGCCAGCATCGCCCGCGCCGTCGCCGCCGGCCTGGTGCTCTTTGCGGCCGGCGGCCTCACCGGCCTTTACGCGCCCTCCTTGCTCGCACCCGAGCAAAGCCCCCGGCCGACGCAGACGGCCGACAGCCTGCCGCGCCAAGCGCAATCGGCCTTCCTGGTCTATGCCAGCGAAGTGCGCCATGCCGTCGAGGTCGGCGCCGACGACCAGACCCATCTCGCGACCTGGCTTGGCAAGCGCCTCGATCATCCGCTCTCGATCCCTGATCTCTCCTCGCTCGGCTTCTCGCTGGTCGGCGGCCGGCTGCTGCCGGTCAACGGCAAGGCAGGCGCGATGTTCATGTATGAGGATGGCACCGGCCGACGGCTGACGGTGCTGCTCGGCCGCAACGACGACAACCGCGAAACCAGCTTCCGCATCGACGAGAACGACGGCGTCGAGACCTTCTACTGGATCGACGGCCCGCTCGGCTACGCCGTCACCGGCGAGGTGCCGCGCGATCTGCTGCAGCAGGTGGCGGATGAATGCTACCGGCAGTTCGAAAAGAGCGAGGCGACGAAGAGCTGAGGGGGAACCCGGTCAACGCCGATCAGGCTTTGTCGGCAAGGTATTTCAAAGAGTTACAGTCGAGCCCGCACATTCGTCTCACCCTGCGTGACCCGAGACGCCCTGCGCTCAAAATCGCCGGGACGCTCACAATTTTCGGGATGCATCAGGTGCCGGCGCCCTTCGCCACGAGATAGGCCGAGAACATGTCGGCCATCGCATCCGCATAGGCCTCGATCTCCGCATCGCTGCGCGCCGTTCCCGAAAAATCCTTCCCCACCGTCGTCATCGTCGTCATGATCAGGTCACCGGCAAGTTCCCTGAGGTCGGTGGGTGCGTTCGGAAGAAGCTCGATCATGAACTGGTCGATGAGCGGATCGTTGGCCTCCTTGGCTTCCCGGGCTTCGGGCGCATCGCGATAAAGGGGTGCCGCGTCGCCCAGGGCAACCCGAACGGCCGCTTCCTCGCATTCCGAGCGCAGGAAGGCGTGAACCAGCGACCGCAGCCGATCGAGCGGCGGCCGCGACCCGTCACTGAGGATCGTCGCCAGCAGCCCCGACGTCTGCCGCCATTCGTCGCTTTGCAGGCGGAACAGGATCGCGCCCTTGTTGGGAAAATACTGGTACAGCGACCCGACGCTGACGCCCGCCCGTTCCGCGACGCGGGCAGTGGTAAATCGCTGCGCTCCCTCCTCCTCCAAAACCTGAACAGCAGCCTGGAGAATGGCCTTCACCAGCTCGTTCGAACGCGCCTGCTTGGGCGCTTTTCGTGAAGAAATACGGGCACTTGATCTGTTGGGCATTGGCACCGTCCGCAATGCGATTAGCGAATGCGACGAATTATTCGTATTTTCCTCGTGAACGCAAGCCCATCGAAAACGAAGGAACATCCGATGACCACGCTCACCAGCCAGCCTCTCAAGGGCCTTCTCGACCGCCTGTTCGACGAGGCCGATGCCGCGACCAGCCCCGCAGTCGCGCAACTGCCCGCAAGCGAACGCGAACGATTGCTGCACAGCAAGACCGAATATCTGCAGCTCTACGGGCTCTTGAAGGATCTGTGGCTTCCGGTTTCGCGTGAGACCGGCAACCTCCTCTACATGCTCGCCTGCGCAAGCCGCGCCCGCCGGATCGTCGAGTTCGGAACGTCCTTCGGCATTTCGACGCTCTTTCTCGCAGCGGCGCTGCGCGACAACGGCGGCGGCGAGCTGATCACCAGCGAATTCGAACCGGCGAAGGTGGCGCGGTCCGGACAGAACCTCACGGCAGCCGGTCTCGAGGATCTCGTCGAGATCCGGCAGGGTGACGCGCTGACGACTTTCACCGACCTTCCCGACGCGATCGATCTGGTGCTGCTCGACGGGGCAAAACCGATCTATCTCGACGTCTTCAAGCTGATCGAGCCTCGCCTGCGTCCAGGCGCCCTGATCATCGCCGACGACGCCGACAGTTGCCCGGAATATCTCGACTACATCCGTTCGGCCCCCGGCACCTACCTGTCGACACCGTTTGCCGAGGACATCGAAGTGACGATGCGCCTCGCCTGATCGGCGCCATCGTTTCGGTTGAGCGCCGGCGCTTACGCCCACGCAAGGGCACCACATCAAGGAGAACTGCAATGCATGTATTCGTAACGGGCGCGACCGGCTGGGTCGGGTCGGCCGTGGTCAAAGACCTGATCGCGGCGGGGCACAGGGTGTCCGGCCTGGCGCGCTCCAGGGAAAAGGCCGCAACCCTCGCCGCAACCGGGGCTTCGGTCGTCGAAGGCGGGCTTGAGTCCGCGGCGATCCTGCAGCGGGCCGCAGGGCAAGCCGATGCCGTCATTCACACGGCCTTCAGGCATGACTTCGTCCACGGCCCGCTCGACCAGGACTTTTCCAGTTTCCTGGAAAGTGCGGCCGAGGATCAGCGCGTCATCGCGCTTCTGGGTGAGGGTCTCGCCGGATCGGATCGGCCGCTACTCGTAACCTCGGGTCTCGCCGGGCTGCCGCTCGGTGCCACGGAAACCGATCGGCCCAATGCCGCCGTGCCGCGCAAATCCGAAGCCGCTGCCCGTGCCCTTTCCGAGCGCGGCATTCGGGCGGCAACGGTCCGGCTCGCGCCTTCGGTTCACGGCCTGGGTGATTATGGCTTCGTCCCGATCCTCGTGCGTCTTGCGCGCCAGACGGGCGTTTCGGCGTATCTGGATGATGGCGCCAATTGTTGGTCGGGCGTCTACCGGGATGATGCAGCACGGGTCTATCGGCTTGCGCTCGAAAGCGGCACGAGCGAGGACGTCTACCACGCCGTGGCGGACGAAAAGATCCCGTTCCGACAGATCGCCGAGATCATCGGCCGAAATCTCGGCCTGCCGGTCGAAGCCCGCCCGCCCGCGCATTTCGGCTGGTTTGCCGGCATGGCCGGCGGCAACATGGCCGCGTCCAGCGCCCGGACGCGAGCCTTGCTCGGGTGGAAACCTGTTGGGCCTGACCTGCTCACCGATCTGGATCAGGCAACCTACTACGGCACCTGACAAACACGTCCCTGCCGATGACGTCTCGGCAGTTCCCGCGCCGCGACAGTGTCCGTGCACGACTGCAGCCACCGAATGCCACATATTCCAAACTGCTTGTTTACGGTTGCAGGGAGCGTAATCTCAATTCATCCAGTCTGGGCCAGAGCGTGGCAACTTTGGCTGTGGCCGACTAGAGAGCAACTTTGGGGGTCTGGGCAATGTTCACGCTTCTCGCTGTCGTCGCGCGGGTCGAATTGGCGCGCGCCTTTTTTATCCTTTCCGCCCTAGGTCTTGCAGGCCTTTCGCCCGGCAACTCTCGGGCCCAGGAGCAGACACCCGGCTACCGCGCCTGGACTGGCGATTTCGACGGCATGCAGCAACGCCGCCTGATCCGCATTCTCGTCCCCTTCAGCAAGACGATCTACTTCATCGACCGCGGCGAGCAATTGGGCACAGCGGTGGAGACCGGCAATGCGCTCGCAGAGGAACTCAACAAGGACCAGAAAAAGGAGATCGACAGGATCAAGGTCGTCTATGTGCCAACCAGCCGGGATCTGTTGCTTCCGGCCCTTGTCGAGGGACGCGGCGACATCGTTGCCGCCAACCTGACGATCACGTCCTCGCGCAAGGAGGTCGTCGACTTTACCGATCCGCTGGCAACGGGCGTCAACGAAATACTAGTGACGGGTCCGTCGGCCCAGTCGATCGCAACGCTTGACGACCTCGGCGGAAAGACGGTGTTTGCGCGGCAGAGCAGCAGCTACTTCGAACACCTCGGCGCGCTGAACGCCCGCCTGAAGGCATCCGGCAATACCGGGATCGATATCCGGCCGATCGACGAAAACCTGGAAGACGAGGACCTGATGGAGATGGTCAATGCTGGCCTTCTTCCCTGGTGCGTCGTCGATGATCACAAGGCGCGCATATGGGCAACCGTGTTCGATCGCGTCGTTCTGCATGAGGATATCGCCATTGCTGCGGAAGGCGAGATCGCTTGGGCCATCCGCAGGGACAGCCCGAAGCTCGCGGCCACCTTGAATGCCTTCATCAAGACCCACAAGGTCGGTACCGCCTTCGGCAACGTTCTGAAGAAGCGCTATTACCAGAGCGAGAAGATGGTGCGTGCCGCCTACGAGCGCTCCGAGCTTGAAAAGTATCGCACCCTGCGTGGCTTCTTCGAGACACACGCCACCACCTACGACTTCAACATGCTGCTGCTTGCCGCGCAGGGCTATCAGGAATCGCAACTCGACCAGAGCAAGCGCAGCCCGCGCGGCGCCGTTGGCATCATGCAATTGCTGCCGACAACGGCCGCCGACAAGTCGGTCGGCATTAACGGCGTAGAAAAGGATCCGAACCGCAACATCGAAGCCGGCGCCAAATACATGCGCTATCTGATCACCACCTATCTCAATGAGCCGGGCCTCGATCCCGTCAACCGGACATTGCTTGCTTTCGCCGCCTACAATGCCGGCCCCGGAAACCTGCGCAAGATCCGCCGTATCACCAATGAAATGGGGCTCGATCCGAACATCTGGTTCGGCAATGTCGAGAACGGGGCGGCGAAGGTGATCGGCCGCGAGACCGTGCAGTATGTCGGCAACATCTACAAATATTATGTCGCCTACTCACTCTTCACCGATCTGGAAGCCCGCAGGGCCGAGAGCGCCGCACAGTCACCGCAATGATGCGATGCCTTTGCAGCGCACCGAGTTGCCATATGATGGAACCGGCAGGCCGCCTCACCGCAGCGGATCGTTCTCGATCACGATCGGTTGCCCATGCGGCGTTGCCTCCGCCGCGCGCTGCCAGCTCAGCGTCAGGTCTTCCAGTTCTCGACCGGAGGCGAGCGAAAGCTCCGTGACGAGGCGCGAGAGTGCGGCCACCCAGCAGTCGTAGTAGTCGCTGGCATCGGCCTTGCGGCCGGGTTTGTAAAGTTCGGCCGAAAGCGCTTCTGCCCATTCGGGCCAGGAGAACACACCCTTTTCGTGCAGGCGCACGGTCATGGCGAAGGCGTTCGCCTGCCAGGGCTCGGCAAAGACCGGATCGCCCTCCGGTGACTTCGGCAGTTCGGCCGAGGCAATCAGCGGCGATGTCACCTTACACGTGCTCAAGATAGCTCTCCCAGGCATCGATCGAGACGGTCAGCGTCGGGTCGGCGCCCTCGCCCCAGATCTCCGGCCCATCGAAAACGACCGTGTAGACCCATTGTGGATTTTCGCCGCGGCCATGGGCGTTGTCGTCAGGAAAGACGAAAGAGCCCTGCACCGCCTCGACCCGGCCGAGCTTGGCACGGGCATAGCGTGGCAGGCGCGTATGGGTCTCCGGATTGAAGTTTTTCGTGCGCACACGGTCGCCGGCGGCAAAGCGTGGGCACCCCTCGACCGGACGATCGCAGGGGCCGCCTTTGGCGAGCACGCCCGCCACCATGTCGGCCTTCAGCACCCGTTTCGGCGCCGCACCCTGTTCCAGCCTGTGGCCGCCGTCGAGTTCGGCCTGGGTTACGAAGCCGTGGCGCTTCAACAGGGTTTCGAGCGCCCGCGTCCAGATCTCGTAATAGCTCGCCGAAAGATAGGTCGCCGGGGCCAAGTTTTCGCGCGCATGCCGGCTTTCGTCGATCGTCCAGGCGCCAAAGGCGCCGCAGGAAAGCGTGACGCCGAGCGCCCGCTTTTCCCACGCCGCATGGAAGTAGGGCTCGTCCTTTTCAGGCGCCACCGGGCCGAGGCCGTGGGCGCCGCCGAGATCGTGTGGACCGTTCATCGAAGCACCTCCGCGGAAAGTGCCAGGCCCGTGCCGATCATCGCGTCGCGGGTGACGAGGGCAGCAAGCTCGTCCTCGCTGAACCCTTCCGTCCCTGCCGGGCGCTCGGGGATCACGAGATAACGCAGTTCCGCCGTCGAATCCCAAACGCGAATGCGCGTCGTCTCGGGAAGCGTCAGGCCGAATTCCTGGAGCACACCGCGCGGATCGATGACGGCGCGCGAACGATAGGGCGGCGCCTTGTACCAGACCGGCGGCAGACCGAGCACCGACCACGGGTAACAGGAACAGAGCGTGCAGACGACGAGGTTATGGGTGTCAGTGATGTTGAATACGGCGCGCATATGCTCGCCCTGCCGGCCGGTGTAACTGAGGCTGGCGATCGCCTCGGTCGCATCCCGCTTCAGCCATTCGGCGAACTCGGGATCCACCCAGGCCTTTGCCACCACGCGCGCGCCGTTGCGCGGCCCGATCTTCGTCTCGTAGGTCTCGACGATGGCATCGATCGCCGCCGGATCGATCAGCCCCTTCTCCGTCAGCACCGTCTCCAGCGCCTTCACCCGCGCTTCCATGTCGGTGAAATGGTTGTCGTGGTGGTGGTCGTGATCGTGGTGATCGTGATGGTGTTCGGACATTGCCTGGCTCCTCGCAACGCCGTGCCATCACAGGCACAAAGATGGCGCTGCCTCCTCATAAAGTCGTAGCGCATAAACCCCGGATTCGAAATCGATTTCAACGCCCGCGGGTACCCGCAATTGTCACCATAACAAGTCTGGCCCGATGCGGTTCGTACCAGGCCACCGAGTAAGCCGGCTACCGCTGCCGGCGATCATTTGCCACGCAGCTCCGAATGTATCACGTCCGCCATCTAGGCATGCTCGCACTGTCGGTCGCCTATCTCGCCTCCGCTACCCTCGTCGAACCCCAACTTTGGGCCGATCCGCTCGGGCCGCTCGTCAAGGTGCTGCCGTCGCTGCTTCTCACGCTGGCGACGCTGACCATACTGGATGAACGCTGATGATGCTCGAAGATCTGCTGCGCCTTGCCCATGTGATCGGTGCCGCGGTGCTCTTCGGCACCGGCGCTGGTATCGCCTTCTTCATGCTGATGGCCAGGCGCACGCGCGATGCCCGGCTGATCGCGCACGTCGCCGCAACGGTGGTCGTCGCCGACACGGTCTTCACCGCGACAGCGGTGCTGCTCCAGCCGATCACCGGTTACCTGCTGGCGACGAGCATCGGCTGGTCGCTGACGGAAGGATGGATCGCGCTGTCGCTGATCCTCTATGTCGTCACCGGCCTCTTCTGGCGGCCGGTCGTTTGGATCCAGTTGCGGCTGCGCGATCTCGCCCGGCTTGCAACGGCCAACGGTGCGCCTCTACCGCCGGAGTTCGACCGGCTCTATGCCATCTGGTTTGCCTGCGGCTTCCCGGCCTTCCTTGCCGTCACCGGTATCTTCTGGCTGATGCTGATGAAACCACAATTCGCACTATTTTAGCATCGGCCAGAGGCTGATGACGAGAAGCACCGCCATGGTGATGTTGAACCATTTCAGCCGCGAGGGTTCCGAGAGCCATTGGCGCAGCGCCGAACCGAAGCCCGCCCAGGTGGAAACGCTCGGCACGTTGACGAGCGCAAAGACGACGCCGACGACGAGCACGCTGAAGAGGTAGCTTTCGCTGCTGGTATAGGTCGCCATCGCTGACACCGCCATGACCCACGCCTTGGGATTGACCCATTGGAAGGCGGCAGCCCCGATGAAGGTCATCGGCTGTGTGCTGGCCTTGCCTTCGGACAGCGAACGCGAGGTGCCGATCTTCCAGGCGATCCAGATGAGATAGGCACCGCCTGCGAACTTCAGCGCCGTGTAAACGACCGGCACGGAATGGAGCAGCGCACCGAGGCCGAAACCGACGGCGATGAGCAGCAGGAAGAAGCCGACGCCGATGCCCAGCATATGCGGGATGGTGCGCACGAAACCGAAATTCACGCCCGACGCGAACAGCATCATGTTGTTCGGCCCCGGCGTGATCGAAGTGGTGAATGCGAACAAAAACAGCGCCAGCAGCGTATCGGCCTGCATGGTTTCCTCCCGGTCAATTGGGTCAGCATAATTGACCTATTAGCCGGCATCAGCCGCGAACTTGTCATGGTGACAAGTTTCCCCTCGGCGATAAATTGCCAAAAAACCGTTATAATACAGCAATTTGGCTTTAACGTTCGTACGACTTTGGACCTAGGGCAGCGCTAGGGTATCCGCCTGGGCCCTGCGTCCCTCAGACCCCGTTATGTCGTGCCGGGCCCCGGTGGGATGGGCCTGGCGGAATCTTACTTGAGGCCATCAGGGTCCCTACACGCCTCTCGGGCTCCGGCTCAACGGTAGATGGTCGGAGCAAGGAAGCGACCAGTCGGGTCGATTGAGCGGCCTGCCGAGAGGCCTCGGTTGATGGGGGGGCAATGCGATGACAACGCGCCCAAGCCCGTCGTTGTCCAGCCTCAGCCGTGTGTGTACTCTCGCTGTCATACACGTGGGTAGGAGGCCACAATGAGGAGGACGATTATTGCCGCTCTCGCCACTTTCGTGTTCACGGCCCCAGCCATGGCGCGATCAGAGGAGAGGCAGTCTATGACAACGCCATCCTTCACCGAATGTCAGAAGGTGCAGCAGGAGGTCATGCGCCTCGTCACAGGTGGAAGGGACTGGAAACTGGTGCCGTGGGACGGTGGCGCCGTCGCTCTATTTCTCCAAATCGACGGCACAATCGCCATCACATGCAGCAGCGACGGCACAGCCGAAATCTACGCGACGGGCGTCGCTACCAATGCGTTTCCGGGATTTGTTCGCGCCTTTGAACTCCTAAAGTAACAGTGTCCTTGGTCTTGGTGCGCACCGTTTTCAGCATCCGTACATTCATGTGACCGGTCGCCGCCAGGCCTGTGCAAGAACGCGGCCTCAGCCCCACTTCATCTCGCCCTTGGCGACCTTGGCGCCGAGCTCGAGCGTCGAGACGCCGGGCAGATCCGGATAGCGCTTTGTCATCGCTGCGATCAGCTCGCCGCTGTCCTTGGCGGCGGCCGCCGCTTCGTTGAAGGCTGCGAGATAATCGCGGGCGAAGCGGATGGCCTCGACGCCCTCCGGTCCGCCCGCGCTCTTGTGCGCCGGCACGACGATCGCGGGCTTGCGCGTCGCCATGGCATCGAGCGCCTCGATCCATTTCTGCCGCCCTTCCGCCGTCGCCTCGTCGGCCACCCAGACATGCGAGCCGGAATAGACGAGCACGCCACCGAAAATCGCCTGCAGTTCCGGCACAAAGAGATAGCGCCGGTCCTTCATCCCCTCGATCGTGACGATCTCGATCGTGCTGCCTTCGAGCGTCAACGCGGTGCGGTCGTCGGGCGTTGGCATCACCACATCGGCGAGCGTCTGCGGGCCATTGTCCTTCAACTGCGGCCCCCAGGTTTCAAGCTTTCCTTCAACATTGACCTTGATCGCCTCGACGGTTGCCGAAGCGGCGATGACCTTCGCATCCGGAAAGGCCTCGACGATCGGCTTGAGGCTGAAATAGAAATCCGGATCGTTGCAGCTGACATAGATGGTCGTCAGCCGCTTGCCCGTTGCCTTGATTGCCTCGGCCACCGCCCGGCCGTCGGAAAACGTGAAGCCGCCATCGATCAGGATCGCCTCGCTCTTTCCGGTCAGCAGCACCGGTGTACGGTTGAAGCCGGCATCATCCGCCTGGAAATAGCGCCATTCGAGCACTGCGGCCGCATTGGCAAGACGGCCACCGATCGACTGAATAAGGATGGCGGCGCCGGCCGCCGCTAACGTCTTGAGTGCGGTCCGCCGGGTCTGGATCTGCATGGGGTCTCCTTGGGCTTTTGTCGTGCCCGGCAGGATGAAGGCATGGGCGCTCTTGAAAAAGCCCGGCAGTCCGAACAGACTGTCTGACAACTTCAGACAATCGCGAAGAATTTCGAATGACTGTAAATTTAAATCGCCTCTCGCATTTTGTTGCCGTGGTCGAGTGCGGCTCTTTCACCGCGGCTGCCGAGCGGCTCGGGCTTGCCAAAGCCGCCGTCAGCCATCAGGTCGCCCAGCTCGAAAAGGAGCTGGGCACCACCCTGCTCGTGCGCACCACCCGGCGGCTAAGCCCGACCGCCACCGGCCAGCGCTTCTACGAGCGCTGCGCGCTGATCCTGCGCGACGCGGACGAAGCCGTCGGCGCGGTCTCGGCTGAAACCGAGATCCCGAGCGGCACGCTGACCCTGACGGCACCGCTCGACTATGGCGCCAAGGTCGTAACCAACGCCGTCGCCGCCTATCTCGCGGCCTATCCCGCCATGCGGGTGGAGCTGAACTTCAACGACACGGTTCTCGACATGATCGAGAACCGCCTCGATCTCGCCATTCGCGCCGGCTGGCTGGTGGATTCCAGCGAACGGGCAAAACGCATCGGCACGTTTCAGCAGCACCTCGTCGCAGCGCCCGCCTATGCCGCAAAGCTCGGGGACATCACGCACCCCAATCAATTGATGGAGGCAGACTGGATCGCCAACGGCGCGCTGAAGGCGCCGCTGGAATGGACCTTCACGCATGCTTCCAGCAACGGGGCGGCAATCCACGGCAAGGCGCTGGTGACCGCCGACAGCACCGATTCCGCCCATTGTTGCGCTGTCGCCGGCATCGGGCTTGCCGTGCTGCCGGACTATCAGGTGCGAACCGACATCGCCGAAGGCCGGCTGGTGCGGTTGCTTTCCGACTGGTCGCTGCCCTCGGGTGGTATCCATGTCGTCTATCCCCCCTCCCATTTCCGCCCGGCGCGCGTGCGCGCCTTCGTCGAGATCCTGCAGCGCATGGAAAAGGAGCGCGGGCGGCTTGCCGGATGAAGGCTCGAAAGACCGGCGGGATGCGCTAGATTGCCCGCTACCCGCCGATTTCCTGAAAGCGTTTCCGCTTTTACGGATAGCAACAGGGCGCACGTCAAAGTGCTACAGCGTGAGAGGCGCATCTTGAAAGCTGCGGCCGCTGTGGGCAATTTCGGCCGCGAGGAGAAAAGCATGCACGATCCGATCCCGACGACGACACTTCCCGACGGCCGCTCGATCCCGGTTCTCGGCCAAGGCACCTGGCGCATGGGCGACAGCGCAGCACGCAAGACCGATGAGGTGAAGAGCCTGCAGCTCGGCCTCGATCTCGGCCTGACGCTGATCGACACGGCCGAAATGTATGGCAACGGCGCCTCGGAGCGCGTGGTCGGCGAAGCGGTGCGCGGGCGCCGCGACGAGGCCTTCATCGTCAGCAAGGTGCTGCCGTCCAACGCCAGCCGCATTGGCACCGAGGCCGCCTGCGCGCGCAGCCTGAAGCATCTCGGCGTCGACCATATCGATCTCTACCTCCTGCACTGGCGCGGCGGCTACCCGCTGGCGGAAACGGTTGCCGCCTTCGAGGCGTTGAAGAAATCAGGCAAGATCGGCGCCTGGGGCGTCTCGAACTTCGATGTCGACGACATGGAGGAGCTGCTGGACGTGCCGGATGGCAAAAACGTCGCCGTCAACCAGGTGCTCTACAACCTGTCACGCCGCGGCATCGAATACGACCTTTTGCCCTGGTGCCAGAGCCAAGGCATCGCCATCATGGCCTATTCTCCGCTCGACGAGGGTCGGCTCTTGCGCCACCCCGATCTCATTCACATCGCCAAGGCGCATCAGGCGACGCCCTCCCAGATCGCCCTTGCCTTCCTCAAGACCCGCCCCGGCGTCATCTCGATCCCCAAGACCGGTTCGGCCGACCGCCTCCGCGAAAACCGCGACGCAATGGACATCCACCTGACCGCCGAAGACCTCGCCGCCCTCGACCACGCCTTCCCGCCGCCGAAGCGCAAGCGGTCGCTGGAGATGATTTGAGAGAAGCCTCGCGATAACGTTGACCGCGCCCTCAGCCGCTCGGCCCGACTGCGCGCCGGACGCGCAGTCGGTGCAACATCGATGACGGTTCAATCAAACGCCCTCGCTGCTGTTCGGCGACATCCGCTATCCGTCAGACAAGCAACATTCCGCCGTCGACGTGGAGTTCGATGCCGTTGACGAAGCGACCGGCATCCGAAGCGAGGAAGAGTGCCGCACTGGCAAGCTCCCCGGACGTGCCCAGCCGTCCAGCCGGGATCGTCTCGGCCATGTGCTCGATAAAGGGTCCGCGTTCAGCCTCGGAAATTCCGAGCTTTCCAAGGATCTCCGTGTCCGTCGGCCCCGGGCTGAGAACATTCACGCGAATGCGGCGCGACTTGAACTCGATCGCCCAGTTGCGCGCGAACGCCGCTGCGGCAGCTTTGGAACCGGCATAGACGCTATGGTTCGGGAGAACCTTGGTCGCCGCCAGCGAACTGGTGATGATGATGCTCCCGCCCTCGTTCATGATGGGAGCGATGGCTTGAACGCCGAAGAAGACGCCCTTGGTGTTGATGGAAAAATGCCGGTCATAGGCTTCTTCGGAGATTGCGTCGGTCGGTTTGAGGTCGATCACGCCCGCGTTGGCAAGGTAGATATCGACCGCGCCAAATCGTTCCGCAACTGTGCCCGCGACCGCCCGATGATGGGCGAGATCAGCCACGTCACCCTGGATGCCGATCGCGCCGAAGCCGATTTCCTGAACGGCTTGATCTAGAAGGTCCTGGCGTCGAGCCGTGATGATGACCTGGGCGCCTTCTTCGGCAAAGAGCTTGGCGGTCGCCTTTCCGATGCCGCTGTTGCCGCCAGTAATGACGGCGACCTTTCCTTGAAGTGTCTTCATTTTCGTCTCCATGTTAGGTGTCATGGAGATAGAGATGCCTTGGACGGCGCATTAGCGGGTTCATGAGCACATGACATGTGCCTGCGAGGTGTAGATGCCCAATCTGCTGAACGAGACGCCTGGCTTGATCGCGTTCGTCAGGACCGTGGAGAGCGGTTCGTTCAGCGCTGCGGCCAAGATCCTGAGGACATCGCCGTCTGCCGTCTCGAGGAGCGTCGGAAGGTTGGAGACCTTGGTCAGGGCCCGCCTGTTTCTGAGGTCAACGCGAGCATTGGTTCTAACCTTCGAAGGGCAATCCTTGTTCGACAAGGTTGCTCCTCTCCTGCGCCAGCTTGATACGTCGGACGAGGTCGCCAGCCGTGAGGACACGCTCGCCGGCAGAATTCGGTTCAGCATGCCAAGCGACCTTGCCCGCTACTTCTTGACCCCGATATTTCGAGATTTCGCATCGGCCTTTCCCGCCATCAAGCTGGAGGTGGGGCTCGCAGACCGGCAAGTTGATTTGATCCGGGAGGATTACGACGTGGCCTTCCGCGTGGGCGGCAGTGGCCAAGGCGAACTGCGCGTACGAAAGCTAGCGAATGTCAACATGGTGATCGTCGCGTCTCCGGCTTACCTCGAGAAACACGGCAAGCCGCGTTCAGCAGACGAGGCGTCGGCTCTTCCCTTCGCCCGGTACATCGTGCGTGGTCATCCGAGCCCGATGGTCTTTGCGGGCGGCAAGCAGTTTTCACCGCAGGGCCGCGTGGATTGCGATACCGGGCAGGCACTGCGGGCAGCGGCACTCCACGGTCTGGGGGCGGCACTGCTCATGAAGTGTGTGGTTCAGGACGAGTTGAACGACGGCCGGCTGATCGATATCTCCACTGAACTGGACCTGCCGCCGCAGCCTCTCAACGTGGTGCACGCCTTCGGCTCGATGATACCGCTTCGCGTTCGGCGATTTTGCGATTTCATCGCCGACCAAACCAAGAGCATACCAGGTCTGTGACGGCCTAAGGCCAGCGGACTTGCGGTGAAATGGAAATACGCATTTGCCGTTGGCAACCTGCCCGTCCCTGAGAGAAAGGGAGTGAGGGACCATCCTCACGAAACGTCGGCCTTCTGCACGCTGCGGTTTATCGCAAAGAACCGCCACCGCAAGCGTCGATCACGCAGTGACGCCCGCAATCTCCACCACCACCTTGCCCTTGGCGCGGCCGGATTCCAGATAGGCGAAGGCTTCGGCGACATTGTTCAGTGCAAACACGCGGTCGATCACCGGCCTGACCGTCCCGGCGTCGATGAGGCCTGCGAGTTCGGCAAGCTCGGCACCATCAGGATGCATGAAGAGGTAGCGGTAGGAGACTCCGTGTTTCCGGGCGACGGCGCGTATCTTATAGGACGCAAGCCAGAACAGCGCCCTCAAGAACAGACCGCGGCCGAGATCCTTTCGCGCGGTTTCGGGCTCGGGCATGCCGGCGATGGAAACCACCTTGCCGCCGCGCTTGACGACGCCGAAGGATTTTAGGAGCGTCTCGCCGCCCAGCAGATCGAAGGCGCCGTCCATGTCGCGCAAGCGCTCCTCGAAGCGCTCCTTCGTGTAGTCGATCACCACGTCGGCGCCGAGCGCCTCGACGAGCGCGCGGCCGCGGGGCGATGCGGTCGTCGTGACCTCCGCGCCCAGCCATTTCGCCAGCTGAATGGCGAAAGTGCCGACACCGCCGGCGCCACCGGGGATGAAGATCCGGCTGCCCCGCCCCACATGAAGCTCGTCGCGCAGCGCCTGCAAGGCGGTAAGGCCGGCAAGCGGCACGCCGGCTGCCGTGTTGAAGTCGATCGATGCAGGCATCTTCGCCAGGAATTGTTCGGGCACGACGGCATACTCAGCAAGGCCCCCCATGGTGTCTTTGGGCATGCGCGCAAAGACCCGGTCGCCCGGCGCAAACGACGCGACGCCTTCTCCCAGTTCCTCGACGACGCCTGAGAGTTCGTTGCCCATGACGACAGGCAAGGGATAGCGCTGGACGACTTTCAGCATGCCGTCGCGCGTCTTGTAGTCGACCGGATTGAGGCCGGCGGCATGCACTCGGATAAGCACCTCGCCGCGCGCTGCGCGTGGGCGCCGCACGTCGCGCAACTCCGCGGCATCGGAACCACGATATCTCGTAAGGACCAAGGCCTTCATCTTGGTAGAATTCATCGGGTACCTGCGATCGTGAGAAATCTTCTGAGGGAATACTCGGCGAGAAATGCCGTGCGAAGTCAACCACGCGCGTGACGTCTGGCGGCTTCGGTCGCAAGCGCGTGCACCGATCATCCGGCCGGCCGGGAGGTTTCGGCTGCAACTGCGGCGGCCCCTCATCCTGCCTGCCGGCCACCTTCTCCCCGCAAGCGGGGAGAAGGAAACGTGCAGCGGGCGCCCGGTTCCCTTGAGTCGCGAGCGCTTAGCATCTTCAGCAGAAGCGTGCCTTTGATGGACGGTCATCATGAAGGAGAAAAGAAACGGCTCGCTCGGTGCGAGCGCCCCCTCTCCCGCCTGCGGGGAGAGGGCTGGGGTGAGGGGCAGCCTCCGCACAAAGTACGAGGAGCAATTCCGCTCGGAAAATCTCGCGCGCAAGAATGCACGCGAGCCCCCTCACCTCGGCAAAATCACATGCCCTGCGGGCCGCGGTTCATCGCTGCGATGCCGGTGCGGCAGACCTCGATGAGGCCGAGCGGCTTCATGATGGCGATGAACTGCTCGATCTTCGACGGCTTGCCGGTGATTTCGAAGACGAAGTGATCGATGTTGGCGTCGATGACCGAGGCGCGGAAGGCGTCGGCAAGGCGCAGAGCCTCGACGCGGTGGTCGCCCGAGCCGTGTACCTTGACGAGCGCCAGTTCGCGCTCGATCGGCCGGTCGTGGCCCAGGCTGGCGGCGCGCACGGTCAGGTCGACGACGCGGTGGACCGGAACCAGCCGTTCCAGCTGGTTCTTGATCTGGTCGAGCACGTGCGGCGTGCCGCGCGTCACGATGGTGATGCGCGACAGGTGCGCCTCGTGTTCCGTTTCCGAAACCGTGAGGCTCTCGATGTTGTAGCCGCGGCCGGAGAACAGGCCGATGACGCGGGCAAGGACGCCCGGTTCGTTGTCGACGAGAACCGAAAGCGTGTGGGTTTCGGCGACTTCGGTCTCCTTGGCGATGAAGTAGGCGGAGCCGGTCGGTTGAAGGTGTGCGTTCATGTGAGTGGTTCCTCTACCTATCTCAGACCAGCTGACGGCCCTTGGCGTCGATCGCGTTGGCGACCGCTTCGTCCGTGGCTTCGTCGGGCAACAGCATCTCGTTGTGGGCCTTGCCCGAGGGGATCATCGGGAAGCAGTTGGCGAGGTTGGCGACGCGGCAATCGAAGATAACCGGCGCCGGCGTGTCGATCATCTTGCGGATCGCTGCATCGAGCTCGCTCGGCTTGTCGCAACGGATGCCGACGCCGCCATAGGCTTCCGCCAGCTTGACGAAGTCAGGCATCGCTTCGGTGTAGGAATGCGACAGGCGGTTGCCGTGAAGCAGCTGCTGCCACTGGCGCACCATGCCCATGTACTGGTTGTTGAGGATGAAGATCTTGACCGGCAGGCCGTACTGGACCGCGCAGGACATTTCCTGGATGCACATCTGGATCGAGGCGTCACCGGCGATGTCGACGACGAGGCTGTTCGGATGCGCGACCTGCACGCCGATCGCCGCCGGGAAGCCGTAGCCCATGGTGCCGAGGCCGCCCGAGGTCATCCAGCGGTTCGGCTGTTCAAAGCCGAAGAACTGGGCTGCCCACATCTGATGCTGGCCGACTTCCGTGGTGATGTAGGTGTCGCGGTCCTTGCTCAGCTCATAGAGCCGCTGAATCGCATATTGCGGCATGATGACGTCGTCGTTCGGCGCATAGGCGAGCGAATTGCGGGCGCGCCACTTGGTGATCATCTCCCACCAGTCCGAGAGACGTGCCTTGTCGGTCGACTTGGAAGCGGCGCGCCAGAGGCGAACCATGTCTTCCAGAACCGTGCCGACATCGCCGAGGATCGGCACGTCGACGCGGACGTTCTTGTTGATCGACGACGGGTCGATGTCGATGTGGATCTTCTTGGAGTTCGGCGAGAACGCGTTGAGGCGGCCGGTGATGCGGTCGTCGAAGCGGGCGCCGATGCAGATCATGACGTCGCAGTCATGCATCGCCATGTTGGCCTCATAGGTGCCGTGCATGCCGAGCATGCCGAGCCAGGCCTTGCCGGAGGCCGGATAGGCGCCAAGCCCCATCAGCGTCGAGGTGATCGGGAAACCGGTGAGCTCGACCAATTCGCGCAGCAGATGCGAGGCTTCGGGGCCGGAATTGATGACGCCGCCGCCGGAATAGATGATCGGCTGGCGCGCATTGCGCATCAGTTCGACCGCTTCCTCGATCTTCTTCAGATCGCCCTGCTTCTTCGGCTGGTAGCTCTTCTGGGTCGGGACGGCAGACGGCGGCGTGTAGGTGCCGGTCGCAAACTGGACGTCCTTCGGGATATCGACAACGACAGGACCCGGACGGCCGGACTGAGCGACGCGGAAGGCCTCATGGATGATGCGGGCGAGATCGTTGACGTCGCGAACCAGCCAGTTGTGCTTGGTGCACGGCCGGGTGATGCCGATCGTGTCGCATTCCTGGAATGCGTCGGAGCCGATCAGCGAGGTCGGAACCTGGCCGGAGATGCAGACGAGCGGGATCGAATCCATCAGCGCGTCCTGCAGCGGCGTCACCGCATTGGTAGCACCTGGGCCGGAGGTGACCAGCATGACGCCGACCTTGCCGGTGGAGCGGGCATAGCCTTCGGCCATGTGGCCGGCGCCCTGCTCGTGGCGAACGAGGATGTGCTGGATATCGTCCTGCTGGTGGATTTCGTCGTAGATCGGAAGCACGGCGCCACCGGGATAGCCGAAGATATGCTCGACGCCATTGTCCTTCAGTGCCTGGAGAACGATCTCCGCGCCTGTCATCTGGTTTTCTGTACCGCTCATTGACTTGCTTCCGTCCCTTTTCCCAGTTGGGTGCTTAGCTTGTTTGAAGGCATAAAAAAAGGCCCCGTCAGGAGCCTCGTTCAGCGCATGGGTGGCTACCGCCGGATGGTTACACCATCCTGCCCATGCGCCGTCCCACCACAAGAATAACCGCAAAATTTTTCATGGGCCGAGTTGATAAACACAAATGCCTGAGGCGTCAACGGCTTTTCGTTACACGATCCGGCGCTTTCTCGGAACATTGTTGCGCAAACCGTCCGAGAAAGCTGCGCGAACAGGCCCATAGCGACTACGGCAAGGCACCGCTTGTCTCATGACGCGCAAGGGTCATCGTCCCCCGGCTTGACGGCGATGCGGCTTGGCGCTACCTCCCTTTCCGGGCTTCAGATCCCCGCCGCTCGCAGGCTTCCAGTCTCGGTGAAATCTGACTTCTGACGATATCCTCTCGCCCCGATCGCATTTCGTGTGGCAGGCAATGCGAGCCCCTCCTCTTCCCAATCGAAATGCGAGAACAGGAGTGCGGGATGTCCAAGGACACCTCCAAGCCGAATGCCTACTTGACCGCGCCGCTCGGCGCGATCTTCTTGAAAACGGCGCTGCCGATCATCTTCGTCATGGGCATGAACGGGCTGTTGACGGTGGCCGATGCCATCATGCTCGGCATCTATGTCGGCGCCGAAGCCGTCGGCGCCGTGACCACGGTGTTTCCGATCTTCATTCTCACCGTGGCGCTGGCCACCCTCGTCGTCAGCGGCATGGCGAGCCTGCTTGCCCGCCATCTCGGCGCCGGCCGCTTTGCTGAAGCCCGCGGCGTCTTCGCCGGCGCCCACATGCTGGCGCTGACGATCGCTGTTGCACTGATCGCGCTGTTCGCAGCCTTAGGCGACCGCCTGGTGCTGACGCTCACCAATGGTCCGGGGCCGCTCGCCAGCATGGCCGAGCGCTATATCGCGATCATCATCTTTGGCGCGCCCGTCCAGTTCCTGCTGGCAGTGCAATCGGATGCGCTCCGATGCGAGGGACGCGCCGGGCTGATGGCCGGCCTCAGCCTGCTGGTCTCGCTCGCAAACCTTGCCCTCAATTATGTGCTGATCGCGCTGCTGGACATGGGTGTCGCGGGGTCCGCGACCGGCACCGTGCTGGCGCAACTCCTCGCGCTCGGCCTCATCGCCCTCTTCCGCCTGTTCGGACGCACGGAACTGCGGCTCTCCGCCCTCCTCCGGCATAATCCGCTGACGGGATGGAGCCGCATGATCGCGCTGGGCAGCCCCCAGAGCCTCGGCTTCATCGGCATGGCGCTGGTGTCGGTGACGATCATGGCGGCGCTGCAGAAGACGGCGGCCGAAAACTACGCCACCACGGTCGCCGCCTACGGCATCATCACCCGCATCATGACCTTCGCGCTGCTGCCGCTCTTGGGCCTGAGCCAGGCGATGCAGGCGATCGTCGGCAACAATGTCGGCGCCGGCCTCGCGGACCGGGCAGAAAGGATGCTGCGGCTTGGCATGCTTGTGGCGTTCTTCTACTGCCTCGCCGTCGAGGTGCTGCTCCTCGGCTTTGCCAGGCCGATTGGCGCGACCTTCGTCGACAACGATGCGGTCATCGCCGACGTCGCGCGCATCATGCCGGTGATGGTCGCGATGTACGTCTTCTCCGGACCGCTGATCATGCTCGGCAGCTATTTCCAGGCGATCGGCGATGCGCGCCGGGCGGCGATCCTGGGGCTTGCCAGGCCCTATCTCTTCACCATGCCGCTGGTCGCACTCTACGCGTCGACCTTTGGCGAACCCGGCATCTGGTTCGCCATGCCGACTGCAGACGCGCTGCTTCTCGCGGTCGCGCTGCTGGTGTTGTGGCAGGCCTCGCGGCAACGACCCGCAACGGCTCCGTCAGGCTGATCTGCGCGCGACGCGCCGGCTCTCCGGCGCGTCGCAGTCCGTGTCGCTAGAACCGCGAGAACCCGACAAGCGACGGCATGATGGAACCGCGGCCATCGTTGATGAACGGCGCCAGCCCCGCGGCCACCTCTTTGCTCGGATTGCCATAGACCTCGAGCCGCTCCACCGTGCAGTGGGCGGAGACGTCGTTGATGTGTGCATCCGACATTTGCCAGTGCCGGAGCACGTCCTCAGAATTGCGGTAGAGCTGGATGCTCACCGCCTGCATCTCTTTCTCGTCGATGAACGTCCGCACCATCAACTGCGGCGCATGCTCTTCGACGAAGGCGATCGCGCTGCGCACCGCCTCGCGGAACGGTTCGAGATGGCCGGGAGTAATCCTCATCAGGTTTCGGAAAAGCAGTTGCTCGGTCATGCATCCTCCATGTCGCGTATCGCTGGCTCCTCGGGCCGGATCCGGGCCGAAGATGGCGTTCGGCCCAACGCCGATGGAGAGGTTTGTAAGAGCTCAAGCTTGGTTGAGGTCAAGCGGCAGATACCAGAGCAATTTTGGAGGTCGGCCGCGTCCGCATGCACCGGCCATTAACACTTGACGTGGCAAATTAGCTTGGCTGCATGATGCAGCTTAAAAACAAAGGCAATGAGATGCTTGACCTTTCCGTGCTCACACCTCTCCTCCTCAGTTTCGGCGCGATCTACCTGTTCTTCCGTTGGGTCGTGTTCGATATGAACGCCCCAAAATAGACCCCCGCGCTCCAAGCCTGCCTCCGTGAGAGGCCTGCGATCCCTGCCGGAGCGCACGGAGGCACCCCCCTACTCATCGACAAGCCTGGCGACGAGATCACCGAGCAGGCGCTCGAGCTCGGCGTCATGCCCCTTGTTCAGCGCTTCCAGCCCCACCACCTGGCGCATGATCTGCACGCCGGCGACAAGCGACATCAGCAGCGCCGCGCGCTGACCTGCATCCGCGCCTGAAAGCGCCTCCGTGACGTTCTTCTGGTGGTGGCTTTCGACCACCTGTCGCGCGATATCGACCGCGCGCTCGTTGGAGATTGAGCGGAGCATGATGAGGAAGCCGTCGAGCGCGGTTGCCTCCGGCTCCGTCACCTTCAAAAGCGCGCTTGCGATGCGCGCTGCCCGGTCCGGTGCGCTGAGCGTCTCCGGCGTGGCGATGATCGGCCGTTGGTTGGCGGTCGAAAGCACTTCGGCAAAGAGCCCCTCCTTTGAACCGAAATAGCGGTTGATCAGCATCGCCGTAACCCCGGCCCCTTCAGCGATCTCGCGCACACCGGCGCCTTCATATCCCGAGGCGATGAAGGCGGAGCGTGCGGACTCAAGAATTGCGGCGCGCGTGGCGTTCGCGTCGCGGCGGCGCCCGTCCTTTTCGGCAGGCCGCTTTTCTGCGCCCCCTTTTTCAGCAGCCCCCTTTTTGGCAGGCATGGCCCCTCCTTAGTATACACCTGTAGACATGATCATGAATCGGAAGTATACAGACGTAGACTTGCCGCTGCAACGCGCCTTGCAAGACAGCCTTCATTCCATCCACGGAGCCTCACGTGACCAGCATTTGCGCCTATGGCGACAGCCTGCATTTCTTCCGCTCCTGGCTCGCAGATCCACTGCGCGTCGCCTCGGTCACGCCGTCCTCCCGGTCGCTTGCCCGGTTGATCACGCGCGAGATCGACCCTCGCTATGGCCCGGTGCTCGAACTCGGTCCCGGCACCGGTGTCTTCACGCGCGCGTTGATCGAGCGGGGCGTGCGCGAGGAAGACCTTGTGCTGGTCGAATCCGGCCCTGACTTTGCTGCCGTCCTGAAGGCGCGTTTCCCGGCCTCCACCATTCTTTCGATCGACGCGGCGCGGCTTGCCGATGGTCATTCCGAAATTCCCGCAGGCATCGGCGCTGCGGTCAGCGGCCTGCCGTTGCTCTCCATGCCCACCCGCAAGGTTATGGCAATCCTTTCCGGTATTTTCCTGCACATGCGGCCGGGTGGCCACCTCTACCAGTTCACCTACGGTCCGCGTTGCCCCATCCCGCGGCCGCTGCTCGACCGGCTCGGCCTTCGCGCCCGGCGCATCGGCGGCACCATCAGAAACTTCCCGCCCGCCTCCGTCTACCGGATCAGCCGGCGCAAGCCCTTCGCGGCCATGCACAGGACCTGCGACTGACGCAACGAAAGAAGATGAAAACCGATGAATGAATGTGTTCTTGTCACCGGCGGCACCGGCTTCGTCGCCCGCTGGTGCATCGTCTCTCTGCTCGAAGGCGGATACCACGTTCGCGCCACCTTGCGCGATCTCGCAAAGGCCGACGCCGTCAGGCGCTCGATCGCCGCCGTCAGCGACGCGACAGACCGACTGTCCTTCGCCAGGGCCGATCTGACCGGAGATGACGGCTGGGCCGAGGCGATGGAGGGCTGCACCTATGTCCTGCACGTCGCGTCGCCGCTCGGCGGCATTCCCGGCGGCGGTCGCGACGCCTATGTTACGCCGGCTCGCGAAGGCACGCTGCGGGTGCTTTCCGCCGCCGTCGATGCCGGCGTCCGGCGTGTGGTGATGACTTCGGCGGCCGCCACGACCCGGCCGCCGCTGGACTCAGGCCTTGCTAGCGACGAGACGCGCTGGGCCGACCCCGACGACCCGCAATTCGACAATTACCGGGTCTCCAAGATCCTCGCCGAACGTGCCGCCTGGAAGTTCATGGAGGGCAAGGCAACGGAGTTCGCCACGGTGCTGCCCGGCGCCGTCTTCGGTCCCGTGCTTTCGAGCGAAAATCTCGGCTCGGTGAAGATCATCGGGGACCTCGTTGGCGGCCGGCCGCGGTTCCTGCCGCGCCTCGGTTTCTGGGTGGTGGACGTACGCGATCTCGCCGACCTGCACGTCACCGCCATGACCGCGCCTGAGGCCGCAGGCGAACGCTTTCTCGCCGCCGGCGACTTCCAATGGATGGAGGAGATCGCCGCCACGCTGCGCCTGGGCCTCGGCGTCGATGGCCGCAAGGTGCCGACGCGACGGCTGCCGACCGCGCTCGTGCGGCTGCTGGCCCCGCTCAGCGCCGATTTGAAGCCGCTGGCCCCGCTGCTCGGTCGCAAGTTTGCGCTGTCATCCGACAAAGCCCGGCGCCTGCTTGGCTTTGCGCCGAGGCCGGTGAACGCCACCATCCTCGACTGCGCCCGCAGCCTGATTGCGGCCGGCGGGCGCTGATTTCAGCCGACCGCAGGGCTACACCTGCGGCGGCAGCAGGAACAGCGTCATGGCGAAGATCACGTAGACGGTGAGCGCCAGCACGCCCATGTACCAGGCAGACCGCCCCCCGTTGGAAAGCAGCGTCGCGGCCATGGTCGCGACCAGCATCATCACGATCGCCCCCGGCCAGAACTGCAGGTCCATCGGCTGCGGCCCGAGCACGTAGCTCAGAAGCACCAGCAGCGGAGCGACGAAGAGCGCAATCTGCACGGCGCTGCCGAGCGCTATGCCGACGCTCAGGTCCAGCCGATCCTTGCGCGCAGCGGAGAAAGCCGTCGCCATCTCGGCCGCAGCACCGACGAGCGCGACGACAACGAAGCCGACGAAGGCCGGCGTCATGCCAAGCTCTTCTGCCGCAACCTGCACCGAGCCGACGAAAACTTCGCTGACGAGCGCCACAAGAACGGTCACCACCAGCAGCACGATGATGCCCGTCGCCAGCGGCCAGTGCGGTTCATCACCGCCATGCTCGGAAGTGGCCGAGACGAACAGCTCGCGATGGGTCTTCAGCGAAAACAGCATCCAGAGCCCATAGGTGATGATGAGAAGGACGGAGAGGCCGGCGCTCAGCTGCTGGGTGAAAGCCGTCTGCGGCTGGCCGTCGGCAGCACCGATCAGCGAAGGCACGAGCACGGCGATCGTCGCCATGAACAGGAGGCTCGCCAGAAAGCGCGCATTCACCCGGTTGAACTCCTGCAGGTGAAACTTGAGCCCGCCGAGCAGAAACGAACCACCCAGCATGAACAGCGTGTTGGTGACGATCGCGCCGGCGATCGAGGCCTTGACCAGCAGATACTGGCCGGCAGCAAGTGCCATCAGGGCGATGACGAGCTCGGTCAGGTTGCCGAGCGTTGCATTCAAGAGCGCGCCGACCGTGTCGCCGGTGCGGGCCGCAACCGCCTCCGTCGCCTGGCTCAGGAGCGCCGCCAGCGGCACGATCGCCGCCACCGACAGCAGGAAAAGCAGCGTATGGGCGTCCGGCCAGATGTGCTCGCCGGCGATCGCGATCGGCACGAAGACGATCAGCCAGAGTATGGGTGTCCGACGAAAATAGGCAATTGCATCGCTCATGGCTTCCCCTCGCCCGCTTCCCGCTCGCCCTTCGAGCGTCCGTGGCCGGCAACGCCCCTGACGGTCACCCGAACGGACGTGCCTGGCCTATGGTTGAATTATCCCGCGTCCTCTCGCGTTCTGCATTGACTTTCATCAAGTCGGAGCGTGCCCGGCGCCCAGTCTCAGACCCGCTGGATCAGCGCCCGCCCGATCGGCTTTTCCGGCTCGCCGCTCAAGACAAGCGACGTCGTCACGGCGCCATAGCGCGCGATCGTGTCGACGATCGTTTCAAGCTCGCCCGGCGTCGGCACCAGCACCTTGAGAAGGAAACAGTCCTCGCCGGTCAGCCGCAGCACCTCGATCACCTGCGGCATCTCGGAAAACTGCTTGAGGCATGCACGGATATGTTCGTGCGTCGTCTTCAGGCGGATCACCGCCATCATGCCAAGCCCGAGGCGTGCCGCATCGATGCGTGCGCCATAACCGGAAATGATGCCGCGCTCCTCCAGCCGCTTGACCCGCTCCGAGGTCGCCGGCTGCGACAGACCCATACGCCGCCCGAGCTCCGAGATCGCGATGCGTCCGTCTTCCTGCAATACCTCGATGATCGCGATATCGGTCGGGTCGAGGGCAGAACAGTCAACCGCCATATTTCACCTTCAATCCATCGGCAAACGGCCGCACTTTCCGATGATTGCGCATTCAGATGGTCAAGGGAAGCTGGCAGTCTCCCCCATGTTGAAGATGAGAGGACGACATGAACGATATCATCATCCTGCCCGGCATCGGCGGTTCCGGCGAGGCGCACTGGCAAACCCGATGGGAGTATGCAGACTCTCAGATGCGCCGTTTCCAACCGGGCGATTGGGATCGTCCGCAGCTTGCCGACTGGATCCAGGCGCTCGACAGCGCCATTGCCTCAGCAAGCGAGCCGCCCCTTCTCGTCGCCCACAGCCTTGCCTGTCTGCTCGTCGCCCATTGGCATGCGGTCCGCACCCGTCCGATCGCCGGCGCTTTTCTCGTGGCGGTTCCCGATCCGACGTCTGCGGCCTTCCCGGCGGAGGCTGCCAGCTTCGCCAAGGTCCCGACGGAACGCTTCCGCTTTCCCTCCCTTATCGTCGCGAGTTCCAACGACCCCTTCGGCACCATCGGCTACGCGCAGATGCGGGCGGCGCAATGGGGCAGCCGGTTCGCCGAAGCCGGCGCCGTCGGCCATATCAACGGCAAGAGCGGGTTGAGTGACTGGCCGGAAGGGCGGGCGCTGTTCCGGTCGTTTGCTCAGGGCATCAAACCATCGGAGGGCTGAGGCGTCACACAGTCCGGCCAACGTCGGCGAGCTTTCCCGACAGTTTGCTCAGGGAGAGCGCACAATCTTGCAAGTTATGCGCTAATCATGCCAAGTGGCGCCACAACCGCCCGCCAGGAACCACGCATGACGCCGACCGTGTCGCTGACGCCATATTACCGCTACTTCGCCCTCGTTTGCCTGGCGTTGACAGGAGTCTGCGTGGCCGGGATGTTCGCCTACGAGACCCTTGTTGGCCCGATACCGAAGGGAACTGCATACGGCGTCTGGTTTGCGCAGACATTGTCATCGGCTACCGCCACAGCCAGCCGTTTCGTGCAAAGGCATCGCCGATGCCCGACGGAAGAAGAGAAAGCGAAACTGGCCCGCGTCTCCTTGGGCTTAGCCACGGCAATTAGCATTCTGCCGGGTGTTGCAATTGCTGCTTGGGTCTACGTCATGGCGTTTGTATTTGGCGACCCAGGCTATGAGATCGCCTACTACGTCAACCGGCAGCAGTTCGTCTCCCTGCTGATGTCTCTGGACATGGTTCTCTGTCTCGTGATCGCAGGCGGTATGGCCCTCCTCCTGACCGTCTCGTACTTCATGATGCGCTGGCAGTACGGTAGCTCGGCGAGGAGGATGGCCGGCCGGCTATCGCTCTGACAGGGAACTAAATCGGAGTGCGCAAGTCGCCATGCCGCTGCCCGTGCCCCGCGTGCTCGAGCGTGCAACATCTCGAAACCACTTGTTAAATCCCCTTGGCTAACATGAAGCGCCGTATTGCCGGGGTTTCTCGCGTTGCTGAACAATGAACTTCATTCCTCGATCCGTGCCGGAGAGCAGGATCGCCGTGACGGCCTGAAGCCCGGCAACCGGTTCCTCGGACGGGTGGTTGCCTGCAACGGCGCGCGCGCGACGATCGCTGCGATCGCAGAGAGCGGCGAGACGTCGCTGACCGAACTCTGGTCCGTCGGCCGGCTGATTTCCATTTCCGTCGGCAGGAACCGCGTGGTGGCGCTGGTCTATTCGATGCAAACCGCCTCCAGCGAATGGGGCGAAGAGACCAACAACACCTTCCGCATCGAAGTCGAACTGATGGGCGAGGTCCATAGGGGACCCGACGGTCGTGAAGAGTTTTCCGCCGGTATCAGCCAATATCCCTATCTCGGCGCCATCGCCCACCGCATCCGCGGCGCCGACCTTGCGCGCATCTACGATTCCGGCCGCAACGACAGCTGCATCATCGGCAAGCTGACCCAGGACGAGAGCCTCGACGCAACCATTCACGTGCCCTCGATGCTCGCCAAGCATTTCGCCATCGTCGGCACGACCGGCGTCGGCAAGTCGACCGCCGTCACGCTGCTGCTCAACAAGGCGATCATTGCCGATCCGAAGCTGCGCGTGCTGATCCTCGACCCGCACAACGAATTTGCCGCCGCCTTCCCCGACCTTGCCGTCGTCATCGACACCGATACGCTCGACCTGCCCTTCTGGTTCTTCCGACTGGAGGAGTTCGCAGAGGTGATCTTCCGCGGCCGCCCGGCGCCGCCGGACGAGCTCGACATGCTGCGCGACATCATCCCCGAGGCGAAGAAGGCCTTCCGCGGCGGCGGCGACGCCGGCATCGTGCGGCGCCAGACGGAAAAGAGCTCGATCACCGCCGACACGCCGGTGCCTTACCGCATCGCCGACCTCTTGGCGCTGATCGACGAGCGCATCGGCCGGCTCGAAGGGCGCAACGACAAGCCGCATCTGCGCTCGCTCAAGGTCAAGATCGTCTCGGCGATCAACGATCCGCGCTATCATTTCATGTTCTCGTCGAACACCATCACCGACACGATCCAGGACACGATCGCCCGGGTTTTCCGCATTCCAGGCGACGGCCGGCCGATCGCCACCTTCCAGCTGGCCGGCATCCCCTCGGAAGTCGTTAATTCCGTCGCTTCGGTGCTTTGCCGCATGGCGTTTGAAATCGGGCTCTGGAGCAATGGCGGCATCCATATGCTGGTCGTCTGCGAGGAAGCACACCGCTATGTGCCCGCCGATCCGTCGCTCGGCTTCCTGCCGACCCGCCAGGCCATTGCCCGCATCGCCAAGGAAGGCCGCAAATACGGCGTCTCGCTCGGCATCATCACCCAGCGCCCCGGCGAACTCGACCCGACGATCCTGTCGCAGTGCTCGACGGTCTTTGCCATGCGGCTTGCCAACGACCGTGACCAGGACATCATCCGCTCGGCCATTCCGAACTCGTCGACATCGACGACCAGCTTCATTTCCTCGATCGGCAATGGCGAGGCTATCGCATTCGGCGAGGCGGTGGCCGTGCCGATGCGCATGCGCTTTTCTCGCATCGCCGAGGAGCGCCTGCCGCGCGCCCACGGGATCATCGACCGGATCGACGAGGACCATCCGCCGACCGTTGACCTGCGCGCGATCGTCAGCCGCATGCGCGCCATCAACGGGCCGGATATTTCGAACTTCCAGCAGAGCTACATGGCGGCGCAGACCGTGAGCGAAGAGCAGCGCTGGGAGACCGAACTGGGCGCCACGGCAGAAGCCGAGCCGCAACCGGGCCTCAGCGAGCCGCAGGTCGAGATCGAGCCCTATCGTCCGGACATGCTTCCGCGCGCGCCTGCCCCCGTCAATCCGGAGCTGGAGCGCTTCAATCAGATCCGCCAGCAGCTCTTGAACGAGCCATCCCCGGCCGATCAGGCCCAACGCCGTTCGCAAACGGCTGACCCGGCGTCCGGCGAGCGGCCGCGCCAGGGCTCGCTGCGCGAAAGCCTGTTGAAGCGGCCCCTCGGCAGCATCATCCGCAAGACCTAGGCAGCGAACGCGTGAAACTGCGGGCGCCCCATTTGCCCGATGACAACCAGAGATGTAAAAGCGTTTTGTCCAGACATGCGCTGCGGGCCGCAGTGCGTGAACAACTCTGGAGTGGAATAGCGGCTCGCTGGGTGGTCGCACGCGTCCTTGCGACCGAAGGGCCTCCAGGGGCCGCTCCACGTTAACGCGATTGGCATGCTTCGGCCCGCCCCAATGCGGCCGTGGCTCCGGGCACCCGAACAGAACGGCACAAGCAGCGTTGCCCGATGGCGTCGCAGACCGATAGAATAGAAGTTTCAAGCGCTTCGACATCTGATCGCGCACGCCTTTCGGTGGCAGCGGAGAAAAGACCTTGCCAGAGAACGACTACGATGCCTTTGCGGCAGCCTATGATGCCGACAACGAGAACAACGCCTGGAACGCCTATTACGAGCGGCCGGCGACTTTGGCACTCGCCGGCGACGTCGCCGGGCTTCGGGTGCTCGACGCCGGTTGCGGCGGCGGAGCGCACGCGGCAGCGCTCATCGAGCGCGGCGCCACGGTGACCGGCATCGATCGCAGCGCCGGTCTTCTGGACATCGCCCGTCGACGCCTCGACGGGCGTGCGCAATTGCTGAGGGCCGATCTGGCCGAACCCTTGCCGTTCGACGACGGTGCCTTCGACCTCATCGTGGCATCCCTCGTCATGCACTATCTGGAGGACTGGTCGCTCCCGCTTTCCGAATTCAACCGGGTTCTGCAGAAGGGCGGCCGCCTGGTGTTTTCCACGCACCATCCGTTCATGGATCATTCCCTTTCCGGTCACGACAACTATTTCGAGACCTATCGCTTCGACGATACCTGGGAACGGGGCGGCAGGACCATCCACATGCGCTTCTGGCACCGCCCGCTGCACGCCATGTTCGATGCGCTCAAATCAGCCGGATTTGCCACCGAGACGGTGAGCGAACCGGAGCCCGATCCGCGTGCCCGCACGCTCTTTCCGGACGCCTACAGGAGCCTGACGACCAAACCGCGCTTCCTCTTCTTCTCGGCCGTGAAAGCGTGAGCGCGACAGCCTTCTCGACGTTTTGAAGGGCCGAGCAGGAGGAAGTCATATCCCGAGGATTTGCTCGTGCGCGCCCGTTGCGCCCCAGCGGACGATTTCGGCAAGGATCGGCATCAGCGCCCGCCCATGGTCGGTCAGGCTGTACTCCACCTTGCGCGGCACCACGGGATAGTCCCGGCGACTGATCAGGCCCCGCTCCTCCAGTTCCCGCAGTTCGCGGCTGAGAATACGCGGGGTGATCGGCTTACCGAGCCCGCCACGAAGCAGCGACCGTCCGATTTCGCCATAGCGGTGCGTCCCGCCTTCGAGCACGCAGAGGATGTGCAGCTTGTAGCGCCCGCCGACGATCTGGTTGAAGGCGATGGCGGGGCAGAGCCGGATATGGCTCATGTCGAGACCGGTCAGGCTGGACACTTTCGGCCCGACACCTCGGTCCGATGCCACGGCTTGTTCCGTCATGTCGGCGCCCCCCGTACTATCCTTTTTGTCCGTATTTACGATATCGTACCAGAGAGTTAGCGTGCTTTCAGCAAACAATGCCGGAGGAAAGCACGATGGCTGACATGGCGCAGGCACACGCGACAGTAAAGTTCGAGACGGCTTTCGGAGCGCGGCCATGAGCGTGGAGATGACCGTGCTGGCGCTCGGCTGCATCTTCGGCATCATCCAGGTTTTTGTCGCGGCGCAACTCCAGACGCGCCAGAACGGACTGGCCTGGTCGCTCTCTTCGCGCGAAGCGGCCGGGCCGCCGCCAACGCCCCTCGTCGGACGGCTGAAACGCGCGCAGGCAAACTTCCTCGAGACTTTTCCCTTCGCCGCGTCCGCGCTGCTTGCAGTCGAAGTCACCGGCGCAAACAACACGACGACGGAACTCGGTGCGATCGTCTGGCTTTCGGCACGGCTCGCCTTTTGGCTCGCCTATGCGATCGGCATTCCCGTGCTGCGCTCGGCCCTGTTTGCGACCAGCATCATCGGGATCGGACTGGTGCTGTGGCCGCTGCTGGCGTGGCTGGTGTGAGCCGATCAAGCGTAGGCACAAGCAGGCAAATCACCCCCTGAGGTCAGGGTAATCCCACGATGGCGCCAGACGGCGGCGTGCCGCTTTCACCGCTTCGCCGTAGTCTTCGCGAAAGGGTGCGACCAACTGCTTTTGAAGGTCTGCCAGCACTGCGAGCAGCACCGCGCATTCGGCCGTGCTTTCGAAACAGGAGGCGTCCGGCGTTGGAACTGCGTTCTCCTCGCTCCAACGCGACAGAAGTTCAAAGAGCACCAGGGCTTCATCGGGAGACAGACGGATTTCCGCGCTGTCAGGAGACGTTTTCTGCTCGTCTGTCATGATCGGGACATGGCATGCGCCGCCCGAACCTGCGGGGCCGCCCCGCTCACAGCAAGGCATCAGCGCCTATCCTGCAAGGGAACTTTGCCGCGGGCCGACCGTTGTCGTGGCGACATCCTGGGGTAGGATCAGTCAGCCGGTTTTGTTGACACCGACGACAACGGGAGCGCGCCATGGTCACAAGCATCACGCCCTTTCTGATGTTCCAGGATGGCGTCGCCGACGACGCCATGGCCTTCTACGTCTCGCTGTTCCCGAATGCCGAGGTGCTGGAAGTCGAGCGCTATGGACCGGATGAGCAAGGTCCCGAAGGCAGCGTCAAGGTGGCGCTTTTCCGGCTCGGCGCGCAGCGGGTCAAGTGCATCGACAGCCCGGTCCGGCACGCCTTCGATTTCACCCCGTCGTTCTCGTTCTTCGTGGAATGCCAGAGCGAGGATGAGATCATCACGCTTTATGGCATGCTCGCCGAAGGCGGGGCAGTGCTGATGCCACTCGACAATTACGGCTTCAGCCAGCGCTTCAGCTGGGTCACCGACCGCTTCGGCGTGTCCTGGCAGCTGAACCTCGCCGACTGATCCGCAGCAACGGCGCTCGTCAAAGCACCTCCTCGGCGCTCGAAATGCGCTGCCAGCTGTCGTCGAGCTGGTTACGGAACCAGGTCATCTGCCGCTTGGCATATTGTCGCGTTGCCGCAGCGCCCATCTCGATCACTTCGGCCTCGTCGAGTTCGCCCTTCAAAAGGGCTGCGATCTGGCTGACGCCGATCGCCTTCATGATGGGCATTTCCGACGGCAGCTCGAGCGCAAGCAGCGCCCGCACTTCGTCGATCGCGCCGCCGGCAAGCATCAACTGGAAGCGACGGTTGATGCGGTCGTGCAGGAGCTTTCGCTCCGGCAGCACGACATATTTTGTAGCCCGGTCCGGGTCGACGATCATGGGTCCGGTCTGCTGTTGGAAGAAGCGGATCGGCTTGCCGGTGGCCTCCACCATTTCGAGCGCCCGCACGATCCGCTGGCCGTCACCGGGCTTCAGTGTCACCGCCGTTTCCGGATCCCTGGCTTCGAGGTCGCGATGCAGCGCCTCCGCCCCTTCCGCCTTCAGCCGCTCGCGCAGCCTTTCCCGGATCGCCGCCGGGATCTCCGGCATGTCCGAGAGACCACCGGTCAGCGCCTTGAAATAGAGCCCGGTGCCGCCGACAAAAACCGGCAAGCGTCCCTCGCCCTTGAGCTGAGCGACCAATGCCTGCGCTTCACGCGCCCAGGCACCGGTGGAATAGGCGGATGCCGCCGGCACATGGCCGTAAAGACAGTGCCCTATGCCGCCCATGTCGGCCTCGTCCGGCCGCGCCGTCAACAGCCGCAGCGTGTCATAGACCTGCATGCTGTCGGCATTGACGACCACGCCGCCGTGTCGGCGCGCCAGTTCGACGGCAAGCGCGGACTTGCCGCTGGCGGTCGGCCCGGTTATCAGGATCGCGTCGCTCTCGGTATCAAGGTTGTTGTCCATGGCTCTCGTTGCCACGCTTATCGCCAATCCGTCAAATCCTGTTCTGACGCCAGCACTGGCGGAAGCAGCCGCTGACGCCGTCAAGGCATCCGGCCTCTATTGGCTCGCCGATGGCATCGCCTGCGATATCGCGCTGACCGACGGCACCGATCCGGATGCCGCCGAAACCCTGCTGCGCGGCGTGATCGGCGATGCACCGGTCGATGTCGCCGTGCAAGACGCCGAGAGCCGCCGCAAGAAACTGCTCATCGCCGACATGGACTCGACCATGATCGGCCAGGAATGCATCGACGAACTCGCCGCCGAAGTCGGCCTGAAAGACAAGGTGGCGGCGATCACCGCCCGCGCCATGAACGGCGAGATCGCCTTCGAGCCGGCGCTGATCGAACGCGTAGGACTTCTGAAGGGCCTGCCACTTGGCGTCGTCGACGAGGTCATCGCCAAGCGCATCACGCTGACGCCGGGCGGAAAACAACTGATCGCAACGATGAAGAGCAAGGGCCACTATACCGCGCTCGTCTCCGGGGGTTTCACCGTCTTTACCGGCCCGATCGCCGAGATGCTCGGCTTTGACGAGAACCGCGCCAATACGCTGATCGCCGAAGACGGCATCCTCACTGGCGAAGTCGCCAATCCCATCCTCGGCAAGCAGGCCAAGGTCGATTCGCTGATCGAGATCGCCGACCGCCTCGGCATCTCGACGGACGATGCCCTTGCTGTCGGCGACGGCGCCAACGATCTCGGCATGATCCAGCTTGCCGGCACCGGCGTGGCGCTGCACGCCAAGCCCGTCGTTGCCGAGCAGGCCAAGGTCCGCATCGACCACGGCGACCTCACCGCCCTTCTCTATCTGCAGGGCTATCGCAAGACGGATTTCGCCGGATGATCATTGCCGAGACTGAGCGGCTGCGCATCCGCGCCTGGAAGGAAAGCGATCGCGATCTCTTCTTCGCGATCAACAGCGATCCCAAGGTGATGGAATTCTTTCCCTTCCGCCGCAGCCGCGCGGAATCAGACGCGCTGTTCGATCGCGTCGGCAAGGGCATCGCCGAAACCGGCTTCGGCTTCTTCGCCGTGGCGCTCAAGGCCGACGACAAGCCAATCGGCTTCTGCGGCCTCGCGCTCACGGATTTGGAGCCGCACCTGCCCAAAGGAACGGTCGAAATCGGCTGGCGACTGGCTCCGCCCTACTGGGGCAAGGGCTACGTCACCGAAGCGGCCAACGCCCTGCTGCGCTACGGCTTCGAGGAAAAGGGCTTGAGCGAGGTCGTCTCCTTCGCGGTTCCCGCCAACACCCGCTCGACCGCTGTCATGCAACGGATCGGCATGCACCGCGACCCAAGCCGCGACTTCGACCACCCCCGCGTCCCAACCGATCAGCCGACCCTGGTTCGGCATGTGCTCTATGCGATCAGCGCCGAGGAATGGCGGGCGCATCGTTCAAAGGCCGGGAAATAAGCTGCCGCTTCGTGAGTTGCCCTCTCTGTCTGCCGGACATCTCTCTCCGCAGGCGGGAAGAGAGACGCCAGCCGCACTAGCACTACCCAACCACCTCTGAAGAATGGCGGGCGTTCGCCATATCTTTCCGTCTCCCCGCGTGCGGAGAGACGGTGCCGGCAGGCGGAAGAGGGGCAAGCGCTCGCCCTGAGGATAAGGGCCTCCTCACCGCTTTCGCCCCGCCCCCGGGTAGCTCCGTTCGATCCAGTCGACAAAGGCCCTGGCCGCCTCCGACAGCGCCTCGAAGCGCCGCGCCACGATAAAGAACGCGCCATAGGGCACTGAGGCGTCGAACGGCTGGATCAGCCGGCCGGCGGCGATGTCGTCGCGGGCATGGTCGCGGTCGATGAGGCCGACGCCGCTGCCGCGCAGCGTCGCCTGCAGCACCATCGAGCCATCGGCGAAGATCGCGCCGCGTGCAAGCTTCACCGGCGCGGTGCCGGCCGCCGCAAACCATTGTTCCCAGAGTTGCCGGTTATCCTCATGCAACAATGGATGCTGCAACAGGTCTTCGGGTCGGTCGAGCGGCCGCCCGGCGCCGGCAAGCGCAGGCGTGATCACCGGGACCATCTCCACCTCGGCAAGAGGCCGCGTCTCCACCCGCGACCAGGAGCGCGCGGTCAAGCTGTGGCGGATGGCGATATCGGCCTCGCCGCTTCGAAACTCGGCGAGCCGCGACTCCGCATCGATCACCAGATCGATCTCCGGATGCGCCTCCTGAAATTCCTGCAAATGGGGCACCAGCCAGCAGCCGGCAAAGGATGGCTCGGCGCTGACCTTCAGCGTCTGCGACAACCGCCGCCCCGAGAGCGCGTCGAGGCTTTCGCCCACCATGTCGAAGGCAGACGTCAGCGTGCCGAGCAGCGCCTGACCATCGGCCGTCAACCGCACACTGCGGTGGAGCCTCTCAAACAGCGGCCGGCCGATCAGCTCTTCGAGCTCGCGCACCTGCCGGCTGATGGCCGCCTGCGAGACGAAAAGCTCCGATGCAGCCAGTGTGAAACTCTCCAGTCGCCCGGCCGCCTCGAAACTCCGCAACGCTGTCAGGGGCAGTCGGCCGCGCTTCATGCATAACCTCAAGTTATCCGAAGGAGACTGTAAACTCGTTTGAGGGGTGCCGGCAAGTGGAGTGAAATGCTTGCAAGAAAGGAGGTGCGGCAATGCATACGATTATCGAAATTCTGTTCGAAGCCCTCAGGCTGATGACCTTCCAGCCGGCGCGCAAGCCGTCCCCGCACCCCAGGCAAGCGAGCGACGACTGCTGAAAGAAGTGCACCTCACCACTTCTCGAATGCCCCTCACCCTAACCCTTTCCCCCGCAAGCGGGGAGAAGGTCGCGGCAGCGGGATGAAGGGCCGTGTCTGTGCCCATCATGAGCACGCTGCGGCCCGTCGGCCGGACCGCAGCGTTGAATCAAAACCTGAGCATGTGGATTCAGCCTCTCAGCCCCAGGGGCGATAGCACTGAAAAGATTCAGACAATCGGCGTCGACCGAAAGCGGCGCTGCGGCATCGATCCGATGCCGCAACCGCAACTGCCGGAAGGCGCGATGCGCCCTACTCCACCCGAACGGTGACGAAGCGCAATTCGCCGGACTTGTTGGAGATCAGAAGGGCGGCGTGGCGACGGCCGCTGGATTTCAGCTCCTCGACCCGGTCGGCCACGTCGGCGGGCGTCTCCATCGCCTCCTGACCGACCTCGACGATGACGTCGCCCGCCTCTACGCGCCGCTCTGCCGCGACCGAATTCGGCGCGACCTCGGTGATGACAACGCCGTCCACGTCTTCGGCAATGCCGTATTTCTTGCGCGCCTCTTCGTTGAGCGTCGCAAGCTTCATGCCGAGCACGACGTCGGTCGCTGGAAGCGGCGCAGCCTCCGGCTTGTCAGCCTTCGACCCCTCGTCGCCGGTTGCCGCGTCGGCACTTGCAAGCGCGCCATCCTCGAGGCGTCCGAGGGTCACCTTGACTGTCTGTTCCTTGCCGTCGCGGATCACCACGACATCGACCGCCTTACCGACGGGGCTTTCGGCGACCACGCGCTTCAGGTCGCGCACCTCGCCGACATCATGGCCGTCGAATTTGACGATGACGTCGCCGGCCTTGATCTCGCCGTGCGTGATCGGCCCGCCTTCGATGATGCCAGAGACGAGCGCGCCGCGCGGCGCGTCCATCTTCAGGCTCTCGGCGATATCGTCGTTCACAGGCTGGACGCGCACGCCGAGCCAGCCGCGACGCGTCTCGCCGAAGTCCTTGAGCTGAAGTACCACATTGGCGGCAAGTTCGGTCGGCACGGAGAAGCCAATGCCGATCGAGCCGCCCGTTGGCGAGATGATCGCCGTGTTGATGCCGATCACTTCGCCGGCCATATTGAACAGCGGCCCGCCGGAATTGCCGCGGTTGATCGCAGCGTCCGTCTGGATGAAATTGTCATAGGGGCCGGCGTTGATGTTGCGGCCGCGCGCCGAGATGATGCCGACCGAAACGGAACCGCCAAGGCCGAACGGGTTGCCGATCGCCATCACCCAGTCGCCGATGCGCATCTTGCGCGAATCCCCGAAAGGCACGGCCTTCAGCGGCGCCTTCGGCTCGACCTTCAGCAGCGCGAGATCGGTCTGTGTGTCTTTGCCGACGAGCTTCGCCTTCAGCTTGCTGCCATTGGCGAAGTTGATCTCGATGTCGTCGGCGCCCTCGATCACGTGGTTGTTGGTGACGATGTAGCCAGAGGGATCGATGACGAAGCCGGAGCCGAGCGATTCGACCGTGCGCTGGCGGTTACCGCCCTGATTGCCCTGGCCCTTGAAGAATTCGTCGAAATAGCGCTGGTAGGGCGAGCCCTCCGGCACCTGCGGCGCCGGCGCATCATCGTCGTTCTTGACCTTCTGCGAAGTCGCGATGTTGACGACGGCATCCAGCAGTCCGGCGGCCAGATCGGCGACGGAGGCCGGGCCATTGCTCGGCGGCCGGATCGCCGTGTTCTGGGCGAGCGCGGTGCTGCTGAAGGCGAGCGCGCCTGCGAGCGCCAGAACGCCGAGGGAGGCGCCAAGCGAGTGTACTCGGGATTTTGATCGCGTGGACAATTCGCTTCAGCTCCTCTGGCTGTGTGCGGTGACACCGGCACACCATAGCACTTTGATTCTTCGCATAATTCCGCCTCGACCGAAACCGCCGGCCGGGCTTATGCGGCAGATTTGACAAACGCAAGCCGCAAGACCGCGACGTCCGACTTTCCTCTGAAGATAAGGCGGAATTCGGAAGGGTCCAAACACGATTTCCTGATCCTTGCGCGCAAGGGTGCGAAAGGACGGACGTTCCCTGCCAAGCCTTTACGTCGAGGCCGGGCGTGGCTGATCAGGTGGTGAGCTCGTGACCGTGGTCTTTCAGCGCCTGGACCGCCTTGTCGAGATCGGAGCCGGCAACGAAGATGTAGTCGGTGCTGAAGGTCGAATTGGCAAAGACGCCGACGCCGGCATCCGAAAGCGGCCGGAGCACCGAGGCGAGCACGCCGGGCACGTCAAAGGCAAAATGCTGCTCGACACGGAAGCAGCGCCAGCCGAGCGAACTCTGGACGCTGGACGGCACGCGGGCGGCCCGGCAGACCAGCGTCATCTCCTCGCGCGAGCTCGACACGGTCCAGAAGCCCGGCCCCGGCAGCCATTCCGGCATGCTGGAGCCGATATTAAGGCGGGTGATGGCGTATTCGGCATCGACCAGCCGGATCAGCAGTTTATGTGGCATTTCGCATTATCCTCGAAGCAACCATACAAGTCCGACCCCGGCAGCCACGCAAACGAGCCCCGCCAGTCGAAGCTGATGTTCGGGGACATACGGCAAACGCTTCGCCATTTCCACCAAAACCAAAGGGGCCAGTGCGTACACCAGCCCCTCGATGATCAGGAAGAAAGCGAATCCTGTCAGAAAGTCTGACATCGCCCGCCTAGTTTCCGGTCGCTGCTTGAGGTGCCGCGGCCGGCGGAGTGCCTTCCGAGTTATTGAAGTAACGGAAGAATTCCGAATGCGGCGAAAGCACCAGCGTCGTGTCCGGGCTACCGATCGACTGCGTGTAAGCGGTCATGGAGCGATAGAACTCGAAGAACTTCGGATCGCGCGCAAAGGCGTCAGCAAAGGTCCTTGTGCGTTCGGCTTCGCCTTCACCGCGCAGGATTTCCGAATCGCGCTGGGCTTCGGCCACGATTTCGACGACCTGACGGTCGGCAATCGCGCGGCGGCGCTGGCCCTCTTCGTTACCGCGGGCGCGGATCAGTTCGGCTTCCGCCAGACGCTCGGCCTTCATGCGGTCGTAGGTCTGTTGCGAGACCTCCTGCGTCAGGTCGGTGCGACGGATACGGACGTCCTCGATGTTGAGGCCGAGCGACTCCGCGTCGGTTTTGAGGTCGGCGCGCACTTCGCGCATCATCGACGCACGCTCGTCCGAAAGAGCAGCCTCGAAGCCACGCAGACCGTAGACACGGCGCAGCGACGCGTCGAGACGGGTCCTGAGACGCGATTCCGCCGAGTCGCGATCGCCCGAGACCGTCTCGCGGAAGCGGCGGGGATCGGAGATCTTGTAGACGACGAAGGCATCAACTTCATAGAACTTGCCGCCCGAGACCTGGACACGGATGTTGTCGAGGTCGAAGCGCAGTGCCTGGTCTTCGACGTACTGGACGCGGTCGGCATCCATGAAGGCGAAGGGCAGCTTGAAGTAGAGGCCCGGCTGGCTCTTGACGTCCTTGATCTGACCGAAGCGAACGACGATCGCCTGCTGACGCTCGTTGACGACGAAGACCGAGGAATAGATGCCGACGAAGACGACGGCGAGCAGGATCAGGATAACGGAGGTACGATTATTGATCACTGGCCTGCTCCCGAAACTGCTGCGGCACCCGACGTCGTCGGACGACCGATTTCATTCAGCGGCAGATATGGCAGTACGCCCTGCCCGTTCTTCTCGTCGATGATGACCTTCTTCGACTTGCCGAGAACGCCCTGCATGGTTTCGAGATAGAGACGCTTGCGGGTAACGTCAGGCGCCTTGGAGTACTCGTCATAGACGGAGATGAAGCGCTGCGCCTCACCCTGTGCTTCCTTGACGACACGGTCCTTGTAGGCGGCCGCTTCTTCGCGGATCTGCGCACCCTGACCGCGTGCCTTACCGAGCACCTGGTTGGCATACTGGTTGGCTTCTTCGACGAAGCGATCCTCGTCCTGCTCGGCGCGCTGCACTTCGTCGAACGCATCGGCCACTTCGCGCGGCGGTGCGGCGTCCTCGATGGCGACCGTGTTGACGGAAACGCCGGTGCCGTAGGTGTCCATCGTTGCCTGGATCGTGCTCTTCACGTCCGCGGCGATCGCCTGACGGTTGTCACGGAAGATGTCCTGCGCCGGACGGCGACCAACGACTTCGCGCATCGCGCTTTCGGCCACCTGCTGCAGCGTGTCGGACGGGTTCTCGACGTTGAAGAGGTAAGCCTTCGGATCGGTGACCGAGTAAAGAACCGAGAACTGGACGTTGACGATGTTCTGGTCGCCGGTGAGCATCAGGCCGGAATTCGACTGGCCGCTCGAGCGCCCGCCGATGTTCTGCTGCTGCTCGGTGATCTTGACGAATTCGACGGTCTCGAATGGCCAGAAATGATAGTGCAGGCCAGGCATCGAGATCTCGTCCTTCGGCTTGCCGAAGCGCATCTCGACGCCGCGCTCGTCCGGCTGCACCGTGTAGATCGAATTGATCAGGACAAAACCGACGATCAGCAGGCCGATAATGGCGAAGACGCCACCATTGAAGCCGCCGGGAACGACGTTCTTGAGCTGGTCCTGGCCACGGCGAATGATCTCTTCCAGATCCGGCGGGCCGCCCTTGCCGCCACGCGGCCGGTTTGGCCCCTGGCCCCAGGGACCCCCCTGATTGCCGCCGCCACCGCCGCCGCCCCATGGGCCACCGCCGCCGCCATTCTGATTGCTCCAGGGCATCAAAACCTCTCTTTTGAATACTTCCCACGCTGAACGGCCGCGCCACCGCACGGTCGTTCATGATGTGAAACCGTTATAGGTATCACCCGCACCGCTTTCAACGCGATAGACCCGAGTTCACCGTAAATGGTTCAAAATAGTTGACGATCCGCCGCGTCAGGCTGTCGCACGCCGCTTAAAGGTGACGAAATGCATGGCGTGGCTGTCCTTTTCACCCTGCGGCAGGTCCTCTTCGAAGACCTTCTCGAAAATGCCGGGATCGATATCGGGGAAGCGCGTGTCGCCATCCACGGTCGCCTGCACCTCGGTCACATACAAGATATCGGCACGCGCGATCGACTGGCGGTAGATCTCGCCGCCACCGATCACGCAGATCTCGTCCACGCCCGCGGCCTCCGCCTCTCGGCCGGCAAGCGCTACCGCCGCATCGAGCGACGGGACGACGCTTGCCCCTTCCGCCACAAAATCCGCGTTGCGGGTGATGACGATGTTGGCGCGGCCGGGAAGCGGACGCCCGAGCGACGCCCAGGTCTTGCGCCCCATGATCACGGGCTTGCCGATCGTCAGCGCCTTGAAGCGCTTGAGATCGGTCGAAAGCCGCCAGGGCAGATCGCCGTCGCGGCCGATGACGCCGTTTGCGGCAACGGCGACGACGATCGATATCTTCGGGTGGGTGGTCTTCGTTTCAGTCATGGAACCCGTTCGGTTTGCTGTCGATTTCTCTGGCGCGGTCATAGGCTGCCCGGTCCGTCACCACGCGGATGTAGCGATCGACGACCGTGCTTTCCGGCAGGATCTTGCGCATCCACTGCAGCGCGCTTGCCAAGAGCAGATCGGCGGCACTCATCGTCTCGCCGAGCAGATAGGTCCGTCGGGTGAGCACGTCGATCACATGGGCGCACATTTCGCTGTAGAGCCGCGCCTGTGCCGGGTTGTTGATGGTGGCGCCGGAGATATGGGCAAGCGCCGTCGGCTCGATCACCCCCGCGTAATAGGCAAGCCAGGAGAGATAGGCGCCACGCTCCTTGTGGCCGGGCGGCCGGCCGAGGCTGCAATCGGGATAGAGGTCGGTGAGATACTGCACGACGGCGGCCGACTCCCAGATCACCGCGCCATTATGGATGAGCGCCGGCACCTGCTTGTGCGGATGCGGGTTGTTGTCGTCGGGCTCACCCGAGCCGTCCCAGCGGCGGATCGAGACGTAGCGGATCTCGTATTCCGCGCCCAGCTCCTCAAGCAGCCAGACGATGCGCGAGGATCGCGACAGCGGCGCATGAACGAGTGTGAGCATCGATACCTCCCTTGGACGACAGCCCTCCCCGGCCGCCCCTCACCTTGGATTGCCGGCCCCTGCGCGTGCGGGCGACGGAAGCTCCTGCCTCGCCCGAAGGGTGGCGCGGCATCGGCATCGAGAAGAATTCAGAAATGCGGACCGGCCACCCGCAGCATCAGGATATGTCAGACGGCGATCGGCGCCTTGATGGATGAATCGGCTTCGTAGCCGACGAGCGTAAAGTCTTCGAAACGGAAGGAAAAGAGATCTTTCACGTCTGGATTGATTTCCATCCGCGGCAGCGCCTTCGGCGTGCGGGTGAGCTGCAGCCGGGCCTGCTCGAAATGGTTGTGGTAGATGTGCGCGTCACCAAGCGTGTGCACGAAATCACCCGGCTTCAGGCCCGTCACCTGCGCCACCATCATCGTCAAGAGCGCATAGGAAGCGATGTTGAAGGGCACGCCGAGGAAGATGTCGGCCGAGCGCTGGTAGAGCTGGCAGGAGAGCTTGCCGTCGGAGACGTAGAACTGGAAAAGGCAATGGCAGGGCGGCAGCGCCATCTCGTCAACGAGCGCCGGGTTCCAGGCCGAGACGATGTGGCGGCGGGAATTCGGGTTGGTCTTCAGGCTCTCGACGAGGCCGGCAATCTGGTCGATATGGCGCCCGTCCGGCGCCGGCCAGGAGCGCCACTGGTAGCCATAGACCGGGCCGAGGTCGCCGTTCTCGTCTGCCCATTCGTCCCAGATGGTGACGCCGTTTTCCTTGAGATAGCGAATATTGGTGTCGCCCTTCAGGAACCACAGCAGTTCATGGATGATGGAGCGCAGGTGCAGCTTCTTGGTCGTCAGCACCGGGAAGCCCTCGGAGAGGTCGAAGCGCATCTGGTGGCCGAAGACCGAGCGCGTGCCCGTTCCCGTCCGGTCGCCGCGGTCGGATCCGTTGGTCATCACATGGTCGAGAAGGTCGAGATATTGCTGCATGATCTGGCGCCGCCGATTCGTACTTTCGCTAAATTTAGGACGAAGCCGGCGGCGAACCAATGACCACGGGACGATTATCCCGGATAATTCGGCGGGGAGCTACAAGGTCTGCAGCTTGCCGAGGTTCTTGGCCACCAGATAATAGAAGGTGACGCGCGATTTCGACCGGTCCGCCGACATCGCCTTGACGGTGGCGTCGATCGCGCTGTCCGCATCGGCGCCGCTGATGCCGAGCTTCTTCTCGCACCATTTCTCCTTGACCCGCTCGAGCTCTTTCGGATCCGACGCCGAAACGAGCGAGGAATCCCGGTTGCGAAGCGCAATGCCAAGGTGACGCACGATCTTGTTCACGATCGCTTCGTCGGCGCCGCTGTCGTATTTCTGCACATCTGCGAGGTAGTCCGTCATGAGGCCTCCAGCTTGCTTTGCTTTTCGAAACTGCGGCCGGAGATTGCCGGCCGCGTGGCAGCAGCGGGAGTTTTTCATGGATGTCGGTCAAGTCAAGGCGGTTCGGCACCGGGCAGTCCGGGAGAAAGTCATATATCCGACACATCCCCCTTTTCTTGGGGCCCGGAAAGACCTATATGAACTCTGCCGTCTTCGGGCGGCTATGGCAATAAACGGGCGATGAAATAAACCCATTGGACCCGGGGGCGGTACCCGGCGCCTCCACCAAAAACCGATCAGAATCGATCGGCTTTTGATGGGGGCGAAATAGGATCGACAAGGGCGTAAAGATCGACTTTTTGCTCGGCATTGTACCACCGTTATCGGGCTAAACTTATAGTTGCAAACGACAACTATGCTGAAGCACGTCTCGCTGCTTAATCGCGGTGCGACACTTCAAATCAAGTCCTTCCGGGTAGCACCGTAAGGCGGGGTCCGAAGGCACCTGGCAACAGAAGCCTTCACCTTCTCCCCCGCTTCGAAATGGTCTATAGATGCTTGAATAATTGACTCGTCTGCTTCAGACGGGCAATGAAAAGCTGACGGCTTGACCTCCAAGCCGGCAGCAGACAGTAGATTGAGTTCGAGGAAAGACGGGACGCTCATGGGCCAGGACCACATCCGCTACGACATTCTGGCACAGGACGCACTGCGCAGCGTCATCCGAAAGGTCCTGACGGAGGTTGCCACCACCGGTCACTTGCCGGGAGAGCATCACTTCTTCATCACCTTTCTGACCGGCGCGCCGGGCGTGCGCATCTCGCAGCACCTGAAAGCCAAGTATCCCGAACAGATGACCATCGTGGTCCAGCACCAGTTCTGGGAGCTGAAAGTCACCGAAATCGGCTTCGAAATCGGCCTCTCCTTCTCCGACACGCCCGAACGGCTGGTGATCCCGTTCAACGCCATCCGTGGCTTCTACGACCCGTCGGTCAATTTCGAACTGGAGTTCGACGTGGCGGCCGGCGAGGAAGAAGAACAGGAATCGGCGGAGATCACCGCCTATCCCGTTCCGGAAGACAATGCCGAGACCTCGGCCAAGGACGACAAGCCCACCGAGCCGAAGAATGGCGGCGGCTCCGTCGTCTCGCTCGATTCCTTTCGCAAGAAGAACTGATCCGAGGAGCCGCGGCTCATGACCGGAGACGTCGTCAATCTGCGCCAGTTCCGCAAGCGTCGCGAGCGCACGGAAAAGGACAAGCAGGCCGAGCAGAACCGCATCTCCTTCGGCCGCACCAAGGCCGAGAAATCCCTGACGAAAGCGCTGAACGACAAGGCGGAGACCCGCCTTGACCAGGGCCGCATCGAGCGCCCTGCCGAAGGCGACGTCGACAAGGACTGAGCCCGCAAAAGTGATTCCGGAGCAAGGACTTGCGGCAGCTTCCGGACTCGAAATGCCAATTCCTTGAATCAGTCTCTAAGGCCGGGCGATGATCCGTAAGCATTCCGCAACGCTCCACGGCCACCGCACCAGCTTCTCGCTCGAAGACGCCTTCTGGCAGGAACTGAAGACGATCGCCGAAACGCGGGCGGTGCCGCTTGCCCAGCTGATCGCCGAAATCGACGACCAGCGCACGCCTGACAGCAACCTCTCCTCGGCACTGCGCGTCCATGTGCTCGAATGGCTGAAATCGCAACGCTCGACGCTCTTGCCCGACGAGACCTGAGCTCCCGCCGTCGATGGCCAGCACGGCCAGAATTCGCGGCCAGAACTCGCCCAAGGCCTTTCACATCAAAGGGCTAGTCGCGAGACCTTGAGCCCTTGTTCTCACGCCGTTGCCGCACGAGCGCTGTACAGTGTCGGGCGACAGGCATTGGCGGATCCAAGGCAACTGTGTGGCCGATGCAACAGCGCGCGGCATTTGGCATGTCCCGCTTCGCCGTTTCGGGCCAAAACAGTTGTATTCGAATAAACTTATATAACAATACCCACATCGGGAGGCGGCGACTTTCCGCTGCCCTTGTGTTCGAGAGTCTGTAGTGCGCAATTCCAGACGGGCCCGTCTCTCGTTTCAGGGATTGTCTCAAGCGGGAGGCGTTTCATGAGTATCCCTACACGACTGGGCCTCACGGCCTGCCTTGGCCTGTTGTTCGCCCTGCCGACCCACGCGGCCGACATCACGCCGCTGATGGCGCCCGCGGCCCCCGTGGAAGAAACCGAGAGCGGCTGGCAATTCACCTTCGCGCCCTATTTCTGGATGGCGGGCCTCTCCGGCGACACAGCGCAATTCGGGCTCCCGACCGTTCACATCGACTCCAGCTTCAGCGACATCTGGAGCAATCTCGACTTCGCCGCCATGGCCACCGTCGAAGCGCGCAAGGACCGCTTCAGCGTCTTTGGTGACTTGATCTATACGAAGCTCTCCGGCGACGGCAAAGCGCGCGGCGTCTTCACCGATACGGTCGATGTGGAATCGGAGACCTTCGCCGGCCTCATCGGCGTCGGTTACACGGTGTTTGAGGATCAGAACTCGCATCTCGACGTGGTCGGCGGCGCCAGGATCTGGTCGGTCAACACCACCATATCCTTTCAGGGCGGCCCGCTCGACGGTATCAGCCGCGATGACCGCAAGACTTGGGTCGACGGCATGGTGGGCGTGCGCGGCAACTACTTCTTCACCCCGGAGATCTACCTGACCGGCTGGGGCCTGGTCGGCGCCGGCGGCGCCGACATCGACTGGGACGTCGGCCTTGGCCTCGGCTACCGTTTCAACGACACGATCTCGGCGATCGCCGGTTATCGTGCGCTGGGCGTCAACTACGACAATGACGGCTTCATCTTCGACGTGGTCCAGCAAGGTCCAATCCTCGGACTGTCCATCCGCTTCTGAAGGCAAGGCGCGCCTGGACACCGGCAAGCGATCACGCCGCCGGCCCAACGGCCGGAGGCAAGACGCGTCCGTCATTATCGCACCAGCCGGATCGCGCCGGGGTTGTTGATCGTGGTGTTGGCCAGCACCGCCTTGCAATCCAGCTTGAAGCTGCTGTTGCCGATCATGGTGATTTCCTGGGCGACGATGCGCACGCATTCACCGCCGGTCGATCCGTTGCCAGCATACTGGATCTCGCGCGACGCCGGCATGTAGATGATGCCGGCGAGCGACGAGGCGCTGTTGCCGTTGATGGTGGCGCTGGCCGTGTTGTTGCGCCCGGCGACGATCGAGAAGCCGGCCCAGTCGCCGGTCGTCGGCGCGCTGACCTGGAAGGTCGCCCCGCCGTGAATGTCGAGCTGGGCGCCGTTCAGGAGGAAGAAGGTTACCCCTTCGGCGCTCACCACCGACTGGCTGGTGAACTTCAGGCTACCGCCGTCGATGATGTAGTTGCCGGGTCTCAGAAGAACCTTGCCCTTGATTTCGAGATCGCCATAGGTGCCAGGCTTCAGCTCGACGCGGTAGGTGTCGGGCGCGTTGTTCGGCGTCTTGCCGGTGCCGTTGCAGTCGCCGTTGCCGCCACCGCCGCCGACGAAATTCTGCCCGCAGCCAGCAAGGCTCACCCAGCCTGCCGTGGTCGGCATCTTCTTCGACCGGAAGGGGTCGGCAATTGGCGTCACCTCCTCTACCGCCTTGCCACAGGCAAGCTGCAGGTTGGCGAGCGTCGCGGACACCTTGCCGGCGGCGTAGAGACACTCGGCCTTGAGCGTGGCCGAGCCGCTGAGGTAGATCGACTGCGCGTCGGTCGAGTTCGACGTGATCGTACAGCCGGATGTGTCGACGCTCGCCCCGCCGCTGACCTCGAAGGCCCGGCTCGCCGTCGGGTGCAGCGCCAGAATGCAGGCCTCTCTCCCGGGCATGCGCGCGGCAACACTTTCCCGGTCGATCGTATAGGGCTGCAGCCCGAAGAAGAGCGGATTGTATTTCAGCGCGTAGGCCGCGGTCGCCGTGGTCTCGACGCCGGCGGCGCCGAAGGCGATCTGCACCGGCGTGGCCGCCACCGCCACACCGCTCTCCGGGCCGAGCTGATCGACGATCTCCGGCTGGCCGAAATTCGCAAAGAAGACGTTGTTGGCGAGATCCCTGGCACTGGCCTCGGTCTCGCCCTCGCCGTAGGATTTGACCGCCGAGAAGGCAGCGGCATCGAGCGCCGTCTGCATCTTCGCGGCCTCGAGATTGATCCGCGCCAGGTTGATGGCGATCGACGCGGCACTCAACAACGGCACCGCTATCAGCGCGGTCAGAACGGTAAAGTTGCCGCGCTCGTCCGCAAAGATACGGGCGGCTCTCTTCCTCAAATTGTAGCGCATCTCTGATCGTTGCCCCCTCAGCAGACGGCGACGCGCCGCTCGGGTCAATCCGGAGCGATCGACGTCGTCCTTCCCATGCGCCGATTAAAGACGCGGCCCGCAAGCCGCACCCCCTGCCCCATCCAACGCAAATTGCTAATTTAGCGATCAATAGTGGAGGATGTGCTTCAGAATTCGTTAAAACTCTGCCGATCCCGTTCGCGCGCCACGATGCGCCGGAAACCAAGAGAATGCCGCCCGATAAAGGTACGTTCAAAATCTGAAGCCAGAGCATGTCGCGCAAAAGCGCGCAGCGGTCTTGGGATATCGACATGCGAAAAATCAAAAGCGCAGAGAGCGAAGCTGAAAGATCGCGACGCTCTTCAGGGGGCACAAGCCAAGGATGGGATCATGGCCGGATGCGAAATTGGAAGCGCATCTCCGGCCCCGAAAGCCAGGGAGCGTCGTGCTCCGGCATAGTCGCCGGCTACTGTACGGTAACGTCGGGCAGGACGTCGAAGTTGAGCCTCTGTCCGGGAGGGGTGCCGGTGGCACCGTCCGGTACGGTCTGGGGGGTCGGTCCCGTCTGCGGGATCGGCTGGCCCTGTCCGGCGCTGCGCGCTGCCTCTGCCGCCCGACGCGCGGCTTCCGCCTGTCGCTCCGCTTCGGCCTTGCGCTCGGCCTCTGCTCGCGCATCTGCTTCCGCCTTGAGGCGGGCGGCCTCGGCAGCGCCGGCTGCGCGCCGGCGTTCCTCGGCAACGGCGCGTTTGCGCTCCAGTTCTCTTGCCTCCGCCCGCGCCTTGTAAAGCGCAAGTTCGCGGCGCAGACGCTGCTTCTCCAGCACGTTCGCCTGCAGGATCTCGACCCGCCGGCGCTCGCGCTCGAAGGCGCGAAGCGACAGGAAGTTCGCGAGATCGGCAACGTTGAGATCGACGCCCGGTGCTTCCAGCAGGCCGGCATAGCCGATGCGCACACGCGGCTCGGCACCGGCAAGCGCCTCGTCACCCGGCCGGAAAGTCAGATCGATGCCGGCGTCGATCCGGCCCGCCGCAAGGTCCAGCGAAGCCTCGCCGGTCATCGCGGCATTGCCGTCGCCAGCCGTCACGTTCTGCGCCCGGAGCACCCCGCCGGCGATGCTGAAGGGTGCCTTGACGACGCCGACCAGCGATTGACCCGAGAAGATCGTCGCCTCCGCCGCACTTCTGATCGCGTCCGCCGAGATCTGCGTCTTCAGCGCATCGGCTGCCGCGATCAACTGCGGCAGAGCTGCGCTGTTGATGCCGGCGAGCGTCATGCCGTTGAAGGTCGTGGTACCCGAGCCGCTTGCCGAATGCGCCATCGCCTCGGGCGTTGCACCCGATGCCTCAAGTGCTACCGAAAGATCGAAAGTCCCGGTCGCGACCGGCGTGCCCGCATGGGCCCAGCCCGCCTGGGCAAGGTCGCCGCCCTTGACGTCCAGGCGCGAGCGCAGGAAGCCCGAGCCATTGGCATTGCCGATCTGCACCCGCCCGGCGAGCTTGCCGCCCAGCCAGTCGCCGGCCGCATCGGTCAGCGCGACCTCGTCGCCCTTCCATTCCATCTTGCCGGCAAAGCTCGTGACCGCGCCATAGACGCCCGGCCAGAATTTCTGCGCCTGCACGTCCAGCGCCACGTTGAGCCCGGTCCAGGCAGGCTGCGCCAGAGCCCCCTTCGAGAAGGCCCCGTTCGTATCCTCGATCGGTCCGAGGACGCCCTCGCCGAGCCAGGCGAGATCGAGCGCGTCGAGCGTCAGCTGTCCGCTGGCCGCCCCCGGTGTCTTGCGGTCGATCGTCAGATTGCCGGTAAAGCCGTTGTGGTCGGCCTTGCCCTCGACAGTGGTCAGCGCAATTGTTTCGGGCGTCGTCGCGATATCGGCAGAGACGGTCAGCGGCAGGCCGCTGCCCATCTGCGGCAAGGCCACGCCCTGGAGCAGAAGATAGGGCTCCAGGTCCTGGGTCTGCAGCGTCACCTTCGCCTGACCTTCGAGGAAATGATCGCGGGAAAGATCGACGCTGCCCTTGGCGGCGAGCGACGTCTTCTCGGTCGTAAAGGTCACCGTGCCGTTCGCCGTCGGTCCGTCGGTGCTTTGCAGCTTGACGGAGAGAATGCCGTTGGCATCCGCATCGAAGGGCAAGGGATCGAAACCCGTCTGGCCGAGCAGGAGCCGCGTCTCGGGATTTTCGAGCGTCGCTTCCAAAAGCATGGCCTTGCCGGTCAGCGCCTGCGCCATGTCGGGCGCCTGGTAGCTGGCGGCGATCTTGGTACCGTTCGCGGTCCCGAAGATGCCGAAGGTCGCGGGCGCGTTGCCTTCCTTGTTGCCGGCCGTCAGCGTCACGTCGAAGGCCGTGTCGCTGTAATAGGGACCGGCCTTGATCAACTGCCGGAGCGCTGGATGATTGACCGCGTGGCGGCCGATCATTTCCAGGAACGGCGTCAGGTTCTTGGCGGCAAGCTTCATCTTGGCCGAGACGACGGGCTTTTCGAGGTCGCCGCTGGCCCGGCCGGAAAAGGCGAGCTGTGCGCCGGCGAGCGAGCCGATCGCCACGCGTTCGGCCTGGAGCTGGCCGTTCTTCAGCGTCAGCACCGCCTGCACGTCCTGCGCTTGCTCGCCGAAGGCGGAAAACTCGTCAGCCGAAAGATCGGCGGCAATCGCGTGCTGCAGCAAGGTGTCGGTGGAAGCGTCGCCCGCCACCAGCCCGGTCAGCGCCTGCAAGGCTTCGAAGTCGATGCGATTACCCTTCAGCTGCAGCGAAAGGTTCGGCTGCTGGTCGGCGAAGGACTGTCGCTCCAGCCGCCCCTTGAGGCTCGCCTCGTCGGCCGCCACTTCGAGGTTCTCGAACTGCTGCAATGTATCGGTGAGGTTCACCTTGGCGGAAAAGCCGGCGGTCCTCAGCTTGCGGATCGCCGGATCGACCGAGCCCGCCAGCCAGTTGGCAAGGCCGGAAGGCTGGTTGGAGGCCAGCAGAAGGTCGCCGCGGAAAGTGCGCTGTCCCTTGAGGTTCAGCCGCCCCTTGGCTTCGAGCTGCGTGCGCCCCGGCAGCAGCGCCACGACATTGTCGATCACCCAGCCGGCGCCATCGGGCTGTACGTCGATCCGCACGTCGCGGACCGTCGTATCGCCGACGACGATCGCCGGCAGCTTCAGGCTGGCGCGGCCGGGCACCTGCGGGATGGGAATTTCGCCGGCGATCGCCAGCATGGCTTCGAGCCGCTGGCGCATCGAGATCGCCGGATCGCGGCCGGTCTTGTTGTTGCGGCTCGGGCCGATGCGGCTGACGTCGATCTGCTGGCCGTCGGCGATCAGCAGGAACTTCTGGTCCTTGCCGGTATCGAGCGTTGCCTCGCCGGTGACCACATAGGGATCATCCGACGGGCCGATTTCGAAGCGATATTCCGGGACGCGGATGCTCTCGTTGGTCAGCTGGAAGTTGCCGTTTATGCGCAGCGGCGCCCGCCCATCCGCATCCTTCGTCTCGGCGTGCGGGCGGTTCTCCGTCAGCGTGAAGCGGCCGCTATAGACCGGCCTGAAATCGACGATGCGCAGCGAACCGTCGGTCTCGACGCCGAAGGGACGCTTGTCGGGCGTTACCCGCGCCTTCAGGCTGAGCGTACCCGCCTCGTCCACTTCGTTGCTGGTAAAGGAGAAACTGCCGGCTTCGCCATCGAGCGCGGCGCGCCCCTCAACCTTCCAGGGCCCGGCGAGCGTGCGGGCCGAAATGTCTGCGGCAAGTCCGCTCACGCGGCGGGTGCGGCCGGTCTGCTCGTCGACGAATTCGACCTGGCCATTGGTGATCTCGACGTTTTCAAGCACGACGGTCTTGGCCGGGATCGAGGCCCGGCGGCCCCTCGCCCAGTCGAGCGTACCGTCGGGCAACAGGCGCACCTTGGCCCGCGGACGATCGAGCTTCATGTCGAAGATCAATGCCTCGCCGCTCAGGAACGGCGCAAGCTCGGCGCTCATCGAGAACTGCGCCACCTGGATCAGCGGGTCGCCGTCCTCGGCGGCGCCGACGCGCACGTCGTTGAGCGTCACGGTTGGGAATGGGATCAGCCGCGCATCGACGCTGCCATGCACGACGACGGGCTTGCCCATGATGCGGCTTGCCTCGCGCTCGAACTCCTTGCGGAAACCCGTCCAGTCGATGAACCACGGGGCGATCAGCGCCGCAAAGAGCGCAACGACCACAAGTCCGCCGACGGCAAGAAGAATTCGCGAAAGCACCGTGCCTATATTCCCATTCCGTTCATCGGCGCATCCGCGCCGCAAATCGATTTAAGCGCCAGAAACCGGCGCCCGGCTGCAGCGCCGTTGATGGCGCCGTAGCATCTTTGATTTGCCGCATAATTCCCGAGGGGTCGATTCCGACTTTGAGAATTATGCAGTATCACACTTTGTCGCCGGCGCATTGTCCCAAAAAACGGCCCGCCGCGCGTATCTCTCCTCAAGCGAAAATCTTGCCCGGGTTGAAGATATTGTCCGGATCAAGCGAGTGCTTGATCTGGCGCATCAGATCGAGCGCGTCGCCGAGTTCGGCCTCAAGGAACGGCATCTTGCCCTGGCCGATGCCGTGCTCGCCGGTGCAGGTGCCGTCCATGGCGAGCGCCCGCGCGTTCAGCCGCTCGACAAAGGCCTCGGCCCGCGCCACGTCCGCCGGATCCTTGTCGTCAAACAGCAAGCCGACATGAAAGTTTCCGTCGCCGGCATGGCCGACGATCGGCGCCGTCAGCCCGTGGGCGGCGCTATCTTCCTGCGTTGCCGCCACGCATTCCGCCAGCCGCGAGATCGGCACGCAGACATCGGTCGACAGGATCGCCGCGCCCGGGATCAGGCTTTTTTGCGCCCAATAGGCATTGTGCCGCGCCTTCCAGAGCCGCGCCCGCTCCTCCGGATTGGTGGTCCAGAGGAAGTCGCTGGCCCCGAACTCCGAAGCGATCTCGCCAAACTGGCGCGCCTGTAATTCGACACTCTCGGGGCTGCCGTGGAATTCGACGAAGAGCGTCGGCGTCTCCTGATAGGAAAGGCCGGAATAGCCGTTGCAGGCCTTCATCTGCAGCGCATCGAGCAGTTCGATGCGCGCGACCGGAATGCCCGACTGGATGGTGAGGATCACCGCGTTGCAGGCGTCCTCGATCGTCGGGAACGGGCAGACGCCGCCGGAAATGACCTCCGGAATACCCTGCAGCCTGAGCGTAATCGAGGTGATGATGCCGAGCGTGCCTTCGGCCCCGACGAAAAGCCGCGTCAGGTCGTAGCCGGCAGACGACTTGCGCGCCCGATGCGCCGTGCGGATCTCGCGCCCGTCAGCGGTCACCACCGTCAGCGCCAGCACATTGTCTTTCATCGTGCCGTAGCGCACCGCATTGGTGCCCGACGCCCGCGTCGAGGCCATGCCGCCGATCGAGGCGTTGGCGCCGGGATCGATCGGGAAGAACAGGCCGGTGTCGCGCAGGTAGGTGTTGAGCTCCTCGCGGGTGATGCCCGGCTCGACGCGGCAGTCGAGGTCCTCGGCATTGACCTCGAGCACCTTGTTCATACGCGAGAGATCGACCGAGATGCCGCCATGGGGCGCGTTGATATGACCTTCGAGCGAAGAGCCGGTGCCGAACGGGATCAGAGGCACCTTGTGTCGAGCGGCGATCTGGACGATCTCGCGCACGTCCCCGGCGCTTTCGGCAAACAGCACGCCGTCGGGAAGCTGTGCCGGAATATAGGTGGTGGTGTGGGCATGCTGGGCGCGGATCGCCTCGCCCGTCTGGAACCGGTCGCCGAAGCGGGCGGAAAGGTCCGCCTTCGCCGCCGCAATCCCCGCCTCGTTTCTCGCGCCAGCCCTGATCGCCTTCAATGCCACGGAAAACGCCCTTCCTCTTGCATTCGCCACGCCGCCTTTTCGATGTTCGGGAAGCGCAGTCATTTCAAGGCGCTACTGTGCAAATCGGAATCACTTTGTCCAGACGCTCGCGCACTTCCCGGTCACAGTAGCGCAGGAAAACGCCTGACGTGAGACCGGAGTGTCACAAGACTGTATGACAGCGTGGAAAACACCAACGCTGAAAAGCCGACACGATATGTCCCCGTTTGCCGAAATGTCATCTCCACACCGCGCCGCGCGGTGATCCGCTCGGGAAGTCCTTGCGTATAAAGGCCGAGCGGAAGGACGTGTGACGTGCTTGGAGAGATCGGCAGAAAGCGACCGATGATGCGGTTGCCGCACTTGAGGGGCAGCATCGCGTCGGCATCGTCAGATTGCATGATTGAGCTGTTCTGCAGTTATGAACTCGCGGTCAACATGCGGGACGCACTCGTGTTGGGCGGCGGCCGCCCGGATCTCGCTGACGAGTACCGGCAGATCTGCCTCGAACTCGAAGAAGAGGTGGAGGTCGTGCTCTGCGCGACGGCGCTGGCCGTGCGGCGTGACGGCACATAGGGCGGGCGGGCCCGTAGACAGAGGGCCTTGCAAACGGGCAAGCCGCGTCGCACCACATTTGCTGCTGGCAAAAGTCACGCCTCAGACCGACCGAACTCCGGTACTGCTACGTATGAGAGCGAAACGGCAGAAAACACCTGCCGTTTCGTGAGCCTTGGATTATGATGGAGGCGTGAAGGAAGGAGAGGCAAATGCTGGGTCTAACCGCTTTGCTCACCGCGTCGGTTTTCTTCGGCGCCGCCATCTACATCACCTGGGCAGAACAGCCCGCACGGCTGCATCTCGATGATCGCGCCGCACTCGTGCAGTGGGTGCCGTCCTATCGGCGCGGCTTCGAGATGCAGGCGACGCTCGCGCTCGTCTCGGGCCTGTTCGGCGCCGGTGCCTGGGGACAGACCGGCCATGTGCTGTGGGGGCTGGGGGCCGCGATCATCATCCTGAACTGGCCCTATACGCTGCTCTTCGTGATGCCGGTCAATCGCCAGCTGGAGGCAGTCCGGCCGGACGACGCCGGCCCGGAAAGCCGAGATCTCCTCGGTCTCTGGGGCAGGCTTCACGCGGGGCGCAGCGCGCTCGGCGGGCTGGCGGCAGCGATCTTTCTCGTTGCCGCCGGGCTCGAATAATAAGCCGTCGCGCGACGGCCGTTCCGCCTAGCGCACCTCCAGCGCTGCCGCCGCATCCATTTCCTCGTGCAGCTTGCGCTCCTCGTCCGCATGCGGCTTGGTGAAGCGTGCGATCACCAGATAGGCGACCGGCGTCAGGTAGAGGGTGACGATCACCGCAAGACCGAGACCGCCGACGAGCACCCAGCCCAGCGCGATGCGCGCCTCGGCGCCCGCGCCGCTGGCAAGCACCAGCGGCACCGCGCCGACGATGGTGGCGATCATCGTCATCATGACAGGGCGCAGGCGGATGTTGGCGGCATTCTCGATCGCCGAGCGCACGTCCTGGCCGCGGTCGCGCAGCTGGTTGGCGAATTCGACGATGAGGATGCCGTTCTTCGCCATGATACCGACAAGCATCACGAGGCCGATCTGGCTGTAGATGTTCAGCGTGTTGCCGGTCATGATCATCGCAAAGACCGCGCAGGCAAGCCCCAGCGGCACCGTCGACATGATGATCAGGCCGCTGACGAAGCTTTCGAACTGGGCCGCCAGCACCAGGAAGATGATGACGAGCGCGAAGCCGAAGGTGACGAAGAGGCCGTTGGCGTTTTCGTTGAGCGTTGCGGCTTCGGCAAGCGGCATGATCCGTGAGCCCGGCGGCAGAAGCGGCTCTGCCATCTGCTCGACCATGGTCAGTGCCTCGCCGAGCGCCAGATCGGACTTGAGGCCGGCCGAAAGCGAAACGGCGCGAAGCTGCGATTCCCGCGACAGCTGCGGCGCCACCGCCATCTCCTCGACGCTGGCGATCGTCGACATCGGCACGATCTTGCCGTCACCGGCCTTGAGGAAAATGTTCTGCAGATCGGTCGGGTCGTTGACCGGGTTGGTCGAGGACAGAAGCTTCACCGGATAGGATTCGCCGTCGACATAGACGTCGACGACGCTGTTGCCGTCGAGCATGGCCTGCAGCGCCCAGGCAAGGCCGCCGATATCGACACCCATGTCGGAGGCGCGCTCGCGGTCGATGGTGATCGAAAGCTGCGCCTGGTTGGCCTCGTAGTTGAGGCGGACGTTTTCGAAGCGGCCGGTGTCTTCCATCTGGCGCACCAGCTTTGCCGCGGCATCACCGAGCTTGTTGTAGTCGTTGCCGACGAGCGCCACCTGCAGGCCGCTGCCGGCGCCGCGAATGCCGAGACTGTTCGGTTGCATGGCAAAGACGCGAACCGAGGGGATGCGCCCGGTCACCTTGTTGATGTCGGTGACGATCTCCTGCTGGGTGCGGTCACGCTTGTCCCAGGGAGCGAGCGTCAGCACCATGAAGCCGCTGTTGACCGAACCGCCCTGCCCGGAGATCGAGAAGATGTTGTCGATCTCGCCGGATTTCACCAACGGCTGCAAACCGTCCTCGATGCGGCGCATCTGGGCCTGGGCGTATTCGAGCGAAACGCCCTGCGGCGCGTTGATGCGCATCATGATCTGCGAGCGGTCTTCCGTCGGCGTCAGCTCCGATTTCAGCGTCAGGAAGCCGGCAGCCCCCATGGCGGTGAAGAAGCCCGCGACGACGAAGACGATCAGCGGCGAGTTGAGGCAGGCGCGCAGCGTCACCCGGTAGAACCCGGCCGCCCGCGCACCGAACCGCGCCATCGGCCCCGGCACCGTATGCGTATCCTTCGTCAGCATGCGCGAGGCGAGCATCGGGCAAAGCGTCAGCGACACGAAGGAGGACAGGAGGATCGCGAAGGCAAGCACGAAGCCGAACTCGCGGAAGAGACCGCCGGTCTGGCCCGGAAGGAACGAGAGCGGCACAAAGACGGCGGCAAGCGTCGCGGTCGTCGCCAGCACCGCGAAGAACACTTCGAGCGTGCCGTGAACGGCCGCCGCGCGTGGTCCAAGCCCCTCGGCGCGCCTTCGCACGATGTTTTCGAGCACCACGATGGCGTCGTCGACGACAAGCCCGGTCGCAAGCACGATCGCGAGCAGCGTCAGGATGTTGATCGAGAAGCCCGCGAGATAGATCGCCGCCACCGTGCCGATCAGCGCGATCGGCATCGAGATCGTCGGGATCAGCGTCGCCCGCCAGTCGAGCAGGAACATGTAGATGACCAGCGTCACAATGAAGACCGCGACGATCAGCGCGATTTCCACCTCGTGGATAGCGCCGTTGATGAAGACGGCGTCATCGCTGGTAATGCGGAGCTGCGTGCCCTCGGGCAGGATCTGCGTCTGGATCGTCTCGACGACCTTGCGCACGCCCTCGGAGATATCGACGGTGTTGGACTGCGCCTGGCGCACGATGCCAAGGCCGATGCCCTGGCGGCCGTTGGAGCGCAGCGCCGTCGTGCCGGTGTCGGGACCGAGCGTGACGGTCGCCACGTCGCGCAGGCGCACATTGTTGACGAGGATCAGGTTTTCGAACTGCTCCGGCGTCTGCAGGTCGGCCGTGGCGCGCACCGAAATGTCCTGGCTGGCGCTCGTCAGCTTGCCGGCCGGCACGTCGTAGGAGGCGTTGGCAAGCGCGGTCCTGAGGTTGGCGACCGTTACCCCGCGCCCGGCGAGCTTCGCCTGGTCGAGGTCGATGCGGAAGATCTTCTCCTGGTCGCCATAGACGGCAACGTCGGCCACGCCTTCAACGGCGGCGAGCCGGTCGCTGATCTCGTTTTCGACGAGCAGCGTCATGTCTTCCATCGACATCGTATCGGAGGTCAGCGCCAGCCGCATGATCGGCTGGCTGTCGGCATCGGCTTTCACGATGCTCGGCTCGTCGACATTGTCGGGAAGCTGGTTGCGCACCCGGCCGAGCGCGTCGCGAATGTCGTTGGAAGCCTGGCCGATATCGGTCGTGTCGGAGAACTGCAGCGTCACGCGGCTGCGGCCGAAGGACGAGGTCGAGGAAATGTCGCGGATGCCCTGCACGCGCGAGACCGCCCCTTCGACGACCGACGTTACTTCGCGGTCCATCGTCTCGGGTGCGGCACCATCGAGCGTCGTCGTCACCGAGATGACCGGCTGGTCGACCTGCGGCAGTTCGCGGATCTCGATGCCGTTCCAGGCCGCAAGGCCGGCAACGACGATCAGCGTGTTGACCACCAGCGCGAAAATCGGCCGGCGGATGAAGAGTGCCGTAAAGCCGGTCTTGCCGCGTTCGCGGGCCGACATCTGGCCGCCGGCGCTGCCTTGGCCGGCACCATGGCCGCTTGCCTGACTGTCGCCGCCGCTCACTTGGTTTCCTCCGCAACCTTCTGCGGTTCCTGCTTGTTCTCGCGGCCGGCGATGCGCACGGCGCCGCCGTCGCGCAGGCGCTGCACGCCTTCGGTGACGATCTCGTCGCCTTCCGACAGTGCGGCGTCCACCAGCACCTTGTCCGGGTTGCGCTGAATGATCTTCACCGGCACCTTCTCGCTCTTGTCGCTGGAGACGCGCCAGATATAGGAGCCTTCCGAACTCCACTGGATCGCCAGCGGATCGACCGTCGGATAGGTGTCGCCGTCAAAGGCCACGGTGACCGAGAAGGACATGCCCGCCCTCAGCTTGTCGTCGGGGTTTTCAAGCCGTGCGCGCACGCGCAGCGTCCGGCTCGCCTGATCGAGGCGGTTGTCGATCGCGTGGATCGCACCGTCGAGCTGGTTGCCCGGCTGGGCGATGGCGAAGGCGGTGACGGGCTGGCCGACGAAGATCTTGTTGGCGAAGCGCTCGGGCACCCAGAAATCGACGAGGATTTCCGAGCGGTCGTCGACGACGGCAATCGGCGTCGTGGTCGTGACGTAGTCGCCGACATTGACGGTGATGATGCCGACGACGCCCTTCGACGGCGCCACGATGTCGCGGCGCTTGAGGTCGAGCTCTGCGGTCTTCAGCGCCAGCTCGGCGGTCTGCATGGCGATTTCGGCGTCACGCACGTCCACGGCTGTCACCGCGCGGGCGGTGCTCAGGTTGCGGTAGCGCTCGACCTTTTCGCGTGCGCTGTCACGTGTCAGCCTCGCCTGGTCGGCAGCAATCTTCTGGTCGTCGCTGTCGAGCTTGGCAATGACCTGACCCTGCGACACCTTTTCGCCGGAGCGCACGAGGATTTCGGTGAGGTTGCCGGTTGCCGTCGGCGTCACGGTGACGGAATGGATCGCCTCGCCGTTGCCGATCGCGTTCAGCCGGTCGTTGACAACAGACGTGCCCGAAGGCCGGACCATGACGAGAATGGCGTTGTTGCCGCCCTGCCCGCGGCCATTGCCGCGTTCGCCGCCCTCGCCGCCACCGGCGCCCGGCTTGGACAAGGCATCAATCAGCGGATGCGAAACACCAATCGCCGCCAGCGTTTCACCAGCACCAGGCACAAAACGCACCCAGACGGCTGCGCCCACGAGAAGCACAGCGGCGCTCACCGCAAGCTGTTTCCAAACCCGCATTCAAGTCTCCGAATTAAACATAAAACACGCCCCAGCGCGGCGCGGCCGGCGGTTCGTTCCGATTGTGCGCGGAGTATCCCTGTTCGCGCGTGTCGGGGCAACGACAGAATACCATCATTACGCAATTGTAATAAAAGCGAATTTGTTGGCGGGATGATGACGCACGGGGGCTTCGCTCGACGCCTCGCAGCTTTGTCCAGAAATTCACTAGAGAATTACCGTTTACAGCCGCCGACACTGCGCTATCCTGCAACCGCCGGCAGCGTGTTTCGGCCGGCTTTGCGCCTGTCTTCAGGCCTCTTGGGGGAGAGAAGTCGATGTGCGATGCCTGTGTTATGGAAACGGTGAAAGAGCGCATGCTCTCGCGCCGCAGCTTCTTCAAAGCCGCCGCGGTCGGAACCGCGGGTCTTGCCGCCGCAAGCGTGGGCGCGGCCCCGCCGGCGCTGGCGCAGGGGCATTCAAGCGTCACCGACCTGACCCACGAGTTGCACGAAGATTTCCCGACCTTCTTCGGCCAGCAGCAGTTCTTCCGCGAGGAGAAGTTCAACTACGCAAAAGACAAGTTCAACATGTTCGAGCTCCGGGTGAACGAACACACCGGCACCCATGTCGACGCGCCCCTGCACTTTTCCGCCGATGGCCTCTCGGTCGCCGAACTGCCCGTCGACAAGCTGGTGGTGCCGCTGGTGATTGTCGATATCAGAAAGAAGGCTGAGGCCGATGCCGATGCGCAGGTGACGCCCGACGACCTCAAGGCCTGGGTCGCCGCCAATGGCGAGATCCCGGAAAACGCCTGCGTCGCCATGCTGTCGGGCTGGGGCGCGCATCTGGGCACGGACAAGTTCCGCAATGCCGATGGCGGCGGCAAGCTGCATTTCCCCGGCTTCCACGTCGAGGCGGCCAAATATCTGATCGAGGAAAGCAAGGCAGCCGGTATCGCCGTCGATACGCTGTCGCTCGACCATGGCCCCTCGCCCGATTTCGCCACGCATTACGCCTGGCTGCCGGAGGGTCGCTGGGGGCTGGAGGCAGCAGCCAATCTCGACAAGCTGCCGGTCAAGGGCGCAACCCTCATCCTCGGCGCACCGAAGCACCGCGGCGGCACCGGCGGCCCGGCCCGCGTCTTCGCGCTGGCCTAGGTCACCGACCTATAGAGCACAACCAGGTTTTGGCTGAAGCTAGACTGACGAGAGCAAGGTCGTTTACGCTTCGACGGCAACCACATGTCCCCGACCGTCAACCGGTTCCGCACCGGCTGCGCCACCATGGGTCATGGTGCGCCAAAGCACCCTACCCTCCAACGACTTCGCTGATCTGCACGATGGGCGCGATGTCCGTATAGTTGGCGACATCCGCGGCAATCTCGGCGCGGTGGGGACCTAACGCCTCCTGGAATGTCTCGAGGCTCGGCGAGTAGACGTGGCACGCCGCGACGAACCCCGGCGCGCTTCCAGGCTCGCGACCCGCAAGGCCCTTATCGATCTCGTAGCGCAGGCAGGCATCGCCGAGCCGTTCCTGGATCAGTGGCATGTGGCGGGTGCGGTAGTAGTCGTGATCGAACTTCGAGCCGCCATCGGCCGGATAGTAGACGCTCATCTTGATCATGGTCGGGCTCCTGCCTGAACGCCGCTCCGAGCGTTCGAGGCTTCTTCTAGGTCACCGACCTATAGAGCACAACCAGGTTTTGGCTGAAGCGAGTTTGACGAGAGCAAGGTCGTTTTCGCTGTGCTTGTCGAAGCCGGTGACGACGGCACGGAAGTGCCTGAGTGCTGACGAAGCGTTCGACGAGGTTGCGATAGCGACAGAGGAAGGTGCTGAAGGACGCGCATCGTTTGTGGACGGCAACGATGCCGCGGGGTTGATCGAGCGCGGCAAAGGAAGGCGCTTGTTTGCGGGCAAAAGTCTTCGGGAGTATCTTGGGCAGCGGTACGGACAATGGCGGGGGTCGTCATGGGGCCGCATGCATTTTGCCTGACATTTGCGCTCGTCTCCATGGGCCTGCTTCTTGCGGGGTGTCAGACCGTGACTGTCCAGGCGGACGACAAGACCGGCCCGACCACGAAACTCGAGATCACCGGCATCCTGGATGACCATGGCAATCCCGACCCGGTCTTCAACGACAGCAGCTGCTGCAACCGCCGCCGAAGTGTTCCCGACCTGGCGCCGCTCACCATCGCGGCTTCGGCCGAAGACCCCGAGAGCGGTGTGCGCGACATTGCCGTCTGGATCTGGGCCATCAAGCGGTGCCGCTACGACGACAGCACGGCAGATTTTCAGATCACGCAATCGACCGTGGCCGCTGCAGGCACGGCTTCGGGCACATACCCACCCGGCAGTTCCGCGCCGCTCAGCCGCAGCTCGACGGCAACCGTTCGCATGGCCGACACGCCCTATGGCGCCTGCAACCCCAAGACCGTCACTGACGCCAGTGGCCAGACGCGCGTGGTTGCCGCGCAGCCGACGGGCTTTTGCGGCCGCAGGGTCTTCATCGTCACGCAGAACGGCAACGCCTATCAGGGCTCGAGCAAGGGCGTGCTGTTTACGACCGGACCCTTCGGCTCGAACAATCAGCCCTGCAACGAAATCCCCAACTGAACGCATCGGCGACGGCTTCCCCAAAACGCAGCGCTGGCAATCGCCGCGACGTCGGCTATCGTCACCGCTTCAGGCGACCGGCCGGCCCGCACACAACCGCCGAGAACAACAGCGAAGGAGCCCCATGAGCACCGTATCCCCGCCTCAGAACCCGGAAGCCGATCCGCGTGTCAAAGCCGTGTTCGACGACATTCGCACCACCCGCAAATCCGACTTCATCAACAATATGTGGCTGTGGCTCGCCTTCGATCCGGAGCTCCTGGAACAGACCTGGCGCGACGTGAAGGCGGTGATGGCAACGCCCTCGGCGCTCGATCCGCTGGTCAAGGAGATGCTCTATATCGCCGTCTCCGTCACCAATGGCTGCGGCTACTGCGCCCATTCCCATACGGCGGCGGCAAGGGCGAAAGGCATGACCGACGCCGAGCATGCGGACCTGCTCAGGGTGATCTCGCTTGCCGCACGCACCAACCAGTTGGCGACGGCGCTGCAGGTGCCTGTGGATACCGCCTTCGACAAGACAAAAGAATAGACCGCGCGACCAAGAATAAGCGGTCTCGAAATCGCCTGTCTTTCCACAGGCTTGGTGCGGCTGGCGCAGAAAACGGAATAAAAGAAGAACATCCTTTCTGGCCTTTCCCCACCGAATCACTACATTGAGCCGCATGATGAGTGGTTTCGACGATATTCCCTTCTTCGACGAGGAGCCGGCGCCGCGCAAGCAGCAGCCCGCCCCCGCAGGTATTCCGGCAACGGGCGGCATCGCCGCGCGCGCCATGGCGGCGCGCGATCGCGCCCAGCCGCGCCCGGACTATCTCTCCGGCCTCAACCCGGAACAGTCCGAAGCGGTCGAGACGCTCGATGGCCCCGTGCTCGTGCTTGCCGGCGCCGGCACCGGCAAGACCCGGGTGCTGACGACCCGCATCGCCCATATCCTTTCGACCAACCGCGCCTTTCCCTCGCAGATCCTGGCGGTGACCTTCACCAACAAGGCGGCACGCGAGATGAAGGAGCGCATCGGCGTGCTCGTCGGCCATGCGGTCGAAGGCATGCCCTGGCTCGGCACCTTCCACTCGATCGGCGTCAAGCTGCTGCGCCGCCACGCCGAGCTCGTCGGCCTGCGTTCCGATTTCACCATTCTCGACACAGATGACGTGGTGCGGCTGATCAAGCAGCTCATCCAGGCCGAAGGCATCGACGACAAGCGCTGGCCGGCCAAGCAGTTTGCCGGCATGATCGACGGCTGGAAGAACAAGGGCCTCGATCCCGCCCAGATCCCCGAGGGAGACGCCCGCGCCTTTGCCAACGGCAAGGGCCGCGAACTCTATGCTGCCTACCAGAACCGGCTCTTGACGCTGAACGCCTGCGACTTCGGCGATCTTCTTTTGCACCCGATCCGCATCTTCCGCATGCATGCGGATGTGCTGAAGGACTATCACGACAAGTTCCGCTACATTCTCGTCGACGAGTACCAGGACACCAACACGGCGCAGTACATGTGGCTGCGGCTGCTTGCCCAGCGCCCCAAGGGCGTACCGCAGAACGTCTGCTGCGTGGGCGACGACGACCAGTCGATCTATGGCTGGCGCGGCGCGGAAGTGGACAATATCCTGCGCTTCGAAAAGGATTTCCCGGGCGCCAAGGTGATCAAGCTTGAGCGCAACTACCGCTCGACCGAGCACATTCTGGGCGCTGCCGGTCACCTGATCGCCCACAACGAGGGCCGCCTCGGCAAGACGCTCTTTACCGACCGCACCGATCCGGATGATGAGAAGGTGCAGGTGCACGCCGCCTGGGATTCCGAAGAGGAAGCCCGCGCCGTCGGCGAAGAGATCGAGCAGTTGCAGCGCAAGAGCCACAAGCTCAACGACATGGCGATCCTTGTGCGCGCCTCGTTCCAGATGCGCGAATTCGAAGACCGCTTCGTCACGCTCGGCCTCAACTACCGCGTCATCGGCGGCCCGCGCTTCTACGAGCGCCTCGAAATCCGCGATGCCATGGCCTATTTCCGCCTCGTCTGCCAGCCGGCCGACGATCTGGCCTTCGAGCGCATCGTCAACACGCCGAAGCGCGGTCTTGGCGACACCACCGTGCGCACGCTGCACGACTATGCCCGCGCCCGCGACATCCCGATGCTGGCGGCGGCCTCCGAGATCATCGAGACCGACGAGCTGAAGCCGAAGGCGCGCAAGGCACTGTTCGACGTCGTCACCGATTTCCGCCGCTGGCAGAGCCTGCTTGAAACGACCGTGCACACCGAGCTTGCCGAGCAGATCCTCGACGAGAGCGGCTATACGGCCATGTGGCAGAACGACAAGACGGCGGAAGCCCCCGGACGGCTGGAAAACCTGAAGGAACTCATCCGCTCGATGGAAGCCTTCGAGAGCCTGCGCGGCTTCCTCGAACACGTCGCTCTGGTCATGGATGCCGAGCAGAACGAGAACCTCGATGCCGTCTCGATCATGACGCTGCACTCGGCCAAGGGCCTGGAGTTCGATACCGTCTTCCTGCCCGGCTGGGAGGAAGGCCTGTTCCCGCACCAGCGCGCGCTTGATGAGGGCGGCCGCTCCGGCCTTGAGGAAGAACGGCGCCTCGCCTATGTCGGCATCACCCGCGCCAAGCATCGCTGCCACATCTGGTTCGTCTCCAACCGCCGCATCCACGGCCTCTGGCAGTCGACCATGCCGTCACGCTTCCTCGAGGAGCTGCCGCTCGCCCATGTGGACGTGGCCGAGAATGAACAATCCTATGGCGGCTATGGTCGTGGCGGCTACGGCCAGTCGCGCTTCGACAAGGCTGATCCCTTCCAGAACAACTACTCCACGCCCGGCTGGAAGCGCGCCCAGCAGCACCGCTCCGACGCCACCCGCGACAACTGGGGCACCCGCTCCGGCCATGCGGTCGAGCGCATCGGCTACGGCGAAAGCGGCCCGCGCGGCCGCACGATCGACGGCGAGCTGGTGGCGAAATCGACGGCCACCGAACCCTCGCGTTTCTCGGTCGGCGACCGCGTCTTCCACATGAAGTTCGGCAACGGCAACATCGCCGCCATCGAAGGCAACAAGCTCACCATCGACTTCGACCGCGCCGGCCAGAAGCGGGTGCTGGATGGATTTGTGGAGAAGGCGTGAGGAGGTCGAAGCCCTCCTCACGTGCACTCCCTATGGACTGCACAACCATCGATCTCATGGCGCCAACCGGCGAAGTGCAATAATATTGCGGGCACAATTCTCGCGTTTGAACGAAACCATGTACCGATCTCCCTCGACGCAAAGTGGGTGGAGACATGTCCTGGACGAGCGCTGTTCGCAGCCTGCTGGAGCTGGGCGCCGCAAATGTTGCGGAGGGTGACCGTGAAGGCATCCTCGTCGCGAATGTCGCGGCCTGTGTGATCGTCGTCACCACCACGAGCTTTGCGCTCATCTACGCACTCTATGGCGAGCCGAGCCTCATCCCCCTCGTCTATGCCAATCTCGCGCTAGCCGTCGCGGCAGCCATGACTCCGCTTTTTCATCGCTTCGGCCGCGTCGCGTCAGGGCTTTGGGAATTCGGTATCTGTGTGGTGGTCCTCGTCTGGATCGCCTCCTATGTCGGCCGGGACTCCGGCGTCCTGCTGACGCTGCTCGGCGTGACGCCGGTCGCCTTCGCGATCCTCGGGTTTCAAAACATCGCACTGGTGACGGTCCTCAGCGCCATGGCTGCAATCACGGTCATCGCCGCATCCATCGCGTTTCCTCAGGCGCGGGCGGGTGTCTATGACGACACCCGTTTCCTGCAACTCCTCCATTCGTCGTCGATCATCACCCTCACGCTCATGTGCTTCGCAACGATCTACTATGCCTTCCAGATGGCGAGAGAGGCGCAGGGGCGGCTCGCCCGCCTGATGACGTCGATCATGCCGGACGAGATCGTGGCGCGCCTGCTGAGGAACGAGCGTGAAACGATCATCGACGAATTCGAGCATGCGACTGTTGTCCTGATCGACATCGTCCAGTTCGTGGCCCTGTCAAACAGCCTGGGGCCGGAACGGACGGTCAACCTGCTCAACGAGCTCTTCAGCGAGTTCGATCGCCTGGCCGCAGCAACCGGTGTCGAAAAGATCAAGACCGTCGGCGATGCCTATCTTGCGGTGGCGGGCGTGCCCGCCCGGCACCCCACGCCCGAGAAGGCGGCGGCAGTGTTCGGCTTCGGCGCCATCGCCGCGGCCCGCGAGATCGGCGAACGCCATGGCGTCGTCCTCAAGCTGCGCGCTGGCATGGCCTCGGGATCGGTAACGGCTGGCGTGCTTGGGCGAGCGAAATACGCCTATGATATCTGGGGTGCACCCGTGAACCTTGCCGCGCGCCTGGAAGCGATCGGCAAGCCCGGCTGCATCACCACCACCGCAGAAATCAGGCAGCGACTAGGCGAGTCTTTCCTGTTCATTTGCTCTGGCCGCGAGGACATCAAGGGCTTCGGCCCGACCGAGATCTGGACCACGCGGATGCCGGATCCCGATGCATGTGTCCCTGGCATCCGCGCGCACACGGCGACGTAAGCAGCCGCAGGGAGAGCCCTCAGACCGCCTTGCGATAAACGAGAAACCCCGACTTCTCCGCCACCTTGTCGTAAAGTGTCATCGCCGTCTCGTTGGTCTCGTGCGTCATCCAGTAGACGCGTGGCGCGCCGACGGCACGTGCCGCCTCATAGACGCCCTCAATCAGCGCTCGTCCGACGCCCTTGCCGCGGGCTTCCGCATTGGTGAAGAGGTCCTGCAGGTAGCAGTTCGGCTGGATCATCGTCGTGCTGCGGTGGAAGAGGTAGTGCGTAAGCCCGATCAGCCGCCCTTCGCTCTCCGCCACCAGCGCATGCACCGGCTCGTAGGCGTCGAAAAAGCGCGACCAGGTCATGGCGGTGATCGCCGGGTCCAGCGCGGTTTCGCCGGAGCGGCCGTAGAAGGCGTTGTAGCCGTCCCAGAGCGGCAGCCATTGTTCGTAGTCGGTCCGGGCTATCGGGCGGATGTGAAGCTTGTCGGTCATTTGTCGGTCCTGTGATCGATTGGATGGAGCGGCACTGCGGCCCCTAGTGTTTGGTCATCGCGGCGGTGATTGCCTGAACGTCGGTCATGATCGCATCGCCCATGAAGGCGATGTTTTCCATCGCGCGCTCGCCGGCCTCGTGGTGGCCTGCCCCGCAGGCGTCGCGCACGACGACGGGCACCAGGCCGAGATCGGTCGCATGGCGCACGGTCGGGTCGATGCCGATTTCCGTGGCGATGCCGCAGATGGCGAAGGAAGTAAGCCCGAGGTCGCGCAGGATCATGGCGAGCGGCGTGCCCTCGAAGGCGGAAAACGTGATCTTGTCGAGGATCGCCTCGTCGTCACGGGGCGCAAGTTCTGGCACCAGCTCGAAGCCCGGCGTGCCGCGCAGAAACCAGGGGTGCACCGCATCCGGATCGTCTGTCCGCTGCCAGGCCATCGCCTGGCGTAGCTGGAAGGCGCCCATCAGCGGCCTCGGCATCGACAGATGCCGGAGAAAGATCACCGGAAACCCGCCGGCCCGCGCAGCGTCCAGCACCTTCAGCACCTTGGAAAGCACCGCCGGGCCGTTCTTGACCTGATTGGTAATCCCCACCTGCATGTCGTAGACGATGAGCGCCATCCGCTCCGGCCGGCAGAAATCCTCAAGCGTCTTTCCGATTTCCAGTTTCGCGGCCATGACATCTCCTCCGGGCGCCTCCTCCGGCGCCCTCTCCCGGCAACATCGCGCGCCGGGAATGTGGCGCGGGAGAAGGAGGCTTGCAAGACGGTTTCGGCCGCCTCGCGCAACTATTCGGATGCCTGGCGGAAATCGCGGCAACCGGAGCCCGGCTTGCCCGGAACATGGATCAATTGCGCTCGTTGCGCAGCCGCGCCTTCTCCATCAGCGCCAGCACCTCTTCGTCTGCCGTCTGCTCGAAATTGCGGTAGTACAGGCCGACGGCACGGAAGGCGAAGGGCGTGGCGAGGCAGACGATGCGATCGACCTGGCTGCGCAGTTCGGTAAGTTCGCTTTTCGGCGCCACCGGAACAGCAAGCACGAGGCGCCCCGCCCCCATTCGCCGCAGCGCCTTGATCGCCGCCCGCACGGTGCCGCCGGTGGCGATACCGTCGTCGACGAGGATTACATCACGGGCTCGGGGCGACGCCGGCGCGCGGTCGCCGAAATAGAGCGTGCGGCGGCGCAGGATCTCGGCGCGCTGGCGCTCCGTTTCGGCCTCCAGATAGCCTTTCGGCGGACGGACCAGCCGGATCGCCCGACGGTTGAGCACCAGTTCCGGCTCCTCGCCATCGACCAGAGCGCCCAGACCGAATTCCTCATGCCCAGGCGCGCCGATCTTGCGCACGATCAGGATTTCCAGCGGCGCCGCAATATGGACGGCGATTTCATAGGCGACCGGAACGCCTCCGCGCGGCAGCGCCATGACGAGCGGATCGTCAAGACCCTTGTTTTCGACCGCGCGCGCCAGCTGGCGCCCGGCATCCGCCCTGTCCTCGAAGAGCCACGTTGCCGTGAACATGTCGCCTCTCCCGGTTCGTCCTACTGCGTGAGTATCGGGCCCTGAAAACAAGGCGCGCGCATGCCTGGCCGGAGGCTCGGATCGCGCCGCCCGAAGGGCCTCACCCCGGGGCTGCGGGCGGTACCGTTCATGCACGCCTCTTCGCCTGCCGGCGTGCCGCCCCACGGTTGATCGGGCGCCGCTGTGAACAACCGTGCCAATCCCGACCAATCGCTAAAATTGCAACGGATTTCGCCGGGTTTCGTTAAGGCGCCATCGCTACCAATTGGCGTCACATATCTGGCTGAGACGCAAGCCGCCTTTGTTGATTTTAGCACGACAGGCCGTTTCGAAATGAGCTTTCTCCCTGCCATATCGATCATCGCTCTTCTGGCGATGCTCCCGGTGCTGATTTCCCTGCGCGCCTCCATGGTCGAGGGGGGCACGGATTTCGCAGCCGCCTGCGCCGTCGCAGCGGCGGCAACGCTGTTTCTGATGCTATCCGAGATCCCGGCGCTGCGGCCGTTGTCGCTGATCGGCATCGTCTTTCTCATTGGCGCCTGTCTTTTCGTGCTCTCGGGCTTTCACCGGGCGCTCGGTGTCCTCCGGCCGATGTCGACGCCGCTGGTCGCTGCCGCCTCGATTTCGGCCGTGGTGGTGCTGATTGCCGCCTTCGGCCCGCACAGCGCGACATTGCACGCACTGTCGGCCGTCGGCATCGCCGCCGCCTTCGTGCTGATCATCGCCGTCTGTTCGCAGCACCGTCGCGCAGCGCCCGGGCCGATCGAGCGCCTCTGCGTCATCGGCTGCGCCGCCATCGGCTGTTCCGCCCTGATTGCGGTCACGATTTTCTCGCCGATCGCCCACGGGACCGCCGAAACCCCGCTTGCGTCAGCCAGCTGGGACTTCGCCTGCGTCGTGCTTAGATATTTCTACCTGCCTGTGCTGTTCCTTGGCGTGATCCTGATGATCCAGAACCGAGTGATCACGGACCTCAAGAGCGCCATTGCCCGCGACGAGCTGACGGGCGCCCTGTCGCGCCGCGCGCTGCTCGACCTCGGACAGCGGGCGCTGGCAGTGGGTTTTGCGCGCCAGAGACCCGTCACCTTCCTGCTGCTCGATCTCGATTATTTCAAGCAGATCAACGACCGCTACGGCCATGCGGTCGGCGACACGGCGCTCGGCCACTTCGCCGGCACGGTCGCCGCCTGTCTCGGCGGGCGCGGCACACTCGGGCGCATCGGCGGCGAAGAGTTCGGCATCGTCCTGCCCAATCACTCGGAAGATGCCGCCTTTGCGGTGGCCGAGGAGATCGGCCGCACGGTGCGCGATACGCCGATCGGCCGCTTCGACCGCCCGATCCGGCTGACAGTGAGCATTGGCCTTGCCGAGGCCGAGCCCGGCGATACGATCAGCGACATCATGATCCGCGCCGACATGGCGCTCTACGACGCCAAAGCCGACGGCCGCGACCGCTGCACCATCGCCGGCCGCTTCCAGCCCGAGGCCAGCGCACGGGCTCTTGCCGCCGCCGCCGCGCAAATGCGCGCTGCCGACCACCGAAACCTCGAGCCGCAGCTTCTTCGCGGCACCGGTTGAGCCGGCACGCCTTGTAAAGCCAATTCCCGAACCTATGTGAACCTGGCTGCCCGAGCGCATGCCTTCCCGGGGATTGCCTCGGCAAAAACATGCGTCAATTCAAAATGCTACGGCGACCTTGCGTGAGACGTCAGGCGCTGCAGGAGGACATCCATGTCGCGTTCGCTTCGTGCGCTCTTTTTTGCCGGCCTTGCCATAGCCGCCACAGCCCTGCCCGCTCGCGCCGAAACAGTCGGCGAAGTCGGGGTCGACTGGCTCGGCAACGACATCATGATCGATGCCGTGAGCGACCCGAAGATCAAGGGTGTGACCTGCCACGTGACCTATTTCGACCGCAGCGTCATCGACCGGCTGAAGAACGGCAACTGGTTCGAGGATCCGTCGAACAATTCGATCGCCTGCCGGCAGACCGGCCCGATCGAAATCGGCGACATCGATCTTTCCAAGGAAGGCGAGGAAGTGTTTCGCGCCGGCTTGTCGCTCGTCTGGAAGAACCTGCTCGTCACACGGATCTACGACAGAAGGAACGATACGCTGATCTATCTGGCGCATTCGCGCGAATTGACGGATGGCTCTGCCAAGATGTCGATCACCACCATTCCGCTCTACGGCCAGACGGTCAATTGGCAGAACGGCAAGCCGCAGTAGGAGCGGTCCCTGCCGCCGGCATCGGCGTGCAAGGCGATCGGTCAAAGGTTGAAAGCGCCCGCCGCTTTGCGGGCGCTTCCGAAACCTCTTCGGTGCGAAACAGGGAGAAGTCTGGGAGCAACCCGTTCCGCTTTTGTAAGCACCTGACGTTCCGTGCGTTCACACGAACCTACGTGAACTCCCTGCGCATTCATGCCAAATCGAATTTCCGCTTTCAACGTTTCCACTTCAACGCGGGATGATCTAGTAGGCCGTCGGCGGAACGATGCCCTGGTAGTAGTCGCCATCACCGCCCTGGTATCCGCCATAGGGGTTGCGATCACGGTAGACCGGCGTCGGCGCCGGCGCCGACATTCTGTTGATGCTGCCCGTCGACATCGTGTCAACCGAAGCGCTCGGCCGCTTCATTGGCGTCATCATCTTGTGTGTGTTCTGCGTTCCGGGAGGATTGTTGACGTCGATGCCCTGGTAATAGCTGTCGGCCAAGGCCGGTCCGGCGATGACCATCGTAACGGAGAGCACGGCGGCGAGTTTCCTGAGAGAGATTGTCATAGGTTCAACTCCTGTTGACGGGACCAGGCACCCGGCCTCCGTTCGGGCACCCGGCAACACCGGTAAAGTAGTACAAGTAACCCGCCCAGCCACTTGACGTTTTGTCACAATGGCATCGCCCAAGCGTGAAGTTCATTGCCGAAGTTTAACTTGACCGTATCGTTCCAGTACGTGCGGAAACGGTCTGAAAACACGCCGAAACGCAAGAAAGCCCCGGCGCCGATGCACCGGGGCTTTCTCAGATAAGGAACAAGCTTGCGTCAGGCGGCCTGGGCCAACTCGTCGGCAATGACGGTATCGAGGTTGAGGAAGCAGACCATGGTCTTTTCCAAAGCGACGATGCCGCGGCAGAAGGCGCGCTGCGCTTCCGGGATGATCTCCGGCGCCGGCTGCAGCGCCTCGCTCTTGATCGTCATCATGTCCGAGACCTGCTCGACCAAGAGGCCAACGAGCTTGCCGGCGATGTCGGTGACGATGATCGCCGAGCGCTCGGACGGCTCGGTCATCTTCATGCCGAGGCGGGCCGCCATGTCGATGACCGGGATCACCGCGCCGCGCAGGTTGATGAGGCCGAGCACGTAGGGCGGCGTATGCGGCATCGGCGTTACCGGCGCCCAGCCGCGGATTTCGCGGATCGCCATGATATCGATGCAAAATTCCTGGTCGCCGAGGTGGAACGACACGATTTCGAGATAGGCGCCGGACTGCTTGATTGCGTTGCTCATGTTCAGAATTCTTCCCAGTTTTCACCGGAGGCCGTCGTCGACGGCACCGAGCCCGGTTTGTTGCCGAATGCGCCCGCAAGCTTGCCCATCAGGGCCTTGGCGGGAGATGGAGTTGGAAACGAGGCCATTTTGGCAGCGCCGATCTTGCGCAGCGGCACCGCTTCGCTGGTGCCCTTGGCTGCCGGCCGCTGAACGGCTGAAACCGCAGGTGTTTTCGTCTGCACCGGCGCAGCGGTCCTCGCCGCGGGCGTCACAGGCGCCGGCGCCGCCGTCGGCATGGCGCGCTGCATCGTGTGCCCTTCGCGGAACTGGCCGACGAGGTCCGTCAGGCGTTCGGCGTCCTGCGCCAGCGTGTGGCTGGAGGCATTGGTCTGTTCGACCATGGCGGCGTTCTGCTGCGTCATCTGGTCGAGTTGGCCGACGGCCGTGCTGATCTCGTTGAGACCCGTCGACTGTTCGCGCGCCGCCATCACGATCGCGGTCATCAGTTCGTTGATGCGCGCGACATCGGTGCCGATCCGCCCGAGCGCCTCGCCGGTCGCCTGCACCAGCTTGACACCGGTGCCGACCTCGCTGCCGGAGCGGCTGACGAGCGCCTTGATGTCCTTGGCGGCACCGGCGGCGCGCTGCGCCAGCTCGCGCACTTCCTGCGCCACGACCGCAAAGCCCTTGCCGGCTTCGCCCGCGCGCGCCGCCTCGACGCCGGCATTGAGCGCCAGAAGGTTGGTCTGGAAGGCGATCTCGTCGATGACGTTGATGATCTTGCCGATTTCGTTCGAGGCACCCTCGATGCGGGCCATGGCGGCGATCGCCTGGCCGACGATGCGGCCGGACTCCTCGGCATTGGTGCGGGTCTGGTCGACCATCTGGCTCGCCTCTTCGGCGCGCTGGGTCGCGGTGCGGACCGTCACGGTGATTTCGTCGAGGGCTGCCGAGGTCTGCTCCAGCGAAGCGGCTTGCCGCTCGGTGCGGCGCGCCAGGTCGTCGGCCGCCGTGCGCATCTGCCGCCCGTTGGATTCGATCGAAAGCGCATTGTCCTTGACGCTCGAAAGCACCACGCGCAGCCGCTCGACCGTCTGGTTGAAGTTCTGCCGGAGCTGGTCAAGATTGCCGTCGAACGGTCGGTCGATGGCAACGGCAAGGTCACCCTCGGCAAGCTGGGTCAGCGCGCGGCCGAGATTGTCGATCGCCGCCTGGATGCGGCGCACCGCCTCCTCGCGCTCCTGCTGCTGCTGTTCGCGTTCCTTCTCGATCTCGCGGCGGCTGTGGGCAGCACTCTGTTCGAGAGACTGCTTTTCGATTGCCGACAGGCGGAAGAGGTCGACGGAGCGCGCCATGGCGCCGATTTCGTCGCCGTGGTCGAGCGCTTCCAGCTTGGTCGAAAGTTCGCCCTTCTGGATCCGCTGCATGCCATCGCGCAGGGAGAGAATGCCGCGCCTGAGCGTGCTGCCATGGAACCAGAGCAGATAAAGCAGCGTCGCCATGGCGATGAGGCCGGAGGCGAGCTGAAGCTGGAACGCCTCGTCGGAGGTGGCGCGCGCCTCGGCAACGCGCGTCTGAACCAGCGTCGTTGCCGCTTCGGAAAGGCCGGCGAGCGCCGTGGCGACCCGTTCGCCGGCACCGTCGATCGCGTCGTCGATCTTGCCGAAGTCGTCAGCCGAAGCCTTGCCTTCGATCAGTGCCTTCAGGTCCGTTCCGATCGCCTGGCGCAGTTCCGCCACATCGGCGTCAAAGGTCGAAAGCGCATCGCTGCCGCCAATGAGGCCGGCAAGCGCCTTGATATCGGTCGATTTCGTCTCAAGCAGTTTCAGGATCTCGGCGATGCTGGCGGCGCGCGCCGGCTGGATCGCGCCCTCCTCGCGGTCGATGATGCTGTCCATCGCATTGAGCACGAGATTGGTGGTCGCAAGCCGGACCTCGTCGACCGTGGTCAGCCCGTTCTGCGCGGCGAGCGCGCCCTGCAGGGCATCGTTCGCCTGCCGGCCCTCGTACCAGGCGACTCCGAGCACGGAGCCAAAACCGACGAAAGCGGCACCGGCAAGCGTTGCCAGCCGCTGGCTTACGGAAAGATTGCGCTTCAATGGGGAAGATGCGGCGGTCATAGACATTCCATGCTCACGGACCCGGCGCGGGCCGGATCCTCCGTTAGGATCGATGCGGAAAACCGGGCTCGATCAAACCGGATGACCTCATGTCATGTCGGAGCACAACGCTCCCCCGCGCTGAAAAAACACTGTCAAACAGACCTTAAACATTCGCTAAGGCGCCTCGCCGATCCCCAGGGAAAGCGCCTTATTTTCGAGATCGCGCATATTTACTGCAAGCGCCGGTTTTCCCGGCATTTGAGGGCACAATCCATCAGCTCGCCGGGTGCCGGTTTTGACACCGATCTCGTGACAGGCCCAGACAGACCCACGGTCCGCCGGCAGCGCGCCCGCTTCCCCTTGCCGCCCGAACTGTTATGATGACGCCATGAACACGAAGACCGAGCGCTCGATCCGCCTTCCTCTCGTCGCAACCCTTGCGGCCGCGATCGCCGTCGTGCTGCTGCTTGCCTTCCGCGGCTGGATGGAAAACGGCGCCGAGATGTTCCTGGCACTCGCCCAGTCCGGCCTTTCCTGGTGTTTTTAGCGCGGACACGCTTCTAAGTTTTGCCCCTTACCCTTACCCTCTCCCTGCTTGCGGGAAGAAGGGACGAAAGCGAGCGAAACGTCGCCGTGCGGTTCTTCTGCGGTGGGTGTTGGCGCACTGAGGCTCATTGTCGGAGCGGGAGGTGGCCGTGCGGTCCCTTCTCCCCGTCACGACGAAGGTCGCGGCAGCGGGATGAGTGGCAGCCGCCCGACAAAATGCTCACCCCGCTGTCACAACCTGCGGCAATTGTCCCATTTGCGCGGGGTCCGTGAAGGCGGTATCAAGGGCCTATCAACCGGACACGGCCGTCTTCGGCCCCAACAAAATCGGTAGCACGCATGAAAACCATCCGCATCGTCCTCTGGGCCGCCGTCGTCGTCATGGCGGGCATCCTGGGCTGGCTGACCTATGAAATGACCCAGTCGAAAGAGCAGGCCGCCTCCGGCCCGTTCGGCGTGCCCTTCACGCTGGTTGCCCAGGACGGCAAGGAAATCACCGAGAAGGCCTTCAACGGCAAGCCGACCGCGCTCTTCTTCGGCTTTACCCATTGCCCCGAGGTCTGCCCGACGACACTGTTCGAACTGAACGGCTGGCTGGAAAAGGTCGACCCCGAAGGCAACAAGCTGCAAGCCTATTTCATCACCGTCGACCCTGAGCGCGACACGCCCGAAATCCTCGGCCAGTACGTCTCCAACGTCTCCAAGCGCATCACCGGCATTTCCGGCCCGGCCGACAAGGTCATGGAGATGGTCAAGGGCTTCCGCGTCTACGCCAAGAAGGTTCCGGTCGACGCCGCAAAGCCCGACGGCGACTACACCATGGACCACACCGCATCGGTGTTCCTGCTCGACGCCAACGGCAAGTTCTCCGGCACCATCGCCTACGAGGAAAACCCGGAGACGGCGGTAAAGAAGCTGGAAAACCTGACCAAGGGCTGAGCCCTTCGATCCTGACCTGAAGATGCAAGCGCCGGCCCCGTCCGGCGCTTTGCCTTTGTAGGGCAATCGTGATAGCGCACAGCACACGATTGCCGACGCTTGAGCGCACCCCTTTCAGGGCTTGGTGCGGGCGGCGGATTTGCCAGCCGAAGGACGGACCCTTGAGCGAGATCAGACTTTTCGTCACCACCACCGAGAAGCAGGCGGAAGCCGTGCTCGACCGCATGAGCGAGGTCTTCGGCGAAGAGGACTATGCCATCGGCACGACGGAAGTCGACGAGAAGCGCGACATCTGGGAAGCCTCGATCTACATGATGATGGTCGACGAGGAGAGCGTGGGCGAACGTCTCACCGAAGCGCTCTCCGAAAACTTCGCTCATCTCCCGATCGAGCGCGAAGTGCTGCCGGATATCGACTGGATCGCCAAGTCACTCGAGGGCCTGGCGCCGGTGCGCGCCGGCCGCTTCGTCGTGCACGGCTCGCATGACCGCGACAAGGTCAAGACCGGCGAAATCGCCATCGAGATCGACGCCGGCCAGGCCTTCGGCACCGGCCATCACGGCACCACCGCCGGCTGCCTCGAAGTGCTGGCGACCGTCGCGCGCACCCGCACGGTGCGCAACGTGCTCGATCTCGGCACCGGCAGCGGCGTGCTGGCGATCGCCGCCTGGAAACTGATGCACGTGCCGGTCCTTGCCACCGACATCGACCCGATCGCCACCCGCGTCGCCGAAGAAAACGCCCGGGTCAACGGCGTCGTTACCGGCATGACCTTTGCGACCGCCCCTGGCTTTCATTCGACGGCCTTCAGCACCAACGGCCCCTTCGATCTAATCATCGCCAACATCCTCGCCCGCCCCTTGATGAAGATGGCGCCGCAGCTCGTCGCCAACCTCGCCCCCGGCGGCTCGGTGATCCTCTCGGGCATCCTTGCCGAACAGCGCTGGAAAGTGCTCGCCCATTACAACGGCCAGCACCTGCGCCACGTGCGCACCATCTGGCGCAACGGCTGGGTGACGATTCATCTGGAGAAGTAAACCGCTCCACACGGAGGTGACACATCGACGGCAGACTTCAATGAGAAGCTGCCGACACCGAGGTGCGTGGCCTACCCCTTTGCCGGACCGGAGGACGGAGCGATAAGCGCTCCTGCTTTGCGGAAGCCACTCAGCCAAAGTTCCGCATCTTCAGGCAAGGCGCACATCTTCGCCGTGTTTCGAGCATAGACTTCCGTGTCAAACGCTTGCGGCATTGCGTGCATTATGGCTGCCGCCTCCTCGGCTCGGCCAAGCTGGGCCAGACACGCCGCCTGGTTCAGCCTGAAGAAGATCGGCGGATCGATAAGGCTTCCGTAGGCTGCCAGCGCCGCATCGAACCGGCGCACCAGATAGTGGCAATCGCCGAGACTGGAGAGGAACGCCGGCGGCAGGAGCGGCTCGAACTTGCAGCCCCGTTCGACAAGAGCCAACCCTTCTTCGTGTAGCCCCGCATAGGAAACGATCATGCCTCGGGCAACGAGACCGTTGATATCGCGCGGGCTCATCGCGATCGCGATGCCCGAGTAGCGCATGGCGTCGTCAACTCTCCCGACCAACAGCAAGCAGGCGGCAACGGTGGAAAGCACGAATGGATCGTTCTTGTCGGCAGCGATTGCTCGCGCTGCGAACTCCTGGCACTCGGCCTCAAGCTTGGCATCCGTCGCCGCGTTCGGCTCGCTGAACCGCCAATAGGCATAAAGCAGCGCCAGCGAGGCGAGTGCGGGCGCATAGGCCGGGTCGAGGACAATCGCCTGCTGCATGTGTTCGCGCGCACCCGGTTCGTCTCCATTGCGCCAGGCGGCCCCTGCCCGCAGCCACGATGTATAGGCAGAGATGTTCGTCTTGGCGCTCCTGGCACGAACGACACCCGCAACCTCTTGCAGATTGAAGAACAGCCGCGCGACGATCGCCTCCACGATTTCATCCTGAACCGCAAAGATGTCGGCCATTTCGCGATCGAACCGCTCGGCAAAGACGTGTGCACCGGTCTGTGCTTCGATCAATTGCACCGAGGCGCGCAGGCGCTGGCCGGCCAGCCGGACACTGCCTTCAAGCACGAAGTCTGCGCCAAGTTCTTGCCCCACGTTCGCCGCGTTTACCGATTGCCCCCTGTAACTCGAGGTGGTGTTTCTGGCGACGACAGAGAGATTTCGGAATCGACTCAACTCGGTGATCATGTCCTCGGTAATGCCGTCGGCGAAGTAGTCCTGGTCCGCATTACCCGACATGTTTGTGAGGGGAAGAACCGCGATGGTGGTAAATTCCTTGCCGCGGGAAGGCGGCACCCCCGCGAGCGGACGTGCCGTTTCCATCCCGAAGGTCCGGACGGGTGCCGCAATGTTCTTGAGCTGCACCAGTCCCAGATCCTTCATCACGACGGGGATTTTGCCTTGAATCTCATTGTGAACCTTTTCCGACATGCAGAGGCCACCGGGCTCGGCCAACGCCTCCAGCCGAGCGGCGATGTTGACGCCCTCGCCATAGATGTCGGAGCCCTCGCCGATCACATCGCCCATGTTGATGCCGATGCGGAGCAAGATCTGGCGAGATTCGGAAACGCCGGCATTCGCCTCCTTCATCTTTCGCTGGAGTTCAATGGCCGCCTCAGCGGCGTCCACCGCGCTGGCGAACTCAACCAGTACACCGTCACCCATCAATTTGACGATGCGTCCTCCGTGCGCCTTAACAACGGGATCGAGCACGTGGTTTCGTCGTTGCTTCAACGTTTCGTACGTTCCGGCCTCGTCGGCTTCCATCATGCGGGAGTAGCCGACCACGTCGGCAACGAGGATCGCAACCAAGCGACGGTGGATGGGCTTCTTGACCACGCTCCCAGCTCTCCTCCGGGTGATGCACCCCGTTCGGAAATCGAACGTCTCCCACAATATCGGATTATGACGTGCAGCTAAATCACCCCGCCGCACGCACGCGAATGCGGCGCGTCAGCCGCAAGGCAAAGTGGGAAAAACGAAAAGGCCGCCTCGTCCATCATGACGGGCGGCCTTTCGAAACTAAGGCGATGCCAGAGGCATCGCCTGCTGGTTGGCTTGTGGCCAACCATGCCCGCGAGCCTGAGGAGGAGGAGTGCTCGAGCGGGCGTCTACCGTTCCGAAGCTGACCACCCTTGAGGGAGGAGGAGAACAGAGTGACCAACTATTCTCGGAACCGCAGCTTTTTGAACCACCGGATGTTCGTCCGTGTTCGTTGAGGCGGCTTATAAACTATTATTCCGATAGAGAAAGAGTTTTCTGAGCATGGGTGCCATGCGCTGAGCGCATATGTATGGTAAATGAGCAATTGCCCTCCTATTAGGGTGCAACCGCAGCGTTGCGCGGACCGGGGATCAGGCCACCATGCAGGATATCGCCTCTTTCCCGGCAAGGGCGATTTCCGCTAACATAGCCCATCTTTTCCCGCGGTTTGCCGCTCAATCTACCGGAATTCCCTCATGTTTCAGTCATTTGAAGTCACCTCCACGCCGCAGTTCGGCAAGGAGCGCACCGAAGCCCTGCGCGCGTCCTTCGCAGCCCTCGGCATCGACGGCTTTCTCGTGCCGCGCGCGGACGAGTTCCAGGGCGAGTATGTGCCGGCCTCCTCCGAGCGCCTGTCCTGGCTCACCGGTTTTACCGGCTCGGCCGGCGTCGCCCTCATCACGCAGCGTGAAGCGGTCGTCTTCGTCGATGGCCGCTACGTCACGCAGTTGAAGGAGCAGGTCGACGGCTCCGTCTTTACCGGCGGCGACCTCATCGGCGAGCCGCCGCATCTCTGGTTGGAAAACCATGGAGCCAAGGGCTTCAAGCTCGGCATCGATCCCTGGGTCCACACCGGCGCCGAAGTGCGCCGGCTGGAAAAGGCGCTCGCTTCCCTCGGCGGTTCGCTCGTCTTCCTCGATCACAACCCGCTCGACAGGATCTGGACGAACCGTCCGGCTGCCCCGCTCGGGAAGGTGACGATCCAGCCGATCGAACATGCGGGCACGCTTGCCAAGGACAAGATCGCGACGATCGCAGCCGGCCTTTCCAAGACGGGCGCCGAAGCCGTCGTGCTGACCGACCCCTCGTCCGTCGCCTGGACATTCAACATACGCGGGTCCGACGTGCCGCACACGCCGCATCCGCTGGCCCGCGCCATCATCCACGCCGACGGCCGCGCCGAACTTTTCCTCGACAAGCGCAAGACCGGCATCGAGCAGGAGGCCTACCTCACCCAGATCGCCGACATCGTCGCACCGTCGACCTTCGACGACCGTCTGCGGGCTCTCGGCACCGCCGGCGCCTCCGTCATGATCGATCCCGATCTCGCCTCCTTCGCCATTTCCGAACTGATCCGCGCCAAGGGCGGCAAGGTCGTCGAAGCGGTCGATCCCGCCCGCCTGCCCCGCGCCCAGAAGAACACGGCCGAGATCGAAGGCTCGAGCCGCGCCCATCTGCAGGATGGTGCGGCCATGGTCGAGTTCCTCGCCTGGCTCGACAGCCAACAGCCCGGCACAGTCACCGAGATCGGTGCCACCAACCAGCTGGAAGCCGCCCGCGCCACCGTCGGCGAGCGCATGCAGAACCCGCTGAAGGACATCTCCTTCGACACGATATCCGGCGCCGGCGCGCACGCGGCGATCATGCACTACCGCGTCACCACGGCCACCGACCAGGCAATCGAAGCGGGCACCATGTTCCTGATCGATTCCGGCGCGCAGTATATCAACGGCACCACCGACATCACCCGCACGGTGGCCGTCGGCGCCGTGCCTGAAGAGCAGAAACGCTTCTTCACCCTGGTGCTGAAGGGCATGATTGCGATCAGCACGGCGCGCTTCCCCAAGGGCTCGCGCGGCGTGGATCTCGACCCCTTGGCGCGCATCGCGCTCTGGAAGGCGGGCGCCGACTATGCCCACGGCACCGGCCACGGCGTCGGCTCCTATCTCTCGGTGCATGAAGGCCCGCAGCGCATCGCCCGTCTTTCGACGCAGGAACTGCTGGCCGGCATGATCCTTTCCAACGAGCCCGGCTACTACCGCCCCGGCGCCTTCGGCATCCGCATCGAGAACCTCATCGTGGTGCAGCCGGCAACGATGGTTGATGGCGGCGACCTGCCGATGCTCGGCTTCGACACGATCACCTACTGCCCGATCGATCGCCGCCTGGTGCTGCCGGCGCTTCTGACCGACGAGGAACTCGCCTGGCTCAACGCCTATCACGCCGAGACGCGCGAAAAGCTGATGCCGCTGCTGGCGAGCGACGAGACGCGCGCCTGGCTGAAGGCCGCAACGGAAGCGCTGTCACGCTGAGTCATGCTCTCTGCTGGGCTCCTGCTGTCGCGGGAGCCCATAAAACGAGCCGTCGCGCAGCCGATAGCGTGCTGCGCCCTCACCCGCCAGACCTTGGCTCCGGACGTCCTGGTCTCTCGTTCAGATGCCCAGAAGCTTCTTCGCTTCGCCAAGCGTTGCCTCCGAGGCGGCGTGATCGCCAGCCTGGTGCTGTGCCTCACCCTTGGTGCGCAATTCCTTGACCTTGGCCATGTCGGCATCGGACAAGGAAGCGGTCTGCATGGCCGCATCGATCGCCTTCATCATGGTCGGGCATTGATTGGCAAAGGCCGTTGCCGGCGCGAGCGCCAGCAAAAGGGCAATAGAGATCCTGGTCAACATGGTCGCTCCTCCACTGCCGGGAGGCTTCATGCTGCGGTGACGTCGTACGCCACCTAACGAGAGGGGATATGTCCTGCCTCTCCGGCAACGGCAGAGATGATAGTCCAGGATGCGCGCGCCGCCAATCGAAACGGGCGCAACACGTCCGTCCACGGCTTCGCACACCACCGCGGACGGGCGTCCTACATCACCAGATGCCGGATCACCATGACCACCACCCAGCCGATGACGAGCATGCGCAGTGTTGAGAGATTCAGCCCAAGCGCGATGGCAAAGGCGACGAACATGGCGATCGTCACGTCGAGCCCGCCATAGACGAAGGCCGGCGCCACCAGCGTCGTCAGAACGGCTGCGGGAACGGCGTTGAGCGCCGCCTCCAGCCGGGGCGGGATCTCTTTCATCTGGGTGATCAGGATATAGCCGCCGACACGCGTCAGGAAGGTCGCAACGGCCGCCGCGATGATCAGGTAGATGAGGTTGAGGTGTTGCGGATCCATGTTCACGCCTCCTTCTCGACACCCGTCGGTGCCACTGCGCGCTCGCTTGGCGGCAGACAGGCGGCAAGAATGATGCCGGCTAGTGCTCCGATGCTGACATGCCATGGCGAGCCGACGAAATGCATGCCGGCGACGGATGCAAGCCCCGAGACGATGACGATCGGCAGGAACCGGTCACGCTTGCGGAAGCCCATGACGAGCCCCATGAAATAGACCGGCAGCAGGACATCAAGGCCGATCGCCTTGGGGTCACCGATCATCTGCCCGAAGATCGCGCCGACCAGCGTGTTGATGATCCACGGGATGTAGATCACGAGACCGAAGCCGAGATACCAGGCAAAGGTGATCGGCAAGCCGCGCTCGCCGCGCTTTTCGGTCTCGGCATATTGCGGATCGACCAGCAGGAAGAAGGCGAGGAACTTCTGCCCGAAGGTGAAGTGCCGGACATATTTGGCGATCGAGGCCGAATAGAGCACGTGGCGGAAGTTGACCGCAAAGACGGAGAGCACCACCAGCCAGGGCTGGACGTGATTGCCGAAGAGCTCGATGCCGACCATCTGGCTAGCGCCGGCATAGACGGTCGCGCTCATGAACACCGCATCGGCAATGGTGAAGCCATTGTCGACCGCAAGCGCCCCGAACAGCGCACCGAAGGGCGATGCTGCCAGCATGATGGGAAAGCCGCCGCGGACCCCTTCCCAGAATTCATCTTTTTTCATGGAAACCTCCGCCGGCCGAGGCGATGACGCGCCATGCGGCCGGTGCCGGACTGATAGGCGCTTGCGCCCCCGGCAACAATTCAAATGCGCTGATACAATGATTGAATTTTATGATGCCTCGGCGAACGAGGCTTGAACAAAAGGCGCACCGATCAGGAAAACGATGCGCTTTATCGCTTGGAATAAGCGCCGGCGCGGGCCAGCCGCCCCTTACTTCTTGACCTGGAACGTATGCTCGATGCCGGGGAACGTGCGCGCCTTCACCTCGTTCGCATACTCCTCGGCAGCCTTCGAGATCGCCGGCGCCAACTCGGCAAAATGCTTGACGAAGCGTGGCTTGAAGTCGTTGAAGAGGCCGAGCATGTCGTCGGAGACGAGGATCTGGCCGTCGCAGGCAGGCGACGCGCCGATGCCGATCGTCGGCGAGCGCAGCTCCGCGGTAATGTCGCGGGCCACCGGCTCGACCGTGCCCTCGATGACGATGCCAAACGCTCCGGCATCGTCGATCGCCTTGGCGTCGCGGCGGATCTTTGCCACTTCCTTGTCGTTGCGGCCGACCGAGCGATAACCGCCGGTCGTGTTGACGAGCTGCGGCATCAAGCCGACATGGCCGAGCACCGGAATGCCGCGGCTGACGAGAAACTCGACCGTCTCGGCCATCTCCGCCCCGCCCTCGAGTTTCACTGCGCTGCAGCCGGTTTCCTTGAGGATACGCGCCGCACTGCGGAACGCCTGCTCCTTCGATTCCTGGTAGGAGCCGAAGGGCATGTCGATGACGACGCAGGCCTGCTGCGAGCCGCGCATGACCGCCTGGCCATGGGCGATCATCATTTCCAGCGTCACGCCGACGGTCGTGTCGAGGCCATAGAGCACCATGCCGACGGAATCGCCGACCAGCAGAAAGTCCACATGCGGATCGAGCAGCCGCGCAATCGGCGTCGTATAGGCCGTGAGGCTGACGATCGGGCGCTCGCCCTTCAGCGCTTCGATGTTGGCGGGGCTGAGCCGGCGCTTGGCGGTCTGAACGCTCATGTCAGGCAACCTTTGCAAATGATGCGGATTTCGGGGCGATCACGCGATTGTCGAGCAGCTTCGTCGTGCCGAAGCGGACGAAGAGCAGAAGCAGCACCGGCCGGTCGCCGATCGTTTCGATCGTCTCCAGCGTCTCGGGATCGCGCACCGCTACGACCTCGGGCTTCGCCAAGGGCTCGCTCGCCAGAAACTCGGTCACGGCCTTTTCGAGTGCGGCGACATCGCTGACGCCGGAGGCGACGAGGTGCTGCGCCTCATCCAACGCCTTCGGCACGATCGCCGCGGCACGCCGCTCTTCGGCCGTCAGGTACACGTTGCGCGACGAGCAGGCGAGCCCGTCGGCCTCGCGCACCGTCGGCACGCCGATCACGGTCACCGGCTGGGCGAGATCGTCCACCATGCGGCGGATGATCTGCAGCTGCTGGAAATCCTTCTCGCCGAAATAGGCGCGATCGGGCCCAACGATGTTGAAGAGCTTGGTGACGACGGTGGCAACACCGGCGAAATGACCGGGACGCACGGAGCCCTCGAGCTCGCTGCCAAGCGTCGGCACGTCGACGACCGTTTCCATCGGTCGCGGATACATGTCGGCAACACCGGGGGCAAAGAGATAGTTGACGCTGCCCGCTTCGAGCATCGCCTGGTCGCGGGCGAGATCGCGCGGATATTTGGAAAGATCCTCGTTGGCGCCGAACTGCAGCGGATTGACGAAGATGCTGGCGACGACGACGTCGTTTTCCTCGCGGGCCCGGCGCATCAGCTCCATATGGCCGACATGCAGGTAGCCCATGGTCGGCACGAAGCCGACCGTCTTGCCGGCGCGTCTATGCTCGGCAAGCGCTGCACGCAGCTCGGCGATGGTGGTGAAAGTCTTCATCTCCGGACCCTCCAATCCGCGCCGGCGCCCTGCCCTTTGGGATGCTGGCGCGCTGCCTTCGCAGATGGCCGCGACCTGCTCCGCGAAAAGGCATTTGCATAAAATTCGGCTGCAATCCTCTATCTTGTGCAGCGCAAAAAAACAATCGGATAGATGACAGCTTGGTGACGCTCAGCCGCGCTTGACTTCCACCGGCAGCCTGTCACGGTTGGCGATCGATGCCACCTGCAACCCACGCTGGAGAGCAAGATGAAACCCTGCCTGCGCCTTCTCGGCGTTCTCGTCCCGACGCTTGCCTTCGCCGCTGCGGCCGAAGCAAAAATCCCGCTGGTCAACGCCACCTGCCCCGGCAAGATCGAGGTCCATGCCGACGAAGGCGGCCCGATCTACATCAACGGCAAGGAAGCCAAGCTCAAGGTGTTCAACGAGAACTACTACGAAGCGCACGGCGCCGGCGTCACCATCTCGCTCAGCATCAATCCCGACGGCTCGCCGAGCGTGTCCTACACCGGCAAGGGCGGCGCCAACGGCGTGTGCACCGTGAAGTGACAATAACATCGAGCAGCGGCGCGCGCCCTTGGGGCCGCTCGCAGCCGCTAGCACCGTCGATCCTATTTGCAGCATCGAAGCAGGTCTCGCTCCGCTTGAAGACCTGTAGTTGCACCCCACATCAGCCCGGCTCAAAAAATCTTTGAGCCGGTGTCGGGATCGTCGACCGGCATTCGTCCTTAGGGCAACTCCAGGAAAAGTGCGACGCAGTTTTCCGTCTGGAGTTGCGTCAATCAAAGAGTTGGATCGCTTCGTGGTTTCGCCGAAACAACGAAGTGATCAGATCCGTAAAACACGAAATCCATTCCAAGGAGCATTTCATGCGCATGATTTTCGTAAACCTGCCGGTCAAGGATCTGAAGGCCTCGCGCGCATTCTTCGCCGCCCTCGGCTTCACCTTCAACGAGCAGTTCTCCGACGACACCGCCGCCTGCACGGTGATCTCGGACAATATTTTCGTCATGCTTCTGACCGAGCCGAAGTTCCGCGACTTCATCACCGGCGAGATCAGCGACGCCCGGAAAGGAACCGAGGTCATTACCGCCCTTTCCGCGTCCAGCCGCGCTGAATGCGACGACATGCTCGCCAAGGCGCTCGCTGCCGGCGCCAAGCCCTGGAAGCCGGCTCTCGACTACGGCTTCATGTACGGCATTTCCTTCCAGGACCTCGACGGTCACGTCTGGGAATTCATGTGGATGGACCAGGAAGCCGCCCAGCAGCAGGCCTCCTGATCTCGCGCAGTGCCCCGAACTTTGCGCCTGCCGCCAAAAGCGGCGGGCCTTTTTGTGTGATGGAATGATCGCAGTGCCTGCCAAAGCTTCCGGTCGGCGCCCGATTTGAGAAGAAAGCGACCGGTGAATCCGATAGTTGGGACGGGATACGAATGGCGAGCGACGCGCAGCTTCGCTTGCAAGCATTGAGAATGAGGAACCCCATGTCCACGAAGGTCGAAGCCAAGCATTGGTCCAAGGTCGAGCTCTTGCATGAGACAGTGCGCAACCCGAACATTCACGTGCGCGGCAGCAACAGCTACTACAGCAACGCCTGGACCGGATCCTTCGAGGAAAGTGTCGTTCGCTACCTCTATGGCGACGACTACAGCCTCAGGGCCTGGGAACCGCAATGGCCAATCGATCAACTGCTGATCGGCGACTATGTCGCGATTGGCGCCGAGGCGGTGATCCTCATGGGCGGCAACCACACCCATCGCACCGATTGGGTGAGCCTCTATCCCTTCCTCGATGTGATCGGCGAAGCCTATGTCGGCAAGGGCGACACCGTCATCGGCGACGGCGCCTGGATCGGCATGCGCGCCATGATCATGCCGGGTGTGACGCTCGGCGAAGGCGCCGTCATCGCGTCGGGTGCCATCGTGACGAAGGACGTTGCGCCCTACACCATCGTTGCGGGGAACCCTGCCCGCCCCGTGCGCCAGCGTTTCCCCGCGACCGATGTTGCGACGCTGATTGCGCTCGGCATCTACCAGTGGGAACGGTCAAAGTTCGACGCGCTGCGCCGTTTCATCTGCGCCGACGATATTGCCGCCCTGAAAGCCGCCTCCGAAGAGTACGACAGCAGGCAGGCGTAACGACGCTCTGCCGATTGCATGCAACCGGCGGGGATTACCCGCCGATCAGCGCCAGCCACTCGTCCTCGTCCATGGTCGCGACGCCGAGTTCGCGGGCCTTGTCGAGCTTGGAGCCGGCACCCGGTCCGGCAACGACGATATCGGTCTTCTTCGACACGGAACCTGCCACCTTGGCGCCGAGGCTCTCGGCCTTGGCCTTGGCTTCATCGCGCGTCATCTTTTCGAGCGAACCGGTGAAGACGACCGTCTTGCCGGCGACCGGGCTGTCGCTCGCGACCGGCGCTTCCGCTGCCTCCGGCGTCACCTCCGACAACAGCCGGGTGACGACTTCGAGGTTGCGCGGCTCCTTGTAGAACTCGACGATGGCACGGGCGACCACCTCGCCGATGCCGTCGATGCTGTTGAGTTCATTCCAGGCGTCGCCCGTAAACGTCGACGCGTCGCGCATCGCTTCGCCGAAGTGCTCGTAGGTGCCATAGGAACGCGCCAGCAGCTTTGCCGTCGTCTCGCCCACATGGCGAATGCCGAGCGCATAGATGAAACGCTGCAGCGCGATCGAACGGCGCGTATTGATGGCGTCGTAAAGCTTGCGCACGCTGACGCGGCCGAAGCCGTCGATGTTTTCGAGCTTGGTGAGCGACGACGCCTCCTGGCGTTTCTCCAGCGTGAAGATATCCGGCGCCGTGCGGATCATCAGCGTCGGGTCTTCGCTTTCGAAGAAGAACTCGATCTGCTTCGAACCGAGGCCCTCGATGTCGTAGGCGTTGCGCGAGACGAAGTGCTTCAGGTGCTCGACGGCCTGCGCGCGGCAGACGAAACCGCCGGTGCAGCGGCGCACCGCATCTACCTTGCCGGTCTTCTCGTTGATGTCGCGCACCGCACGGCTGCCGCAGACCGGGCATGTGGTCGGGAAGCGATAGGGCTCGCTCCCCTCCTTGCGCTCGTCCATGACCACGTCGACGATCTGTGGAATGACGTCGCCGGCGCGCTGGACGATCACCATGTCGCCGATGCGGATGTCGCGGCCCTCGCGGATCGCCTCGCCCGAATTGCCGAGACCCTTGATGTAATCCTCGTTGTGCAGCGTCGCATTGGTGACGACGACGCCACCGACTGTGATCGGCTCAAGGCGTGCCACCGGCGTCAGCGCGCCGGTGCGGCCCACCTGGATGTCGATCGCCGTCAGCCGGGTGAAGGCTTGCTCGGCAGGAAACTTGTGCGCGGTTGCCCAGCGCGGCGAGCGCGAACGGAAGCCGAGGCGGGCCTGCAGGTCGAGCCGGTCGACCTTGTAGACGACGCCGTCGATATCGTAGTCGAGATCCGGCCGTTCGCGCTCGATGTGGTGGTAATGCTCCAGCAGCGCGTCGGCCGAGGAGAGCCGCTGCATCAGCGGGTTGACCGGGAAGCCCCAGCTCTTGAACACCTCGACCATGCCCATCTGCGTGTCGGCGGGCATTTCCGAGATCTCGCCCCAGGCATAGGCAAAGAAACGCAGCTTGCGGCTCGCCGTCACCTTGGCGTCGAGCTGGCGCAGCGAGCCCGAAGCGGTGTTGCGCGGGTTGACATAGAGCGGCTTGCCGAGCGCCGCCATCTCGGCGTTGAGCGCGGCAAAGTCCGATTTCGCCATATAGATTTCGCCGCGTACCTCGACGACATCGGGCGCACCTGCCGGCAGCGTCTGCGGGATCATGCCGATGGTGCGGATATTGGCGGTGACGTTTTCGCCAGTCGTACCGTCGCCGCGGGTCGCGGCCGTCACCAGCCGGCGGTTCTCATAGCGCAGCGACATGGAGAGCCCGTCGATCTTTGGCTCGGCGGTAAAGGCGATGGAGTTGTCCGGCAGTTGGCCGAGGAAACGATAGACCGAGGCGACGAAATCGCGCGCGTCCTCGTCGGAAAACGTGTTGTCGAGCGACAGCATCGGCCGGGCGTGCACGACGGGCTGGAAGGTGACGGAGGGTGCAGCACCCACCTTCTTCGAGGGGCTGTCTTCGCGGATGAGCGCCGGAAAGCGCTGCTCGATCGCGTCGTTGCGCCGCTTCAGCGCGTCATAGTCCGCATCCGAAATCTCCGGCGCGTCCTGGCCATGATAAAGCGCGTCATGGCGCGCAAGCTCGGCCGCGAGAAAGGCAAGCTCTTCGGCCGCTTCCGTTTCGTTGAGATTCTCGACGGGTTTCAATTCTTGGGACATGCGCGACGACTCCGGATTCGAAGTCGTTTTGTAGAGCAACTGATGGGAAAGAAAAGACCGTCCGGCGCCGTCGGCTCACGCGCCAGTGGCATTGACGGCCCCCGGCGCGAGCCCGGCAAGCGACCTGACATCCAGTTCGCACCAGCGTTCATAGCGCCTCTGATAACGGCAGCGGATGGCCTCGAGATCCTTTTTCTGGACACCACGCTTGCAGTAGATCCATTTGCCTTCCGCCTGGCCACGCATCACCCGGCTCACCGGCTGCAGGCCGAACATCTTCAGGATCGCGGCCCCGCCCTTGTCCCAGCCGATGCTGTAGATGTCGATGCCGTCGGGCGGGAACGTGTGGTGTTCGAGGATCGCCGAAACCGTCGCCCAGACGAGAATGCCGTTCTGCCTGCGGCGCTCGGCGCGCATGGAATCGAGCAGGAAGCTCATATTGAGGATGGTCGCGAGATAGACGACCTTCGCCTTTCGCGCCTGCGGATGGGCAAGCAGCCCGCTCGCCAGCAGGTTGCCAAAGGCATAGTGCCCCTGCAGGAACAGTTTGAAGTGGTTCTTCTCGAAGGCGTAGTAGTCGATGAAGCCGAAGATGTTGCCGTCGAGGTCCTGCAGGCAGATCAGGCTGTAGGGGTCGGAATGGAACGCTCTCATATCCTCTTCGGGATCGATCGCGCCGCTGCGAAACACATCCTGTGCCTTGCGGACCACCTCATAGGCAACCGCCGTCGGCGCCGGGACGCGGACAAGATAGGAACGGTCCCCGTGCGCACAGGGCGCCACAAGCGCCAATGGCGTGACTTCGTCCGCGTTCGGCGGCTGAGGATCGGCCTCCTCCTCCGCCAGCCCGACCTGCGAGGCGTGTCGCAGCCTTGCGACGAGAGTTGCTGCAGTCACGGCGATCGCAACGCACGCGAACACCCCGAAGCCGCCCAGTTCCTGGTTCGCTTCCTTTATCGTCAGGATAAGGCCGGCATAGGCGAGCGCGATGAGCAGGATCAGTTCCGGATGCGCACGCATCTGCGCAAACCGGATCTCCAGTCTATGCTCGAGTTTCTCCCACATGCCCGAAGTGCCCCAACCGCAGAGGAAATAGAACACGGGTGCAGCGGCGCAACAATTCAACCAAAAGGCTAGGAAGCCCAAGGCCGTGGGTTCAGATGAACACTCTGAGGACATCGCATCCCTCAGCCGCCGATGTTCCACTTGGCGCCAGGATGATCTAGCCGTTGCCGGAAAGCAGGCGAGCGGCAGCCGCCCTCGCCTCTTCGGTGATCGAGGCGCCGGCAAGCATGCGGGCGATTTCCTCGGTGCGCGCCTTGTCGTCCATGCGGGCGACACGGGTGGAAATCATCTCGGCCTTTTCGGTCGAAGGACCCTTGGAGATCAGAAGATGCGTTGCCGCACGGGCTGCGACCTGCGGCGCGTGGGTGACGGAGAGCACCTGCACCGTTGCCGAGAGCCGCTTCAGCCGCTGGCCGATGGCATCGGCCACCGCACCGCCGACACCGGTGTCGATTTCATCAAAGACGAGCGTCGGCGCCGAGCCGCGATCGGCAAGCGCCACCTTCAGCGCCAGCAGGAAGCGCGAAAGTTCGCCGCCGGAAGCCACCTTCATGATCGGGCCCGGCCGCGTGCCGGGGTTGGTCTGGACGTGGAACTCGACGAGGTCGATACCGTCGACCGTCGGCAGCGACGGATCGCTTTGCACCTCGACCATGAAGCGTGCCCGCTCGAGCTTCAACGCCGGCAGTTCGGCCATGACAGCGTCGGAAAGCGCGGTCGCGGTATGGCGACGCTTTTCGGAGAGCGAGCGCGCCGAAGCGTCGAACGCTACCCGCGCCACGCCGACTTGTGCATCGAGCTGCTTCAGCTTTTCCTCGCCGGCATCGAGATCGGCGAGATCGGAAATCATGCGAACGGCGAGTGCCGGCAGTTCCGTGACCGGAACCGAATATTTGCGGCTGGCGGCGCGCAGCGCGAACAGCCGCTCCTCCACCCGCTCCAGCTCCTTCGGATCGAACTCCGTGTTGCGCAACGCCCGCTCGACCGACATCTGCGCGTCCGAAAGCTGGTTGAGCGCACCGTCGAGCAACTCGACCGTTTCTTCGAGCAGGCCCGGCGCCTCCTGGCTCTTGCGCTCGAGACGGCGCACGAGCGAGGCGATCAGCGGAACCGGCGAAGCGTTGCCGTTCAGAAACTCCGAGGCCTCGTTGATGTCGCCGGCGATGCGCTCGGCCTTCATCATCCGCGCCCGGTTCTCGGCAAGCTCGTCCTCTTCGCCGTCGCGGGGGCTGAGCTTCTCCAGTTCTTCGACCGAAGACCGAAGATAGTCCGCCTCGCGCGCGGCCGCCTCGACCCGCTCGCGGTGCTTCTTCAGGCCGCGCTCGGCATCCTTCCAGGCGCGATAGAGTTCGCTCACATGCGCCGCTTCTTCGGCGGTGCCACCGAAGGCGTCGAGAAGCGTGCGGTGCGCATCGATATCGACGAGCGCGCGGTCGTCGTGCTGTCCGTGAATTTCGACCAGCGTCTGGCCAAGCTGGCGCATCAGCTGGACGCTGATCGGCTGGTCGTTGACATAGGCCTTGGTGCGGCCGTCGGCCGACTGCACGCGACGAAAGATCAGGTCGCCGTCGTCGTCGATGCCGTTTTCCCTGAGCATCAGCCGCGCCGAATGCCCCATCGGCACGTCGAAGACCGCCGTCACCTGCCCCTTGTCGGAACCGTGGCGAACGAGCGAGCCATCGCCGCGCCCGCCAAGGGCGAGCGACAGGCTGTCGAGAAGGATGGACTTGCCGGCCCCGGTTTCACCGGTCAGCACCGAGAGCCCGGCGTCGAAATTGAGATCGAGCCGTTCAATCAGGACGATATCGCGGATCGAAAGCTGGGCAAGCATCCGGGGTTATATCTTCCTTGAAGGGCGCCGATAGATATCAGGCGCCGACGAGTTTCTTGGCGGCGCGCGAAATCCAGGAGTTGCCGCTTTCACGCGGCTCAAGGCCACCCGACTGCAGCAGCTTGAAGCTATCGTTGTACCACTGGCTGTCCGGGTAGTTGTGACCGAGAACGGCGGCAGCGGTCTGCGCCTCCTGGGTCACGCCCATCGCGAAATAGGCTTCCGTCAGGCGCGCCAGCGCTTCTTCAACCTGGTTGGTGTTCGGATACTGCTCGACGACGACGCGGAAACGCGACACGGCGGCAAGGTATTCCTTGCGCTCGAGATAGTAGCGGCCGACCTGCATCTCCTTGCCGGCCAGCTGGTCGCGGGCAAAGCGGATCTTCGACTTGGCGTCGTCGACATATTCGGAGTCCGGGTAGCGGTCTACGACCGCCTGCATGGCTTCGATCGCCTTGAAGGCCGGCTTCTGGTCCTGCGTCACCGCCGGGATCTGCTTGGTATAGGCGAGACCCTGGATGTACTGCGCATAGGCCGCGTCTTCCGACTGCGGATAAAGATTGAGGTAGCGGCCGGTGGCGTTGATTGCCTCCTGGTACTGACCGTTACGGTAAGAAACGAAGGCGTTCATGACCAGCGCCTTGCGGGCATATTCCGAGAACGGATGCTGGCGGTCGAGCGCTTCGAACTTGCGCGCCGCCTCCGTCGTCTTGCCGGCATTGAGGTTGGCGAGGCCCTGATTGTAGAGCACTTCCGGCGGATCGGTTTCGGCCGTCAGCTTGGTGATGTCGATATCGGGATCGTTCTGGCAGGCGGTAATCAGGGCGCTGCCGGCAACGGCCGCGACAATGACGGCGGCGACGCGCGCTGACTTTTTCAAATCCACAGAAACTGCAAGAACCATCGGATATTCCCGTTCCATTCTGCGGGCATGGACCCCGCCAGACATGCGCTTTTAGAGCAAGTTACCTTGAGACCGCAACGTCATGATCGGTGATTCATGCAAATTTGTGGCAGCTCTATCATGAAAATGCCGGCCTTTCGGCCGGCGACTGGAGGAGATGATGACTTTTCTTGTTATGCGGACCAGGGCGCGAAGCCCGGAGCTGCCACTGCAACCATATCGCGCGCGCGGGTACGCTGGCGCGGGGTTGCCGTTTCGACGACTTCGTAGGCCGTCGGGTCGCTGAGAAGTGCCTTCAGCGCGTTGGCGTTCATCTTGTGGCCGCCGCGGTACGAGCGGTAGCAGCCGATGAACGGCGCGCCGGCGAGCGAGAGGTCGCCAACCGCATCGAGCGTCTTGTGGCGCACGAATTCGTCGGTGTAGCGCAGGCCCTCGACGTTGATCACCGTGTTGTCGTCGGAAATGACGACGGAGTTTTCGAGCGAGGAGCCGAGCGCAAAACCAGCCGCCCAGAGGCGTTCGACATCGCGCATGAAGCCGAAGGTGCGGGCACGCGACAGCTCGCGCTTGAAGACCGAAGGCGTCATGTCGCCCTTCCAGGCCTGGCGGCCGATCAGCGGGCAATCGAAATCGATCTCGACCTCGAAGCGCATGCCGTCATAGGGCGTGAACTCCGACCAGGAGGCACCCGATTCGATGCGCACCGGCTTGACGATGCGGATGTAGCGACGCTTGACCGCAAGGGCGCGAACGCCCACCTGCTCGATCGCGTCGATGAAGGGTTCGGAGCTGCCGTCCATGATCGGCATTTCGGCGCCGTGCACTTCGACCGTGAGGTTGTCGAGGCCGAGCGCGTAGATCGCCGCCATCACATGCTCGATCGTGGCGATCGAAGTCGCCGGCGACATCCCGAGAACGGTGCAGAGATCGGTGTTGCCGACCTGCGAGGAAACCGCCTTGTATTCGCTGACCCGGCCGTTGGAGAGAACGCGCTGGAAAACGATGCCCGCATCGGCTTCGGCCGGATGGAAGGTGATCGACACTTCCGCACCGGAATGAACGCCAATTCCCTTGAGCGTTACCGGGCTTGCAATCGTCGTCTGAAACCCGAGCAATTCGATTCCCATTCTCGTCACTTTCAATACCTGTGGCCAATGGCCAAAACCTGCTGGTGGACGCAACGATCTTCAGGGCACAAGAAAGATGCCCGAGAGTCCCGGCTCAACGACCGGTCCTCTGCGTTTCGAACAGACAGCGCTTGATCGAATCGCATGCGTCCCCAATTCCGAGTCTGAAAATAGGAGTTTGGAGGCACCATTCCAAATCACTGTTCGTTTCGCTTTGTTACGCATTTGCGACGGTCCGTAACATCGAATCAAACACCTGAAATAATGAACAAAATGCAAAAATGCCCGGGCAGTTGCCCGGGCATTCGGCAAGGTGAAGGAACGGGCCTTCCAATCAGTTCGATTGACGGCGCAGGAACGCCGGGATTTCGAGCTGATCATCTTCTTGCGGGCGCGCCTGCGGCGAAGCGCGACCGTGATCGTCAAGCTGGCCGCGGCGCGGCGCATAGAGGCTCGCTTCCGGCGAGAGCGGCCGGCGCTGCTGGGAAGCAGCGGTCGGGGCGGAAGCCGTCATGTCGGCGGCTGCCGGGGTCTGTTCGCGGTCACGCAGGCCGAGCGAGCTGGTGATGCGGTTGAGCAGACCCATCGGGCCGCGCTCTTCCTGCATCGGGGCAGCCGGCTGTGCGCGGCGGTCCATCTCTGCCTTTACGACCGGCGGAAAGTCTTCGACCTTCGGCATGCGAACCTGTTCCGGCTGCTGGCGCATGACCGGAGCGACGGGCTCCTGGCGCACGATCGGCTGCGGCTGGGGCTGAACCGGCTGCATCTGCGGCTGCGGCTGGCGCATGACCGGAGCGGCCTCTACCGGTGCAGCACCGGCGAAGAGCTTGCTCTGGGGACGAAAGCTGTCGTCGTGCATCGCCTGCTGAACCGGGGCCTGGGCCTGCACCTGGGCAGCCCGGGTCGCGATGTCGAGCTCGCGCTCCATTTCGGCTTCGCGGATGGCGGCTGCGATCTGGTCGGCGGTTGCCTGCTGCTGCATCGGCTGCTGAACCGGCTGGGCGACCGGCTGCTGCATCACCGGCTGGTGAACCGGGGCCGGCTGGTGCTGGGCAACCGGCTGCGGCTGCTGGGCCGGAACGGCGGCGGACGGGCGGACGACCGGCTTTGCTGCTACCGGACGAAAGTCGGCGGAACGACCCGCCACCTCCGCGGCCGTGCGGTCGATGCCGGTGGCAACGACCGAGACGCGGATGAGGCCTTCGAGGTCTTCGTCGAACGTCGCGCCGAGGATGATGTTGGCATCCGGGTCGACTTCTTCGCGAATACGGGTAGCCGCTTCGTCGAGTTCGAACAGGGTGAGGTCGCGGCCGCCGGTGATCGAGATCAGGAGGCCCTGGGCGCCCTTCATCGAGGTTTCGTCGAGCAGCGGGTTGGCGATCGCGGCTTCGGCGGCGGCCAGTGCGCGGCCTTCGCCCGAAGCTTCGCCGGTGCCCATCATGGCGCGGCCCATTTCGCGCATCACCGAGCGGACGTCGGCGAAGTCGAGGTTGATGAGGCCTTCCTTGACCATGAGGTCGGTGATGCAGGCAACGCCCGAATAGAGAACCTGGTCGGCCATAGCAAACGCGTCCGCAAAGGTCGTGCGGTCGTTGGCGATGCGGAAGAGGTTCTGGTTCGGGATGACGATCAGGGTGTCGACCGACTTCTGCAGTTCGGCGATGCCCTGGTCGGCGAGCCGCATGCGGCGCGCGCCTTCGAAATGGAACGGCTTGGTGACGACGCCGACCGTCAGGATGCCCTTGTTGCGGGCGGCCTGTGCGACGATCGGGGCTGCACCGGTGCCGGTGCCGCCGCCCATGCCGGCGGTGACGAAGCACATGTGGGTGCCGTTGAGGTGATCGATGATCTCATCGATGCACTCTTCGGCGGCCGCGCGGCCGACTTCCGGCTGCGAACCGGCGCCGAGACCTTCGGTGACGGCGACGCCCATCTGGATGATGCGCTCGGCCTTGGTCATGGTGAGTGCCTGGGCATCCGTGTTGGCGACGACGAAATCGACGCCCTGGAGGCCTGCGGTGATCATGTTGTTGACAGCATTGCCGCCGCCGCCACCTACACCAAAGACGGTGATGCGGGGCTTCAGCTCCGTGATATCCGGCTTCTGCAAGTTGATAGTCATAGTCCCGTTCCTTCTGGTTTCTGGCCGCCTTGCCGAGCCGGCCAAATCTTTCAAAGTCCTAGTTTGTCTTCACCCGGCCCCGTCCCTGTCGGAGCCGGCCGTCACTCAAAAGCTCTCTTTCAGCCACTGGCCCATGCGGGCGATGCGGCCGTTGCCGGCGCCGAGCGCCGAGAACATGCCGCCGTGGGAGGCATGGGTCTCGAGGTCGGCGACCTGCGGATAGATCATCAGGCCGACCGCCGTGGAGAAGGCCGGGCCCTTGGCAGCGGCCGGCAGCCCGGAAACTCCGAGCGGACGGCCAATGCGAACATTGCGGGCGAGGATGCGGCGAGCCGCTTCCGGCAGGCCGGTCAGCTGGCTGGCGCCGCCCGTCAGAACGATTCGCTTGCCGACGATCGGGCTGAAGCCCGAGCGCTGGATGCGATCGCGGATGAGTTCCAGCGTCTCTTCGATGCGGGCGCGCACGATGCGCGACACAAGTGCGCGCGGCACATGCGTCGGCTGATCGCGGTCGTCCTCGCCGATCGGCGGCACCGATACGATGTCGCGTTCGTCGGCGCTGTTGGGCAGAGCCGACCCGTGCACGACCTTCAGCCGTTCGGCATCCTCGATGCGGGTCGAAAGACCGCGCGCCAGATCCGTCGTCACGTGATGGCCGCCGAGGCTGACAGCGTCAGCGTGAACCAGCTTGCCTTCGGCAAAGACCGAGATCGTCGTCGTGCCGCCACCCATGTCGATCGCCGCACAGCCGAGCTCAACCTCGTCGTCGACGAGAGCGGCAAGACCGCTGGCATAGGGGGTCGCCACCATGCCCTCGACCGAAAGGTGGGCGCGATTGACGCAGAGTTCGAGGTTCTTGAGCGCTGCCCGTTCGGCCGTCAGCACATGCATGTCGACGCCGAGAACGTCGCCGAACATGGCGAGCGGATCGCGGATGCCGCGCTCGCCGTCGAGCGAGAAGCCCGTCGGCAGCGAGTGCAGGATGGCGCGGTCGGAGCGCAGCGACTGCTGGCCGGCGGCGGAGAGAACCTTGCGCAGATCATTGGCGTCGACTTCCTGGCCGCCGAGATCGATCGTCGCGGTATAGACGTCGCTCTGCAGCCGGCCGGCCGAAACGTTGACAATCAGGCTGTCTATGGTGAGGCCGGCCATGCGCTCGGCCGCATCGACGGCGAGCCGGACGACGCTCTCGACCGCATCGAGGTCGGCGACGACGCCGTTCTTGACGCCGCGGGACTTCTGGTGGCCGATGCCGATGATTTCGACGCTATGCGTACGGTTGGGCAGGATCTGGCTTTCGGCGCGCGGCGTCAGCCGGCCGATCATGCAGACCACCTTGGTCGAACCGATATCCAGCACCGAGACGACATGAGACCGCTTCGAGGAAAGCGGCTTCAGGCGCGGCAGGCCAAAGCTGGAGGAACCGAATAGACTCATATGCGGCCTTCTTTCTTCTTTTCGGTCTCCTGCGCCTTCAGCATCTTGTCCCTCGCCTTCAAGGCAACTTCGCGCCGGGTCACTGCGTCCGGCGTCAACTGAACTGTTGTTCTGTCTTCGAGCCTCAGATCCACGGCAGCGATATCGCGCTCGAGGAGCTGGTGCTGGCTTTCCATGTCGGAGAGCACCTTCATCGCCCGGGCGACGTCGTGCTCCGGCAGCTTGACGACGATGCCGTTGTCGAGGCGCAGGTCCCAGCGGCGGCCGGCCACGCGCACGAAGGCCTTCACGCGCGAGCGGATCTCCGGCCAGCGGGAGAACTCGTCGTAGAAATCGGCAGCCGCCGTTTCGGCGTCACGGCCGACGAAGAGCGGCAGAGCGGCAAACTTGTTGTCGCGCAAGGGCGCGATCACGCTGCCGCTGCGCTCGATCAGCGAAAGGTCCGATCCGTGCTGCCAGATGCCGAAGGCCTTGCGCTCGGTGAGGCTAACCTCGATCGTGCCGGGATAGATCTTGCGAACGGTGACGCCCTGCACCCAGGGCATTTCCGCAATCAGCTTGCGCGCTTCGGCGATATCGAGCGCCACCAGCGACGTCGTGCCGTCGAGGCCGAGCTGCTGGAGAATGTCGATTTCCGAGGTCTGGTCGTTGCCGGAAACCTTGACGTCTTCGATCGCGAAGCCTGCGGCCGTGGTCGAGGCCTGCGCGAAATTCTGCGTATGGCCGCCGAGCGACATGCCGTAAAAGCCGGTGGCGGCGAAAAAGGCGATCGCCGACAGCGTGCCGGTATAGGCGGGAAAGCGGATGCGGCCAGCGCCGAGGCTGACGAAGAAGCGCACGACGCGACGAAGCGGACGCGGCAGTACGCGCGCGCCATCCACATCGACGGCGGCGGCGCCATCGAGGTGACGAACCCTCTTGCCCCTTTTGCCCCTCAACGCAAACACGACGCGTCCTCCACCATCCAACTCAAAAACTCACCGAAGCTGTAGCCGGCATGCGCGGCCATCTCGGGCACCAGGGAGGTCGGTGTCATGCCGGGCTGGGTGTTGATCTCCAGCCAGATCAGCTCGCCCTCGGCGGAGGAACTGTCATCGAAACGAAAGTCGGATCGGCTGACGCCCCGGCAACCGATTGCCTGATGCGCCTTCAGAGCGAGTGTTTGTATTTTTTGGTAAATATTTGGTGAAATCTGTGCCGGAATGACGTGACGCGAACCACCTTTTACGTATTTGGAATCATAATCGTAGAAGGCATGGCCCTGCGGGATGATTTCGGTGACGCCGAGCGCCTTGTCGCCCATGACACCACAGGTCAGTTCGCGGCCGGCGACATAACGCTCGACCATGATTCGGTCGCCGTAACGCCATTCGCTCGACGTCACCACCTGCGGCGGATGCGACTGATCTTCCTGGACGATGACGACACCGAAGCTGGAGCCTTCGGAAACCGGCTTGACCACGTAAGGCGGCTTCATCGGGTGCTTCGGACCAAAGGCATGGCGATCCATGACCTGCGCATCGGCAACTGGAATACCCGAAGCAGCCGCAACGTGCTTGGCCTGCGCCTTGTCCATGGCGAGCGCCGAGGCAAGTACGCCGGAATGGGTGTAGGGGATCTCAAGATATTCGAGGATGCCCTGGATCGTGCCGTCCTCGCCGAACGGTCCATGAAGGGCGTTGAAGGCAACGTCGGGTCGCAGCGCGGCCAGCGTCTCTGCGACATTGCGATCGACGTCGATCCGGGTGACGCGATAGCCGGCAGCCTCCAGGGCATCCGCACAGGCAGCCCCGGACGACAGGCTAACCGGTCGCTCCGAAGAAAATCCGCCCATCAGGACAGCCACATGCTTGCCGTTCATTCAAACCCCCAGACAATACGCCACTATCGCAAGGCTTCCTTGCGTCTGGCTGGCTCCCGCCCTCGCGAGTCAGCTGCGCCATTGGGGTCACTAGAACGTCATTAAGGTTAACGAACCGTTTACTTTCGTTAACCCCGGTCAGGAAATGAAACGCCGGTTGCAGGCGCAAGCGCATGTGGAACAAGGCATTTTAGCGAGAGATCAAAGGGTTGCGGAGTAATCTTGAATCTAATGCATAAACAGAAGAAAAAATGAAAAAACCCGCCGCAGCCAGGGCGGCGGGTCTATGCCTGACGGCATCCGAATTGGATCAGTCGTCATCACCGACGATCTTCCAGACGATGCCGGCGATCGCCGCGCCGACGATCGGCGCCACCCAGAACAGCCACAATTGCGCGACCGCCCAATCGCCGACGAAGAGCGCCTGCCCCGTCGAGCGGGCCGGATTGACCGACGTGTTCGTCACCGGAATCGAGACCAGATGGATCAGTGTCAGCGCCAGGCCGATGGCGATCGGCGCAAAGCCCGCGGGCACTCGGCCATGGGTGGAGCCGAGAATGATGAACAGGAAGAAGGCGGTCAGCACCACCTCGGCAACCAGCGCCGCCGTCAGCGAGTAGCCGCCCGGCGAATGCGCGCCGTAACCGTTGGCAGCGAAGCCACCGAGCTGGAAATCCCCCTTGCCGCTGGCGATCAGATAGATAACCGCCGCCGCGGCGATGGCACCCAGCACCTGGGCGATGACATAGCCGACAAGTTTGTGCGCCGGGAACTTGCCCGCAACCAGCAACCCCACCGAGACGGCCGGATTGAAATGCCCGCCGGAAATGCCGCCGACCGCATAGGCCATGGTCAGCACCGTCAGGCCAAAAGCAAAGGAGACGCCGAGATAGCCAATACCGACCTCAGGCAGGGCAGCCGCCAGCACGGCGCTGCCGCAACCGCCGAAAACGAGCCAGAATGTACCGAGAAATTCCGCAGAAAGCCTTTTGAACATGCATTCGCTCCTGAAAAACGAAGCCGATCGCTTCGCCGTCGAGAGTTTGCCACAATTTGATTCTCGTCAATCCGGGTTGTCCCGCCAAGCGAAGCTCCCGCAAAACGTGAAAATCTGCCTACGGCAAAGCAGTTGAGGCGCAAGCGAAAAGGCCGTCCCGCGCCGCGGCCCCAGAGCGGAGCGCCGACAGAATAATGATGCGCATGACGTCGATATCGTTCGCACTTCTTACGATATCAGGGTTTCGTCATGTCGAAACTTGCGTTAAGACGCCCGCACCCGCCTCCCAAGACGGTCTTACATCCATAGGAACAATGATAGTGACAGACGCGACAACCTCCCTGTCGCCGAAGGACAATGCGTCAAAGCACGCGGCAGTGAACTCCCCTGCCCGGGTGCTGTTCGCAAGCCTCGTCGGCACGACCATCGAATTCTTCGACTTCTACGTTTACGCCACCGCCGCCGTTCTGGTGTTCCCGCACCTGTTCTTCCCGGGCTCGGACCCGACCTCGGCAATGCTGCAATCCTTCGCGACCTTCTCGATCGCTTTTTTCGCCCGCCCCTTCGGCGCCGTGATCTTCGGCCATTTCGGCGACAAGGTCGGCCGCAAGGCGACGCTGGTGGCGGCGCTGATGACCATGGGCATCTCCACGGTCGTCATCGGCCTTCTGCCGACCTATGCCACGATCGGCGTCGCAGCTCCGCTGCTGCTCGCGCTTTGCCGTTTCGGCCAGGGTCTCGGCCTTGGCGGTGAATGGGGCGGCGCAGTGCTGCTTGCCACCGAGAATGCGCCTGAGGGCAAGCGCAGCTGGTACGCCATGTTCCCGCAGCTCGGCGCGCCGATCGGCTTCATCCTGTCGGCCGGCACCTTCCTGATCCTCGGCGAAGTGATGAGCAACGAAGCCTTCCTCGCCTGGGGCTGGCGCGTGCCGTTCATCGCCAGCATCCTGCTCGTCGCCGTCGGCCTTTATGTCCGCCTGAAGATCACCGAAACGCCAGAGTTCCAGAAGGCCGTCGACAAGCACGAGCGCGTGCAGGTGCCGATCGCCGAGATCTTCCGTTTCCACAAGCGCAGCCTGGTGCTCGGCACTTTCGTGGCGCTTGCGACCTTCGTGCTGTTCTACCTGATGACCGTCTTCTCGCTCTCCTGGGGCACGGCGAAGCTCGGCTATTCGCGTGAGCAGTTCCTGGTCGTGCAGATGACCGGCGTCGTCTTCTTCGGCCTGATGATCCCGGTTGCCGGTATCCTCTCGGACCGCTACGGCCGTCGCCTGATCTTGATCATCACCACCATCGGCATCGGCGTCTTCGGCCTGTTCATGGCCCCGCTTCTTGCCGGCGGCCTTGGCGGCGCCTTCCTGTTCTCGATCATCGGCCTCGGCCTCATGGGCCTCACCTACGGCCCGATCGGCGCAGCGCTGGCAGCCCCCTTCCCGACCTCGGTGCGCTACACCGGCGCGTCCATGACCTTCAACCTCGCCGGCATCTTCGGCGCGTCGCTGGCGCCGTACATCGCCACCTGGCTCGCCACCAACTACAGCCTCGATTACGTCGGCTACTACCTGCTGGCCGCCGCCGCCATCACGCTTCTGTGCCTGGTGCTGTCGACGGAAGACGAGGTTTCGGCCTGATCACGACTGGCCCCGCCTAGCGCGGCCGATCACAACCAAGAAGGGCCGCAGCGGCAACGCTGCGGCCCTTTCGTTTGGCGCCCTCTGTTCGCGAAGCCTCCGAAGCCAATCCGATGACGATCGCAGCACGCGGCGGGCCAGCGCCAGCAAAGCGCTGGCTGCTCGACTCACTGCTGCTCCATGAGGTCCGGATCGTCGGCGCAGTCGCCGGTCATGGCGCAGCTAGAGCCGACCTGCCGCGTGGACTTGGGAAGACGCGCAATCAACTCGCAGCGATGCATCGATTCCGCGAAAATATTGTCGACCTCCGTGCCGTCGATCATGACAACGCCGTTTCGGATGGCTGGGTGAGTGCCGTTCGCGATCTTCATCGCGACGATGCGGATGGCAGCGTTGGCGTAGTGGCATGGCCCCATTGAGAGTGCGATCTGCTGCCAACCGGGCGTCGCGTTCGCTTGCTCCGGCTGCTCATAGAACTTTGCCAGAATGTCGAGGAAATCGCCGTCTTTCATCCGGATCTGTTCGGCCAGCTTCGCAAGCTCGATCTGGTCGCCTGATTTTACGAGATCGGCAACCCTGGCTTCGAGACGCTGGGCGTCAGCACCGTCACCGAGCGAGGCGACGGCAGCTTGCAGACGCACCTCATCCATAGCCTTGACGGGCGCAAAGAACGCAAGATTGGCCAATAGGGCTGAAACGGCGAGCAACCTCGCATACGACAGTCTTTGCAAGCAACGCACTCGAGCTTTCTCCTCGACCGTGATTGAGTAGGGACCCCGGCATTCTGCAAAGGCGCTGGCAGCCGCTTGCCGCCCGCCGGAAAAACAAGAGGCCGCAGCGCTTCCGCCACGGCCTTTCAGATCACGTCTCGCAACCGAGCCTTACGCGATGCCGCGGCCGAGGAACTCCTTGATCTCGTAGCCCGGCATGAAGTTGCCGATGCGCTTGATCTCCCATTCGAGCCGGACGCCGGAATGTTCGAGCACGCGCTGGCGCACGGTTTCACCGAGATATTCGAGCTCGTAGCCGGTCGCCTGGCCGGTGTTGATCATGAAGTTGCAGTGCAGCGGCGACATCTGCGCGCTGCCGATCATCATGCCGCGGCAGCCAGCCTCGTCGATCAGCTTCCAGGCCGAGTGGCCCTCCGGGTTCTTGAAGGTCGAGCCACCGGTCTTTTCGCGGATCGGCTGCACCGTTTCGCGATGCTGGCGCACGGCATCCATGTCGGTGCGGATCTTGTTCTTGTCCTCGGCGTAGCCTTCGAACACCGCGTGGGTGAAGATGAGGTCCTTCGCCGCCGCCGAATGGCGGTAGGCATAGCCCATGTCGGCATTCGACAGCACATGCTGGTTGCCCTGACGGTCGACCGCGTGCACCTCGACGACCCGTTCGCGGGTCTCGGCACCATTGGCGCCGGCGTTCATGCGCAGCGCGCCGCCGAGCGAGCCGGGAATGCCGTAGTAGAAGTAGAAGCCGCCAATGCCGTGATCGAGCGCCATGGCGGCGATGTTCTTGTCCGGGCAGATCGCGCCGGCCTTGATGCGGTTTTCGCCGACCAGTTCCAGATCGCCAAAACCCTTGGCCGACAGCCGGATGACGACACCGGGAATGCCGCCGTCGCGCACCAGCAGGTTCGAGCCGACGCCGACAACCGTGACCGGCACTTCAGCCGGGACCAGCTTCAGGAAGGTGATGAGATCGTCGGTGTCGTGCGGCTGGAACATCAACTCGGCAAGACCGCCGGCGCGGAACCAGGTGACACGATCCATCGGCGCATCCGGCGTGATACGGCCGCGCACAGCGCTTACGCCGCTTCCGAGCGATTCCAGTAGTTTCTGACCGTTGACCTGTTTCATGCTCAATTTCCTGAAATATCCGCGAGTTCCTTAGGCAGGGCAGCCGCCCAGTAGGTGATGCTGCCAGCCCCCAAGAGAACCACAAAATCGCCGGGCTGTGCAATCTTGCTGACAACCGGCGCGATTGCCTCCGGACCGGAGACGTAACGGGCGTCGCGATGGCCACCCGCCTTGATGCGATCGACCAGTTCCTCGGCCGTTGCGCCCGGAATGAGGTCTTCGCCGGCCGCATAGACAGGCGCGATCAGGATCGTGTCGGCATCGTTGAAGCAGGCCGAGAAATCTTCAAACAGGCTCGAAAGGCGCGAGTAGCGGTGCGGCTGGTGCACGGCGATGATTCGGCCCTGGCAGGCCTCGCGTGCGGCGCGCAACACCGCCTTGATCTCGACCGGATGGTGGCCGTAGTCGTCATAGACGCGCACGCCGTTCGTCTCGCCGGTCAGCGTGAAACGGCGCTTGACGCCGCTGAAGGAGGCAAGCCCCTTGGCGATCGCTTCCGGGCTGACGCCGAGGCGCTGCGCAACGGCGATCGCCGCGGTCGCATTGGACACGTTGTGGCGGCCGGGCATCGGCAGGCGCAGGTCCTTCATCGGGATCACCTGGCCGGTGCGCCGGCGGCGGATCTCGATGTCGAAGACGGAGGTGGCGCCGTCCATGCGGATGTTGTGGAAGCGCACGTCGGCCTGCGGGTTCTCGCCGTAGGTCACGACCTTGCGGTCCTCGATCTTGCCGACCATGGTCTGCACTTCCGGATGGTCGAGGCAGAGCACGCCGAAACCGTAGAAGGGCACGTTCTCGACGAACTGGCGGAACGCGGCGCGCACGGCATCGAAATTGCCGTAGTGGTCGAGATGTTCCGGGTCGATATTGGTGACGATGGCAACATCGGCCGGCAGCTTCAGGAAGGTGCCGTCGGATTCGTCGGCCTCAACCACCATCCACTCGCCCTCGCCCATGCGGGCGTTGGTGCCATAGGCATTGATGATGCCGCCGTTGATGACGGTCGGGTCGAGCCCGCCGGCCTCGAGCAGCGCTGCGACCATCGAGGTCGTGGTCGTCTTGCCATGCGTGCCGCCGATCGCGATCGCATTGCGGAAGCGCATGAGCTCGGCCAGCATCTCGGCGCGGCGCACGACGGGAAGGAACTTCTCGCGCGCGGCGATCAGTTCCGGATTGTTCTTCTTGATCGCGGTCGAAACGACGATCACCTCGGCTTCGCCGAGGTTTTCCGCCTTGTGGCCGACGAAGACCTCGATGCCCTTGGCGCGCAGGCGCTGCACATTGGCACTGTCGGACTGGTCGGAACCCTGGACCTTGTGTCCGAGATTGTGCAGCACCTCGGCGATGCCGCTCATGCCGATGCCGCCGATACCGATGAAATGGACCAGCCCGATGGTTTTCGGCATTTTCATGAGCGTGTTTCCCTGAATTTCTCGACTGTCAAACCGCTGGCAATAGCCTCTACGAGGGATGCAAGCAAGCTTGCTGCGTCTGGCTTGCCGGTTTCCCGGGCATTTGCCGCCATCTCCGCGAGCGATTGCGGCTTGCCGATCGCATCATTGAGGATGCCGGCGAGACGGTCGGCGGTGAGTTCGGCCTGCGCGATCACGCGTGCGCCACCCTTGGCGGCAAGGGCGGCCGCATTGGCCGCCTGGTCGTGATCGAGCGCATAGGGATAGGGCACGAGGATCGCCGGCCGGCCGATGACCGCAAGCTCCGATACCGTCGAGGCGCCGGAGCGGCAAATGACGAGCTGAGCGCCGGCGATGCGCTCGGCCATATCGGTGAAGAACGGCGAGACCTCGGCGGGCACACCGAGCTTCTCATAGGTGGCGATCACGCCGTCCCTGTCTTCAGGCCGGGCCTGCTGCGTGACCTTGAATCGCTGGCGAACCTCGTCGTCCAGACGGCAGATCGCCTGCGGTACTGCCTTGGAAAAATACTGTGCGCCCTGGCTGCCGCCGAAGACGACGAGATGGAATGGCGCGTCGCCGACAGCCGACACATAGGGCGTGTTGGCGGCGGCTAGCACCGCCGGGCGAACGGGGTTGCCCGTCGTCACGGTTTTCGCGGCAAAGGCGCCCGTGCCCTCCGGAAGAAAGCCACCGGCGATCGCCTTGACGCGCGAGGCCAGCGCCTTGTTGGCGCGGCCCATGACGGCGTTCTGCTCGTGGATGATCGACGGCACACCCATGCCGGTTGCCGCCAAGAGCGGCGGCACGGTCGGGTAGCCACCGAAGCCGACGACGGCCTTGGGCTTCAGCCGGGCAATCAGCTTTCGCGCCGCGCGCATGCCGCTCCACAGCGTCCAGAGCGATTTGACGACGCTGACCGGGTTCTTCGAGCCGATTGTCGCCGAAGGCACGACATGAACCTCGTCGGCGGGGAACTTGCCGGCATAACGTTCGGCGCGGCTATCGGTGACCAGATGCACCGAATAGCCCATGGCCTTCAGCTCGTGGGCCAGCGCTTCTGCCGGAAAGAGATGGCCGCCGGTACCGCCGGCGGCAAGCAGGATGATGCCTTTAGTCATATTTTACTCCGCCGGCACGCCAATGCCGGACCGAAACAGGCTGCGCTCCACGGCGCGCTTCTCCGGGCGGTGACGGGTCAAGGCCAGGATGAAGCCGGCAGTGACGCAGATCGCCACCATGGACGAGCCACCATAGGAGATCAGCGGCAGGGTCATGCCCTTGGCCGGAAGCAGTTCGAGGTTCACGCCGATGTTGATCATCGACTGGATGCCGATCTGAAGCACCAAGCCGGCAACGGCGAACCGGTTGAAGTCGTTGCGTTCGCGGAAGGCATGGTTGAGGCCGCGCATCACCAGGAAGGCGAAGATCAGCACGATGACCATGCAGAAGACGATGCCGAATTCCTCGGCGGCAACGGAAAAGACGAAGTCGGTATGGCTGTCCGGGATGATGCGCTTGACGATGCCTTCGCCCGGGCCCCGGCCGAACCAGTCGCCGCGGATGATCGCCTCGCGGGCGGTATCCATCTGGAAGGTGTCGCCTTCGCCCGTCAGGAACTTGTCGATACGCGCGGCCACGTGCGGCAGCAACGTATAGGCGACGAAGAAGCCGCCGAGGGCCGCACCGCCAAGCAGGATGATCCAGAGCCAGGGCATGCCGGCCATGAAGAACATGCCGCCCCAGACGGCGGTGGTCAGGATCGTCTGGCCGAGGTCGGGCTGGGCGACAAGCAGGGCCGCGACGATGCCGAAGAGCAGGATGGCAAAGAGATTACCGGGGATTTCCGGCTGGCGCGCATGTTCGGAAAACAGCCAGGCACAGACGACGACGAAGGCCGGTTTCATGAACTCCGACGGCTGGATCGAAATCCCACCGAGCGAAATCCAGCGCATCGAGCCCTTCACCTCTTCGCCGATGAAGAGCACCAGCACCATCATGCCGAGCGAACCGGCAAGAAGCAGAATCGCCGCGCGCCGGACCTGGCGCGGCGAGAGGAAGGAAATCCCCACCATCACCACCAGCGACGGCAGAAGGAAGAGTGCGTGGCGCCGGACGAAGTGGAAGCTGTCGAGGCCGATGCGCTCGGCGACGGCAGGGCTTGCGGCGAAGGACAGCATGAAGCCGACGCCCATCAACAGGATGAAGGTCGCCAGAAAGAACCTGTCGATCGTCCAGAACCAGTCGGCCACGGGGCCACGTTCGGCTCGGCTTACCATCTTGTCAGTCCCCTTCTCCGGCGCCCACCGCGCCCACGTCCGAAATCCCGCACCACCTTCCGCATCGACCGGCACGCATGCGCGCCGGCCGAGGGATCAAATCAGCATCGTCACGCCTTCGATCGCGCGCACATGTCCGACGAAGGCATCACCGCGTACCTCGAAGTTCTTATACTGGTCGAAGCTTGCGCAAGCCGGTGAGAGCATCACCGCCGAGCCGCCCGTCTCGTCCCTGCCGGCATCGGCCGCGGCATGCGCTACCGCCTGCTCCAGCGTGCCCGAGATCTCATAGGGAACCGCTTCGCCAAGCGTCGCGGCGAAAGCCGGTGCGGCCTCGCCGATCAGATAGGCCTTGGCGATCTTCGGGAAGAAGGGTGCAAGCGTCGTGATGCCCCCTTCCTTCGGCAGACCGCCGGCGATCCAGTAGATGCGGTCATAGCTCGAAAGCGCCGGCGCCGCCGCATCCGCATTGGTCGCCTTGCTGTCATTGACGAAGACCACCGTACCCTTGCGGCCGACCGGCTGCATGCGGTGCTTGAGACCGGGGAAGCTCTTCAGGCCGGCGTGGATTTCCGCCGCGCTGACGCCGACCGCAAGGCAGGCCGCGATGGCCGCGGCTGCGTTCTGGGCGTTGTGACCGCCGCGCAGCGTCTGGATGCCGTCGAGATCGACGAACAGGCTGGAAGTGCCGCCTTCAGCCTTCAGGATGCGCGGGCCCTCGGCATAGAGGCCGCTTGCCAGCACATGGCGACGGGAGATCCGCACGGTCCTGGTGCCGGCGCGCTCGACGCGATCGGCGATCAGCGCCGAGAAACTGTCATCGACACCGACGATTGCCGTGCCGCTACCGGCGACCAGCCGTTCCTTGATGTCGGCGTAATGCTGCATCGTGCCGTGGCGATCGAGATGATCGGGTGTCAGGTTGAGCAGAATGCCTGCCGTCGGGTTCAGCGTCGGCGCCAGATCGATCTGGTAGGACGAGCACTCGACCACGTAGAAGCGCCCGGCCTTCGGAGGATCAAGCGTCAGCACCGCGGTGCCGATATTGCCGCCGAGCTGCGTGTCTCGGCCGCTTTCTTTGAGGATATGTGCGATCAGCGCCGTCGTCGTCGATTTGCCGTTGGTGCCGGTTATCGCGATGAAGGCGCAATCGGGCGCATGCGCCCGGCGTTCGCGCACGAAAAGTTCGACGTCGCCGATGATCTCGACGCCGGAAGCATGGGCAAGATCCACGGTCCAGTGCGGCTTGGGATGCGTAAGCGGCACGCCGGGCGAAAGCACGAAGGCGGCAAAGGCCGCCCAGTCGACGGTGCGCAGGTCTGCCGTCGGCACGCCTGCCGCCGAAGCCTTGGCGACGCTATCCGGGTTGTCGTCCCATGCGGTAACCTCGGCACCACCGGCGACGAGCGCCTGCGCGGTCGCAAGGCCCGAACCGCCGAGACCGAAGAGAGCGACTTTCCTGCCCTTGAAGGAAGTGACCGGGATCATCGTCCGCTCACCGCAGCTTGAGGGTGGAGAGGCCAACCATCGCCAGGATGACGGCGATGATCCAGAATCGGATCACGACCTGGCTCTCGGTCCAGCCCTTCTTTTCGAAGTGGTGGTGGATCGGCGCCATCAGGAAGACGCGGCGGCCGGTGCGCTTGAACCAGAAGACCTGGATGATGACCGACAGCGTCTCCATGACGAAGAGGCCGCCGATGATGATCATGACAATCTCATGCTTGACGGCAACGGCTACGGTGCCAATCAGGCCGCCAAGCGCCAGCGACCCGGTGTCGCCCATGAAGATGGCGGCCGGCGGCGCGTTGAACCAGAGGAAGCCGAGGCCGGCGCCGATGACGGCGCCGAGGATGACGGCAAGCTCGCCCGTGCCGGGCACGAAATGGATCTGCAGATAGTTGGCGAAAACGGCGTTACCCGCGAGATAGGCAATCAGGCCGAAGGCGGCAGCGGCGATCATCACAGGCACGATCGCAAGACCGTCGAGACCGTCGGTCAGATTCACGGCATTGCCGGCGCCGACGATGACGAAGCCACCGAACAGCACGAAGAAATAGCCGAGATTGACGATCAGGTCCTTGAAGAAGGGGAAAGTGACGGAGGAGCCGAAAGTGGAGCCGGACGGACCGCCCGAAAGCGAGGCCTGCATCATGAAAAACACGGCGATCGCCGCGATCACGAATTCGATGCCGAGGCGTGCCTTGCCGGAAAAACCCTTGTCCGACTGCTTCGTAACCTTGAGGTAATCATCGTAGAAGCCAATGGCGCCGAAGCCGAGCGTGACGAGCAGCGTCGAGACGACGTAGACGCTCGACAGATCGGCCCAGAGCAGCGACGAGACGACGATGCCGGCCAGGATCATCAGGCCGCCCATGGTCGGCGTGCCGGCCTTCTTGAAATGCGTCTGCGGCCCGTCGGCGCGGATCGGCTGGCCCTTGCCCTGGCGGATGCGCAGCGAGGCGATCATCGCGGGCCCGAAGAGGAAGACGATCATGGCCGACGTGAAGAGCGCCGCGCCGGTGCGGAACGTGATGTAGCGAAAAAGATTGAAAAACTGAAAGTGGTCCGCCAGTTCCACAAGCCAAATGAGCATAAGGGACCTTTCCCCAAAGGTTTCCTGCACAATGATGCAGCAGTTTAAAGTGTTACAGCGAAGCTTTCCCGCCCCGGGAGACGCGGCGCCGTAGTATTTCGAAACACGTCCAACAGAATCATCTGAAAAACGATACGCGCTTGCATGCGAAAGTGTTAGGGCGCGCCGCCTAACCTCAAACTGTATCCACCGCGCCATCATGGGCGGTTCCGCCGGCTTTTATTACGCCGGCTACCCCTCGGCTTCGGTTCCCTCGGCCCCGTATTCCTCGGCTTGCGTCTCCGGATAGCTCTCGATCAGCGCCTGCACGATCTTGGCGCAGCCGGTTCCCTTGGACGACTTGACCATGACAACGTCGCCCGGCGCGACAGCGGCCAGCGCATAGGCTTTGAGATCCTCAACGCTCTCGCGAAAGATCACCGAAACTTCGGGCGGAAGCGCGTCGCGCAGGTGCGCCATCAGCGGTCCGGCGAGCCAGACATCGGTAATTCCGGCTTCGATGAGCGGACGGGCAAGGGCCGCATGCACCCCGGCCGCGTGTTCGCCCATTTCGAGCATGTCGCCGAGCACGGCGACACGACGGCCGCCGACCGGCGGCTCGCTGTCGCGCAGCAGCGAAATCGCCGCCCGCATCGAGCTCGGATTGGCGTTGTAACTCTCGTCGATCAGCTTCAGCGTACCGCCGCCGATCGAAAGCGTGTGGCGCCGGCCCCTGCCCGTTTCGGCCTGCATGGTTGCGAGCGCCGAAGCCGCATAGTCGAGATCGCCGCCAGCAAGCTTCACCGCTGCGAGAACCGCAACGGCATTCTCGGCGATGTGACGCCCGGGGGCACCGATCGCGACTTCCAACGTGCGACCGCCGATGCCGGCCCAGAGAATGGAACCCTCCGCACCGCCGCTGAATTCAACCAGCCGGAATTCGGCCTTCGGGTTGGCGCCGAAGGAATGGATGTGGCTGACGCCGGCCGCTGCCGCGGCGTCTTCAAGCAGCTTGTACTGCGGGCTGTCGTGAATGATCAGCGCGTGGCCGCCATTGACAACGCCTTCGAAGATCTCGGCCTTGGCTTCGGCGATCTGGTCGAGGCTCTCGAAATTGCCAAGATGGGCGGCAGCGATGCTGGTGACGATGGCCACATGCGGGCGCACCATGGCGGTCAGCGGCCGGATCTCGCCCGGATGGTTCATGCCGATTTCGAAGACGCCGAAATCGGTTGCCTCGGGCATGCGCGCAAGCGTCAGCGGCACACCCCAGTGATTGTTGAAGGAGGCGACCGACGCATGTACGCGGCCCTGCGGCTGAAGCACGTGGCGCAACATCTCCTTGGTGGTCGTCTTGCCGACCGAACCGGTGACGGCGATGATCTTGGCGGCACTGCGGTCGCGCGCCGCACAGCCGAGCCGGATCATCGCTTCGAGCACGTCGTCGACGACGATCATCGGCGCATTCAGCCGTCCGAGCGCCGGCAGCTTGCCTTCGCTGACGACCAGCACCGCGGCGCCATTGGCGAGCGCGATACCCGCATAGTCGTGGCCATCCACGCGATCACCCTTGATCGCGAAGAAGGCTTCGCCCTTGCCGATCGAGCGGCTGTCGATGGAGATCCCCGAGATGCCTTCAGGCAGATTGCCGACCGGCCGGCCATTCATGGCGGCCAGGAGATCGCTGCTTGTCCAGAGCCAGTTCAAATCACAAGCCTCCCAATGCCTTGCGGACCTCCGCGTGATCCGAGAAGGGCAACGTGACGGAGCCGATCGTCTGCCCCTCCTCGTGCCCCTTGCCGGCGACGATCAGCGTGTCGCCGGTCTTCAGCATGCCGACCGCCGTGCGGATCGCCGTGGCGCGGTCGCCGATTTCGATGGCGCCCCTGGCCGCCGCCATGATTTCGGCGCGGATCACATCGGGCACTTCCGAGCGCGGATTGTCGTCGGTCACGATCGTCACGTCGGCAAGCCGGGTGGCGATCTCGCCCATGATCGGGCGCTTACCCTTGTCGCGGTCGCCGCCGCAGCCGAAAACCACGACGACGCGGCCGGTCGTGAACGGCCGCACCGAGGCGAGCACGTTTTCCAGCGCATCCGGCTTGTGGGCGTAATCGACATAGGCGAGCGCGCCGTCCCTGGTCTGGCCGACCAGTTCAAGACGACCGGAGGCCCCCTGCAGCTTTTCAAGCGCGGAGAAGGCCGCCTTGGCACTGATGCCGGTGGACATGGCAAGGCCGGCCGCCACGAGCGCATTGGCCACCTGGAAGTCGCCGGCAAGCGGAATGTGGATTTCGAAGATGTCGTCGCCGACATGCACTTCGGCCGACTGCTTGTGGCGGAAGTGCTCGACCCGCTTCAGCGAAATGTAATCGCCCTTGCGGCCGACCGTGCGCACGTCGAGCTTGGCCTTGCGGGCAGCGGCGATCGCCTGGTCCGACCATTGGTCGTCGGCAAAAATCACTGCGGGCGCGCCCTTCGGCAACAGCGCCTCGAACAGCCGCATCTTGGAGGCCATGTAGTGCTCCACCGTCGGGTGGTAGTCCATGTGATCGCGGCCGAGATTGGTGAAGGCGGCAGCCGACAGGCGCACGCCGTCGAGCCGGCTCTGGTCGAGGCCGTGGCTGGAGGCCTCCATCGCCGCATGGGTGACGCCGGCATCGGCAAGTTCGGCGAGCAGCTTGTGCAGCGACACCGGATCGGGCGTCGTCAGCGAGCCGTAATCGTTACGCCCGGGTGCGACGACGCCGGTCGTGCCGATCATCGCGGCTGCAAGACCGGAATGCGCCCAGACCTGGCGGGTGAAGGAGGCGACCGAGGTCTTGCCAGCGGTGCCGGTGACGGCGACCATGGTTTCCGGCTGGCGGCCATAGAAGGCAGCGGCAGCGCGGGCGAGAAAGGCGCGAGGTTCGGAAAGCTTCAGGACCGGCGCTGCCGAAGAGTCGACGTCTGAGCCAGCTTCGGTGACGACGGCGACCGCGCCGCGCTTCAGGGCATCGGCGACATAGGCGCTGCCATTGGCCTTGCTGCCGGAAACGGCGACGAAGAGATCCCCTGGCTGAACCTGCCGGCTATCGGCCGTCAGTCCGGCAACGTCGATATCGGCGGCAGCGCCGCTCAGTTGCGCCGAAAGTTCCGGGAAGCTCGATCCCGCCAGGTCTTTGATCTTCATGAACGCACGTCTCGCATCGATTTCGATCCGCAAGAATCGCGAATCGTCCGCTTTCTCATTTCATGTCTAATAAGACACAAGCAAGGCAGAACCGTCTTCTCCAAACTTTGGTTCGACACCGAGCAGCGGCGCAGAGCGGCTGATGATGTCGCGAACCATGGGAGCCGCGTTCGAGCCTGCGGTGCGCCCGCCACCCTCGCCGGTCTTCGGCGCGTCGATGAAGGTCAGCACGATGTATTTCGGGTTGTCGATCGGGAAGGCCGCGAGGAAGGCGTTGAAGTTCTGGTCGCTGGCATAGCGGCCGTTGACCACCTTGTCGGCCGTGCCGGTCTTGCCGCCGACGTTGAAGCCCGGCACCAGTGCGCGCTTGCCGGAGCCCGCAATGCCGTTCCAGCGAAGCAGGAAGCGCATGTCGTCGCTGGTGCTCTTCTTGACCACCGGTGTGGAGACGGCGTCGGCCTGCTCCTCGGTGCGCGGCAGGAAGGTCGGTTCGATCAGCTTGCCGCCGTTGACGAGTGCAGCACCCGCGACCGCCGTCTGCAGCGGCGTCGTCGAGACGCCGTGACCGAAGGAGATGGTGACCGAGTTGATCTTCTTCCATTCGCGCGGCTGCGTCGGGGATTTCACTTCCGGCAGTTCGGTCGGCAGCTTCGAAAGCAGGCCGAGGCGCGTCAGGAATTCCTTGTGGCCGGGAATGCCGACGAGATCGGCAATCTTCGCGGTGCCGATGTTCGACGAATACTGGAAGATTTCCGGGACAGTCAGCACGCGGCGCTTGCCGTGGAAGTCCTTGATGGTGAAGCCGCCGATACGGATCGGCGCCGAGGCGTCAAAGCTGTCGTTGAGCGTCACCTTGCCGGAATCGAGGCCCATGGCGATGGTGAAGGTCTTGAAGGTGGAGCCCATTTCGAACGTGCCGTTCGACATGCGGTTCATCCAGCCCTCTTCCGCCCCTTCGGCCGGTTTGTTCGGGTCGTAGTCGGGAACGGACGCCATTGCCAGCACTTCGCCGGTATGCACGTCGAGCACGACGGCGCCGGCGGCGAGCGCCTGGTAGTTCTTCATGCCGGCGTCGATGACGTCGCGCACGATGTTCTGCACGCGCACGTCGATCGAAAGCTTCACCGGCTCGAGCTTGGCGTCGCTGGTCATGCCGATCGCGGCAAGGTCGGCCAGCCCCTGGCTGTCGATGTAGCGCTCCATGCCGGCAACGCCGCGGTTGTCGATGTTGACGTGGCCGAGGATATGCGCGGCGGTGTGGCCGCCGGGATAGAAGCGGCGTTTTTCCGGGCGGAAGCCGACGCCGGGAATGCCGAGCGCCAGGATCTCCGACTGCTGCTTCGGGGTCAGCTGCCGGCGCAGCCACTGGAAGCGCGATTTCGACTTCAGCTTGTTGTAGATTTCGCGGGCGTTGATGTCGGGCAGCACCGTCGACAGCCGCTCGACCGCTTCGTCGGCATCGACGATCTTGTGCGGCTCGGCATAGAGCGAGACGGTGCGGATGTCGGTCGCGAGGATCTCGCCGTTGCGGTCGAGAATGTCGGGGCGCGACGCCATCAGGTTGTCGGCCCGGCCGATGCTGGAAACGGTTTCGGGTGCCGCCATGCCGTATTGCACCAGGCGGCCGCCGATGACGGCATAGACGATGCCGAAGCTGGCGATCACGATGGCGACGCGGTTCTTCGCCTGGTTCGTGGTCTTCTTGCGCGTCCCCTGAAAGGTGACGTTGACGCCGCTTTCAGCCGGTCGGTTGTTGCCGCCCGCCGAGAAGTGCGCCTTGCTTTTCAACACCATGATGCGGGAGAGAAACGACATCAGCGCGCCACCGAGCCAGTTGCGATCTTATCGGTCTTTTCGATGATGGCGGCGATGCCATCCTTGGCCGACTTGTCCTCGGGCACGGGCAGATCGGCCTTCAGCATCGGCAGTTCCTGCGGCTGGGCGAGCTGTGTCGAGGGGGTCGGCACGAGTTGCAGGTCGGCTCCGAAGGCACCGACGAGGCGCTCCAGGCGGTTCGGTTGGGTCAGAAGCGCCCAGTCGGCCCGCAGCAGGTCGATCGTGTCTTCCTCGAGCTTGATCGCCACGTCGAGCTTGCGGACTTCCTCAAGCTTGTTTTCGGCGCGGTGCTTGATCGTATAGGTCACCGTGGCCGCGGCCGTCATGACGACGATCAGAACGATATCGAACGTTCGAAGCATGTCTTGTCAGCCCCCCAGCCGTGCAAGGCTTGCCAGTTCCGGCAGATTGAAAATGGACAGATCGTTTCCCGGCGACGCGGCTTGCGTGCGGATACCGGCGCGAAGCTTGGCAGAGCGGGCGCGCGGATTGAGGGACGCTTCTTCCTCGCTGGCTGCCACCATAGGCTTGCCAACTGGCGTGAAGGTTGCGGCACGCGCGGACACCATCGGCAGGTGACGCGAGCCGCTGGCCTTGCCGGAGCGGTCCTGGAAGAAGGCCTTGACGATGCGGTCTTCGAGCGAATGGAAGGTGACGACGACAAGACGGCCGCCGGGCTTCAGCGCTCGCTCGGCCGCAAACAGCGCCTCTGCCAGTTCGCCGAGCTCGTCGTTGACGAAGATGCGCAGCGCCTGGAAGACGCGGGTGGCGGGATGGATCTTGTCCTTGGCCTTGCGCGGCGTCACCACCTCGATCAGGCCGGCAAGATCGCGGGTCGTTTCGAAGGGCTGTTCGGCCCGGCGCTTCTCGATCGCACGCGCGATGCGGCCGGCCTGCTTCTCTTCACCGAGAAAGCCGAAGATGCGGATGAGATCAGAGACCTTGGCGCGATTGACGACATCGGCCGCCGAAACGCCCGAAGCCGACATGCGCATGTCGAGCGGCCCCTTCTTCTGGAAGGAGAAGCCTCGCTCGGCCTCGTCGATCTGCATGGAGGAAACGCCGATATCGAGCACGACGCCATCGAGCCCGCCTTCGGGCGCATGGGCAGCAAGATCGGAGAACTGTGCATGAACGAGCTTCAGCCGGCCGCCCCACTCGGCGACCTGCGCCTGCCCTGCGGCAATCGCCGTCGGGTCGCGATCGAGCGCGATCACGTCGGCACCGGCCTTGAGGATTGCGGAGCTGTAGCCACCGGCACCGAAGGTGCCATCGAGGATGACCTTGCCGGGCGCAGGCTCGAGAGCAGCAAGCACCTCGGGCAAGAGAACGGGAATGTGACGAACCGGTCCGCCTTCGGCTTCAGAAACACCTCCGCCTTGATCCGTCACCATTCCCTCTCTCCATTCTATTCTGGACGCAACCCCCGTGACTTGCGCCCTTCCCGGGCCGCCGCCTGCGCCTTTTGAAAGGCCTGCGGCTCCCAGAGCTGAAAATAATCGCCCCGCCCGACGAACATCACGTCGGTCGAGATGCCGGTGAAGTCGCGGATAAAATCCGTCATCATCAACCGGCCTTCCGGATCGAGCTTCACAAAGACGCCACCCCCGTGAACCAGCAGCGACATCTCGTTGGCTTCCGGAGAAAATGGATCCTCGGCCGCCATCTGCCTCTCGAACCGATCCAGGAGCTCCGGCCCGCCGACGCTGATCGCCGGAAAGACGAAATCCTGAAAACAGTATAGCTCCCGAACGCCCCCATCCGACAGCACGGAGCGAAACGCCGAGGGAACAGAGACCCGCCCCTTCGCATCGATCCGATTGGTGGCATGTGACAAGAAGCGGTTCATAACGCGAAACGGCCGCCCAAGACTGACGGGCCACGATCATCGACCCGCGAGAACACGTCACTCCGCACGCAAGACCGCCCCGCCGAACAGTGGAATGTCCGACCACCCTCCGAAGCCGGAAGGCATTGGAATCTTGCGATATTGGGCCGCGAAGCAGCCCCTGCGCAGTGCCATTATGGGATATCATGGGACCATATGGGCGTCAATGGGAATGGATCACAAACAGCCGTCGGGCTGATCAAATATTGATAGGTTGTTAAGTTTAACGAAGGGTTACGAAGAGACCCCCACCGTACGGGAATGCGACGGTCGAACGGCTTCAAATCGTTGAAAAATCAGAATGTGAGAAAAAGCGCAGACACACCGTTGTGCAGAGGCCCTTTCGTGTCATCGCAAGAGAAGAATGCGCGGCGGCAACGACAAAACCGCCTAAACCGGCACCGCTGTCGGTCGCAAAAATGGCATGCGGATCAGCCCGATTTGCAAGGCGCGATCCGCACGCGCTGAACCGTGCGGCCCGCCCACAGAGAAAGAGAGAGAGAGAGAGAGAGAGAGAGAGAGAGAGAGAGAGAGAGAAAAATCGCCAGTTGGCCTGTAAGCCGGGTTCTGTATGGCCCCGCCACCCGAAGGCAACGGAACGTGGCAGCCATTCATCTGGGACTACGTTTGCACGCAGCCTCTTGCAACCCACCCGGATGACTGGCCCGGAAACAGGCTGGGCGCTTGCGCGTCCGCGTCATCCCTATTCGGTCTTGCTCCCGGTGGGGTTTGCCGTGCCGTCCATGTCGCCATGTCCGCGGTGGGCTCTTACCCCACCCTTTCACCCTTACTCCGCAAGCGGAGCGGTTTGCTTTCTGTGGCACTTTCCCTGAGGTCACCCTCGCCGGACGTTATCCGGCACCGTGCTTCCGTGGAGCCCGGACTTTCCTCCCCCCGCGGCCTTTCGGCACTTGCGGAGAGCGGCTGCCCGGCCAACTGGCAGGCGCTCCTTAACGCAAGCCCCCGCCCGGCGCCAGAAAAAACGGCAGTGTTTTTCAAGCTGCCAACAGGGCAGATCGGCCGAGACCGGGTGGATGCCGCCGCACCTAGCGAAAGGCGACCGCGAAGTCGGCGTCGTATTCGGGCTCATCGATCCGGCCATTTTGCACAAGGACAGCGCCGAGCCTGCCGATCTCGTCGGAGCTTTTTGCCGCCTGGCCGTTGCCGCCGGTGACGACGGCGATGCGGTCGCCCTCGGCAAAGCCGATATAGGGCAGCCCGTCGCGGGTAAACGAGGTGACACAGGGTGAAAAGCGGGTGGAGACCGGCCGGAAATCAGGCATCACCTCGGCCAGCAGCCGACGCAGATGCTCGGCCGCCGCGGCACCGCCCGGTCCGCGGAACCAGTGCCGTATCGCCGGCTCGTCACCCAGGATCCTGTCGGTCGGATCGCCGCCGATCTTGATATAGGTCCTGCCGTCGGCATAGCCGACCGGCGGCAGCAGGTAGTAGCTCTTCTCCTGCTCGGGTGCTGCACCGATCAGCGAGGGCATGCCCTCGAAGTCAGGCAGCTCGCTCGCCGCCACCTCCGCGAACAGCACCGTGCGAGCCTTGACCGTCAAGTCGATCGGCCGCGGCAGCAGTTTGTCGGACAGGGAAAATCCGCCGGCCGCAACGATGACCCGGCCCGCTTCCAGGCGCATGCCCGAGACCGTCGTGACGACAACGCGATCGTCCGCCTCGGAGACGGCGCCGACCTCGTCGCGCACGATCCGTGCGCCGGCCTTCTCGGCACAGATGACCTGCGCCGCAACGAGCGCGCGTGGATTGATGTAGCCGGCGCCAAGGCGCTCATAAACGCCGGCCGTGCCCTCGGGAAAACGGAACCAGGGAAAGCGCCGCGACAGCGCCTCGCTGTCATAGAGCGGCGCTTCGACGCCGAGCGCATCCCGCGCCTTTTCCACCTGCTCGATATAGTCGTAGCTCGAGCCCGGCGCTGGCCCCGCCATCAAGCAGCCGACCTCGTGATAAAACCGGATGCCGCTTTCGCGTTCGATCTCGTCGTAGCGCTCGATCGAGCGACGGGCGAGACGCGCCCAGACGGGGTCGTCGTCGATCGTGCGGGTGATGCGGGCATTGTCGTAGTGGCTGGAAAAGACGCCGGAATGACTGGCCCAATCGGTCGGCTCGTCAGGACCGACGAGCGCGACGCCAGCACCCGAGAGCGCCAGGTGCCGGGCAGCCGCAGCGCCCATCATGCCCTTGCCGACGACAATGAAATCAAAGCTTTCCGACATGCTCATCCCCGCTCCGCTGACACGGAAGGAGGTAGCATATCGGTGCTGATAGGGCACCACCACTCAAGGATTTAATTGGTGCGCCGGAACGCGAGACCTGTCCGGCTGGAGCATCCGCCATTGCCGCGTGGCCGGCGGACGATGCTCTCTCGTCGCGTGGGCAAATGGATCACCCACGCCTGTCAGGGACTAGAGCATTCCGCCCTCAGGTGGAAACACCGAGGCGGCCAGATGCTCTAGAATAGGGATGCCAAGGCGCCCCTCGTGCGTTCGCTGGAACCCACGGCGTTCTAGTCGATGATGTCCTGGACCTTGCCGCAATAGCGCTTGGAAACCGGGTTCATGCGCTTGGCGCCATGGCCGGCATTGTACTTGAGGATCGTGCCGCAGGTGGTGCCGCCCGAAAGTTCATGCGCCATGGCGAGATACTTCATGCCGAACTTGATGTTGGTTTCCGGGTCGTAGAGACCCTTGGAGGAGCCCGAATAGCCCATCATGCGCGCCGTGGCGGGCTTGATCTGCATCAGGCCGATCTCGCCGGCGCTGCCGCGTGCCTTCGGATTGAAGTTGCTTTCGACCTTGACGACCGCATGCGCCAGATCGACGGGAACGCCGTACTGCTTCGCATAGCTCTTGATCAGGGCCGTATACTGAACGTTCTGCGGAAGGTCCGGTTTCGGGAAGCCTGTGGTCCGGGTGACGGTCGGGATGGAAGAGGTCTTGATGGTCTTGTCGACATTCCCCGCATACGACGTACCCATCCCGGCGAAGAACATGCCAAGGCATGCCGCCACCGCAGCAACAGACGATATTCTCATGTAGTTTGAATTCTCCGGTCTGGGGATTGGACCGAAGCGCACCCCGCTTCGAGCCTCACGTCCCGATCGTTTCATTCACAGGACGTGAGCGTTGCGCCCCGAAGTTCCTGCAGTTTCAATGAGCGGGAAATGAACGGCGCATCATGGTAAACATGTGGCAAAGCTAAAAAAACATGCCACGAACATCCGGAAAACAGGCTTCGGGACGAAAAATTCTTCCGCGTCAGGCGACAAATTGCGGCAGCCCGGAAAGCAGGCGATGGAGCGTATCGAGGGTTGAGATGTCGGCGATGCCGTCTACCCTCTGTTGCCGGAAATGCCTTTGGAACGCGGCGACGGCGCCCTCGGTTTTTTCGCAGAAATCACCAGTCACTTCAATGCCGTAGCCATAGAGCGACAGCATCGACTGGATGGCCTCTACCGGCTGACCGCGGTCGCCGCGCTGAAAGAAGCGCCCGCCGCCGATCGGAGCCGGCTCAACCCAGTGCCCGACCCCTTCACGGTGAAGAACATGCCAGGGAAATTTTTCTCCCGGATCAACCTTGCGAATGGGGGCGATATCGCTGTGCGCCAGCACCCTTTCCGGGGCGATCGACCACCGCTGGCCACAGTCCCGACACAATTCGACGACCGCATCGATCTGCTTCTTCGGGAAATCCGGCAACCCGCCGGGGTGGCCCGGGTTGGCGATCTCGATACCGATCGAACAGGAGTTGATGTCGGTCTCGCCCTTCCAGTAGCTCTTGCCCGCGTGCCAGGCACGCAGCGTCTCAGGCACGAGCTGGTCGACGCGTCCGTCCTCATGAATGAAATAATGGCTGGAAACCTGGCTCTCTTCGCGACAAAGCCATTCGAGCGCCGAAGCGCCCGTTGCCATGCCGGTGTAGTGCAGCACGATCATATCCGGTGCCCGCCTGTCGGCGCGGTCGCCAAAATTGGGCGACGGCATGAAGCGAGCCCCCGGATAGTCGCAGTATTTGGAAGTCATGCAGCTCGGCGTTCTTTCTCGATCGCCTCATAGGCGGCGTTCAGCGCCGCCATGCGATCATTGGCGATCGCGTGGAATTCTTGCGGTACGCCGCGCGCCACCAGCATATCCGGGTGGTTCTCGGAAACCAGCACACGGTAGCGCTTGCGGATGTCGGCGAAATCATCCTTACGCGAAACGCCGAGCACCTGATAGGGGTCGCGACCGTCTCCGTGCACATGGCGGGCCATGATGAGCTCGAAATGCGCCTCGTCCATGCCGAAGATCTCGGCGACCCGCACCAGGAACGCCAGTTCGCGCTCATGAACTGCACCGTCGGACTTGGCGATATGGAACAGGCCGTCAACGATATCCTCGAGGATCGGGCAGTTTTCTTCGCAGGACGAACACAGCGACGCCATCTTCTCCGCATAGGCCTCGTAGCCGGCGACGTCCTGGCGCGCCAGATTATAGAGACGCGCGACGTTCTGCGCCTGGTCGGGCGGGAACTGGAAGATGTCGCGGAAGGCGGCGACCTCGGCCTCGCTGACGATGCCGTCGGCCTTGGCCATCTTGGCCGAAAGCGCGATCATCGCGACGGAGAAGGCAACCTTGCGCCGTGTCTCCGGGTCGCCCTCAAACAGGGTACGCACGGCCTCGACCACACCGGCAAGCGCATTGCCGGTGGCGGTAACGATTTTGAGGAGGCTGTCCCAGAATGACATGCGAGAATCCCTGTCTCTCCAGCGTATAGCATGGACTTGTGTGGTGGCAAATTGCAAGCGGTGGGACGGTCCGAACCACGAGGATGACGAATTTGTGATGGCACCTCACTATTGTCAATCCATCGATTGGAACTTGCGACAGCTGGTAGACGGAAAGCTGTTCCCTTGGGAACAACCTAGCGATCCGAAGCGGCGAATTTATGCCGAAAAACACGCCAAATGCACCGGCCGCGAAGGCCGCTCCGCCCGATTGCGCTCCTCCGGCTGCGACAATCGGCTCGACACCGAGCCCGCCCCGCGTTTCCGACGGCGCCCAGCAGCCGTTCTCGCGCAGCCTCGACACAACATCCACAGGCCCGTCATTTAAATTCCATCTGATTTGCGCTATGGAGGCCGCACCCATCGCATGCCAAAGTCCCGAGGAGGAAACATGGCCAAGAAAAAAGTCGCAATGCTGACGGCCGGCGGGCTCGCGCCCTGTCTGTCATCGGCCGTTGGAGGACTGATCGAGCGCTATACGGACGTAGCACCCGAATATGAGCTGGTCGCATATCGCTCGGGCTACCAGGGCGTACTCCTTGGAGACCAGATCGAAATTACGCGCGACATGCGCGAAAAGGCCCATATCCTGCATCGCCATGGCGGCTCGCCGATCGGCAACAGCCGCGTCAAGCTCACCAACGCCGCCGACTGCGTCAAGCGCGGCCTGGTCAAGGAAGGCGAAAACCCGCTGCGTGTCGCAGCCGAGCGCCTTGCCAAGGACGGCATTTCGATCCTGCACACCATCGGCGGCGACGACACCAACACGACCGCTGCCGACCTTGCCGCCTATCTCGGCGCCAACGGCTACGACCTGACCGTGGTCGGCCTGCCGAAAACCGTCGACAACGACGTCGTTCCGATCCGCCAGACGCTCGGCGCCTGGACGGCCGCCGAATACGGCGCCCGCTTCTTCGACAATGTCAGCAACGAACAGAGTGCCGCCCCGCGCACGCTCGTCGTCCATGAAGTCATGGGCCGCCATAGCGGCTGGCTGACGGCAGCCACCGCCCGCTCCTACATCCAGATGACCGACGACAAGGAATTCGTCGACGGCTTCATGATGAACCGCCAGATGAAGAACATCGACGGCCTCTATCTGCCGGAGATGAAGTTCGACCTGCAGGGCGAAGCCGATCGCCTGCGCAAGGTTATGGACCGCACCGGCTTCGTGACGCTGTTCGTCAGTGAAGGCGCCTGCCTCGACGCCATTGTCGCCGAGCGGGAAGCAGCCGGCGAGACCATCAAGCGCGATGCCTTCGGCCACGTGAAGATCGACACGATCAATGTCGGCAACTGGTTCTCCAAGCAGTTTGCAGCCCTTCTCGGCGCCGAACGCTCGATGGTGCAGAAATCTGGCTACTACGCCCGCTCGGCCCCGGCCAACGGCGACGACCTGCGCCTGATCCAGGGCATGGTCGACCTTGCCGTCGAAAGCGCCCTCAACAAGGTCTCGGGCGTCACCGGTCACGACGAAGACCAGGGCGGCAAGCTGCGCACCATCGAATTCCCGCGCATCAAGGGCGGCAAGCAGTTCGATACCTCCACCAAGTGGTTCGGCGAGGTGATGGATGTCATCGGCCAGAAGTGGAAGGCCCAGAAGCACTGACCGACACTTGCCGGCGGGTGGATATGCCACCCGCCGACAACGCTTGATTAGACGTTGACGGCTCCGCGTTTCCGTGGCTGGCTCGGCGAATTGATTGCCGAACACCACCTTCAGCGCGGAGCTTTTTCATGTCGTTCGAACACTGGTTTGCCTTTGCCGCGGCCTCGGCCGTGCTGCTCGCCATCCCCGGCCCCACCATTCTCCTCGTCATTTCCTACGCGCTCGGCCATGGCCGCAAGACGGCGGGCGCGACGGTCGCCGGTGTGGCGCTCGGCGATTTCACCGCCATGACCGCCTCCATGCTCGGCCTCGGCGCCCTGCTTGCCACCTCTGCCGCCATCTTCACCGTCTTGAAATGGGTGGGCGCTGCCTATCTTATCTGGCTCGGCATCAAGCTCTGGCGCGCGCCGGTGGCCGCCGGCGGCGACGCCGACCTCGAAACCACGTCGACGGAACGCCCGCTTCGCATCTTCTTTCATACCTATGCGGTGACTGCGCTGAACCCGAAGAGCATCGTCTTCTTCGTCGCCTTCCTGCCGCAGTTCCTCGATCTCAGCCAGCCGCTCTTTACCCAGATGGCGATTTTCGAGCTGACGTTCCTCACGCTCGCGATCCTCAATGCCAGCCTCTATGCAGCCCTTGCGACCGCCGCCCGCAGCACGATTTCCAAGCCGAATGTGCGGCGGATCGTCAACCGCGCCGGCGGCTCCATGCTGATCGGCGCCGGGCTTTTGACGGCCACGATGAAGCGGGCCACGGCCTGAAATTCGACCCCACGCTTGCCGCCGCCAGCCTCATAGGTTAATGGAGATTCACGCTTGGCGGCTGGCAACCGCTGATTTGCAGGGGCTACGGGGCCCAGAAGCACGAAAGTGACAGAATGGCGAATTACCGTATTTCCCTTTCCAAACAGACGTTTGGCGTGGCAGCTTTGTTGTCGGCGACCATCGTCTCGGGATGCTCAACGGTAGAGCACACGTCGCTGGCAGACCTCACGGCCGTGCAGACGGTTACGCCCCTCGCAAAGCCCGGCACCGAAATGACCGCCTATGCACTGCCGACGCCCGACGGCGCCGCTACCGCAACGAGCGCGGCCTTGACGGCTCAGACCGCTGGCGTCGCCGCCACCTATCCGGTCGCGACCGATCTGGCACAGGGTGCGGAAGCAGCACCCGCACTGGTCGCGGTCCCCGCGGCCAAGCCGGGCGACACCATGGCGCTTGCCATGGTTGCCCCGACGACGCAGACCGGCGCCAGCGCGGCGATTGCCGCTGCGGAAGCCCCCTCGCCCGCCGACTCCACTCAGGTGGCATCCGCCGCCCTCTCGCCGGCGGCAACCAAGACCGCTCGCGTCCAGGACCTGCCGGTCTCGACGCTCGCAGTTGCAGCCGCGATGGAATCGGACTTCGACACCGGCGAACCGGTCGGCCTCGAAACGCTGGTCGCCAACCGCATGATCGTTCCGACCGAGCGCCCGAAGACCGGCGTCATCGGCTCGACGGTGGCCGCAGTCGCCAACGTCATCCCGGATTCGATGAAGTTCACCAAGACGCCGACGAGCTCGCGTCCCGAACTCGACAAGATGATCAAGTACTATGCCGATCTCAACGGCATTCCGGTGGAACTGGTGCACCGCGTCGTCAAGCGCGAGAGCAACTACAATCCGCGCGCCTACAGCAAGGGCAATTACGGCCTGATGCAGATCCGCTACAACACCGCCAAGGGTCTCGGCTATGACGGTCCGGCGGAAGGTCTGTTCGACGCGGAAACCAACCTCAAATACGCGACCAAGTATCTGCATGGCGCCTGGATGGTGGCCGACAACCAGCATGACAGCGCAGTCAAGCTCTATGCCAGCGGCTATTACTATCACGCCAAGCGCAAGGGCCTGCTCGAAGAGCTCGGCATGAAGTAAGCCGGCCACCCCGGCTGGCCCGAAGCGAAGCTGCTTCTCGATGGTTCAGGAATCCCCTTACGAGGCGCTCAATCGAGCGCCTCTATTACTTTGGCGTTGAGCTTCTGCACGTCATAGCCGAGCCGCGAAGGCGTAAGCCCCAGCCGCACGACCGCCAGCTTCAACGAAGGCACCAGCATGATCACCTGGCCGTCATGCCCGAGCATCCAGAAGGCATCCGCCGGGAAACTGCCCGTTCCCGCCCGCACGCCGTTTTCCTCCAGCCATACCTGGCCCTGGCCGTATTTGCCGCCCGATGCCTTGGTCGGCGTGCGCATGAAGGCGACATAGTCCTTCGGTAGCATCGCCCTCCCCTTCCAGACACCATCCTGCAGCAGGAGCTGCGCGAACCGCGCCCAGTCCTGCGTCGTCGCATACATGTAGGAGGAACCGACGAAGGTGCCGCTCTCGTCCGTCTCCAGGACGGCGCTCGTCATGCCGAGCGGCGCAAACAAAGCGTCATAGGGAAAGGCAAGCGCTGCCGCCGGATCGTCGAAGGTGCGCATCCAGATCCGCGACAACAGCGTGCTGGTGCCGCTGGAATAGCTGAAGTTCGTGCCGGGCTTTGCACCCAACGTCCGCGTCGCGGCAAAACCCGCCATGTCCCTTTCCAGATAGAGCATGCGCGTCACGTCGGTGACGGCGCCATAATTCTCGTTGAAGGCAAGTCCGCTCTGCATCCCCATCAGGTCGGCAAGCGTGATGCCCGCCCGCTCGTCCCCGGCCCATTCCGGCAGCAGGTCGCCCTGCGACACGTCCATGCGCCCTTCTGCAATCCTGAGGCCAATCAGCGCCGCCGTCACCGACTTGGTCATCGACCAGCCGAGCAACGGCGTCGAACGGTCGAAACCCTGGCCATAGGTTTCCGCCACCAGTTGGCCGTCGTGGATCACGGCGATCGCCCGCATGCCCGGCCCGGCGAGGTCAGCGTCTTCGACGAGCTTCTGCAAGGTCGGCTCGATCACAGCCCCCTCGCCTTCGGGCCAGGCCACACCCGGCACGGGCGCTGAAGCGGCGGTTTTCGTTTCGATCGGTGCCAGAGCCGCGGCATCGCCGTCCGGCAGGCTGGCGCAGCCGGCACCCGGACGATAGGCCGCATAACCGGGGGCGGCAAAACCAAGGATGCGTGCCGTCACCACCTGTTTCTCTTTGTCGACATCGACGCGCACCAGCTTGAGCAACGGATGGCCGGGGGCCTGCACGTCGTCGGCGAGCACAGCCTGGGCATCGCGCCCGGCGATGAAGACGTTGGAACAGACGATTTTTGCCGCATAGCCGTCGCCGACCTTCAGCAGTTGCGGCGGCGCCAGCGCAAGCCAACCGAACAGACCGACGACGATCAGCGCCAGCACGGCACCCGAAATCTTCAACAAACGTCCCATGCGATCCTCCGGCCTGATGCGCAAAGAGAACCAGCATTTTGCTGCAAGGGAAAGCCCCGGCCGCCTCAACTTTTCATATTGGAAAAACGCACAAGCAGTCGAAAAAAGTGCAGCGCTTCGAGCTCTCGCTCACGCGCCCGCAGAGAGGCGCGCCTCTCCCGCTTCGCCGTCGCCGACGAGCACCGACACGTCGGCCATAACAGGCGAAACCCAGGGACCGCGGATCTCGGCAGCGCCACAGGCCCGCGCGCAATCCGCCTCGCTCTCCTTCTCGACACCGCTGACGGCGATCGAAAGCCGCAGCACCTGTCCGGTCTTGATCAGGCAGGCGAGCAACGCCACGCTGCGTTCGCTGCCATGTGCGGCCCGCACGGCGGCGAGATCGACGGTCACCTGGTCGGGCTGCACGTCGGAGATCTGGTTCAGGGGCAGCGACGAGGCGGAGCCGCCGCCAAGCGCGACGCGAACGCCGAGCGCGCGCAGCCCCCGCAAGTTTTCGGTGACGATGACGAGATCGTCCGTCGAGACGCCCTCGGCGACCTCGATCGTCAGGCGTTCCGGCGAAAGGCCAGCATCCGAAAGGCACCGCTCCACCTGCGTGACGAAATCGCGGTCGCGCAGTTGCGAGACGAAGGGCGCAATCGTCAGCCCTTTCGGGAAAGACCAGCCGGCCGCCTGCCTGCAGGCGGACTGAAGCGCCCAGGCGGCAAGCGCCAGCGTAGTCGCGCTCTGCTCCGGCGGCTCGAACGTTTCCGCGCCGATGACGCCGAGATGCGGATGCCGCCAGCGCAGCAGCGCCTGGAACCCACCGATGGAGCCGCTTTCGATGCCGAGGATCGGCAGGAATGCGAGGAAGAACTCCTCTGCCTCGAAACCGCGCGTAAGATCGCGCTCGGCTTCCGCCCGCTGCCGCACGGCATGGCTCAGGGTTTCCGAGTGGAAGGCATGACTGTTGCCGCTGATCGCCTTGGCTTCGTAAAGCGCCAGGTCCGCCCTTTTCAACACGTCGGATGTCGATTTGTCCGACCGCTCGATGAAGGCGATGCCGATGCTGCAGCCTGAAGCGATGCGCGTTTCCCCGAGATCGAACGGCGCTTCGAACAGCTTTTCCACCCGCGTTGCGAGCATTTCCGCATCGGCCTGAGACGGCGCGCACGCGGCCGCAAGCACGAACTCGTCACCGCCGAGGCGGTAGACCGTCGCCTCGCCGGCAAAGGCACGCCTGAGCCGGGCGCCGAACAGAGCCAGCAACCGGTCGCCGGCGTCATGTCCCAGCGTGTCGTTGATCACCTTGAAGCGATCGAGATCGAGAAGAAGCAAGGCGTTGCGCGCAAACGCGGCACCTTCTGCGCTGAGTGCCTGGCTGATATCGGCCTCGAGCGCAGCGCGGTTTGCAAGCCCAGTCAGCTTGTCGCGATGGACTTCGTTGCGCAGGCGACGCTCGGCGCGCCGCGCGGCACGCAGCTCCAGCTCGAGCCGGCGCGAGTAGCGCCAGCGATAGAAGGAGCCGCCGAGGATGAAAGGCATGGCGCCGGCCGCCATAACGGCAGGGACGTCCCAATGCGGCGCCATCTGGTCGGGAAGACCGGTTCCGCTGGCAAGCCACGCCACAGAAACCAGAGCCCCCAATGCCGCGCCGGCAGCCGCAAATCGCTGCTCGGGCTTCGGCAGAAACGTACCTAACATCATGTCGACGCCCCCCCGTATGTAAGGCGGTGCTAGCACGTCAGGGTTTAATGAATTCTTATGGGTGAAAAATTGTAGATTTGCATTCCGGAGACCGCCCCGGCCCTGTGAGAAAGCCCGTCATCAAAGTGTAGCCGAGTCACTTTAGAAGCGCCTAAGTTTCAACTGGATGACCGTCTGAGATGAATGAAATCGCTTCCGACGTTGGCTTTGGCAGAAAAAATCCGAAGCTGAAAAACGCCCTGCTCCAGCACAAGACCCTCTCCCTCGCAGGCTTCTCGGAACGTCTGTTCGGCCTGCTCTTTTCGGGCCTCGTCTATCCGCAGATCTGGGAAGATCCGATCGTCGACATGGAGGCGATGCAACTGACCCCGGAAAGCCGGATCGTCACCATCGGCTCCGGCGGCTGCAACATGCTGACCTATCTGTCGGCCGGCCCACGGAAAATAGACGTCGTCGACCTCAACCCGCACCATATCGCGCTCAACCGCCTGAAGCTCGCAGCCTTCCGCCATCTGCCGAGCCACAAGGATGTCACGCGCTTCCTGGCGATCCAGGGCACGACGACCAACGTCCAGGCTTTCGATCTTTTCCTCGCGCCGAAGCTTGATACAGCGACGCGCAGCTACTGGACCGGCCGCGACATGACCGGTCGCCGGCGTATCGGCGTCTTTGGCCGCAATATCTACCGCACCGGTCTGCTCGGCCGCTTCATTGCAGCCAGCCACCTGCTTGCCCGCCTGCACGGGGTCAATCCGGAGGACTTCGTCCAGGCGCGCTCCATGCGTGAACAGCGACAGTTCTTCGACGAGCGCCTGGCACCGCTCTTCGATCGTCCCGTCATCCGCTGGATCACCGGGCGCAAGAGCTCGCTCTTCGGCCTCGGCATTCCGCCGCAGCAGTTCGACGAGCTCGCAAGCCTGAGTGCCGAAAAGTCGCTCGCCGCCGTTCTGCGCCATCGCCTGGAGAAGCTCACCTGTCACTTCCCGCTGCGCGAAAACTACTTCGCCTGGCAGGCCTTCGGCCGCCGCTACCCGCTGCCGCATGAAGGCGACCTGCCGCCCTATCTCGACGCCGGCGCCTATGAGGCGATCCGCAACAATGCCGAGCGCGTCGAGGTGCATCACGCAAGCTTCACCGAGCTTCTCGCCGGCAAATCCGCCGGCTCGGTCGACCGCTATATCCTGCTCGACGCGCAGGACTGGATGACCGACCAGCAGCTGAACGGCCTCTGGACCGAGATCACCCGCACGGCGGATGAGGGCGCAGTGGTGATCTTCCGCACCGCGGCGGAAGACAGCATCCTGCCCGGCCGTGTCTCCCCGGCCCTGCTCGACCAGTGGCACTACGATGCCGAAACCTCGCTACGGCTCGGCGCCGAAGACCGCTCCGCCATCTATGGCGGCTTCCACATCTACCGCAGGAAGGGCTGAGACGTGCAACAGGCCGGGATCTCCCACGCGCGGCGCATGGACCATATGTACCGCTATCAGCGGCACTTCTACGATCTCACGCGGAAGTACTACCTCTTCGGCCGCGACACGCTGATCCGCGACATGAACCCGGCCTCCGGTGCCTCGGTGCTTGAGGTCGGCTGCGGCACCGGCCGCAATCTGGCGCTGATCGGCCGCTGTTTCCCGTCGGCCCGCCTGTTCGGGCTCGACATATCCCAGGAAATGCTGACCTCGGCCGGCGCGAAGCTCAACCGTGGCGGCAACAGGCGCGCCACGCTGCATGTCGCCGACGCAACGGACTTCGACCCGGCGATCTTCGGCGAAAGGGGTTTCGATCACATCGTCATCTCCTACTCGCTGTCGATGATCCCCGACTGGCAGAAGGCGATCGACGCGGCGATCGCAGCGCTTAATCCGGGCGGTTCGCTGCACATTGCCGATTTCGGCCAGCAGGAACGCCTGCCGACGAGCTTCCGCCGGGCGCTGCACGGCTGGCTCAATCGCTTCCACGTGACGCCGCGCGAGCGGCTGTTCGACGTGTTACGCGAAAAAGCCCGCGAAAATGGCGCCGATCTCGAGCGGCGCACGATCGGCCGCGGCTATGCCTGGCTCGCCGTCTATCACCGCCCTTCCGTGGCGATCGCCGCCTGAGCGGCAGGCGGTTTACACAAAGGTTTTGCATCCCGCCTGAGGGCAGCCATTCCGGCAAGCGCCGAAACCGCCTGGTTTTCGGCGCTTTTGCGCTTTTCTGCCGTCCGCAATTCCCGCTTGAGCTAACTCAATTTTTACGATGATATGGTGAAAATGGGGTTCACGCCTCACTGGGGAAATCACCGACAGGAAGCCATCGTGTGAGGCAGGATCATCGATCGTCTCTAGACAGGAAAATCATGCGCCGGCTTCTCCTGGCTCTCTTGCCGCTTGCCACCCTTCTTTCCGGCTGCTCGTCGACCGACTATGACCTGATGCAGACGGCATCGATCCCGCCGCGCTTCCACGATACGGACCCGCAGAACTTCGGCGACCGGACCCCACAGCACCACAATATCCACGGCATCGACGTTTCGAAATGGAATGGCGATATCGACTGGATGAAGGTGAAGAACTCGGGCGTCTCCTTCGCCTTCATCAAGGCGACGGAAGGCAAGGACCGGGTCGATACCCGCTTTCCCGAATACTGGCAGAAGGCACGGGCCGCCGGCATCCCTTATGCGCCCTATCACTTCTACTATTTCTGCTCGACCGCCGACGACCAGGCCGATTGGTTCATCGCCAACGTGCCGAAGAGCGCCGTCTACCTGCCGCCGGTTCTCGACGTCGAGTGGAACGGCGAATCGAAGACCTGCCGCCATCGCCCGACGCCGGACGAAGTGCGCGTCGAGATGAAGCGCTTCATGGACCGGCTCGAAGCCCATTACGGCAAGCGCCCGATCATCTACACCTCGGTCGACTTCCACCGCGACAATCTCGTCGACCAGTTCAAGGAACATCACTTCTGGGTGCGCTCGGTCGCCAAGCATCCGGGTGAGGTCTATGTCGAGCGCCGCTGGGCGTTCTGGCAATATACCAGCACCGGGGTCATCCCCGGCATCGACGGCGCCACCGATATCAATGTCTTCGCCGGCTCGGCGAAAAACTGGAAGAACTGGGTCGCCGCGGTCTCGCAGCCGAAGCAGAACTGACATTCCTGCCGGCAAGTGCGGCAGGAAGACCCATTTTCTTCTTTCGGTCATAATGCTCTGAGAGAGCAACGGCAGATTTCTCAGCGATTTGATTGCCCGTGGTGGTGCAAGGCGCCCCACGGCAAAGAAAGGAATTTCATGATGACCCGCACAGCCCGGCGCGCGCTTGCCTCCGTCGCTCTTCTGGCGCTGACCGCCTCGGCCGCCGCCGCCCAGACCGCAGCCTCGACAGGCGCGAAGACGGCATCCCCGGCCGTTGCCTGCGGTGGCGATCTCGCAACCTTCCTTCAGGGCGTGAAGGCCGAAGCGGTCGCCAAGGGCGTTCCGGCCGATGTCGCTGACCGGGCGCTCGCCGGTGCCGCCATCAATGAAAAGGTGCTCAGCCGCGACCGCACCCAGGGCGTCTTCAAGCAGACCTTCACCGAATTCTCCAAACGCACCGTCAGCAAGTCGCGCCTCGATATCGGCCAGCAGAAGATGAAGGAATATGCTGACGTCTTTGCTCGCGCAGAGAAAGAATTCGGCGTGCCGGCCCCGGTCATCACCGCCTTCTGGGCGATGGAGACCGACTTCGGCGCCGTCCAGGGCGACTTCAACACCCGCGACGCGCTGGTGACGCTGTCCCACGACTGCCGCCGTCCAGAGATGTTCCGCCCGCAGCTGATCGCTGCGATCGAGATGGTCCAGCATGGCGACCTCGACCCGGCGACGACGACAGGCGCCTGGGCCGGCGAGATCGGCCAGGTGCAGATGCTGCCGGAAGACATCATCGCCTATGGCGTCGATGGCGACGGCGACGGCCACGTGAACCTGAAGAAGAGCTCGCCCGACGCGATCCTGACCGCCGCCAAGTTCATCCAGAGCCTCGGCTACAAGGCTGGCCAGCCGGTAATCCAGGAAGTCAGCGTTCCCGAGCAACTCCCCTGGGAAAAAACCGGCCTGCAGCCGGGCATGAAGGCCAGCGACTGGTTCGCGCTCGGCGTCAAGCCGCGCAACGGCGACACCGCCTTCGGCAACCTTGAAGCCTCGCTGGTGCTGCCACAGGGCCGCAAGGGCGTGGCCTTCCTCACCTACCCCAACTTCAACGTTTATCTCGAGTGGAACCAGTCGTTCATCTACACGACGTCTGCCGCCTATTTCGCGACCCGTCTCGGCGGCGCGCCGACCTATGAAGGCGGCAATCCGGAACCGGGCCTCGACGACACCGGCATGAAGGCACTGCAGAGCAAGCTGCAGACGCTCGGCCACGATGTCGGCAAGATCGACGGCATCCTCGGCTCCGGCACCCGCGCGGCACTCCAGAAGGAGCAGCTCCGCCTCGGCCGTCCGGCCGACGGCTGGGCGACGCTCGAACTCCTGAACGCGCTTTAAGCCCGAACCGCCGTTTCAAAACCATGACCCCCGGAGATCGGATCGATCTCCGGGGTTTTTTCATGCCACAACGGCCGACCGGATCCCGGTTGATGAGAGCCCACCGGCTCGCCCCCACGCATGCCGCCCTCATCATCGCCGCAAGAACCGGGTGGTTCCGCCGGGCGTGCCGGGCTATGTATCCTGTGTCGGAGCACAACCGATCCGGGAGCGGTAACCAGGCGCTTGCGCCATGGCGTCCACCCGGCGGAGGGAGACTGACGCCACCACGCAATCAGCACGATAGGCATCACCATGAATGCGCGAAGCACCGTCGATGGCAATCAGATGAGCGCCGGGACCTGGGCGCTGCTTGCCCTGCTCGGCCTGATCTGGGGCGGATCGTTCTTCTTCGCCCGCGTTGCCGTCGCCCATGTGCCGCCCTTCACGCTGGTGTTCCTGCGTTTGGGCCTGGCAGCCCTGGCGCTGCATATCTACATCCGCGGCCGCTTCGGCATGTACGAGGCGCTTGCCGGCCGCTGGCGCGAATTCGCGCTGATGGGACTGATCAACAACGCCATTCCGCACGCCTTCATCTTCCTTGGACAAACCCATATCGGCGCCGGACTGGCGGCGATCCTCAACGCCACGACGCCGGTCTGGACCGTGATCATCGCCAACATGGCGACCGAGGACGAGAAGCTGAGTTCCGCCAAGATCGCCGGCTGTCTGCTCGGGCTCGCCGGCACCGTCGTCCTGATCGGGCCGAGCGCCGTTGCCGGTCTCTTCGGCACCACAAGCAGCGTGCCGCTCTGGGCGCTGCTGCTGCCGGTGCTTGCCGCCATCAGCTATGGTTTCGCAGCGACCTACGGCAAACGCTTCCGCGATCTCGCGCCTCCCGTGACGGCCGCAGGCCAGCTGACCGCCTCGACGCTGATCGCGCTGCCGGTGGCCGCCTTTACCGACACGCCTTGGCTGCTGCCGATGCCGCCCGTCGAGGTGATCCTGTCGATCCTCGGCCTGGCGCTGGTTTCGACGGCCTATGCCTACATCCTTTTTTTCCGCATCATGCGCGCGGCCGGCGCCACCAATGCCTCACTGGTCACCCTGCTGGTGCCGCCAAGCGCGATCTTGCTCGGCTACCTCTTTCTCGGGGAGACGCTGCAGGCGGCCGATTTCGCCGGCATGGTGCTGATCGCCCTCGGCCTCGCCGTGCTCGACGGTCGAATCCTGCGTTTCCGGCGGGTCGCCTGACGTCTGATCGTGGTCGGTTACAGGAAAAGCCCACACACCTTGAGTGCTTCGCACCGCGTGAAAAAGACATGGTTTGCGGGGGAATCGACGGCCGATTTTCGTCCCGCTCCGGGCCACTCACGCACGGTAACAAACGTTTATATTAACCTTGCTGAAGCGATTGTGAAAAAAATGTGGCAGCCTGGAAAATTAAATAAAATCAGAACTATAGGCCTGTGAATAAGGCAGCGCCGGCTCACGCATTTCGCACTGCAGCACAAGTTTCCCTTTAACGTGTCGTGATTTCGCCCTATGTTTTAACGCGTTAACGCAGGGAGGGTCTTCCATGGGCCTTACACATTCGCTGAATGTCATCATGATCAGTGCAGCGTTCGTATTCGTGGCCACGATGCTCTTCATCTGAGGAGCGGCCGCTGAGAGTCCAAACCGAATAGGGACTTAAATTTCCGGGAAACCATTTTGCAGCACCAAGCCAGTTAGACCGCCAAGAGAGCATAAGGTCTAGACGCTGCGACAAACGAGAAAGCGCCTGAAGATCGATCTTCGGGCGCTTTCCTTTTTGGTGGATGCTGTAGCGATCGGGACGCTTGCTGCGACCGCAGCCGAAGAGACCCCAAAAGGCATGGAGCCATACCAAAGCGCGGCGGCGACCTCTGTCTGCCAGGACACGCGGCGCGTTCGCAGCCATTCGGAAGTTCAACATGGCGAAGCGCACCTTGCCCGTCGCAAGGTGCGAGCGAAGGTCAGGCGGCCGCGCCGGCCGCCACCATCCGCGGTGCATCGATCGCGCCCACCGCTTCCACAGAGACCCGCTCGAAACCGACGAGATCCAGCACGGCTGTCACCAGCGGCGTGCGGTTCATCGAATAGATATGGAAATCGCGTACGCCGCGCCGGGCGAGATCGACGATCTGCTCGGCGGCGATGTGGGTCGCCTCCTTGAAGCGCTCGACCGGCTGGTCCTCGAGATGCACAAGCCGCGTGACGATCGCCTCCGGCACGGTGGCGCCACAAAGGCCAGCGAATTTCTGCACCTGCGCCAGATTGTTGATCGGCAGGATGCCCGGCACGATCGGGATGTTGACGCCAGCGCGCCGCACTCGTTCCAAGTAGCGCTCGAAATCATTGTTGTCGAAGAAGAATTGGGTCAGCGCCCGGGTTGCGCCCGCATCGACCTTGCGCTTCAGCATGTCGATGTCAGCGGCGACGTCAGGGCTTTCCGGGTGCTTCTCCGGATAGGAGGAGACGGAAATCTCGATGTCGTCCCCGCGCGCACGGATCGCCCGCACGAGGTCGGTGCTGCTGGCGTAACCCTCGGGATGCGGCTGGTAAGTGCTGCCGATGCCGCCCTGCGGATCGCCGCGCAGCGCCACGAAGTGGCGGACGCCGAAGCTGAGGTACTCGTCAATCACCGCATCGACCTCCGCCTTCGGCGCGCCGACGCAGGTCAGGTGCGCGGCGGTATTGGCAAAGCCGCTTTCCGCGATCAATCGCCTGACCGTCGTCAGCGAACGCGCCTTGGTCGAGCCGCCGGCGCCGTAGGTGACGGTGATGAAGGCCGGACCGAAGACCGAAAGGTCGTCTGCCGTCTGGAAGAGCTGCGCTTCCATCTCGTCGGTCTTGGGCGGGAAATATTCGAAGGAGAGCCGGAGATTGCCGCGTTCGGCCGGGTAAAGCGTCTGTGCCGTCATTATTATACTCCCCCCGCCTGGACACGCGGCCGTGGCGTTTCATTCTCGTTCACGGCCCGCCGATCACGCGCGAGCCAGATCGTCACCGTCAATTTTCCATCATTCGCCCCCTCAGGCGAAAGATCCGTGGTCTTCTCGAGCACAAGGCCAGCCTTCGCCAGCCAATCGGCCATCGCCTGATGCGAGAAGCCGAGGCGCGCATGGGCGTGCTCGTCGCGCAGATGCTCAAGCCCGTGCGGCGCGAAGTCGATGATGACCAGCCGTCCACCCGGCATCAGCATGCGCGCGGCTTCCGCGATCGCGGCTTCCGGCTCTTCGAGGAAATGCAGCACCTGGTGAATGGTGACGAGGTCGAAGGTCTGGCCGTCGAGCGGCAGGTTGAAGATGTCCCCATGGCGGATCGACGCCTTGGTGATGCCGGCGCGATCGAGATTGGAGCGCGCCACCGCAAGCATGTCGCGGCTGGCGTCGACACCGATACCACGACGATAGAGGCCCTCGAACAGCTGCAGGATGCGGCCTGTGCCGGTGCCGAGATCGAGCAAGCTTTCGACCGGCTCGTCGCCCACCATTTCGCGCAGCTTCGCCTCGACGTCACGCTCGCTGACATGCAGGCGGCGAAGCTCGTCCCAGCCGGCGGCGTTGCGGCTGAAATAGGCCTGCGCCTTCTCCGAGCGCGCCTTCTTCAAGGTGGTGAGCCGGGCTGCATCACGCGCCAACACCGCGTCGTCGACGGAGGCGGAGGCCAGCATCGCCCGCACGAGCCCGACCCGGGCACCGTCCTGACGGAGGCGGAAATAGGCCCAGGCGCCCTCCTGGTAGCGGTCGATCAGCTCGACCTCCGCCAGCAGCTTCAGATGCCTGGAAATGCGTGGCTGCGATTGACCGAGAATTTCGGTAAGATCGGTGACGGTCAGATCGCCGGCGGCGAGAAGCGCGACGAGACGCATGCGGGTCGGCTCGCCCGCCGCCTTCAGCACGTCCACCAACGCATCCAGACCCAGTTCTCTCTGCAGAGCCATAGCGATCCCCATCAACACATAAAGATATGTTTATGTGATTTGCGGTGGTGACGCAAGCGGATTTGCGCGGAGAGGCCAAACAATGGCGCCGGCGGAACAGATGCGTGTGTATGGACGCCATGCGCCACAAACGATGTCTCACAAACGATGTCTCGGGCGGCACGTCAGAAGACCTGCGAAGGCCCCTCTAATAGGCCGACTTCACGACCCGAATGAGGGCAGCCCCACCCAACCGAGACAAACCCGGCGCCCTTCCCGGTGTTGGGACGCCACCCTATCCGCGTCTCTGCCGCCCCAGGCACGCGTCATCCGCCAGCCCATCTCGCCGCAGCGATAGACAAACCTGCAAACGCCCGTTCGCGCCCGCCATCGGGACGGCAACCGCAGAGCTGATCGCTACGCCGACCCCTGGAGCGTCCCGCACGTTCATCCCCCGCGCGGGCACAGCGATAAACAGTCCCTGGCGCGCAACCGAGCGACAGCTGGTCTTCGCCTCAGGTCAGGAGACAAAGGAAAACGGGCGAAGCCTGCGCCTCGCCCGTTCCTAGAACAAATGTTGCAGCGCCCGCTTCAACGGACGCAGCAAGGTCCAGCGCCGCGATATGGCGGCGGCTGAAATCAGCGCGTCAGGCGCTTGTAGGTGACGCGCTTCGGGTTGACCGAGTCCGGGCCGAGGCGGCGGATCTTGTCCTTCTCGTAGTCTTCGAAGTTGCCTTCAAACCACTCGACCTGGCTGTCTCCTTCAAAGGCGAGGATGTGCGTGGCAAGGCGGTCGAGGAACATGCGGTCGTGGCTGATGATAACGGCGCAACCGGCGAAGTTTTCGAGCGCGATTTCGAGCGCTGCCAGCGTCTCGGTGTCGAGGTCGTTGGTCGGTTCGTCGAGCAGCAGCACGTTGCCGCCGTTCTTCAGCATCTTGGCGAGGTGAACGCGGTTGCGCTGACCGCCCGAGAGGTTGCCGACCTTCTGCTGCTGGTCGCCGCCCTTGAAGTTGAAGGTCGAGCAATAGGCGCGCGAGTTCATCTCGTGCTTGCCGAGCTTGATGACTTCAGCACCGCCGGAGATTTCTTCCCAGACGGTCTTGTTGCCGTCGAGCGCGTCGCGGCTCTGGTCGACATAGCCGAGGTGCACGGTATCACCGATGCGGATCGAGCCGCTGTCGGGCTGTTCCTGGCCGGTGATCATGCGGAAGAGCGTCGTCTTACCGGCGCCGTTAGGGCCGATGATGCCGACGATGCCGCCCGGCGGCAGCTTCAGCGACAGGCCGTCGATCAACAGGCGATCGCCATAGCCCTTGGTGACGCCTTCCATCTCGATGACCACCTGGCCGAGACGTTCGCCGACCGGGATGATGATCTGCGCGTCGCCGGGACGCTGGTTTTCCGCCGCGTTGACCAGTTCGTCATAGGAGCGGATACGCGCCTTGGACTTGGCCTGACGAGCCTTGGGGCTGGATGCAATCCATTCCTGTTCGCGAGCGATCGCCTTCTGGCGGGACGCCTCTTCGCGACCTTCCTGCTGCATGCGCTTGGCCTTCGCAACCAGGTAGGCCGAGTAGTTGCCCTCGTAGGGAATGCTGCGGCCGCGGTCGAGCTCGAGGATCCAGCCGGTGACGTTGTCGAGGAAGTAACGGTCGTGGGTGATCATCAGCACGGCGCCCGGATACTCGCGCAGGTGCTTTTCGAGCCAGGCGATCGTCTCGGCGTCGAGGTGGTTGGTCGGTTCGTCGAGGAGCAGCAGGTCCGGCTGCGAGAGCAGCAGCTTGCAGAGCGCGACACGACGCTTTTCACCGCCCGACAGGTTGGTGACTTCCGCGTCGCCCGGCGGGCAGCGCAGCGCTTCCATGGCCATTTCGACCTGACTTTCCAGATCCCAGAGGTTCTGGCTGTCGATGATATCCTGGAGCTTGGCGCCCTCTTCCGCCGTCTCGTCGGAATAGTTCATCATCAGTTCGTTGTAGCGGTCGACGATCGCCTTCTTCTTGGCGACGCCTTCCATGGCGTTTTCAAGCACCGTCTTCGTCGGATCGAGCTGCGGCTCCTGCGGCAGGTATCCGACGGTCGCACCTTCGGCCACCCAGGCCTCGCCGGTGAATTCCTTGTCGAGGCCGGCCATGATGCGCAGAACCGTCGACTTACCGGCGCCGTTCGGGCCGAGGATACCGATCTTGGCATCCGGGTAGAACGACAGATGAACGTTCTCGAGAACCTTCTTCGCGCCGTAGGACTTATTAAGCCCGGCCATATGGTAGATGAACTGACGTGCCATGAGGGAATGCTCCGCAGGGATAAGGAAATTTGCCCGCTATGTAGGCGAATTATAGGAAGGGGGCAATGATCAAAGGCATCCGCCCCCGCCCTATCCCAAAACGAACATCCCCATCGGAACGCCCGGCAGGCTCTCCCGGAAGGCGCCTAAAGCCGGCGCGGTCAAGGCCGCACCATAAGGTGCTGCCATGGCCGACCGGGCGAAACGCCCTACCCGCGACCGGCAGTATCGGCGATACCCTTGGCGCATTTGAACTCGGTCGTGCCTGCGGCCTGGATCAGCGGCCCGAGGCTCGCAGCCTTCATGACATCGCCCGTGAGCCCGATCGTCAGCCCGGTGATGATGCTGCGGCCTTGCACGGTCTGGCAGCGCATGCGCACCCGGTCGCCGGCTCCAGCGCCAAAACTCTGGTCGAAGGCCTGCTTGATCGCCGCCTCATCGAGTTCCGCACCCACACGCTGGCGGAAAAGTGCCCCGACCGCCGAGCGGTTGAGCTCTTCCAGCATGCGCAGCTGTACCGAGAAATAGTCGTCGACCGAGCCGCTCTGGCAGATGCCGCTTCGCAGCCACTGGTGCCGGTCGAGACCGGATTGCACCCCGGGCATGGCGATAAGCAGCCGCGCCGCGGTGTCGTCGGCCATGGCAAGCTTCGGCAGCTCTAGCCAGCTGCCCTTGCGGTCGGTTGCCCGCGCTTCTGCCGCGACCCCGCAATAGCTCTTGCGCAGCGGCCACAGGCCATGCAGCGAGAGGTTGGTGGCATCGAAGCGTTCCGCCGTCTGGCTCTCGCATTCCTTGCGTTGCGGCCGCGTCTCGCAGAAACCTGGCTGCCAGCTGACCGCCAGTACGTAGTCGGTGCGGCTGGTTGAACTCGCCGGCGGAGCACCCTTGGATGCGTCTTCACCGGCAGCAAAGGCGCCGGAACCAAGCAACAGCGTCAGCGCTGCCAGGATGCCCGCCACAGAACCTGATATCGCTTTACAAAAACGGACCATGATATCCTCCCGCAAAAACAAAACGGGAACAAATATCGCCCAAAACGGGAAAATTGCAACCCCTAATGTAATGCACCGTCAAATCGCTTGTGACCTCATGCGCAACGATCAACAAGCGGCGATTGCCTTTGCCACGCAAATCGATTTGAAATCTCAAAGGTCTGTCGATTGCTTCCGGGAGTAGAGATGTTCGGGCAGGTGAAGACGCATCAGAGCCCGACCGGTGCCAGCTTGAGCTGGCGGCATTTTCCGGCAACCACAGAAGCCCGCGGCATCCTTCTCGTCAGCCATGGCCTTGCCGAGCATTCCGGCCGATATGCCCGCTTTGCCGAGGCGATGGCCGGCCACGGCTTCCATGTCTATGCCCACGACCATCGCGGCCACGGCGCGACGCAGGCGCCTGACGCCCAGCTTGGGATGTTCGCAAGCCGCGACGGCCTCGACAAGATATTCGCGGACATCCGGGCAGTGCGGGAGATTGCGACCACCGCCCATCCGGGCTTGCCGGTCATCCTCTTCGGCCATTCCATGGGTGGACTGATCGCGCTCAATGCCGCCGAAACCGATCCCGGCCTCTACGATGCGCTTGCCGTCTGGAACTCCAACTTCCGGCCGGGCCTTGCCGGCCGTGGCGGACAGGTGATCCTGAAGATCGAAAAGGCGCTCAAAGGGTCTGACGTGCCGAGCCCGCTTCTGACCAAGCTCACCTTCGGCATGTGGGGCGGCGCCATCAAGGATCGCAAGACCGATCTCGACTGGCTGTCGCGCGACGATGCCGAGGTCGCCAAATATGCCGCCGACCCGCTCTGCGGCTTCGATGCGACGGTCTCGCTCTGGCTCGATCTTTTCCGCCTGTCCTTCGATGGCGCCCGGCCCGACCGGCTGGCGCGGCTCCGGAAAAACCTGCCCATTCATCTCGTCGGCGGCAGCGCTGACCCGTCGACCGAGATGGGCAACGCCGTCCGCTGGCTTGGCACGAAGATGAAAGCCGCCGGTCTCAGCGACGTTAGCGTCACCGTCTATGACGGCATGCGCCACGAAACACTGAACGAACTCGGCCGGGACGAGGCGACGGCCGACTTTGCCGCCTGGTGCCTGCGCGCCGTCGCAGGGCGGCGCTGACCGGAAATATCATGGCCGACATGTCGCTTCCTAAGATCGCCGCCGACCACAACCGCATCTCCTTCGGGCTGACGCTGATGGTGATCTCGGTGCTTCTGTCGCCGCTGATCGACATCTTCGCCAAGCTCGCGATCGCCACCGTTCCCTCGGCCGAAATCACCGCCGTGCGCTTTCTGCTGCAGGTCGTCTTCATCCTGCCGATCGTGCTCTTCCGCGGCAGCCTGTTTGATCTCACCTGGAAGAAGACCGGGCTGCACGCGTTGCGCGGCGGTCTGCTGGTCGTGACCATGCTCTCCTTCATTACCACGCTGAAGGTCATGGAAGTCGCCGACGCGATCGCGATCTTCTTCGTCGAGCCGATCATCCTCACGATCCTTGGCAGCATCTTCCTGAAGGAGACGATCGGCTGGCGGCGCTACACCGCCTGCGGCGTCGGCTTCTTCGGCGCGCTGCTCGTCATCCAGCCGAGCATGCAGGAGGTCGGCTGGATCGCCCTTCTGCCTGTTGTGGCCGCCTTTGGCCTTGCCGTTTTCCTGCTCGTCACCCGCATGGTCGCGCAAAATGAGGACCCCTGGTCGATGCAGTTTCACGCCGGCGTCTGGGGCGCGCTCTTCTGTCTCGTGCTGCTTTATTTCGGCGAAGGCACCGGTTCCGGCATCTTCGATCCGGTCTGGCCAGAAGGGTACACCTGGTATTACCTGCTCGGCGTCGGCGTCACCGCCACCATTTCAGGCGTGCTCGGCGTCTATGCCTATCGCGCCGCCCCGGCCTCGGTGCTGGCGCCGCTGCAGTATCTCGAAATCGTTTCGGCCACGATCTTCGGCTGGCTCGTCTTCGGCGACCTGCCCGACGCGCTGAAGTGGTTCGGCATCGCCATCATCATCGGCTCCGGCCTCTACATCATCTGGCGCGAGCGCCGCGTGCACAAGGACACGAGCGTCGCTCCGGTGTCGCCAGCCATCTGACAACAAAGCCATCTGAAAACAAAAGAAAGACCATCGGGAGGAATATCATGAAAACTGGAGGTCAGCTCATCGTTGACGCGCTCGTCGCCAACGGGGTGAAGCGCATCGCCTGCGTGCCGGGGGAAAGCTATCTCGCCGTGCTCGACGCGCTCTACGACACCGACATCGACGTGCTCGTCTGCCGCCAGGAAGGCGGGGCCGCGATGATGGCGGATGCCTGGGGGCGGCTGACCGGCGAGCCCGGCATCTGCATGGTGACCCGCGGCCCTGGCGCGACCAACGCTTCCGCCGGCCTCCATGTCGCCAAGCAGGATTCGATCCCGATGATCCTCTTCATCGGCCAGGTGCAGAGCGAAGCGCGCGAGCGCGAGGCCTTCCAGGAGATCGAATACCGCCGCGCCTTCACCGAGGTCGCCAAATGGGTGGGCGAGATCGACGATCCCGCCCGCATTCCGGAATTCGTCACCCGCGCCTTCGCGGTCGCCACGTCCGGCCGCCCCGGCCCTGTCGTGCTGACGCTCCCCGAGGACATGCTGACCCGCAGCGCCGAGGCGCCCGCCGCCAAACCCTACCAGCCGGTCGAGGGTCATCCAGGTCCGGCGCAGATGAAGCGGCTCGGCGAAATGCTGAGCAACGCCAAGCGCCCGATCGCCGTCCTCGGCGGCACTCGCTGGACAGCGGAAAGCGTTGCTGAATTCCAGCGCTTCGCTGAACGCTGGAAGCTGCCGGTCGGGTGCTCCTTCCGTCGCCAGATGCTGTTTGATCACCTGCACCCGATGTACGCCGGCGACGTCGGCATCGGCATCAACCCCGCTCTGGCAAAAGAGGTCAAGGAAGCGGATCTCATCCTGCTTATCGGCGGCCGCTTCTCGGAAATGCCCTCGTCCGGCTATACGTTGATGGATAGCCCCTACCCGCGCCAGACGCTGGTCCATGTGCATCCTGACAGTTCCGAGCTCGGCCGCGTCTACCGTCCGGAGTTGGCGATTGCCGCCAGCCCGCGCGACTTCGTCGCCGCGCTCGAAAGCCTTGCACCGCCGAGCGAACCGAGCTGGTCCGTACGCACCGAGACCATGCACGCCGCCTATCTCAAGTGGTCGACCCCGCCGGAAACCGGACCGGGCGCGGTGCAGATGGGGCCGATCATGAACTGGATCGAGGCGAACGTGCCGGAGGATACGATCTTCACCAACGGCGCCGGCAACTACGCCACCTGGGTGCATCGCTTCCACCGCTTCCGCCGCTACGCCACACAGGCAGCCCCGGCTTCGGGCTCAATGGGTTACGGCCTGCCGGCTGCGGTCGCCGCGAAGCAATTACATCCGGATCGCGAAGTCATCTGCTTTGCCGGGGATGGCTGCTTCCTGATGCACGGCCAGGAATTCGCAACCGCCGTGCGCTACCGCCTGCCGATCATCACCGTCGTCGTCAACAACGGTATCTACGGCACGATCCGCATGCACCAGGAGCGCGACTATCCCGGCCGCGTCAGCGCCACCGATCTCACCAACCCGGATTTTGCAGCCCTTGCCCGCGCCTATGGCGGCCACGGCGAGACGGTCGAGAAGACGGAAGAGTTTGCCGACGCCTTCCTCAGGGCGCGCGCCAGCGGCAAGCCGGCGATCATCGAGATCAAGCTCGATCCCGAAGCGATCACCCCGACGCGCACGCTAAGCGAGATCAGGGCGGGCTGAGCAAGTCTTGTTCGTGAAGGGTCCAATCACGGCGCAGACGCGCCGTGATTGGATTCCTGTGACAAGCACAGGAATGAGGACGATGGAGCATTTGCGATGGGGGCCTTCTTCCCACGCGCCCGCGCTTCTGTGCCTGCGAGCGCGCGGGCGAAGCGACGCTTCTCAGGGCGTCGTGCGCCAATTGAACGCCGATCGGCCACCATTATACCTCCTTCATTCCTGTGCTTGTCACAGGAATCCAGCAGCGCCGCCTCGGCGGCGCGGGGAACGATCACGCCCGCTAACTGCCTACGAGATACGTCCAGCCGCTTACTCCAGCCATTCCGTCGAAAACGCACCGGCTTCATGCAGGTCGGTTGTCTCCAGGCGCCCTGGCCCGAGGTTTTCGAACTTGTGCGGCACATTGGCCGGCGCCACGACGATCTGACCGGCCTCGGCATCGATGATGCGGTCGCCGACGGTGAAGCGGGCGCGGCCGACGCGGACGATGAAGGTTTCCGGATAGGGATGGCGGTGCAATTTCGGCCCGTACCCGATCTCGTCGGTGGAAACAAAGATCACCGAAAGGCCTGCGCCATAGGCGCCGCCCTCGAATTCGCCCTTCCAGGCGTCGGGCTCATCCGCCCATTGCTCCCGCGAAATGAGACGCGCTTCGGCCATGCCGATCCTCCACTGTCAGATGGAACGATGCGGCCGAGCGCGAGAGTTTGGATTTTGCGTGGCTCAGCCGCGGATATGCTGGGTCTGCTGGTAGACGGCCGTCGAGCGCGCGCCGGAACGGCAATAGCCGAGCATCGGCCGCTGGAACTCGTCGAGCGCGTCGACCATGCTCTTCACGGCGTCGGCGGTCACGCCCATCGGGCCGACGGGAATGTGCTTGGTTTCGATGCCGAGTTCTTCGGCACGGGCAGCGATGGAATCAAAGGTCGGCTGGTCCGGCGCCTCGAAGTCCGGGCGGTGGCAGACGATGGACTTGAAGCCGAGCGCCTTGATCTGGTCGAGGTCCTCGACCGCGATCTGGCCGGTGACCGAGTATTCGTCGTTGATCTGGCGGATGTCCATGGTCGTCTTCCTTGAGGCAAATTTCCCGGCCTCTGATGTAGGCGCAGCCTTATCTCCCGTCAATTCAAAAGCCGCATCGTCAAGGCGCAGGATCAGACGACCGAAAAGGCGATGGCGTAGCTGCGCGCCTCGCCCGGCTGAAGCGGTGTCAGTTCCCCGGCCGCAGCCAACTCCGGCCGTTTGGCGATCCGGTGCGATACCGGCTCGATGCTGATCACGTTGGCCTCTCCGCGCTGGCAGCGCCACATCTGCAGGAAGGGCAAAGTATCGGCCCGGAACCGCACTTTCAGATTTCGGCCGCCGAGCCCCGCGAGGTCCGCAAGCGTGACCTCCGACCACCCATCGGAACCGATGGCCGCCGGCAGGCAGAAATGTGCGCTCTCGCCGGTGCCGAAGCACCAGGCGCTCTCCCCGCCTGCAAGCGAAGCGCTGACGATGCGGGTCTCGTCCCCGAGCAACCGGCCGCCAATGTTGAGGTGATACATCATGACAGGCGGAAAGGCGGTGACGCCGGAATTGACGACGCGATCTTCGAGCACCACTTCGTGCCGTGCGGCATCGATCCGCCAGCGCCGCTCGACCCGGGCCCGCCCGCCATCGGCGAGCACCACCTCGATCGTCGCCGTGCACTCGGCCCCGTCGCTCGCCATCTCCGTGTGGCTGACGGCTGTTCCGGCCAGTGACCCGTGCAGCGGATAGCGTGCGCCTTCCGCGCCACCTTCGATCGCCTCGGGATGGCGGATATGGTCTGGACCGCAGGTAAAGAGAAAACCGGCCAGCGCCCGGTCGATCCTCGGGTCCCCATCCGACGGGATCGCAGCACCCGGCGACAGGTCGACGCCGTCGACGACGAAGGCGGCGATATCGAGCGCGGAGAGCCGGTCGAACAGCACATGATTCTCTTGAAGATCCTGTGGTTCTTCGAGCGTCTTCAGCATGTTCTCTTCCTCAAATCGGCCGCAGAATCACTGCAATCACAAAGAGATGATAGCTGAGGAGAGACGCATTTCACCGGTTGAAGCCCGGGATTGCGCCGCCTAGATAGAATTTAACTGCTTGTTCATGATGAATTCATTTTTTTCACATTAACGTCGAAATCGAAATGTATCGCGCCACATTCACCACAATGAAAACAGGTTCTCTCGTGACGTCAGCGACCCGCACAGGCCTCTCGCTCCTCGCCGCAGTCGGCTTTCTTGCCGTGGATCTGACGGCCGCCTTCGCGCAGGACTATCGCGGCTACAATCGCTATGGCGACGATGTCATGCTGGTCACGCCCGACGGTGAAATCCTCGATTATGTACCCCGCTCCGACGAAGTGCAGACCATGCGCGACAGCCGCGGCCGCACGCTTCTGATCGACAGCTGGGGTAATGTGGTCGCAACCGTGGTGCCCAATAATCGCGGCCGCCAACGCGACTACGGCGGCAACCGTCAGGGCGATTACGGCGGCTATCGCCGTCAGGGTGACGTGGATATCTATTCCAACCGACGCTACCGGGAAACCGAGCGCGGCTACGGCTATTCCGAGCCCGGCGACGTCACCGGCTCCGTTCCCGACTACCGCGACGTCGTTCCGCCGTCGACCGACGGCAACGAACTGCCAAACAGCCTACCCGGCCTGATCGACGGCACCCAGGAGGCTTCCGTCGATCCGAACGACGGCAACCCAATGCGCCAATCGATGCCGCCCGCGATCTCGGTCAAGTCGAAGTCGCGCGCCGAGATCACAGCACTTCAGGTCTTCCTCGACCGCGAAGGTTTTTCGCCGGGCGTGATCGACGGCAAGATGGGCTCGAACGTCACCAAGGCGATCGAAGCCTTTCAGCAGTCGACCGGCGAAACGCTCGATCCCAACAACACCGACGACATTCTCGAGCGGCTGCGGATGAACGGCGGCATGCCGATCACCAGCTACACGATCACGGCCGCCGACGCCGCCGGCCCCTATGTCGCGTCGATCCCCGAGGATTACGCGCACAAAGCGATGCTGCCGCACATGTCCTTCACCTCGACGACGGAAATGCTCGGCGAGAAGTTCCACATGGACGAGGCCTATCTGCGCGAGTTGAACCCGGGCGTCGATTTCACCATTCCAGGCACGATCATCAAGGTGATCAACCCCGGCGCCAACAAGACCGGCAAGGTCGCCCGCATCCTCGCCGACAAGGCGCGCAAGCAGGTGCTCGCCTATGACGACGCCGGCAAGCTGATTGCCGCCTATCCGGCAACGATCGGCTCGTCCGATACGCCGTCTCCGTCAGGCACGGTCAATGTCGAGCGCATCGCGCTCAATCCGGGCTACACATACAATCCGAAGATCAACTTCAAGCAGGGCAACAACGACAAGATTCTGACCCTGCAGCCGGGCCCGAACGGTCCCGTCGGCACGGTCTGGATCGCGCTCTCGAAGCCCACCTACGGCATTCACGGCACGCCGGAACCCTCGAAGATCGGCAAGACCCAGAGCCATGGCTGCGTGCGCCTGACCAACTGGGACGCGACCGAGCTTGCCAAGATGGTGAGCACGGGCGTCACGGTCGAGTTCGTCGACTGAGCGAAGCCGGCCGCCCGTTAACCGAACCGTTGTTTTTTTGGCATTTTTCTTGAGGCTTCCCCCAATTGGGTGAGTGACTTCGCGCCTGCAGCATAGATGATGGAGTTGCCTGGCCGACCATCCACGACGAGGCACTCTTTTTTAAATTTCTTTGCGCCGACCCGTCGGCTAAATCGTTTCAGACCTATCCATTTACGAAGACCGCAGCTGCCGACGACCCAGCTGCGGTTTTTTTCGAGCGCCGGGTGCAAAAGCCCTCCCGCCGCTCTCCCCGTCCATCATGACTTCATGAAACATTGTCATGAGAATTTTTCCGGCAATCGGCTATCACCGGATATCTCAACGACAATGGCCGACCTGCGGCCGCACTTGAAGGATGGCCTGAATGGCGACGGAGCGCACCCTGCCCAACCTCTGGCATGCGACGGCACCGGCCGCCCCTGAGACCAGGCCGCTCAGCCAGGACCTGACGACCGATGTGGCGATCATAGGCGGCGGCTTTACCGGCCTCTCGGCAGCGCTGCACCTGGCCGAAAAAGGCGTGAAGGCAACGGTCATCGAAGCCAAGATGATCGGCTTTGGCGGCTCCGGCCGCAATGTCGGCCTCGTCAATGCCGGCATGTGGGTGAAGCCCGACGACCTGATCTCGACGCTCGGCCCCGAGGCCGGCAACCGGCTGCTGACCGAACTCGGCGACGGCCCTTCGATGGTCTATGCGCTCGTGGAAAAACACGGGATGCCTTGCGAGGCGGTGCGCAACGGTACGCTGCACATGGCCGTCGGCAGCGAGGGCGTCACCGAGATCAAGGACCGCGAAGCGCAGTGGCAGAAGCGCGGCGCGCCGGTCGAGGCGCTTTCGGCCGAGCGGGCGCACGCGCTCACCGGCGCTGAAGGTTTTTCCGGCGCCCTCCTCGACCGCCGCGCCGGCACCATCCAGCCGCTCGCCTATGCCCGCGGGCTCGCCCGCGCTGCCCTTGCCGCCGGTGCCGAGATCTACACCGACACGCCGCTGACCGGTGCGGAGCGCCAGGGCGACAGCTGGGTATTGAAGGCCGGCAACAACACGGTCCGCGCGAAACAGGTGATCCTCGCCACCAATGCCTATGGCGGCCTCTTCGCCGAGAGCCCCTGGCAGGCCCATACGCAGGAACTGACGATCCTGCCCTATTTCCAGTTCGCCACCAATCCGCTGCCGGACGCCGTCGCCAAGCGCATCCTGCCGGAGCGCCAGGGCACCTGGGACACCGGCCTCGTCATGACCTCCTTCCGCATGGACCAGCAGAACCGGCTGATCTTCGGCTCGATCGGCCGGCTCGACGCGATCGCTGAAGGCACGCACCGCGCCTTTGCCGCCCGCTCGCTGCGCAAGCTCTTCCCCTTCATCGGCAATTTCCGGTTTGAGTACTGGTGGGACGGCCGCATCGGCATGACCACCAACAATCTGCCGGCCATGCACACGCTCGCCCCCAACGTCGTTTCCGTCAGCGGCTACAACGGCCGCGGCATCGCGCCGGGCACCGTCTTCGGCCGCGCACTCGCCAGCCATGTCACCGGCGAAACCTCGGCGATCCCGCTCGCCGAAACGCCCGTGACCCCGGACACCTGGCGCGGCGTGAAGTCCGCCTTCTACCACGCAGGCGCCCAGGCCAAGCACTTCATCGACCGTCGGTTCTGAGGTAGCGCACGGTGCGGACCGTTCATTTCGGTTCGCGACCATGCCATGCGGTTTCGCCACGGGGTGAAATGCGCGCCAGCCGGACTGCGCCGGCCCATGCTGACCTATCTTGAATGTTGAAACCCTGAGGTGTAGCGTCCGCCGCGGGTGCCCCTCCAAACCTGCTGCCGGGTTGAAGGGCCGCGGAACTTTACTCGACGACCATGTTCATCAACGTCGAAGCGTAATCGGCAGACTTCGACCAGGAGCATCGGATCGTCTCATGCTGCACCCGCAGGTCAGGTTCTCGCCGTCCAATATCGCCGCCCTGAAGAAGTCCCTCCGGGATCGTTACCCGCACATCAAGTCATCCCACCTGGACGAGGCAATCGCCGCGTCGTTCGGCTTCAAATCCCATGCGGCATTGCGCCCGGCGCTGCTTCAGGTCGGCAACCACGCCCGGCTGATCGTCATCACCGATCATATGTTGCTTCTGCTTCGGCTGGAGGAACTGGGATACCGAGATATCGACGCCGGAGACTTGCGCCACCTGATGTGGGACATCAAATTCCCCGACCACTGGTACGATCAGCACCTTGAAAAGGCCGTGACGAAACGCAGACGGCCGACAGCGGCCAATTCGCAATAGCGCAGCAGCGACCATCGGTGGCGCGTGCACGGTAGAGACCGTCGATGGCAAAGCCCAAAAACCGCTAGCGATTTGAAATCAGTCGGCTTAGCGTTGACCGATTGCACGTCGCAAGCAGACCCGTGCGAACGGGCCATTCGAGACAAGGAACTGGCCATGGCTAAGCTCGTGTTCGGAATGAACCAGTCGCTGGACGGCTACGTCGACCACATGGAGTTTGCGCCAAGTCCCACGCTCTTCCGCCATTTCATCAAGGAGGCCGAACAGCAGACGGGCAGCCTGTACGGTCGCCAGATCTATGAGATCATGCGCTACTGGGACGACGAGCATCCGGAATGGGATGCGGACAGACAGGCCTTCGCAGCCGCGTGGCGGAAGCAGCCGAAATGGGTCGTCTCGCGCTCCTCGGCGTCCGTCGGCCCCAATGCCCGGCTCGTCGACGGTGATCTTGCGGGCGCCGTGCGCAAGCTGAAGGCCGAGCACGACGGCGAGATCGAAGTGGCGGGCCCCGTCCTCGCGCACAGCCTCACCGAACTGGGCTTGATCGACGAGTACCGGATCTACCTGCACCCGGTCGTCCTTGGTCACGGCAACCCCTATTTCGCCGGCCCCCGCCCGCGGCTCCGCCTGATCGCTCATGATCGCATCGGCGAGGACGTGGTGCGGCTGGTCTACGTTCCTGCTTAGTCGCCGGACTTGCCGGTCCCGTCAGCGCGCGGCTGTGTGCGTTGCGCTGCCCGAAAGCTAGCAGTGTTGACTTCCCTGCCGCCCGATCGGCACGGCGAAATCCGCATTCGACCCGGTTCGCTTTTCAGATGCGACCTTGGCTTTCAAGCCAGATGAGCGCTCCGCGAACTGCGGCTCCGGCAAGTTGGTGCTGCCTTTGCTCTCACTCGGAGCGTCTCCAGCGATACGACCAACCGTCGATCCTCTCCTCGGTGGCCTTCAGCAACAAGGCGTCAGGCAGGAACTGGCCACGCACCAGGCCAATCTTTTCGAGAACACGGCAGCTGGTCTCATGTGAAGCCGCGCATATGGTATGAACCTCGGATAGGGGTGACTGCTGCTTGACCCAATGCATAATCGCAAGACCGGCTTCCGTCGCCAGCCCCCGTCCCCAATAGGCCGGACCGATGCCATAGTGAATTTCCGCGCGGTCCCCATCCACAAACATGAGGAAGAGGCCCATCGGCCGCTGGTCGCTGCGGTCGATGATGCTCCAGATGAAGCGGTCACCATCCGCCCAGCTGCTTTCTCCCCACGCATGGATGACCGCCTCGGTGCTGGATTGTGCGGGATGAGCGCCGCGCGGCAAAAATCGTGCTGCCATGCTGTTGCCGGTGTATTCCGTAAACACGGACGCTGCGTGTTCAGAGCGGGCTGCACGCAGGTGAAGGCGGCTTGTCGTTAGTTCAACGGGCGGCGTGATCAACTTCAGGTGTCCGGGCGGGGCAGAGCGCGCGGACATCTTAATTCCATCGGGACAAAGAGCGAAAGCCACCATCGATCGCTTCCGGCGTAGAAAGTCCCTGGCCTCGCGGTGAAGCTGCCCCCAACTTCACCGCGCCGCGATCAGCAAAGCAAAACGCCTCGGATCATCCCTGACCCGAGGCGTTGTCTCTTGAAAGGAAGGCGCGATTACGCCGCTGCGCGGTAACCCGAGCCGGCGCTGACCTGCACCTGACCCGACGTGCGGAACGCCCGCAGACGCGTGGCGATGTGCTCGGCCTCTCCCGTCAATGCCTGGCTTGCGGCGTTCGCCTGCTCGACCATGGCGGCGTTCTGCTGCGTGATCTGGTCCATCTGGGTAATCGCGGTGTTGACCTCCTGCAGGCCGGTTGCCTGTTCGGCGGTGCTGGCGCGGATGGCGCCGAAGACGGAGCTGACCTCGACGACCTGGGCGACGATCTGCTGCAGCGACTGCGCCACCTGATTGACCGAATTGACGCCGTCGTCCACCTGGCCGCGCGACTTGGCGATCAGGCCCTGGATGTCCTTGGCCGCTTCGGCGCAACGCTGGGCCAGCGCCCGGACTTCGGAGGCGACGACCGCAAAGCCCCTGCCCGCCTCGCCGGCGCGGGCCGCTTCGATGCCGGCGTTCAGCGCCAGGAGGTTGGTCTGGAAGGCGATCTCGTCGATGACATCGACGATCCGCGCGATGCTGGCGGAAGACGTCTGGATCTCCTGCATCACCTCGATCGCGTGGCTGACGATCTCGCCGCTCTGTTCGGCATTGGCGCGGGCGGCAATCACGGTCGAATTCGCCTGGTTGGCGCCTTCGGCCGTCTGCTTGACCGTGCGCGTCACCTGCTCGACAGCAGCGGCCGTCTCTTCAAGGTTGGCCGCCTGCCGTTCCGTGCGCCGGGCCAGATCGTCGGCAGCCGCCGCAATCTCCTTGGCGCTCGTATGGATCTGGCTGGCGCCGGCCTCGATGCCGCCGATGGCGCGTGCAAGCTCGCCGATCGCGTGGTTGAAATTTTCGCCAAGCTCCTGATAGGCAACCGGCAGGTCCGCACCGATGCGTGCCGTCAAGTCGCCATCGGCGATCTTCTTCAGCGCCGCGCCGAAGGTCTTGCTGATCAGCGCGCGTTCGGCAGCCAGCACTTCTTCCTGCACCGCACGTTGCTTGGTGACGTCGGAGGCGTCCATGTAGACGGAGATCGACAGATCCATGTCGAGGAAGACGCCCTTGATCAGGCTCGACAGCATCGCGCCCATGTCCTCGGCCGAGGTCCCCTTACGCGAGAACAGGCCGGCCTTCGGCCAGTGCGCCTTGACGATTTCGGTGATCAGATGCTCGGCGATCAGCGCGTAGCCGCCGATGTACCAGCGCGGCTCGAGCCCGATGCGGGCGTGCACCAGGCCGATGGTGCGAACCTTGGCGCTGTAATCCTCGTTGAAATTGGCATCGACGATATTGGCCCAGTGGCCGACCTGGGCGCCCTTGGCGCGGTCGATATGAGCGTCGGAGGAGAAGAAGCGCTTGGTCTCGGCCGTCGTCTTGACCTTGACGTAGAACTTGTCGAGCGCGGGTTTAAGTTCCTTCTCGAGGATCGGCTTCAGCGCCTTCAGGCTCGTCTTGGCGGCGTCATCGAGCGCCATGAAATTCAGACGACCGGCAACGTCTTGCGTGCCGGCAGCGGCGTGTTCCGTTTTCATGCGCGAACTTCCCTGCATGCTCATTTCTGGATCATGGAGACAGGATCTAGGGCGCTGCAGCGTCTGAGATCATGGCCGCAATCATGGCGGCTGGTTGCCCTGTTCAGTCGGTCGCAGGGGCAAGCTGTGTCCTGGGCCACTGATAGAAGCGCAGGGTAAAGGAAGCCTTACGCGAAACAGCTATTTCGCGAGGCCTGAAATACAACTCAACCGGAACTGACGAATATCAATTCCGGTTGATACGCAATAAACGGTGGAACGGCGAAGGATCAGGCGGCGTTTCGCGAAGCCCAGGATGGCATGCGCGCAGCCCAGGAGCGGCGCGTCTTGACCGGCATCAGCGCCTGCACTTCCTTGGCGAGGGCTGCTGCGTTTTCGCGCGCCTTGTCGAGATTGCTGACGCGGTTCGGATCCATCGTCTGCAGCGTGCCGCCAAAATCGAAGATCTCGCGATAGGCGGCGCGCTCGACGATCGGCGTGTCGAGAACCGAGACGCCGCGCTCGGCGAGCATCGCCTTGATCGTCTGCAGCGCACGCGTGGTGACCAGCGAATTGACGCGGGTGAGCACCACAGAATGGTTGATGCGCAGGCCCGAACGGTCCTGGATCTGGCGGATCACCTCAAGAATTTGAGCCGCACCCTTGGCATCCATGGCGCAGCCCTGCACCGGGATCAGCACCTGGTCAGAGATGGCGAGTGCAAGTGCTACGATCTGGTCCTTGGCGCCCGCGAGATCGATGACGATATAATCCGCTTCGTCCTTCGCCTCGCGGATATGACATTCGAGCGAGCCGGGCGTGATGTGCGAAATGACGGTGAGGTTGGCGATATGGCCGGAAGCCTCCGCCCAGCTGGTGATCCAGCGCTGCGGATCAGCGTCGAGGACGACCACCCGGTGCCCCTGCCGCGCCAGTTCCGTCGACAGGATCAGCGCCGCGGTCGTCTTGCCCGCACCACCCTTTGCATTGGCGAAAGTGATGACCGCCATGATATTCCCCATTCTATGCCTGTATCGCGCTGAACCGGACGGCCACAGCCGGTGGTTCGCTTCTTAACGAAACCTTACAGAATTTGGTTAACGAAACGGTAACGCCGGCACGTCAAACCTGACAGTCGGCCTTGAGGCTGCGTGCCAGCGACACTGCTATGGTGATGAAAATGCTGGAGTTCTGGCCTCAGACCGGCAAAACTGCCGGTTCGCTCACGTGCTGTGATCGATAGCACATCGACGAGAACGGCCCGTGCCGCACCGCCTCGCCTGTCGGGCTGAGCAGGGTCAGCACGTCATTCGCAAACGCCTGGGCGTTGGCCTGCGCCTTGGCAAGGTTGCTGACCTTCGCGGGGTCGAGAGAGGAAAGCGTGTCGCCCCGCTCAAAGAGTTCGCGGAAGGCCGTACGCTCCACCAGCGGGGTGTCGACGAGCCGGATCCGGTTCTCCGAAAGCAGCAGCTTGACCCGGCGCATCGCCCGCGTCGTCACGATCGGGTTGACCCGGGTCAGCAGAACCGCGTGGTTGATGTTGGCGCGCGCGTTGTTCTCGATGTGGCGGATCAGGTCCAGCACCTGGATGGCGCCGCGCGCATCCATCACACAGCCCTGCACCGGGATCAGCGTCAGGTCCGAAAGACCGATCGCCAGCGCCACCAGCACGTCGGCCGCCCCGGAGAGATCGATGATCACATGCTCGACCTGACCGCGCAGCCGCCGGAGATGATCGCTGAGCGTGGTTGTCGCGACACCTGAGAGAACGAAGAGATTGCCATCGTTGCGGCCGTGGCGGAACCAGTCGGTCATGCAGGCGAGTGGATCGCAATCAAGAACCGCAACGCGATCGCCGCGCCGGGCGAATTCGCAGGCAAGCAGCAAGGCTGCCGTTGTCTTGCCGGCTCCCCCCTTCGCATTCGCGAGGGATACAATCGCCATCGGTCGACCCTAACTCAACGCAGGCCCGGATTTTCGCGGGCCGATACATACGCACACCCTAATGCAAGCGTTCCAGACCGCGGTAAACAAAGCGTAAAGAAAACGCTCCGCGAGCCCGAAACGTGACAGTTCGATGACGATTAGGTGACAGATCCGCCGCAATGGCAAGTGGTATTTTTGGGCTAACTAAACCGATAGGCCGACGCCTTCGCCGGGGGGCAAAGGCGTCGGGAATTGGTCAGATGCACTCGCGGAAGAGCTTCTTCGCGGCGTCGAGCGTCAACTCGACCGGGTTGCCGCCGGCCGTCGGGTCGACGATCGCCATCTCCGACATTTCGTCGATCCGGTCGGTGCCAACGCCGAGGGCTGCGAGCTTGTCCGGAACGCCGAGTTCCTCGCGCAACTTCAGCACGTAGTCGTAGAAGCCGTCGAAGCCACCGGAAATGCCGAGATAGGCGGCAGCGCGCACTATTCTGTCCTCGATCGCCGGACGGTTGAAACGCAGCACCGGCGGCATCACGACCGCATTGGTCATGCCGTGGTGGGTGTTGTAGATCGCGCCCACCGGATGCGACAGCGAGTGGATGGCGCCAAGGCCCTTCTGGAACGCGACGGCACCCATGGCGGCCGCACTCATCATGTTGGCGCGCGCCTCGATGTCGGTGCCGTCCTTGTAGGCGCGCGGCAGGTATTCCTTCACCAGCCGCATGCCTTCAAGCGCAATGCCCGCAGACATCGGATGATAGAAGGGCGAGGAATAGGCTTCCAGGCAATGGGCAAAGGCGTCCATGCCGGTGCCCGCCGTGATCACCTTAGGCATGCCGACCGTCAGTTCCGGGTCGCAGATCGTGACTGCCGGTAGGAACTTCGGATGGAAGATCACCTTTTTCACATGGCTTGCCGAATTGGTGATGACGCTGGCGCGGCCGACTTCAGAGCCGGTGCCGGCGGTGGTGGGCACTGCAATGATCGGTGCAATGCCTTCGACGCTCGCCCGCGTCCACCAGTCACCGATATCCTCGAAGTCCCAGACCGGGCGGCTCTGCCCGGCCATGAAGGCGACGCACTTGCCGAGGTCGAGGCCAGAGCCGCCGCCGAAGGCGACGACGCCGTCATGGCCTCCATCCTTGAACGCCTTCACGCCGGCGGCGAGATTGATGTCGTTCGGGTTCGGATCGACGTCGGCAAAGATCGCGCGGCCGAGGCCGGCGGCCTCGAGGATATCGAGCGCATTTTGCGTAATCGCCATCGGCGCGAGGCCCCGATCGGTAATCAGCAGCGGCTTCTTCATGCCGACCGCCTTGCAATGGTCGGCAAGCTCCTTGATCCGGCCGGCACCGAACTTGATGGACGTCGGATAGCTCCAGTTGGCGGTGATGGTCATGCGGTGACTTTCTTCAGATGATAGGATTTCGGACGGGTGAGGTTCTGGAAGCCGATGACCGAAAGCGAGCCGCCGCGGCCGGTTTCCTTGACGCCGGTCCAGCAGAGCGCCGGGTCGAGATAGTCGGCGCGGTTCATGAACACCGTGCCAGTCTCGATGTCGGCGCCGATGCGCGCGGCACGCTCGGCATCCCTGGTCCAGAGCGATGCGGTAAGGCCATACTGGCTATCGTTCATCAACTCGATCGCCTGGCTGTCGCTCTTCACCTTCATGATGCCGACGGCAGGGCCGAAGGTCTCTTCGCGCATAAAGGCCATGGAGTGGTCGACATTTACGAGGATCTGCGGCGCGAGATAGGCGCCGCCGTCGTCGGCAGGGAAAAGCTTCGGGTCGATCAGAGCCTTGGCGCCCTTGGCAACGGCGTCGGCGATCTGCTCGCGCACGGTGGCAGCAAAACGCTTGTTGGCCATCGGCCCCAGTGTCGTTTCCGGATCGAGCGGATTGCCGAGCTTGTAGTTGGAAACCCAGGCGACCGACTTCTCGACGAAGGCGTCGTAGAGCGATTCATGCACGTAAATGCGCTCGATGCCGCAGCAGCATTGGCCGGAATTGTAGGTGGCGCCGTCCATCAGCGTGTCGACGGCCGCATCCAGGTCCGCGTCTTCCATGACATAACCCGGATCCTTGCCGCCGAGTTCGAGGCCGAGACCGGTGAAGGTGCCGGCCGCCGCGCGCTCGATCGACCGCCCGCCTTCGACCGAACCGGTGAAGTTGACGAAGTCGAAGCTCCTGGCCGCAATCAGCGCCGCCGTTGTTTCGTGGTCGAGGAAGATGTTCTGGAAGACGTCGGCGGGAACGCCGGCCTCGACGAAGGCGCGCACCATGCGCTCGCCGACGAGGATCGTCTGGCTCGCATGTTTGATGATGACCGTGTTGCCGGCCATCAGCGCCGGCGCGACCGTGTTGATCGCGGTCATGTAAGGGTAGTTCCAAGGTGCAACGACGAAGACGACACCGTGCGGCTCGCGGGCGATGCGGCGCTCGAAGCGGTCGCTCTCCTCGATCACCAGCGGCTTCAGTGCATCGGCGGCGATGGTCGCGACATAGTTCGAGCGCTCGTTGAAGCCCTTGAATTCGCCGCCATAGCGCACCGGCCGGCCCATCTGCCAGGCAAGCTCCGGCACCACTTCGTCGACCATCTCGTTGAGGCGCGCGACACCGGCCAGAACCAGATTGACGCGCTCGTCGAGCGGACGGCGCGCCCAGGCCTTCTGCGCCTGGCGGGCGCGGGAAACCACCTGCTTTGCCATGTCCAGCGGCATCGCCGGGCGTTCTGCGTAGACCTCGCCGTTCACCGGCGAAATGCACTTGATCATGCTCATGATCGTCTTCCTGCTTTCATTGCGAATGATGCGATGGCCGCTCCGGTCAGGAACGGCCATCCTTGTGAATGATTATGTCGCGGGTCAGGCCCGTTCGAAACCGCGTGCGACCTCCCAGTCGGTGACGCGGCGATCATATTCTTCCTGCTCCCAGCGCCCTGCCCGTGCATAGTGCTCGATGACCTCGTCGCCGAAGGCGGCGCGCAGCATCTTCGATTCCGTCAGCGCGGCCGTCGCATCGCGAAGCGTGCGCGGGATCTCGCGCACGTCCTTGCCGCCATAGGCATCACCGACGAAGGGCGCTTCCAGTTCCATCTTGTTTTCGATACCGGAAATGCCCGCCGCGATCAAAGCGGCGAAAGCGAGATAGGGATTGAGATCGGAGCCGCCGACGCGGCATTCGATACGGATCGCCTTGGTGTCTTCGCCGCAGAGACGATAGCCGGCCGTGCGATTGTCCTTGCTCCAGACCGCCTTGGTCGGCGCGAAGGTACCGGCCATGAAGCGCTTGTAGGAGTTGATGTAGGGGGCGAGGAAATAGGTGATCTCGCTCGCATGGGTGAGAAGCCCGGCCACGTAATGGCGCATCATCTCGGACATGCCGTATTTGCCGCTCTCGTCGTAGAACTTCGACGACTTGCCGTCCGCACTCCAGAGCGACTGGTGGATATGCGAGGACGAACCGGCGGCCGCATAGTTCCACTTGGCGAGGAAGGTGATGGCCTTGCCGCGCGACCAGGCGATTTCCTTGCAACCGTTCTTGATGATCGCATGCCGGTCGGCCATGGTCAGCGCGTCGGCATAGCGTACGTTGATCTCTTCCTGGCCGGCCGACGCCTCACCCTTGGAATTCTCGACCGGAATGTCTGCACCCTGGAGACCGTTGCGGATCGCCCGCATCACGTCCTCTTCCTTGGTCGTCTGGAAGATGTGGTAGTCCTCGTTGTAGCCGCTGACGAGCTGCAGATCGCGATAGCCGGACTGGCGGGCGTCGTCATAGGACTGGTCGAAGAGGAAGAATTCGAGCTCGCTCGCCATATAGGCCTTGAGGCCCATCTTCTCGAGACGCGCCACCTGCTTCTTCAGGATCGCCCGCGGCGAATGCGGCACTTCCTCATGGGTGTGATGGTCGAGCATGTCGCAGAGAACCAGCGCCGTGCCTTCGAGCCAGGGGATGCGGCGAAGCGTCGAAAGGTCCGGCTTCATCGTATAGTCGCCGTAGCCCTTTTCCCAGCTTGTCGCCTTGTAGCCGGGAACGGTCTCCATCTCCATGTCGGTCGCCAGCAGGTAGTTGCAGCTATGCGTTTCCTTCCAGGCGCCATCGACGAAGAACTGCGCGTGGAAGCGCTTGCCCATCAGCCGGCCTTGCATGTCGACCTGGCAGGCGAGCACCGTATCGATGCGGCCGGCGGCGACGTCTTCCTTCAACTCGTCAAACGTATAGCTCATCAACTTCCATCCCATGTTTTGTCACGCGGCCGTTCCCTTGAGGTCACGATATTTTTTGGCCGCGTGAACGTGATCAGCTCGAATTGTCTGGCGCGGAGTGCGGGCCGGAAGCCGCGCACATTGTTTTCGATTTCGTCCGGCCCCAAAGAAAAGGCGGAAGTCGCGGTCGCGCTTCCGCCCTTTTGTCGTTGATCAGATCTGGCCGACGGCCTTCTCTGCAGCGGCGATCTCTGCCTGACGGCGTGCCACTTCGTCACCGATCGGCGGGCCGCGGAAGCGGCGGCTCTCGAAGCCGAACCAGACAGCGCCGGTCAGCACCAGGAAGCCCACGGTGATGTAGAGTGCCCAGTCGTTCGGCGGCTGCACGCCGAGGATGAAGATCAGCACCATGGCGATGATCGAGAGCACCGCGAACAGCTTGAACATGCTCTCACCGAGGTTCCACGGACCCATCTTGTCCCACTTCGAGGTTCCCCAGGCGAAGAGGCCGAGGGTGATCGGGATCGCGAAGGAGAAGAACAGGAAGATGACCGTGCACGAAACGACGATGGTGTAGACCGGCGTCTCGCCGATCGAGACCAGCGACGAGCCCCAGACGAACAGGACCGACAGGATCGAGCCGATCCAGATCGCGGCAACCGGCGTGCGGTAGGTCGGGCTCACCTTGGCAAGCGCCTTGGAGGCCGGCAGGCCGCCGTCACGCGAAAACGCGAAGATCATGCGCGACACCGAGGTCACCGTTGCCAGGCCGCACAGCCACTGGCTGACGAGGATGGCGAGATAGAGGATGTCCTTGATGATGGGGTGCACCTGCGCATCCATCGCCCAGAAGAACACGTTCCAGCCCTGCTTGGCGGCTTCATCCATGTTCGGGATCATCAGCACGAACGAGCACAGCATGATATAGCCGAAAAGCGCCGACCAGAGCACCGACGAGACCATGCCACGCGGCACCGAATGGGCGGCTTTGACCGTCTCTTCGGAGGTGTGCGCCGAAGCGTCATAGCCGGTGATCGTGTAGATCGGCAGGAGCAGGCCGAGCAGGAACACCCAGGTGCCCGAGGTCTGAGGCCACACGTTGCCGCCGGCTTCACCGGAGTAGTTGGAGAAGGTGAAGAGACGGGCGATGTCGTAGCTGTCGGCTGCGACGAGGCACACGAGCGCCAGCAGGATCGACGTCGCGAAGATCAGGTAGCCCGAAAAGTCGGTGAGCTTGGCTGTCAGCCCGATGCCCATGTGGTTTACCAGCGCCTGCCCGCCGGTGATGATGGCGAGGAAGACGATGCGCGTCAGAGTCGTATCGGCGAGGCCGAAATAGGGCGTGCCGAAGGAACCCATGAAGAAATAATAGGTGCCGACGTTGATCGCACCGAGAACGGTGACGAGACCGAGCAGGTTGAACCATGCTGTCAGCCAGCCGGTGAAGCGGTTGCCGAGGATTGAACCCCAGTGATAGAGGCCACCCGCCGTCGGATAGGCCGAGCTGATCTGTGCCATGGCAACGGCGAAAACCAAGGAGATGAAGCAGCCAAGCGGCCAACCGATGCCGATCGCGGCGCCCCCCGCGCCGGCGGTCGCCTGGGCGAGCGAGTTGATGCCGCCCGAAAGAATGCAGATGATCGAGAACGACACCGCGAAGTTCGAGAACTGGCTCATGCGCCGCTCGAGCTCCTGGGCATAGCCCATCGAGTGCAGGACGCTCATGTCCTGCTTTTTGTCTGAATCACTGTAGTCCGACATTTTTCTTCCCCTGATTTCTTCAGACCACACCGCCCCATTGCGGCAGGGTCCCATCAACCACCTGCCCCGGTTGGCCGGAACAGGACCGCGGCAACGCCGCTCCCCAGGGTCTTTTATTGTGCTGAAACAGCCGCAGCGCCTTTGCGCAGCAGCCCTTCCAGGTAATCGGCCATGACCCTTTGGCCGATGTCATTGCGAATGAGATCGTTGCGGATCTCGATCATCACATTCGGCAGTCCGTTGTGGACGCCATATTCGATCAGGCTATGGGTAACGCCGTCGGCCGGCCCATAGGGCTCGTTGCGCCGGATGTCATAGGCAACCTGCCCCTTGGTGGCGGTCGCGAGCATATGGTCGGCCAGCCGGCTGTCGGCATCGTGAAGCACGCCGACTTCGACGGCGCGCGGCTTGCCGAAATAGACGGGCGTGAAACTGTGCATCGTCACGAGAACAGGCGGGCGCCCCGCGGCCTTGCGGTCGGATACGAACCGGGCGACGGCATCGTGGAACGGCCGATAGATCTCGTCGACCCGCGCCTGGCGCTCGTCGGCCGACATCGTCCGGTTTCCCGGGATCTCGTAGACCTCGCTGACAGCAGGCATCGCCGCATCCGCTTCCGGCGGGCGGTTGCAGTCATAGGCAAGGCGGGAGAAGCGCTGGTAGATCAGGGACCCGTCGAGCTTTGTTGCGAGCAGCTTGGCAACCGCAAGCGCACCCGGGTCCCAGGCAATATGACTTTCGAGCGCCTGTTCGCTGAGGCCAAGCGTGCCCAGGCGTTCGGGAACGAGGCGCGAGGCATGCTCGCAGACGAGCACAATATCGCCCTTGCCTGCGGCGTTCTCGATCGCAACCGGATCGCCATCTGCTTCGGTCAAAAGTCGCGTCAACACCGGCATCCCCTCTTGCCCCGTTAGACGTTCGTTAATGAAAAGAATTCTTCAGAGGATGACGCATGTCAATCAAAATCTGAAACGATCTCTTCAAAATTGCGATTGACTCCAATTGTGACAGCGATGTTTAATCTGTCACAAACCGGCTTAAGATCGGTTCAGGGGAGACAATTTGAGCAGCAAGGCGACGTCCACCACCGTGTCGGATGTGATCAACGCCCACTTCACCGTGCTGACCCGCGCGGAGAAGCAATTGGCGGAGACGCTTCTCGACAATTATCCCGTTTCGGGACTCGGTTCGATCACCACGGTTGCCGAGAACGCCGGCGTTTCGACACCGACGGTCGCCCGCATGGTGCAGAAGCTCGGTTTCCGCGGTTTTCCGGATTTCCAGGCAAGGCTGCATCAGGAATTGGAAGCGACGATTTCCAATCCGATCACCAAGCACGACCGCTGGGCTGCCAATGCACCCGGCACCCACACGCTCAACCGCTTTGCCGACGCGATCACCAGCAATCTGCGCGAGACGCTGACCCAGATCGAGCCGCAGGAATTCGACGAGGCGGCCGCGCTGATCGCCGACCGCAAGCGCAGCATCTATCTGCTCGGCGGCCGCATCACCCGCTCGCTCGCCGATTATCTCTTCACCCACCTTCAGGTCATTCGGCCGGGGGTCACCGAAATCGCCACCAATGCCAGCGCCTGGCCGCACTACGTGCTCGACATGCGCCAGGGCGACGTACTGATTCTCTTCGACATTCGCCGCTACGAGCAGGAGATGGTGACGCTTGCCAAATCCGCCCGCGAGCGGGGTGTCGAGATCATCCTTTTTACCGATCGCTGGAGTTCACCGGTCGCCAAGTCCGCCTCAAGGGTGTTTCGCTCGCAGATCGAGGTGCCGTCCGCCTGGGACAGCTCCGTCGTCATCCTGTTCTTGATCGAGGCCCTGATCGAGGCCGTTCAGAGTTCGAACTGGGACGAAACCCGGGATCGGATGAAGACGCTCGAGGGCCTGTTCGATTCCACCCGCATCTTTCGCAAACCGGTCTAGGAGAATTCGCCGACACGTTCACAGGATTTCATGCAGTTATGCGACAGTGGCCCGCCGAAGCCAAAAAAGAAATGTTCTTCCAACGACATACGCGGCGCGAACGGATAAACCCCTGTCACATTACTTTCATCGCATCTCTTTAACAGCTTCGCCGAAATCGACTGAAACCCCACGAATTTGACTAAACCCATAAGGAGAACTCCAGTGATTTCAAAAACCCAACGCCTGCTTTCACTCTCCACCGCCATTTTCCTGGCGACGACGGCAATCGCCGCTGCCGAACCGAGCGCCGAGCTCATCGAAGCCGCCAAGAAGGAAGGCATGCTGACGACCGTCGCCCTGCCCCACGACTGGTGCGGCTACGGCGACGTCATCGCTTCCTTCAAGGCCAAGTATCCGGAAATCCAGGTCAACGAACTGAACCCGGACGCAGGCTCGGCCGACGAAGTCGAAGCCGTCAAGGCCAACAAGGACAACAAGGGCCCGCAGGCTCCTGACGTCGTCGACGTCGGTCTCGCCTTCGGCCCGCAGATGAAGGCCGAAGGCCTGCTGCAGCCCTACAAGGTCTCCACCTGGGACGAGATCCCGGACAGCGTCAAGGACGCCGAAGGCTACTGGTACGGCGACTACTACGGCGTCATGTCCTTCCTCGTGAACAAGGACCTCGTCCAGAACGCACCGAAGGACTGGGCTGATCTGCTGAAGCCGGAATATGCCGGCCAGGTTGCTCTCGCCGGTGACCCCCGCGCCTCGAACCAGGCGATCCTCGGCGTTCTCGCCGCTGGCCTCGCCAAGGGTGCAAAGTCCGGCAAGGAAGCTGGTGAAGCTGGTCTCGGCTACTTCGCCGAACTGAACAAGGCCGGCAACTTCGTTCCGGTTATCGGCAAGTCGGGCACGCTCGCCCAGGGCTCGACCCCGATCGTCGTTGCCTGGGACTACAACGCGCTCGGCTGGGCAAAGACGCTCAACGGCAACCCGCCGACCGAAGTCGTCGTTCCGGCCAGCGGCGTTCTCGCCGGCGTCTACGTTCAGGGCATCTCCGCCTACGCGCCGCACCCGAACGCAGCGAAGCTGTGGATGGAGCACCTCTACTCCGACGAAGGTCAGCTCGGCTGGCTCAAGGGCTTCTGCCACCCGACCCGCTTCAACGCCATGGTCAAGGCCGGCAAGGTTCCCCAGGAGCTGATCGACGCCCTGCCGCCGGCAGCCGCTTACGAGAAGGCCTACTTCCCGACGCTCGAAGAAGTCGACGCCAACAAGGCTGCCGTCACCGGCGGCTGGGATTCCGTCGTCGGCGCGAACGTTCAGTAAGCCTTTCCACAGACATGTCGCCCCGACCGGTTTTCCGGTCGGGGCGCATAGGTTATTCGTAAGAAATTCAAGTCCTTGGAGCGAGATCTGGGAGCCGTGCGCGGCTTCGTCGGTTTCCCGCTTCTTGCTTGCAACAATCGATAACGCCCGCGTGGAAAACGCGGCTTCAGGGGCGCGAACGGAATGTCATCTGCTAAACCCGACGCCAGCCCGCCGGCGCGTCGCCTACCGCTTCACTGGCTGGGCATTCTTCCCTTTGCCGCCTTCGTGACGCTGTTCCTGCTTTTGCCGACGATGAAGATCGTGGTCGGCGCGTTTCAGACGCCCGATGGCAGCTTCACGCTCGACAACATCCGCGGCCTGTTCACGCCCTCGATTCTGGCTGCCTACTGGATCTCCATCAAGATCAGCATCGCCTCGGCGCTTCTCGGCTGCCTGATCGGCTTTGCCATGGCGTCCGCCATCGTCTTCGGCGGCTTGCCGAAGGGGATCCGCGGACCGCTCCTGACCTTCTCCGGCGTCGCCTCCAACTTTGCCGGCGTACCGCTCGCCTTTGCCTTTCTCGCGACGCTTGGACCTGTCGGCATCGTCACCGTCTTCCTGCGCTCGAACTTCGGGCTCGACCTCCGGATGCTCGGCTTCAACCTGCTGTCCTTCTGGGGGCTGACGGTCACCTATCTGTTCTTCCAGATCCCGCTGATGATCCTGATCATCACGCCGGCACTCGACGGCCTGAAGCGCGAATGGCGCGAGGCCGCCGAGATCCTCGGCGCCACCGGCCTGCAATACTGGCGCATGGTCGCCTTCCCGATCCTGCTTCCGTCGCTGCTCGGCACGCTGGCGCTGCTTTTCGCCAATGCCTTCGGCGCCGTTGCGACCGCGATCGCACTCACCGGCTCGTCGCTCTCGATCGTGCCGATCCTGCTCTTTGCCCAGATCCGCGGCGACGTGCTCGGCAACCCGCATCTCGGTTACGCGCTCGCCTTCGGCATGATCGTCGTCACCGGTATCGCCAACGCGATCTACATCTGGCTGCGCAGCCGCAGCGAAAGGTGGCTGAAATGAAGAAGATCTGGGCCTGGGGAGCCCTCGTTTTCGGCCTCCTCTATTTCACCCTGCCGCTCATCGGCATGACCAACTTCTCCTTGAAGATGCGCCGCGGCGAATACTCCTTCGACGCTTACCAGAAGGTCTTCGCCGACCCGCGTTTCCAGGAGACCTTCACCTACTCGGTGCTGCAGGCCTTGTTCACCATCCTCTTCGGTGTTCTGCTCGTCGTGCCGACAGCCTACTGGGTCCGCCTCAAGCTGCCGCGGCTGCGCCCCGTCATCGAGTTCATCACGCTGCTGCCGCTGGTCATCCCAGCGATCGTCATCGTCTTCGGCTACATCCGGCTCTACAACACCTCGAGCTGGCTGCCGTTGACGGGCTCGCTCACCGGCACCAACATCCTCCTGATGTTCGGCTATGCGACGCTTGCGCTGCCCTACATGTACCGCGCGGTCGACACCGGCCTTCGCACCATCGACGTCGCCACCTTGACCGAGGCTGCCCAAAGCCTCGGCGCCGGATGGACGACGATCCTTGCCAAGATCATTCTGCCGAACGTGCTCGTCGCCGTGCTCTCGGGCGCCTTCCTGACCTTTGCCATCGTCATCGGCGAGTTCACCATGGCGGCCTTGCTCAACCGCCCGGCTTTCGGCCCCTACATGCAGCTCCTGGGCGCCAACCGCGCCTATGAACCGGCCGCACTCGCCGTCATTGCATTCGGCATCACCTGGGGCTGCCTCGGCCTCATCCAGCTCGTCTCGCGCTTTCAAAAAAGCGCGCCTCCTAAGGCCTGAGGACCGCACCCATGAGTTTCCTGTCACTCACCAGCATCAAGAAGTCCTTCGGCCCGGTTCACGTCGTGCACGATTTCAACATGGACATCGAAAAGGGCGAGTTCGTCTCGTTCCTCGGGCCATCGGGCTGCGGCAAGACCACGGTCCTGCGCATGATCGCCGGCTTCGAAAGCCCGACCAGCGGCAAGATCGTCATCAACGGCCGCGACCAGAACTCGCTGAAGCCCAACCAGCGCAACATCGGCATGGTGTTCCAGGCCTATGCGCTGTTTCCCAACATGAACGTGCATGACAACGTCGCCTTCGGCCTCAAGGTCGCAGGTACAGACAAGTCGGAGATCGACGCGAGGGTGAAGCAGATGCTCGGGCTGATCAAGCTCGAGCACCTGGCGGACCGCTTCCCCTACCAGCTCTCCGGCGGCCAGCAGCAGCGCGTTGCGCTTGCCCGCGCCATTGCGGTCAAGCCGCAGGTGCTGCTGCTCGACGAGCCGCTGTCGGCGCTCGACGCCAAGATCCGCGTGTCGCTGCGCGAGGAAATCCGGCAGATCCAGCAACAGCTCGGCATCACCACCGTGTTCGTGACCCATGACCAGGAAGAAGCGCTGTCGATCTCCGATCGCATCGTCGTCATGAATGCCGGCCGCGCCGACCAGATCGGCACCCCCTTCGAGATCTACAACACGCCGTCAACGCGTTTCGTCGCCTCCTTCGTCGGCACGCTCAGCATCATCGAAGGCAAGGTCGCGGACCCGGCCGCGGGTGCCGTCACGATCGGCAACCAGCAGATCGCGCTGAAGGATCCGATTGCCGGCATGAAGGGCGGCGACAGCATTTCGCTGGCGCTTCGTCCCGAAGCGGGCTCGATCGCCGAGGGCGCCACGGGCGACACGTCGCTTTCCGGCGAGGTCGTCTCGACGAGCTTCCTCGGCTCGGTCATCCGCACGCGCCTTCGCGTCGGCGGCGACGTCATCTCCTTCGACATGTTCAACAATCCGGGTGTGGCCCCGCCGGTTTCCGGCGACAATGTCACGCTGCGCTTTGCCGCCAAGGACCTCTTGGTCATCCGCGAGTAAGCGGATTGGAAGCCATCGGAACGATTTCTTCCGATGGCTCCAAACACTGGAAAAATCTGTCGTGATTTCTGGCATTTTCGTCGCACCGTGCGTTTGACCGCGCGCGGTCGCGCTATATAGTCGCGTTGTTCTCAGGGCGGGGTGAAATTCCCCACCGGCGGTAGCGGCCGAAAGGCCGAAGCCCGCGAGCGCCTCAGGGTTTCGCCCTGGGGGTCAGCAGATCCGGTCAGAATCCGGAGCCGACGGTCACAGTCCGGATGGAAGAGAGCAAGCAGCAACGTGGGTCCCCGCGACGGGACCTCGCGCGCATGCATGTTCGCCCGACGGGATCATTGGAAACGCCAAACCCTGAAAGGCTTGAGACCATGACCATTCTTTCCCACCCCGCCGCCAAGATCGCGATCGTTCGTGCCCGCTGGCATGCCGATATCGTCGACCGCTGCGTCGATGCCTTCGTCACGCAATGGACGAAGCTTGGCGGCTCGGCAGCCGACGTCGAGATCTTCGACGTGCCCGGCGCGCTCGAGATCCCGCTGCATGCGCAGACGCTGGCCAAGACCGGCCGCTATGCCGCGATCCTCGGCACCGCCTTCGTCGTCGACGGCGGCATCTACCGCCACGATTTCGTCGCCGGCACCGTGCTCGACGGCATGATGCGCGTGCAACTTGACACCAGTGTGCCGGTGCTTTCCGCCGTACTGACGCCGCACAATTTCCAGGAAAGCGAACCGCTGATCGCCTTCTTCCGCGAGCACTTCGTTACCAAGGGTACGGAGGCGGCCAACGCCTGCGCCCAGATCCTCGACGCCCGCGCCAAGCTGGCGCTCGTCAACGCCTGATCGGCGAGATGCGGTTGAGGTAGGCTCGCCCCTCATCCGCCCGGTGAAGGCTTGCCCCTCATCCGCCCGGTGAAGGCTTGCCCCTCATCCGCCCGGTGAAGGCTTGCCCCTCATCCGCCCGGTGAGGGGAATGCCCCTCATCCGGCCTGCCGGCCACCTTCTCCCCGCGGGCGGCGAGAAGGACACAAGCGGCACCCTTGTCGCGCAAACTCTCTCCCCGGGCTACCGAGAACGGCCTTCCACTCGGGTCCATCACAAACTCCGAGGCAGTTCTCGTTCCCTCTCCCCGCCTACGGGGAGAAGGCTAGCGTGAGGGGGCGGCGGCAGGGGCGAACAGCGCCAAACGCTGCGCTTGAATCAACCTCTGAACCACCTGAATCGGCTCACCAGCTTGAGCCGGCAACGCACTGTTTCGACTCGCAAAATCAATGCGCGGCCTCGTTCTTGCGCAGGCTGCGATCCAGTGCCGCCACGCGGTGCCGGTGCCCCGCCACCTCGTAGCCGACGATGGTGACGACGGGCGCGAGCATCAGGATGATCAGGCACTTGGCCATGTCGAGCCCGGCCATGGCCGCGACCACTGACGCGGCCAGCACCACTGCCGTGCCCGCGAGCAGCCAGAGATGCAACCGCTCCACCTGCTGCATAAGATAGGCGTACATCGCATAGAGCAGCCCGATGTAGCACGCGACGGGCACCGCAACGGTCAGCACCGTTGCGACCGAGCCGATATGCGCCTTGTGCTCGATGTAATAGGCCGCCACATGCAGGCCGGCGCCAGTCGCGACAATCGAGGCGAAGATCGGCATGTGGCCGTAGCCCCAGACGAAGGAGCGTTTTTGACGGTGCCGGTGCAGGATCTCGGCGCTCGGCAGCAGAAAATAGATCCACCACATGCCGAAGGTGAGCCCCGTACCGGCGAGGCAGACGAGCGCGACATCGAGGTTCCAGCCCTGCCCTTCGACCACGGCGGAGATTGAGGCGACCGTGCCGACCACCCCTTCCCCAAGCGCGATGATCGCGAGCAGCCCGTAGCGCTCGGCGATGTGATGGGCATGCCAGGGCGTTCCGCCGTAGCGCATCTCGGCGACATAGGGGCCGACCATCTCGATCGCCGTCAGCCCCACGACCATGACGAAGGTCACCAGCAGCGAGAAATCGAAGAAGATCAGAACGACCCAGCCGAGCTGGGCGAGGCTGATTGCTTTGACATAGGCCATGCAGGCATCCCGTCGTGCCGGGTTCTGCTGGCTGGCGCGCAGCCATTGGAAGAGCATTGCCACCCGCATGACGACATAGCCGAGCACCATGATGCCGTTGTCGAGATGCTCACCCTTGTCGATCGATTCGAACATCGGCGGCAGGCCGATCGCAAGGATCAGCACGCCGAGCATCTGCACCATGGTGACGATGCGGAATACCCAGTCGTCCGTGTCGTAGGCGGAGGCAAACCAGCTGAAATTGATCCAGGCCCAGCAGATGGAGAAGGTCGCAAGCGCGAAGCCGAAGAGGCCGGAAAAGAAGTGCCCTTCGGCCAGGAAATGAGCAAGCTGCGAAGCCGCCAGGCTAAAGGCGATGACGAAGGTCAGGTCGAACAAGAGTTCGAGCGTCGTCGCCGTCCTGTGATGTTCATGCGTGTCGCGACCGCTCATGCGCGCCACATGGTGGTGCGCGCTTTGATGCGGCTCGGTCGGGGTGGTTTCACTCATGCGGCTACGCCCTTCAATTGACGATCCGCAAGAATATTCAAATATTTGCAGAAGCTTCGTCAAGGCGAAGCGGGAGACCGGACATGAAAACGCCCGGCATCGCTGCCGGGCGCGTCGTCACGATGCCTGAGGGAGGATCAACGGCATCGCGAGATAAGGTAGGCCTTGAACCGGGAACCGGATGCAGACGGCAAGCCGCCCGCCCCTTTCCTCAACCGGCTCTTGCGGCATCCAGGCGATTGATCGCCTCGACATTGCCGGCCGAAGAGCCGTTCGGGTCGAACTCGGACGCGAGCCAGGTGTCGACGATCGACTTTGCAAGCTCCGGACCGATGACGCGGGCGCCCATGGTGATGATCTGGGCGTTGTTCGACTTGGCGGCCCGCTCGGCCGAATAGGTGTCGTGCGTCAGCGCCGCGCGGATGCCCGGCACCTTGTTGGCCGAGATGCATACACCGATGCCGGTACCGCAGAACAGGATGCCGCGGTCATGCTTGCCCTCGACAACCTGCTGCGCCAGGTTCTGTGCGAGGTCCGCATAGAAGCCGGACTGGCTGAGATCCACGACTTCCACGTCGCTGCGGCCACCGAGATGGGCGGCAATGACATCCAGCAGGGGCTTGCCGGCGCTGTCGGCTCCGATTGCAATCTTCATGATTGTTCCTTTCCTTCTTCTTGAGCTGCAACGGCTGGGGGCTCAGATCGCCTTGGCGACACGCTGCAGAATGTCGAGATAGCCAGTGACGTCCCAGGCGGAGCGGCCGATGAAGAGGCCGTCGATATGCGCCTGGGTGATCAGTTCTTCGCAATTGCCGGGATTGACGCTGCCGCCGTAGAGCACCGGCACGCGACGGCCGAGGGCGGCTTCCGCCACCTCTGCGATGCGCTTGTGGCGCTCGTCGGCATAGTCAGCCGTCGCCGGAATGCCGTTGACGCCGATCGCCCAGACCGGCTCGTAGGCCAGCAGGATCGTCGCCTTCTTCGCCGCGCCTTCGAGAAGTGCCAGCGCGCCTTCGACCTGGCGCTTCAGCACCTGATCCGCCTCGCCCGCTTCGCGCTCGGAAAGCGTCTCGCCGATGCAGATCAGCGGCGCCAGACCATGGCGCACGGCGGCTGCCGTCTTCAGGCCGACGGTGCGGTCAGTCTCGCCGAAATGCTCGCGCCGCTCGCTGTGGCCGAGCTCGACCACATCGAGGTTGCAATCCGCAAGCATCAGCGGCGACACCTCGCCGGTCCAGGCGCCGGCATCGTCCCAATGCATGTTCTGCGCGCCGACCTTGACGCTGGTGCCGGAAAGTCGCGCCTTGACCTCACGCACCGCCGTGAACGGCGGAATGACAAAGCGCTGGATCCGCTCGTCCCGTGATGCGTCGGCAGCCGCCAGGCCGTCGGCAAAGACCATCGCCTCGGCAAGCGTCTTGTTCATCTTCCAGCTGGTGCCGACCCAAAGGCCTGACTTGCTCATGCTTTCTCCTTGAGATTGTCGATCCTGACCAGCCGGATGCCTGCCTCTTCGAGCGGTGCGGCATGTTCGGCCGAAACTTCAGCGCCGGTCAGCACCGCGTCGAAGGAATCGAGCCCGGTCAGGAAATGGAGCGCAGAGCGCCCGAATTTGTCGTGGTCCACTAAGAGGTATTTGCGCTTGGCCGCCTTCACCATCAGGCGCTTGGCCTGCACCACCTCCTGGTCCTGGTGGAAGGCCGTGGTGCCTTCGATGGCAGAACTGGAGAGAAAGGCGATATCGACGCGCAGCGACCGCAGCGCCTCGTCGGTGACGATGCCGAAGAAGCCGTTGAACTTCTTGCTGTACTGACCGCCAAGCGCGATGACGTTGATGCCCGCAGCACCCGAGAGGCTGGTGATCACGCCGAGATTGTTGGTGATGACCGTCAGCGGCCGGATGTCGCGGATGCAATCGGCGATCGCGCCGGTGGTCGAACTGTCGTCGATGAGGATGCTCTGCCCCGGCTCGATCAGGCTCGCCGCATGTTCGGCGATCCGTCGCTTTTCGGAGATGGCGATCTTTTCGCGGTAGCGGAAATCGCTTTCGAATTGCGGGCTCGACTGGATCGAGGCGCCGCCATGGACCTTGCGCAAGAGGCCCGCCTGCTCGAGGTCGTCGAGGTCGCGATGCACTGTCATCTTGCTGACGCCGAAGCGCAAGGAGAGGTCTTCGACGGAGGCCGTTCCGGCCTCCATCAGCACATCCATGATCGCCTGTCGCCTGTCTTCCGGCTTCATCGTCTCGGTCCCGATCACGCGCAGCCTCAACCACGCTCACCGTGAGAAGATAACACCTATTTGTGATATTTCAATTTGCACAACGTGATTTTGTGATCTTTCAGTGTGATTTTCCTGTGCGATTGAAGCCCGTATCGATATGCGGCTCCCAGAATTCGACCGACTCCCGGATCATCTCGACGACGTTGTGGTCCGTCGGCTCGCGTTCGCGGAAGGAAAGCTCCAGGCAGATCTCGTTGTCGGTGCCGCCACCGGCCTTGACTGCGCCGATCAGCTTATCCGGCGTGATGCGGCCGTCGCGGTTATAGGCGGCGGTGAACGGCCAATGACCGCCCTTGTTCATCGAGGATTGCTTGATGTGGATGATCGGCGAGCGCTCAGGGAACGCCGCCGCCCAGGCATAGGGATCGATGTCGTCGGGGTTGTCGGAGGTGACGTCGCCGTGGTCGATATCGACCATCATCTTCATCGGGATCGGCAAGTGGGCTTCGGCGAGCCGCCGGTCGAGCGCACGGCATTCCTCGATCGTGTGGCCGAACTCGCGCCCGACCGACATCGGCTCCCAGAAGACATAGGAGAGCCCCGCCGCCTTGCCGTGCTCGGCAACTTCGCGCCAGCAGTCGATGGCGATCCGCATCATCGCCTCGCGCCGCGACGGGTCGTCGTAATCGCGAAGCGTGAAGATCGCGAACTGCGTGCCCATGCCCGAGGCGCCAAGTTCGGCGGAGATATCGGCGAAGGTCTTGAACCAGTCGACATAGTAGCGCCTGACATCCGGGTCCGGATGGCCGAAATGATTGAGCCGACCATAGGGGCCGGTCATGCCGGAGGTGATCTTCACGCCGGTACGGTCGAGCGCCCGACGAAACTGCCTGACGGTCTTGGCGATCGTTGCCGCCGGCCAGCCGGGATTGACGAACTCGTGGGTGAGCTGAACGTAGCCGATGCGGATCTTCTCGGCGATCGTGTCGATCAGGTCGTCAGGCTCGGCGAAGCGGTTGACCAGCGGATTGGTGTTGAGCGACAGCGTGAAGGCCACGACCTTACTCCCGGCTACCAGAGAAATTTCGGAAGGATGAAATCGGGGTTGGCGCCGTGTTCGGCAAAGAGCTTGCGGCGCTCCGCGTCCGAGGCGCGCTCCAGGATCCCCGTCGTCACCAGTATCGAGTGAAGTCCCGCGCTCGCGGCACCGGCAATGTCATGCTCGATGCTGTCGCCGATCGCGCAGACACGCGTCGGATCCGGATGGCCGAGGAATTCCAGCGCGGCTGCATAGATGTCGGCAAAGGGCTTGCCGATCCAGCGCACACCGCCGCCAAGCTCTTCGTAGAGCTCGGCGATACGCCCGGCGCCGAAGGCGGTACCTTCCTTGGTCAGCATCACCTTGTCCGGATTGGTGCAGAGACAGGGCACGCCGCGTCTGGCGGCCGGCGCCAAAAGCGCCTCGTAGTGGGAAAGCGGATGGACATCGCCCTCGCTCGCGGCGAGCAGCACGAAATCGGCATCGGCACCATTGGCCGTGCGTTCGAGGTCTAACCCCGTCAGCGGCGAGAGGTCACCGTCGCGACTGATCAGCAGGCACTTGCGCCGCCCACCGGTGGCACCCTCGCCCTCCCGCCTGAGAATCTGCCAGGCGACCTCGCCCGAGGTCAGGAACCAATCCCAGCTCCCCGCGACGAAACCGAGATCGACGAGGCGACGGTCGTTTTCCGCCGAGCGCTTGCCGGAATTCGAGAGGATGATGATGCGCTTTCCCGCATCCCTCAGCTTGACCAGCGTTTCGGCCGCACCCGGATAGGGCCCGCGGCCATCGCGCAGCACGCCGAACTGATCGATCAGGAAGGCGTCGTAGCGATCGGCAATCTCGCCAAGTCCCGCGATCGCAGTCGTTTGAGCAAACGTCACAGCACACCAGCCTTTCTGGCACCGGCCAGCGCCAGCCGTGCCGTGCCGGCCGCCGCCTCCTCGGACAGGACGGGCAGGAACGGCACGCCGAGCTTGCGCGCCCGGATCGCGCTCCAGGCCGCGTTCTTGGCGCCGCCGCCGACACTGCGAAGCGATCGGAGCCCCGGTCCGCCAAGCGACGCCAGCCGCTGATAGGCGAGGCTCTCGACGCCGGCGATGCCCTCGAAGATTGCCTTGAGGAAGGTCGCGTCATCGGCCGGCCGCGGGCTCATGCGCGGGGCGAAATCCGGATCGGCGATTGGGAAGCGCTCGCCGGGCTTCACCAGCGGATAATAATCGAGCCCGGTGTCGACGGCCGGATCGATCCCGGCCGAAAGTGCAGCGATCCGCTCCGGCGAGAAATGCTCGGCCAGCACCACCCCGCCCGTATTGGACGCCCCGCCGGCGAGCCACATCTCGCCGATGCGGTGACTGTAGAGCCCGTATTCCGGCGCAAACAGCGGACGGTCGGACAGCATCTTCACTGTCAGCGTCGTGCCGAGCGCGCTGACGCCGTCGCCCGGTCGATCGGCGCCAGTGGCGAGAAACGAGGCGCATCCGTCCGTGGTGCCGGCAACGACCACCACCTCGCTTGAAAGCCCGAAGGCTTCGGCCGCTTCCGGCGAGATCGTCGCGATCGGCGCACCGGCCGGCAGCACATCCGGCAGCAGTTCGACGCGGGCGCCGGTCTTTTCCATCCAATCGGGCCAGGACCGCGACACGGGATCGTAGCCGGTCTTCAGCGCATTGTTCTCATCGGAGACATCGTAGAGCCCGGTGAAATGCCCGGACAGCCAATCGGCCTGATGGATCACCCGGAACACGTCCGGCACAGTCTGGAAAGCGAGAAGCTTGGCAAGGCCGGATGTGGCGCCATGGGCCGCACTTTCGCGCGGCGCATGGGCAGAGACCGCATCGAGCGGTGCGCGGTCGGCAACCGGGTCGTTGTACATCATAGGCGTTGCCAACGGCGCGCCCGCATGATCGACCGGCAGCATCGTGCCCGATGTACCGTCGATCGAAAGTGCAACGACCTTCTGCCTGTCGGTACCCCCAAGCGCTTCTTCGAGCGCCGCCTGCACGGCCTTCCACCAGCCGATCGGATCGCGGTGATCCGCAGAAAAAGCCGAGAGCTTCGCTGCACCCGATGCCACGACCGTGCCATCCGCCACCATCGCGACCGCACGGGCGCCCGAGGTGCCAAGGTCGATGCCGACGACCAGCTTGCGATTGTCACCGCTCATTGCAGCACCTGTCCGGCGCGGTTGAGCTGCTGGCGGTATTTCTCGGCGTCCCAGCCGAGAAGCTCGGCATTCTCCGCCTCGGTCAGGTAGCGAAGCCGTGCGTCCGCCGGAATGCGTGCCGTCACGTCGGCAAGGCACCGCGCCATGGCGAAGGCACCGGCAGAAATCTCCTTCTGCACGAGCACGCCCTTGCCCGGGAAGAGCAGCAAGGGTGGCAGGCTGTCGCCGGTCGCACGCCGCTTCGTCTCGATCGAAAGGGCGGTCTCGCCGGGCGCGGCGACCGCCACCCCCTTGCCGAGGAAGATGACGTGATCCGGATAAAGGCTGCCGCCGGCAGCAAGCCGGCAACTGTCGAGATCGGCGGCGACCGAATGCAGGGCAATGTCCTCCGGCAGCCGGTAATCGCTGTCGACCGCAAGCCGACCGAGCGACGCGAGATCGGCGGCCAGCGCCTGCCGACGCGTGCCGGTCAGGCGGCGGGTAATGTCGGTGAGCAGGATCGCCGCGTCGACCACGGTTTCAGCGGCGACGACCAGGCCGTGATTGCCGAGGATCAGAACCGACGTGTTGTCCTGCATCCGCTCAGTGATCGCTCTTGCAAGCGGCAGGCCCGGGCGGGCATAGGGCACGAAAACATGGGGGTAGCCGGCAAGCCGCTCAGCAGCGATCGCCGCACCGTTGGTCTGCACCGCCGTCGCGATCGTCTCGACGCAGTGCACATGCACCACCACCTTCTGCGGCATCAGCGCATGCACGGTGGTCTCGATCGAGGGGCGCAGGCCCGAAGGGTTACGCTCGGCGATCACGAAATCCTGCGCCTTCTCGGTTGCCGGGTCGTTCGCTTCCAACGCATTGAGCAAGGGCTCGAGCGCCACCGGCACCATGACGTCGCGCTGGCGCGCATGCGCCAGCCACAGGCCCGAGGCCTTGATCCAGAGCGTACCGCCCTCCTTGATCGAGGTATTGCCGCCCGCCCCCTGCACCAGCAGCGGATCCGCCCCGACGCGGGCCGAAAGATCGAGAAGCGCTTCGAATTCCAGACTTCGCATCCGTTCTCCTTCAGGCCGCGGCCTGCTGGCGGTCCAGCCAATGAGTAAAGGCCTGCCGCTCGGCCGGCGTCATGTGCAGGCCATGCTTGGTGCGCCGGTCGAGAATGTCGGCCGCCGTCAGCGCCCATTCGTTTTCGATGAGGAAACGCGCCTCGCGCTCGCGAAAGAGCGAACCGAAAGCCGGGCCGAGATCATCAAGCGATGTAGCGCCGGCAAGCAGCGCATGCGTGCGGGTGCCATAGAGCCGCGCATAGTGTTTGGCGAGATCCGATGGCAACCAGCGATAGCGCGCCTTCAACTCACCCAGGAACAGATCAAAATCGGCCGCCGCCATGTCGCCGCCCGGCAGATGCGCCTTCGCCGTCCAGGCCGGCCCCATCTTGGGGAAAAACGGCTTCAGCCGCTCCAGCGCATGTTCGGAAAGCTTGCGGAAAGTGGTGATCTTGCCACCGAAGACCGAGAGCAACGGCGCCTGGTTGTCAGTCGCATCGACCTCGAAAATATAGTCACGGGTGACGGCCGAGGGGTTTTCGGCATTGTCGTCATAGAGCGGTCGTACGCCGGAGAAGCTGTAGACGATATCGTCCGACGTCAGCTGCTGCTTGAAGTAGCGGTTCACCGATTTCAAGAGATAGGCGATCTCGTTGCCGTCGGCGGTCACGTCCTCCGGACGGCCTTCGTAGGGGATATCCGTCGTGCCGATCAGCGCCAGGTCGTTCTGGTAGGGATTGATGAAGATGACCCGCTTGTCCGGGTTCTGCACCAGATAGGCCTGCCGCCCCTCCCAGAATTTCGGCACGACGATGTGGCTGCCCTTGACGAGGCGCACGCTGCGGGTGGAGTTCAGGCCCCCGATCCGGCCGATGACGTCGTTGACCCACGGACCGGCGGTGTTGACGACACAGCGCGCCCTCGCCTCGGTCTTGGCGCCGGTGCGCGTGTCGGTCATCTCGATAAACCAGAGCCCGTCCCGCCTTCGGATCGCGCTGCAGGCGGTCCGGGTCAACACCCGGGCGCCACGAGCAGTGGCATCGAGCGCGTTGAGCACCACGAGGCGCGCGTCATCGACCCAACAGTCGGAATATTCGAACGCTTTGCGATAATCGCGCTTGATCGGCGCGCCCTCGGGCGCCGTCGCAAGGTTGAGGCTGCGGGTGCCCGGCAGGCGTTTGCGCCCGCCGAGATGGTCGTAGAGGAACAGCCCGAGCCGGACGAGCCAGGCCGGGCGGTCCTGAGGGTTATGCGGCAGCACGAAGCGCATCGGCCAGATGATATGCGGCGCGGACTCCAAAAGCACCTCGCGCTCGATCAGCGCCTCGCGCACCAGCCGGAACTCGTAATATTCGAGATAACGCAGGCCGCCATGCACCAGCTTGCCGGAGCGCGAGCTGGTGCCCTGCGCCAGGTCGTCCTTTTCGCACAACAGCACCGAGAGCCCGCGCCCGGCCGCATCGCGCGCGATGCCCGCACCATTGACGCCGCCGCCGACGACGAACAGATCGTATATTCCGGTCTCGGAACTCACCATCGTTGCTCCTGTCATCAGCACGGATTGACCGGCGGCAGACCGGCGATGTAGCGGCGGACTTCCTCGGCCGCCATTTCGGCGGCGAAGGTGACGGTGCGTACCGAGGCGCCGGCAATATGCGGCGTCAGCGTCACATTCGCCAGTTGCAGCAGCGGCCAGTCTTTCGGCACCGGCTCGATCGCGAAGGTTTCGAGCATCGCCGCCGACAGATGGCCGCTCACCAAGTTCTCATAAAGGGCGTCGTAGTCGCAGAGCGGACCGCGCGCCGTGTTCACGAAGATCGCGCCCGGCTTCATCCTGGCGAAGGTCTCGGCGTTCATCATGTTGCGCGTCTCCTCCGTGACGCGCGGATGCAGGGTCACGACATCGGAACGGGAGAGAAGCGTGTCGAGCGACACCTGCTCGACGCCGGCGTTCAGATCATCGGCCGAGAGCTGCACATAGGGATCGTGCACCAGCACCTTGGTGCCGAAGGCGCGCAAAAGGCGCACCACCTTGGTGCCGATATTGCCGTAGCCGATGACGCCGACGGTCATTTCGCAGAGCTCGCGACCGGTGCGATCGGCGCGGTAGAGATCGCCCCGCCACTCGCCCTTGCGCAAGGCTTCGTGGCCGGTGCGGATCAGCCGCGTTTCGGCGAGAATGGCACCAAGCGTGAACTCGGCAACGGCGTTGGCATTGCGGCCGGGCGTGTTGACGACGCGAACGCCGGCATCGCGTGCGGCCCCCATGTCGATGTTGACAGGACCGCCACGCGAGACGGCAACGAGCCTCAAGCCGGGCAGTGCCTGAAGCATTCCGCGCGACAGCGGCGCCAGTTGCGTCACCAGGATCTCGGCGTCACCGATGAAGTCGATAATGTCCTCCGGCTTGCCGAGATATTCCTTGAGCCCGTCCATGCCCTCGACGGCATAGCCGTGCTCCATCGGCACATCCGGCCAGGGCAGTTCGAGCGTGCGGATGTCATGGCCGTTGCCGGTCGCCTCGACGATCTTGTCGCGAAACACGTCCGGCAGCATGAACCGGTCGCCGATAATGGCTATCTTCTTCATTTCGATGTTTCCTGTTGATTTCCCGCGGTCGCACCTTGGGAGAGTGCGTGCCAGACGGGCCTGAGCGCTGTGCGTGACTGCTGGTAGGTGGGAAAGAGTTCGTTGTAGCGGCAGGCAAGCGCCGGATCGGCGGCCTCCGCGGGGCGCTGATAGGGCGTCACCCAATCGCCGAGGCAATCGGCCATCGAGGGATAGATGCCGAGCGAGACGGCGGCGATCATCGCGGCACCGGCAGCACCGGCCTCCTCCCGCTCGCTCGTCTGGACGCTGGCGCCGAGGGCCGCACCGAGGATGCGGCGGAGCGAGGCGCTGCGGGCAGCTCCCCCCGTCAGCCGGATGCGGCCTGGAAGCGGCCCCATCTCGGCGTAGCAATCGCGCGCCGCCATGGCGAGCCCGTCGAACACCGCCTTCACCATGTCGGGAAAGCCGTGGGTGATCGACAGCCCGACGAAGGACGCCCGCGCCGTCGCGTCGACGAAGGGGCCACGCTCGCCGGCTTCCGAGATATAGGGCTGGAAGATCAATGGCGTGTCCTTGGCATCGGCTAGCCAGCCGTCGACAAAAGCGAGCAACTCGCTCTTGGATTTCTCGACCCCCATGCCCTTCAAGAGGCCGGATGCCAGCGAGAGGATCCAGTCGATATTGAGCGTCGCGGCCATGTTCGACTGCATCTGCGCATAGGCGCCGGGGATCGGCATGCACATGGTGTAGCCGGTCAAGTCCCGGTTCAGCCGCACATCGTCGGCGCCATTGGCGAGCCGCATGTGCATGCCGGTCGAGCCGATGATCGAGCAGCCGGTATCAGTGCCCGGATCGTAGAGCCCGGCGCCAAGGGCTGTGCAGACGACATCGACGTAGCCGAGCACGATGGGCGTGCCCTCGGTGAGCCCGGTGATCCCGGCCGCTTCCGCCGACAGCGGATGATGGGTCGCCGCTCCGTCGACGATCTCGGGCAGCACATGCTTCAGCTTTTCAAGGCCGAGAAAGCGGATGACATCGTCGCTGTAGCTGCGGCTGCGGAAATTGCCGAAACTGAAATTCGCCTCGGAGGGATCGGTGGCGCGTTTGCCCGTCAGCTTGAAATAGAGCCAGTCCTTGCAATGAAAGGTGGTGGCGACGCCTGAGAGCATCTCGGGCGCATGGTCGCGCATCCAGCGAAGCTGCGGCCCCTGCTGGCAGGCGGCAAGGCCCGAGCCGGTGCTTTCGAAGCGGGCGATATCGCCGCTGTCGGCGCGAAGCCGCTCGACGGTCTCGCCGGCGCGCGCGTCGAGCCACAGCCAGCCCTTGCCGACCGGCACGCCGGCCTTGTCGATCATCCATGTGCCGTCGCCCTGACCGGTCACGGCGATCGCGGCGACACGGCCGGCGAGGTTCTCGATCTTGTCGGAGAGCTGCTTCAGCGTCGTTGCCGCGTCGGCCCAGGTGCGGTCGAGATCCTGCACGCTGCCGGCGCGGCCTACGGCCTCATAGGCGTTCGGTAGTGCCGCCGTGGCGATCTGCCGGCCGGTGAGATCGAAGGCCACCGACTTGATGACCGACGTCCCCGCATCGATGCCGATGAGGATGTCCCGCATCAGGCGAGCTCCTGTCCGTGACTGATCGCCCGTCCGCTCTCGCCATCGAACACATGCAGGCTCGACGGATCGAGATGAATGCCGATCGGCTGGCCGACATCGAGCTCCGTGCGATCGTGCTCGACCAGCACCATGGTGCCGCCGGCAAAGTCCGCGGCGATATGGGTCTGGTCGCCGAGCCACTGGTTGACGGCGACGCGGCCCGTCACACCATCAGCGCTGCGGCGCACCGAATAGGGCCGGATTCCGAGCACCACCTTCTGCCGCTTGACGAGTTCGTCGCGCACCGCATGCGAGAAATCCGACGCCGCATATTCGAGCCGCACGCCGTCCTTGAGCCCAAAGGCCATCTTGCTGTCCGAGCCGGTGACGCTGGCCTCAAAGACGTTCATCGGCGGCTCGCCGACGAAGGTGCCGGTGAACAGATTGGCCGGCCGCTCCTTGATCTTCTGCGGCGTATCGAACTGTTGCAGCACGCCGCCCTCCATGACCGCGATGCGGTCGGCAAGCGCGTTCGCTTCGGTTTGGTCGTGGGTCACGAGGATCGCCGTCAGCCCGCGCTCCTTGATGAAGTGCTTGATGCGGCCGCGAAGCAGCGCCCGAAGCTGCGGCTCGAGCTGTCCCATCGGCTCGTCGAGCAGGTGCAGGTTGGCGTCGCGGATCAGCGCCCGCCCGAGCGAGGCGCGCTGCTGCTGGCCGCCGGAGATCGAGCTCGGATAGCGCCCGAGAATGTCCTCGATTTCGAGCAGTTTGGCGATACTGGCCACCTTCTCGTCGACGACGCCCTGCGAGAGCTTCGAGGCCTTCAGCGCAAAGGCGATGTTCTCGCGCACCGTCAGCGGCGGATAGAGTGAATAGCCCTCGAATGCCATGGCGACGTTGCGGCGCACCGGCGGCAGCGTCTGGACCTCTTTGCCTGCAAGCGAGATCGTTCCGCGCGAGACCGCCTCGAAGCCGGCGATCATGCGCAAGGTCGAAGTCTTGCCGCATCCGGAGGAGCCGAGCAAAGCGATGATCTCGCCCTTTCGCACATCCATGTTCAGCTTCTTCACGGCATGCACGCCGAAGTCGACGGGGCCGTAGAACTTGTCGACGTCCTTGATCAAAAGAGCGGTGTCGGTCATGCCGCTTCTCCATTGCGCTTGGCTGCAAGGTCGGCGCGCGGCAAAAGAGCGCCGCTCGTCTTGTCGAAGAGAAAGGCCTGCGCGCCATTGACGGCAATATGGGCAGGTCCGGCGGTCGGACCAGGCGTGCCGGCCGGACGCGACACCAGGATTTCGCGGCCGCGTGCCGTCAGCGCCAGCGTCACGGTCTTTTCGTTGAGCGGCGTTTCCGCCTCGACCGTCACGGGAATGGCGCCAGGTGCTGCCGCATCGACGAAACTGATCGCCTCCGGCCTGAGCCCGATAACGCACGGACTGCCGACGACATCGGCGCCATAGTCGCCGAGCCGCACCCGGACATTCGAGAGCTCGACGAAGACGTCTCCGCCGCTGCGCTGCGGCGTGACATCGAGCAGGTTGATCGTCGGATCGCCGAAGAGCCGTGCGATCTCGATATCGGCGGGCGCGTTGTAGATCTCTTGCGGCGTGCCGATCTGGCGGATGCGGCCTGAGGCCATGACCGCGATCCGGTCGCCGAGCGCCATCGCCTCCTTGTAGTCCTGGGTGACGTAGACGACGGTGGCGCCTTGCGCTGCGAGCAGTCGCGGCAGTTCCAGCCGCATCTCGAAGCGGAGCTTCGCGTCGACGTTGCGCAAGGGATCATCGAGGAGAAGCAGCGGCGGCGAGCCGACAAGCGCACGGGCAAGTGCCGTGCGCTGCTTCTGACCGTTCGACAGTGCCTTCGGGTGATGCGTCAGCACATGGTCGATCTTTAAGAGCTTGGCGACCTTCTGCACGCCTGCCGCTATTTTCTCCTTCGACGATCGCGTCGCCGTCAGCGGGCTTGCAATGTTGTCGAAGGCACTCATGTGCGGGAAGAGCGCGAAGTTCTGGAAGGCCATGCCGACGCCGCGATGTTCGGCATCGACATCGGTCATGTCCTCGCCGCCGATCAGCACCCTGCCCTCGTCCGGCTCGATAACGCCGGCAACCAGCCGGAGTAGCACGGTCTTGCCGGCGCCGGAGGGGCCGAAGAGCACCAGCCGTTCACCGTCGGCGACATCAAGCGTGAGATCGTCGAGAACCGTCTGGCTCTTGTAGCGCTTGACGATATTCTTCAGTTGCAGCGTGGTCATGAGTTACCCTTTCACCGCGCCGAGCGACAGGCCTTCGACGAGGTAGCGCTGGGCGTAGAGTGCAAGTGCGAGCGTCGGCGTCACCGAAAGCACGATGGCCGCGGCGATCTGTCCGTATTGGATGCCCGAGGAGGTGACGAAGGCAAGCGCGCCGACCGTCACCGGCTGCTTGTCGGCAGATGCCAGCACCAGCGCGAAGACGAAGTTGTTCCAGGCGAAGATGAAGGCGAGCAGGCCGGCAGCGGCAATGCCCGGTCCGGCAAGCGGCAGCGCAATCTTGCGGAACGTCGCAAACCAGGAGTGCCCGGCGATGCGATAGGCATATTCGACGTCGGCCGAAATGTCCTCGAAGTAGCCGCGCACGATCCAGAGAATCAGCGGCAGGCAGATCAGCTGGTAGACCCAGATCAGGCCGAAGTAAGTGTTGGAGAGCCCGAGCCACTGGAAGTACTGCGTCAGCGGCAGGAGCACCAGCAGCGGCGGCGCGAAGCGGAAGGACAGCAGCGTGAACGCGATGTCTTCCGATCCTTTGAACTTGTGGCGGGCAAACGCATAGGCCGCTGGCACGCCGAGCACCAGCGCCACGGCGACGGAGGCGACCGACAGGAAGATCGAGTTGCCGAGATTGCGCATGAAGGCGATGTCGAGCGTTCCGGCCGCCGTCTGCAGCTTGCCGGTGATCAGCGCCGCATAGTTGGAAAGCGTCGGCGAAAACACGACCGATGGCGGGATCGCGAGGATCGTCTCGTTCGTCTGGAACGACATCAGGAAGATCCAGAAGATCGGGAACATGAAGAAGACGACGACGAGCGTGAGGGCGAGACCGCGCAAGGTCCGTTCGAGCGGAGACATGGTTTCCATTGGTCCCTCCTTTACGCTTCGCCGCGTGCGCGTTCGCGCAGCCGCAGCCAGTTCTTGATGAAGACGTTGGACAGCGTGTAGGTGATCGCCCACAGGATGATCAGAAGTGCCGCCGACCGGCCGACATTGGTCGACTGGAAGAAGTTGAGATAGGCCTCGACCTGGAAGACGGTGAGCGTGTTGCCGGGCCCGCCCTGGGTCATCGCGTAGATGATGTCGAACTGCTGGATACTGTCGAGCAACCGGAACAGCGTTGCCGTCAGGATGTAGGGTGTGAGCATCGGAAGCGTGATGCGGAAGAAGACGAAGCTGCGCGGCACGCCATCAAGGGCCGCCGCCTCGAAGGGCTGCGTCGGCAGCGAGCGCAAGCCCGCAAGCAGCAGGATCATGATGAAGGGCGTATAGACCCAGATGTCGACGAGCACGACGGTGAGCAGCGCTGTGTCCGGCGAGGACGCCCAGCGGAAATCATGCAGTCCGATCAGGCTTGCGAGATAGCTGAGGATACCGAAGCTCGGATTGGTCATCAGCTTCCACATCAAGGCGGCCAGCGCCGGCGCGATCATCAGCGGCAAAAGCAGCATGATCGAGATGAAGTTGTTGACCGCGGAGCGCCGCTGCAGCAGCAGCGCGATGCCGAGACCGAGCAGCAGTTCCAGCGTCACGGTGAGGCCGGCATAGAGCAGCGACACTTTCAGCGTGTTCCAGAAGGCCGGGTCGGTGAAGAAGTTGAGGTAGTTTTCGCCCCAGTTGAACTGGCGCGCCCAGGGCTGGCTCAGCCGGTAGCGCTGGAAGGAGTAGATGACCGCCGTGAAGAACGGGATGAGGATGCCGATGCAGACGAGCAGCGCCGGCAGGCTCAGCACATAGGGAAGCATCTTCCTGCTGATCCTGAAACCGGAGGCTGGTCTCTTGAGGGTTTCTGTTGAAGCCATGTCGAGCTCCGTTCCTGACGTCTTTGAAGAGCACGCGGCACGCGGCAGCCTTCAGGCGCCGCGCCAGTTCCTCGGCATCTCAGGTTGATTTCGGCGCGACCTCAAACCGATCGCAACAGGCCGGTCGAGCCGGCATCTCGGGATCCCCGGCGCGTGCTGGCGCCGGGGATCGCTTGGGAGGCCTATCAGCCGAGACCCGCCTCTTGGAGCTGGCGGTTGATGCTTTCCACGAGCTGGTCGAGACCCTCATCGACCGGCACCTGCTTGGCGACCATCTTCTGCAGCGTCGACGCCCATTCGGTGGTCACGTCGAAGAACAGCGGCTGCGGCGTGAACTTGATGGAGGCGCCGGCGGCCGAGGCGTCGAACATTTCGACGTAACCCGGATACTTGCCGTTGAGCTTCTCGCGGAAGATCTCGTCCTTCCAGATCGACTGGCGAACCGGATCGACGAAGTCCATCTTGGTGGCGCCGAACAGCGCATGCTCCGGACCGGAAGCCCATTGCAGGAAGTACCAGGTGGCGTCCTTGTCCTTGGAGAAGTTGGACATGGCGAGCGACCAGATCCAGATGTTCGGCGTCGAGGCAGTGGCTTCCGGGTTGGCGGCGAAGGCGGCATAGCCGAGCTTGCCGGCCATCTTGTTGTCGCCACCGTTCATGAAGTAGCCGAGGCAATCGGCGTCGAAGATCATCGCCGAAGCGCCGGCGCCAAGGTCGGTGCCGACCTGATACCAGGTGTAGGTCGACCAGTCCTTCGGCCCGCTTTCCTGGATCATCTGCACGAACTTGGCGTGGTAGGCCTTGGATTCCGCCGTGCCCATCGCCGCTGACAGCTTGCCGTCGGCCGAGACGTTCAGGTCCTTCTGGTTGAAGTTGGCATAACCCGACAGGAAGCCCGGATGGATCGTCGCCCAGGAGCGCGAACCGCGAACGCCGATGCCGTAGATGCCACCGATGTCCTTCTGCAGCTTGGCCGCAACCGTGATCATGTCGTCGAGGTTCTTCGGCAGCTCGACGCCGGCCTTGTCGAACATCTCGCGGTTATAGGTGATGTTGTTCTGCTCGAACGCCCACGGAATGCACCACTGCTTGGCGTCTTCCGAGCCGAGCGCCCCGCCCGGCTGGCCGTTCCAGGCGCAGGAATTCTTCACGCCTGCGAGGAAATCGTCCCAGTTGTAGTTGGGGTTGGTCTTGGCCGGATCCTTGATCCATTCGTTGAGGTCGGCGATCCAGCCGGCCGGTCCATAGGTCCAGGTCATGTAGGCGCCGGTCATGAAGGCATCGTATTCTGCCGAGCCCGAAGACAACGCCGCCGTCACCTTGTCGAAATAGACGTCTTCCGGAAACACGTCATAGGTAACGTCGATGCCGGTCAGGTCCTTGAAGGCCTGCAGGTTGGCAATCATCGCATCGGCGTAAGGGTGCTTGTTCAAAAGCAGCTTCAGCTTCTTGCCCGAATGCGCCTTCCAGTCGAAATCGGCGGCGAGCGCCTGCGTCGACATCATGTTGAACAACGTGCCGGCCGTGCCGGCTGCCAGGCCTGCAGCCCCCAATCCCTTGAGCATGCCGCGGCGGTCCACCTCCCCACGCAGGAATGCGCTGATGAGGTCCTTCTCCTTCTCGTACATTCGTCTTCTCCTCCGTTGCGGGTATGATTGCGACTGCCGGCTACCCCACCGGTATTCCTCCCGTTAAGGCCCGGATGGCAGATCCTCCCCGCCCTCCGCATGGCCTCGAATGTGTCAGCGCCTCATGCGCCGTCGGCGGCCAGCGCCCTCGCAGTCCTCTCGTCGGTAATGAGACCGCTTAATTGCCCGCTAGCGAGCACCGCCCGGATGGCCGGAACCTTGATCTTGCCGCCGGCAACAGCGACCGTGCGGCGGTTCTTCAGGTCCTCGCGGCTGAGCGTAAACGTGCGGTCGGAAAGCGTCGTCTCGACCGGCTTGCCGTCGCGGTCGAAGAAGTGGCCGAGCAACTCTCCCATCGCCCCACCCTTCTGGATGTCCTCGATCTCGCTGGTCTCGATCATGCCGGTCGAAACCAGCGACGCCTCGCGCTCGACGGTGCCAATGCCGACCATCAGGAGATCGGCTGTCTTGGCGAGATCGAAGACTTCGCGCACGCCGCGCTGGCTGAAGAGCACGTCGCGATCCTCGACCGTGTTGGCGAAGAACGGCACTGGCATGACATAGGCCTCTGCCCCCGTACGCTCGGCGAGCCGGTGGATCACGTCATGCGGGTTGGCGGAGAACTTGCGGGTAAGCCCGCCGAGCAGCGACACGAAGCGGGTGTTGCCGCTGGCGATCCGCGGCAGATATTCGACGCAGGCGGCGAGCGTGCGGCCATGACCGACTCCGACCAGCGCCGTCTCGCCACGCTCGATCTCACGCTTCAGGAACTGTGCGCCGGAAATGCCAAGCGCCTTCAGCGGCAGGTCATCGGAATCGAAGTCCGGCACCACTTCGCAATAGTCGAGGCCGTAGCGCGCCGAAAGCGCCTGTTCGAGCTCCACGCATTCGGAGACTTCGCCGTCGATATAGACCTTCACCAGGCCTTCCTGGTTGGCCTTCATGATCAGCCGGTGGGCCTTGAGCGAGGTGAGCCCCAGGCGCTTGGCGACCTCCGCCTGGGTCAGGCCGCCGGCATAGTGCAGCCACGCCGCCCGTGTCGCCATGCTGGTTTCGTCATCACGAATGCCCGTCCCGCCAATCGTCATTGTCTCCACCCGGCTCTTGTTGCGCTGCATGATATTTTTTGCACCGCGTGATATTTTTATCCGTTAATGAAAGAAATTTCATGGCGTGAAATTTTTGTCAATAGCGTTTGACAAATGAACGATCACGTTTGCGAAGAGACGGTTGAGCAGTTGCGGCGGCTGCACGCAGGGGCAGCGGTCGCAGGCAAGCGCCAGACGGCGTAGGCTCGTCAAAAGCGGAAAAGGGGCAACGCAGGCGGAAGATCGAACCGCCGATCAGCGGTGCAAGGATCGCAGGATTATTGCCCGAGATTTCTCAGATAGAGCGACAGAAGCTGTGTCTGCGAGGAGATGCCGAGCTTGCGATAGACGTTGCGGCGATGAACCTTCACCGTGCCGGTGGAGATGCCGAGCCTGAGGCCGATCGATTCTGACGAATGGCCCTGCAGCACCAGTTCGATGATCGAGGCTTCGCGGTCCGTCAGATTGAGATGCTGCCAGACGCCGTCGGCCGGCGGGTGCGTCGCCTTGCGCCTGCTGCGCCCGGTTTTCGCCAGCGCCGCATCGAACCGGCGGCCGAGATCGGCCCAGTGATGGCGCACCAGGCCGGAGACCAGTGACTCGACCTTCTTCAACAGCGCGAACTCCGTCGCGCTGAAAGTCCCCGTCGCCTCGCGCCGCATCAGCGAAAGCACGACGGTGATCTGCTCGTCGATCGGCACGAAGAAGCCGACCTCTTCGGCAAGCCCCGTCTGCACATAATAGGTGCGATAATATTCCGAGGAGAAGAACCGGTCAGGCGCCAACTCCCTCATCCGCCAGACGCCGGGCTCACTCTTGATCGCCGCGTGGTAGAACGGGTCGAGCAGGTACGGTCCAGCCTGATAGAGGCTGACGAAGAGCACGTGATCCTTGGCGTTGAAGGTGCTGTAGAGGTCGATCGGCCGTTCCTTGCCGCGATAGGCAAAGACAACCACGTAGTCGAAGGTCATCAGCGTCGACATCAGCCGCCGATAGGTGGAGCCGACGGCATCGTCGTCCATCGCGGCACCCGCCACCAGCGGCGCCATGACCTGGAAAAGTCCTTCGAGATCGACGCTCAAACCGCCCTCCCGGCCGGTGTTTCCTGCTCTGGGGTATACTCCTCACACAGAGCAATCTGCGTTGAAATACCTCTCTCGGGGTATATACCGGCAGGGCACGCGGTGACTAGGCTGTGTGTCAATGACGGTGGAGTGCCAGGATGCAAGATCCTGGCGACATCCGATAACAACCGCAGGGAACAGACGTGACATCCGCTTCGACGAACGACATCGAGTTCCGTTCGGTCGCCAAACGTTATGGCGCCGTGACGGCCGTTTCCGACATCAATCTTCAGGTGCCGCGCGGCGCCTTCATGGCGCTTCTCGGACCATCGGGTTGCGGCAAGACCACGTGTCTGCGCATGATCGGCGGCTTCGAGCAGCCGAGCGAAGGCACGGTCTTCATCAGCGGCGAGCCGATGAACGGCGTTGCCGCCTATCGCCGCCCGGTCAACATGGTGTTCCAGCACTATGCGCTGTTCCCCCATCTCGACGTCGAGCAGAACGTCTCCTACGGGCTGAAGCAGATGCGGCCGCGCATCGCCGGCGCCGAGATTTCTCGCCGCGCCCAGGAGGCGCTGGAGATGGTACGGCTCGGCGGTTTCGGCAAGCGCCGCATCCACGAAATGTCCGGCGGCCAGCAGCAGCGCGTGGCGCTCGCCCGCGCCATCGTCAACAAGCCGAAGGTGCTGCTGCTCGACGAGCCCCTCGCCGCCCTCGACAAGAAGCTGCGCACCGCCATGCAGATCGAGCTGCAGACGCTGCAGCGCGAGCTTGGCATCACCTTCGTGCTCGTCACCCACGACCAGGAGGAAGCGCTGTCGATGAGCGATTTCGTCTGCGTCATGAATGCCGGCCGCATCGTCCAGGTCGGCCCGCCGCAGGAAATCTACGACAGGCCCGCAAGCCTCTTCGTCGCCGATTTCGTCGGCAAGACCAACCGCATCTCGGCGACCGTCGACGGCAACGCCTCGATCGAGCTCGCCAACGGCACGCGTTTTGCCGCCCCCGCGATCAACGGCACACGGGGGGCGGCCATGGTGGCACTTCGGCCCGAGGCGATCCGCCTGACGCGTAACGGTGCCGTCAGCACGGCGGCGCTGGCCGGCACCGTCACCCACCGGATCTTCCTGGGGTCAGCGGTCGAATATTCCGTCGCGGTCGACGGTCTCGGCGACTTCCTCGTGACGGCCGACCGCCGCACGCTCGGCGACAGCGAGCTGGTCGAGCCCGGCGAAAAGGTCGGCCTCGCCTTCGATCCGAACGCGCTTCACGTCTTTCCAGCCTGACATCGCCCGGCTTCCGAAGCCGGTTCTGCCGCCTACGCATGAACGTCAAACGATAAAGGGAACAGCGTCATGAGCAAATGGTACAGAGAAAATGCCCCTATCACCGCCGACCAGCTCGCGGACGAACTGATGCGCCTGAAGCGCGGCTCGGTCACGCGCCGCCACTTCCTCGGCGTCACCGGCCTCGGTCTTGCGACCGCCGTGCTCGCGCGCCAGCCCGGCCTCTTCAATTCCACCGCCTTTGCCGGCGACCTCGGCACGCAGATGTCGATCGCCACCTGGCCGAACTACCATGATCCGGCGACCTTCGAAGCCTTCCAGGCGGCCACCGGCGTTGCCGTCGAGGTCAACGTCTTCGGCTCCAACGAAGAGATGCTGGCGAAACTCCAGGCCGGCGGCACCGGCTGGGACCTCTTCGTTCCCACCAACTACACGATCTCGACCTATGTGAAGCTTGGCCTCATCGACGAACTCGATCTTTCCAAGCTTCCCAACTATGACGCGTCGACCGAGACGGCGCGCTTTACCAACGAAGGCATCGTCGACGGCAAGACCTATGCCGTGCCGAAGAACTGGGGTACGACCGGCATCGCGGTCAATTCGGCGAAGATCAAGAAACCGGTCACCAGCTGGAAGGAATTCTTCGAGATCGCCATGACCGAAGGCGACGGCCGCGCCATGGTGCACGATTACCAGCTCACCACCATCGGCAACGCGCTGGTGTCGCTCGGCTATTCCTTCAACTCGATCAAGCCGGACGAACTCGCCAAGGCCGAGGAACTGCTGATCAAGGTGAAGCCGCACCTCTACGCCATCAACAGCGACTACCAGCCGTCGATGCGCGCGACCGATGCCTGGATGACCATGTGCTGGACCAATGACGGCGCCCAGCTCAACCGCGACATGCCGGAAATCCTGTTCACGCTCGGCAAGGACGGCGGCGAGATCTGGTCGGACTTCTACGCGATCCCGAAGAGTGCCGCCAACAAGGCCGCCGGCTACGCGCTGCTCAACTATCTGATGGCGCCGGAAAACGCCATGAAGGAGCACATCGCCAACGGCGCACCGACCACCGACAGCCGCGTCATGAAGCTGCTGCCGGTCGACGTCACCTCCAACAAGATCGTCTATCCGGACGAGGCCGCGCTGACGCCGCTCGAATTCGGCGCCGCCGTGACCCTCACCGACCCCGGCCGCGCCGAGCTGATGGCGCGTTTCAAGTCGGCTTGATCTGGCATGTGACTGCCCTCATCCGCCTGCCGGCACCTTCTCGCCAAAAGCGGGGAGAAGGAACAAGCGGCAAGCTCCCTGCCCTCCTGCTTCTGCCGGAAGAAAGGGACCGGGCGGGTGCCACAAATCCCCTTCCCCCCGCTTGCGGGGAGAAGGTGCTGTGAGGCGGATGAGGGACCTTACCCTCCCGCTCGCATCGAAGTGCTGATGAAACGCGAACGGAAGAATTTATGACCGCGGCAACGAACACGAAGAGAAACCTGGTGACGGCGGCGCTGGTGGCGCCGGCCGCGGCCTGGCTGATGATCTTCCTCGTGCTGCCCTTCATCGCCATGCTGGTCTTCGCTTTCGGCGAACGCGCACCGGAAGGCGGCTATCAGGCAGCCTTCACCTTTGCCCAATTCGCCAACCTGCCGACACGGGCGGCCGCCTTCTGGAACACGCTGATCCTCGCGCCGGTCGGCGCGCTCGCCTGCCTGCTGATCGCCTATCCGGTCGCCTATTATCTGGCGGTCAAGGCGAACCCGCGCTACCGGCTGATCCTCGTGTCGCTCGTCGTCGTGCCCTTCTGGACGAGCCTGCTCGTGCGCACCTATGCCTGGATGTACATCCTCGGCTCGCGCGGTATCCCGAACCTTTTGTCGATGATCGGCATCGAGGACGTGAGGATGCTGAACACGCCGGGCGCCGTGCTTCTCGGCATCGTCTACGGCTACCTGCCGCTGATGATCATGCCCATTTACGTGAGCCTCGAAAAACTCGATCGCCGCCTGCTCGAGGCCTCCGCCGACCTCGGCGGGAGGCCGGTGTCGACCTTCTTCGGCGTCACCCTGCCGCTCTCCTTGCCCGGTGTCATGACCGGAGTCGCGCTGGTGACGATCCTGCTGCTCGGCGAATATCTGATCCCGCAGCTGCTTGGCGGCGGCAAAGTGTTCTTCATCGGCAATGCGCTGGTCGATCTCTTCCTGCAATCGCGAAACTGGCCGTTCGGCTCCGCGATCGCCGTCACGCTGGTTGCCGTGGTCGTGGTGATCCTGATGGTGGCAATGCGCATCGCCTTCCGCGTCGCCGGCACAAGACAGGTGGATCTCGTCTGATGCGCGCCTTCATCTCCTCCGTCTACCTCTTCCTCTACGCCCCGATCGCGCTCGTCGTCCTGTTCTCCTTCAATGCCGGGCGCAATGCGAGCGAGTTCACCGGGTTTTCGACCGCCTGGTACGGCAAGGCGCTTGGAAATACCTTCCTGGTTTCGGCGCTGCAGAACAGCCTGCTGATCGCCTTCACCAGCGCCACGCTCGCCGCAATCTTCGGCACCATGGCAGCCCTCGGGATGGAGCGGATGGCTCCGCGCAACCGGGCGATCTTCGATGCGCTGTTTGCAGCCGCAATCGTCGTGCCCGGTGTCGTCATCGGCATCGCCACGCTGGTCGCCCTCGTTGCCGTCTTCTCCTTCGTCAACCCGGCGCTGGCGACGATCTGGCCCGGCGACCAGCCGCCGCAGCTCGGCCTTGGCTACGGCTCGATCATCGCCGCGCACGGCCTGTTCTCGATGGCGCTAGTGACGATGATCGTGAAGGCCCGCATCGCCAGCCTCGGCCGCGATATCGTCGAGGCATCAAGCGACCTTTACGCGACACCGCTCACCACCTTCCGGCTGATCGTGTTGCCGCAGATCCTGCCGTCGATCCTTGCCGGCTTTCTTCTGGCCTTCACCTTCTCCTTCGACGATTTCATCATCGCCTTCTTCGTCGCGGGCTCGAAGACCACGCTGCCGATCTACGTCTTCGCCTCGATCCGCCGCGGCGTGACGCCCGAGATCAACGCGATCGCGACGCTGGTGCTCGTCGCCTCGCTGCTTCTGATCCTGACCGCCCGCATCCTGATGCGGGAAAAGAAAACGAAATCCGGGGAGTGAAACCATGATCCTGAAAGACCGGGTCGCGATCGTGACCGGAGCGGGCTCCGGGATCGGTCAGGCGGGTGCGGCCATCATGGCGCGCGAAGGCGCCCATGTCGTCGTCATCGACCGCAGCCTTTCGGCCGCGGCAACCGCCGTCGAGGCAATCGCCGCCAAAGGCGGCAGCGCCGAGGCGCTCGCCATCGACGTGACGGATGACGCGGCCCTTTCTGACGGCATCGCCGATATCCTCTATCGCCACGGCCGCATCGACGTTCTGCACAACCACGCCGGCGCCCAGGTCGCGGGGGACCTGGAAGAGGTCGAGGTCGCCGGCTTCGATCGCTCCTGGAACCTCAATGTCCGCGCCCATTTCATGGCAGCGCGGCTGGTCATGCCGTCGATGCGCGCCGCCGGCCGCGGCGTCATCCTCAACACCTCCTCATCCTCGGGCGTGCTCTACGACCGCGAGATGATCGCCTACACGACCACCAAACACGCCGTCATCGCCATGACCAAACAGATGGCCGGCGACTACGCCCGCCACGGCATTCGCGTCAACGCGCTCTGCCCCGGTTGGGTCGACACCCCCTTCAACGAACCGTTCATCGCGCAAATGGGCGGCCGCGGCGCAATCGAATCCTATATCCGCGAAAAGGTGCCGCTCGGCCGCTGGGCCAGCGTCGAGGAGATCGCCGAGTCGATCCTCTTCCTCGTTTCCGACCGCTCCTCCTACATGACCGGCCAGATCCTGGTGGTGGACGGCGGCGAGACAGTGGTGTGATGGCCTGAGCCCAGAGTTCAGAGAGGAGCTGCCTCGCGCTGCTGGATCTCTGTGACGAGCACGGAGATGAGAAGCGGCGGATGAAAGGCCCGTCATTGCCCGGGAACGATACCCCGGCAAGCCCACGCAACCGCCGCAAAGGACCGCGGCCCGTCCGGCTGACCGGCTTCGTAGGCGGCGCGGATGGCTGCGTCGAGCTTTGTCCGCATCCCTGCATCCAGTGAGCCGACATACTTGCCGAGCGGCCCCTCGCCCGCGGCAATCGGTTCCCAGAAATCGGCGAAGGACTGATAGTCCATACGGATCAGGAGCGAGGTCTGCCGGACGTCCGCGAGGCCATTCGCGACGAAGCTCTCGGTCATCTCTCCCGGCCGCATCATCGGCTGGAAACAATAGCGACTGCGCACCTGCTCGGCATTTCCATCCAGCATCGCCGCCACATCGAGCACCATGCGCATGCCCGGCATGCCGCCGAAATGATCCCAAACGACGGCTGCAACGACGCCGCCCGGCCGGGTGACTCGGCGCATCTCGGCGACCGCTTTCCCCGATTCCGGCACGAAGTGCAGCACCAGCAGCGCCATCGCCCGGTCGAAGGATGCATCGGCAAAGGGCAGCGCGCAGGCGTCGGCCTGCTGGACTTTGATCCGCGGATCTGAACTCGCCCGGATCGTCGCTTCGACGAAAACAGGCGAAAAGTCGATTGCAACGATCTCGCTGACATCGGCCGCGCGCGGTAAGGCAAAGGTAAGGCTGCCCGTGCCGCAACCGACATCCAGCACCCGCTCACCGTCGGCAACACCCGCAAAGTCGATGAATGGCGGCGCAAGCTGCCGGCTCCACCGACCCATCAACTGTTCGTAGCCGGCAGCACTCTGCACATTGAAGCTCGATGTCATGATCGCCTCCGGGCAGTGAGGCGTGCATTGTGACGTGCGGCAGGCGCGACACCAAGAGACCGGCTCACCGCTCGAGCGCCGTCAGCAGCAACGGTGGGAGCAACGGTCGTCAGATCGCCTGCAAAGTCAGGAACGTTGAGGCGTCTGAAGCGGGTTGCTCGGGATTTGCTGCAACAATTCCGCCAATCGTTCCTGCCAATGTGGATTGCGCTGTCTTAGCGGCTCCAGAGCATCGCCTGACGCGTTCTCCATTTCGCTCATCAACGCACGCGATGATCGAGCCTCTGCAAGACGCCCAGCGGCCGCATAACAGCAGGCCAGCGTTTCTTGGGCCGGCCGCCATGCAGGGCGCACTTTTTGGGCCTTCACGGCAGCAGCGAGCGCGTTCGTTCCGTCGCCTGCAAACAGGTGGGCGAGCGCCAGAAAATTCAGCCAGACGAAGTTCTGCGGGTCATTGGCGTTCAACATGAGACCGTGTTCCAGTGACGCTATGGCACCGGACACGTTCCCCCTGAACAGCTCCGCCATCCCCAGGACAAGGTGGCCAAGGGCGAAACTCGGGCTGATCTCGATCGCCCTTTCGGCGGCAAGGACCGCCTGCTCGGGCGCATTCGCGTACGCGCTGCAGATCGCCAGCGCATAGTGTGTGTACGGGTTCTTTTCGTCGAGCCGAACGGCTGCCAAGGCGGCGTCCAAACCCTCTCTGATGTCATCGGAAGGAAGCTCGCTCCATCCATAGGCGACGATGCCTGCGCTCACGCGACCAAGCCAGAGATGCGCTTCGGCAAGCTCGGGATCAAGCCGACACGCCTCCCTGAATAGCTCTCGCGCCATTAGGTGGGTCTGCTGGCCAACCTGGTGAAAATACCAGGTCCCCTGCCGCACGATCTCCCACGCCGACAAATTTCCCGTGTGCCTCGCCGGCGAGGGGAATGATGCCGTCTTCAACAGTTCTGGTTCAATCGCACCTGCAACTCTCTCTGCGATGGCGTCTTGAACTGCGAATGCCTCTTCCATTTCCACGTCATACCGTTCGGCCCAGACCTGGCTGGCCGAGGTGGTCTCGACCAGTTGCGTGGAGACCCGAAGACGGCCGCCGGAGCGGCGCACGCTTCCTTCGAGCACGTAATCGACATCCAGGTCTCGGCCCACCTGCTTGGCGCTCACCGACTTGTGCTTGTAGACGAAACTTGAATTGCGCCCGATGACCCGAAACCACCGAAATCTCGTAAGCGCGGTGATCACATCTTCGGTGATGCCATCAACCAGATACGACTGTTGCTTGTCACTGCTCAGATTTGCAAACGGTAGGACCACGATCGATGGTCTGCCCGGGTTCGCGGGCGAGGCTGGCAGTGCCGGCGATGCATCAGCGGCAACCGGATGCAGGCTATTCACCCGGGCGGCAAAACGATAGCCCGCACGCGGCACGGTGGCGATCCATTCGTTCCCCTCCGGTTGAGGACCCAGCATCTTGCGCAAGGCAGCGATCTGAACCGAGAGATTGCTCTCCTCGACGACAGCCGCGGGCCAGGCTGCCTCCATCAGCGCGGACTTGCTCACGACCTGCATCGACGCTCGCACCAGCGCGTGCAGCAGCAACAAGCCCTTATGGCCAATTGCGACCCGCCGCCCTTCACGCGTCAGTGCGCTGCGCTCCATGTCGAGGATGAATGTCCCGAACGCGAAAAGTTGCGGCTCGACACTATCGGCCACGACGTCTTCGGAAGAATTCGGAACTTTTCGCCCTCCCATTCAGGACTCCAGCCGGTCTTCTTGCGATCCTTTGCGCAGGTCGACCAGACTACCACAGAGGAGACCGAAAAATGACGATTTCAGAAGAACGAACCGACGCGCGTCCAGGATTCTCGCGGAGCAAGGCCCTCGTATCCAAAGGGGACGCCGGTTACCGGGCTGAACAGGGGCCCGATTACCTGCCCGGCATCAGTGCAGAGTCGGTTGGCTCCACCGCACTGTGGCTCGGTATCGCTACGATACCGCCTGGAAAGCGCACCAAGGCGCATGTGCATGAGCGCCACGAAACTGCCTTCTACATGTTGAGCGGCGAAGAGCTGGAACTATGGAGTGGCGATGAACTCCAGCACCGGGATGTGATGCACCCAGGAGACTATCTGTACATCCCCGCCAACGTGTTGCACGTGGCCGTTAATCGAGCTGACCAACCAGCCGTATTTATCGGGGCGCGCAACGAGCCAACCGCGCAGGAGAGCGTTGTTCTTTATCCTGAAATGGATTCCAGAGTGCCGTGACAGGTGCAAAACCGCTTATGGCAAAGCCGCCGCCAGGTCCTTACACCTTCACATGCCCGATGCCCTTGGCGGCGATCTCCTCAAGGCTCTCGTCATAGCCGGCATCCGCATAGCGGATGACGCCAAGCGAGGTGTCGTTGGTGAGGGCATAGTCGAGGCGCTCGTCGGCCTCGACCGTGCCGTCGGCAACAACGGTCACGCCGCAGCTCGTCATGTAGCCGGCATAACCGCCACCACCGGAATGGACGACCACGAGATCGGCCATGGAGGAGCAGAGCAGCATGGCGTCGAGTAGCGGCCAGTCGGCGATCGCGTCCGAGCCGTCCTTCATCCGCTCGGTCATGATGTTCGGATGCGCCATGGCGCCGGCATCGAGATGGTCGCGGGAAAACGCGATCGGGCCCTTGAGTTCGCCAGATGCCACCAGTTCGTTGACGCACCGCGCCAGCGCCGTGCGTTCGCCGTGGCCGAGCCAGGCGATGCGGGCCGGCAGGCCCTCGAAGGGAATATGCTGGCGCGCCAGCCTGATCCAGTTGGTGACGATGCGGTTGTGCGGAAACATGTCGAGCAGCAGATCGTCGATCCGGGCGATGTCGCTCTCCTCGCCGGAAAGCGCCATCCAGCGGAAGGGGCCGATGGCGCGGGCAAAGAGCGGACGCAGATAGGCCTCGGTGAAGATCGGGATGTCGAAGGCATTGGCAACGCCGCCCTCGCGCGCCTGGGTACGGATGAGGTTGCCGTTGTCGAAGACTTCCGCGCCCTTCTGCTGGAAGTCGAGCATCGCCTTGACGTGCTCGACGATCGAGGCGCGGCTCGCCGCCATCAATTGCCCCTGGCCGTCGTCGCGCAGCGATTTCACCTGGTCGAGGCTCATGCCCTTCGGCACATAGCCGTAGACGAGATCATGCGCTGACGTCTGGTCGGTGACGACGTCGGGCACGATGCCACGCCGGGCGATCTCCGGATAGATCTCAGCCGCATTGCCGACGAGGCCGACGGAGAGCGCCCGCTTGTCCTTCACTGCCGCGTCGATCATCGAGAGCGCAGTATCGAGATCGGGCGCGATCTCCTGCAGATAGCCGATCTCCCGGCGCTTCTTCGCCCGCTCCGCGTCGGTATCGACACAGAGGATCGCCGCCCCCGCCATCCGGCCGGCAAGCGGCTGGGCGCCGCCCATGCCGCCAAGCCCAGCCGTCAGCACGAAACGCCCGGAGAGATCGCCGCCGAAACGGCGTTCGGCGATGCGCATGAAGATCTCGTAGGTGCCCTGGATCACGCCCTGGCTGCCGATATATTGCCAGGCGCCGGCCGTCAGCCCGCCCCAGCAGATCAACCCTTTTCGCTGCAAATCATAGAACACCTCGGCCTTCGCCCATTGGCCGACAATGTTGCAATTGGCCATGATGACGAGTGGCGCCTTGGCGTGGGTCTTCAAGAGCCCCACCGGCTTGCCGGACTGGATGACGAGCGTCTGGTCCTCGTCCATTTCGATGAGCGTCTTGACGATAGCCCGGTGCGCCGGCCAGTTGCGCGCCGCCTTGCCGAGTGCTGCATAGACGACGAGATTGTCCGGATCCTCGCCGACCGAAAGCACGTTTTCCAGGAGCCGCAGCAGCGCTTCCTGCCGCCAGCCCTTGGCGCGCAGCTCCGGTCCACCGGGGATGGGAAAACCAGGATGACGGGGATTGGCCTTGGGCATCGTCTCGTTCCTCTTTGTCTTGTCGGCGGGGTGGTTGCCCCACGCATTCATGGCGACGGGAGGTCGCTGCCTCTCGTTTATGGCGGGGGCAGATCCCTGCTCCCTTGCATTCGTGGCACGCGCAAGTCGCCGCCTCTCATGCTTGTGGCGACGGGTGGTGACGGCCCGACACGCACTGGCGAGAGCGGCCAATGAGGCTCGCCGCCGAGGCAGCGAGCCTCATTCACTTCGGCGGCAGCGTCTCGACGAACGCGATCGCCCCATCAAGCAACCGCCGGCGCAGCGCATCATCGCCATAGGCATCCGCCGCTGCGCGCACCCAGCCATGCATCGCCCGTCCGTTCATCACCATCAGCTCGATATCCGGCAACGCCAACGCCCAGCCGTCATTGCCCTTGCCGAGGCGCACGAGCAGAGAGCCCTCGCGCGCGCCAAGTAGCAGGTTGCCTTGAAGCAGATAGGCCCAGCCGCCGAACATGGCCTTTTCCGAAAGCCCGGCGCGGTCACCGAGCTCTTCGCGGATTAGTTCCTCTAGCCCTGCATCGCGCGCCATCACCCTGCTCCCGTCAGCTACGGCCGGAAAGCGCGTAGCGGGCAAGCTCGATGCCCATCGCCTTTTCGACCGATGGATAGACCGACGGGTCGAGCACGCTGGAGGACAGCGGGATGACCGTCTTCGGCACATGCAGCACGAAGATCCTCATGCCCACCTGCAGCTGGCCGACACTCAAAGGCTCGCCCTCCGGCGAGAGCGTGGTGATGACGTCGGGGAAGGTCGCAAGCCGCGTGCCTTCCGCAGAGTCAACCGCCATGTATTCGTTCATCACGTGCAATACCGTTGAGTCAGCGCCCTTCCCCAGCGTCACCGTGCCGATGTCGAAGGCTTCCTTGGTATAGACGACCGATTTGTCGGTGATCGTGCCCTCGGCGAGGATCGCGCCATTGGTCGTCTTGACGATCGCGTCGATCACTGCGCTGCCGCCCTTGGCTTCCGCCGCGATGATCGCCTCGCCGAGCGCCAGCGCCAGCGAGATGCCGCCCAGCGCCGCATTGGCTTTCACATAGGATGCCCTGACCGGATTGCGGCAGGAGGCAATGAAGCCGCCGGACATGTCGGAGGCGGTGCGCAAGACCGGCGAGACCTTGGCCGTGGCGCCGCGCACCACCAGCTCGATGTAACGATTTTCCTCGCGATTTCCCCCGACCGCCGTCTGGATCATCGGCTCGGGCGAACCGGCAAGGCCGATGGAGCCCATGTCACCGGTCGGATGCGCGCGGATGTCGCCGACCGCGTCCACCACCTTGGTGCCGAGGATCGCCGACGGCAGCCAGCCGTTCAGCGTCGAGGACTTGCCGTTCTGGCCGATGATGAGCCCCGAGAGCTTCTCGCCGAGCGCCTCCTGCAACAGCTCCACGGCCTTGACGTAATCGACCCCACGCATCTCCCAGGGCGTGGTCGAGGCCGGTGCACCGATCGCGGCGGCCGTAGCCACCCAGTCCTGTGCCTCGAGTTCGTCGATCGAGACGAGCTCGGGTTTGCCGATCGAGACCGCTGCATAGCCGAGCATACGACCATGATCCGCCCAGCCGCCGCCCCCGGCGGCATAGACGGAACCGCCCTTGACCGCTGCCTCGACATCCTTTTCCTTCAGTATCCGGCCCATCTCACACCTTCTCCTGCAATTTCTTGTCGAGTCGCTTCACCGCATCGAAGAGAACGGCCGCGCCGAGCGCGATATCGTCGTTTTCGGCCCATTCCTCCGGCGCATGCGAGCGCCCGCCGAGGCAGGGAATGAAGATCATCGCCGAACGGGTGATGCGTCCCATCCAGGCGGTGTCGTGACCGGCGCCGGAGGCCATGCGCCGATGCTTGGCGCCGATCGCATCGCAGCTTTCTTCGAGCGTTGAAAGCAGGAGCGGATCGCCCGGCGTCGGGTGGTTGTCCGAGATCACAGTGGCGGGCGGGATCGTCACGGCCGACGCCTCGGCGACACCCTGGCAAAGGGAGCCGAGCGTTGCCAGGAACCGCTCCATTTGCGGCCGCAGCTCGGCACGCGCATCGATCAGCAGCCGGACGCGAGACGGCACCACATTGGCTGCATTCGGCTCGATCGAGAATTCACCGACCGTCGCGGTGAAATGCCCGTCGCCGTGAGAAAATTCCGTCGCCAGCCGCTCGATCTCCAGCACCAGATGCGAGGCGGCAACCAGCGCATCGCGCCGGTGCCCCATCGGAGTCGTACCGGCATGGTCCGCCTGGCCCTCGACGATGATCTCGATGCGGGTGATGCCCGAGATGGCGGTAACCACCCCGACATCGAGCCGCCCAGTCTCCAGTATGGGCCCCTGTTCAATGTGCAGTTCGAGGAAGGCCTTGATGTCGGAGCGTTTCGAGCCGGAAAGCCTGGAGGGGTCACCGCCCACCTCGACGATACCCTGCCTGAGGCTCAGATCCCCTTGCGTGCGGCTGAGCCACCCATCGGGCAGCACGCCCGCCATGCCGCGGCTGCCGACGCAGGAAACGCCGAAGATCGACACTTCCTCGGCCAGGAAATCAACGATCTCCAGATCGTGGTCGAGGTCGATGCCGTTGTCGGAAAGCGCGCGCGCCACTTCGAGCGCCGCCGCCACGCCGGCGATGCCATCGAAGCGGCCGCCATCCGGCACCGTGTCGGAATGGGAGCCGAGCAGGATGGTGCCGAGCGCCGACATTTTCCCCTTGCGCCGGCCGATCAGGTTGCCGGCGGCGTCGATGCGGGTTTCAAGCCCGGCCGCGCGAAAACGCCGGTCGAGAAAGGCCCGGCCCTCGAGGAACAGCGGCGTGAAGGCGCGGCGTGTGTAGGGCCGGTCCGGCTCGGTGATACCTGCCAGGCCGTTGATGATGCCGGCAATGCGGCTGGCATTGACGGGCAGATTGGCCGGAACTTTGTGGGCGGTCTTGCTCATCACATTTCCTAAATCTCGATGCGGGATGCGGGCGGAAAACCGCACGCACTTTTCCGCATTCCGCTTTACAGAGCCAAAGTGGCGAGCGGCCGGACAAACTGTCCCGCGCCCGGCTCGGCCAAAACCTGGCGACCATCGAAGGCAAGCCTGCCCCGCAGATAGGTCGCTGAAACCCGCCAGGGCAGTCTAATGCCATTATAGGGCGACCAGCCGACGACGTTGTGACCGCTCTCGGCCGCATCATAGACATAGGGCTCCGGCGTTATGACGATGATGTCGGCATCCTTTCCAGGTTCCAGCGCACCCTTCTGATGATCAAGACGGAAATGCCTGGCCGGGTTCAGCGTCATCAGCTCGGCTGCGCGCGTCAAGGGAATGCCGCGCTCCAGCGCGCCCTTGACGAAGAGCGGCACCATGACTTCGAGCCCCGGCACGCCAGATGCGTTCGCCAGCATGTCCGGATTGGTCTTGCGATCCTCAGACCAGCTGACGTGATCGGTAGAGACCATCGTCACCGTGCCGTCGGCCACGTGCCGCCAGAGCTTTTCCACCTCGGCGCGCGGCCGGATCGGCGGGTTGATCTTGGCCTTGCCGCCGAGACGGCGAACATCGTTTTCTTCGTCGAGCGTCAGGTAGTGGATGCAGCACTCGATCGTCGCTTTGTAGCCCTGGGCGCGATAGGCGGCGGCAATCTCATAGCCGCGCCCGAGCGAGCAGTGCACCACATGCGCCGGGCAGCCGGTGGCGGCACCCGTCTCGTAGATCTGGTTGGTGGCGAGCAGTTCCGTCAGCGGCGGACGCGACAGCCCATGGGCGCGGTAGTCGGTGATGCCAGCCGCCTTGACCTTGTCGATCGCGGCACGCACCGCCTCGTCATCCTCGTTGTGGACGCCGGCTGAAAGCCCGGTCGGCGCGATCGCCCGGAAGCAGTCTTCGAGAAGGGCTGCCGGAATGCGGGGAAAGCGCTTTGGATCGGTGCCGAAGGTCGAGAACTTGAAGGCGGCGACACCCGCCTCCACCATCTCGCCGATGCGCGCCGGTCCCTCCTCCGGGTCCACGGTGCCATAGAGCGCGAAGTCGATGCGCGCCTGCGGTCCCGCATGGTCGATCTTGCGGCGAAGGGCTTCGGCAGAGCAGACGAGATTGCCCTCGTCATAGGGCATGTCGACAATGGTGGTCACACCGCCGGCCGCCGCCGAACGGGTCGACCACAGGAAATCCTCCTGGTTCTTCTGCGACAGCGAATGGACCTGCGCGTCGACGGCTCCGGGCAGGATCAGCGCGTTGCCGAGATCATGCCACTCCCGCGCGGCGGGTGCAGCCCCTTGCCCGACATGCACCACCTTGCCGTCGCGCACCGCCACGTGGCCGCCTTCGACGATCCTTTCGGGGAGAACAACGGTGCCTTTCAGAACGAGATCGAAATCGGACATGCTGCTCTCCCAATCGGATTATTTGTCGAGCGCGAAGAAGTCATCGAATTCCGGCATCGGCGCCAGAGCGACGAAGGAGCGCAACAGGTCGTGGCAGGTGAACGCATCCTGCAGCGCCTCGATCTCCTTCGAGAGCGGCCGGTCTTTGAGATACATGGGGCTGACCGAACGGGTCTGGTCATAGGCGCGCTTGACGATCCCCTGCGGCTGGTCGCCGACGAGATCGATCGCCTGGGCCGAAAGCATCGCCTCGATCGCGGCGAGCTGGCGCAGATCGCGCACCTGGGTTTCCATGCGCTCGACGATCAGCGGCAGGAAGGTCGCCTCTTCTTCGAGACCGCCGGCAACCACGATCGACTGCGCCGAAAGCGGCACCGCGAGCGACTGCACGCGCATATAGAGTTCGACCGCAAGCTTCATCAGCGGCCCGAGCCCGGTCGCGACTTCCCCCGGCGCCACCAGATTGACCGAGAGATTGCGGCGTCCGCCGTTCGACAGCAGGATGCAGCGGTTCAAAACGTTGCGCGCCGCATGGGAAAAGGCGATCTGCGCCGCCTCGATATAGAGCGTCGTCGTCAGCGGCAGCGATGCACCGGAGGAATGGACCTGGCCGCCGATGACAACAGGGTTGTCGTCGGAGAGATAGGTCTGCTCCACCAGCCGGCCGGCGGCGACCAGCAGCGTATCGACGACCGCGCCGAAGACCTGGGCGGTCATGCGCAGGCTCAAGGGATCGTGGATCGCCGTCGGTAACGGCCAGTCGGAAATGCCGGACTGGCCATAGAGCCAGGAGCCGACCAGCGCCTCGCCGCGGGTCGAGAGCGTCGCGGCCACCCGCCACGGGTCGGCGGAGGCACCAAGCGCCTGAGACGACATGACGCCGGTGACGAGCAACACGCGGATCGCGGCCGCCGCCTCGCGCAGCACGTTTACGGCAGCGGCAAAGGAAATGGCGTTGACGCTGAGAGCCGCCAGTGCATCGCGCGGCTGCATGACGAACGGCTTGAGACCCGCCTCGGCAAGCGCCGTATCGGCCGAAACGAGGCGCCCTTGGTAATAGGCCTCGCCGACACCGGTCAGCACCGAGGCGATCTGGCCCATCAGCCCGATATCGGCGCAGCCCATGGAGCCGTGGCGGCGCACGGCCGGAATGATGTCGTGCTCGCTGAGTGCCAGAAACGCCCGGATCAGGTCCGGGCTGCAGCCGGTGTGGCCCCGCATCGCGGTGTTCACGCGGATGGCGATCGCCATGCGTACGATCGCCGGCGCAAAGAATTCGCCGGTGCCGAAATGGTGGGCTCTGACCAGCGCATTGTTGAATTCGGCGAGATCGTCGGCGGTCCAGAGCCGGTCCTTCATCGAGCCGACGCCGGTGTTGGAGCCGTAGACGGGAAGCCCCATCGCGACACGTTCGGCAACCACCTTGTGGGCGGCCGCCACCCGTTCCATGCCGCCGTCGTCGGCCACCGGTCGCGCCCTTCCCGCCCCGATATCCTCGAGCGTCGCGAAGTCCAGCGGTTTCCCGCAGAGAACGGTGGTTTTGACCTGATACAGCATGCCGATAAATATCCTTCCGCGCCGAGCGCGCTTCGGTTTCGAAACGGTGCGCGGATGCTCTGATGTCTCGCACCCGACGCTCGAAAACGCCGGGGTGCTTCATGCATGCTATGCGCTTATCGCGCATCCATGCTATATCCCAAATCCGGAACGGGTGATGCATATTTCAGAACGCACCTGGTGAAGGTGCCACGTCCGGGGTCATTGGAATGGATATGGCGACGATCGCGTTGGTCGATGCGGTGCTTCGTGAAGGTGGCGTTCGCCGCGCCGCAACTCGCTGCGGCCGGGCGCCGTCCAGCGTGAGCGCCGCGGTCAAGCGCTTCGAGCAGGCGATCTCCATGCCGCTTTTCCGTCGGGAAGAAACAGCGCTGGTGGTTACGCTCGAAGCGCGCGCGCGCGCCGTCGACGTCGAAGAGGCAACCGGCAAGATCACCGCCATCCTGGAAGGCGTCGGACGGGAGACGACCGCCCCCGTGCCGCCGATCGGCCTCGTCGCGCTCGACCGCTTCGTGCGCATCGCCCGCTCCGGCAGCATCCGTGCCACGGCAAAGGCGCTCGGCCTCGGCCAGCCGCAACTGACGCGGCAGATGGCGGATCTCGAACGCCATCTCGGCACCAGGCTGTTCGAACGCTCCCATGGCGGGGTCCTCTGTACGCCAACCGCGGAGCGGATCATTCCGCTCAGCGAGGCCCTGCTCGATATCTGGGCGCGGCTGACCCACGCCTCTGCCGACCGCTTTCGCCGCGACGTCGCCACCTGGCGGCTCGGCGCCGTCATGCCGCTTGGTCCGGAAAGCGAGATCGCCCGCATGCTGGCGGCCCTGACGGCAAACTGGCACCGCGCCCGCCCGCGCCAACCACTGTTCATTTCCAGCACCACGGCCGACGAACTGCTCGTCGGCCTTCGCAGCCGACGGTTCGATGCCGCGCTGCTCGATGTCGCCGAGATCCCGGCCGACTGTGAGGGCCGGCTGGTGTCGCAGACGCCGCTGGTGCTGGCGGGGCCAGCCTCCGCCCTTTCGGAACTGGGCGGCAACCTGCCCCGGCTGCTCGCCGCCTGCCCGATCGCGGTGCCGAGCGTCCGGAGCGGCCTTCGCCGCGAGGCCGCGCGCTTCCTCGACGACACGCTTGATGAAGCCGAACGGCGGCGCATCACCCTCGTCGAGGTCGATTCCATCCCCGTCATCATCAACCTCGTTCGCCAGCACGGCTATCTCTCGGTGCTGCCGCAATCCTCGCTCGCCCGCGTGCATCGCCCGCCAGCCATGATCCGGCTCGGCCCCGCCTATCGGCAGTCGCTGACACTCGTCTGGCCGCGCGGCGCCTTCGCCGCCGAGATCGGCGAGTTGATGATTTCGATGATGAAGATGAGCGCCGAGACGAGACCGCCGGCGGAATCAGTTCCTGATCATCGGCCGCCAAACGCCTGAAACGACTCTGAAATTCCCGCTTGAATCGATACTTGAAGCGCGCGCTCAGCTCTTCAGCTTCAGCCGCCTGCGCGTTTCGCTCGGGCTTTCACGGTAGTGCGCCCTGTAGCTGCGCGAGAAAGAAGACGACGAGTTGAAGCCGGAGATCGCGGCAATGTCGGCAAATTCCATCCGCGTCTCGATCACCTTGCGCCGCGCTGCATTGAGACGAAGCGCCAGGTAGTGCTCGTGCGGCGCAACGCCCATCGTGTCGCGAAAGAGATCTTGCAGATGCCGGGTGCTGACGCCGATGCGGCGGGCGAGCCTGGCGAGCGTCAAGGGCGCTTCCACCGTTTCCTCCATCAGCTTGACGGCGGCACCGACGCGTGGATCGAGGATGCGCATGTTGCCGATCGTCGGCATCTGCAGGAGATCGCCGCGGGTGCGCTCCTGCTCGTAGATGAAGAGGCGGGAGACTTCGAGTGCCAGCGAATAGCCATGCGCCCGGCGGATCAGCTCCAGCATCAGGTCGAGCGTCGGCAACGAGCCACCGGTCGTGATGCGCTTGCCGTCGATGACGAAGCGCTCGCGCACCATCGTCACCTGCGGGTAGGCGGCGGTGAAATCCTCGAAATCCTCCCAGTGGGTCGTCGCCTTGAAATTGTCGAGCAGGCTGGTCTCGGCAAGCAGCCAGGAGCCGGATTCGATGCCGGCCATCAGCTCGCGGTGCCGCGCGGTCTGCGAGAGCAGCATCTTTAGCTGCGAAGTGGCGCTGCGCTGCCAGTTGTAGCTCGAGAGGATGAAAAGCGGCGACGTCTCGCGCTGCGGCCGGAAGATACCGGAGACCGGAATGGGGATGCCGCTCTTCGTTTCGATCGGCGCACCGTCGGGGCTGTAGATCGTCCAGTCGTAGAGCGGGCGGCCGGCAATGCGGTTGGCGGCACGCATCGGCTCGATGACCGAGGCAACGAGGATCAGATTGGTCTCCGGCAGCACCAGGACATCGACGTGCTGCACCTGCGAAACGTTCTGATCCATGCCCAAACTTCTCCACTCTGTCGCCGATAATGTATAGAATGAAGCCGATAATGAAAAGCAGCGCGGTCTTTCTTGGCTCGTAATGGGCGCAATAAAAGGGAGACAGCAATGCCGCTCAGCATGAACCGCGAGGTATTCATCACCTGTGCCGTCACCGGCTCGGGAGACACCGTTTCAAAGTCCAGCCACGTGCCGATCACGCCGAAAAAGATCGCCGAAGCGGCGGTCGAGGCGGCCAAGGCCGGCGCTGCCGTGGTCCACTGCCACGTCCGCGATCCGGAGACCGGCGCGCCGGCCCGCAGGCTCGATCTCTACAGGGAAGTGACTGACCGTATCCGCTCTGCCGATGTCGACATGGTGCTGAACCTGACCGCCGGCATGGGCGGGGACCTGATCTTCGGCAACGTCGAAAGCCCGCTCCCGCTCAGCGAGAAAGGCACCGACATGGCCGGCGCCACCGAGCGCGTCGCCCACGTGGCCGAATGTCTGCCGGAAATCTGCACGCTCGACTGTGGCACCATGAACTTTTCGCTCGGCGACTACGTCATGACCAACACGCCGTCGATGCTGCGCGAAATGGCCCGCCAGATGACCGCCCTTGGCGTGCGTCCGGAGATCGAAGCCTTCGACACCGGCCACCTCTGGTTTGCCAAGCAGCTGGTCGAGGAAGGCCTGATCGAGGATCCGGTCTTGATCCAGCTCTGCATGGGCATTCCGTGGGGCGCGCCCGACGACCTCAACACCTTCATGGCCATGGTCAACAACGTGCCTGCCTACTGGACCTTCTCGGCCTTCTCCATCGGCCGCAACGCGCTCGCCTATCCGGCAGCAGCCATCCTTGCCGGCGGCAACGTCCGCGTCGGCCTCGAAGACAACCTCTATATCGGCAAGGGCCAGCTCGCCACCAACGGTCAGCTCGTCGAAAAGGCGGTCGGCGTCATCGAGGGCATGGGCGCCAAGATCATCGGACCGAAAGAGGTCCGCGAGAAACTGAAGCTGACGAAGCGCTGAGCAAGGACTGGACACCATGAGCTTTATCACCAAAGCAGCCTGTGTCGGCGGCGGCGTCATCGGCGGCGCCTGGGTGGCGCGCTTTGCGCTTGCCGGCATCGACGTAAATATCTTCGACCCGCATCCGGAAGCCGAGCGCATCATCGGCGAAGTCATGGCCAATGCCGAGCGCGCCTATGCCATGCTGACCATGGCGCCGTTGCCGCCGAAGGGAAAACTCACCTTCTGCAAGAGCATCGAGGAAGCGGTCGAAGGTGCTGACTGGATTCAGGAAAGCGTGCCGGAGCGGCTGGAACTGAAGCGCGGCGTGATCACCAAGATCGATGCCGCCGCAAGGCCCGATGCGCTGATCGGGTCCTCCACCTCGGGCCTTTTGCCCTCCGACCTGCAGTCCGAGATGCACCACCCCGAGCGCATGTTCGTGGCGCATCCCTACAACCCCGTCTACCTCTTGCCGCTCGTCGAGCTCGTCGGCGGCAAGAAGACGTCGAAGGCGACGATCGAGCGCGCCATGCAGGGCGTCGAGCAGATCGGCATGAAGGGCGTCGTCATCGCCAAGGAGATCGAGGCCTTCGTCGGCGACCGCCTGCTCGAGGCACTCTGGCGCGAGGCACTCTGGCTGATCCAGGACGACATCTGCGATACCGAAACGCTCGACAACGTCATGCGTTATTCCTTCGGCATGCGCTGGGCGCAAATGGGCCTGTTCGAGACCTACCGCATCGCCGGCGGCGAGGCCGGCATGCGCCACTTCCTCGCCCAGTTCGGCCCCTGCCTGAAATGGCCCTGGACGAAGTTCACCGACGTCGTCGACCTCGACGATGCGTTGGTCGAAAAGATCGGAGCCCAGTCGGACGCGCAGGCCGCCGGTCGCTCGATCCGCGAGCTCGAACGCATCCGCGACGAAAACCTCGTCGGCATCATGCATGCGCTGAAATCCGGTAACGGCGGCGAAGGCTGGGGTGCGGGCAAGCTGCTTGCCGATTTCGAGGCCAAGCTCTGGGCCAACGCCCGGAAGCCGGAAGCCGACCTCGGCGACGTCAAGCCGCTGCGCATCCTCGACACCAAGGTCAGCGCCGCCTGGGTCGATTACAACGGCCACATGACCGAGCACCGTTATCTCCAGGTCTTCGGCGACACCTCCGACGGCGTGCTGCGCCTCATCGGCGTCGACCTCGACTATGTCCGCGACGGTCACAGCTACTACACGGTCGAGACCCATATCCGGAACCTTGGCGAAGCCAAGCTCGGCGAGGCGCTCTACTCGACCTGCCAGATCCTGTCGTCGGACGAAAAGCGTCTTCACATCTTTTCGACGATCTACAACGCCGCAACCAACGAGGCCGTCGCCACCGCCGAACAGATGATGCTGCATGTCGACAGCAAGGCCGGCAAGGCGGTCGCGGCACCCGAGGCGGTGCTGAGCAAGCTCCGCGCGATCACTGAAGCCCATGCGCAACTGCCGACGCCCGTTGGTGCCGGACGCTTCGTCGGCCAGAAGCGCGCCTGACCGCAACAGCGGCGGGCCAGCAACAACAGGCAGCTTCGCCTTCCGGCGGAGCCGCAAACCGCAGCCGAAGGACGCTTGAGGAGGCGGCCATCGTTTGCGGCACCGACGTCAGCGGCGCGAAAACGAGGGGAACAACACAATGAATTTCGCACTGACCGAAGAACAGCAGATGATCGTCGATACGGTCAGGAGCTTCGTCGAAACGGAAATCTATCCGCATGAGGACGAGGTCGAGCGCACCGGCGTAGTGCCGCGCGAACTCGGTCAGGAGATCGCCCGCAAATGCAAGGAGATCGGCTTCTTCGGCTGTAATTTCCCGGAGGAAGTCGGCGGCGCCGGTCTCGATCACACCTCCTTCACCCTGGTCGAGCGCGAGCTTGGCCGCGGCTCCATGGGCCTGACCGTCTTCTTCGGTCGCCCCTCTGGCATCCTGATGGCCTGCAACGCCGAGCAGCGCGAAAAGTACCTGCTGCCGGCCGTCAAAGGTGACAAGTTCGATGCGCTTGCGATGACCGAGCCGGACGCCGGCTCGGACGTGCGCGGCATGAAGTGCTTTGCCCGCAAGGACGGCGACGACTGGATCGTCAACGGCACGAAGCATTTCATCAGCCACGCCGACATCGCCGATTTCGTCATCGTCTTCATCGCGACCGGCGAAGAGGATACGCCGCGCGGCCCGAAAAAGAAGATCACCTGCTTTCTCGTCGATCGCGGCACGCCCGGCTTCGAGATCCGCAAGGGCTACAATTCCGTGTCGCACCGCGGCTACAACAACTGTGTCCTGACCTTCGACGATTGTCGCCTGCCCTCCGCCCAGATCCTCGGCGAGGTGCACAAGGGTTTCGACGTCGCCAACGACTGGCTGTTCGCCACCCGCCTGACGGTGGCGGCGACTTCGGTCGGCCGTGCCCGTCGCGCCTTCGACTATGCGCTGAATTACGCCGCCGAACGCAAGCAGTTCGGCAAGCCGATCGGTGCCAACCAGGGCGTCTCCTTCAAGCTCGCCGACATGATCACCGAGATCGACGCCGCCGACCTCCTGACCCTTTCGGCCGCCTGGCGGCTCGATAACGGCCTGCCCTCGAACCGCGAGATTGCGTCCGCCAAGGTTTTTGCCACCGAGATGCTCGCCCGCGTCACCGACGAGGCGATCCAGATCTTCGGCGGCATGGGCCTGATGGACGACCTGCCGCTCGCCCGCTTCTGGCGCGACGCTCGCGTCGAACGCATCTGGGACGGCACGTCTGAAATCCAGCGCCACATCATCAGCCGCGACCTGCTGCGGCCTCTGGGAGCGTGATCGGCCGATGATACGCTCCCTCGACCGCCTCATCCGCCCGCGCACCATCGCCGTCTTCGGCGGCAAGGAAGCCCGGCGTGTCATCGAGCAATGCGACAAGATGGGCTTTACCGGTGAGATCTGGCCGGTGCACCCGCGCGAAGCCGAAATCCTCGGCCGCAAGTGCTATCGCTCGGTGGCAGAACTGCCAGGCGCACCGGATGCCTCCTTCGTCGGCGTCAACCGGCAGCTGACGATCGATATCATCCGCGATCTTGCGAGCCGCGGCGCCGGCGGCGCCGTCTGCTACGCCTCCGGCTTTCGCGAGGCGGCAAGCGAGCTTGACGACGGCAACGACATGCAGGAGGCGCTGGTGGCGGCTGCCGGCGACATGCCGATCGTCGGGCCGAATTGCTACGGCTTCATCAACATGCTCGATGGCGCCCTGCTCTGGCCGGACCAACACGGCATGCAACGCGTCGAAAAAGGCGTCGCGATCCTGACGCAGTCCTCCAACATCGCCTGCAACATTTCGATGCAGACGCGCGGTCTGCCGCTTGCCTATGTCATGACCGCCGGCAACCAGGCGCAGACGGGTCTGTCGGACATCGCCTGCGCCGTGCTCGAAGACCCGCGCGTCACCGCCGTCGGCCTGCATATCGAGGGTTTCGACAGCGTTGCTGCCCTCGAGCGGCTGGCGACGCGCGCGCGCGAACTCGGCAAACCGGTCGTGACGCTGAAGGTCGGCAAGTCGGAAGCGGCCCAGCTTGCGACGGTGTCGCACACCGCATCGCTTGCCGGCAACGACCGCGTCTCCTCGGCGCTTCTTGCCCGCCTCGGCATCGGCCGCGTCGACACGTTGCCGGCGCTCTTGGAAACGCTGAAGCTGCTGCATGTGGCAGGCCCACTCGAGAGCAACGACATCTCCTCGATGAGCTGCTCCGGCGGCGAGGCCTCGCTGATGGCGGATGCCGGCGAGCGCTACCGGGTCAATTACCGGCCCTTGCGCGACGAGCAGAAGAAGCCGCTGAAGGATGCGCTCGGCGAGATGGTGACGATCGCCAACCCGCTCGACTACCACACCTTCGTCTGGGGCAACCGCGAGAAGCAGACCACCGCCTTTACCGCCATGATGAAGGGCGGCTACGCGATCAACCTGCTCGTGCTCGACTTCCCGCGCCTTGACCGCTGCGACCCGGCAGACTGGGAAACCACCTGCCATGCGGTGATCGACGCGGCCCGGGCAACGGGTGCCCGCGCCGGCATCGTCGCCAGCCTTGGCGAAAACATGCCGGAAGCCACCGCCCTCTTCCTGATGAAGGCGGGTGTCGTGCCCTTCTTCGGCATCGAGGAAGCACTGGCAGCCATCGAGACGGCCGCCGAGATCGGCACCGCCTGGGCCAAGCCCGTCCCGCCCCGCCTGCACGATGGCGGTGTCGCCGCTGCCGGTGAAGCCATCACGCTCAGCGAACACGAGGCCAAGGTGGAGCTTGCTGCCGCCGGCCTGACCGTGCCGAAGGGCAAGACCGCAGCAACCGCCGAAGAAGCCGCAGACGCTGCCGAAGCGCTCGGTTTCCCGGTCGTGCTGAAAGGCCTCGGCGTCGCCCACAAGACCGAAGCGGGTGCCGTGAAGCTCAACCTTGCGAGCCGCGCGGACGTCCTTGCGGCGGCCAAGGCCATGGCCGCCGTCACCTCCGGGTACCTTGTCGAGAAGATGGTGGCGAAACCGGTCGCCGAGCTCATTATCGGCGCCATGCGCGACCCCGTCGCCGGCCCGGTTTTGACGATCGGTGCCGGCGGCATCCTCGTGGAACTGCTCGATGATTCCGCCATCCTGACGCTGCCGACGACGCCGGAAGCGATCGGGGAAGCAATCGGCGGGCTGAAGATCCGCAAGCTGCTCGACGGTTATCGCGGCGCGCCTGCTGCCGATTACGCCGCTTTAACCGCGGCTGTCGCGGCAGCGGCATCCTATGTCGTTGCAAACGCTTCGAAACTCGAAGAACTGGATATCAATCCATTGATGGTGTTGCCGAACGGTCAGGGTGCCGTTGCCGCCGACGCTCTCATTCGCCGGAGGAACTGACCCTCATGACCGGACCGATCCTCACACGCCGCGAAGGCGGTATTCTGGAAGTCACGATCGACCGGCCGAAGGCGAACGCCATCGACCTGAAAACCAGCCGGGTCATGGGCGAGATCTTCCGCGACTTCCGCGACGACGACAGCCTACGTGTCGCGATCATCACCGGCGCCGGTGAAAAATTCTTCTGTCCGGGATGGGACCTGAAGGCTGCTGCCGACGGTGACGCGGTCGATGGTGACTACGGCGTCGGCGGCTTCGGCGGCATGCAGGAACTGCGCGATCTCAACAAGCCGATCATCGCCGCGATCAACGGCATCTGCTGCGGCGGCGGCCTCGAGATCGCGCTTTCGACCGACCTGATCCTTGCCGCCGAACACGCGACCTTCGCGTTGCCCGAAATCCGCTCCGGCACCGTTGCCGATGCTGCCTCGATCAAGCTGCCGAAGCGCATCCCCTATCACATCGCCATGGACATGCTTCTGACCGGCCGCTGGCTCGACGTGCAGGAAGCCCACCGCTGGGGCTTCGTCAACGAGATCCTGCCGGCAGGCAAACTGATGGAGCGCGCCTGGGAGCTCGCCCGCCTGCTCGAAAGCGGCCCGCCGCTGGTCTATGCGGCGATCAAGGAAGTGGTCCGCGCCGCCGAGGGCGAAGCCTTCCAGACGACCATGAACAAGATCACCCAGCGGCAGTTCAAAACCGTCGATATTCTCTATTCGAGCGAAGACCAGCTGGAGGGCGCGCGCGCCTTCGCGGAGAAGCGCGACCCCGTGTGGAAGGGGCGCTGAGACCGAACGAGAGTGCGTGCGGTTTCCGCCCGCAACCCGCTTCGAAGAGCACCGCCAACCCTTGGCGGCGCAGGCAACAGAGCCGGATGGACCGGCACCGGAACGTGACGAGACGCGCGGGCAACATCGCGCGCCATTAAACACGTGTCCATAAGCCATGCTTATGGAAATAAATTGTAATTTAGGGCGTTACAACAAGAGTTCCAGCGATTACGCTTATCGATCTGAACGAAGGACGCCCGGCCAGAAGGAAGGAGAGACAAGAACCCGGAAGAAAACAAGCGGCCCTCCGGCCCAGTCCGAAGCCATCGATACAATGGCTGTACGCAGCAATCTCTACCAACCACAACGAACGGCGAATGCCGACGAGAAAAGGGAACAGGGGAATGAGCGATTACAAGGATTACCTCACACGACAGGTCATGCTCGGCAAGATGAACCGGCGCGAGTTTTTGGGCCGCGCGGCAGCAGCCGGCATTCTCGCCTCGACGGCCGGCACTTTGTTTGCCACCAGCGCTGCAGCGCAGGAGCCGAAGCGCGGCGGTCACCTGAAACTCGGTCTCGAAGGCGCTGCCGCCACCGACTCGAAGGACCCGGCCAAGGCGCTGTCGCAATTCATGTTCGTCGTCGGCCGCAACTGGGGCGACATGCTCGTCGAAAGCCACCCGACGACCGGCGCGCCGGTGCCGGCACTCGCCGAATCCTGGGAGCCCTCGACCGACGCGTCGACCTGGACCTTTACCATCCGCAAGGGCGTAAAATTCCACGACGGCAAGGAGCTGACGCTCGACGACGTCATCAAGACGCTGCAGCGCCACACCGACGAAAAGTCTGAATCCGGCGCGCTCGGCGTGATGAAGTCGATCAAGGAAATCAAGGCCGACGGCGACAAGCTGGTGCTCGTGCTGACCGAAGGCAATGCCGACCTGCCGCTGCTTCTGACCGACTATCACCTCATCATCCAGCCGGGCGGCGGCATCGACAAGCCGGACGCGATGATCGGCACCGGCCCCTTCAAGGTGACGAGCTTCGAAGCCGGCGTTCGTGCCACCTTCGAGAAGAATGCCGACGACTGGCGCACCGACCGCGGCTATGTGGACTCGGTCGAGCTGATCGCCATGAACGACGCCACGGCCCGCATCGCCGCGCTTTCCTCCGGCCAGGTGCACTACATCAACCGCGTCGATCCGAAGACGGTCAACCTTCTGAAGAAGGCGCCGACGGTCGAGATCCTGAACACGTCCGGCCGCGGCCACTACGTGTTCATCATGCATTGCAACACCGCACCCTTCGACAACAACGACCTGCGCATGGCGCTGAAATATTCGATGGACCGCGAGACCATGGTCCAGCGCATCCTCGGCGGTTACGGCAAGGTCGGCAACGACTTCCCGATCAACGACACCTACGCCCTCTTCCCCGAAGGCATCGAGCAGCGTGCCTATGATCCGGACAAGGCGGCCTTCCACTACAAGAAATCCGGCCACAGCGGTCCGGTACTGCTGCGCACCTCCGACGTCGCCTTCCCGGGTGCTGTCGATGCAGCGGTGCTCTACCAGGAAAGCGCCAAGAAGGCGGGCATCGAGATCGAGGTCAAGCGCGAGCCGGGTGACGGCTACTGGACCAACGTCTGGAACGTACAGCCCTTCTCCACCTCCTACTGGGGCGGCCGTCCGACCCAGGACCAGATGTACTCCACCGCCTATCTTTCGACCGCCGACTGGAACGACACCCGCTTCAAGCGTCCGGATTTCGACAAGATCCTGCTCGAGGCCCGCTCGGAACTCGACGAGGCCAAGCGCAAGGACATGTACCGCACCATGGCCATGATGGTGCGTGACGAAGGCGGCCTGATCCTGCCGATGTTCAACGACTTCGTGAACGCCTCCACCAAGCAGGTGAAAGGCTACGTGCACGACATCGGCAACGACATGTCGAACGGCTATGTCGCAACCCGGGTATGGCTGGACGCATGATGATGGAAAGCGGACCGCTCACTGGTCCGGTTCCGACGGATGGAACCGCGGGTGCAACACACCCGCGGTCTGCCGAACTTTCCGGAGTACCAGCAAAACCCAACCCTGCCACCAATCCCTCGAACGGTGAAATCGGCGGCACCTTCTGGCGGCGCTTCACCTTCCGCCGCCCGCTCGCGGCGCTGATCCTGCAGCGCCTCGGCTTGAGCGTCGGCCTTCTGTTCGCCGTATCGCTGATGATCTTCGGCGGCATCGAGGCGCTTCCAGGCGACTTCGCCACCACCTATCTCGGCCAGTCGGCAACGCCGCAGGCGGTCGAAAACATCCGCAAGGATCTCGGCCTCGACCGGCCCTGGACCGAACGCTACGTCTCCTGGCTCGGCGGCGCTGTCCAAGGCGATTTCGGCACCTCCTGGGCGAGCAAGAACTCGGTCGGCGAGCAGATTTCCAAGCGCCTCGGCAACTCGCTGTTCCTTGCCTTCTTCGCAGCCCTCGTCTCCGTACCGCTCGCCGTCGGCCTCGGCATGCTGGCGGTGCAGTTCCGCAACCGGCTGCCCGACAAGATCATCAACGTCGTCTCGCTCGCGGCGATCTCGCTGCCCGAGTTCTTCGTCGGCTATCTCCTGATCATGTTCTTCGCCGTCAAATACGGCGTCGCGACCTTCCCCGCGACCGTCTATGACAGCATGAGCTTCACCGAACGTCTCTCGGCGATCGCGCTTCCCGTCGCGACCCTCGTTCTCGTCGTTCTCGCCCACATGATGCGCATGACCCGCGCGGCGATCCTCAACGTCATGTCGTCGGCCTATGTCGAGACGGCGGAACTGAAGGGCCTCGGCATGTTCCGCATCATCGCGCGTCACGCCGCCCCCAATGCGGTGGCGCCGGTCATCAACGTCATTGCGCTCAACCTGGCCTATCTCGTGGTCGGCGTCGTCGTGGTCGAAGTGGTCTTCGTCTATCCGGGCATGGGCCAATATATGGTGGATGCGGTGACCGTGCGCGACATGCCGGTCGTTCAGGCCTGCGGTCTGATCTTTGCCGCCTTCTACATCTTCCTGAACATGGCGGCCGACATTCTCGCGATCATCGCCAACCCGAGACTGAGGCATCCGCGATGAACCTGAGATCCATCCCCTTCAGCGCCTGGATCGGCATCGCCGGCATCGCGATTGCGATCTTCTGCGCCCTCTTTGCGCCTGTCATCGCCCCCTTCGGTGAACGCGACGTGGTCGGCGACGTCTGGCTTCCGGCCGGCGGCGACTTCTTGCTCGGCACCGACAATCTCGGCCGCGACCTGCTGTCGCGTCTGATCTATGGCGCCCGCACCACCATCTTCGTGGCATTTGCGGCAACCGTGCTTTCCTTCTCGCTCGGCATGATCCTGAGCTTCACCGCCGCTGTTGTCGGTGGTTTCACGGACCAGCTGTTTTCCCGCTTCAACGACCTGATGATGGCGATTCCGACGCTCATTTTCGCCCTCGTCGTTCTCGCCGTCCTGCCGCAGCATCTGTGGATCCTGATCCTGGTGATGGCGGTACTCGACAGTACCCGCGTCTTCCGCATCGGCCGCGCCGTGGCGCTCGATGTCGCGGTCATGGAGTTCGTCGAGGCGGCAAGGCTGCGTGGAGAAGGTTCGCTCTGGATCATCTTCCGCGAGATCCTGCCGAACACGCTGTCGCCGCTCTTGGCCGAATTCGGCCTGCGCTTCGCCTTCTCGATCCTGTTCCTCTCCACCCTCTCCTTCCTCGGCCTCGGCATCCAGCCGCCGGCAGCCGACTGGGGCGGCATGGTCAAGGACAACAAGGACGGCATCATCTTCGGCATTTCGGCAGCGCTCATCCCCGGTGCTGCGATCGCGACGCTCGCGATCTGCGTCAACCTTGTGGTCGACTGGCTGATGAAGAGAACCTCCAGCCTCAAGGGAGGACGCGGCGATGCCTGAGATGCTCTCCGTCAAGAACTTGAAGATCGAAGCGACCAGCTACCCGCCGGGCGAACCGCCGAAGGTTGTCACCCTCGTCGAGGGCGTCTCCTTCGACGTTCAGAAGGGCAAGGTGCTCGGCCTCATCGGCGAGTCCGGCGCCGGCAAGTCGACCATCGGCCTTTCGGCGCTCGCCTATGGCCGCGGCGGCGTGCGCATCACTGGCGGCCAGGTCCTGCTCGACGGCAAGGACATTCTGACGCTCGACAAGAACGGCATCCGCTCGATCCGCGGCGCCCGCGTCTGCTACGTCGCGCAATCGGCAGCGGCCGCCTTCAATCCGGCGCATCGGCTTGGCGACCAGGTGATCGAGGCGTCGCTCCGCCACGGCATCATGAGCCGCGAGGAGGCTAAGAAGCGGGCGCTCTATCTCTTCCGCGTGCTGGGCCTGCCCAATCCGGAAACCTTTGGCGAGCGCTATCCGCACCAGGTCTCCGGCGGCCAGCTGCAGCGCGCCATGACCGCCATGGCGCTCTGCCCCAACCCGGAGCTGATCGTCTTCGACGAGCCGACGACCGCGCTCGACGTCACCACCCAGATCGACGTGCTCGCCGCGATCAAGCATGCGATCGAAGAGACGCACACGGCAGCCCTCTACATCACCCACGACCTCGCCGTCGTCGCCCAGATCTCCGACGACATCATGGTGCTGCGCCATGGCAAGACGGTGGAATACGGCTCGACGAAGCAGATCATCGAAGAGCCGCGCGAGGATTACACCCGGGCACTCGTCAGCGTCCGCCAGACGAAACGCGAGGAAGCCGCCGACCAGACCGGGACGCAGTTGAAGATCGAGCATATCAGCGCCGGCTATGCCAACGGCTTCAAGGTGCTGCATGATGTCTCGATGCATCTGCCGAAAGGCCAGACACTGGCGATCGTCGGCGAAAGCGGCTCGGGCAAGTCCACCCTTGCCCGCGTCATCACCGGGCTTTTGCCGCCGACCGAGGGGCGCATCACCTTCGAGGGCAAGGAGCTGCCGCGGGCGCTGAAAGGCCGCAGCAACGACGAGCTCCGCCGCATCCAGATGATCTACCAGATGGCCGATACGGCGATGAACCCGCGCCAGACGGTGCGAGACATCGTCGGTCGACCGCTCTCCTTCTACTTCGGCATGCACGGCCAGAAGAAGACGGAGCGGGTCAAGGAACTGCTCGACCAGATCGAAATGGGAACGCGTTTCCTCGATCGTTATCCGGCCGAACTTTCGGGCGGCCAGAAGCAGCGCGTGGCGATCGCAAGGGCGCTCGCCGCCAAACCGGAGCTGATCCTCTGCGACGAGCCCACCTCGGCACTCGATCCGCTTGTGGCCGAAGGCATCCTGAATCTGCTTCTTAAGCTTCAGGAGGAAACCGCTGTTTCCTATGTCTTTATCACCCACGACATCGCCATCGTGCGGGCGATCGCCGACAGCGTCGCGGTCATGCATCGCGGCCGCCTCGTGCGCTTCGGGCCGAAGTCGAAGGTGCTGTCGCCACCCTTCGACGACTACACGGACCTGCTGTTGAAGTCGGTTCCGGAGATGGAAATCGGCTGGCTGGAGCGGGTGCTGAAGACACGCCGCATGGAAAGCGCCGGCAACTGAAAAACGAGACGGCGGCACGATCGCGTGCCGCCGTCTCATGCCTTCGTCAGGCAAGCTCAGCGTTGCCAGAAGGCCTTGCTCGTCTCTGCGCGAACCTCAGCCCTCGTCATCCCGATATCCTTGAGCCGCTCCGGATATTGATCCGCCATGAGCTGAAGTTGCTCGCGGACGCGAACGCGGTCCTCCCAGACGACAAGGATCCGGAAGGGATCGTGGCGGCCGAGGCTGTCGGCCAGATGCTTGGCCGGCTGGTTGAGATCAAGCCGAACGGCGTGATAGAAATCGGACATTCCCGAAAGCAGGCTGCTCATCGCCGTTCCCACCTCTTCCTGCCCCTCAGGGCGTTGAAACACTGTCGGAACTCTAGGCCCGTGGAACGCGTCCCACATCGCGCAGCTGCTGTGTTTTCCTCTCCTGCATTTGTAGTATTTTGCCTGCAGCACCGCGCGCGCCGTTGGACGCGCAAGAGGCACTGTGGCACCTTGCCTTATGTCGCCATTGAAAACGGCCCGGTCAGATGGCAGGAAGCAGCCATGAACCGTATCCCGACACCACAGGTCGCCACCGAAGCCTTGTCAGACCGCGAGCGCGCCGTGGCCGAGCGTTTTGCCGCCGGCCTGACCTATCGCGAAATCGGCGAGGCGCTGTTTATCGCGCCGTCGACGGTGCGCACGCATCTGGCGACGATCTACGGCAAGCTTGGCGTTCGCAACAAGATCGAGCTTGCCGCCTCGGTCGCGCAGATGGTGGCCGGCAGGACGGCGACCGAGGCGGTCGCGCCGTTACGCGACGCCGAGCCCGCCTCGCCGACGCTCGCGGTCTTTCCCATTGAAAGCCTCAATCCGGAGGAGCGCTGGCGCCGTTTCGCCGACGGGCTGTCATCCGACATCTGCGTCGATCTCGCGCGCTTCGCCGATCTGCCCGTGATCGCCTTCCACACAATGAAGCTGCTCGGCAACCGGCCGGAAAGCTTCGAAGACCACGTCCAGGCGGTCGGCGCCACCTATGCCATCACCGGGCAGCTGCGCGCGGACGACCGGCGGGTCCGCCTGACGATCCAGCTTTCCGATACCCGCACCGGCATGACGCTCTGGAGCGAGCGCTACGAGCGCACCATGGAAGACGTGCTGACGCTGCAGGACAGCCTCACCGAAAGCGTCATCAACGTGCTCGCCGGCTGCTTCGGCACGCTGGCCGCCATCGGCCGCAAGGCGAGCCGGCAAAAGCCGCCGGGCAGCCTGCAAGCCTATGACTACTTCCTGCTGGGCGTCGAACAGCACAATCGCTTCAGCCCGGATGGCAACGCCGCCGCCATGCAATTGCTGGCGCGCTCGATCGAGCTCGATCCGGGGCGGGCGCGCGCCTGGACCGAACTTGCCTATGCCCATTCCATCCAGGCGGCGAACGGCTTCGGCGACGACCTCGAAAGCGCAAGAAAGAACTGGCGCAGCGCCGCCGAGGAGGCGCTGCGGCTCGATCCGACGGATCCGGCCGGCCATACCTGTATCGGCGATTTCAAAGCCTGCATCGGTGATCTGGCGGGTGCCGCCGAGGCCCACGCCCGGGCGCTCGAATATGGCAGGAACAACGCCGATACGCTGGCGCTGCTCGCGGGAGCCAAGGCCCTGATCGTCGGCGATCCCGCCGACGGGATTCCCTTCATCGAGCGCGCCCTCTCGCTCAACCCGCTCGGCCCGCCCTGGTACCACGGCATGTTCGCGCGCGTTCTCTTCGTCGTCGGGCGCTATCGCGCGTGCTTGTCCGCGCTTGAAAAGAGTTCGCAGGAATCGCCGAACACACTGATGTTCCAGGCGATGGCACACGCGTACCTTGGCGAGATGAAGGAAGCGGCAGAGGTCGTGTCGCGGCTGCAAAGCCAGTTCCCGTCGTTCACGGTCGAGGGCTTCATTGCCGGCTATCCCATCTCCAATCCGCCGGCGCTTTCGGCCGTTCGGGAGGGTGCCCGGTTGGCCAGGCTCGTCTGACGATAGCTGTCACTTCTGCCGGCAATCGACGTCGCCCACCCTCTGCGCCGCCTCGCCTTCGAAGGTCACCGTCGCCTCGCCCTTGGCCGAGCAGTCGCCCTTTTCGCCGCTGCCGGCGCGGAAGTGCACCACCGGCTGGCCTTCGACCATGATGCTCGGCACCACCTCGTAGAGTTCCGGCGGGCAATTGGCGACATCGGAAAGCCTGAGCGCCGGCTGCCCGCCGATCATCACGCTGGACGCACCCGAAAGCGCACAGGACGGGATCGGCGCCCGTGCCTCCTCGGCCTTTGCCGGTGACATCGGCAATGCGAAGCAAAGGCAGGCGATAGCGGCCAAAGCAGATTTCATGATCCCCTCCTCGATCGGTGCGTTCGGCGAAACCTACCACATGGCGACGCCGCCTCAATATTCGGTCGGCACGGTCAAGAGCTCGGCATCGGGCGTATCGAGGAAGGCTCGCACCGTCTGCGGCAGGTGCCGCGAGCCGAAGGACAGCACGCCGCAGCGTGAGAGCATCTGCCGCAGATCCGGCTGCGCCCCGAGCGAGCGCCAGATCATCCGGGACGCGTAAGGCAGGTTTTCCTTGCGCCAGGAGACCCCCATGGTGGTGCCGCGCAGATAGACCCGCTGATGCACTTCGAACGGCAGAAGGATGGTCTGCGCCAGCATCGGCTCGCGCCCGATGCTGCGCTCGGCGATGAAGATGCGGTTTCGCCAGAGAGTGACGAGGCCGACATATTTTGAGAACTGTTGGATCTCGTTTGCGGGATCGCGGATGCGCTCGATCGATTTCACCCGGATCGAGCCTGCCTCCTCGTAGATCCGCGCGCAGGAGCAGACGACCAGCCCCGGCCAGGAGAGCGACACGTGATAGGTCTGGTAGTAGCCGACATGGCGCCGGAGGCCCGCGATGTCGCCCGGGAAACCCTCAAGCAGCAGGCCCGCATCCGAGCGGTCCCGATCGGGGCGCGTGATGCGCGCCTCGAACTGTTTGGCCGGCAACGCGAAGTCTTCGGCCGAAAGCCCGAAGAAGCGGGCAATGCGCGCCACATTGTGCGCCGATGGCCGCGCCTCGCCACCGATGTAGCGGTTGAACTGCTGGCGGTTAATGCCGATTTCGCGGCAGATCTGCGAAATCGACCGTCGCGTCGCACAGGCAAACTTGAGATTGGCGGCGAAGATGTCGATGTCCTGCACGATGCTTTTCGAACCCCATTCAACGCGCTTCCAATCCCTGTCGAACAGGAAGCATTCAGGTAGCGTAAAAGAGCGTAAAGAAGCGTCAAGTCGCGAAATTGTGTGCCGGTCGGCAAACGCTAGGTTTTCCCTAACAAGCATCACTCCAAAGGGAACCCTAGAATGACCGAATTCACGAAGCGTCCTGACGGCCTCCTTATCCCCGCGAGCCTTGCCTCGACCGGCCTCAGCCGGCGCGGCTTCCTGGCCGGCACGGCAGCATTGGGCCTTGCGGCCGGTTTCGGCGGCACGCTCGCCGCCACGGACGCAAGGGCTCAGGAGCCGAAGCGTGGCGGCCATCTGAAGCTCGGTCTCAAGGGCGGCGCCACGACGGACTCGCTCGACCCGGCCGCCTATAGCGGTTCCGTTTCCTTCGTCATCGGTCACCTCTGGGGTGATACGCTGGTCGAATCCGACCCGAAGACCGGCGCGCCCCTGCCGGCGCTTGCCGAATCTTGGGAGCCCTCGGCCGATGCGTCCGAGTGGACCTTCAAGATCCGCGGCGACGTGAGCTTCCACGACGGCAGCAAGCTGACCGTTGCCGACGTCGTCGCCACGCTGAAGCGCCATGCGGACGAAGGCTCGAAGTCCGGCGCGCTCGGGCTGATGCGCTCGATCAAGACGATCGAGGAGAAGGCAGGCAGCCTGGTGCTGACGCTCACCGAAGGCAATGCCGACCTGCCGCTGCTTCTGACCGACTATCACCTGATCATCCAGCCGAAGGGCGGCGTCGACAATCCGGCCTCGCCTGTTGGTACCGGCCCCTACAAGCTTGCAAGCTACGAGGCAGGCCTGCGCGCCACCTTCGAGAAGAACGCCGATGACTGGCGCTCGGACCGCGGCTTCGTCGACAGTGTCGAGATCATCGTGATGAACGACACGACGGCGCGCATCGCAGCACTTTCTTCCGGCCAGGTCCACTTCATCAACAACATCGACCCGAAGACCGTGCCGCTCCTGAAGCGCGCCCCGCGCGTCGAGATCCTCAGGACCTCCGGCAAGGGCTTCTACAGCTTCCTGATGCATTGCGACACCGCGCCCTTCGACAACAACGACCTCAGACTGGCGCTGAAATATGCGGTCGATCGACAGGCGATCCTCGACCGGGTGCTCGGCGGCTTCGGCACCCTCGGCAACGACTATCCCGTCAACGGCAACTATGCGCTGGCACCCGAAGGCATCGAGCAGCGCGCCTATGACCCGGACAAGGCGGCCTTCCACTTCAAGAAGTCCGGCCATGACCGGCCGATCCTGCTGCGCACTTCCGACGCCGCCTTCCCGGGTGCTGCCGACGCCGCGGTGCTCTTCCAGGAAAGCGCCAAGAAGGCGGGCATCGAGATCGAAGTGCGCCGCGAGCCGGAAGACGGCTACTGGACCAATGTCTGGAACGTGCAGCCCTTCTGCGCCTCCTATTGGGGCGGCCGGCCGACGCAGGATTCGCGCTACTCGACCTCCTATCTCTCGACCGCCGAATGGAACGACACCCGCTTCAAGCGCGAGGATTTCGACAAGCTCCTGCTGCAGGCCCGCTCCGAGCTCGACGAGGCCAAGCGCAAGGAAATGTACCGCACCATGGCGATGACCGTGCGCGACGAAGGCGGCCTGATCCTGCCCGTCTTCAACGATTACGTGAACGCCGCCTCGGCTTCGCTCAAGGGCTTCGTCGACGACATCGGCAACGATCTCTCGAACGGCTACGTCGGCAGCCGCGTCTGGTTCGACAGCTAAGCCATTGCGACGAATGCCGGACGCGGGCTCGCGTCCGGCATTTCCCGAGAAAACAAAGAGATCGTTAGAACCACATGTCAGAGCGCGAATTCACAGTCATCGAAAACGAATGGATCCGGCTGAAGGACGGCACCGAGCTTGCCGCCCGCATCTGGATGCCGGCCGGCACGGAGGCCGATCCGGTTCCGGCCGTGCTCGAATACCTGCCCTACCGCAAGCAGGGCGGCACGAGCCTGCGTGACGAATCCACCTATCCCGTGTTTGCCGCCGCCGGCATTGCCGGCGTGCGCGTCGACATCAGAGGCTCCGGCGAAAGCGAAGGCGTGATCGACGGCGAATATACGCCGCGCGAGCTTTCCGACGGTTGCGAGATCGTCGAATGGATCGCCGCCCAGCCCTGGTCAAACGGCAAGGTCGGCATGATGGGCATCTCCTGGGGCGGCTTCAACTGCCTGCAGGTCGCGGCCTTGAAGCCGCCGGCGCTGAAAGCCGTCATCTCCATCGCCTCGACCGTCGACCGCTACAACGACGACATCCACTACAAGAACGGCTGCCACCTCTCCGCCCAGCTGTCCTGGGCGGCGACCATGCTCGGCTACCAGTCGCGCTCGCCGGATCCCGCCATCGTCGGCGACCGTTGGAAGCAGATGTGGATGGAGCGGCTGGAGAAAGAGCCCTTCTTCATGGAGGAATGGCTGGAGCACCAGCGTCGAGACGAATTCTGGCAGCACGGATCGATCTGCGAAGATTTCGACAGGGTTGGGATCCCCGCGCTGGTCATCGCCGGCTGGGCCGACGGCTACCGCAACACGCCCTTGAAGGCGGTCGAAGGCCTTGGGGAAAAGGCCAAGGCGCTGATCGGCCCCTGGGTGCACAAGTACCCGCATTTCGCCTTTCCGAAGCCGCGCGCCGATTTCCACGGCGAGGCGATCCGCTGGTGGAACCGCTGGCTGCGCGACGAGGAAAACGGCGCCGAGAACGGGCCACAGGTGCGCGCCTATATTCTCGACGGGCCCCGCCCGTCGCTCCGGCGTGACAGCGATCCCGGCCGCTGGGTGGCGAAGGACGCCTGGGCAACGCCGGAAATGCAGCTCTTCGGCATCTCCCATGACGGCCGGCTGACGCCGTCGGCCGGCGGCACCGGCATCGGCGAGGTCTACCTGAAATCGCCGCTCGATACCGGCACGGCATCCGGCGAGTATTTCACGCTGAAGCCCGATGCCGAAATGGCCGGCGACCAGCGCATCGACGATGCCGGCTCGCTCACCTTCGAGACGGCACCGCTACTGGAAGCCGCCGACTATCTCGGCCAGCCAACGCTGACCGTCGACGTCACCTGCCAGGAGCCGACCGCCAATCTCGCCGTGCGCCTCGTCGACGTGCATCCGGACGGTACCGCCACCCGCGTCGCCTTCGGCGTGCTCAACCTTTCGCATCGCGACGGCAACGCCCAGCCGCGCGCCATGGAGCCCGGGCGCAAGACGCGCATCACGCTTACGCTCGATGCCTGCGGCTACCGCTTCCGCGCGGGCAATCGCATCCGGGTGTCGCTCTCGACCTCCTATTGGCCGCTGATCCTTCCCACCCCGACCGATCCGGGTCTTTCGATCGACACAGCAAGCCTCTCGCTCGCCCTTCCCCTGCTCGGCGCCCACAGGGAGATCACCGTGCCCGAGCCGGAGAACCCCGACCCGCTGCCAAAGTATCGCGAGCTGACGCGCGGTATTTCGAGCCGCACCGTCGAGCGCGACATGACCCACGGCATGACCCATTACCGGATCTACGAGGACACCGGGCTTTCAGAACATCCGGATACGGGCCTTGCCACCCAGGATATCCGCGACGAGACCTGGTCGATCGCGCCGGACGACCCCTCGTCGATGATCGGAACCTCGACCTGGACCTGTGTTGCCAAGCGCGAGGGCTGGTCTGTGCGTACCGTCTCGACCTCGACGCTCCACTGCACGAAAAGCGAGTGGATCACCGAGGCGGAGGTCGTCGCCTATGAGGGCGAGACACGGATTTTCGAGAAGCATTTCAAGAAGCGCATCCCCCGCGACTTCATGTGAAGGGCACGGGCGGCCGGTTCCAACGCGCTGCCCCGCCCCCGCATTGACATCTCACACAAGTCAGTGTACCAATCGGTAAATAGTTTACTGATTGGTACACCCATGCGCCATTTCTTCTCGCGTCATCAGCCTCCCGTTCATATCAACCGCGGCTTGATTGCCGGCATCGGCGGCCTCGTCGCCATCGCCGCCGTCGGCGCCCTCACAGGCCTTGTCGGCCACCCCATGTTGATGGCGCCCTTCGGCGCCAGCTGCGTGCTGATCTTTTCCGTCACGGCGAGCCCGCTGTCGCAGCCGGCCAACGTCGTCGGCGGCCACTTCGTCGCCACCCTCGTCGGCCTGATCCTCAGAACCGTCTTTCCGAATGAATGGTGGGCGGTCGCCATCGCCGTCGGCGCGGCGATCGCGCTGATGGCGGCATTGCGCATCACCCATCCGCCGGCAGGCGCCAACCCGCTCGTCGTCTTCGCCGCCGATCCCGGCTTCGAATTCCTGCTCTTCCCGGTGCTGACCGGCTCGCTTATTCTCGTCGCCATTGGCGCGCTGTTCCACCGTTTCGCCAAGGTCGAGTATCCGCTGGTGAGGAAGCCCGCATGAGCCGCGTCGTCGCTGAGCGAAAGGACGTGATCGCCATGCTTGCGGAAATCTTCCGCGAGCACGGTTATGACGGCACCAGCCTCAGCCTGATCACCGAGAAGACCGGGCTTGGCAAAGGCAGCCTCTACCACTTCTTCCCCGGCGGGAAGGAGGAGATGGCAGAGGCCGTGCTTGGCGATATCGCCGCCTGGTTCCGCACGCACATCTTCGAGCCACTACGCAATGCGGAAGACCCGGCCGCAGCGCTGGGCGCGATGTTTGCCGCCGTCGACGGCTACTTTCGCCAGGGCCGACGCCTCTGCCTGATGGGGGTGATCGCTACGAGCGGCGCACACGACCGCTTCGCCCGCGAACTCAACCGCTATTTCTCCGATTGGCGTGCCGATCTATCCGCAACGCTTGAACGCGCCGGCACACCGGCCGCCGAGTGCGACGGCCTTGCCGAGGAAATCGTCGGCGGCATCCAGGGCGCGCTGATCCTTGCCCGAAGCCTCGAGGACCCCGGCGCCTTCGTCCGGGTGCTGGCCCGCCTCAAGGCGCGCCTGCCCGTATCATCGTAAAAGCAAGCGACCACCCTTCCTCCCCCGCCCAAATTGACAAAAATCAGATCGGGGCTTGAGCCTGCCTTGACAATCGCCTTTTCGCACGGATATTAACCGCTAAGTTAAATAACTCTACGGTTAAAGACTGGGCGTATTGGGGCGCCCGGAGGAGGAGGATTCATGACAGCGGCGACCGCAAACGCAGCACGCAAGGATATCAGCCTGGAAATCGTGCACGACTTCGAGGCGCCGATAAACCTCGTCTTCAAGGTCTGGTCGACGCCGGAGCACCTGTTGCGCTGGTGGGGACCGCAGGACTTCACGCCGCATTCGGTCAACATGGACTTCCGTCCGGGCGGGGCCTGGCGCGCCTGCATCCGCTCGCCCGAAGGCCAGGACTATTGGATGAGCGGCATCTTTCGCGAAGTGCGCGAGCCCGAGAAGCTGGTCTTCACCTTCGCCTGGGACGAAGACGGCGAGCCCGGCAGCGACACGCTGATCACCGTTTCCTTCGCCGATATCGGCGGCAAGACGCGGCTCACCTTCCAGCAAACACCATTCGAGACCGTCGAAGAGCGCGACTCGCACCAGGATGGCTGGGGCGAGTGCCTCGAGCGGCTCAGGGATTACGTCGACCATGTCTGAGATTTCGAACCTTGAAACCGAAAACGCGCCCGGTCCGAAGGCGACCCGGCGCGAATGGATCGGGCTCGCCGTGCTGGCGCTGCCCTGCATGCTCTATTCCATGGACCTGACGGTGCTGAACCTCGCGGTCCCGCAGCTTGCCGAACAGCTCAAGCCCTCGGCCGCCCAGCTTCTCTGGATCATCGATATCTACGGCTTCATGGTCGCAGGCTCGCTGATCACCATGGGCACGCTCGGCGACCGCATCGGCCGCCGGCGCCTGCTGATGATCGGCTCGGTCGCCTTTGGCCTGGCGTCGATCTTCGCCGCCTTCGCCTGGAATGCCGAGACGCTGATCATCGCGCGCGCGGTGCTTGGTGTCGCGGCAGCAACGCTTGCGCCCTCCACCCTCTCGCTCATCCGCAACATGTTCCTCGACGACCGCCAGCGCACGTTTGCGATCGGGGTGTGGATCGCCAGCTTCTCGGCCGGCGGCGCCATCGGCCCCGTGGTCGGCGGGCTGATGCTGTCGCAGTTCTGGTGGGGCTCGGTCTTCCTGCTCGCCGTGCCGGTCATGGTGCTGATCCTCATCCTCGGGCCGATCCTCCTGCCGGAATTCCGCGATCCCGAGGCCGGCCGGATCGATCTCGTCAGCGCCGCCCAGTCGCTCGTCGCCGTGCTTTCGGTGATCTACGGCATGAAGCACATCGCCGAGGCCGGGTTCGATACGATCGCAGTCTTCTTCATCCTGCTCGGCATCGTCGTCGCGATCCTGTTTGCGCGGCGCCAGCTTCGTCTCGCCGATCCGCTGATCGACCTCGCGCTGTTCAGGACGCCGGCCTTCAGCGCCGCCCTTGGCGTCAATATCCTCGGTCTCTTCGTCGGCTTCGGCGCCTTCCTGTTCGTGGCGCAGTACCTGCAGCTGGTGCTCGGGCTCACGCCCTTCGTCGCCGGTCTCTGGTCGGTGCCGACGGGTGTGGCGATGATCGTCGCCTCGATGACCGTGCCTATGCTTGCCACCCGTTTTGCCGCCTCCAACCTGATTGCAGCGGGCTTCGTGCTGACGGCGATCGGCTTTGCCATCTGCACCCAGGTCGGCACCACAAGCAGCCCGCTTCTCGTCACCACAGGCCTCGTGGTGCTCTGCCTCGGTTTTGCCCCGGTCGGCACGCTGACGACGGATATGATCGTTGGCTCTGCCCCGCCGGAGCGCGCCGGCGCCGCCTCGGCGATCTCGGAGACCAGCTTCGAGTTCGGCGGCGCGCTCGGCATTGCCGTGCTCGGCAGCCTGCTGACCTCGGCCTATCGCGGCCGCATGGACCAGCTGGTGGTCACCGGCCTGCCGGAGGAAACCGTTGCCGCCGCCCGGCAGACGCTCGGCGGAGCGGTCGCGGTGGCTGCCGACCTGCCACCTGCAGAAGCCGAACGGCTGCTGACGGCGGCGCGCGGCGTCTTCACTCAGTCCTTCGCCTTCACCGCCTCGATCTGCGTGCTGCTATCGCTCGGCACCGCACTCATCGCCTTCCTGCTCCTGCGCAAGGCCAGCGATGACGGTGACGGCAAGGCGCAGGTGGCCGCCGATCAGCCGGCGCCTTCGGGCAACTCCGGTTAACGGTGCCCGGCGCCAGGCGCCGGGCCGGAAACGCAAAGTGGCGCAAATCTCAAGCGGCGCCGGCCATATGGCCGGCGGGCGATGATCTGCGTCCAATCCCAAGGAGGAAACCGATGAAGAAGCTCTATCGCGGCAGCTGCCATTGCGGCGCCATCGCCTTCGAATGCCAGCTTGATCTCGCCGAGGGCATCCGCCGCTGCAACTGCTCCTTCTGCGCCAAGACACGGATGCAGAAGGCCTTTGCGCTGCGCGAAGAATTCGAGATCACGTCAAGCAAGGACCGGCTGACGAGCTACCGGGCCGACAATTCGAGCTGGATCGAAGGCGAGGTCGATCATTATTTTTGCAGCCGCTGCGGTGTCCGGCCCTTCTCGCGCGGCTACCACAAGGATTTCATCGGCCATTTCTACGCGGTCAATGTCGCCTGCCTCGATGGCGTCAGCGACGCGGAACTCGCCGATGCGCCGATCATCTACGAAAACGGCCGCGATGACGACCACTTCAACGCACCCGCCGACACGCGCTTCATGTGAGCGTACACGGCCAGTCAGGCGACGGTCAGCGCCCGGAGCGCATCGAGCGCTCGCTCGGCATCGGCTTCCGGCACGAAGATGTGGTCATGGTAATAGGCGGCGATCACATTGGCGCTGATGCCCTCGCGCGTCAGCGCTGCCGAAACGGCCGCCGTCAGCCCCACGGCCTCGAGCGCCGAATGCACGTTGAGCGTGATGCGGCGAAGCAGCGGACCATAGGCGAGCCCGGCCTCGTCAGCGGCCGCGCGGGTAACGACCAGGGTCAGCCCCTCGTCCTCGCGATAGGTGGCAAGCGCCTCCAGCGCCTGGTAGCGCGCCTGATCCTGATAGGCGACGGTACAATAGACGTAGGTCTGCGGAAACAGCACCGGGTTCATCGTCGAAAGCAGTTTCGCGAGATCCGTTTCTCCGGCCATGTCATCGTCCCTCGTTCTCGGCGCCTCGTGCTTGCCCACTGGTATCGGATCGTCACGTTGGCGTGAAGCACGCGATCGCGATTTGACCGTTGCCAATCCCATGAAAACATGAGGTCATCGAACGCCGGCGCTGGAGCCGGGCGACGGGAGGACGCGATGGCGCGCAGCAAGTCGGTACAAACCTCTGACAGATCCCTCACAAGATTGACCGCGGCCTTCGCCGCGTTGCTGGCGTTTTCGCCCATCGCCGCCGCCCAGGAGCCGGCCGTCGTCATCCCGCCGCCGTCACTCGACGAGAAGTCATCCGCTTCGACCGAAATCGCCGTCTTTGCCGGCGGCTGTTTCTGGGGCGTGCAGGGCGTCTTCCAGCACCTTAAGGGCGTGAAGAAAGCGGTCTCCGGCTATTCCGGCGGCACCGCGGCAACCGCCGACTACGAGACGGTGAGCGGCGGCAAGACCGGCCATGCGGAGGCGGTGGAAGTGACCTTCGATCCGCGCGACGTCACCTATGGCCGGCTGCTGCAGGTGTTCTTCTCCGTCGCCCACAATCCGACCCAACTCAACTATCAGGGGCCGGATCACGGCCCGCAGTATCGATCGGCGCTCTTTACCGTCACCGATGAACAGAAGCGGATCGCCGATGCCTATATAGCCCAGCTCGGCAAATCAGCCGCCTTCCCGGCAAGGATCGTCACGCAGGTTTCGCCCTTCAAGGGCTTCTACGCTGCCGAGGACTATCATCAGGATTTCCTGACGCGAAACCCGACGCACCCCTATATCGTCTACAACGACCTGCCGAAGATCGAGAACTTGAGAACCCTGTTCCCCGAGGCCTTCCAGGCAAATCCGGCGCTGGTGTTCAAGCCGAAGAGCTAGGCCCGCTTCACAAACGGACACAGCAGGTCGTCAACGCGTTCCGACAAGGACCGCCACGCCTTCCGCCAGCCGGCGAAACCCGTCGCGCGCGCCCTCGCTCATGTGCCGCGCCCTCAGCCACGCATGGATCATCTGCGGCTCCTCGCGGAAGGTGACGTTCACGCCGGCCATGGCAAGCCGCGCCGCATAGAGGCGGGCATCGTCGCGCAAGGGGTCAAAGAAGGCGCCGGTTACATAGCTCGGCGGCAGGCCCGAGAGATCCGTTTCCGCCAGCGGCGCGGCGAAGGGATTGTCCGCCGGCGCCTTGAGGATATCGCGATAATAGCTGACATCGGCGGTCGTCAACCCCGGCGCCTCGGCCATGTCGGCATAGGAACCCGACACGAGATCGCCGCCAAGGCCGGGATAGATCAGCACTTGGCCAACGATGCCGGAAAGCCTTTCCGCCCGTGCCTTGAGAACGATGCCAGCCGTGAGATTGCCGCCGGCGCTGTCGCCGGCCACGACGACCGGGCGGCCGTCGGACAGGAGGTGTTGCAGCACGGCGTAGCTGTCGTCGAAAGCAGCCGGCCAGACATGCTCCGGCGCGAGCCGATAATCGACCGAGACCAGCTCGGCCTGAGCGAAATTCGCAAGCTCGGCACAGATCGCATCATGGCTGTCGAGCGAACCGACGACGAAGCCGCCGCCATGGATGTAATAGATGCGCGTTTCGCTCGAGACCTTGGCCGGCCGGTAGCGCCGGGTCGGGATACGGCCGTCGACGAGTTCATCCATGCGCGTCAGCCCGGCCGGGCTCGGCGCATCGAACTCGGCGCAGAGCGCGTCATACCATTTGCGCTGCTGTTCGATCGAGGCATCGACCGCGTCGGCGGGATAGAAGTCCTCGCAGCGGCGATGAAAGGCGAGGATCCCCTCCTCCGTCGGCATCGGCCGCTTGGTCACCTGATCCACGTCGTCCTCCCTGCAATCCCGAAGTCGCCTGCAGCTTAGCACCGGCGTTCCGGCTCCCTGTCCGAAAACCGACATGACGGGAAAAAATCGGCGGTCGATCCGGTTGCATCGGCCACCCGCTTGCCAGCCCGGCCTCGCACCTATTAACTCGCGCCATGGCCTTCACTTTCAGACAGTTGCAGTATTTCGTCGCCGTTGCCGAACAGGGGTCGATCACCCGTGCGGCGCAGAACCTGTCGATCTCGCAATCCTCGATCACCGAGGCGATCAAGGAGCTGGAAGGCGATCTCGGCGTCGAGCTCTTCGACCGGCATCCGCGCGGCCTGTCGATCACCCACAACGGCCACCAGTTCCTGCGCCACGCCACCAAGATCCTCTCCAATGTCTCGGACGCCCGCCGCAGCTTTTCCGACAGCCGCGAGGAAACCGGCGGCAAGCTCAATCTCGGCGTCACCTCGCTGGTTGCCGGCTACGTGCTTTCCGATCTGCTCGCCCGCTATCGCCGCGCCTGCCCCGGCGTGGAAGTCAGCGCCATCGAGGACAACGGCTCCTATCTCGAACATCTGCTGATCGGCGGCGAGCTCGATGTCGCCGTCATGGTCATATCCAACCTGCGCGACCGCATGGCGCTGCAGGCGGAGATTTTGGAGACCTCGCCCTATCGCCTATGGCTGCCGATCGGACATCCCTTGGTCAGCGCCGACATCATCTCCGTCAGCGATATCGCCAAGGAACCGCTGATCATGCTGACAGTGGACGAAATCGAGGAGAACACCGGCAAGCTTTTGTCCGCACTTGGCGCCCGCCCGCATGTCGCCTTCCGCACCCGCTCGGTCGAAGCGGTGCGCAGCCTGGTGGCGACAGGCGCCGGCATCGCGCTTTTGCCTGACCTCGTCTACCGCCCCTGGTCGCTGGAAGGCGACCGCATCGAGAGTCGCGACGTGTCGGGCGCGCTTCCCGTCGTGCAGGTCGGCATGGTCTGGCGCAAGGGCTCCGGCCTGCCACAATCGGCGCGCGATTTCGTCGGCATCGCCGAAGCGCTGAGAAGCGCCAGACCGCGCTAATTCACTAGATTTATTAGTCTTCTCCCGACACTGGCCACACCTTTGGCGTGCCGGTGGGTGACCGATATCGGAAAAACCGAAAGCGACATTCTGTTTAATGAATTTGCGAATACGGTGAAATGAAGGCACGCTTCATCCTGGGAACGAAGCCGCAAAACGCGGCTCAAAACTGGGAGAATTCAGATGAAGCAGATGCTCAAATCCTGCACGGCATTGACCTTGTCGCTCGGCCTTGTCGCCCCGGCCTTCGCGCAGGAGCCGCTGAAGGAACTCGGCAAGGGCGAAGGCGAACTCTCCATCGTCGCCTGGGCCGGCTACATCGAGCGCGGCGAGACCGACAAGGCCTATGACTGGGTCACGGATTTCGAAAAGCAGACCGGCTGCAAGGTCTCGGTCAAGACCGCCGCCACCTCGGACGAAATGGTGGCGCTGATGAACGAAGGCGGCTTCGACCTTGTCACCGCCTCGGGCGACGCCTCGCTGCGCCTCGTCGCCGGCAAGCGCGTCCAGCCGATCAACACCGATCTCATCCCGAGCTGGAAGACGATCGACGAGCGCATGCAGAACGCGCCCTGGTACACAGTCAATGGCGTCCACTACGGCACGCCCTACGTCTGGGGCCCGAACGTGCTGATGTACAACAAGGACGCCTTCAAGGGCGAAGCGCCGAAGAGCTGGAACGTCGTCTTCGAGGAAATGAACCTGCCCGACGGCAAGTCCAATAAGGGCCGCGTCCAGGCCTATGACGGCCCGATCCATGTGGCCGACGCTGCCAACTACCTGATGAAGCACAAGCCGGAACTCGGCATCAAGGACCCCTACGAACTCAATGAAGACCAGTACAAGGCAGCGCTCGAGCTGCTGCGCGGCCAGCGCAAGATCGTCGGCCGCTACTGGCACGACGCAATGATCCAGATCGACGACTTCAAGAACGAAGGCGTCGTCGCCTCCGGCTCCTGGCCGTTCCAGGTCAACCTGATGGAAGCCGAGAAGCTGCCGATCGCCTCGACCATTCCGGAAGAAGGCGTGACCGGATGGGCCGACACCACCATGCTGCACGCCGACAGCCAGCATCCGAACTGCGCCTATATGTGGATGGAGCACTCGCTGTCGCCGAAGGTCCAGGGCGACGTCTCCGCCTGGTTCGGCGCCAACCCGTCGGTCGGTGCGGCCTGCAAGGGCAACGAACTCTTGACCGACGCCGGCTGCAAGACCAACGGCTACGAGGACTTCGACAAGGTCAAGTTCTGGAAGACGCCGGTGACGAAGTGTGAAAGCCAGGGCGAATGCGTGCCCTATCACCGCTGGGTCTCCGACTATATCGGCGTGATCGGCGGCCGCTAAGCCGTCAGACCTATCGCAAGCATTTGCCCCTCACCCTGACCCTCTCCCCGCACGCGGGGAGAGGGAACGCCCCCGGCCAAACCGTAGGGCGTGAACTTGAGGCAAGACGCCCGCCGCATGTCCCCTTCGCCCCGCCTGCGCGGAGAAGGCGCCGGCAGGGCGGATGAGGGGCCACATTTCCCGGAGCCATACAATGACCACCGCCGTTCTCTTCGACAATGTTTCCCGCCACTTCGGCGCCGTGCGCGCCGTTGATGGCGTGAACCTCGAGATTGCCGAGGGCGAGTTCTTCGCCATGCTCGGCCCCTCAGGCTCCGGCAAGACCACCTGCCTGCGCCTGATGGCCGGCTTCGAGCAGCCGACCGGCGGCCATATCGAGATCTTCGGCGAAACGGCGGAGGGCGTGCCGCCCTATCGCCGCAGCGTCAACACCGTCTTCCAGGACTACGCGCTCTTCCCGCACCTCTCGATCCTCGACAACGTCGCCTATGGGCTGATGGTCAAGGGTGTCGGCCGCGAGGAGCGGCGCAAGGCGGCCGAGGACGCACTCGCCATGGTGAAGCTGCCGGGCTATGGCACCCGCCGTCCCGGGCAACTCTCCGGCGGCCAGCGCCAGCGCGTGGCGCTCGCCCGGGCACTTGTCAACAAGCCCAAGGTGTTGCTCCTCGACGAGCCGCTCGGCGCGCTCGATCTGAAGCTGCGCGAGCAGATGCAGGAGGAACTGAAGAGCCTGCAGAAGTCGCTGGGCATCACCTTCGTCTTCGTCACCCACGACCAGGGCGAGGCGCTGTCGATGGCCGACCGCATCGCCGTCTTCAACGATGGCCGCATCCAGCAGCTTGGCAGCCCGGAAGACGTCTACAAGCAGCCGAAGACGCGGTTTGTCGCAGATTTCGTCGGCTCGTCCAACGTGCTGCCGCAAAAGCTCTGCCAGCGGCTCGGGCTGAAGGCACCCTTTGCGAGCCTGCGTCCCGAAGCGATCGTCCTCGCCCAGCCGGTAGATGGCGCGCTCAGCCTCTCGGGCACCGTCTCGGCCCATAGCTTCCTCGGTGCCGTCAACCGTGTCGTCGTCGATGTCGATGGCGCCCGCGTCGCGGTCGCCAGCCCCGCAGCGCTCGCCGTGCCCGCGCTCGGCAGCCCCGTCACCATCAGCTTTGCCGCAAACGAGCTGCACCCGATGGAGGACGCATGACCGCCTTTGCCGAACCCCTCGTTCTGCCTGAACGCCGAGGCCCCGCCGGCCGCCTGTCGGACTTCTTCTGGAAGCACCCGCATCTGCTTCTGTTGATCATGCTCGCCCCGCCGCTGCTCTGGCTCGGCGTCGTTTATCTCGGCTCGCTGTTTGCGCTTCTGCTCCAGAGCTTCTTCTCGATCGACGATTTCTCGGGCCTGATTAACTACGAGTTCACGCTCGCGACCTATCGCCAACTGCTCAGCGAAACCAATCTCGACATTATCCTGCGCACCGTGCTGATGGCGGCGACCGTCACCGTCGCTTCCGCCGTCATCGCCTTCCCGATCGCCTATTACGCCGCGCGCTACGCACAGGGGAAATGGAAGGTGCTCTTCTATCTCGGCGTGATGCTGCCGCTCTGGTCGAGCTATCTGGTCAAGATCTATGCCTGGAAGCTGATTTTGGCCAAGGAGGGCATCCTCACCTGGTTCTTCGAAAAGCTGCATCTCATGTGGCTGCTCGACGGCTGGCTGTCGCTACCCGTGGTCGGCGGCAACTCGCTCTCGGTCAGCTACACCGGCACCTTCATCGTCTTCGTCTATGTCTGGCTGCCCTTCATGATCCTGCCGATCCAGGCAGCGCTGGAGCGCGTGCCCGGCAACCTGATCGAGGCCTCCTCCGATCTCGGCGGCACGCCGGCCCAGACCTTCCGCTACGTGCTCTTTCCGCTGGCCCTGCCCGGCATCGTCGCCGGCTCGATCTTCACGTTCTCGCTGACGCTCGGCGACTACATCATCCCGCAGATCGTCGGCTCGTCGCGCCTCTTCATTGGCCAGGCCGTCTATGCCCAGCAGGGCACGGCCGGCAACATCCCGCTGGCTGCCGCATTCACGGTCGTCCCGATCGTCATCATGGGCGCGTACCTCTTCGTCGCCAAACGCATGGGAGCCTTCGATGCGCTCTGAACGAAACCGCTCACCGATGGGCCTGAAGATTGCGGCCGCCGCCGGCCTCGCCTTCCTGCACCTGCCGATCCTCCTGATCTTCCTCTATGCCTTCACGACGGAGGAAAAGAGCTATCAGTTCCCGCCGCCGGGGCTGACGACGCAATGGTTCGCCGTTGCGTGGAACCGGCCCGACGTCTGGGCGGCGCTGACGCTTTCGGTCAAGGTCGCCTCGATCGCAACCGCGGTCGCGCTGGTGCTCGGCACGCTCTGCGCCGCAGCCGTCAGCCAGACGCGCTTCTTCGGCCGCGAGACGGTCTCGCTGCTCGTCATCCTGCCGATCGCGTTGCCCGGCATCATCACCGGCATTGCGCTGCGCTCCGCCTTCTCGATGGCCGATATTCCGTTTTCCTTCTGGACCATCGTGCTCGGCCACGCGACCTTCTGCATCGTCGTCGTCTACAACAATGCGGTCGCACGCTTCCGGCGGATTTCCGGCTCGCTGATCGAGGCCTCGATGGACCTTGGCGCCGACGGCTTCCAGACCTTCCGCTACATCATCCTGCCCAACATCGGCACGGCTCTGCTTGCCGGCGGCATGCTCGCCTTCGCGCTCTCCTTCGACGAGGTGATCGTTACCACCTTCACTGCCGGCCAGCAGTCCACGCTGCCGATCTGGATGCTCGAAGAGCTGATCCGCCCGCGCCAGCGGCCGGTGACCAATGTGGTTGCCATGGTCGTGGTGCTCGTCACTTTCCTGCCGATCCTCGGCGCCTACTACCTCACCCGCGACGGCGACCAGATCGCCGGCGCCGGCAAATAACTCGACTATCAAGGGAGAACAGACATGGACACCCAACTGCTGATCGGATCGCGCTTCGAGGCCGGCACCGAGGCCGACGAACACATCCTGAACCCGCGGACGGGCGGCAAGATCGTCGATCTGCCGGAAGCCTCGCATGCCCAGGTCGAGGCGGCCGTCGACGCTGCTGAAAGCGCCTTCACCAGCTGGTCGCAGACGACACCGGCCGAACGCTCCAACTATCTCTTGAAGATCGCCGATGCGATCGAGAAGGATGCGGACGGCTTTGCAGCCCTCGAGGCGCTCAACTGCGGCAAGCCGATCAACGCGGTCAAGAACGACGAACTGCCGGCGATCGTCGACTGCTGGCGTTTCTTTGCCGGCGCCGTGCGCAACCTGCACGCCCCGACCGCAGGCGAATACCTGCCCGGCCACACCTCGATGATCCGCCGCGATCCGATCGGCATCGTCGGCTCGATCGCGCCGTGGAACTATCCGCTGATGATGATGGCCTGGAAGCTGGCGCCGGCGATCGCCGGCGGCAACACCGTCGTCTTCAAGCCATCCGAACAGACGCCGCTGACGGCGCTGAAGCTGGCCCGCGTGCTTGCCGACATCCTGCCGGAAGGCGTGGTCAATGTTGTCAGCGGCCGCGGCGAAACCGTCGGCAATGCGCTGATCAACCATCCGAAGATTTCGATGGTCTCGATCACCGGCGATATCGCTACCGGCAAGAAAGTGCTGGCGGCGGCCGCCAAGACCGTGAAACGCACCCATCTGGAGCTCGGCGGCAAGGCCCCGGTCATCGTCTATGACGACGCCGACCTCGAAGCGGTGGTCAACGGCATCCGCACCTTCGGCTATTACAATGCCGGCCAGGACTGCACCGCCGCCTGCCGCATCTATGCCGAAGCCGGTATCTACGAGAAGCTGGTCGCCGACCTCACCTCGGCGGTCTCGACCATCCGCTACAACCTCGCCGACGACACCGAAAACGAGATCGGCCCGCTGATCTCGCGCCGCCAGCGCGATCGCGTTGCGAGCTTCGTCGAGCGCGCCGCCGACCAGAAGCACATCGAGATCACCACCGGCGGTGCCGCCGGCAGCTCGGACGGCTTCTTTTTCCAGCCGACGGTTGTGGCCGGCGCCACGCAGGAAGACGAGATCGTGCGCCGCGAAGTCTTCGGCCCCGTCGTCTCCGTTACCCGCTTCACCGGCAAGGACGATGCCGTCGCCTGGGCCAACGACAGCGACTATGGCCTCGCCTCCTCCGTCTGGACCAAGGACATTTCCCGGGCGATGAAGGCCGCCTCCCGCCTGCAATACGGCTGCACCTGGATCAACACCCACTTCATGCTGACCAACGAGATGCCGCATGGCGGCGTCAAGCAGTCGGGCTACGGCAAGGACATGTCGGTCTACGCGCTCGAGGACTACACCGCCGTTCGCCACATCATGATCAACCACGGCTGAGGCTCACCGCCCCGGGCGCGGAGAATGCATGCAAACGAAACAAACGGGAGGAGTTTGCGATGTACCGTCGTCAATTGCTTGTTGCCGCTGGAGCCCTCGGCCTCAGCGCCCTCGTGCTCACGCCGGCGGCGTTTGCCGCCGACGCGGCGCCGGATGTGGTCGCGGCCTATGTCGCGGCCTGGAATGCCCATGACTCGAGCAAGGCCGCATCCTACTTCGCCGATGACGTCACCTATTACGACGCGTCGGTCGGCAAGCCGGTCACCGGCAAGGATGCAGCCAAGACCGGCGTCATCGACAATTTCCTGAACGCGGTGCCTGATGCCGTCTGGACCATGAAGGGTGATCCGATCGCTAGCGGCGACAAGGTCTCCTTCGAATGGGAGTTCTCCGGCACCAATTCGGGCGCCTGGGCCGACGGCACGGCCGCGACCAACAAGAGCTTCAAGTTCACCGGCGCCTCGGTCTTCACCGTCAAGGATGGCAAGATCGCCGCCCAGAATGACTATTACGACGCGCTCGGCTTTTACAAGCAGCTCGGTCTGATGCAGTAGGCGAGCCGAGCGGCGGTTTCGCCGCTTCGATGGCCGCAGGCTTCGGCTTCCGGCCATCGTCTCTTGGCTTCAAATCATGAATACAAAACTCATAAATGACTTGCACCGGAAAAAATCTTGAGTAACACGATCACCTTATGAGTTTCTGACCACGCTCAGAAGGTATCGCATGCTTGCAGGACGGCGTTCTTCCAAGGCTCCATTACCGATCGGGCTTACCCGCGCGCGGGTGACGTCTTGACGGCGGCCGTGTCCGAACCGGTCGTCGCGACAGGCGGCCCCAAGGCGCTGTCGGTCGCCTTTGCCGGCACCCATGCCTGGTGCAATGAGAAGATGGTGCTCTCGGACGAGCTTTCCGACGGCATGGCGCTGCCGGACTTCTTTGCCTCCGGCGCCTTCGACCGCGCGCTCGATATCTACACGGAGAAATCCGGCGCCAGCGACCGCCGTGCCGTCGCCTCCATGTGGTCGCTCTACTATTTTTCGAGCCTCACCATTCCCTATCTCGTCGCGCGCGTGCTTGACGATCAGGTGCTGCCCGTCGCCTTCGATCAGATGAAGGTGGCGCTCGCCGAGGATGGCCTGCCGCGAACCTTCGGTGTCGCCACACTGGGCGACTGGCAGAAAGCGGACGATAGCGACGTTTTCGCCACGCTTGCCCCCCTGATGCAGGGGCATCTGCGTGAGGTCGTCAGTTATCTCAAGTCCGTCGGCGGCATAGCCCCGAAGCTCGCTTGGAACAATGCGCTCGTCTATATCGACTATGCGCTGCGCGCCTCCGGCATCGAGCCGCTGAACGCGCAAGCCGACGCGCTGATCGGCAGCAAGTCCCTGCCGGACGGCACACCCAATCCCTTCTTCGATTGCCTGCGGCACGAGGAGGAAGATGGCGCCCGTGTCTGCCGGCGCAAGATCTGCTGCCTGCGCTATCTGCTGCCCGGCGTCCCGAGCTGCGGCAGCCTCTGCGCCCTCCCAAGCCAAAGGAACCAATAGGTTTTGTCTTCCCGCTTCCTCTTCCCGGCCGCCCTGCGGCTGACGCTCGTTTTCATCACCGCCCTGCTCTTTGCTGTCTCCGCCCGCGCCGAAAGCAACTGGCCGATGACCGTCACCGATGCGGTCGGCCGCGAGGTGACGATACCGGCAAAGCCGAAGGCGATCCTGCTTGGAAGCGGCTTCAATCTCGTCGCCCTGTCGCTCATCCATCCCGATCCCGTCAGCCTGCTTGCGGCCTGGTCCGGCGACATGAAGACCGACAACCCCGAGATCTACGAGAGCTTCCGGCGTAAGTTTCCTGATATCGCCGACGTGCCGCAGATCGACGATGGCACCGGCCCGGGCCTCTCCTTCGAGACGCTGCTGACGGTGAAGGCCGATCTCGCGCTGCTCAATAACTGGCAATCCGACACTGAGTCCGGCAGGCGCGCCATCGAGTATCTGACCGGCATCGGCGTGCCCGTGGTGGTGGTCGATTTCAACAACGACGCGCTGACCGGCACGCCGCGCATGATGCGTCTGCTCGGCCGCATCCTCGAACGGGACGAACAGGCAGAAGCTTTCGCCCGGTTCTACGAGGACAAGCTCAAGCTGATCCGCGACCGCATCGCCGCCAAGCCGGAACCGCGCCCGCTGGTGCTGATGGACGCCTTCCCCCAACCCGACCGCTGTTGCTGGGCCTATGGCACCGGCGGTCTCGGCGAATTCCTGACGGTGGCCGGCGGCCGCAATTTTGCCGAAGGCGTGCTGCCGCGGCCGGGCGGGACCGTCAACGCCGAGGCGATCATGGCCGCCAATCCGGAAATCTATATCGCCACCTCCTCGCCCGGCGGCAAATACGGCACGCTCTCGATCGGCCCCGGCGTCAGCGAAGACGAAGCGCGCGAGACGCTGGCCCGCACCATCGAGGCGCCGGCGCTGAAGACCATCCGCGCCGTCGAGGAAAAGCGCGTGCACGGTCTCTGGAACTTCTTCAACGCGATCCCGCTCAACATCGTCGCCGCCGAAGCCTTCGCCACCTGGATCCGGCCGGATCTGTTTGGCGATCTCGACCCCCAGAAGAGCCTTGCCGAGATCAACGCCCGCTTCGCCGCGGTGCCGTTCGAGGGCACCTACTGGGTGGACCTGACACCCGCCAGATAGGGAGACGCCCTGCACACGCGAGCGCGGACCCACACGGCATCGTCACGCGTGTTCACCAATTCGTCAGGGTGCTTCCTTTCGTCCGACGCCCCGGCGTGTTGCCAGTCGGCGCCCACCCTATATAAAGGCCAGGTGGTGTAGCGCGCCGTTCCAAAAGGCGAGCGTCGCTGTAACACGTTGATCGGCTGCACGATTTCTCTGTTGCGTCGATTCCGGACCAAGGAATGATGCGGGGTTGAGGAGGATCTTGATGCTATGGTTGATCGCGTTACCGCTGGGTCTTGTCGTGGTGTATCTGGCAGCGCGCTTCAGCCGCTTTCGTCATTGGGCCGAACCGATCCTCTCCGTCGCCGTGGCGCTCGGCCTGCTCGTCGCCTTCATCATCTGGTTTGCCGACCGCGACGGTCGCACGCCGGCCGCGCCGCCGCCCGTTGAGACGACCCAACCGGCCGGCCTCACGGCCGCCGACGTTGCCCTCGAAGGCCTGACCTTCGAACAGAGCCAGCCGGAGAGAAGCTTCCGGCTGCGCGGCACGGTGACGAATAAAGGGCCGCAACTGCTCGAATATTTCCGCCTCGCGGTAACGCTCGAAAACTGCCCTGACGGCAATTGCGAGACGATCGGCAATGACACCGCACTCATCCTCGCCCGCGTGCCGGCGGGCCAGAGCCGTTCGTTCGAAACCTTCCTCACCTTCCCCAACCGCGAGGGCGAAAGCCTGACGGCGCCGAAATGGACGACCGAGATCCAGGAAGTCCGCGGCGCCAACCGGTAGTCGGCGGCGCGGGAGCGGAAGCGCCTGAACGGTAGCCCCCGTCTGCCCTCGCCCGACCGTCAAGCCGCTGCCGGTCGCTGCAACGCCTCGACGAGCTTCGCCGTCGACAACACCTCGGCAAATTCCGCCCGCAAGGTCGCCACGTGGGCGCGGTGGATTTCGCGCGCCGAGATGACTCCGCCTTCGCCGTCCGGCTGGTCGAAACAATCGCAGGCATCCTCGACGAGGATCATTCGGTAGCCGAGATTGGCGCCGACGCGCACCGAGGTCGAGACGCACATGTCGGTAGAAATGCCGAAGGCGACGACCGTCTCGACGCCGAGACGACGCAGGCGCAAGTCGAGGTCGGTGCCGATAAAGGCGGCGTTGACGCCCTTGGTGACGAGTGCCTCGTCTCCCATCGGTCCGAAGCCCGGCCGGAAGCCGTTGCCGGGCGCGCCGAGGGAAAGCGTCGAGCCGGGCATGACGCTGTCGTGGCGCACGTGAATGACTGGTCGGCCGCTTGCCCGCCAGGCGGCAAGAAGCGCAAGGCCGTTTTCATCGACCGCCTCATTCCAGCGACGCGGCCAGGGGGCGCTGTCAAAGGCCTGCTGCATGTCGATCGGCAGCAGCACGGCGTTGTCGGGGACACTCATTTTGGGCATGGCAAGGCTCCTTGGTTGTAGGGAGACGCTATCTTGCCTATCGTCCGATTTCACTGGACACGATGACGCCTGACCGGACATATGTCCGGAAATGGCGACAAGGAGGCGACGTTTTGACGGAAATCGATGAAAAGGATCGCCTGCTTTTGGCAGCGCTCAGGCAGGATTCGCGCCAGAGCCTGGTGGCACTGGCCCGCCACAGCGGCCTTTCGCGCAGCGCGGCCCATGACCGGCTGCGACGGCTGGAATCCAAGGGCGTGATTGCCGGCTACACCATCCGCCTCGGCATCGAAGACCAGAGCCCGACCGTCAAATCGCTGATCGCGATCACTTTCCAGCCCGGCAAGAACTGCGACCATATCGTGCCGCATCTCTCGGCCATGCCGCCCATCGTCACCTGCTGGTCGCTCGCCGGCGCCACCGACCTGATGGTGCTGGTCGAATGCGCCTCCAACGGCGATCTCGACACCATCCGCCGCCAGATATCGATCATCCCGGGCGTCGCGACGGTGCAGACGCACGTGGCGCTGAGGACGCATTTCAACCGGCGGGACTAGGCAAACGAAATGCGTCGCCGGCACGCTTGCAACGGCGACGCGATTTGCCTGCAGCTTGCCGCTCAGGCCGGCCGGCTGATCTCGTCGAGATACCAGTTGATGTAGCGCAGCTCGTTCTGCTCCATCGGCGCGATTGGGCCTGGCACAAAGTAGTGCGAGCGCACGCCCCGAGCGGTGTGCTCGATGATCGCCTTGTCCTCGTCGGTCGTCACCTTCCAGAGCCAGGTGAGCTTTTCCAGATCGTAGTCGCGCCCCTCCTCGGCCTTGCCGTCGACGAGCCAGATCAGCTCCATCTCCGAGGTTTCGGCCGTCTTCGGGATGAAGCGGTAGATCATGCCGTGGTCCGGATAGCAGACGAGGAAGGTGGTGCCGCCCAGATGGATCGAGGTGACGCCGCCGTCGAAATCGGTGAAGCGGCCCATCAGCGTGCTCAGCGCCTGCCCGTCCTTGCTGCCGGTCTGGACGCCATCATAGAGCGCGTAGCGGAAGGCATGAATGGTCTCCTTGCCGCCGGTGGAATTCTGCCAGTGATTGCCGGAGGCGACCTCGATGCCGAGCGCGCAGGTGCGCGCCTCCATCCTGGCGTTCAGTTCCTCGATCAGGTGCAGCGGCTGTTCCAGCGCATGGGTTTCGGAATATTCCGGATGCGCCGGCCCGCAATGGTAGCACTCGACATAGTTTTCGACCGCAAGCTTCCAGTTGGCGTCGATCGCATAGCTCTGACGATGGGCGATCTTCGCCGATCCCCAGCCATACTGGCCGCAAGTCGCACGCAACAGGCGCTCGACTTCGGAGAAATCAAGCGGCTCGGCGGCAAAGGAGATGAAGATCAATCCTTCGACGACACGCACGTTGAGCTTCTTCAGGCCGTGGTCCTCGCGCTTGAAGTCCTTGGGCATCAGCCGCGCCGCCTTCAGCGCGCCATCATTGCCATAGGTCCAGGCATGGTAGGGACAGATGAAGGCACGGGCATTGCCCTTGTCCTTGGTGCAGACCTCGGCCCCGCGATGACGGCAGACATTGAGCATCGCATGGATCTCGCCGCTTGCCGTACGGGTGACGATCACCTGCTCGGACGCCATGCGGAAGACCTCGAAATCATTGGCGTTGGGGATCGCGCTTTCATGGGCGACGCAATGCCAGTGACGCCGAAAAACCCGCTCGAGGTCCCGTTCATAGATCTCCGGGTCGAGGTAGAAGGCGCGGGCAAGCCCATGGCCCGGACGATGGCCGGCGACCAGCTGATCGATGCGGTCGCCCGCAACTGTCGTATCCTTAAGCTCCGATGCGAGCATGGACTGAACTCCAGAAAGAAGACCGGAAACCCGCGATCCGGCACGCGTATTTTCGTTGTGCCTCGAAAGGCCCCTCATCCGCGCGGTGAGGGGCTGTCTCAAGCGCCAGGCACGCCACCCAAACGCCTGCCTACATCCGCACCCGCTCCGCCCGCGGGTCGTACATCGGCTTCAACGACACCTCCGCCTTCACCCGCGTTCCGGCGATCTCGATCTCGAAGCTTGATCCGAGCACCTCCTCTGCGCTCTCGCCTTCCGAAGGCACGTAGCCAAGCCCGATGGCACCGCCGAGGTGGTGGCCGTAATTGCCTGACGTGATCGTGCCGACGATCTTGCCGTCGCGAACGATCGCCTCGTTGTGGAAGAGCAGCGGCTCTGGATCCGAGAGCCGAAACTGCACCAGCCGGCGCGAAAGCCCGCGATTGTGCTTGGCGAGCACCGCTTCGCGGCCGATGAAATCGCCCTTGTCGGCCTTGACCGCAAAGCCGAGCCCGGCTTCGAGCACATGATCTTCGTCGGTGATGTCGTGGCCGAAATGGCGGAAGGCCTTTTCGATGCGGCAGCTATCCAGTGTGTGGATGCCGCAGAGCTTGAGGCCCAGGTCCTGCCCCGCCGCCTCCAGCGCCTCGAACACATGCGCCGTCTGGTCGGTCGAGACATAGAGCTCCCAGCCGAGCTCGCCGACATAGGTGACGCGGTGGGCGCGGGCGAGGCCCATGCCGACCTCGATCTCGCGCGCCGTGCCGAACGGATGCCCCGCGTTGGAAAAATCGTTCGGGCTCACCTTCTGCATGAGCTCACGCGCCTTCGGCCCCATGACGCAGAGCACGCTTTCGCCAGCGCCGACATCGGTGATCACCACGAACTCGTCCGTCAGATGCTTGCGCAGCCAGGCGAGGTCGCGCTGGAGCGTGGCGCCGGGCACGACCAGCAGGAAGGCGGTTTCCGACAGCCGCGTCACCGTCAGGTCGCTCTCGATGCCGCCGCGGGCGTTGAGCATCTGGGTATAGACGATCCGGCCGGGCTCGACGTTCATCTCGTTGGCGCAGAGCCGCTGCAGGAAGGAAAGCGCATCGCGCCCTTCGACCCGGATCTTGCCGAAGGAGGTCATGTCGAACAGGCCGACGCCGTTTCGCACCGCAAGATGCTCGTCCCTCTGGTTCTCGAACCAGTTCTGCCGCTTCCATGAATAGCGGTACTCGCGCTCCTGGCCTTCCTTCGCAAACCAGTTGGCGCGTTCCCATCCGGCGACTTCACCGAAGACAGCGCCGCGGGCTTTCAGATGCTCGTGCAGCGGCGAACGGCGCACCCCGCGCGCGGTCGCCATCTGGCGATAGGGGAAATGGTCGGCGTAGAGCAGGCCGAGCGTTTCCGAGACGCGGTCTTTCAAATACGCGCGGTTCTTCTGGAACGGCTGCGCCCGGCGGATATCCACCTCCCAGAGATCGAAGGGCGGCTCGCCGTCATTCATCCATTGGGCGAGCGCCATGCCGGCGCCGCCCGAGGAAACGATGCCGATCGAATTGTAGCCGGCCGCGACCCAGTATCCCTTCACCTCCGGCGCTTCGCCGAGATAGTAGCGGTCGTCGGGCGTAAAGCTTTCCGGGCCGTTGAAGAAGGTATGGATCCCAGCCGTTTCCAGCATCGGCATGCGGTTGACCGCCATTTCGAGGATCGGCGCGAAGTGGTCGAAATCGTCCGGCAACTGGTCGAAGCAGAAATCCTCGCGGATGCCGTCCATTCCCCAGGGCTTGGCCTTGAGCTCGAAGGCCCCGATCAGCATCTTGCCGGCATCTTCCTTGTAATAGGTGCACTCGTCCGGCACGCGCAGAACCGGCAGGCGCTTCAGCTCCGGAATCGCCTCGGTGACGATGTAGAAATGCTCGCAGGCGTGCAGCGGCACCGTGACGCCGGATTGCCGCGCAAACTCCCTGCCCCACATACCGGCGCAGTTGACGACATGATCGGTCTCGATCGTGTAGCTCTCGCCGTTCTGCTCGCAGGTGACGCCGGTGACCCGGCCGTCCTTCTTCACGACGGACCTCACCTTGACGCCCTCGATGATCGTTGCGCCGTTCTGGCGGGCGCCCTTGGCGAGCGCCATGGCGATGTTGGCCGGGTCGCACTGGCCATCGAGCGGCAGATGCACCGCCGCCTTCACATCCGAGGTGTTGAGGTGCGGATACATCGCCTTTACTTCGTCAGGCGTGATCTCGCGCACGTCGACATTGAAGGCACGCGCCAGCGACGCCTGGCGATAGATCTCCTCCTTGCGCTCCTCCGTCAGCGCGACGGTGATCGAGCCGTTCTGGCGCATGCCGGTGGAAATGCCGGTTTCGGCCTCGAGCTTGACGTAGAGGTCGGCCGAGTATTTCGCGAGCCGCGTCATGTTCTGCGAGGCGCGAAGCTGACCGATCAGGCCGGCCGCATGCCAGGTGGTACCGGAGGTCAGCTGCTTGCGCTCAAGCAGAACCACATCGGTCCAGCCGAGCTTGGCGAGGTGATAGGCGACGGAACAGCCGGAGACGCCGCCACCGATGATGACTGCGCGGGCTTTCGAGGGAATGGGCTTGCTCATGCGCGCAGTCTTTCATTGGAGGGATCCCAGAGCGGTTGGTCCGCCTCGACCGTCGCCTTGAAGCGATCGCCGAAGATCTCGACCTCGATTTCCTTGCCGGGCACGGCAAGGTCGGCGCGCAGCATGCCGAGCGCGATCGACTTGCCGACGCGGTAGCCCCAGTTGCCCGAGGTCGTCTCGCCGACAACCTGGCCGTCGGACCAGAGCGTCGACATGTAAGGCGCGTCGCAGCCGTCGGCGGCGACGGTCAACGTCACGAAGCGTTTGGAAACGCCCTGCTGCTTCTCACGCTCCAGCGCCGCCTTGCCATTGAAGCCGGGCTTGCCCCAGTCGACGAAGCGCTCCAGCCCACCCTGCAGGATGGTGTAGTCGGTCGACAGATCGCCCTTCCAGGCACGGTAGCCCTTCTCGATGCGCAGACTGTCGAGCGCTTCCATGCCGAAGGGTTTGAGGCCATGCTTCTGACCGGCCGCCCAGACGGCGTCGAAGATGGCGGCCGTGTCCTCGACCTTGGTATGGATCTCCCAGCCGAGTTCGCCGGCGAAGGAGACGCGCACGAGCTGGCAATAGCGCCCGGCGATCTGCGCCGTCTGGTGCGTGAGCCAGCCCTTGGCGAGATCCGCTTCGCTGACCTCGGCGAGGATCGCGCGCGATTTTGGCCCGGTGAGGATCTGGCAGGAGAAGGACTTGGTGACGTCGTCGATGGTGAAGGCGGCGTCTGCCGGCCGGTGCTTCATCAGCCATTCGAAATCGTGCCACTGCGCGGTTGCGGCGGTGATGAGGAAGAAGAAGTCTTCGTCGAGCATCATCACCGACATCTCGGTAACGATCCGGCCCTTGTCGTCGGCGAAATAGGCCAGGCCGATGCGCCCAGGCTTCGGCACGCGGCCTGTGATGAGGCCGGAGAGCCATGCGGTCGCGCCCTCGCCCTTTACCCGGAAGCGCGAGAAGCCCGGCAGGTCGAGAATGCCGGCGGCATCGCGCACGGCCAGGCACTCTTCTTCGATGCGCTTGGCCCAAGGCCCTTCGCGGCCCCAGGTCTGCGTCGCCTCTTCCGAGGTGTCATCGCCTGGTTTGGCGTACCACATCGCACGCTCCCAGCCGTTATAGGGCTTGAACTGGGCGCCGAGTGCGGCGATGCGATCGTGGATCGGCGATAACTTCTTGCCGCGCCCGGCTGGCCAGTAATGCTTCGGAAAGTGCATCGCGTATTCATGGCCGTAGATCTCCATGCCCTTGGCGATGCAATAATCCTGGTCGGTGTAGTCGGTGTAGCGGCGCGGATCGCAGGACCACATGTCCCACTCGGTCTGGCCCTCGGTGATCCATTCGGCGAGCACCTTGCCGGCGCCACCCGCCTGGCAGATACCGAAAGTGAAGACGCAGGCCTCGAAGGCATTGGGCACGCCGGGCATCGGCCCGATCAGCGGGTTGCCGTCGGGTGCATAGGGGATCGGGCCGTTGATGATCCGCGACAGCCCGGCCGTTCCGAGGATCGGCACGCGCTCGACGGCGTCGTTCAGGTACCATTCCAGCCGGTCGAGATCGTCCGGGAAGAGCTGGAACGAAAAGTCTTCCGGCATCGGGTCGTCGGGCGTTACCCAGTGGGCGCGACAGTTGCGCTCGTAGGGGCCGAGGTTCATGCCGTTCTTTTCCTGGCGCAGATAGTAGGAGCTGTCGACGTCGCGCAGGAGCGGCAGCTTGTGGCCGGCCTCCTTCGACCAGGCGGCGAGTTCCGGGATTTCGTCGAACAGGATATACTGATGGCTCATCACCATCATCGGCACGTCGCGGCCAAACATCTTGCCGACCTCGCGGGCGTAGTAGCCGGCGGCGTTGACGACGTATTCGCAGCGGATCTCGCCCTGCGGCGTCGAGATGACCCATTCGTCGTTTTCGCGGCGCGCGCCCGTCACCGGACAGAAGCGGATGATCTTGGCGCCCATGTCGCGCGCACCCTTGGCGAGCGCCTGGGTCAGCTGCGCCGGGTCGATGTCGCCGTCATAGGGATCGTAGAGCGCGCCGGTCAGCTCGCGGGTTTCGAGGAAGGGATAGCGGGCGCGCATCTCGTCGGGCGACAGGATATCGAGATCCATGCCCTGGTAGCGCCCCATGCCGACGACGCGTTTGAACTCCTGCAGCCGCTCCTTGGAGTGGCCGAGCCGGATCGAGCCGGTGACGTGATAGTTCATCGGATAGTCGACGAGCGCCCCGAGGTCACGATAGAGCGACGCCGAATAGCGCTGCATGTTCATGATCGACCAGGAGGACGAGAAAGTCGGCACGTTGCCGGCGGCATGCCAGGTGGAGCCCGCCGTCAGCTCGTTCTTTTCCAGAAGCACGCAGTCGGTCCAGCCGGCCTTGGCAAGGTGGTAAAGCGAGGAAGCCCCAATCGCTCCCCCACCGATGATCACGACGCGTGCGTGCGACGGCAAATTCGACATTAACTGTTCCCTCGTTTTGGCGAATTCTTGCCGGTGAAGCCGGGCGCCATCAAGCAACGGAAACAGGCTTTATTGATCGATGTTTTCGATTAGATTGGAGCGATTGCAGCGGGAGAGAACGGCATGCAGGTGGAGCTGATCGAAACCTTCCTGGACCTGATGGAGAGCCGCTCCTTCAACCGCACCGCCGAGCGCCTGAACCTTACCCAGTCGACCGTCTCACATCGGGTGAAGGCACTGGAAGCGCAGTTCAACCGCAAGCTCTTTACCCGCAACAAGGGCGGCACCGTGCCGACGGCCGCCGGCCTGCGCTTTCTAGATTACGCAAAAGCCCTGCAAAACCAATGGCATGAGGCCACACGCGCGGTCACCAACGCCGGCGCGCTGGAGCGCTCCATGCGGCTTGGTGTCCAGCATGATCTGGCGGAAGCCTTTGCCGGGGAATGGATGGCGACGATCCGCCGGGAGCTGCCCGGCATCGAGATCTATATGGAGGCGGACTACTCCAACCAGATGAACCGCGATCTCGGCGCTGGCGAGCTGGATCTGGCGATCCTCTACACGCCCCACTACCTGCCCGATCTCTATTACGAAAGGATCGGCGATCTGCATTACGTGATGGTGAGCACGGAGGCGCAGATGCTCGCCGAGATCCGCTCCGAGAGCTACATCCGCTCAAGCTATTCGCCAGGCTTCGATCGCGCCCACCGGCTGGCGCTGCCGCATCTCTCCGCAGCGCTGCTTGCCGCCGGCCAGAACATGGCGATCACCCGGCTGCTTCGCACACTCGGCGGATCGGCCTACGTGACGGCAGCAACGGCCGAGCGGCTGGCGGACGATGGATTTACTGCGCGCGTTCAGGACGCGCCCGTCATCCCGCAAACGGTCTATGCCGCCACCAGCCTGCGCACCCGCCACGCCCACCAGCACCGCAAGATCATCGCCGCCATGGCCGATCTGCTTGCAACGCTGCCGGTGCCGAATTCGGAAACGGGTTAAGCCATGCGGCGTTGAATCAGCCGCTGCAGAAACATCAGGATCGAAACGATCGCGAGATAGTAGACCAGCGCTGCCGAATACCACTCGACGAAGCGGAAGCTGGAGGCGATCGCGTCGTTGACGACCGCCATGATCTCGCGCATCGAGATTACATAGGCAAGCGAGGTCAGCTTGATCAGGTTGATGAATTCGTTGACCAGCACCGGCATGACGATCCTGAGCGCCTGCGGCAGAACCACCAGAAAGAAGGTCTGCCAGCGATTGAGCCCGAGCGCGCGGGCGGCATCCGTCTGCCCCTGGCCGATCGCCGCAAGCGCCCCGCGCATCGCCTCCGCCATATAGGCGGCCGTGACCAGCGTAAACGCGATGAAGGCAGCGACGAAGGGCGTGTACCAGGGCGCCCGCGTGAGCCCCGGAAAGAGCTGCGGTGCGCCGTTCCAGACGATCAGGAGCACGAGTATCAGCGGCGCCGAGCGAAACAGCCAGACATAGACCTGCGCCGCTGTGCGCCTGACCGCCGCCATCGAATTGAGCGCGACGGCCAGCGGCAGGCAGAGCAGGAACGACGCCGCCTGCACCAGGATCGACAGCAGGATGGCGATGCCCGCCCCCTGCAACATGACGGGCATGGTCAGGGCATCGAAAAACAGTTTCGTATCGAAGTTCATGCCCCGCCTCCTTTCGCTCAGGAGTCGTAGTCGACGTCGAAGAGCGCCGGATCGAGCCCGTATTTCCTGGCGAGATCGCCGAAGAAGCCCTTCTCCTTGAGCGCCTTCAGCCCTGCCTTCACCGCGGCTGCATCGCCACCGTCACGGCGGCTGTAGATGCCGTATTTGAAGTCCGAGGCCCAGATATAGGGGAGCGTGAGCGCGCCGTCGGAGCGCGACGCGCGATAGGCGCCCTCCGCCTCTTCCGTTACGGTCGCATCGACGCGGCCGACGAGCACCTGCTGGTAGGCGGCCTGCTGGGTCGGGTATTCCTGCACATCGACCGGCGGCAGGCCCTTGGCCGCGAGCGCCTCGTTTAAGGGCCCGATCCGCTCTTCCTTGTAGTAGGCGCCGGCTTCGAGCGCGATGACCTTGCCGCTGAGATCCTCCGGCGCCTTGATCGTATCGCTGCCCGCTTTGGTGACCATGGCGGTCGCCGATTTCATGTAGGGCACGCCGTCATAGGTCTCGCGCCGCTTGGCGTTGATGTAGATGCCGCTGACGATGACGTCGCAGCGCCCTGCCCCGAGCGTCGGCAAGAGGCCGGCGAATTCGGTGACGGTGTAGTTCACCTTCGCATTCCATTGCGCGGCCAACGCTTCGGCGATCTCGATGTCGATGCCGGTCGGCTTCGCATCGGCCGGATGTTCCTTGAAGGAGAGCGGCGGAAAGGCCGCGGTGGTGCACACGCCAACCTCTCCATCGGCGGCGAAAGCCGGCGGCTCGGCCTGTGCGGCGCCGGCCGAAAGCACGGCGGTCGTCAGAAGGGTTGCGCAGGATGCCAGTCTGATCATCTTCATTCCCCTCATTGTGCTGGTGAAACGCGGCCGACGATGTCGCCATAGGTCTGGCTGTCGAAGGCGGGAAGGATGAGCGGATCCACAAAGCCGTCGCGCCGCGCCGCCAGCGCGTATTGCATCATCGACGCATTGTCCGGCATCTCGAAAACCTGGACGAAGTCATAGGTCCCGAGCGTGGCATAGAAGGCGACCGAGCGGCCGCCGAGCGCTGCGACCCGATCCTCGCTCACCTTGCGCCGGCTGCCACTATCGGCAAGCTCGGCCAGTCCCTTCGAGGTCAGTCGCATCAGCGAGATGTATCTTTGCATGGGGCATCATTCCGTTGAACGGTTGGCAAAAGGCTTTGGAAATGTGAGGACCGCGCCTGGAGCAATTCCAGGAGAAGCCTGAAGCGGCTTTTCGTCCGGAATTGCGCGGTGCCAGAGCGCTAGCGGGCGGCCTTGGCCAGTCCGGCAATTACGGCATCACTGGTCGAGACCGTGCCGAAGATGCCGTTCTCGATCGAGATCATGTTGATCGCCGCCTCATGCGCCCACTGCTCGCCGCTGGCGCAGCAGTCCGAAATCGTCAGGCACTGGAAATTGCGGTCGCAGGCTTCGCGCAGCGTCGTATGCACGCAAACGTCAGTGGTGCAGCCGGTAAAGAGCATGTGGGTGATGCCCTGGGATCTCAAGACATGCTCGAGATCCGTATAGGTGAAGGAGCTGTTGCAGGTCTTGTCGATGATGACGTCGGTCTCGGCGACATCGAGTTCCGGGAGCAACTGGAAGCCGGGGCTGGAACGCAAAAGCACCTGCGTGTTCTCAAGTCCCGAGCGCTTGCGCCGCCATTTCTCGTAAGGCGTCATGTCGGCGAGATCGGCGCGGTAGCCCTGGCGCGTGTGGATGATCAGGCAGCCGGCTTGCCGTGCCGCCGCAATCACCCGGTTGACCGCGGGCACGATCGCGGCCAGCGGCGCCGGATCGTAGCCCATCGAGGCGAAGTAACCGTTGGGCGAGCAGAAGTCGATCTGCAAATCGATCACCATCAGCGCCGTCTGCGCCGGAACCAGCTTTCCATCATAAGGAAAATCAAACGGTTGTGCCTCGATCATCGTAGTCCTCCCTCTCTCCGGTCCGATTCATAGGAGCAAAAATCGATTGGGAATAGCGATTTTTTATGCTTGATATTGTGCAGTCTGGCTAAACGATTTCACGCCGTGAGGGGCGCGATCAGAGCGGGAGGGCTCACGTGAAGGCGTTGCATTTCCTGCCCTATATCCGGGCGTTCGAGGCGGTCGCGCGCATCGGTTCCGTGCGCCAGGCGGCGGATGAGCTGGGCTTGAGTCCCGGCGCCGTGTCGCTGCAGCTGCGCCGGCTCTCGGAGACGACCGGCCTGACGCTGCTTGAAAAATCCGGCCGCAACATCAGGCTTACGGCCGCCGGCCGCGAGTTCGCGCAGACGGTTTCCCACGCGATCGGCAACCTTGCCGCCGCCGTCGAGGACGGCACCGACCGACGGCTCGAAAGCCACCAGCGCAAGCTGACGGTCGGCCTGCCCCCGGCGCTCGCGATTGCCTGGATGGCCGGCCTCCTCGTACAGTTCGCGGGTGCGCGCGGCGTCACCGATCTTTCGATGCGCAATTGCATCCGCGCCAGCGACGTCGTCTGGGACGATGTCGATCTCGCCGTCGTCTACGACAATCCGCCCTTCGACGGCCTGTGGTGGCAGGCAGTCAGCGACGTGAAGCTCAGGACGGTCTGCTCGCCGCTGCTCTTTCCGCGGCTCGAAGGCCCGCTGCGCGAGCGGAAGCTGCGCGACGTCACGCTGCTGCATGAGGATGACGGCCGGGAATGGACGCGCTGGTCGGCCGCCTCGCGCATCTCGCTCGAAGGCAGCCGGAGCGTGCGGGTGCAATCGGTCGCGATCGCCGTCGCCTCGGCGCTACAGGGCCAGGGCATCGCGCTCGTCTCCGACGTGCTGACACGCTCCTATCTCTACGAAGGACGCCTGATCCAGCCCTTCCCGACGGCGATACCGGCCTCGGCCGGCTACTATCTGCTCTGCCCGACGGAAAAGGCGGAGGAGCCGCTGATCCAGGCCTTCGCCAACCAGATCGCCGCGCACCTGCGTGGCGAGCGGTCCGGCGACAAGCAGGCTCAGTAGCGACCCTTGAGCAGCGCCTTCAGCCGCTCGGCGTCCGCCTCGCTGACATCAGCCGGTGCCATCACCTGCATCCACGCGTCGATATAGTGCTCCGGCGCATAGACATGGCCGTAGCCGATCGGCGAGGTCGTCGCGAGCGCCATGTCGGCGAGCAGTTGGAACATGGTGACGACGGGGAACCATCTGAGCGCAGGAGAGACGTCGGCACCGCGCGGCGCCTTCATCCAGTCGGGCTCGCGGTAGAAGGAGTATGGATCGAAGAAGGTGATCGGGTCACTGGCATATTGCAGATAGACGATGCGGACATTGCCCCAGGTCGCGCCCGGGATGTTCAGCGCATTCTCCTGATTGGTGAAACGGATCACCGAGCCGTCGCGATAAAGTGGCCGCCATTCCGGCGAGCCCGGATTGCGGTTTCGGGTGATCTGCAGCCAGGTCTTGGTCGGGAATGGCGAGCCGACCCAGAGCGCGCCCTGGAACGGATCGCTGATGATATCGAAGGGATCGACCGAGCCTTGCGAGTTCATCGAGCCGAGGCTGAGGCCATAGAGATAGAGCTTCGGCCTTCTGTCCTTCGGCAACGTCGTCCAGTAGCCATAGACCGCATCGAAGAGCGCATCGGCAGTCTCCGCGCCATATTCCGGCTCGACCAGCAGCGACAGCCAGCTCGTGAGATAGGAATACTGCACCGCGACGCTGGCGACGTCGCCCTTCAACAGATATTCGAGCGAATCGAGGCCCGGCGGATCGATCCAGCCGGTGCCGGTCGGCACCACGATCAGAAGGTTCGATCGCTCGAAACCACCGACGCGCTTCAATTCCTCCAGCGCGAGCTTCGCCCGCTCCTTGGCGGTCTCGGCCGAGTTGAGACCGGCGTAGACGCGCAATGGCTCTTTTGCCTCTCCGCCGAAGAAGCCGGCGATGTCCTTCGCCGCCGGACCGGAAGCGATGAACTGGCGGCCCTGGCGGCCGAGTTCGTCCCACGTCATCAGCGACGCGTTGCTGCCGGTCTTCAACGGATCGGTCGGCGGCGCGACATCCGGATCGATCAGCGCGTCCAACCGCTGGAACGAGCTGTCGGCCGCATGCAGCGCGAAGCGGAAGATGACGCCGTCAACGGCGGACCAGAACAGCGCGACGGCGGCAACGACGGCTGCGACCTTTGCCAGCGGCCGGGTCAACACATGCTCGAAGCGGCGGGTCAGAAACCGGAAGGTCAAGCGGAATAGGCGCGCGATGAGCACGATGGCGACAAACACGAGGGCCGCGATCAGCCCGAGCTTGAACGGCTCAGCACTTTCGACCGGGTCGAGCCCCATGATCTGCCGCACCGTGTTCTGCCAGTAGGCGGTGCGCCAGAGGAAGGCGAGCGCAACCGCGGTGCAGCCGAGCGCCGCTAGCACCTTCACCGTAAGGCCTGTGCGGCCGCGGATCTCCGGCAGGTCGAGCAAGGACCACAGCCAGCGCAACAGTACGCCGATCGCATAGCCGGCGGAAAGCGACAGGCCCGAAATCACCGCCTGCACCACATAGGGCCGCGGGATGAGGCTCGGCGTCAGCGACATGGCAAAGAAGAAGACGCCGACGATGAGCCCCGTGGTCGAGAACGATGCCAGCAGCGTCGAGAGAAAACGCGGCATCGGCAACCTCGACAGCGGCGTCTGTTGAAGATGGTCCATGGCGTCGGGTCCCCACTGATGCTGGCACGGTCACCGGAACAACTGCGGGCTGTTCCGGCGCCGGCAATGTCGCTTCCCCGGCGTGTCCAGTCAATCGCCACAACCGCACGACACCCTGACGCGAACCGGTCGACGGGCACTTCGGCCCCTAAACCCGGGTGACCTCGACCGGCGTCTTCATGATGATTTCACGGTGCGGGAACGGGATCGAAATGCCCGCCGCCTTGAACGCATCCCAGAGCGCCATCAGCACCTGGCCGCGGATGTTGGTGAGCCCGTTGCTCGGATCGGAAATCCAGAACCTCAGCTTGAAATCGAGCGACGAGGCGCCGAAACCCGTCATCCAGCACACCGGCTGGGCGTAGCTGCTCGCCACCCGCGGCAGCGATGCGGCGGTCTCGATGGCGATGCGCGCCACCTCGTGCGGGTCGCTGTCATAGGAGGTGCCGAAATCGACCTCGATGCGGACGAAGTCGCTGGAGAACGACCAGTTCACCACCTGCTGCGAAATGAAGTCCTCATTTGGAATGAGGTATTCCTTGCCGTCCCGGGTGATGACGGAGACGAAGCGGGAGCGCAGGTCGCGCACGGACCCGAAGGTATCGCCGAGCGTGATCGTGTCGCCCGGCTTGATGGATTTGTCGAGCAGGATGATGATACCGGAGATGAAGTTGGAAACCACCTTCTGCAGACCGAAACCGATGCCGACACCGACCGCCCCGGAGAAAACCGTCAGCGCCGTCAGGTCGATGCCGGTGGCCGATAGCGCGATTGCGCCGGCAAAGCCAATCAGTGCAATCTTGACCAGCTTGCTGATCAGAACCTTGAAGGAGGGTGTCAGGTCCGCTGACCGCTGGATCCAGTGCGACGAGACATTGCCGATCAAAACGGCAAGCCAGATCAGCGCGGCGGAGAGCACGATGGCTTTCAGGACGAGCAGCAGCGACAGGCGAACCGCACCGAGATTGATGGCAACGCCATCAAGTGTCGTCAGGATCACCCGGTCGAGCCCGACCGCATAGAGCGCAAAATAGATCCAGCCGACGACGGCGGTGACGCGCGCCAGCATCTGGTTGCGGATGATGCGTGTGAGCACCGAGATGACGAACCACGCCGCCGTCAGCGTCAGCGCGGTCGCCACCAGCCAGCGATAGGACGGCCAGCCAAAGCGCAGGATCATGCCGTCGGCAATCCAGAGCCAGACGATCAGAAACAGCCACCGCAGCCGCCGCATGAAGGCGATGATGACCCGCAAGAGATCCGGGTTGCCCTTGATCAGACGGGCTCGGGCTTCGACCCGCGGCTCTATCCGCTTCGCCAGTGCGCCGCAGACCAGGTAGCCGGCGACGATGATGGCGAGCTGATAATAGGTCCACTCGTTCAAAAAGACCGTCTGTAGCCAGGAAGCGGCGGCATCGAGCGCTGTTGCGAAATCCATCGTCTCTCTCCGAGAGAGCAAGGCGCCCGCCGAGCGTGTGGGACGCCCTCCTAACTCGAATCTAGGGCATCCCTGATGGTTTCAAAGCCGGATGGACGATTATCGAACCGCTTCAGAGGCTTATGGAGGGGTTGGCACTAGACGCGCCGCTCCTTGATCGTGTTCATCACGAAACTCGTCTCGATCGAGGCGACGCATTTGAGCCTTGCGATCTTCTCCTTGATGAAACGCTCGTACTGATCGAGGCCGGCGCTCATCACCTTCAGCACGTAGTCGCGCGAGCCGGTCACCAGATGGCATTCGAGCACCTCGTCCCAGCCGCGCACCGCCTCTTCGAACATGACGATCTCGTCTTCGTGCTGGCGGCTGAGCGTGACGGTCGCAATCGCCGTCATCGTCCAGCCGTCGACTGCGGGATCGACCAAAGCCGTATAGCCGCGGATGACCCCGGTCTCCTCCAGCCGCCGTAGCCGACGCAGACAGGGCGACGCCGAGAGCCCCACCCGCTCGGCGAGCTCGTTGTTGGTCAGGCGGGCATCCGCCACCAGTTCCTTCAAAATCCTGCGATCCGTCTCGTCGGCAATTTTCTGCGCCATATCTTCTCAACTCAGCCAAATCTTTGCGCAACTCAAGGCGATCCCGCCGGAAATAGCAAGGATCGGTCCAAGCATCTGATATAATTTGCCTGTCAGTCGAGTCCGCTTCGCTTGAGGAGACAAGCCATGACCGCACCGCATCCCTCCAAAACCCACATCGGAAACCACAAGCTGCATCCTGAAACGCAGATGCTGAACTATGGCTACGATCCGGAACTGTCGGAGGGCGCGGTCAAACCTCCGGTCTTTCTGACCTCCACCTTCGTCTTCCGCTCCGCCGAAGAGGGCCGCGACTTCTTCGACTTTGTCTCCGGCCGGAAGGAACCGCCGGCGGGTGTCGGCGCCGGCCTCGTCTATTCGCGCTTCAACCACCCGAACAGCGAGATCGTCGAAGACCGTCTCGCCGTCTACGAGCGCACCGAAAGCTGCGCACTGTTCTCGTCGGGCATGTCGGCGATCGCCACGACGCTGCTCGCCTTCGTCAAGCCGGGCGACGCGGTGCTGCACAGCCAGCCGCTCTATGGCGGCACCGAGACGCTGCTTGCCCGCACCTTCCTCAATCTCGGCGTTTCCGCCGTCGGTTTTGCCGATGGCGTGAACGAGGCGGCCGTCAGCGCCGCCGCAGAAGAGGCGATGGCCAAGGGCCGGGTCTCGGTGATCCTGATCGAGACGCCGGCGAACCCGACCAATAGCCTCGTCGACGTCGCCATGATCCGCCGCGTTGCCGATGCGATCGGCAGGAAGCAGGGCCATACCCCGATCGTCGCCTGCGACAACACGCTGCTTGGGCCCGTCTTCCAGCGGCCGATCGAGCACGGCGCCGACATCTCGCTCTATTCGCTGACCAAGTATGTCGGTGGTCACTCCGACCTGATCGCCGGCGCCGCGCTCGGCTCCAAGGCGGTGATGAAGCAGGTAAAGGCGCTACGCGGTGCGATCGGCACGCAGCTCGATCCGCATTCCTGCTGGATGCTCGGCCGTTCGCTCGAAACGCTGGCGGTGCGCATGCAGAAGGCCGACGACAATGCCCGCATCGTCGCCGAATTCCTGCACGACCACCCGAAGGTCGAGCGTATCCACTACCTGCCCTTCCACGGCGAGGACACGCCGGTCGGCCGCACTTTCAAGACGCAGTGCACCGGCGCTGGCTCGACCTTCTCCTTCGATATCGCTGGCGGCCAGGAGGCGGCCTTCCGCTTCCTCAATGCGCTGCAGATCTTCAAGCTCGCCGTCAGCCTCGGCGGCACGGAATCGCTCGCCAGCCACCCGGCGGCGATGACCCATTCCGGCGTGCCGATCGAGGTGCGCCACCGCATCGGCGTGCTGGAATCGACCATCCGCCTGTCGATCGGTATCGAGCATCCCGACGACCTCGTGGCCGATCTTTCAAACGCGCTGTCGCTCGCCTGATGCAAGAGGCCGCCGGTCCAGCCGGTGGCATCCTTCGCGAGTTCGCAAGGACGCAATTCCGGACGGAAAACCGCTGCGCACTTTTCCTGGAACTGCTTAGCTTGAAGTGGCGCATTCCGGACGGAAAACCGCTGCGCACTTTTCCTGGAACTGCTCAGTGCGCCAGGATGTTGACGATATTGCCGAACGGGTCGCGCATGTAGAAACGGCGCACGCCCCAGGGCTCGTTGGTGATGTCGTAGACGATCTCGACACCGGCGGCCTTGGCTCGCTGATAGGCCCGGTCGACATCGTCCACCTCGATCGAAAGCACCGGCACCGGCGTATCGTTGCCGCCCTCGCTGGCGATGCTCACCTGTGGCATCGCGGCCTTGCCCTCGGCGGCAAAGGTCAGGATCCAGCCGTGATCCATCACCACGTCGAGTTCAAGCAGGTCGCCGTAGAAGGCGCGCGCCACCTGCGGGTCCGGGGCGTAGAGGTTTGAGACGATACGCTTGACTGTCATGGAATTCTGCTCCCTTCGACGCGCCGCAACGCGGCAGCATCGACGCTTACTGGTTGTTCGGCTGATAACGATACAGCCCATACTGCCCGCCAACGGCAGCCGATTGAAAGCGGAAATCGCCTCGCTTCAGAATGAAGCCGCCGCATGTTCCGATGGCGCCTTCGGGTTTGCTCCGGAAAGCGCCACCCGCACAAGCGTCGCCGCAGCCTTGCCCGCCACCTCCATATAGCTTGGATCCCGGTGCAGCAGCACGACCGCGAAACTGCCGTCGAGCAGCAGCAGGATCTGCTTTGCCAGCATGGCCGGCTCGGCGACACCGGCTTCGGTAAAGGTCTCGGCAATCCAGGCCTCGAACTTCTTCTTGTGGGCGGCACCGATGCGGATCGCCGGATGACCGGGCATGTTGGCAAGCTCGGCGGACGTGCGCAGGAAGCCACAGCCCTTCCATTTCGGATGGCGCGCCGCCCGCACCAGGTTGACGAAGATCGCCTCGATCTTGTCGGCAATGTCCCCGTCGCCCGCGTCGAACCACTTGCGGAAGAGTTTCAGATTGGGCTGGTCGCGGCCTTCGAGATAGGCGGCGATCAGCTCGTCCTTGCTGTCGAAATGATAGTAGAGCGTGCGTTTGGTCACGCCCGCGGCTTCCGCCACCGCATCGACGCTGACGGCGCGGATGCCCTCGGCATAAAACAGCTTTTCCGCCGCTGCGACGATCAGCTCCCGGGTCGATTTCTCTGCTTTCGCCATCTCTCATGTATACCGACTAGTGAATATACATGGCATCTTCCCTCACCTAGCCTCTCCCCGTCAACACCTGCCGGAGAGCAACCATGTCGAACACCGTGCTGATGCAGATTTCCGAGGGCATCGCCCTCCTCAGTCTCAACCGCCCAGAGAAACTCAACGCGCTGAACTACGAGCTGATCGACCGGCTCATGAGCCTTCTCGACCAGATCGAAGCGAACGACGGCGTCGGCGCCGTGATCATCACTGGCACCGGCGACCGCGCCTTTTCCGCCGGCGGCGATATCCATGAGTTCTCGGAAAGCGTGGCCAAGGGCGTAAACCCGGCCGTGCGCGATTTCGTCCGTCGCGGCCAGGGCCTGACGGCCCGGCTCGAAGCCTTTCCGAAGCCGGTCATCGCTGCCGTCAACGGGCTTGCTTATGGCGGCGGCTGCGAGATCACCGAAGCGGTGCATCTCGCTGTTGCCAGCGACCGGGCGCGTTTTGCCAAACCGGAAATCAAGCTCGGCATGCCGCCGACCTTCGGCGGCACCCAGCGCCTGCCGCGGCTCGCCGGCCGCAAGCGCGCGCTTGAACTGCTGCTGACAGGCGAGGATTTCTTGGCCGATCGCGCGCTGGAGCTGGGGCTCGTCAACCATGTCGTCGCTCATGAGGAACTGATGTCGGCCGCCCGTGACCTGGCAAAACGCATCATGGGCTACTCCCCGCTTGCAGTGCGCTCGATTATCACCGCCGTCACCCGCGGCCTCAACATGTCGATCGCCGAGGGGCTGTTGGTCGAAAGCGAACAGTTTGCCCAGATGGTGCCGACCGACGATCTTGCCGATGCGCTTGCCGCCTGGACGGGACGGCGCCTCCACGACGACCCACCGCGGCGTGGTCTCTTTTCGCGATACTTTTAAATTCAACCGAACGGTTGACAATTAGGTCGACCGAGAGGATATTCAACAATATGGTTGAATATCAGAACGCACATCTCGATGCCGTGTTTCACGCGCTTTCGGACCCGACGCGGCGCGCCATGCTCCAGGACCTTTCGCAGGGCGAAAGACTGGTGGGTGAGCTTGCGGCGCCGTTCTCGATCTCGCTGGCCGCGGCATCGAAGCACATCAAGGTGCTGGAAGGAGCAGGTCTGGTGCGCCGCGAAGTGAAAGGTCGCACGCATGTGTGCCGGCTCGATGCCGCGCCGATGCATGCAGGCATGGAATGGATGCGCCACTACGAAGCCTTCTGGCGCACCCGCATCGACGCACTCGAGGCGCTGCTTCTCGTCGAAGACGCCACAATCCAAACTGATCCGGAGGAAAAGCCATGACTTCGTCTGCCACAGCCTTTGCCGGCGCCGACTACGGCCGTGTCGTCGCACCGGACGCGGTGCGCATCGAGCGCCTGCTTCCCGGCCCGATCGAGCGGGTCTGGTCCTATCTGACGGAGGAAAGCAAGCGCCGGCTCTGGATGGCGTCCGGAACGATCGGATCGAAGGAAGGGGCCGAGGTCGAGCACGTCTTCCGCCATTCGGAACTGACGACGGAGGACGATCGGCCACCGCAGAAATACGCCGAGCACGCCGGCGAGGTGCGCAATTACGGCCACGTGCTCGCCTGGGAGCCGCCACGACTACTGGCCTATACCTGGAACGAAGAGACCGGCACCCCGTCGGAGGTCCGCTTCGAGCTCAGCCCCCGCGGCGACAAGGTGCTGCTCGTCGTCACCCATAAGCGCATCGCCGACCGCGCGGTCATGACCAGCTTCTCCGCCGGCTGGCACGTACACCTCGACATTTTGCGAGCTCTGCTCGAAGGCGAAAAGCCGGCAGCCTCCTGGAGCAAGTTTGCCGACCTTGAAGCGCAATACGACGCGCGTATTCCGAAGCCCTGACGGCGGGATGGGCTTGAAGGTCAGGACGCGTGCAGGCGCCGGCAAGGATCGACTTGCCGGCGCTTTTCGTCAGGTGCGGGCGAAACCGAGAACGAAAAACGCCAGCGCGCCGATCGAGGCCCATGTGCGCACGTGGTTCCACCAGACCCAATCGGTCAGATAGCGCTCATGCCAGAGATCGGTCGCCGCCTGACCGGGGGCTGCCGCGGCGAGCGCGTCATTCATCGGCACGTTGAAGACAATGGTCACCAGCAGTACGCCAACGACATAGGCAATGCCACCGGCGGCAAGCCACCACCTGCCCTCGCCGCCCGAGATGAAGGCGACGACGACGAGCGCCAGGGCGAGCAGCGCCGTGCCCATGAAGGCGCTGAGGAAGATCGGGTTCTGGATCACGACATTGATGGCGTTCATCGCGGCGATCCCCTGCTCCGGCGGCAGCCGCGACAGGGCCTGCATGATGCAGACCGAGAAGATGAAGAAAAGCCCGGCCATCAGGCCGGAACCGATCGCGGCGGCAAACGCCAGAGCGGGGATCAGCGGGATCATGCGGCAAGACTCCAAACACCAGTTGCTGCGGTTTCCCGGGCGTAATCGGCAAAGTCGCGCGGACGCCGCCCAAGCACGCGCTCGACATCGGACGTCATGCTGGAATTGCGCCCGTCGAGCACCGAGGTGAAGAGATAGCGGATGAGTTCGACATAGTCATCCGGCACGCCGTCCGCCTTGAGATGCGCTGCGAAGTCGGAAACCGGAATGGCCTGATAAGAGATCCGACGGTTGGCGGCCGCGGCGATCTCGGCGACGGCCTGGGCAAAGGTCATCAGGCGCGGGCCGGTCAAGGCATAGACCTTGCCGATATGCGCATCGTCCAGAAGGGCCTCAACCGCCACGTCGGCAATGTCGTCGCAACTGACGAAGGGCTCGGTGACCTCGTCCACCGGCAGGAAGACCGAACCACTCACCACGCCGTCGGCCAGGAAGCCTTCGTCGAAGTTCTCGAAGAACCAGCTGCCCCGGATGACCGTCCAGTCGGCGCCGGAGGCCTGCAGCGCACGCTCGGAGGCTTCCGCCTCGTCCTCGCCGCGGCCCGACAGGAGCACCAGCCGCTTGATGCCGGAGCGAACGGCAAGGCTCGAGAACCGGTCGATGACGTCGACGGCGCCCGGCACCGCCAGATCGGGCTGGTAGCAGACATAGATGCGATCGACATTTTCAAGGGCGGGCGTCCAGGTCGCCTCATCCGTCCAATCGAAGGAAGGCGACGCCGAACGGGCGCCGATGCGGACCGCTATGCCCCGCTCCCGAAGGCGATCGGCCACCCGCCGCCCCGTCTTGCCGGTACCGCCCAAAACCAGTGTGACTTTCCGAGACATCGTTTCCTCCTGAGGTTCCATCAACAAACATGAGCATCTCTCACATTTGCAAATGTGATAAATCCTCGTATTTTAGGAGTCAAGTCAAAATGTGAGCATTACTCATGATTCCAGATGCAAGTCCCGCCACGCTTCCCGCCGACGACGAGCGTGCGCTGCGCCGGACGCCGAGCCAGAAGCGCAGCCGCGAGCGCGTCGAGCAGATCCTTGCCTGCGCGACGGCGCTCATCCAGGAGAAGGGCAGCGACGCCATGCGCATGAGCGAAGTCGCTGAAAAGGCTGGGATTTCGATCGGATCGCTGTATCAGTACTTCCCCGACAAGGCGGCAATCGTGCGCACGCTGGCCGAGCGCTACAATGCGGTCTGCAACGAGTGCATCGCGGCCGAACTGGCCAAGGTCACGTCGATAGCCGAACTGCGCGACGCCTTCTCGCTGCTGTTCGACATCTACTACGACATGTTCCTCGCCGAGCCGGTCATGCGCGACATCTGGTCGGCGATGCAAGCCGACAAGGCGCTGCGCGAGATCGATCTTGCGCAAAGCCGCGCCGGCGGAAAGCTGCTTGCCGATGTCTGGGCCCGCCTTGTGCCGGAGACGCCGCGCGAAGAGATCGACAGCGCCGCCTTCCTGATCATGCATCTCGGCGACTGCACCATGCGACTTGCAGTCTCGGTCGACCGGGCCGAGGGTGACCAGATCGTCGAAGCCTACAAACGCATGACCGTCAAGGATTTTGTCGCGGATGGACCGCGCGGCGGCGCGCACTCAATTGACAACTCCATGACACAATCCTAATCATCTGGGATCGATTGGTTCCCGGGACGCGAACGTGTTTCGGGAGTAAACGGGAATGTGACGGATGGACCCAAGCTGGGCATTCAAATCACGGCCGACCCCGCGACTGTAGAGCGACGTCGATCCACCGTTCCGGAGCGATCCGGAAGAAGCCACTGGCAAGACCGCGAGAGGGCGGCCGAGCTGGGAAGGCGAGGCAGATCGAGGGCATCGAGCCCAACGCCGTGAGCCAGGAAACCTGCCACTCGATACGGGCATAGGGCCCAACCGGGAATTTCCCGATGCCATCACGGAGGTTGTCATGGCTACGTCTACCATTTCGAGCACCCCGCTCTCCCTCAGCGATCGTCTGACCGCTGGCGTCATCGCGCTCTTCATCGGCGCATTCCTCGTCTTTGGCGCCGGCCTTGCCAACTCGGCAGTGCTGCACGACACGGCGCACGACACCCGCCACTCCTACGGCTTCCCCTGCCACTGACCGATGCGCCGGAACGTGAACAACGTTCCGCATCGAACAATCTGCGGACCTGAACGCATCCGGCCCGAGCCGGATGGAGGGCTGCGTGCATCCCGGTTTTTCCGGCGCGCGAAGGCCATCCGCAGCATAGGGAAAATGGGAAGGCTCGAGGACCACGCCATAGGGCGTGGCTTTTGTCGTTATCGAGGGATTTCAAGATGATTGTCAGAACGCTTCTGGCCGCGATCGTGGCTGGATTGATTGCCGGTGTCTTCATGACCGGCGCCCAGGAACTGCGCGTCACACCGCTGATCCTGCATGCAGAAGAATTCGAAGGCGAGGCACCGGCCGCTACCGAACAGCCCGCCGCCCAGCCGGGTGCGGCACAGCCGGCCGCAGAAAACCACGACCAGCATTCGTCGCTCAAAGCCGTGTCGCCGTTCGGCGCTTTCCTCGACGCTTTGTCGCCGATCACCCCGGCCTATGCCCATGAGGGCGAGCATGAGGAAGGCGGCATCATGTTCGGCATGAGCCGCTTCTCCGGCACGCTGATGGCGAACCTCGTCACAGGTTCCGGCTTCGGCCTGCTGCTCGCCGGCGTCAGCCTGGTGATCGGCTACCCGATCACGCTCAGGAACGGCGCGCTGTGGGGCGCCTGCGGCTGGCTTGCCGTGCACATGCTGCCGGCGATCGGTCTGCCGCCGGAACTGCCGGGATTTCCGGCAGCCGAACTCGGCGACCGCCAGACCTGGTGGCTGGTGACCGTGGCGCTCTCCGCCGTCGGCCTCTATCTCGTCGTCCTGCGCGAGGAGATCGTCTCCAAGGTCGCAGGCCTGGTGCTGATCGCAGCACCCCATGTCTACGGTGCGCCGCAGCCGCTCGATATCACCAGCAACGTTCCGGCCGTGCTCGGCGCCGAGTTTGCGGTTGCCGCACTCGCCACCACGCTTGCCTTCTGGATCGTGCTCGGCGTCGTCTCCGGCTTCATCAACGAGCGCTTCGTCAAGGCACAGTGATCACTGATCACAGATCGTCAGCAAAGCGACGGCGGGGTTCAGGTCCCGCCGTTTTGCATGAGATGCGCCGCCAGCCGCGCGCGGCGATCTTCCGGCTCCAGCAGCACGCAAGTGTCGCAGAAACTGCCCCCTTCCGTCTTGAAGTAGAGACAGCAGCCGCAACGGATCCGATACTGGCGCGACAGCTCAGCGCCGCTTGCCGGATCGAGAGCCGCGATCTGCTCGTAGCAGAGCTCCTCTGAGTAGAGCCGCGAACCCGGTCGTTTGACGATCGCCAGCGCCTCGGCCATGCCGCGCGCCTCGTCGCCGATCGCGCGGCCGATTTCCAGGAACGCGCCGGCCAGGGCATCGGCCGCGAGCCGCCATTGCGCCCCGCTCGACAGCCCTGCTCGCGCTTTCAGAACCGCAACGACGGGTGCCAGATGGGCGATGAAGCCCTGTTCGAATGCGCTGACGCCTTCGCCACCCTGGCGCTCCGTGGCCGGCGGATGCAGGCGAAAATGATAGCGCTTGCCCGCGATTTCGACGCCACGGTGAAGCCGCGTCCAATCCTCGAAACGAATGCCGGCCACCTCCGCCTGCAACCCGGCGCCGAGATGGAACGCGCCAAGGACCACGCTCAGCTGGCGGCTATAGAAGGCGATCAGATGCGCCGCCCGGATCCGGTCGGTCATGCCGACCCCAAAGAAATCCTGATAGGCGAGCCCCGCCTCGAGGCCAGCGCTGCCCGCAGCCCAGAAGTCGCCCGGCGCGCTGAAATCACTGGCCGCCGGCCCGAGCGAGACGGCAGCCTCGGGAAACTGGGTACGCAGATGGTCGGCGACGGCCAGCGCCTGCGGCGCAAACGCCGCGGTCTCCGCTGTCGGCCGGTGGTCGTTCAAGCGCATGCCGTCTCCGTCGTCCATTCTCATCCTCTGGCGCAGGATGCGGGCGGATTACCACACGCGCCTTCCCCCTCCTGCAGCCAGCCACCGTCGAAGCCCGCCCGTTCAAGGCCGAGGCGGATCGCCGGCATGCTGCGCATCAGTGCCCAGCTAAGGCCGCTTTGCCAGTTCTCGATCATCATGACAACGAGGCCCTGGTCAAGACCGACGACCCGCGCATCGATCCAGCCCTCCGGGCCTGCGCCGGCGGCCAGGCTCGGGTTGAAGCCGCCGGGAAAGCGCCCTTCGCTCAGAAGTCCCGGATAACTGTCTGCCATATGCACGAGGGAGGCCTGCGCCGCATCCGGCTCGAACGGCAGGCAGGCAAGCGGCGCCCAGGGCACCAGCGTGCCGTCATCAAGGCCGTAGGGTGCGCCGCGGTTCACATAGCCGAAAAGCCGCTGCTGGCGCCCATCCGCAAGCCGCAGCCGGCCGCGGGGCGCATGGCAGGCGCTCAGGCCCCACAGGTCCTCGCCATATCCGGCAAAACCGCCGGGATTGGAGCGCGCATGGTCCCGCTGCAAGGCAATGGCGCGTCGGGTATTCTCGAAATAATCCGTCCCCCGCTCCCGCATCGGCCGGTCGGAAAGCCCGCGTAGATCGAGCCAGGCCTGCGGAAAGAGATGGATGAAGAGTGGGGCCGCATGCAGATGCGGCCGGCCGTCGACCGGGATCCAGTCATGGCCCTCGGCAAAGGCCGCATAGTGCTCCGGTTCGATCGAATGGTCGGGCGCGCCGAGTGCCAGCACATAGAGCAGCAGCGCTTCGCTGTAACCCCGCCAGCGATGCTTCAAGAACCGCCCCGGCGGCCGCCAGCCCATCGTCAGCGTGTCGCCCCGATTGAGCGCCCAGCGCCAGTCCACCCGCGCATAGAGCCGATCGGCAAGAGCGCGGATCTCGCATTCGTCCGCATCCCTACCGGAAAAATATGCAGAGGCGGTCAGGCAGCCGGCGATCAGCAGCGCCGTATCGACGGTCGAAAGCTCGCTCTGCCAGGTGCGCTCGCCGGTCCGCATGTCGAGGAAGTGATGGTAGAAGCCGCGATAGCCGGTCGCCTGCCGGTGGCGGGACTGCGGGCTTTGGACAAGGAAGCGCAGCGTCGTCGCCACCCGCCGCGCGGCATCGCTGCGCGAGAGCCAGCCGCGCTCGACGCCGATGGGATAGCAGGAAAGGCCGAAGCCGGTCGCAGCGATGCTCGCCGGCGCGCCCGGCAACGCGGTGTCGGCGATCAGTCCGGTGACCGGATCCGAATGTTCGAGGAAATACCCGAACGCCGCCTGCTGCAATCGATCAATCTGAAATCGCTCAGTATTTTCCGTACGCTGCGGCATTTCGCCTTTCCTGTCCGACATCCGGCCTCATGCAGGAACCGGCAAAATCACTCTTTAGTGAAGGCCAACTACACCCAAACGGTCGCCGAAATCCAATCTTGTGTTACAGTCTTCTAATCTGACCGCGCGCAATGACTGGTTGAAGCGATGTTGAGCGTGTTGGCGTTACTCCTTTCATTGAGTGGTGGCCCGAGCCCATCGACCGCCGAGGCGACGAATGTCGACGTCGAACTGATCCTGGCGGTCGACATGTCCGGCTCGATGGATCTCGACGAGGCCCGCATCCAGCGGGCCGGCTATGTCGAGGCACTCCGGCATCGCGACTTCCTTGATGCGGTCGAAAGCGGCCAGCTGGGCAAGATCGCCATCGGCTATTTCGAATGGGCCGGAACGGTGAACGAGTCCTCCGTTGTCGCCTGGAAGGTCATCGACAATGCCGCCGACGCCGACGCCTTCGCCAAGCTGATCGAAGCGCGGCCGGTCGGCACACGCCGCGGCACCTCCATCTCCAACGCCATCACCTATGGCACGGCGCTGATCGATTCCAACGCGTTCAGCGGCGTGCGAAGGGTCATCGACATCTCCGGCGACGGGCCGAACAACATCGGCCCGCCGGTGCTTCCAGCCCGCGAGATCGCGATCACGCGCGGCATCACCATCAACGGGCTTGCCATCCTCATCCGCCCGTCGGTTTCGACCGGCCCGCTTGACCAATACTATGCCGAATGTGTCATCGGCGGCCCCGGCTCCTTCGTGCTGCCGGTGCACGAGCCCGAAGATTTCTCCATCGCGATCCGCCAGAAACTGGTGCTCGAAGTCAGCGGCCTGCCACCGCCGCCGACCATACGCTATGTCGATGCCTTCCCGGCGCCCGATTGCCTGATCGGCGAGAAATTGCGGCCGGGCTTCCTCGACCGGGTCTATCCGGAGCTCGACAAGTAGCCTCGCTAGACCGGACGATGCCCCCGCAACCTTTGCGCGTCAGATTGTCGTTTCCCTTCGCTTCGTCCGACGATAAGATGGCGCGTTGCTTCGCGGATCGATTCATGTCCTTGACCACCACGCCCCATCAGGCCGACCTGGCCACAGACCCGACCACCGACACCGGCAGTCAGCACATCCGCGATACATTGCGCGATGCGATCGTCGAGCGGCGGCTTGCGCCTGGCACGAAGCTTTCGGAAAGCGACGTCGGCGAACTGTTCAACGTCAGCCGAACGCTGGTGCGCGCCGCCCTGCAGGCGCTGTCCTATGAGGGCCTCGTCAACGTCGAGAAGAACCGCGGCGCCTTCGTTGCGCACCCTTCGATCGACGAGGCGCGCCAGATCTTTGCGACCCGCCGGCTGATCGAACCCGGCGTCGTGCGCGCCGCCGCCGCCCAGATCGGCAAGGCGGAGCTTTCCGAACTCAGGCGCATGCTGGCAGCCGAGCGCCAACTGACTGAACAGCGCGGTCAATCGGCCCGTCGTGCGGAAATCAAGGCATCGGGCGATTTCCACCTGGCGCTTGCCGACCTCTCGGGCAACACCATTCTGCGCCGCTTCATGGACGAGCTCGTCGCCCGCTCCTCGCTGGTCATCGCGCTTTACGGACAATCGACCGTTTCGAGCTGCGGCCACAGCGAACACGACGAGATCGTCAACGCGATCGAGCGTGGCGACATCGACGCGGCCGCGCGGCTGATGGTCCACCACATCGACCATATCGAAGCCGACCTCGACCTGCGCGTTCTGAAGTCGACCGACCTCAAGGCAGCGCTGGAACTCTAGTGCCGCCACCTGCGCCGGGCCTGGATTTTCAAAGCTTTTCAACACCGGTCCGAGCCCGATGGAGCTCCCCGCCGCACCTCCCTTCGTCCGCCGTCGGCAAAAGCGACGCAACCAAAAGATCAGGTTCGCAAAGCCGGAGAGAACTCGCCTGCCGTCAGCGCGAATAAAATCGGTAGACAACATGGAACCATCCCGCTGCTCTCGCGTTGCCCTCTCGCTCGAAAAGACTGTGAACGAGGAATGCAATGAGCGAGAAACTCTTTCCCACTCCCATCCCCCTGAAACTTTCGGCACGACGGCAGACCGTGGTCAGAACGGTGTTCGAAGCCGTGGAACTGCTCAGGCAGTGGCCGGGCCGTCGTGGCCGGGAATATCGCGCAGCCCTCAGGCGCTGCCTGGATGCGCTGGATGGATTGACGAGTACGGACCGGGCGAGCCGCTGCTTTGCCGCAGCCGCCCGGGAATCGGGCCTGTTGCTGGCCTGATCCGGGCGACCGGGATGATCCGGAACCGCAAAGGTGATCCGGGATATCAAGGGCTCGGCGTTTGAAGCTTTCACGATGCGCCGAAGGACGATCGGCGCATCGCCCCGACCGAAAGCACCTCAGCTGCGATCAGCAAGATTTCATGCCACGCGCGGTGATCAGTCGGCGAGTTCGGCCGCTTCCTTCGGTCCACGGTCGGCAAGCGCCTTGAGCGCCGCCTTGTCGAGCCGCCAGTCCGGCGCGCCGTAACCGAGCGGCCACTTGTACGGCTCCTTGTCGTTGAAGAAGACGACGGTCGTCAGAAGCGGGAAGGCCTGGCGGTAGGTCTGCTGATCCAGGATTTCGGCATACCATGCACGCTTGTAATCGGCCGAGCCGGAGACCCCGAGTTCGGCAACGATCACGGGCTTGCCGTAACGCGAAACGCGCTGGTACTTTTCCTTGAGCGCTTCGCCGAAGCGACGCTCGCGACCCCAATAGTCGACGTCCATCTTCTGCAGGCCCCAGACAGGGATGCCGATCGCATCGACGACATCGTCGCCCGGATAATAGGCCGCGAGATTGCGATGGCCCTTCGGCGACCAGACGTAGCGGGCGGCCGGCGCGAGTTCCCGGCACTTGCTGACGAAGTAGCGGAACGCCGTCTTGTAGCCTTCGCTGTCGCGCCGCGCCCAGGGATAGCGCTCGCCGGGCTCTTCCATCTCATGGCCCCAGCGAACGTAGACCGGCCCGCGGAAGTCGGCGGCGCGCGTGCAAATATCGGTAATCTCGCGATCGAAGCGGCCGTTGCCGATATCGGCAAACAGCCGGTTGCCGCCGGCGCGCCAGTCGGCGGCATGGGTATAGGGCTCGACTGAAAGCATCAGCGCCCGCCCCTGTCGCGCGGCATTTGCGAACTTCCGTTTCAGCTGCGCCCGATCCGGCTTCTGCCAGTAGACGAAGACATGCTCAAGTGTCAGCGCGTCGCTGGATGCGACCGCATCATGCGGATCGTAAACGCCGATTTCGACCGTGCGTGTTTCCCGCTCCCTTGCCTCAGGCGTGATGGCGGCGGTCGTCAGCGACCGGTCGATACCGTCTACGGAATCCTGCGCGCGGCCCGGCGTGACTCCGGCAACCGCCAGAAGCGCCAGCGCGCCAGCACCGAGGACCGATCTTGGGACAGCAATAGGCAACGATTTTCTCCGGCGTGCCACATCTGGCACCGCATAAAACCAGACATGGCTTGCTGCGCGCTGGAAGCCGGTGCGATCGCGAGGCCGTGGGCGTCATGCCCGGATGGCAAAAAGGCCGCCGCCAAGGCTGGCAACCGCCCCGTCTCCATGATCGATTGCGCCTGCCTTCCCGAACGCGACAGACCGTTAGAGCGAGGCTCTGAGGAAACAGTGCGACGTGCGCCCGAAGCCGCTCGGCGAGCAGATATAGGGCGCGCGGCCGAGGTAGGTTGCCGTGCGCCTGCGCGTCGGTGCCGGCTCGACGATGTCTTCATCCGCCTCGGCGATCTTCAGCTGCTTCTCTTCCTTGCGGACCTTGATCGAAGGGCTCGCATAGGCGCTCGAATGGCCCGATGCAAACAGCGGCGTTTCGCTGACGACCGTCGACGAGCAGCCGGCGGACAGAAGCAGGAGGCTTAGAACTGATGTCGTCGGTACGAGAAACTTGAAACCCGAAACGGCGGTGCGGCCTACGCCGGCACATGCGGTTTTGATTCGCATAAACGTCCTTTCGAATAGCGGTCCAGCCGCCTGGGGCTTCCTTTGGGCGAAAAGGTGGCGATCTTCAACCCCCTTTTTCATTATTCATTGCTTAAATTAACAATTCCTTTCTTAGAGATTCCGCCATGGTTGTGCCGCCGCTTTCGCCTTGCGCTGGCGAACATCGACGCCTTGCGGACGGCGGACGCAGGCATCGGCGTGGGCTATGAGCGAAACAAATACGGAAAAGCAAAGGCTTGCCGGGCCCCTGTATCACGGCATCGGCGAACGGCGACCCGTCTCTGCCGCTTCCGCGCCACCACGCCCGGTGGCAATATCCGGCCGATGCTACGGCTGATATCCCCGGACAAAAAATCGACCCCAGCCACCGGTTCTCCGCTGGAATCCGGACGGCGGCGGCTGGCGGGGACGACGGGCCGCTGCCATTCGCTATTTTTAGCTATCGCGCATTTACGGATCCTTGACCTCTGACGGCCACCTTGGAGCGAGGCGCAACATGTTTGAGCGTATGCGCCCACTCCAAAACTGCCCGCCTCCCGCGGGCATTTTTTTTGCGCGCACGGTAGCCCTGCGAGCACCAGCCGCCCGGTATTCCCAGAGACGACACCTTCCCCCGCGCGCCGCTTCAACCCGCCCCATCCTCGGCGCCCATTGCACGGGCTGAGGCCTTCCAACGTCTGGTCTTGCCTTGCCGATGGGACATGCGAACTGCGCGCCGGCCAGCCGCGATCGGCTGTTCGCCAGCGCGTTTACCACACTGCGAAAGTCCCATTGCGAGAATTTAAGGAGTTGTTAATAATAGAAAGCGGAGAGCGAGGGGCAATCCAAATTGGATCAAGATACAGGTGCCGACATCGTCGGAGCCGCCGGCATCGCTGGCGCGCGCATAACCATCATTGTTTCTGCACTCGGCGCCGGCGGCACCGAGCACGTCGTCAGTCTCGTTGCCAGCCACTGGGCCCGCCTCGGCTGCACCGTCACGGTGATTACGCTCGAAGCGCCGACCTCCGAACCCTATTACAGGCTCGATCCGCGCGTCACCATCGAGCGGCTCGACGTGCCGGTTCAGAAGGCTGGCAAGCTGCGGGCCGCCTGGCTGGTGGCAAGGCGGCTCTACCGACTGCGCTCGACGATCAGCCGCACCCGTCCCGACTTCGTGCTGAGCTTCCTGACGCGCACGAACGTGCTGACGCTGCTCGCAACGCGAGGCCTCAGGCTCCCGGTGATCGTGTCCGAGCGCAACAACCCGGCGGCGCAGCCCTTCGGCCCCTTCTGGAAATGGCTGCAGCTTCGTCTCTACCCGCGCGCCTTTGCGCTGGTGACGATGACCAAGGGCGCGCTGGACTATTTCCCGCCGAATGTTCGCCGCTCCAGCCGGGTGATCGCCAATGCGATCAATCTGCCCGACGGCTGGCAAAAGAAGCGCGGCAACAATGTGCTCACCGCCGTCGGGCGCCTGACTGAGCAAAAGGGCTTCGATCTGCTGCTCGAAGCCTTCGCCAAGGCGGCCAGCGACCACCCCGAATGGAAGCTCGTCATCTGGGGCGAAGGCGAGGCGAGAAAAGCGCTGGAAGCCCAGCGCAACGCGCTCGGATTGGCCGACCGGGTGGAAATGCCCGGCGTCACCGCGAAACCCGGCCTCTGGGTCGAAACCGCCGACCTCTTCGTCCTGTCATCCCGCTACGAAGGCTGGGGCATCGCCCTGCTTGAAGCGATGGCCGCAGGCCTCCCCGTCGTCTCCTTCGCCTGCGAATGGGGCCCGACCGACATGATTGCCAACGGCGACGACGGCATCCTCGTCGAAAACGGCGACATCAACGCCCTGGCCGAAGCCCTCTCCAACCTGATGGGCGACGAGACCCTGCGCGCCCGTCTCGCGGACAACGCCGAAGCCAATGTCCGACGCTACGACGCCGAACATATCCTCTCCCAATGGGACGCCGTGGCGCTCTCGGCACTGGAAAACTCGAGCACCCCGAGGGCCACGATGAAGCCCCGGGCCATCCCCGCTTCCGGCTAAGGATCTGGCCGCGTTAGCGGAGACAACTGCGAACGTGGCCTCGGAAAGGGTATGTCCTGACAAAGCGGTCGTGACAGGCGAGCGCTTTGTAGACCAATGTTGGTCAGCGTGCCGCCGCAGTTGAAGACCCGGTAGATGCCGGCGCCGAAGCTGCCGCCGGAGGGGACGGAAACGTTGAGCGTGGCGTCGAGCACCAGGTTGCCACCGACATCGACAAGATCGTTGAGCGCGCCACCGGCGACATTGGCCTGGCCGAATTCGAAATCGAGGAAGGAAGCGGCAGCGAGCGACAGATTGCCATTGATCGTCAACGTTCCCGGGCTGTTGCCGGGCGCCAGCGTGCCGCGGTCGTTCAGGACGACGCTGCCGCCGATCGTGCCGCTGCCGCCGGGCACGGCACCAGAACCAACCGTCGTCAGTCCGGTTGCAATCGACTGGTTGCCGTTGACCAGCAGCTTGCCGGCATCGACGTTCGTGGCACCCGAATAGCTGTTGCGCCGGAGAGGATCCGTCGCTCACGATCCTTGCATGAGGTGACGTGCAATCTGCACCAGCGCTGCATCGCTGCCGTCTGACCCCTTTGTTCGTTTTCCCGCCTCCAGCCAGCAAACGTTCATGACCGCCAGAATGTCGTCGTCGGATTGGACCACGCCTGCCGCGTCAAAGTCTCTTCGAATGATCGCAAGAATGTCGCTGCGTTCGACGTCCAGCGCCGCCATCGCAAGACCATCCGAGTAGGTCTTGGCATTTTCGCCGGCAAGGGCCAGTTTCTCCGCCGCCCAAAAGCCAACCAGCTTGTTGCGACGTACGATTCGCACCATTTCCGCGCCCGGACCAGCCATCGAAATTCTCCATTGCTGCCTGGCCGGCCATCCTAGCAGAAACCACGAGGGAGAGGGTTGGATTATCCGACGTTGGCGGAACATGCCGTGCGCAATTTCGCGTCGTACAAAATCGCTGGAAATGTCCCAAACCTGCGCGCACATCAAATCTGGGCAAAAATCAGCCAGAAAACCTAGAAAATTCAATGTTCGCAAGTGACTGGTGGGCCCGGAGGTGTCACGAAAAGCGTTTCAGATCAACAAGATGCTAGAAAGTGGGACAAAAAATTACTCTTTGATAGTGTTATGTTTTCTGTCGGGCTTGTCCCACTATTTCCTGTCTACTTGCTGGCCTGAGGCCCAAGAACGTCGCTACTCAAGCGAGTATGAAAGCGTCATTCACCAGAATCTCGGTCTCGCCCCTTCCGGATGCGATCCAGGGCCTGTTTTATATGAGGCTGGCTGCAAAGCTGCGGGTATCTGAAGTCCCGGAAAGTCTTCCCGCCATCCGGATTTCGCCGAGCTACCAGGTAACCTCTGAAAAATCCCAACTGGTCATAAAGCTGTTCAATTTCTTGAGCGATCCTTTCGAGCGTCCCAAGCTCGTACACGAATTGTTTGCGCCTAAAGGCGTCGGGATCTCCACCACCGGCGGAGTACGCCATGTAGTCTGCCTGCGAGATCCAAACTACGTGATCGGGGATGGACAGCGAAACTCCATAGCAGCCGTGCGCCAAGTCGTTGCGTTCCTTCTCCAACGAAGCTTTGCGGGATAGGTGTGCCTGAAATAATTCGAGGTCGCGCTCGTCGAGCACGACTTCAGCTGCTGCGATAAGCGCGTCGTGTTGTGTCCGACTGTTGCGCAGTGCACCAAAAACCGCGACAGCGGTCGGTACGTTGGCCCCCATGAGCTCAGCCAGCAATCGACCGCTTTCAACCTCTACATCAGCCCAGGCAGTAATAATTCTGCCGACTATCGCTGCGGCAGAAGGCCGGTCCTCAATATAGCCGACGCCAAAAGTTGTCTTGGCCTTTGGGTAGGCTTTCCAGAGGGGTTTTCGCTGTGCGGAGGAGGTCGCCACGCGCTCGGGCCGCCCTCCTGCCAGATCTTCTGATGCCTCGGTTACAAATAAGTCCAGCGTCGAATATAAATCATCGTGCGCACAACGAAGGCAAGGCACGCTTAACTGGCCATCTCCCCCGATGTTGACCTTCTTCTTCCCGCCAGAGGTGTCCTCGAGCAAATATGCCGGTTTATTACACCCCTTGCATTCGACCGCGTAATACCACAATCCCTTTGTGACTGGTTCCCGTCGGTAAATGCGATAGGCCATGCGCTACACCTCACTAAGCGTCGGAGACTTTGCCAACCCTCATTGTAGGTGAACTCTTTTGCAAGTAGTAAAAGGCAGAAGGTAAAACCGGAGGATACGATGGAAACTGAAACCATACTGTGGGCGATTTCAGTGCTGATAGGTGTTGGATTAGCGTTCGTAGGAGGAAAATGGGTAATTAACCGCCGTTCCCAAAGCGCAAAGGCGGACAATGGTTCGACAATCATTCAGTCCGGCCGCGATACGAAGCTGAAATGAGCGTTAAACAGAATGCTGAATCACAGGGTGGCGTCGTGCTTCAAGCCGCCGGGGACATCACCCTGACGACCTTCGATGCTGCTCCAATGATTCAGGTCATAGAAACCCTCAGCAAGCAGCTGATGGTCTTGACCGAGTCGGCGAACTTGAAGGTCGAGGAACGCTTGGCGGATCTGGAATCGCGAATTGTCTCAGCATTTGAAAAGTCAGACCTTGCTAACCCTCAAGCGTTTGCCGATCCCGATTTCCAATTCGCTTTAAGGAAAGCGCAGCAGGCATGTGCACGAAGCGGAGACGACGCGCTTAGTGATGTGCTCGTGGACTTGCTGGTCCACCGCTCGGCGCAAAATGATCGGACGCGACTTCGCCTTAGTCTTAATGACGCGATCGAGAGGTCCGCAGCGCTGACAGAGGAAGAGTTTGCGGAGCTGTCGCTCGCATTCCTCGTTCGCAACATTACGGTCAACGCCGGTTCAATAGCGACTTTCATACAAGATTTCGCAACCCATGCCGCGCCGCTCCTCGACAAGATTTCACTTGATCCTACGAGCTATCACTATCTGGCTGCACATTCGTGCGCGTCGATCGCCATGCCGAAAGAAACGCTGGAGGAACTTTTTCGAGAAAAGTACGCGGGCTTGTTCCATCGGGGCGTCGAGAGGAGTGAGTACGATCAGTATGAGGACCAAATCATAGGATCTCACCCTGACCTTATAATCCCATGCCTTCATGATCCTTCTCGGTTTCAACTGGCGGTCTTGACGCGCAAGGACCTTCTAAACATGCTCAGCGATACCTTGCCGGAAAGCCAAGTTATCGATTTGTGGAACATCAATATGCAGGGGTTTGGGGGACGCGATTTTATTATTTCGATCCTCAATCCACATTTTCCCGACGCCAAAAAATTGTTCGACGTCTGGGATAACTCAATGATCAGCCGCCTGGCTCTCACGTCAGTGGGGATCGTTATCGCTCACGCGAATCTTAAAAGGCTCTCGCAATTCGATTTGGACTTATCGCTGTTTATCAAGTAACGGCCCCGCCCTATTGTGACCGCATCCTTGGACCGCGACCGTTTTCCTCCAATCGTTGCAGGATCTCCCTAACGAGCCGCATGTCAGAACTCAGATTGTTGAGTGTGCTTTCGACGGCACGCATCGAAGTAGCCGCCTCCGCAGCCTGCTTCTCGACCGAGACGAGCCGGAGCTCGTGGTTGTCGATCTGACGAATCGTCGTCTCGATTTTCGTCACGCGGTCCTCAAGCTTCCCGAGACTTGTCGCGTGGGCGTCCTGGTTAGCCGCCATCCGCTCCCATGTCATGCCCCAGGCAACGAGTCCGCTGCCAAAGCCGATGAGGAGCGCGATGGTGTTTAGGTTCCACTCCCATTTCCAGACTGGTGCTCGAACGCTGGTCATCTCATCATTCCCGTTGCTCACTCTTTGCCCCTTGTGTCGCAATGCTTGTCATGGAAAAGGCCGCCCCGTCCCCAGAGCGACCTTTCGTCACCGTTATTCGCCCAGCGGCTTCTTTGCTGCCCAGCGCCCGTAAAGGGTGAGCGCGGCGCCCGCGATGACGACGACCTGGGCGGTGAGGCTTTCAGCCGTCGGCAAGGTGCCGTCGAGGAAGTCGAGCACGAGGCCATAGGTGCCACCGATGAGACCGGCCGCCGCGCCGATCGTCACCCGACTTTGCCAGATTGGCTCGTTGTTCGTCGCATGGACGATGGCTGGCGCGATCTTCTCGGAAACGGCATTGATGATCGGGCGAGCCGCGGCGGCGTCAGCCGGCACGGCCGGATCTCCCACCGCTCCGATTACAGCCAGAGCGATCTTCTCTTCGAGGGCCTGCTTAGCGTCCATTGGCTTACTCCACCGCCTTGGCTTCGCGGACTGCGACCGTGATAGCGGCGTAGGCCTCGGCGGCCTTCACGAGTGCTGTTGCGGCGGTGACGCTGCCCGGATCCCTGCAGACGGTTTCGAGCGCCGCCCACGCTGCCGCCTCCTTCGCGACCGTCTTGGGCTTGACGTTGCCGGTGCTGGCAACGATGACGAACGCAGAATGCGCCGTGGCTGCAGCCGAGCAGATCTGCGGCAGGTTCTTCTGGATGGCGGCGTTGATCGAGCCGGTGGTCGTGCAGGAGGCGAGCGAGAGCGCCGCCACTGCGCAAAGCAGCATGCGTTTCATGTGATGGTCCTTCGATGTTGGAGAGGTGATTAGCGGCGCGTTCTGAATTCGGCGCGCGTCGATCGCCGCATGCAAAGAGCGTCAGTCGGCGGCGCGAAGGGCGGCCTCGAAGGCTTTGCCGTAGGCATCGATTTTCGAGCCGTTCGCTTGAACGTCGCCGTTGATGATCGCGCGTGAGGCATAGAAGCGGTAGCCAGGCACTTCCGGCTTGGTCGTCACCAGGTAGTCGTAATCGGCGAGCTTCTTGCCGGTGAAGAGTCCGCGCTCCATGCCGTCGAAGAGGATCCGGACGGCGACGGACAATTTTCCCGCCTCATCAGGTGCGCCGGCAATGCCGAACTTGGCATAGTTCGTCCTGCCGGTGATCTGGGCGAGGCCCCTGCCCCGGAAGAGCCAGCCATCATCAGCGCCGGTATTGCCGAGCCGGCCGCCGTAGACCTTGTTGGCGAGCTTACGCGGGTTGTTCGCGAACGGCTGCGCGCTGGCGAGCGTCGGGAACCGACCCGGCCACACCTGCGTCAGCCGCTTCGCTGTGTAGGTGAGGTTCTCTGTCACCGGCTGCATGGCGCCGCCGGTCTCGTGATATGCCTCCGCAAAGATAGCCGCGAGATGAAGCCGACTTGTGCCACGGCGCTGGGCCTCGTCGAGGATCGTCTCGACGCCCTCGACCTGAGTCTTAGAAAGGGACTTTCCGAATACGCCAGACGTGCTCCGGCGCAGGGCGGCGTAAAACGCTGCTCTGTTCATGTTTCACCTGAATTTTGGAGAGAGGTTAGAGGTTAGAGGCTGACGGAAGCCAGCCACATGGCGTCGATCTTGACGTCAGAGAGGCCGAGCGCGGCGCCAACGGTCGCGATCAGCGGGTGCAAGCGATTGAACGTGGTCGCATACTCCCATTCGATCTGGGCTTTATCCTTGTCTGGACCCGCCGGCATAGCGCCGATCGTGGTCGTGACGGTGGAAGGCGAAATACCGGCGTCCAGCAACCCCAAGCGAAGCTGTCGCGCGGTGAGCGGCGGCATCAGGGCGCGCAGCTCCTCCTCCGTTGGCGGTACATAGGAGGAGACTTCGAATCCCGGATGATCCGCAAGCCACTGCCCCACCGCGGGGGTCAATCCGTGTGGGTCGCCCGGGACATAGCCAAAATCTGCCTGGTAACGGTCCCCATCCGAATCCGTGATGTCGACGACGACGATCAATGATCCTGGCGTTGCCGTCTCGCGTGCTGAGATGACCTCATGAAGCTGCATTATGCTACCCTCTGCCAAAGGTTGGTAGTATCTGCGCCACCCTCGACAACCGATCCTCTACGCCGCCAAGTGCCGGCGAGTGCTGTGCCGGCCCCGGCGATTTCGTATCGATGGTTACCGGAGAGCGTGAGCGTTGCTGTGCCGTTGCGGTTACCCGCAGCGCCGAACGAGATGACCGGATGCCCGATGGGGAAAGAGGTCTCGTTGACGTTGGAGCTCGTCGAGAAGCCGGCAGCCACGAGGTTGGCACGCGCGGTGTCAGCGTCCGAGGCGCCGGTACCGCCGTTGGCAACGGAAAGATCTGTCCCAGACCAGAGGCTGTTCTCGATTGAGTTCAGCGTCGCGAGACCGCCAAGAGCCAGCGTGGCCCTCGCAGCTGTTGCCGTAGCGTCGTCGATCAACGAGGCGCCGAAGGTTGAAACAGCGAGGTTCCCCGCGTGCCAGACCGTATTGCCGGCGACCTGTATATAAGCGGAACCGGTCACAGGGTTGATGGTGATGACCGGGCCGGCATAGGTGACGTCTGCGGAGAACCCGATTTGCTTGCCGGTGATGTTCTCGATCGACAAGGTGGCCGTGGCATCCGCTCCACGCTGACGCACAAACCAGGAGCGATCCATGCTGAATGTCAGGAGGTCAGTTCCGTCAACCGCCGCCGAACCTGGGCCCAGTGTCAGGCTTGTCATCGAATATGAGCCGAAGACGCGGGCAGCCGGTAGCGTTCCCGTTGCGTTGGCCAGATCGCGATAGAACGAGCCTTGCGCACCGTCGAGGAGGTCCGCATCCAGGAGAGAGCCTGCTCCATCATTTCCGGCATGCCAGACCGTGTTCCCTTCCACCGTGATCGAGGCACTGCCCGTGACCGGTGTAAACAAGATGACGGGGGTCGCGTAGACATTGTCTGACGAGAACCCGATTGCCTTGTTCGCGGTGTTTTCCAGCGAAAGGTTCGCCGTCGCGGCTTCTCCCCGCTGCCGGAGCGTCCACGGCCGATCGGTGGCGATCGTCAGCGCAATCTCACCGTCCGTGAAGTCACCGTCGCCCATCGTGACAGCGGTCGTGAAGGTCTTGCCGGCCATCGATGTTGGCAAGCGCGCATCCGCAACCGTGCCTGCCGTCAGGTTGCTAGCATCGTTCGCGCCGAGCGTCGCCCGGGCGGTGGCAGCATCCACGTCGTCGAGGAATGTTCTCGCGAACGGCGTCAGCGCTGTCGTCGCATAGGCGTCAGCGCCGGTCGTGTAGATCATCTGGTTGGCAGCAGTCGTAAGGCCAGAGATGGACTGAAGGCCAGCATCATAGGCTTGCACGTTCGTACCGATTGCGAGCCCGAGAGCGCTTCGAGCAGCGCTTGCCGACGTCGACCCAGTACCGCCTGCCGTGATCGGGCGAGCGGCATTTGCGTCGGCCGTCAGGTCGTCGACCCACGTATTGTAAGGGCTCGACTGGATAGTCGTTCCGGGCACGCCTTTGGTGCCTGCCGGTGGGCTATATACACCGCCTGTCCTGGGCATTGGCATTCTCCATGAAAAAAGGCTCCCGGTAAGGGAGCCTTGTAAGTTCTGCGGGTTCGTATTTTAGAATTGCCTCGACAACTTCTCGGCGATTTGCTTCATTCCCCCCATCAATGCCTGGGGGAAATCATGAAACTTAAACTTGCTGCGGTTCTCGCTACCGTCGTGGGCCTGTCTGGCTGCGTCAGCCAGGACGAAATGGCGCTCTCGAAGAACGTCTATAAGATCGACGTCGACGCGCGGGGACTGATCCCGATCGCCATTGCCCGAGGGCAAATGCAGCAACGGGTTGCTGAATCGACCCTTGCTAAGGGCTACACCCACTACATCATCCAGCAGGCCGGCTCGCAGAGCGGATCGATCTACGCCGGTAACACGCCGGTGTATGGAAACACGACCGTCAACGTCTACGGCAACACGGCTTACGCAAACACCACCTATACAGGCGGCCACCCGATCAACATCCCGACGTACCAGAACTCCATCATCGTCGCGATGTTCAAGGCGCCGAACGTCCCAGCCGGTGCGCTTGACGCTGCCGAGGTGCTTGCGGCCTCCAAACCGAAGAAGAAGAAAAATGTCCCTTCCACCTGACGTCGAAGAAGCACTCGCCGCCTTCGCGAAGGAACGCGGCATCACGAGAGACGAGGCGATCGTCATCCTCCTCAGGGACTGGCTGACAGGCGGGGGGTACATCCCCCTACCATCCGAGGATTGAGCAAACCCCGATCTCGTGTATTTTAAGGCCATGCAGATCGACCACAACCCGAACGAACCGTCTCATGCCGCGCTGAAAATCATCGGCGTGCTAACGGCTGTGATCGTCCTGGCTGTGATGATCCCCGTCAATCTCGGGGTCCGATGGGCAGTTGATCTCGTTCCCGAGGAGCTGATCTGGATTATCGACGGGGTGATTTTCGGCCTTTGCGTCGGCTTTTTCCTTGGCCGTCGCGACGCCATCCGTCAGTTCCGCACGCCTGGCAGGGCCGAGTAACCGGCGAGACCGCCAGCCCGCGTAAGAGCCCGCACCGTCGATGCCCGCTGCTGATCAATCACATTCTGCTGGCCGCGCCGAAGGATCGCCTCGACGATCTGGTCTCGGGTCGAACCTGTGGCTACGCTGAGACGACCGATATCTTCCGCCAGCTTGCCGGCGTTCGTCTCGGCGTTGCCTTGCACCACCCTCTTCATGATCGACTTGAACAGCTTGGCCGCCGTCCCCGTCAGCGTGGCATCCGAGGGGATTTCCTGCCCCTTCGACACCTCATCGAGGAACTGATTGAACCGTGAGCCCATCGCCGTGTCCGAGCCGCGCGCGACGCGGTTTGCGGTATCAGCGAAGACGTTTTCACGATCTATCGAGTTCAGCACGTTGTCGGCCCGGTCCTGGCCGAACAGCATGCCCAGTTTTTCCCGGTTCCAATCGCCCTCGCCTCGAACCGTCTTGCGCAGCGCGTTGAGGTCGTTGGCTTCCGTGCCGATCGCCCGATAGATCTCGCCTAGCGAGCTTTGCTGCATGCGGAGCGGTACACCAGACGGCCCGACCATTTCGCCCTGAGGAAGGGCGCCGTGACGAAGCGCGTCGTCGAGTTCGGACGGGCGCATGGCGGTAGCGCCATTGTTCAGGATTGCCCGCCCCTCGCCCAACGCCTCCCGCTGGCGTGCGATTTCAGCAAACTGACCGTCAACTTCCTTGATCCGCGGCACCGACGCGCGCAGACCGTCGTCGATCATTTGGCGGGCCTCTGTCAGAGCCGAAATCACCTTCGGGTTCTGCTCGGTTTCGAGAATGCCGTCTATCGCCTGCCGGGTCTCGAAGGCAATGGCAGGGTCAGTCGTGACGAGGTCCTGCCCATTGACGTTGAGCATCTGCCGGACGTTCCGCAATTGGCGCTGCGCCGGTCCGCGCGTCCTCTGGATTTCATCCTCGAGCGTGTCGGTGATGGGCGTGAAATCGTAGTTCGACCTTTCCGCCATCACCGGCCGATAGCGTTGCCTGACCTGGTCCTGGTCGCCGGCAAGCGTACGGTCCACGCGCGACGGCACCGGGTCAGGGCCGAGGTTATCGGCGACGTCGGTGCGCAGACGCGTGTTTGCGAAGCCGCTGCGCTCGTTGAGCGGATCGACGATAAGACCGCGTGTTCCCGGACGAGCTGCGGCACCGCGCGCGACACCAAGCCACTCCGGTGAGACGTCGGCCAGCATGGCGTCAGGGCCAAGCTGATCGAGGGAATCGCGGTACCGAGTGACCTTCGCCGGATCGGATAACTCGTCGACGATGTAGCGGCGCGCCTGGTCGGTGACCGTAGACAGCGCGTCGTTGCTCTCGCCCAGGATCTTGCGGGCGAGAGTGGACGCGAGCTTGTTGGCGCCGGCAGCGACAGGGAGCATGACAACGCCTGTCCCAGCGCCGATAGCCATTTCCCGCCCCGCCTGCTTCGCCCGGTCGCCCGCACCGCCCTCACCGGCGCCGAAACCTTGAACAGCACCAGTTCCGCCGCCAGCGGCCAAAGCAGACACCGCCCGGGCGCCAGTCGAAGCACCGGTATTGCCGAGCGCGTAGTTACCGATGATCGGAGCGGCCCGAAGCAGTGCAGCGGCCGAGCCGACACCGCCCGCGATCTGCAGCCCGGTCGATAGCTTCGGATTGTCGGCGTCGTATTCGTCGTCTTTCCGGCGCTGGATGCCGAGCGCCTGGTCGTAGCGCTCGCCCCAAGTCTCACCCGGCAGCTTTTCATAGCTATCGGGCAAGAACGGATCGACCAGCGGGGCAAGCGTCGCATTCGTCGCGGCGTCGAGTTCGTCGAGATAGGAGCCGATGCCGAGCGTTCCACGCGCGACCGAGCGCACCGCCCCATCAACGCCGCCGGAGCGCGCGGGAGTGTTGCCCTTGCCGCCGGCAGCGATCTGCGCAGCAATCTCGTTGACGGTGGCCTCCTGCTCTTCAGGCGACAGCGTCTTGAAGCTGTCATCGACCTTGACCTTGACGCCATTTACCGTGAGCGTGCCCATTATTCTTCGTAGCCCCAGTTTACGCCGGTCCGGGTTTTCTTGGTCCCCTCATTTGGGGTCGGTCCGTCCGGGATTTTGTAGTTTTCAAGCGGGTTCTGCAGGTCGCGGATGCGCTTGCGGCCTTCTGCCGGGGTAATTTCACGGTCAGCGACCGCGTCCGCGATGACGCCCATTTGCTGCTCATACTCGGCGATCCCGCGCATGGTCTGGAAAATGAGCTCGTTACCGCCTGGTTGGTTGATGACGCGGGGAAGCGATGCCCGGAACATCCGGATATCGGCATCTGACATCGGACCGGACCCCGGCGCGCGCTGCTCGGGAACCATCTTTTCAAGCAGCGCGGACGCTGCCTGAATGTCGCTTGTGCCTTCGCCGATCGCTACACCCCAGTCACCCGCAAGCTTCTTGAAACCGCCCTCGATGCCCTGCGGCATGTTGTTGAACAGACCTTCCAGGCGGTTGATCTGCCCTATGCGTGCCCTTGCCTGCATTCCGGTCTCGGAGAGAGCCGCGAAGGTCTCGGCGTTCTTCTTGTCCAGGTTCTCATAGAACTTGTCGCTTTCGCCGACGGTGACGTTCGTGGTTCCGGCACCGGCCTTGCGCTGCGCCTGCTCCCATTCGAGCGGCCCCAGCGGCGTGCGCCCGTTCGCGACCTCAAAATCGCGATAGTACTCGTAGTTTTGCCGGTCCGCTGTCGGCTTGTTCGCATCAGGGTACTCGGCGATGACCTGGCCCGTCTGGTTGTCGACGAGCCGGCCGTTGACGACTGAAGTCTCACGTTTGCGCGGGGCGTCCAGTTCCCGCTGAAGCTTCTGCATCTCCAGTTGCCGCTTCGGATCGCTCGCGAGCATCTGCTGTTCGATCATCGATTGCGCAATGGCTTTCATTTCCGGGGACGCAAAGTCGTTCGTCAGGATCTGATAAAGCCGCGGATCGACACCGCCTGTAGATTGCGCAGCCGGCCCCGGCTGCTGCTGCCCGGCCGCCTGTGCCTGCGCGACCTGCTGCGGCGTCGCTGGCGTTCCACCGTTGAGGGCGTTCATGATCCCGCCTTCCGCACCGGCAAGCTGCTGCGAGCCCGCGAACTGTGCAGGGATCTGCGTGTTGGCGAGAGGCTGAGAGTTCGGTGGAACAGGGTTTGCTCCCACGTTTACCGCTTGCGGAAGCGCGGCAACGGCCATGTCGTCGGCTTCCTTGCCCGGGAAAGACGGGCCGACGTTGCGGCCCGGGAAGCGAGCAGCGTACTCCGGCGTCTGCTCGAATGCGGCCACCTCTTCGGAAAGAGACGCGCCGGCCTGGTTGGCAGCCGCGGCCGACTGCATGCGAGAATCGACGAAGGGAGACACGAACGGGCTCGTCGCCGGCATGTTGCCGCCAGCCATCGCCGTCACCGCTTCGGCGGCGTTGCCCGGCGCGTTGGCCTCGACCGTCGATCGAGCATTTCCAGACGGCCGCGTCTGAGCGTCAGGAGTGACTGACGGCTGACGGCTTTCCACAGACATGCCGCTATCGTCGTAGTAGGCCATAGGCTCGCCGACGGTGGCGCCGCCCTGCCCCAGCAAGGCAAGCGCCTTCTGACGGTGGTCCGCCATCTGATTGTTGACTTTGTCGGCCACAGTACCGGGAGCGCCACCGTTGTTCGCGTCCGATGCGCCATAGCGGCCGACACCGCCGGCATTGATGGCGGAATAGATGTCCATCATGCCCATGCCGGGTTTCACGCCGGCCTTGCGCAGGTAGCTGACGACGGCACCGTTCTCGCCGAGCTGCGAGCCGACGGGGTTATTCCAGTCAACGCCGTGCTCTGCCGCCTGAGGCTCCCCGAACTGGATGAACCCCTGATGCTGGCCCCATTGCGTCCTCGGGCCCTTCTTCGTCGGGTCGAAGGTACCGGCGGTCTCGTAAGAGATGGCTGTCGCCAGGTCCACCGGGTCGACGCCGAGAGCATTAGCAGATGCCATGATGCCGTTTCGGATCTCGTCGTTGCCGGCGGTCGCAACCGGGACATTTCCCTTGCCGTCGACCTTCCGCATGTTGCCGCCCATGGCACCGGGCGTGACGGCAGGTGCGGAGCCGTTGGCGGCCGGCGAGCGAGCGGGCGTGCCAAGGATCGAATTGAAAATAGACGTCGCAGCGTCGGTGCCTTCCTTCTGCGCGCGATCCGTCCGGTACCGGCTGATACCCACGCCGATGCCGCTCAAGAGCGCACCGATGCCCTCCTGGGCCGTCTTCGGTTGCGATCCCATGATCTGACGCGCGATCGCGTCCTCAATACCGCGCTTGCGGGCGAGAGATTCGGCCGTCTCGCCTGTGTTTCCGCCGAACAGAAAATTGACCATCAATAGAGCCCTCCACTTCGGCCCATCGTGAAGAAATTGGCGAGACCGGTGAACGGTGACGGCGTCGCCCCGCCCGGAGCGGTCGGAAACGCGGCATTCCTTTTCGCGGCGCCGGCCGCAATGCCAGTCATAAGCGCGCCGACGCCAGCGGGGGCATTCTGGGGCATCGGCTGCCCCATGATCCTGGCTTGAAGCTCCTCGGCTAGCTTCTGTCGGTTCTGGGTGCTGTCAGGGCGCCTCAGGTTGCCGAGCAATGGGAGCTGGTTCATGCCTTCTTCCTTCCTGCGGCAAAGAGGGCGCCGTAATTGACGCGACGAAGGCCGTCGCTGCCTTTCACGACCGCATCGGGACGAACCTTCTCGACTTCCTGCGCCATGACGCCAATGCGCTTCGGAGCATCCTTGCCCTCGCCCTTGTAGCGGTATTCATAGAGGCCGCCGACGCGCTTGATGTCCTTCTTCGCACGCTTGTCGGACAGCGCGGCGAGACCAGCCAAACCGCCGAAAATCGAGCCGATACCGGCCTGCTTGGAGTTGTAGGCGCCGACCTTGTTCGCATAGTCCTGCTGAACCAGGCCGGCATAATCGACGGTCGGGATTGTCGCGCCCTGAGCATTGACGAAGTTCGGGTTGGTTACCTGAGCGCCGGAAAGCAGGCTCGATATCTCGTTGATCGGCTGGTTTCGGGCGGCGTAGAGCTCGTTCAGGTACTGCGCTCGCGCGTTGTTCTGGGCCGAAAGCTTCGCCTGCTGCGCGTTGAAGGTCTGATCCTTCAGCGCATTGCTTGCCGCAGTCGTCGTGTTTCGGTTCTGGAACATCTGCTGGTTGGCGTCATTGCTGAACCCAGCCGCCGCGAGTGCCTGCTGGAAATTCTGCGCCTGGGCCGAGTTGTTTGCCTCCAACTGGGCCGCATTCTGCCCGAACTGCTGCGCCTGAGCAGCGTTTGCTTGCTGCATGTTGTTGGCGTTCTGGCCGTACTGCTGCGCCTGCGCCTGGTTGGAGAAACCGGCAGCCGCGAGTGCCTGATTGAAGTTCTGCTGCTGCGCCGAGTTCTGGAACGTCGCCTGGTCGCGAGCGAGGCCTGCAAGGCGCGACTGTTCCTGACCAGCGTTCAGGATCACGCCGATGCGCGCGTCGTTCTCCTGGCGGGTCGCCGCATCGATCGCCCTGTTGAAGGCCTCGGAGCCGGGTTGCAGGCCCTGGTTCGCCAATTGCGTTTCCAGCGCCGCGCGGCTCTGTGAAAGCTGCGGGTTCAGCCGCTCCATCAGCGCGTTTTCATAGCGCGACGTGTCGATATCAACGTCGTAGTTGCGAGTGATGTCGCCGGTATCACCGAGCGACGTCTGGATCTTGCCCGCGTCCGCAACACCGCGCTGAATGTTACCGGCGCCAGCGATCGACGACTTAATGTTTCCGGCATTCGGCAGCGACGTCTGCAGCGTTGGTCCCGTTCCATAGCCGGCATACTGCGGCAGTCCGATCTTCGAAGGGTCCCCCGCCGCCGGCGCCTTCGACGTGTCGACCGGTCGGCCCAGCAGATCGTTCAGCTTGGCCGACTGGCTCGCTGCGAGCGTGGCGAGGTTCAGTTCGGCCTTGTCGCCCTGATCCTTGATCGCTTGCTGGCCCGGGGAAAGCGACTGCGTCGCGGTCGGCACTTGCAGATCGTAGACTTTACCGTTGAGCGGGTCGGTCCACTTCTGGGTGGTGTAGGTATACTTCAGAGTGCCATCTGGCGTGACCTGGTTGACGTTGCCCATGAGGTTGTTGGCAACCGCGGTCCCGATGTTCGTGGCCGTCTGCGCCGAGGCGGTCGACTTCGGGTCGGGGGATTTGGGAGCTTCAGGATACAAGCCCATATCTCATTCCTTTATCCAGTCCGCGACGGTCTCTTTCGAGCCGGCATGGCAGAGTTCGAAGAATTCTTCGGTGACTGTCTTGGCGTGCTCATGCCCGCCGATGATGGCCGCAACTGCGGTGACGATGGACCCGACGGCCTCGCGCATGACGAAGCCGAATTGCCGCTTCAGTGCATCCCGGGACGAACGCCATTCGTCGCTCAGTTGCCACTGCACGACGACGTTGTTGATGATCGGCGCCAGCGCCGCGGCATGGCGCATGAAGAACGGGTTCACCGGCAGGTGCGTCATCGTCCGCACGAGCAACCAGGCGACGTTGCGCTGCCGACATTCGTCCTCATCGACGATGTCGTCGGCTAGCCGGGCAATCTCGGCGGTCTCGTTCAGGAAATCGGCCGCGGCCTCATCACCGCACGTCCATCGAAGCACTGCCGTGCGTACCGCGCCCGGATCAGCCGGGAGCATTACGCGCTGGCCTCGCCAACACCGACCTGGAGCGTGGCGAGATCCACCTCTAGGTCGAGCTTCACAGTCCCGCCGGATGTCACTACGCAACCAACCGCGAGCATATCGCCCGATGCCCTGACGTTCTGCCGAAAGGCGTAGCGATTCAGCATGGTGACACCGTCCCAGATGGCGGTGCCCCAGAGGCCGACGTCCCACTCAGACGCTGTGGTGTCACCCTCCGACACGGCGCTGAATGTCGGAATACTCTTGTTGTCGTCTGCTCGCGCAAACAGCAGAACGCTTGGCTTCGTGTTTGCCCGGAAGAACATGTGAGCCATGTTCGCCGTGGCACGCTGGCCGAACTGTCCAGCCGCGGCCGCCTGCGACAGATAGGCGGCAGAGAACGTCATTCCGTCGTCGGTGCCTCCCGTGTCGCCCTGCAGCACGTATCCGTCCATCGAGCCGAAGAAGAGGCTGCCTTGCAGGGTCTCGTAGCAGTTGGCTCGCCAGTTCGAGAGCGTGGACCACCGACCGTTCAGGACATTGAGGACGAAGGTCGTATCGGTGACGACGGTGTTCTCCGGGAATGACACGAAGACGAGATTCTGTTCCGGCCACTGCTTCAGCGTCCAACCGGTGCCCGTCGCCTTGGCAGCGAGACGCCAATCGTCCTCGATCGGCCGCGAGACAGAAACCAGGTTGATCGACTGCCGGTCGCGCTGGAAAACCTGAGAGATCGGCGTCAGTCCATCCACGGTCGCGACAAGCACGTCGCCCCCTGCCCTGATCCAGGCGTTCTTTCCGAGCGGTTTGCCGATCTGGTAGACGCCCTTCAGCGCCCAGTTATTCGCGTCGGATGGGTCGGAGCCGGCATAGACCGCGACCTCGCCTTCGGTCGAGACGAAGACGCACATGTCGTTGAGGCCGTCGCCGCTTTCAAGCGACCACGAGAAGCCGGTCAGCAGTGAACCACCCCGCTTCATAACGCCGCCAAGCGGAAACACGACCGCAGCGCCGCCGACTGCGTTGATGGGCAGATAGTACGCATCGAGCGTTGCGTTCTTCAGGAAGAACTGCCGATTTTTGAAGAGCCAGCCATAATTGAGCTGGGGCATCGTCGTGGCGTCAGCGAACGTGATGGCCGGCGACGTCGTCCAACTGATCCCGTTGAAAAGCTGCCGATTGTTCGCCCCGTTCAGGCAGACGAGATACGATGTTCCGGCGTTCGTATGCTGGAAGGCGCACCAATCACCGCCGCTAAGCCCACTGACATCAGCCGCCGTCGTCGCCGGCGGTGCTGACGGGGCCGTCATGTTGTAGATGCCCGTCGCGGTCGCCATGAACAGGCGCTCGATGGCGCCGTACTTGTACTTGAAGGCGCTGAGGATATCCGTTCCGTCGACAGCCAGGCCGAACTTCTGCGACCCGCCTCGGATCTTGCAGCCGGTGAGCGTCGGAAAGAAATTGCGAAGGACGGTTGCAGAGCCGGGCCGCTGCGAGGCCATATCAGCGGTCGTGACCAGCCCATCCTTCGGCGCTGGATAGGTGATCGGCTGCGAGGTCTGCTGCTGGCCGATCGATACGGACCCGCGATTGCTCTGCCCGACACGCGCGGGCCTGACTGCCATCTTCATGCGACACCTCGATCGGCGTTGATTTCCTGCACGAGGTCGGCCTCAAATTCAGCGAGGTTGTCCTCATAGGGCAGGCCCTTCTGTCGCTTCCAGCGCCAGATGATGCCTTTCACGAGCAGGCGCTCCGGAAATAGCGGCGTGTCATCGTCGGCGGTCAGCGTGGCCTGAGGCCCTTCAGGATCATGCAGAACCCAGAATTTCGACAGGTACTCGATTACGGCACCGACGGCCGATGCTGCCGGCGAAAACAGGATCTGCTGGCCTCGGACGAAGAAATACGGCTGCACGGACGGGATGCCGACGATGACGGCCCATTGCGAACTGTTGGTGATCGGCCGGAAGAAATCGCCTGTCGCGGTCCGGACGGCCCCGCCAGGTGTCATGCGCTGATACTCTTCAGGCAGGTTCTCCGGAGAGCCGGCAGCGGTGTGCGTGGCCAGCATGCGCTGCCAGTCGGCGCGGCGTGCAATCTCGTCACCGGCTTCCTGGGCGAGCGCAACCATCGTCTGTGCGTTCGGATTATTGGAACCGTAGACGCTTTCGAACTGGTCTAGCGAAACGACATCGCAGACCTCGTTGATGGCGGAAAGCAGGGTCATGGTGTCGGGCCTCCAACGACGACTTGGGCATTGCCCCAGCGCGAGCGCTCATCGCCGATTTTGAGACCGGAAAGCGCCTGCATCTTCAGCTGCAGGGCGCCGCCTGCCTTGTCGACATCACGCTCCCAGATCGCGATTTCCTCGACGAGGGCGTAGAGATACGCGTCAGGCGCCTTTTCCAGCAGCCAGTTAGTCGGGTTCGTTGGCGTAAGCGGTGGGATCTTGCCGTAATAGGTGACCGTCAAATTGCCATCGCCGAGGGGGCGAACGTTGATCGTGCTCCCGACAATGGCGTAACCGGACGGGATGCCGGCACGCCCCATATAGCTGTCGGTCAGCTGCTGCAGAGCAACGGCACGAATAGGAATGCCGTTTGAATTCTTCACTTCGCGCGCCTCGAGGAAATCGGTCGGGAGCGTGCCGGTGCCATTCGTGATGGCGACGGTGTCGACCAACTCCATGTTGGCAACGCGAAGGAAGCGGTTGAGCTTGATCTCGGCGAGACCGACAAAGCGCGGGAAGAGGTGCGCGACGTCATTGCGGCCGCTGTACTCGCCGGCATCGACGAGTAGCGACACATAATCAGGAATGGCGCTCATAGGGGAACCTTTCGGGACCGCTCGGCAGCGGCGTACATGCGTGACCGATCGATCAGACGGGAGATCTGCTCATTCGCTTCCCGGTGGCCCTCGGGGTTCTCCTCGGCGCTGGGCCGACCCGCCTCAATGGCGTTCACCTGCCCTTTGATGCGGTCGTATTCGACGCTCATAGATGGCCGTCCTTTGTCCGCCAGGCGCGATTGTCGGAGCTGTTGAGGAAACGCTTCACATAGCGGTCATCGCCCTCGCTGTGGGCCTGCACGAGGCCGCTGTTGTGGGCGATGTTCAGCGGGATTGAAGCGACCCGGTGCCAGTCGCCGCGCCAGGCCTTTTCGGCGCTGTTGCGGACGTCCTGGTTCTCGCTGATGAGGTTGTCGACGGGGTAGTCGACGCGGAATACGTCTTTCTCCCCGTCGAACAGATGCCAGACCGAGCGGCCCGTCATCACGTCGTGATCGTAGAGCGTCCACGCTCCATCACGAATGATCATTTGGACTCGCCCGGAAGCGGATCGTTCCGCTCGGCTTTGCCTTCCGCGATGAGCTGCTTCGCAAAGTCGAGGGGGAGGTCGATTTCGCCACCTTTCAGCAGACGCTGGCCGTCCTCGTCCCAGACGTCGCGCTTCAGCTTGACGGGGACAAGATTGCCACCGGCTTTCGGGCCATCTTCATCGCCCTGCGAGCCGTTGCCGCTAAGAGCCGCGTCAATCCGCCTCTGCAATTCGCTTGCGTCCCAACCGGCAAAGGGGTTCTTGCCGACAAGCTCCTTGTAGTCGGCCCGAAGTTTGTTGATGTCCTCAGACATTGGTTACTCCTGTGTTTCGTTACGAAAAAGGCCCCGCACGAATGCGAGGCCTTGCTGATGATTGCTGTCTGGATGGCTTACGAGGCGGCGCTCAGGCCGAAGAGGTCGGCGGCGACGCCGAGGCCCTTTTCGTTGTGCACTTTCAGCGTGCCCTCGCCGATGAGGACGCCCTTGTCAGCGTCGCCCGTCTTCGCGACGTCCTTGTCTTCCTGGATCTTGCGGAGCCAGAGGAAGGACAGCATGTCCGGATCGATGAAGAAGGCATTGCGCGCCTGGGCGGCCGCTCCTGCCTGCACCCGGTTCGGGTGGATCATCACCGTGCCGAACGGGCCTTCGTAGTAGTCGGCCGTGGCGACGATGGTATTGCGCTCGCCACCCTTGGAAACGGCGTACCGGAACGGCGCGACGTTGCTGTCCGACATGAAGGTGACGAACACGCTCTTCACGTACGGCGAGGCCGAAACGTGACGGAAGTTCGCCCCGCTCTGGAAGCCCTGCTGCATGACGCTGTCCAAGATGGCCTTGGTAAACGCACGCTGCGTGCCGTTGGTCGGTGCGACCGTGAGACCGGTCGGAGTGTCGAAGCCGCCGTTGGCGCCGCCGGCACCGCGGGAAACGTTCGTCTCGATCCACGTGTTCAGAGAACCGAACTCGCGCGTGGCGCCGCCAACGGAAGCGTTGGTATCGACGATGGCGAACTCGGTATCCTTGCGGAGTTCAACGCCCTTCTTCAGCTTCTGGTACTTGCGCTTCTGGACGTTGCCGGCCTCGGAAACGACTTCCTGGGTGGCAGAGATGATCCAGTCCTTGCGCAGGATCTGGGTGTAATTGCCCAGACGCTCCGGAGGAGTGATCGCGCCGAAGGTGTATTCGTCACCTTCAGTCTTGATGTTGGCTGCCGGAGCGGCGAGCTCGTCGGTCTCCCATTCGGGGTGCACCGATTTCGCGGTGCCCTTCTCGATCAGGGAGTAGATCGGGGTATCTTCCGGCGTGATGCGCGACACCACGTCGGAAAGGTCTTCGCGGTTGCCCACGGCCTGGTTGGTCGTGAAGGTGTTTGCCAATGCGGCCATTTCCGTATTCCTTCGATTAAGGGGTTAGTCGAAGTCGATCGCCATTGCGTCCTTGATCGACCCGGATTTCGACAACCGCTGCATCGCTTCCTTGTTCTTGCGAACCTGCTGGGTGGCCGGCCCGTTCGGCTTGGCCTTGACGGCTGCCGGCGGGGCGTTCTGGACCTTCGCCAAAGCCTTGCCCTTCGCTTGCTCGGCCTGAAGCCCCAGCATGGCGTAGTGCATGACCTTGAAATAGCGGTGGTCCGTGAACCTCTGCATCTCGTCCTGAGAAAACCCGAGGTCCTGGCCGACCGAGAAGGCGTCGGTAAAGAACTTCTCCCGGGCGTCCTCTTTTTCGAGGTGCGGGAAGGCTTCAAGCAGCTTGGCATTCTCGGTTTGCAACGTCTCTTCAGATGCCGCTGACGCGAGTTCGCCGCCAACGGACGTAGAGTCGTTGGCCATTGCAATGATCTGGTTGATGTTTGCCAAACCATCCTCGTACGCCGCTCTCTGGCGGGTGTACTCGGCGGGGTTCTGATACGCCAACGAGCGCGGCGGTTCAGGCGGCAAACGGTCCGCCAGGTAAGAAGCGATACCCTTGACCGTGTTGGTCACGCGGGTTGTCATGGCCTCAAGAGAGCGGCTTTTGTTGCCGATTTCCTGAGTTTTGTGTCTGTAGTCGCGATCACGCATGTAACCGAGCTTCAACTCGGAAAACGGCACCTGTTCGCCACCCTTCAGGGTGATGATCTGGTTGTCGGCTACGTTGGCTGCCTCGCCATTCTCGGCACCGGCCAGCTCGTCGCTTTCGGCGTTGTCTGCGGGATCGCCGGTCTCTTGGCCATCATCCGTGGCCTCACCGGTCGCATTCGTCGACTGCCCATCTTCCTCTTCCAGCTCGTTGGCCTCTCCGGGCTCGGCAAAGTCGAGGTTCGCTGCGTCGTCGATAGTGAGTGCGGGGCGACCGCTATCACTCTCCCCGACGAACGGGGAGTTGGTGGCTGCGTCTGTCATGTGTGCTTGCCTTCTAAGGTTTGGCCCGGGCCCTATGCCGGGGCGCCTTTACCGTCAGCCGTGGCTTGTTCCTCGGCGAGAAACTTGAGCTTGCTGCGGAATTTCCGGATGGTCCGCGCTTCTGCCGCATAGGCGGCGCGGGTCTCGTCGTCGGTGATCGGGGCGTTGATGCACCCGTTGATAGCTGCCGCTTCCAGATCGTCCATGACGAGGTGGAAGAGCGGATTGTTGAGCATAGCGCGCGCGGCGGCCCGCTTCTCTTCCGGCTTCATCCTGGTAGCCCTCCGATCTGGGTCGTGGTGACGTGCTGGCTGGTCAAAAGCTGCGCCGCGTTCTGCTGGCGCTTCAGCTCAATTTCTTTGTCGATCTGGTAGCGCTTGAGTTCGGCTTCCGACTGGATCTTCGCCATTTCGATCTGCGCCTGCTGCTGAAGCTTAAGACGATCGGTCTCTGCTTGCAGCTGCGCCTTCTGCACGTCGGCCTGCGCTTCGATCTGGGCCTTTTGCAGTTCCGGGTCAGGCTTGTTGGCCTGCTCCTGCTGCCGCTTCTGGATGTCCTCAGGCGTCGGCTTCGTGAAATACAGGTCCGGGGACTTCAGGCCCGCCGCCTCGACCATCTTGGCGACCGAGTTATAGACGTTGTCGGGCGACACATACGGATTGTCCGGGCCCAGAGCCGCGACCAGCTTCTCCTGCAGCTGCTGGATCACCTGAACCATCATCATGTCACGTTCGCGCGTGCCGGCGCCGAGACCAGTGTTGACGCTGGCATCCATGCCCGCATTCCAGTGCCGAGGATCGAACGTCACCCACTTACCGCGCAGGCGAACCGTGCGCGGCTGGTCCTGGTGCTTGATGATCAGCTTCAGGAGGCCCTGAAAAACGCGCTTGAGGCCCTGCGCGAAGGTGCGAACCATCAGTTCAGTCTGGCCGATGCCCGCCGCCTCGATCATCGACGACGCCTTAGCGGTCATGTTCTGCAAGGCATCCGGCGCCATGCCGCTCGATGCATCCGAAATGCCCGTGCGGTCGCTGGCCTCCTGGTCGAGGTATCCCAGCATGTTGAACGACTTGTCAGCGACCATCGGCACTTGGTGGAAGCCGACAGCATTGCCCACGGCGGTGCCCTGCGTCACCCGGATCGGCTGGCCGAATTTCGGGTTAAGCACTGCCTCCGGGTTCTCGATGGTGCCTTCCTGCACGATCGGCTGAAGGTTGTTCTGCCAATAAAGGTTGTCGAGGGTCTGGCGTAGCAACACCGTCTTGATGCGCTGGATTTCGGTCATATCGTCGGTGACCGAGTTGCCCTCGCGCTGATGCGGCCGGCGCTCAGTGATCAGGTCGGCGAACGGCACCTCGTCCCACTCCTCGTTTTCGAGGAGGTTCTTCTCGGCGGTACCGCCCGCAAAGACCATGCGGCGTAGCTCGGCGATTCCGTCGTCGTCGGCGTCGATCCTGACATAGAGTTCGTAGTAATCGACCTCCTGAGCGGCCTTGTCCGCCTGGTCGTCGCTGCTCACGACGTCACGACGGCGCGCAAACTCCTCGGTTTCCTTCTCGTTGTCCTTAGTTGTCTCGGGCAGAGCATCGATCACCTCCCGGTCATAGCCCATCGCGACCAGGTCAGACCGGCGCATCTTCATGCTGATGCCGGTGCAGAGGCTGTCGTCGATCGACATAGCGTCGGGATGGATGAGGAATTCCTCAAGCGGCACCGCGGCGAGTTTCGTGCAGCCGTAGACCGAGGTTTTCCGGATCTTGACGTTGTAGAACTTCGTCGGAACCAACCCCTCGGGCGTCTCGACAGCCTCGACGTATTCTTCCTTTTCGAGAACGTCGATATCGTCGGCGGCGACGAGTTGGACCACCGCGGCCTCATCAAGGCCGGTATGGCTCGAAACCTGCACCTGGCGCTTCTTGTCGTACCACCAACGGACAACACCGTTGCGGAGCTTCAGCGCGTCGTGCGCTGCATCCTGCACCGCGTTGTAGCCGTCGCTCTCGGGGAAAACGACGTTATTGATGTAGTCGGTGGCTTGTTCGGCTCCCGCCTCGTCACCCTGGTTCACCGGCTCGTATTCTACAACCTTGTCGTTGCCGAGAATAGTCTTGATGAGCGACGGCAACACCTTCTTGATGGCAGAGCGCACGTCGCGCGACACGACTTTCGACCGGTTCGGGTCAGCCGGCACGTCTTTCATCTCGCCGTCGTAATACTCCATCGCCTTGACGCGATCGGCCGACGACTGGTCGCGGAAGCACTCGCAATCCTTTACCAGCTGCGACACCTGAGAGGCGACTTGTCCCTTCGTCAGCGCGGTCATCAGGCCACTTTCTCAACGTTGATGTATTCGACGTGACCGACGGGCTTTATCTCGTCGAAGGAAACGCCTTCCCGGCAAGGTGTCCATTTGACACCCCCCTTATCGTTAGCCGTCGCGTACTCGCACCGGATCAAACGACCACGAGCAGCCCCTCCCGGAGTCCACACATCACGGATCATGAAGACATCGCCGTTGTGCTCGTGACGGCGCACCTGGCCATATTCAAAGCTAGCCATGTCAAACTACCTTCCTATCTGTGAAGGCCCAGGCCTTGTTGTCGGGCTTGACCTTCGCAAAGCGCTTCATCATCAGCGCGTAACGGGACGCCGAAAGCACGTCGTCCATCTCCTTGACGACCTTCCCATCCTTGCGGTGGTAGAGAAGGAACTCGTCAAACCACTCCGGACACGTCGAGAACACTTTCCAGCGCCCGGTGATCATGCGGTCGAGCATGTCCATAAGGCCCGCCTCGACGCTGTTGCTGCCGTCCTCGAACGTCGCCTTTTCCGGCAGCAGGTTCAGGCTCTGTGCCCTGTACTGAGATGCTAGGTTCGGACCGGCCGCCATGTCGTTGTTGCCATCGTGCGGCCATGACCATGGAAGCCAGCTGCCCCACGCCTTGAGCGCTGCAGCGTGAACGATCGGCGTCGCCTCTCGCTGCCGGTAAACCTTCGTGACGTACATCACGTCTGCGTCGCGATCCCATGCCAGAGCGGCGCCGGCCGTCGGGTGGTCCCATCCGAAGTCTATGCCGCCGATCTGAACCCAATGCTTCGGAATCTCGAACGGCGCGACCTTGATACTCTCTTCCGTCACCGGGAAGATGCGGCCAGAGCCCAGCGCTGGAATGCCCTTCGTGCGAGCCTCGCGCTCGTGAGCTGGATAGCTGGCGATGATCTTTGCCCGCTCTTCCGGCGTGTAATGCTCGGCATCCTCGATCGTCATCGTTGTGACGTTGCGGTCTACGGCGCCGGGATCGTCGCCAGGCTTGATGTAGCGTCGGACCACTTCACTCATCCCCTGCAACGGCGTGAACGTGACCGCGATCAGGCCACCGGTCGCGTTTGTTCGGGTGATGCCCTCGAAATAGACTGCCTGGGGCGGCTCTTCGTCGAACCAGACGTAGTTGACCGTGTTGGCCTGCCATTTCGACCGGCCTTGCTCGTACGCCTTGAACAGCAGGGTCGAGACGCCGCCCGACTTATGCCGAACCGTGACGCTATCGAGCGCACCAGATACGCCTGAGCGCTTGGTGGTCGCGACAATGGCCTTCTTCGGAACATACCCGGTTCCCCGGTCCTCGGGGTTCATCGGTGGCCCGATCATGAGCCGCTGCACGCCGTCGCGCGTCAGTTCGTACGATTCGGAACCGGCGAGCATGACGATCGGCCCCGAGAACCGATATCCTTGCCACCAGTCCGGATATTCCCCTGTGAGGTGCATCGCCGCTTCCGCAGCGCCCGCCAGCGTCTTGCCGAGCTGGTTTCCTGCCATGAACAGCCGCTCTCGGTAGGCGGCGCCTGCGAGGTGAAACTCGCGCTGCTTCTTATAGGGGCTGTAGGAACCGAGCCGGTTTGCTCGTTGCCGGCGCTCTAGTTCCTCAAGAAGCTGCACCGCCTCCAATTTTTCCGAGTAACTCAGCGAGGCGAGCGCCGATAGATTCATCCGTCAAACCCTCAAACTTGCCCGTCACCTCGCGCCGATTCGTGTAGCTGTCGCCGACTTCCTTGGCGGCTTGCTCCATCAATGAGGCCGCCAGCACCATGTTGCCCACCCCTTCGGCCTTCTCTGCCATGCGCTGAAGAGCGCGCAGACGAACCGCACGGTGGCTGATTGCGATAGGTGAGGTGTCCTCTAGAAACCGCTTGCGTGTGGCCTCGAAAAGAAGCTTCCACTTCACTGCGAGGTTGTTGCCGGCCTTCTTCGTCGGGTCGTAGCATTCAACCGCTTGTGGGCTAATCTCTACGCCGTGGTCTTTCTTGAGCACCCCGGCGACGACAGACGGGCTGTCGAAGCACGCGAGCGACTGCACAACAAAGGTTTGCTGCGCCTGGGTGAGTTTTGCCCTGGCCATTCAAAAAATCCGGTTCTTCAAGATAGGATCAAGGATCACGCCACCCGAAGGCGACATGTCCCGCACGCGTGATCGATGGTCGCTCTCGCTATCTCCGGCGGCCGATTGGCAGCGTCGACCATTTCCTTCACACCAGAGGCAACCGCCCCATAGCGGCGGACCACACCGACGAACTGCTCGACGTCGTGCCCCATGATCGTGAACACCGGCAATCCTGTCATCCGACTGAACTTCGGGGCGCCGAAGGCGTCGCGCTCTTGGGTGGCGTGATAGAGCTCATGCTCGCACAGCGCCATGAATTCGGCGTCACCGCACTGGCTGCAATAGTCAGCATCAAGCGTGATGATGAAATCCGGGACGAACCCGAACCATTCCGTCACCTGCAGCTCTGCTCGGGCCCTTGCCCACTTCCCCATTACCCCCTGAGGCGACCCCACCTCACACTGGCCGATGACGCGGCGGCCCTTGCGACTATTCCCGACGGTGGCCCACAGAACGCCGATCGTCGCTTCCTTGAGGTGGCCATGGTCTTGATTGTGCGCCGGGCCGCCCTCGTCGATGAACGTTGCCTTCATCCAGTCGCTGACCTCGGGCGCCGGTGCGAACGAGACGAGGCCGTCAAACATCGCTGGGGGCGGAACGGGCCTCATGCGAACAACACCAGCAGCCAGGTCGCCTTACACCCGAGGTGCAGGGCCTGATCCTGGGCGAACGTCGTTCTGCCGATAACCTTCGCCTCGTCGATCACGGTATGAGCGGCCCACTCGGCGATGCCGAGCCAGACACTGCCTGTGACGAGTGCGACGGCGGCGCCTTGGATGCCGGCGTGGGCGACGAGGTGATAGAACCGAAGCGGCCCTTTCTCCTTGGCATCGGAGAGGAACTGCCCCTGCAGCGGATAGTCGCAAAGCCAGTGCGCGCCGAGCAACATCAGCGCGAGCATCAAGACTTCGTGCATGTTAACTCCATCAGGGGCCGCCCTAAGAGCTTCAACCGGCTTTCGCCTGCGGGTCTTTCGGGGTCACTCGTGTGGCGGCGCTACTACAGACCCTTGTTCGCTGGGCCCTGAAAGTTTTGTTACCGACTTGCTCACTTGGCACCGTTATGACGGGGTTCATCCTCCCCTAGGGCGGCGGCGCAGGCCTCTACGGCCACGAGTGAAAGCCTTGTCCCTCGCGTCGGTTGTCGAAGTTGGATCCCCGCCCATACAAAAAGCCGCCCGATTATAAGTCGGACGGCTTTAATTTCTAACTCGGTCAAATAGACGGACGCCCATAGGGCGCCTTGTGCGCCTAGGGCCAACGGCGGCCACTATTTCTTCGCGGGCTGCCACACACCATCAGCCAGCTCGACCCGCTTACCCTTGCGCTTCGCGACGTAGCCATTTGGCGTCGCGGCGATTGAAGTCGGCGAGTGTTCAGCCAGCTTGATTTCGTCATCCAAGATCGCCTTAGCTCCCTCTTTGTCGCCACTTCGGGCTAGGCGAATCATGTCGTCAATCCTGCTCATCGTCTGATTCCTTTTCGGGTTGAAGAGGCGACGGTGAGCCTTTCAGCAGCGCGCGACAATCACGCGGGGACAGATATACACAACCGAAGATGGGCTTATTCACAGGCCAGAACAGCCTCTCACTCGCTTTCTTCGAACGTCGTTCGTGCAAAGCTGCGGTTTGATTTCGTTCACGTCCGCTTGAAGCCCGGCGACAAGACCGGTGCCTTGTCGCTTGGCTAAACTTGTGATTGATGATCGTTTGCCAGGCGTGTGACGCAATCAACAGCGGGAGAGACCATGGAACGATTTACGAGCGCTGTACGCGATGCCGTCGCGGCGCATAATTGGTACGGGGCTCTTGCTGTCGCCCTTACGCTTCCTGACATTTGCGGGCGCTTGCAGGACCCCTCATGCTCGACCAGAGATCGCTATATGCAATGGTGGAACTCTTACCTTCTGGGACGTTACACGACTTCAAAAGGCCGGGTTTTTCTTGGCGCAGATGACGCTTACGCCCTCCGGTGCGCGTACCTTCACGAGGGATGCGCCGATATTACGATGCAGCGTGCCAGAAAGGTCCTTTCTGGGTTTCGGTTCATCAAACCGCTGCCTGGTTCCTTTCTTCACAACAACCGGATGAACAATAGACTGCAGCTTCAGACGGATATCTTCTGTCTCGACATGTGCGAAGGCGTTGATGAATGGACCGTCGATTACGCGGACGATGAAGAAATTAAGGAAAGAATGGATGCGCTAATCACCATTAATGACGATTATGGTGGTCTCATTGGATGACACCCAGCACGGGCCGGGTGCGATCACTATGCGACAAAATCGGTAGACGCTCGCTGACGGCGCCTTCCATGGCGCCGTCGTTGGACAATCTCAAATGAGGCCTTCCGACCTCAGTTCGACCAATGCGCGATCAATGTAGACTTGCCGGCGTCGGTCATCGATCGGAACCCTCGTGGGCGAATTCGGGCCTTCACGCTCTGTGAAGGCCATATAGGCGCTACCCCCGCCAACCAGGTCTCCCCACACCTCAGCGGGGTTGGTATTCTCCCTCTCAAAAATCCCTCTTGCTCGACGCTCTACAAGCTTGGCTCGTTCGTCCATTTTCGACCTCCAGTTCGAGGGTCCCACGTAGCATTTTGAATCGAGCATTCCCAGTACTTACGAAGCATAAACTTACGCGAGCTATAGTCCCCACAGATTTGATGAGGGTTGCAATGGAAGCTCTGGGTTCGATAGTAGCCGACGTTAAGAATTACGACGGCTTATGGGGCCTAGTAAGCGTCGTCCTTGTCTTCTTGACCGCCGTCGGGGCAACATGGTTCGGCTGGATCCAGCTTCAGCGAGCAGGGCGCCAAAAAATTGCCGAGGCTCGCTTAATCTGGGCTGACCAGTACCGGCAACTGGCTGTCCATCTCGATCACACCCTTATGGAGATCAACCGGCTCATGAAGCCGGGGAAACTGCCCAATTCGTTCCGCCGCCGTCGTCTTCAACTCGAAGCTCGTCGCACGGCGATCGAGATGTTCTTGATGGTGAATCCTGAGAGCCACGATGAAGCGGCGGACGCCGAGCGCATCATGGAAAGGGATCTCTGCACCCGCCTGGCCCGCCTGGGCGTGTCAATCGATATGGACTATGTCCGACACCACCGAAAGGTTCTCAAGCACAACTGGCATCGCGCGAAGAAGGAGTTCTAGATATCTGTCGATGCACACTTCCGAAAAACAAAAAGCCGCCCGGAGGCGGCCTGATTTGGTGACCGCGTCACGCAAATCACCAATGTAGTTTTTCTATATCAAACTCGTGTACACGGGCAAGCGGATTATCGCCCAATTCTGGATTTGCCACGGTTTTCATATCCCCAATGCCGAGCCAAGGCCGTGAGGCCGTCCTTTAGGTATTCTGCATAGGCTCGACGTCTCGACTGGTTATCCGATAGTTCGGAGATACCCAGCCCCTCCCCGGCAACCTTCACCATGACGTCGTAGCCAATCCCTAGAACCCGACGGGCTTCCGCCAGGTCCTGGCCGGCCGCGATCTGCCGTTCCGAAAGCGCCTCCCGAGCGCCGCCACCATCGACGGGTTCCCGCGAATAGTCGAAAGCGCCGGTACCGCTCCCACCCAGCGCTTCCCAGATAGCGCGGAACCGCTCGCCGGCCTTAACCTGGGCATCGTCGATCGACCCTCGCTGCTCGAGCACCACAAGCGCGCTTTCCTTGACGTTGACGGCGACACGGATTTTCTTCGGGTTCCATGTCTCGCCTTCGTGGGCAACGTTGTGCAGCGGGTTATCGACCATCTTGCCTTCGACAACCGCTTTCATCGTCCCGAGGCCGAGCAAGTCAACCGTGAGCTTCTCCTTCTTCGTTGCTCTCGCCTTCTGAAGGGACCCGCTACGCTCGCTCATGCGGCGTCTCCCGCCAGAACGCGGATACGGCCGCCGAACTCTCCCAGGCACTCTTCAGCCTCCCGGCGCGCCTTGATGATGTCCGTACCGCTCCACATGCAGATGCGGCCGCCACCCGCCTCGATGACATCGACGAAGTACATCCGCGTCCCAGCGTCGACCGGTGCCAGGTGTGCACCATTTGCATCGACGGTAGAGCTTCTCGTCACCACACCCGAGAAGATCTCGACCCCGACGAGTTCCGGGAACTCGATGACGTTGTCGGCAGAAAAATTATTGTCGTTCATGCAAACTCCCATTCGATCCAGTTGACCCCATCGCCCGGTTCGAGGAGATGGTCGGGCACCATGCAATTCGGCTTTCTCGGCGCTGGGCCCCACTTCGCCGTTGACCACGTGCACTTGCCCCGCGCATGGCGGAGCCGCCTCACCCAAAGATCATCATCGGGGGGCGCCGACGCGTCGGCAGACTGCGGCGGTCCGTTGTTCCAGCTCTCGGCGTTGAGCCAACGAGCGGCGTGGCGAATGAACTGCGCCTCCTTGCCCTGGACTTCCAACGCGTAGATCCGAATGCCCGCCATGATGGTTTCCAATGGCGCGACACTGCGCGCCTTCATGAAGGCCTTCAGGGCATCCTTCTTGTCGACTTTGCGGGGGTAGGCTGGCCAGAATGCTTTATCGAACTCGTCCTGAAGAGCTTTTTTGCTTTGGAGCGGAGCATCAGTCGTCGTCGCGCCATCAGGCGGCGATGAGGAAGAATCTTTATTCTCTTCCCTTCCCTTCCCTTCGTGGCCAGTAACAACCTCTCTCACAGACGCTGTCACGGTCTCTGTTACAGACTCGGTGACAGGGGTCGCGCGCTTCTTATCAGCCGCTTTTTGGGCTGCCTCTCTGGCTGCCTCGGTCCGCTTTTGGTTCTTTCGGAGCTTGCCGAATGCCTCTGTCGCAAGCTCTGTTACAGTCCTGTGATAGACCCTGCCGTCACGGACCTCCCAGCCTTCGAGAAGCAACGGCCGAAGCTCACCCCATGCCTTAGGGTCGCACATTGCCGCGTCCGCCAAGACGTCATCGTCATCCTCGATGCTGCCGGCAGGAAGCTCGTGCCACGCCCGCATCCACAAATTCATGAGATAGAAACCGAGCTCCGGCCGGCGACGGCAGCGGAGCCAAGCTTTCGATTTGCGCAGCTGCTCGATCTGCAACGGCATGTAAGGCAGGCAACGAACATCCAGATCACCGATCGACATCAAAACCTCGCTGCATTTCGGACCGCTGAGCAGGCGATATCGACGAACAGGTCGATCGTCTTGACCGCCCCGTTGCGCTGCTTGGCGATGATGAATTCAAGTTTGTTCTGGCAGTCGATCAGCCGTTCGGTCCGCTCGATCTCGGCGTCCGGGTCTTTCCCTTTCGCCTTCTCAAGGTAGTAGGCCTCACGGAAGAGGAAGGCGACGGTGTCGGCGTCCTGTTCCAGCGATCCGGAATCGCGAAGGTCGGAAAGCATCGGCCGCTTGTCTTCACGGCTCTCGACGCCGCGGCTAAGTTGCGCCAGGGCGACCAAGGCGAGGTTATTCTCTCGAGCGATCTGTCGGAGCCCGAATGAGATCTCGGCGACCTCGTTCGTTCGGTTGCCTGAGTACCGCGAGGAAGCGGCGATCAGCTGCAGATAATCGACGATCAAGACATCAATCTTGCTGCCGGCGCGCTCGGCCACATCCTGCATATGTTCGACCTTGACGCGGATGTCCGAAACGGACATGCCAGCCTGCTCCTCGATCCATAGAGGCAGCCTGTTCAGATCCTGCTTGGCCGCGATGATGGCCTCAAAGTCCTTCTCTGCCACCCGACCTGTAATCAGGTCGCTGTAAGGAACCCGAATATTCCAGTCATAGGCAATGTCCGTGAGCGCGCGCATCGCCAGGCGGTTTGAGCCCATTTCGAGGGAGAGGAAACCGACGCCGGCTCCACTCTTGGCGGCCTTGATGGCAATGCCAAGCCCGACGGCTGTTTTGCCCATGGACGGCCTGGCGCCAAGAATTACCATTTCCCCACCATGCAGGCCGCCGGTGGCACCATTCACGTCATTCAGGCCCCACGTAATCCCGGTGATGCCGCTTCCCCGGCTCATTGCCTGTTGCACCTCGTCGAGCGCTGTGTCTGCCGCTTCCGAGATGGAAAATCGGGTCTTGCCCTTTCCTCCCACGCGAAGCCCCGAACCGACTTCGTCGAGCGAGCGCGTTGCCGACCGGATCAGTTCGGCCGGGTCTATGCCCGCATCCGAGGCGGCAACCGCTATCCGCTCGGCTTCAACGCCGACGCTGATGCGAGCCCACTGCTGGATAAGATTGGGAATGCTGTCTCGAAACCCAGCAACCCCGCGCACCGTGTTGGACGTCAGCGCTGCCAGATAGGTGGCCAGGGGGTTATCGAGCGCGTCGCTCCATGCCTTGATCTCCGCTGCAGAGAACAACTTGTAAACGAGATCCAACCGGCAGGATTTGTAGCGTTCGGCCGCCAACTGGATCAGTTCAAAGAGGCGCCGATGCAGCGGCTCGACGAAGTGTTCCGGACGCACCGTGCCAGAGACAGCAGCGAATTGCCCTGTCAGCAAGAGGCCGCCCAGCACCTCCTGTTCCAATTCGATGACAAAACCGCGCTGGGAGAGATCAATGTTTGCAACCGGACCCGCCGTCACGATGTCGCCTCCGGCGAGCAGAACAATTGCATGAACGCTTGGAAGGCCTTGGCTGCTGCACGCCCGTCCTCGAACTTCATCGTCCGGTTCGCGAGCGTGAGCGCTGCCACATAGGCATTCCAGAGCATCAGCTCGCGTTCGGTGCGGGCGTCGATCGGGGTGGCGCTCCCCTCGCGTGCGTCACGCACATGCGTATGCGCAGGTGCACGAGGGATGCCCGGTTTCATCGGGGAGCCGGCGAAGTGCGGATAGACCGTTTCCGGGGTGCCGGTGGACGCTTTGCCGACGGGGAACTGGATGACGTTCTTCATGCCGACACCTCACTCTGGCGAGCAAAGTACGCCTCACGCACTCGCACCCACGATGACGGCGGCACCAGGCCATTGCTCATCTCTTCGATTTTGCAGACCAGCGCGAGAGGTGGCTCGCGCTCGCCGTTTTCATATCGATGCCAAGTCCGAGAAGGGTTCTTGCCGTCGATCCCTAGCAGTCGGGCGACAGAGGCCATGGAATAGCCGTTCGCCTTACGCCAGTCTTTCGGATTGAGGGGTGTTTTTTTCATAGCCTCTCGATTTAGCCATATAGGCAAGTTTGACGCAACTAAAATTTAGCCATTCCGGTTATGTTTTTATTAAAGATCCAAAGCCATAATGGCTTCATGGAAAACATTTCATCGAACAGATTGGCTGAAGCTCGCAAGGCCAAGGGTATTACCCAGCAAGAATTGGCCGACCGCCTCGGCGTTCACTTCGTTACAATATCCAAGCTCGAACGCGGGAAGATGCAACTCACGGCCGATTGGATCGTGAAGCTGGCTTCAGCGCTGGGGGTAGAGGTTTCGGAAATCTTTTCCCCTCCGAATCTGAAAATGCGGGTGGAGCTAGAAGGCGTCGTCCAGAATGGCTTTTCCGTTCGCCCGGTTAAGGGGATCGAGAGCCGATACATCCTGGAAACAGGGGACGCAGACAACGAAGCGAGCTTCTGGGTGGCCGTCGCCGATGACGCGTTCGCGCCATTTTTCCACCGCGGCGATGTCCTGAGATTTACAGCCTATCATGAAACTGGATACGCGAACTCCGAGGGTCGCCTTGGGTGCCTTACCCTTAGAGACGGGCGCACACTGATCGCGGTCGTGGAAAACCACCTCGGCGGCAGTCTATTTGATGTCCGCTCAACAAATGGCCAGAGGTTCCAGAGCGTCGATGTTGACCAGTTTGCGCTACTATCTGGCGCGAAAATCAAAGAGATAGAAGATAACTAGCCGTTTAGGCTTAGTTATCTATTGACTGCAACTTGCCGATACGGCTAAGTTCACTCCATCTTAACCGATGGAGATACCCATGGCGAACCAGTGTGTTCCAGCCGCCGGCGAAGCTTTGCCGTCCAGCGCCGATCCTATCATTGCTGCGATCAGAGACTATCGGAACGGCGTCGCCGCATTCAACGCGATCAAGGAGGATGACTGGGACATCCATGGCGGCGAGGAAGCCGTCATTGCCACAACGTACGCTGCGCCGATGGACGTCCTGGATGAATGGGATCGTCCCGCTGAGACGATGGGAGGCGTGATCGATGCCTTGCGCTTCGCGCTGGAGGAAGCCAAGGATTTCGCGACGTCCCAGGCAGTGCCCCGCATGATTGCGGCTGCGCTCGGCTACCTTCAGACGGCTCACCCGAACCGCAGCTGTATCGCCCTCCTCGATCTGATGAACCATCGCAAGGAAGCCATGCGGCTTGACCTCGACGCCTGGAACAAGGTCGGCGACGTTGAGGACAGCGGCGCAATGGATGCCCTGCCCCTCGTCCGGGTCCAGCTCGGGAAGCTGCGCCACGGCTACGACGACGAGGGCAACCCGATCGAAGAACCCATTTGGGGTCACAGCGCCGAACAGGTTCGCACGAAGATGCAGAAGGATTTCGACGCCTGGATGACCTTCATGGTGCCGAAGTCTGGCCCAATTCGAGAGAAGAACGTCGCCGAATGGGACAAGGCTATTCAGGCTAAGGTCAACGAGCTAGCCACACTTCAGGCCGAGGCGGATCGCATTAAGCAAGAGAGCGGCTATGCCGAAGCCCTGAGCATCGCCCAGGCGACGACGGCCGCCGTCAAGCGCATCGACCGCGCCATCATCGCGTTCGTTCCCAGGACGCTCGACGAGGCTGTAACCCTCGCCTCATGGGTGATCGAGGCCCGCAAGGAAGAATACACGCATCTCGAAGATGAGGATTTCGCCCTGGTGCTCGGGTCTATCGCGAGCGCCACGGTGCCCGCCGCGCAGGAGTCCGCCGCGTGATGGCAGATCCTGACGTCTCACTCGGTCGACGTATCATCAGGGAAGGTTCGTCCGCCGATCTGGTAGTTTTTCATGGTCAAGTCGATGGTAGAGTCCATTACCTTGATCTGCTCTTTAAGGGCGTCCGTGAGATCGTTTCCGGATGCGGCCGCCTGATACAGGCCCGCAAGCATGGTCGCGTCAATCACGGCCTGAAGCATGTCCGGCCCGGCCGCCGCAAGCATGCCCTCATAGATTTCAAGCCGCTCGGCGTCGGATTTGCCTCGAGACTGCTCAAAGGCCTCGTGGAAGTGGTCGTAGGCCGTTTTCGCGCTGGAAAGAAAAACATCGATCTCAGCAGGAATCCGGATACCCACTTGGCAAAGGCGCCGGATCGCCTCGCCACGCGAGCGAATCCGATTCTCGTGCATCCAATCGTCAAGCTCCTGAAGCTCAGACGGCGCCATCACGAGAGGCACTCGTTGGTCTTTTACTTCGCCGTCGGTCTTTTTCGGTCTAGCCATTTTTGGATTTTCACATGTTTGATTAAGTTACGCAAGAAAACCGTTGACCGTAATATCAGTCAGTGGTTAACGTTTTCTTGCGCAACTTAATCACTTAATGGAGCGCAGCATGAAGAAGGAAGCGAAGGAGCAACGAGTTCCGCTCGTGATGGAGAGAAGTTTGCTCCAACGAATTGACACCTATCGGTTCGGCGAACGCATAGGCAGTCGGTCGGAAGCTATCCGGCAGCTGATCAACGCTGGGCTAGAAAGCAAACAAGCACCGACACCGGCCGGTCAGCAGCAGAGGAGGCCCGCAGCGTGACTGGTAAAAAAGACATTCCTGTTCGCCTCGTCCAAGCAGTCAAAAGGGCTGGGACCAAGATTGCCTCTCAACGCTCGATCATTCGTTTTCAGTATCTGGCTTGGTCTTACGGGTTCCTCGAAGCGCCCTGTAGTGATTGCGGAGCTTCAGCCACTCATCGATTCTATCGTCGCTCGATGCCTTCTGTGCATCGAAAACGGTTGCATCGATTTTATCGATCGGCGCAGCTGCGTTCCTCTCTATCTCTTGCAGGTGTGTCATCACTTCAGCCCACGAGATTGGTAGGCCATCCGCGTCAAGAAGTACGTATAGAGTGTTGTCAGGTCGTACGCCCTGCTCTCGGGCAGCCTTTAACTCATGGATCAACGCTGCCCTGGATGCAGAAAGATCGGCTATCGTCGCCATCAAGCGACGTTCTGACTGACGCAGTCTCACCAGTACGTTTTTCGCGTCATACGCCTCCTGTAGGCGTGCAACCATTTCGGCATTCATCGATCGGCCAGCTTGCTGCGCGTGCTCAGCTACTGTCTCACGCAACCCCTCAGGCATGCGCAGCAGGAACTTATCGAGTTCATCGTTCGGCGTTTTCGTCGTCTTGGCCATGTGTAATCCATACTATCGTTTCGATATGAGGAAAATGATATCGGAACGATATTAGATGATTGACTCCTGATGATATCAAAACGATATATTCATTAACGTGAGGTGAAGAATGCGAGAGACGACGGAAAAGATGGGGCTCATGGTTCGGCTGCCCACCGACTTAAAGGCATTCATCAGGCATGAGGCCGAACGTAATGGGAGTTCGCAGAACAGCGAAGTCATCCGAAGCATTCGGGAACGCATGGAGCGGGCTGTTCCGCACCTGAAACGCAAAACGGCGACTGAATAGGGTTGCAGCCCTACCCGTCGCCGTAATGACCGGAAGCCGATTGCAGTCGGCTTGCCACACAGGATGTCCACACCCGTAAGGAGGTTCTGATGGACGCATTGATGAGTAACACGCCGCCAGGTGGCGGTAAACCCGGCCATATGTCGAGCCGCGAGATCGCGGACCTGCTTGACGTTCGGCATGACAGCGTCAAGCGGACGATTGAGCGCTTGGCAGACAAAGAGCACATTAGGTTCACACCGTCGGTGGAAACCTCGCATGAAGGGGCTGGCGCTCGCCCCGTTGAGGTCTATCTCGTTAACGAGCGCGACAGCTACGTTGTCGTCGCGCAGCTCTCGCCCGAGTTCACAGCTCGCCTCGTCGATTATTGGCAGGCGCACCGAAACAGCGTACCGCGTCTCCCTACGACGGCTGAAGCGTTCGCCGAGGTATTCCGGCTTGCCGCCGAAGCGGAGCGCTTGCAGGCCCAGCAGTCAGCCGCCATCCAGGCGATTGACGCGAAGGTCGACAAGATGGCCCAGGCTCACGTCATCCTCGACAAAATGCCGAGTGATTGCGAATCGATCATGCGCGTTCGCGAACGCATGTCGTCTCAGCACGGTCTCTCTGAAAAAGTGGTCGACACGATCATGCGGGACAGCCCTTTCGCCCCGACAATCCGTTGCCTTGTCAGGAACTCGCATGTTGATGCCGACGGCGCCCATTATTCCGGGTTCGCTAAAAAGGAAGTCTCGGCAATTTTCAAGCGCTTCCTGAGCGAATGCAAGCAGGTCAGCCCGAGGTTCTGGACGCATCCTTACATCGTCGGGAAGTTCCAAATCACGCAATAGCCAGCGGACCGGCGCCCGGCGCCGATCTCCTCACGAACAGTTTTGGAGAAATTTCAATGCCGAACGCGAATCCGGCCGCTGGCGAAGCCATGCCGAATGACATCTTGCCCTCGATCGACCGCTATATCGCCGCCGAGCAGGTACTCAACGCAACGAACATGCCGATCGAGGGAACGCCCGTAGGGGCCGAGTTCGAAGCGGCCATAGAGGCCATCATGGATGGCAAGCTCAAGGCCCTCACCTTCCACGGCGCCATGAAGGCGCTCCGGCTCGCCCAAGCCGAGGTAGCCAACTCCGATATCGCAGGCTCGATGGTCGAGCCGCTTCTTAACGGCGCGATGGCCTATTTCGACAGCCTGGAAGGACGCGACAGCTGGGACGAGCGTATCTTGGCAGAAAAGCTCCTCAGTTTCGATATGACGGCCATCAGCAGTGACGGATGGTCCGCCGTCTACGATGCGCTGACGATTGTCATCCACTCGCTCGAAGGAATCTCCTGCCAGCCGCGTTGCGGCAACGATAAGGGGTTTAATGCTGCCGGGAAATACCTTGCAGCATTGGAGGTGTTCGCGGTCTTGTCCAGGCGGCGCCTCGTCGATGCCGCGGCTGCCGCAAGGCCAATCAATGAGCACGATTGGGATGCGCGCGACGAGGTCCTTATGCTCGACCGCGTCGCCGGCTGCGTCGACGGCAACCTGAAAGAGATTGGCGAGTTCGCGCTTGAGCTCCACGCCCAGCGTGCCGAGCATTTCGGAGAGAACCGCTCATGACCAAAGCTATGTTGGATGCCATCACGGCAGCCAGAAGCCCTGTCCGAGACCAGATCTTTCGGCACCGCGACGCCGTCATTGCGGACGAAGCGTCGTTCGAAGATCAATGCGTGCCGATCGACGAGGACGCCGCACGGACAACCGGAGAGGCAGAAATCGCCGAGTTTCAACGGTTCGCCAAGTTTCCCTGCCAGACCCACGCGGATGCGCAGGCGAAGCTGCTCTATGTGCTTCATGGATCCGTGGGCGCCCGTTACACGCTGCTGACCTCCCTGCAGCTCGAAGAGTATGCGGCCGAGCCCGGAGAGGACACCATGTCGCTTGGGCTCGTAGAGCATTTTCTCAAGTCGCTGATCGTGCCGGAGGTGCCAAATGGCTAGAATACGGCCCGGCGCCACTCTCCCCGCTTCTCTTCCTCCCTTCGGCATCAACCGGGAACAGGCCGCCGAGCTGGTCGGCGTCTCAGTGAGCACGTTTGACAAGATGATCGCGGCGGGACGTATGCCACGACCGCGAATCGCTTCCGCGGGACGCCTCGTCTATGACGTTGCGGAAATTGCCGAGGCGTTCCGCAAGCTCCCGCGTCACGGTCCGGTTGTGGATCCAGTTGACGAAGACGAATCAGGGAGCAATCCTTGGGATCATGACTAGCAAGCCCCCAAAGACCGAAAACAAGCTTCCTAAAGGCGTGTCTCCCGACTGGGATCGACACGGCAATGTCAGATATTATTTTCGCACCAGCGGGCGACCAAAGGTACGCCTGACGGAAACACCCGGCACGCAGCTGTTCGAGAAAGAGGTCGCAGCGGCCCGCCTGGGCATCAAATGGGTGAAGCCTGACGAGAAGAAACCACCGGCGCCTGTTTCCGACGAAGCTAAGGCCGGATCGCTTCGCTGGCTCCTCGTAGAATACAAGCGACGAGCACACGGCACCGTATCAGACGACCTTATGAGCCGGCGCGTGCGCATGCTCGAGGAAATCTGCGAGAGCAAAACAGCGGGGAAGACGCCGAAGAAGCGCGGGGATTTGCCCTTCGCCCTCATGGAGCGACGGCATGTGACCGAGATTAGGGACGAGTTGCGCCAAACGATCGGCGCCAGGAACAATGTCGTCAAAGCTCTGTCTGCAATGTTCGCCTGGGCGATCGAGAATGAGGTTGCGCGTACGAACCCCTGCGCAGGCATCAAACGGAAGAAGTCGGGCGACGGTTTCCACACCTGGTCGATTGCCGAGGTCCGCCAGTACGAAGCAGTACATCCGCCCGGCAGCAAGGCACGGCTTGCCCTCCACCTCGCGCTGTTCACCGGGATGAGGCGCGGCGACCTCGTGATTCTCGGGCGCCAGCACCTTCAAAATGGATGGATCGCTCTTCGACCGGGGAAGACCGCAGGCTCGTCTGGGGTAATGGTCGAAATACCTCTGCTACCCGGCCTCTCGCAAACTCTGAAATCGTCACCAGTCGGAAACATGACCTGGCTGACGACCGAGTACGGTGCTCCGTTCACAGACGACGGGTTCGGGAATCGCTTTCGCAAGTGGTGCGATGAGGCAGGACTGTTCCATTGCTCGCTGCATGGCCTCAGGAAAGCCGGCGCCACCATCGCCGCCGAGAACGGCGCGACAGACGATCAATTGATGGCGATCTACGGCTGGACCACGAAGCAGCAGTCCACTCTTTACACCGCAAAGGCGAACCGTCGGAAGCTGGCAGCTGCTGGCATCCAACACCTCGCCCTGGAACAAAACGACGACAAAGTTGTCCCACCGCCTCAAGGGGTCGAAGAAAGTGGGACAAAAACAGTCAAAAAATCCAATAAAATCAATACCTGAAAGGAGGTATTGGTGGGCCCGGAGGGACTCGAACCCCCAACCAAGCGGTTATGAGCCGCCGGCTCTAACCATTGAGCTACAGGCCCACTCTGGATCCGCTCCTGTCCTTAAACCGTAACGGTCCAGGGATAAGACACGGGGCAGCAACTTTAAGTGCTACGGTGGCCTTTGCGCTTCTGAACGAGGCGTGGCACCGTCGTGATCCAGGCCCGCGAACCAATGGCAGTTTGCGGGTGGCCAAGGCTCTAGCGGAAAACCTTTTTGCGGACAAGCCATTGCCGCAATGCTCACACAATCGATAGCCAAGAAGACGCTTGGGACGGAACAACCGGAGAGACATTGAAGATGATTTCCACACGCACTGCCCGCACGCTTTCGATCGCCGCCTTCGCTGCAGCTTTTGCTGGCGTTGCCGCCGCTCAGGCGCAGGAGACGGACAAGGACAAGGCCACCATCGTCGTTGCCGGCGAAGGCCGCGCGACGACCGCGCCGGACATGGCAGTCCTGCAGCTGAGCGTCGTCAAGGATGGCAAGACCGCGCGTGAAGCGCTGGACGCCAACAACAAGACCATGGCCGAAGTGCTGAAGGCGCTGAAGGACGGTGGCATTGCCGATCGCGACCTGCAGACGAGCGGCTTCATGCTCAACCCGCAATACAGCTACCCGACCAACACCGACGGCAGCAACCGCGCGCCGGAGCTGATCGGCTACCAGGTGACGAACGGCGTCAGCGTCCGCGTTCGCGATCTCGCCAAGCTCGGCGAAGTGATCGACAAGTCGGTTTCGCTCGGCGTCAACCAAGGTGGCGGCGTACAGTTCACCAACGACAAGCCGGAAGCCGTGATCACCGAAGCGCGCAAGGCAGCCGTTGCCGACGCGGTTGAGAAGGCCAAGGTGCTGGCCGAAGCGGCCGGCGTCTCGGTCGGCAAGATCGTCAACATCTCCGAGCAGGGCTTCCGCCCCGAGCCGGTGCCGATGATGCGCGCCGGCATGGCCAAGGAATATGCCGCCGACGCCGTTCCGGTCGCAACCGGCGAAAACAGCTACAACGTGACGGTCAACGTGACCTTCGAAATCAAGCAGTAAGGCTTGTCAGCAACGCCCGCGGCCAAGCGCGGGCGCTCAACGATCGAACGCCCCTGGTGCCAAGGATCGGTGCCGGGGGCTTTTCTTTTGGGCGCTGGTGATCGCGATGCACTCGACTAAGACTGGGCCCGGCGCTGAACGCCGTCCGACCTCCAGGCTTAAATTTGCCGGCACCTGCTTTGACATCGCTTCCCGCGCGCGATTTGCTGCCGTCCCTCGCCCTGCGGCATCGCCCGCGACCGCTCCGCGATCTCCGCCTAGCGTCGCCCTCGCCTTCACGTCCTCGTCATCCTCGCCGCTAAAGCGGACCTCCAGCCACATCGCATGGATCGTTGGTCCCGAGTGTTCGGTCGAGGAGATCCTTGGCAGGTGTTCCGGGCGATGGCTGACACATGGGCTGGATCCGGTCTGAAGAAGATCAGCCGATGCCTAGGCCGCAGATGTCCGCGATGGAATTGCGCCGCGCGTTCATTCGTCTGGCAATGCTAGAGGGCAAACCGGCCGGAGCCTTGCCGTCGGTTCGGCAACTACGGTGCCTGACACGACGATCGCCCGAGCGGACGATTCGCACGTGTGGACCGCGCTGTCGGCCTGATCCACTTCGCTTCGTTCACGCGTCCCGACCAGGGCTGCGCGCAACCGGCGCCCCTTGGTCGCTGCGGCGTCAAACAAAAAGCCCCCCATGCCTTGGCATGAGGGGCCATTCTTCCGCCGGCCGGGGGAGACGAGGCGGGAAGATTGCTTAGGTGTTACCAGCGGCCGATCGTCGGGCAGCCGCGGGCGTTCGCAAACACGATCGTCTGGCGTTGGCCGTGGCGACGGCCTTCGACGACGACGCGGCGCGAAGAGACGTCGGCGACATAGGCGCGGCGGAGTCCACGATCGCGGGCCTTGTCGACGGCCATCCAGGGCGCGCAACGGCCGCGGCGGTCACGGTCCCAGTGGCGGTCACGGCCGCGACCCCAGTCGCGCTCGTCACCGTAGCCGCCGTCGTAGTCGCGATACTGGACATCGACGCCACCGCGCGGGCCGAAACCGAATTCGATCGATTCCGCCGAAGCGGTGGAGGCGGCACCCAGCAGGCCGGTAAGTCCGATGACGGCGGCGGCAGCGGCGTTAAAAAGGCGGTTCTTCATAAGATCTCTCCAAGCTTGAAGGGTTCGAGGGGCAATCACCGTCCCAAGCGATTGATCAGAGAATAGGGTCGCCAAGCTGAACGACAGCGGAACCCGATGTTCATGGGACGTTCAGATTGCCAGAACGAGATGACCACACGCGCGTGGAGGAGACTTTCGTGCAAGTCACAGTCGATAAGGCATTGCTTATAAACAAGTATTTCGAAGGGCTTTGACCGCGGCCAAGGCGCTGGGACGCGCCTTCGCCTGCGCTTGGACAAGCGGCGAATCAGCCGCCGTCATCGGCGTGCCAGAGGTGATTCGCGCCCGTATTTTCCCGATCAAGACATGATCGGTCATCCGGCGGTCAGTAAGAAAACTTGAAAATGAAGGGGCGCGACCGTCAGGAGCGGTCGGCTACGCGTCGCTCAGCCGGCAAGCGCCCGCTCAAAGACGCGAATATTGCGATAATGGCTGAGGCGGGTGATGGCGCCGTCCTCGATCTCGAAGACGAGCACGCTGGGAATGGAGTAGCTCTGGCCAGTCGCAGGGGGAAAGCCTTCCATGGTCTCGCGGTAGGTGCCCCGTACCGTCAAATCGGCGGCCACGCGCTGGCCGAAGGCATCGCGCATCAGCACCACGTCTCCGAACTGCTCGTCGAAACGGCGCAGATAGTTCATCAGCCAGGCGCGCAAGGGGCCGACGCCGACGGTGCGTTGACCGGTCAGCGAATCGAGTTCTATGTCCTCATGCACGAGCCGCGCCAGCGCCTCGAAATCCCGCTGGTTCAGCGCCTCGATAAAGCCGCTGGCAATCGTCTGTGCATCGGTCATTCCGGTTCCTCCCTAGCCTCGAAGGCCGGTTCCCAAGCCCTTGCTCTCGCCCCTTTATCTAGAACCCTTGCGCCGCCGTTCAATCGTCGGCGCCGGCCAATCAGGCGGAAAGATGCAGGACGATCTCGCGGCGATGCGGGCGGTCGCGATGCTCGAAGAGGTAGAGCCCCTGCCAGGTGCCGGTGAGCATCCGGCCACCACTGACGGGAATGCCGAGCGATACCGGCGTCAACGCCGCCTTGATATGTGCCGGCATATCGTCGGGGCCTTCCTGGGTGTGCACGATCCAGCGCATGGAGGTATCCGAGGAAGGCGGCACGAGGCGGCGAAAAAAGGCGTCCAGATCGCGCTTCACGTCCGGGTCAGCGTTCTCCTGGATGAGAAGCGAACAGGAGGTGTGCCGCACGAAGACCGTGAGCAGCCCCTCGCAGTCGGCGTTGGCGCGTACGAAGGCCGCCGCCTGGTCGGTAAATTCATAGAGCCCCTGGCCATGGGTGGCGATGGTGATGCGCGTTTGCGGCATGAAGGCCTCCGGCAGGCGGTCGCATCCGCCTGAGAAGCGGTGCGACCCGGTGATATGCCCAATGCTTCTATCCCCGGACCGCTCCCGGTCCAAGGCGATCTGCCGCAATCCGTCGCGCAAACAGCGCCTACATCTCCAGGAAGGCCTCGAAGCCGCCATAGATCATGCGCTTGCCGTCGAACACCTGCTTCCAGGCATCGCCCTGCAGCCGCGGATCGGCCATGACCTTGGCAACGATCGCGTCGCGCTCGGCGCGGGATTTGTAGGTGATCCAGGAGAACACCACCGTCTCATCGTCCTTGGCCTGCACCGAGCGGGGAAAGGACGTCACTTCGCCATAGGGCGCGTCATCCGCCAGGCATTCGTTGTAGGCGAGCGCGCCGTGCTCCATCCACACCTCACCCGCCGCCTTCGCCATCGCCTTGTAGGCCTCGATATTCGCCTTCGGCACGGCAACGATAAAGCCATCCACATAGGTCATCGACATAGTCTCCTCTGTTCGTTCTACGAGCATAGGACGCAGGACGGCCAAGAGTTCCGACATCGGGACGGAATTTTCTTTCAAGTGCGGCGCTGCTTTTGTCGGAACCGCGCTTCCCCGTTCGTCCTTGGCCGGTAGCATCCAAATCGGGAGACACCCATGCAGAAGATCACGCCGTTTCTCTGGTTCGACGATCAGCTGGAGGACGCCATCACTTTCTACACCGACATTTTCCGCAACACCCGCATCACCGACGTGAAGCGGGGCCCCGACGGCAGGGCCTTTACCGCATCCTTCGAGATCGAGGGGCAGCACTTCATGGGGCTCAACGGCGGGCCGCATTTCAAGTTCAGCGAGGCCGTGTCGTTCTTCCTGCGCTGCACCGACCAGGCGGAAGTCGACTACTTCTGGGAAAGGCTCTTGGACGGCGGCACGCCGCAGCATTGCGGCTGGCTGAAGGACAGGTTCGGTCTTTCCTGGCAGATCATCCCGGACGCCCTGATGCGCCACCTCGGCGATCCTGATCCGGCGCGTGCCGCCCGCGCCCAGCAGGCGATGATGGGCATGGTGAAGATCGATGTCGCGGAACTTGATCGCGCAGCCGCTGGTTAAGCGGAAGAACGGTCCCCTGGCGCCGGCTCAACCGGGCTGCGGCGTTAGCTGCCGCAGCCTCTGAGCTGCTTGCTGTAGACCTGGGCCATGCCGGCCGCCCGCTTGGCGCCGTTCTTGGCCGTATCGCTCCAGTTGCCTCGGGAATAGCCGCCGTGGCCATGGTAATAGGCGATGTAGAGCCTGTAGGCGTCGTTGAGGGCGATGCCGTTCCGCTGGGCACTTTCGCGATGGTACCAGGCGATGAAGCGGATCGCGTCGCCGAAGTCCGAACGCCGCGCCGCCCAGCGGCCGGTCTCGCTCTGATAGCGCGCCCAGGTGCCGTCGAGCGCCTGGGAATAGCCGTAGGCGGTCGAAGCGCGCGTCCAGGGGATGAAGCCGAAAAGCTTGGTGCGTGGCGGACGGGCATTATGGCGGAAGCCGGATTCGGTGTAGATCGTCGCCATCAGGATCGGCACGGGCACGCCGTATTCACGCTGGGCGCTATAGGCTTCCCGGCGCCAATTGTTGAAAAGGCCATCTTGCTGCTCGAAAACCGCGCAGGCATTCCGGGTGTCTCTCGGCACCGTTCCGCAGCCGGCCAGCAACAGGAGGACGACGACAAATACGCAACGCATCGCAGAACCTCTTGCTTCCCGCAGCACGGCTTGCGCGCAAGGCAATGCCGCGGGAAAAATGCTCGAACACCACGGGCCGCCCGTCGGGGCCGCGGCGCTCCAGAGATTGATAAAACGTAAACCTTAAGGATCTCTTTTGATTCAAAGGAGAACCATCGAAGGCCCGGCCATTGAACTTTCGCCACCGGAGGTTTTACGATCCACGGGAGACATGCCGCGCCAGCCATTGGGCGCAAAGGAGCGTATCGATGAAAGTATCCGCCTTGATGGTGCTCGCCTTCACCGGCCTGTTCGCCGCGACTGGCCTCGCGCGCGCCGACGAATGCGCCGATGCGAGCGACCAGGCGACGATGAATGCCTGCGCCGACAAGGCGCTGAAGGCCTCCGACGCCGAACTGAACGCCCTTTACAAGCAAATCCAGGGACGCCTGAAGGACGATGCCGACAAGACGAAGCTGCTGGTTGCCGCGCAAAGGGCCTGGATCGCCTATCGCGATGCCGAATGCGATTTCGCAAGCTCGGGCGTTGCCGGCGGCTCCGCCCAGCCGATGATCACGCTTGAATGCCGCGACGATCGCACACAGAAGCGCGTCGCCGACTTCAAGACCTATCTGAGCTGTGAGGAGGGCGATCTCAGTTGCGTCCTGCCGCCGGCAAACTGATCCGGAAAAGAGCGACGGTCACGGCGCTCGTAGCGGCGCTTCTCTGCCACGCCGGCAGCAACGCCGGGGCGGCAGATATCGACGCGCTTTATCGCAGTGACGCGATCGTCACCGGCACGGGTGAGGCCAACCGTGAGATCGGTTTTCGCGAATGCCTGCGTGAAGTGCTCGTCAAACTATCCGGCGATCCGATGATCACAGAGGCGCCCCGGTTTGCTGCAGCGGAGGCCAAGGCCGGCAGCTTCGTCTCGACCTTCTCCTACCGCGATCGCCTCGAAGGCATCCCGATCCATGACGAACAGGGCACGCACGACCGCCCGCATGACCTCACCTGCCGGTACCAGCCAGCAACACTGAATCCGCTTCTCGCAGAACTCGGCCGCAAGCCATGGCTCTCCCCTCGCCCGGCGATCGCCGTATGGCTGGCGGTCAAGGACCAGAAGCGCCGCTTCGTGCTGACACGCGACGGCAGTGAAAGCCCCTATATGGCGGATTCGCTTGAGGCAGCTGCAAGGCCGCTGGCGCTTTCGACCGTGCTGCCGGATGCGGCGACCGTAACCGCCCGGAAACCCGCGCTCGACACCCTGCCGCAAGCGGATCCGGCGCAGCTCTTTTCACCCGTGACACAAACCGACGGCGACGTGCCGCTCCTCGGCACGCTCGTCTGGTCCGACGCCGCCCGTGGCTGGATCGCCCAATGGCAGATGGACGCGGGCGGCAAGCGTTACCGCTGGCAGTTGAGCGGCATCAGCTTTGACGACGCCTTTCGCAACGCCATGCGCGGCGCGGCCCGCATCCTCTCAGGAAACGGTGCGCCGTGAACGAGGCATCTGGCGTTGTGGCCGCGATTATCCTCACGGCCGCAACACCGGCTGTTCATCCAAGCGAGGCGATCAGTTCGCGATAGGCAGCCTCAGGGAAAGCTTTCAGCGTCGTCGAGCGCACATTGCCGGCCATGCCAAGCGTGAGCGCGAAGCGTGCGGCCACCGCATCGTCAGGCGCTTCGACGATGGCCACCATGTCGTAGTCGCCCATGGTCAGGAAGAAATGCTTGAAGGAACCGCCCATCTCGCCGAGCACATTCCGTGCGAGGTCGAGCCTCTTCGGGGAATCACGCACATTCTTGACGCCCTGCTCGGTCCAGTTGAGGAGCATGACATACGTCGTCATCTGACACCTCCACGGGGGCACGCTTCACGCCCGCGGTGCGATTGCTCCCGCGTACAAGACGGGGTGCCCCAGATTACTGCGAAGGGGCGACTATACTCTCCGGCGAAAGCGCCCACAATAAATCGCATGGGTGAGGCGGAAACGAAAAAGCCGGGCACGTGGCCCGGCTTTCGATCTTTCCATGTACCCGACTTTAGCTGTCGAGGAAGCTTCTGAGCTTCCTGGAGCGGCTCGGATGCTTGAGCTTGCGGAGCGCCTTCGCCTCGATCTGACGGATACGTTCGCGGGTAACCGAGAACTGCTGGCCGACTTCTTCGAGCGTGTGGTCGGTGTTCATGCCGATGCCGAAGCGCATGCGCAGAACGCGCTCTTCGCGCGGCGTCAGCGAGGCGAGAACGCGGGTGGTTGTCTCGCGCAGGTTCGCCTGGATGGCGGCGTCGATCGGCAGCAGTGCGTTCTTGTCCTCGATGAAATCGCCGAGGTGCGAATCCTCTTCGTCACCGACAGGCGTTTCGAGCGAGATCGGCTCCTTGGCGATCTTCAGGACCTTGCGGACCTTTTCGAGCGGCATGGCGAGCTTTTCGGCCAGTTCTTCCGGCGTCGGCTCGCGGCCGATCTCGTGCAGCATCTGGCGCGAGGTGCGGACGATCTTGTTGATCGTCTCGATCATGTGCACCGGGATGCGGATCGTGCGGGCCTGGTCGGCGATCGACCGGGTGATCGCCTGACGGATCCACCAGGTGGCATAGGTCGAGAACTTGTAACCGCGGCGGTATTCGAACTTGTCGACCGCCTTCATCAGGCCGATGTTGCCTTCCTGGATGAGATCGAGGAACTGCAGGCCGCGGTTGGTGTACTTCTTGGCGATGGAGATGACGAGGCGCAGGTTCGCTTCGACCATTTCCTTCTTGGCGATACGCGCTTCGCGCTCGCCCTTCTGCACCATCGAAACGATGCGGCGGAACTCGGCGATCGAGATGCCGGTTTCCGTGGCCAGATTCTGGATCTCCTGGCGGATGTCGCGGATCGTCTGGTTTTCGCTCTTGGCGAATTCCTTCCAGCCCTTGCCGGCCAGGTTGCTGATCGACTTCATCCAGTTCGGATCAAGTTCGGCGCCCGAATACTGCTCCAGGAACGAGTCGCGCTTGACGCCGTAGGATTCTGCAAGACGCAGCAGACGGCCTTCGTTCTGCATCAGGCGCTTGGAGATGTCGTAGAGCTGCTCGACCAGGCTGTCGACGCGGTTCTGGTTGAGCGACAGCGACTTGACCGCCTTGATCAGCTCGTCCTTGAGTTCCTTGTAGCGGCGCTCCTGTGCGGGCGACAGCGTGCCGGTGGCAGCAAGGCGGGCTTCCACCTGCTGGTCCTGCAGCTTGCGCAGCTTCTTGTAGGTCTCCGCGATGATGTCGAGGGTTTCCATGACCTGCGGGCGCAGTTCCGCTTCCATGGCGGCGAGCGAGAGGTTCGACTCGTCGTCGTCTTCCTCTTCCTCCTCGGCTGGCATGACATCGCCGCCGACATTGGTGATGTCGTCGTCGTTGGCAGGCGAGCGAACCTTGCGGGTCTTTTCCTTTTCCTCGGCAGCCTTGCGGTCGGCCTCGATCTTTTCCGGGCTCTGGAACTGCGGAGCAGCCTTGGCCTCGGGACCGGAATAGGTGGTCTCGAGATCGATGATCTCGCGCAGAAGCGTCTGGCCTTCATTCAGTTCGTCGCGCCAGATAATCAGCGCCTGGAAGGTCAGCGGGCTCTCACAGAGACCGGCGATCATTGTCTCGCGGCCAGCCTCGATGCGCTTGGCAATCGCGATCTCGCCTTCGCGCGACAGAAGCTCGACCGAACCCATTTCGCGCAGGTACATGCGAACCGGGTCGTCAGTGCGATCGGTCGGTTCCTTCTTCTTGCTGGTGGCAAGCGAAGTACCGCTGGAAGGGGCCAGTTCGCCGCCTTCGCTTTCGTTATCGTCGTCGCTGGCCTCATCGTCGCCGCCGCCGGCAGCTTCTTCGGCTTCCTCGTCCTCGATCACGTTGATGCCCATGTCGGACAGCATCGCCATCGTGTCTTCGATCTGTTCGGAGGTGACTTCCTCGGACGGAAGGACGGAGTTCAGCTCGTCCATCGTCACGTAGCCGCGCTTCTTGGCAGCCTTGATCATCTTCTTGACAGCGTCATCGGAAAGATCGAGAAGCGGGCCGTCCGGAGCGCCTTCGCGTTCTACGTCAGCTTCTTCGTTTTCTTTGACTTTGGTTGCCATTTAGTTCGTCGCTTTCCTTGTCGCAACCGGCGTGAGCCCGGTGCCAATGCCGCTCGAAGGTCCGGGTGCGCCGCGCACCCGCCACCGAATCATTTCCCCTGACGTAACGGGATGATGTTTAATTCCTGTTTAACCACGAGTGTACTCGTGGCAAAGCGGACAAGCTCCGACAGTCCTGCCACTGAAACGTCTCTGGCATGATTCCCTAACCGCCGTGTCATCTCGCCATTTCTTATTCGGAAATGGTGATTCCCAGAATTTTCGATCCCGTCAAGCATTTCCGCTGAAAAACCGGATGATTCGGTAAAAATCACCGTTCCTGTCGCTTTTTGGGGTTTATCAGCTTCCGCTGAAGATGTAGGCGCTGCCCGCCAAAAGACAAGGGTAGCAACAATTTAATCGGCAAGGTCTCGTTGTGCCATATGCGCACGCGCAACCAGGACTGCATTTTTCGGTCCGGTCCTAAACCGACCGGCCGTCGTATTTGACGACTTTCACCGCCTCGATATCGAACTCCGGCAGGCAGCGCAGGTTGATCGCCGCCATCTTCCCATGCGGCCCGTCGCCCTCACCGAATGGCGCGATTCCGCAGGTGTCGCAGAACCGGTGCTGGATCACATGCTTGTTGAAGACATAGGTCGAGAGGTCCGCTTCCGGCGTCGTCAGCGTCAGCTTGTCGCGGGCAACGAAGGCGAGCAGTCCGCCGCGACGACGGCAGAGCGAGCAATTGCAGTCGATCGCTTCGCCAAATTCCCCTTCCACCTCGAAGGCGATCTTGCCGCAATGACAGCTTCCCTCATAACGCATGCATGCATCTCCTCTACTTCCCGGTGCGACGACGTCGCCACTGCCATCAAGATAGAGCCTCCCTGCCCTCAAGCAAGCGCAGGCGGCAGCCAGGCATGTGCACGCAAAACGATTCCCGAAGGAGCCCATTGTCGAGGAAAAATCGCAAGATTATTCCGGCTTTTTGCTTGCGCTTGACCTGATCGCGCAGGACCTTCGCACCGAAACGGAGGCTCGAATGCTCATCAAGGAAACCGACGCCATGCGGGTGTTATCGATCGGTCGGCGGCTCACCATTCCAGACGTCAAGACGGAGAGCGCCATGCTGGCGCCTCTCATCGAGGCGGAGATGGAACGTGCAGGCATGATGCCCGCAGGCCCTTGGATCTTCATCGCGAACGATCTACCGAAAAACGCCAAGACGCCGTTCGACTGGCGCATCTGCCGCCCGGTCACGGGCGGCAAGGATTATCGCGGCGCGCTCGATCTGATCGAACTGGAGCCGATCATGGTGGCGTCCACGCTGCACCAGGGTCCGATGCGCAGCCTTTTCACCCAGGGCTACGCGCCGCTGGTCGCAATGATCGAGATGTCCAGGCACAATTTCTCCGGCGAGAGCCGCGAGATTTATCATCGCTGGGCGGGCCAGGGCGCCCGCTATCACGAGATCGAGATCCAGTTCGGCCTCGCCAACTGAACCGCCGCCGTTCACGGGTACGGCGGCCCTTGCGACCTTACCAGTCCATGACGACCTTTCCGGAATTGCCGGAGCGCATGGCCTGAAAGCCGTCGCGGAACTCGTCGATCTTGATGCGGTGGGTGATGACGGGGGCAAGGTCGAGGCCGCCCTGCACGAAGGCGATCATCTTGTACCAGGTCTCGAACATCTCGCGGCCATAGATGCCCTTGAGGTTGAGCATCTTGAAGATCACCTTGTTCCAGTCGATCTCGAAGCCGGCCGGTGCGATGCCGAGAATGGCGATCTTGCCGCCATTGTTCATCTTGTCGATCATGTCGCGGAAGGCAGGGGCCGCACCCGACATTTCCAGCCCGACGTCAAAACCTTCGGTCATGCCGATCGCCTTCATCACGTCGGCAAGGTTTTCCTTCGAGGCATCGACGACATGGTCGATGCCGACGCTCTTGGCGAGCGCCAGCCGCGTCGGGTTGATGTCGGTGATCACCACCTTGCGCGCGCCCGAACGCTTGGCGACCAGCGCCCCCATGATGCCGATCGGACCGGCGCCGGTCACCAGCACGTCCTCGCCGACGAGATCGAAGGAGAGTGCCGTGTGCACCGCATTGCCGAACGGATCGAAGATCGCCGCGATCTCGTCGGGCACATCCTCCGGGATCGGCACGACGTTATACTCCGGCAGGCAGACGAACTCGCCGAACGAGCCCGGCCGGTTGACGCCGACGCCGAGCGTGTTGCGGCACAGATGCCCGCGGCCGGCCCGGCAGTTGCGGCACTTGCCGCAGACGATATGGCCCTCGCCCGAGACGCGCTCGCCGACATGGTACTTGGTGACGGCCGATCCGACCTCGGCGATCTCGCCCATGAACTCGTGACCAACGACCATCGGCACCGGAATGGTCTTTTGCGCCCACTGGTCCCAGTTCCAGATGTGCACGTCGGTGCCGCAGATCGCCGATTTCTTCACCTTGATCAGCACGTCGTTCGGGCCGATCTCCGGCACCGGCACGCGCTCCATCCAGAGGCCCTCTTCCGGCTTCGACTTCACCAGCGCCTTCATCATGTTCGTCATCAGTCTCTCCCTCAGATCACGCCGAGGTCGCGGCCGACCTCTTCGAAGGCGGCGATTGCCCGCCGGACGTCCGCTTCACTATGCGCTGCCGACATCTGCGTGCGGATGCGCGCCTGGCCCTTCGGCACCACCGGGAAGGAGAAGCCGATGACATAGACGCCCTTCTTCAGCATGCGCGCCGCCATCTCCTGGGCGAGTGCGGCATCACCGAGCATCACCGGGATGATCGGATGGCCCTCGCCGGCCAGCGTGAAGCCGAGCCTGGTCATCTCGGTGCGAAACAGCGCCGCATTGGCATAGAGCCGCTCGCGCAAGGCATCGCCGTTGTCGATCAGGTCGAACACCTTCAGCGAGGCGGCGGCAATCACCGGCGCCAGGGTGTTGGAAAACAGATAAGGGCGCGAGCGCTGCCTGAGCCAGTCGACGACTTCGGCCTTGGCCGCGGTGTAGCCGCCCGAAGCGCCGCCGAGCGCCTTGCCGAGCGTGCCGGTGATGATGTCGATCCGGCCCTCGACGCCACAATGTTCGGCCGAGCCACGGCCATTCTTCCCGACGAAACCGACCGCATGGCTGTCGTCGACCATGACCATGGCGCCATATTTGTCGGCGAGATCGCAGACGCCCTTAAGATTGGCGATGATGCCGTCCATCGAGAAGACGCCGTCCGTGGCGATCAGCTTGAAGCGGCTGCCCTCGGCCTTCTTTAGTTCCTCCTCCAGCGCCGCCATGTCGTTGTTGGCATAGCGGAAGCGCCTGGCCTTCGACAGCCGCACGCCGTCGATGATCGAGGCGTGGTTGAGGGCATCGGAGATGATCGCATCCTCTTCGCCGAGCAGCGTCTCGAACAGGCCGCCATTGGCGTCGAAGCAGGAGGAATAGAGGATCGTGTCTTCCAGCCCGAGGAAGGACGAAATGCGTGCCTCGAGTGCTTTATGCTCCTCCTGCGTGCCGCAGATGAAGCGCACCGAGGCCATGCCGTAACCGTAGCGGTCGAGCGCCTGTTTGCCGGCCTCGGCCAGCTCCGCGTTATCGGCAAGGCCGAGATAGTTGTTGGCGCAGAAGTTGAGCACCCGCTCGCCCGAGGCGACTTCGATCTCACCCGCCTGCTTCGAGGTGATCACACGCTCCGACTTGTACAACCCGGCCGTCTTCAGGCCCTCGAGTTCTAAACGGAGATGGGTGAGAAAGGCTGAAGTCATGGCGCTCTCGCTTCAAGAAAACATCGCGTGCCTGACGAGTATCATGACGGCTTTTGACTTGCAGCAAAATCCGGCGCTCGGCCGCATCCAGCGTAAAAACGACAGGCCATTTCAAGGCGCGATGGCGGGCCGGACATATTATGTCGCGAAGCGCTTCGCCACAGACATTTTCCGACGACGGAGACGCGGGGCCTACCGCCATCACCCGTCGAGATACCCGTCGATGACCGCCAGAAATGCCTCGCCGTAGCGTTCGCGTTTGCTTTCGCCGATACCGGGAATGTCGAGCAGTTCATCGAGGTCGCGCGGGCGTTCCTTGGCAAGCGCAATCAAGGTCGCATCGGGGAAGACGACATAGGGCGGGACGTTCAGATCCTTGGCGATCGAGAAGCGCTCGGCGCGCAGCAGTTCGAAAAGTTCGAGATCGGACCCGGCCAGATCGGCCCGTTCGCGCTGCGATCCCGACTTGGCGCCGCGCGCCGCCTTGCCCGAGGTCGGGCGGTCCTTGCGGAAAAACACCTGGCGCTCGCGCTTGAACACCGCACGCGCCTCCGCCTCGAGCTTCATCGCGCCGAAGGCCGCGTGGTCGACGCTGATCAGGCCCGCCGCCAGCAATTGCCGGAAGACCGATTGCCAGGTGCGAGCCGGCAGGTCCTTGCCGGCGCCGAAGACGGGCATGTCGACATGGCCGAAGCGCTCGGTCTTCTCGTTGACCGTGCCCATGAGCACATCGACGACATGGCCGGTGCCGAAGCGCTCGCCGGTGCGATAGACCGCGGCCAGCGCCTTGATCGCCGCTTCCGTCCCGTCCCAGGTCTCGACCGGCTTCAGGCAGGTGTCGCAATGGCCGCAACGGCCGGGATGGGCCTCGCCGAAATGCGCAAGGATCGCCTGGCGGCGGCAGCCCGCCGTCTCGCAGATCGCCAAGAGCGCGTTGAGCTTGCCGCGCTCGATGCGCTTGATGTCATCCGCCGCTCCACCCTCGTCGATCATCCGGCGGCGCTGCAGCACATCGGCCATGCCATAGGCCATCCAGACCTCAGAGGGCTGCCCGTCACGACCGGCGCGGCCGGTCTCCTGGTAATAGGCCTCCACCGATCCCGGCAGGTCGAGATGGGCGACATAACGCACGTCGGGCTTGTCGATGCCCATGCCGAAAGCGACGGTCGCAACGAGGCAAAGGCTCTCTTCTTTCAGGAAGGCGTCCTGATGCCTGTCGCGGAGCATGCGGTCCATGCCGGCATGATAGGGTAGCGCCCGGATGCCTTGCGCGTTCAGCCATTCGGCCGTGTCCTCGACCTTTGCGCGCGACAGGCAATAGACGATGCCGGAGGCCCCTTTGAAGCGGGAGAGAAAGCGCAGCAATTGCTGGCGCGGCTGGTCGCGCTCGACGATTTCATAGGCGATGTTCGGCCGGTCGAAGCTGGTGGTAAACACCTCGGCATTGCTGAGCGCCAGCCGCTCGACGATGTCGTCGCGGGTGTGCGGATCGGCGGTGGCAGTGAGCGCGATGCGCGGCACGCCGGGATAGCGCTCGGCTAGCAATCCGAGCGCGCGGTACTCGGGGCGGAAATCATGGCCCCATTGCGAAACGCAGTGCGCCTCGTCGATGGCAAAAAGCGCGATTCGGGCATTGCCTATGAGATCGGCGAAGCCGTCGGTGACGGTCCGCTCCGGCGTCACATAGAGAAGGTCGAGCGTACCGTCGTGGATCTGGCGCCTGACCGCAATCGCCTCCTCGCGCGTCAGCGACGAATTCAGCGCAGCCGCATTGACGCCAAGCTGTTTCAGCGCCTCCACCTGATCGCGCATCAGCGCGATCAGCGGCGAGACGACGACACCCAAACCGGGCCGGCAGAGCGCCGGGATCTGGAAGCAGAGCGACTTGCCGGCGCCGGTCGGAAAGAGAACGACGGCATCGCCGCCAGCGGTCACATGCTCGACCACTGCCTGCTGCTTGCCGCGAAAGGCGGAATAGCCATAGACGCGTTTCAGCACGTCGAGCGGTGCCTGGCCGGCTTCGTCGAAGGGCTTGCTGGCAGCGCTTCTTGAGGGCGTCGCCCTTTCGACGAACTCCATCACATCTCCTTCGGGAATCAGCTTAGGCCATCATGGCCAGATGCGCAGGCAATGCCATAGCCCTTGCCGCAACTGAAGAGACAAGGGCTGTTTTTCCCCGCAGGCCCTGCTGCGCTTCACCGGGGATTGCCCCGACAGCTTGACCTTGATAACGCATCGGTACTTTAGTGGCGCGCAGAAATCGGGACGTGATTATGGCAAATATTCTAGCGGCGAGCGGCGGCGTCAAGCAGATCATCTGCATCAACTGGGGTACGAAGTACGGCGCACCGTTCATCAACCGGCTCTACGCCATGGTGGCGCGCAACATCACCCCGCCCTTCACCTTCACCTGCTTTACCGACAATCGCGACGGCCTGCGTCCGGAAATCCTGTGCGAGGATTTGCCGCCGCTGGACATCGGCGAAATGCCCAAGAACACGCCCGGCATCTGGCAGAAGTCGCGGCTGTGGGGGCCGAAGCTCGGCAATCTCAAAGGCCCCGTCCTGTTCCTGGACCTCGACCTGGTCATCGTCGGATCGCTCGATGGTTTCTTCGAGAAGGGAGAACCGGACGACGTCATCCTCGCCCGTAACCAGACGACGCCGTTCGAGCGCCTCGGCCAGACCTCGCTGTTTCGCTATCCAGTCGGCAAGCTGGTGCCGTTGCAGGAGAAATTCCGCGCCGACCCGCAAGGCATTGCCGACGAATACCGTTTCGAGCAGCGCTTCGTCACGCGCAATGCGCCGGGCGGGACCAAACTTTTCCCCCGCCGCTGGGTCCTGCATTTCCGGCAGGACTGCCGCCGGCCGTTCCCGCTCAACTTTTTCCTGGCACCCCGACTGCCCAAGGACGCGCGCGTCGTGCTGTTCCCGCGCAACCTCCTGCCGCAGCATGCGATCGAAGGCCGCTTCGGCAAGAAGGACAAGGTCTCCACCCCGCTTGGCCATATCCTCGGGCTGTTTGCATCCGACCGTTACGAGAAGAATGCGTTTCGCTATCTCCGGCACTACCTTCGCCCATCGCCATGGGTGGCCGATCATTGGCGCGAATAGTCGAGACTTCGCCGAGAACAGGCCTGCTTTCGCTGCGGGGAAAACCCAGCAGCTAGCGCGCCGCCGGCCCCTTCACGCGGCCTGAAAGCACGCCGAAGCCCTCGATGATCGCTTCCTGGTTTTCAAGCCGCGTCACTTCGTGCTGCACTTCCTGAAGCGTGCGCAAAAGCTGTGGCACGGCTTCGAGGTCGCCCTCCTCGGTCGCATAGGCCAGTTCGCGTTCGAGCTCGCGCACCTGCCAGTGCAATGCCTTCGAGCGCTGGTGCAGTGCCAGCGCCTGCAGATAGCCTTCGCGGGCGTCCTCGGGCGCGGCCGCCGTTGTCGCGGTCCAGAGCCGCGCATAGCGGATCTGCTGGTCGATCGCGGTAATCAGCGCACCAAAACCCTCCGCCTGCAATTGTTCGAGCAGATCCTCGCGGTTCAACCGCGGCCCCTGCGCAGCCGCAGCGTTCAGCACCGCCGCCCAGCAGCGCTGCAGCTCGCGGTGGTCGAACTCGATCGTCGAGATCTCGTCATATTCGTCGAACAGCAATTGCGGGTGGTTGACGATGGTGAGTGCCAGAACGCTCTCTCTCAGAAGCGGCGCCACCTGCTGTCCGCTGACCAGTGTCGAGCGCGCCAGCCGGTCGGAGATTGCCGTCGGCCCGCTCGCATTCGGCCCCCGGGGCTGACCGGCACCGCGTGCTCCGCCGCCACCGCCTTGGCGAACGCCGCGTTCAAACGGGCGCCGCTCGCCCCGCCCTGCCCCTGAGGATTGCAGGAAGGCGTGAAGCCGGTCGCGCATGTCCTGGCCATAGTGCCGGCGCACGCTTTCGTCGGCGATCACGGATGTCACCTGCTTCAGCCGTGCTTCGAGCTCGGCGCGCTTTTCCGGCGTGTCGAAAGCGCCTCCCTGGACCTCGCGCTGCCAGACCATCTCGGCGAGCGAACGGGCGTTGGCGAGCACCTTGTCGAAAGGCCCACGGCCCTCCTGACGCACGAGGTCGTCGGGATCCTTGCCGTCCGGAAGCATGGCGAAGCGGACCGAACGACCGGGCTTCAGATGCGGCAGCGCCAGGTCGACGCCGCGGTTTGCGGCACGAATGCCTGCCCCATCGCCGTCGAAGCAGAGCACCGGCTGCGACGTCATCTTCCACAAGAGATCGAGCTGGTTTTCGGTGAGCGCCGTGCCGAGCGGCGCAACGGCGTTTTCGACGCCTGCCTGATGCAGCGCGATCACGTCCATGTAGCCTTCGACGGCGATGATCGTTCCGGCCGCATCGTCCTGCCCGACGTCACGTGCGGCTCCTTGCGAAGCACGGCGCGCGCGGGCGAAATTGTAGAGCACGTTGCCCTTGTGGAAGAGCTCGGTCTCGTTCGAGTTCAGATACTTGGCCGGTGCGTCCGGCGACATGGCGCGGCCGCCAAACGCGATGACCTTCTCGCGCGACGACAGGATCGGGAACATGATGCGGTCGCGGAACCGGTCGTAGGAAACCGGCACGTCCGGCCCGTGCACCACGAGGCCGCAGGCCTCGATCTGTTCCTTGCCGACACCCTTGCCGGCGAGATGTTCCTTGAGCGCGTTGCGGCTGTCGGGCGCGTAGCCCAAACGAAAGGTCTCGATCGTGCGCCCCGTCAGCCCGCGCTCGCGCAGATAGGCGCGCGCCTTGGCGCCGTTGGCCGTCTGGAGTTGGTCCTCGAAGTACGCGGTCGCCAGCTCCATCACGTCGAGCAGGCTTGTACGTTCCTTCTCCCGGCGCTCTGCCTGCGGATCCGGTTGCGGCATGGCAACGCCCGCCATGTCGGCGATCTGCTGTACGGCTTCGGGAAAGCTCAGGCCTTCGAGATCGGTGAGAAAGCGGAAGTGGTCACCCGAGACACCGCAGCCGAAGCAATGGTAGCGGCCCTTGCCGTCCTCGCAGTGAAAGCTCGGCGACTTCTCGCCGTGAAAGGGGCAGCAGGCCCAATAGTCGCCGCGCGAGACGTTGGTCTTGCGCCGGTCCCAGCTAACGCGCTTGGCAATCACGTCCGAAATCGGAACGCGATCGCGTATCTCGTCAAGAAAGGACTGTGAAAAGCGCATGGATACCTCTGGTCGATCCTCCATATAGGCGGCATGGCCGGCGGGCGCTACAACAGTGATCCTGCTTGCACGCTATTCACAGGAGCGAAACGGGAATCGCACGCCGGACGCCCAATCAAAAGTTGTGTATGAATATTTTCTGAAGACCCAAAGTAGCACTTGACACCCCTTTGACGAAAAGGATCAATTCGCCGTCTCGAATTGGATCACTTGCCATGGCCATTTCCGTCAAAGTGCTCGCCTCCAGTCCGGCTTTCTTCGGCGCGGTGCTGAGCTATGCGCGCAGCATGGTGGAGATGTATGCGGCAAACCCGCGGCTCGCCTCTATCTTTGCCTCGCAGCAGCGCTGGCTGATGGCCCAATCCGGGCTTGCACTTTATCACGACCGCGATCCGGATGATCCCTCGAGCGGTCTCTACAGCGGCCGTTTCATCAACTATGCCGTCATGCACGGGATCGCCAGCCGCAACACCGCGGCATCCTTCGTGCAGGAAATGGTTGCCTACCGCTTCGCCCGCTACATCACGGTGCAGCCCGACAAGCGCAGCCGGCCGCTGGAGCCTACCGAGGCAGCACTCGACTATGTCTGGAAATGGATGCAGTCCCATCTGGCCATCCTCGACGCCTTCGATGGCCAGTCGCGGCTGGCACGCCTAGGCGAAGAGCAGGACCAGTTCGGCCGGCTGCAGGCCGCCGTCGCCCACGCGCTTGTCGGCAACGACACGGTCCGTCGTCCAGGCCCGACCTTCGACCTCTTCACCTGGGTCAATTCCGGGGGCGTGGTGATGGACGATCTCTTTTCCCGCATCGGCGCCTTCGACCCCGAGGCGGAGCGCTTCGCCATCGGGCCGGTTTCGCCGAGCGATCTCAGCGAACGCTTCATCATCTCCAAGACCCACCTCAAGCGGATCTTCGACAAGGCAGCCCTTTTGGGCAATATGGGGTGGGAGCGGTCGCCCGGACGCGGCGCGGTCTGGCTGTCCAAAGCCTTCATCCGTGAATACTGGGATTATCAGGCGGAGAAGTTCGCGCTCATCGATCGCGCATTCGAAGCGACGTTTCCGGCGAAAGCCGAGGTGGCGACGCCCGTCTTATCGCAACGGGCGGCGGCACTGACTTGAGCGGAGCTACTTGAGCAGTTCCTTCACCAGGCCGGAGGCCTTGGCGAAGTCCATCTGGCCGGGGTAGCGCTCCTTGAGCACGTTCATGCACTTGCCCATATCACGCAGGCCATGTGCGCCGGTTTCGGCGATGACCGAGGCGCAGAGTTCCTTCACCTTTGCCTCCGGAAGCTGGGCCGGCAGGAACTGGTTGATGATGACGATTTCCTCACGCTCCTGCGCGGCAAGCTCCGGCCGGCCGGCGTCGTCGTAGATACGAGCCGATTCTTCGCGCTGCTTGATCATCTTGGCGAGGATCTGCAGGATTTCGTCATCGCTGACCGGGTCCTTGCCGAGGCCCCGATTGGCAATGTCCCGATCCTTGATCGCCGCCTGGATCAGCCGCACGGTCGAGGTACGCCGTGCGTCCTTGGCTTTGAGGGCTTCCTTCAGTGCGTTAGCGAACAGGTCGCGCATGTCCATACTCCATGTCAAAACCGGCCCGCGGTGCTCTGCCCGGAACCGGTTCGAAACCATCGTTGTTGTCGTCGTCTTAAACCAGTGTGACAGGCGCAATCAAACGGAATACGCAACCGCTTGAATTATAAGGAATTTTATTTCCCGACAATTCACAGCGGCCGGTTGACCCGGCTAAGCGCTTTGGGTATTTTCCCGCACCTGCACAACATCGGCATGAGAGCACTTTTCCGCGGGGTTTCCGCGCGTCCATGCCTGAGCAAAGAAATGGCGATCGACTGCCGGGCTTTCAAGCCCCCGCTTCGCGCCGCAACGGGATAGGAACGATGACCGCGACACCCGCATGGACCACTGAAAAACCAACCGCACTGCTCGTTCTGGCCGACGGCACCGTGATCGAGGGCAAGGGCATCGGCGCGACCGGCAAAGTGCAGGCGGAGGTCTGCTTCAACACGGCGCTGACGGGCTACCAGGAAATTCTGACGGACCCCTCCTATCTCGGCCAGATCGTCACCTTCACCTTCCCGCACATCGGCAACATCGGCGCCAATGACGAAGACATCGAAGACCTGACGCCGGCAGCACGCCACGGCGCGGTCGGCGTCATCTTCAAGGCCGACATCACCGAGCCGTCCAACTACCGCGCCGCCAAGCACCTCGACGCCTGGCTGAAGGCCCGCGGCATCATCGGCCTTTGCGGCATCGACACCCGCGCCCTCACCGCCTGGATCCGCGAAAACGGCATGCCGAACGCCGTCATCGCCCACGACCCCTCGGGCGTCTTCGACATCGAGACGCTGAAGAAAGAAGCCAAGGCCTGGAGCGGCCTCGAAGGCCTCGACCTTGCCAAGGTCGCGACCTCCGGCCAGTCGTCGCGCTGGGACGAGCAGCCCTGGGTCTGGAACGAAGGTTATTCGACGCTCGGCGAAACCGATGCCGCCTACCATATCGTCGCGCTCGACTACGGCGTGAAGCGCAACATCCTGCGCCTCTTTGCCGGCCTCAACGCCCGCGTCACGGTCATGCCGGCCACGACCAGCGCCGACGAAGTGCTGGCGCAGAAGCCGGACGGCATCTTCCTGTCGAACGGCCCCGGCGACCCGGCAGCAACCGGAAAATACGCCGTGCCGGTCATCCAGGACCTGCTCAAGACCGACATCCCGGTCTTCGGCATCTGCCTCGGCCACCAGATGCTGGCGCTGGCACTCGGCGGCAAGACCGAAAAGATGCACCAGGGCCACCACGGCGCCAACCATCCGGTCAAGGACCACACCACCGGCAAGGTCGAGATCGTCTCGATGAACCACGGCTTCGCGGTGGATTCGAAGTCGCTGCCGCAGGGTGTTGATGAGACTCACATTTCGCTCTTCGACGGCACCAATTGCGGCCTGCGCGTCGCCGGCAAGCCGGTGTTCTCGGTCCAGCACCACCCGGAAGCCTCCCCCGGCCCGCAGGACAGCCACTATCTCTTCCGCCGCTTCATGAACCTCGTGCGCGAGAAGAAGGGCGAACCGGCGCTCGCAGAGCGCTAAGCGACCGATCGAGACAAGCTTCGAAGGCCCGCTCCTAGCGGGCCTTTTCTTTTCGAGCATGCGCCTTCGCTGCCGCCCAGCCTCACTCTCCTGGCAGATGCGTGACGATGAAGTCGACGACGGCGCGAACCGACGGCAGTTGCCCGCGCCGATGCGGCATCAACAGCGTCGTCGTCACGCTGCCTGCCTCCCAATCGGCAAGCACACGCACAAGACTTCCAGCCTCGATTGCAGCCCGACAGATCTTTCTCGGTAGCGCGGTGATGCCAAGACCGGAGACGGCGGCCTCGAGCAACACGTTGGATTCGTCTGCGAGGAACCGCGGCATGGGGCGCACCCTGACGACCACGCCCGCGTCGTTGCGCATCGTCCATCCCTCCGAGGTCAGGGAGGCCAGCAGCCCGTCGTGGCGCGAAAGGTCGCTCGGTTCGCGCGGGTGCCCGCGATTTTCCAGGTAGGCGGGCGCTGCCACGAGCAGGATGGCATCGTTTGCCACCCGCCGCTGCACCATGCCGGAATCGGGCAGCGGTGCGAAGTGATCGCGCACCGCGATGTCGAAGCCCTCCTGCACCACATCGACGAAACGGTCCGTCGCATGCAGCATCACCCGCATCTTGGGATAGGCCTGCGCCAGCGGCGGCAGCAGCCCCGCCAGCATCATCTGAGCCGTCGGCACAGAGGCGGTGATCCTCACCGTTCCGCTCGGTTCGGCAAGGCGCCCCTTGACGATGGCTTCGGCCGCCTCCGCCTCTATCAACATCGCCGAGGCATGCCGGTAGAAATCCTCGCCTATCTCCGTCACGGTGAAGCGACGCGAAGTTCGGTTGATCAGCCGGACGCCAAGCGTCTTTTCCAGCTCGGCCACGCGCTTGCTCAGCGTCGATTTCGGCACGTTCAGCGCCCGCGCCGCCGGCGCAAATCCCTTGTGATCGACCACATGGGCAAAGACGATGAAGTCGTTGAGATTGCGCATCGCGGGTCCCCAATGTCTACAAACGTGGACGATACATCCACGTTTGCCCATCTTACGCAATATCGTCCACGAAATTATCTCTTCCTCATCGAAGCCTGATATCGAAGGAAAAGACAATGGGTATCTATCAAAACAAGAAAGCCGTCGTCATCGGCGGCACGCATGGCATGGGTCTGGCGACGGTCGAGCGGCTCGTCGACGGCGGCGCCGAGGTGCTTCTGACCGGAAACAACGAAGAGAACCTCGCCCGGATCCAGCAGCGCTTCGGCGACCGCGTTCATGCGGTAAAGTCAGATATCGCCGATCTCGGCGAGATCGCTGTACTCGGGGCGACGGTCGGGCAGAAGCTGGGTTCGATCGATCTCCTGCACGTCAACGCCGGCACATCGCTGCTCGAGCCATTCGACCAGGTGACGGAGGCCTCCTATGATCGCCAGTTCACCATCAACACCAAGGGTGCCTTTTTCACCGTCCAGCGGCTGGCGCCTCTGATCCGCGACGGCGGCTCGATCGTCTTTACCTCGTCGGTTGCTGATGTCGGCGGCCATCCGGGAATGGCGGTCTATAGCGGCAGCAAGGCGGCGCTGATCTCGTTTGCCTCCGTCTTTGCCGCCGAGCTTCTGCCGCGCGGCATAAGGGTCAACTCGGTCAGCCCCGGCTTCATCGATACGCCGACCAAGGGCGTGGCGGGCGTCACCGACGCCGAACGTGCCGAGTTCAAGGCGCTCGGCGATGCGATCACCCCGATGGGCCGCAACGGCACGGCGGACGAAGTCGCCCGCGCCGTGCTGTTCCTCGCCTTCGATGCCACCTTCACCACCGGCGCCCGCCTCACCGTCGACGGTGGCCTCGGCCAGCAATTGTCGGCGGCGGCCTGAAGCGGGCCAGAGCGGGGAACCAGGAGCGGAGAAACACGATGTCCAAATCCAAATCCAAATCCATCTCCATCATCGGCCTCGGCGCCATGGGCACGGCACTTGCCAAAACCCTCATCGACGCGGGCAACACCGCCACCGTCTGGAACCGTACGCCCGCGCGGGCCGACGCGCTGGTTGCCCGCGGCGCTCGCCGGGCAGCAACGGTCACCGAAGCCATTGCGGCCAGCGATATCCTCATCCTATGCCTCACCGACTACGCCGCCGTCGAAACGACGCTGGCAGATGTCGGCACCGCAATTGCCAGCAAGACAGTCGTCAATCTCACCAATGGTCGTCCGGATGAAGTCCGGGCGGTCGCGGCCCGCCTTGAAGCGTCCGGCGCACGCTATCTCGACGGAGGAATCATGGCGACGCCGCCGATGATCGGCACACCGGATGCCTTCATTCTCTATAGTGGTAGCGCCGATGCTTTCGAAAAAACCAGGGAGCAATTGGCCGCCTTCGGCCAGAGCCACTATCTCGGCGAGGATCCTGTTCTCGCCGCGGTCAGCGACCTCGCCTTGCTGTCGGCGATGTACGGTCTCTTCGGCGGCTATCTGCACGCAACGGCGCTCGCCGGCAGCGTCGGCTTCACCGCGAAGCAGTTCCTGCCGCTGGTCGAGCCCTGGCTTGCCGCGATGATGACGGCGCTGCCTGATTATGCCGAACGGATCGACAGCGGCGACCACGGCCGCGACGTGATGTCGAACCTCTCAATGCAATCGGTGGCGATCACCAACATCGTTGCCGCAAGCCGCAGCCTGGGCATCGATCCGACCTTCATGGAGCCGATCGAAAGGCTGGCAAAAAAGCGCCTCGCCGCCGGCTTTGGCAGCGACGAGGCCTCCGGCCTCATCGAGGCGATGCGGGGCAAATAGAGGGCGGCCCCAGCGGTCCGGATGCAAGCGCACGCCGATGATGCTCGCCAGCGCGCCGCAAGCAAACAACAAGCAGATGGCCCGCGGTCGAAACGCCGCGGGCTATCTGCTTGTTGTTGACCCTCGGCCACCCTTCGCGCATCCTCACCGCAACTGGAGGTGACGATGATTACAGGTCCACAGTGCCGCGCCGCCCGGGCGCTGATCGAAATTTCGCGCGAAATGCTTTCGAGCTTTTCCGGCGTCGACGAGGAGACGATCCTCAAGTTCGAGCGCAAGCTGGAGAAACCCGGCGACGCCGTGATCCTCTCGTTGAAGCATGCGCTCGAAAATGCCGGCGCGGTGTTCCTGCCGGAGGGCGAACGCGGCATCGGCGTACGGCTGAAGTTCACCCGCTCCGAGGCCCGCCGCCTCTCGATCCTCGAAAGCGAGGGTGGCATCGTTGGCGACGATGAGGTTCCCGGCGCCTGAGAATGAGCCCTGATTTCAAGGCCTTAGCCGGCTGACTTGAATCAGGATGACCAACGGTTGAATCGCTTTACGAACGAAAAACCCGCCGTTGCCGGCGGGTTCTTTTTTTGAAAGACGGTCGCCCGCGCTTACTTGCAGGCGGCGCAGAAGCGCTGGATGCGGCGGCAGGCTTCCTCGAGCTGGGCTTCCGAGGTCGCATAGGAGATGCGGAAGTTCGGGCCGAGGCCGAAGGCCGAACCGTGGACGACGGCGACGCCTTCGGATTCCAGCAGTTCCGACACGAAGTCTTCGTCCGTCTCGATGACCTTGCCCGACGGCGCGGTCTTGCCGATCAAGCCGGCGCAGGACGGATAGACGTAGAAGGCGCCTTCGGGCGTCGGGCACGAAATGCCCTTGGCCTGGTTCAGCATCGACACGACGAGATCGCGGCGGCCTTCGAAGATCTTCTTGTTTTCGGGAATGAAGTCCTGCGTGCCGTTCAGCGCCTCGACGGCCGCCCACTGGGCGATCGAGGTGGCGCCCGAGGTCTGCTGGCCCTGGATCATGTCCATGGCCTTGATCAGCTGCAGCGGGCCGGCGGCGTAGCCGATGCGCCAGCCGGTCATGGCATAGGCCTTGGAGACGCCGTTCATCGTCAGCGTGCGGTCATAGAGACCGGGCTCGACCTCGACCGGGGTCGCGAACTTGAAGTCGCCATAGGTCAGGTGCTCGTACATGTCGTCGGTGAGGATCCAGACATGCGGGTGCTTCATCAGCACGTCGGTCAGCGCCTTCAGCTCGGCATGGCTGTAGGCGGCACCCGACGGGTTGGACGGCGAGTTGAAGATGAACCACTTGGTCTTCGGCGTGATCGCCTTGTCCAGATCTTCGGCCTTGAGCTTGAAGTTGTTTTCCTGCTTGGTCGAAACCGTCACCGGCGTACCACCGCACAGCGCCACCATTTCCGGGTAGGAAACCCAGTAGGGTGCAGGGATCACGACTTCATCGCCGGCGTTCAGGGTCGCCATGAAGGCGTTGAAAAGAATCTGCTTTCCGCCGGTGCCGACGATCGTCTGAGCGGCGGTGTAGTCGAGGTTGTTTTCGCGCTTGAACTTCTTGGCGATCGCTTCGCGCAGTTCCGGAATGCCGGAGACCGGCGTGTACTTCGTCTCGCCGCGGTTGATCGCGTCGATGGCGGCCTTCTTGATATTGTCGGGCGTGTCGAAGTCCGGCTCACCGGCGCCAAGGCCGATGACATCGCGGCCTTTCGCTTTCAGCTCACGGGCTTTCTGCGAAACGGCGATGGTGGCGGAAGGCTTTACACGGGAAAGGGCATCGGCAAGGAAGGCCATGGGTGAAGGTCCTGATCGTTTCGAGACGAGGTGATCGCTACGGAACGAAAAGGCAGGCTCCATAGCGGTTAGGTCTATGTCGAAAGACGCCCGGTCTTGCAAGCGCCGGATAGGCAAAAACGCCGGAAACGCGGGCAAAAAGCGTCACCATGACAAAGTTTCATGAATGCGATCAGCATCGTCGATCGGAGGTCGCGATACCGAGCGATGCATCACCGTCCGTCGAGCGCCGACAAAACGGATTGTGGCACCCGTTCGAACGGCCACGAAACGTAACGGTCAGAAACGGTTGGTGATCGCGATTTATTCAAAAAAATCAGCGCAATCCCGCAATTTTTCAAATGCCATAATTTAGCCACCACAACTGTCGCGGAACGCCGCAATTCCGTCCAGCAACAGCCGGTTTCCGGGCATTTCCTTCGATGATCCGAACACATTCGCATTACGGGGGTTATGCAATGTTTCTCGACGACGAAATCGCTTCCATGAAGACACGGCAGAACGAAGCACGCTGGGGCATGTACCTGGCGCTCGCGGCCCTTGCCGCCTGCATCCTGATGTTCATCGGCCTGATGACCCAGGCGACCGCGCAAACTGCTGATGCCAAGCCGCGGCAGCTGGCGGGCTACGTTCGCCCCAACGACATCGGCACCGGCGCCCTGCTCTTTCCGTCGAAGGAGCCGGGCTATTTCGTCGAGGCGCCGCGCCTTGCGACCGACGTTCAGATCGACGTCAACGGCCCGATCATGCGCACCCGCGTCACCCAGCGCTTCGAGAACCCGAGCAAGGGCTGGGTTGAGGGCACCTATGTCTTTCCCCTGCCCGAGGATTCGGCCGTCGACACGCTGAAGATGCAGATCGGCGACCGCTTCATCGAGGGTGAGATCAAGGCGCGTGAGGCGGCCAGGGAGATTTACGAGCAGGCAAAGGCCGAGGGCAAGAAGGCAGCGCTTCTCGAACAGCAGCGCCCGAACATCTTCACCAACCAGGTCGCCAATATCGGTCCCGGCGAAACGGTCGTCGTGCAGATCGAGTACCAGAGCGCGGTCCGCCAATCGAACGGCCTCTATTCGCTGCGTTTCCCCATGGTCGTGGCGCCGCGCTACAACCCGCAGCCGATCGTTCAGACCGTCGATCTCGACAGCCGCACCGGTTATGCCGTCAGCGACCCGGTCCCCGACCGCGAGAAGATCGAAGCGCCAGTCCTCGACCCCAAAGAGAACGCCAGGATCAACCCCGTCACACTGACGGTGAACCTCAAGGCCGGCTTCCCGCTCGGCGAAGTGGAATCAGGCTACCACGACGTCGATATCGCCAATCTTGACGATCTCAGCCGCCGCGTGACGCTGAAGGGCGACAGCGTGCCTGCCGATCGCGACTTCGAGCTCACCTGGAAGGCGATCGAGGGCAAGAGCCCCTATGCCGGCCTGTTCCGCGAAACGGTCGGCGGCAAGACCTATCTGCTTTCCTTCGTCACGCCGCCGGCAGCAGCAAACGAGGCCGGCGCCAAGCCGGTCAAGCGGGAGATCGTCTTCGTCATCGACAATTCCGGCTCGATGGCCGGCCCGTCGATGGAGCAAGCCAAGGAGAGCCTGGCGCTCGCGATCTCGAGGCTGAAGCCCGAGGACCGTTTCAACGTCATCCGCTTCGACGACACCATGTCGGTACACTTCCCCGAGCTGGTCGAAGCGACACCGGATAAGCGGGAGGACGCAATCGCCTATGTGCGCGGCCTGACGGCCGATGGCGGCACCGAGATGCTGCCGGCGCTGGAAGCGGCCCTTCGCACGCAAGGACCGGTCCAGCCCGGCGCGCTTCGCCAGGTGGTCTTCCTGACCGACGGCGCGATTGGCAACGAGACGCAGCTTTTCGAGGAGATCCAGAAGAACCGCGACGAGGCTCGCGTCTTCACCGTCGGCATCGGCTCTGCTCCGAACAGCCACTTCATGACCAAGGCGGCCGAATATGGCCGCGGCACCTTCACGCTGATCGGCTCGGAGAGCGAGGTCGCCGCGCGCATGGGCGAGCTTTTCACCAAGCTCGAAAGCCCCGCAATGACCGATATCGCCGCGAGCTTCGAGGGCGCCTCGGCGAGCGACATCACCCCCAACCCGATGCCCGATCTTTATCGCGGCGAGCCCGTGGTGCTGACGGCCGAACTCGACGGCACCGCACCCGAAGGCAAGCTGCAGATCCTCGGCAAGGCCGGCGACCAGCCCTGGCGGGTGGAGATGGACATCGCCAAGGCCTCGACCGGCGAAGGCATCGCCAAGCTCTGGGCGCGCCGCAAGATCGACGACCTCGAGGCGAGCGCGTCGACGATCGCCGACCCGGCGACCCTCGACAAGCGGATCGAGACGGTGGCACTTGCCCACCATCTGGTCTCCCGCGTGACCAGCCTCGTTGCCGTCGACGCGGCGCCGTCGCGGCCCGCCAGCGAGAACCTGAGCGAAACGAAGCTGCCGCTCAATCTCCCCGCCGGCTGGGACTTCGGAAAGGTCTTCGGCGAAGCCCCTGTCGAGACTGTCCCCGGCAAAGTCGACGAACGTGACGCCGCGCTCGAAAGCCGAACCAAGCTTGCGATGGTCACGGCCGACCGCATGCTGGCCGCACCGACGGCGCGGGCGGCAGGTCTGCTCGCGGAAGCCAACAACCAGGTCGCCCTGCCGCAGACGGCAACGGAGGCCGACAAGCAGATCCTGATCGGCCTGATGCTGCTCGTCTTCGCTCTGCTTGCCGGCACGACCTTTGTCTACTGGCGGGCGCCGATCGCCGCCGTCGTGCTTGCCGGAGTGCGCCGCCGTGGCCGCTGACAAGGATCAGTCCGAGCCACGGCCGGGCTTTCTCGCCCGCCTCTCGGCGGTCGAAACGATCGTGCTCGCGATCATCTCGCTCATCGCCCTTGCCGGTCTGCTTCTGATCGGCAAGGGCTTCTACATGAAGGCCAAGGCCGAGGTCTCGCAGGTGCTTCTGAAGCGTACCTTCGAGGCGCAGCTGCACGGCAACCCGGATGGCAAGCCCTGGCCCTGGGCCGATTTTCAGACAGCCGCGGAAATCTCGGCGCCACGGATCAACCGCTCGGCGATCGTGCTCCAAGGCGCAAGCGGCGAAGCGCTGGTCTTCGGGCCCGCCTGGCTGACGACGACGCCGCTCCCCGGCGACGAAGGTACCTCGGTCATCGCCGCCCATCGCGACACGCATTTTCGCTGGCTGAAGGAGGTCAACCCCGGCGACCTTCTGGTGCTGACCCGCAAGGACGGCCGCCGCTTCCTGTTTAGGGCCGGCGAAAGCCGGGTTGCCCGCTGGGACGAAAGCGGCATCAACGCGTCCGCCAGCGGCCACCATCTGGCGCTCGCCACCTGCTGGCCCTTCGACGCGATCGAGCAGGGACCGATGCGCTACATCGTCGATGCAGAACTCATCGGCGAAGCGTCCGGTACCGCTGACGACGGGCTCGATCTCGAAATAAACCGCTTTTGATCGGATGTGACTTGAACCGCTCCGTCGATCGCCCCAGCTTGCCTGCTGAACGAGTCGGTGTGGGAGAAACGGAATGCGGCATACGGGCGCTGGAACATCGGGACGGGCGGGCAAACGGTCGCGTGCGGTCGGAATCCTGGCGGTGTCCGTTGCGCTGACAACGTTTGCTCCTCCGAGCGCCGGGGCACAGGATGCCCGCGAGTTTCCGAGCGAGCACGGTACCGTGCGTGTCGAGACGCTCGCGACCGGGCTTGAACACCCCTGGTCCGTCGAGGCACTCCCCGATGGCGGCCTGATCGTCAGCGAGCGGCCGGGTCGGCTGCGGATCCTGCGCGACGGCAAGCTCTCGAAACCGCTGACGGGCGTGCCCGAGGTCGCCGAGCGTGGCCAGGGCGGCCTGCTCGACATCGCGCTCGATCCCCGTTTTGCAGAAACCCGGACGCTCTACTTGACGATGGCTGCCAACGGCAAAGGCGGCTACGGCACCGTCGTCGTACGGGCAAAACTCGCCGCCGACGGAACCGGGCTTATCGACGTCAAGGAGCTCTTCCGGATGAGCAAGTTTACCGGCAAGGGCCAGCATTTCGGCTCGCGCATCGCAATCGCTCCCGATGGCAGCCTTTTCTTCGGCATCGGCGATCGCGGCGAAGGCGACCGGGCGCAGGACCCGCGCGATCATGCCGGCGCCATCCTGCATATCAATGCCGACGGCAGCGTTCCCGGATCGAACCCTTATGGCGGCGGCACCGGCGGCCTGCCGGAGATCTGGTCGAAGGGCCACCGCAATCCTCAAGGGATCGCCTTCGATCCGAAGGACGGCACGCTTCTGACGGTCGAGCACGGCGCGCGCGGCGGCGACGAGATCAACAATCCGAAGCCCGGCCACAATTACGGCTGGCCCGTCATTACCTACGGCAAGGACTATTCCGGCGCCGAGATCGGCGAAGGCACGGCGAAAGAAGGCCTCGATCAGCCGCTCTTCTATTGGGATCCCTCGATCGCGCCTGGCGCGCTTGCCGTCTATCGCGGCGAGATGTTTCCCGAATGGGATGGCGATCTTCTGGTGGCGGCGCTGAAGTACCAGTTGCTCGCCCGGCTCGAACGCGACGACAGCGGCGCGATCGGCTCCGAGGAGCGGCTGTTCGACGGCGAATTCGGCCGCATCCGTGACGTCGTCGTGGCACCCGACGGCGCCTTGCTGATGGTGACGGACGAGGAAGACGGCGCCGTGCTCAGGGTCTCCAAGGCGGCGACGCAATAGCCGGCGCGCGCCGCATGTTCACGATAGCCGATCGCGAACCTCGCGCCGGAACATGAATTTCAGCCCGGACCAGACGGCATCGACCGCGCAAACCTTCACGTCGACAAGGCCGAGCGGCAGGAAGATTTCACGCAAAACGTCCTCGGTCAGTGTCGTCGGCCGCTTCGACGCCTTCTTTGGCCACGAGACCCACAGCATGCCGTCCGGCTTCAATCTCGCAGCCAGCTTCGGCGCGAGCTCTTCCAAAACCGATCGCTCCGTTTCGAACACATGCGCATAGTCAATGTCGCGCGCGGCCACGGTGCCGATCTCGGTCTCGCTGGCCCGAAAGCCGGAAAAACCGCTGATCGCATCGAGCTCGGCTGGAACCCCGAGAAGCAGGGCCCGCTGCCCGTCTTTCAGCCCCAGCTTGCGCCCGAGCGGCGTGCCGGAATAGCCGGCATCGCTCATGGTCGCCGATCTCCGATGGGTGATAGGAGCTGAGCCCCCTCCTCGGCGCCCTCTCCCGGCACCGTGTCTCCGGCCGTTTCCATCGACAACAACTCCGCCCAACCGTGGCGACGATGAGCCTTGCCCGGCGAAAACGCAACTGCTAGACGCGCCTGTCCGAGGAGAGAACGACATGTCGCGCATTCAGGCCAATCTGCTGCTTTTGATTTCAGGCGCCATCTGGGGCGCCGGCTTCGTTGCACAGTCGACGGCGATGGATGCGATCAGCCCGCTGTGGTTCATCGCGCTTCGTTTTGCGATCGCGACACTGGTCGCCATGCCCTTGGCCATCATCGAAACGAAACGCGCGGCCGAACCGATCAAGCTGACGACCGTGCGCAATTTCATCTTCATCGGCCTGGCGCTCTTTGCCGGCGCCGTGACGCAGCAATTCGGCCTGCTCGACACCAGCGTCACCAATTCCGGCTTCCTCACCGGTCTCTACGTCGTCTTCGTCCCGGTCTTGACGGTGATCTTCTTGCGCCGCAAGCCGCATTGGGTGATCTGGCCGGGGGCGTCGATGGCACTGTTCGGCATTTTCCTCTTGAGCGGCGGCACGCTGTCGACGCTGACGGGTGGCGACTACCTGACCGTGGTCTGCGCCCTGTTCTGGGCGGTGCAACTGCTGCTCATCGGCCTGTTTGCCCCAAGCAGCGGCCGGCCGATGCTGCTGTCGATGACGCAATTCGCCGTCTGCGCCGTGCTCGGCTTCGCCCTCGCCGTCACGACCGAGCCGCTGAGCTTCGCTGCCATAGAGGGCGCGCTCTTCGAGATCCTCTATGCCGGCATCTTTTCGAGCGGCCTTGCCTTCATTCTTCAGGTCGTCGGGCAGCGCTACACCACGGCGCCGCAGGCTGCGATCTTCCTGTCGAGCGAAGCACTCTTTGCCGCCCTCTTCGGCGTTCTCCTGCTTGGCGAAGTCATCACCCCGATCGGTTATGTCGGCTGCGCCATCATCTTTGCCGCCATGCTGACGGTAGAGATCGTGCCGGAACTGACGAAGGGCCGCCGCGCCGCAGCACCTGCCTGAGGGCTCCTCAAGAAACTATAGGCACCCCACCGCCAAGACGCTGGACTGAGGCTTTACTTGCTGTTGTTCAGGCAATAGGCCCGTTGCTTCGCAACGAAGGCGTAGCTTTGCCCTGCGTTTTCGACCCGGCCCGAGAGCTCTGGATTTTCTGCAAGAAATCTACGTAAGAAACCGCCGACGTGAGAAGCCTCAAACATATCAGGGAGTTGCCGACGGCACGCATCCCAGGCGATTGGCCTGCTTTACGCGCCGCGCACGAGGAATCGGCGAAAACCACTCAATTTTGCAGCAATTGTTTTCAAAAAGCTGTGATTTCAACAGCTTGCGATATATTTTGCGCAACGCCCCACAAAGCCGCAAATGACCGATTTTTGAGCAATGACAAGACGCAATACCAATCCCGAAAAGTTTTGCTTGCCAATTCAAAATAAACCCATCAATCTTACTTTCGTTCGGGCAATCTGCGAACATGGGAAGATCTTGAAATAAAAGCGGGCCGGAGACGCAAAAACTCCGGGCGGCCAGACCGATGGGAAGCAGAGATGCGGCCCTTCCAATGGCTGGCTGCGGTAACCAGGACCCTTTCCTCAAACGTCGAGAACTGCCTGCCAACGCCCATCCGGGCACATTGCAATGCTACCCGTCCGTCAAACGGGTGGAGAGAAAAGGACCTGACGCATGGCCGAAACTGGCACTGTAAAATTCTTCAACACCGACAAGGGCTTTGGTTTCATCAAGCCTGACAACGGTGGTGCAGATATCTTCGTACACATTTCCGCGGTCCAGGCTTCCGGCCTGACCGGTCTGACGGAAAACCAGAAGGTAAGCTTCGACACCGAACCGGATCGCCGCGGCAAAGGCCCGAAGGCGGTCAACCTGCAGATCGCCGGCTAACGCCGTTATCTGCTGACAGATTCCAGTTGAAGCCCGGCATTCTTGCCGGGTTTTTTTGTTCAGGCTCGGTTCAGTTTGGCCGCGTTAACCTTCCTCCATCATGAAGGCCGGGTTGATCCGGTCCATGCGAAGGATTGAAGCCAAATGAACAAGTTCATCAAAGCCGCCGTTCTCTCGATCGCCGCAGCCGCTCTGGTCATCCCGACCTTTGGCGCCGCCGAGGCAGGCGGCAGGCATCACCACAACAATGACGATGCATGGGCAGCTGGTGCAGCAGGTCTCGTTGCCGGCGCTCTGATCGGCGGCGCGATCGCTTCGCAGCCGCGTTACAACGGCGGCTACAACGAGCGCGTCTACATCGATCCGGAACCGGAATACGACTATTACGAGCCGCGTCCGGCCTACCGCCCTCGCCCGGTCTACCAGGCACGCCCTGTCGTCGTCGACAGCTATGGTGGCGGTTACCGCTCGCTCGAGCCCTGGACCCCGTCCTGGTACCGCTACTGCGCGCAGCGTTACCGCTCGTTCAACCCGGATAGCGGCACCTTCCGCGGCTACGACGGTCGCAGCTACTTCTGCACCGCCGGCTAATCAGGTTCGGCGTAAGAATCGAAAAGCCCATGTCTTGATAGAGACATGGGCTTTTTTCGTGAGCGTGTGCGGTGGCTCAGAGCCCGCGCAGATAAGGATTGGTGCGGCGCTCCTCGCCGATCTGGCCGCCCGGGCCATGTCCGCAGATGAAGCCGACGCTATCGCCGAGCGGCAGGATCTTGTCGCGGATCGAATCGAGCAATTGCTGGTGATTGCCGCCGGGCAGGTCGGTGCGGCCGATCGAGCCGTGGAAGAGCACGTCGCCGACATGGGCGAAGTTCTGCGCCCGGTTGAAATAGACGACGTGTCCCGGCGCATGGCCCGGGCAATGCAGGACTTCGAAGATATGGTCGCCGAAGGAGACCGTGTCGCCTTCTTCGAGCCAGCGATCGGGAATGACGTTCTGAACCTTCATCGCCAGACCGAAGCGCTCCGCCTGGCTTTCGAGCCTTTCGAGCAGCGGCAGGTCGTCCTTGTGCGGACCGATGATTTCGAGCCCGAGGGCGTCCTTCAGTTCCTTGGCGCCGCCGGCATGGTCGATATGGCCGTGGGTGATCCAGATCGCCTTCAGCGTGATGCCGTTTTCGCGGATGGTCTGCAGGATGAGATCGACGTCGCCGCCGGGATCGACGATCACGCCTTCCTTGGTCTCGCTGTCGAACAGCACGGTGCAGTTCTGCTCGAAATGGGTAACCGGGATGATGCCCGCCTGTAACATGCGCGTCTGCCTCTCTAGAGCATGTCGCGCAAAAGTTTGGGAGCGGTATTGCGATAACGACATGCGACAAATCCAGAACCTAAAGCGTAGGAAGCGAATCTGGAAGATCGCAACGCGCTCTAGGATCTCGTCATCTTCCTATAGCGGCAATTGGCGGCGGTGACAGCGCCAATCAGCGAAGCGAGGCTATTTGCGGTGCAGACAGCTGCTGGGGTGCCGGCCACTGCACGGTAGTCATCAGCAGCGCCGAAATCGCGATCTCCGCGGCGACGACGATCCGAACGACCGGCTTGAGGCTGCGCGCGGCGACGTTGTTCTGATCCGGCTGAGCATTCTGCATTTTGTCCCTCTCCCGTTGCCTGCTCTCCTGGCGTGTCCTGCCCTCGGCAACGGCTGGAGAATGTCACAGCGTCACATTTCGTGACGTTCCCGGGGGAACATCCGCGCGTTTGCTGGCGTTTGGCCCTCGTCAATATAAGGAGAAACACGATGGTGAAGCTTACCCGCCCCCTGTTGCGAGCCGCTGCGGCCGCGGGTTTGGTGTTGGCGATCGGTACGCCGTCCGCCTTTGCAGCCATGACCGCGACCACGGTGACGGACCTTAACATCCGCACAGGTCCGGGCCCTCAATATCCGACAGTCGGCCTTGCGACCCGCGGTAGCACCGCGGTTATCGACGGCTGCATCGAAGGCAGCAAGTGGTGCCGCATTGACGTCGGCGGCGTGCGCGGCTGGGTCTATTCCCAGTATCTGACGACGGATCTTGGCGGTTCTGCCGTCGTGGTCCAGGAGCGCCGGTCCGACCTGGCCATTCCGGCCGTCACCTACGAAGTGCAGCCCAATGACCCCGTGATCGTCAGCAGCGGCGACGAATTGATCGGCCCGGTCGAACAGATCGACCCGATCGTGCCGCCGGAAAATGTGCGGACCTACGTCACGTCCAACCCCAGCGAGACCGTCTATCTCGATGGTGAAGTCGTCGTCGGTGCCGAACTGCCGCAGACCGTGGCCGTTCAACGCGTTCCCGACTACAGCTACGACTATGTCAGCATCAACGGCCAGCCCGTTCTGGTCGAGCCGGCAACGCGACGCATCGTCTACGTCTATCGCTAGCAATCGAGACCCCCGGCAATCGTTCGGTTGCCGGGGGTTCCCGACGTGCCTGCATTACCCTCCCTCGCTCTCCCGACGGCACGAATCATGCGCGGCAAGGTCATTCCCTCCAGCCGCCCCCGCCGCCGGCTTCGTTTTCCCGCTTTGCCTGTAAGAGGTTGCCTCTGCCTAAAATCGAGCCATTTCAATTGGCTACGAAGCGGGCGCCGCAACGTCATTTCACTCAAATTGACAATAATCCGGAATAGGCTTCAACCTATTGATGCCGGCTCATCGGCTTTTAGTGGCGCGTCCACGACGAGCCACGACACGGAGGGATCAATGGAAGCATTAATGCCTATCATTACCCAATTGATCGCGGGGGCCGCCGGCGGGAACGCGGCCAGCGCAGTGTTGAAGCAGCAGGCATTCGGTGTCGTCGCACGGACCATCGTCGGCGCCATTGGAGGCCTTGGCGGCGGGTTCCTCATTCAGATGCTCGGCGGAGAAGCAGCCGCGACCGGTCTCGCCATGCAAGCCATCGGCGGCCTTGTCGGCGGCGGCGTACTGAGCGGAATCGTCGGGCAATTCTTGGGGAAGACCGCCTAATTCTGCGATCATATCCGTAGCAAGACAAAAGGCGGCCCGGGGGCCGCCTTTTCTGCTTTCGAGAGCATTCCGGATGCCGTTACTCGGCTGCCGCGGCAACCGGATAGACTTCCTTCATGTAGTCGTTCATCAGCGTTTCGCAGATCGTCGCCGGCGTGAAGCGGTAAGGACCGATTTCGGAAACCGGCGTCACTTCGGCGGCCGAGCCGGTGAGGAAGCATTCGCTGAAACCGGACAGTTCCTCCGGCATGATCGCCCGCTCGACCACTTCATAGCCGCGGCGCTTGGCAAGCTCGATCACCGTGCGACGGGTGATGCCGTCGAGGAAGCAATCCGGCACCGGCGTGTGGATGACGCCGTCCTTGACGAAGAAGATGTTGGCACCGGTCGCTTCGGCCACGCGGCCGCGGTAATCCAGCATCATCGCGTCCGCATAGCCCTTGGCCTCGGCCGCATGCTTGGAGATGGTGCAGATCATGTAGAGGCCGGCGGCTTTCGACTTCGAAGGTGCCGTCTGCGGATCCGGGCGGCGATATTCTGCGATATCGAGCCGGATGCCCTTGAGCTTTTCGGCCGGGTTGAAATAGCTGCCCCACTGCCAGATGGCGATGGCGACGTTGATGCGGTTGTTCTGCGCCGAAACGCCCATGCTCTCGCTGCCGCGCCAGGCGATCGGCCGCACATAGGCCTCGGAGAAGCCCTGACGCTTCAGAAGCTCGACGCTGGCTGCGTCCAGTTCTTCCACCGAATAAGGGATCTTGAAGCCGAGGATTTCGGCGGACTGATGCAGGCGCTGGTTGTGCTCGGTCAGCTTGAAGATGCGCCCGCCATAGGCGCGCTCGCCCTCAAAGACCGCGCTGGCATAGTGCAGGCCGTGGGTCAGCACGTGAATCTTGGCATCCTTCCACGCGACGAACTCGCCGTTGAACCAGATCTGTCCGTCCAACTGATCAAAAGGAACCGCTGCCATGGTGTCATCCTCCGGCGCATGCGCGCCATTCTTAGTTGATTATCGCCCTGCTTTCAGTCTATCGGCAAACTGATTGAGGGAAAATTCAATTTCGTGATTTTGGATTTGCGATCGGAACGGCACGGCATATCCTTTCAGATGTTGCCAACGCCAAATGTCTCGCTTACCGAGCATGGACGCTAATGCTATGGTAAAAATATGTCAACAAAGCTGACATATTTTTTCGAATGTTTCGCAAGTTGCAATCAGGCTGAAAGGAAATGACCGCGTGGCCGGCCAATCCAAAGAGAACACCCGGTATCTGAACGATGCCGCCGCCGATGACGATACGATCGATTTCGAGATCATCGAGCTGCTCTTCTTCGCCTATCGCGACTTCACCTCCGACCCGGATGCGATCCTGGAAAAGAGCGGCTTCGGACGGGCGCACCACCGCGTCGTGCACTTTGTCGACCGCGAGCCGGGCATGACAGTCGCCGACCTCCTGGACACGCTGAAGATTACCAAGCAGAGCCTTGCCCGGGTGCTGAAGCAACTGATCGACTCCGGGTATATTCGCCAGGAAACCGGCCCTGAAGACCGGCGCCAGCGGATGCTCTACACGACGGAAGAAGGCCAGGCACTGGCGCGTGCGCTTGCCGAGCCACAGTCCCGCCGCATAGCCGATGCATTGGCAAGAACCGGTCCGGGCGCGCGCGAAACGGTCAAGCGCTTTCTCGCCGGGATGAAGAACAACGCCGCAGACTGACGCCCGCCGTAGCGCGGGTCTGACCTGCAACTTGGGAAGCGTGGAATGACGACAAAAGCGACTGTCTCGGACGATGCGGCTCACCTTCTGGTCGTTGACGACGACCGGCGCATCCGCGATCTGCTCAACCGCTACCTGGTCGAACAGGGTTTTCGCGTGACGACCGCGTCCGATGCGGACGAAGCCCGACGCAAGCTCGTCGGCCTCGACTTCGACCTTCTGATCGTCGACGTGATGATGCCCGGCGAAAGCGGCATTTCGCTCACCCAGAGCCTCAGGCAAATCAAGACCGTGCCGATCCTGATGTTGACGGCGCTGGCGGAATCCAACTCCCGCATCGAGGGTCTCGAGGCCGGCGCCGACGATTATCTGTCGAAGCCCTTCGACCCGCGCGAACTGGTGCTGCGCATCAACAACATCCTGCGCCGCAACCAGCCGGCCCAGGCCCCCAAGGTCGACCAGGTGATCTTCGGTCCCTACACCTTCTCGGTGGTGCGCAAGGAGCTGCGTCGTGGCGCCGATCACATCCGCCTGACGGACCGCGAGCAGGAGATCATGACACTCTTTTCGCAACGTGCCGGCGAAACCATCCCGCGCCACGAGTTGATCGGCGACGATGCCGAAGTCGGCGAGCGCACGATCGACGTGCAGATCAACCGCCTGCGCCGCAAGATCGAGGACGACCCGTCCAACCCCGTCTGGCTGCAGACGGTGCGCGGCATCGGCTACCGGCTGAGCGTGGACTGAAATGGCAGCCTTTCCGATGAGCGCGGCAAACCATGGCAAGCTTTGACGGCATAGAGCACGGCGCATCCGGGGCGAACGACAATGCCTGGAGGCGGTTCACCCGCTGGCTGCGCCGTCGCCTGCCCATGGGGCTTTACGCCCGCTCGCTGCTGATCGTCATCATTCCCATGGTGCTTCTGCAGTCGGTGGTCGCCTTCATCTTCATGGAGCGCCACTGGCAGCTGGTGACGCAGCGCCTGTCGGCCGCCGTCACCGGGGACATTGCCGCGATCGTCGATCTTATCGACACCTTCCCTGCCGACCGCGACATCTCCGAGATCATCCGCATCGCCCGCGATCAGCTCGATCTCAGCATCTCCGTGGACCCGCCCGGCGAACTGCCGCCGCCGCGCCCCAGCCCCTTCTTCGAAATCCTCGACCAGATCCTCGGCGAAGAGATTTCCAACCAGGTCCGCCGCCCCTTCTGGATCGATACGGTCGGCAACTCCAAGCTCGTCGAGATCCGCATCAAGCTCGATGACGGCCGCATCCTGCGCGTCTATGCCCGGCGCAACCAGGCCTACGCTTCCAACACCCACATCTTCCTCGTCTGGATGGTGGCGGCCTCGCTGGTGCTGCTGACGATCGCGGTGCTCTTCCTGCGCGGCCAGATCCGCCCGATCCTGGCCTTGACCAAGGCGGCCGAAAGCTTCGGCAAGGGCCAGAAGATCGACGACTTCGCGCCGCGCGGCGCCGATGAAATCCGCCGCGCCGGCCTCGCCTTCATCCAGATGCGCGAGCGCATCGAACGCCAGATCGAGCAGCGCACCGCGATGCTGACTGGCGTCAGCCACGATCTTCGAACCATCCTCACCCGCTTCAAGCTGCAGCTGGCGCTTGCCGGCAACAACCCCGATCTCGAAGGCCTGAACCAGGACGTCGATGACATGCAGAACATGCTGGAAGGCTATCTGGCCTTCGCCCGCAGCGAAGCGGAGGAGGACGTCGGCCAGCTGAAACTCAGCGACCTGATGACCCGGCTCGCCGCTGAAGCCGAACTGCTCGGCAAGACCCTGACCACATCCATCGAGGGGGAAGACGATATCCGCGTGCGGCCAAACGCCTTCACCCGTCTCGTCGCCAACATCGCCTCGAACGCCTACCGCTACGCCAACACTGTCAAGATCGATGCGCGCCACAGTGCCAAGTGGCTCACCATCACCGTCGACGATGACGGCCCAGGTATTCCCGAACGTTCGCGCGAGGATGTGTTCAAGCCGTTCTTCCGCCTCGACGAAGCCCGCAATCTCGACAGTTCCGGCACCGGCCTCGGGCTGGCGATCGCCCGCGATATCGCCCGCAGCCACGGGGGCAACGTCACGCTTGGCGACAGCCCGCTCGGCGGCCTCAGGGCAACGGTGCGCGTCCCGGCTTGACGTTCCCGCGCGGGCGGGCCACTTCTGGCCACGAATGGGCTAAGGGGAACGGGCCATGGTAGACGCCATCGATTGGGCTGACTGGGAGCGACGGCTGGCCGAACTCTGGGCAACCTTCGACCCGACAGATAGCGACGCCTTTATCGCCCGCATCGATGCCCTTGCCGCCGAACTGCCGGCAGGACATGCCATCGGATTGTTCGAAAGAGCCTCGGCGCAGGATTCGACCGGCCATGAGATGAAGGCGGAGCCGCTCTACCGGCAGGCGCTGGAAAACGGTCTTCAGGGAATTCGCCGCCGACGGGCCACCATCCAGCTCGCCAGCACCCTGCGCAATCTCGGCCGCGCCAAAGAAGGTGTCGCCCTGCTCACCGCCGAGCGGGACAAGCCATCGGACGAACTCGACGATGCGGTCGTCGCCTTCCTGGCGCTCTGCCTCGTCGATACTGGCCAGGCGCAACAGGCGGCCGCGCTCGCGCTCGCCAGCCTGTCACGGCACCTCCCCCGCTACAACCGCTCACTCAAGCGCTACGCCGAGATGCTGTTGCCGGAGAGTTGAGCCCGTCAGCGCTGGTAGATCGACGTCAGGCCGCGTCGTTCGTTGAAACGGTGCCAGGCGTCGATACGGCGCGGATGACGGGCGCGCATGACATCGAGCGGCGCGAGCAGTCGGCCGCCGCGGCCAAGGGCGGCATCGAGGATCTCGATGATGCGGCGATTCGGCCAGGGCTTGCGGGTGATCGTCAAGAGCGCCCGGAAGGCTTCGTCCTCTCGTCCCGCGCCAAGCTGATGCGCAATCAGACCATAGGCAAAGGCCGTCGAGCGGCTGACGCCGGCATGGCAATGCACGAGAATGCGGCTCTCAGCATGCTCGGCCGCCGGGCGCATCGCCTCGAAAACTTCGAGCACCAGATCCGGGAAATGCTGGGTGGCGGTCGGGTTTTCCTGGTCGCGCATGCGCACGACCCGGTGGCTGGCGTCCGCAATCACGGGCACGTTGGCATCCGGCAATTCGGGATCGAGCAGCGACAGCACATGACTTGCGCGCCAGTCGCGCGCGGCATCGGCGGCGCGCCAAAGGCAGGACACCTTGACGCGCTCGGGGATCACTTCGAAAGCAATGTTCATGGGGATCACATCAATTTCTTGCCGTTGGGGACCGGCCGTTCGGTGGCAGCCAGCACGATCGCACCGGCCTCGTCTGCAAAGCCCAGCGTCAGCACTTCAGAGCGCACAGGTCCGATCTGGCGCGGCGGAAAATTGACAACGCCCAGCACCTGCCGCCCGACGAGATCCTCCGGACGATAATGCACCGTGATTTGCGCTGATGACTTTTTTATGCCGATTTCCGGGCCGAAATCGATTTTCAGCTTGATGGCCGGCTTACGCGCTTCCGGAAACGGTTCGGCCTCGACGATGGTGCCCACGCGAATGTCCACGCGCTCGAAATCAGCAAATTCAATAGTTTCAGCCATCGTCATTCCCTATGTGAAATCTCATCCGAGGAGCTGGATTAAAGCATCGGGCGAGATTTCGGAAGCACGGCGGCCTCGGCGGGCTCCCCGCGAAATCTGGCCTCCTCCCATGGGCGACGCGCGAACTGCTCGGCAAGGAAATCGACGAAAACACGCACGCGTGGCGGCAAGAATCGCCGGTGCGGATAGACGACCGTGATCGGCTCTGCCTCGGCATAGTTGCTGCCGGTCAGAAGCGGCACCAGCAATCCCGCCTTGATATCTCCGCCCACGAGCAGTTCGGAAAGGCGCACGATGCCGATGCCTGCGAGCGCAAGCCGTCGGAGCGCTTCGGTGCTGTTGGCTTCGACGGAGCCACGAACACGGATCGCACGCCGGCCGTTGCCATCCTGAAATTCCCAAACGTTGAGACGGCCGCGGGCGGTGATGGCAAGGCAGACATGCCGCTGCAGGTCGTCAGGCGTTTGCGGCGCGCCGTGCCGCTCGAGATAGGCGGGTGCAGCGCAGATGACGCGACGGTTTGGTGCGAGCCGCCGCGTCACCAGCGTGCTGTCGCTTTGTTCCGCCACCCGCAGCGCAACATCCGCCTCACCGTTCATGAGGTCGACGACCGCGTCGCTGAAATCGAGTTCCAGGTCGATCTCCGGAAACCGTTCGATGAAATCAGGCAGCATGGGCACGATCAGACGATGACCGAAGGCGCTGGGCAGGCTCACCCGCAGCCGCCCGCGCGGCACCGCCCCCGGTTGGATCGCAACCTCCGCATCTTCCATGTCGCCGAGGATGCGGCGGCTCGATTCCGCATAGGCGCTGCCTTCGCTCGTCAGGCTGATGCTGCGCGTCGATCGCTGCAGCAGGCGCACGCCAAGGCGCGCCTCCAGCCGGCCAACGATCTTGCTGACCGCCGATGGCGTCATGCGCAACCGCCGCGCCGCCGCCGAGAAATCTCCCTCCTCGACGACAGCGAGAAACACCGCCATGGCTTCCTGTCGATCCATCTATCTATTCCATTTCGTCACAGATAAACGGAATTTAACATGGATTATCGCCGCGAGCGACAGGCTGTAGCTTGGACCGGAACTCAGACAGCGAAGCTTGAGGAGTAACGGAAATGGGCAAGCAGCCGAGCAGCAGTCTGCCGATGAGTTATGAGCTGCATTCCTGGGCTCGGCGTCAACGCAGCATTGCGATCGGCGACCTCTGCCGCCGCGTGATCGGCACAATCTGGAGAAGTCTCGTCAATCGCCAGCCAAGCCGCGATCATGGGGCCTGCGCCGGCGCTTCCCCGGCGCGAAACCCTTAGGCCAGGCGCCATGCCGGCCCAACATGGGGCCAGCCGCATTCAATATTCAGCCTGCGAGTTCTTCCGCGCGCTTGCGCGCCGCAGCGATCGCCTTGTCAAACAGCGGCTGCATGCCGTCGTCGGCCATCAGCACGGACAGTGCCGCAGCCGTCGTGCCGCCGGGCGAGGTCACGTTCTGGCGCAGCCGCGCGGCTTCGTCAGGCGACTGGTGCAAAAGTTCGCCAGCCCCAGCGACGGTTTCCCGCGCGAGCCGCATGGCGAGGTCCGCCTCAAGGCCGGCCTTGCGGCCCGCCTCGGCCATGCATTCGACGAGGTAGAAGACATAGGCCGGACCGCTGCCCGAAACGGCGGTGACGGCATCGATCTCGGCTTCGGTGCGGACCCATTCGACCGGACCGCTGACCTTCAGGAGATCATGAACCCGAGCGCGCTGCTGATCGCTGACGCGGGCATTGGCAAAGGCGCCGGTGACACCGCGGCCGATCATGGCCGGGGTATTCGGCATGGCGCGCACGGTCGCCGCGGCACCAAGATGGGCTTCGATGAAGGAAAGCGTCTTGCCGGCAGCAACCGAAACGATGACGGTATCCGGGCCGACGAGAGATTTCAGCGGCGGCAAGACGGCGTCCATCACCTGCGGCTTGACCGCAAGGAAGATCACACCCGCCTGGACACCCAACGGTACCGAGGTCGCATGCGTCACGCCGTTGTCCGAGATCAGCTGCGCCATGGCCGGCGGCGGGCCGGGATCGACGACGAGAACGTCCGCGCCTTTAACGCCGCTCTTCAGCCAGCCCGAAAGCATGGCGCCGCCCATATTGCCGGCGCCGACGAGCACGATGGGACCGGAAGCGGCGTTCGTCATGATCAGGCTTCTCCAACCGTTTCGAACAGGACGGCATCGACGGCGCGCTGCGCGTCCATGCCGGACCAGACGACGAATTGAAACGCCTGATAATAGGATTCGCAAGCGTCGAGTGCGCTCGAAAGCAGAACTTCGACCTGCTGGTTGGTGGGCTCGGCGCCGCCGGCAAGCAGCAGCGACTGGCGGAAGATCACCACTTCCTCCTGGCGCCACAGATCGAAGTGGCCCATCAAAACCTGCCCATTGATATGGGAGAGCAGACGGATGACTTCGTTGACCCGGCTTTCCGACACCTTGATGTCGAAGGCACAGGCCAGGTGCAGCGCCTCGAATTCCTCCATCCAGGAGAAGGAAACGTGGTAGTCCGCCCACTTGCCTTCGACCGTCATGGCGATTTCGTCTTCGCCGGATCGTTCGAACGACCAGTCGTTATTGGCAGCCACGAACTCGATCATATCGACCGGGTTGGATTGGCGCTCGACTTCCATTTCCAAAAGGCTCATGCATCACCCTGCATAGGTGTGGCACGGGCATGCGTCATCACGCTCACAAGACGCAACGCCGCAAACCCAACACCGATTACAAACACGTATGATTGCTGAACTCACATCCATCCTGGCTGACTTACCCTGCCCGGAGCTTACGTGGTTCGTTTCGAATCATCATTTAAAATCAGTGTATAATGGCGGAGTCAGGCTGCCAGCCCCTCGGCCCAAAAATAGCCGTGAACAATCGCGTCCACGTTGTCATGTGAATGAAGCGGTTGAGCTTAACTGACTCTGCCATAAGGGTTTTTTGGCAGTGTCCACAGGTGGAAAACTTTTCAGGTTTTATTAACCACCCATCATGCCGTTTCAGACCTATGCGGCTGAACCACAGCAAAACGCCCGCAGATGAGGTCCGCGGGCGAAGTAAAAACGCTGAAATGCCGTTATTTCAAGGGAATCGCGTTACTTGCCCGTATCGACGAGACGCGCTTCGAGAGCCTCAATACGGGCCAGAAGCGCATCGTTTTCCTCGCGCGCCTTGATGGCCATTTCCTTGACCATTTCGAACTCTTCGCGCTTGACGACGTCGAGCGAATTCAGCGCCCGCTCCGCCTGCGCCCGGAAGGCCGTTTCAACCTCGCGGCGCACGCCTTGAGCGGCGCCGGCAGCATCGGTCATCAGCTTGGCAAAGTCATCCAGGATGCGGTTGGTGCCTGTGCTCATCGTCGCGATCTCCATATCAGCCATCGCCTCTAAAGGCGCGATGCGGTCCATGGGTTTCAGGTAGGGTCACCGGCCGCGCGATGCAAGAAAAATCACGCGCGCCATCACGGCTCCCTTCACGACCCTGTGTCCGGGGCGCGCATTGCCGCCCTTGACCGAGGTGAAATCGCTCGCCATGGTCCGCCGAAACAACCGGCCCGGCACGAGAACAATAAATTGGAAACATTAGCGACCCGCCTCGCCATCCTCCCCTTCCCCGAAATCGACCCCGTTATCGTCCAGATCGGCCCGCTGGCCATCCACTGGTACGGGCTCGCCTATGTGGCGGGCATTCTGCTCGGCTGGTTCTACGCCCGGCGCCTGGCGATGAACGCCTCGCTCTGGCGGGACGACAAGCCGGCCATCACGCTGCAGCAGCTCGACGACTTCCTGCTGTGGGCCGCCGGCGGCATCGTGCTCGGCGGCCGCATCGGCTACATTCTCTTCTACGATCTCGGCTCAGTGCTCGCCAATCCGATCCGCGCGCTGGAAATCTGGAACGGCGGCATGTCGTTCCACGGCGGCTTCCTCGGCACGACACTCGCCATGATCCTGTTTGCGCGCAAGAACAAGATCGCCATCTGGAGCCTGTTCGACATTGTCGCCGCCGTCGTCCCGATCGGCCTGTTCTTCGGTCGTATCGCCAACTTCATCAACGGCGAACTCTGGGGCCGCCTCTCGTCGATGCCCTGGGCGATCGTATTCCCGACCGGCGGTCCGTTCGCCCGCCACCCGAGCCAGCTCTACGAGGCCGCCCTTGAAGGTATCGTCCTGCTCTCCGTCCTCGCCTGGTTCATCTATCGTCGTCACGCGTTGAAATCCCCGGGGCTCGTCACCGGCATCTTCGTGCTCGGCTATGCCCTGAGCCGCATTTTCGTCGAATTCTTCCGCGAACCGGACGCGCAGATCGGCTATCTTGTCGGTGGCTGGCTGACCATGGGCATGCTTTTGTCGCTGCCAATGGCGCTCGCCGGCATCTGGGCCATTGCCCGGGCGCGGCGCGCAGCCACCTGAGAGCGGATGGGGCAAGGGCGCGCGGCTATTCCGGCCGCCGCCCCGCGAATTGGACGAAGGCATGACGACACCACTTGCGGACAAGATCAAGGCGCTGATCAAGACCCACGGGCCGATCAGCGTCACCGATTATTTCTCGCTTTGCCTGGCGGATCCGGAGCACGGCTACTACCGTGTGCACGAGCCCTTCGGCAAGGAAGGCGACTTCACCACGGCGCCGGAGATCAGCCAGCTCTTCGGCGAGATGATCGGCATCTTCCTCGTCCATGCCTGGCAGCAGCACGGCAAGCCTGAGGGCGCCGTGATTGCTGAAATCGGCCCCGGCCGCGGCACGATGATGGCCGACATGCTGCGCGTCGTGCGCCGCCTGGCACCTGATCTCTATGCTTCCGCCGGCGTGCATCTCGTCGAAACCAGCGAACGGCTGCGTAAGGTGCAGTCGGAAACGCTCGCCGCCCATGGTCACAAGGTCGAATGGCACACGAGCTTCGAGACCCTGCCGGAAGGCTTCCTGCTGCTTGCCGCCAACGAGCTTTTCGACGCCATTCCGATCCGGCAGTTCGTGCGCACGGCGCAAGGCTTCCGCGAGCGCATGGTCGGGCTTGATGCCACGGACGAACTGACCTTTGCCGCCGGCGTTGCCGGCATCGATCCCGAGCTTCTTCCGACGCCGGCGCAGGGTGTTGCCGAAGGCACGATCTTCGAGATTGCTCCCGCCCGCGACGCTGTCATGTCGGCCCTCTGCGAACGGTTGAAGATCAGCGGCGGCACCGCCGTGATCATCGACTATGGCCATATGGCTACCGGCTATGGCGATACGCTGCAGGCCGTGCGCGATCACGAATACGATCCGCCGCTCGCCAGCCCCGGCCGCGCCGATCTCACCAGCCACGTCGATTTCGAGCAACTCGCCCGCCGCGCCAAGACGGACGATGTGCAGATCAACGGTCTTGCCCACCAGGGCGATTTTTTGGTCGGCCTCGGTCTTCTGGAACGCGCCGCGGCCCTTGGCCGCGACAAGGATGCGCTGACGCAGGAAACCATCCGCCAGGACGTCGAGAGGCTTGCCGGCGCAGGCGCCGGAAAGATGGGCGAACTGTTCAAGGTCCTGGCCGTCAGCAGCCCGCCGGTGCCGCTCTCGCCGTTCCGCAAACCGAAGGCTTGAACCTCCACCCGACGGCACCCCTGCCGTTCGGGAATTGACAGCCCTGCCGTCGCGGGTCAACATCGCGCCGGCAAATCAAGAGCCAGTCGCCGGGCCGGAGCGCGCGCCCAAACCCATTGATTTTCCTGATAAAGCAAAGGCGAATATACCAATGCAGCATGACGCCGCGCTCTCTCCTGTGCAAAGCTCGCTTTTCAGCGAGAAGGCCGGACCGGCAATCGCCCATGGCTATTTCACCCGAACAGGCGGCGTTTCCGAAGGGATCTATCGCGGCCTCAATGTCGGGCTTGGCTCCAAGGACGAGCGTACCCATGTCAACGAGAACCGCGCCCGCGTCGCCCGCTGGTTCGGCGCCTCGCCAGAGCGCCTGGCGACCGTGCACCAGGTCCATTCCCCAGACGCCGTGGTGGTCGACGAAAGCTACGACGGCGCCCGCCCCGAGGCCGATGCGCTGGTGACGGCAACGCCGGGCATCGTGCTCGGCGTGCTCTCGGCCGATTGCGGCCCCATCCTCTTTGCCGATGCCGAAGCCAACGTCATCGGTGCCGCGCATGCCGGCTGGAAGGGCGCGCTCGGTGGCGTGCTCGAAAGCACCATCGACACGATGGTTTCGCTCGGCGCGCAGCGCGAGCGCATCGTCGCCTGCCTCGGCCCGTCGATCAGCCGTCGGAACTATGAGGTCGGCTCCGAGTTCGTAGAACGCTTCGTCGCGGCGAACGAAAGCTACGCCACTTTCTTCCGGCCTTCGGAGCGCGACGGCCATGCCATGTTCGACCTGCCAGGGCTGACGATCAAACGGCTGGTCGAAGCGGGCGTTGCCGCCGAGAATCTCGACATCTGCACCTATGCCGACGAGGAGCGTTTCTTCTCCTATCGGCGCACGACCCACAGGCAGGAACCGGACTACGGCCGACAGATTTCCGCCATTTGCATACGAGGGACCTGACATGGCGCTTCACTTTGCCCAGGAAGAATATGCAAGCCGTCTCGAGCGGCTGACGGAGAAGATGCGCGAGGAGAAGCTGGACGCGGTGCTGCTTTTCGCCCAGGAGAGCATGTACTGGCTGACCGGCTACGACACCTTCGGCTACTGCTTCTTCCAGACGCTGGTCGTCAAGAAGGACGGCTCGATGGTGCTTTTGACGCGCTCGGCCGACCTGCGCCAGGCCCGTCATACATCGAACATCGAGCGTATCGAGATCTGGGTCGACCGGGCCAATGCCGACCCGACCATGGATCTCAAGAACCTCTTGAGCGAACTCGACCTGCTCGGCTGCCGCATCGGCATCGAATACGACACCCACGGCATGACCGGCCGCGCCGCGCGGCTGATCGACCGGCAGCTACAGACCTTTGGCGAGCTGATCGACGCCTCGCATCTGGTCGGCCGCCTGCGCCTGATCAAGAGCGAGGCGGAAATCGCCCATGTCGAAAAGGCCGCAAGCCTTGCCGACGACGCGCTCGATGCCGCCCTGCCCCTCATTCGTCCTGGCGGCAACGAGGCCGACATTCTGGCCGCGATGCAGGGAACGATCCTTGCCGGCGGCGGCGACTATCCGGCCAACGAGTTCATCATCGGCTCCGGCGCCGATGCGCTGCTCTGCCGCTACAAGTCCGGACGGCGCCTGCTGGACAGCCAGGACCAGCTTACGCTGGAATGGGCCGGCGTCAGTGCTCACTATCATGCGGCGATGATGCGCACCGTCGTCATCGGCGAGCCGACCAATCGCCATCGCGAACTCTACAGCGCCTGCCGCGAAACCATCCAGGCGATCGAGATGGTGCTTCGCCCCGGCAACACCTTCGGCACCGTCTTCGACGTGCACGCCAGGATCATGGACGAACGCGGCCTTGCCCGCCACCGGCTGAACGCCTGCGGCTATTCGCTCGGCGCCCGCTTCTCCCCCTCCTGGATGGAGCAGCAGATGTTCCACCTCGGCAATCCCCAGGAGATCGAGCCGAACATGTCGCTGTTCGTGCACATGATCATTATGGATTCCGACAGCGGCACCGCCATGACGCTTGGCCAGACCTACCTCACCACGACAGACACGCCGCGCGCGCTGTCGCGTTACGGCCTGGACTTCATTTCTGCTTAGGGAAATCCGCCTAGACTTGCGTTCGTAATGGCAGACGACAGGAGACGTTTCAGGAAACTGCCGCGAAGAAACGGACGGACGGTTTGAACATGCGAAAGCTCACCACGCCCATCGTAGCTCTTGGCCTCGCCATTGCGCTCGCCGCCTGCAACAGCACCGAGATGCTGACGCCACAGGTTGACGTCGGCGGGGGAACCTTCCGCTCGCCGCCAGTGACGCAATCCGACCTCGACGCCATGTCGACGCAGACGGCGATGGCGCCGGTGCAGCGCGAACCCGTCAGCCAGACCACCGCCTATTCGCCTCAGCCGGCTCCGTCGAACACACCGACGGCCTATGCCACCGGCGACGCGACCTATACCGATCCGGCCGGCACCTTCGAGGGACAGGCAAGCCGGCTTGCCGCCGGTTCCGAGCCCGTCCAGAACACGATCGAGAGCCGCCAGGCACCGGTGGAACAGGCGCCAATACAGCACACGCCCGTTCAGCAGGCGGCGGCCGCGGCCGAAGAAATCCAGAGCCAGCCGACCGTCGCCGCCCTGCCGAAGGCAAGTGCTGCCGCGAGCGGCACGATCCGCTTCCTGCCGATCATCGGCGCACCGGTCCAGGCGGTGACACCGCTTTCCAAACAGCTCGGTGCCGACGCTCGCGCCCGCGGCCTGACGATCAAGGGCTCGGCGGACGCCAGCAGCGAGCATATCCTCAAAGGCTATTTCTCGGCGCTGAAGGACGGCGACAAGACGACGGTCGTTTATGTTTGGGACGTGCTCGACGGCAGCGGCAACCGCCTGCACCGCATCCAAGGACAGGATCAGGTTCCCGGCGGCGGCACGGATTTGTGGAGTGGCGTTCCGGACACAACCATGCAGGGAATTGCGACGAAAACCATCGACGCCTATCTCGAATGGCGGCAATCTCAAGCCGGTTGACACAAAGTTTTTAGGATATTGGCCTTCGCGGCGCAGCATTCCCCTTGCATTCAAGTTCAGTCTCGCTAAAAAGCGGCCGATCAGCTCTGAACGGCGGCCATCCGCAAAGAATGACCGCGATTGGAATGGCTCTCGGAATCTGCGCGGAAAACACCGCTGCCGGAAAAGTACCGGACGGTGACCGCGCCAGCTCAAGGCGGTCCGTCAATGAAGGTTTTCGCAGGTAATTCGAACCGGCTCCTGGCCGAAGCGATCTGCAACTATCTCAACCTGCCTCTCGGCAAAGCGACGGTACGCCGTTTCGCCGATCAGGAAATCTTCGTCGAGATCGGCGAAAACGTACGCGGCGAGGATGTCTTCATCATCCAGTCGACCTCGTTTCCCACCAACGATCACCTGATGGAACTGCTCATCATGATCGACGCGGTGCGCCGCTCCTCCGCTCGCCGCATCACTGCCGTGCTTCCCTATTTCGGCTATGCCCGCCAGGACCGCAAACCCGGTCCGCGCACGCCGATCTCAGCCAAGCTGGTCTCCAACCTGATCACCGAAGCCGGCGCCGACCGCGTGCTGACCCTCGATCTTCATGCCGGCCAGATCCAGGGCTTCTTCGACATCCCGACCGACAACCTCTATGCGATCCCGATCCTGGCGCGCGACGTCAAGGAAAACTACGACCTGAAGAACGTCATGGTCGTTTCGCCGGACGTCGGCGGCGTGGTACGCGCCCGTGCGCTTGCCAAGCGTCTCGACTGTCTGCTGGCGATCGTCGACAAGCGCCGCGACCGTCCGGGTGAATCCGAAGTCATGAACGTCATCGGCGACGTGAAGGGCAAGGACTGCCTGCTGATCGACGACATCGTCGATTCCGGCGGCACGCTCTGCAACGCGGCCGAGGCGCTTTTAAAGAACGGCGCGACCAGCGTCACCGCCTACATCACCCACGGCGTTCTCTCCGGCGGCGCGGTTGCCCGCGTTACCTCGTCGATGCTGAAGGAACTGGTCATCACCGACTCGATCCAGCCGACGACCGCCGTCCAGTCAGCCCACAACATCCGCGTCATCTCGACCGCGGGCCTGCTCGGCGAAGCCATCAGCCGCACGAGCCAGGAAGAGTCGGTATCGAGCCTCTTCGACTGAGGTCGTCCGGAACGCCCGAATTTCCAAATCGCCGGCGCCATACGCGCCGGCGTTTTTCGTTGCGGGACGCGGTTACTCCCCGAACGCCTGGGCCAGCGGCTGGTCGACGAGATTGTCGATGAACCAGTTGGGATAGACAGGCGCCGGCACGGTCTCGGCATCGAGCGCCGAGATCTCCGGCGCCGTCAGAGCGAGATCGGCGGCGCCAAGATTGTCCTTCAACTGGTGGGGCTTGGAAGCGCCGAGCAGCACACTGGTCACCGCCCTCTTCGAAAGCAGCCAGGCGATCGCCACCTGGGCGACACTCGCCCGATGTTCGCCGGCGATGCCGCGCATGCGCTCCACCAGCTTGAAGCCCTGCTCCTTGTCGAAGGGCAGGATGTCGAAGCCGGAATAGCGGTTGTCCGGATCGCCGAGATTGTCGCGGGTGTACTTGCCCGAAAGGAAACCCGAGGCGAGTGGGCTCCACACCGTCAGCCCCAGCCCATAGCGCTGCATCATCGGAATGACGTCACGCTCGACGTCGCGGCCGAGCAGCGAATAGTGCATCTGGCCATGGGTGAAAGGTGCCAGTCCGTTGGCCTTCTGGATTTCGAGGGCCGCTGCCACCTTCCAGGCCGACCAGTTGGAAAAGCCGATATAGCGTACCTTGCCGGAGCGCACGACCGCGTCGAGCGCTGCGAGCGTTTCCTCAAGCGGCGTATGCGGGTCTTCCTTGTGGACGATATAGGCGTCGATCCAGTCGGTTGCGAGCCGCTTCAGGCTCTGGTCGACCGACCAGAGAATGTGACGGCGCGACAGACCGGCCTGGTTGAGCGACGTGCCGGTGCGGAAACCGACTTTGGTGGCGATCACCACCTCGTCGCGACGTGATTTGAGCGCCGCACCCAGGATCCGCTCCGACTGGCCGGAGGCATAGGCGTCGGCGGTGTCGAAGAAATTGATGCCGGCATCGAGCGCCTGCCCGACAAGGGCGTCGGCAGCCTCGGCATCGGTCTTGTAGACCGCGCCGAGGCTGCGGTCGCCGGCAGTAAACGTCATCGCCCCGAAGGCGAGGCGCGAAACCACCAGACCGGTATTTCCAAGCGTCGTATATTGCATGTCGATCTCCATCCTCTGAAAGACAGGTTGCCGTTGGACAGATCATGCCGAAGTGGATTGCGGTGAAAAACCACCGCCTTCTTGATGGGCTTGGAAGAGTTGCTTCATAATCGCCGGATGGCGAACGACCCTTTCAACGGACTGAGAGAGTTTCTGGCGGTGGCAGAAGCAAAGAGCTTCACCGCAGCAGCGGCGGCGCTCGGCGTCACGCCCAATGCCGTCAGCCAGACGATCAGGGCGCTCGAAGCCCGCCTCGGCCTCCAGCTTTTCGTGCGCACCACCCGGCGCGTTGCTCTGACCGAGGCGGGCCTCGCCTTCCTGAAGCGCGTACGTCCCGCCGCCACCGAGATCGCCGACGCCTATGAGTTGCTCGGCGATTTTCGCGACCGGCCGATGGGCAATCTCCGGCTGACCGTGCCGCGCATGGCCATCCCACTTGTGCTGACGCCCCTCCTGCCGCGGTTTCGCCAGGCCTATCCAGACGTTTCCGTCGAAGTCTCCATCGACGATGCGGCCGTCGACATCACCGAACATGGCTTCGATGCCGGTATGCGCATCGGCGAAGCGGTCGAGCGCGACATGATTGCCGTCCGGCTGACGCCTGACATCACGTGGGCCGTGGTCGGTTCGCCCTCCTATTTTGTCAAGCACGGGCGGCCGTCGACACCCGAGGACGTGACGCGCCACGAAGCCGTCCGCTATCGTTATCCGGGATCCGGCACGATCTACCGCTGGGAGTTCGAGCGCGAGGGGCGCGACGTCTCGGTCGATGCTCCGGGCGCCCTCACCGTCAATGATTTTCAGATGCTCATGGAGATGGCGGAGGCCGGCACCGGGCTTGCCTATCTGCCGGATCTTTCGGTGCGCGACGCCGTTGCGAGCGGCCGCCTCGAACGGGTGCTCGAAGCCTATCTGCCGACGTCGCCAGGTCTGTTCATCTATTTCCCCGCCAAGGCCCAGACACAGCCAAAACTGCGGGCCTTTCTGGACCTGGCGGCAAAAGTCATGCGGGAGCGGACATAGTTCCGCAGCTCACCGTCCACGGAAAACCACGGCACAGGCCTCGCCGCCGCCAAAGAGCCGGGAGCGCGTCAGGAAACGTCTCTCCCGTCCGTTGTCGAGCGAAAACATGCCGCCCCTGCCCGGCACCACGTCGATGATCAGTTGCGTGTGTTTCCACACTTCGAACTGGCTGGCGCTGATATAGACAGGCACGCCGCCGATCTCGCCGAGCTTCACGTCATTGTCGCCGACGATGTAGTCATCGGCCGGATAACACATGGGCGACGAGCCGTCGCAGCAGCCACCGGACTGGTGAAACAGGATATCGGGGTGATCCCGCCGGATTTCGGCGATGAAGCCGAGCGCCGCATCGGTTGCAAGCACGCGGGGTTCGCCGATTCCGCTGGATCCTATGAGTTCAGTGGACATTCGCGAGCCTCACTGTTCGAGAGCATTCTGCAAAAAGCCGGCTGAGGCGCGGGTGGAGAGCACGCCTCAGCCGTTGATCGAGCGAGAGGTAAAGGAGGAGAACACCCTCCCTCCCGCTCCTGTCGCCTTCCCCAGGCGGCGGGGAAGGCAGATCCAATCAGAAGAAGCCGAGCGCCTTGGAGCTGTAGCTCACCAGCATGTTCTTGGTCTGCTGGTAGTGATCGAGCATCATCTTGTGCGTCTCGCGGCCGATGCCGGACTGCTTGTAGCCGCCGAAGGCCGCATGCGCCGGATAGGCGTGATAGCAATTGGTCCACACACGCCCGGCCTGGATCTCGCGGCCGAAGCGGTAGCAGCGGTTGGCATCGCGGCTCCACACACCGGCTCCGAGGCCATAGAGCGTGTCGTTGGCGATCTCCAGCGCTTCGGCCTCGGTCTTGAAGGTGGTGACCGAAACGACAGGCCCGAAGATCTCCTCCTGGAACACGCGCATCTTGTTGTGCCCGCGGAAAACGGTCGGCTTGACGTAGAAGCCTTCCGACAGCTCGCCTTCGAGCACATTGCGGCCGCCGCCGGTCAGCACCTCGGCGCCTTCCTGTTTGCCGATATCGATGTAGGAGAGGATCTTTTCGAGCTGTTCGCTCGACGCCTGCGCGCCGATCATCGTGGCGCTGTCGAGCGGATTGCCCTGGCGGATCGCCTCGACGCGTTTTACCGCCCGTTCGATGAAGCGGTCATAGATGCTCTCCTGCACCAGTGCGCGGCTCGGGCAGGTGCAAACCTCACCCTGGTTCAGCGCGAACATGGCAAAGCCTTCGAGCGCCTTGTCGAAGTAGTCGTCGTCTTCGGCGAGCACATCGGCGAAGAAGATGTTCGGCGACTTGCCGCCGAGCTCCAGCGTCACCGGAATAAGGTTCTGGCTGGCATATTGCATGATCAGCCGCCCGGTCGTCGTCTCGCCGGTAAAGGCGATCTTGGCGATGCGCGGGCTGGTGGCGAGCGGCTTGCCGGCTTCGAGACCGAAACCATTGACGATGTTGAGCACGCCGGCCGGAAGGAGATCGCCGATCAGCTCCGCCCAGACGAGGATCGACGCCGGTGTCTGCTCCGCCGGTTTCAGCACGACGCAGTTGCCGGCCGCAAGTGCCGGCGCCAGCTTCCAGGCGGCCATCAGGATCGGGAAGTTCCAGGGGATGATCTGACCGACGACGCCGAGCGGCTCGTGGAAGTGATAGGCGACCGTGTCATGGTCAATCTCGCCGATCGAACCTTCCTGGGCACGGATGCAGGCGGCGAAATAGCGGAAATGGTCGATGGCCAGCGGAATGTCGGCGGCCATGGTCTCGCGGATCGGCTTGCCGTTGTCGAAGGTCTCGGCCCGTGCCAGCAGTTCGAGATTGTCCTCCATCCGGCCGGCGATCTTCATCAGGATGTTGGAACGCTCGGCGGCCGAGGTGCGGCCCCATTTCTCGCGGACGGCATGGGCAGCATCGAGCGCCAACTCGATATCGGCGGCATCCGAGCGCGCCACCTGGCAAAGCACACCGCCGGTCACCGGCGTCGTATTGTCGAAGTAGCGGCCGGCCACCGGCTCGCGCCATTCCCCGCCGATGAAGTTGCCGTATTTCTGTTTGAACGGGCTTTCGACGATCTTCTGATGCAGCATGCTCATTCCTCCCTGAGACCCAGCAATGGAGCTGTGAGGAGGAGCGTGGAGCGGTTCGGTTGTCTTCGATAGTGAGGCGTGATCGCCCGCGACGCGATCTGTTTCAGAATTGAGACAGCCAGGCGCCAGCTACTGTGCTGCAACGCAGCAAACGGGAACGGACACGATCGGAAGCTGCACCTCATCCCCCTGCCGGGACCTTCTCCCCGCGAGCGGGGAGAAGGGGCAAGCGGCAGCCCCCACGTCCCAATCAACGTAGTCACCCAAGCACGAAGACCGCCGTAAGGCACGTCCCCTCTCCCCGTATGCGGGGAGAGGGCTATGGTGAGGAGCAGATCGAGAATGTTGTGCGGTCAGTTGACCTGAAGCCGCTTCATCTTGCGGTAAAGCGTGGCGCGGCTGATGCCGAGCAGATCGGCCGCCATGGAGACATTGCCGTTGGCGCGCGAGAGCACCCGTCGAAGCGCAGCACGCTCCGCATCGGGAAGCTCGCCGGCATCACCCGACGTATCTTCCCGCAGAAGGTCAGAGGCCGGAACTCCGGCGGCAATGCGTTTGTCGTCGAGATCGAGCCATTGCCGGGCTGCACGCGTTGCGCCTAGCACGAGGTCGTCGCGGTCGACGGCGAGAAGCGCCGGCCCGGCGCGATCGACCGGGACCAGCACGATGCGCGCGCTGGCAAAGGCGCGACGGAAAAGGCCTGCCTCGATGCGCGCAGCCGCGTCGCGCACCGCCTGCGACAAGAGCGACATGGTCATTTCGGAGGCGTCCGAGCGGCAGGTGGAGATATCGATGGCCGCGGCCAACCGGCCGAGATGGTCGCGGATCGGCGCCGTGGTGCAACTGAGGCCGATATTGCTGCTGAGGAAATGCTGGTCGCGCTGGATGACGACGGCGCGCTCGTCGGCGATCGCGGTGCCGATGCCGTTGGTGCCGACGCTTGCCTCGCTCCAGACCGTACCCGACCAGAGCCCGACATCGCGAAAATCGGCATCGTCGCCGACGGCGCCGCGGCGTTCCAGCGCCACGCCCTTGTCGTCAGTCAAAAGCAGGCAGCAGCCGGCCCGGCCGACGGTGGCGAACAGCCGGTCGAGTTCACCGCCCGCTTCCAGGATCAGCTCGGCCGACCTCTGCCGGGCAAGCTCGAACTCCGCGCCGGACAGTCTGAGCGGCTGACGCCCCTCCTCGGGTGCCAGCCCATGCAGCGTCATGCACCGGCGCCACGACGCGGCGATCGGCGAACTGGCAGCCGCCGACGGCTGGTGCGCAACCTTGTAGACATAGTCTGAATGTTCCCTGACGGCAGCCATCGGCTTCCTCCCTGAAAGCGTCGTCCGGCGAAATGTCGACACGGCCGATCTCCCAAGCAGGCCGCATCCACGGGGGCCACTATAGCCGTCGTTTTCCGCGAAGGTCCAGCCAGACGAAGGTTCGAGAGCCGGCGCCTGTCAACGAGTTTGATCGGTGGATCACGCCGCCGATATCGACAGAGCGCCCGAATGTGCTACGCGAAAGGATCAAATTGCCGCGACTCAACCTCACAACAGCCGGTTGCCGCCATGCTTCGTGACTTTTCGCTCCAGAGCCTGTTCATGGGCCTGCTGATCGCCTTCGTCGGCTTCGCCAGTTCCTTTGCCGTCGTGCTGCACGGGCTCATCGGCGTCGGCGCCAGCGAAGCGCAGGCAGCCTCCGGGCTGATGGCGCTGTCGATCTCCATGGGCCTTTGCGCCATCGTCATCAGCGCCGTGACGCGGCTGCCGGTCAGCATTGCCTGGTCGACGCCGGGCGCCGCCTTGCTTGCGAGCGCGGGCATCGTCGAAGGTGGCTTTAATGCCGCTGTCGGCGCCTTTCTCGTCTGCGGCCTGCTCGTCGTCGTCGCCGGCCTCTGGAAACCGCTCGGCCGCCTGGTCTCCTCCATCCCGGCGCCGCTCGCCAATGCGATGCTGGCCGGCGTGCTGCTCAGCCTCTGCTTTGCCCCTGTCAAGGCGATCGCCTTCAATCCGCTTTTCGGCCTGCCGATTCTCATCGCCTGGGCACTCGTCGGCAGCATCAACAAGCTCTATGCAGTGCCCGCCGCGCTGATCGCCTTCGTGCTGGTCATCACCTTCGGCGTCGAAATCCCGGCCGGCGCCTTTTCCGCCCTCTCCTCGGCGCTGGTACCGACCGTGGAATTCGTGATGCCGCAGTTCAACGTCGCGGCCATGATCAGCATCGCCCTGCCGCTCTTCATCGTCACCATGGCCTCGCAGAACATTCCCGGCATCGCCGTGCTGAAGGTCAACGACTATCACCCGGAGCCGGGACCGCTGTTTGCGACGACCGGCGTCTTTTCGATGTTGAGCGCCCCCTTCGGCGGCCATGCGGTCAATCTGGCTGCAATCACGGCCGCCATGTGCGCCGGCGGCGATTCCCATCCGGATCGCAACCGGCGCTACTGGTCGGCGATCAATGCCGGTGCCTTCTACATCCTCTTCGGCCTGCTTGCCGGCGTCGTCACCACCTTCGTCAGCCTTGCGCCGTCGATCCTGATCGAGGCTGTGGCGGGCCTTGCCCTCGTCGGTGCCTTCGCCGGCTCCGCCATGGCCGCCTTTACGGACCCGAAGACCCGTGAGGCGGCCGCAATCACCTTCCTCGTGACCGCGTCCGGCGTCAGCTTCGGCGGCGTTTCTGGCGCCTTCTGGGGGCTGATTGCCGGCGGTGCCATGCTGGCGCTCGCACGTTTCACCGGTAAAAAGAGCTGAAACCGCGGCAAAGCTTGCATTTGCGGGGGATCTCGTCTATGGAGCGCCCGTCCGCGTAGACACCCTTGGAGGCAACGCGGATGAAGTCCTTGCGGCTTCAGTTCTTCCGCATGGCGGTCGAACTCTCCAGCATTAGACACAGAAAGGTCTATCCATGAGCCACGCATCCTACGAGCTCAAGGCCGAGACGCGCGAACGGGTTGGTAAGGGGTCCTCCCGTGAACTTCGTCGCAACGGTCTTATCCCGGCTGTCATCTACGGTGACAAGCAGGCCCCCCTTTCCATCGCGCTCTCCACCAAGGAAGTGACGATGAAGATCCACGCCGGCGGTTTCATGACCACCGTTGCAACCATCGACGTCAACGGCGAAAAGATCCGCGTCCTGCCGAAGGACTACCAGCTGGATCCGGTCCGTGACTTCACGATGCATGTCGACTTCCTGCGCGTCTCCAAGGACAGCCAGGTTACCGTTGCAGTTCCGGTTCACTTCGAAAACGAAGAGAAGTCCCCGGGCCTCAAGGCTGGCGGCGTTCTCAACATCGTTCGTCACGACGTCGAACTCAACGTTTCGGCTAACGACATTCCGGAATTCCTGACCGTTGACCTCTCCGGTCTCAAGGTCGGCGACGCCATTCACATCTCCAACATCAAGCTGCCGAAGGGCGCGACCCCGGTTATCACCGACCGCGACTTCACCATTGCAACGATCGTTGCTCCGGCCGGTGGCGTGAAGGAAGAAGCCGAAGGCGAAGCAGAAGCCTGATTGGCCTCTGGGCGACCGGCGAAAGCCGGTCCCGCCACACTTCATCGAAAGCCCGTCCCATTCGTTTGGGGCGGGCTTTTTGCATTGGCGGCTGCCCGCCGTCACTCGGCCGCATCGATGCCGCGCCCCACGAATTATCATGAAGCGATTTCAGCAACATTTAAGATTTTGATGATGTTCTTCTGACGGGGAAAATGGGCTTGTCTGAAGAGAATCCTGATATGAGATGGGTGGCAGCTGCTTCTGAGGCGTGCATGCGATGATGCACTCCGTGGAGAACCGGTTTATTGCGATTGTCTGCGGCGCGATGCTCGTCTTCATTGCCCCGCTGCTTGCACTCTTTCTCAGCATCTCCAGCGATCGCATTGCACGCGAGCGCCTGCACAACATCGAACTGTTGATGGCCGCGAGCGCCGAGGCGCTCGGCAAGCCCATCTGGGACTTTGACAGTGACGCCATCAAGCACATCGCCCGTTCGCTGATAAACGGCACCGACATCCTCTCCGTCACCATCCGCGACCAATCCGGATCGATCCTCGCGCAGATGCCGCTGGGCGGCGTGTTGCCGAGCACCAAGGACCGGGTCCTCATCCTGCCCATTTCCTACCAGTCGGTCGATGGCATGAAAGAGGTCGGACGCATCGAAGTCAGGGTCCCGACGCCGGGTCTGCTGTCGCAATTCAGTAAGGACGAACTGGCGATTCTCGCCATCCTGCTTTTTGCGGTCGCGATCGTCTTTGCCGCTGCGCTCGTCGGCAATCGCTTTACGGTGATGCGCCCGCTGATGCGCCTGACCGCCGCGATCGAGGCTACGCGCCGGCTCGGGTCTCGCCACCGCGTCGACTGGACCTCCGACGATGAAATGGGCGCACTCGCCGCCAACTTCAACGAGATGCAGGACCGCCTCGAGCGCGAAGAGACCGAGCTGAAGAACGCCCATGAGCGCGTCACCGACATCTACAACCTGACGCCGGCGATGCTGTTTTCGCTGGATGTCGACGGGCGCCTGCTCGCCGTCAGCGACTATTGGCTGCTGGCGACCGGCTACAGCCGCGACGACGTCGTCGGGCGCGACTTCATCGATTTCGTCGATCCGCACTGGCACGAAACCTATCGCAGCCACGCCAAGACGATCGCCGTTGCCGATCACGCCATCCGCGAAGTGACCGTTCCCTTCCGCAAGGCGGATGGCGAAGCGATGACCGTGCTGATCCAGGAGACGAAGGCGACCGGCGAGAGCAGCCTGTCGCTCTCGGTCATGACCGACGTGACCGCGCTGAAGCAGGCGGAAAGCCGCAACCACACCCAGGCGATCACCGATCACCTGACCGGCCTGTTGAACCGCCAGGGTTTCGAAGCCGCGCTCGACGAGGCGATCACCGAGGCCGATCAATGCGGCATGCAGCTCGGCTGCCTGTTCATCGACCTCGACCGCTTCAAGTGGATCAACGACAATTTCGGCCATGCCGCCGGCGACGAAGTGCTGCGCCAGACGGTCGAACTCATACAGGCCGCCCTGCCGCCCGGCGACATCATGGCCCGGCTCGGTGGCGACGAATTCGCCATCCTGCTTTCCGATCCGAACGCCGGGAACCTTGCGGCCGAGATCGGCGAGCGCATCGTCACGGCGCTGCACGAACCGATGGCGATCGCCGGCAACGAGCTTTTCGTCAGCGCCAGCGTCGGCATCGCCGTCTACCCGACTCATGCCGAAAACGCCTCCGACCTGCTGCTGAAGGCGGACATGGCGATGTATGCGCGCAAGCACGACGGCAAGAATGGCCTGCAGGTGTTCGACGCCGGCATGCTCGACGCCTCGCGCGAGCGCCACGAGATCGAGCAGTGCATCGAAGCCGGCCTGAAGGACGATCACTTCGAAGCCTGGCTGCAACCGATCGTCAGCCTCGCCGATGGGCAGATCGCCGGCTTCGAGGCGCTGATGCGCCTCAACCACCCGGAAAAGGGCCTGATGGCGCCCGGCAAGATCATCGGCATCGCCGAAGAAACCGGCATGATCGCCCGCATCGGCGACCAGATCCTTGAAAAGGCAATCCGCCATCTGGCAGCGATCTCCGAGCTCGACGGCACCCAGAACACCTATCTCGCTGTCAACTTCTCACCGCTGCAGTTCGAACTGACGCTGCCGCACAAGCTCGCGGCCCTGCTTCTGAAGCATCATATCTCGCCGAGCCGGATCGTCGTCGAGATCACCGAAGCGGTGCTGATGCTCGACAATCCGGAAGTTCACTCGGTGCTGAAGCAGCTCAACGAATTCGGCTGCCGCATCGCGCTCGACGATTTCGGCACCGGCTATTCGTCGCTGAGCTATCTCAACCGTTTCCCGGTCGATATCGTCAAGGTCGATCAGTCCTTCACCCGGTCGCTGAGCTCCGGCACCGCCGATATCCGCCGCAAGAGCCGCATGCTGATCAAGGGCATCCGCACGATCTCGCACCAGATGGGCTGCACCGTCGTTGCCGAAGGCATCGAGACGAAGGAACAGTGGCAGCTGCTGCGCAAGCTCGGCGTCGATTGCGGCCAGGGCTATCTCTTCAGCCGTCCGATGCCGGTCGACCGGATGCTGGCCATGCTCGAAAGCGACTCCGAGGCAAAAGCGGCTTCCGCACCCAGCATGCGGGCATGAGTTCACCCACCTGGTTCCCTGGGGCGCGGGAGAGCTTTGGGGCCTAAGGTCGAGCACAGGCCGGGGATAGAAAGAAAGATCCGTCGCAAGGCGGACGCAGAAGAGGAGGAAAAGATGTGAAGGCGCTGATCGCAGCATTATTCCTTGGTCTTGCAACGACGGCCGAGGCTCAGACGATCAAGTTCGTCACCGAGGAGTATCCGCCTTACAACTTTTCGACCGGGGCCGGCCCGAGCGGTGCGGCCGTCGACCAGGTCAAGCTCATCATGGAGCGCCTGAAGCTGCCCTATACGATCGAGGTTCTACCCTGGGCGCGGGCTTTCATGCTGGCCGAGACCGATCCCGCCTATTGTGTTTTCACCACCGGCCACGACGCCGAGCGCGACCGAAACTTCCAGTGGGTCGAGCCGCTGCTGATCGACCACATGGTCATGGTCCGGCAGGCCGGATCCGCCATCGCGCCGGCATCGCTGGAGGACGCGCACCAATATACCGTGGGCACGCAGCGCGAGGATTTTTCGGCGTCCTATCTCAAGGAGCACCGCTTCCCCAAGATCGACTATGCGGCCAATCTCGACTCCAGCCTGAAAAAGCTGCTCGCCGGCCGGGTCGATCTTTTGATGACGTCCGAGAAGACCTTCGAAAGCATGCGCAGCGAAGGCAAACCGATAGAGGCGGCGCTCGTGCTGGAAGGCAAGCTTTACGGCATCGCCTGCCATCGCGACTTTCCCCGCGATATCGTCGCCGCCATGCAATACGAACTCGACCGGCTGATCGGCAACGGCACCCAGGATGTGATCTTCAAGCAATATGGGCTCAAGCCCAATGCCAGCCTGCAGGCGGAGAAATAGGCGTTGACTTCCGGGGGGCGCGGTGTTTTTGGATGGCATCACCCCGAAATCATGAATGCGCAGCACCATGTTGATCATCGTAGGGCTTGGCAATCCAGGTTCGAAATACGCCGCCAACCGGCACAATATCGGCTTTATGGCGGTTGACGTCATTCACCGCCGGCACAGCTTTTCCTCCTGGTCGAAGAAGTTCAAGGCCGAGATCGCCGAGGGCGACATCGGCGGCGAGCGCGTTCTGTTGATGAAACCGCAGACCTACATGAACCTGTCCGGCGAAGCGGTCGGCGAGGCCATGCGCTTCTACAAGCTGCAGCCGAAGGACATCACCGTCATCTATGATGAACTCGACCTGCCGTCCGCCAAGGCGCGCATCAAGGTTGGCGGCGGCCATGGCGGGCATAACGGCATCAAGTCGATCGACGCCCATTGCGGCAAGGACTATCGCCGCATGCGGCTTGGCATCGGCCATCCCGGCGTCAAGGATCTGGTGCATGCCCATGTGCTCGGCGATTTCGCCAAGGCCGACCAGGCCTGGCTGGTGCCCCTGCTCGACGCCATCGCCGACAATGCCGACATGCTGGTGCGCGGCGAGGATTCCCAGCTTCTGAACAAGATCGCGCTTGCCACCGGCGGCAAGCCGGAGGCGGAAAAGGCTGAAGGCCCGCAGAAGCAGGGCGCGCAATCACATATCCGCCAGGCGCGCAATTCCGCCCAGCCGAAGAAGCTGCCGGCAACCGGCCCAATGGCCGACATGCTGAAGAAGATGTTCGGCTCGAAGAACGACTAGCTTCCCCAATCCGGAACGCGCCCTAGCTTGTCCAGTCGAAACGGGTCAGATCGACCCGATGGCACAAGCCTGGAGCACGCCCGTGACCGACCCGGTGATTGACTGGCTTCTCGCATCGGATCCCGCAATTCGCTGGCAGGTGATGCGCGACCTGCTGGACGCCCCAGATTCCCTATGGAATGCCGAACGGGCCAAGGTGGAGACCGAAGGCTGGGGCGCCAGGCTTCTCTCGCATCAGGATGACGATGGGCAATGGGCGGCAGGCGCCTTCATTCCCGCCGGTTTCGACGCGCACGAGTGGACCGAGCACGGCCAGCCCTGGACGGCAACGTGCTTTTCGCTGTCGCAGCTGCGGGAGTTCGGTCTCGACCCTTCGTCCGATCGGGCCCGACGAACCGTCGACCTGATCGGCGCCAATTCGCGCTGGGACGAAGGCGGCCAGCCCTATTGGCAAGGCGAAGTCGAGGAGTGCATCAACGGCCGCACCGTTGCCGACGGCGCCTATTTCGGCGTCGACGTTTCGCGGATCGTCGACAGGCTCGTCGGCGAGGCCCAGGCCGATGGCGGCTGGAACTGCGAACGGGCAAACGGTTCGCTCCGGTCCTCCTTTGCCACCACCATCAACGTGCTCGAAGGCTTGCTTGCGTTCGAAAGGGCGACCGGTGGCACGCCACAGTCCAAGGCGGCGCGCCGGGCCGGCGAGGACTATCTGCTCAAGCGCCATCTCTTCCGCCGCCTGAGCACGGGCAAAGCCGCCGACGAACGCTTCCTGTGCCTCTGCCACCCGAGCCGCTGGCGATACGACATCCTGCGGGCGCTCGATTACTTTCGCGCCGCGACGCTCCTTTGCGGTGCGGCACCTGATCCACGGCTCAGCGAAGCGATCGGCCATCTGCGTTCGAGGCGGCTCGAAAACGGCGCATGGCCGCTCGACTGGCGCCCCGCCGGAGGCGTGTGGTTCGACGTCGATGACGGGGTCGACGCCCCTTCGCGGTGGGTGACGCTCAAGGCGATGCGCGTGCTCAAATGGTGGGACGCCCACTTGCCGTGAAGGCGGCGCGCCTGAGCACAGTCCGTATCCATCCATCACCCGGGCCTATGGGCCGCCAGAAAGATCCGCACCGCCTCCGACGCATGGGCTCGGAGCACCTCCGGCGTCGGAATGGCGCTGTCTCCGAGCAGCATGGCGTCATTTACCGGCCCGCCCATGACCAGCCAGTTGAAGAACCCGCCGGCGACCTCGGCGTCCTTCACCCGAATGTCGCCCTTCTCGCCATAGCGCCTGAAGGCGACCGCCAGCCGCCGGATCGAGCGCATCGGCCCGCGCTCGTGCAGCGCTTCGCCAAGCTGCGGAAACCGCTCCACCTCGGCGATGACGAGACGGCGAACCTGCATCAGCCGCGGCGTCATCACGATCGTCAGCAACTGCGTGGCATAGTCGAGCAGGAAGTCCTCGATCCGCGCGTCGCCATCGGGATCGGCCACCTGCTCCTGGAATTCGTCGCCTGCTCCCCCCGTCATGCTGCGCACGACTTCGAGAAACAGCGCCTCCTTGTTCTGGAAATGGGAATAAACCGTCTGCTTCGACACCTCCGCCGTCGCGGCGATCTCGTCCATGTTGGTGCCGAGAAAGCCGTGCTTGAGAAAGAGATCACTGGCTGCAGCCACGATCAGTTTGCGGGTGCGCTCCATGCGCGTCTTTGCGCCATTGCTCAAACCTGCCCTCCCCCTGCCGTATCTCACCAAATCACTTGGCTTACAGAATAGGCCAGTCGGATTGACAAATCAAACTGGACGGTCCAGTCTAGTTAGCGAAGTCGGATCAGGAGATGGCCATGGCCAAACCACAGGAAAGACATCGCATTGCCGCCTGCCGCTGCGGGTTAGTTGCCTTTGAAGCCGCCGGCGAGCCGATCGTCGGCGCCGCCTGCTACTGCACCAGTTGCCGCACCGCCGGCGAGCGTTTCGAGGCCTTGCCGGAGGCGTCGCCGGTCATGGAAGCCGACGGCTCGACGCGGTTTGCGCTCTACCGCAAGGACCGGATCCGCTGCGTCAGGGGCAGCGACCTTCTGCGCGAACACCGGCTGACGCCGGAAGCGCCGACGCGCCGGGTCATCGCCAGCTGCTGCAACTCGGCCATGTTCCTGGAATTCAAGGGCGGTCACTGGCTGAGCGTCTACAACCAGCGTTTTGCCCGGGACGAACAGCCGCCGCTCGAAATGCGCACGATGACGAAGGATCGCAAGGCCGGCGTCGAGTTTGCCGACACGCTGCCGAGCTACAAGACACATTCGGGCCGCTTCATGTGGCGGCTTTTGACCGCCTGGGCGGCGATGGGATTCAAGGCGCCGAAGATCGACTATGTGAAAGGCGAGGCCAATGGCATCCCAGGCTGAGAAGATCGAGATCGAAAACATCGTCTCGCCCGGCCACAAGTACCGCGTCGACCGGATGAAATACGAGGCGATGCGTGAAGCCCTGCTCGCGGTGCTGCCGCCCTCAGCACCGGGCCTGACCGTGGCGGACGCGAAGGAGCAGCTTCTGCCCTTGCTGCCGCAGGACCTTTTCCCCGGCGGAGCGAAGGCGGGCTGGTGGCTAAAGGCTGTACAGCTCGATCTCGAAGCCAAGGGCACGATCGAGCGCGAAGCGAGCAAGCCGCTTCGCCTGCACAGGAAGCCATGAGGCAGGCCGATGGCCGCCGGGCATTTCCCCGGCCGCCGCCAACTATTCATGAGGCCTGCTAGTCCTCCGGCTCGGTGGTGAAAAGCAGCGGGAAACCCGCTTCCTTGGCGAGATCGGTTGCTTCCTTGGCCTTGGTTTCGGCGATGTCGCGGGCGCAGACGACCACCACGCAGCTCCCCATCTTGTGGGCCGTCATCATCACCCGGTAGCCCGCCTCCTCGCTCATATGGAACACGGCCTTGAGCACGCCGACGACGAACTCGCGCGGCGTGTAATCGTCATTGAGCAGCATGACCCTGTAAAGCTTCGGCCGATCGAGCTTCGGCTTCACCCTCACTTTGACTTTTCTGGCAACCTCGTTGTCACTCATCGGAACCACCCCGTTGATGACAGATTGGCCGGCACCACCGCGGGGCAGAACCGCCTCGGCGCACCGTCAGGCGCACTATCCTACGGGCGCAGGTGCCGATCAAGCAAAAGCAAGCGCACGGACGCAGGCGGAGATCAGCGCCTCCCCCAATGGCCGACGAACATCGCTGCTGCTTCGTCATAGGAGCGGGCTTTTTCCAGCGCCGCCCTTGCCTCTTGCTTGCGCGCCAGCAGCGCATGGAAGAAGCAATGCACGAAAAGCGGCGCGTCCGCTCCTTCCGGCGAGCCGTCAGGCGCAACGTAGAGGGCCGCCCCTCCCTTTTTGACAAAGGCATCGCCGTAGCGCTTGCCACCGGTCTCGCAGCAGGTGCTGAGCACGATCTTGCCGTCAAGCCTGGCATGTTCGGCGATAACGGCGGGCGGCAGGCTGCCCTCGATGAGCATCGAGGTGTCGATTTCCTCGATGTATTCGCCAAAGACGAAGCCGTTCTCGTCGCCGTGGCCGGAAATGATCAGGTGCTGGTGAACGAGCTCGCCGCCAGCGAGCAAGGTCAGGAAATCGCCTGGTGTCCCCGGCAGATGCAGCGTGACGACGGCGCCCATGCTTTCGAGCGTCGCGCGGATCAACAGCGCCTCGAGTGTGTCGCCAATATCGACGACGGCAACCGGCACGCGCGGAAACAAGAACTTCTGGTCGATCAATGCGGGGCTCCTCAATTTCTTGGCCGCCGAACAGGGCCGGCGAAAATCCGAGCGCATATGCGGCCCGAAGAGCACGCGTTCAACGGCCTCGACCCCTTATTTACTGTGAACAGGGCCTGCGCCCTTGACCGGGGAGCGCCCTTCCCGCATAGCCACGCCAACGGAATTTTAAGATACGGACGAGACCCCATGGGCTTCAAATGCGGTATTGTCGGACTGCCGAACGTCGGCAAGTCCACGCTCTTCAACGCACTCACCAAGACGGCAGCGGCGCAAGCGGCCAACTATCCCTTCTGCACCATCGAGCCGAACACCGGCGAAGTGGCGGTGCCGGATCCGCGCATGCGCAAGCTGGCCGACATCGCGAAGTCGAAGGAAATCATCCCGACGCGCATCTCCTTCGTCGACATCGCCGGCCTGGTGCGCGGCGCATCGAAGGGCGAAGGCCTCGGCAACCAGTTCCTCGCCAACATCCGCGAAGTGGACGCCGTGGTTCACGTGCTGCGCTGCTTCGAGGATGACGACATCACCCACGTCGAAGGCCGCATCAATCCGGTCGCCGATGCCGAGACGATCGAGACCGAGCTGATGCTCGCCGACCTCGACAGCCTCGAGCGCCGCACCGAGCAGACCCGCAAGCGCGCCGGCGGCAAGGACAAGGATTCGATGGCACAGCTTCCGATCATGGAAGCCTCGCTGAAGCTTCTGCAGGACGGCAAGCCGGTCCGCACGCTGCTTTCGACGCTCGATGCCGAAGAACTGCGCATCCTGCAGGGTCTCAACCTCCTGACCGCCCATCCGGTCCTCTATGTCTGCAACGTCGCGGAAAGCGATGCCGTCGACGGCAACGAACACACACGCGCGGTGGCCGAAATGGCCAAGGCGCAAGGGGCGGAAAGCGTCGTGATCTCCGCTGCCATCGAGTCGGAAGTGGCGCAGCTGCCGGAAGAAGAAGCCAAGGAGTTCCTGAGCGCGCTCGGTCTCGAAGAAGCCGGTCTCGACCGACTGATCCGTGCCGGCTACAAGCTGCTCGACCTCATCACCTATTTCACCGTCGGCCCCAAGGAAACGCGCGCCTGGACAATCCAGCGCGGCACCAAGGCTCCGCAGGCCGCCGGCGTCATCCACACGGACTTCGAGCGCGGCTTCATCCGCGCCAACACCATTGCCTTTGAAGACTACATCGCACTTGGCGGCGAAGTGGGCGCCAAGGAAGCCGGCAAGGCCCGCGACGAAGGCAAGGAATACGTCGTCCAGGACGGCGACGTCATCCACTTCCGCTTCAACACGTAAGACCTGTCGGTCTGATCCCGCACTCAAGGCGCGGGATCGGAGCACATCAGAACTTGATACTACGGCGCGGCATGCAACCGCGCCGTTATCGTTTCCGGCAAGAGGTCGATGACCATGCGGCGCAGCCGCTGCCAGAAAATGCCGATGAACAAGACCGTTACCCCGACGACCGCCAAGGCTATGAAGACGTAACTGTCGAGCGATGCATTGGTCTTGCTCAGCACGGTCCAGATCGCGCCGCCCAGCGACAACAGCCCCGATGTGACGAAGGCGCGGCGGTCGATGACGAGCCCGACCAGCATGAACACGGCGACGATCACAATGGCGGAAGCGGCCTGATTGAAGCTCGCCTGTCCGTCCCACCACGTTGCACCGCCATTGACCAGGAACACCAGTCCCATCAGCGAGTAAAGCAGAGCCGGCGCGGCTGCGAGATGCAGCCAGAAGGCGATGTCCGAACGGGTGGTGAGCCGCTGCGGGTCCGAAACGTCGTAGCGCATGGCGATCGCGAAGACAGCCAGTGCCCCGACGAGCAGGGTCAATGGAAGCAGCAGGACGTAATCGGGGTTGGCCACGTCGATACCGAGGGCCCTCTCGAATGCGAGCAGGACCGCCACCACGCAGGTGAGCGCGATCGACAGCACCAGACCGGCCAGCGCAAGCGGAACGCGATAGCGCCAGTAGAACAGCGCCAGCGGGATCGGGAAGGTCGCAACGTAGACCAGGGTGAAGGTAAGCGGGTGCCAGGTGTCCTCATGATCGTCCACCAGCCACATCGACGTCATTGCGACCCAATGGACGAGCGCGAGCGTCAGCACCACCGAAGGCAGCGCCAGACGCTGGCGCCGCACGAGAATTTCCGCAAGCACGAGAATGACCGGCAGCGTTGCAAGCGGACCGGTCAGGCCCCACAGGCCGATGAGCACGACCACGATGCCGATGGTGATCAGGATGTCGTGAAAGCCTCTGATAAAGCGCGGCTGTTCGCTGTCTTCCGCCGCCCGCGCATCGAGCGCGGCGTCGGCCCTGTCGACCGCGGCATCCGATGCCGCCGGTCCGAAACGGAAGCCGCGATCAGCCAGATAGACTTCGAGATCGCGCACCTGATGCGCGGATATGATGCCTTTTTCGGCTGCGCCCGCGAGCGCTCTGTTCAGTTCGGTCACGCGCTTTCCTCAGTCAAGACACGAGCGGATGGGACGGATTATCAGCTGGTTGCATGGACAAGAGCCAAGCGCAACCGCGAAACGTCGCGAGCGACCTGCGATGTTGCGCATCTCCGCTCAAATCGATTCCGCTTCCGGAGATTATGCAGTAGGTAATGCGGCAACAAATCAGACGGGACAAGGCAAGCATGCTCTACTTCGAGGATTTTTCCGAAGGCCGGCGGTTCGACTACAAGCCGGTCGAGATGAAGCCACCGGAGATGATCGCGTTTGCCAACGAATTCGATCAGCAGCCGATGCACCTTGACGAGGAAGCGGGAAAACGCAGCATTCTTGGTGGTCTCGCCGCCTCCGGCTGGCACACCAGCGCCATCGGCATGCGCATGATGCTCGACGCCTTCATGGGAAACTCCACGTCCCAGGGCTCGCCCGGCATCGATTTCATGGATTGGAGGAGGCCGGTCATTGCCGGCGACGTGCTCTCGGGCTTCAGCATTGTGCTGGAGGCGCGCCGTTCGAGGTCGAAACCCGATCTCGGCATCGTCAAATTCCGAAACGAAATCAATAACCAGGCCGGTGAACCCGTGGCGGTTTCCGAATGCTCGGTTCTCTTTCGCTGCCGCGACAAGGGCAAAGCCTGATGATGACGATGGAAGAATTCTACGCGGCCAAGAGCCGGACCGTGATCGGCAGCCTGACCTTTACGGCCGAGGACATCATCCGGTTTGCCACCGACTTCGACCCCCAACCCTTCCATCTCGATGCGGAAGCGGCGCGGCATTCGCTGTTTGGCGGCCTTTGTGCCTCGGGCTGGCATACCTGCGCCGGGTGGATGCAGTGCTTCGTCAAGTTCTGGCGAAACGAGCAACGCCGGCTTGCCGCCGAAGGCCTGAAGGCGCCGAACCTCGGCCCCTCGCCCGGATTTCGTGACCTGAAATGGCTGAAGCCCGTCTATGCCGACGACACGGTCACCTACTTCGTCACGTTTCTTGAAAGCCGGTCGCTTGCTTCAAAGCCCGGCTGGCGGGTCAACACGATCCTGTGCGAAGGCGAAAACCAGCACGGCGAAGCGGTGATCCGTTTCGAGAGCAAGGTCATCGAGTTCGTCTGACCGGACGAAACCGGCCAAACACCATCATTTCTTAAAATCGCCTTTCGCCGGGTGTACACTCTCGGGATAAAGGTTGCGCGCCCTTGGCCGCGCTCAAGCGGCTTGCGGGCAGCGACCATTGCTAGCGGAGGAGCGGCTATGGAAAAAACCCACGCCCGCGAACTGGCGGACGAATATCTGCGTCTTGGCGGTCACCGTCGCGTCGTCATCGATGATAACGAAACATCGGTGAGAAGCTGGGAAGACGAGCCGCCGGAAGCCGAAAAATTCTGGCTCACCGAAGTGGAGACATTGTCGCCGGCAGCCCAGCGCGAAGTGCAATTGATGCTGCGGACGATCAACCGCATGTAGGCCAAAGGAAGGGCGCGGTTCTCCGCACCCATCCCGCAACGACCGATCAGTGGCCCTCGAACTCGATCAGCGTGCGGACATTGATGCCGAGCGCTTCGAGTTTCTTGCGCCCGCCGAGTTCAGGCAGGTCGATGACGAAACAGGCGGCGACGATCTCGGCGCCCATCTGCTTCAAGAGCTTGGTGGCCGCTTCCGCCGTGCCGCCGGTCGCGATCAGGTCGTCGACCAGGATCACCTTTTCGCCCGGCTGGATCGCATCCTTGTGCATCTCCATCTCGTCGACGCCATACTCCAGGCTGTAGGCGATACGTACGGTGTCGTGCGGCAGCTTGCCCTTCTTGCGGATCGGCACAAATCCCGACGAGAGCTGATGCGCGATCGCACCACCGAGAATGAAGCCACGCGCCTCGATGCCGGCGATCTTGTCGATCTTGGTGCCGGCATAGGGATGCACCAGTTCGTCGATCGCGCGGCGGAAGGCGCGCGGATTGCCGAGCAACGTGGTGATATCGCGAAACATCACGCCCGGCTTCGGATAGTCAGGAATGTTCCGGATGGCGGCAATCAGTTCCGATTGAACGGTGGAGGTCATGGGCAAAAGGGCCTTTGCGTCTCTTGTTACCGCAAACCCATAACACCATCGGCCCGCTTGTCTATAACGGTTTCTTGTCGCGCGTTCGGCGGGAACAATTGGCCGTGCCGGGGGTTGATGCTACTCTGACCGTGCGGTCGCCCGACCGGCGCGCCGCGCTCTCGCATCAAACTTACACAGGGAAGGAAGCAACCATGCGCCTGTTTGAATGCGGTTCCCTCGTCCCGGGTTGCGAATGGCACACCCGCGCCGACAACGATGCCGAAATCGTGCGCCGCGTCGTCGACCACATGCGTGAAACGCATGGCGAGACCGTCATCCGCGAAAACATGATCGACAACATCAAGGCCCGGATCACCGACGAGTCCAAGGCGGCCTAGCCGTCCGGCCAAGGCGGCTTAAGCCGTCCGGCCAAGGCGGCCTGATCAGGACGGCTGCACCATGGCTTCGAGCCGGGCGACGAGGTTTGCCCGGTCGAGATTGAAGTTGCGCTCGATCCAGAGATTTTCGAGTTCGCCGAGGATTTCCCCCACACGCGGGCCGGCCGGCACGCCGGCTTTCAGGACGTCACCGCCATTCAGCGGGAAGCTTGGCCGCTTGAAGGCCTCGACCCGTGCCAGGAGCCGCCGCAGCGAAGCGGTCTCGGACAAAAACGCCGGGTCGCCTTCCGACTTGCGCCGCGCTGTTGAGAGCGCCAGTCGCAGTCTTACAACGATCCCTTCCACGCCATTACGATAGAGCAACCGATCGAATGCCGTGTCGACGATCGTCGCCGGGACCGCAGGCGCCTTCGCCCAGCGGCTGAAATAGGCAGCCTCCGCCTTCGAGACACGCAGACGCTCTGCCATCGCCTCCAGACGCTCCTCATCCGGCGGCACGATCGCGGAAAGGCGTAGAAGCGGGTCCGGCTTCCAGCCGAAGGCCCGCTCGGCGGCAACGAGTTCCGGGATTGCGTCGATGCCCCATTTCTCGGTTTCCGGCAGGATTTCGGTGAGCACGCCGGCCTGGCGCATCCAAAGCAGCGCGCGGCCGGGATCATCGGCCGAAAGCAGCTTCTTCGTTTCCGCCCAGACCCGCTCGGCCGAAAGCGTTGCAAGCTTCGAGCGCGCACGGGCACAGGCACGCAAGCCGTCGGCATCCGGCCGGCCGCGGCCGTAATGGGCGAAGAAGCGGAAGAAGCGCAGGATGCGCAGATAGTCCTCGGCGACACGCTCGCTGGCATCGCCGATGAAGCGCAGCGTCCGCGTTTCGATGTCGGCGAGCCCCCCGACATCGTCGAAGACCTCGCCGCGGTCGTTGGCGTAGAGTGCGTTGATGGTGAAGTCCCGCCGCTCGGCATCGGCCTTCCAGTCGGTGCCGAAGGCCACTTCCGCACGGCGGCCATCGGTCGCAACGTCACGGCGAAGCGTCGTGACCTCATAGGGCGTGCCGTCGATGACGAGCGTCACCGTGCCATGGTCGATGCCGGTCGGCACCACCTTGATGCCGGCCGCCTTCGCCCGCTCGGCGACCTCGTCGGGGCGCCAGGTGGTCGCCATGTCGATATCGCCGGCCGGCAAGCCCATCAAGCTGTTGCGCACTGCGCCGCCGACGACCCGGACTTCGCCGCCGTCGACATTGAGCACATCGAAAACGCGACGCAGAGAAGGCGTCGAGAACCAGCCTTCGCCAGCAACCGAGGTCATGCATAAAGCCTTTCATAGAGCATGCGCAGAATTCCGGCGGTGATACCCCAGATGTTGCGGTCGCCATAGGGCATCCGGTAGAAATGCCGTTCCTCGCCCTGCCAGTGCCCGCTGCCGCGATCGTGATTGCCGGGGTTCATCAGGAACGACAGCGGCACCTCGAAGACGCTTTCGACCTCTTCCGGGTTGGGAACCAGTTCGAAACCCGGCTTGACCACCGCCAGCACCGGGGTGATGCGGAAACCGGACATGGCCATGTAATGCGGAAGCCGGCCGATGGTTTCGACGAAGCGCGGATCGAGCCCGATCTCTTCCTGCGCCTCGCGCAACGCCGCCACTTCGACCGACCGGTCTTCGGGGTCCACGGCACCGCCCGGAAAGGCGACCTGGCCGGAATGCTTGCGCAGGCTGGTGGTGCGCTGCGTCAGGATAACCGTCGCATCGTCGCCATCATCAACAACGGGCACCAGGACCGCGGCATCCTTGAGCTTCAGCGTCTCCAGATAGGGCACGATGCCCGGATTGAGCAGGAAGTCGCCGTGCTCGCGCCAGGAGGTCTCGATCGGCCCACCCATCTGGGTCAGCGCCCGACGACGAAACTCGTCGGCTGAGAAGGGATGCGCATTCATCGGGAAAGCGCTTCCAGCTCGGCTGCCGGCATGATCGGGAAGACCGCACCGCCCGAGCGCACGCAGAACATCTCGGTGCCGTCGATCGCAACCGTCTCGCCGAGCTCGACGATGTCATACATGACCGGCCGCGACACCAGGGCTTCCAGCCGCCCTCGCACGTGCAGGTAAGGCTTCAGCTCGCGGTTCTCGCCATGGATGACGAAGCGCAGCGGATGCTCCGGCCCGGCTTCGACCACGTCGCCGACATTGGTGCGGAAGGTCAGGACCTGCCCCTCCTTCCCCTCGGTCACGCTCATCTCGACGGCGACAAAAGGCGCATCGACGATGCGGATGCCGACCTTTTCCACAGGCGTGACGAGATAGGTGCGCCCATCCTCGTCCTTGCGCAAAACGGTGGAAAACAGCCGCACCAAGGGCTGCCGGCCAATCGGCGTGCCCAGATAGAACCAGGTTCCGTCGGCGCGGATCTCCATGTCGATGTCACCGCAAAACGGCGGATTCCAGCGGTCCACCGGTGGCAGGCCGCGCGCTTTTTCGCCGGTCTGCCCGGCGGCACGCGCAATCAGGGCCGCCAGTCCGGCCGCATCGCCGGTTTGCTGAATTTCGGCTTCTGCCATTGTTCCGTCCCGTTTGACCTCGATTTTGCATCGAGACCTTTGATATCTCACGAGATAGTGCGTCGGCGCCGACTTGTCAGCCGTCCGGCAGGGTCTAAATTGGATTTTGGCGACTGAAATCCAGGCTACCGCATGATTCCTTGAATCGGGATCGATCTAAGGACAGGCGTCATGCGGCGGCTCAATATTACAGCGAGCCTGGCGCGCTCTATAAGGACGCGCGGCGCTGTAGGGGCGATTCGGTTTAACAACGGGCGACCGGGGAGTATGACCATGAGTGTGATGAAGGGCGCGGCTGACGCGATCGACGAGAAGGCGATTGTCGCTGCGGCCGAAAGTGCGCTGGGTGAAATCGCCCGGGTGCGTGCGGAAGTCGGCAAAGTCATCTTCGGCCAGGAAAGCGTCGTCGAGCAGACCCTGCTCGCGGTGCTCTCCGGCGGTCACGCGCTGCTCGTCGGCGTTCCCGGCCTTGCCAAGACGAAGCTCGTCGCCACGCTCGGCACCGTGCTGGGGCTCGATTCCAGCCGCGTACAGTTCACGCCCGACCTGATGCCGTCGGATATTCTCGGTTCCGAAGTGATGGACCAGGACGGGGCCGGCCATCGCTCGTTCCGCTTCATTCCCGGCCCCATCTTCACGCAGTTGCTGATGGCCGACGAAATCAACCGCGCCTCGCCGCGCACCCAATCGGCACTGTTGCAGGCCATGCAGGAGTACCACATCACGGTTGCCGGCGCCCGCAAGGACCTGCCGGCGCCCTTCCATGTGCTCGCGACCCAGAACCCTCTGGAGCAGGAAGGCACCTATCCCCTGCCCGAGGCGCAGCTCGACCGCTTCCTGATGCAGGTCGACGTCGGCTATCCGGACCTCACGGCCGAGCGGCAGATCCTGCTCGAAACCACAGGTGTCGGCGAAGCGACCGCCCACCCGGTCATCGATGCCGCCCGGCTGCTGCAGATCCAGAGCCTCATCCGCCAGATGCCGGTCGGCGAAAAGGTGGTCGACGCGATCCTTTCGCTGGTGCGCTCCGCCCGTCCGGGCAACGGTAATGCCGCGACCGACAAGAACGTCGCCTGGGGTCCAGGCCCGCGCGCCGGCCAGGCGCTGATGCTCTGCGCCCGTGCCCGCGCGCTCTACGACGGCCGTCTGGCGCCTTCGATCGACGATATCCTGGCGCTGGCCGAACCGGTGCTTCAGCACCGCATGGCGCTGACCTTCGCCGCCCGCGCCGAAGGCATGACCGTGCGCGACGTCGTCGCCGATCTGGTGAAGCAGGCCAGAGGCTGACGCATGGCCACCGTCGGGCACATAGTCTCGCGTACTCCCGCCAGTGAAGTGCTTTCACGAGCGCAGCAGCGCGCCATGCTCGTACCCGATTGCCTGGTCGAGGCGCGACGGATCGCCAACACCGTAATTTCCGGCTGGCATGGCCGGCGCAAGCGCGGCATCGGCGAGAATTTCTGGCAGTTCCGGCCCTATTCGGACGGCGAGAGCATGTCGCGCATCGACTGGCGGCGTTCTGCCCGTGACGACCATACCTACGTGCGCGACCGCGAATGGGAAGCCGCCCACACCATCTGGCTGTGGGCCGATCTTTCGCCGTCGATGATGTACAAGTCGAAGCTCGGCACCGTGTCCAAGGAGAGCCGTGCGCTGGTACTGATGCTGGCGCTCGCCGAAATCCTCGCGCGCTCGGGCGAGCGCATCGGCTGCCCGGGCATCATGGAGCCGGTCTCGGCGCGCAACGCCGCCGAACGGCTGGCGACCGCCATCATGCTGAGCCCACTTGCCGAGGGCCTGCCGGAAACCGGAATGATCCGCAGCGCCAGCGACCTCGTGCTGATCGGCGATTTTCTCGATCCTGCCGAAAAGATCATGGACCGCCTCGGCCCGCTGGCCAGACGCGGCCTGCGCGGCCATGTGGTCGAGATCGCCGACCCGGCCGAAGAAGTGTTTCCCTATTCCGGCCGGACCGAATTCACCGACCCGGAGACCGGCGAGAAGCTGACCGCCGGCCGCGCCGAAGTGCTGCGTGAAGACTATCAGCGCGCCTATATTGGCCGCCGCGACACGCTGGGCGTGACGCTGCGCCATCTCGGCTGGACCTTCACCCCGCACAAGACCGACCGGCCCGCCTCCGAGGCGCTCGTCGCCGTGCACACCTATCTCTCCGGCATGCCGGGACGCGCGACCCACGGAGGCCAGCTATGAGCGGCCTCGCCTTCCTCTTCACCAATCCGGCCATCCTTGCCGCCCTGGTTGCCCTGCCGGTCATCTGGTGGCTGCTGCGCATGACGCCGCCAAGGCCGTCGGCCGAAGTCTTCCCGCCGCTGCGCATCCTCGCGTCGGTGATGAAGCGTGAGGAGACCCCGGCGCAAAGCCCGTGGTGGCTGACGCTGTTGCGCATGCTGATGGCCGCCGCCCTTATCCTTGCGATCGCCGATCCGGTGATCAACCCGCGGCAGAACACGCTTTCGTCAGCCGGTCCGCTTGCCCTCGTCATCGACAATAGCTGGGCGACGGTCTCCGACTGGAACCAGCGGGTCGAAGCCGCCGGTGCGCTGATCGACGACGCGGAAGCCAAGGAGCTTCCCGTTTCGATCGTCTTTACCACCGACCGCCAGCACGACGCGACGCCCGCTTCCGCCGCCGCGGCGCGCGACCGCCTGGCCGCCGCCCAGCCGCAACCGCTGCCGGCCGACCGAGAGCGGGCACTCGCTGCCATGAAGGCCGCGCTTGCCGGCTCTCCGCCCGGCACCCTCGCCTTCCTCAGCGACGGCATCGAAGCGTCGAATGGCGGGACGATGCAGCAGATCGCAGAGCTCGGCGCTACGAATGTCCGCCGGGTCGAGGGCAATGCGGAAAGCGCCATCGCACTGACGGCAGCGACCAACGAAAACGACGGAATGCGGGTTACCGCCTCGCGCCTGCCGCTCGGCGAGCCACGCGCCTATTACGTGCTTGCCCGTGACATTCGCGGCACGGCGATCGCCGAGGGCGAGCTTCGCTTCGCGACGGGCGCCACGACGGCGGATGCCTTGCTGAAGGCGCCCTTCGAGCTGCGCAACGACTTCGCACGTCTGACGATCGAGGGCCAGGCGACGGCCGGCGGCCTGCACTTGCTCGACGACGGCAACCGCCGCCGCCGGGTCGCGCTGCTCAGCGGCGAGGTTCATCAGTCGCAGCCGCTGCTTTCGCCGCTCTACTACATCAAGCGCGCGCTCGAGCCGCATGCCGACCTGATCGAACCCCGCGAAGAGGCGGTCGGGAAGGCAATCGCCGAGCTTCTGGCGCAAAATCCGTCGATCCTCGTCATGGCCGACGTCGGCCGTTTGCCGGACGAAAGCTACCCGCTGGTCACGCGCTGGCTGGAAAATGGCGGCATGCTGGTGCGCTTCGCCGGCCCGAGGCTCGCCGGCGCGCCCGCCGACGACCCGCTCGTACCGGTCGTGCTCCGGCAGGGCGAGCGTACGCTCGACGGCGCGCTTTCCTGGTCGGAACCGCAGCCGCTTGCCGATTATCCGTCCTCGAGCCCCTTTGCCGGACTGGAACGCCCGCGTGACGTCCTGGTAAAGCGCCAGGTGCTGGCGCAACCGACACCCGATCTCACGGAGCGGACCTGGGCCAACCTCGCCGACGGCACACCGCTGGTGACGACCGCCGAGCGCGGCCGCGGCCGCATCGTGCTCTTCCACGTGAGCGCCGATCCGAACTGGTCGAACCTGCCGATCTCCGGCTCGTTCGTCGACATGCTGCGCCGCTCCATCCAGCTGTCGCGCGCCGGCGGCGTTGCCGGCGATCAGCCAAGCAAGGCGCAGACGTTGCCCCCCTATCGCCTGGTGAGCGCCCGCGGCGAACTGACCGGCGACACCGGCAGCGCTCGACCGCTCGAAATCGCACCCGGCATCGCGCCCACCGTTTCCGCCGACACGCCCCCCGGCCTCTACGGCTCGGAGGAAGGTTTCGTCGCCAACAATCTGCTGCCTGACGGCGGCAAGCTCACCCCGATTGCAGGCAATCTCGTCGGAGCGCGGGCCGAAGGACTGGAGGGCGCCCGGCCCTTCTCGATCCGACCCTACCTCTTCGGGCTGGCGCTGGCGCTCTTCGTCCTCGATACGCTGATCGTTCTCTACATGGCCGGCGGTCTTGCCGGGCTGCGCCGGCGCGCAGGCCGCGGCGCCGCGGCCGCGGCACTGGTCGCAACCCTTGGCCTTGCGACGCTCGGCCTTGTAGCCGCTCTCGCCCCGGCGATCGCACATGCGCAGGACAGCCAGCCGAGCGACGAGCAGACGCTGCAGCGGCTGGACACGACCCATCTCGCCTACGTCATCACCGGCGAGCAGGAGGTCGACCGCCTCTCCGAACAGGGCCTCATCGGCCTCAGCAACTATCTGACCTACCGGACGGCGCTCGAACCAGGAGCGCCCGTCGGCGTCGACCTCGAACAGGACGAACTGGCCTTCTATCCGATCATCTACTGGCCGGTTTCGGCCACCGCTCCGATGCCAAGCAGCCGGGTCATGAGCCGGATCGACGCCTATATGCGCAACGGCGGCACCGTGCTCTTCGACACGCGCGACCAGTTTTCCTCGCTGACACCGTCGGACGCCGGCGACAGTCCCAACGTGCAGCGCCTGCAGGCGATGCTGAGCGGGCTCGACATTCCGCCGCTGGAGCCGGTGCCCTCCGACCACGTGCTGACGAAGGCCTTCTATCTGCTTTCGAACTTCCCCGGGCGCTATGCGGAAAGCCAGCTCTGGGTCGAGGCCGCCCCCAATGGCGACGAAGACCGCAGCAATCGCCCCGTGCGCGGCGGCGACGGCGTCACGCCGATCATGATCACAGGCAACGATTTTGCCGGTGCCTGGGCCGTTGACGTCAACGGCGCGCCGCTCTTGCCGACAGTGCCGCCGGACGAGATGCAGCGCGAATATGCCTACCGCGCCGGCGTCAACATCATGATGTATATGCTGACGGGCAACTACAAGGCCGATCAGGTTCACGTGCCGGACCTTCTGCAAAGGCTTGGACAGTGAGGGCCGATCGATGACCTATGGCTTTGCCCCGCTGATCCCGTGGATCTACTTCGTCCCGCTGCTCGCAATCGCGGCGCTGTTCATCGCCTTTGGCCTCTGGCAGAAGGTGCGCGGCGCCTGGCTGCGCCTGGCCGCACTCGCGGCGCTCGGACTGGCGATCGCCAACCCCTCCATTTTCGTGGAGTTGCGCGATCCACTCTCGACCATCGTCGCCGTCGTCGTCGACCGCAGCCAGAGCCAGCAGAACGGCGACCGCACCGCGCAGACCGATCGCGCCGTCGAGGGCCTGAAGGAACGGCTGGCGGCCATACCGCTGATCGAGCCGCGTATCATCGAGGCAAACACCGATCCGGCAGATGTCTCGCCGTCGACCAATCTCTTTGGCGCGCTTGCCTCCTCGCTGTCTGACGTTCCCCCGGCGCGCATCGGCGGCGCCATTTTCGTCACCGATGGCCAGATCCACGATGTGCCCGATGTCGCTCGCGCGCTCGGTTTCGACGCGCCCGTGCACGGGCTGATCACCGGCAAGCCCGATGAATTCGACCGGCGTGTCGAACTGATCAACCCGCCGCGCTTCGGCATCGTCGGCGAGGAACAGAAGCTCTCGTTCCGGGTGGTCGACGACGGGGCGGCACCCGGCGGCAGCGCCGAAGTCACGATCCGCCTCAACGGCAACGAGATCGCCCGCGAGCGGGCCGAGCCCGGCACGGACGTGCCGTTCGCCTTCAACGTTCCGCGCGGCGGCAACAACGTGCTCGAATTCGCCGTCGATGCCGTTCCGGGCGAAGTGACGACGGCCAACAACCGCGCGGTCCACGTGCTCGACGGCATTCGCGAGAACCTGCGCGTGCTCTTGGTCTCCGGCGAGCCGCATGCCGGCGAACGCGCCTGGCGCAACCTCTTGAAATCCGATGCGGCCGTCGATCTCGTACATTTCACCATTCTGCGTCCGCAGGAAAAGCAGGACGGCACACCGATCAACGAGCTATCGCTGATCGCCTTTCCGACGCGCGAACTCTTCGTCGACAAGATCAACGAGTTCGATCTGATCATCCTCGACCGCTACCAGCACCGCGGTCTGTTGCCGATCCTCTACTACGACAACATCGCGCAATATGTGGAGAACGGCGGCGCGCTGCTGATCGCGGCAGGTCCCGAACATGCCGGCGACGATTCGATTGCAGCGACACCGCTTGAGGCAGTGCTGCCGGCCGCGCCGACGGGCGTCATGAACGAAAAGGCCTTCTTCCCGCGCCTGTCGGAGGAAGGAAAGAAGCATCCGGTGACCCGGGGTCTGGAAGGCTCCGACAGCGAGCCGCCGCATTGGGGCCGCTGGTTCCGCACCGTGGACGTCAACCGACCGCAGGGCCATACGGTCATGGAAGCGGCCGACGGCAAACCGCTGCTGGTGCTCAACCGTGTCGGCAAGGGCCGCGTCGCCATGCTGCTCTCCGATCAGGGCTGGCTCTGGGCTCGCGGCTTCGAAGGCGGCGGACCCCACGTGTCACTCTATCGCCGCACCGCCCATTGGCTGATGCAGGAGCCCTCGCTCGAAGAAGAGGCGCTAACGGCACGCGCACGCGGCCGGACACTCGAAATCACCCGCCAGACGATCGATGGCGATCCGGGTCCGGTGACGCTGGTCGCTCCCTCCGGCGGGAAGCAGGACGTCAAGCTGACCGAACGCCAGCCGGGCCTCTACTCGGCCGAAGTCGCCACCACGGAAACCGGGCTGTTCGAGATGTCGAACGGGGAGCTCACGGCTCTTGCCCATGTCGGCGACCCCAACGCTCCGGAATTCAAGGCCGCGATCTCGACCGAGGACAAGCTGCGTCCCTGGGCGGAAAAGACCAAGGGCATCGTGCGGCGCCTCGCAAGTGCCGATGGACCGCTCGACCTGCCTACGGTTCTGCCGGTCAGGGGCTCGATCCGAGCGGCAGACGACCAGCGGCTCTCGATCCGCATGACCGACGAAACCGTGCTGAAGGGCGTCAATTCAGTGCCGCTGTTTACCGGCTTCCTTGGTCTTGCGGCGCTGCTGCTGCTGATTTCCGCCACCTGGTATCGCGAGGGACGATGAGCGACAGCACCATGGTCGTCAGCGACCTTCGCGACGCACCGCATTTCTTCGATGCCGTGGCCGACCGCGTCTGGCGCGCCTGGTGGGAGCCGCACGGCTTCCCGCTGGAACACATTGCCGGCCTGCTTCAGGCGAGCCTTGCCGAAGATGCCGAGCCGCTGTGTCTGGTGGCGCATGCCGGCGACCGTTTCGTCGGCACCGCCTCGGTCATCGCCTCCGATCTTGAGGAGCGACCGGATCTCACGCCGTGGGTCGCTGCCGTCTGGGTCGATCCGCCGTTCCGCGGGGCAGGTATCGGCGGCGACATCGTGCTGAAGGCAGCGCAGGCGGCGCTCGATACCGGCGCCGAAGCCGTGCATCTTTGCGCCCTCTCGGGCAAGCGCGCCTTCTACGAGCGTCTCGGCTGGCAGCTCGACGAGACGGATGTCGGCGAAGACCGCCTGGATGTCTTCAGCATGCGCCGTGTCGAAAGGTAAAGGCCGATGTTCGTCGTCACCGACGCCCCGCCGCCCGAGGCGATCGAAGCAATCGGCAACGGTCTTGCAGCCTTCAACGCCGCCGACGTCGGCCCGTCGGAGCGACGCCCCCTCGCCGTCCTTGTCGGCGGCCCCGAGGCACAGGGAGCCCGCGGCGGCCTGAACGGCTACACCGGCTGGGGCTGGCTATTCGTGCAATGGCTGTGGTTACCGGAAGGTCTTCGCGGACAGGGGCTTGCCGGCAAGTTGCTCCAGGCGGCCGAGGACGAAGCGCGCAATCGCGGCTGCCACAGCGCCTGGATCGACACCTTCAACCCGCAGGCCCTGCGCGCCTACGAGCGTCAGGGCTATGCGGCCTTCGGTGAACTGCCGGATTTCCCTGTTGGCCGAACCCGGGTGTTTCTGAAGAAATCGCTCGTCGCGCGATAAGGTCCGGGATCAGACGGCCAGCGGCAACGCAATCGGCTCCGCCTGCATCAGCCTATCATCCCGCCAGGAGATAACGCCGGCAAGTCCGGCATGCACACCCTCTGCCATCGGCACGACGAGCACCCGCGCCGGGTCGACCGGCCCAGGGAACTCGAGTGCCGCGTAACGCACCTTCTCGAAGCCGAGCGGCTGGTAATAGGGCGGATCGCCGACAAGGATCACCGCGTGTGAGCCCTTGCGCCGCGCCGCCTCGACCGCGATACGCACCAGTTCCCGGCCGATGCCCTGGTTCTTGTGCGACGGCCTGACGGCGAGCGGTCCGAGCAGGTGGCCCTTGATCGAGCCCGCCATGACCGGCGTCATCCGGACCGATGCGATCGTCTCGCCATTGTCGGCGCAGATGAAGGACAGCGACCGGTCATGCGGCCCCTGCTCGCGGATGCGCGCGGCCGCCCGGGCAAACCGGCCGGGGCCGAAAGCTTCTTCGTTGATGATTTCGATGGCTGCGTCATGGGACGCGTCTTCGGTCAGATAGACGAGATCGTGCTTTTTCATGAGATCGAGAAACCAGGCATGCGAACAGACATAGGGATGGCTTCGCCCGATGAGGGCGTTGGCAGCATCAGCGTCGTCGCAGGTTTCCCGAGAACATCATCTGTGCGGATTCTTCCAGACACGAAAAAAGTTGTGAAATCGCCGATAGCAGAAATTTGCCCTCTGTCAAAGCCTAAAACGCACTGTTCCGATTTCGCCACCTATCGAATGTCGCTGGAAGCGCTATCTATTGACGCAACGATCACGAAGGAGTTTGTCCGATGGGCAGGTTGGTAGATGGCGTCTGGCAGGACGTCTGGTACGACACGGTGGCAACGAACGGCCACTTCAAGCGCAGCGCTTCGCAGTTCCGCAACTGGGTGACGGCGGACGGGTCGGCCGGCCCGAGCGGCGACGCCGGCTTCAAGGCCGAGGCCGATCGCTATCACCTCTATGTTTCGCTCGCCTGCCCATGGGCCCATCGTACACTGATCTTCCGCAAGCTGAAAAAGCTCGAGGACCTGATCTCCGTTTCCGTAGTCGATCCGCTGATGCTCACCCAGGGCTGGGAATTCAAGGACGGCGGCATCGGCACCGGCGATCATCTCTTCGGCTCGAAGGCGCTGTGGCAGGTCTATACCCGCGCCGATGCCAACTATTCCGGCCGCGTGACCGTGCCCGTCCTCTGGGACAAGAAGCAGAACACCATCGTTTCGAATGAATCCTCCGAGATCATCCGGATGTTCAACTCCGCCTTCGATGGCCTGACCGGCTCGACGCTCGATTTCTATCCGGAAGAGCTCCGCGGCGAGATCGATGCGATGAACACCGACGTCTACAACGACGTCAACAACGGCGTCTACAAGGCAGGCTTTGCCACCACGCAATCCGCCTACGAGGAAAGTGTGACGGCACTCTTTGCCCGGCTGGACAAGCTGGAAGAGCGCCTCGGCTCGCACCGTTACCTCACCGGCAGCCGCCTCACCGAGGCCGACTGGCGGCTATTCACGACGCTGGTGCGCTTCGATCCTGTCTATGTCGGCCATTTCAAATGCAACATCCGCCGGATCGCCGGCTATCCGAACCTCCAAGGGTATCTGCGGGAACTCTATCAGGTGCCGGGCGTGGCCGAGACGGTCGACATGCGCCACATCAAGGAGCACTACTACCGCAGCCACACGACCATCAACCCGACCGGCGTCGTGCCGGTGGGCCCGGTGCTCGACCTCACCGCCCCGCACGGACGCGAGGCGCTGTAAGCCCGCAATGAAACGGGCAATCGATCGCTACCAGTAGCGATCGATTGCGACGTCGCCGGCAAGTTCCGCAAGCCGGCGGCGTGTCGCCGGCGTGGTGTCGTCAGGCAGCGCGTCCAGTGCGAAGAAGCCACTTTCGGAAATCTCGAGATCGGGCGTTTTCGGCGCGCTCTGGCTGACACCGTCACAGCGGTAGAAGACGACGTGGTCGCGGCGGCTCGTGCGCCTGTTGTAGTAGACCTGGACGAGCACCGGTGGCGCCGAAACTTCGAGGTTCCCCTCCTCGCGCAACTCCCGCAGCAAGCCGTCGATCGAGGCCTCGTCGCGGTCGAGCCCCCCGCCCGGCAGGTGCCAGCCCGGCAGGTAGGAGTGGCGGACGAGGAAAACGCGGCCCTCGCCATCGAAACAGGCCGCCCGCACACCCATCGTCATGCCGCGTGCAACAGCGTAGTAGCCATGCGCAAGCCACATCAGCAGCCGGAGATACCAGCGCCGCATCTCCGGTGGCCGATCCTGTTCCAGGCGTTTTTTCCTTCCTCGTCCCGGCCACACGCGATTCATCGGGCGACCTGATTCCCCTCGGCCGGAATATGCGCTAGACGGGGTCGATGTTCAAACTCGCCCATATTTCCGACGTCCACCTCGGGCCCTTGCCCGAGCTATCCCTCAGGGAACTCGCTTCCAAGCGCATCACCGGTTTCGTCAACTGGCACCGCAACCGCAGCCGCCATCTCTTCACCGGTACGCTCGACACCCTGCTGGCCGACATCGAGAAGAAGGATCCGGACCATCTGGCGATGACGGGCGATCTCGTCAATCTCGCCTCCTCGCTCGAGATCAAGGCGGTCACCGAATGGCTGGAGGATGCGGGCAAGCCGGAAAACATCTCCGTCGTTCCGGGCAACCACGACGCCTATGTTCCGGGCGCCTACGAGAAGACCACCCGTGCCTGGTATCCCTATATGCGCGGCGACGATGCGCCGGCGCATTGGCATGACCGGCACCGCTGCTTTCCCTACATGCGCGTGCGCGGCCCGGTGGCGCTGATCGGCTGCTCGACCGCCGTTGCGACCCCGCCCTTTGCCGCCAGCGGCTATTTCGGCCAGCGCCAGGCCCGCGCCACCGTCAATCTGCTGAGACAAGCCGGCGAAGCCGGGCTCTTCCGAATCGTCATGATCCACCATCCGCCGATCCGCGGCGCAACCTCGATGCACAAGCGCATGATCGGCATTCGCCGCTTTGCTGCGACGATCTCGTCCGGCGGCGCGGAACTCGTGATCCACGGCCACACGCACCTCAACACTGTCTATTGGCTGAAGGGCCAGCATGCCCCTGTCCCGGTTGTCGGCATCGCCTCGGCCTCGCAAGGTCCTGGCGGCCACAAGCCGCCGGCAGCTTACAACCTGTTCACCGTCGCCGGTGAAGCCGGGAACTGGCACCTGACGCGCGAGCGCTACGCCCTGAACGACGATGCCACCACGGTGTCGCTCGCCGAAACCACGCGCTTCTAGCCGAACGCAGCCTCCCTCCGCAGAAAATTCATCGCCCGGCGAATAAACCCCGGCCCTGCTGCGTCATACTCCGGTGCGCCGCCGCATGGCAGCGCGCCCGCCTCTGCGCGAATGCAGGACACGCAGTCGTTTGAAACAGCGCGAGGCTTTCGCGGTCATGCGCCAGCAATGGGAGATGGCATGATGAACCACAAGAACCTCGTTTTCGCCCTGTTCGCCGCCGGGGCAACCAGCTTCATGGCGCATGCGGTGATGGCCGCCGGCGAGGATACGAGCGAACCGCCGAAGAAAACCAAGACGACCAGCGAATGCACCGACGGCAAGGTGTGGGACGCCAAGAAAAAGGCCTGCGTTGACGCCAAGAAGAGCGACCTTGGCGACGATATCCTGTTCCAGGCGGCCCGCGAACTCGCCTATGCCGGCCAATATGAAAATTCGATCAGAGTGCTCGGCGCCGTCAAGGACCAGCGGAGCGCCCGGGTGCTCAACTACCTCGGCTATGCCAACCGCAAGGCCGGGCGCATGGAACTCGGCATGCAGTACTACAAACGCGCGCTCCAGGCCGACGAGAACTACATCCTCGCCCGCTCCTACATGGGCCAGGCGCTCATCGAACAGGGCCGCGTCGAGGAAGCGCGTGTGCAACTCGTCGAGATCCGCGACCGCGGCGGCGAAAACACCTGGGCTTACCGCGCCCTGCTGCAGTCGCTCGGCGGCGTCCGCCAGTACTGACCGGGCGGTAACATGGACGGGCGGCGCCAGGCGCCGCCCTCGATCCGACGTGCCACAGACACGGACTGGGACGCTAGGTTTTCTTCGACCCGCTTGCCGCCGGCCCGTTCTTTTTGGGCTCGCTTCCCTTGGCTGCATTTCCCTTCGCCCCGCCTGCCGTGGGACCGCTTCCGGTCGTGCCATCAGCAATCGACTTTGCCTCGTTCTTCTTCTCCGACCATTCCGGCGGCAGGCCGAGCGCGCCGCCGGCGATGCCGCCGAGACCGGACCCCTTGCCGAACACGGCGCAATCCGGATCGGTGGGTTTGCCGGTGACGGCATAGGCGACGCTGTTCTTGACGTTCTTCATCGACGGCAGCTCAAAATCGGACTTCATCGGGTCACCCGATTTTTCGAGCAGCGCACTGAAGTCGCTTGAGAAGTCGCCTGCAAGCTCGAAGGCGTCGGCGGCCGTCGAGGCGCGGGACCCGTTGGTGAGGATGTTGGCGCCACGCGCCCATGCCAGCCCGGCGATCTGCTTGCCCATCGGGTCGAATGCCTCCGCCTCGACCGCGAGACTTCCAAGGCCGATGGGAATGCGCGGAACCGGGATCGGAGCGACGGCCGAGGTGACGGTCGACACGCCGGCGACGACTGCATTGGTCGATTTGACCTTGCTGATCACGGAGCGCACCGCCATGTCGGCGGGCTTGGAGATCGGCACGACGTCGAATTGCTCGCTCAGGGCTTCGCAGAGCGACCGGTCGATCGCCGTGGCCACCAGCTTCTTTTGCGGATCCCCGAGCTTGTCGAGATCCGCGGTGGCGGCAAAGGTTGTCGGGATCACATGCACCGTCTTGACGTTCTTGGTGGCAGCAGAATCCACCCGGTACTTCGTCTTGGTCACCATCCCGTCGCTGGCAACGAAATCCTTGTAGGAGGATAGAGACCCCGTTTCCATGACCTGGGCGCTCTGGCAGGCGGCGAGCCCCGCAAACAAAGGCACCAGCGCAGCCGTGCGAATGACGGCCGCACCTCCCCGAATGCGGCGTCCGCCACAATGTCTCCCGACAAACCTGACAATACTCATGCCATTGCGATGCTGTGCGTTCATTGGCGTATCCCCGACGTCGACCTGCAGTTGTGCATGAGGTCCGGCCAGATTCGGGCCGAACTTTGACGCGATCTCCGGCCACCATTGCAGTTAACGGTAACGAAGCGCGTGATTAACGGCCGCGGGCAAGCGAAAGCTTTTTGGGAAAAGGCGCCATGAAGCAGCAGAATTTGCTTTCCGTTCCGGGACTTCCCTTGCAGACTAAGGAGCAAATGTTTCATATCATCCGCTCGTGCGCAGCACGGCGAATAAATGCATGATCCGGCACGTTTCATTGGAAGAGAAATGCGTCCAGCGGCAGAAACGAAGGACTTCAGACGCGACTTGGTCAGCCTGCTGCCCAAATTGCGCCGTTTCGCGATGACGCTGACGCGCAATGCCAATGACGCCGACGACCTCGTCCAGGAAGCCTGCGAGCGCGCGATCACCCGCAGCCACCTCTGGAACGGAGAGGGCCGGCTGGAAAGCTGGGTCTACGCGATGACGCGCAATCTCTGGGTCGACGAAATCCGCAAGCGCAAGGTCCGCACCGGCAGCGGCACCGTCGATGCGCTCGGACATGACGAACTCAGCATCGAGCCGTCGGCCGAAAAAGCCGTCTACGCCAATCAGTTGCAGAAGATGATCCTGTCGATGCCCGAGGGACTGGCGAGCGTATTCCTGCTGGTCAATGTCGAAGGCCACAGCTATCGCGAGACCGCCGATATCCTGGGCATTCCGATCGGCACCGTCATGAGCAGACTGTCGACCGCGCGCCTCAGGCTCGCGGCGATGATCTCAGAGAATACCGAAAGGAGGGCCTGACCGTTGCAACAGACAAGGGGTCAAGCGCTCGAAGTGCGCCTTTCTGCCTATATCGACGGCGAGATCGGCGAAGCTGAACGAACCGAACTCGACGCGATTCTCGCCCGCGACGAGGACGCCAAGGCGTTGTTCGAGAGGCTGAAGGCCGGCAGCAGCTTCGGCGATACCGCCTTCGAAGATTTCCTGCACGATCCCGTGCCGCTCGCTCTTGTCCGGCAAATCAAGCAGGGTCCAGGGGTCAATCCGAAGACCGAGCGGATTGCGGCAACGACGACCACTGTCCGGCACGCGCGGGTCTGGCCGCGCATGCTTGCCGCATCGGTGGCCCTGCTGCTGCTCGGCGGCGGCGCCGGCTTCATCGTCGGGACGGCGAACACCGGGAGCGAGCCGACCAAGCTCGCCGCAGCGCGTGGCTGGCTCGACGACATCGCCGACTATCACCGCATCTATTCGCGGCAGAAGGAGCATCTGGTCGAGGTCCCGGCGACAGAGGGACCGAAGATCGAGACCTGGCTTGCCGCAAGCGTCGGTGTTCCCTTCAAGGTCCCGCAGCTTTCCGGCAAGGGCCTGACCTTCGAGGGCGCGCGGCTGCTCGTCGCCAACGGCAAGCCCGTGGCGCAGCTCGTCTACCGAAGCACCGAAGGCGAAATCTTCGCGATCTGTTTCCTCAAGAACACCACCGGCCCGCAGGCGGAGCAGTTCGACGAGAGCATCCGCGACGATCTCGGCATGGTCTCCTGGCAGCGAGGCGGCGCCTCGTTCGTGCTCGTCGGCCCGTCTTCGCATGTCGGCATGCAGGACATCGCCGAAGCCGTCGCCGCGACGATCTGAGATCGACGGCAGCCCCTACCCCTGAAACGAAAAGGCCGCGCCGGGTTTCCCCGACGCGGCTTCATTCGTCACGCTGAAGTGTATCAGCCGCGCTTCATCTCGAGTACGCGGTTTGCCGCCGAAACGATCGCTTCGAGCGAGGCGGCAACGATGTTGGTGTTGATACCGGCGCCGAACAGCTTGCCACCCGGGTGCTCCATCTCGACATAGGCGATCGCGGCTGCGTTCGAGCCGTGCTGCAGCGAGTGCTCGGAGTAATCCGCAACCGAGAGGTCGATGCCGAGATAGATCGACAGCGCATTGATAAAGCCGTCGATCGGGCCGGTGCCCTTGCCTTCGATGCGCTTGACCTCGCCATTGTCGGTGATCTCGGCCGCCACCACGCGCACGCCCTTGTGCTCGCCCACCGGATAAGTGTGATGGTCGACGAACTTGATGCGCGCGCCCGGCTGCTCGACGTAGCGCTCGATGAAGCGCTCGTAGATGCGCTTGGACGGCAGCTCCTTGCCTTCCTCGTCGGTGATGCGCTGGATGTCCTCGCGGAACTCGACCTGGAGGTTGCGCGGCAGGTTGATGCCGTAGTCTTCCTGCAGGATGTAGGCGATGCCGCCCTTGCCCGACTGCGAGTTGATGCGGATGATCGCCTCGTAGGAGCGGCCGACGTCACGCGGATCGATCGGCAGGTACGGCACTTCCCAGAGCGGCTTGTTGGCGGTCTTGATCGCCTTCATGCCCTTGTTGATCGCATCCTGGTGCGAGCCGGAGAAGGCCGTGTAGACCAGTTCGCCGACATAAGGATGGCGCTCGGGAATGACCATCTGGTTGGAGTATTCGTAGACTTCCTTGATCCGCTCGATATCGGAGCAGTCGAGCTGCGGATCGACGCCCTGCGTGAACATGTTCAGCGCCAGCGTCACGACATCGACGTTGCCGGTGCGCTCGCCATTACCGAACAGCGTGCCTTCGACGCGGTCGGCGCCAGCCATCAGGCCCAATTCGGTGGCGGCGATGCCGGTGCCGCGGTCGTTGTGCGGGTGCAGCGAGATGATCAGGCTTTCGCGGTTGTCGAGGTTGCGGCACATCCATTCGATCTGGTCGGCATAGATGTTCGGCGTCGCCATCTCGACGGTCGAGGGCAGGTTCAGGATCAGCTTGTTGTCTGGCGTCGGCTTGACGATCTCGGTGACCGCGTTGCAGATCTCCAAGGCCACTTCGAGCTCGGTGCCGGTAAAGCTTTCCGGCGAATACTCGAAGCGGTAGCCGCCGCCGGCCTTGGCCGCCATGTCGGTGATCATCTTGGCGGCGTCGGTCGCAATCTGCTTGATGCCGCGCACGTCCTTGGCAAACACCACGCGGCGCTGCAGTTCACTCGTCGAATTGTAGAAATGCACGATCGGTTGGTGCGCGCCTTCCAGCGCTTCGAAGGTGCGGGTGATCAACTCGGGCCGGCACTGCACCAGCACCTGCAGCGACACATCCTTGGCGACATTGCCTTCCTCGATGCACCAGCGGGCAAAATCGAAATCGGTCTGCGAGGCCGAGGGGAAGCCGATTTCGATTTCCTTGAAGCCCATGTCGAGCAGCAGCTGGAACATGCGGGCCTTGCGATCGTGCCCCATCGGGTCGACCAGCGACTGGTTGCCGTCACGCAAGTCGACCGAGCACCAGATCGGCGCCTTGGTGATCGTCTTCGACGGCCAGGTGCGGTCGGTGAGCGCGATCTGCGGATAGGCCTGGTACTTCACCGCCGCTTCCGGCATGCCAATCTTAACGGGATGGGATTTCTGGATCATTGCAGCTTCTCTTCATCACTGGACGTCCTGGCCGCCTTGCCATACCCGATCGGGGATCGGATTGCGATGGCTAATGCCGCGCCGAACGCGCCTTTATCCTAAAACACTTGATGGGGTCGAGGAGCATCCGCCGGCGTGGCTTTTCGGCCGCCGGGCGCTCCTCAGCGAACCCGGCAACCGCGAGTAAGGCCGAGAAGAAGAAGCGAGGCGAAGGCGCGCGACGGCGCACGATTGGTATCGTGTCCGGCGGGGATCGAGGCGATCCGATATGCGTCAGCCTTGGTCATGCTCAAAGCCTATACACGGCTTGCCAGAGTGGAGCAAGCCACGCGATGGCGAGGATCACCGCAAAAAGAAAAGGGCACCGGCGAAATGCCGATGCCCTCCAAATCCTTGACTTGCTTGCGAACTCAGATGTCCGCAGCAGACGAGATGATCCGCGAAACGAGGCCGTAGGACTTCGCTTCCTCAGCGGAAAGCCAGTAATCGCGGTCCGTGTCCTTGGCGATCTTCTCGACCGGCTGGCCGGTTGCGTCGGCGAAGATCTTGTTCAGGCGATCGTTCATCTTGATGATTTCGCGTGCCTGGATCTCGATGTCCGACGCCATGCCGCGGGTGCCGCCCGACGGTTGGTGAAGCAGGAAGCGGGTGTTCGGCAGGCAAATGCGACGCTCCTTGGGAGCGCCGACAAAGATCAGCGCGCCGGCGGAAGCGACCCAGCCGGTGCCGATGGTCCAGACCTTCGGCTTCACGAACTTGATCATGTCGTGGATGCTGTCGCCCGATTCGACATGGCCGCCCGGCGAATTGACGAAGATGCGGATGTCTTCGTCGCTGGCGGCGGCAAGCGCCACGAGCTGCGAGCAGACCTTCTGCGCCAGTTCCTGATTGATCGACCCGTAGATGAAAATCGAACGCGACTTGAAAAGGTTCGCCTCCGTTTCCTTGCCGAGCGGCAATTCGGTCTTCTTGTCGTCCTCGTCGTCGTTCATCATCCGTTTTTCTCCGGCGTCTCATGAAGTCTTCAGTCAAAGTCAGATAATGCGACTCGACCCCGAAGACAATGCAACAAACCGAAGCGGCGACAAAGCAGCAAGGTCGACTATGCTTATGGTAAAAACACCTACCGCCAAATGCCGTATAGACAGGGGGACGGAGGCCAATAAGATCGGTCGCGTCAAACACTCAAGAGTGGGGCCAGCCTCCCAGGTCCCGCCGATCCATGGGGACACGCATGAACAGACGCATCCTGATCGCCACTGCGGCGCTGATCGCCTCCGCCGCACCCGCCTTCGCCCATCTCAATCCGGCAGAGCACGGCTCGTTTGCCGCCGGCTTCTCGCATCCGCTGTTCGGACTTGACCATATCCTGGTCATGGTCGCCGTCGGCCTCTGGGCGGCGCAGATCGGCGGCCGGGCGCTCGTCGTCGTGCCGGCGGCCTTCGTCGCGATGATGGCAGCGGGCTTCGCGCTGGCGGTTGCCGGTGTCGACCTGCCCTTCGTCGAGCCGGCGATCCTCGCCTCGGTGGTGGCACTCGGCCTGCTTGTTGCCATGGCGGTGCGGCTCGACACGGCAGCATCCGCTGCGATCGTCGGCGTCTTCGCCCTCTTCCACGGCCATGCCCATGGCGGCGAACTCGGCAGCGCCGGGGCGCTTGCCTTCTCGGTCGGCTTCATCCTCGCCACCGCCGCGCTGCACGTGGCCGGCATCGGCCTCGGCATCGCCCTTCAGCGCCTCTCCGGCGGCGGCCTGCTTGCCCGCCTCCTCGGTGGTCTCACGGCTCTGGCCGGCGCTGCCTTGATCTTCGGCTGAAATCAAACGGGCATGCAGCACGGACGAATTATCTTTCTGAACGGCACGTCGAGTGCCGGAAAGTCAACGCTGGCAAAGGCGCTCCGGGAAATCCTCCCGGAGCCCTTTTGTTACTATGCCTCCGACCAGCTTGCCGACGCCGGATTTCGGGTCCTTAGGCGCGGCATGCATCCTGGAATGCGCGGCGAGCGTGCGAGGTTCTTCGACGGATTTCATCGCTCGATCGCAGCCTTCGCCGAGGCCGGCAACGACCTGATCGTCGAGCACATCGTCGAGGAGTCGGAGTGCACGCGCCGATCGAAGACCTGGAGCGTCGCGAGCGCGAGCGCGGCGACCGCACGATCGGCGAAGCCCGCTTTCACCTGAAGACGCACGATTACTGCGCCTACGACCTAGAAGTGGACACGCGCGACCCGACCGATCAGATCGCCGCGCGCATCGTTGACGCCTGGCTCAAACGCCAGTCACTCAGACCGTAGCGGGGGATCTCCCGCTTTAGCCGCGACCGCGATAGGTCGGCACGCCCTGGTCGGGCAGCCACAGGCCCTCGGGCGGCTTGCCGGTCTGCCAGAAGACGTCGATCGGGATGCCGCCGCGCGGATACCAATAGGCGCCGATGCGAAGCCAGCGTGGCTGAAGCAACGACACCAGCCGTTGGGCGATCTCGATGGTGCAGTCTTCGTGGAATGCGCCGTGGTTGCGGAAGGAATGCAGGAACAGCTTCAGCGACTTCGATTCGACCAGCCATTCGTCCGGCACATAGTCGATGACGATATGGGCGAAATCCGGCTGGCCGGTCATCGGGCAGAGCGAGGTGAATTCCGGCGCGGTGAAACGCACCAGATAGTCCTTGCCCTTGTTGCCGCTCGGGACCCGCTCCAGCACCGCGTCTTCCGGGCTCTGCGGCAGGTCGACCTTTGCGCCCAGTTGCGAAAGGCCGGATACGTCAGTCTTGCTCATATGCCTGTTGCTCCATGAGAACATCCGCGCGTGGGTGCGGTCGACTGGCCTCTGCCCTCGTCGGCCCGCTCCGTTTGCGGCCCTTAAATCAGAACTGCCTCAAGAAGGAAACCTCGTCACGGTTGAAGTGCCGTCGACCTTGAATCAGTGGCGCCCGACCGTCGTCTTGACGCGCACACCATGCGCCTTCTCACCTTCGGGCTCCACATGGATCGCGATCTTGGCACCGGGATGCACGTCCCGGATCGCATCCTCGATCCGATCGCAGATGTCATGCGCCTCGCCGACCGGCATCAACTCCGGCACGACCATGTGGAAATCGACGAAGATCGCCGGACCGGCCTGACGGGTCTTCAGATCGTGCACGCCGAGCGAACCCGCGGCGTTGGCGGCGATCGCCTGTTTGATCGCTTCTTCTTCTTCACCCGAGACGGCCCGGTCCATCAGCCCGTCGATCGAGCGCGAGATCACCATCCAGCCCTGGTAAAGAATGTTGCAGGCGACAATGACGGCCAGCAGCGGATCAAGGATCGCGTAGCCGGTGGCGATCGCAAGCACGAGGCCGACGAGAACGCCGATCGAGGTGACGACGTCCGACAGGATGTGGTGGCCGTCGGCGCTGAGTGCCGGCGAGCGGTGCTTGCGGCCGGCGGTGATCAGCACATAGGCCCAGATGGCGTTGATGACGCCGGCGACGAAATTGATCGCCAGGCCGAGAGCCGGTGCTTCCATCAACACTGGCGCCATCATTGCCGGCACCGCCTCCCAGACGATGAGCAGTGCCGCAACGACGATCAGAACGCCTTCGATAACGGCAGAGAAATACTCCGCCTTGTGGTGACCGAAGGGGTGGCCGGCGTCGGCCGGCTTGGAAGCATAGCCGATCATCAGATAGGCGATGACCGCCGCGATCACGTTGACGGTCGACTCTAGCCCGTCGGAGAGAAGCGCGATCGAGCCTGTCAGCCACCAGGCAAGCAGCTTCAGGCCGAGCACAGCGAGCGAGAGCGGTATGCCCCAGAAAGCAAGGCGGAGCACGGTGCGGTTTTCGGTTCCAGTCGTCATTGTCATTCCTCGTGCAGATGCAAACGAGTTGCAAACGCAAGCCCATTCAAACGCAAAACCGCCCGCGCGAATTTTCGCGCAGGCGGTCGATGGACAAGCATATGCTGGATTAAGCGGCGCTTGTCAAAGATTGGATCGGCCGGTTCCGGTTTCTCCGCAGGCAATCGCCTCGAAAGGCAGAGCACCGGCTTCGATCTCCGCATCACCGGCGGCCTTATCGCCCCTGCCGATGAAGAAGAATACCACGGCCGCAGTTGCGACAGTGATGCCGGTCAAAACCAGAAGCAGGACGCTGAACGCGTCGCCATAGGCCTGCAGCAGCGCGGCGTGCGATGTCTCAGGGGCAAGCTGCATCGCCGCGGGCAGATTGCCGGTGACGATACGCTGCGCCATGGGAGCCGCAGTGGCGCCGGCTTCCGATCCGAGGTTCCAGGCCGTAAGCGCGGAGAGGATGGCGGTCACGATCGCCAGCGCAATGCCCTCCCCGGCCACGCGCGTGGTGCTGAAGATGCCCGTCGCCATCCCGGCGCGCTCCTTCGGCACGACACTGACCGCAAGCCCGTCCATCAGCCCCCAAGGCAAGCTGATGCCGAGACCGATCATCATCAGTGGTGCAAGCAGCGTGGCCGGCCCGGACCCCGCCGGAAACAGACTGAGCCAGAGGAGCCCGGCCGCCGATATCAGCAAGCCCACACCGCAGATAACCGCCGGCGTGAACCAGCGCGTCAGAAGGCCCGCCGCGATCGGCAGGATCAGAAGCGGCGCGGACATGGCGATCATCATCTGCCCGCCCGCGACGGCGCTCATGCCTTCGATACCGATGAAGCGGACCGGAAGCAGGATGAGCAGCACCACGAAGCCGTAGGCGGGGGCTGCCGCCAGCAATTGCACGCCGACAAAACGCGGATATCGAAACAGCGTCAGATCCAGCATCGGCCGCGCGACCGAACGCTCGATCCGCCAGAAGGCCAGGAAGAAGAACAACGATGCCGCGAGCATCGCGAGCACGAGCGGATGGCTCCAGCCGTTTTCCGGACCCTGCAGAATGCCGAAGGTGAGTGCGGTGAGCGCCGCCGTGAAACTTGCCGCTCCCTTCCAGTCGAGGCCAGCAGCGTCCGGATCGCGTGTTTCCCGCAGGAAGACCGCACCGAGTGCCAGAGACAGGCCGGCGAGCGCCACGACCAGGACGAAGATCGCCGGCCAGCCGAAGGCCTCGACCATCAGGCCGGAGGCGATCGGCCCAAAGGCAAGGCCGACACCGAAGCTGGCGCCGACCAGGCTGAAGGCCCGGAGCCGCTCGTTCTCGTCGAACTCCTGTGCGAGCGAAGCCATGCCGCCGGAAAAGGCGGCGGCCGCCCCAATACCCTGAAGCGCTCTCAGGGCATCGAACCATAGGATATCCCGAGCGAAGGCGAGCCCGGCCGAAAACAGCAGGAAGGCCGCAAGACCACCCAGGAACACGCGTTTGCGACCGAAACTGTCGGCAAGCGCACCGGCCGCCATCAGCGAACTGCCGAAGGTCAGCATGAAGGCGTTGGTGACCCAGTTGAGGGCAACTGGATCGGCGCCGAGGCTGCGACTGATCGACGGCAGCGCCACCGCCGGTCCGGTGAAGGTGAGCGGCATTGCCGCCGCGGCGCAACAGACCGCAAGAAGGACGAGCCGGCGCCCGCGCGGTTCTCGAATTTCGGTTCTCATTCCCCGTTCCATCCGTTCGAGCAAAGGGGATACCCGCGCAGGCCCGGTAGGACCTTGCGTCTTGAGGTCGACACTTGCCGGGTATCGATTGACGAATGCAGGATAGTTTCGACATAATTCGATGAGAACGGCATCAACGCTCCGATCATACCGGAACAAAACGCTCGAATGGAGGTAGCATGGATCGCTTGAGCGGCTTGACCGCCTTCGTCCGCACCGCCGACCTCGGCAGTTTCGTCGCGGCCGGTCGCGTGCTCGGCCTGTCCGCTTCCGCGGTCGGAAAGGCTGTTACCACTCTCGAAAGAGAACTCGGCGTCCGCCTGCTTCAGCGCTCGACCCGTAGTATCCGCTTGACCGAGGAGGGACGCCTCTTTCACGAGCGCTGCCGCCGCATCCTCGATGATCTCGACGACGCCGAGGCGTCATTGGCGGACGCCGTGGCGACGCCGCGCGGTCGGCTGCGCGTCAGCGTGCCGATCGTCAGCTACCACCTGCTGTTGCCGGTGCTGCCGGAGTTCGTACGGCGTTATCCGGAACTCGAACTCGACCTCGACTTCAACGACCGCATCGTCGACCTGATCGACGAGGAAGTGGATGTCGCGATCCGCAGCGGTGTGCTGCCGGATTCACGACTGATGACGCGCGCGCTCAGGCCGTTCCAGCTTCTGCTCTGCGCTGCTCCGTCATACCTTCGAGAGCATGGCAGGCCCGAATGCCCCCGCGACCTCGAAGGACACCATGCGGTTCGCTTCCGCTTTCCCAACAGCCGCAAGCTGCAGGAATGGCCGATCACGCTGCCGCCTGAGGGAAAGGAGCCGCGCCTCAAGACCGTGCTGAACTGCAACAACATGGAAGCGCTCGGCGGCGCCGTGCTTAGCGGCCTCGGCATCGGCTGCCTGCCGGACTTTCTCGCCCGCCACCATCTTCGCGACGGCAGACTGCACACAGTGCTCGACGCCCATCTCGACGCGCCCGGACAGTTCCACCTGTTGTGGCCGTCGAACCGTCACCTCTCCCCCAAGGTCCGCGTCTTCGTCGATTTTCTGAGCGAGCGACTGTTTGCCGATCGCTGCGAGAATGTGCCGGCCATTCAGGCGGCACAGTAGGAACAGAAAGGGCCGCCTCCACGGTGGAAGCGGCACCTTGTCTTCGTCAACATCTGCTCCATCCCGGAATGGGGATTGCCGGGCTAATCAGGCGGCCTTGATCTTGGCGCGCTTGGCGAGGTGCGCCACGACGTTCTCGATCATCCGCATGCCGGCGTCGCCGCCGAGCGTCATGATCGATTCCGGATGGAACTGCACCGCCGCCACCGGCTCCTTCGTGTGCTCGATGCCCATAATCGTGCCATCTTCGCTTTCGGCGGTGATCATGAACTCCGCGGGCAGGCTCGCCGGATCGGCAAAGATTGAATGGTAACGACCGACGGTCACTTCCTTGCCGAGGCCGGAAAAGACGATTCCCGGCTCCAGCACGCGGATGCGCGACGGCTTGCCGTGCATCGGGATCGCGAGTTGGCGGAGATCCCCGCCGTAGGCTTCGGCAAGCGCCTGCAGCCCGAGGCAGACGCCGAAGATCGGCAGGTCGCGCGCCCGCGCCTTCTTGATCGTCGCCTTGCAGTCGAAATCCTTGGGATTGCCAGGTCCGGGCGAAAGCACGACGAGATCCGGCTTCACCCGATCGAAGATCTCCTCGGCGACCGGCGAGCGCACCGTCGTGACGGTTGCCCCCGTCTGGCGGAAATAGTTCGCAAGCGTATGGACGAAGCTGTCCTCGTGATCGACCAAGAGGATGTTGACGCCGGCGCCAACGGCGGCAACGTCGCGACCGGCCTTGCCGGCATTGGCGGATCTCGCATCGCGAATGGCAGCGATCATGGCGGAGGCCTTCAGTTCGGTTTCGGCTTCTTCTTCTTCCGGATTTGAATCGTAGAGCAGCGTCGCCCCTGCCCTCACCTCGGCGATACCGTCCTTGATGCGGATCGTGCGCAGCGTCAGGCCCGTGTTCATGTCGCCATTGAAGCCGACCATGCCGATCGCGCCACCATACCATGCGCGCGGGCTCTTCTCATGGCTTTCGATGAAGCGCATGGCCCAGAGCTTCGGCGCACCGGTGACGGTCACCGCCCAGGCGTGGCTGAGGAAGCCGTCGAAGGCGTCCATGTCGTCGCGCAGGCGTCCCTCAATATGGTCGACCGTATGGATCAGGCGCGAATACATCTCGATCTGGCGGCGGCCGATGACCTTGACCGAGCCCGGCACGCAGACCCGGCTCTTGTCGTTGCGGTCGACGTCCGAGCACATGGTGAGTTCGGATTCGTCCTTCTTGGAGTTCAACAGCTTCAGGATCTGCTCGCTGTCGGCGATCGGATCGTCGCCGCGCTTGATCGTGCCCGAGATCGGGCAGGTCTCGATGCGGCGGCCGGAAACACGCACGAACATTTCCGGCGAGGCGCCGACGAGATATTCCTGATTTCCAAGGTTGATGAAGAAGGAATAGGGCGACGGATTGATCGCCTTCAGCCGGTTGGAAATCTCCGACGGCTTGCTCTCGCAGCGCTCGAAGAATTTCTGGCCGGGCACCACTTCGAAAAGGTCGCCGCGGCGGAAGCTCTCCTTCGCCTTGACGACGAGTTCGGCATATTCGCCCGGGTGATGGTCGCCATGCGGCGGAATGCTGTCGACGGTCTTAAAGGGTTCGCTGGCGATCTCTTCCGCCTTGCCTTCGGTGGTCTTGCCGTCCTTGGCGAAATCGTAGCGGTCGATCCAGGCCTTGGCTGCATAGTGGTCGACGACGAGGATTTCATCCGGCAGGAACAGCACCATGTCGCGCTGGTCGTCGGGACGCTTCAGCTTCAGGTCGATCGCATCGAACTGGAAGGCGAGATCGTAGCCGAAGGCACCGTAGAGCCCGAGGCTCGCATCCTCGGCCGAATGGAAAAGATTGGTGACGGCGCGCAGCACGCTGAACACCGTCGGCATCTTGGAGCGCTCTTCTTCCGTGAAGACGCGATCCGGCGCGTTGATCGTCAGGTCGAGGCGACGGCTGGTCGAAGCGCCGAGCGTGATGTCGGCGACGGTCTTCAGATGTTCGGCGATGATCGCAAGCAGCACTTCGCCGCGGCCGTTATAGGCTTCAATCCAGAGCGAGCGGCCGAAGGAGGAGATGCCGAGCGGCGGGTCGACGACAGCCGTGTCCCAACGAGTGTAGCGGCCGGGATATTCGTAGTTGGAGGAGAACACTGCACCACGGCGTTCGTCGAGCTTGTCCACATAGCTCGCGATCGCCTGGCCATAGGACGCTTCCCGCCGCCGGCGCGTCACCGTAATGCCGCCCTTGGTGGTGTAGCTCTCCGAGCCGTCCTCGAGAATTACCGTTGCCATTCGCCTCGCTCCGTAAAAGCCCGGTCCTTGAGCGGCCTGGATACAAAAAAGCCGCCTCGAAATCTCCGGGCGGCTTCATCTCTCAATCACGCATGACTGGTCAAGGCCGCTTCAGCGAGCCCACCACCAGATCGAAATGTTGCGTGCGTTTTCCATGGGCGAAAGTGTTAGCTTGGGTTGCGGACTTGCGCAAGCGGGAAAGCGGCGCGCATCGTCACGGTTGCGCCAAAAAAAGAGGCGGCCCCGAAGAGCCGCCCCGACTGGAATTGATCTGATCCTATCAGAACTTCGCCTTCGCCGTCACCAGGAAGGTGCGGCCGCGGCCGGTATCGATCGTGCTTCCGGCAATGGTGCTCGAAGACGGCGTATAGGTCTTGTCGAACAGGTTCGTGACCTGAGCCGTGACTTCAAAGCCGTTCTCGAACTTGTAGTTGGCGAAGAGATCGACGAGACCGTAGCCCGGAACGTTCGGCGGCGTACGATTGATTTCGCCGACAAACGCGTTCGAAACGGCGTAGAGGCGCGTACCGACCGTCAGGCGCTGGTCTTCGAGGAAGCGGGCGCCAAGCGTTGCGCTGACAATGTTTTCAGGCAGGTAGCTCTGCACGCCGAAACCATTGATCTGCGACGGCAGATCGCTCTCGGTGTAGGTGTAGGCAAGGTCGCCGAAGACGTATCCGGCGTCATACGCCGCCTGCAGCTCGAAACCCTGGACCGTCGAGATCCCGGGATTGTTGACGAAGAAGATCTGACGACCGCCGTTGAGCATCGCTGCGGTGATGTAGTTGTCGACGCGGCTATGGAAGTAGTTGGCCTTGACCCGCAGGCTGTCGCTGGGATCGAGCAGCCCGTCGAAGGCGAAGTTCGCACCGATTTCCCAGCCCTTGGAGGTTTCCGGCTCAAGAAACGGATTGGGGAAGAACGACTGGCCCGACGGTCCCGGATGTGTGCCGCCGGCGAAGGTCTCGTTGACCGTCGGCGAACGCGAGGTTTCCGCGTATGTAACGTATGGCTGGAACCACTCCGTCGGGTTGAGCGCGACCGTGATGCTCGGGTTGAGGCGACCTTCGGACTTATCGACGGTGTAGGGGCCGGCCGGCAGACCGATCGGGTTGCCGGCAACGACAGCGCCGGAGCCATCGAGGCTGAAGTGATCCCACCTCAGGCCTGCCGTCAGATCCAGCATGCCATAGGTGAAGGTCGTATTGCTGAAGACGCCGGTGGTGGCATTGGTGCCGCTGCCGTTGACGCCGGCGCCCGGCCGGGCCGTGCTGTTGATGACACCGTAGTCGTCGCGGAAATACTCGACGCCGTAGTTCGCCTTGACGGCAACGTCGCCAAGGTCGAACAGAGAGGTGTTCGAGATGTCAAAGCCCTTACCCGTGTCGGTGATGCGCCGACCGGCCGCCGTGCCGCCACCGCGAATGTCGGTGTCGTACTTCATCTTTAGCCGGTTCCAGTAGGCGTTCGCACGGAAATCGATGAGTTCGTTGTCCGGCGTGTAGGAATAGCTTGCAGAAACCGTCTGGTTCTTCACGTTCTGGAAGTAGGAGTTCGCGAAGAAGTCGTTGTCATAGGTGAGGCCGGTGAGCTTGAAGGTGTGATCCTTGTCCGGCGTCACTTCGAACTTCAACAGGCCCGACAGAAGGTCCTCCTCGGTGAAGGGTACCTCGACCCCGTTGCCGTTGTCATAGTTGCCGGGATCAGCCTTGCTGATGCCACCGAGCACGGAGAAGACGTCATTGAAACGGTAGGCGCCGATCAGTGATTCCGACCAGCCGGCACCGTTTGTGCCGTACGTAGCCGAAGCAATGCCACCGTAGTTCTTGCCGTCCTGGATCAGGTCTTCGACATCATAGGTCCGGAAGTTGACCGAACCGGCCAGTGCACCGCCGCCAACCCCGGTCACGGCGCCGCGGGTCACATCGATTTCGGAAAGGAATGCCGGATCGAAATAGGCAAAACCCTGGGCTTCGTGGCCGGTGAAGCGGAAGTTCTGGCGCACGCCGTCGATCATCATGTTGACGCGGCCGGAACCCTCGAAACCGCGGATGTTGACCGCGACGCCCGGGTTTTGCGGGTTGTTCGCGGTCGAGGTGCCGGGAACGCTGCGCAACAGGTCGTCAGTCTCCTGCCCCGATTGCAGATCGATCTGGTCCGTCGTGACGACGCTGACAGGGCCGGGCTTGGCATAGGGGTCAGCGGTGCGCCCGCCCTTGGCAACGATCGGCGAGAGGTAAGTTTCGCCCTTCTTTGTCTCCTCGGCCTTCTCTTCCGACTTAGCCTGGGTTGTTGCGCTTTGCGCGAATGCGACGGTAGCGACTGAAATTGCAAGAGTTGTCGTGCAAGCCAAAAAAGCCAGGCGACGATGCCGGGTGAGCATGGACCAATCCTTTGATTTTCGGAGGCCGGGCTTGCTGTTGAGCGGCAAACTCAAGGGGCTGGCTGGGCGGTAGATTCTAGAGCGGCGCGACATGTCGTCGCCTCATTTAAGCCGCATAAAAAACATGAGTGTTCTTGTCAACATACAAAGGCAGTCCCCACAATTTATGGGGTCGTGCCAATTCGAGGCGTTGCTAAACTGCAACGCTTTTGCCGAAGGCCGGATGAAACCAGATCCGGTTCCGTGCGTTCCCTCCCTTCCAGGCCCCGCTGCGGGGGCAATGCGAAAGGACCCGGATGCGTCGCTCTTTTCCCTTGATCCTGCTGTCACTCCTGATCCTCACCGGCGCCAGCCTGCCGAAATCCGGACCGATCCCGCTAAAAAAGCCGCCGAGCGAAGCGGGAGAGAAAGAGGCTGCTCCCACACCCGAAGAGAAACCGGCGACGCCTACGGACGGTGGCAAGGCCGATCAGCCAGAGGTGCCGACTGGCGACGAACAGCCCGTGCCGCAGCCAAAGCCCAAGGACGGGAGTGAAGGAGCGGCGAAGGATCAAAAGCCGGCCACAGGCGAAAAGGACCAGCCCGCCGACGACAAGAAAGAGGAAAAGCCGGCACCGATCGTCTATCCGCCGGTCGAAGCAGAGGACGCCGCCGACTACGCAAAGTGTGTCGCCGACCTGAAGGCGATCGGAGCGACGTTTGTCGAAGCCAAACGCATCGACGACGGCAAGGGCTGCGGCATCGACAAGCCACTGGAGGTCACGAGCATCCTGCCCGCCGTCACACTCGCGCCCAAGGGGCTTATGCGGTGCGAAACGGCGCTGGCGCTTGCACGCTGGACCAAGGAGACCGCACAGCCGGCCGCCGAAGTCGCCTTCGACAAGACCATCAAGATCAAGGCGCTGAACCAGGCATCGACCTATATCTGCCGCCTGCGCAACAATGCGACGACGGGCAAAATCTCCGAGCATGCGCACGGCAACGCCGTCGACATCGCGTCCTTCACGTTAAGCAACGGCACGACGATCGCCATCCAGCCGCGCGACGAGGATGGCACCATGGACGGCGCCTTCCAGCGCGCGGTCACTGCGTCCGCCTGCCTCTACTTCAAGACTGTGCTCGACCCCGGCAGCGACGCCGCCCACGAAACCCACCTGCATCTCGACGTCATCGAGCGCCGCAACGACTACCGCTACTGCCGCTAGGAATGAGCCTCCTTGCGCTGGCGCTCGTCAGGCGTTGTCGTAGCCAGGGCGACAAACTCGCCCTCGAAGCGACCGGCCAAGGTGTCGCCGTCGAGGAGGTCGGCAACGACCACGGCGCGCGCCCTGCCCCGACGTTCGAGCAATCGCAGAAAGCCCGGCCATTGCCCGGCGTCCGCCAGCGACGAGCGTGCGGCGAAAGCGCCGGCGACCGGCTTCAGATAATCCATCCGGTTGCTCTGGATCACCAGGCGCGCGACAACGCCGCTTTTGCGCATGCGCACATGCAGCAGCGTCGTGGCATCCCTGATGCGTTCCTGCGCGGATCAGTGCACGAGACCACGTGTCCTGACCAGAGCAAGGCGCCTGCGTCCTGTCGTCTCCCGCAGGCCCCTCGTAGCCCAAAAGATACCGGGCTGCGCGCCTTGCAGGAGCCCGCCCCGGCTCCCAAATACGGCGCGAGGAAAATCCACCCGCTTTGCGCCTAATCTCAAGGAAATCTGCCATGGCATTGACGATGTACCAGCTCTCCATTCCCGCACTCGTTCGCGGCCTTGGTGTCCTCACCAAGCTGCTCGACAAGGCGGAGGCTTTCGCTGAGGAAAAGGGCATCCCCACGGATGATCTCGTCCACGCCCGGCTGGCGCCCGATATGCTGACGCTTGCCGGCCAGGTGCAGCGTGTCAGCGACACCAGCAAGGGCCTGGTCGGCCGGCTGACGTCGATCGAAGTGCCCCGGTTCCCGGACGAGGAAAAGACGTTTGACGAACTGCGCCAGCGCATCGCCAAGTCCGTCGCCTTCCTTGAAACGGTGCGCCCTGTCGATCTCGAAGACAGCGACAGTCGCGAAGTCGTGCTGAATTTCCCGAACCTGAAGGTGACGCTCACGGGTGAGGAATACCTGCAAAAATTCGTGCTGCCGAACTTCTACTTCCACCTGACGACCGCCTACGACATCCTGCGCCACGAGGGCGTGCCGCTCGGCAAGGCAGACTTCCTCAGCCTCACCGCCTGATTTCCGCCTCGGGAGACCCCGGACACAAGAATGCCGCGCATCCATCCGGATGTGCGGCATTGTTTTTCAGGCAGGCAGGAAGCGCCTAGAACAGCCCTTCGATGTAGCCCTGATCATTGAGGAAGATCTTTTCCGACGAAGGCACCTTCGGCAGGCCGGGCATCGTCATGATCTCGCCGGTGATCACCACGATGAAGCCGGCGCCGGCGGCCAGCCGCACTTCGCGGATCGGCACAGCATGGCCTGTCGGCGCACCGCGCAGGTTCGGATCGGTCGAGAAGGAATACTGCGTCTTTGCCATGCAGATCGGCAGATGGCCGTAACCCTGATCTTCCCAGCTGCGCAGCTGGTCGCGCACCGACTTGTCGGCAATCACCTCGCTCGCATGGTAGATGTCCTTGGCGATCGTCTCGATCTTGTGGAAGAGCGACATGTCGTCGGGGTAAAGCGGCGAGAACTGCGAGTGTCCGCCCTCGGCAAGTGCCGCCACCTTCATCGCCAGCTCCTCGATGCCGGCGGAGCCCTCGGCCCAATGGCGGCAGAGCACCGCTTCGGCGCCAAGCGTCGCCACATAATCCTTGATAGCCTGCACTTCGGCCTCGGTATCGGAGGTGAAGTGGTTAATCGCGACGATGACGGGTACGCCGAACTTCTTGACGTTCTGCACATGCCGGCCAAGGTTGGCGCAGCCCTTGCGCAGCGCTTCCAGATTTTCCTTCCCGAGGTCGTCCTTCTTGACGCCGCCGTTCATCTTGATCGCGCGGACGGTCGCGACCAGCACCGCGGCATCCGGCTTCAGCCCGGCCTTGCGGCACTTGATGTCGAAGAATTTTTCCGCGCCGAGATCGGCGCCGAAGCCGGCTTCGGTCACCACATAGTCGGCAAGCTTCAGTGCCGTCGTCGTCGCAATCACCGAGTTGCAGCCATGGGCGATATTGGCAAAGGGGCCGCCATGGACGAAGGCGGGGTTGTTTTCGAGGGTCTGCACCAGGTTCGGCTGAATAGCATCCTTGAGCAGCACCGCCATCGCCCCATCGGCCTTGATGTCGCGCGCAAAGACCGGGCTCTTGTCACGGCGATAGCCGATGATGATGTTGCCAAGCCGCTGCTCGAGATCCCTAAGATCCGCCGAAAGGCAGAGGATCGCCATGACTTCGGAGGCAACGGTGATGTCGAAGCCGGTCTCGCGTGGATAACCGTTGGCGATCCCGCCGAGCGAGCCGACGATGTTGCGCAGTGCGCGGTCGTTCATGTCCATCACCCGCCGCCACGAAATACGACGGACGTCGATGTTCTGCTCGTTGCCCCAGTAGATGTGATTGTCGAGCAGCGCCGCCAGCAGATTGTGGGCCGAGGTGATCGCGTGGAAATCGCCGGTGAAGTGGAGGTTCATGTCCTCCATCGGCACAACCTGCGCATAACCGCCGCCGGCAGCACCGCCCTTGACGCCGAAGCAGGGCCCGAGGGACGCCTCGCGGATGCAGATGATCGCCTTCTTGCCGATGCGGTTCAGCCCATCGCCGAGGCCCACGGTCGTTGTCGTCTTGCCTTCGCCTGCCGGCGTCGGGTTGATCGCCGTCACCAGGATCAGATGGCCGTTCTTCTTCCCGCGCTGGCGGGCGATGAAATCGGCGCTGATCTTCGCCTTGTCATGGCCGTACGGCAACAGGTCCTCCGGCGGTATGCCGAGTGCGGCCCCGATCTCCAGGATCGGCTTTTTCTTCGCCGCGCGCGCAATCTCGATATCGGACTTGACCTCCGCCATGACAGTTCCCTCCCCAGGGTCTCGTTTTTACCCGCGCCTTTCAAGGCGCAGTTCATGATACCGGAGCGGGATGAGGAAACGCGTCTGCGGTTTTCGACCCGCGTCCCGCTTGAACTCAAGTAATCGGCAGCGCCCGGATACTCGGGCGCCACCTTACCGTTCGGTCTTAGCGCGCGAGGATGTCGCGCATCTCGACGATGTTGGAGCGGACGCGCAGCGTATAGAAGCCCATCGTCGCCAGATGCGTCGGCATGATCCAGCCGGCTTCCTCGCCATTGGAGATGATCCATGGCTGGATGCGGAGTGCTGCCCGCAGTTGCTTGATCGTTTCCGTCCAGATCGGCAACAGGCCGCGCTGGGCGACGACGTTGTCGAAGTCGGCACCGGCGGCCGAAAGGATACCGTAGTAGCCGTAGAGCTGGCCATAGGCGAACCAGAAGCGGTCATCCGCACGCGTGTCGAACCAGCCGCCATTGTGGTTTTCCGAGCGCTCGCGCAGGATCGCCGAGGTATTGCCGAGGTCGTTGGCGACACGGTCGAGGAACTCGACGAGGTTATCGGAGCGGCCGTCGAAAATCGCCTCACACTTGCTGAGCGAGGTGTTGAAGGACCTCAGATCCTTCATCGCCGCGCGATAGAAGCTCGGCGTCGGAGTTTTCGGACCGAACGGGTTGATCCCGAAATACCAGGTCTCTTCATCGAACTGCATGTTGCCGCGCGCGCTCTGCAGGGCGTTGTTGATGCCCGAGGTGCCGCGCATGCGACCGAGCGAATCGACGAGCTCCACGGAGGTACGGCGGATCGCCTGGTTGACCCCGCGCTGGAACGACGCCTTGTTGTCGAGCCAGGGCGTGTCGTCCCAGTCGAGCCCGAAGAGGCCGACCTTGTAGAGCAGCATCGACGAGATCCAGGCATTCTCGTTGACATTGAAATCGATGAGGTCGGCGGTGACATCGACGATCGCCGACGTCTGGCACACGGTGCCGGCCGGCAGTTGAACGGCCGCGAGCGCCTCCGGCGTCGATTCCATCGGCTGCGTCGCGACACCCGCAAGGTTGTTGGCAGTGCCGCCGGTCGTCGATTGTCCCGTCGACGTCGCACCGGGGCCGCTCATCGGCGAGCCGGCGGGCACCTTGCGTTCTGCCAGCTTGTACTGGTCGATGTAGTCTTCGTTGAAGTTCGTCCAGGCTTGGGTCTGCCAGATGAAGTAGCCGTAGAACAGGACCAGACCGATGAGGATGAGGCCGATCGGCCCCTTGAGCAGCCAGCTGCGCTGCCGGTACCAGTTGCCCGCCGCCACGAAGGGCCAAAGCAGCCAGGCAACGACGAGCCCGATGCCGCGCCCGATCGCGGTGAAGACACGCTGGAAAAACGCAACGATCGGATCGAACATGTCCTATTCCTCTCTGAGCCCATAGAGCTTGTGGCGGAAGGCCGCCTTGTCTTTCAGATATGTGCCGGTCAGCGTCGCCACAACATACTCCTTGAAGGTTTCGCTATAACGCTCGTAGGCGTCGTAGAAACCTTGCTTGTCGAAGACGAAGCGCGAGACGAAATCGCGGGGCACGAGCTGGGATATCAACCGGTTGACCAGCCACTGGTCCGGATGGGTGGGGGCTGCGCGCACCAACATGAAGCGATTTGCCGGCGCCACGTCCTGCATCCTGATCGTGCCGGTGGCAGCGACCGTGCGGATCATCTCCTGCAGGAACGGATAGGCGCCGTCTTTTGCGACCGCGGCGGCATATCGGTGCATCCAGGTCTGCAGCCAGATCCGGTCGGCATTGGCAAGATCGGCCGTCGGGTCGCTCTCGTTGATCAGCCCGCGCACCACCATGTCTGCGCGGTGCTGATAGAGCCCGGAATCCTCGACCCAGGAGGCCTGCGGCAGTTGCAGCCGCTTGGTCGAGGCGAGGAAATCGTAGATCCGGGCGTGATCGTTTATGGCGATATAGCTCACCTGCCAGGGCCGCGAGCGGCGGAAGCCTGGCACCGAGGGGTCGCAGATGACTGTCGTCGTCTTGTCGTCGAGAAAGACATAGACGCCGCCGAAATGATTGGCCCAGAAGGCTTCGTGATGGAAGACGAGCTGATCCGGCACCAGTGCGTTCTGGCGGATATCGCCGGTCTGCTTGGCAAGCTCGACCATACGCGTCAGCATCTCGTCGTCGGCCCAGGCCGTCGGCACCTTCTTCAAGCGGTCGACGAGACCACGCAGTTCGGCCGCCTTGCCGAGCATGTCCTCGGCCGAAAGCACCCGGAACCGCACCTCGTTGATCGACAAGAGATCGTCGATGTCGTTTACGACCGAGACCGAATCCTCGATCTCGCCATAGAGCGCATCCTTGATGGTAATCGCGTTGATCGCACGGCTGTTGGCGTTGAAGAACTCGTGCATCAGCGCGGCCGTGTTGGAAAAGCTCGTATGCACGACCGGCAGCTCCGCCTGCTCCGGCGTCATGATGATGAAGCGGCGGTTGACCCGGTTCGGATCGAGGTAGTCACGATCCCCCAGTTCCTCGGCGATCTCGGGCGAAAAGCCGGTCATGTCGATGCTGAACTGGGTCAGAGCCGTCGGTCGCAGGCCAAACCCTTCGAGCGCCTTGTTGTAGCGCGCGATCAGATGCGGCTCGGAGATATCGAGCAGCCGTCCATAGATGAGTTCCGCTTCAAGCAGGCGTTTCATCGGTCAGTTTTTCCTAGCATCACCCCTGCCACCGGCCGTCGCGTTTCATCGCCTCGATCTCGCGGATCGCCTTTTCGCGCTGGCGCTCGCGGCGGATGATGTCGGTGACGGCGGCATCGTCCGACTTGTCGGTGTAGCGGAATTCGCTGTCGGCGTAGCGGTTGATCTCCTGCAGCACCATGTCGATGGTGATCGGACCCCGCAGCGCCTCGATCATCGCTTTCTTCTCGTCATAGCCCTTGTGCATGAAGGAGCCGGCGTCCTTGAACCAGTCATCCGGCAGTTCCACGTCCATTGCTCTCAGCTTGATCGCGTCGGTGATGTTCTTGATCGCCCGACCGGTAAAGCGCGGCTCGGCCTCCTTGATCATGTGCAGATAGGCGCCGACATCGGCAAGCGAGGCGATCGCGCCCTTCTCCTTCTCGTAACGCTCCCAGACAGCGACGAGGCCATCTTCCTTCGGTCGCGCGTGCTCAGCATAGGACTGAGCAACCGCGCGTTTGATCTCCTGCCCCTCGAAAAGCTGGTGCTCGCCAAGCGGGATCTTGTGGTTCTTGCCGACGAGCAGCGCGAAGATGTCGATGTAGTCGTCTTCGGTCTGCGGCCCGTCGACCAGCCAGCGGGCGCCAGCGCGCTGGCGCAGCGCGTCGTCGACATTCTCCGGGTAGTTGGAGAACATGCCGAAGGTGCAGTTGCCGCGCACCACGGTAGAGGCGCCGGCAAAGCTCTCCATCAACACCGCCGTCACCTCGTGCTGGCCGGCAGAGGCTCGATCGTCGGAGCGCTTGGCTGCCACCTGGTCGACATCGTCGATCGTGCCGAAACCGATCGCCCGCGGATTGATGACGTTGTTGACGAACTCCTTGCAGTTTTGCCCGGACTTGCCCTGATAGGAGGAGATCTGGTCGACGCCGAAGTTCTCGTAGTGGAAGGCGTAGCCGGCGATCTCGCAATAATCGTTGAGCATGCCGGCCAGCATCTGGATCAGGATCGTCTTGCCGGTGCCCGGCATGCCGTCGCCGATGAAGGTGAAGAGGAAGCCGCCGAGCTCGACGAACGGGTTCATCTGCCGGTCGAAGTCGTAGGCCATCAGCATCTTGGCAAGCTTCAGCGCCTGATACTTGGCGATGTGGTTGCCGATGATCTCCTCGGGCTTCTTGAAGGTCATGACCAGTGGCTTGCGCTTCTGGCCGGGTGCGACGTCCAAACCGTTCAGCGTAAAATCGTCCTGGTCGAGCCGGATATGCACGGTCTCGAAGCTCTGCAGCCCGGTAAAGCGCGCCTTGCGGGCAATCAGCCCTTCGATCGCCACCCGCGAGAAGGCCCGCGCCCGGGCGGTCAGCGCCAGATCATCGGGGGCCCCGGCAAGACCGCGATCGAGCGCCGAAATCAGGCTCTTCAGCGCGTCCTGCGGCGAGTCGAACAGAAAGTCGGGCTCGACAGCATCGTCGACCGGCTCGCCCTCGCCCGCCAGGGTCGCGCCGAGATAGGCAGCGAGTGTGAAGGCCGCGACGTAAGCCGAAGCCGACAGCAGCGCCTTGAACTGGTTCGCCTCCTCTCCGCCAAGCGGCGAGGTGGCGTTCTTCGCCTGCAGCTGTTCGAGGCTCGTCTGGCGGGCAAAGACATCGGCAACGGCCAGCGCCACCTGGATGCCGCGGCGCGTCCGGTAGAGCACGGCGTGCTGGGCCGGAGAGAACATCGGGTCGCCCTGGCGCACCGACTGGATCGTCTTCGTCAGCTCCACCTCGCGCGTGCGCCGCTGGCCGCCAGTCGAAACTGTCGACACGAAGCGCCGGCCGGTGCCGGCAAGCGACGTTCCGGCGGCGGCATCTTCCCGCTCCAGGATGATGAGCTTCGTCACCAACCCTTGCGCCACCGCCTGGTGCTTGGCGATGTCGTCCTCGTGCAGCGTCGTCAGCCCCGTATTGAGTGTCATCGTCAAACCTCGCTCACGACCTGATTGCCCGAAATGACGTGCACCTTGTAGTCGCCGAACACCTGTTCCGCCTCGCCGGCGGCATAGAGCGCCTGATAGGCGTCGTGCGGCACCAGCGCGTGCTTCTCGTAGGAAGAAACCCCCATGCGCGTCGCTTCCAGATTGGCGGTGTCGATGTGGAATTCTTCCTGCGCCGGGGTCGACGACCAGAAGCCGCGCTTGGCCGGCCGCTCCGACTTGGAGAAGACCTCCTGCACCGTCCAAGTCAGAAGCCAGGCGTTCTCGGTCTTGCGTACCTTCGAGAGGATATCGTTGATGCGCGCATTATTCTCGGTGATCCCGGCCGAGTAGAACGGCCCGAGCACGATGCGGCGCAACTGCTTCGGATGCAGCTCGTCAAAATCCTTGTCGAGATTGGTGGCGATCGTCACCGGTGTCAGCGAATAGCTGCTGTTCTTGGACGCAAAGTCGTCGAAGCGGCTGGCAAGCTCCGGATTGAGCAGGCCGCCAACCGGCAGAGGAATTTCCACCTGCGGGTTGAGCTTGCCATCAGCGGTCACCAGCATGTCGACGATCTTTTCCGAGGAATCCTCGATCGTCGCCATGTAGACCATCGGCAGAGTATTGGCTCCGTCGAAGGCGCCCCAGCTCACGATGTAATAGGGCCGCATCGTCTTGGAATTGACGGCGACACGGATGGTCTCCGGCAGGATGAACGGCGAAAAGATCTCGCCCTTGCCGATCTGCTCCAGATAGAGCCGCTCGGCCATGCGCGTCTGCAGCGCTTCCGGAAACGCCTTCTGGCGCAGGATGAAGTCGACCATCTCGTCGCGCAGCGCATCGGCCGATGGAATATCGGCCAGGCGCTTCGTCGCCGTCTGGCGATCGTTCTCCAGTTCCAGCACGTTCTGAAAGACCGGAAAGCCGCTTTCGGCGCGCGAAATCCGGAACTGGTCGACGAAGCCGATCCGGTTCTCCCAGCAGTCGATCGAGGCCTTCAACCGACCAAGATAGGGAACGATCACTTCACCGTCGACGGTGTTGCGATAGAGCGGCGAGTTGCGGTCGCCGAGAAAGAGCTCAAGCCCGGCGAGTGCCGCGTGGATCGACGCGAAATACTGTGCGACAGCGGATGAAGCCGCGACCTTCATGCAAATCCCCGTGGCGCGTGCCGAAAGGCAAACTCGGTTCGGATCATGCGCCGCCCGTTCACTGCTTCACGTAATTGGCAGTGTTGTGCTTGTCCATGACAGCCTGGAAGCGGCGGGCAAAGGCATCGTCTGCCAGCTTCTTGCGGCGCTGGATATCCTGCGTTGAAAGCATGTTCTTTTCATGCATTTCCAGGAGATCGCCGATGTGGCGTTGCGCTGCGGCACCGATGCCGGCCATCGTCTCCTCGGCGGCCGTGTCGACCTGGCTTCCGAGCGTGTTGATCTTGTGCGCGACGTCCTGCTGGGCGGCGGTCTTCAGCGAATCTTCCAGCGCCTTGTAGAGCACGATGCGCTGCTCCGTATCGATCGTCAGCTTGTTGATCAGCGTGTTCTGCGCGGCGATCTGGTTGTTGAGCGAATCGACGAAGGTCTGGAACATCGAGGTATAGCGCTCGAGCGTCTGGCTCTCGGCCAGCAGTTCCTGCTCCTTGGCCTGCTTCTCGTTATATTCGGTCGCAAGCGCGGAGCGCTCGCCTTCGAGCTCGGTGCGCACCTTCTGCTCGGTCGAGGCGGCGATGCGGTTTTCGATGTCGAGCAGCAGCGGGTTCAGTTCCTCGATGCGCTTCTGCACCGCTTCGAGGTTCGCCATCGTGCCCTTGCGGCGCTCGATCACCTGGATCAGGCTCTGCTCCGAAGTCTTGTAGCGCTGGTCGAGGATCGACTTCTGTTCCTTGAGGATGCCGACGATCATGTCGGACTTGGAAAGCAGTTCCTGCAGGTTGCCGGCAAGCGACATGTTGCGCACGCGGTCGGTGCGCATGCGCTGCATCTTCTGCTTGGAGAAGATGCCGATGAACTTCTCGTAGCCCGTATAGTTCTTCATGCTCTCGAATTCGGAGCCGAAGACATTGGTCGCGTCTTCCAGGCCGATGATCAGGTCGGCGATGTTGGCTTCCATCACCTTTTGCTGGTTGATCACGTCCTGGATGCGGGCATTCTCGATGTCGAAATTGACGTCGCCGAGCTTGGTTTCGGCCTTGGCGAACTGTTCGAGCACGACACCTGATTGTTCGAGCTTGCCGCGCATCTGCTCGACCACGCCCTTCGTCTTTTCGATCTCCGCGTCAAAATTCTGAAGAGTCGCCATGCCCTGCCCCTCGGTCCACCGTGGCGATATCCGCCAGCCCGGCTGAATTATTCAGCCTTCGATTGCAGTTATATAAAGGGTGTTTACCGAAAGAGAACAAGCCTTTCCCGGCAGCTTTTTGATCAGCCACCACAGCGAAGTGCTTGAGATATCGACGGCATTGCCGCGCGCAGGTCCAGGAAAGATGGGAAACGGCTTTCCGTCCGGGGTTTGCGTCGTCCCTATTTGGCAGCCGGCGGCGCCTTCAGGTAGGCAATCACGTCGGCGATGTCCTGCGGCTTCTTCAGACCGGCAAAGGCCATCTTGGTGGCACCGACCATTGCCTTGGGGCTCAGCAGGTATTCGCTCAGCGTCGCCTCGTCCCAGACGCGACCCTCAGCGCCAAAGGCCTTCATTGCATCGGAGTAGTTGTAGTCGGCGACGGATGCGGCCGGGCGTCCGACGACACCCATGAGGCTTGGGCCGACGCGGTTTGTCGGCTCGCTTGCCGTGTGACAGGCCGCGCATTTGCGAAAGACGGCAGCGCCAGCCGTAGCGTCGCCGCCGGCATGCGCGACCGTTGCGCCAAGACAGAGCGTGCCAAGACAGAGCGTGATGGAAAGGCTGGTGACGAGACGCAACATCGAAGACCCCTGGCGTGCGATAGAGGCGAAGAATGGCATCGCGCGCGTGGCGGTTTCAAGCCGCCACGACGCCGCACTCACTCGCAGCGCATCAGGTCGTCCCAATGGCGCCGGCAATAGGAGACATATTTCTCGTTGCCGCCAACCTCGACCTGGGCGCCCTCGCGCGCGACCCTGCCCTCACCGTCCAGGCGCACGACCATCGTCGCCTTGCGGCCGCAATGGCAGATGGTGCGCACCTCGCGCAGCTCGTCGGCAATCGCCAGCAGCGCCATCGAGCCCGGAAACAGCTTGCCCTGGAAATCCGTACGCAGACCATAGGCCATGACCGGAATGCCGATGCGGTCGGCGACACGGGCGAGCTGCCAGACCTGCCCCTCATTGAGGAACTGCGCCTCGTCGACGAAGATGCAGGCGATCTCGCCTTCGCCATCCGAGTGCAACCGATCGATCAGCCCGTAGAGATCGTCGTCGCCGTGAAAGGGAATGGCGTCCGCACCAAGACCAATGCGCGAGGAAATGCGGCCGACGCCGCCCCGGTCGTCATGGGCGGCGATCAGCATCACCACGCGCATGCCGCGCTCCTGGTAGTTGTAGGAGGCTTGCAGGAGCATCGTGCTCTTGCCCGCATTCATCGTCGCATAGCTGAAATAGAGTTTGGCCATAGTCACCGCGTCCGGTTTTTCCGTTTTTTGGGTAATGACGAGGCTTGGCCGGGAAGGCCAGAGCCCGTTTGCAGCACCCACAGTTTTTCGGCGGACTAGACTATTTCGTGGACATTGCGACATCGAGCGTCGCATCGTGCACCCCGCCAGCATATTGACGCAATACACTTCCTCCGACATCAAAGCGCTTGAATTCGCTATCCAATGGTGTTTGGCTAAAACAATAATCGAGGCAGGGGAACGACAACGATGAAAAAACGACTCTCTCTCAAACTGATACTGGCAGGCGCCGTTTCGGTCGTCGCCATCACCGCTCAGCAGGCTGCAGCTGCCGAGCCGGAAAGCTGTGGCACCGTCCGTTTCTCCGACGTCGGATGGACGGATATCACCGCAACCACTGCCACCGTTTCCACCGTTCTAAAGGGCCTCGGCTACCAGACCGACATCAAGGTTCTCTCGGTTCCGGTCACCTACACCTCGCTCAAGAACAAGGACATCGACGTCTTCCTCGGCAACTGGATGCCGACCCAGGAAAACGATGTTCGTCCCTTCCTCGACGACAAGTCGGTCGAATCCTTCGGGCCGAACCTGGTCGGTGCCAAGTACACGCTGGCGACCAACGCCAAGGGCGCCGAGCTCGGCATCAAGGACTTCAAGGATATCGCCACCAAGAAGACCGAACTCGACGGCAAGATCTACGGCATCGAGCCGGGTAATGACGGCAACCGCCTGATCATCGACATGGTCGACAAGGATACCTTCGGCCTCAAGGGCTTCGAAGTGGTCGAATCCTCCGAGCAGGGCATGCTGGCGCAGGTCGCCCGTGCCGAAAAGGACGGCGCGCCGGTCGTCTTCCTCGGCTGGGAACCGCATCCGATGAACGCCAACTTCAAGCTGACCTATCTTTCGGGTGGCGACGACATCTTCGGCGCCAATTTCGGCGGCGCGGAAGTCTTCACCAATGTGCGTGCCGGCTACACCACCGAGTGCCCCAACGTCGGCAAGCTTTTGACCAACCTCAAGTTCTCGCTCCAGATGGAAAACGAGATCATGGGCAAGATCCTGAACGACGGCCAGGAGCCGGACAAGGCGGCCGAGGAATGGCTGAAGGCCAACCCGACTGCCGTCGATCCGTGGCTCGCCGGCGTGACCGCCAAGGATGGCGGCGACGGCTTGGCCGCAGTCAAGGCCGCGCTCGGCCTCTGATCGGCATCAAGGCGGGGAATGACCCCGCCTTTTTTCACCGCGTCATGCGCTCCTTTTTGACCTGACGAGACGGATTACCTTCGTGGAATATCTGACCGATAACCGCATCCCCATCGGCGGCTGGGCCAAGGCATTCGTCGACTGGCTGACGACGAATTTCGATTTCTTCTTCGACCAGCTCGCCCGCTTCCTTCAGGCCGTCGCCGACTCGCTGCTCTGGGTGCTTTATGCCCCGCACCCGCTGATCGTCGTCGCCGTCATCACCGGGCTCGCCTGGTGGTTCCGCCGTTCGATCGGCATAACGCTGTTCACCGGCCTGGGCCTGCTCCTGATTATCAACCAGGGCTACTGGAAGGAAACGACGGAAACCCTGGCGCTTGTGCTCGCTGCCACCGCCGTGAGCATGGCCGTCGGCGTGCCGCTCGGCATCGCAGCCGCCCGTCGCCCATGGGTCTACGCCGTCATGCGGCCGATCCTCGACCTGATGCAGACGATCCCGACCTTCGTCTATCTGATCCCGGCGCTGATCCTCTTCGGCCTCGGCATGGTTCCGGGTCTGATCGCGACCGTGATCTTCGCCATTCCCGCACCGATCCGGCTGACGCGCCTCGGCATCATCTCGACGCCGCCGTCGCTGGTGGAAGCCGCACAGGCCTTCGGCGCGACGCCCGGCCAGGTATTGCGCAAGGTGGAGCTGCCCTTTGCCATGCCGCAGATCATGGCTGGCCTCACCCAGACCATCATGCTGTCGCTGTCGATGGTGGTTATCGCCGCGCTCGTCGGCGCCAGCGGTCTCGGCGTTCCGGTCGTGAGAGCCTTGAACACGGTCAACATCGCCAAGGGCTTCGAAGCCGGCCTTTGCATCGTCATCCTGGCGATCATTCTCGACCGCCTTTTCCGCTCGTCCGACGAAGGAGAAGGCGCATGACCAACGCCGTCGTTTTCAAGAATGTCGACATCATCTTCGGCAACAACCCTCAAGTCGCGCTGCAGATGGTCGACCAGGGCAAGACCCGCGACGAGATCGGCGCCGAAACCGGCCTCGTGCTCGGCGTTGCCGGCGCCTCGCTCGAAATCACCGAGGGCGAGATCCTCGTGCTGATGGGGCTTTCGGGCTCCGGCAAGTCGACGCTGCTGCGCGCGGTCAACGGCCTTGCCCCGGTCGTGCGGGGCGACGTCGAGGTGAAGACCGCAAATGGTGCGCTCAATCCCTATCGAACCAATCCGAAGTCGCTGCGCGACTTCCGCATGCACACGGTCTCGATGGTGTTTCAGCAGTTCGCGCTTCTGCCCTGGCGCACCGTCGCCGACAATGTCGGCTTCGGGCTTGAGCTTGCCGGCATGCCGGACGTCGAACGCAAGGCGCGCGTCGGCGAACAGCTCGAACTCGTCAATCTCTCGAAATGGGCGGGTCGCAAGGTCAACGAGCTTTCGGGCGGCATGCAGCAGCGCGTCGGGCTTGCCCGCGCCTTTGCGACCGGTGCACCGATCCTGTTGATGGACGAGCCGTTCTCGGCCCTCGACCCCTTGATCCGCACCCGCCTGCAGGACGAGTTGCTGGAGTTCCAGCGGCGGCTGAAGAAGACCATCATCTTCGTCAGCCACGATCTCGACGAGGCCTTCCGTATCGGCAACCGCATCGCCATCATGGAGGGCGGGCGCATCATCCAGTGCGGCACGCCGCAAGATATCGTCAAGAACCCGGCGAACCAGTATGTCGCCGATTTCGTCCAGCACATGAACCCGATCACCATGCTGACGGCGAAAGACGTCATGCAGACCGGTGTCCAGCGCGGAGTGACTGTTGCCGGCGTGACCGCGACGGCCAAGCCCACGACACCGCTCGTCGACATCCTCGACGCCATGTCCCGCCAGCCGGGCAGCATCGGGGTCGTCGACAACGGTTCCGTGGTCGGCACCATCGACGCCCAGGATATCGTCCAGGGACTGACGCGCCACCGCAACAAAAGTTGACGAAGCCGCTCAACAAGCCAATAAAAGCCCGGAGCGTCGTTCCGGGCTTTTTTCGTCCCGGCGACGACCGCATGGCAGGAAAAGGGAAAGACCATGAGCGACAAGCCGAACGTTCTGCGCGACACCGATGACGAAGCCCGCACGCTGGCCCGCACGCTTCTGCGGGGCGCGCGCAGCGCATCGCTTGCGGCGATCGAGCCGGAGAGCGGCGGCTTCCCCTTCGTCAGCCGCGTGCTCGTCGGCATGGATGTCGACGGGGTGCCTGTCATCCTGATCTCGAAACTGTCGACACACACGCAGGCGCTGCTGGCCGACGCCAGGGCCTCGCTCCTGACCGGCGAGCCTGGCAAGGGCGACCCCCTCGCCCATCCTCGCCTGACCGTGCAATGTACCGCCGAACAGGTTGCGCGCGACAGCGAAGAACATAGCCGAATCCGCGAGCGATTCGTCCGCCGCCACCCCAAGGCGAAACTTTACGTCGATTTTCCCGATTTCGGCTTCTTCCGGCTGTCGCCGCTGCGTGCCAGCCTCAACGGCGGCTTCGGCCGCGCCTATGTCTTGACCGCCGAAGACCTTCTGATTGACACGCCTGCCATCGCCTCGCTCGCCGCGATGGAGGCGAACGCGATCGATCACATGAATACGGATCATTCTGACGCAGTTCAGCGCTATGCGGTGAAGCTCTGCAAGGCACCGGAAGGCAACTGGAAAGTCGTGGGTATCGACGCCGCGGGGCTCGATCTTGCAGATGGCGATCAGCTAAAACGCCTTGAGTTCCCGACACCTATCGAAGATAGTTCCAATTTACGGGCAATTTTGCGTGAACTTAACGGTTAATCGCTGGAGAGCTACCCCCATTTCTTGCAGTAGGTGGTTGCCCTTTTATGCATCACGACTAATTATCTTGCTTCGTCAACCATAACTACGTGTGATGTAATTTTCGCATGGAGCACGCAATGCAGCCACTTTCGCCTGAAAAACACGATGAAGCCGAGGTAGCAGCCGGTTTCCTCTCGGCCATGGCAAATCCTAAGCGCCTCCTCATCCTCGATTCCCTCGTGAAGGAAGAGATGGCAGTCGGCGCATTGGCCAACAAGGTTGGGCTGAGCCAGTCGGCTCTCTCCCAGCATCTTTCTAAGCTCCGTGCTCAGAATCTCGTCAGCACCCGTCGCGATGCGCAGACGATTTACTATTCGAGCTCATCCGACGCGGTCATGCGGATTCTAGGCACGCTCAATCAAATCTACGGTGACGACCAGAGCGCCACTGCAGAAAAGACTCCGGTCCGTAAATCGGCCTGATATTCGGTCCGCATCTGCGGACCCGTTCGGACAGCCCCACACGAGAAATCGCGCGGGGCTTATTCTTTGGCGGATAGTCTTCCCAGTTTGCACGCGAAAGGTGCCGGCGCTTGCTGGCATTTACCGAGCCTTGAGACTTCCGGGGCACGATGCGCCGCGACAGAATCAGCCGGAAAGCGGACATCGGGATATGCGTGACAAGGTCCGCTGGGGCATCGCCGGAACCGGCACGATCGCAAACAGTCTTGCCTCGGACTTCCGCTTCGCAACCCATGCGAGCCTCGTCGCCGTCTCGTCCCGCAGCGCGCAGAAGGCCGAGAGCTTCGCTGGGCGTTTCGGCGGCATCCGCGGCTATCAGGGCATCGAGGCACTGGCGGCCTCTCCCGATATCGACGCGATCTACGTCGCCTCACCCAATGCTGAGCACCTTCAACAGACCACCCTCGCCTTGGCCGCCGGCAAAGCCGTTCTCGTCGAAAAGCCGCTGACGACGTCGTCGTCCGACGCGCGCACGCTTGCAAACGCCGCTGCCGCCGGCAGCACCTTCGCCATGGAAGCGTTGTGGACCTGTTTCCTTCCGGCGATTTCCAGGGGTCGCGAACTGCTCACGGCCGGAACGCTCGGCGCGATCCGCCATGTCCGGGCGGACCTCGCCTACGAGAAAGCGTTCGATGCCGGCAGCCGGTTCTTCGATCCGGTGCTCGGCGGCGGGTCGATGCTCGACCTCGGCATTTATCCGATCGCCCTTTGCCTCAATCTGTTCGGGCACCCCGGGTCCGTCGATGGCACATGGAAGCGCGCGCCGACCGGCGTCGACAGTTCAGCCAAGATCAAGCTGGCCTATGACGGCTTTGACGCTGAACTCGGCTGCGGCTTCGATCGAAACGGGCACAATCGCTTCGTTATCGAGGGCGAGCGCGGCACGCTGGTTATCGACACGCCGTTTCTGAAGGCAAGCCGCCTCTTCGTTTCCACCGGCGGCGCGGCGCGCAAGCTACTGGCTTTAAACGGAAAAACGGCCTACCGGCTGGCCCGGCATATCCCCCTGCCCGGCCTTACCCGCCACGATCATCACTTCCCCGGGAGCGGCCTGCAATTCGAGATCGAGGCGGCAAGCGCGGCGATTATCGATGGCCGCAGCGAACATCCGTTGATGCCGCTATCGGCCAGCATAAAGGCCCTGGAAATCATCGAGACGGTCCGCTCAAGGACACCTGAGGCAGGCTAGTTCTACCTCGAAACGGAACGCAAAACGTGGCCGACGCTGCGCCTCTAGAGGTCGAGCGGACGGTAGTCCCGCCAGCCGCCGTTGAGCGCCAACACCACCTCCGTCAGATGTCGCGCCGTCGCGCCGGAGAAAAACGGTGTTTCGCCGCCTTTGAGCGCCTGCGCCTGCACTGCAATGCCGCGCACGAAATCGATCTGCGACGGAAAGGCCGGAAGCGCACTTGCCGATGGCGCCGTCGGATAGCGCATCTTGGTTCCGGGATAGAGCCGAAGCGGAAGCTTGCGACCGAGTTTCCACTCCAGCCAGTCGAGCCCGCGATGCAGGAGCGGCCGCTTCGCCCCGAAGATCTCCAGATGGATCGGCGAGCGATCGTCCCAGAGATCGCGAACGGCGATCATGCCCTTTTCGCCGATGATCGTCAGCGAGCGGTCGCGCGGCGCCGCCAGGCCGCAGGTGACCCGCGCCGTCAGGCCGGAGCGGAACGTCAGGCAACCCACGGAAAAATCGGGCCCGAGCGCCAGCGTCTCGGTTCCCGGCCCCTTGTCCGGAAAGGTCAGCGCCGAGACGGCACTGACTTCGGCGACCGGGCCGAAGAGCGAGACAAGCCAGCTTGCTGCATAACCCGCATGTTCGAGCGTGCAGCCGACCTCGAACTCATGCACGCCCGGCCAGCGGGCGCCCGAGCGGCTGCGCCAGGCGCGCCAGTTGGCCTTGAACACCGGGCCATCTTCCATCTCGGCATAGACAAGCCGCGGCGTGCCAATGGCACCGTCCGCAAGCAGACGGGCGCAGAGCGCCTGCGCGTCGCTGAGCCCATTGGCCGGTGCACCGGCCAGAACAAGCCCCTTGGCCCTTGCCAGGTCGACGAGTTCGCTCGCCTGCTCCACCGTCATCGCCAGGGGCTTTTCGCAATAGACGTGCTTTCCGGCCGAAAGCGCCCGGCAATTTACGGTATAGTGGCTCTCCGGCGTCGTCAGATTGACGACGATCGACACCGCGGGATCGGCAAGCACGGCGTCGAGCGAGGCATAGGGCGAAACCTTCCAGTAGCGTGCGAACGCGTCGAGGCGCTCGGCATCGCGGTCCCAGACGCCGGTGAGCCGCAGCTCCGGATGGTTGGCAAGCGTCGTCATGTAATAGTCGGCGACGAAGCCGGTTCCGACAAAGGCAATCCCGGTCACGCTTTCAGTCTCCTATCGCGCGTCAGCCAGGAACGACGCGACGTAAACGAGCGGCGCATTCCAGTTGATGGCGATTTCGTTGGACCCATAGGCTTCGATATCGTCGACATAGCAGGTTTGCGGCGCGCAACCGCGCAGCCGCTCCCTGGCGATGTCGTCGACAAAGGTCGAGTTCGGACCGCCGGCAAGCGAACCGACGGGCGGATTTGGCAGCTGCGGATCGCGCTGACGGGCATACCAGCGGCTGTGCTGGTTCTGCGGCGAGCGGCTGCCATAGCCGGTTATGTAGGAAAGCCCCATCGCATTGCGCCCGAGGATGTAGTCCATGCCCTCGCGCGCGCCGTCGAGAAAGACCCTGTCGCCGGAGAGATCATAGGCGGCCGACAGCACGACGATGTTCTGCAGCATCAACTGGTTCGATCCCCAGTCGTAGCGGCGCTCGTTCGGCCGGTAGACGATACCGAATGGCTCCGCCTGTTGCAGCGACAGCAGGTGCTGAGCGCTCGTGAGCACCGAATTGCGGATCGTTTCCTGATCGACCGCCGGCAGCGCCCTGCCATAAAGGGCGAGTTGCAGCCGCGCGAAGCCGGCAACGTCGCGCCAGTTGAAAGCGCCGCCGGGCGAAAACACATCCGCCTCCCAGAGCGGCGAGGCCCGCAGGGTCTTGAGATATTCGCCGTTGCCGGTCGTCAGATAAAGCTCGGTCGCCGCCCAGAAAAGCTCGTCGGAAATGCTGTCGTCGTCGTAGTCGCCGCCGCCGCCGAACCCATCGGACTTGGGGGCAAGGAGCGCCGGATTGGCATTCGCCGCCACCCACGCCTTGCGCGCCGCCGAAAGCAGCCGCGCAGAAAATGTCGGGTTATGCTCGGCAAAGAGCCGCGCGCCCTGGGCAGCCACCGCCGCAACATCGAGCGTCGCCGCGGTCGAGGGGCGGTAAAGCGCGCGCGGCTGCGGGTCGTCGCCCGGCAGCATCGGTGCGGCGGTCCAGGCCGTATCGTGGATCTTGTGGTGCACCATGCCGGCGAGCGGTTCTCCATCCGGGACCATCATCCGCAGCAAGAACTCCAGCTCCCAGCGCGCCTCGTCGAGAATATCCGGAAGGCCATTGCCGTTTTCCGGAATGCGCGACAGCCCGTCGCGCATCACCGCCGATTTGGGCGCAAACGTCAGGCCGCGTTCGTAGGCGGCAAGCAGTTGCGCAGCAGCCAGCGCTCCGGTCACCGCATATTTGCCGTGGTCGCCCGCGTCATACCAGCCGCCGGTCACGTCCAGTTGGTAGGAACAGGACCAGCCGCCGTAGAGCGCCTCGGCCTGCGCGCCGCCAAGGCACGGAACCGCCTTGTCGCCCTGGTTCGGCGCGACGCCGACATGGCCGGCCGATCGGGCATAGGCCTTGCCGGCGATCGCCCCCCTGATCTCGATCCCGCTTCTTTGCGGGTAGAACCAGGATAGCGCATCGACCCGCAACCGCGTGTAGAGATCCTCGCCGATCGAAAAGCGGTCGCTTGCCCAGTCGCCGGACACCAGTCGATAGCCGTCGCCCGGCGTCTTGAACGCCGAGAAGTCCGCAACCTGCGTCTCGACCCCGGCCGTCGGATCGAAACCGTGGGGCTGCGTCTTGCCCTTGCCGACGATCCTGTCCGCAGAATCCAACAGTCGAAAATCGATGGGTTGTTTCGCATCGGCGACGAAGGTCGCCCGCTTCGGGCCATCCGTCAGGTAGCCGAGCTGGTTGACGCGAATGGCCGGCCCTTCGGCCGCCCGCCGCGCCGCCGGCGAGGAAGCCCCGGTCGCCACCAGCGAGACGTCGTCGAGGCAGACACGGCCGCCCTCGCCGCCGCCAAGCGGAAAAACGAGCTGCGCTTCGTCCGGCTCCTGCCCCGCGAACTCCGCCGAAAAAAGGCTGCCCTCCGGCGTGCCTTCCATCGTGAATTCGTCCACCATGGTCCAGGGATCGGCGGCGCGCTGCACCCTTGCCTGGACGCTGCGCGCCGGCTCGGCGATCACCCTCATCGACAAACGGTAGATGCGACCGGGCTCGAGCTTCAAGCCATTGGTGCCGATGAGTTGGCTCCAGGCTTCACCGCCCCGCGCAACCTCGACGCAAAGCCGGCCGTTCTCGCGCGCGAACGCCAGCCCGTCGCTCGCCCAGAACGTGTCCTGTCTTTTGTCAAAGTGGCCGTCAGCAATCAGTTCGGCGCCCTTTGCCAGGCCCGGCAGGAAGAGCACGGCAATCGCCGCGTGTGCTATCCCGAACCTCGACACGTTTCCAACTCCGAACTCGCCGGCCACCCAAAAGGCGCCACGGAGCCGACAAGCCATGGCAGCAGAGCGTTGCCGCAAACAAGTTAAGCTTGAGAAAAGATCCGGCGGCGCGGCGAAATTTCGCTGTCGCCAAGACCCGTCGCGACCTGTCTGGCGGACCGGTGCGAGGCTTGACGCGCCTCGGCGCCCTGATAGTTTGACCAAAGGGTAAAAATTTGGGCGGCAGCACCGCCCGGACGACAAGAGAGACCGAGGAGAACTGGAATGTCGAACCGCCTTAACACGCCGAACGACCTGCGTGCTTTCTGGATGCCGTTCACTGCGAACCGGCAGTTCAAGAAGGAACCGCGCCTCTTCGTCGGCGCCAAGGACATGCACTACACGACCCATGACGGCCGCACGGTACTGGACGGCACGGCGGGTCTGTGGTGCGTCAACGCCGGCCATTGTCGCCCGAAGATCACCGAGGCGATCCGTGAGCAGGCGGGCGAGCTCGACTATGCGCCGGCCTTCCAGCTCGGCCACCCCAAGGCCTTCGAACTGGCAAACCGCCTGGTCGACATCGCGCCCGAGGGCATGAACCACGTTCTCTACACCAACTCTGGCTCGGAATCGGTAGACACCGCGCTGAAGGTGGCACTCGCCTATCACCGCGCCAAGGGCGACGGCTCGCGTTTCCGCCTGATTGGTCGCGAGCGCGGCTATCACGGCGTCAACTTCGGCGGCATTTCGGTCGGCGGCATCGTCTCCAACCGCAAGATGTTCGGCACGCTTCTGACCGGCGTCGACCATATGCCGCACACCCACTTGCCGGCCCAGAATGGCTTCACCCGCGGCGAGCCCGAGCATGGCGGCGATATCGCGACCGAACTCGAGCGTATCGTTACGCTGCATGACGCCTCCACCATCGCAGCCGTCATCGTCGAACCGGTGGCCGGCTCCACCGGCGTGCTGATCCCGCCGAAGGGCTACCTGCAGAAACTGCGCGAGATCTGCACCAAGCACGGCATCCTGCTGATTTTCGATGAAGTCATCACCGGTTTCGGCCGCCTCGGCACGCCGTTTGCCGCGCAGTATTTCGACGTGAAGCCGGATATCATTACGACCGCAAAGGGTCTCACCAACGGCGTCATCCCGATGGGTGCGGTCTTCGTCACCTCCGAGATCCATGATGCCTTCATGAATGGCCCGGAGCACATGATCGAGTTCTTCCACGGCTACACCTATTCGGGCAACCCGATCGCCTCGGCCGCCGCCCTCGGCACGCTCGACACCTACAAGGAAGAGGGCCTCTTGACCCGCGCCGCCGAGTTGGCACCCTATTGGGAAGAGGGCCTGCACTCGCTGAAGGACTGCCCGCATGTCATCGACATCCGCAATCTCGGCCTGATCGGCGCGATCGAGCTGCAGCCGATCGCCGGCGAGCCGACGAAGCGCGCTTTCTCCGCCTTCCTCAAGGCCTATGAGAGCGGCCTCTTGATCCGCACCACCGGCGACATCATTGCGCTGTCACCGCCGCTGATCATCAGCAAGGCAGAAATCGACGAGCTGTTCGGCAAGCTGCGCGCCGTTCTCAACAGCAATATCTAAGCAGGCCTCGTCGAGACTGTCAGAACCCTTTCCCCGGCAACGGGGGAAGGGTTACTCTTATCCGCAACAATGAAGCCAAGCGTCGTCCCGCCGAGACATCCGGGGCGCGTATAAGAAATGGAGTTGCCTCATGTCCGAAGCGCTGGAACGCTATATCGATCAGGGCGTCGGACGCGAGCCGGCTGACATCGTCTTGAAGGGCGGGCAGTTCTTCGATCTCGTCACTGGCGAACTGGTCGCCTCCGACATCGCGATCTCCGGCGACCGCATCGTCGGCACCTTCGGCAGCTACGAGGGGCGCGAGGAAATCGACATCACCGGCCGCATCGTCGTGCCCGGGTTCATCGACACCCATCTGCACATCGAATCCTCGCTGGTCACCCCGCACGAGTTCGACCGCTGCGTTCTGCCGCTCGGCATCACCACGGTCGTCTGCGATCCGCACGAGATCGCCAACGTGCTCGGTACCGAGGGCATCGAGTATTTCCTGGATTCGGCACTCGAGACGATCATGGACATCCGCGTCCAGCTCTCCTCCTGCGTGCCGGCGACGCATCTGGAAACGTCGGGCGCCGACCTGCCGATCGAACGTCTCCTGCCCTTCCGCCACCATCCGAAAGTCATTGGCCTTGCCGAGTTCATGAACTTTCCGGGTGTTGTGCACAAGGACCCGGTCTGCCTCGCCAAGCTCGATGCCTTCCAGGGCGCCCATATCGACGGCCACGCACCGCTGCTTTCAGGCAAGGACCTGAACGGCTATCTCGCAGCCGGTATCCGCACCGATCATGAATGCACCAGCGCTGAAGAAGCCATGGAGAAGATCCGCAAGGGCATGCACATCCTCGTGCGAGAGGGCTCGGTCTCCAAGGACCTGCATGCGCTGATGCCCATCATCACCGAGCGGCTGTCGCCGCACCTGGCGCTCTGCACCGACGACCGCAACCCGCTCGACATCGCCGAGCAGGGTCACCTCGACCATATGATCCGCACGGCGATATCCGCCGGCGTCGAGCCGCTGGCGATCTACCGCGCCGCCTCGATCTCGGCCGCCCGCGCCTTCGGTCTGCGCGACCGCGGCTTGGTCGCGCCCGGCTGGCGCGCCGATCTCGTGGTCATCGACAGCCTGGAAAACTGCAAGGCCGAAACGGTGTTCTCCGGTGGTCGCCGCGTCACCGACGCGCTCTTTGCCACCCGCAAGACGGTCGCCCCCGTCGGGCTCGACAGCGTCAAGGCCGGCCAAGTCCATGCCAGCGCCTTCGGCATTCCGGTCGCAGACGGCGACACCTCGGTCATCGGCGTTCTGCCCGGCAAGATCATCACCGAGCACCGCCGCTACCGCCTGCCGGCGGTCGGCAACCAGACCGGCGTCGATCTCGGCCGCGACATCATCAAGGTCGCCGTCATCGAACGCCACGGCGTCAACGGCAACCATGCCAATGGCTTCGTGCAGGGGTTCGGGCTGAAGAAAGGCGCGATCGCCTCGACCGTCGGCCATGACAGCCACAACATCTGCGTCGTTGGCGTCAACGACGAGGACATGGCGATCGCCGCCAACCGGCTCGGCGAGATCAAGGGCGGTTTCGTCGTCGTCGAGGACGGCAAGGTGACCGGCGAGATCGCGCTTCCGGTCGCAGGCCTGATGAGCCTCGAGCCCTATGAGAGCGTCCGTGACACGCTGCACGACCTGCGCCACGCCGCCTTCGCGCTCGGCGCAACGCTGGAGGAGCCGTTCCTGCAGCTCGCCTTCCTGCCGCTGCCGGTCATCCCGCATCTGAAGATCTCGGATCGCGGGCTGGTCGATGTCGACAAGTTCATGCTGATCGGGTGATTGGCGGCGGCACTCAGTTGTCGGCCACGGCGGGCGCCAGTTCCTTGCGGAAATAGACGACGCGCTCCGTCTCCTCGAAGCCAAGCGCCATGTGCAGGCTTTGGCTCCTCAGATTGTCGGTCGCCGTGTCGGAGGCGAGTTCCTGGCAGCCCCGGCTTGTCGCCCAGCGTTCGACCGCGGTGATCAGGGCGCGCGCCACGCCGCGACGGCGGTAGGCGGGCAAGACGTAAATGCCTTCGAGGAAGCCGACGGGCGAGGTCTCGCAGCCGTTAACGTAATCGTGGCGGATCGACGCTTCAGCGAAACCGGCAGCGACACCGGCTTCGTCCTCGCAAAGGAACGAAGCGTAGCGGTCGCGCTCCGCGAGACTGGATTCGACTTCGGCGCGATGATCCGCCGCCGGTGTATCCGGCCAGAGCGCCAGACGCATCTCGACCCAGCGGCCGATGGTTTCGCCATCCATCAACAATACGCGCATCAGAACTTCCCTGAGAAGGCCGACAGTCCGGCAACCCTGATGCTAACGGCTTCAAGCCGTGCCGGATATCCGGGCAATTCCAGGGGCTCAACCGCCGACGGCGCCAGAAACTCCAGCGGTTCCCGGGTGAGATTGAAGACGAAGAGCAGCCGCTCGCCGTCTTTCTCGCGAACAAAGGCCAGGAGATCGCTGTTCGTGTCGAGGAACCGCATCGTGCCATCGCTGAGTGCCGGCTGCGATCGGCGGAAGGCGAGCGTCGCGCGATAGTGATCGAGCACCGTGTCCCCGGTCTGCTGGGCGTCGACCGAAAGCCGCCGATGGTCCTCGGGCACCGGCAGCCACGGCTTGCCGGCGGTAAAGCCGGCATTGGCCGCTGCCTGCTCCCAGACCATCGGTGTGCGGCATCCGTCGCGGCCCTTATAGGAGGGCCAGAAACGGATGCCATATGGATCGCGCAGATCCTCGAAAGCAAGCTCCGCCTCCGGCAGCCCCAGCTCCTCGCCCTGATAGAGGCAGATCGAGCCACGCAGGCTGGAAAGCAGTGTGATCGCCAGCCGCGCCACCCTCTCCCGCTCCGCTTCACTGCGGGCAAAGCGGCTGACATGGCGCGTCACGTCGTGGTTGGAAAAGGCCCAGCAGACCCAGCCGTCGGTCACCGCCTTCTGGAAGTTCTCGACGCAGCGGCGGATATGTGTCGCGGTAAAGTCCGGCCCCAGGAGGTCAAAGGTATAGCACATGTTGAGCTTGTCGCCGCCGCTGGTATAGGCGGCCACGGTCTTCAGCGAGCGGGCGCCGTCGCCCACCTCGCCGACGGTCATGCGGCCTTCGTAGCGATCAAGCAACGCCCGGAACCGCGCGAGGAAGGCGATGTTTTCCGGCTGGCTCTTGTCGTGGAGATGGTCCTGCATGCCGTAGGGGTTCACGTCGGGCGCATCGTTGCTGGTGGCATCCGGATCCGGCACGAGCGGCGGGTTGTCCCGCAAGTGCTTGTCGTGGAAGTAGAAGTTCACCGTATCGAGACGGAAGCCGTCGACCCCGCGGTCGAGCCAGAAGCGGGCAGCATCGAGCACCGCGTCCTGAACTTCGGGATTGTGAAAGTTGAGGTCCGGCTGCGAGCCTAAGAAGTTGTGCATGTAATACTGCTTGCGCACCCCGTCCCATTCCCAGGCCGGTCCGCCGAAGATCGACAGCCAGTTGTTGGGCGCCGTGCCGTCCGGCTTAGGATCGGCCCAGACATACCAGTCCGCCTTCCCGTTCGTTCGGCTGGAGCGGCTTTCGACAAACCAGGGATGGCGATCGGCGGTGTGGGAGATCACCTGGTCGATGATCACTTTCAGGCCAAGACGATGGGCCTCGCCAAGCATCTCGTCGAAATCGGCGAGTGTTCCGAACATCGGATCGACGTCGCAGTAATCCGAGACGTCGTAGCCCATGTCGGCCTGCGGCGAGGTGAAGAACGGCGACAGCCAGATCGCATCGACGCCGAGCGAGGCGATGTGCGGCAACCTGCGGGTGACACCCTTGAGATCGCCGATGCCGTCGTCGTCGGTATCCTGGAACGAGCGCGGATAGACCTGATAGATCACCGCACCGCGCCACCAATCGTCACCCGATACCTGCCGAGACGCCATGTAAGCCCCCTGAAGACGGTCTGTCGCGCAAAGGTGTAGCGTTGACCGGCGCCGGAGTAAACGCCATTCACCGCCACGCACGGATCGCCACCAAACAGCCGGAAACTATCTCTTGCCGAGAACGATCGAGACCCTTATCCCGTCTCAGACGAAATCTTGTGAGGAGGAAAGTCGTTGGCCGGAAAGATGCTTGCGATCGGAGAGTGCATGGTCGAGCTCATGCAGGCGGAAGGCGGGCTCTTGCGCAAAGGCTATGCCGGCGACACGTTCAACGCCGCCTATTATGCGCGGCTCTTCATGCCTGCTGATTGGACCGTCGCCTATTGCTCCGCCGTCGGCACCGACACGGTTTCCGACGAGATGCTGGCCTTCATGGCGGAAAAAGCGATCGACACCTCGGCCGTCCGCCGCATCGAGAACCGCTCGGCAGGCCTCTATATGATCCATCTGAAGGACGGCGAGCGCAGCTTCTCCTACTGGCGCTCGCACTCGGCTGCCAAGCTGCTTGCCGACGACGCCGAGCACCTCCGACGCGCGATCGAAAGCTCCGACCTCATCCTCTTCTCCGGCATCACGCTGGCGATCCTTGCGCCCGATGCCGTAGAAACGCTGCTGTCGGAGCTGCGCCGCGCCAAGGCTGCCGGCAAGACGGTGGTCTTCGACCCGAACATTCGCCCGCGTCTCTGGGACGATGCCGAGCGCATGCGCCGCACGCTGACCGACGGTGCCCGCGCCGCGACCCTGGTGATGCCGAGCTTCGACGACGAGATGACCCATTTCGGCGATGCTTCGATCGACGCGACGATTGCCCGTTACAAGAGCCTGGGCGCCACCAACCTCGTCGTCAAGGATGGCGAGAAGGGTGTGACGCTCGCCTTCGGCGATGCCCCGGTTGAGCATGTGCCGGCGACCCCGGTCGAGCGCGTCGTCGATACGACCAGTGCCGGCGACAGCTTCAACGGCGCCTTCGTCTCCCGCTTGGTGGCGGGCGACAAGCCAGCCCAGGCCGCCACCTTTGCGGCAAGCGTCGCTGCCGGCGTCATCGGCCATCACGGCGCGCTCGTGGCGCGGGAGAAGCTGCCTGCCGCGTGAGCGGCGGGGTCACTTTTCAGGAACTTTAGGAAGGATGCAGACGGAAAGCCTGTTTGGTTTTCCGCTCCCTCTTTATCTTTAGCGACGCTTCTTCGCCTTGGACTCGTACGGGTTGTCGCCCGAACGGAAGTGCATGCGGATCGGCACGCCCGGCAGGTCGAAATCGTTGCGCAGACCGTTGATCAGGTAGCGCACATAGGATTCCGGCAGCGCGTCCGGCCGCGTGCAGGAGATCATGAAGCCCGGCGGGCGCGCCTTCACCTGGGTCATGTACTTGAGCTTGAGCCGGCGACCGGAAACGGCCGGTGGCGGATGCTGAACCGTCTGCGATTCCAGCCAGCGGTTGAGCCGCGCGGTGGAGATGCGGCGGTTCCAGGTCTTGTCGGTCTCGATGATCGCCTGCATCAGCCGGTCGAGGCCGTAGCCGGTGTGACCGGAAATCGGCACGGCACGGATGCCGCGGGCCTGCGGCAACAGCCGCTCGGTCTTTTCGCGAAGATCGGCAAGCACCGCCTGCCAATCCTCGACCAGGTCCCACTTGTTGAAGGCGAGAACGGCCGCCCGGCCTTCGCGCAGCACGAGGTCGACGATCTGCAGATCCTGCTTCTCGAAGGGAATGGTTGCATCAAAGACGATGACCACCGTTTCGGCAAAGCGGATGGCGCGCAGCGCGTCTGCGACCGAGAGCTTCTCGAGCTTCTCCTGAACCTTGGCCTTGCGGCGCATGCCGGCAGTGTCGAACATCTTGATGGTGCGACCGCGCCAGTCCCATTCGACCGAGATGGAATCGCGGGTGATGCCGGCTTCCGGACCCGTCAGCAGCCGGTCTTCGCCGAGGAAGCGGTTGATCAGGGTCGACTTGCCGGCGTTCGGCCGGCCGACGATCGCCACCCGCAGCGGCTTGGTCTCGTCATAGGCGGTCTCCACCTCTTCGTCTTCACCGTCGTCCTTGAACGTGGGGCGCAGATCGATATCGGTTTCGGCCACGTCGTCTTCCGGCGGGTAGGCCCGGTCTTCGCCGATCGCAGCGACGATCGCGTCGCGCAGATCGAGCATGCCCTGGCCGTGTTCGGCCGAGATCGGGCACGGCTCGCCAAGGCCGAGCGTGAAGGCATCGTAGAAGCCGCCGTCGGAGCCGCGCGCCTCGGACTTGTTGGCGACCAGCACCACCGGCTTGCCGCGGCGGCGCAGCATTTCGGCAAGCGTCTCGTCTGCCGGCGTCAGTCCGCCCTTGGCGTCAACCAGGAACAGCGAAAGATCGGCTTCGTCGATCGCGGCCTCGGTCTGCGCCCACATGCGCCCCTGCAGCGTGTCGGGTCCCGATTGCTCGAGACCGGCCGTGTCGATGATGCGGAAGCGCAGATCGATCAACTTGGCGTCCCCCGGGCGACGGTCGCGGGTGACACCCGGCGTATCGTCGACGAGCGCCAGCTTCTTGCCGACCAGGCGGTTGAACAAGGTGGACTTGCCGACATTGGGACGCCCGACGATGGCGACGGTGAAGCTCATGGATCTATCCGTTTCCGCTTGGAGCCCTGCTGCCAACAAGGCGGCTGCGCTCATAAATTCGTTTTCTGCCGCATCGGCAGCGACAGTCCCAGCAGGAACTGTTCCGATTGTACTCGGCAATCCCGAACGCAAAACCGCTTAAGCACTTTTGCTGAAACTGCTTTAAACGCTTTAGCGCACAATCCCAAGGTCGAGACCGACATTGGGATCATGCGCTGATTCGAAAGGGTCTTGCACCCCGTGCCTTCCCGTGGGGATGGGCTGTCGTCTTAGGCCTTGCCGCTCGCGGCGATCACGTCGAGCAGCATCTGGGCGCGACCGGTGACGTTGCGCGGGCTCTGCGCATCGTCGACGATCTGCTGGAACCAGGTCTTCGCCTTGGCGTAGTCGCCGGACTTGTAGGCAGCGAGACCAAGGGCTTCACGCGCCGAGTGGCGCATGTTGTTCTGCGGCGTAGCAAGCTGCTCGACCTCGGCCGAAACCTGGTCGTAACCGCCGGTATCGACGAGCAGGTAGGCTGCACGCAGACGCGCTGCCTCCTGGATAGCTGCCGGGACGCTGCTGTCCTTGCCGATAGCGGAGAAGGCCTTGGCAGCCGCCTCTGTCTCGCCCTTCTGCGCCTGCAGCGTGGCAGCGCGCAGACGCGCCAGCACCGGATAGGCGCCGTAGCCGTCCTTCTCCAGCGTGTTCAAGGCGGCGAGCGCCTCGTCTGTCTTGTTTTCCTTGGCGAGGTTCAACGCCTGCAGGAACGCATCGCCCGACTTCGAGGAGGCGCCATCCTGCCAGTAATCGAAGCCGACCTTGCCGATGGTGCCGAGTACGATAAGCACGGCGATGGCCACGATGACGCCGCCGAAGCGGGCCCAGATGCTCTTCATCTGGTCGGAACGCAGTTCCTCATTGACCTCGCGGATAAAGCTGTCGTCTTGGTTCGCCATCTATTGCCCCGGCCTTGCCTGCACACTGGCCCGTCGCGCCAACGGTCATATGACGATCGGCGAAACGGACACTCTCAAACTGTTCGAGCATGCACGAGGGGTCCTTGCCGCACCCGCCGCACTCTCATGGATTTTGCGCCTTCTACCCGATTTTGCGGCGCTTGTAAGGGGGCCGACGCGATTTAGAGCGCCTATGGCCGACACGAGGCCGACTCCGTCGCTCTAAATTTTCTGTTACTGCAATTCCGGACGCAAAACCGCGGTGCACTTTTGCTGGAAATTGCATCAGCCCATGACGACCGGTGCAACGCCGATCAACCATTCGTGCAGCTTCCAGACGAAGAGCACGTAGGCGACGAGGCCGATGATGATGGCGAGCACGTCGTTGGAGGCCGATTTGAACACCGGCAGTACGCGTTCGCCTGCCCGCTCGCGGCGTTTCAGCGAGATACGCAGGATCACCGCCCAGGCGAGAAACGAGCCGAACAGCAGGACGGAGGACGTCTCGCCGTTGGCGAGCAGATGCGCCAGCGCCCAGACCTTGATCGAAAGCACCTGAGGATGCTTGACCGCAACCGCGATGCGCCCGGCCGGAAGGAAGCCGGCAGCAAGGAAGATGAAGGCAAAAAGCATCAGAAGCAGCGCGATGTGGCGCATGAATACGGGCGGATCGTAGAGCATGCCCGTTTCGCTGCGGGCCTGGCCGAAGCCATAGATGATCAGACAGAGGCCGATGAGGCTGAGGATTGCATAGATCCCCATCCAGGTGCCCTTGCCGCGGCGCTCGATGACGCCGGCGCGGAAACCGGGCGCGACGACGCGGATGAGATGCAGGCCGAGAAAAAGAATGATGCCGAGAACGAGTATCGCCATGGGGCCACCGCTTTGTTCGAGTATCGGGCAAACTCAGCGCCGCTCGTCGGAAAAGACGGGAGCTGGCCGCTGAAGCGTGTTGATTTCCAGTGTATTCGGTTCCCGGACCGATTCCGCCCAGGTTGCTATGGAGTAGCCTTGATAGCGCGTTTTTTCCAGACCGATCAAAGGATTGCCGCATTTTCGAACCATTTGCGACAAAACCAAAACAGTGCAGTTGATCATGATCCGTATTCCGCTTGCCCTCTCGCTCGCCCTTCTTCCCGCTCTTGCCAGGGCCGAGCCGGCGTCGCCGGCCACCGCGCCCGCCGGTGACAGGCAGTTGGTGATCGTCTCGTTCGACGGCGCGCATGACAACGCGCTATGGGAAAAAAGCCTGGCGATGGCCAAGCGCACCGGTGCGCATTTCACCTATTTCCTCTCCTGCACCTTTCTGATGACCCGGGCGGACGGCAAGACGCTCTACAAGCCGCCGGGCCAGAAGGCAGGCCGCTCGAATGTCGGCTTCGCGCAGAGCCGTGAAGAGATCGCGGCCCGCGTCGGCCACATCTGGCAGGCCCATCTCGACGGCCACGACATCGCCAGCCACGCCTGCGGCCACTTCGACGGCAAGGGCTGGAGCAAAGCCGACTGGCAAAGCGAGTTTTCGACCTTCAACGCGGCGCTCAAGGACGCCTGGAAGAAGGCGGACAAGCCCGAGGCCGAGCCGGCCGGCTGGGCCGAATTCGCCGCAACCGGGATCAAGGGATTCCGCGCGCCCTATCTGTCGCTGAGCGACGGCCTGCTGCCGGCACTCAAGGCGGACAACTTCACCTATGACGCAAGCCTGGTGACCAAGGGTCCGGGCTGGCCGACGACAAAGGATGGCCTGCCGCGTTTCGGACTGCCGCTGATCCCCGAAGGGCCGTCGCAGCGCCCTGTCATCGGCATGGACTACAATCTCTTCGTCCGCCACTCCATGGGTGTGGAGAACAAGAAGGACAGCGCCCGCTTCGAGGAGCGCACCTACGAGGCCTACAGGAAAGCCTTCGACCGGGAATATGCGGGCGACCGCATCCCACTGCAGCTCGGCTTCCATTTCGTCGAAATGAACGGCGGCGCCTACTGGCGCGCGCTCGATCGGCTGCTGGGCGAAGTCTGCGGCAAGCCCGACGTCGCATGCGTCAGCTATGCCCAGGCGCTGCCGCTGATCGAGCAGGCAAAAAAGAAGGCGGGTCGAACCGCCTTCTGATTGCTATGCGTTCGGCCAAGCTCAGGCCAGTTCCTCTTCACCACCGACCTCGATGAACTTCTGATCGATATGCGGTAGCGGCTCTTCGTCGATCGTCGCCTCGAACGCGCGCAGGCGCTTGTAGATCGACAGGAGCTCGACGATCGTCGGCCAGGAAGAAACCAGATACTGGAACGACGAGGTGACCTGGCCGAAGGCGCCGGAGATTTGGTTCAGCGCGCCAAGCGTGATCTTACCGGCGATAATCGACGGCGCCAGGATCAGCAGCGAAAAGATGTTGTTGATCTGCAGGTAGAAGATGCGGGCGATGTTGAAATAGAGATAGTGGAAGTACAGCCGGAAATAGTTGCGGCGCACGTTCTCGAAAAGGTCGGCAACGGTTGGCGGCTGGGCGCGATCGGCGTGATCTTCGCCATAGACCAGTTCCTTGCGGTAGGCCGCCTCGACGCGCTGGTTGCGGAACTCAAGCCCCGGCAATTTGATGCCGACGACAGCCAGGAACACGGTGCCGAACAGCGACCAGAGCACCGCGGCGGTGACCAGCGGATAGGGAATGGCGCCGACGATCGGCAGTTCGGTGACGTTTGCGGACAGCCGGATCAACACCGGCGTAAACGCGATCAGCGTCATCACGCTGTCGATCAGGCTGACGCCGAGACCTTCCACGGTCGTGGAAAAGCGCATCGTGTCTTCCTGCACACGCTGCGAGGCACCTTCGATATGGCGCAGCTTGCCCCAATGGGCCATGTAGTACTCGTTCATCGCGGTGCGCCACCGGAAGATATAGTGGCTAACGAAGAAGCGCGTCATGACGGCCACGGCGACGGCGACGAGCGCGATCGCGAGGAAGGTGGCGATTTCGCCGTAGAACTCTTCCGCGGTGACGACCTTTGACTTGGAAACCGCCGCCTGGATCAGGTCCCAGAACGGCCCATACCAGTTGTTGATGGCGACGCTGACCTGCACCTGAAAATAGGTGACGAACAGAATGAGGGCGGATCCGAGGATCGACCAATTCTGCCAGCGATGCGGTGAGTAGACGTACCAGAACGCCGCAAATAACCCCGTGACCAGCGCGAAATAGATGTAGAACCAGAGGAAGGCCGGAGACCAGAAGGCGGAAATGCCGACGATCGGCGGCGCGTCGGACGGCAAAGGCGGCATGCCGAAGACTGCGCCCAGTTGCTCGCCTTCCCCATACCAGAAGGCGATGGCAACCAGCGACCAGACGACAAAGGAAATGAAGAAGAGCTTCGGCTTCGGAAAGAAGGATAGGAACAAGTGCGGCACTCTCGTTTCGGTGGAGACGAACAACTCGCCTCCCGAAGCGCCGAAACTAGGGCAAAGCGCCGTCGTCAACAATCGGGTAATGTAAACGTTACTGTTATTTCATCCAGGCGAGCGCCGGTGCCGGAGGGTCTTTTTTCGCCGCTGCTCAGGCCCTCAATGCCTGTGAAATCCGCTTCAACTCGACGACAATGACCCCACCGCACAGGAAAAGAACGGCAGCCGCGATCAAGGTTGGTGCGGTGAAGCTGCCGGTGCGCTCCGCAAGCCAGCCGGCGACCAGCGGACCGACGATTTGCCCAATACCGAAAGCAGCCGTCATCAAAGCAAGCGCCTTGCGCGGGCTCTCGGGCGCCAGCTTCCGCCCGATCTGCAGGCCATAGGCAGTGATCATCATGAAGGTTGCGCCGAGCATCAGGCCGCCGGCAAGCGGCGCATAGGGCAAAGGCAGGCTGACCGTCAGCACCAGCCCGACCGCCTCGACGAGCAGCCCGATTGCATAGACGCCGGCAAGGCCGAAGCGCGGCACGGCAAAGCGCCAGAGATAGACGGAGAGCGCTGCGGCAAGCCCCGTCAGCAGCCAGGCGAGAAACTCGATGCTGTGGCCGCCGCTCGGATCACGCGCCATGGTGACGAGGAACGTGGCGGTGATCACATAGCCGAAGCCGAAGAGCGCATAGGTGAACGTCACTACGGTCAGCGGCCGCGTCCAGCGCAGCGGCCTTTCGCGCACCGGACCAGAACCGGACGACGGAACGCCGGGAAGAAGTGCGGTAACGACGATCGTCCCGACCAATCCGACCAGCGCGCCGGTAAACCAGTCGCCCATGGAGGTCGTCAGGCCGGCGTGACCCGCGATCGGGTTCGCCCAGACGCAAAGCGATGAAAACGCGATACCGAGGCCGACGCCGCCAAAGTGAACGGCCGGCACGTGTTCCGAGCGCGCGAGCACGCCATGGCCGAGCACGATGCCGGAGATGAAGATCATCGCAAAGGCGCTGGCAAGGCCGGCGAGGAAACGGATCAGCGCCAGCACGACGACGGAGGACGAGAGGCCCATGGCCGCCAGCAGAGCCGTCGTGGCGACGAGCGACAGCAGACCGATCCGCCGCTCGTGCCCATGGGCCCAGCCATAGGCCGCAAGAATGGCGCCGGCGAGATAGCCGACGAAATTGGCCGAGGCGATGAGCCCGGCATCACCCGGCGACAGGCCGAGATCCACCATCATCGCCGGCAGGATCGGCGTATAGGAGAAGCGTCCGAAGCCCATGGCGACGGCCATGGCGATGGCGCCGGCAGTCGCGGTGGCGGAGATGTTGGTCTGCAGCGGTCGGTCGAGCGTGGTCATATCATTTTATTGCGCCGCAACACGACGGACGACAAACGACAATAATTGAAGGATCTATTGAAGAAATCGAACGATCACCGATTTCAATGGCTTAGACCAATCACCGGAAAGGTGAGATGCACCACATCACGGCGGCAGATCATGCACCGCGGCGATGGAGCAAAAAATCGTCTGGAGGACGACGGAGGCTGCAGGCCGCCGCCGTATCCCTGGTTCATTCAGCCCGGTAGTGTCACCACCAGCGGCCCGCCGCGGGTGACGACAACTGTGTGCTCATACTGCACCGTCGGCGCGCGCGGGTCGCTGTAGAGCGTCCAGTCGTCGTTGCCGCCCTCGGCCCATTGCGCGCCCATCGACAGGAAGGGCTCGACGGTGAAGACCATGCCGTCGGTCATCCGGCGACGCTCGCGCGGGTCCGGCCAGGTGGCGATCTCGGTCGGCTCCTCATGCAGCGAGCGGCCGATGCCGTGGCTGGCGAGATTGGTGACAAGCGAATAGCGGTTCTTGCGGGCGAAGTCGCCAATCGCGTTGCCGATGGCAGCCAGCGGCTGGTCGGGGCGCACCTGCTTCAGACCGACCCACATGGCCCGCTTGCCATCGCGGCAAAGCCGGTCGATCGCGGCGGTGACCGGCGGTACCGGGAACGAGGCGCCGGTATCGGCAAAGATGCCGTCCTTTTCGGCCGAGACGTCGATGTTGACGAGATCGCCGGCCTTGATCACGCGGTTGCCGGGAATGCCGTGGGCGATTTCCTCGTTGACGCTGATGCATGTGGCACCAGGAAACTGGTAGCAGAGTTCGGGCGCCGAGCGTGCGCCGGCCTCTTCCAGTACCTTGCGGCCGATCGCATCGAGTTCCGCAGTGGTAATGCCGGGCTCGAGCGCCTCGCCCATCGTCTGCAGGGCATTGGCGCAGATGCGGCCGATTTCCTTCAGCCGCAGCAGGTCTTCTTCGTTGTTGAGGGTCATCCGTATCTCGCTTTCGCGCTCACATGTAGCGTGTCATGACGCGTTATGCCAGCACGCAGCGGAACGGCCGGGGGTGACCGCCCCCGACCCTCGACACTCAGGCGATAGCGGGTGCCGCTGCCTTTTCTTCCGCCACGGCCTTGCGCACCAGCGGCGCCACCTTGGTGCCGTAGAGCTCGATGCCGCGCATGATCTGGTCGTGCGGCATCGGACCGATCGCCATCTGCAGCAGGAAGCGATCGTTACGGAACAGCTTCCAGTTCTCGACGATCTTCTCGGCCACCGTTTCCGGATCACCGAGGAAGAGGTTGCCGGAGGGGCTGCGCGCCTGGTCGAAATGCGCCCGGTTCGTCGGTCCCCAGCCGCGCTCGCGGCCGATGCGGTTCATCACTTCCGCCTGCGGCCCGTAGAACTGGTCGGCGGCAAGATCGGTCGTATCGGCGATGAAGCCGTGCACGTTGATGCTGGTTTTCAGGTTTGCCGGATCCTGACCGGCGCGGCGCGCGGCCTCGCGGTAGAGGTCGAAGAGCGGCGCAAACCGGCGTGGCTCGCCGCCGATGATCGCAAGCGCCACCGGCAGGCCGAGCGCGCCCGCGCGCGCTACCGATTGCGGCGTGCCGCCAACGGCGATCCAGAGCGGCAGCACCTCCTGCAGCGGCCGCGGATAGACGCCGCGATCATGGATCGCCGGCCGCATCTCGCCGGCCCACGAGACCTTTTCGCTTTCGCGCAGCGCCATCAGGAGGTCGAGCTTTTCGGCAAAGAGCTGGTCGTAGTCATCGAGCGACTGGCCGAAGAGCGGGAAGGATTCGATGAACGACCCGCGACCGGCCATGATCTCGGCGCGGCCGCCCGAGATCAGATCAAGGGTCGAGAATTGCTGGAAGACGCGTACGGGATCGTCCGAGCTCAACACCGTGACGGCACTGGTCAGCCGGATATTCTTCGTTTTTGCCGCTGCGGCCGCGAGGATGACCGCCGGCGCGGAGGCCGCGTAGTCAGGCCGATGGTGTTCGCCGAGCCCGAAAACATCGAGGCCAACCTGATCTGCAAGCTCGATTTCCTCGAGAAGGTTCTTGAGGCGACGCTGGCCCTCCCTGCCTTTGTGATCCGCGTTCGGATCGACATCCGCAAATGTGTAAAGCCCGAGTTCCATGAGATCTGTCCTTTTTCTGTTTGCACAACAGATAGTTGGCGCACACATGAGCAGCAAATGCGCATCCGGGAAACGCTGTGTTTCCCGGATGCATACGAACGAGACCTTACCCTCTCGGTAGACCGTCAAGCAGGACATCGAGGCCCTTCCGGAACGTGCCATCCCAATCGCTGTCCAGGAGCAGGCGCGTGCGCTCGATCGTCGGATAGCGTTCGCTGAGCGCCGAGAGGCGCTTCTGTCCGGCTGCCTGGTCGGCGTGCGAAAGCGCGAAGCTCGCCCGGGTGACGGTGGCGCCGAGCACGTAGTTCCAGAGCGACCAGATCGCGACATTCATGTCCGCGTCGGCAACGCCGGCTCTCGACAGCACCTCGCTCATGGTTTCCAGGCGGCCGAGTACATTCGCGCCGAGCGCCCGGCGCGGCAGCAGCGACGCCGACCAGGGATGGCGCAGCATGATTCCGCGCCAGTCTTCGAGCATGTGAACCACATCCCTGCGCCAGTCCTCGGGCTCGATCCTTTGCGGGGGCGCGCGATAGGCAAACACCGCATCGAGCGCCAGGTCAAAGACCTCCTCCTTGTTGGCGACATGCCAATAGAGGCTCATGACGCCCGCACCGAGACGGTCGGCGAGACGGCGCATCTTCAAGCCGTCGATACCCTCGGCGTCCAGCAATTCGACCGCAGTCGCCACGATGCGCTCCAGAGACAGGGACGGCTCGCCGCCCGGCTTCTTCCCGGCCTGGGCTGCCGACTCTATCCGCTGGGAGCGTTTGCCCTGCCCGCCGTTCCCTTTCGCCGCCATGCGTCTTCCTTGCTGATTGGAGTGTCGATTTACGCCGACAACGCGCCGGATGTCGATCCTGAACGATTGACTCGTACGGCGTACGATGTAAATGAATCGTACGCCGTACGAGTCAATAGCAAGAGCGACGGCGAAAGGTCAAACCTGCAGGCCTGCAAGCGGCATCGCGCGCGGGCCTCGGAGACGAGAGAACACCATGTCACGCACAATCAGACATCTCATGATCGGAGGACTCATCATCATGACCACGGGCGTTTCCACAGCGGCGACCGCGAGCGAGCAGGCGGCCAAGCTGACGATCGTCAACCCCAAGAACCTCTACGACCCGACGCCGCATGGCTATAGCACCGCGGTGATCGTGCCTGCCGGGGCACGGGTGGCCTACATTTCAGGACAGGGCGGCCAGGATAGCACCGGCGGCCTGTCTCCCGACTTCGCGGTTCAGGTCAAGCAGGCTTATGCCAATCTGGGCGCAGCGCTCGAGGGGCTCGGCGCAAGGCCGGACCAGGTCGCCAAGCTCACCATCTTCGTGGTCGACCACGACATGTCCAAGCTCGAGGTCCTGACCGGCAGCGTCAAGGAAATGTTCGGCGCGACGCTGCCGGCGCAGACACTGGTACCCGTGCCCAAGCTGGCGGTCGACGGCATGCTGTTCGAGGTGGAAGCGGTCGCTGTCATCGACTGACGGCGGCCCGGAAGGCAGAGAATGGTCGGGAGAAACGGACGCGCGGCGAAAATCGCCGCTCGCCCGGCTCTTAGCTCAGCGTCCTTTTGACCGCGTTGCGCCAACCCTTGAACTTGGCCTTACGCATCTTTTCGTCCATGGCGGGCTCGAAGCGGCGGTCGCGTGCCCAGGACTTGGCAAAGTCTTCCTGCTTCGGCCAGACGCCGGCGCGGCTGCCGGCAAGCCAGGCGACGCCGAGCGCGGTCGTTTCCAGGATGACGGGCCGATCGACCGGCGCGTCGAGCAGGTCGGAAAGCCGCTGCATCGTCCAGTCGGAGGCAACCATGCCGCCGTCGACGCGCAGAACCGTCTCCTTGCCGTTGTTGCGCCAGTCCTTGTGCATCGCCTCAAGCAAGTCGCGCGTCTGGTAACAGACGGCTTCGAGTGCCGCGCGGGCAAACTCCGCCGGACCGGTGTTGCGGGTCATGCCGAAGATCGCGCCGCGCGCGTCCGGATCCCAATGCGGCGCGCCGAGCCCGGTGAAGGCCGGCACGAGATAGACGTCCTGCGTCGGATCGGCGCTTGCGGCAAGCGTCCCGGTATCGGGCGCAGCCTTGATCACCTTCAGCCCGTCGCGCAGCCATTGCACCGCAGCACCCGCGACGAAGATCGAGCCTTCGAGCGCATAAGTGGTTTCGCCATCAAGCTTGTAGGCAATGGTGGTGAGCAACCGGTTCTTCGAACGCACCATGTCCTTGCCGGTGTTGAGCAGTGCGAAGCAGCCGGTGCCATAGGTGGATTTCAACATGCCCGGCTTGAAGCAGGCCTGGCCGATGGTCGCCGCCTGCTGGTCGCCGGCAACGCCGAGGATCGGGATCGCCGCGCCGAAAAGTGCGGTATCGGTAACGCCGAAATCGGCGGCGCAATCCTTGACCTCGGGCAGCATGGCGCGCGGCACCTTGAGGATCTTCAGAAGCTCATCGTCCCAGGCATTTTCGGCGATGTTATAGAGCAGCGTGCGCGAGGCGTTGGTCGCGTCGGTCACGAAGGATTTGCCGCCGGTCAGCCGCCAGATGAGGAAGGTATCGATGGTGCCGAAGCAGAGTTCGCCCTTGGCGGCGCGGGCCTGCGCCCTGTCGATGTTGGTCAGCAGCCAGTTGAGCTTGGTGCCGGAGAAATAGGGATCGAGCAGCAGGCCCGTCTTCCGGGTGAAGGTCTTTTCCAGCCCCTGCTTCTTCAGCCGATCACAATAGGAGGCGGTGCGACGGTCCTGCCAGACAATCGCGTTGTGAATGGGATTGCCGGTCTTGCTATCCCAGACGACGACGGTTTCGCGCTGGTTGGTGATGCCGATCGCCGAAAGGTCGCCGGCCTTGATGCCGGCCTTGGCGATAGCGTCCTCAACCGTCGAAAGCACCGTCTGCCAGATTTCCTCGGGATCGTGTTCGACCCACCCGGATTTCGGAAAATACTGCTTGAATTCCTTGTGGCTGGCCCCGGCGATCTGCTGCTGACCGTCGAAGATGATCGCCCGGCTCGAGGTCGTACCCTGATCGATCGCGAGAATGTATCCGCCCATATGCCCCTCCCCGGCCACACGCATGTTTGTTCACCCGGCCTTGAAGGCGGGATCTCATTTCGAAAACTTCAATACGATGGCAAAACGAATGTCAAACGAAAACAAAACGCAACCGTCGACTTCGCCATTCCCCTCCTCAACTCTGCGGTCCGCAACCCAAAAACACAATTGTCAGCGCCGGCGTTTTCCGCGTAGGCTGGCGCTGTTGCGCCGCAACAAAGCAGTGCGCGGCGCCACAAAGGGAGAGAGCAGCAATGACGAAAACAGCGGTCATCACCGGTTCGACGAGCGGCATCGGGCTTGCGATCGCCAAGGCCTTCGCCAAGGGTGGCGCCAATATCGTGCTGAACGGCTTCGGTAGCCCGGACGAAATCAAGAAGGCGACGGACGACGTCAGCGCGCTGACGACAGGAACGGTCGTCTATCATGCTGCCGACATGACGAAGCCAGCCGAGATCGCCGATCTGATCGCCACGGCGACGACCCGCTTCGGCGGCGTCGATATCCTCGTCAACAATGCCGGTATCCAATATGTCGAGAAGGTCGAGGATTTCCCGATCGAGCAATGGGACCGCATCATCGCGATCAACCTCTCCTCGTCCTTCCACACGATCCGCGCCGCTATTCCCGGCATGAAGGCGAAAGGCTGGGGCCGCATCATCAACATCGCCTCGGCCCATGGCCTCGTCGCCTCGCCCTTCAAGGCGGCCTATGTGGCGGCGAAGCACGGCGTGCTCGGCCTGACGAAGACCGTGGCGCTCGAAGTGGCCGAAAGCGGCATCACCGCGAACTCGATCTGCCCGGGCTACGTGCTGACGCCGCTCGTCGAAAAGCAGATCCCCGATCAAGCCCGCACCCGCGGCATCACCGAGCAGCAAGTGATCAACGACGTGATGCTGAAGGGGCAGCCGACGAAGAAGTTCATCACCGTCGAACAGGTCGCAGCCCTTGCCGTCTATCTCGCCGGCGACGACGCGGCACAGATCACCGGCACCCATGTGTCGATGGACGGCGGTTGGACGGCGCAGTAACGGCCGACATCCGTCAAGTGGACGGCAGCGCGGACCGGGTGCCCCCCGCGCTGCCCGCATGGCGTGCAAAAGTCCGCTCAGCCCTTTGCTTTTCTGCATAACCACCTAAGATCAAAGTGATTTCAGGACGTATGCAGCAGCAGGGAATGAATGGCATGCCCCAGCCGACCGGTTCAATCAGCTTCATCCTCAACGACCGCGAGGTCGCTCTTTCCGACATTGCACCGACAACGACGCTGCTCGACTATCTGCGGCTGGAACGCCGGCTGACCGGCACCAAGGAAGGTTGTGCGGAGGGCGACTGCGGCGCCTGCACCGTGCTCGTCGGGCGGCTGGTCAGCGACCGGCTCGTCTATGAAAGCGTCAACGCCTGCATCCGTTTCCTCGGCTCGCTGCAGGCAACCCATGTCGTCACCGTCGAGCATCTCGCCGGTCAGGATGGCACGCTGCATCCGGTGCAGCAGGCAATGGTCGATTTTCACGGCTCGCAATGCGGCTTCTGCACGCCCGGCTTCGTCATGTCGCTCTATGGCCTCTGGCTTGGCAACGACAGCCCCAGCCGCGCCAATATCGAAAAGGCGCTGCAGGGCAATCTCTGTCGTTGTACCGGTTATGAGCCGATCGTGCGCGCGGCCGAAGCGGCGGCAGAGGCGCGCCCCTCCAACATCTTCGATCCGATCACCAGGGAGCGGGAAACGATCACCATCAGGCTGAAGGCGCTGGCACCGACGGAAACGATCACACTCCGCCAGGGCGAAAATTGTCTGATCGTGCCGGCCGACGGCAGTGGCCTGGCGGAAGCGCTCGCCGACCATCCCGGGGGGACGGTCGTTGCCGGCTCCACCGATGTCGGCCTCTGGGTGACGAAGCAGATGCGGGCGATCAACCCGGTGATCTTCATCAACGGCATCACCGAATTGCAGCAGATCGAGGAAACCGCGGACGGTCTGATTATCGGCGCCGGCGTCAGCTACACCATGGCCTATGCCGCCCTCGCCAAGACGTTTCTCGGGCTCGGTCCGCTGATCAACCGCATCGGCGGCGAACAGGTGCGCAACATGGGCACGATCGGCGGCAATATCGCTAACGGCTCACCGATCGGCGACAGTCCGCCGCCCCTGATCGTGCTTGGCGCGACGGTGACGCTGCGCTCGAGCGCGGGCCAGCGGACACTACCGCTCGAAGACTTCTTCATCGCTTATGGCAAGCAGGATCGCCAACCCGGCGAATTCGTCGAAAGCATCTTCGTGCCGCGCCTGCCGGCGGGCGATCTCTTTGCCGCCTACAAGATCTCCAAGCGCCGCGACGAAGATATCTCCGCGCTGCTTGGCGCGTTCCGTCTATCGGTGGATGGCGGCATCGTCCGCTCCGCCCGCATCGCCTTCGGCGGCATGGCCGCGACGCCCAAGCGCGCCAGCAACGTCGAGGCGGCGCTGATCGGCAAGCCATGGACCGAGGAAACGGTCCGCGCCGCGCAAGCCGCCTTCGAGAGCGATTACCAGCCGCTCACCGACTGGCGGGCAACGAGCGACTACCGCATGCTTGCGGCGAAGAACCTTCTGATGCGTTTCCTCCTGGAAAGCGGCGGCGAGCCGGCGCAACTGGTTCGCTTTGCTGCGGGAGGCCGATAGTCATGGACAAATCCACCTTCGAGGAACGCAAGACGATCCGCGGCGAGATGCATGTTTCCCAGCGTCACGACAGCGCCCACAAGCATGTCTCCGGCACCGCCGACTACATCGACGACATGCCCGAGCCGGCGGGCACGCTGCATGGCGCGCTTGGCATGACCGACCGGGCGCATGCGGAAATCACCGCCATGGACCTTTCGGCCGTCGCCGCCGTGCCCGGTGTCATGCTGGTGTTGACCGCCAAGGACATGCCGCATTCCAACGACATCAGCCCGAGCCACCTGCATGACGAGCCGGTGCTTGCCGATGGCCTCGTGCAGTTTCATGGCCAGCCGGCCTTCGCCGTGATTGCAGAAACCCGTGACATCGCCCGTCGGGCGGCAAGGCTCGCCAAGATCACCTATCGCGACCTGCCGCATTTCACCGACATTCTCGATGCCGTCGCCCATGGCGGGCAGTTGGTCACGCAGCCGCTCACCCTGCAGCGCGGCGATGCCGAGGCGGAGCTGGAAAAGGCGCCACGGCGGCTCAAAGGCAGCATGCGCATCGGCGGACAGGAGCATTTCTACCTCGAAGGCCATATCGCCCTTGCCATTCCCGGCGAGGACGACGAGGTCACCGTCTGGTCCTCGACCCAGCATCCGAGCGAGATCCAGCACATGGTCTCGCACGTGCTCGGCGTGCCCTCCAATGCGGTGACCGTGAACGTGCGCCGCATGGGTGGTGGCTTCGGCGGCAAGGAAACGCAAGGAAACCAGTTCGCAGCCCTTGCCGCGGTCGCGGCGAAGAAGCTCAACCGCGCCGTCAAGTTCCGCCCGGATCGCGACGAGGACATGACGGCAACCGGCAAGCGCCACGACTTCCTGGTCGATTACGACGTCGGCTTCGACGACGAGGGTCGCATCCATGCGGTCCATGCCAACTACGCGGCGCGCTGCGGCTACTCTTCGGACCTCTCCGGCCCGGTCACAGACCGTGCGCTGTTCCATGCGGACAGCTCCTATTTCTATCCGCATGTGAAGCTCACCTCGCAGCCGCTGAAGACCAACACCGTCTCAAACACCGCTTATCGTGGCTTCGGCGGCCCGCAAGGCATGGTCGGCGGCGAGCGCATCATCGAGGAAATCGCCTACCAGCTCGGCAAGGATCCGCTCGAAATCCGCAAGCTGAATTTCTATGGCGACAAGGGCTCCGGCCGCGATGTCACGCCCTACCATCAGCAGGTCGAAGACAACATCATCGCGCAGATCGTCGCGGAGCTGGAAGAAAGCGCCGGCTATCAGGCGCGCCGTCAGGCGATCCTCGCGTTCAATCGGGAAAGCCGCGTCATCCGCAAGGGCATCGCGCTGACGCCGGTGAAGTTCGGCATCTCCTTCACCATGACCGCCTTCAACCAGGCGGGCGCGCTTGTGCATATCTACCAGGACGGCTCGATCCACCTCAACCACGGCGGCACCGAGATGGGCCAAGGCCTCTACATCAAGGTCGCGCAGGTGATCGCCGACAGCTTCCAGGTCGACCTCGACCGCGTTCGCATCACTGCGACGACGACCGGCAAGGTGCCAAACACGTCGGCGACCGCCGCCTCTTCGGGCTCTGACTTGAACGGCATGGCCGCCTTCGACGCCGCGCGCCAGATCAAGGACCGTCTCGTCGGTTTCGCCTGCGAGCGCTGGCAGACGACGCCCGAGAATGTCAGCTTCGTCGCCAACCACGTGAAGATCGGCGAGGAGCTGATCCCCTTCCCTGAATTCATCAAGCAGGCCTATATGGGCCGTATCCAGCTTTCGGCCGCCGGCTACTACAAGACGCCGAAGATCCACTGGGATCGCGCCAGCGGCCGCGGCACACCCTTCTATTACTTCGCCTATGGCGCTGCGGTTTCGGAGGTTTCGATCGACACGCTGACCGGCGAATACATGGTCGACCGGGTCGACGTGCTGCACGACGTCGGCCGTTCGCTCAATCCGGCGATCGACCTCGGTCAGATCGAGGGCGGCTTCGTGCAAGGGATGGGCTGGCTGACGACGGAAGAGCTCTGGTGGGACGACAAGGGACGGCTTCGCACCCACGCCCCCTCCACCTACAAGATCCCGCTTGCCTCCGACCGGCCGAAGATCTTCAACGTCAAGCTTGCCGAATGGTCGAGCAACGCCGAGAAGACCATTGGCCGCTCCAAGGCGGTGGGAGAGCCGCCCTTCATGCTGCCGATCTCGGTGCTGGAGGCTTTGTCCATGGCAGTCGCCAGTGTGGCCGATTACCGCGAGTGCCCGCGGCTCGATGCCCCGGCAACACCGGAGCGTGTGCTGATGGCCGTCGAGCGTCTGCGCAATCGCTGACGGCCATCACGATTTGCCTCAGATCCGCGGCAGTTCATTGATGCTGAACAGGCGGCGAGCGTTGGCCATCGCCTCCTCGTCGTCGCGGTGCGGGCTATGGACATCCATGAAACCCATGTCTCTCTTGATATGATCGGAGAGCGCGTTGACATCGAGCATCGGCTTGGGGGCAACAAGGCCGCCGAACAGGGCGGCTGTGAGCCGGGCGACCGGCTCGAATGAAAGAAACGCTTTTCTTTCAGTACGTTCGTAAGTGTCGCAAGTCATTTCAGCACCTGTTTCGTCTTGGGAAGTTGACTTGAAGGATGCCGTGGAGGAGGATCGAAATCCAATCGAACATCCGTCTGGATGCATCAAGAGAACTTATCCATGAAGATGTCGAAGCAGTTTCCGCTGAATGCGCTGCGGGTCTTCGAGGCGGTCGCAAGGCTCGGCAGCTTCACCAAGGCCGGTGAAGAGCTGGGCATGACCCAGACGGCCGTAAGCTACCAGGTCAAGTTGATCGAGGAGAATGTCGGCGAGCCGCTGTTCCTGCGGCGCCCGCGCCAGATCTCGCTGACGGAAGTCGGCCAGCGCATGGCGCCGCGCGTCACCGAAGCCTTCGAGATGCTGCAGGAAGCGGTTTCGAATGCCCGTGGCGATATCGACAGCGCGCTCCTGATCAGCTCGACGCCGACCTTCGCCTCGCAATGGCTTGCCCGCAACATCGGCAGCTTCCAGCTCGCCCATCCGAACATCGCCGTTCGGCTGACGACCAGCGACTCGCTCACCGATTTTACCCGCGAGCCGGCCGACCTTGCCATCCGCTCGGGTGCCGGCGTCTGGCCCGGCCTCGACACGCATCCGCTGATGCGGGTGGAATTCAGCCCGATGCTGAGCCCGGCGCTTGCCGAGACCATTGGCGGCGTGCACGAGCCGCGCGACCTGCTGAAGCTGCGCATCATCGATCCCGGTGACCCCTGGTGGCCGATGTGGTTCAAGGCCGCCGGCGTCAAGGATCCCGATCTCGAAGGACGGCCGCACAGCCGTCTCGGCGCGCAATCCTTCGAGGCGCGCGCCGCCATCGCCGGCCAGGGCGTGGCGATCCTGACGCCGGAATTCTACCCCGATGACGTGGCGCTCGGTCGGCTCTACCAGCCCTTCGAGCTGCGCTGCAGCGATGGCTGCGATTATTGGCTCGCCTATCCGCACGCCCGCCGCAACACACCCAAGATCAGGATTTTCCGCGACTGGATCCTCGGCGAACTTTGCGCGCCGAACTTCCTGCAAGCAAATAGCGCTTGAGGAGCGCCGAAGCCCCTTTTCCCCTCCGCGGTTTATGCGCAAAGTGAGGCAACGGAGACAAAGGGGATCTGAATGTACGAGTTCGCCATCGCCTGGGAATGGCTGGCCTTTGCCGTGCGCTGGTTGCACGTCATCACCGCCATCGCCTGGATCGGCTCATCCTTCTATTTCATCGCGCTCGACCTGGGTCTCGTGAAGCGCGATCACCTGCCCGTCGGCGCCTATGGCGAGGAATGGCAGGTGCATGGCGGCGGTTTCTATCACATCCAGAAATACCTGGTCGCACCGGCCTCGATGCCCGAGCATCTCACCTGGTTCAAATGGGAATCCTACGTGACGTGGCTTTCTGGCTTCGCCATGCTCTGTGTCGTCTACTATGGCGGCGCCGATCTGTTCCTGATCGACCGCCACGTGCTCGACATCTCGGCGACCACGGCGATCCTGATTTCGCTCGCCTCGCTCGGCATCGGCTGGCTGTTTTACGATCTGCTCTGCAAGTCGCCGATCGGCAGGAACACCTGGGGGTTGATGGCACTGCTCTATGTGGCGCTGGTCGTCATGGCCTGGGGCTATACGCAGGTCTTCACCGGCCGCGCCGCCTTCCTGCATCTCGGCGCTTTCACCGCGACGATCATGTCGGCCAACGTCTTCTTCATCATCATCCCCAACCAGAAGATCGTCGTCGCCGACCTGATCGCCGGCCGCACGCCGGATCCGAAACTCGGCGCGCAGGCCAAGCAGCGCTCGCTGCACAACAACTACCTGACGCTGCCCGTCATCTTCTTCATGCTGTCGAACCACTATCCGCTTGCGTTTGCCACCGCGTTCAACTGGATCATCGCCGCACTCGTCTTCCTGATGGGCGTCACCATCCGCCACTGGTTCAACACCACCCACGCCCGCAAGGGCCGGCCGACCTGGACCTGGCTCGTCACCGCCCTCCTCTTCATCCTGATCATGTGGCTTTCGACCGTGCCGAAGGTGCTGACCGGCGGCGAAAAGGCCGAGGTTGCGCCCGCCTTCAGCCGCTTCGCCGCCAATGCCCACTTCCCTGCAGTCAAGGACACGGTCTCGACACGCTGTTCCATGTGCCATGCGGCAGAACCGGTTTATGAGGGTATCACCCAGGCGCCGAAGGGCGTGATGCTCGAAAGCGACGCGGAGATTGCCGCCCATGCCCGCGAAATCTATATCCAGGCCGGGCGCAGCCATGCGATGCCGCCCGGCAACGTGACAGACATGACGACGGACGAGCGCCAGCTTCTGACAGCCTGGTTCGAAAGCGCCGTCGAGGAAGGCAAGACACAATGACGACCACCCTCATCCGCGGCCGATTGCTGAGCTTCAACCGCGCGCCATCGTCGATCGACGACAGCGCCGCCTACAGCTACGAGAGCGACGGTGCGCTTCTGATTGAGGGGGGACAGATCGCCGCGAGCGGCTCCTATGCTGCGGTCAAGGCAAGCGCGCCTGACGGCGTCGCGGAAGTGGACCATCGCCCACACCTGATCGTGCCCGGCTTCATCGACACGCATCTGCATTTCCCGCAGATGCAGGTCATGGCCTCCTATGCCGCCAACTTGCTTGAATGGCTGAACACCTACACCTTCCCCGAGGAGTGCCGCTTCGTCGAGACCGCCCATGCGGAGCGCATCGCGACGCGCTTCTTCGATGAGATGGTGCGCTATGGCACGACAACAGCAACCGCCTATTGCTCGGTTCACAAGGCGTCGGCCGATGCCTTCTTCGCCGAGGCGCTGCGCCGCGACATGCGCATGGTCGCCGGCAAGGTGATGATGGACCGCAACGCCCCGCAAGGCCTGCTCGACACGCCGCAGATGAGCTACGACGAAACCCGCGCGGTCATCCGCGAATGGCACGGCAAGGGCCGCAATCATGTGGCGATCACCCCGCGCTTCGCCATCACCTCAACGCCGGAGCAGATGGACGTCGCGAAGTCGCTGGTGCACGAATTCCCCGACCTGCACGTCCAGACGCACCTTTCGGAAAACCGCGACGAGATCGCCTTTACCTGCGAACTCTATCCGGAAGCCAAGGACTACACAGACGTCTACGCCCGTTACGGCCTGCTCGGACCCAAGAGCCTGTTCGGCCACTGCATCCATTTGTCTGAGCGCGAGGCGGATGTCATGAGCGAGACCGGCTCGGTCGCCGTTTTCTGCCCGACCTCCAATCTCTTTCTCGGTTCTGGCCTCTTCCCGCTGCGCGCGCTCAGCCGCCGCGAAAAGCCGGTGCGCACGTCGGTCGCCTCCGACATCGGCGGCGGTACCAGCTATTCCATGCTGAAGACGCTCGACGAGGCCTACAAGATCCTGCAACTGCAGGGCGAGCGGCTGAACCCGTTCGACAGCTTCTTCATGATGACCCGCGGCAATGCCGAGGCGCTATCGCTGGTCGACAAGATCGGAACCTTGGAAGCCGGCACCGATGCCGATTTCATCGTGCTCGACATGGCCGCGACGTCGGCGATGGCGCTTCGGGCCGAAGTGGTCAACTCTCTGGCAGACGAACTCTTCCTGCTGCAGACCATGGGCGACGACCGGTCGATCGTCGAAACCTATGTCGCCGGCAAGCCGGCAAAATCGGCCCTTGCCGCCGCATGACCGACCAAAACCAAAGAGGTCAAGAAAATTGACCTCTCTGCGTTCTGGCTATTAACAAGCCTCTGCCAAACATGGTAATGGCTCGTTCAATCTCCGTTGGACGAAGGCCTTATCCATGACGCAAATCCTCGAAATCAGCGATCTCAAGGCGCTCGCCAAGCGCCGGGTGCCGAAACTCTTCTTCGACTACGCCGACAGCGGCGCCTGGACCGAAGGCACCTATCGCGCCAACGAGGAGGATTTCGGCAAGGTGAAGCTGCGCCAGCGCGTGCTGGTGGATATGACCGACCGGTCGCTGGAAACGACGATGATCGGCCAGAAGGTGTCGATGCCGGTGGCACTCGCCCCGACCGGCCTCACCGGCATGCAGCACGCCGACGGCGAGATGCTGGCAGCCCAGGCGGCGGAAGCCTTCGGCGTGCCCTTCACGCTCTCGACGATGAGCATCTGCTCGATCGAGGACGTCGCCTCGGTCACCACCAAGCCCTTCTGGTTCCAGCTCTACGTCATGCGCGAACGCGAATTCGTGCTGAACCTGATCGACCGGGCCAAGGCGGCGAAGTGCTCGGCGCTGGTGCTGACGCTCGACCTGCAGATCCTCGGCCAGCGTCACAAGGATCTTCGCAACGGCCTCTCGGCACCGCCGAAGATGACGCCGAAGCACCTCTGGCAGATGGCGACGCGCCCTGGCTGGTGCATGAAGATGCTCGGCACCAAACGCCGCACCTTCCGCAACATCGTCGGCCATGCGAAAAGCGTCACCGACCTCTCGTCGCTCGGCGCCTGGACGGCGGAACAGTTCGACCCGCAGCTCTCGTGGAAGGATGTCGCCTGGATCAAGGAGCGCTGGGGCGGACCGCTGATCCTCAAGGGAATTCTCGACCCCGAGGACGCCAAGATGGCAGCGGCGACCGGTGCCGACGCGATCATCGTCTCCAACCACGGCGGCCGCCAGCTCGACGGCGCCCATTCCTCGATCAGCATGCTGCCGCGCATCGTCGATGCGGTCGGCCACCAGATCGAGGTGCATATCGATGGCGGTATCCGCTCCGGCCAGGACGTGCTGAAGGCCGTCGCCATGGGCGCCAAGGGCACCTATATCGGCCGCCCCTTCCTCTACGGCCTCGGCGCCATGGGCAAGGAGGGCGTCACCAAGACGCTGGAAATCATCCGCAAGGAGATGGACATCACCATGGCCCTCTGCGGCAAGCGCGATATCAACGACGTGGATCGTAGCATTCTGGCGGAATAGGCCGCGGCACCAGCCACTCCCGCCCTCATTCCTGTGCTTGTCACAGGAATCTCTAGCAGTTCCGTTGGAACTGCGGGACCAGCACAAGTCCTTGGGCTGAAAGGTCTTTTGACCCGACGGACGTCGGGCCGCTGGATCCCCGCCACAAGGGCGAGGATGAGGGAGCTTGGAGTGACCCTTCCGGCAAAACGCGAAGCGAGCGCAAGCCTCCTAAGCCTCAACTACCCCGGTAGGTCGAATAGCCGTAGGGCGAGAGAAGCAGCGGCACGTGATAATGGCTCGCCGGATCGGCGATGCCGAAGCGCAAGGGGATGCGGTCGAGGAAGGCCGGCTCCGGCAGTGTAACGCCGGACCGGCGCAGATAGTCGCCGGCATGGAACACCAGCTCGTAATTGCCGGCCATGAAGCCGATGCCTTCGACCATCGGGCCGTCGACGCGGCCGTCGCTGTTGGTATGTACGGTGCGGATCAGCTGCCGCTCTTCCCCCTCCAGCCAGTAGAGGTCGATGCGCAGACCCTCGGCCGGTTTGCCGAGAGCGGTATCGAGAACATGGGTGGTCAGGCGGCCGGTACTGCTCATGGCTTCTCTCTTCTCACACATTGGCGCGGGATGCTGTCAGAAGCCGCGCGCACGTCCTGCTAGATCGCGCTGTCTATGACGAAAGGCTCGTCATAGAAGAACTCCTCGAGATTGTTGCCCGGCCCTTCGCGGTCGACGATGAGGAAATCGCTGACGGCGCCGACGGACATCAGCGGGTGGTGCCAGATATTGCGGCCGTAGTTGACGCCCTGCCGGCCGTTCGCCTGGAAAACGCGCGGCGTGCCCGGGCGCCCGTCCTCGTCGTCCGCCACCACGACGAGCCATGGGCGGTCATCGAGCGGCGAAAAGCTCTGGCTGCCGAACGGGTGGCGCTCCATCATCGTCACCGAATAGGGGAAAGACCGCGGCTGGCCGCGGAAGATGTTGATGATGACATTGGCGCCGTCGCCGACGACATCGGCACGCGCAAGACCGTGGAAACGTTCCGTGTTGCCGCCGTTGATGTGGCGCATCGTTGCGGGATCGGCTTCGATGATGGTGCCGAAGGGAGCGAAGGCCTCGCGTGTCAGCGGTTCGATTTTGAGCAGGCGCGACATTATGCGGAGACCTCGCAAGACGATTTTGCGCTTGCGGATGTCCGATCCAGTTCGAGGGCCCTCCTCATGAGCGGGGACAGGCATCGAACGGTTTTGTCAGGCATTTTCGTCTCCAGGAATCATCGACTGCAGGCGCAGGCGGGCGATTTTCTCGACCTGTGCGCAAGCGGTTTCAAATTCCTCTTCGGGCGAATTGTCAATGCGGCTTTGGAAGGAGGCAAGAATTTGCCCCTTGGTCAGCCCCTTCACCGCGATGATGAAGGGGAAGCCGAATTTTTTCGTGTAGGCGTCGTTGAGCGCGGTGAAGCGCTCATGCTCCTCTGGTGTCAGTCGGTCGAGGCCGGCAGACGCCTGCTCTGCCGTCGAGTCCGCCGTCAGCTTACCGGCGATCGCCAGCTTGCCGGCAAGATCGGGGTGCGCGCGCAGCACCTGCATCTTCTCGCGCGGCAGCGCCGTGCGAAAGGCCTGGCAGAGCGCCGAATGCACCGTGCCCGCCGTCAGCCCGGTCGCCGCGGCTCGGTCGTAGGCGCGTTCGGCAACCCAGGGCGAGTGCTCGAACACGCCACCGAAACGGGCAACGAAGGCATCACGGTCGGTCATCAGAGCGCCCCTTCCGGCTTGTGGTGCTGGTACCAATGGTTGGCGATGTCAATGCGACGCGGCACCCAGACCTTGTCGTGCGACATGACGTAGTCGATGAAGCGAGCGAGCGCAGCAGCGCGGCCCGGGCGGCCGACGAGACGGCAGTGAAGGCCGATATTCATCATCTTGGCGTCGCCCTGGCGACCTTCCTCGTAGAGCACGTCGAATGTGTCCTTGAGGTAGCTGAAGAACTGGTCGCCGCTGTTGAAGCCCTGCGGCGTCGCAAAGCGCATGTCGTTGGCATCAAGCGTATAGGGAATGATCAGGTGCGGCTTGTCGGCCGAAAGACCCGGCACCCAGTAGGGCAGTTCGTCGGCGTAGCTGTCGCAGGAGTAAAGGAACCCGCCTTCCTCCAGCACCAGCTTCAGCGTATTGGCCGAAGGCTTGCCCTGGTAGATGCCGAGCGGCCGCTCGCCGGTGAGCTCCGTGTGCAGGCGGACGACCTCGCGGATATGCTCGCGTTCGACCTCTTCCGGCACGTCCTTGTATTCCAGCCAGCGCAGACCGTGGCTGGCGATTTCCCAGCCGGCTTCCTTCATGGCAGCGACCGCTTCCGGATTGCGCGCCATGGCCTGCGTCACGCCATAGACGGTCAGCGGGACGTTGCGGCTGGTGAACATGCGCCACAGCCGCCAGAAGCCGGAACGGGCACCGTATTCGTAGATCGATTCCATGTTGAGGTTACGCTGGCCAGCCCAGGGCTGCGCGCCGACAATTTCCGACAGCAGGCACTCGGACGCTGGGTCGCCATCGAGAATGCAGCTTTCGCCGCCCTCTTCGTAGTTCAGCACGAACTGCACGGCGATGCGCGCATCGCCCGGCCAGTTTGCCTTCGGCGGATTGCGGCCGTAGCCAACGAGGTCGCGCGGATACTTAGTCTCAGACATCAAATCACCCTTCGAATTTTTAGGAACGGTATCACCGCCGACCGGATTGTCGATACCGAAATGACGTGAGGCAGGGCAGCGGCAGCGCCACGGCCCGGACGGAAATTACCAGAAAAATTCGGCTGAGCCCGAGGTTGAGAGATTTTTCGAAACAGCGTTGAATGGATCGGCAAGGACAACGGCCCTCATCGAGATGAAATCCTACATTCAAGCGCTCCGCGAAAAAGTCGGTTCCGGCCTGCTTCTCTGCCCGTCAGTGGCGGCCGTCATTGTCGATTCCGATGGCCGGGTCCTCTTGCAGGAGAAAGCAAGTGGCGAAGGCTGGAGCCTGCCGGCCGGCGCGATCGAGCCGGGCGAGACGCCTGTCGATGCGGTCATCCGCGAGGTCATGGAGGAAACCGGCTATCCGGTCTCGGTCGAGCGGATACTGGGCGTCTTCGGCGGAGAAGCGTTTCGCTACACCTACCCGAACGGCGACCACGTCGAATATGTGGTTACCCTCTATCGATGCCGGATCGTCGGTTCCCAGCAGCCGATCAACGATGGCGAAACGAAGTCGCTGCGCTACTTCGCGCCAGCGGACATGCCGGACCTCGGCCTGCCCTATCCGAAAGCGCTGCTCTTTGCAGCTTCGCCCGCGTCCGTTTCCGATTAGCGCTGCGCCATCAGCGCAGCGACGATCAGCGGCAGCGGCCGGACCGCGCCTTGCGGCGCCAGCGACGGATCGGCGGCGGCCCGCTTCGCCCGCTCTGCGCGCGTGTTCGTCGAGATCTTGCCGAGCGGGTGCTGTGAATGCACCCGCATGGGTGCGCCCGTCTCCTGCTCGACAAACAGCGCAAGGCTGCCGATCGAAAGCGGTTTTGATAGGCAGGACTCGAACAGGTCACGGAGCGGCGCCTCGACCCGCCGCATCGCGTCTGGCGCAAGCGGACCGGTCAGCATCATGTGGAAACGGTATTCGTCCATCACATGCGGATCGCCCCAACGGTGCAGGTTGGAGAACTGTGGGGCGGTCAGCCTGTCCGGATCGGAGCGCTCGATCTCATATTCGCTGAGCGGCGCGCGGAAGGCGTCGAACTCCTGGACGACGTTGGCCGCAAGCAGATGCATGGCCGTGCTCGGCACCTGCGGCATCAGCCCGAAGCATCGGCCGATGCGGGCGACCTCCAGGCGATCGATTTCGAACGGAGTCTGGGCGCCGGCAAAATGCATCAGCGCCTTCAGAAGCTTCGGTTCCGTCATGTCCGGATGCAGACGGAACGGCGACATCATCACCGCATGAAAGCCGAAGCGTCGCGGAACCGCCGTGTGATAGGCGACATCCGCGGCGCTCAAGCCAGCGACCGACGGCAATTCGGCAGGTTCCCCGGAATAGACATTGCGCCCCAGCCAGCTTGCAGCGGTCGCGGAAAGCGGGTCGGCCATCGGCGGCGTAAAACAAATGGCATAGCGCATCGGCTGGCTCCGGGTATCCGTCAGCGCAGGATGAGCAATAGCTGCGGTTTTCCGCCCTCACCCCGACTTGTCCAATGGCCGCGTCTTAGGTGATTTGCGTGACAGATTGACGAAGTCGGCCGGGGATGAGCGCGGCAGCGGTGCGAACGTCACCCCTCGTTTTTCGGAACCATCCGGCCCATCGCCCGTTCCTAAAAGGTAGGAAAACAAGGATGGAGAAGAAGCGTGACCTATCACAATGCGAACCTTCAGGACGCCCGGATCAAGGAGACCCACGACCTGATCGCAAGCGACAAGGTTGAAGGCACGAGGGTCTATGGCCCCGACGACAAACACATCGGCTCGATCGAGCGCGTGATCATCGAGAAGCGCAGCGGGCGCGTCGCCTATGCGGTGCTCGGCTTCGGCGGTTTTCTCGGCCTCGGCGAAGACCACTATCCATTGCCTTGGGCAAAGCTGACCTATGACGAGAAGCTCGGCGGCTATCGCACTGATGTGACTCGCGATCAGGTCGAAAACGCGCCGAAATATCACGGCACCGAAGAATACGACTGGAACGCGGAAAACGGACGCCGTGTCTACGACTACTACGGCGTGCCGCCCTACTGGATGTAATGCCTGACTTTCGATCTTTCGGGTCCCGCCGCGGGCGGGGCCCTTCGCATGTCCGGCCCTAAAGATGTTTCTCGCGAAGTGCGGCTATGTGATTCCGGCAGAAGAAAGAATCGGGAATATCGATCGCCGGAGAACCGGCGATCTCTTCGACGACGAAACGCGCCAGGCGGTGTGCGATGCCGAAGCTCACCTTGAACCCGCCGGTCAGGACCGAGACGTTCGGATGGTCCGGATGCCGGCCTGCCATCGGCTCGCGCCCCGTCGCTTTCGGGCGCAACCCTGCCCATCGCTCCACCACCTCGGCACCCGCCAGGCGCGGCGCGAGCGCTACGGCGCGCCGAAGCAGCTCATCCAGCTGCTCGTCCGTCGACAGGGGATCGGCAAAACTGTTTTCGCTGGTGCTGCCGACCGCCACATGGCCGTCGTCATGGGCAATAATGTAGACGCCGTCGGCAAAGATCACCGGAAGCGCCGGATCGATCTCCGCCCGCAGCAGTGCCGCCTGCCCCTTGACAGCCGTGCCGCTCGTTTCCGCCAGCGGCACCGACGTGTCGTCGATCAGTTGAAAACTGCCGACGCCGGCCGCGATGATGCAATGCTCGAAATCGATCCGGGTGCCATCGTCGAGTTCGGCCCGGCCGCGTTCCGGCTCGATCCGGCGCACGCCCCTGCCCTCGTCTAAATAGGCGTTCGGTGCCTGCAGGAGCGCTGTGCGGAGCGCAGCAAGCATGCGACGCGGCGAAACCCGTGCGGCGAGCGTGTCGAAGACCATGCCATGCGCCGCCGCGGCAGCACCCGGCCAGACCTCAGGCCCGTCGTCCTTCACGTGCCAGTGGAACTGCCTGTCGGCCGCGCGCCAATGGCTCCGTGCATCCTGCTCGTGCCGGAGGGCGATATCGCGCAGGTGAGGCTTGGCAAGCGGGATCAAACGACCCGTCCGCCGATAGCCGGTCGAAAGCCCTGTCTCCGCCTCGAGCGCCGCTATCTCTTCCTCGAGCGTCACAAGCGCGTCGAATTGGAACTGTTTCTTATCGTTCCAGCGATCCGGCATATGCGGCATGAGCGCGCCCAAAAGGCCACCGCTGGCGCCTGCGCCGATCGCTTGTTGCTCGGCGACCCGCACGGCCATGCCCCTGCGCGTGGCGCAAATGGCGGCCCACAGCCCCATGATGCCGCCGCCGACGACCAAAAGCTCGCTCATCGATTGACCTTCTCCGGCCGGCGGATTATCGCCTTGGCCATGACAGGATCCGCAGACCCGATCGAGCCCCCGGCGCACCAGAACCTTGATTGGCACGAGGGCGATATGCCCTATTCCCGGGAGTTTGGCGATCACTTTTATTGCCGCACCGACGGGCGGCTGGAGTGCGGCCACGTCTTCCTGTCGGGCAACGGCCTGCCCGATCGTTGGGTCGGTGCGGGCACCTTCCGCATCGGCGAACTCGGCTTCGGTACCGGGCTCAATTTCTGCGAGACGTGGCGCCAGTGGAAGATGACCGCGGCCGCTGGCGATCAGCTGCAGTTCGTGTCCTTCGAACGCTTTCCGATGGCGGCCGAAGAGATTTCGCGCGCCCTCAGCCATTGGCCAGAGATCGACACGGAGCACCAGGCGCTGGCCTCGCGCTGGCCGGTCGAGCCTGATGGTGATGTCCAGATCGACTTTGGTGACGGCGTCAGCCTCACGGTCGTCTGCGGCGCGGCACTCGGCGGCGTCGCCCGCGCGGAAGACCCGTTCGAAGCCTGGTATCTCGACGGCTTCGCGCCGTCGCGCAATCCCGACATGTGGTCGGAGGAACTGATGCGGCTGGTCTTCGAAAAGACCACGCCCGGCGGCAGCTTCGCCACCTATGCCGCCGCCGGTTTCGTCCGACGCAATTTGCAGGCCGCAGGCTTTGCCGTCGAGAAGCGCAAGGGTTTTGCCGGCAAACGCGAGATGCTGCGGGGCGACCGAGCCTAGCGCTCGTCGCGATTGCGGCCTGTCTTGAACGGTTGCGCCATCCGACTGCAGAAATGCGTCAGCGCAAGCGTTTTACTCCACAAGAGAACTGAACTGTCGCAAATGGCGGGCCATCGCCGTCTCGAATCTGCGACACACTCCCCATCGGCAACACGGTGGGTCTTTCATGAACGACGATCAGTTTCCCGATGCAGCAACCGGCGACGCAGCCTCGACCCCGCTGGAGCGCCGACGCCGCCCGGGCGGGCGCAGCGCCGAGCGTGTGCGCAAGTCTCCCGGCGGGAAATACCTCAATCTTGTCAATACGCTGGCGAAATCCACCGTACTTTCGGATGATGCACTTGAATCTGTGCATGAGGCATCGCTGACGATCCTCGAAGAGATCGGCATGGACGTTATCCTGCCGGAGGCGCGCGAGCGGATGAAGGCGGCTGGCGCCGCCGTGACACCCGGCACCGACCGGGTGCGCTTCGACCGCGGCCTGATCATGGACATGATCGCCTCTGTTCCTCCGGCCTTCACCATGCACGCCCGCAACCCGGCCCGCAATGTCGCGATCGGCGGCAACAATCTCGTCTTCGCCCAGATCGCCAGCGCGCCGTTCGTCGCAGACCGGGACGGCGGCCGCCGCACCGGCAACCAGGAAGACTACCGAAAGCTGGTGAAGCTCGCGCAGTCCTATGACATCGTCCACACGACCGGCGGCTATCCGGTCGAGCCGGTCGACATCCATGCCTCGGTGCGCCACCTCGATTGCCTCTCCGACATGGTGAAGCTCACCGACAAGGTGTTCCACGTCTATTCGCTGGGCAAGCAGCGCAACACCGACGGCATCGAGATCGCCCGCATCGGCCGTGGCATCACGATGGAGCAGATGGAGCGCGAGCCGTCGCTCTTCACCATCATCAACACCTCCTCGCCGCTCCGGCTCGACGGGCCGATGCTGCAGGGCATCATCGAGATGTCCTCGCGCAACCAGGTGGTGGTGGTCACGCCCTTCACGCTCGCCGGCGCCATGGCGCCGGTGACGATCGCCGGTGCGCTCGTCCAGCAGAACGCCGAAGCGCTCTGCGGCATCGCCTTCACCCAGATGGTCAGGCGCGGCGCACCTGTAATGTATGGCGGCTTCACCTCCAACGTCGACATGAAGACCGGAGCGCCCGCCTTCGGCACGCCGGAATACATGAAGGCGGTGGTCGCCGGGGGCCAGCTCGCCCGCCGCTACAACATCCCCTACCGCACCTCGAACACCAACGCCGCCAATACGCTGGACGCTCAAGCGGCCTACGAATCCGCCATGTCGCTCTGGGCGCTGACGCAAGGGGGCGGCAATTTCGTCATGCATGCCGCCGGCTGGACCGAAGGTGGGCTTACGGCCTCCTTCGAGAAGTTCATTCTCGACGTCGACATGTTGCAGATGGTGGCGGAATACCTGACCCCGCTTGATGTCAGCGAAGATGCGCTGGGCCTCGATGCCGTGCGCGACGTCGGCCCGGGCGGCCATTACTTCGGCACGCTGCACACGCTGCAGCGCTACGAGACCGCCTTCTATTCACCGATCCTGTCGGACTGGCGCAACTTCGAGACCTGGACCGAAGCCGGGCGGCCGACGACATACGATCACGCCAACCGGATCTTCAAACAGAAGCTGAACGAATACGAGCGCCCGCCCCTCGATCCGGCGATCGAGGAGGAACTCGATGCCTTTGTCGCCAAGCGCAAGGCCGAGGGCGGCGTCCCCACCGACTTCTGACGGGACGCCTTGGGTAAACCGGAAAGCGTTACGAAGTCCGGCTGCGGCCGAGCCTTAAGGAAACACCGCGGCCCGTGCCGTTGCGATCAGTTGCTCGGTGGTTGCAGCCACGCAGTTGCGGTCGATCTCGGCGACTGTCCGCTCGCGGACATGGGCGGAAAGCTGCTTGCGGAGATCGCCAAGCGTCCGGGGTGCTGCGCAAATCACCAGGCTGTCGAAGGCATGGTTGGCGGCGTAGCTCTCCAGCCTTCCGGCCACGTCCGCAACAAAGCGCTGCTGCTCCTCGCGAACGGGATCGCTCTTGTATTCCATGGCCGAGCGTCCGTGTCCGACGGACGAATGCGACCGGCCCGGCTTGTCGGCCATGATGTCCTGAACGCGCTTCGGTTCGGTGTGAAAGGTCTCCTCCTCCGGCCGCTGGCGCTCTTCCTTCAACAGGTTCACGCCCTTGACGATGCGCGCGGTGTTGCCATCCGCGGCCAGTATCCAAGTCCGGTTCTGCACGATTGTCTCCCAGTGAAAGGTGTGGATCGCGAAGGGTCATGAAGACCCTGTAAAGGAAACGAACGAGCGGCGATCCGGTTCCATCGGAAGGTGGCGATGATGCTGATTATTTGGCCGGATGCGCCGGTCACATCCGCGCGATATAGGCTTCGAAGCTGCGTTCCGGCGTCACCTCGTAACGCTCGCGCTGGACATGAAGCGTGCTGATCCTGTCGACCCGGAAATCGCGGAAATCCGACCTCAGTTCGCACCAGCCCGTCAGCAGCCAGAAGTGGCCGAAGACGCTGAGGCCGAGCGGCCAGATGGTGCGCTCGGAATGTTCGTCCTTGAGGCTGTCATAGGCCAGGCGAAGCTTGCGGCGACCGGCGATCGCCAGGCGGATCTCGCCGAGCAGCGCCGGCGGTTCCGGCTGGAGCGAAGAGCGGAAGGCGCGAAGGGGCGCGGCTGTCAGCCGCTGCCGATGTTCGGGCGGCAGACCATGGGCGATCTTCTCCATCGCCTCGCGCGCCGCCTGGGCGAGCCTGCCGTCGCCGAGCATCTGCACGGCGCGGGCGCCGAAAGCGAGCGCTTCCAGCTGCTCGAAGGTAAAGGCAAGCGGCGGCGCATCGAACGCACCGCGCAGGAGATAGCCGACACCGCGTTCGCCGTCGATCGGCGCGCCGGAGGCGATCAGGTGCTCCATGTCGCGATAGATGGTGCGCTGGGCGACCTCCATCTTCTCGGCGATCTCGCGCGCCGTCATCACCCGGCCGCTCGCGCGCAGGAGCTGGATGATGCGAAACAGCCGGTCGGCGGGTCTCATGCCTGGCCTCCCCGCGGCAAGACTTCGTTCAAAAGGGCTACCGCGCGCCTCGCGTGTCCACAAGCACGGCACCGTCGATAATGGCCATAAGGCTGTCAGTTGCCCTGTGTTAAATCAAGCGACAACTCACAGGGAGCCTCATCATGACCAGCGATCACATCCTTGAACTCGCCGTCTGCATCGTCACCGACAGGCCGGCGGCCACAGCCACGCGCCAGCGAGCGATGCAGGCCGTTTCCCGCTATCCGGGCTTCGTCTCCTGGCGTGCGGTCGATTCCTGCGAGACCTCGGGCATGTTCGCAGACCTGGTCGAATGGGAGACACTGGAGGCTGCGCAATCGGCCGGAGAGCGCGTCCGGGTCGATCCGGAGTTCGCACCTTACGCAGCGACGATCAGCGCGGTAATGCTCGTGCAGCATTTTAGCGGCGGCCAGAGGATCTGACCGGCCCGGAATTGGACGAGCAAAGGACTGCCTGAGCGATGGCCGAACCACTGAAGAATCTGCTGCACCCCGGTGTCGTCATCGCCATCGCCGATGCGCTCGAACGCAACGCCGCCGGTTTCGACCGCAAGAGGTTCGTGGCGCTTGCGGGTGACGGGCTGGAGGCGCTGGAGCTGATGCAGCGCTCGCTGCAGATCCGCGACGCGCTGGTCGAGACGCTGCCGAAGGCGTTTCCGGAGGCGGCCGCCAACCTCCACGCCTGCCTTCCTCGCGACGGCGCCGACGGCATCAGCGGCTGGTCGCTCCTGCCCTTCAGCCAGTACGTCGCCTTGCGCGGCCTCGACGACTTCGACCTTTCGCTGTCGCTGCTGCGGGCGCTGACGCCGCATTTCACAGCCGAGTTCGGCATCCGCATCTTCATCGATCGCGACCAGGAGCGCGCCCTCGCGACGATCCGGGACTGGACGAAGGATCCCAACCATCACGTCCGGCGACTGGCGAGCGAAGGCACCCGCCCGCGCCTGCCCTGGGCGATGCGACTGCCGCAGCTCATCCGCGATCCGCAGCCGATCCTGCCGATCCTGATCGCGCTTCTCGACGACCCCGAGGAGTATGTGCGCCGCTCGGTTGCCAACAGCCTCAACGACATCGCCAAGGACCATCCGGATCTGGTGGCTGCTTTCGTCGCCGAACAGATCGGCGACGCATCGCCGGAGCGCCGCCAGCTTCTGCGCCACGCCTCGCGCACGCTGTTGAAGCAGGGGCACGCGGACGCGCTCGGCAATTTCGGTTTCGCTCCCCCGGCCGGCATCAATGCGCGCTTTTCGCTCGATCGTTCGGACATCGTGCTTGGCGAAAGCCTCGGCCTGCGCCTCGCCGTCAGCCATGACGCCGAAACGAGCCAGAAGGTGATGATCGACTACGCCGTGCACCATCGCAAGGCAAACGGTGCGACCTCGCCGAAAGTCTTCAAGTGGACATCCGCGACGCTTGTCCCCGGCGGCTCGATCGAGATCGAGAAACGCCATGCGATCCGGCCCATTACGACCCGTCGCTATTACCCGGGCGCGCATCGCATCGTCATCCTCGTCAACGGCCAGGAAGCGGCAGAAGCGGGCTTCGATCTCGCGCTTGAGTAGATCTCATTTCGCACCTGCGAAAAGATGGACCTTGACTTTTTCGTCCAAACCAACGACATGGTGCCCAGCGTCACCTTCCGGCCGCCGCGTGAGCGCGCCCTCGGCAGACATCGAAAGCCGTGAAGAAGGATAGCGCACATATCACCGCGATAGGCGGTACAGCACAGGCGCTTGACGACTTAATTCAACCCACAAGTTCCCAATTCACGCGGGGTTCTTGACGCCGAACGACACCGGAACAGCAACAATGCGGTTCCGGCGAATGCGTTTGGCGCCCCCAAAAGGTATATGCATTTGTCCACCTTTAAAGATCTCGGCCTCTCCGAGCACATTCTGGAAACCCTGACTGCCAACGGCTTCGAAAAGCCGACCCCGATCCAGGCTCAGGCGATCCCGCTGGTGCTGAAGGGCAACGATCTCATCGGTCTCGCCCAGACCGGCACCGGCAAGACGGCCGCCTTCGGCCTGCCGATGATCGAGAAGCTCGTTGCCGAAGGCAAGCGCCCCGATCCGCGCAACATTCGCGCCCTGGTTCTGGCGCCGACCCGCGAACTGGTCAACCAGATCGCCGCCAACCTCAAGCTGTTCGTCAAGAAGTCACCGCTGAAGATCGGCGTTGTCGTTGGCGGCGTCTCGATCAACAAGCAGACCGAACAGCTCGCCCGCGGTGTCGACATCCTGGTCGCAACCCCCGGCCGCCTGCTCGACCTCGTTGCCCGCAAGGCCGTGACGCTGACGCAGGGCCGCTACCTGGTTCTCGACGAAGCCGACCAGATGCTCGACCTCGGCTTCATCCACGACCTGCGCAAGATCTCCAAGCTGGTGCCGAAGAACCGCCAGACGCTGCTCTTCTCGGCCACCATGCCGAAGCAGATCGCCGAGCTTGCTGGCGAGTACCTGACCAACCCGGTCAAGGTCGAAGTCACGCCTCCGGGCAAGGCTGCCGACAAGGTCGAACAGTATGTTCACTTCGTTCCCGGCAAGGACCTGAAGACGACCATCCTCAAGAAGACGCTGACAGAGAACCCGGACGGCCTGTCGCTGATCTTCAGCCGCACCAAGCATGGCGCCGAGAAGCTGATGAAGCATCTCGACCACGTCGGCTTCAAGGCCGCCTCGATCCACGGCAACAAGAGCCAGGGCCAGCGCGAGCGCGCGCTCAAGGCCTTCCGTGACGGCGAGATCCGCGTGCTGGTCGCGACCGACGTCGCCGCCCGCGGCATCGACATCCCCGGCGTTACTCACGTCTACAACTACGACCTGCCGGAAGTGCCGGATGCCTATGTTCACCGCATCGGCCGCACCGCGCGCGCCGGCCGCGACGGCATCGCCATCGCCTTCTGCGCGCCGGACGAAATCCGCCTGCTGCGCGACATCGAGAAGCTGATGGGCATCAACATTGCCGTTGCCAGCGGCGAGGCTCCCGCCGACCAGGCGCGTCCGGCCAAGGGCCGCGGCGGCCGTGGCAACAACGGCGCCGGCCACCGCAAGGGCAATGGCGGCGGTCACCACCAGAACGGCGGCCGTCCGCCGCGCCGTGAGCGTCCGGCCGGCGAGCCGGTTGCTGCGACCAGCGGCTTCACCGGCGACGACCTTTTGCGCGACGAGCGTCGCCCGCAGCGCCAGGAGCGCCGTGATCACGGCCATCCGCAGACCGACGGCCGTGGCGAAGGCAACCGCAACCACGAAGGCAAGAAGCACCACGGACGTCCCGGCCAGAAGCAGGGCGACCGTCGTGAGCGCAACCATGGCGGCCGCAACGAAAACCGTGGCGGTGGCGAGCGTCGCGAAGGCGGCCAGGGCCAGCGTCGGGGCAATGGCGGCAATCGCGGCCACCAGGGCTGACCGAGGCGCTGCGCGTCAACCGGGCGCGCAAAAGCCAGCGTAGAACTTTGAAATGTGAACGGCGGGCCGCTTCGGCCCGCCGTTTTAGTTTTGGGCCATGCGCATGTCGCAATTGCAAAACCGCTTCACACTCTCGCGCGTCGTGCTTCACGCCTGCTTGCGGTTGGTGAGATAGACGCCAGCAACGGCAATGATGGTGCCGATGACCATCGGCAGCGTCAGCGCTTCGCCGAAGAAGAGCCACGCCTGCACGGCGGCAAGCGGCGGCACGAGATAGATCAGCGACGCTGCGCGCGACACCTGCCCTCGACGGATCAGATAAAGCAGCAGCGCGATCGCGCCCATCGAGAGCCCGAGAACCGACCAGGCAAGTGCCAGAACCACCTGGAGGTTCCAGGTGACGTGCAGGTCTTCGAGCATCAGCGCCAGCGGGATCGTCACGATCAGCGCGCCGAGATATTGCAGCGCTGCGATGGTGCGGATGTCACCGCTCTGCAGATGGCGCTTCTGGTAGAGCGTGCCATAGGTGACGGCGCCCATGCCGAGCACGTTGATGATCACAGGCAGAAAGTGGATCGGCGTCGCCCCCGTGTCGATCGCCAGCACCTTCGGCAGGACGGCAAGCGCAATGCCGAAGAAGCCGAGCACCAGCCCGAGCTTCTGCTGCGTGCTCAGCCTCTCGTCGATGACGAAGGCCGCGGCGACCGCGGTCATCAGCGGCTGCAGGCCGGCGATGATGCCGGAAATGCCGGCCGGCACGCCCTCGCCGATCGCCCACCAGACCGACCCGAGATAGAGCCCGTGCAGGAACATGCCGGACACGATCGCATGACCGGCCATTTTCCAGGACTTCGGCCATCGTGCGCCGGTGACGACGCAGAACAGGATGAAGAGCGCGATCGCCAGCGTGTAGCGCAACACGAGAAAGGTCAGCGGATCTGCGTAGACCGCAGCATATTTCGCCACCACCCAGCCGGTGGACCAGAGCAGAACGAAGATGGCGGGAGCCAGACGGGCGAGCATGGTGAGCCTATCGGAATGACGGCGGCAGGTGGAAGCAATGAACCGCCCTCGCTGAAGCGCGTCGGGCTGTTGTAACGCTTTGATCTGCCGCTGATTTCGCGCTCAAATCCCTCCGATTTAAGCACTCATGCAAGTATCCGCGCCGGTATCGATGGTCAAAGCAATTTTTCTGATGGGAAGCATCAGCCAATCGGAACCATCAGCCTGAGCGAGGATAGCGACAGCGAGACGAAACCGGGATCGTACTCCTCGCGATAGTGCAGCAAGGCGGTATCGACCGCGTGGCCTTCGGCCGCGATCCAGTCGAACATTCTCTGGTAATGGGCAAAGACGTCGCCGCTATCAGGGTGATGCAGGGCCGTGACGAAGCGCATGGCCGGCAGGTCGACAAAGCCTGGGTGCACGGTCGTCTCTGCCAGGTCGGAAACATAGCCGACGAGATAGCGGAATCCATCCGGGCGATCGTTCCAGGAGATGCCGACCAATGCTGCATGATCGCCTGGGTGAAGATGCTGGTGATGCCCCTGCATTTCGGCGATCAGCCGGCGAACGGCACCATCGGCCGCCTCGCCGAAGGTGCCCTCCCAGAACGATCCGGAAATGCGCTGTGCGGGTCTCTCGACGATTTCGAACACCATGGTCACCTCTTAAAAAAGAGATCCTGCAGCGATTGCCAGGGGTCTCCCGCATGGCAAGCCCTGGAGCAAAACGGAATTTGCCTCAAAGCAGTTCCACGAAGGCCCGCGCCGCGTGGCTGAACTGCCTCTCGCGGTGGGTCAAAAGCTCGAAGCTGCGCTCAGCCAGTTCGAACGGCAGTTCCACGAGCCGGCCGCTATCGACGAAAGGTTGTGCTGCGAGCCGGGAAACGGCCGTGACGAAAGGACCGCTTTCGACCGCCGTCAGCACCGCCTCGTTCGAGGGCAGCTCAAGCTCGATCCTGAGCCGATCGACGTCTGCTCCATGATCATTCATCGATTGCAGGAACATTGCCCGCGTGCCGGAGCCTTCCTCGCGCAGCACCCAGCGCGCAGAAAGCAGCATTTCCAGATTGACGGCAGCCCCAACGAACGCGTGCGAGGGCGCGGCATAGACGGCGATGCGATCGACGGCGACGCGGCGATGGTCGAGCTTGGCGCCATCCACGCGCCCCTCGACGAAGCCGAGCTGCGCCGTGCCCTCTTCCACCGCCTCGGCGACGACGGCCGTGTTGCGCACGGTGAGCTTCACGTCGACCTGGGGATAGTCGTGGGTGAAGCGGGCAAGGCGCGACGGCAGCCAATAACTCGCGACCGTCTGGCTGGCGGCGATCGACAGTTCGCCGCGGCGAAGCTCCGAGAGATCGCGCAGGCAGGCGGTGGCGGCGAGCGCCCGGGCGAGCACCGCCTTTGCCTCCGGCAGGAAGATCTTGCCGGCATCGGTCAGCGTCAGGCCGCGGCCGACGCGATCGAACAATCTGATGTCGTGCTGGGTTTCGAGCGCCGCGATGGCCGCGCTTGCGGCCGACTGCGTGACGTTCATCGCCTCGGCGGCTTTGGTCATGTGCAGCCGCTCGGCGACCGCGACGAAGATTTTAAGCTGATCGAGTGTCATGGAAGATCAATCGCAAAAATCGATCAGAATGACAAGAATAATCCGTTAGACTGATTCATGGATGAGCGTAGGTTGCGCCCATGTCCAGATCGCATTCCCCATTTCGCTCCCAATTTTCCTCAGTCGCCTCCCGCCTGACGTGCATTCTTCCGGGCCTTTTCCTCTGCTGTCTCGTCGCACTTGCGGCCATCGGTCTGGAATGGATCGAGCGGCGCTGGACCGGCCGCGCTTGGCTGGAAGCGCTCGTTCTCGCGATCCTTCTCGGCGCTATCGTCCGCACCCTCTGGACGCCCGGCCCCCGCTTCCTCTCCGGCATCCACTTCTCGGCGAAAGTCCTGCTGGAGACAGCGATCGTGCTAATCGGCGCGATGCTGAGCTTCGACGCGATCGCAGCGAGCGGGCCGACCCTGCTCGTCACTATCGTCGCCATGGTTCTTCTGTCGATTTCCACCGGCTACCTGATTGCGCGCATGCTCGGGCTGCCGAAACGCCTGGCGACCTTGATTGCCTGCGGCAACGCCATCTGCGGCAACTCGGCGATCGCCGCCGTCGCACCGGCCATCGGTGCCCGCGGCGAGGAGGTCGCAGCTGCAATTTCTTTTACCGCCATCCTCGGCATCGCCGTCGTCCTGTCGCTGCCCTTCGTCGGCGGTTGGCTCGGCATGACGCCCCAGGGCTACGGCGTCTTTGCCGGCATGACCGTCTATGCCGTACCCCAGGTCCTGGCCGCGGCCAGCCCCTTCAGCCCGCTCTCGGTCCAGGTGGGCACGCTGGTCAAGCTCGTGCGCGTGCTGATGCTCGGCCCCGTCGTCTTCTGCTTCTCGCTAATTGGCAGCCGCGATACCGAGCCGGAATGCAAAGCGCCCAGACAACGGAAGTCGCGCCTCGCCACGATCCTCCATTTCGTTCCCTGGTTCATTCTGGGTTTCCTCGCCGTTGCGATCGCCCGCAACAGCGGCGCAATCTCCGACACACTCGCGACCGACGCCGTGACGGTCTCCACCTGGCTGACGGTCATCGCGATGGCCGCCCTCGGCCTTGAGGTCGACATCCGCGCGCTCGCCCATTGCGGGCCGCGTGCAAGTGCTGCCGCCACATTGTCGCTGCTGGTGCTCTGTCTCCTCGCGGTCCTCGCGATCGTCTGCCTGGGTCTCGGCTAGCTTCGGCGCCCGCGTCCAAATTTAGAGCAAGTGCATATTTCTTGCCCACCCGGTCGCAACCACTTTCTGCGACCGGATGCGGCTGCCCTGTCGTTGGGCAGATTTCCCCGCGAACGGGCGCTTCTGGCGTGGCCAACTTTCTTTTCAGGCGACTGAGCACGCTTCTTGCATTGCAACCAGCCTTGTACTCAAATGGTCAAAAATAAGGGGACCACGCCTTTGGCATTTGACGAAATGATGAATGCGGACAGCAGTCCGCGCCAGCCATATTCGACCTATCATGATTGGTATGCCAGCCAGGACAGAAATCGGCTCATAGCGAAATCCAAGGACGCCGAGAACATCTTCCGGAAAACCGGCATCACCTTCGCGGTCTACGGACACGCAGACAGTTCCGAAAAGCTCATCCCCTTCGATCTCATCCCCCGCATCATCTCCGGCCGCGAATGGCGCAAGCTCGCCCAGGGCATCGAACAGCGGGTCATCGCGCTCAACGCCTTTCTCGACGACATCTACCACAAGCAGGAAATCATCCGCGCCGGCCGCATCCCGCGCGAACTGATCGAAAAGAACGAAGCCTTCCTGCCGCAGATGATCGGTTTCCGCCCGCCGGGCGGCGTCTATACCCATATCGTCGGCACCGACATCGTCAGAACCGGCGAAGACCAGTTCTACGTTCTCGAAGATAACGCGCGTACCCCATCCGGCGTCAGCTACATGCTGGAGAACCGCGAAACGATGATGCAGATGTTCCCGGAACTCTTCCATCAAAACCGCGTGCGCCCGGTCGAGAACTACCCCTACCTGCTGCGCCAGAGCCTTTCTTCGCTCGCACCTCCCGGCTGCAGCGGCAAGCCGCGCGTCGCGGTGCTGACGCCCGGCATCTACAATTCGGCCTACTACGAGCACGCGTTCCTCGCCGACCAGATGGGCGTCGAGCTCGTCGAAGGATCGGACCTGCGGGTGATCGACGGCAAGGTGAAGATGCGCACCACCCGCGGCTACGAGGCGATCGACGTGCTCTACCGCCGCGTCGATGACGACTTCCTCGACCCACTCACCTTCCGACCGGATTCCGCCCTCGGCATTCCAGGCATCATGGACGTCTACCGCGCCGGCAACATCACCATTGCCAACGCGCCCGGCACCGGAATTTCCGACGACAAGGCGATCTATTCCTACATGCCCGAGATCGTCGAGTTCTATACCGGCCGCAAGCCGCTCTTGGAAAACGTCCCGACCTGGCGCTGTTCCGAGCCGCAGAGCCTCAAATACGTGCTCGAGCATCTGGAAGAGCTGGTGGTCAAGGAGGTCCACGGCTCAGGCGGCTACGGCATGCTGGTAGGCCCGACGGCGACCAGGAAGGAACGCGCCGTCTTCGCCGAGAAGCTGAAAGCCCGCCCGACCAATTACATCGCCCAGCCGACGCTTTCCCTTTCCACCGTGCCGATCCTCGTCAACAAGGGCATCGCGCCCCGGCACGTCGACCTTCGCCCCTATGTCCTCGTCTCCGACAAGGTCCAGATCATCCCCGGCGGCCTGACGCGCGTGGCGCTGAAAGCCGGTTCGCTCGTCGTGAACTCCAGCCAGGGTGGCGGGACCAAGGACACCTGGGTGCTGGAGGACTGAGAGATGCTCGGAAGAACTGCAAACGGCCTCTACTGGATGTTCCGCTATATCGAACGCGCCGAAAACAGCGCCCGGCTGATCGATGCCGGCCTGCGCATGGCGCTGACCCGCAGCGAGGCAACGGAGGGCGACTGGGACGGTGTGCTGCAAAGTGCGGGCGTGCGCGAACTTTATGACGAGGTGCACGAGACGCTGACGAGCATCGACGCGATCGACTTCCTGCTGCGCGACCGGGCCAATCCCTCAAGCGTGATGTCCTGCATCGAGGCGGGGCGTCACAATGCCCGCATGGTGCGCACGGCGCTGACGCGCGAAACCTGGGAAGCCACCAACGAGTGCTATCTCGAGATGAGGGCAATGCTGTCGAAGAAGGCGCGCCCGACGGACATGCCGGAGATCATCGACATGATCAAGCGCCGCGCCGGCCTCATCCGTGGCGCCTTCCACGGCACCATGCTTCGAAACGAGATCTTCAATTTCTCGCGCATCGGCACCTTCATCGAACGGGCCGACAACACCGCCCGCATCCTCGATGTTAAGTATTATGTGCTCCTGCCGGCGGTCGCCGCCGTCGGCTCGTCGATGGACAATGTGCAGTGGGAATCGATTCTGCGCTCGGTCTCGGCGCATCGCGCCTATGGCTGGGTCTATGACGCCGAGCTCCGCCCCGCCAACATCGCCGACTTCCTGATTTCCAACGGCCGCATGCCGCGCTCGCTTGCGTATTGCTACGAGAAGATCGCCAGCAACCTCGGCTACCTCGAACGGGAGTATGGCGAACGCCATGCCGCCCACGAGACGGCCGACCGGACGCTAGCGTCGCTGCGCAGCCAGTCGATCAAGGACATCATGGATCAGGGGCTGCATGAGTATCTCGAAGAATTCATCAGCCACAACAACCGTCTGGGACAGGAAATCTCCGACGGCTACCGATTCTACTAGAGCAGTTTCAGCGAAAGTGTAACGCCGTTTCGCGTTTGGAATTGCGTAAAAACAAGGAGATAGAGCGCTTTCACAACTCCGTTTTGACCGGAAGCGTTCTAGATCGGAGGATGGCATGCACCTGAAGATCAGCCACACGACCGAATATCACTATGACGAGCCCGTGCAGTATGCCCTGCAGCGCTTGCGGCTGACGCCGCTCACCCAGGTGGGCCAGACCGTGCTCGGCTGGGAGACCCTCGTCGATGGCGCTGCGATCGAAGTGAACTACGACGACCACTTCGGCAACCGTGTTCACCTCGTCAGCATCGACGGCGACCGCGAAACGATCCATATCACGGCCTCCGGCGAGGTCCACACGGAGGACCGCGCCGGCGTCTTCGGCCCGCACCAGTCTTATGTGCCGCTGTGGCTCTTTGCACGCGAAACACCGCTTACCAAGGCCGGAAAGCTCATCCGCGAGCTCGCAAAATCCGCCGAAGGTGACACCGCCCTTGCCCGCATGCATGCGCTGATGGAGACGATCCACGAGGCGGTGACGTACAAACCCGGCGAGACCCATGCGGAAACGACGGCCGAGGATGCGCTGGAAAGCGGCCAAGGCGTCTGCCAGGACCATGCCCATATCCTGATCGCAGCGGCCCGCTCGCTCGATCTACCGGCGCGCTACATCTCGGGCTACCTGATGATGGAGGGGCACCCCGAACAGACGGCCAGCCATGCCTGGGCCGAGGTGCATCTCAACGGGCTCGGCTGGGTCGGCTTCGATGCAGCCAACAAGATCTGCCCAGATGATCGCTATGTCCGCATCGCCTCCGGCCTCTGCTACCGCGACGCCGCCCCCATCTCCGGGCTGATCCACGGCGAGGCGAAGGAGACGCTGAAGGTGTCGGTCACGGTCGAACAGCAGCAGCAAAGCCAAAGCCAAAGCCAGAATCAAAGCCAGGCCCGGGGCCAGAGCCAAAATCAGAGTCAGTAGGTCGGAGACGGGGCGGCGGCGACGCCCCGTCGAAGCTACCGGATGTTCCGACTACCGCGAGGCGCTCGCCTGCAGGATGCGGCAGAGCGAAACCAGCCCGCTGTCATAACCGCCGCCAACGACATCGCGACAGCGTTTGATCAGCTTGACCCGCTCGCCGGCGGGCAGTGCATTGAACGCGGCCATCGAAGCGCCTGGTGAAACCGAGCCTCCCGAACCGCCTCCGGTTCCACCGCCAACGCTGCCGTCACCCCCGGAGCTCCCGCCGCCGGATCCCGTTCCAACTCCCACGCCGAGCCCAAGCCCGACGCCGTTGCCGCCGCCTGCATTGGCCTTGAGACCAGCAGTCAGGCCATTCCGTCCACCGACCGTGGCATTGACCGAAGTGTTGAGCCCTTTTCCGCCGCCAAGGCCGACATCGGCATCCGCGTTGATGCCATTGGCGCCGCCGGCGCTCGCCTGCACATCGGCGTTGACGCCTTGCGCACCGCCGATCGAGGCGTTTGCGTTGGCATTGACGCCGTTTGCGCCGCCGAGCGATGCGTCGATATCGGCCTTAAGGCCGTTCGAGCCACCAAGTCCGACATTGGCGTTCAGCCCGCTCGGGCCACCGACGGACACGCCGACGCCAAGACCGTTCGCACTCTGTGAAAATGCCGGCTGGGACAGCGCCACCGTCGCAAGAAGACCGAGCGACAACGCAAGAACATTCCTCCGCATGATCGTCCTCCTAACAAGGTCAGGGTCGGAATGGCCCCGACAAAGGGGATACGTCGCAGGATTGCTGCCGGTTGCAGCGGATCAGCCGAAAAGCGAGGGTTTTGCCCAGTGTGGATAACACACGGCAAAGATGCGGCCGAAGGCGTGTCTTTTCGAAACGATGGCCTTGGCACCCAAACAGGATCGCCGCACTGAAAGTGGTGCGGTGATCGTTCTGAGGCTCTTAGCCGATCAAAGGACGTCTGATGACGCTGGAAGGCTGGCCAATGGCCCGAAAAAACCGATGATGCGCGTAATGCGCGTCGCGTTGGGATCGAGGAATGCGATGTCCAGACCCTCGGGGAAAGATGATCCGTCGGGCATCACAAATCGCCAGGCGAAGCGTGCGATCCCATGATGAACATCCACGTCGCTTGTCCGAGTAATACGCGCGCCCGGGTGCCCAGCCTGAATACCTGCAATGTGCGCGAGCAGTTCTTCTGCACCGGCGGCATGAACCGTCGGGTCCGTGTACGTTGCGCCATCGGCCCAGATCGGCACCAGCAACGCCCGCCTCTGCTCGGCGTCCTCCGACGACCAGGCAGCGCAATACGAATCGATAAGATCTGTTAACGGCACGCTTCTTCACTCCCTTAGATCATAGGTTCCGACACGCTCCGACGGCCAAGCCGAGGCGCATGCTCCTTCTCGCCGCAAGATAGCTGACGGCTGTTCGGCTGCTGCATTTATCCTTCGATCGTCTCCGATCAATGGAGCACTGCCGCGGCCGCCCACCTGCAGGCACGCAACGTCGCGGGGGAAAACTATGACGTCGACGCTGCGACGCCAATACGCACCGCGCGGTCAGTGGTTACCCAGAGGTAAGGGAAGATGAACAGGCCCGCCGACTAGGGCTGATTGCAGCGATGAAGACGGTCGCGGGTCAGTGCCAGCATAAAAGTTACAGGTCCCGTCCCGCGACGATGCTTGCGGGTGCGCCAAGCCTGCTCAGCTCGCAGCGGCCTCCTCGACGCTGGCACCTGGGACCGTCGCACCGCAATTACGGTGCGACGGCGGCCTTTGCGCGTCTGATATGACGCGAGCTGTGTTGAGCGCCAAAGACAAGAGCGAACTGTCCGCTCTCGCGCCGACAGCGTCAGTGGCTGTCGCGGTTCATCGGAATTTCCGCGCCGCGCGGACCGACGAGGAAGTCGAGATCCGCGCCCGTGTCGGCCTGCATCACGCTCTTGACGTAGAGGCCGGCATAACCACCCTTGAGCGGCATCACCGGCGACACCCAGGCAGCGCGACGACGGGCCAGTTCTTCGTCGGAGACATCGAGATGGATGGTGCGGGCCGGCACGTCGACGGCGATCATGTCGCCGTTTTGAACCAGTGCCAGCGGGCCGCCATCGGCCGCTTCCGGCGCCGTGTGCAGGATGACCGTACCGTAGGCCGTGCCGGACATGCGCGCATCGGAGATGCGGATCATGTCGGTAATGCCCTTTTTCAGCACCTTCGGGGGCAGGCCCATGTTGCCGACCTCGGCCATGCCCGGGTAACCCTTCGGGCCGCAATATTTCAGCACCATCACGCAGGTCTCGTCGATGTCGAGATCATCGCGATTGATGCGGGCGTGGTAGTCCTCGATGCTCTCGAACACCACCGCCCGGCCCTTGTGCTGCATCAGGTGCGGCGATGCGGCGGACGGCTTCAGCACGCAGCCCTTGGGCGCAAGATTGCCGCGCAGCACCGCGATGCCGCCGGACTTGGTCAGCGCTTTGTCGCGCGGCACGATGACGTCGTCATTGTAGTTGACGACATCCTTGACGTCGTTCCAGATCGTGTCACCGGTGACGGTCACAGCATCCTTGTGAAGGAGGCCCATTTCGCCCACGGCCTTGATCACGACCGGCAGGCCGCCGGCATAATAGAACTCCTCCATCAGGTACTTGCCCGACGGCTGCAGGTTGACGATCGTCGGCACGTCGCGGCCGAGGCGATCCCAATCGTCGAGACTGAGGTCGACACCGACACGGCCGGCAAGCGCCAAGAGGTGCAGCACGGCGTTGGTCGAGCCGCCGACAGCGCCGTTGACGCGAATGGCGTTCTCGAAGGCCTGCTTCGTCAGGATATCCGAAGGCTTCAGATCCTCCTTGACCATGTCGACAATGCGGCGGCCGGAGAGCTGGGAGATCACCCGGCGGCGGGCATCGACGGCAGGGATCGCCGCATTGCCGGGCAGGGTCATGCCGAGCGCTTCGGCCATCGAGGCCATGGTCGAGGCCGTGCCCATGGTCATGCAGCTGCCGGCCGAGCGGGCCATGCCCTGCTCCGCATCCATGAATTCGGCGAGCGACATCTCGCCGGACTTCACCATTTCCGAGAACTGCCAGATCGCCGTGCCTGAGCCGACATCCTTGCCGCGCCACTTACCGTTCAGCATCGGGCCGCCGGAGACGAGGATGACCGGAATGTCGACGCTCGCAGCCCCCATCAGGAGGCTCGGCGTGGTCTTGTCACAGCCCCCAAGCAGCACGACGCCATCGACCGGATTGCCGCGGATCGCCTCTTCGACGTCCATGGCCGCAAGATTGCGGAACATCATCGCCGTGGGCCGCAGCGTGCTTTCGCCAACGGAAAACACCGGGAATTCGACCGGGAAGCCACCGGCCTCGTAGACGCCGCGCTTCACCCGCTCTGCGAGATCACGCAGATGCGCGTTGCACGGCGTCAGCTCCGACCAGGTGTTACAGATGCCGATGATCGGCCGGCCATCGAAGGTGTCGGCGGGCAGGCCCTGGTTCTTCATCCAGGAGCGGTGCATGATGGCATTCTTGCCGGTACCGCCGAACCAATCCTGCGAACGCAGCTTGCGCGGCCATTCAGCTTTCTTCTTCATCTCTTCCTTCCTTGTGCGGCCCGCACCGTTCACGCGGGCCCGATGACGGCGTGCTTCAGGCGAGCGTGTAGGCCGTCTTGACGGTGGTGTAGAACTCGGCGGCGTAGCGCCCCTGCTCGCGCGAGCCATGGGACGAGCCCTTGCGCCCGCCGAAGGGCACGTGGAAATCGACGCCCGCCGTCGGCAGGTTGACCATCACCATGCCGGCTTCGGCATTGCGCTTGAAATGGGTCGCGTGCTTGAGGCTGGTGGTGGCAATCCCCGAGGACAGACCGAAGGGCGTGTCGTTGGCGACCGTGAGTGCCTCATCGTAGTCCTTGACGCGGATGACGGCTGCGACCGGCCCGAAGATCTCTTCCCGAGAAATGCGCATCGCGTTCGTCGCTTCGGTAAACAGCGCCGGCTGCAGGTAGAAGCCGGGCGTGTCGCGCTTCAGAAGCTCGCCGCCGAAGGCAAGCTTGGCGCCTTCCTGTCGGCCGATGGCGATATAGTCGGTGTCCTGGTTGAGTTGGCTCTCATCGACCACCGGACCGATCTGGGTGCCGGCCTTCAAGGCGTCGTCGATCACAAGCCCCTTCATCCGTTCGCCCATGGCCGCCACGAACCGATCGTGAATACCCTCGGTGACGATGAGGCGCGAAGATGCCGTGCAACGCTGGCCGGTCGAGAAGAAGGCGGAATTGACCGCCGCCTCGACCGCGACCGCAAGATCGGCGTCGTCAAGCACGACGAACGGGTTTTTGCCGCCCATTTCCAGCTGGTATTTGCGATTGTGTTCGACGGAGGCGAGCGCCACGCGTTTTCCCGTGCCGGTCGAGCCGGTGAAGGTGATGGCGTGAATGTCGGGACTGTCGAGCATGGCCTGGCCGACGACCGAGCCCTTGCCCATCACGAGGTTCAACACACCCTTCGGCAGGCCGGCGCGGTGAAGAATGTCGACGATCGCCCAGGAACTGCCGGGCACCAGTTCGGCCGGCTTGAAGACGACGGTGTTGCCGTAGCAAAGCGCCGGCGCGATCTTCCAGGCGGGAATGGCGATCGGGAAGTTCCAGGGCGTGATGATGCCGACGACACCGACCGGCTCGCGGGTGATCTCGACGCCGATATTGGGTCTTGCCGACGGCAGCACTTCGCCCGCCAACCGCAGGCACTCGCCGGCGAAGAAGTCGAAGATCTGGCCGGCGCGCACCGTCTCGCCGATGCCTTCGGCCAATGTCTTGCCTTCCTCGCGCGACAAGAGCTTTCCGAGTTCGTCCTTGCGCGCAAGGATCTCGTCGGCGGTCTTCCTCAGGATCGCGTGGCGCTCGAGAATACCCGAGCGCGACCAGGCCGGAAACGCCGCCTTGGCGGCAGCGATCGCTGCGCGCGCATCGTCCGCCGACGCGTGGGCGTATTCGCCGACCACGTCGTTGGTGTTGGATGGGTTGATGTTGGCGACCCCGTCACCGCCGACCCATTCGCCGGCAATCAGGTTCTGGTGCAAAGTCATGGCCTCAGGCCTCCTTCATAGATGCGCATGACCGTCCCTCGCGAACGGTCGCGCTTAGGAGATGTGTCAGAGCTGGCGGATCGCGACCTCTTCGTCAGCTGCGATCGCGAGAGCGTTGCGGAGCGGAAGGCCGAAACCATCGGCCTCGATCTCAAACACGTCACCTTCCTCGGTGCGGATGCCATCACCGAAGGACAGCGTCGCCGTGCCGAACATGTGCACGTGGATGTCGCCCGGCTGGCGGAACAAGCCATACTTGAAATGGTGATGCTCGAGATTGGCGAAGCTGTGCGACATGTTGGCTTCGCCCGACAGGAACGGCTTTTCCCACAGCACCTTGCCGCCACGCAGGATACGCGACAAGCCGCGAATGTCCTCCGGTGCGACACCAATGCGGATCTCCGGACCGAAGCTCGCCTGGCGCAGCTTCGAATGCGCGAGCCAGAGATAGTTGACCCTCTCGGTCTTGTGGTCGGAGAATTCGTTGGCAACGGCAAAACCGATGCGGAACGGAACGCCCTTCTCGGAGATCACATAGATGCCGGCCATTTCCGGCTCTTCGCCACCATCCTCGGCAAAGGCGGGCGAGACGAGCGCATTCCCCGGCGCCACGGCGGAGGTGCCGTTGCCCTTGTAGAACCATTCCGGCTGCACGCCTGTTTCGCCGGCCCTCGGCTTGCCGCCTTCGAGCCCCATGCGGAACATCTTCATCGAGTCGGTCAGGGTTTCCTCGGCCGCCTCGCTCGTCTTCTTGTGCATGGCGTCGCGGGTCGCAGCCGAGCCGAGATGGGTGAGACCCGTGCCGGTCAGGTGCAGGTGTGCCGGATCCGGATGAGTGATCGGCGGCAGGAAGCGCCCCTCCGCATAGGCCTTTTCGAGGTCGACGGCGGCGCCGAGCCCCTTGGCCTCGATCGTCTGCTTCAGGCTCCGTCCGGCATTGGCCGCTTCCATCGCCAGCGCATAGACGCTTGTCGCGCCGTTCACCGCATGCGCCGCCTCACCCGGCAGCCGTACCGCCACCGTGATCGACCCGTCTTCGTTCCTGATCTGCGAAATCAGCACGATGCTATCCTTCCTATCGTCTTGGGTCGCTGTGTTCGCCTCTTCAAGGCAAAAGCGTCCCCGTGGGTGGCTTTCGCCACCCAATTCCGGCGGACCAATCCGCCGATCCTGGCAGCTGTGGCTGCCGGTGAATGTTACTGGTTCGCGTCGGGTCTTATGGCTTTCCGCTCAACCCTTGTTCTTGTTGTAGACATCGAAGAACACGGCAGCGAGCAGCACGAGGCCCTTGATCAACTGCTGGTAATCGATGCCGATGCCCATGATCGACATGCCGTTGTTCATCACGCCCATGATGAAGGCGCCGATGACGGCCCCGATGATCTTGCCTACACCGCCCGACGCCGAGGCACCGCCGATAAAGCAGGCCGCAATGACGTCGAGCTCGAAACCGACGCCGGCCTTCGGCGTTGCCGAATTGAGGCGAGCGGTGATGATCATGCCGGCGAGTGCCGCAAGCACGCCCATGTTGACGAAGGTGTAGAAGGTCAGCCGCTCGGTGTTGATGCCCGAAAGCTTGGTCGCCTTGACGTTGCCGCCCATGGCATAGATGCGGCGACCGATCGTCGAGCGCGTGGTGACGAAGGTATAGAGCGCAATCAGCACGGCCATGGCGATCAGCACGTTCGGCAGGCCGCGATAGGTCGCAAGCTGGAAGCCGATGAACAGCGCCACGGCAGCGATGACAGCCATCTGCACGGCGAAGAAAATGAACGGCTCGTTCTCCGTGCCGTGCTGCTCGTTGATCTTGCGGTCACGAATGCCCGCGTAGATCGCGTAGCCGACGAGCGCGATGACGGCGACGAGCGCCACCATGTTCTGAATGGTCTCGGGCGCCGGATTGAGGAAATAGAGGAAATCCGGAACGAAGCCGGTCGACAGCAGCTGGAATTCCTTCGGGAACGGACCGATCGGGCGGCCGCCGAGCACCACATAGGTGAGCCCGCGGAACACCAGCATGCCGGCCAGCGTCACGATGAAGGACGGGATCTTCTGGTAGGCGACCCAATAGCCCTGGGCCGCCCCCATGATGCCGCCAACGATCAGACAGGCGGGAATGACGATGATGGCGGGCAAGCCCCATTTCACCAGCATGATCGCCGAGATCGCGCCGATGAAGGCGACGATCGAGCCGACCGACAGGTCGATATGCCCGGCAACGATGATCAGCAGCATGCCGAGCGCCATGATGACGATGAAGGAGTTCTGCAGCACCAGGTTGGTGATGTTGACCGGCTTGAACAGCACGCCGTTGGTGACGAACTGGAAGAACAGCATGATCACCACGAGCGCGACGAGCAGGCCGTATTCGCGGATGTTGTTCTTGAGATAGTCCCCGATCGAGGGCTTGTTGTTTTGGGTGCTCGTATCGGCGACCATTAGTGTTTCTCCCCTGAACGCATGATGGCACGCATGATGGATTCCTGGCTCGCTTCCGCCTTCGAAAGCTCCGCGACGATGCGGCCCTCGTTCATGACGTAGATGCGATCGCAGGTTCCAAGCAGCTCCGGCATTTCCGATGAGATCATCAGGATGCCCTTACCCTCGGCGGCAAGCTGGTTGATGATGGTGTAGATCTCATACTTCGCGCCGATATCGATACCGCGTGTCGGCTCGTCGAGAATGAGAACTTCCGGATTGGTGAACAGCCATTTGGACAAGACGACCTTCTGCTGGTTGCCGCCCGAAAGGTTGACCGTTTCCTGATAGATCGAGTGCGAACGGATGCGCAGCTTCGAGCGATAGTCGGAGGCGACCTTCGCTTCCTTGCGATCGTCGATGACGCCGTTCGCGGCCACCGCCTTCAGATTGGAGAGCGTTGTGTTCTCCTTGATGTTGTTGATCAAGACGAGCCCGAGCTGCTTGCGGTCCTCGGTGACATAGGCAAGCCCCGCATCGATCGCACGCGGAATGGTGCTGACGTCGACGGGCTTGCCGCGCATCGTCACGTCGCCGGTGATCTTGTGGCCCCAGGACTTGCCGAAGAGGCTCATCGCCGTTTCGGTGCGCCCTGCCCCCATCAACCCGGCGATGCCGACGACCTCTCCGGCGCGCACGGTGAAATTGACGTCGTGCAGGAACTGCCGGTCGCGGTGCTGCTGGTGGAAGACGTTCCAGTTCTTCACTTCGAGCAGCGTCTCGCCGATCTTCGGTTCGCGCGGCGGATAACGATCTTCCATGGCGCGGCCGACCATGCCCTTGATGATCCGGTCTTCGCCAATGTCTTCGCTGTGACAGTCGAGCGTTTCGACCGTGCCGCCGTCGCGCAGGATGGTGATCTGGTCGGCAACCTTCCGGATCTCGTTCAGCTTGTGCGAAATGATGATCGAGGTCATGCCCTGGGTGCGAAACTCCATCAGCAGCTTCAAAAGCGCATCGGAATCGGTTTCGTTGAGCGAGGCGGTCGGCTCGTCAAGGATCAACAGCCGCACCTTCTTCGAAAGCGCCTTGGCGATCTCGACCAGTTGCTGCTTGCCGACACCGATGTCGGTGATCAACGTCGCCGGGGATTCGCTCAAGCCAACCTTCTTCAGCAGTTCCTGCGTACGGGCAAAGGTCTGCGGCCAGTGAATCACACCGTTGCTGGCGATCTCGTTGCCGAGGAAGATGTTCTCGGCGATCGACAGCAGCGGCACCAGCGCCAGTTCCTGGTGGATGATGATGATGCCGAGGTCTTCGCTGTCGGAAATCGTCGAGAAGCGGCGGGCTTCGCCGCCATAGTGGATTTCGCCATCATAGGTGCCGGCGGGATAGACGCCGCTCAGCACCTTCATCAGCGTCGACTTGCCGGCGCCGTTTTCGCCGACGAGTGCGTGGATCTCGCCTTCGCGGACCTTGAAGCTGACATTGTCCAGCGCCTTGACGCCCGGGAACGTCTTGGTGATGCCCCGCATTTCAAGAATGATATTGTCCATGTTCAGTCATTCCAGCGGCAGTCTTCAAGAGAGTACCGGCTCCGTCATCTGGATAAAAGGGCCCGCGCGCATGCACGGGCCCTCACGCTCAAAAAGATCAGTTGTTGATCTGGTCTTCGGTGTAGTAGCCCGAGCTGACGAGCACGTCCTTGATGTTGGACTTGTCGACGGCAACCGGCTTCAGCAGGTAGGACGGAACCACCTTGACGCCGTTGTCATAGGTCTTGGTGTCGTTCACTTCCGGCTCCTTGCCTTCCATGATCGCGTTGACCATGCCGACGGTGACCTTGGCGAGTTCGCGCGTGTCCTTGAAGATCGACGAATACTGTTCGCCGGCAAGGATCGACTTGACCGACGGCAGTTCGGCGTCCTGGCCGGTGACGGCAGGCATTGCCATGTCGCCCGAACCGTAGCCGACGCCCTTCAGCGCCGAAATGATGCCGATCGACAGGCCGTCATAGGGCGACAGAACGCCATCGACCTTGGCGTCGGTGTAGTTCGACGACAGCAGGTTTTCCATGCGGGCCTGGGCCACGGCACCGTCCCAACGCAGCGTGCCGACCTGGTCCATGCCCTTCTGGCCGGACTTGACGACGATCTTCTTGCTGTCGATCAGCGGCTGCAGGACCGACATCGCGCCGTCGTAGAAGAAGAAGGCGTTGTTATCGTCCGGCGAACCACCGAAGAGCTCGATGTTCTTCGGCTCGGTTGCGCCGTCGAGCTTGAGACCCTGGACCAGCGACGTTGCCTGCTGCACGCCGACCTGGAAGTTGTCGAAGGTGGCGTAGTAGTCGACATTGCCCGAGTCGCGGATCAGGCGGTCATAGGCGATGACCTTGACGCCGGCGTCGTGGGCCTTCTGCAGGATGTCGGAGAGCGTGGTGCCGTCGATGGCGCCGATGACGAGAACCTTGGCGCCCTTGGTCACCATGTTCTCGATCTGAGCGAGCTGGTTCGGGATGTCGTCGTCAGCAAACTGCAGGTCCGGCGTGTAGCCAGCTTCCTTGAACAGCTTCTCCATGGTCTCGCCGTCGGAAATCCAGCGGGTCGACGTCTTCGTCGGCATGGAAATGCCGACCGTGCCCTTGTCCTGCGCAAATGCCGGTGCAGCGAAGGACGCGATCGAAATCGCGGCGGCTGCGAGAAGCGAAGTCATCAATTTCATCAGTTCTCTCCCAAAAAAGTTGAAGCCGGCAGGCGAGAGCCTTTCCGTCTATGCGCAGCAATCCGCCGCCCGAGATCTTCGTCTCCGGCAGCGGATCAAGGTGAAGGAGAGGCCTCCCCGCCTCGCATGCTCCTACATGCGCTGGCACATAAGCAAAAACTGGAATGAAACCATATAACTGTCAAATACAATATTGCTTTGAATACATACCAAAAATGATATATCGAGCGCAAACAGTGTGATTTTTGAAAATCCCTGAAAACCAAAGAAAAAAACGCAGAGGTTGAAATGCGCGATCAGAAACCGAGCACCGCCGGCGAACTCTTCGATTCGACGCTTTTCCGCTCGGGCCTGAAGATCAGCCACCTCCGGCTGATTCTGGCGATCGACGATCACCGCCGCATCAGCGCCGCCGCTGACGCCCTCGGCATCTCGCAACCGGCGGCCTCGCGCATGCTCTCGGAAATCGAGACCATGCTGAAGGCGCCGGTCTGCGAACGCGTTGCCCGCGGTGTCCTGTTGACGCCCTATGGCGAAGCGCTGGCGCGACGCGCGCGCAGCATCTTTCTGGAACTCCGGGAGGCATCGCGCGAGATCAACGAGTTGAAGACCGGCAGCGGCGGCTCGGTTTCGCTCGGCTCGGTCACAGGCCCGGCGCTCAATCTCGCCGTGCCCGCCATCCGTCAGGTGATGACCGCCTATCCCGGCATCGAGATCAACGTCCAGATCGAAAACAGCAACGTGCTGGCAAGGGAACTGCTCGCCGCCCGCCACGATTTCATCATCGGCCGCATCCCCGACGACCAGCCGCCGCGGCTCTTCAACATGGTAGAGATCGGCTACGAGGAGGTTTGCCTGATCGTGCGCGACGGCCATCCGCTGCTCGACAAGCCCATGGTCGTCGCCGAGGACCTGCCCTCCTATGACTGGGTATTCCAGCCGCCCGGCACCCTTCTGAGACGCGCAGTCGAAGACAGTTTCGTGGCGGCCGGGGTGAGACTGCCGGCGACGGTGATCAACACCTCCTCGATCATCCTGACGCTGTCGATGGTGCGCAACACCAACGCGATTGCACCTGTGGCACTCGACGTCGCCAACCTGATTGCCGGCAACGGTACGCCGGCCGGCGAAATCCGCATCCTGAAGACCGAAATCCCGATCCGAATCAAACCCTATGGGCTGATCACTGCCGAGGGACGCGCGCTGCCGCCGAGCGCCAAGCTGCTCTACGACCTGATCCTCAAGCAGGGCCGCGCCTGATCAGCCCGGGCATGATCAGTCTGATCAGCCCGAGATAATCTCCGCCTGCCATGGTGCGCCGCGATCGGAGACGTCATGTTTGGAATGTCAGTCTTTCAGTCGGTGCTCGAGCGGCTGAAATCGGAAGAGGATATCGAACCGGCACCGGCCGAAGCGACGCGCGTCGCCACGCCTTACGCCCCGGCATTCGACAACGCCTTTGCGGCCGAAAGCGCCCGCTCGGCGGCCTTCGGCGCCGTGGAGCGCGCCTATCTCGATGCGTCCTTCGTGGAGCCGCCACCTCCGCCGGTGATGCCGGACTATCTCAGCCGTACGACCCTTGCCGACGTGGCCGAGGAACTGGCCCTTGTCGACAGCGAAACACAAATGACGCTTGCGGCAAAGCGCCGGGCCTTCGCGGCCCTGAACCATCCGGACCGTCTGCCGGCCGCGTTTCGCGCCAACGCCACCGTGCGCATGAAACTCGCCAACATGCTGATTGACGAAGCCGCAAAGCAGATGCGCGCCATCACCCCGGCGCCGTGAACCTCAGCCGGCAGCGTCGCTCCCGTCGCCCTTGCCTTGCCCCTCGTCCCCAGCTTTCTCGACGCCCTTCTCGCTCGGCTTGTAGAAAACCAAGAGAGCCGCCGAGGCATAGGCGGTCACCGCGAGGAAAATCATCCCCCACATCGCTTGCTCGCCCAGGAACTCGACCACTGTCCAGACGCCGCAGAAGCCCACGATCAGCAGACGGATCCACAGTGGGCGGTAGAAGGGATGGTCCGGATCGATGAATTTGAGCATTCTGTCCTCTGGTGGCCTTGTCGCGTGCGTCCCATTTAGGGGAAATTCGTCGCTGACGGCAAGGCCATGGCCTCCGACTCCCTTGACGGACGCAATAAAAATGGAATAAAAATTCCGAAATAATCTACATCGGCGACTTCATTCTAAATAGGAAGTTGCCGAGTAGAAACGGAGGTATCAAGGGAGAGGTGCTGAGCGCAGCGTTCCAACGCGCGGTCTTTCGTGGCAATTCTCCAAACCATTCGCGGAAGCAGCGTTCCGCGGCGCCTTTGCGCGATGAGCGCCGATCATCACGCCCCTTCCCGGTCGCGAACCGGAATTCGAGAGAAACAGAGATGACAGTCAGATTTGGTCTTCTGGGCGCCGGCCGCATCGGCAAGGTTCATGCGAAAGCCGTCAGCGGCAATCCCGACGCTGTGCTTGTTGCCGTCGCCGATGCCTTCCCCGCCGCCGCCGATGCCATCGCCAAGCAGTATGGCTGCGAGGTCCGCACCATCGAAGCGATCGAAGCGGCCAAGGACATCGACGCCGTCGTCATCTGCACGCCGACCGATACCCATGCCGACCTGATCGAACGCTTCGCCCGCGCCGGCAAGGCGATCTTCTGCGAGAAGCCCGTCGATCTCGACGCCGAGCGCGTGAAGGCCTGCCTCAAGGTCGTGAGCGAAACCAAGGCCAAGCTGATGGTCGGCTTCAACCGCCGCTTCGACCCGCATTTCATGGCCGTGAAGAAGGCGATCGACGCCGGCAAGATCGGCGATGTCGAAATGGTGACGATCACCTCGCGCGATCCGGGCGCCCCGCCGGTCGACTATATCAAGCGTTCGGGCGGCATCTTCCGCGACATGACCATCCATGACTTCGACATGGCCCGTTTCCTGCTCGGCGAAGAGCCGGTCTCGGTGACGGCAACCGCTGCCGTTCTCGTCGACAAGGCGATCGGCGAAGCCGGCGACTACGACAGCGTTTCGGTCATCCTGCAGACGGCGTCCGGCAAGCAGGCGATCATCTCCAACTCCCGTCGCGCCACCTACGGCTACGACCAGCGCATCGAAGTCCACGGCTCGAAGGGCGTGGCTTCCGCCGAGAACCAGCGCCCGGTCTCGATCGAGATCGCCAATGGCGACGGCTACACCCGCCCGCCGCTGCACGATTTCTTCATGACCCGCTATACCGAAGCCTATGCCAACGAGATCGAGAGCTTCATCGCCGCGATCGAAAAGGGTGCGGAAATCACGCCGTCCGGCAAGGATGGTCTCGCGGCTCTCGCGCTTGCCGATGCGGCTGTAAAGTCCGTCGTCGAAAAGCGCCAGATCAGCGTCGCCTGAGCCTTCGACCGACGACCGATCAAGGAAAAAGGCCGGGCGCCATATGCCCGGCCTTTTTCGTATCCGCACTGCCCGGCCGCGGCCGTTTCAACCGTCGGCGCGCGCCGGCACCTTCTCCCGGCGCGCGGTTTCCTGGCCGGTGCTGGGCGCGGCACCCGGCCGACCGGAGAGAAAGCCCTGTATCTGCAGGCAGCCCTCCTCCGCAAGGATCTGTCTTTGCCGTTCGGTTTCGACGCCCTCGGTCACGACCGCGAGCCTAAGGCTGTGGCCAAGCGCGATGATCGCCCGGACGATCGCCTGCGCCGAAGGGTCCTTTTCCAGCGCCGCGGTGAAGCTGCAGTCGATCTTCAGCTTGTCGAAGGGGAACGTCTGAAGGTTGCTCAGCGACGAATGGCCGGTGCCGAAATCGTCCATGACGATCCGCACACCAAGGACCCGTAGCCGCACCAGCACTGCCAGCACGTCCTCGCGATTGTGCATCAGCGCCGCCTCGGTGATCTCAAGTTCGAGCCGCCAGGGATTAAGGCCGGTGCGGCGCAGGATGTTCGCAACCTGGTCGAAGAGGTTGGGCAAAAGGAACTGGACCGGCGAAATGTTGACGGAGATCGGCAGGGGCTCGTTCCACTTCGCCGCTTCCGTGCAGGCTTGCTCCAGCACCCATTCGCCGATCTGGATGATCGAGCCGCTCTCCTCGGCAATCGGGATAAAGACATCCGGGCCGATCAACCCGCGCTGCGGATGCTCCCAGCGCAGCAGCGCTTCGTAGCCGATGATCCGGTCGCTCTGGACTTCGACCAGTGGCTGGTATTCGAGGAAGAATTGTCGGCGGAGCACCGCATGGCGCAGGTCGTTTTCGATCTGGCGGCGGGTGCGTACCGCCTCGTCCATCTCCCGGTCGAAGAAGCAGGCGATGCCCTTGCCGCTCTGCTTGGCGCGGTAGAGCGCCGTGTCGGCATTGTTGCGCAACTGATCCGCCGTCTGCCCGTCTGCCGGAAAGATCGCAGCCCCGATGCTGACGCCGACGGCGGTCGGGTCACGATTGGTGTCCATCTCGGCAGCAAACAGCGCCAGGATCCGGTCCGTCAACTGCCGCGCCGCCTCCGGCTCCCTGCCGCCCACCTGGATGATCGCGAACTCGTCGCCGCCGAGCCGGGCGATCGTATCCTGCTCGCCGACGGCTGCGCGCAGGATATCGGCGACCTTCATCAGGATGCGGTCGCCCTCGCCATGGCCGAAGATATCGTTGACCGCCTTGAAGCGGTCGAGGTCGAGGCAGAGGATCGCCAGTTCCTCGTTTCTCGCAGCCGCCGCCGCCAGCGTCTGGCCCAGCCTGCGGTCGAAGAAGGCGCGGTTCGGCAGGTCCGTCAGCGCGTCATGATGGGCGAGATGTTCGATCGTGCGCTCGGCTTCCTTACGCGCCCGCAGGTCACGCACGAAGATCACGTCACATTCCCGGCCGCGATACTCGATCGTACGGCACATGAACTCGACGGGAATGGTGCGCCCTTCTGCGTTCAAGAGGTCGATTTCGCCCGGACCGTCGCCGTGTCTGTGGGCGTCCAACCCCTCCTCGCCGAAGACGAAGATGTCTGCCGGGTGCCGTCCGGAAAGCTCCGAAAGCTTGCGACCTGTCAGGCCCGCGAAGCGCTCGTTGGCGTCCACGATTACGCCATCGAAGACGATCGCCATGCCTTCGAGCGATGCATTGGCGAGTCCGCGCAGATCCGTCAGATGCCGGTCGAGGAAGAGCGCGCCGAAGGCGAGCACGATCAATGTGGTCGAAGCGGCAATGACGCCGCCTGCAAGCCAGGCGGGATGGATGGTATCGGCAACGGCGACATTGGCCTCGGGCACCAGCGTGATGCCGCTCATCGAGGTGAAGTGCAACGCGCAGATGCCGACGACCAGCAGGAGCGACGCGACGACCAGGCGCCGCACGCCGCGCAAGAGCTGAAAGGCGTAGAGCGCGGCACCGGCCAGCACCGTCCCGGCGAGGACTGCGGAGACGGTGGATTGGGGATCGTAGGCAATATGTCCCTGGATCTCGATTGCCCGCATGCCGGTAAAGTGCATCGCCGCGATGCCGGCGCCGAGCAGCAGGCCACCGCAGGTCATCGAGAGATGCGAGCGCCCGCCAAGACCGATCGCAAAGGCCATCCAGGACGCTGCGATCGCCACGGCCACCGACAGGAGCGTGCCCCAGGCGCCATAGGCAACGGGAACGCCGCCGTCATAGGCGAGCATGGCGATGAAATGGGTGGACCAGACGCCGATACCGCAGGCAAAACCGCTTGCCGCGATCCACAAACCGCGTTGGCTGCCTTCGCTTCGTTGCGCGCGCAACAGGAGCAGCATCGTCGCGACGCTGCCTGCCAGGCAGACGATCGCGGCAACCAGGATGAGGCGCCAGTCATGATCGTCGCGTATGCATGCAATCACTGAAAACATAATCGTCTCCCGCGTCAGGGTCACCTTGACAAGGAGTCGCTAAATAACCGTAAATTGTATCACTGGAATTGTTCGCCTTCGGTACAACCCCAAAAATGGTTGCCCGAAAATTCGCCTCAACCGTGCATCGCCGATCCGCCGACGCTGGCGATGTCGCCATCGATCACACCCAGCGCCCGCGCCAGGTGCCCCTCGAAAACCAGGCGCTGCTCGTCGGCAACGACCGTGATTTCCGGCGGCCCCTGAAGACGGATCTGCATCGATTGGGCAAGCCCCTCCTCGATCCCGGGCAGCATCAGATCGAAGTATCGGATGCCGGGTCCGGTGACATGGACCGGCATGCGCTCGTAGAGGCTCAACATGCGCGAGATGCCGTTGCCGAGCGCGATGCCGGCCTGGCGAAAGGCATAGCCGGCCATGCGGTGGCCCTGTCGTGCGCTGGCGGCAATCTTGTCGAGCTCCGTCACCGGAACGAACTTGGCGGGGATCGTATCTGCCGGCACTTCGAACGCCGCGCGCAGGATGCCGTAGAACCCGGCCGCCGCCTCGATGCAGCCATAGGCGCCGCAGCGGCAAAGGCCCGCGGACGGCGCGTGCAGCATGTGGCCGAAATTCGGCGCGCTGACATCCATATCGCCGCTCTGGCTCTTGCGGGCAACACCAAGGCCGATGCTGTGGCCGAGCGAGATCGCCGCAAGCGCCCTGAAGCCGCTCTCCGGCTTGCGCTCTGCCTGGGCGGCGAGGGCCTGCGCGACCAGAAGGGTTTCGTTGCTGAGCATGACCTTCGCCCGCCAGTCCGGCGCGAGCAGCGCGGCGAAATCCAGTTCCTCCCGCCCGAACACCGGCGACCACAAGAGCCGCGCGGACGCGCCGTCGACCAGGCCCTTGCTGCTGATAGAGACGGCCAGTACCTGGTTCCGCTCCAGTCTCGACCGCTGCAACAGGCGCTCGAGCGCATCGACGAATGCCCGGGCGAAAGGGGCCGTACCGCGCTCGTCGTGGTTTCGGCTTTCGTCGAAGCGGTCGAGCAACGTGCCGCCGTAGTCGACCAGCGAATATTGCACGATGTCGGACGAGATCCGAACGACGATCAGATGACCGTGATCGCGGCGTGGCGTGAACAGCACCCGCGGCCGCCCGCGCCCGCCCTGGACCTGCTGCTCTGCCTTGGCGAGCGCACCAGCCTTTTCCAGTTCCGCCGTGATCGCCGAAACGGTCGCGGAGGCAAGCCCGGTCTCGGCAGAGATTTCCGTATGGGAGAGATTGCCGGCGCGCCTGAGCGCCGCAAGGACCAACGCGCTGTTTTGCTGACGCACGAGCTCAGTGCTGGACTTGGTCAGCATGAGACGTCCCTGTCAGTGGCGGATCCTTCGAACACATGCCCCTCCCAAAGCATCTGTTGAACGGCAAGACAAGGAGCAGAACGCCTTGTCGACAGCCTTGTGGCACCGATTTTCAGGGCGGTCGAGAAACATCGGACGCGACCGCTCGCGGAGCACCTTGTTGATGCCGCAACCAAGCTTTCGCACCGTGTTGACAGCCTCAAAAATCCATGACATTCATTTTCTCGACTGTCGAGAAAATAATTCCGCACAATGTAGCGGCACGATCTACGACAGCGTCTTAAGGCTGGCGGAGGATGGTGCGGGAGGTTCGCACGCTTGGCCGGCCCTCACTCGGGAGGATGAAATGAAAACCGTTTTGAAGCTGATGGCAGGGGTTGCCGTCATCGTTTCCCTGCATTCCGTTGCCCAGGCGAAGGACCTGGTCGTCGGCGTATCCTGGTCCAACTTCCAGGAAGAGCGTTGGAAAACCGACGAAGCCGCCATCAAGGCAGCCCTCGAAGCCTCGGGCGACAAGTACATTTCCGCTGACGCCCAGTCGTCCGCCGCCAAGCAGCTGACCGACATCGAGTCGCTGATCGCTCAGGGCGCCAACGCACTGATCGTGCTCGCCCAGGACAGCGACGCCATCGGCCCGGCGATCGAAAAGGCCGCTGCCGAAGGCATTCCGGTCGTCGGCTATGACCGCCTGATCGAAAACCCGGCCGCCTTCTACATCACCTTCGACAACAAGGAAGTGGGCCGCATGCAGGCCCGCGAAGTGTTCAAGGTCAAGCCGGAAGGCAACTATGTCTTCATCAAGGGCTCGTCCTCCGACCCGAACGCCGACTTCCTCTTCTCCGGACAGATGGAAGTGCTGAAGGAAGCCGTCGACGCCGGCAAGATCAAGAATGTCGGCGAAGCCTATACCGACGGCTGGAAGCCTGAAAACGCCCAGAAGAACATGGAGCAGTTCCTGACCGCCAACGACAACAAGGTCGATGCGGTCGTCGCTTCCAACGACGGCACCGCGGGCGGTGCGGTCGCAGCCCTCGATGCCCAGGGCCTGGCCGGCTCCGTTCCGGTCTCCGGCCAGGACGCCGACAAGGCGGCCCTGAACCGTGTTGCTCTCGGCACGCAGACCGTCTCGGTCTGGAAAGACAGCCGTGAACTCGGCAAGCGCGCCGCAGAAGTCGCCGTCGAACTTGCCGGCGGCAAGAAGATGGAAGAAGTCTCTGGCGTCACTACCTTCAACGGCGGCCCGAAGGGCGTGGCCATGCAGTCGGTCTTCCTGGCTCCCCTGCCGATCACCAAGGACAACCTGAACGTCGTCATCGACGCGGGCTGGATCTCCAAGGCTGAAGCCTGCCAGGGCGTCAAGGGCGACGTCGCGGCCTGCAAATAAGCCGCACCAGCAGAACTGAGCGCTGACAAAAGACAAGCGCCGCAACGCAACCCGTTGCGGCGCTTGCGCAAGGTGCGGACGCGGCGGACAATACCGCTACCGCGACCGCACAATCAGCACGAAGGCTCGGTTTCTGCCGTCGTACCGGACTTGTCGCGTCCACTTGGGGCTCTTGGTGCCACTGACGCGATGACATCAACAACATAAGTGGGGGGAAGGCACGTCCATGGCCGACATCACACAAGGCAACACAAAGGGCGCACAGACAAATCGCGCCCGTACAGCGGACGAGAACCCGGTAAAACGTTTCTTCCGCGCCACCGAGATCGACACCCGGCTGCTCGGCATGGTCGGCGCGCTCGTCATCATCTGGGTCGGCTTCCAGATCATGACCGGCGGGCTGTTCCTGACGCCGCGCAACCTGTGGAACCTGACGGTTCAGACCTCCTCCGTCGCCGTGATGGCGACCGGCATGGTGCTGATCATCGTCACCCGCAACATCGACCTCTCCGTCGGCTCCGTGCTCGGCTTCTGCGGCATGGTCATGGGGGTCATGCAGGCGAAGTTCCTGCCGCAATATCTCGGCCTCGAACACCCGGCCATCTGGATCATCACCCTTCTGAGCGGCATCGCCGTCGGTGCCGCCATCGGCGCGCTGCAGGGCTCGATCGTCGCCTTCCTCAACGTGCCCGCCTTCATCGTCACGCTGGGCGGCCTGCTCGTCTGGCGCGGCGCCACCTGGTTCGTCACCAGCGGCCAGACGGTCGCGCCGATGAACGCCACCTTCCGCCTGATGGGCGGCGGCACTGAAGGCTCGATCGGCGCAACGGCAAGCTGGATCGTCGGCATCCTTGCCTGCATCGCCATCGTCGCCGCCATCCTCAATTCGCGCAAGCAGCGCAAGCGCTTCCGCTTCCCGCTCCGTCCGATCTGGGCGGAGTATTTCCTGGCGATCCTCGGCTGTATCCTGGTTCTCGGCGCGATCGCCGTTGCCAACAGCTACTACTGGCCGACCAACATCGCCCGCAAATATGCCGACGCCAACGGCATCGCCTGGCCGGACGGCGGTCTGCTGATCTCCCACGGCATTGCCATTCCGGTGCTGATGGCGATCGCCGTCGGCATCGTCATGACCTTCATCGCCACCCGCCTGCGTTTCGGCCGCTACGTCTTTGCGCTCGGCGGCAACCCGGAAGCGGCCGAACTCGCCGGCATCAAGACCCGCTGGGTTACCGTCAAGATCTTCACGCTGATGGGCATCCTCTGCGCCATCGCCGCGGCGATCTCGACCGCCCGCCTCAATGCGGCAACCAACGCGCAAGGCGAACTCGACGAGCTCTACACGATTGCTGCAGCCGTCATCGGCGGCACCTCGCTTGCCGGCGGCGTCGGCACGATCGCCGGCGCCATGATCGGCGCGCTCGTCATGCAATCCCTACAGTCGGGCATGGTGCTCTTGGGGATCGACAGTCCGTTCCAGCGCATCGTCGTCGGCGTAGTCCTCGTCGTCGCCGTCTGGCTCGACACCGTCTACCGCGCCCGCGCCAAGTAAGGAGTACGATCCATGAAAGACCAACGCACTCCGCTTGTGGAAATGAAGAACATTTCCATCTCCTTCGGCGGCATTCACGCCGTGGACAACGCCTCCGTCGACCTCTACCCCGGAGAGGTCGTGGCGCTGCTCGGCCACAACGGTGCCGGCAAGTCGACGCTGATCAAGATCCTCTCGGGCGCCTACAAGCGCGATGCCGGCGAGATCCTGATCAATGGCGAGGCCGCCGACATCAACAACCCGCGCGACGCCAAGAAATACGGCATCGAGACAATCTACCAGACGCTCGCCGTCGCCGACAATGTCGACGCCGCCGCCAACCTCTATCTCGGCCGTGAGCTGCGCACCCCCTGGGGCACGCTCGACGACGTGGCGATGGAGGCCAAGGCCCGCGAAGTCATGGGGCGCCTCAACCCCAACTTCCAGCGCTTCAAGGAGCCGGTGAAGGCGCTTTCGGGCGGCCAGCGGCAATCGGTGGCGATCGCGCGCGCGATCCTCTTCGACGCCCGCATCCTGATCATGGACGAGCCGACGGCAGCCCTTGGGCCGCAGGAAACCGCCCAGGTCGGCGATCTCATCAAGCAGCTGAAGCGCGAAGGCATCGGCATCTTCCTGATCAGCCACGACATCCACGACGTCTTCGACCTCGCCGACCGCGTGTCTGTCATGAAGAATGGCCAGGTCGTCGGCCAGGCCCGCACCGAGGACGTCACCAAGGACGAGGTGCTCGGCATGATCATCATGGGCAAGGTGCCGCCAAAGGCGATCCCCGGCCCAGGCGCCATGCAGGTGGCGTAAGCCCAGCGTCGCACAAGACCACCCTCTCAATGACGCCGCGCCCCCCGGGCGCGGCGTTTCTATTTGCCCGATGGGGCTCGCCCCGCAGCACGGGCCGGCTCTGTGCCGCGCCCTTCCCCCGCGCTGCCGGCGCGAAAGATCAGCGTCCGGCTCAGCGCATAGTTCACCGAAAAGACCAGGAGCAGCGCCAGCGCCTGGGCAATGACATAGTGCATGACGGCCGATAGCAGCGTGAAGGCGACCGCGTTTATTCCGGCGCCGAAGGTCGACACCGCCAAGAACTTCGGCAACGCCTTCAGGTGCGGTTCGTCGGATCGGAAGGTGAAACGCCGCTGCAGGAAATAGTTGACGACGACGGCAAAGTAGAAAGCGATGGTGGACGCATAGACCGGTTCGAGCCGCGCCGTCTCGACCAGGACGGCGAGCGTAGCCACCTGCAGGCTCGCCGCGATGCAGCCGCAGGCGAAATAGCGAACAAAGCTCATATCCAGAAGGCGTCTCATCCGGTGCCTTTCGCATCGAGCGACATCCAGCGGCTGGCGCATAGATGGTCGCCGCCTGGTCGAAAACAACGTTTTAGTAGCTTTTGCTTATAAGAGCAGCTAGAAATACAGGCAGTAAAGAGCAGACAACCGTATTCATCAAAACAGCGCCAGGCTCCTTTCGAGGGGCCGGCTTGATAACGGGGCTCGGCCATGTCGCAGCACTTTCAACAGGCCATCCTGGCGCTCGGCGAGGCGATTGCCCATGAACGCGGCGCTACCGATGACAGCCGGGGCGCCCTGGGCGTACGTGCGGCAGAGTTTCTGCTGAAAGTTCATCGTCAGATGCCCGACTATCTGCGCCCGCCCTTCCATAGTCTCGTGCTTCTTTTCAATGCCTGGCCGCTGCTGCGCAGAGGCAAGTTCTTTCATCAGCTTTCGCTCGACGACCGACTGGCCGAACTCGACAAATGGCGGCAATCCCGCCTCGAGTTCCGTCGGCGCTTCGTCGAGTTCCATATGTCATTGGCATTATTCTGTATTTACTCAGACCTTTACGGCCAGGATTACCAGCATGAACCTGCAACCGGAGTACCTGCTAGCCCCTGAGAGGCTTGCCCCCGACATCATCGTCATCGGCTCCGGGCCGGGCGGTGCGGTGACCGCCACCCGTTGCGCGGAGGCGGGCAAGTCCGTGCTGATGATCGAGGAAGGTCCGCATCTGGCGCTCGAGTCTGCGCCGCATTTCTCCCGCGAGGAAATCCTTCAGAAGTACCGCAACGCCGGCATCAACATCGGCTTCGGCGCGACGAAGATCGCCTATGTCGAGGGCTGCTGCGTCGGCGGCGGCAGCGAGATCAACCGCGGCCTCTACCACCGCACGCCGCAAGCGGTGCTCGACCGCTGGCGCCGCGACTATCGGGTCGATGCCCTGACGCTCGAAGAACTGACCCCGCATTTCGACGCCTGCGAGGCAGTAGCCCGGGTCGAATACCTGCCCGGCCCTGCGCCGCAGCTGTCGACACGGCTCGATGAGGGTGCGCAGCGGCTCGGATGGTCTTCCCTCGAAGTGCCGCGCCTCTTTGCCTACGCCGCCGCCGGGGCCGGCGGATCTCCGGGCCGCAAGCAATCGATGTCGGCAACCTTCGTGCCGCGCTTCCTCGACGCCGGCGGTATGCTGCTCGCCGATACCTGCGCGACCAAGCTTACCCATGCGAACGGGCAGTGGACGGTGCATGCGCGCAGAAAGGGACCGGCGGGCACGAGCCAGATCGAACTGAAGGCAAAAACCGTCTTCGTTGCCGGCGGCGCGGTGCAGACCCCGTGGCTGCTGCGCCGCTCAGGCATCACGCGCCATGTCGGCGACAGCTTGCGCTTCCATCCGATGCTGAAGGTGGTGGCAGTCTTCCCCGACGAACTCAACACCCCTGGCGAACTCGAACCCGTCCACCAGATCAAGGAATTCGACCCGCGCTTCAGCATGGGCTGCTCGATGAGCAAACGGCCGGCGCTGGCGCTGGCCATGGCGGCACACCCGGAGATGATCGATGCGGTCGATCGGGACTGGCGGCGCATGGCGATCTACTACGTGCAGAGCACCGGCGGATCCGGCAAGGTGAGATCCCTGCCCGGCTTTCGCGATCCCCTGGTGCGGGTCGGCCTTCAACCGTCGGACCTGAAGGAACTGGCCGTCGGCCTTGCACGCCTCGCCGAAGTGCTCTTTGCCGCCGGTGCCCTTGCAGTCTATCCGAGCATTCCGGGCTATCCGGTGCTGAAATCGCTGGCCGATATCGCCAAGCTTCCCGAAACGCTCCCTCCCAAGCAGGCAAACGCCACTGCGCTTCACCTCTTCTCCTCCTGCCCGATGGGCGAGGACGCCGAGAAATGCGCTGCGAGTTCGTTCGGACGCGTGCATGGCGCCAGCAATCTCTACATCGCCGACGCTTCGCTTCTGTGCGGGCCGACGGTCGTCAATCCACAAGGGACAGTGATGGCCGTCGCGCTTCGCAACATCACACGCGCGCTCGAGGATCGGGCGATCTGATCAGAAAACTTCCGCAGACAGGGGCTGGAGGGACATATGCGACATCTCATCACCGGCGGATCAGGCTTCATCGGCAACCTCGCAGCTCGACGGTTGCGCGAACACGGCGACGAGGTGCGGGTGCTCGACCTCTGGGAGGATCGTTCCCGCCCGGCGGACATCGAGTTCGTCAATTGCTCCGTGCTCGACCGCGACAGCGTGCGCGCCGCCATGCGCGACGTCGACGTCGTCCACCACAATGCGGCGCTGGTGGCGCAGACGGATGCGGGGCGCGACTACTGGAACGTCAACGTCGAGGGGACCCGTATCGTCTGCGAGGAAGCCGCAAGAGCGGGCGTCCGGTCGCTGATCCATGTCAGTTCGACCGCCGCCTACGGCATCCCGCCTTCCGGCCCGATCACGGCGACAACCCCGCTTCGCCCGGTGGAGCCCTATGGAAAATCGAAGCGCGCCGGCGAAGAAGTGGCCGAGGCCATCTGCACGGCCGCCGATATGACCCTGATCACCATCCGGCCCCGCGCCACCCTTGGCGGCGGCCGGCTCGGCATCTTCCAGATCCTCTTTGAATGGATCAGCGAAAACCGCGCCGTCTATGTCATCGGATCCGGCAACATCAAGTTCCAGTTCGTCCACGCCCATGATCTCATGGATTTCTACATGCTGGCGCTCAAGGCCGGTCGGAGCGGCACCTACAATGTCGGCACCGACAGCTTCGGCACGCTGCGCCATGACCTAGAGGCCCTGATCCGCTATGCCGGCAGCACATCGAAAGTCCGGAGCCTTCCGACCGCCGCCACCATCAACACGCTGCGGGCGCTGCATTGGCTGAGGGTCTCGCCGCTGGTGCCCTGGCACTACCTCACCTACCACAAGGAATGCTACTTCGACGTCGAGCCCCTGCTTGCCATGGGCTGGCGGCCGAAATACTCCAACGAAGCCATGCTGCAGGAGAGCTACGACTGGTATCGCCAAAGCGCGAAGCTCGCGTCAGCCGTCACCGCAAAGAGCCCGCACCGCGCGCCGCTCAAGCAGGGCGCGCTCTGGCTGCTCAAGATGATATCGTAAGCGAGCGGGGCGCCGGAGCCGGCGCGCCCATCGGCTGCGGCTCCGTCACTGGCCAAAAGATCTCGTCGTCATAGCCGCGGAACGTATCGACGCCGGCAATTGGGCTTGCGCTGCGAATCAGGGCGCGCATGCCGTGGCTCTGCGCCACCGCCCAGTCGCGCTCCACCCGGTCGCCAATCATGATCGCCTGCTCCGCCGGCACCTGCGCACGATTGAGCACATGGGCAAGACCGGCCGGATGCGGCTTCAAAGCGCCGACTTCGGGATCCATGGCGGAGACGACGATACTGGCGCCAAGGCCAAGCGCCTTCAGTTTCTCCGACGCCGGATAGTCGGACAAAACCGCAATCGTCTTTCCCTGAACCGCAAGGCCGGCAAACACCCGCTCGACGCCGTGGCACCGGCAAGCCGGAAGGAGATCGAGCGGACGCCGTTCGATCCATTCCTCGACCGTCTTCCGGACGCTCTCCGGCGACTGCCCGCACCGCTCCGCAGTCAGTTCGTATTGCCGGGCTGCCACATCGGTCGCCAACGCATCGCCCAGTTCCTCGCGGCAGTCGCGAAAGGCGCGCAGGATGCGGATGGTGCCAAGGCTGCACCTGCGCGCCGCGTCCGCAACAAGCCGCAGCAGCATCCGCGCCCGCAGCCGCCGCTGGTCGTAGAGCGTGCCGTCGAGATCGAACACCACGAGGCGCACCCGATCCCAATCCACCGGTCCGTTTGGCAAGGCTCCGTTCGGCAGCGTCGAACCGGTCATTGCAGCGACGATATCGGCACGAGGAAAGAAGCGGCCAGGAAGTCCAGCATCGGCACGTTGACGAAGCTCGCGAACAGGAAGACGGCGATGGTCAAAGTCAGCATGACGTCCAGCCGCCGGGAGTGAAACAGCCTTTCCGGCCGTTGCACCACCGATCCGGGGCGCGTGGCAAGCCAGAGATAGACGGCGAAGAGGCCGCTAATGAACGGAAAGACGAGGATGTATTCCACCCGGTATTTCACCAGGAAAACGCCAAGCAGAAACGCCGTCATCATCGCGTAGACGAAGCAGGAAACGGTGAGGCTCTCCTCGGTGTAGTATTCGAACGACCGCCTATATTTCTTCAGGACGGCGACCCCCGCATTCGCGGCGATGTCGCGATACTCCCCGAGCCGCTTGGCCGCCATCAGGAAGGCGCCGGCCATCCAGTAGGCCGCAAGCACGCTGACCGGCGGCAAGGTCACCTGATCGACGATGGCCCAGCCGAGCAGGAAGCGGATCGGATTGTTGAGGCATTCCGTCAGCACATCGAGATAGGGCTTGTCCTTCGCCCGGATGGGCTCGACGTTGTAGAGGATGCCGGACAGCAGGAAGAGCAGCGACGTGGCGAAGAACAGCTTGCCGACGACCGACGCAAGCAGCAGTCCGATGACGGCAAGCAGCAGATATTCGCCGTAGACGATGCGCGGCTGCATCTCGACGACGACGGCGCGACGTTGTGATTTGGTCGGATGGGCCGCGTCGCGTTCCCGGTCGAGCCACTCGTTGATGACGTAATTGGCAGATGCGATCGAGACGGCGCTCAGAAGCCCCACGGGAATGTTGACGAAAAGAGCCGCCGGATCGGGCTCGCTGAGGGCACAGGCAAGGATCAGCCCAGGCAGGATGAAAACGTGCTTGGTGACATGGTCGAACCGGGCCAGCGACAGGTAGTCGCTTGCCCTCCCCCGCGGTTGGGGCCCCAACGCCTCGATAGGCGTCGTCTCTTCCGGGTTTGCTGGCATGTCCCTCTCCTTGTCTAGAGACCACGCGCCTGAGTCGGGACGCCTACGGCGCGCCGGTACTTGCCGTCTGGTAGATGCGACCGTCCCGCTCGGAGCGCACGAGCTTCAGCTTGGCGAGTTTGACGAGCTCTTTCTCCGTTACCAGGTAGAACCGCCAGTCGATCGCATCGACGAAGACGACATAGGCATTCTTCTGCGCCATATCCTCGCGAAACCGCTCTAGCTGTACGTCGAGCGACCCCGCGTCACTCTCAAGGCCGGTTCGCCTTTCGCTGTGGGAGGGGATCCAGTCCGTCGAGCGGCGCGTCAGGAAATTGAGCGGGTCGCACGCATTGGTGAAGATGACCGCATCTGCCGGCAACGCCCTGACGGCGCGCACGATCGGCGACGACTTCCAGGCCGTGCTCTGAAACCCCACCCCGTCACGGAAGGCCTCCGCCGTCTGGGCGGTGCTGCGCAGTCCGTGGATGGCGAGAAGGCAGAGCAGGATCAGCGCAAGCGAACGCCGGACGACAGGTGCTGCATCGACGCGACCGCAATAGTCCGCCGCCGCAATTACCAGAACGAAGATGATGGCGACATAGAAGGGAAGCGAGTAGCGCGAATTAAGCTGCAGGTTCGCCTCCACATGCACGGCGAGCACGACGAACAGCAGATAGAAATATCCAAACAGGCCGAAGATGAGGGTCATCAGATCGTGGTCGTCCGGCTGGCGTTCGGGCCAGTTTCGCTTCAGCGTCTGCACCAGAACAACCGTCGCCGCGACAAGCGCGAGAAGCAGCACCGGGATGCGGATCACCTGCGGCACCTGGCTCGGCAGGAGAAAGCTCGCCAGAAGCGACAGCCCGCCTAGCCAGCGATCGGCATCGGCATTGCCATAGAACCAGAGCGCGCGGCCAACCGACCGGCCGACAAGCAGCTTGCTGACGATCACCCAGGCGAGAAAGATACCGGCGCTACCAGCGAACAGGAGAACGACGTCGAGGAGCCTTTGGCGAAGGGATCGCGCCGAATTGTAGAAGAGCGCGATTGTGGCAAAGGCCGCCCCGACCGGAGGCGCCACGAAGCGAGCGAGCATGGCAAGCCCGACGCAGGCAGACGAGGCAAGCAAGGGCCCCCGCCCTTCACCGCGCATATAGCGAATGAAGAAACGGATGGCGAGAAATGTCAGCGCAAGGAACAGCGCCTCCGACATCGCTATCGTGCTCGTCCAGAGGAATGTCGGATTGACGATGATCAAAAGCGTTCCGACGGTCACGAAGAACGGTTGATCCGGCAGTGCCGTCCTGAACAGCGAAAAGACGAGCCAGGTATTGAGAAGATAAAGCAGAAAGGCGATGCCGAGCGCGACATGCTCAAGCGCGAACCCAAGGGATCCCCCGGCACCCAGCATCCACGCGTAAAGCGGCGCGTCATAGGGCGTGCTGACGATCTGCATGTAACGCGTCGAATCCGGAAGGATGCCGATACCGTTCCAGGTGTTCAGCACGAAAAGCACGGCCGCGAGAGCAACAAGAAACATCAATGCGGGATCGGAGCGCAGCCTCTCCAACGCCGGTTCGCCGGTCGTGAGATATCGGTTGACCAAAACTTGCCCCCTCGCCTGAAAAAATTACGCGAGCACTGGGTACTGGAGCACTTGGTTACTGGAACGCTTGCCTACTTGAGCACTAGCACTTTAATTTAGAATTATCTTTAATGCAGAATTTATAACGCGCCGCCTTTCGTCGCAAGGACGTTCGCCTGACCAATTCTAGCTACATCGGGTGGGTGATCCCGTCAGATGGGTTGACCATCGCCCCGCGCCATTGCCCGAAGCGATGCGCCGCGACCACAACGCAAGCACAGGATGGCGGTTTCTACCACAATCTCTTGCAATGACCATTGAAGCGACGCGCAAGCTAGGCTAAGAACCGCTCACAGCCTGCTTCGGCGGCCCTGCCGCCAACGGATGCACCCGTAGCTCAGCTGGATAGAGTGTTGGATTCCGATTCCAAAGGTCACAGGTTCGAATCCTGTCGGGTGCGCCATTTTACGTCTTGAAATTGTTGATTGATAACGTGCCGTCTTCAAGATGCGAGAAGCGCTGGTTGATGGCAGGCAATCCGTACATGTCCGCGCCCTTCCGATTTTCCTAGACTACCGTTTCGGCCTCGAGTGCCTGCAATTCCCTGAAGGAAGCCATCCACCCCTCGGGAAGGCCGTGTGACGCGTTCACCGGCGTGTCGGGCGCTTTGATATGGATCGCTTGGTTAACCCAGACCAATCCGCAATAGACCTTCATGAGATATGCCCGCTTCTGCCAGCGCGAAAGCGGCCACTGAGGATCGGCACCGCAAGCGATCTGCGACACCAGTTCCCCACCGTCCACGCTCTGGTCGACGCGATGAAGCGAACAGCCGAGCAGGCGAGCCTTCGCTTCATAGGCGTCCTCCACGCCTCTCAACCCCTTGAACGCCGGCAAGGCTGCCGGATGGATGTTGAACGTATCGACGCTATCAAACAGTTCGCTCGAAACCAGACGGTCAAAGAACAGCAGTATATTGTTGACGCGCAGGTCTTGAAGGGCTGCGGCCACCTTGCTGGAAAACAGCTTCCTGTCTCGCTCTTCGATGCGGATGTGCTTCGCGTTGACGCGGCCGGCAACCACCTCCGCCCCACACCCTCTATCAGTGATCACCGTGAAATCGACGCCGTCGTGTCGAACAATGCGAGCCACCTGTTCAAACGCTGCCCCACCAGAAGATACAAGGACGGCGAGTTTCATGTCTTGCGCTCCGTAGATATTTTACCGCCCCGAGGAATGCCCCGACATGGCGCAGCTACCGCGTCGCACGTCTGGTGAGACGCTGAAAGCACTGTAGGTTTTCGAACTGCCACACTTTCCATCCGTGTGGATGCCATGAAAGGACGCATGACGCAGAGGCAGGCAGACGGAAGTATCAGATCACCCCCTGCTTTGAGAAGACTATGGCACTTGCGCTTCAACCGATTGATGCGGCGGCCGCCGTGCTCTGTCGTTCCGCGAAACACAGGGCAACATATTCGTCGACCGATGGGCCAACGAGAAAAGTACCGGGCTGCGCATAGCCACGCCCGCCCGTTGGTGGCTATGCGCCCTGGTCTTCTGTGCTGAACGACGCGCTGATGGCCAACACATGTAGTCCATTCCGCGTTGGCGGAAGCGACCGCCCACGGTCGTTGGAAGCCGCCGCCCGCTCAAGTCGCGTCGCGTTCCGTCCTGAGATTGGAGACGACGCGGCGGTTCTGGACCTTGCAGGAGCGCTCGGTGCAGTCGCGCACCTCGCGGTCGTTGCCGTAGCCTTTGGCCCACAAGCGATTGGGGTCCACACCCTTGGACACCAGATAGGCCATTACCGCATCGGCGCGTTTCTGAGACAGCGTTTCCATCTTGGAAACAGAGCCGCTGTCGTCGGAGAAGCCCTGTAGCTTGACCAGCCAGCGCGGGTTGCTGTTAAGCCAGATCGCCTGCTTGTCGAGTGTCGCCTTGGCGACGCTGTCGAGTGCGGAGGAATCCTGGGTGAAGTAGGTCCGGCGGCCGACATTGAGGATAAAGTCCTCTTCGGTACCGACCGATACGGTTTCGAAGCCGGGTGCCGGGTCGTCGGTTTTTCCGGTCATCGGCACGGCTGCGGGCTCTTCGACTGCGGCCATCTCGGTGGTGTTGCAGGAAGCAAACGTCAAGAGAATGGCGGCCGCGGAAAGCAGCCTCGTCAATCCGGTCATAGCGGGCATCGGGTGATATTCCTCATTCGACCGGAGTTGCGACCGGGGTTGCTTGGCTGACCTCGGGGGCCTTTTCGGCGATATGCGGCAGCACCTGCACCGCCGTGCCGATGGGGCAACGCTGGTAAAGGTCGATCGCATCCTCGTTGAACATGCGGATGCAGCCGCTGGAGGCATCCTTGCCGATGCTGCCCGGCTCCAGCGTGCCATGGAAGCGGTAACCGGTATCGACGCCGTCGCGCAGCAGGTACATGGCGCGGGGGCCGAGCGGATTTTTCGGCGAACCGCCCTCGACGAACTCAGGCAGTTCGGGGTGGCGCTCACGCATCTCCGGTGGCGGCGTCCAACGCGGCCACAGCGATTTCCTGTCGATCGTCGCCCGGCCGTACCATTTGAAACCCTCTTTCCCGACGCCGACGCCGTAGCGGATGGCCGTCTTGTTCTCCATGATCAAGTAGAGAAAGTGGTGCCTGGTATCGACGACGACGGTGCCGATCGGCTCGCTGCTGAAATACTTGACGACCTGGCGCTGCCATTTCCTGTCAATGTTGGCGAAATTGGTGCTCCGGTATGTCACGCCGTTGTCCACGGCCGGGCCGGAAAAATAGGCTGTCGCCTTTGCCAGTGCCGGGCTCTGAAGCGCATTGGCGCCAAGCAGCGCCAAACCACCAAGCATAGTCTCCCTGCGGGTCCACACCATCGGCAATATCCCCCGAAAGCCAATTAGCGAGGCTGCAGTAAATCAGATTTTTGAACTGCTACAACAGAAAATTCTCAAGCATCGATTCTTTCGCGACGACCGGACAATAGATTGGATCTTCTCGGCGTTCGTCGCAAACGAAAAGGCGGCAGACATCGCCAGCCCACCGCGGACGTGCCTTCGCCCGCCTCGCCGTTGCAACTGCGCGGCGCCGGCCGCGGCGCAAGCGTCAGCTGCGTTTACCGGCAATATGCGGCGAACTACTTGATATCGCGTGCCTGACCTGACGCCCTGAGCTCCGCGAGCGTCTTTCCAAGGCAACTCCCGCCGGCATCAGAGCCAACCGCCTTGGCCGCGCCGTCCAGAGTGATCGTACCGGCGAAGTTGTCAGAAGCCTGATAGGTTGCGGTTCCATCCGCCGTCACCTTGGACAAATAGAAGGCGTGCTGGGTGCCCTTGTATTCGCAGGCAACGGCAAACGGAAATTGATCGAACAGGACGCCTTCGGCACGTGCCGAGGTACCGAAGGACTGAACGCTGGTCGCAACCAGCAGCACTGCCAGAGACTTGGACATATTCGCAGAGCGTATGCGCACCATCGATCCCCCAACCCAGTTAGATAAAGGTATCCGTCGAGCGCGATGGTGCCGCCTAGCATGCGCTTTGACAAGCCCGACTGGCAGATTCAAGCACAGCAAATATCGACCAGCGGTTGGCCGCTCCTTCCCGCTTCAAGCGGATGGCGCCAAGGAACAGGCGGCAGGCGTCACGCCAGCGCAAACAAGATCGTTCTGAACGGCCAGTCACGCCGGATGGCTGAAGCGGGCGATCTGCGCGCCCCGCATCAGGTTGCGGAAATTCGCGCCGCTCATGTGCACCAGCGTCCGGTGATCGCCGCCTTCGAAATAGACGTCGCTGACATCGCCGAGGCTTTCGTCTAGCAGCACCGGCACGTCATAGGCCGAACCAACCGGCGGCACGGCGCCGATGTCGCAATCGGCAAAGAGATTGCAGACCTCCTCTTCCGAAGCGAGGCCGAGGCGGCGGTCCATTACGTCCTGCAGGGTCGAGAGTTCGACCCGGTGCGTGCTCGGCACGACGGCGAGCACGTAGCCCATTTCGTGGTGAACGACCACGGATTTGGCAAGCCGGCTGCCCGGCACATGCGCCGCCCGTGCCGTCTGGCTGGTGGTCGCGGTGCGGTGATGGTCGACGGTGTCATAGGCGACACCCGAACCGTCGATATAGTCCTGAAGTTTTCTGGCGATCGTCATCGTCGACACCCCTTCTCTCTCGTGGTGGCGCGGAGAGGTTATTGTCCTCCCATCCCTCACGAAGTCAACGACGGGCGGCGACGATCCTGTTCGGCAGCAAAGGGAGCGCCTGGTCGCGCGGCGACATTTGCGAGACCGGCAACGGCCAGGCGATCGCGAGCCCCGGATCGAGCGGGTTAAGCCCGCCTTCGGCCTCGGGCGCATAGGGCTTGTCGTGCAGATAAATCAGCTCGCAATCCTCGGTCAGCGTCTGGAACCCGTGGGCAAAACCGCCAGGGATCATCATCGAGCGACCATTGTCCGCACTCAGCACCTCCCCGTGCCATTGCAGATAGGTCGCAGAATCCGGCCGCAGGTCGACCGCCACATCGAAGACAGCGCCGGAAAGGCAGGAGACGAATTTCGCCTCGTCGTGCGGCGCCTGCTGGAAGTGCAGGCCGCGGATCGTGCCTGCTGCCTGCGTCAGGGTATGGTTGATCTGCGCGATCTTTCCATCGCCGCCGAAATCGGCCAGCGCCTCGCGACAGAAGAAGCGCGAGAAGAAACCGCGATCATCGCCCCTGCGTTGCCGCTCGACGACGATGAGACCCGCTATGGGTGTAGAAATTCGATCGAATCGCGACATGGTTCCTTCCGCCAGAGACCAAGGACTACCCGTCTTTTCGCCCTTAAGAAACCGGCCTTGACCGTATTTGCAATTGCCGACATGAAAGCGTTCACAGGAAAGCGTTGCGAATCGGCGAAAGCGCCAGGGATCGCGATTCGCGGTCGAGAGCGTATCCATAGGTTGTATCCGAAGAAGGGCATCAGACAGCAATGGCAGTGGAAGACGATCGTCTCGCATTCGAAGCCCACAAGACCGAAATGGCCCTTGCGCTCGGCAAGGATCAGGGCGCTTTCCAGCAGGCACACGACACTGTGGTAGCGCTCGACAAGTACGACTACTCCTATCTCTGGTCCTTCATGGGCGTGCCGATCATACAGATGCCGGCTGACGTCATGGCGACCCAGGAAGTCATCTGGAACACGAAGCCGGACATCATCATCGAGACGGGCGTTGCCCGCGGCGGCTCGATGATCTTCATGGCCGCAATGCTGCAACTGATCGGCAAAGGCAAAGTCATCGGCGTCGATATCGATATCCGCGCCCACAATCGTGACTCGATCGAAAACCACCCGATGTCCTCGCGCATCACGCTGATCGAGGGGCCGTCGACGACGGCCGAAACGCTGGCGAGGGTCGCGGCCGAAATCCCAGAGGGTGCTTCGGTCATGGTGGTACTCGACAGCGACCACAGCCGTGATCACGTGCTGGACGAATTGCGGAACTACGGACCTCTGGTGACCGAAGGGCAATATCTCGTGGTCGCCGACACGCTGCTTGGCTATGGCGACGCGTCTCAGACACCTACGAAGCGCTCGAAAATCTGGCATCCGGGCGATGAGCCCTACGCCGCGCTCAACGCCTACCTCAAGGAAACGGATCGCTTCGAAACGGACCCGGTTCTCAACGGCAAGCTTGTGCTTTCGAGCTCCCCCGGAGGCTATCTGAAGTGCGTGCGCAACTAGGAACCGGAGATATCCCAAGCGCGCTGTTCGAGGGTCCTTGCCACGACACGGATGGAGACCTCGACACCATCTTCGCGCCGGACGAGCCCCACGTATGACCGCCGTCGTCATCTCCCAGCCGATGCTTTTTCCCTGGCCGGGCTTTTTCGAACAACTGGCGCTTGCCGACGGCTACATCTACCTCGACGATGCCCAATTCTCGAAAGGCAGCTTCACCAATCGCATCCAACTCCTGAAAGGCAACGATCGTTGCTGGATGACGATACCGCTTGCGGGAAAAGGAAGCTTCCAGAAGATCCAGGATCTTTCGGCGACCGCCGACAACTGGCGCGCCAGCCATCGCTCGTTGCTGCGCCAGTCGCTTGATGGCGCGCCCTACATCGATGACGCGCTGGCAATCTTAGACGAGGTCTACGCCAACGACGGCCTATGTGATCTTCTGATTGCGAGCACCGAGGTCCCGGCCCGCTATCTCGGCATCGGCTTCGAACGCATCATCCGGCGCTCCTGCGACATGGCTTCGAATGGAACGTCCTGGCAGCGCGTGCTCGACCTGGTGCTTGAGGCGAACGGAACGCGCTATCTGACCGGACACGGCGCTGCCAACTATCTCGATCATCAGGCCTTCGAGGCTGCCGGTGTTTACGTCGAATACATGAATTACAGCTGCACGCCGTGGCCCCAGCCCCGCGAAACCTTCACGCCTTATGTTTCCGTCCTGGACCTCATTGCGCGCACTGGGCCCGATGCGCGCAAGCATTTGTTACCAAAAACCATTTCGTGGCGGGAATTCCTGAAGGAGGAAGCAAGCGTATCATGAAGAACGGCACCATCATTTCCGAAAGCGCGCGCCAGGAATTCGAGACCAAGGGTTATCACGTCGTACCCGGCTTCTACGACATTCAGTCAGAGATTGCCCCGATCCACGAAGGCATCCGCCAGACCCTCGAACTGATCTGCAACAAGTACGGCGTCGACGCCCCGACCGACACGGCGCACGAGGCGATGACGATCGCCTATCGCAAGCTGATTGCGGTCAATCGCTCCTGGGGCGGTGAAGTCTATGATGCGATAAAGCAGATTCCTGCCTTCATGCGGCTCGTCAGCTCGGCTGCCAACGACGAGGTCTTTAAGGCACTTCGGCCCGGCAGCATCCCGGGCATCGCAGCTGGCGGCTACGGCATGCGCATCGACAATCCCGGCGAAGAAAAGTTCCGCGCGCAATGGCATCAAGAATTCCCCTCGCAACTGCGCAGTGTCGACGGCATCGTTTTCTGGACGCCGCTTTTGCCGGTCACCGAAGACATGGGTCCGGTCCAGATTGCCGAGGGGTCGCAGGCCGAAGGTCTCGTTCCGGTCTATGAAGACGACGCCGGCGCTGGCAAGACCGGCGCCTATGCGTTGCATCTTCACAAGGGTGAAGAGCGACTTGCCCGCTACAAACACGTTGCTCCCTTGAGCAGGCCCGGCGATCTGATCCTGATGGACTTCCTGACCTTGCATCAGTCGGGTCACAACGTTTCGCAGACGCCGCGGTGGAGCATCCAGTTCCGCTATTTCAACTACGCCGAGCCGCTCGGCATCCGCATCGGCTGGAAGGGCTCGTTCGCCGCAGGCGTAAAGTTCGCCGAGGTTCTGCCGGAGCTGGTTGCACCGCAGGGAGAATTGGCATGACGAACTGCCGTGTGTGCGGCGGCCACATTGGCGCACCGACCTACGACGTGCCCGCGCCGGCGCTGACCTCGATCATGACGCTGCTCGACGTACCGACACGCGTCTTCGTCTGCGGCGCTTGTGGACATGCCCAAAGCGACGATATTCCCGATATCCAAGCCTTCTACGACACCGGCTACCGGATCTCGCTGACCAGCGAAAATCATGATCAGATCTTCGCGGTCGCAACCGATGGCACGATCACCTATCGCACCGATCACCAGGCCGCACTGGCGCTGCGGTTGCTCGATCTGCCCGAGGGCGCCTCAATCCTCGACTATGGTGCAGCAAAGGCAGTGACACTGCGCAAGATGGTTGCGAACCGCAGCGACTTGCGTCCGCACGTCTTCGACGTCAGTGCCGATTATGCGGCCGCCTGGCAGGGCTGGGTGCCGGAAGCGGCCCAGGCCACCTACGCCGCGCCCGAAGGCTGGCAGAACAAGTTCGACGCCGTCATGAGCCACTTCGTCATCGAGCACGTGGCCGATCCCGTCGGCTTCATGCGCGACGTGCGCAACCTCCTGCGGCCGGGCGGCAGCTTCCTGTTTTCCATGCCCGATGTCGCCGGCAACCCGGGCGACATGGCCGTCGCCGATCACGTCAACCATTTCAGCGAAGCCTCGCTTGCCCATGCCCTGGCAAGCGTCGGGTTCGAACTGCAGGTGATCGACTCGACCTCGTTCCCTGGCGCCTTCTTCGTCGTTGCAAAGCGCGCGGAAGCGACCGTCGAGGCCGCCCACACGTCGAAATCCGCCGCCGATGCGGCCAAGGAAGCCCGCGACATCTGCGCCTTCTGGGATCGGGCGTCGGAAACGCTCGCGAGCGGGGCAGATCGCTACGCCAAGCGCAAGGTCGCGATCTACGGCGCCGGTTTCTACGGAAGCTGGATCTACTGCCGGATCGGCCAGGCCGTCGATGTCGTGGCATTCCTCGACCGCAACGAGAACATGAAGGGCGCCACCCATTTCGGCATCCCGGTGCTTTCGCCTGAGGACCTGCCAGCGGAAGCCGAAGCACTGTTCATCGGTCTCAACCCGCTGAAGGCCCGCGCTGCGATTGCCGCGCAACCCTGGCTGCAGCGGCCTGGGCTCGACCACGTCTGGCTCTGACAAGAGCACACAGCAAGAAGCCGGAGCGGGACGAAATCTCGACAAAATCCCGCCCGGCATCCACGCCCCTTTCGAACTCCCGGTTCTCACCAAGCGCTCCCCATGAAACCCCGCATCCTCTACACCAAACCTTCGATCACCGACCGTGAAGTGACCTATGCGACCGATGCGGCGGCCAATGGCTGGGGCGAGCGCTGCTACGACTACATCAACCGCTTCGAGGCGGCCTTCGCCGCGCATCTCGGCACGACGCACGCGATCTCGACATCGAGCTGCACCGGCGCGCTGCACATGGGGCTTGCGGCACTCGGCGTCGGAGCCGGCGACGAAGTGATCCTTGCGGACACCAACTGGACGGCGTCTGCCGCGCCGATCGTTCACCTCGGCGCAAAACCGGTCTTCGTCGACGTGCTTGCCGACAGCTGGTGCATCGACCCGGAAAAGGCGGAGGCAGCGATCACGCCAAGAACCAGGGCGATCCTTGCGGTTCACATCTACGGCAATCTCTGCGACATGGACCGGTTGCTTGAGATCGGCGCCCGGCACGGCATTCCTGTTGTCGAGGATGCGGCCGAAGCGCTCGGATCCGAGTGGCGCGGCCGCAAGGCCGGATCGCTTGGTGCCTTCGGCGCCTTCTCCTTCCACGGCACCAAGACTGTGACGACGGGCGAAGGCGGCATGTTCATCACCAGCGACGAGACGCTCTACGAAAAGGTGCTGACGCTCTCCAATCACGGCCGCGCCCGCGGGCAAAAAAAGCAGTTCTGGCCGGACGAGATCGGCTTCAAATACAAGATGTCGAACCTGCAGGCCGCCGTCGGCCTCGCGCAGATCGAGCGCGTCGGCGAGCTGGTCGATCGCAAGCGAGAAATCTTCTACGCCTATCGCGAGCAGCTTGCAGGCGTGAACGCCATTGCCATGAACCCAGAGCCGGAGGGAACGAAGAACGGCTTCTGGATGCCGACCGTCGTCTTTGCGCCGGAAACCGGCGTCACCCGGGAGGCTTTGCAGAACGCCTTTGCGGCCGAGAACATCGACGCCCGTGTCTTTTTCTGGCCGCTGAGTTCGTTGCCGCCCTTTGACGAGGTGCCAGCGAACACCGTGGCCTATGACCTGCCCGGCCGCGCGATCAACCTGCCGAGCTATCACGACATGACATGCGACGAGATCGGCCGCGTGGTCGAGGTCCTGCGGGGCTGCCTCGCCGCCTGAGAGCAGGCGCGCGCAGACCACCTCCGCGCAAGGTCGCCAGGATATTAGGACTTTGCAATGCGCCATGCCGAGTGGCCGGCGCAAATACGGGGCGGTCGCATGAAAATCGTCATTCTCGCCGGTGGCTACGGCACGCGGATCTCGGAGGAGAGCCATCTCCGGCCAAAACCGATGATCGAAATCGGCGGGCGGCCGATTCTCTGGCACATCATGAAGATCTACAGCCACTACGGCTTCTCGGATTTCGTGATCTGCCTCGGCTATCGCGGCTACATGATCAAGGAATACTTCGCCAACTACGTGCTGCATTCCTCCGACGTCACCTATTGCATGGCGACGGGTGAAACCCTGTTCCATTCGAACAAGGCCGAGCCCTGGCGCGTGACGCTCGTCGATACCGGAACGGACTCCATGACCGGCGGGCGCCTGAAACGCGTGGCCGACCATCTCGGCGATACGTTCTGCCTCACCTATGGCGACGGCGTCGCCGACATCGATATCAAGGCGCTGACCGACTTCCACCGCCATCACGGCCGCCAGGCGACGGTCACCAGTGTGGTCCCGCCCGGCCGCTATGGCGCGCTTGCTGTCAGCGACGGGCGGGTCAGAAGCTTCATCGAAAAGCCGGCAGGCGACAACGGTCACATCAATGGCGGCTTTTTCGTCCTCAACCGTTCGGTGCTCGATCGCATTGAGGGCGATCAGACGCCGTTCGAAGCGGAGCCTCTGGAAGGTCTCGCCGCAGACGGCCAGTTGATGGCCTTCGAACACGCCGGTTTCTGGCGCCCGATGGATACGTTGCGCGACAAGAACCAGCTCGAAGACCTCTGGCAGAGCGGAGCGGCCCCCTGGAAAGTCTGGGCATGAGCAGGCTTGCGAACCCGTTCTTCTGGGCCGGAAAACGGGTGATGCTGACTGGTCACTCCGGCTTCAAGGGAAGCTGGGCCCGCCTGTGGCTGACACAAATGGGCGCTGAGGTGACCGGATACGGCCTGTCACCGGCGGCCACCCCCTCGCTGCACGCACTGCTCGGATCGGAATCGGCCACCAACGAACATTTCGCCGACATCCGCGACGGCGACACGCTCGCATCCGCCGTCCGCACTTGCGACCCGCAGATCGTCCTTCACATGGCGGCCCAGCCTCTGGTTCGCGAAAGCTACCGGACGCCGGTCGAAACCTTCGACGTCAACGTCATGGGCACGGCGCGCCTGCTGGAGGCAACACGCGCAGCCCCTGCCCTCAAGACCGTCCTTGTCGTCACCACCGACAAGGTCTACCGCAACGACGAAAGCGGCCGGCATTTTCCGGAAGACGCCGTGCTTGGCGGCCATGATCCTTATTCCGGTTCGAAGGCCGCCTGCGAGCTGGTCGTTTCGACCTGGCGGGATTCCTATCTGCGTGAGCGCGGCATAAGGGTGGCAACCGCCCGTGGCGGCAACGTGCTCGGCGGCGGCGATTTTTCCGCGGACCGGCTGGTTCCGGATATCGTTCGCGCTGCCCTTACGGGCGAGACGCTGGACATCCGCAGCCCGATGGCGACACGTCCCTGGCAGCACGTGCTCGACTGCCTCAACGGATACTTCGTCTATGCCGAGGCGCTTCATGGCGGCCAGACCGATGTGGCGGCGCTGAATTTCGGCCCGGCTCCGGACGAGCGACAGATCCCGGTTCGGGACGTTGCCGCCGCCATCCAGACCGCAATGGGCTTGCCCACGCGATGGCGTGACGCGTCATCCGAGGACCAGCCGCACGAAATGAAGACGCTCGGCCTCGATCCGGCACTTGCCGGACGGACGTTGTCATGGGCAACCCGTCTATCGCAGGACGAGGCGATCGCCTGGACCGCCCACTGGTATGACGGCTGGCGCCGCGGCGCTGACGCCCGTGATCTGACACTCGGCCAAATCGACGCATTCATGAGAGGCTAACGACTTCGATGTCCCACAACTGCCGTTTCTGCTCGACACCGCTCAAGACCGTCGTTGCCGACCTGGGCTCCACGCCCTGGTCCAATTCCTTTCTCGAACCGACGAAGGAAGCCATCGCCCGCGAGCGATCGTTTCCGCTGAAGGCGATGGTCTGCTCCGAGTGCCTGCTGGTGCAGACGACGGAAAACGTGCCGGCCGATGAAATCTTCACCGACGGCTACGCCTACCTCTCTTCCTTCTCCACAAGCTGGCTCGAACACGCACGCCGCTACGCCGAGAGCATGACCGAACGCTTCGCGCTCGATGACAATTCACAGGTCGTCGAGATCGCCTCGAACGACGGCTATCTGCTGCAGTATTTCGTCGCCAAGGGCATCCCGGCGCTCGGCATCGAACCGGCCGCCAATGCCGCGCGACTGGCCGAGGAGCGGCAGGTCCCGACCGAGGTCGCCTTCTTCGGACGGGAGACGGCAACCGAACTCGTCAAGCGTGGCATTCGCGCCGACCTCACGGCGGCCAACAACGTGCTCGCCCATGTGCCCGATATCGCCGACTTCGTCGGCGGCTTCGCCATCCTGCTGAAGCCCGATGGCGTTGCGACGTTCGAGTTCCCCCATCTGCTGCGTCTGATGGAAGGCGTGCAATTCGACACGATCTACCACGAGCACTATTCCTATCTGTCGCTGGCGGCCGTCGAACGCATCTTCGAAAGCTCAGGCCTCAAGGTCTTCGACGTCGAGGAACTGCCGACCCATGGCGGTTCGCTGCGCGTCTATGCGCAGCTGAGGTCCGGCGTGCGCGAGACCACGCTGGAACTCGAGCGGTTGCGAGCGACTGAGGCGCTTGCCGGGCTGATGCGGATGGAGACCTACACGGCATTCGACGACCGCATCGCCGCCGTCTGCAAGGATTTTCAGAATTTCCTGGCGAACGCCAAGGCGGAGGGAAAAATCGTAGCCGCCTATGGCGCCGCTGCGAAAGGCAACACGTTCCTCAATGTCTGCGGACTGTCGCCCAGCGAAATCGCCTTTGCCGTGGACCGCAATGACCTGAAGCAGGGCAAGCTTCTGCCCGGTACCCATATTCCGGTGCACGCGCCGACGGTCATCGAGGATGCAAAGCCCGATTATCTCGTCATCCTGCCCTGGAACCTGAAGACGGAAATCGTCGCCGACAACGAGGCGATCCGTGACTGGGGCGGCCGCTTCGTCGTCGCCATTCCGAAGCTGAGCGTCTTCTAATCCTAGACGCCAGGAAGTGTGGACAGTCCTCAACCAGATCGCGTTGAGCCGCCCAAAATCGACTTTATTGATCGCCTTAGGTCGCTTTGCCGTAAATTCGGTGACTTTGCCGTAAATTCGGCACGATCTAAGTGAACGTCAGGGTTGGCGTGGGTATTGACGGTTGAAAAAAATGCACCCAAGGAGGTGCTATGTCCACGATTGACCTATGCCTTGTCGCCACCCGGCGCCCGGACCTGCTTGCCCAGACGCTGGCGAGCTTCCGGGACAAAATCTTTTCCAGGCTCGACCTGCGCGGCGCCTATCTCAATCTCGATCCGGTTTTCGGATCGGAGGAGGATCATCGCGCCTGTGTCGAGATATTCCGCAACCATTTCCCCGACGGAACCGTGTTCCAGCCCGAGAGCCCGGGCTTTTGTGCGGCCGTCGCGAAACTCTGGTCGGCCACCAGCGCCGACTACGTCTTCCACCTGGAGGACGACTGGATCTCGCTGAGGGACATGGGCGAAGAACTGCTGGCGCCCTTCGCGGACCCGGCGATCAGCCAGGTCTCGTTCCACACGGCGGACCAGAACTGGAATATCCGCCGCAAGGGCCATTTCCATCGGCGCAACGAATACGCGTATCTGTTCGGGATCAAGATCCCGTTGTTTCGCACTTTCCCGAAATTCACGACGTCGCCGTCGATCCTTCGCGGCGACTTCGCGCGGCAATGCGCCGGCCTGATGGACCTCTCGCGTGATCCGGAAAAGCAGTTCTATTCGGGCGTCAACCCGGCGATGGAGGCCTATGTCGCCAGTCGCCGCAACTATATCTTCTCGCCCGAGGCGCAGCCGGTCATCAAGGATATGGGCCGGGAATGGCGCGAGCAACGCCGCATCCAGAAGGTGATCACCGACTCGACCTCGGTCTGGCGGCAAAGCGCCTAAGCGGCCGGACCGGATGGCTCGAAACGAAGCGATACAAGCGGGACGATGGCCCCGCTTGTATCGGTACCGTCACGCAGTCACGGCAGCGTCCTTGCGCTGAAAGCCCTTGCTCGCGACCATAAGGCTGCGCGTGTAATCTTCACCGATACGCCCGGCGACGAGGTCCGCCGAGGACAGGCGTTCGACGACACGTCCACCCTGCATCACCGCCAACCGATCGCACATATGGGTGACGACACCGAGATCGTGGCTGACCATGATGAAGGTCAGCTTATGGTCGCGCCGGACCTGTTCCAGGAGATTCAAGACTTCCGCCTGGACCGAGGCGTCGAGCGCCGAAGTCGGCTCGTCGAGCAGCAGGATCGATGGTTCGAGGATCAGCGCCCGGGCGATCGCAACGCGCTGGCGCTGACCGCCCGACAGCTGGTGCGGATAACGGAAGCGGAAACCCGACCCGAGACCGACCTCGTCAAGCGCCTTCAGGATGCGCCGCTCGCCGTCGGCCACGCCGTGGATCGCCAGCGGCTCCAGCAATTGCCGGTCGATCGTCTGGCGCGGGTGCAGCGAGCCATAGGGATCTTGAAACACCATCTGCACGGCGCGGTAGAAGGCCTTGTCGCGCTTTGCCCCCTGCAGAACACGATCGTGCACGCGAATGGTGCCGCCCGTGACGGGCGCGAGACCGGCGATCGCCCGAAGCAAGGTCGACTTGCCCGATCCGGACTCGCCGACGAGCCCGAAGGATTCGCCCGGCGCAATCTCGACGCTGACGTCGTTCAGCGCCTTGAACTCGTCATAGGTGACGGAAAGGTTCGAAACGGAAACGGCTGAGGTCATTGGGCCCACTCCGGCTTGCGGTCGAGAACCGGCAGAGGATGACGATCGGATCCGATCGCCGGCATGCAGTTCAGCAAACCTTGGGTATAGGGATGCTTGGCATTGGCAAGCTCGGACGCCGCCAGTTCCTCGACGATCCGGCCGGCATACATGACGATCACGCGGTCACAGAAGGACGACACGAGCCGCAGATCGTGCGACACGAAGACCAGACCCATGCCTCGATCGGCGACGAGCTTGTCGAGGATGCCAAGCACTTCGAGCTGTACCGTCACGTCGAGCGCCGAGGTCGGCTCGTCGGCGATCAAGAGTTCCGGCCCGGCAACCAGCATCATCGCGATCATCGCGCGCTGGCCCATGCCGCCCGAAACCTCGTGCGGGTAGAGATCGTAAACGCGCTTCGGATCACGGATCTGCACCGCGGCCAGCATGTCGAGTGCCCTCTCCCGGGCCTCGCCGCGGCTGACATTTTCGTGCTGCCGTAGCGTCTCGACGATCTGCCGGCCGATGCTCATCACCGGGTTCAACGAGTACTTGGGGTCCTGCAGGATCATCGCGATCCGCTTGCCCCTGAGATCCCGGCGGACCTTCGGCGATGCGGAGAGCAGGTCGATGCCGTCAAAGTTCAACTGCTTTGCCGTCACCTGCGCATGACCAGGCGTCAGCCCCATGATCGCCCGGCCGGTCTGCGACTTGCCGGAGCCGCTTTCGCCGACGATGCCGAGGCGCTCGCGGCCGAGCGTGAAGGAGACGCCGCGCACGGCCTCGACGAGGCCGGTGCGGGTCGGGAACGAGACCTTGAGGTCTTCAACGGTCAGAAGCGCACTCATTGGCCGCTCTCCCGCGGATCGAGCGCGTCGCGCAGACCGTCGCCGAGCAGGTTGAAACCGAGGCTGACGATCAGGATCGCGATGCCGGGCATCGTTGCCACCCACCACTGGTCGAGGATGAAACGGCGACCGGAAGCGATCATGGCGCCCCATTCCGGCAGCGGCGGCTGCGCGCCGAGGCCGAGGAAGCCGAGGCCCGCGGCCGTCAGAATGATGCCGGCCATGTCGAGCGTGACACGCACGATCAACGACGACATGCACATCGGCATCACATGGCGGAAGACGATACGGATCGGCGATGCGCCCATGAGCTGCACGGCGGCGATGTAGTCGGAGTTGCGCACCGTCAGCGTCTCGGCGCGGGCGATACGCGCATAGGGCGGCCAGGAGGTGATGGCGATCGCGATGACGGCGTTCTCGATACCCGGTCCGAGCGCTGCCACGAAGGCGAGCGCCAGAACCAGTTTCGGGAAGGCGAGGAAGATATCGGTGATACGCATCAGCACTGCGTCGACCCAGCCGCCAGCATAGCCGGCGACAGCGCCGACGATGAGCCCGACAGGTGCTGCAATGATCGCAACGAGAAGCACGACGGCAAGCGTCAGCCGCGAACCATGGATCAGCCGCGAGAGAATATCGCGGCCGAGATCGTCGGTGCCGAGCAGGTAGCCGGGGGTTCTCGGCGGCAGCAGACGGGCGTTGGCAAGATCCCCGATATAGGGCGAATGCGGCGCCAGGAAATCGGCGAAGGCGGCAACGAAGACCAACGCCAGCAGGATGAGCAGGCCGAGAACGGCGAGCTTGTTGGCGGCAAAACGCTGCCACGTCATATAGGCACGGCCAAGCCGGGCCTGGGTGCGCGACTGCGGGCGATCGGACAGCAGCCATTCGCGACGCGTCATCGCACGGGTTTCGGTAACGGTACTCATCGCTGGCGCGTCCTCGGGTCGAGCGTCCGGTAGAGAAGATCGGACAGGAGATTGATGCCGATGAAGACCGAACCGATGATGATGGTGCCACCAAGCACGGCGTTCATGTCGGCATTCTGCAGCGAGTTGGTGATGTAGAGACCGAGACCTGGCCAGGCGAAGACGGTTTCCGTCAAGACCGAGCCCTCGAGCAGGCCGGCATAGGAGAGCGCAATCACCGTCACGAGCGGCACGGCCGCGTTCCGGAGCGCGTGGCCCCAGATGATCCGGGTCTCGGACAGGCCCTTGGCGCGCGCCGCGACGATGTATTCCTGCTGCAGCTCGTTGAGCATGAAGCTGCGCGTCATGCGGCTGATATAGGCGAGCGAGAAGTAGCCGAGCAGCGAGGCCGGCAGAATGATGTGGCGGAACACATCCCAGAGCACGTCCCACTGCCGCTGCCAGAGCGCGTCGAACAGGTAGAAGCCTGTGATCGGCGTGAACGTGTACTCGAACACGATATCGATACGGCCGGGATAGGCGACCCACTTCAGCCGCGCGTAGAACACCAGCAGCGACAGGAGCGCCAGCCAGAAGATCGGCACGGAATAGCCGACAAGGCCGATGACGCGCACGATCTGGTCGGCAATGCTGCCGCGCTTGACGGCCGCAAGTACGCCGAGCGGAACGCCGAACAGGGCGCCGATGAGCGTGCCGAGCGTCGCGAGCTCCATGGTCGCCGGGAAGACGCGGCGGATGTCGGTCATGACCGGATTGGTCGTCAGCACCGAAACGCCGAAGTCACCGGTCAGCGCCTGGCGGACATAGATGAAGAATTGTTGGTAGAGGGGCAGATTGAGCCCCATCGCCTCGCGCGTCCTTTCGACGACATGCGTCGGCGCCCGGTCGCCGAGAACGGCCAGAACCGGGTCGATCGGGATTACCCGGCCGATGAAAAAGGTGACGGCCAGAAGGCCGAGATAGGTGGTGACGACAACGACAAGAAAGCGCAGCACCGCTGCCACGATCTTACCGGGACGGGCGCGTTTGCGCCCGCCCACTGTCCCTGTTGCGCTCATGCTCAAGGGAACGATCCTTTCGGTTTATTCCTTCGAGACGGCTTATTCTTTGGTGATGCCGGCGACGAAGTTGGTGTCGAAGCTCGGACCGAGCTTCAGGCCCTTGACGTTGCCGCGGTAGCCGGCGACTTCGGTCTGCTGGAAGATGATGACGAACGGGCTTTCGCCCAGCACCGTCTTCTGCAGTTCCTTGTAGGTCTCCGCACGCTTGGCGCTATCGCGCTCGAGCAGAGCGTCCTTGGTCTTCTTCGTCAGCTCCGGAACGTCCCAGGCATTGCGCCAGGCTAGGGTCTTGTTCTTGCCTTCGTCGGAGTTATCAGGGTTGCTGGTGAAGGTTTCGGCGTTCGAGTTCGGGTCGAAATAGTCCATGCCCCACTGACCGATATACATGTCGTGGTTACGGGCACGATACTTCGTCAGCGTCTGCTTGCCGTCGCCGGGGATGATTTCGAGCTTCACGCCGGCCTGGCCCAGCGTCTGCTGGAAGGACTCGGCAATGCCGGTGACCGGCTGGCCGTTGCGAACGTCCATGGTGACGGTGAAGCCGTCGGCAAGGCCGGCCTTGGTCAGCAGTTCCTTCGCCTTGGCAACGTCGAGCTTGTAGGGGTTCTCGTCGAGTGCACCCAGAACGCCCTTCGGCAGGAAGCTCTGGTGGATCTCGCCGATGCCCTTGATGAGGGTCGAGCCGATGGCATCGTAGTCGACCAGATACTTGAACGCTTCGCGCACTTCGGGCTTTGCGAGGTTCGCATTCTTCTGGTTGAGGCTGATGTAGTAGACCGTGCCCTTCGGCGCGTTCGTGGTGGCGAGTTCGGCATTCTTCGAAACGGCGTCGAAATCGCCCGGCTCGAGGTTGCGTGCCACGTCGATATCGCCCGCTTCCAGCGCCAGGCGCTGGCCCGAGCTTTCCTTCATGTGGCGATAGATGACGCGAGCAAGCTTTGCCTGTTCGCCATAGTAGTTCTCGTTGCGCTCGAGAACGATGACTTCGTTGGCGCGCCATTCGCGCAGCTTGAATGGGCCCGAGCCGGCATAGCCGGTCTTCAGCCATTCATTGCCGAAGTCGTTGTCATACTTGTACTCGTCCGTCGGCGTGACCGGCTTGACGTTTTCGAGCACGAGCTTCTTGTCGAGCACGGCGCCCACGGTTGCCGTCAGGCAGTTCAAGACGAAGCTCGGCGCATAGGCCTGATCGACGGTGAAGACAAAGGTCTGCGCGTCCGTTGCCTTGGCCTTTTCCGTCACGTTGTCGCCCGTAAGGCCGAACTGGGTGAGGATGAAGGCCGGGCTCTTGTCGAGCTTCACGGCACGCTCGAAGGACCAAGCGACGTCTTCAGCGGTCACCGGATTGCCGGAAGCGAACTTCAGGCCGGGCTTCAGCTTGAACGTATAGGTCAGGCCGTCGTCGGACACGGTCCAGCTGTCGGCGAGGTCGCCGACGACCTTGGTCGTGTCGTTGATGTCGAGGCGCACCAGCATGCTGTAGGTGTTGCCGGTGATTTCGGCCGCGGTCAGCTCGAAGGCTTCGCCCGGATCCATGGTAATCACGTCGTCGATCGCAAAGGCTTCGACCAGCGTGTCCTTCGGCGTTTCCGCAAAGGCCGGTGCGGTTGCAGCCATCACCATGGCCAGCGCCGCAGAAGCCGTCAGAAGACGAAGACGTCCATTGAGCTTGTGCATCATGTTTGCAGTTCCCTCGTTTGCGCCCTTTTGGGCCCCTTCTTCATGGGTTCAGGCGGCCTCGTGCCAAGCCTGTCCCAGAACTCTCCACCAGTTCTCCCGGCATATCTTTGCCAGTTCGGCATCACCATATCCGGCGCTTCTGAGCGCCGCAACGAGCGCCTGACTACCGGCCGCATCAGCAATCTCCTCGGGGATCGTTGCCCCGTCGAAATCCGACCCGAGTGCGACGCAGTCGATGCCCATGCGCTCGATGAGATAGTCGACATGGCGCACCATGTCGGAAAGCGGCGTTGCGGCATTTTCCTGGCCGTCGGCGCGCAGCATCGTCGTCGCATAATTGAGCCCCACGAGGCCCTTGCTTTCGCGGACGGCGTCGAGCTGCTTGTCGGTCAGGTTGCGCGCGACCGGGGTCAGCGCATGCGCATTCGAATGGCTGGCGACCAGCGGCTGGTCGGTGGTCTTCGCCACGTCCCAGAAGCCCTTCTCGGTGATGTGTGCAAGATCGATCAGAATGCCCAGACGGTTGCAGGTCCGCACGAGCTCGAAGCCGGCGTCCGTCAGTCCGGGTGCGGTGTCCGGAGACATCGGATAGGAGAACGGTACGCCATGACCGAAGACGTTGTGGCGGCTCCAGACCGGCCCGAGCGAACGCAGGCCAGCGGCATAGAACGTTTCGAGCGCGGAAAGATCGGCGCCGATCGCTTCGCAGCCTTCCATGTGGAGGACCGAGGCGAAGACGCCGGCCTCGACCGCTCTACGGATTTCGGCGGTCGACCGGCAGAGCTTCCACGCCCCTGCCCGGTCGAGGCGGACGGCGATATCGGCGAGCTCCATGGCGATCGCCAGCGACGGCAGGTGCTCGAGCGGTGCCGAAAGCGGTGTTTCGTAGTGACCGTTCTCGTTCGGCGGCTGCAGGACGAGATCTCCCGAGGGCACGTAGATTGCCGAGAGGCCACCAACGAGACCGCCCGCCTTGGCGCGCGGCGCATCAATATGGCCCTGGTCGATGCCGTCGACGAATTCGCGTACCGGGTCCTGGCCCTTCCGGGCGTTCTGCCACAGACGCAGAAGCACGTCGTTATGGCCATCGAAAACCGCCTGCATTCCTGAATTTCCTTATCATTTCAGGGAGATCGGACGGGCCGTTCGGGTCGCGTCCAGGGGAAAGTCGAAGCGATGCTAGTGAAAGGCCAAAGCCTTTTCAATGAATATCAGGGGGTTTTACCCAGGCCTGCCTGTAGCGAAATGTTGCATGATTGCCGCATAGCCGCTGGCAAACACGGTGCCGCAGGGCTTCGAACCCCAGCCAAGGGATGAAAACACAGCGTTTCTCATGCAAGGAGAATGGCTTGGGCCCACGGATCGGGCCGACATGCTGCATGATGCGGCACAGGGAGGTTGGTGGTGCGTTCGTTTTCTCTTGCGGGCTCGGAGAGGCCCTGGGGCCGCATCGCTGCGACGCTTCTCCTGGTGGCCACCCTTGCGGCCTGCGCCGGACGCCCCGTGGGCGTGCTCGTCCCTTCGGGCACGACGGGTGGCGCCTCCAAGGTCGATCTGCTGGTCGCAACCACCCGTGCCCCCTCCACCGAGCCGGGCGTGCTTTTTAGCGGCGAACGCTCAGCCGAGCTTTCGCTGACGGAAATTGCCGTCTCCATTCCGCCGGAAAAGAACCGCAAGGTCGGCCAGGTGCAATGGCCGACGAAGCTTCCCGCCAATCCGGAGCGGGATTTCTCCACCGTCAGCGTCACGCCGCTCAATCAGGGCAACGACGTGCAGAACTGGGTGAAAGGTCATCTGCCGAAAACCCGGCGCGTACTGATCTTCGTTCACGGCTTCAACAACCGCTACGAAGACGCCGTTTATCGTTTTGCCCAGATCGTGCACGACAGCGGCACCGATGTCGCGCCCGTCATCTTCACCTGGCCCTCGCGCGCCAGCATATTCGACTACAATTACGACAAGGAAAGCACCAACTATTCGCGCGACGCGCTGGAGGAACTGCTGCGGCGTGCCTCAAGCAATCCTGCTGTCGGCGAAATCACCGTCATGGCCCATTCCATGGGGTCGTGGGTGACGGTCGAGGCACTGCGCCAGATGGCGATCCGCGACGGACGCATCGCGCCCAAGATCACCGACGTCATCCTCGCGTCGCCCGACCTCGACGTCGACGTCTTCGGCCAGCAGATCCGCGCCATGGGTACGAAGCGCCCGAAGTTCACGCTGTTCGTATCGCGCGACGACCGGGCGCTGACCTTGTCGAGGCGTATCTCCGGCAATGTCGACCGCCTCGGCCAGATTGACCCGACCGCCGAGCCCTATCGCACGCAACTGGAACAGGCCGGCATCAGCGTCATCGATCTGACAGCGCTGAAGGGCGGCGACAAGCTCAACCACGGGAAGTTCGCCGAAAGCCCCGAAGTCGTGCGCCTGCTTGGCAACCGGCTGATCGCCGGCCAGACCGTGACCGATTCCGATGTCGGTCTCGGCGAACGCATCGGCGCCGTCACGCTCGGCGCCACGCAGACGGTCGGCAATGCCGCGAGCCTGGCGGTTTCGACGCCGATCATGATCTTCGATCCCAACACCCGCAGGAACTACGACGGGCAGCTGCGGCGTCTCGGCCAATCGATGGAAAACACCGTCGGCTCGGCAGTGACCCCTTGGACACCGCCGGAAAGCGGGGGAGCCGCGAAAAGCAACACCCCCGACCGTCACTCTCGTTAGACGGGCAGCTCGCGCCGCTCGGCTTCCGTCACCGTCGCGAGGTCGAGCACTTTCTGCAGGTTCGCCGCATGGCGGAACCCGGGCTCCTCCGTCTTGCCCTTACGGACGGCGGCCACGAAGCGCTCGTAGTTCGTCGCGACGGTGCCCGCATCGACATCGCGCCAGGTCGCGGTTTCGACGTCCGCCCCGAGGCAGGCACGCAGCGTCGATCCATCGGGCGTGTGCACCACTTCGAGGGCACCCTTGTCGCCGTGTAGCCTCAGCCGGAGTTCGTTCAGATGCCCGGTCGCCCAGCGGCTGGCATGGACGACGCCCATGGCGCCGTTGCCGAACTCGGCCGTCATGACGAAGCTGTCATTGGCGTCGAGATCATACTCGCCGATGCGGTTATCAGGCGCCTTGTCGAAGGTCTTCAGCCGCGCGAAGACCCGGGCGGCGTCCGTGCCCGCGCCATAGCCGGCAAAGTCGAGAATGTGGATGCCGACATCGCCGAGCACGCCGTTCGAGCCGTGCTTCGTCGAGAGCCGCCACAGCCATTGCGATTCCGTCGCCCAGTCGCCCCAGGCCTTGGAAACGAGCCAGCTCTGCAGATAGGACGCTTCGAGGTGGCGCAGCTTGCCGACCTCGCCGGCAAGCACCATTGCGCGTGCCTTCTGCAGCGGCGCGACGTTGCGGTAGGTGAGGTTGACCATGGTCACAAGGCCGGAACGCTCGGCCGCTTCCGCCATCTCTGCCGCCTTGGCATAATTCTCGGCGAGCGGCTTTTCGCACAGCACATGCTTGCCAGCGGCAATGAGCGCCAGCGTCGTCGGGTGATGCGCCTTGTCGGGCGTCACGTTCGTCGCCGCATCGAACTTGCCCCAGGCGATCGCCTCGTCGAGCGAGGTGAAGGTCGCGGCAATGCCGTGCTTGTCGGCAAAAGCCTTGGCCCGGGCGGGATCGACATCGACAGCGCCGACCATCTCGACGCCTTCGATCTTGGCAAAGGCCTGGGCATGGCTGTTTGCCATGCCGCCGGTTCCTACAATGAGAAGACGCATGATGCTCACCTGTATCCTGCTTCGCCGGCCTGGTGCAGCCTGGGGCCGCGCTCGACGATCGGTTCCAGCGCCTTTTCGACCGGTACGTTTGGTGCGTCGTGGATCGCCGTGTAGCGGTTGTCGGCGTTGTAGGCCCACTTCACCGAATTGCGCAGCACCTTCTGGACATTGGCGTCGTGATAGGTCGGGTAGGTTTCGTGGCCGGGACGGAAATAGAAGATGTTGCCGGCACCGCGGCGCCAGGTCAGCCCCGAGCGGAACACTTCCCCGCCGGCAAACCACGAGATGAAGACGGTTTCGAGCGGCTCCGGCACCGAGAACTGCTCACCGTACATTTCCTCGTTCTCGAGCACGAAGTTCTCCTCGATGCCTTCGGCGATCGGGTGACGCGGATTGATCGCCCAGACGCGCTCACGCTCGCCTGCTTCGCGCCATTTCAGCGCGCAGGGCGTGCCCATCAGCCGCTTGAAGATCTTGGAGAAGTGGCCGGAGTGCAGCACGATCAGGCCCATGCCCTCCCAGACGCGCTTGGCAACGCGCTCGACGATCTCGTCGCTGACGGCGCCGTGGTCCTTGTGGCCCCACCAGAGAAGCACATCGGTGTTGGCAAGGCGCTCGACGCTCAGGCCATGTTCCGGCTCCTGCAGCGTCGCCGTCGTCGCCTCGATCGCAGCTTCCGTATTCAGCGCCGCCGCGATCGTGTTGTGCATCCCGTTTGGATAGATGCTGCGGACGATTTCGTTGGTCTGCTCGTGAATATTCTCGCCCCAAACAACTGTTCTGATAGGCACGGCCATTCTCCTTGCGTGTTCGCCCGTTACGGGCCTGTCGTCTTACGATAGATGGGGCCGCCAGGAATTGGCGACCCCGAAGCTCTGGGTGTCTTCAGCTTGATCGAGGTCTGGTCAGGCAGCCCCTTTCATGGGTGCGCGGCCGAGAGCCTGCCCCGATGCATCGAAGCGGTGGATGTTGCCGCCGAGCGGCGCGATGTGAATTGTCTCACCCGGCCGGTGATGCGAGGTGCCACCTTCCCGGACGATGACCGGTTCGCCAGCGCCGATATCGAGATAAATGTAGCTGTCGGACCCCAGCATTTCGGAATGCACCACCGTTCCCGACCATTGACCCCCACTCGCCTTGATCTCCAGATGCTCCGCTCGGATGCCGATCGTATGGGCATCGTAGGGCGCAGCCAGTGCGCCGGACAGAAAGTTCATCTTCGGCGAACCGATAAAGCCGGCGACGAAGACGGAGTTCGGGCTTTCATAGAGTTCGAGCGGCGTGCCGATCTGTTCGACCCGGCCATCCCGTAGCACGCAAATCCGATCGGCCAGTGTCATCGCCTCGACCTGATCGTGGGTGACATAGATCATCGTCGTCTTGTGCATGCTGCGATGCAGCTTGGCGATCTCGATGCGGGTCGCAACGCGCAGCGCCGCATCGAGATTGGAGAGCGGCTCGTCGAAGAGAAAGACCTTGGGATCACGCACGATAGCCCGGCCGATCGCCACGCGCTGGCGCTGGCCGCCGGAGAGCTGCCGCGGCAGCCGCTGCAGATAGGGCGTCAGCTGCAGCATCTCGGCTGCCGCCTCGACGCGCTTCTTGCACTGCTCCTTGTCCTTGCCGGCAAGCTGCATGCCGAAGGACATGTTCTCGAATACCGTCATATGCGGGTAAAGCGCATAGGACTGGAACACCATCGCGATGCCGCGCTTCGACGGCGTCAACTGGTTGACCACCTGGCCGTCGAAGGACAGCGTGCCCGATGAGATGTCTTCGAGCCCGGCGATCAGCCGCAGCAGCGTGGACTTGCCGCAGCCGGAGGGCCCGACAAAGACCATGAATTCGCCGGCCCGGATATCCATGCTGACGCCCTTGATCACCTCGAAGGCGCCGAAGGACTTGCGGATGTTGCGCAATTGAAGCTCTGCCATATTTTCTCCCCTTATCCTTTGACGCCACCGGCGGTGAGCCCGGAGATGATCCGCCGCTGAAAGATCAGCACGAGAACAACCAGTGGCACGGTGACGATGATCGATGCGGCCATGATGTTGCCCCACGGAATTTCGTACTGGCTGTTTCCCGAGAGCAGCGCGATCGCGACCGGCACCGTGCGCTGGCTGTCCGATGAGGTGAAGGTCAGCGCGAACAGGAACTCGTTCCAGGCGGCGATGAAGGCGAGCAGCCCCGTCGTCACCAGCGCCGGCCACATCAGCGGCATGAACACGCGGGTGATGATCACCCAGGGTGTGGCGCCATCGACGATCGCCGCTTCCTCGATCTCCACCGGCAGATCGCGCATGAAGGTGGTGAGCACCCAGACCGTGAACGGCAAGGTGAAGATCATGTAGGAAAAGATCAGCGCCAGGGGCGTGTTGAAGATGCCGACCGAGCGGATGAGTTCAAAGAGGCCGGCAAGCACCGCGATCTGCGGAAACATCGACACCGACAGGATCGTCAGAAGCAGGAGCCCGCGACCGCGGAACCGCACTCGCGCCAACGCATAGGCAGCGGTGACGGCCAGGAGCAACGACACGGCAACGACGATCGTTGCGACCAGCAGCGAATTGGCGAGATTGCGCAGGAAGCCGCTGCTGGTGACGATGCCCGCGTAGTTGTCGAAGGAGATCTCGGTCGGCCAATAGTCGACCCGGAACAGCGCCGTCCCGGATTTAAAGCTCGTCAGCACCGCATAGTAGAACGGGAAGACGGCCATGACGATGATGGCGGCAACGAGGGCGTAGAACGCCGTGCGCTTGGCAAGGGTGGCAACCATCAGCGCTCTCCTTCGAGATTGACGCGGCCGAACCACATGTAGGCGACGGTGATCGCCGCGATGATCAGGAACAGCATCGTCGAGGCCGCGGCGCCATAGGCGAACTTGTCGAAGTCGAACAGGTTTTCGCGCGCGAGCACCGACATCGTCTTGGTCTTCGCGTTGTTGGGCGTCAGCACATAGATGAGATCGAAGATGCGCAGCGCATCGAGCATGCGGAAGATCACCGCCACCATCAGCGCCGGCCGGATCAAGGGCAACGTCAACCGCCAGAAGACCTTGAGCGGATGCACGCCATCGATCTTGGCCGCCTCATAGATATCCGACGGTACCATCTGCAGGCCGGCCAGCATCAGGAGCGCCATGAACGGCGTCGTCTTCCAGACGTCGACGATCAAAACGGCGACCATCGCGGTCTCCGGATTGGCGGTCCAGGCGACCTTCTGGCTGATGAGGCCGAGGCCGAGCAAAAGATCGTTCAGGATGCCGAACTGGTCGTTGAGCATCCAGGCCCACATCTTGGCGGACACGATCGTCGGGATCGCCCAGGGAATCAGGATTGCGGCGCGCACCAGCCCGCGGCCCGGGAAATTCGCATTCAGGACCAGCGCGACGATCAGGCCGAGCACCGTCTCGATGGTGACGGAAACGGCCGAGAACTTCAGCGTGTTCCAGACGGCGTTCCACCAGGCCGGATCGGCAAGCAGGCCGTTATAGACGGTGCGCCCGCTCTTCAGCGTGATCCAGGAAAGGTAGTTCTTGAAGCCGACGAACTCGGCGCCTTCGAGGTTGGTCAGCGACGCATTGGTGAAGCTGAAATAGACTGTGCGAATGAGCGGCCAGCCGGCGACGAGTGCCAGCACCAGAAGCGTCGGTGCGAGAAAGATCCAGGCGGAGCGGATGCGCTCGGCGTTGAGATCGGAGCGGATCCGGGCCTGCTGCCCAAGGGCGGAAGGCGGGTCTGCGACGGAAATGTCGGTCATGTCTGTACTCACCCTTGCCATTCGGCGCACGGCCGAGCGGTTGATCGGAGAGAAAAGGCGGTGGCTCGGTGGAGCGAAGGGAGGCTTGACAAGCACTCCCCTCGCCCCCGGGAGGATCACCAGTTGTCGCCCTTCATCTCGGTGAGTTCGACTTCGAGCAGTTCAAGATTTTCCGCTGCCGTGCCGTTGCCGGAAAGCGAGTTGTGCACCGCGTTCCAGAACTTGGCGGAAACCTCGTTGTATTTGACCTTGGTGACGGCCGACGGGCGCGGCACCGCGCTTTCGAAGATCGGTTTCCAGGCCGGCATGAACGGCTGGGCCTTGGCGACCTCCGCATCGTCGTAGAGTGCGGCAACCGTCGGCAGGTTCGAAAGCTCGATCGCCCGGCGCTTCTGCACCTCGGCGGACGACAGGAACTTGGCGAGCGCAATCGCCGCCTCCTGATCGTCGGAATATTTGGAGACGGCGACGTTCCAGCCGCCGAGCGTCGAAGACGGCTGGTCACCATCGGTGGCCGTCGGCAGCGGCGCGACGGCAAACTTGCCCTTCACCGCGCTGTCATCGCCATTGCCGAGCGCATAGGCATAGGGCCAGTTGCGCATGAAGACGGAATTGCCGGTCTGCCAGACCCCGCGCGATTCCTCCTCCTGATAGGCAAGCACGCCCTGCGGCGAGATCGTGCCGACCCATCCCTTGATCCGGTCGATTGCGGCGGCCGCCTTCTCGTTGTTGATCGAGATCGTGCCGTCGGGCTCGACGATCTGGCCCCCGCCCGACGACTTGACCCATTCGAGTGCGTTGCAGGTCAGGCCCTCATAGGCATTGCCCTGGAAGACATAGCCCCAGAGATCGGCTTGGCCGGCGGCCCGCTCCTTCTCCTGGATTTCCTTGGCGGTCGCAGCCAGCTCGTCCCAGGTCTTCGGCGGCGTCTTGCCGTATTTTTCGAGCAGGTCCTTGCGATAGAACAGTGCCGGTGCATCGGTGAAAACCGGCAAGGCCACGAGGCGACCGTTCACCGTCTGCGAAGCGATGATCGACGGGAAGTGCTGGCCAACAACGTCCTTTGCCGCCTCCGTCAGATCGACGAACTGGTCGGCCAGTTGCGGCGCCCAGACGACATCGGTCTGGTAGACGTCGACATCCTTGTTTCCGGCGGCAAGCCACAGCCGGTACTGGCTGAACTGCTCGCTGCTCGATGGCGGCATGGTGACCAGGCTCACCTTGTGCCCGGTCTGCTTCTCGAAAATGTCCAGCTGTTCGCGAATGAAATGGACGTTCTTCCCGGTCGTGTTGGCGGCGAGCGAAAGCTCGGCGGCGCCAGCCGTCCCGGCTGCAACGATTGCGGCACAAAAACTCAGCACATTGAGCGTGGTTGTCATTGGGTCGACTCCTCCTGTTCCCCCTCCACCGCACGAAAGCTCCTCGGCAAATTCGAAAGCGGTTTGGATAAGAAAAAGTTGGCAGAAGACGGAAAAACTGTCAATCCACACACTTAGAAAAGTCCATTTGGCGTGGATTATTACAAATAATCTTTGTTTTTCAAACAAATAGTAATAGGAGAGAAAAATCGACCGCCCCTCACAGAACCCCATAAAATCAAAGGGGAACTGTATTATTTTAAAACGGTTTGGTAAAATCCGTACCCGGCCTGTAGAACCTGGCGTCCCCGACAAACCGATTGTTACGGGCAGCGAAGATGTATATTTCTGGGACCGGGCTAGGCTTGAGGAAACGCATTTCGAATGAAGCTGAGGGAGTTCGCACAACAACTGGGGCTTTCGCCGACGACGGTCAGCCGGGCGCTGAGCGGTTATCCCGAAGTCAGCGAAAAGACGCGCAAGCGCGTGGCCGAAGAGGCAACCCGCCTTGGCTATCGTCCGAACATCAATGCGGTGCGGCTCGCCACCGGTCGGGCCGGCGCGATCGGCGTGGTCATGGGCCGCTCCGGCGAGTTCCATTTTTCCGAGTTCATGGGTGGCCTGGCCGAACGGCTCGGCACCGAGGATATCGACATTCTCGTCAGCCCAATGGACGACAAGAACCCCACGGGCGAAATCCAGCTCTATAGCCGGCTCGCCGTCAGCGGCCGCGTCGACGCCGTGATCGTACACTCGCCCGAACCGAACGACGAGCGCATCGCCCTCCTCCACAAGCTCGGCATGCCCTTCCTCGTGCACGGGCGCTCCGATATCGACGTGCCGCACGCCTGGCTCGACATCGACAACGAAGGCGCGATCCGCCGCGCGACCTCGCATCTCATCGATCTCGGCCATCGCCGCATCGCCATGATCAACGGCCGGCAAGGCCGCACTTTCTCGCTTCACCGCGACAAGGGGTACCGCGACGCGCTGCAGGCGCGCGGCATCGCCTTCGATCCGCGCCTCGTCGCCCATGGCAACTTTACCGACGAACTCGGCTTCCGCTTCGCGCGCTCGTTCCTGGAGCAGACGCCCCGCCCGACCGCCTTCGTTGCCGGCTCGATGATGACAGCGCTCGGCATCTACCGGGCAGCACGGTCCATGGGCATGGAGATCGGCCGCGAGGTCTCGGTCATCGCCCATGACGACGTGTTCCCTTACCTAACGGCGGACAACATGGTGCCGTCGCTTTCGGCGACACGCTCTTCGATGCGTGCGGCGGGCGCGCGCTCGGCCGACCTCGTGCTGCAGCTTCTCTCAGGCCGGCCGACCGAAGAGGTTCACGAACTCTGGCCGGTGGAACTAATCCTCAGGGAATCGACCGCGCCACCGCAGGGCGCTTGAGGACAGGCGCTGCCGACCGCTTCAGTGGAAGGTCGACTTGGAAAAGAGATTGAGGACCACCACGCCTGCTATGATCAGCCCCAGTCCGAGGATCGCCGCCAGATCGAGCTTCTGCCCGAAGGCGAAGTAACCGACGAGCGAAATGAGCACGATGCCGAGCCCGCTCCACACCGCATAGGCGATGCCGACGGGGATGAAGCGCAGCGTATAGGACAGGAAGAAGAAGGCGATCGCATAGCAGACCACCATCATCACCGTCGGCCCCAGCCGGGTGAAATGCTGCGCGGCCTGCATCGCCGAGGTGCCGAGCACTTCGAAGACGATCGCGGCAACCAGGACGGTATAGAGCATGGCGGGGTTCATCGGGGACTCCATTCCGGACCAGAGCAGTTCCAGGAAAAGTGCAAAGCGGTTTCCGTCCGGACCTGCGTGATTTCAAAGACTTAGATCATTTCAGTGTTTCGATGAAACGATGAAGTGATCTATTGCGCCGAAAGCGCCTTGAGATTTTCAACGAGACCGGCTCGCGCGCCGGCATCGAGATCGTGGCTCTGCATCAGATCCGCGAGCCACAACCCGTCACAGGCAAAGCGGGCAAGCACGCAGCCGGCCGAACTGTCCGTTTCCGCGAACTCCACTGAACGCCGGCTGACCCAGTCGCGCCAGCGGCTCTTCAGATGCGGCTCGGCAATGAGCGCGATCGTCAGCATGCGCCAGCCCGGCACGTCGGTGGCCGGATCGAGCGCAAAGCAGACGTCGATATAGGCGCGGGTAAAGCGCCCCTTCGCCACCGGATCGCGCGCCATCGCCGCCTCGATCTCGCGATCGAACCGTGTCACCAAGTCGTCGAACAGCCCGTCGAGCAGCGCGAGCTTGTTCGGGAAATGGTGCAGCAGCCCGCCCTTGCTGACCCCGGCTGCCTGCGACACGGCATCGAGCGTGATGCCAGCCACGCCCTGCTCGTGCGAAAGGCGTGCGGCAACCTCCAGCAATTGCTGGCGCACCTGTTCCGGCTGTTTCTTGCGACGATGGGCTTCGGTCATGCATCCATAAAGATACCGTCTGGACGGTTTGTCAAGAGAAGTGTTGTTTGACCGCGATGAAACGCCGCAAATTCGCGTTCTGAAAACCGTTGTCCGCCCGGTCGCGGCGCGCTAGGACCGAACGAACGAAGGACGCAGAGCATGGCGGAACCGGAAACCACGACCCTCTACGAAGCCATCGGCGGCGACCCGACGGTCCGCGCCCTGACGCGCCGTTTCTATGAGCTGATGGACACGTTGCCGGAAGCGGCGCGCTGCCGTGCCGTGCATCCGCCCGATCTTTCCGGAAGCGAAGAGAAGTTTTACGAGTACCTGACCGGCTGGCTCGGCGGGCCGCCCATCTATGTCGAAAAGCGCGGCCATCCGATGCTGCGCCGTCGCCATTTCGTCGCCGAGATCGGGCCCGAGGAACGGGACGAGTGGCTGCTTTGCTTTACCCGCGCGCTTGAGGAAACGATCGACCATCCCAAGCTCCGGCAGATCATTCTCGACCCGATCACCCGCCTCGCCCTTCACATGCAGAACAAGGAATGACCATGTCGCACAGCGGATTTCGCGCCACGACGCTATTTGTTGCCGGTTTGATGGGCCTGACCGGCGTCGTCAGCGCGGCCGCCGCTTCGCATGGCGATGACCCGAGGCTGCTTGCCGGCATTTCGGCGATGTGCCTCGCCCACGCCCCGGCATTGGTGGCGCTCTACGCCGCCTGGCCGCACTTTCGAACGGCGGCCGTTGCCGCGCTCCTGATCGCGGTTGGCACCGCGCTGTTTTCGGCCGATCTCGCCATGCGCCATGTTACAGGCCACGGCCTCTTCCCGATGTCCGCTCCGCTCGGCGGCACGACGATTATGGCGGGGTGGCTCGCCGTTTCGCTCGGCGCCTTCCTGCCGAAGAAGACGGCCTGACCCCAAAAACAATTCGCCTCCCGGAGAGGTCCATCCGGGAGGCGAATAACACGCAAAATCAGGATCATATGTCCGCGCCGGCGCGCGGATCAGGCGCCTTCAACGGCCGAAAAACCCTCGAACTTCGGCGGACCGAGATACATCGCCCTGTTCTCGCCGGCGTTCTTGTGGGCCGCGCGAAAATTCTCCGACTTGGTCCAGGCTGAAAACGAATCCTTGTCCTTCCAGACCGAGTTCGAGACGAAGAGCGTGTAGCCCTCCTCCGGCACGCTGTCGCCGCGCAGCAGGTGGAAGGAAACGAAGCCGGGCATCTCCGACAGGCTGGAATCGCGCTCCTTCCACACCGCTTCGAAAGCCTCTTCGTGGCCGATGGCGATACGAAAACGGTTCATGGCAACAAACATCTTGGTCTCCTAGGTCCTTTCACCGATACGGCAAAACGATCCAACTCTTTGAATGGACGCAACCCCGCACGGAAAACCGCTTCGCACTTTTCCTGGAATTGCTTCCTAGCTTACGCATTTCCGGACGGAAAACCGCTTCGCACTTTTCCTGGAATTGCTAGGCACTTTCCTTCTTGAGGGCGGCATCGCTTGTGGCCCGTGGAAAGGCGAGGATAGTTCCTTCCTTCGGCTCCGCAAGCCCGAACGGGTCGCGCACCGGCGGGCGCGCCTGCCAGGTGGGGAACTCGGCGACATTGGTATTCTCTTCCACCATGCGCGCCCGTCGCGTCAGGATCTCGTAGAGCTCGGGCACCAGGCCGTCGCCCTGCTGGGCCGCCAGCTTGTGCAAGCCGATCATCATGGCGAGGTCGGGACGTTCTTCGTTCATTGCAAATTCTCGTCTTGTCTTTCAGAGGATTACCGCTCGTTGCGGCTGGTGGTCAGGTCCTGGAGCGCGCGTTCCAGGCTCGACTTCGAGCCGTTGCGCAGCGGCACGAAGGCCTTGCCCCACTTCTTGCAGCCGGTCTTCACGCGAAGACATGCGTCATGGCTGATGCAGTCGATCGGGCAGAAGACGCAGTCGACAGACGGCAGCACGCGGTCGATACGCGAAACGGCCTCACGCAGGCCACCGTCGTGGTGCAGCAACTCGGCGCCGAAGGAGCTGGCGATTTCGCGCAAGTGCGCCACCTGGCAATCACGGCCACCGACATAAAGGAAGCTGCGCCCTTCGAGCGTCGCCTTGCCGGCCTCCTGGCGGGCCTCGACCGGTTCCGAACCCGAGCGACCCTTGCCGTTCTTCGCCGCATTCTGGTGACGCTTGCCGCGCATGCAATCTTCTCCGTCTGGTCGCGCAACAAGGGCCTTTGTCAGGCAGCCGGTCGCATCGGGATATCCTCTCGACACACACCCTTCGGCTGCGTGACGAGGGCAACCTATTAAACTTGATAAACAGAGTAAAGTATAAACATGAGTTTTCTAATCATATTTTTTCTTGCAGCTTCTGCGCGAATCCCCCAGCAAGGGGAGAAGGTCAGCGGACGGTCGCAACCATCGGCACGATGAAGGATTCGGAGCTTGGCGCTCCGGCCGGAAACGCCGGGAATGGCGCAGCGCGGCGAACCGCATCAATGGCGGCCTCGTCGATCGCCGGCGAGCCGGAACTGCCCGCGAGGCTGACACGCGTCAGGTTTCCATTCGACGTCAAGGTGAAACGAACGGTCGCCGTGCCGGATACGCCGTCGCGTCTTGCAGCCGACGGAACCTTGAACCGGCGTGTGATCCGCTTGCGGATCTTGCCGCCATAATTCTCCATGTTGGCGTTGCCGACCTCGGACGCGCGGCTGTTGCCATTCGCAGCGGACGAACTGCCATTCTCCTGGCCGTCCTGCTTGCCCTTGACCTGATTTTGCGCCTGCTCGCCCTGATCGCCCGCCTTCTTGCGGGTGACCTTCTTCTTTTTCACCGGCTCCTTCTTCGGCTCCGGCTTTTCGACCTTTTCCTTCTTCGGCTCCTCGGGCTTTTCTTCCGGCACGACAGTCTCGACCGGCGCGACGCTCGCCGTCACCACAGCCTCGGCGACTTGCAGGGTAGGCATTTCCTCCGCCGGCAAGATCACGTCTGCCTCCGTCGCCGTCAGGTCGTGGGGTTGCTCTGCAGCGATCTCCTGCGTGGGGGCAACATCCTCGACCGGCTGGATCTCGGCGGGCTGAACCTCCTCGGGCAGATCTTCCGTGGGCTCGACGATTTCGGACACTTCACCCGACTGAAGCGTTTCCTCGAATGCATCGCCGAGAAGCGCCACTTCGACGCTTTCGCCACCCTGGATCAGATCCAGTTGCGTCTCGGGCGGGTTGCTACCAAACAGCGTCGCGAGCACGACGCCGTGTGTTGCAAGCGATAAGACGGCGGCCCCGCTCCAGATGACGATACGCTTCATTTCAGCCTTACCTTCGTCGCACCAGGGCGACGCAAACCTCATGCTCGGATAGCCGGACGCGCTAAGCCCCAGTCCCGCTCACCCCTTGAGTTCGACCGCCGACTTAGAGCCGGTCTTGATCCCGCTCATGCAGGCGCCCGGCTGAACCCCGTCGCCGACACAGGCCGGCGCGTCGTTGATCAGCAGGCTCTTCACCGCATCGCAGTTGGTGCCGGGCAGATCGAACTGGCGAACCTTGGTCTTGCCGGCGGGAAGGTCGCGGAAATCGAGCACGGCCATGCGTTCGACCAGCCCCTTCTGGTCGAAAATGACGAACTCGAAGGAAACCTTGCTCAACGACTGCGCGAATTCGTTGCCGGCAACGAAGGTGAGCTTGCAGCCCTTCTGGGACGGCGCCACCTCGTTGAGCTCGATCGTCAGCCCCCCAGCCGCTGCGGTCTCCTGCGCCTTGGCAGCGGTTGCGGCAACGAGAGCCGCAAGAGCAACGGAAACAATCGGAAGGCTGGGAAACTTCATGACGACACCACTCCAAAGGATCGAGCACACCACCGAACGCCGGCCGCACGCCCTTGTCCACAAGCCGGCAGCAACTAACTTGAGTTTATAAGTCCGGTATTGCGTCCATAAATAAATATGAGTAATGAAGTCAAGATAGTAATCGAATTGCACGGCGGGAAATGCGGGGAAATCAGCGCGGCCTGCCCACTCGAAACGGCCGAAACACAGTGACCAACGACAACAATCTCGCACGCCCCTCGGAGCCTCCGGTGCTGACCGGACGGGCGCAACGGATCATCGAAAGTCGCGAGCTCTTCGGCACCGAAAACGAGATTCTCATTTCCCACGACGGCGCGATCTACCGCATGAAGATCACCCGCCAAGGCAAGCTGATCCTGAACAAATAGGCAGATGAAAATGACCGAGAGCCTTCGCCCCACTCCCGTTGAAATCCGCGCCTACCGCGCCGAAAACCCGAAGTTGCGCGAGCGTGATATCGCAGCCCAGCTCGGCGTTTCCGAAGCCGCGCTGGTCGCTGCCGAATGTGGGCTGACCGCCGTGCGCATCGATGCCGACGCCAACCGCTTCCTGTCGCGGGTCGAAGAGCTCGGTGAAGTCATGGCGCTGACCCGCAACGAAAGCGCCGTCCACGAAAAGATCGGCGTCTACGAGAAGATCACCACCGGCGAGATGGCGAGCATCGTGCTTGGCGAACAGATCGACCTTCGTGTTTTCCCGAGCGCCTGGGCACACGCCTTCGCCGTGACGAAGACGGACGACAAGGGCGAAGTCCGCAAGAGCCTGCAGTTCTTCGACAAGTGGGGCAACGCCGTGCACAAGGTACATCTGCGCGCCGCATCGAACGACGCGGCCTATGAAAAGCTCGTCGCGGATTTCCGCCTCGACGATCAGACGCAAGAGTTTGTCGCCGACACCAGCGTTCAGCCGACCGACGACAAGCCGGAAACCGTCGTGGACGTCGTCGAGCTGCGTGAGCGCTGGACGAAGATGACGGACACCCATCAGTTCCACGGCATGTTGCGCAAGCTGAAGATCGGCCGCCGCCAGGCGCTGAGCAACATCGGCGACGATTTCGCCTGGCAGCTCGACCCGCAGAGCGTCGAAGCGATGATGCAGGCAAGCGCCGAAGTCGAACTGCCGATCATGTGCTTCGTCGGCAACCGCGGCATGATCCAGATCCATTCCGGCCCGATCGCCAAGATCGCCACGATGGGCCCCTGGCTCAACGTCATGGATCCGACCTTCCACCTGCATCTGCGCACCGACCACATTGCCGAGCTCTGGGCCGTGCGCAAGCCGACAGCCGACGGCCATGTCACCTCGATCGAGGCGCTCGACGCCAAGGGCGAAATGATCATCCAGTTCTTCGGCAAGCGCAAAGAGGGCCTTGCGGAACGTCCCGAATGGCGCTCGATCGCCGAAGGCCTGCCGCGCCTCGATACGACGGTTGCCGCCTGAGCGAGAGAATAGGATACGCAAGATGATCAACGGTCTCGACTTCCGTCGCCTTCGCCGCTCGGGGCTGGCGCTCGGCGCCTTCGCCCTTTCGGCGACCTTCCTGCTGCCGGCAGTGGCACCCGATGCCCCCGCCTTCATCCGGACGGCCATGGCCGAGGACACGCAGAAGGCCGACGTCTCGCGCGTCGTTTCGGTCGGCGGCGCCGTCACCGAGATCATCTATGCGCTCGGCGAAGAAGGCCGTCTCGTCGGGCGTGATTCCACCAGCACCTATCCGGAAGCAGCAAAGACGCTTCCGGATGTCGGCTATATGCGCCAGCTCGCGCCCGAAGGCATCATTGCGGTCAATCCGAGCGCCATCGTCGCTGTCGAAGGCAGCGGCCCGCCGGAGGCGCTGGCGGTGCTGAAGGAGGCCAACATCGCCTTCACCAGCGTGCCCGAGACCTTCGACAAGGCCGGCATTCCCGCCAAGATCCGCGCCGTTGGCGCTTTTCTCGGCGTCGAGGACAAGGCTGAAACGCTCGCCAAGAGCGTCGAAGCCGACCTCGATGCAGCCGTGGCGGAGGGTGCCGCGCGCGCCGACAGTGAGCGCAAGCGCGTGCTGTTCATCCTGAGCACCCAGGGCGGCAAGGTCATGGCCTCCGGTCAGGGTACCGCCGCCAACGGCATCATCGAACTCGCCGGCGCGGTGAACGCCGTCGGCACCTTCCCCGGTTACAAGGCACTCACCGACGAAGCGATCGTCGAAGCCAAGCCCGACGTCATCCTGATGATGGATCGCGGTGGCGAACACGCCGCCAAGGCGGAAGAGCTCTTCGCCATGCCGGCATTGAGCCTGACCCCTGCTGCCCAGAACAAGGCGCTGGTGCGCATGGACGGCCTGCACCTGCTCGGCTTCGGCCCGCGCACAGCAAGCGCCGTTCGCGAACTGAATGCCGCCATCTACGGGAAGAAGGCCAATGCCTCGCAGTGAGGCATTGGGCCGCGGCATGCGCCTGACCGGATTGGCCGCCGACATCCGCAACGAATGGCGTGCGGGCAACCGCTCGCGGCTGGCCCGGCTTCTCGTCGTCGCCCTCGTGGTAATCGCCATCGCCACCTTCGTCGGCTCGATCATGACCGGCGCGGCCGACGCGTCGCTCGCCAATGTCTGGCGCTGGCTGATCGGCGAGGCCGACCAGGCCCTGAGCATCCGCGACCGCATCATCATTCTCGATATCCGGCTCCCTCGCGCCGTGCTCGGCATGCTCGTTGGCGCGTCGCTTGCAGTTTCCGGCGTGGTCATGCAGGGGCTCTTCCGCAATCCCCTGGCCGATCCCGGCCTCGTCGGCGTTTCCTCGGGCGCGAGTCTTGGCGCCGTGCTGCTGATCGTGCTTGGAACCGCCGCCTTCGGGCCGCTGTTTGCCCTGTTCGGTTTCTACGCGCTGCCGGTCGCTGCCTTCTTCGGCGGCCTCGTCACGACGCTTTTGCTCTACCGCATTGCCACGCGCGGCGGGCAGACCTCGATCGCCACCCTGCTTCTGGCCGGCATCGCGCTTGGCGCGCTGACCGGCGCCGTCACGGGCGTGCTCGTCTTCATGGCCGACGACAAGCAATTGCGCGACCTCACCTTCTGGGGCCTCGGCTCACTTGCCGGCGCCAACTGGACGAAGATCCTGGCCTCGGCGCCGATCATTCTGCTTTCGCTCGCCGTCACCCCTTTTCTCGCCCGCGGCCTCAATGCGATCACGCTCGGCGAGGCGGCAGCCTTCCACATGGGCATTCCGGTCCAGCGGCTGAAGAACGTCGCGATCGTCAGCGTTGCTGCGGCGACCGGCGCGTCGGTTGCCGTCAGCGGCGGCATCGGCTTCGTCGGCATCGTCGTGCCGCATCTGCTGCGCCTCGTCATCGGTCCCGATCACCGCTACCTGCTGCCGGCCTCGGCTCTGCTCGGCGGCACGCTGTTGATCCTTGCCGACATGATCGCCCGCACCATCGTTTCCCCGGCGGAACTGCCGATCGGCATCGTCACCGCTTTTATCGGCGCACCGTTCTTCCTCTGGATCCTGCTGCGCGGCCGTTCGAACATGGGATTGTGAGCGAAGCCATGATCAACGTTTCCAATCTCTCCGTCCGCCTCGGCGGGCGACCGGTCATCCATGGCGTTTCGCTCGAGGCCCGACCCGGCGCGCTGACGGCGATCGTCGGCCCGAACGGCTGCGGCAAGACCACGACGCTGAAGGCCATTTCCGGAGAGCTTGCACCAGCAGGCGGGACGATCCGCATCAACGGCCGCGACCTGCGCGGCCTGAAGCCCTGGGAACTCGCGTCGATGCGCGGCGTGCTGCCGCAATCGACCGTCATCTCCTTCCCGTTCACGGTGCGAGAAGTGGTTCGGCTCGGGCTTGCCGCCGGCGCAAACGCCGACGCCGCCCTGCACGACCGGATCGCGGCAGAAGCGCTCGAAGCGGTCGATCTCGGCGGCTTTGCCGGGCGTTTCTATCAGGAACTGTCCGGCGGCGAGCAGCAGCGCGTGCAGCTTGCCCGCGTGCTTTGCCAGATCTCAGAACCCGTTACCGATGGCCAACCGCGTTACCTTCTGCTCGACGAGCCCGTCTCCAGCCTCGATATCCGCCACCAGCTGGGCATCATGCAGCTCGCGCGCAACTTTTGCGAACGCGGCGGCGGTGTGGTCGCCGTCATGCACGACCTCAATCTCACCGCCATGTTCGCCGACCATATGGTGATGATGAAGGCCGGCAAGGTCCGCGCCAGCGGCGCGCCGGCCGAGGTACTGACGGACGAGACGATGGAAGCGGTCTTCGGCTGCCGCATGCGGGTGGGCGTGGCTCCGCCAGCGCCGGTGCCCTTCGTGCTGCCGCAAACCGCATCGCTCTGACGCAAGCGCACGTCCGGATTCTTCCGAGAGCCAACACCAAGATTTATCGAAACAATTTCCGCACTTGCGCGTTGTTCTCCCGAAGCGCCGGCGTAGGCCTGCAGTTGTGCCCGCCGGTTTGATCAGGAAGCGCCGACCGTTCGCGGCCGGCGCATGTGTGAAAGGGAGTATTCGTCATGGCGTCAGGCCTCTTCTCCGGTTCGAGCTCGCGTTCGACAAAAAGCAACGGCAAGCTCGCCGACATCTCCATCGAGGAACAACTGGGCGAATTGCGCAATGATGTGGCGACGCTTGTCGCCCTCTTGGCCGATCGCGGATCGACGGCTTCGCAGCAGGCGCGCAGCAAGGCACAGGATGCCCGCGAACAGGCTGAAGCGGGCCTCAGCGAACTGTTGGCAAGCGGTGAAGATCTGCTGGCCGAGCTCCGTGATCGCTACGCCGGCACGGAAAAGCAGGTTCGGCACGCCGTGCGCGAACATCCTGTCGCAACCCTCGGCGCCGCCGCCCTGATCGGTCTGGCCATAGCCGCGCTTCTTCGTCGCTGAAGAAGATGCAAGCCGGTGAGGCGGATGGGTTGCGCCCATCCGCTGAGATCGAGGGGAAGATGATCGGGGGCAATTCATGGGACCATTGACGGCAGCCCTGACCGCGCTCATGAGCGCCGATATCGGCGCGGCCACTGCGCGCGTGAAACGCAATGCGATCTTATGGGGCATTATAGGATTGCTGCTTGCCACGGCCTATGTCTTCGGCCTCGCAGCCGCGTTCCTGTATCTCAGCGCACTTTACAGTCCGGTCACAGCCTCCGCCGCGATCGCGATCGCGTTTTTCGTGACCGCGCTGGTGCTGTTCGGCATCATTGCGATGCTGCAAGGACGCGACCGCCGCCTGGCCGAGGAGCGTCGCCGCCGCCGACAAGTGCAGACCAATCTGACACTGCTTGCCGCGGCGGGCATCCTGCGCAAACAGCCGCTGCTTGCGGTCGCCACCGCTCTGGCGATCGGGGCACTCGTGGGAACTGGCAAACGGCGCGAGCGGCGACGGACGACTGACGCTTAAGCAAGGTCCCAAACCAGTTACGGACTCGTCCGCCGCGATTGCGATCGACGCCTTATAGTGGCAGGCGGATCAGCGCCGTGACGCCGGCCGGCAGATATTCCACCTTGACCGAGCTGCCCAAGACCTTGTCGAGGCTCCGCTCGATCAGGATCGAGCCGAAGCCGCGCCGTTTTGGCTCGCGCACCGGCGGCCCGCCGACTTCGGTCCAGGTGAGATGCAGAACGTTGTCGCCATCCTCGATCATGTTGCGCGCCGTCAGAACCACCTTCCCCTTCGGCACCGACAGCGACCCATATTTGACGGCGTTGGTGGCAAGCTCGTGCAGAACCAGACCGAGGCCGACCGCCTGGTCAGGCCCGAGCGATATCTCGTCCTTGTGGATCTCGATCTGCTCGGCATAGCAGTTGACATGCGGCAGCAGCTGCTTGGCGATGAGGTCGGCGAGCCGGATGGTGCCCCATTCGTGATCGGAAAGCAGGCCGTGCGCTTCGGAGATCGCCTGCAATCTCCCGGCAAAGGCGGTCATGAATTCCGCCGGATCGCTGGTCTGGCGCAAGGTCTGACGGGCGAGCGACTGCAGCATCGCGAGCGTGTTCTTGACCCGGTGGTTGAGCTCCTTCAGCAACAGCCGCGTGCGCTGCACCGATGCCTGCTGATCGGTGACATCGATCGTGACGCCGATGAACGTCAACGGATTGCCCTTGCTGTCGCGATCATGCACACGGCCGCGCCCGAGCAGCCAGCGGCCGGTGTCGCCGACGCGGAACATGCCGTCGTACTCGTCGTCGGCCTTCATCGCCTGGCGTAGCTTGGAAAAAGTCGCGCCGCGATCGTCGATATGGATCGCTCCGAAGATCTCGCGGGCGCCGACGAAGCTGTCGGCCGGCAGTCCGAACATGCGTTTCATCGCGCTGTTACCGGCAATGACCCCGGAGCGGATATCCCACAACCAACTGCCGATGTTCGCTGCTTCGAGCGCCATTGCGTGGCGCTGCTCCTCGCGTGATAGTGCCGCCTCTTTCAGCGCGCGCCGGCGCGCTTCGTCCTTGATCTTGAAGAGGGAAGCGGCCAGCCCGGCGAGCCGGCTCAGCTGGTCCATCAGCGCCTGTGGCACGTCGGCGCGCGGCTTGTCGTCGAGAACGCAGACCGTGCCGACGGCCTGCCCGTCGAGCATGATCGGCGCGCCGGCATAAAATCGCAGGAACGGCGGCCCTACGACCCGCGAACGTCGCATGAACCGTGGATCAGTCGATGCGTCGAGCACGACGAGACTGGCGTCGGCTTCGGCCGCCACCTGCACGCAGAAGGACTCCTCCGACGACGCCCGGCTCTCCGTGGTTCCGACGGCCGCCTTGAACCATTGCCATTCGCGGTCGATCAAGGTCACCAGCGCAATCGGCGCGTCGAAGAGGCCGGCCGCAATTTCAACGATGCCGTCGAAGTCCCGATCCGGCACCGCCATGTCGGGCACGGTCGCGTGCAAGACGCTCAGACGTTCAGGCGCGTCGAGCAGCGTCATGACGGGCGGGTCTGTCCTTTCAGTCCTCATGCGCATTCGGTCTCAATTCCCAATCTGAGCGGCTTGGGGAGCCCTTGCAGGCTGCACCCGCATCTCGCTCGGTTCTGGGCATATCGACCCAAAATCGTCATGATTGCGCTCTGCCTCCACCACCCGCCTGCCCCTCGGGCACAGGCGTCAGTGAAAGCAGGACACCGCCGATTTTGCAACGGTGTCCGGCTCGAAACTTTCCTCAGGAAACAAAGGCGCGCGACGTGATCGGGGCCGACGTCTCGTCGGGGCCGTAGTCGTTTTCGCCCTTTACCTGAAGAATGTCCTGCAAGCGCTGGCGCGCCCGGTTGACACGGCTCTTGATCGTTCCGAGCGCGCAGCCGCAGATCGTGGCCGCTTCCTCGTAGGAAAAGCCGGAAGCGCCCACGAGGATGATCGCTTCACGCTGGTCGGGCGGCAACATCTCCAGCGCCTTGCGGAAATCCTGCAGGTCCAGCGAGCCGTATTGTTCAGGATGATGGGCGAGAGACTCGGTGAAATGTCCGTCGCTGTCCTGAACTTCGCGTCCGCGCTTGCGCATCTGGCTGTAGAGTTCGTTGCGCAGGATGGTGAAGAGCCAGGCCTTCATGTTGGTGCCCATCTCGAAGTGGTCCTGCTTCGCCCAGGCCTTCATGATCGTGTCCTGAACCAGGTCGTCGGCACGGTCGTGACGTCCGATCAGCGACATGGCGAAGGCACGCAGACTCGGCAACGCGGCCAGCATCTCACGCTTGAAATCATTCTTTTCGGATGACATTCCGGTACTTACTCCCTGCCCTGCAGCGCCGATTGCTGCTCGGCCGCGTCGAGTTTTTCCAGAAGATCGAGAAAACGCGCGGGTATCGCCTCTTCCTGCACGGACTGATAGAGCGCCTTCAGCTTCGCTGCAATTTGCGCATTTGGATCTTCTGTCCATAAGGTCGTGCCGGTGGTCCGCCCTGCCCCTGTTTTATGTTTCATTTTCAAACTGTCGCCTTCAAGTGTCGAAATCGCCAAAACTGTCCATAGCCGCCATAACGCTGTTGAAAATTGAAATGTTCCCTCGCGGAACCTTTTTTTACGCGGAGCGTTCTCGCAACGTCACCGTAAAACGATTTTCGAGGGAGTTCCTCTATGACTTTGTCCACGCGGATCGCACCGCTCCTGCCGTATCTGCGCCGCTACTCACGCGCGCTAACCGGCTCGCAGACATCAGGCGACGCCTATGTTGCCGCCGTTCTCGAAGCGCTGATCGCCGACACGTCGATTTTCCCCGAAGCAAGCAATGATCGCGTTGGCCTGTTCCGCCTGTTCACCTCGCTCTTCGGCTCCTCGTCCGTGCTCGTGCCTGAACCAGTTTCTCCGTTTGCCTGGGAGCAGCGCGCGTCGATCAATCTCGCAACCGTCTCGCCGCTTGCCCGCCAGGCATTCCTTCTGGTCTCGGTCGAAGGCTTCCGGCCGGAGGAAGCGGCCGAAGTTCTCGATGTCAGCATCGACAAGGTCGGTGGCCTGCTCGATCGCGCCTCGCAGGAAATCTCGCGCCAGGTCGCGACCGATATCATGATCATCGAGGACGAACCGCTGATCGCCATCGATATCGAGCAGATGGTCGAGAGCCTTGGCCATCGCGTCACCGGGATCGCCCGCACGCGCGACGAAGCGATCGCGCTCTACAAGAAGACACGGCCGAGCATGGTGCTTGCCGATATCCAGCTTGCCGATGGCAGCTCCGGCATCGACGCGGTCAACGACATCCTGAAGACGAGCGCCATTCCGGTGATCTTCATCACCGCCTTCCCGGAGCGGCTCCTGACCGGCGAACGGCCGGAACCGACCTTCCTGGTCACCAAGCCGTTCAACCCGGACATGGTCAAGGCGCTGATCAGCCAGGCTTTGTTCTTCAACGAATCCACCAAGGCGGCGGCCTGAGCGCGACTGCATGTTTCCCTCGACTGTAAGCAGTCGAGGGGGCATGCGCCGATCCAGATCTTGCAGCGGCCCGCGTCTTACGGCGCGTAGGCCGCTGCAGGTCGTTTCGGGGGTTGTTTGGCAAGATTGCCGGAACGTCCCGACGAGCACTCTCTGAGCTGACATCAGCAATTTCGTCACTGGACCTGCGCATTCACCGGCGGCTTCTGCCAATCTGCGCGTACCACCACACTTGGCTAGGTTTCTCGCAAAGGAAGCCCCGTGAAAACACAACAGCCAGTGCCGAGGGAAGGCACTGGCTGGTATGTGCAACTCACTCGGGGAGTGTGAGTTGTAGGCCGGCGGTCTGCCTCCGGCGCCGCATTGGGGGCTATGCGCGCCACCGTCCGGTCAACAACAGAATGCGCGACACGGAAAAAGGTTCCATGACCCCGCAACAACCTTTTCGGCAGCAGCCGTCACGCCATCTTGTCGAGCTCGTCACGGTGGCGATAGAGCGCCAGGAAGCGGCGATAGTCGCGATCATAGGCGTCGCGAACCGCCGTGTTCGGCAGGCGCTCGTGCCCACCTGACGCCATTTCGGCGCCGGCCGCGGCGAGATCCGCGTGCATGCCGCCGGCAACCGCTGCCGCCATTGCCGTTCCGAGCAGGACGGCATCCGGCGCTTCCGGCGCCACAACCCGGCAGCCGGTAACGTCACAATAGAGTTCCATGAGCAGCGCATTGCGCACGTGGCCACCGGTGACGTGTAGTGTGTCGAGTTGGTAGCCGACCTCGCGCATCATCTCCAGGATATGGCGGATGCCGAGCGCGATCGCGACGCAGGTGCGCCAGTAGAGCCGGCAGAGCGCGTCGAAGGAGGAATCAAGCGGCAGGCCGCTGATGACGCCGAGGCCATGCGGATCGGCGAGCGGCGAGCGGTTGCCGTGGAAATCCGGCAAGACATGCAGGCGATCGGCAAAGGCCGCGCCCTGCTCGGCGCGCAGTTCCTGCACCCGGGCGATGATCCGGCCATGGGTTTCAGCGGTCGGTTCGAGACCGCCGCCATGGAGCCGCACGATATGGTCGAGCAGCGCGCCGGTCGCCGATTGCCCGCCCTCGATCAGCCAGGCGCCGGGCAGCACCGCCTCGTAATAGGGGCCCCACATGCCGAAACCCGGCTTCATGTCCTTGGAAAAGGCGACGATGCAGCTCGACGTGCCGGCAATCAGGGCCAGCTGTTTTTCGAGCTTCTCCGGCTTGCCGATGAAGCCGCCGACGACTCCGAGCGCGCCGGCATAGGCATCGATCATGCCGGGAGCTACCTGGCAGGCCTCGTCGAGGCCAAGCTCGGCGGCGGCCGCAGCGTTCAGACGGCCGACAGAGCTTCCGATCGGCAGGGTCTCTTCCGGCAGCCCGCCGCGCTCAATGAGATCCTCGAGCCCGATCTTTGCGAGATAGTCCGGCTGCCAGCCGCGCTTCTCATGCGCCAGGTAATTCCACTTGGCCGTCAGCGTGCAGCGCGAACGCGCAGCACTGCCGCTCGCCCGCCAGGAAAGATAGTCGGCAAGATCGAAGAAGAAGCCAGCCTTCTGCCATTGCTGCGGCAGATTGCGCTTCAGCCACATGAGCTTTGGCATTTCCATTTCCGGCGACATCACGCGGCCGGAGAAGTCGAGCACCGGATGGCCGGTCGCCGTGCAAAAATCCGCCTCGGCGAGCGCCCGGTGATCGAGCCAGACGATCGTGTCCCAGCGCGCCTCACCCTTGCGATTGACCGAAAGCGGCTTGCCCTCGCGGTCGCGCACCACCAGCGAGCAGGTGGCATCGAAGCCGATCGCTCCAATATCCTCCGCAGCGATCCCGGCCTTTTCCTTCGCCGCTTTGACGGCGCCGCAGACGGCGCGCCAGATATCTTCGGAATCGTGCTCCGCGTGGTTTTCTTCCGGCCGGTTCATGGCGATCGGCAGGTCGGCACGCGCAAGCAACCTGCCCTTGCCGTCAAAAATACCGGCGCGCGCACTGCCGGTACCGACATCGACCGCAACGACGAATTCACGCATCAAAGAAAGTCCCCGCCCCCAAGATCACGATGATTTAGGATCTGCCCGACCCAATCACAACCGCGATCGATTGTCATGAAGGAGAGCGGACGTGCGGGCGGAAAACCGCACACATGTTCCTCGTCCCGCTCCCGTTTCGTCCCTGCTGCTATCGGCCGACAAACTGTAGCAATTCGCCCATGTCGTCAAACAGCGCGTCGGGACTGAGAGCGGCAAGACTCTGCCGGTGCTTGTCGGTGCGCGCGTGGCTGCCGCCGGCAAAGGCAAAGACCCGCATGCCCGCCGCCTTCGCCGCTTCGATGCCGGCCGGACTGTCCTCGACGACGACGCAGTCGTGGGGATCGAAGCCCATCTGGCGGCTCGCGTGGAGAAAGAGATCCGGTGCCGGCTTGCCGTGTTTCACCATGGTGGCGGAGAAGATGTTGGGCTCGAAGAGGTCGATGAGCCCCGTGACGGTCAGCGACAGGCGGATGCGCTCGGGCTGGCTGGAAGAGGCGACGCAACAGGCGCCCTTCAGGCCTTCAACGGCGCCCCGGATGCCGGCGATCGGCTGGAGTTCGGTGCGGAAACGGTCGTAAAGCCGGAGGCGCATGCCTTCGAGAAACGCATCGTCGGTGGCAAGCCCGTATTCGTCGTGCAGGATCGCCGACATGCTCTTGAGGCTGCGTCCGAGAAAGCGTTCGGTCGCCTCCTCGGTGGTCATCGAGACGCCGGCGGCCGAGAGCACGTCCACCAGCACCTCCAGCGAGATCGGCTCGCTGTCGACGAGTACCCCGTCGCAGTCGAAGATCACCAGCCCGGACGCCGCATCCGCCATCGCATTTTATCCCTCAAGCTTGCCATCCAGATAAAGCTGGAGCGTAGCGCGCGTACCCTTTTCCCAGAGGGTTTTCAATGCATCGGCGAAACGACGTCGGAAGAGATCGGAGCGAGCGACGTCGCCGAAGATGTCGCCGAGCGCCAGGAAGGCCATGGGATCGTCCTTGGCGGCAAGCGCTGCCTTGTTCAGCCGGTCGGCGCTCTGGTCGTTGAAGACGATCGTCTTGCCGCTGTCCGACGTGCCGGCAAAGTATCGGCACCAGAGCGCTGAAACGAGCGACAGCCCGACGACATCCTCGCCGCGCGCCAGCCGATCGGCCGTCGAAGGCAGGATGAACTTCGGCTGCCGGTTGGAGCCGTCCTGGGCCAGCCGCGGGATCGTGTCGCCGATCTTCGGATTGGAAAAGCGCGTCTCGATCAGCTTGTAATAGTCGCCAAGATCGGTGTTCGGCACCGGCGGAATGACCGGGATGATCTCGTCATGCTCCAGCTTGGCAAGGAAGGCGCGGATCAGCGGCTCCTCCATCGCCTCGTGGACAAAATGAATGTCGAGCAAGGCGGCGGGATAGGCGATCGCCGCATGGCCGCCATTGAGAATGCGGATCTTCATGTGCTCATAGGGCGCCACGTCAGGCACGAACTGGACGCCAACCTTCTCCAGGGCCGGGCGACCGAGCGGGAAGTGATCTTCGAGCACCCACTGCTTGAATTCCTCGCAGAACACCGGCCAGGCATCCTCGATGCCGTAGTCGTCGGCGACGATGCCGATCTCGCGCGCACCGGTTGCCGGCGTGATCCGGTCGACCATGCCGTTCGGGAAGGCGACATTGGCGTCGATCCAGTCGGCAAAGGCGGGATCATGGAGACGGGCCAGCCCCGAAACCGCCGCATGGGTAACCTCGCCGTTGCCCGGGATGTTGTCGCAGGACATCACGGTGAACGGCGGCACGTTTTTGCCGCGGCGCGCCTTCAGCCCGGCAACGATCAGCCCGAACACCGTCTTCGGAGCCGCCGGGTTCTGCGCATCGGCAACGATATCGGGGTGGGTCGGGTTGAACACACCCGAGGCCGGATCGATGAAATAGCCGCCTTCAGTGATGGTCAGCGAGACGATGCGGATCGAGGGATCGGCGAGCCTGGCAACGATCCCGGCGACGTCGCCCGGTTCCAGATAGTCGATCATTGCGCCTGTGACATGGGCGCCTGTGCGGTTGTTGTCCTGCTCGACGACGGTCGTCAGGAAATCCTGCGCCGCGAGCTTGGCCCGCATCGTTGCGTCGGAGGGAAGGACGCCTGCACCGATGATCGCCCAGTCCCTGTCGTGGCCGGCGTTGAAGAGATCGTCGAGATAGACGGCCTGGTGCGCCCGGTGGAAGTTGCCGACGCCGAAATGCACGATGCCCGCCGTCAGTTGCGACCGATCGTAGGCAGGCACGCCGGCTTTGGCCTTGATCGTGTCGAGGGCGGCAATTGAGAGTTTGGTCTTCATGATCCCGTATCCTTTCGAGGCTTCACCGACTGGCGCCGGTTCAGCTCATCCAATTGCCGCCATCGACGTTGTAGGTCTGCGAGACGACGTAGTCGCTCTCGGCTGACGCGAGGAAGATCGCCATGCCCGTCAGGTCCTCTGCCGTTCCCATCCGGCCGAAGGGCACCTCGGCGCCAACGAGCTTCTTCTTTTCGCCGCGCGGGCGGTTCTCGTATTTGGCAAACAGCGCATCGACGCCGTCCCAGTGTTCGCCATCGACCACGCCGGGCGCGATCGCGTTGACGTTGATGCCGTGCTTGATGAGGCCGAGGCCGGCCGACTGGGTGAGACTGATGACCGCCGCCTTGGTGGCGCAATAGACGGCGACCAGCGCCTCGCCGCGCCTGCCTGCCTGGCTTGCCATGTTGATGATCTTGCCGCCCCTGCCCTGATCGATCATCTGCCTGGCTGCGGCCTGCATCGTGAACAGCGTGCCCGATACGTTGATCGCAAACAGCCGGTCGTAGCTCTGACGGCTGATCTCGACGATCGGCGCAAGGTCGAAGAGCGCGGCATTGTTGACGAGGATGTCGAGCCCACCCGCTTGCCGGACGACGGCGGCGATCGCCTCGTCGATCGACGCCTGTTGGGTCACGTCCATCTCCACCGCATAGGCGCCGGCGCCGATCTCGGACGCTGTCTCACGCGCCCGCTCGATGTTGATGTCGGCGATTGCGACCGTGGCGCCCTCGCGGATATAGGCCTCCGCGAAGGCACGACCGATCCCTCGCGCAGATCCGGTGATCAGCGCGCTCTTCCCGTCGAGCCTCTTCATCGAACCGCCAGCCCCTTTTCGTCGAACCTGTGGACGCGCTGCGGATCGGGCGTCAGGAAGACCCGGTCACCATGGGTCACGGCGAAATCGCCGCTGACCCGCGCCGTCACCGTGCCGACATTGTCGACATTGACGTGCAGGAAGGTGTCGGAACCGAGATGCTCGGCAACACCGACCGTGCCCTGCCAGGTTCCGCTTTCCTTCGAAAGCGCCAGATGTTCAGGCCGAATGCCCATCGTGTGCGCCTGATAGGCGGAAGCCGCCGCACCGCTGACGATGTTCATGCGCGGCGAGCCGATGAAGCCGGCGACGAACAGGTTGTCCGGCTTGTGGTAGAGGTCGAGCGGCGAGCCGACCTGCTCGATGCGACCACGATTGAGCACCACGATCTTGTCGGCCATGGTCATCGCCTCCACCTGGTCGTGGGTGACGTAGATCATCGTCGTCTTCAGGTCCTGGTGCAGTTGGCTGATTTCAAGCCGCATGTTGACGCGCAGCGCCGCGTCGAGGTTCGACAGCGGCTCGTCGAACAGGAACGCCTTCGGCTGGCGCACGATCGCTCGGCCGATCGCGACGCGCTGGCGCTGGCCGCCCGAAAGCTGACGCGGCTTGCGGTCGAGATAGTCGGTGAGGTTCAACACGCGGGCTGCATCCGACACCTTCTTGTCGATGACGGCCTTGTCCTCGCCCGCCATTTTCAGGGGAAAGGCGATGTTGGAACGCACGCTCATATGCGGATAGAGCGCATAGGACTGGAACACCATCGACAGGCCGCGCTGTGCCGGTGGCAGTTCGGTGGCGTTCTTGCCGTCGATGACGATGTCGCCGTCACTGACGTCTTCGAGGCCGGCAATCAGCCGGAGCAGCGTCGACTTCCCGCAACCGGACGGTCCGACGAAGACGACGAACTCGCCATTGTTGATGTCGAGGTCGATCGAGGGGATGACGGCATGGGCGCCGAAGACCTTCGAAACCTTGCTGAGTGTAATGCTTCCCATTGTCGTATCCCTTATTTGACCGCGCCGAAGGTGAGGCCGCGTACGAGCTGCTTCTGCGAGAACCAGCCGAGTATGAGGATGGGGGCGATCGCCATGGTCGAGGCGGCCGAGAGCTTGGCGTAGAACAGGCCTTCAGGGCTCGAATAGGAGGCGATGAACGCCGTCAGCGGTGCTGCCTTGGCGGCACTGAGGTTGAGCGTCCAGAACGCCTCGTTCCAGGCGAGGATGATGTTCAAGAGCAGCGTCGAGGCGATGCCCGGGATCGCCATCGGCGTCAGCACATAGATGATCTCCTTGGAGAGCGATGCACCGTCCATGCGCGCGGCCTCCAGGATCTCGCCGGGGATTTCCTTGAAGTAGGTGTAAAGCATCCAGATGATGATCGGCAGGTTGATCAGCGTCAGCACGATCACGAGGCCGGTGCGGGTGTCGAGCAGGCCGGTGTTGCGGAACAACAGATACATCGGCACCAGCACACCGACCGACGGCATCATCTTGGTGGAGAGCATCCACATGAGCACGTCCTTGGTGCGCTTGGTCGGCGAGAACGCCATCGCCCAGGCGGACGGGATGGCGATGATCAGGCCGATCAGTGTCGAGCCGAAGGAGACGACGACCGAGTTCATGAAGTGCAGGAAGTAGTTCGAGCGGCTTTGCACCTCGTGATAGTTCTCCGTCGTCCAGTCGAAGAAGAACAGCGACGGCGGCGATGCGATCGCCTCGGCCTCGGTCTTGAAGCTCGTCAGGAACGTCCAGAGGATCGGGAAGAAGATGAGGATGCCGATCGTCCAGGCGACAACGGTCACGACGATCTTTCTTTGGGTGGAGACGTTGCGTGCCATGGTTCTCAAGCCTCCAGCGTCTTGCCGATCATGCGCATCAGGAAGAATGCGACGATGTTGGCGAGGATGACCGCGATGATGCCGCCGGCCGAAGCACCGCCCACGTCGAACTGCAGCAGGGCCTGCGCATAGACGAGGAAAGTCAGGTTGGTGCTCTGCGTGCCCGGGCCGCCATTGGTGGTGACCAGAATTTCGGCAAAGACCGAGAGCAGGAAGATCGTCTGAATGAGGATGACGACGGTAATCGCGCGAGAAAGATGCGGCAACACCAGGTAGATGAAGCGGCTCAAGGCGCCGGCGCCGTCCATCTGCGCGGCTTCCTTCTGCTCCTCGTCGAGCGATTGCAGCGCGGTCAGAAGGATCAGTGTCGCGAACGGCAGCCACTGCCAGGCGACGATCAGGATCACCGACATCAGGGGCGCATTGGCGAGAAAGTCGAAAGGCTGCAGCCCGAAGAGCTTGGCGATCCAGGCAAAGAGCCCATTGACCGGGTTCATGAACATGTTCTTCCAGACGAGTGCCGCGACCGTCGGCATGATCAGGAACGGCGCGATGACCAGAATGCGCACGATCCCCTGCCCGAACATCGGCTGGTCCAGCAGAAGCGCCAGCGCGATGCCGCCGATGACAGTGATGAACAACACGCCGAGCACGATCGCCAGCGTGTTGAAGAGCGCCTGGAAGAAAGCGGGATCGGTCAGGAAGTAGCTGTAGTTGGAAAAGCCCGCGAACTCCTCCATCCCCGGCATCAGAAGATTGTAGCGCAGGAACGAGAAGTAGATCGTCATGGCCAGCGGAACGATCATCCAGGCCAGAAGCAGAAGCACCGAAGGCGCAATCATCAGACGCGCGGCGGAGCGGGTGTGCAAGGTCGCCATGGCGTCCCCCCAAATGACGGAATTCAACGCTGTTTCGAGATCGGGTCGGGCGGCGCGTTTTTCCGCGCGAGCCCTGCGGCTACCTTCGGGATTTACCGGGGTGCCAGCCATTTGCGGCCAGCACCCCGGGCCCTTGGGAGCCTTACTTGATGTAACCGGCCTTGGTCATTTCGCGTTCGGTCAGCTTCTGGGCGCTGGCAAGCGCGTCGTCGACGCTCATCTGGCCGGCAAGAGCCGCCGAGAACTGCTGGCCGACCGCCGTGCCGAGACCCTGGAATTCCGGGATCGCCACGAACTGCACGCCGACATAGGGAACCGGCTTGACCGCCGGGTTCTTCGGGTCGGCCGCGTTGATCGAGTCGAGCGTCATCTTCGCGAAGGGTGCTGCCTTCTGGTACTCGGGGTTGGCGTAGAGCGAGGTGCGCGTGCCCGGAGGAACGTTCGCCCAGCCTTCCTTGTCTGCCACGAGCTTCAGATAGTCCTTGCCGGTTGCCCAGGAGATGAACTTCTCGGCCGAGGCGACCTTCTGTGAGCCCGCGGGGATCGCAAGGTTCCAGGCCCAGAGCCAGTTGCCGCGTTTGCCGAGGCCGGTGTCCGGCGCGAGCGCGAAGCCGACCTTATCGGCAACGGTCGATTCCTTCGGGTTGGTGACGAAGGAAGCGGCCACGGTCGCGTCGATCCACATGCCGCACTTGCCGGTCTGGAACAGCGACAGGTTCTCGTTGAAGCCGTTGGAGGATGCGCCGGGCGGTCCGGCGTCGTTCATCAGCTTGACGTAGAAGTCGAGCGCGTTCTTCCATTCGGGCTGGTCGAACTGCGGCTTCCAGTTCTCGTCGAACCAGCGGGCGCCAAAGGCGTTCGCGGTCGCCGTCAGGAAGGCCATGTTCTCGCCCCAGCCGGCCTTGCCGCGCAGGCAGATGCCGTAGACTTCGGCGTTCTTGTCTGTGATCTTACGTGCCGCGTCGGCGATGAAGTCCCAGGTCGGCGCGTCGGGCATGGTCAGACCGGCCTTCTCGAACAGGTCCTTGCGGTACATCACCATCGAGCTTTCGCCGTAGAAAGGTGCCGCATAGAGCTTGCCGTCGATGGTGAGGCCGGAGCGGATCGCCGGCAAGAGGTCGTCGACATCGTAGTCGGCGCCGAGATTGTCGAGCGGCAGCAGCCAGCCCTGCTTCGCCCAGATCGGCACTTCATAGGTGCCGATCGTCATGATGTCGTACTGGCCGCCCTTGGTGGCGATATCGGTCGTCACGCGCTGGCGCAGCACGTTTTCCTCAAGCGTTACCCACTCGAGCTGAATGTCCGGATTCTTGGACGTGAAATCTTCCGTCAGCTTCTGCATCCGGATCATGTCGCCGTTGTTCACGGTCGCGATCGTCAGGGTTTCTGCTTGGGCCAGACCCGACAGTGCGACTGCCGAGCACGTGCCCAGCAGGAAAGTTCTCAAGTTCATCGACTTCCTCCCAGAAGAAATTGAGCATTTGCCTCGCTCATGGGCAATTACTCACTTCTCATGACGAATTGTCAATGCGCATTCGTTGCTGCGGCGCACACAGAAACATTAGAAGATTGTTTTGATTGCCGATTTTTTCGTTTCGCAAATGCGAAAGGCCGGCGCTGGGGCCGGCCTTTTCAATCGTTTCGCATAACGATCATGCGTTGAGCAGATAGCTCGCCGTCGCCTCATCGGTGATAAGGCCGTTGATAATGCCGCCCTTTACGGCCGCCCGCAGCGCCTCATACTTGCGCTGCCCCTTGGCAAGTCCGATGACAGACGCCCGGTCGCGCGGCGGCAAGGGAACGGAGGCGACGCGCTCGTTGAAGCTGCCCGAGAGCAACGCGCCATCATGATCGAACATCCAGCCACAGATCTCGCCCGCGGCACCCGCCTTGGTCAGACCGGCCATCTCGTCCTGGGCGAGGAACCCGTCCTGGCAGAGCGGCGCGTCCGGGCCGAGCTCGCCGACGCCGACGAAGGCGACATTGGCTTCGGCGCCTAGCTTCAGAGCCACCTGCACCAGGCTCTGGCTGTGCAGCACCTCCCGCTCCTCGGCCGAAGCGGCGAGCACCGGCAGCGGCATCGGAAAATGCCGGGCCTTGACCGCATCGGCCATGCTGAAGATGACGTTGTAATAGGCGGCCGAACCATCAAGGCCGATATTGCCCGTGAGCGACACGATGCGGTGCTGCGGACATTCCATCGGCGGCAACTGATCGACCGCCGCTTTCAGCGTGCGCCCGGTACCGATCGCCAGCACCTGCGGCTCGGACGATTTCAGCCAGCGCTCGATCTCGGCGGCCCCGGCTTCCGCGATGCCAACGGTCGTCGAGGTCGAACCGGGATCGCTCGGCACCACCTCCACATGTTTCAGTCCGTATTTGTCGCGAAGACCTGCGGCCGCCTCGAGGCAGGCGGCAATCGGATGGTCGAGCCGAACCTTGATCAGCCGCTCGGACATGGCGAGCGAAACCAACCGCTGCGCCGACTGGCGCGAGATTCCCATGACGGTGGCGATCTCATCCTGGGTGCGGCCAGCGACATAGTATAGCCAGCCTGCCCGGGCAGCATCGTCAAGCCTGTTGTTCGCCTCGCCCCTGCGTGCCATCGCTGTTCTCCATCCCCCCCGATCACGATACTTTTGGATCCTGTCGATCCAAAAGTATCGTGATCGATCTTCATAAGCAGAGCGGGGTGCGGGCGGAAAACCGCGCACACTTTTCCTCACCCCGCTCTGATCTGCTGCCACTATTGCCCCGCCCTGTCAAACATCGGCCAAGAACAAGGGCTTGGCAGGTCTGCCGCAAGGCCCGGGATCACAAGGCTTTTCGGCCGTTTCGACCTTAAATTTTTACCGTTTGATAAAAAAATAAAGCGTGTTACCGTTCCATCATCCTGAGAAAACATTGGGAGCCAAAAATGGGAACGACACAATCTGGGATCCTCGGCGGCCGCCTGCCGCTCGGGGAGTACGAGAGCAATTTCTCCGACCTGCATCCACCGCTCGACAAGCACGAGGCCCTCGTCGCTTCCGACCGCTGTTATTTCTGTCATGACGCGCCGTGCATGACGGCCTGTCCCACCTCCATCGATATCCCGCTGTTCATTCGGCAGATATCGACCGGAAACCCGATCGGATCGGCCAAGACGATCTTCGATCAGAACATCCTGGGCGGCATGTGCGCCCGCGTCTGTCCCACCGAAACGCTGTGCGAACAGGCTTGCGTTCGCAACACCGCCGAGGAGCGCCCGGTCGAGATCGGCCGCCTGCAGCGCTATGCGACCGACGTGGCGATGAAAGAGAACAAGCAGTTCTACACCCGTGCTGAAACCTCCGGCCGCAAGATCGCCGTCGTCGGCGCCGGCCCGGCCGGCCTTGCTGCTGCCCATCGGTTGGCCGTCAAGGGCCACGACGTCGTGATCTACGATGCCCGGCCGAAGTCCGGCGGCCTCAATGAGTACGGCATTGCCGCCTACAAGTCGGTCGACGACTTCGCGCAGAAGGAAGTCGACTACGTGCTGGCGATCGGCGGCATCGAAGTGCGCCAGGGCCAGGCGATCGGCCGCGATTTCACCCTCGCCGACCTCTCGGAACAGTATGACGCCGTCTTCCTCGGCCTCGGCCTTGCGGGCGTGAACGCGCTGCGTCTCGAAGGCGAAAGTGCCGAAGGCGTTGACGATGCCGTCGACTTCATCGCCGCCCTTCGCCAGTCGAAGACCAAGGCCGATATCCCGGTCGGCCGTCGCGTCGTCGTCCTCGGTGGCGGCATGACCGCAATCGATGCGGCCGTGCAGGCAAAGCTGCTCGGCGCGGAAGAAGTGACGATCTGTTATCGCCGCGGCAAGGAGCACATGAACGCCTCCGAGTTCGAGCAGGACCTGGCGGCCTCCAAGGGCGTCACCATCCGCCACTGGCTGCAGCCGAAGCGCATCGCCGAGAAGGACGGCAAGGTCGCCGGCATCGAGCTGGAATACACCACGCTCGAAGACGGAAAGCTGACGGCGACCGGCGAAACCGGTATCATTGCTGCCGACCAGATCTTCAAGGCGATCGGCCAGAGCTTCCTCGGAGCAGGCCTCGGCGCGCTGCAACTCGAAGGCGGCCGCATTGTTGCCGACGCCGAAGGGCGCACGTCGCTGCCCAACGTCTGGGCCGGCGGCGACTGCGTGCTCGGCGGTGAAGACCTCACGGTCTCGGCCGTCGCCATGGGCCGCGACGCGGCTGAATCGATCAATCGGGCCTTCGCCGCGGCAGCGCCGCGCGCGAGCGCAGTTGCCTAAGGGATCGGGAGGAGAAACCAATGGCTGATCTTCGCAATAATTTTGTCGGCATCAAATCCCCGAACCCGTTCTGGCTGGCATCCGCCCCACCGACGGACAAAGCTTACAACGTCGAGCGCGCCTTCAAGGCGGGCTGGGGCGGCGTCGTCTGGAAGACGCTCGGCGAGGAAGGCCCGCCGGTCGTCAACGTCAACGGCCCGCGCTACGGCGCGATCTGGGGCGCCGACCGCCGGCTGCTCGGGCTGAACAACATCGAGCTCATCACCGACCGCGACCTCTATGTGAACCTGCGCGAAATGAAGCAGGTGAAGATGAACTGGCCGGATCGCGCCCTGATCGCCTCGATCATGGTGCCCTGCGAGGAAGAGGCGTGGAAGGCGATCCTGCCGCTGGTCGAGGAAACCGGCGCCGACGGCATCGAACTCAACTTCGGCTGTCCGCACGGCATGTCCGAACGTGGCATGGGTGCTGCGGTCGGCCAGGTGCCGGAATACATCGAGATGGTCGTGCGCTGGTGCAAGCAGTACACGCGCATGCCTGTCATCACCAAATTGACGCCCAATATCACCGACATCCGCAAGCCGGCGCGCGCCGCCAAGGCTGGCGGTACCGACGCGGTGTCGCTGATCAACACCATCAACTCGATCGTCTCGGTCGACCTCGACAACTTCGCCCCCAACCCGACGGTCGGCGGCAAGGGCACCCACGGCGGCTATTGCGGCCCGGCGGTGAAGCCGATCGCGCTCAATATGGTCGCCGAGATCGCTCGCGATCCGGAAACCTACGGCCTGCCGATCTCCGGCATCGGCGGCATCACCACCTGGCGCGACGCGGCCGAGTTCCTGGCACTTGGCGCCGGCAACGTCCAGGTCTGCACCGCAGCCATGACCTATGGCTTCAAGATCGTCCAGGAAATGATCTCGGGCCTCTCCGACTGGATGGACGCCAAGGGTCACCGCAACCTCGATGATATCACCGGACGCGCGGTCCCGAACGTTACCGACTGGCAGTATCTGAACCTCAACTACATCGCCAAGGCGAAGATCGACCAGGATGCCTGCATCAAGTGCGGTCGCTGCCACATCGCCTGCGAGGATACCTCGCACCAGGCGATCACGCAGTTCGTCAACGGCGTACGTCACTTCGAGGTAATGGAAGACGAGTGCGTTGGCTGCAATCTCTGCGTCAACGTCTGTCCCGTCGAAAACTGCATCACCATGGAAGAGCTGCCGGCCGGCACGCTCGACCAGCGCACCGGCAAGCCGGTCGATCCAAACTACGCCAACTGGACGACCCATCCGAACAACCCGATGGCCCGCCAGGCCGCTGAGTAGCGGATCTCGTCACTTCATCGAAACGCCGCCGGACCACAAGTCCGGCGGCGTTTTCTCATGTGCCCTCAGAACTCGACGACGACCTTGCCGAACGGGCCGCGGTCGAGATGCGCCAAAGCCTCGCGGAACTGTTCGAACGAATAGCGCGCATCGATGACTGGCTTGATCGCGGTCCGGTCGATCGCCACGGTGAAATCCTCGAGTGCCCGGCGATGGGCAACGCCAATGCCCTGGATGACCGGCGATTTCAGCAGGACCGGCGTGACCGGCGCCGAGATCTCCGCGCCCTCGAACACCCCGATCACCGATATCCGTCCCTGCACGGCAACCGCCTGCAGCGACTTGCCAAGATTGGTACCACCCGCCATCTCCAGAATATGATCGGCGCCGTGATCGCCGGTAATCTCAAGAACCCGCTCCGCCCAATCCTCTTTTACGCGGTTGATGCCATGGTCGGCGCCCAGAGCAAGCGCGCGCTCGAGCTTTTCCTGGCTGGCCGACGTGACGATGACCTCGGCGCCATGCGCCTTGGCGATCTGCAACCCGAACAGCGATACGCCGCCGGTGCCCTGCACGACGACGCGGTCGCCGGCCTTGGGATGCCCCTTCTCGACCAGGGCGAACCAGGCCGTCACCCCGGCACAGGGCAAGGTGCTCGCCTCGCCGTCGTCGAGGCTCTCGGGTGCTGCGACGAACCAGTCCTCAGGGAAAGCGACATATTGCGACGCGACACCCGGGTTCAGGCCGCCAAGGGCAAACGACGTTGGGTGACGAGCCGTTCCCGGCTTTTGACCGTCGATCCAGGTCGGATCGAAAACGGAGATGACCCGATCGCCGGGCTGGAAACGGGACACGCCCCGGCCGACCGCTTCGACCACACCGGCCATGTCGGAGCCCGGCACGAAGGGGAAGGATAACGGCATGCCCATGCCGTTATCCAGGACCAGCTTGTCACGAAAATTGAGTGACACGGCCGTCGTGCGAACCAGCACCTCACCTGGGCCCGGCTCCGGAACACGGCGCTCGGTAATTTTGAGGTTTTCGGCTCCAAGCGCGTCGATCGTCCATTCCTTCATCAGTCTTGCCATGGTCCGTTCCTTTCACTGGATTGATCTGATGGAGGAAGCATAGAGTTGAATTTACCTCTCCAGTTGCGATAAGAATTCGCCACATTGGTTCTTAAAAGGAGACAATTGTGGAGCGGTTGGGAGGCATTTCGATCTTCGTCGAGGCGGTCGACGCTGGTGGATTTTCAGCGGCGGCCGAACGGCTGAACCTCTCGCGCTCCGCTGTCGGCAAGACGATTGCCAAGCTCGAACAAAGACTTGGCGTCCGGCTCTTCCATCGCACGACCCGCACGCAGAGCCTGACGGCCGAAGGCCAGCTCTATTATGAAAGTTGTCTCAGAGCCGTTGGTGAGATTCGTGCCGGCGAGGCACTGCTGGAATCGGGCAAGCAGGAGATCAGAGGTCGGCTGCGCATGTCCCTGCCCGTGGTTTTCGGACGGCAATGCGTCATGCCGCTCTTGTCGGAACTACTGGGTCAGCACCCGCTCCTGGAACTCGACGTCAATTTCAGCGACCGCAGGGTCGATCTTGTCGAGGATGGCTTCGATCTCGCCATTCGCACAGGTCCACTGCCCGATGAACCCGATGTAATGGCGCGCAAGGTTGCCGACCAGCCCATGACGGTCTGCGCCTCCCCCGCCTACCTGCAGCGGCACGGCACGCCGCGCAGCATCGATGACCTTCTTCACCATCAGGCGATCCTCTATCGGCGCAGCAGCGATGCGCTTTCCTGGTCCTTCCCGGTCAAGGGAGCGGTACCCCGGCAGGTGACGCCGCCGGCACGGCTGAAACTCGACGACCTGACCTCGATCGCCGATGCGGCGGCAGACGGCTTCGGCCTCGCATGGCTGCCGTGCTGGCTGGTGCGCAGCCACATCGACTCAGGACGGCTCGTCCGCATTCTTACCGATGTGCCCGCCCTCTCCTTCGCAGCCCATGTCGTGTGGCCGCGCACGCAATACATGCCGCCGAAATTGCGGCTGATGATCGACACGCTGGCCGATCGACTGGCCCCCATGATGCAATGATCCGCCGAGCATTCCTGCTTCCGAAGGCGGCGGCGTGCGGATAATGGTCGGCTTTGGCGGCCGCTTCGCCCGGCTCTGCGGATCCCGCCCGCACCCGAGCGCGTTCCTGCGGCCGGATTCGGATGAATAGCGTGCTGCGCCGATAACGAACAGGACACGAAAACGAAACAGATTGTGTAAAAATGGTAAGTTGTCGGCTCGTACGATCTGGATAATAAGGGAGTACTCATACGGGGTGCGTCGCGGGCTCGATCAGGGCCGCAACGCGATCTCCAAAGGTTTTGACACTGCAGCCGGACGACGCTCCGGCAGAGCCGGACTTGTTGCTTGACGATCATTTCGGCCAACCGACGCAAGCGAATGCACCTCGTCTCCGGGGCCATACTCGGTACGTTCGTTCTGGCGCATTTCTTCAACCACTCGCTCGGCCTGATCTCCGTCGAAGCGATGGAAACCGCCCGCAAAGGCTTCAATCTCATCTGGCACAGCCTGCCCGGCACGGTGCTGCTCTACGGCGCCCTGCTGCTGCATTTCGCCATGGCGCTCGAAAGCATCTATCGTCGGCAGACGCTCAGAATGCCGGCGCGCGAGGCGCTGAAGATCGTCTTCGGCCTCAGCCTGCCTTTCCTTTTGATCGGCCACGTGACGGCCGCACGCGTCGAGCCACTTCTTACCGGGGTCGACGCGGATTATCCGGACATGCTCCGCATGCTCTGGTCGAATTCCGTCAATGCCACGAGACAATCGCTCGCCCTGCTGCTCGTCTGGGGCCACGGCTGCCTCGGCGCCTGGTTCTGGATGCGCGGCCGCGCCTGGTTCCCGCGTTACGAAATCCTGCTCTACACGGTCGCGATGCTCGTGCCAATCTTCGCGCTGCTCGGCTTCGTCAGCGGCGCCCGCTCGATCGAGGACGGTTACGCCGAACATGGCGGCTACGGCGACCGTTCCTATTCGAAGCCTCAGTTCGACCTCACGCTTCTCGAGGATATTCGGCTCGGCCTCTATTTCGGCTTCGGCGGCCTGATCGCCGGCACGTTCCTGCTGCGGGCCATGCCAAAGGGCGGGCGCATTCGCGTGCGCTATCCCGACGGTCGGGTGGCCACCGTCAATCTCGGCTTCAGCGTGCTTGAGGCGAGCAGGGCCGCGGGCATCGCCCACGTCTCGGTCTGCGGCGGCCGTGGCCGATGCTCGACCTGCCGGGTACGCATCATCCAGGGGCTTGAAGACCAACCGCCACCCGAGGATGCGGAGCTCGCGACACTCACCCGGATCGGCGCACCCGACAATGTCCGCCTCGCCTGCCAGTTTCGCCCTGTCCATAACGTCACCGTCGTGCCGATCCTCGACAGCGACAGCCTCGGCATCAAGAAGCAGATCGGCCGCGAGGGCGGCGAAGGTCGCGAACGGCGCATCGCCGTGCTCTTCTGCGACCTGCGCGGCTTCACCAGCATTGCCGAACACAAGCTGCCTTTCGACACCGTGTTCCTGCTCAACCGCTACTTCGAGATGGTGGGCGAAGCGGTCGAGGATTCCGGCGGCGTCATCGACAAGTTCATCGGTGACGGCGCATTGGCGATCTTCGGGCTGAAGAGCACCTACACGGAGGCCTGCCGGCAGTCGCTTGCCGCCGCCGTGCGCATATCCAAGGGCCTCGAGACGCTGAACCAGACCTTCCGCGGCGAACTCGACGAGCCGCTGCGCATCGCCATGGGCCTGCACGCCGGCCCGGCGATCATCGGCGAGATCGGCTACGGCCAGGCCACATCGCTGACGGCGGTCGGCGATACGATTAACACGGCGAGCCGTCTGGAAGGCCTCGCCAAGGAACACGACGTACAATTGGCCGTCTCGGCCGAGCTCGTCAACCGCGCGGGCCTGGTGATCGAAGGGCATGAGCGGCTGGACATCGGCCTGCGCGGCCGGCAGGCGACGCTCGAAACCTGGATCGTCGGGGATGCCGCCGGTATCTCCACGGCCTTGCAACCTGCACCGTCGAACGCGTAGTGCAACCCCTTGAAAGCGTGAAACAGTTTTTACGCCCGAAGTTGCATACCTTCAAGGCTTTGGATCTTTTCACGGTTTCAATGAAGCGCTGAAATGATCTAGTAGTGGAGATCCTTCCCGCCCTCGCCGCCGATCCAATCCGGAAGCCCGCATGAAACAGGACGTCTCCCCGAAAACCGCGCACCAGGTTCATGCGAAGGGCGCCGAGAAGCTGAAGGCGCACCTGGCGATGATGACCTTCGCCGTCCTGATCGCCGGCTCCTTTTCCTTCGGCGGCCTTGCCACCCAACATATGGGCGCCGGGCCACTGACGCTCTGGCGCTATCTGTTGACCGTCGTCGTCCTTGGCCTGCTCACCTTCGGCTATGCACGCGTTCCCTTTCGCTTTCCCAAGCAAGCGTGGCGCTTCGTGATCCTCGGCGGGCTGATCGCCGTCTACATGCTGACGATGTTCAAGGCGCTGGAGTTCACCAGCCCTGTTTCGACAGGCGCGGTCTTCACGCTGATGCCGCTCTTGAGCGCCGGCTTCGCGTTTTTGTTGCTCGGTCAGCATACGCGCCCGGGCGTGCTCGCCGGTCTGATCATCGCTGCCCTTGGCGCCGTCTGGGTGATCTTTCGCGCCGATGTCGGCGCGATCCTTGCCTTCGACGTCGGCCAGGGCGAATTGATCTTCTTCGTCGGCGTCGTCTGCCACGCGGTCTATGTGCCGCTGATCCGCAAGTTCGGCCGAGAGGAAAGTCCATTCGCCTTCGGCTTCTGGGTGGCTGTCTTCACCGTGCCCTGGCTGCTGGTACCGGGCGCGGCCGGTCTCGTCACGGCCGATTTCGCCAGCCTGCCACCGGTCGTCTGGCTCGCCGTCCTCTATCTGGCTGTTGTGACCACGGCGATCACCTTCCTGCTCCTGCAATACGCCTCGATGCGGCTACCCGCATCGAAAGTGCTTGGCTACGGCTATCTGACGCCGAGCTTCATCATCCTGCTCGAGGGTCTGCTCGGTCATGGCTGGACCAGCCTACCGGTGCTTGCCGGCGCGCTGACCACGGCCTGCGGCCTGCTGTTGATGGCGCTGCTGCCAGATTGAAATGCGGCTCAAGCCGCCGGCTGCTCGCTCACCTGCAGCCCGTCGACGAAGAGCCGTTCGAGGAAGCGTGCCGCATCCTCGAAGCGCCCGTCCCCGGCGTTTCCCTGGCCGAGCACGGCGCGCACCTGCACGTCGAAGTCGGCGTAGTGCTGGGTGGTGGACCAGATCGCGAAGATCAGGTGATAGGGATCGCATTTGGCGATCTTGCCGGCCTTGGCCCAGGCCCGGATTACCTCGGCCTTCTCGTCGACCAGCGACTTCAAGGGCCCCTTGAGCTCGTCCTCGATATGCGGCGCGCCCTGCAACACCTCGTTGGCGAAGAGCCGGCTTTCGCGCGGATAGTCACGGGCCATTTCGAGCTTGCGCCGAATATAGCTGCGGATTTCGGCGACCGGATTCCCCTCGGCGTTGAACTCCCGCAAGGGGTCGAGCCAAGTGTCGAGCACCCGGTCAATCAGCGCCCGGTGCATCGCTTCCTTGGTGCGGAAATAATAGAGCAAATTGGGCTTCGACATTCCCGCCACTTCGGCAATCTGGTCGACGGTCGAGCCGCGGAAACCGTTGGCGGAAAAGACTTCGAGCGCGGCCTCGAGAATGCGCTCTTCCTTCTCCCCTTGTATGCGGGTCCGCCTCTGGGTCCTGGCCGCTCTCGGTAATACCATCTTTCCCCCTGGCCATGCCTGCGCAGCTCGTCGCGCAGGAACCGGCTGCCCAATTTCCGGCCTCGCCATCTTATTGGGCAACAACTTCGTTTTTTTGTTTTTCCGGCTTGAGTGCCGCAACGGAAGTTGTAATGTTTACCAACCGGTCAAATTATCAGCCAGTTCACCGCCAAAGGCAACGGCTGATCGAAGGGCACCAGAAAAAACCAAGCCTGGATTTGACCACGGGAACATGAGGGCGCGCCGATCAAGGCAAAGCCCTGAAAAGATGAGGAGACCGCCGTGGCTGCACCTGGCGAGAACATGCGCGTCAATGCCGACCGCCTGTGGGATTCACTTATGGAAATGGCCAAGATCGGCCCTGGTGTCGCGGGCGGCAACAACCGCCAGACGCTGACCGACGAGGACGCCGAAGGGCGCCGGCTGTTCCAGTCCTGGTGCGAAAAGGCCGGCCTCACCATGGGCGTCGACACCATGGGCAATATGTTCTTCACAAGGCCCGGCACCGACCCGGATGCGCTGCCCGTCTATATCGGCTCGCATCTCGATACCCAGCCGACCGGCGGCAAGTATGACGGCGTGCTCGGTGTGCTCTCGGGCCTCGAGGTCGTACGCTCGATGAACGACCTCGGCATCAAGACCAAACATCCGATCGTGGTCACCAACTGGACCAACGAGGAAGGCGCGCGCTTCGCGCCGGCCATGCTCGCATCGGGCGTCTTTGCCGGCGTGCACAGTCAGGATTTCGCCTATGGCCGCAAGGATCCCGAAGGAAAGACCTTTGGCGACGAACTGAAACGCATCGGCTGGGTCGGCGACGAGGAAGTCGGCGCCCGCAAGATGCACGCCTATTTCGAGTACCATATCGAGCAGGGCCCGATCCTCGAAGCCGAGGGCAAGGACATCGGCGTCGTCACCCACTGTCAGGGCCTGTGGTGGCTGGAGTTCACGCTGACCGGCCGCGAAGCCCATACGGGCTCGACCCCGATGAACATGCGCGTTAACGCCGGCCTTGCCATGGCCCGCATTCTGGAAATGGTCCAGGGCGTCGCGATGGAAAACCAGCCGGGCGCCGTCGGCGGCGTCGGCCAGGTGTTCTTCTCGCCCAATTCCCGCAACGTGCTGCCGGGCAAGGTGGTCTTCACCGTCGACATCCGCTCGCCGGACAAGGCCAAGCTCGACCGCATGCGGGCAAAGATCGAGGCCGAGGCACCGAAGATCACTGACGCGCTTGGCGTCGGCTGTTCCATCGAGGCGATCGGCCATTTCGAGCCGGTCACCTTCGATCCAAAGCTCGTCAGCGCCGTGCGTAACGCCGCCGAGCATCTCGGCTACAGCCACATGAACCTCATCTCGGGCGCCGGGCATGATGCCTGCTGGGCCGCCAAGGTGGCGCCGACGACGATGATCATGTGCCCCTGCGTCGGTGGCCTCAGCCACAACGAGGCGGAGGACATCTCCAGGGAGTGGGCCAGCGCCGGCGCCGACGTCCTCTTCCACGCCGTCGTCGAAACGGCCGAAATCGTCGAATGAGTTTGCGGGCGGGACGAAAGTTCCGCCCTTTTTCGTGGCGGTTGCCTGGCCGCCGGAAGCGCAATCGCGAGGAACAATCATGAGCACTGTCATCAAGGGTGGAACCATCGTCACGGCCGACCTGACCTACAAGGCGGACGTCAAGATCGAGGGCGGAAAGATCGTCGAGATCGGCCCGAACCTGTCGGGCGACGAAACGCTCGATGCGAGCGGCTGTTACATCATGCCCGGCGGCATCGACCCGCATACCCATCTCGAAATGCCCTTCATGGGCACCTATTCCTCCGACGATTTCGAAAGCGGCACGCGCGCAGCCCTTGCCGGCGGCACGACCATGGTGGTCGACTTTGCACTGCCCTCGCCCAACCAGTCGCTGCTCGAAGCGCTCACGATGTGGGACAACAAGTCCACCCGCGCCAACTGCGACTATTCCTTCCACATGGCGATCACCTGGTGGAGCGAGCAGGTCTTCAACGAGATGGAGACCATCGTCAAGGACAAGGGCATCAACACCTTCAAGCACTTCATGGCCTATAAGGGCGCACTGATGGTGGATGACGACGAAATGTTCTCGTCCTTCCAGCGCTGCGCCGCCCTCGGCGCGCTACCACTGGTGCATGCCGAAAACGGCGACGTGGTCGCCCAGCTCCAGGCAAAGCTGCTGTCAGAAGGCAACAACGGGCCGGAAGCGCACGCCTATTCGCGCCCGGCCGAGGTCGAAGGCGAAGCGACCAACCGCGCGATCATGATCGCCGACATGGCTGGCTGCCCGGTCTACATCGTGCACACCTCTTGCGAACAGGCGCACGAGGCGATCCGCCGCGCCCGCTCCAAGGGCATGCGCGTCTTCGGCGAACCGTTGATCCAGCATCTGACGCTCGATGAAACCGAGTATTTCAACAAGGACTGGGACCATGCGGCCCGCCGCGTGATGTCGCCGCCGTTCCGCAACAAGCTGCATCAGGACAGTCTCTGGGCCGGCCTTGCCTCGGGCTCGCTGCAGGTAGTGGCGACCGACCACTGCGCCTTCACATCCGAGCAGAAGCGCTTCGGCGTTGGCGATTTCACCAAGATCCCGAACGGCACCGGTGGCCTCGAAGACCGCATGCCGATGCTGTGGACCCATGGTGTCAACACCGGCCGCATCACCATGAACGAGTTCGTGGCGGTGACCTCGACCAACATTGCCAAGATCCTCAACATCTACCCGAAGAAGGGCGCAATCCTTATCGGCGCCGATGCCGACCTCGTCGTCTGGGATCCGAAGCGCACCAAGACGATCTCCGCCAAGAGCCAGCAGTCGGCGATCGACTACAACGTCTTCGAAGGCAAGGAGGTAAAGGGCCTGCCGCGCTTTACCCTTACCCGTGGCGTCGTCGCGATCGAGGAAGGCACGGTCAAGACCCGCGAGGGCCACGGCGAATTCGTCCGCCGCGATCCCTTCCCGGCGGTCAGCTCAGCCCTTTCCAACTGGAAGGAAGTCACCGCCCCCCGCGCCGTCCAGCGCACCGGCATCCCGGCCACGGGCGTCTGAGGCGTCATGTTTCGCGGCTTGCACGTCTTCGCGCCGCTCTGTCCCACCGGACATGCCCCGCCACCTTGGCGGGGCAGTTCGGCGCGGGCGGCGTCAGGCGGGCACGAGGTGATCGAGCTCGGGCAGCAGCACGAGGCTCTCGCGCTGGTTCGGATCCGTGCGCGCGATGACGGCCGAACAGGGCGCGTTCGAGCGGTTCTCCGGCAGATGCGGCATGCCGGCGGGGATGTAGACCATCTCACCGGCCCTAGCGACGACGTGCTCCTCAAGCCTCTCGCCAAACCAGGTCCAGGCCTCCCCGGAAAGCACGTAGATCGCCGTCTCGTGGCTCTCATGCAGATGCGCCTTGGCGCGCGCACCGGGCGGGATCGTGACGATGTGCATGCAGAGCCCGGTTGCCCCGACGGTCTCCGCCGCAATGCCCTCGAAATAGTTGAGCCCCTGCTGGCCGGCCACGGCGCCTTCAGGACGAACCACGCGACAGCCCGGATTGGATGATCGAGACATGAGCGTTCTCCAGAATTCCCTGAAAAACCAGCAACAAACGGCTTCGCACCCAAATCCGCGATTGCATGTTGCCGGTCCGGATAGCAGTCTGACACAGACCAGCCAGAATGAGTATTCGCCGATGACGTCCAATACCGCATCCGTGGTTTCGGCCCGGGACCTCTGCCTGACTTTCGAAACCGCCGATGGCCCGGTGCATGCACTGACCGGCGTCAACCTGGATGTCGCCAAGGGTGACTTCGTTTCCTTCATCGGTCCGTCCGGCTGCGGCAAGACCACCTTCTTGCGCGTGATCGCCGATCTGGAAAAAGCGACCTCCGGCACGATCAGCGTCAACGGCATGACGCCTGAGCAGGCGCGCAACAAGCGCGCCTATGGCTACGTCTTCCAGGCCGCAGCGCTCTATCCCTGGCGCACCATCGAAAACAACATCGCTCTGCCGCTTGAGATCATGGGCTATTCGAAGGAAGAGAAGAAGGCCCGCATCGAGCGCACGCTCGACCTCGTCAACCTCTCCGGCTTCGGCAAGAAATATCCCTGGCAGCTCTCCGGTGGTATGCAGCAGCGCGCCTCCATCGCCCGCGCACTGGCGTTTGATGCCGACCTGCTTCTGATGGACGAGCCCTTCGGCGCGCTCGACGAGATCGTTCGCGACCACCTCAACGAACAGCTCTTGAAGCTCTGGGCCCGCACCAACAAGACGATCTGCTTCGTCACCCATTCGATCCCTGAAGCTGTCTACCTCTCCACCAAGATCGTGGTGATGAGCCCCCGCCCCGGCCGCGTCACCGATGTGATCGAATCGCCGCTGCCGCGCGAACGGCCGCTCGGCATTCGCGAAACGCCCGAGTTCCTCGAAATCGCCCATCGCGTCCGCGAAGGCCTGCGCGCGGGACACAGCTATGACGAATAGCATCGGCATCCGCCGGGCCGAACAGACCGACATGGCCGCCTGCGCCGGCATTCTCAACCGCTGGATCGACGCGACGGCCTGGATGCCGCGGGTGCACGAGCATGCCGATGTCGAACGCTATTATGCCGAGACCGTCTTTGCCGAACGCATCGTGCTCTTGGCAGAGGACGACGGCGAGATCGCCGGCTTCCTTTCCCTCTCTGACGACCACCACGTCACCGCGCTTTACATCGATGAGTGGCATCGTGGCGCAGGCATTGGCGCCCGGCTGATCGACACCGCCAAGGCGATGTCACCGGACGAATTGAGCCTATGGACCTTCGAACACAATCGTGATGCCCAGCGCTTCTACGAGCACCAGGGCTTCGAGGCTGTGCGGCGGACCGACGGCGACAACGAGGAGCAACTGCCGGATATCCTCTATCGCTGGCGCGGCAGAAAGGTGCGGGCATGAACCTTGCCTTCGGCCTCTGGATGCTCTTGGCAACGACGATCTTCCTCGGTGGCGCGACCGCCTCGCGCGCCTATGTCTCCAACAACCACCTCGGCATGCTCTTGCTTGCACTCGGGCTCTACGTGATCGGCAACATCATCATGGTGAAGCTCATGCGCGAGGGCGGCCTCGGCCTGGCAATCTCGCTGTCGGCGATCGTGCAGCTCGTTATGGTCAATGTCATCGCCTTCACCGTGTTCGGCGAACGATTGAGCCTCACGCAGGCCGCCGGCGTGCTTCTCGGCATCGTCGCAATGGGCCTGATGTTGTTCCCCGCAAGCGGAAAGGCGTGACAATGCAGGAACCAAGTTTCTTCAGGGACAAGTTGGTGCCGGTCGGCACCGTCGTCCTGCTGCTGATCGCCATCTGGTATGTCGCGGTCGTCTTCCTCAACGCCCCCTTCGAGCGTGATACAGCAGCCCGCGCCGGCACCGAGATCAGCTTCTCTGAGATCGTGCGCAACACCATGGCGCAAGAACGTCCGGTACTGCCGGCACCGCACCAGGTGATCGCCGAGATCTGGGACACCACCTTCAACAAGGCAATCACCTCGAAGCGCAGCCTCGTCTACCACGCCTGGATCACGCTTTCGGCAACCCTTCTCGGCTTCGGCATCGGCGCCGCCCTCGGCATCCTCCTGGCAGTCGGCATCGTGCACAACCGCGCCATGGACCGCTCGCTGATGCCCTGGGTCATCGCCAGCCAGACGATCCCGATCCTCGCGATTGCGCCGATGATCATCGTCGTATTGAACGCCATCGGCATTTCCGGACTTTTGCCGAAGGCACTGATCTCGACCTATCTCTCCTTCTTCCCGGTCGTCGTCGGCATGGTGAAGGGCCTGCGCAGCCCGGAGACGATCCAGCTCGACCTCATGCACACCTACAATGCCTCCCCGTCGCAGACCTTCTGGAAGCTGCGCTGGCCGTCGTCGATGCCCTACCTCTTCACCTCGCTGAAGGTTGCCGTCGCCATCTCGCTGGTCGGCGCCATCGTCGGCGAATTGCCGACCGGTGCGGTCGCAGGTCTTGGTGCCCGGCTGCTGGCCGGCTCCTACTATGGCCAGACGGTGCAGATCTGGGCCGCTCTCTTCATGGCGGCAGCCCTTGCGGCCGTTCTCGTCATGATCGTCGGCTTTGCCCACACCGCCGTCCTGAAGCGCATGGGAGCCAAGCCATGAACCTTCCCGTCCTTGCCGCCGCGATCATCTTCTGGCTCGCCGCCTGGGCCTTCAACGAATGGCTGGTGCGCCAGAACTTCCGGAGCGCGGCCGCAAACAGCGCCGCCCGCTTCGCCGTGCCGGTGATCTTCGGCATCACCATCCTGGTTCTCTGGGAAGGCATCGTCCGCGGCTTCCAGGTCCCCTCCGTGCTTTTGCCGGCACCCTCGATGATCTGGCAAAAGCTGATCAATTCGCTGCCGACGCTTGGGGCTGATTTCCGCCAGACCTTCCTGAAGGCAGTGTTGATCGGCTATGCGCTCGGCTGCGGCCTCGGCTTCGCCGTTGCGATCCTGATCGACCGTTCGCCCTTCCTGCAGAAAGGCCTTCTGCCACTCGGCAATTTCGTCTCGGCCCTTCCCGTCATCGGGGTAGCCCCGATCATGGTCATGTGGTTCGGCTTCGACTGGCAGTCGAAGGTCGCCGTCGTCGTCATCATGACCTTCTTCCCGATGCTGGTGAACACGGTTGCCGGCCTTGCCGCCGCCAGCCACATGGAACGCGACCTGATGCGCACCTACGCCGCCTCCTGGTGGCAGACACTGGTCAAATTACGCCTGCCGGCCGCCTGGCCGTTCATCTTCACCGCGCTCAAGATCAATTCGACGCTGGCGCTGATCGGCGCCATCGTCGCCGAGTTTTTCGGGACCCCCATCGTCGGCATGGGGTTCCGGATTTCCACGGAAGTGGGACGCATGAATGTCGACATGGTCTGGGCCGAGATCGCCGTTGCGGCGGTCGCCGGTTCCGCCTTCTACGGCGTGGTCGCACTCATCGAGCGCGCCGTCACCTTCTGGCATCCCTCCATTCGCGGAGGGCGCGCCTGAGCCTGCTTGAAGAACTTAAATAAAACGAAGTAAAAACAAGAGGGAACTGACATGAACAAAAGACTTGCATCGCTTCTCGCCGCAGGCGTCTTTTCGCTCGCAGCGTTCCAGGCTGAAGCTGCCGAAAAGGTGACGCTGCAGCTGAAGTGGGTGACCCAGGCGCAGTTTGCCGGCTACTACGTCGCCAAGGACAAAGGCTTCTACGAAGAAGAAGGCCTCGACGTCGACATCAAGCCCGGCGGTCCGGACATCGCCCCGGCCCAGGTGATCGCCGGCGGCGGCGCCGACGTTATCGTCGACTGGATGCCGTCGGCCCTTGCCACCCGCGAAAAGGGCGTGCCGCTCGTCAACATTGCCCAGCCGTTCAAGAAATCCGGCATGATGCTGACCTGCCTGAAGGAAACCGGCGTCACCAGCCCGGACAAGTTCAAGGGTCAGACGCTTGGCGTGTGGTTCTTCGGCAACGAGTATCCGTTCCTCTCCTGGATGGCGCACCTGAAGATCCCGACCGACGGCGGCCCGAACGGCGTGACCGTCCTGAAGCAGGGCTTCAACGTGGACCCGCTGATCCAGAAGCAGGCAGCCTGCATCTCCACCATGACCTATAACGAGTACTGGCAGGTCATCGACGCCGGCATCAAGACGGACGACCTGGTGACCTTCAAGTATGAAGACCAGGGCGTAGCGACGCTCGAAGACGGCCTGTACGTACTTGAGGACAAACTCAAGGATCCCGCCTTCAAGGACAAGATGGTCAAGTTCGTCCGCGCCTCGATGAAGGGCTGGAAATATGCCGAGCAGAACCCGGACGAGGCCGCCGATATCGTTCTTGAAAACGATTCCACCGGCGCCCAGACCGAGAAGCACCAGAAGCGCATGATGAGCGAAGTGGCAAAGCTCACCGCCGGCTCCAACGGCTCGCTCGACGAAGCAGACTACAAACGCACCGTGCAGTCGCTGCTTTCGGGTGGTTCCGATCCCGTGATTTCCAAGGAGCCCGAGGGCGCCTGGACACATGAGATCACCGACGCCGCGCTGAAATAGGCCTGTCTCGGCAACGCAAAAGAGGGTCGCACGGCTCAGTATCGTGCGGCCCTCTTCCGTTTTCTTAGCGGTCGTTCGCATCCGCCAAGCTGCTGCCGGGTACCGGGCGTGGGGGTGGCAATCCGGCGAACAACGGCGCTACCTTTGCTTGCCATTGTCAAGATCGTGTCAAGATCGCAACCATAACCGCAGAACGAACGGAATATTGAGGCACCATCGCTTCGTGCACCCTTGTAAGCGTCGAAGGCCGAGATTACATAGGCCACGATGTTTGTTGGAGGCAGGCATGACGGAGGACGCCTTTTTTCCAGTGCCTTGCCTGCGGTAACCGGTCCCAGTTCCGCCCGCGTCTACGGTCTGATACCGTGCACGCGGAGCGCGAAGTGAGGAATACGCCATCTCCTGTTCCCGAGCGCTTTGCCGGGACCTTGTGGCGGTGCGGTAAAATAGCCTGATTGCCCGTGGATCCTGCATCAAGCGGAGATCCGCTCGATATTGTTTCCATTGCCGGGACTGTGAAGCCGATGGCTCAAAAAGTATTGCCTGTCCTCAGCGTGTGCGCTGCGATGACCCTTGGTTCGCTTTCCTTCGCCCGGGCGGAGGAAGCAGCGCAACCGAAACCAGCACCAAGCTTGCCCTCCATCGTCGTGACGACGGCGGTCGACCAGTCGATCAGCGACCGGGTGGTTGCGACCGGCACCATCCAGGCCGTCGAGCAGGTCTATGTCGCCCCGATGGTCGACGGCCTCTCCATCCGCACGCTCAATGTCGATGTCGGCGACACGGTTGAAGCCGGCAGTGTTCTCGTGGTCCTCAACGACGACGCGCTTCGCCTGCAAAAGAGCGAACTCGAAGCCTCGCTTGCCAAGGCCGAAGCCGGGCTTGCCCAGTTGAACGCACAGCTCAGCGAAACCAAAGCCAACAACGACGAGGCCAAACGCGTCAGCGACCGTGCAGCCGAACTCTCCAAGAACGGCACCGTCTCGACGGCCGAGGCCGATCGCGTCCGAGCGCTCGCGATCGCGACGCATGCCCGTGTGCTTTCGGCTGAACAGGCCGTTGCCGTGGCCAGTGCCGACATCAAGGTCGCCGAAGCGCAAATCGACGACATCGACCTGCGCCTCGCCCGCACCGAGGTCAAGGCGCCGGTCGCCGGCGTCATCTCCGCCAAGAACGCCAAAGTCGGCGCGATCGCCACCGGTAACAGCGACCCGCTCTTCGCCATGATCCGCGACGGTGCCATCGAGATGAAAGCCGATGTCGCCGAAGCCGATATCATCAAGCTCGCCGTCGGCCAGCCGGCCGTCGTGACGCTTGCCGGCGGCAACACCAAGGTCGAGGGCAAGATCCGCCTGATCGCGCCGACGGTCGATCCCGTCAGCCGCCTCGGCACCGTCTTCATCAGTTTGATGGACACCGAGAAGGCACGCGCCGGCATGTATGCGAGCGCGCTGATCACCGCCGAACAGAAGCAGACGGTGGTCCTGCCGCAAACGGCCGTTACCAATGAGAACGGCCGCACCATCGTTCGCAAGGTCGAAAACGGCGTCATCCGCATCCTGCCGGTCAAGACAGGGATTTCCGACGGCAAGTTCATCGAAGTCCTCGAGGGCCTGAAGGCCGGGGAGGAAGTGGTAGCGAGAGCCGGCGCCTATGTCCGCGACGGTGACCGCATCAACCCCGTCAAGTCCGCCGCATCAGCGACCAACTGACAGGAACCGTGACCATGAACTTCTCAGCCTGGTCCATACGCAATCCGATCGCTCCGATCCTCTTCTTCGTCGTCCTGATGGTGCTGGGCTACCAGTCCTTCGTGTCGTTGCCGATCACCCGCTTCCCCAATATCGACGTCCCGATCGTCTCGATCAACGTGACGCAGAGCGGCGCCTCTCCGGCCGAGCTCGAAACCCAGGTCACCAAGGAAGTCGAGGACGCGGTCGCAAGCGTCACCGGCGTCGATCATATCCAGTCGACGATCAACGACGGTACCTCGACCACCGCCGTCATTTTCCGCATGGAAGTGCCTACGGCACAGGCGGTGCAGGACGTCAAGGACGCGATCGACCGCATCCGCAGCGACCTGCCGACCTCGATCGAAGAACCGATCGTCTCCAAGGTCGACGTCGAAGGCCAGGCGATCCAGACCTTCTCCGTTTCCGCGCCGGGCATGTCGCTCGAAGAACTCTCCTGGTTCGTCGACGACGTCATCAAGCGTGAGATCCAGGGCAAGAAGGGCATCGGCCGCGTCGACCGTTACGGCGGCGCCGACCGCGAAGTCCGGGTCGAACTCAACGAAGACAAGCTGAATTCGCTCGGCATCACCGCCGCCGACGTCAACGGCCAGCTGCGCCGCATGAACATGGACCTCGGCTCCGGCCGTGGTCAGGTCGGCGGCAGCGAACAGGCGATCCGTACGCTGGGCGATACCCGCAATGTCGAGCAGCTCGCCAACACGATGATCTCGGTGCCGAGCGGCCGCTTCGTGCGCCTGTCCGATCTCGGCACGGTCACCGATACCTATGAGGAACCGCGTTCCTTCTCGCGCTTCAACGGCAACCCCGGCGTGACCTTCGCGGTCTTCCGGGCGAAGGGCGCCTCGGAAGTCAGCGTTGCCGAGACGGTCGCCAAGTCGCTCGAAAAGATCCGCGCGGCCAACCCCGACGTCACCATCGAGATGGTCGACGATTCCGTCTACTTCACCTACGGCAACTACGAGGCGGCGCTGCACACGCTGATGGAAGGCGCGCTGCTCGCCGTCATCGTCGTCATGCTCTTCCTGCGCAACTGGCGGGCAACGCTGATTTCCGCCGTGGCCCTGCCGCTGTCGGCGATCCCGACCTTTTGGGTCATGGACCTGCTCGGCTTCTCGCTGAACCTCGTCAGCTTCCTGGCGATGACGCTCGCAACCGGTATTCTCGTCGACGATGCGATCGTCGAGATCGAGAACATCGAGCGGCACATCCATATGGGCAAATCGCCCTATCGCGCCTCGATCGAAGCGGCGGACGAAATCGGCCTTGCCGTTATCGCGACGACCTTCACCATCATCGCGGTCTTCGTGCCCGTATCCTTCATGCCGGGCATTCCCGGCCAGTACTTCATCCAGTTCGGTCTGACGGTCGCCGTGGCGGTGTTCTTCTCGCTGCTCGTCGCGCGTCTGATCACGCCTGTGATGGCCGCCTATCTGATGCGCCCGTCGGACGCCGGCAGTGATCATCATGACCGGGACGGCTTCATGATGCGCAACTATACGCGCCTTGTGGTCGCCACGACGAAGCACTGGTACACCCGCTACCTGACGCTGCTTGCGGCCATCGTCTTCTCGGTTGGTTCTGTCTTCGCGCTCGTCCTCTTCGTGCCCGGCAGCTTCCTGCCGCCGGAAGACGCCTCGCGCGTCAGCCTGTCGATCGAGCTGCCGCCGGACGCCATGCTCGAGGACACCGACCGCACCACCACCGAGATCTACGATCGGATCAAGGATATCGACGGCGTCGACAACATCTTCGTACTCGGCGGTGCCTCGCCGAAGGGCGACCTGGAACTGCGCCGCGCGACGGTGACGGTGCTTCTCAAGAAGCTCGACCAGTCGCTCGTCAACAAGATCGTCAATGACGTCATCGGCCGCACGCCGCTGATCGGCGCGTACCTGCCGAAGATGCCGCCTGCCGGCCGCATCATCCCGCAGTCGCAGATCGAGAAGGAAATCTTCGCTCGCGTCCGTGACATTCCGGATGTGCGGGTGATCAAGCTCAACGACCGCGGTGAGCGTGACCTCTCCTTCAACCTGCTCTCCAACAACGAGGCCGATCTCGACCAGGCGGTGGCGACGCTGGAAGGCAAGTTGAGGAGCGACTCGTTGCTGGCCAATGTCAGCCCGGATGGCGCCCTTCCCCGTCCGGAACTGCAGATCCGTCCGCGGGACGAGCAGATGTCGCGCCTCGGCATCACCACCGCGCAGATCTCCGAGGTGATCCGTGTCGCCACCATCGGCGATATCGACGCGGCGCTGACCAAGATCGCTCTCGACGGGCGGCTGATCCCGATCCGCGTGCAGATCAACCGCGACTTCCGCACGGATATCGCCGCGATCCGCAATCTGAAGATCACGACCGCCGCCGGCGCCACCGTGCCGCTGTCGAGCGTTGCCGACATCAACTATTCGGAAGGCCCGAGCTCGATCAAGCGCTACGATCGCAACCGCGTCGTATCGCTCGGCGCGGATCTCCCGGTCGGTGTTGCGCTCAACACCGCCTCGGAGCGCTTCAAGCAGATCGCCGGCCAGGCCGATCTGCCGAAGTCCGTGCAGTTCCTCGAAAGCGGCGACGCCGAGGTGCAGGCGGAAATGCAGCAGAGCTTCGGCAACGCCATGCTGCTCGGCCTGATGCTGGTGCTGGTGGTGCTGATCCTCTTGTTCAAGGACGTGATCCAGCCCTTCACCATCCTGTTCTCGCTGCCGCTCGCAATCGGCGGCGTGGCGGCCGCGCTGATCCTGACACAGAACGCGCTATCCATGCCGGTTCTGATCGGAATCCTGATGCTGATGGGTATCGTCACGAAGAACGCGATCCTGCTCGTCGACTTCGGTATCGAGATGATGCATCACGGCATGGACCGGCAGGTCGCCATGATCGAGGCCGGCCGCAAGCGCGCCCGCCCGATCATCATGACCTCGATCGCCATGTCGGCGGGCATGCTGCCCTCCGCGCTCGGCGTCGGCGAAGGCGGTTCGTTCCGCGCCCCGATGGCGATCGCCGTGATCGGCGGCATCATCGTCTCGACGGTGTTGAGCCTCGTGATCGTGCCGTCGTTCTTCCTGATCATGGACGACCTCTCGCGACTGCTCGCCCGCATCTTCGGCCGCTTCGTCGGCAAGAAGGACGAGGAAAACCTGCCGCTCGACCGCGAGGCCCTCACAGATCTGGTGCATGAGCAAGGCAAGACGATCGAAGGCCTGGAGGACCGGCTGAAGACGCTGGAAACGGACCAGACCAAGGGACGGTCCGGCGGCAAGGTCATCAACCACCCAGCGCTCGCTGCCGAGTAGGTCATCGCCGAAGGGGCTCACCGCCCGGGGCGGCCACAATTCTAAAGCAAGCCCGCGCCCTGCAAGCGCGGGCTTTTTGTGATTTCTATTTGATCGAGGTCAAACCAAGATCTGCAAAGCCCTCTACCCTAGCACTGGATTTTACTCAGGACGGGTACGATGAAGACGTTGCGATTGAACTCGAACGACAGGGCGGTGCTGCTCGGCTCCTGCTTTTTCGAAAAGCTGCCGGCGGCGGCGTCGAGCGCCATTCTCGATGATGTCGTGGTTTCCACACACGAGGAGCACGACATCCTCTTTGGCCAGGGCGAGGCACTGGATCAAGTCTTCTTGGTCCTCTCCGGTCTGGTGCGGCTCTACCGGCTGGGCAAGGACGGGCGCGAGGCGGATATCGCCGTCTTCCCGAAAGGCGAGCTGTTCGGCGAAAGCGCCATGTTCCTTGGCAACCGCGCCACCGCCAACGCCCAGGCGATCGAGACGACGATGCTTGCGCGCATCGACAGCCGCAGGCTTCGCAAGCTGGCCGAACAGACGCCCGAGATCGCCGACGCACTGATGCAGCTTTTGTGCCGGCACGCGCAAATGGCGGAGGATTGCCTGGCCGAAGACCGGCTGCTCACGGCACCGCAGCGGGTCGCGAGCTATATCCTCGGCAATTGCCCCGATGGCATCACCAACTTTTCCTTCCGCCTGCCCTTCCAGAAGAATGTGCTGGCCGGCAAGTTGGGCCTGGCGCCCGAGGCACTGTCTCGCGCCTTCTCGGCCCTTCGCCGCTCCGGCGTCACCGTCAAGGGCCGCGTCATCGAGATCCACGACCGGCAGGCGCTGGAGCGCTTCTGACGCGTTGACGAAGGTTCAGGCGCCAGAAGCAACAAAAGCGGACGGCGTCAGAGGCCGCCGTGCAGCGTCAGGAAATCGACGATCCGGTTGATGCCGTCGCCGCGCTTCATGTCGGTAAAGACGAAGGGCTTTTCCGCCCGCATGCGCGTCGCATCCCGCTGCATCACGTCGAGATCGGCCCCGACATAGGGCGCCAGATCCTTCTTGTTGATGACCAGAAAGTCCGATTTGGTGATGCCCGGCCCGCCCTTGCGCGGGATTTCCTCGCCCTGGCAGACCGAGATGACATAGATCGTCAGGTCAGCGAGATCAGGCGAAAAGGTCGCCGCAAGATTGTCACCGCCGGATTCGATGAAGACGACATCGAGATCGGGGATACGGCGGTTGAGATCAGCGATCGCCTGCAGATTGATCGTGGCGTCCTCGCGGATCGCCGTATGCGGGCAGCCACCGGTCTCCACCCCGACGATGCGATCGGACGGTAGCGCCTGCATGCGCACCAACGCCTCGGCATCTTCCTTGGTGTAGATATCGTTGGTGACGACGGCGACGGAGTACTTCTCCCGCATCGCCTTGCAAAGCTTGTCGGTCAGCGCCGTCTTGCCCGAGCCCACCGGCCCGCCAATGCCGACGCGAAGGGGACCGTTCTTCGATGCCATCTGGATGTCCTTTCAAGGTGGAAGCAATTCCAGGGAAGCGTGAGACAGTTTCCGTCCGAAATTGCGCAGTTCTATGAGTTACGAACGGAAGAGCCGCGAATGCAGGCTCTCGTGTCTGAGCGACGAAATATCCGCTGTCATCGTGGCCGAGCCGAGATCGTCGAGCGAGGCGCCTGCGGCCTTGACGGCTGTCGCCGCGATGACCGGTTCGAGTGCTGCAATGATGCCGACGCCATCGCGCTGGCCGGTCACGCCGCAACGGATCGCCACCGAGACGGCGTTCGAGACCGAGGCGTTGAGATAGGCGGCAAGCGCCGGCTCGAGGCCCGTTTCATGAGCGCCGGCGACGGCACCGACTGCGACCGGATAGGCGACACTCTCAGGCAGCGCATCGAGAACCGGATGCGGCCACGAGCGCGCCGCTGCCAGAAACGCCTGGCCCTGCAGCATCGTTTCCATATGGCGCTCGCGGCCTCCCGCCAGGGCTTCGGCAAGCTCTGCCGCCGCAGCCAGCCGGGCATGGTCGTTCACGGCGCGATAGCTCTCGGCCAGAAGCAGCGCATCGTTCCAGCCGTAGCCCAGAGAGATGACCGCCTCCAGCCAGTTGCGAAGCTCGCCGGCGTCGCTCACCAGACGGTCGTGAACCGCCTGCTCAAGCCCGCTGGAATAGGAAAACGCGCCGACCGGAAAGGCCGGCGACATCCATGTCACGAGGCGAAGCAGCGCTTGCGTGTCGACCCGCTCAGCCATGGTGGTGATGATTATGGCCATGATTGTGGCCGCCGGCATGGTAGGCGCCGCGCAGCGGATGGAAAGGCAGCGAAACCTCGTTCACCGCCGCGCCCAGGCCTTCGAGCATCTGGCGGATCACCGGATCGCGGGCAATCAGGATGCGGCTCTCTTCGAACTGTGCCGGCAAGTGGCGATTGCCGAGATGCCAGGCAAGCTCGATCAGATGCATCGCGTCGCGCGGGCGGATCTCGTAGAGCGCCTCGGGCGCGGCAGCGATGCGGATATGGCCGCCGCCTTCGAGCACCAGGAGGTCGCCATCGGCAAGCATAACCGCTTCCTTGAGATCCAGCATCACCACATCGTCGTTTTCGAGATGCAGCAACTTGCGGCGCAGATGCCGCGCGTCGTGCGTCAATGTCACGCTATGAAGCGGCGCAATATCGGCCGGCCCCGGCGAGAGAACCTCTGTCGAACGATAGGGCATCGTCAGAGAACCTCGACCTTTTCCGGCGTCACGAGCTCGAGGCGCGCCTCGACGAGCAGGTCGGCCATCGCCGCCTGAAAGGCCTTCAGATGTGGTTCCTCGAAATGCGCGTCGACGGCTGCCTTGTCCTTCCAGGTTTCGACAAAAACCAGCGCGTCGGGCTCGGCCGGCTTGCGGTAGAGATCATAGGTGATGCAGCCGGCCTCGCGCCGGGTGGCCTCGATCAGCGGTGCTGCGAGCGACACTACCTCATCCCCCTTGCCGGGGTGTGCGGTCAGGTAGGCGATAATGTAAACCATTGAACCCTCGATATCTTTTCTGCCGGCTACTTTAGCAAGAAAAAGCCCTGGCGCCAGCGGCGGGTGCGGCTTTTCAGGCGCTTGCGGCGGCTGTACCGCGCAAGAAAAAGCCCGAAGACCGGATCCGATCTTCGGGCTCTTTCCAATCAGGAACGATAGGCTGCCATCAGGCGGCGAGCTTCTGGGACTTCAGCGTCTCCAGAATGTTCTGCGGCGAGGAAACGCCATAGGGGTCGCTGTCGCAGTTGTCGGAATAGCCCTCTTCCTCGAACCACTGCTCGACAACGCCGTTGTTGACGACGGCAGCGTAGCGCCAGGAGCGCATGCCGAAGCCGAGATTGTCCTTGGCGACGAGCATGCCCATCTTGCGGGTGAACTCGCCCGAACCGTCCGGGATCAGCTTGACGTTTTCGAGGCTCTGGGACTTGCCCCAGGCGTTCATGACGAAAGCGTCATTGACCGAGATGCAGTAGATTTCGTCAACGCCCTCGGCGCGGAAATCGGCCGTCAGCTTTTCGAAATCGGGCAGCTGGAAGGTCGAGCAGGTCGGCGTAAACGCGCCCGGCAGCGAGAACAGCACGACGCGCTTGCCTGCGAAGTAATCGTCGGAGGACACGTCCTCCCAGCGGAACGGGTTCGAGCCGCCAACGGCCTCGTCGCGAACGCGGGTGCGGAACGTTACAGCGGGTACTTTTCTGCCAAGCATCGTCATCTCCTTTGGACCACGATGATTTGGGATCGGTTCGACCAAAATCATGAACGTGATCGTCTCTTGTAAGTTAGAGCGGGATACATGCGGAGAACCGCAAACCGCTCTGGCGCAGCTCTCGGTCGGCAGGTCTTGGGAGGATTGCTGGCAACCGAGGAAGGTCGGCCGTCTTCCTATCGGATATTGCGCTGCGACGCAGCACGAAAGGCCCCAATTCACATGCGAGCATGGCAGCCATGCGGTGGCCGCATGGCTGCTGCCTGCCAATCACTGCCTGCCAATCCTTGCTCAATTATGGAGCCGCAGCGACAACCCGAGGCTTGGCGGGACCGGGTTCCACAGGCCCGTTCGCAAGCCCGCCTCACGCAACGCCCGCGCCGTCCATGTGTTGCAGCCGAAAAGCGCGTTGAAGCTGCCTCCGGCCTCGAAGAAGCGGTCGTTGCCGTTGTAGGAAAAACCCTCGATCGAAACGACAGCTCCGGCCTCGCGGGTGAAGCTTTCGGCAATAAAGCCGAGCAGCCGATCGTATCCCGCTTCGTCCAGCTCGAAGCCGGTGACGGCAGCCTGCGGCTCGACGATCCGACCGGCGATATCCACATGCATCACCGAGCGATCGACGGTCAGCGCCTTGAACACGGGCCCGGGCTTCAGCTCAGACCAGGTCGGCGTTTCCAGATAGAAGGACCGCCCGCCCCAGCCAAAGATCAGCCATTCAGCCTGCGGATGCGCAAGCGGCACGCCGGCCGCCTCGACAAAGCCGAACCGCGCTCGAATCTCGTCCGTCAGGGGTATGGCGATGTCCGTGTGGATCGGGCCGGAAAGCAGAAGGATGCGCGTGCCCCCTGCTCCCGCCGCAGAGGCGGAAACCGGCAGGAGCGGCCGCGGCAGCAAGGTTCCGGCAACGATGGCAAGTATCGCCGCCAGTAAGCCGAAGAAAGCCCATTTCAGGCCACGCTTCATTCCCTGTCCCTGCTTGTTCAGAACAGGAAATAGCGCTGTGCCATCGGCACGACCGTCGCCGGCTCGCAGGTCAGAAGCTCACCGTCGGCGCGCACCTCATAGGTCTCCGGATCGACCTCGATATGCGGCAGGAGGTTGTTGTGGATCATCGATGCCTTGCCGATGCCGCCACGGGTGTTGCGGACCGCCACAAGCTGCTTGGCAACGCCGAGCCTGGCGGCAAGGCCGGCGTCGAGCGAGGCCTGCGACACGAAGGTTACAGACGAACTCGTGCGGTTCTTGCCGTAGGCGGCAAACATCGGCCGGTAGTGCACCGGCTGCGGCGTCGGGATGGAGGCATTCGGATCGCCCATGGGTGCCATCGCGATCGAGCCGCCGAGAAGCACGAAGTCGGGCTTCACACCGAAGAAGGCTGGGTTCCAGAGGACGAGATCGGCGCGCTTGCCGACCTCGATGGAGCCGATCTCATGGCTGAGGCCGTGGGCGATCGCCGGATTGATCGTGTATTTGGCGATATAGCGCTTCACCCGGAAATTGTCGTTGTCGCCGGTTTCCTGCGGCAGCGGCCCGCGCTGACGCTTCATCTTGTCGGCGGTCTGCCAGGTGCGGATCGCCACTTCGCCGACGCGGCCCATGGCCTGGCTGTCAGACGAGATGATCGAGAAGGCGCCGATATCATGCAGGATGTCCTCGGCGGCGATCGTCTCCTTGCGGATGCGGCTCTCGGCAAAGGCGATGTCCTCGGGGATCGACGGCGACAGGTGATGGCAGACCATCAGCATGTCCAGATGCTCGGCAAGCGTATTCTTGGTGTAGGGCCGCGTCGGGTTGGTCGAGGACGGAATGACGTTCGGCTGGCCGCAGATCTTGATGATGTCGGGCGCGTGGCCGCCGCCGGCCCCTTCCGTGTGGAAGGCATGGATGGTGCGGCCCTTGATCGCCGCGATCGTATCCTCGACGAAGCCGCTCTCGTTCAAGGTGTCCGTATGGATCATCACCTGCACGTCGTATTCGTCGGCGACACCGAGGCAGCAATCGATCGCCGCCGGCGTCGAGCCCCAGTCCTCATGTAGCTTCAGCGAGGTGGCGCCGGCGAGCACCATTTCCACCAGCGCGCCCGGCCGCGACGCATTGCCCTTGCCGGCAAAGGCGATGTTCATCGGGAAGCCATCGGCAGCCTCGATCATGCGGGCGAGATGCCAGGGACCGGAGGTGCAGGTGGTGGCGAGCGTGCCATGGCCCGGCCCGGCGCCGCCACCAAGCATGGTCGTAAGCCCGCTCACCAGCGCTTCCTCGATCTGTTGCGGGCAGATGTAATGAATGTGGCTGTCCATGCCGCCCGCGGTGATGATCTTGCCTTCGCCCGCGATGACCTCCGTGCCGGGACCGACGATGACGGTGACGCCCGGTTGCGTGTCCGGGTTGCCGGCCTTGCCGATGCCGGCGATGCGTCCGTCCTTGAGGCCGATATCCGCTTTGACGATGCCCCAGTGATCGACGATCAGCGCATTGGTGATGACGGTGTCGACGGCGCCCTCGGCGCGTGTCGCCTGGCTCTGCCCCATGCCGTCGCGAATGACCTTGCCGCCACCGAACTTCACCTCCTCGCCATAGGTCGTGAAGTCCTTCTCCACCTCGACGAAAAGTTCGGTATCAGCGAGCCGCACCTTGTCGCCGACCGTCGGGCCGAACATGTTGGCATAGGCCGCGCGCGACATCTTGTAGGGCATGGTTCAGGCTCCTTGGGACGAAGTAGAAATGGGATGGAGGCGGCGAAGACGGCCGCTGGCTGCAAGCGCATCGACATGGCGGCGCTCGGCGGCGAAGGGATGCCATTCCCAGCCGACATGGCCGAAGCCGGCAAGAACGACCTCGTCGTCGGGTGTCGCAAGATGCGCGAGCACATCGGCAATGACGATCATCCCGCTCGATGGAACGACATAAGGGGCCGGCGAAAAGCCGGCGAGATCCTGCTCCACCTGGTCGTGCACATCGACCGGGACGACGCGAAAACCGCGGTTGGTCGAACGGGCGAAGCTCTCGAAACCGACAGTGTAATCGTCGCAGAAATCGTCGAGATCCGGATGCGTTTCCGCAAGCCCGGCCCGCATGGCGGCAAACTTCGCGCCGGAGCGAACGCACCATATCTCCCGCGCCTGGCGCACGGCGGCATTCGTCTTCCAGCGACCACCGCCGAGCATGGAAATCCCCGGGCGTCCGGTATTGCAGACCGCGACGATATCGGTCCTGTGGCCACCGGAGCCGACAGAGCGGCAATCGTTGAAGCGCACGACCAGATCGGCGGCATCGATCGTTGCGCCGGCGCCGTCAGGCACCTCGCCATTGCCCACGATCATGATGACGCGGCGAGCCTGCAACGGTCAGTTCCCTTGAGCTTCGAGAAATTCGTTGAGTTCGGCGGTACGCTTCTGCGTGAGCTGGGCAAGGCAGCCTGAAACCAGCATCGGCTCCGCCTGGCCGCCTCGGGCCTGGAAACCGGCCAGCTCGCATTGTCCGTCGCGATAGCCGATCCAGGCGCGCTGCGCCGTCTTCAGCGCCTCGACCGCGCCGATATCGGCGCCTTCCAGCTCCTTGTCGACCTTCTGCGCCGCCGTCATCGCCTGCCTGTAGACCGCATTCAGTTCCGCGTCCGCCGCTTCGTATTCCCGGTAGGCGCAGTCATTCAGATCCGGCTGAGCCATCGCATTCGCGCAATCCACGTCCGGCTCATCCTCGGCGAGCGCCGGGGTGGCAAGCACCAGAAGCAAACCGAGAACCGGCAGCACTCTCATAGCTTGCCCATCACCTGCTGGCGGAAGCCATAGACCTCGCGCTTGCCGGAAAGCGGTATCAGCGTCACCTGGCGCGTCTGGCCCGGCTCGAACCGCACGGCCGTGCCGGCGGGAATGTCGAGCCGGCAGCCGTAGGCTGCTTTCCTGTCAAACTGCAGCCCCGCATTGGTTTCGGCGAAGTGATAGTGGCTGCCGACCTGGATCGGGCGGTCGCCGGTGTTGGCAACCTCGATCGTCGCCGTGTCGAGACCGGCATTGAGCTCGATCTCTCCGGCCGCAGCAATGATTTCTCCTGGGATCATGGTCTTCTCCTCAAGCCGCCCTCGGCCGGCCGCATGCTTTTATCCCGCGTTCAGGCCTCAGGCACCCTGCGCCAACAAGCCACGTACTCACCTCAAGCTTAGCGGATCGGCTCGTGCACGGTGACGAGCTTGGTCCCGTCAGGAAACGTCGCCTCGATCTGGATGTCGTGGATCATCTCGGGGATTCCCTCCATCACCTGATCGCGCGTCAGCACCTGGGCGCCCGCCTCCATCAGTTCGGCAACCGAGCGCCCGTCGCGCGCGCCCTCGACGACGAAATCGGTGATCAGCGCGATCGCTTCGGGATGGTTGAGTTTCACGCCGCGCTCCAGGCGCCTGCGGGCGACCATGGCCGCCATCGAAATCAGCAGTTTATCTTTCTCGCGCGGGGTAAGATTCATGCGTCGCCACCGGTTGTTCGTGAAGCAATTCCCTGGAAATCTGCGAAGCGATCTTCCGCCAGGAATTACAAAGTTTCAATGCGTTAGATCATTTCACTGTTTCAAATAAAAATGTGAAACGAGCTAGAGAACCCAGACTTTCGGCACAGTCTTCTGCTTGCGCAAGTGCGAAATAACCGGGATGAGGATTTTTCTGAGCGCGAAGCCATCCGGCGCCACGAAGCGGGCAACCAACTTGTCGCGGCCATGGACCTGAAAATGGCTGATGCCGACGCCCGCTGCGCCATCGACGAGCGACCGAAGACGCGGCAGCAGGGGCTCGCAGTCGGGACCGACATAGAGCAGCGTGGCGAAGGCGGCCCCACCATCGAGCACCGCCTTGCGCTGACTGAGGCGCGCGACCTCTCCTGATAGCGCCAGATTGTCCGCATGCAGCAGCTTGCCCTCGACGCGGATACGCCAGCGATCGCGGAAGAGCCCGGTTTCAACCGCCTCGCCCATCGCCTTGCGACCGAGCAGAACCGCTTCCACCGCGAGAAACGTCGCGTCGGCAGCAAGCTCCACCTCCAGCGAGCGCGATAGCGAGGCACGGTCGAAGAGGATCGTCTCCTGTGGCAACCAGTCGACACGCGCGCCGGCGGCAGCCTCGATGCGCGTTTTCATTTCGACGGTATCGGCGCTCGCCTTATAGATCTTCTCGCAGGCCTGCGTCGTCACCGTCACATCGGTTCCAGCCCCCGCCGCGACCTCCCAGACCATGCGGTCGCCGCCGGTGAGGCCGCCGGAGGAATTGATGAGCACTGCCTCCATCGAGGTGTCGAAGGTCTTTGGCAGGCGGATCTTGGCGCAGCCTTCCTGGTAGAGTTCGGCAATGCGGCTGTGGCCGAGCGCCGCCTTGGCGACCAGCCGTCCCTTGCCCCAGGCCCGCTGCGGGGCGATGCGTGCTGCCTTGTCCATGTCAGACCGCTAAGCGGTGTCCTTCATTCTCGACGCGGCGCCCATGGGCGCGATCGCCTTATCTTGGCGCTATCGTCCGCATCGCGGCACGACAAGTCAAGTTATTGTTTTGCAAAGAAAATCGCCAGCATGCCGCATTTCCGTGCAGGCCCTGCGCAGAAAACGGGCAACCGCCTACGCCACCCGATCCGGCGGCTCGCGACCGTCGAAAAACGCCGTGATATTGTCGACCACCTTCATGCCCATGGCGACGCGCGTCTCCTCCGTGGCACTGCCGAGATGTGGAAGCAGCACGACATTTTCGAGCCCGCGCAGACGTTCCGGCACGTTCGGCTCCGCCTCGAAGACATCGAGCCCGGCGCCGCGGATGACGCCGTTTTCGAGCGCCGCAATCAGCGCCGGCTCGTCGATCACATCACCCCGCGCCGTGTTGACGAGGTAGGCGCCCTTTTTCATCAGCGCCAGCCGTTCGGCGTTGATCAGGTGACGGTTTTCGCCGCCGCCGGGGCAATGGAGCGACACGAAGTCTGCAACCTTCAATACGTCCTCGACCGTGTCGAGTTGACGCGCACCGTAGCGGCTTGCCTCGGCCGGGTCGATGCGCGAGCGATTGTAGAAGACGATATCCATGTCGAAGCCGAAATGACAGCGCTTGGCCATGGCCTTGCCGATGCGGCCGAAGCCGATGATGCCGAGCGTCTTGCCGGTGACCTTGCCGCCGATCATGTGGGTCGGCCGCCATCCACTCCATTCGCCGGCCCGTACCTGCCGCTCGCCCTCGCCTGCCCGCCGAGCGACCGCAAGCAGCAACGTCATGGCGATGTCGGCGGTGCAATCTGTGAGAACGCCGGGCGTGTTGGCGACGACGATGCCGGCAGCCTTGGCGGCCGCGACGTCGATGTGATTGTAGCCGACGCCATAGTTGCCGAGGATCTTCGCGCGGAGGCCGCCACCGGCGAAGAGGTCGGCCGGAAGTCGATCAGAAACTGTCGGAAGAACGGCGTCATAGGTCCGGAGTGCTTCAGCCAGTTCTGCAGCCGTCAGAGGCACGTCCCCTTCGTTCAAGGTGACGTCGAAGCGTTCGGCAAGCACCTGCTCCACCGCCGCCGGCCAACGACGGGTGACGAGAATGCGGGGTTTCGAGCTCATGCCTGCCTCCGGATCAGAATCGCTGCGAGATAGTGCACGAAACGGCGCGACGCGACAGCTATCTCAACAAGCGAAACACCTATCACGAAAAGCAAAAAAGAGGCGCCGTTGCGGGCGCCTCTTCTCGGGCTTCGGACATGTCAGGCCTTGGCGAAGGCGAGCAGGTCGGCGTTGAGCTGGTCCTTGTGCGTGTCGGTGATGCCGTGCGGGGCGCCGGCATAGACCTTGAGCTCCGCATGGGGCACCAGCGTCTTCGAGGCCCGTGCAGTCGCATCGATCGGCACGATCTGGTCGTCGTCGCCATGGATGATCAAGGTCGGGACGTCGAACTTCTTCAGGTCCTCGGTAAAGTCGGTCTGCGAGAAGGCGACGATCGAGTCATAGGTGTTCTGGTGTCCCCGGGACGAGCGGCAGGTCCGGGTGCAATTGACCGAGATGGGCAAGGCGCTGCGGCAGAAGGCAATCGACGTGCCCCGCAACCTTGGCGAAGCGACAAAGCTCGGCCCCGGCGATCTCGAGCGACTGCGCGCCGAAGTCTCGTCGCTCAGAGACACGCTATTGAAATAATAGACCGCTGCGCCAAGCGTCACCAAAAGAAAAGCCCGGCGATTGCTCGCCGGGCCCCAACCAGTCGGACACAAGGTCCGAAATCAGAACTACTCGTTCTGGAAGTAGTTGTACTTGCCGTCGTCACCCTTCTTCCAGGTGTACATGACGTAGTCCGGACGCGTGATGTCGCCCTTTTCGTCATAGCCGAGTTCGCCGATTGCGGTCTTGAACGGACCCTTTGCCTTGATGGCTTCGGCCACTGCCTGCGGGTCGTTGCCGCCGGAAGCCTTGGCAGCTTCGGCGATGACCTGGAGAGCGGCGTAGGCGTAGAGCGTGTAGGCTTCCGGTTCGAAGCCGGCAGAGCGGAACTTCTCGACGAGGTCCTTGGCAGCCGGGTTCTTGCGCGGATCCGGAGCGAACGTCATCAGCGTGCCGTCAACGGCGTCGCCGGCGATCGAGGCCAGTTCGTTCGAAACGATACCGTCGCCCGACATCAGGGTAGCCTTGAGGCCCTGGTCCTTCATCTGGCGCATGATCAGGCCGGCTTCGGTGTGCAGACCGCCGTAGTAGACAATCGAAACGCCGGCTTCCTTCATCTTGGCGATCAGCGCCGAGAAGTCCTTGTCGCCGGTGTTGATGCCTTCATAGAGGGCTTCGGTGAGGCCAGCTTCGTTCATCGACTTCTTGGTTTCGTCGGCAAGGCCCTGACCATAGGGGGTCTTGTCGTGAATGACCGCGATCTTCGCGTCCTTGAAGTTGGCAGCGAGGTAGGCACCGGCAACCGCACCCTGCTGGTCGTCACGGCCGCAGGTACGGAACGTGTTCCAGAGACCGCGCTCGGTGAACTGCGGGTTGGTGGAGGCCGGGGTTACCTGCAGGATACCGTTTTCGGCGTAAACTTCAGAAGCCGGGATGGACACGCCCGAGTTGAAGTGACCGACAACGAACTTCACACCGTCAGCAACGAACTTGTTGGCAACCGAAACGCCCTGCTTGGCATCCGAAACGTCGTCGCCGAGCACAACCTTGATCTGTTCCCCATTGATACCGCCAGCGGCATTGATGTCAGCGGCGGCCTGCTCTGCACCTTTCTGGAGCTGTGCACCGAAAGCGGCGTTCGGGCCAGTCAGCGGGCCGGCGACACCAACGAGAATATCAGCCCAGGCGCTGCCGCTGAAGGCAACCATAGCCGTCAGCGCGACCGCCGACAGAAGAGACTTTTTCATCTTGTTACTCCCAATTATTCGAGCGGGTCTCGTTACCAACCTGCGCAATGCCCACCATAGTTGCGCCGGTGTTTCTTTCGCACCGGCCGCGGCGGCCGGCGCGCGCTGTTCCCTTTATTTGGCTTTCCAGGAGAAAGGCGAAGCCTTCTCATAGAGCCAATAGTAGTTATTGGTCATTTGCTTGGTCCGGTAGTACCGGAAACCTGCGGTAGCAAACAACAAAAGTACGATCGTGTCCACGATATAGTATTGCAGGCTGAACATGGTGCCTTCGAACAGCGCATGGTGGACGAAACGGATCCCCAGTCCCAGCAACGCCACGTAGAGGATGAGCCGCGGCATGCCTTCCCAGCTTTCAGCCACGCTCTTGCCCGTGCGCCAAGCGGTCCAGCCGCCGAGCACGCAGCTTATGAAAAGAAACTGCCAGATCGACACTTCTTCGTAGAGAATTCCCTGCATGTCACTTGCTCCAGATGCGGCCGGTCAATGACGGCCGCCTTCGAGATAGGCCGCGCGCACTTCCGGATTGGCGAGCAGTTCCTTGCCGGAACCGCTCATCGTCACCCGGCCGTTCACCATCACGTAGCCGCGGTCCGAAAGCTTGAGCGCGCCGAAGGCGTTCTGCTCGACGAGGAAGACCGTCAGCCCCTCCTCCTTGTTGAGTTTCTTGATCGCTTCAAAGATGCCCTTGACGATCAGCGGTGCGAGACCGAGCGACGGCTCGTCGAGAAGCAAAAGCTTCGGCCGGGCCATCAGCGCGCGGCCGATCGACAGCATCTGCTGCTCACCGCCCGAAAGCGTGCCGCCGCGCTGCGCCTGGCGCTCCTTCAGGCGCGGGAAAAGCGTAAACACCTTTTCCACGTCCTGGTCGAAGTGCTTCAGGTTGTCGAGGCTGGCGCCCATCTGCAGGTTTTCGAACACGGTCATGCGCGGGAAGATGCGCCGACCCTCAGGCGATTGCGCAATACGCAGCCGGGCGATCTCGTGCGTCGGCATACGGGTGATGTCCTGACCTTCGAAGAAGACCGAACCGGTGCGCGCCTGCGGGCTGCCGCAGATGGTCATCATCAGCGTCGACTTGCCGGCACCGTTGGCACCGATCAGGCAGACGATTTCACCACGGTGAACTTCGACATCGACCCCGCTGAGCGCCCGGATGTTGCCGTAGTAGGTCTCGACGGCTTTGACTTGGAGAAGTGGCGCCGTCATCAGTGGGTGCCCCCCTGCCCGCCTTCGATTTCCTCGATTTGTTCGATCACCTCTTCAACCTCTTCATCCTCGACACCCAGATAGGCCGCAATGACCCTCGGATCGTTCTTCACGAAATCCGGTGTGCCGTCGGAAATCTTCTGTCCATATTCCAGGACCACCACGTGGTCGGAGATCTCCATGACCACGGACATGTCGTGTTCGATCAAAAGAATCGACGTGCCGGTATCGGCGCGAATGCTTTTCAGCAATTCGTTGAGCGCCAGAGACTCGCGCGGATTGAGACCGGCGGCCGGCTCGTCCAGGCAGAGAAGCTCGGGCCCGGTGCACATGGCACGCGCGATCTCGAGACGACGCTGGGCGCCATAGGAGAGATCGCCGGCCGGATCGTCGGCACGGTCGATTAGCGACGCCTTTTCCAGCCAGTGCTTGGCAAGTTCGATCGCCTCGCGCGATGCCTGGCGGTAGGCCGGGAAGCCGAGCAGACCGAGGAAGGTGTAGCCGGATGCCTGCATCAGCTTGTTGTGCTGCGCGACGAGCAGGTTTTCGAGCACCGTCAGACCGGAGAACATCCGGATGTTCTGGAAGGTACGCGCTACCTTGGCGAGCTTGGTGATCTCGAAGTCGGGCAGACGCTCCAGCAGGTATTCCTTGCCGGCCTTCTGCTTCATCGTGATCATGCCCATCGTCGGCTTGTAGAAGCCGGTGATGCAGTTGAACACCGTGGTCTTGCCCGCTCCGTTCGGGCCGATCAGCGCGGTGATGTCACCGCGATAGGCTTCGAAGGAGAAGTCGTTGATGGCCATGAGACCGCCGAAGCGCATCGACAGGTGCTCAACCTTGAGAATGGGGTCTTTTGTCATTGTCGTTGTCTCGCGGGCCATCAACCGTGCCCTTCCTTTGTGAAGCTGCCGGAGACTGCCTTGCGTTCGTGCAGGAAGGCTGTCGGTTCGCGTGATCCGACGAAGCCGCGCGGCTTCCAGACCATGACGACGACCATGGCCAGGCCAAAGATCAGCATACGGTAGAGTTCAGGTGTGAAGTCCGGTCCGAAGACCATCTTCAGGAAGGAAAGCTCGCGCAGGATTTCGGTGCCGCCGATCATGACGGCCGCAGCGACCGCGATGCCGGTGAGCGAGCCCATGCCGCCGAGAACCACGATCGCGAGAATGACCGCGGATTCCAGGAAGACGAAGGATTCGGGCGACACGAAGCCCTGGCGCACCGCGAAGAACGAGCCGGCGATGCCGCCGAACATGGCGCCCGTCGCAAAGGCGGTGAGCTTGGTCGTCACCGTGTTGATACCGAGCGAGCGGCAGGCGATCTCGTCCTCGCGCAACGCTTCCCAGGCGCGGCCGATCGGCATGCGGCGCAGCCGGATCGTCACGTAAGCCGTGAGCAGCGCAAGTGCCAGGATCAGATAGAACAGGAAGATCTTGTAATAGGCCGACGACATCGGCAGGCCCATCATTGCTGCAAATCCGTCCTTCGAGGCATCGAACTTGATGCCGAACAGCGTCGCCTTGGCGATACCGGAGACGCCGAAGGTACCCTTCGTCACTTCGGTCCAGTTGATCAACACCAGTCGGATGATTTCACCGAAGGCGAGCGTCACGATCGCCAGATAGTCACCGCGAAGACGCAAGACCGGGAAGCCGAGAATCATGCCCCAGAAGGCGGCGAGAATGCCGGCGACCGGAAGAAGAACCCAGAAGGACAGGCCGAAATAGGTCGACAGCAGGGCGTAGGAGTAGGCACCGACCGCGTAGAAGGCGACGTAACCCAGGTCCAGCAGGCCAGCGAGGCCGACGACGATGTTGAGCCCCCAGGCCAGCATCACGTAGATCAGGATCTGGATGCCGAAATTGTCGACCCACTTCAGCGAGCCCTGGACGCCGAAGATCGCGACGACGAGCGGCGGATAGATGAGCAGGAACGCAATCGCGAGCTTGGAGAAGTTGCGGCTGAAGAAGGTCTCCTCCTTCACCGCATCCTCGGCCTCGGCCTTGGCGGCCTTGCGCCGAGCCATGGCCGGCTGGACATAGGCAACCATCAGGAAGCGGCCGACGGCAGCGACGATCACGAAGATCGCCAGCAGTCCCCAGCGCTGGTTGAGGATCAGCTCGTTGCGGATGTTCTGGTCGGACTTGAGACCGACGAACAGCACGAAAAGGCCGAGCGAAATCAGGCCCGCGAAGACAGCCTCGCGCAGGGCCCGCGCCGTCACGTCAGTGCCGGCGCTTGCAGTCGTAGAAGCAATGTTTGCCATGGAATTATACCTTCTCGACTTCCGGTCGTCCGAGAATGCCAGACGGCTTGAAGATCAGGACGATGGCGAGAATGGAGAAGGTCGCGACGTCCTTGTAGTCGATGGTGAAATAGGCCGACCAGAGGGACTCGATGAGCCCGATCAACAGTCCGCCGAGAACGGCGCCCGGCAGCGATCCGATGCCGCCGAGAACGGCCGCGGTGAACGCTTTGACGCCAGGCACGAAACCGTCGGTGAAGACGACGACGCCATAATACATCAGATACATCGTGCCGGCGACGGCAGCGAGTGCTGCACCCATGATGAAGGTCACCGAGATGGTGCGGTCGACGTCAACACCCAGCAGCGCCGCCATCTTGCGGTCCTGTTCGGTCGCGCGCTGGGCACGGCCGAGCGGCGTCTTGTTGACGATGTACCAGAAGATCGAAAGCAGAGCCGCCGTGATGACGATGATGATGATCTGCTTCAGCGAGATGGTGATGCCGAAGACTTCGTAGACCGAAGAGACGAGCGGCGGGATCGGCTTGTTGCGCGGGCCCTGCGTCACCTGGATGAAGTTCGACAACGCAATCGACATGCCGATCGCGGTGATCAGCGGCGCAAGCCGGAACGAACCGCGCAGCGGCCGATAGGCCACTTTCTCGATCGTCCAGTTCCAGAGACCTGCGGTCAGCATGCCGACGATCATCATCAGCAGGAGAGCAAGTACAACCGGGACGCCCCCGATGAATGTTGTGAGAATAAGAAAGACAATCAAAGCAGCAAAGCCGCCGAGCATGAAGATATCGCCGTGGGCGAAGTTGATCATGCCAATGATGCCGTAGACCATGGTATAACCGATTGCGATCATACCATAAATAGACCCAAGAGTCAGCCCGTTGACGAGCTGCTGGACGAAATACTCCATCAATCTTCCCCTGGACCAGATCCATAACGGTCCGGTCTCTTGTTTTTTGAGCTCATTGTTGAGCGCTGTGTTTGCTCGATTCCATACCTCTTTCAAACGAAAAGGAAAGCTAAAAAACGCGACTTCGCCAAAAACTTCCTCGATAAAATCGATTTGACGCTTTTACAGCCAGAAAAATCAAATCTTTCGCAGCTTTCGCCCGCGAAAGCATCAACTTTAGTCGTAAAAGCGTCGGGTATTCTATGAAGCTTCGACAGCCACTTCGGTCTGCATTACACCTCGAATGCTTAGGCGCGCATGCGCTGACCGTTCGAATCGAACAGCGGATGCGGCTGAAGACGGGCCGGCAGGATCTCACCCAAGAGTTCGATCGACCAGCCATCGCTTCGGTCGGCGATCTCCTTGGGCACGTAGCCCATGGCGACCGAAACCCCACTTGCATGCGCATAGCCGCCCGATGTCACCCAGCCGCGCACGACACCGTCGAGATAGATGGGCTCGTCGCCGATGACGTCCGCATCCCTCGCATCGAGCACGAAGGTCCGCAGCCGCATCGCGCCGCCATCCGCCTTCTCCTTCACGGCCGCCGCCTTGCCAATGAAATCCGCATCCTTGCCGGTCGCGACGAAACGGCCGAGCCCAGCCTCGACCGGGCCATAGAGCGGACGATATTCGCGCGCCCAGCTGCCGAAGGATTTTTCGACGCGCAATGCATTCAGCGCCCTCAGGCCGAACAAACGGATCCCGGAAGCCGCCCCCTTCTCCATCAGCAGTTCGAAGAGATAACGCTGGTGCTCCGGTTTCATCCAGATCTCGTAGCCGAGATCGCCGGTGTAGCTGACGCGGCCGACGAGCGCGGGCGCCATGCCGAGATCCATCCGGCGGATGTCCATGAACGGGAAATCGGCGTCGGAGACATCGAGATGGGTCAGGCTTTCAAGCACATCGCGCGCCTTCGGCCCGGCGATCGACAGGCCCACCAGCTCCAGCTTCAACGCCTTCAGCGTCACCGAGCCGTCCGCAGGCAGATGCGCCTCGAACCAGCGCATGTGGTAGTCCTCGGCTATGCCGGATCCAACAAGCAGGAAATCCCCCTCGCCGAGCTTGGCAAGGGTGAAGTCGCCGATCAGCTTGCCGTCCTCCTTCAGCATCGGTGCCAATGCCATGCGCCCGACCTCAGGGATGCGGCAGGCAAGCATGCGGTCGAGCCAGGCTTCAGCGCCCTTGCCGGTGATCGCATATTTGGCAAAGCCCGATGTCTCCATCAGGCCGACGCCTTCGCGCACGGCCCGGGCCTCCGCGCCCACCGTCTCGAAGTCGGTCGAACGGCGCCAGGAGAAGGCGTCCTTCACGCCTTCGGGTGCAAACCACAGCGGCGTTTCAAGCCCGTAGGACGCGCCGAAGACGGCGCCCGCAGCCTTCAGCCGGTCGTAGATCGGCGTCGTCAACAGAGGCCTTGCCGCCGGCAGCTCCTCGTTCGGATAACGGATCGAGAAGCGACGCGAGTAGTTCTCGCGCACCTTGGCATTGGTATAGGCAAGCGTGGCGAAATCGCCGTAGCGCGAAACGTCCATGGCAAAGACGTCGAAGCCGGGGTCGCCATGGATCATCCAGTTGGCAAGCGCCAGGCCGACGCCGCCACCCTGGCTGAATCCGGCCATGACGGCGCAGGCCGACCAGAAATTCCTCAAGCCCCGCACCGGGCCGACCAGCGGGTTACCGTCCGGCGAGAAGGTGAAAGGACCGTTGATGATCTTCTTGATGCCGGCCTTGTTGAAGGCCGGGAAGTGCCGGAAGCCGACCTCGAGTTCGGGCGAGATACGGTCGATGTCCTCGGCGAGAAGTTCATGGCCGAAGTCCCAGGGCGTCGTGACGGGCGACCACGGACGACACGCCTTCTCATAGGTGCCCATCAGCATGCCGTTCCGCTCCTGGCGGAGATAAATCTCGCCGTCGAAATCGACACAGTGCATCAGCTCCTTGCCGCGCGTCTGGTTGAACTCGATGACCTCGGGCATGTCCTCGGTGATGAGATACATGTGCTCCATAGCGAGCACAGGCAGCTCCAGCCCCACCATGCGCCCCACCTCGCGGGCCCAGAGGCCGGCGGCGTTGACGACATGCTCGGCGACAATCTCGCCCTGGTTGGTGATCACCCGCCAGCAACCGTCTTCCCGCTGCACCAGATCCTCGACCTTGGTGTGCAGATAGATCTCCGCACCGTTCTTCTTCGCCGATTTGGCATAGGCATGCGTCGTGCCATAGGGATCGAGATGCCCCTCGACCGGATCGAACACCGCACCGACGAACTGGTCGGGATCGAGCAGCGGCATCAGGTCATGCGCTTCCCTGGGCGTCAAAAGCTCGGCTTCGAGCCCCATGTAGCGGCCCTTGGCAAGGATCGACTTCATCCAGTCGAAACGTTCCTTGGTGGCGGCGAGCATCATGCCGGAGGTCATGTGCAGGCCGACATCCTGGCCGGAATACGCCTCGATCTCCTTGTAGAGCTCGACCGTATATTTCTGCAGCTTGGCGACGTTCGGGTCACCGTTGATCGTGTGCATGCCGCCGGCCGCGTGCCAGGTGGAGCCGGAGGTGAGTTCCGATCGTTCAAGCAGCACGGCATCGGTCCAGCCGAATTTCGTCAGGTGATAGAGCACCGAACAACCGACGACACCGCCTCCGATAACGACGACCTTGGCATGGCTTTTCATGCGTACACTCCGTCTCCCCATGCTCCTGTCGGAGGCATGGCCAAATTGTCAGGAAGAAACTCAGGCACGGCCACCACTTGCTTCAGAGACAGAAGTGCAAGCGGCGAATGATGAAAGCCTAGTCAGAAAGACGGCGCCGATAAAGACACGGCTGCGAAGGACGCTTGTCCATTTCCGCCGTTTGCTGGCGGATGGGCGACCTGTTTGCGGCATTTCATGCCGCATTTGATTTCGACCTCTTGAAGGGGCCGTTTCAATCCGAGAAGGCGGCGGTGAGATCGAAGGCCCGCCCCATCTTCATCAGGTCGTCGAAGAGCGATTCCGCATAGCTCCGCGGCACGATCAGCTCGAACGTGTCCTCGTCCGTCCGGGCGAGATTGACCGGGATGTGACCGCACAGCGCATTGGTGCTGCCGCCAACCGTGAAGGCTGAGGGATGAAGATCAAGGCCGATGCCCTTGGCGAGGATGCTGCGCACGTTCGGGCCGGCGATCCGGAAGACGACGCGCCCATCGCTTTGGTCGACAACATAGGCACCGCCGTCGCAAAGCTCTTCGAGCCAACGCACGAGCCCGCTCGGCGCTTCCACCTCGGAGACGACAATCCATTCCCCCGGTGCCGAAAACCGCATGGACAAGTCGGACTGTGCGGCGATCGCCTCACGCACGGTCTCCTCCCGGCCGGCGCGCGCAAGAACCGTCGCCATCGTGCGCCAATGCCCGACCATCAGGTGGTCGGCCGCCGGCGACATGGGTGCCGATCGCAGTTTCTGCTCCAGTGCGTGGCGGTTGTTGTAGTCGCGAACCATCACCGCCTCCTCAGGCCTTCAGCTTTGCATTTTGCGGATCGACCAAGACCGGGTCGCAGACCTCGGCGACGATCTCCTGATCGCGCAGCTTGTCGAACACCACGACCTTCTCGCCATAGCGTTCGCGCCCGGATTTCAGGAAGGCAAGCGCGATGGCGTGGCCCAGGACCGGCGAGAAACCGGCCGAGCTGACCCAACCCTGATCGTTCAGCGTCGAGGGCTTGGTCCCCTCCTTCAGAAGATGCGCTCCGGCCCGCATGTCCTTGTCGGCATCGACGGGCTTCAGACCAACAAGCTGCATGCGATCCGCCGCCGTCAGGCCGTAGCGCGTCGACAGGCGCTTGCCGATGAAGTCGGTCTTCTGCATCGAGAGCATTCGGCCGAGCCCGGCATCGTCTGGCGTCACGCGACCGTCGAATTCCGCATGCGTCAGCAGACCCTTCTCCAGCCGCAGCACGTTCAAGGCTTCGACGCCATAGGCACAGATTTCATGCGGCCGGCCGGCCTCCATGATCTGGTCGGCCACCGCCTCGCCATAACCTGCCGGCACCGCCAGTTCGAAAGCCAGCTCCCCGGAGAAGGAAATGCGGAAGAGCCGCGCCGACACGCCGCTTTTCAGGACGATCTTGCGGGCGGACAGGAACGGAAACGCGCCATCGGAAATATCGCCATCGACGATCTGCTGCAGCACCGCGCGCGCTTTCGGACCAGCGATCGCCATCTGCGCCCATTGGTCGGTCGACGAGGTGAAGCGGACTTCGAGTTCAGGCCAGAGCGTCTGGGCGCAATATTCCAGGTGCGCCATGACGGGACCGGCCATCGCCGTCGTCGTGGTGACGAAGAAATGTTCCTCGTCGAAGCGGCTGACCGTACCGTCGTCGAAGACGAAACCGTCTTCGCGCAGCATCAGACCGTAACGCGCCTTGCCGATCGGCAGCTTCAGGACCGGGTTGCAATAGAGACGGTTGAGGAACTCCGCAGCGTCGGGGCCGAAGACCTCGATCTTGCCGAGGGTCGAGACGTCACAGAGGCCGACATTGGCCCGCACGTTCAAGACTTCGCGATCGACGCTGTCGCGCCAGGTCTTTTCGCCGGCGCGCGGGAACCAGGCGGAACGATGCCAGAGCCCGGCCTCGACGAAGGTCGCGCCATTTTTCATCGCCCAGCCATGCAGCGGCGACTTGCGCGCCGGTGCTGCATGCTCATCGCGCGCCGTGCCGGCAAGTGCACCGAAGGAGACCGGGGTGTAGAACGGCCTGAAGGTGGTGGTGCCGACCTCTGCCGGGCTGACGCCGCGCATGCCGGCAAGAATGCCGACGGCATTGATGTTGGAAAGCTTGCCCTGATCGGTCGCCATGCCGCTGGTCGTGTAGCGCTTGGCGTGCTCGACATGGCCGAAACCTTCGCGCAGCGCCAGGCCGAGATCCTTCGCATGCACGTCGTTCTGGAAGTCGACAAAGGCCTTCGATTTGGCGCCCGGTACATACCAGAGCGCTGAAAAGGACGTGGCCTCTTCGCCATCGACGACCGGTGCTGCGGCCGAGCTGGCGCTGAAACCGAGGTCGGCCGCAATCGCTGCGGCCTTCTCCGCACCATCGGACAGGCAGCCCGAGAGCGTGTAGACACCGTTTGCAGCGCCCACGGGACGCAGGCCGCCACCGACATCAGGTGCGACGAAGGCCTTCAATTCCTCCGACCAGCCCGGTCTTGCGCCGCGCTGGCAGGCAAGATGCACGACAGGGCTCCAGCCACCGGACATCCCCAGCGCATCGCAGGCGATCAGTTCCTCGAAGCCGGAGCGTTCGACGACGATGCCCTTGAGGCGCTGCCTGCCCTTCGTGTCGACGATCGAGGCCGAGCGGATCACCCTGACACCCTCGGGCGCCTGATCGGTCGCCTCAGCGCGGGCGTCGACGATCGCCGCGATGGCGACGCCCTTGGACGCAAGGGCCCGCGCTGTGCGGTACCCGGCGCTGCCGCTGGTAGAGATCGTGACCTGCTTGCCGGCGGCCACACCATAGCGCTCGGCATAGGTGGTCATGGCGCCCGCCATCATCACGCCGGGCCTATCATTGCCGCCGAACACCAGCGGGCGTTCCTCGGCACCGGTTGCCATCAGCGCGCGCTTGGCAACGATGCGCCAGACACGCTCGCTCACGAGCTTCGAAGACGGTTCAGCGACGTGTTTCTGCACGCGTTCAACCGCGCCGAAGACGTTGTCGTCATACCAGCCGAAGACCGTGGTGCGCGAAAGCAGCGTGACATTGGGCAGCGCTTGCAGTTCGGCGACGGTGCGGTCGGCAAAGACCGATGCCGGCGCGCCGTCGACGGTCTCGCCGGTCGCAAGCAGGGAGCCGCCGAGCCGGAAATCCTCGTCGGCGACGATGACCCGAAGGCCGGCGCGGCCGGCCGTCAGTGCTGCCATCAGGCCGGCGGGACCGGCACCGACGACGAGCAGGTCGCAGAACGCCCAGGACTTCTCGTAGCTCTCGGGGTCGCGCTCCAGCACCGCCCGGCCGAGGCCGGCGGCGCGGCGGATGAAGGGTTCGTAGACGCGCTCCCAGAACTGCTTCGGCCACATGAAGGTCTTGTAGTAGAAGCCGGCGCCGAGGAACGGCGAAAGGACGCCGTTGACCGCCCCGACATCGAAGCCGAGAGACGGCCAGCGGTTCTGGCTTTTGGCAGTCAGCCCGCCATAGAGTTCGGCGACGGTCGCCTTGGTGTTGGCATCGGTGCGGGCACCAGAGCCGAGGGTGACGAGCGCGTTGGGCTCGGAGGGCCCGGCGCTGACGATGCCGCGCGGCCGGTGGTATTTGAAGCTGCGGCCGACGAGCAGCTGGTCATTGGCAAGAAGTGCGGAGGCGAGCGTATCGCCGGAAAATCCGCGCAGCGGCCGGCCGTCGAAGGTGAAGCTCAACGTTTTGCTGCGATCGACGAGGCCGCCGGAGGAAAGACGATAGCCGGTCATCGCGCAGCCCTCCGCGCAAACTCGGCCGCATCGACGACGGAATAGACCTCGTGGGTGGCCGTGTCGCGCTCGACCACCAGGAAGCGGCGACAGCCGGCGATGTGATGCCAATGCTCCAACGTGCGCCCACGCGGGTTGGCGCGCACATAGACGTAATCATGCCAGGCCTCGTCCGAATCCATGGGCTCGGGACGGCCGCGCGAGGCGTCGCCGCGGATCGCGAATTCTTCCTTCGGTCGGACCCCGCAATGCGGGCAGGTAATCAGGCTTGCCATCGTCTTCCGTGTCCTGAAGCCGCACTCCGGCTTCCTGTTCATTCCATACGAGCCGGCGGGCCGGCCGTGTCCTGTCAGTGAAGGTTGGGCTGCGGGCCGGCGCCGGCCTCGTCGACGGCATAGCCGCGGGCGAAGCGATCGAGCCTCAAGGCGCGCGCCACCGGATGGGTGTCGTTCTTGGCGATCAGGTGGGCGAAGCAGTAGCCGGAGGCCGGCGTCGCCTTGAAACCGCCGTAGCACCAGCCGCAGTTCAAGTAGAGATTGTCGATCGAGGTGCGGTCGATGATCGGCGAGCCGTCCATGCTCATGTCCATGACGCCCCCCCAGGCGCGCAGCACCCGAACGCGCGACAGGCCGGGGATCATCGTCACCCCCTCCTCCATCACGTGCTCGGCGGTCGCCAGATTGCCGCGCTGGGCATAGGACGAATAGCCGTCGATCTCGGCGCCGAAGACGAGGCCGCCCTTGTCCGATTGCGAGATGTAGAAGTGGCCGCCACCATAGACGATCACGTGATCGATGCAGGGCTTCAGCCCCTCGGTCACGAAGGCCTGCAGCACATGGCTTTCCAGCGGCAGCTTCAGATCCGCCATTTCGCCGACGCGCGAGGTGTTGCCGGCCGCCGCCAGCGCCAGCTTGCCGCAGCCGATGAACCCCTTGGTCGTTTCGACGCCGGTGACGACACCGTTTTCGCGGCGAATGCCGGTCACTTCGCAATGCTCGATGATGTCGACACCATGCTGGTCGGCGCCGCGGGCATAGCCCCAAGCGACCGCATCATGCCGCGCGGTACCGGCGCGGCGCTGCAGCAGGCCACCGAGGATCGGATAGCGGGCGTGATCGTAGTTGAGGAAGGGGATCATCTTCTTCAACTGCTCACGCTCGATGAGCTCCGCTGCCACGCCTTCCATCCACATGGCATTGCCGCGGCGCACATAGGCATCGCGCTGGCCGTCGCTGTGGTAGAGCATGATGACGCCGCGCTGCGACAGCATTACATTGTAGTTGAGATCCTGCTCCAGCCCCTCCCAGAGCTTCATCGAGAACTCGTAGAAGGGTTCGTTGCCGGGCAGCATGTAGTTGGAGCGCACGATCGTCGTGTTGCGACCGACATTACCCGAGCCGAGATAGCCCTTTTCCAGGACCGCGACGTTCTTCACGCCGAATTCCTTGGCGAGATAATAGGCGGTCGAGAGCCCATGGCCGCCGCCGCCGACGATGATCACGTCATAGTGGGATTTCGGCTGTGGCTGGCGCCAATGCGGTTTCCAGTTCAGGTTTCCGGAAAGGGCGTTCCTGACAAGCGAGAAGGCGGAATAACGCATGAAGGCATCCAGTTCAGTTGCGCCGGCACATTTGCACAGCCGGAACGCGGAAGCAAAGACGCAAAGCCTCTCGCAATTGCAAAAAAGCTTGAGATGCTCCGCCCCGCAGATCAGTTGCGACCACGCGTAAAGAGCCGCCTGCCATGTCAAAAGCATGGCTATAATCTTCCTCTCAATATGCTATGGGCCTGATGACGGACCGAAAGACAGGGCGAATGCTGGAGATACTGCAACAATCGGCAATAACGGCGGGTCGGGCCATTCTCGACATCTACAATGCCGGGCCGGAGGTCACGCACAAGCCTGACTGCTCGCCGGTCACCGATGCCGACACGACGGCCGAACGCATCATCCTGGCAGACCTCGCCTCCGCCTTTCCGGACATCCCCGTGGTCGCCGAGGAAGCGGTGTCCGCCGGCTTCGTGCCGGAGATTTCCGGCAAGTCGTTTTTCCTTGTCGATCCGCTCGACGGCACCAAGGAATTCATCAGCCGCAACGACGACTTCACCGTCAACATCGCGCTGATCGAAAACGGCGCGCCCGTCGCGGGCGTCGTCTACGCCCCGGCGCTTGGAATCCTCTATGCGGCACACCATGGCAAGGCGGTAAAGTCGGTTATTGATGGCAGCTTTCGCCTGACCGAAGAAACGATCATCGGCTGCCGCAGCTGCGGGGATCGCATGGTGGGGCTCGCCAGCCGCTGGCACAACAGCGCCGAGACGATCGACTACCTCGAAAAACACGGCATCGCCGATTACCGGACGGTCGGCTCGTCCTTGAAATTCTGCCTGCTCGCCGAAGGCGTGGCCGACGTCTATCCCCGCTTCAGCCGGACGATGGAATGGGACACCGCCGCTGGCGACGCGATCCTGAGGGCCGCCGGTGGCGAAACGCTGACGATGGATGGCACGCCGCTTACCTACGGCAAGCGCAACCAGAAGGACGACAGCGACTTCGCCAATCCCTGGTTCGTATCGCGCGGCAAGCCCTGAGCAGGTCGCGCAAGGGCTGAGCCGGTTCCTAAGCCTCTCTCGTCTGGATCCCAGCGGCGATCAGCTGGCCGATCGATTTCTCGTTAAAGGGTTTGTCGATCCGCGGAACGTGCCTGAGATAGGTCGGGAAGTGCTCGGCATCGCCGTAGCCGCTGGTGAAGCCGAACGGCATTCCGCGGGCAAGCATGGCATCGGCAACCACGAAACTCGTGTGATCGCCGAGATTGACGTCGAGGATCGCAAAATCGAAGGCCTGGAGCGCCAGCAGCTCCAATGCCTGGTTCGCATTTCCGGCGATCGTAACCTGCAATATTCCGAGAGAAGCGAGGATTTCCTCGACGTCCATGGCGATGATGAAGTTGTCCTCGAGAACGAGGACCGTCCGGACGGACGGTGAAAGCTCGGCCATGTCAATGCACTCCATTTTTCACGCACAGCGACGGCAGTCATCGTCGCTGCAGGCGCATTTCCAGGCGGAATGCCGTCCAGAGTCCCGGAACCTCCACTGAGGCAACGGCAACGACTGAGCTTAGGCTCCAATGGCCTGACCTGGCATTTAAAAAAGACATGTGAGCGTCATGACGGGATCGGGAACAACCCTTTCGTCGCGGCGTTCAGTTCATGCGGCGTGGCCTCGGCCGCCTCCGCTCGACATTCCAAGACAGAACTGGAGCAGAAGAATGAAACAGACTGCCGCCGTGCTGAAGCCCAAGGTCAGGGACGAAGAATTCGACATCGGCCTGACGAAGGCCTATCGCCAGCAGATGGCAACCGCGCTTTCCGATATCCTTGCCGATACCTACAAGCTGGTGATCAAGAGCCACATCTACCACTGGAACGTGGTCGGGCCCCTGTTCAAGCCGCTGCACGAACTGACCGAAGAGCACTACAACGCGCTGTTCAAGGCAACCGACATCATTGCCGAGCGCATTCGCGCCCTTGGCCACCTGGCGCCGGCGAAGCTCGCCGAAGCAAAAACCTTCGCCCCCAGCGCCGCCTCGGTCAACCACACGACGGCGGCCGAGATGGTGGCAGACCTGATCACCGATCACGAAGCGGCGGCGCGGCGCATACGCGAGGCCGGCACCAAGGCCGATGAAAACGGCGACCTGGTCACGACGGACATGCTGACCGATCGCCTCAACTTCCATGAAAAGGCTCTGTGGATGCTGCGGGCGATCGTTGCCGCCTGATCTCCCCCACCTTGACATCGATGCGGCCCTGGCGCCGCATCGATCGGCTTCGACTGGGCACGTCAGATGAACGGCCGCTTGGGTTCGCGGAGCCCTTCCCAGCCTGAAACCGCGAGCAGGCCGTCGATGTCGCGGACATTGCAGCCCTTCTCCGCCCAGCGGATCAGGCCCCGTTCGGCAAGTTTCTTCAAAGTCTTGTTGGTGTGAACGATCGAAAGACCCAGCGTGTCGGCCACATGCTGCTGGCTGATCGGAATGGCGACGCGGCTGTTGCTGAAGAGGTCGAGTACCTCCGCCCGCTGATAGAGGAAGGCGATGAGATAGGCCGCCCGCTCCAGCGCGGATCGGCGGCCGATGCTCAAGAGGTTTTCATCCAGAATGCGCTCCTCGCGTGCAGCGATCCAGGTGAGATCATAGGCAAGCTCAGGGTAGTTCTCGAACAGGCGGTTGAGCTTGCCGCGCTCGAAGACGCACAGAGTGACGGGCGACAGCGCTTCGATCGAATGCTGCATCTCCCCCATCAGGCTGCCCTGCAGTCCGATCAGATCGCCGGGCATCACATAGTTGAGGATCTGGCGGCGGCCGTCATCGAGCATTTTGTAGCGGAAGCCCCAGCCGGAAAGCACGGTGAAAAGGTGCGCACTGTGCGCGCCTTCGACGAGTATGGTCGCGCCACCATCGACCGCCAGTTCGCCAGTCTTGAACTGCGAAACGAAGGCAAGTTCTTCGCCGGTAAAGGCACGAAAATGATCGAGCTTGCGCAAGGGACAGCTTTCGCAAGGGGTGCGCTTTTCGTTGCGGGCTGTCATTTCGTTCATCGTTCCATCCACCGCATGCGTTCGTTCAGGCATTTGCGTCCAAAACTGCAAGTAGCGCCGGCATCGCAGGTGACAAGATACAACCCTGAAAACACTTGGTTTTCCGAAGCGCCATCGTTGCCATGATCATGGACAGCCAGCCCTTCGCGCCCTATCTCTTGCACTCGACCCCGCCACAGGAGCTTCACCATGTCCCACCCTGCCTTCGCCCCCGGCAATGTCGCTGTCGTTACCGGTGCTGCTTCCGGCATCGGCATTGCGGCCGCCAGACACTTCGCGACGCTCGGCATGTACGTCGTGCTCACCGACCTCGCGGGCGACAAGCTGGAGAAGGCGGCCGCCGAAGTCGCAGCCGCCTCGCCCGGCGGGGCGCGGCACGTCACGGCCATCGCGACAGACGTCTCGCGGCTCGACACGCTGGAAGCGCTCGAGCGGGAGGTGCATCAGCGGCTCGGCGACGTGCATGTGCTCATGAACAATGCCGGCATTCAGCCCGGTAGCGCGATCCTCGGCCCCTTGGCCGCCTGGGAGGCGACGCTCGGGGTCAATCTCTGGGGCGTCATCAACGGTTCGCGCGTCTTTGCATCCCGGATGATCGCCCACGGCAAACCGGCCGTCATCATCAACACCGGCTCGAAACAGGGCATCACCACGCCGCCCGGCGACCCGGCCTACAACGTCTCCAAGGCGGCCGTGAAGGTCTTTACCGAGGCGCTGGAGCACGAGCTGCGCAACACCGCCGGAAGCCAGGTCCACGCGCACCTGCTGATCCCCGGTTTCGTCTACACCGGGCTGACGGCTGGCGGCCGCACGGAAAAGCCCGCCGGCGCCTGGACGTCGGAACAGACGGTAGACTTCATGATGGAGAGCCTGGCGCGCGGGGATTTCTACATCCTCTGCCCTGATAACGACGTGCCACGCGCGACCGACGAACGGCGTATCCTGTGGGCCGCCGGCGACATCGTCGCGAACCGGCCGCCGCTGTCGCGCTGGCATCCGAAATATGCGGATGCCTTCAAGGCATTCCTCGACAAGGATGGCGATTGATCCTCCTACGTTGACACTGCGTTCTCGGCGACCCTTCTGGTGCTGGCGGGACACATCGTGTTTTGTGGGACGACGATAATGAGGGACTAAGAATGACGAGCGGCATCCATCACATCACCCTGATTGCCCGGAAGGTCCAGGCAAACGTCGACTTCTATGTCGGCTTTCTTGGCTTGCGCCTCGTCAAGCGGACGGGCGGCTATGAGGACGCCAACCAGCTGCACCTTTTTTACGGCGACGCCGAGGGTTCGCCGGGTTCGCTCGTGACCTTCCTGATGTGGGAAGACGGCGGCCGCGGCCGCGTGGGCCATGGCCAGCCGAGCGAAATCGCGTTTGCCATCCGGCCGGAGAGTATCGGCTTCTGGCTGACCCGCGCGCTGCAGTTCAACATCGCCACGTCAGGGCCAGCGCAGGAGTTCGGTGAGCCGGTGCTGCGGCTCAAGGATCCGGACGGTGTCATCGTCAAGCTCGTCGGCACCGAGTTGGTTTCGGGTGCGGCCCCCTGGAGCCCGCGCGATATCCCGGCGGAAGACGCCATCCGCCGCCTGCGTGGCGCCACGATCCTCACGGAAAAGCCGGAGGATTCCGTTCGCTTCCTGACGTCCCATTTCGGTTATACGGAAACCGGCGCAACCGACGCGATCCGGCGGCTCACCTCCGCCTCCGGCGACACCATCGACGTGCGCAATGCAAGCGGCTTCTGGACGTCTGCCCCCGGAACCGGAACGATCGATCACATCGCCTTCCGCGCGCCCGACCGAGCCGCCGTGGAACGGGTGCACGAGGACCTGCAACGGGATGGCGCGGGCGCGATCAATGCGCATGACCGCAAATACTTCTATTCGCTCTACGTCCGCGAACCCGGTGGGTCGCTCTACGAACTGGCCAGCGACGTGCCCGGCTTCACCGTCGACGAACCGAAGGAAACACTCGGCACCGAACTCTTCGTGCCGGCGCATTTCAGCGCCGCGCGCGAAGAAATGCTGCTGGCCATGCCGCAGTTCGCCCTGCCGGGAGAACCGCGGCTGACCGAGCGCGACCTGCCCTTCGTGCACCGCTTCTATCACCCTGGCGTGCTGGATGACCGCACCTTCATGCTCTTGCACGGCAGCGGCGCCAACGAAACGCAGCTTCTCCACCTCGCCCATCAGGTCGACAGGCAGGCGACGCTTGTCGGCATTCGCGGCCGGTCGAACGAGGAGGGAACGCCGCGCTGGTTCCGGCGCTATTCGCCGACGACCTTCGACCAGAAGGACGTGCGGTCGGAAGCCGAGGCCTTTGCTGCCTTCGTCGAGGGTGCCCGCGACGGCTACCGCATCGATCTGGAGAAGACGGTTTTCATCGGCTACTCCAACGGCGCCAATCTTCTGGTGGCCCTGATGCTGTTGTATCCGGGGCTCGTGCGCAATGTCGTACTGATGCGCTCAATGCTCGTCCTCGACGACGTGCCGCCGCCGGATCTCTCGGGTACGAAGGTGCTGCTCCTGACCGGCAAGCACGACAGCTACGGCGACTTCGCTCCACGCCTCAGGGAAGAGCTCGTCCGCACGCGCGCGGATCTGACCGCGGTCGACCTCGACATGGGCCACGAGATCGGCGCGCCAGATATCGCGGCTATCCAGCAATGGCTGCAGGATAAGGGCCTCTAAGCGTTTCTGAGGTCGTTTCGGCGAATGCTTTCGAGAAATCCAACAGCGCTCGCTCCCTCACCCTCATGCTTGGGCTTTGCCCGAGCATCCATACCCAGTCCTGTCCGCGATGTCCGGGGCAGCCTTAGCGCCTCACTGTGTCGGCAGACTACCGCGCTCCCTCAGCGCCGGCAAAATCCGCAAATGCCTTGACGAAGGCGGCGAGCCGGTCGCGGGCGTCCGTGTCCGTCAGCGTCCCCGCCTCATCGAAAAGCGTATCCGCCTTGGGCAGCATCAGGCGCTTGCCGGACCAGAGCTCGGCGCCGAGCGTGCGCATGACGGGCAGCCAGGCGTTCTGGCTGAGAATGGTGCCGAAATTGCCGGGCGAGCTGCCGGCAAGCGCAAAGGGCCGACCGCGAAACACCTTGGCGATATCGGCGGAAGGCCGGCTCATCCAGTCGATCGCGTTCTTGAACACGCCGGGGATGGAGTTGTTGTATTCCGGCGTGAACAGGATGACGCCGTCGGCAGCCATCACCTTTTGCTTCAGCGCCGTCACGGCGTCCGGAATGCCGCTCTCCTTTTCGACATCGCCGTCATAGAGCGGAATTCCGTGCAGCGTCGCGGTGTCGAATTCGACGCCACCAGGCGGGTTTTCCGCGGCCGCCCGCATCAGGCCGGTGTTGAACGACGCCTTGCGCAGGCTCCCGGAAATGCCGAGGATTTTTGTCATGAGGTCTGGTCCTTTTCCAAGTCCTTGCGGGCGCGCCTCGAAGCGCGAGGCGGGATGCCATCGACATAGGCAACGCAACAGCTGTCATGATGGGTCCGCGCGGAACCGATGTCCAACGGGATCAGAGGGATAGAGACAAAAAAGCCGGGGACGAGCCCCGGCTTTTCGTTGGGATCAGACCGTTAGACGAGCGGCTTCAGCCGGGCCTCGATCTGCGCGCGCTTCGGCTCCAGGAACGGCGGCAGAGACAGGCTCTCACCGAGCGTTTCCATCGGCTCGTCGACGGCAAAACCGGGACCATCGGTCGCGATCTCGAAGAGGACGCCGTTCGGCTCGCGGAAATAGAGCGAGCGGAAATAATAGCGCTCGACCTCGCCGCTCGACGGCAGACGGAAGCCGTTAAGCCGTTCCGTCCACTCCGTCAGCGCCGCATTATCAGGCGCCCGGAAGGCGACGTGGTGCACGGCACCGGCGCCCTGACGCGCGATCGGCAATCCCGGTTGGACGGCCACGTGCAGTTCGGCCGCAGGACCGCCCTCGCCCATGGTGAAGACGTTGACTTCCCCCTCGCCGTCCGGCGACGGATAGGTGCGGGCCTTGCTCATGTTCATCACATGCGTCAGGACGAGTTCGGTGTTCGTGATGTCAGGCACGCTGATGGTGATCGGTCCGAGGCCCTTGATCTGGCGCTCGGCCGGCACCGGGCTCTTTTCCCAGGGGTGTGAGGGCGCAAGCCCGCCGTCGTCGACCAGCCGGAAACGTTGGCCTTCGCCATCCTCGAAATCAAGCGCGGTGCGGCCATCGATCTCCGTGACCTCTCCACTCGTGACCTTGAGTTCGTCGAAGCGGTCCTTCCACCAGCGAACGGTTTCGGCGCTGCCGACCCTCAGACCCGTGCGCGAAATGCTGTGCGTGCCGCGCCCTTCCGGCCCGACCGGCCAGTCGAAGAAGGTCAAGTCCGTGCCGGGCGTGGCGCGCCCGTCGGCATAGAAGAGGTGATAGGCGGTGGTGTCGTCCTGGTTGACGGTTTTCTTGACCAGCCGCAGCCCGAGCGTCTCGGTGTAGAAGCGCAGGTTTTCCGGTGCGTTGGCGGTGATCGCCGTCAGGTGATGGATCCCAGTCAGTTGCAAGCTCATGATTGCCTCCAATGCGTTGGCATTGCTGTTGAGCCCAATATGGGATGCCGCATCGTTTCCGACAGTAGACCAATAGAGAACAGAACGTTCTCCTCAGGTGACAACAAACGGCCCGTCCGCGCTGCCATCGCTGAGGCGCAACGGCGATCGAGGCGCGCTCAGCGGCGATTGAGATCGCCGAGATAGGTGTTTTCAAGGCGGGAGATTGCGTAGGCCTTGGGGTCGATGTCGACGAGGAGCACGGCTTCCTGCCCAGACCCCGCCTTGGCGAGCAACTGCCCGTCGGGTGCTGCAATGCGCGACAGCCCGGCGAAGGAGAACAGCGAGTCCGAACCACAATGGTTGATGTAGGCGACGAACACCTGGTTCTCGAAGGCGCGCGTCTGGATCATGTGCTCGGCGATGAAATCGCCGGACCAGCCCGCCGGCAGCGCCGTCGGCACCAGCACGGCCTCGGCGCCGGCGAGCGCCAGCCGCCGCACATTCTCCGGAAACTCGACGTCGTAGCAGATCAGCATGCCGCAGGTGACGCCACGATGTGTGAAGAGCCGCGTCGACGGCTCCGGCGCGCGGAAGATCGAACGCTCATAGTCGCCGTAGAGATGGGACTTGCGGTAGACGACCGGCGCGGCATCGCCATCGACATAGACGGCGCTGTTATAGACGTCGTCGCCGTCGCGCTCGGCAAAGCCGGCGATGAGCGCAATGCCCGTCTCAGCGGAAATCGCCTTGAGGCGCTGAACGATCGCGCCATCCGGCGCCTCGGCGAGCGCTGTCAACGCCTCGCCGGCGCCATAGCCGGTGACGCCGAGTTCGGGCGTCAAAAGCAGCGTCGCCCCTTGTCCTGCAGCTTCCGCCGCGGCACGGGCAATGCGGTCAAGATTGGCGGCGACGTCACCCGCCGCCGATTGCATCTGGAGGGCGGCGAGTTTCATCATTTTCCATCCGACGACATGGCGCCAAGCAGCTTCGGCAGGTCGCCGAAACGGGCGACGAGGCTGAAGATCACCGCGGCGGTCGTGACGAAGAGTACCGTCACCGACGCCATGGTCGGCGTATAGCCGTAGCGCAGCGCATTGAAGATCTTGATCGGCAGCGTTTCCACCGTGAAGCCAACCGTCATGTAGGCAACGATGTATTCGTTGAGCGACAGCACGAAGGCGAAGGCGTAGCCCGACACGATATAGGGCAGAATCAGCGGCAGCACGACGGTGCGGAAGATCGTGCGCTCATCCGCCCCCATGGTCGAGGCGGCCTCGACCAGCGAGCGGTCGATCGAGGTGAAACCGAGCGACAACGTCACCAGCGGCAGCGTCACGAAGAAGATTGCGTGGCTGACGACGGCCGTCCACGGCTGGCCGTAGAAACCGACCGTCGCCCAAAAGGTGAGCATGCCGAGCGCGGTGATGACGGGCGGCAGCGTGAACGGCGCGACACCGAGAAGCTGAAAAATGTTCGCCCACGGCGCGATCCGCCGCCACAGGAACCAGGAGAGCGGCAGCGCGATCGCCACCGCAAGCGCCGCCGAAAGCACCGCCAGCGTCACCGAGGCAAAGAGCGCGTTGCGCCATTCCGGATTGAGGAAGATCTCGCCATACCAGGAGAGCGAAAAGCCCTGCGGCGGAAAGGCGAGCGTCTGCTTCTGGTTGACCGAGACGCCGGCAACGACGATCAGCGGCAGCGACAGGAACAGGCCGATCAGGAAGAAGTAGGCCTTGCGGAAGATCGAGGTCATGCCGCTTCTCCCTTGCGTCCGGCAATCACGGTGAGCGCCACGAGCCCGAGCGTGACCAGCACGAGGAACACGGCCATGGCGGCGGCAAACGGCATGTTCGACTGGTAGATCGCCTGGTCGGTGATCAGCACCGACAGCGTCCAGTGCTGCGGCCGGCCGAGAAGCTGCGGCAACAGATAGGAGCCGAGCGCGAAGATGAAGACCATGATCAAGGTGGCGGTGATGGTGTTGCGCAGCGCCGGCACGACCACGGTGAAGAAGGCTTTGAGCGGCGAGGCGCCGAGCGTGCGCGCGGCTTCCGTCAGGGTCGGATCGAGACGCACGAGCGCCGGGAAGAGTACGAGCACCGTATAGGGGAAGGCCTGATAGACCATGCCGGTCAAGACCGCGCCGAAGCTCGGCGTCAAGGCCTTGGCCTGCTCCATGATGCCGAGCGCAACGAGGATGTTGGTGATCCCTGCGGTGCGCGAAAACAGCGTCGACCAGGCAAAGCCGATGATGACTTCCGAGAGCGACAGGATCGACAGGAGCGCCACCAGCCACACGACCTGTACCTTCCGCGCCATGCGCGTCAGCATGTAGGTGAAGGGCAAGGCGAGCACGACGCAGCAGATCGCCACGATGACGGCGAGCATCAGCGAAAAGCCGAGCACACCGCCGAAAAAGACCGAGAGGAAGCGGGCGTAATTGTCGAAGACGAAGGCCGGCGTGTAGAAGCCGCCCTGCTGGCGCTGGAAGAAGCTGACGGCGATCATCGTGCCGAAGGGCACGACGAAGAAGATCGTCAGCATGGCCGCCGGAAAGAGGAGCGGCAGGTAGTCACCAAAGGTTTGGGGCGGTTCGCGTCTCATTTCTTCAGCACCACGCAGACATCGGGTGTGAGCGCGATGCCGACCTCCTGGCCGACGGAAACGTCGGGCCGGGCGCGCGGCGTCGAGACGGCGACAATCTGGTGTCCCGCGATATCGACGAAGGTTTCGATCGTGCCGCCAAGATCGCGCACGAAGGTGACCTTGCCGGTGAGCGCCCCGGCGCCGGGCGCCGTCAGGTGCACGTCTTCCGGGCGGACCGACAGCGTGCCCTTGTTGGCGCCCGCAGGCAGGGCGAGGCCGGGGACGACATGACCGAGCACTTCCGCGCGGCCGGCCCTGTCGGCCTTTACCTCGAGCAGGTTGGTCTGGCCGATGAAGTCGGCGACAAAGCTGTCGGCCGGGCGGCGATAGATTTCGATCGGCGACGCAGCCTGGCGGATCTCGCCGCCGCTCATGACGACGACGGTGTCGGCCATGGTCATCGCTTCGCGCTGGTCGTGGGTAACGACGATGGTGGTGATGCCCAGCTTCTGCTGCAGCTGGCGCAGTTCCACCTGCATCGCCTCGCGCAGCTTCGCGTCGAGCGCCGAAAGCGGTTCGTCGAGCAGGAACAGTTTCGGCGAGATCGACAGGGCGCGGGCGATCGCCACGCGCTGGCGCTGGCCGCCGGACAGCTTGGCGACCGGCCGGTCGGCATAGCCCGAAAGATGGATCATCGACAGAAGCTCGTCGACGCGCTTCTTCTGGTCTTCTTTTGCCGCACCGCGGATGCGCAGGGGGTAGGCGATGTTTTCGCCGACGGTAAGGTGCGGAAACAGCGCCAACGACTGGAACACCATGCCGAGGTTGCGCTTGTGCGTCGGAACCCGGGTGATGTCCTCGCCGTCGAGCCGGATCGCGCCGCCGGTCGGCAGATCAAGCCCGGCGATCATGCGCAGCAGCGTGGTCTTGCCGCAGCCAGATGGTCCGAGCATGCAGACGAAGGTGCCGTGCGGCACCGTCAGATCGACATTGTTGACGGCCCTAAAGGCTCCGAATTCCTTGACGACGTTTTGAAGGGCAAGTCCGGACATTGTTTCTCCGCGAGGATGGTTCCCTCCGCCTCATGGGAGGGTTTCAGGCGGGGAGCGGCTGCAAGGCCCCTCCCCGTCGTTATGCTTGTGGCTCTCCCCGGAGGCCGGGGAGCAGGCCGGATCAGCCGACGATCAGCTCGGTCCACTTCTGGTTCAGCCAATCCGACTTGGTCTGGTAGAGATCGTAGCGCGGAATGATCGGCTCGATATCCGACGAGACGGCTGCGAATTCCTTGTCGGTCAGATCCGTAACCTCGCGCTTGACGGTCGGCGACGTTCCGACCTTGCGCGACAGCGTCGCCTGGATCGAGGGTTGGCACATGTAGTCGATGAAGATATGGGCTTCCTCGGACTTCTGCGAGGCACGCGACAGTGCCCAGCAACCGGAATCCTGAATGCCGCCTTCCTTCGGGAAGGTGGAGCGGACCGGGTGACCGTCGGCAGCAGCAAGGCCGGTGACGTCGTGATAGTACTGGCCCATCGGGATTTCGCCCGACTTCAGCGACTGCTCGAACTGCGCCTCGTCGCGGTACCACAGGCGAACGTTGGGCTTCACTTCGGCAAGCTTGTCGAACGCCTTGAGAAGGCCTTCTTCGGTGTCGAGCGCATTGGTGCCGCCGAAGAACGTCTTGGCCGTCACTTCGAGCAGGAACGAGTTGGAGACGAGCGCGAGCAGGCCGAGCTTGTCGGCGTTCGCCGGATCCCAGAAGGCGGTCCAGGAGGTCGGCGCTTCCTTGTAGACGTCGGTGTTGGTCACCAGCGTGATGTACCAGGAAACCGCGCCGATGCCGGCAATGCGTCCGTCCGGATACTTGTTGACGAAGCGATCAAGCAGGTTCGAGGCATTCTTGATCTTGGCGGTATCGAGCGGCGTCCAGAGATCGGTCGACTGGCCCTTCAGCATCGCGACCTGCGACATCATCGAAACGTCGGCTGGGGCCTGGCCGGCGCGGGCGGCCTGTTCGAGCTGGACGAGCCAGGCTTCACCGGTCGGTTCCGCGATCGACTCGACGGCAATGCCGGTCGCTTTGGTGAATTCCGGGAAGATGTTCTTGTCGAACGAATCCTTGAAGTAGCCGCCATAGACGCCGACCTTCAGCGACTTGTCCTGCGCGCGCAGGATCGACGGCATCGCCAGCATGGAGGCACCGGCAAGGCCGGCGCCGAGCAGCGTGCGGCGCTTGATGGAAGTGGTGATCATTCGCGTTCTCCTTTGTTTCGGCGGTGATCCGCCTTGTTCCCTGTTCTGTTTGATTTCTTGCACATTTTCAGTCTCAGTGCGCGGCTGTTTTGCGCTCCAGCATGCGCGAATATTGTGTCAGCGGATAACACAGCACGAAGAAGATCACCGCGACCAGCCCATAGACCGTGAAAGGTTCGAAGGTTGCATTATTGATCGCATTCGCGGTTCTGAGAAGCTCTTCGAAGCCGATGATCGAGGTCAGCGCCGTGCTCTTGATGAGCTGCACGAGGAAGCCGACGGCGGCCGGCCGGGTGATGGCGAAGGCCTGCGGCAGGATGACGAGCCGCAGTTCCTGCAACCGGTGCAGCCCGAGGCTCGCGCCGGCATCCCACTGCCCGCGCGGCAGTGCCTCGACCCCGCCACGCCAGATCTCGGCGAGATAGGCACTGGCATAGAAGGTCAATCCGAGGGCTGCCGCCGTCCACGGCTCGATGCGGAAACCGAGCATCGGCAGGCCGAAGAACATCAGGAACAGCTGCATCAGGAGCGGTGTTCCCTGGAAGAGCGCGATGTAGCCGGAGCCGAAGCGCCGCGCCCAACGGCGCTCGGAAATGCGCGCTGCAAGGACGGCAAGCCCCACTGCTGCGCCGCCGGCAAAAGCGACGATCGACAGCAGGATCGTCCACCGCGTAGCGAAGATCAGGTTGCGCAGGATGTCCCAGAAGGTGAACTCGATCATGACACGCCCGCTCCAAGCACGCGGCGCCCGCCGGCGACGAACAGCCGCCGAAGCGCCATCGACAGGCCGAGATAGATCAGCGTGACGACGAAATAGGTCTCGAATGAGCGGAAAGTGCGCGCCTGCAGCAGGTCCGCCTCATGCGCCAACTCCCGCACCGCGATCTGCGAGACGACCGCCGATTCCAGCATCATGATGATCACCTGGCTGGTGAGCGCCGGGAAAATCACCTTCAGCGCCTGCGGCAGGATGATCTTGACGAAGACCTGGCGGGGCTTAAGCCCGAGCGCAAACGCCGCCTCGCTCTGCCCCTTCGGCACAGCATCGAGACCCGCACCAACGATCTCGGTCGTATAGGCCGCCATATTCAGCGTCATGGCGACGATAGCCGCGACGATCGGGTCGAGCCGGATGCCGAGGCTCGGCAGGCCGAAATAGATGAAGAACAGCTGCACCAGGAACGGCGTGTTCCTGACGACTTCGACGTAGACGGCCACCGCCTTGCGCAAGACGCCATAGCGGCTGCGACGGGCGGCGGCGAAGAGAATGCTGATCAGGATGCCGAGCACCGTGGTGCAGGCGATCAGGAACACGGTCATGGCCGCGCCATGGGCGATTGCGCCCGCGGCGTCCTTGAGCCAACCGAAGCTGAGGCCGTAGCCCATCGTCGCAACCTTTCCTCAAGCGGGCCGCGAGGGGATTGCCCCCCGCGGCCACCGAGCTTGTTAGTCCTTGAGGTTGTCGGGGTTGAGCGGCGTCTTCAGCCAGGCCTCCGAGCTCGCGTTCAACTTGCCGTCCGAGAGCATTTTGGCAACGGAGTCGTTGACCGCCTTCTTCAGGCCTTCCTCGCTCTTGTTGAGGCCGATATGCGACGGCGAGGTCAGAAGCTGGAACTTCTGCTCCGGTTTCAACGCTTCCTGGCGGGCCAGAACCTGGGCGCCGACGTCGTTGCCGACGACCATCAGTTGTGTCTGACCGGAGATGAAGGCCTGGATCACAGCATTGTAGTTGTCGAAGCGCTGGATGTCGGCATTGGCCGGGGCCGCCTCGGTAAGCGAGGTGTCTTCCAGCGTGCCGCGATTGACGGCGATGGTCTTCTCGGCAAGGTCTTCCTTGCCGGCAACCTTCAGTTCCGCCGGGCCGATGACGGCGATGTAGTAAGGCGCGTAAGCCGCGGCAAAATCGATCACCTCGGCGCGCTCCTTGGAGAAGCCGACGCTCATCAGGATGTCGACGCGCTTGTCGTTGAGATAGGGAATGCGGTTCTGCCCTGTGACGCTGACGAGGTTGAGCTTGACGCCGAGATCATCGGCGATCTGCTGGGCGACATCGACGTCATAGCCCTTGATGCTCATGTCGGCGCTGGCCGAGGAGAACGGCGGGAAGTCGGAGAAGATGCCGACATTGATCTGGCCGGCGGACTTGATATCGGCGAGCGCGTCGGCCCTGGCGATGCCTGCGGCGGCCCCGAGCATCAGGGCGGCGGCGAAGGCTGTCTTCAGTTTTGCATGGACCATCATGGTAATTCCCCTACCCGGAAGCTTTGAGATTGTGCAGTCTGGTGGCCGGCCGCCGTTTCCGGTCCGGCAGCCGACGAACCCTTAGTCAGGTCTCAGGCGGACTTGCCCGTGATCGCCGGGCTGAAGACCATGAGGCTCAGGATTTCGAAGAGCACCTGCGCGCCCGCATGGGCCGTGTTGGTGGTCGAGTCATATTGCGGCGCCACTTCGACGACGTCGCCGCCGACGAGGTTGATGCCCTTGAGGCCACGGATCAATTCCAGCACTTCGCGGGTCGTCAGACCGCCGACTTCCGGCGTGCCGGTACCCGGCGCGAAGGATGGATCGAGGCTGTCGATGTCGAAGGACAGATAGGTCGGGCCGTCGCCGACGATCTTCTTCGCTTTCTCGATGATCGCGGGAATGCCGAGACCGGTCACTTCCTCCGCATGGATGACGGTCATGCCGGACTCGTAGGAGAACTCCCAAAGATATTCGGCCGAACCGCGGATGCCGATCTGCACGACGCGGGTCGGGTCGAGCACGCCGTCGAGCACCGCGTTACGGAACGGACCGCCATGGTGGAACTTGGTGAGGTCGTAGGCGCCGCCGGTGTCGCAATGCGCGTCGATGTGGATCATACCGACCGGGCGCTTCTTGCCGACCGCTTTCAGGATCGGGTGGGTGATCGAGTGGTCGCCGCCGACCGACAGCGGCAGCACGCCGGCATCGACGATCTGGTTGATGCGCTTCTCGATGTCCTCATGGCTGAGTTCCAGCCGGTAGCGGCTCTGGAACGGCACGTCGCCGATATCCGCGACGCGGAGTTCCTGAACCGGCGTGCAGCCGAGCACGTGGTTATAAGGGCCGATACGCTCGATCGAGCGCAGCGCCCGCGGTCCAAAGCGCGAGCCCGGACGGTTGGTGACGCCGAGATCCATGGGAATGCCGACGATCGCCACCTGCAGATTGCCGAAATCCGGGTTCTCCGCGTCGACAGGCATGTGCGGCGCCGTCAGGAAGGTCGGGATGCCGGAATAGGGCGCGAGACGTGTGCCGCTCTTGTTGAAGATCTTGTCGGCGACCTTGCGGAAGGTCGGGTCGAACAGCTCGCCGCCATGGCTTTCGCCATACTTTGCCTTCAGTTCGGCAAGCTTGTTGTCGTTCCAGGCCATCGATTCAATCCTCCGTCTTCCATAGCCTGAGGCATGCGCGCGAAGGCGCCACAGATATCTGTCTGCGGAAGGTGCCGGCTCGTCCGGCGCGTTCATGTTCCCCAGGCGTTTTCGCCTTTGTTGATGAATATTAGGCGGCAATTCCCCTAGAAAATCAATTGACATTGTTATAGCGTTTCGTGTGAGAAAAATTCACATCACAGCAACCGCCGGAACACCCCGATTTGTCCAGCCGCCTGCCTCCCCTCAACCCCTTGCGCGCCTTCGAAGCGACGGCGCGGCGGGGCTCCGTTTCGGCCGCGGCGCGTGAACTCAACGTCACCCACGGTGCGATCAGCCACCAGATCCGCGCGCTCGAACTTTCGGTCAAGGCGGCGCTGTTTGAGCGCGGCGGCAAGCGGCTGAAATTGACGCCGCAGGGCGCATTGCTGCTGCCGGCCGTCACCCACGCCTTTGCCGAAATCGCGGCGGCGACCGCAGCGATGACGCGGCCGACGACGAGCGGCGAACTGCGCATCACCTGCGTCCCGGCGCTGCTTTCCTTCTGGCTGATCCCGCGGCTGCACCTTTTCACCGAGCAATATCCGGACGTGCGTCTGACGCTGATCGCCTCTAACGACGAGGCGTATCTCCACTCGCCCGACGTCGACGTCTGCCTGATCTATGGCGACGGCAACTGGTCCGGCGCCTGGGCCAAGCTCTGGAGCCGTCTCGAACTTTTCCCTGTCGTCAGCCCGACCCTGCTCAACATGCGGCCACTGCGCTCGGTTCGCGACCTGCGCGACCACGTCATGCTGCATGGCGACGATGGCCGCGAATGGAACACCTGGCTTGCGGCGGCGGATGCCAGCGACCTGCAGCGCGGCCAGCAGCATTTCATGAGTGACGCACGGCTTTCGACCGAGGCCGCCCTGCACAACCAGGGCGTCGCGCTCGGCGATACGATTACCGCCGGCAGCCTGATCGCGCGCGGCGAACTGATCGCTCCTTTCGACCTGACGGTGCCCGCCAACGACGCCTTCTTCGTCGCCTGCCGCAACGAGGTGCTGGCGGCACCGATCGTGCGCATCTTCATCGACTGGATGTTCGAAACACTCGAAAGCGACCCGATGCCGGAACTGCAGACATCGGCGCGCACGATTATTCGCAGCCGCACCTCGAAATCCGAGCCGACAGATCGTAAATCGGAGAAGAACGGTTTTCAGCCGGTTTCGGCGCCGAGTCGTGCTCGCCGCACCGATCGTCCGCAGAAACGCAAAGCCAAGGCCTAACCCACAGGAACACCCGTCATGCCGCATTTCAACCCGCTCGTCGAAAAGCTCTCGCCGCCGCCCGTGCCCTCGGTGCTGGCCTGGGCGAAGTCCTACGATGGCTCCCGTGGCCCGCTGATCGACCTGTCGCAGGCAGTGCCCGGCTATCCCGCCCATCCGGACATGCTGGCCTGGCTCGGTGAGGCTGCAGCCTCAACCGCTTACACCGGCTATGGCGCGATCGAAGGCGAAGCGGAGCTGCGTGAGGCCTATGCGGCGCATGTCGCCGGCCTCTATGGTGCCGCGGTCGCCGCCGACAACATCCACATCACCTCGGGCTGCAACCAGGCCTTCATCTGCACGGCAATGGCCATTGCCGGCGCGGGCGATACGATCCTGATGACCAACCCCTATTACTTCAACCAGGAAACGACGCTGTCGATGCTCGGCATCAATGTCGAGCTCGTACCTTGCGATGCCGGCGCCGGCTTCCTGCCGGAGGTCGATGCAATTGCCGCGGCACTTCACCCCGGCATCCGGGCGCTCGCGCTGGTCTCGCCCAACAATCCGACCGGCGCCGTCTACCCGCCGGAGCTGCTCGCCCGCATCCACGAAGCCTGCCGTGCCAAGGGCGTCTGGCTAATCCTCGACGAGACCTATCGCGACTTCCTGCCCGATGCCTCCGCAGCACCCCACGGCCTTCTGGCAACCGAAGGCTGGCAGGATAGCTTCATCGGCCTCTACAGCTTCTCCAAGTCCTTCTGCATTCCCGGCCATCGCCTCGGTGCGATCACCGCCGGCCCTGCCGTCATCGAGCAGGTGACGAAGATCATGGACAACCTGCAGATCTGCGCACCGCGTTCCGCGCAAGCCGCCGTCGCCAAGGCCATACCGGCGCTTGCCGAATGGCGCCAGGCCAACCGCGCCGAGATCTCCGCACGCGCCGATGCGCTTAGGGATGTGATGAGCCGCCTGCCGAAGTGGAAGCTGCAGGCGGTCGGCGCCTATTTCGCCTATGTCCGCCACCCCTTCCCCGACATCGACTCGCAGTTCATCGCCGAGAAGCTGGCCAAACTCGCCGGAGTCGTCTGCCTGCCGGGCGATTACTTCGGTGAGGGCCAGGAGAACTACCTGCGCTTCGCCTTTGCCAACGCGGATGCCGATACGATCCGCAAGCTCGAGGAGCGTCTGGCGAACTTCACGCCGCCGGGTCTCTAAGACTTTGAAATGACGCAATTCCGGACGGAAAACCGTTTCACACTTTTCCTGGAATTGCTCTGAGGAAAGCGCGCGGCGTCATCCGCGCCGCGCGATCAGGATGCCGACAAGGACGATCGCGCCGCCGATCGCCTGCATCAGGCCGACGGGTTCGGCAAGCAGGATCCAGGCGAGGATCGCCGCGACCACTGGCTGCAACAAGAGGGTGAGCGACGAGAAGGCGGGCGGCAGATAGGCGAGTGCATAGGTGATCGCCACCTGCCCGCCGGCATGGCTGACGAAGGCGAGACCGAACAGCATCGCCCAGCCGAACGCGGTCGGCGGCAACAGCGTCGGCTCCGACAGAAGCACGATCGGCAGCATGCAGATGGCAGCCGAGGCCGTACTCCAGACCATGATCCTGATCGTGCTGAACAGGCTGCGCAGCCGGCCGATCGCCAGGATATAGCCGGCATAGAACATCGCGGCGACAACGGCGACGCCATCGCCCAGCAGATTGCCGTCACCAAGCGCCATCGGCCCGCCCTTGAGGGTGACCACACCGACGACTGCCGTCACCAGCCCGATGGCAAAGACAGCGCTGATCCGCGCTCGGAACAACAGCCAACTGGCAAGCGTCACGAAGACGGGCGCGAGATTGGCAAGCAGCGTGGCATTGGCGACTGACGTCTTCGTCAGCGCGTAGTGCCAGGCCGCAAGATCGATGGCGAGAAACACGCCGGGCAGAACCAGCAGCGCGTACTCGGAGAGCTTTTGCGGGCGCCGGTCGTTGGCGCCCTCACCGCGAAACCACGACCAGGCGAGAAGCGGGATCAGCGCCAGTGCCACCCGCCAGAAGGCCGTCGCCATCGGCCCCACCTCGGACAGCCGCACGAAGATCGGCGAACCGCCAATCGCAGCACCGCCGATGAGGAGGGCAGCCATGGCAAGGCGATTTTGGGAGGAAGCGGTGGCGGGTACTGGGGTCAAGGCAATGTCGCTATTCTGCTGGCGGGCGATCTTCGCGCCCTCGACAAGGCAGCTAACAGAAGACCGGCATCGGCGACAGTCGCAATAAATCGCCCACCCGAACAATGGCGGCCGCCCTGCGCAGACAGGGCGGCCGCCGATTTCTCCGTCTGGCAGACGCGATAACTCGTTTGTCAGGCCGCGTCGGGAACGTGCACGGTCTTCACTTCGAGGAAGTCCTCAAGGCCGAACATGCCACCTTCGCGACCGTTGCCGGACTGCTTGTAGCCGCCGAACGGGCTGCCGTAGCGGTGCGGCCCGCCATTGATGTGCACCATGCCGGCGCGCAGGCGTCCGGCGACGCGCTCGGCCCGTTTCGGGTCACCTGTCTGCACATAGGCTGCGAGACCGTAGTTGGTGTCGTTGGCAACAGCGATCGCCTCCTCCTCGGTGTCGAAGGGGATGATCGCGAGCACCGGTCCGAAGACCTCCTCGCGGGCGATGCGCATGTCGTTGTTGACGTCGGCAAAGATCGTCGGCTTGACGAAGTAGCCGGTCTCGAAGCCCTCAGGCTTGCCGGCACCGCCCACAAGCAGGCGCGCGCCTTCGGCAATGCCTGCTTCGATCAGCGCCTGCACCCGGCCGAACTGGATGTGACTGACGAGCGGGCCGATATGGCCGCCCTCTTGCGTCGGGTCTCCGACTTTCGCCTCGCGGCCGACGCGCTTGGCGATCTCAACCACCTGGTCATAGACGCTGCGCTCCACCAGCATGCGGGTCGGCGCGTCGCAGGACTGGCCGGAATTGTTGAAGCATTCGAGCACGCTGCCGGTGACGCGGTCTTCGAGATCGGCGTCGGCAAAGACGATGTTCGGCGACTTGCCACCGAGCTCCAGCGTCACGCGCTTGACGGTCTCGGCGGCATCCTTGCTGACGGCGATGCCGGCGCGGGTCGAGCCGGTGAACGACATCATGTCGATATCGGGATGCTTCGACAGCGCCGCACCGGCATTGATGCCGTCGCCGTTGACGAGGTTGAAGACGCCGGCCGGGAAGCCCGCCTCATGCACCATTTCAGCGTAAAGCATGGCGTTGAGCGGCGTGAACTCGCTCGGCTTCAAGACGCAGGTCGAGCCGGTCGCAAGTGCGGGCACCACCTTCAGCGCGATCTGGTTGATCGGCCAGTTCCAGGGTGTGATCAGACCGCACACACCGATCGGCTCGCGCAGGATCACGTCACCGTTCGGCAACCGGTCGCGGGTCTTCAAGCGCTTCAGTGCATCGATGAAGCCCTGCAGGTGACCAACGCCGACATCGGCCTGCTGTTCGCGGGTCATGGTCTTCGGCGCTCCGAGTTCCATGGTGATGGTGTCGACCATCTCGTCATAGCGGCGCTTGTAGACGGCAAGCAGCTTTTCGAGCAGCGCCAGGCGCTCCTCGACGCTCGTCTGGCTATAATTGGCAAAGGCCTTCTTGGCGGCGGCAACCGCTTGGTCGATATCCGCGGCCGTGCCCATGGAGATCACCGCAACCGGCTTTTCCGTCGCCGGGTTCAGCACCTCGAGATCGTTGGCGACGATGGGATCCACCCAGGCGCCGTTGATGTAGAACTTGCGTTTGTCGAGCATTCGCTCCTCCTTCCCGTCAGTTTGTCTTTTGTTTTTCGGCAAGCCATTCAAGGATTAGCGCTCGGTAACGCTCACCCGAAAAGCTCGGAAAATGTCCGCCGTGAACGATACGCACGGGTATCTTCAGCAGCCGTTCCATCGACGCCAGATAGTCGTCGGCATTGGAATGATAGGTGTCCTCGATCAGCGGGCCATCGTAGAGGATGTCGCCGGAGAACAGGATGCCGGTCTTCGCCTCGAAGAGCGCAATGCCGCCGGGCGAATGGCCGGGCGTGTGGATCACCTCGAAGACCCGGTCGCCGAGATCGATACGGTCGCCATCCTCCAGAAGCCGCGTCGCCGGCGCCGCCTTCACCGCATAGGTGGTGGAGGCGTAGGGCTCGGGCGGCAGCGCGTCGAAGATCTCGTCGGCGACGTAGGGGTCGGCGAGCGTGTTCTTGCGCGTCGGATGCGCCAGCAGTTCCGCCTCGGCCGAATGCACGCAGCGGCACTCGAACTCGTGATGGCAGCCGATATGGTCGAAGTGGGTGTGGCTGGCGACGGCGTCCAAGGCGCGTTCGGTGACGAGGGGCACCCATTGCCGGAGCGACACGACACCCATGCCGCTATCGACGAGCATATCGCGGTCGCGGCCGCGCACATGCCAGATGTTGCAGCGGTAGAATTCCTGGATATAGGGCTCATCGATAGCGGTGACGCCGTCGTCGAGCCGCCTCACCCGGTACCAGTCCTGAGGTGCAATTCTCTGCATCGTGCTACGCATGTCCACCCGTGGCGGGCAAGGCTACGACGTCGGCGGCGCGCACGGCAAGCGGCACAATCTCGCCCTCGCGCACGCTTGCCGATTGCGGCAGGTGCGCGACCAGCGCCCTCGTGTCCGCCGCACAGGGCTGCAGGTGGCAGCGGTAATGCGTGCCGAAGAAAGCGCTGCCGGCAACCCGCGCCTCACCAAGCGCCACTGTCGGACCCTCTGCCTTGTCGTCAGCGCGGAAGTGTTCCGGCCGGATGGTGAGCGTAATCCGGTCGCCGGTCTTCGGCGACGATGCGGTAAAGTTGCCGGTCGGCAGCGCCAGGCTGCCGAGCGGGGTTTCGACACGGGCGGAGCTGGCGTCCGCCGCCGCCACACGGCCGGAAACGAAATTGACCTCACCCATGAAGCCCGCCGAAAACAGCGAGCGCGGGCGCATATAGATCTCCGATGGCGGGCCAAAATCCTCGATACGGCCCTGGTTCATCACCACGATCCGGTCGGCGATCGCCATCGCCTCTTCCTGGTCGTGGGTGACGTGCACGAAGGTCGTGCCGACGCGCTTTTGGATCGCCTTCAGCTCGTCCTGCATCTGGCGGCGCAGTTTCAGGTCGAGCGCGCCGAGCGGTTCGTCGAGAAGCAGCACATCCGGGTCGACGGCAAGCGCGCGGGCGAGCGCCACGCGCTGGCGCTGGCCGCCCGAGAGCTCGTGCGGCCGCTTGCCGGCGGAAGCCTTCAGACCGACGAGATCGAGGAAACCGAGCGCCTTTTCGTCCCGCTCGGCCTTGGCAAGGCCGCGCATCCTGAGGCCAAAACCGACATTGTCGACAAGGCGCATGTGCGGAAACAGCGCATAGTCCTGGAACATCGTCGTCGTCGGACGCTTGGCCGGCGCCACATAGGTCATGTCCTGCCCCGCGATCGTCACGCGTCCCGCGCTTGGCGACTGAAAGCCGCCAAGGATCGACAGAAGCGTGGTCTTGCCGCAGCCGGACGGCCCGAGCAGCACGATGAACTCGCCAGCCCGGATATCGAGGGAAACGTTATCCAGGGCCGTGAAGGTACCGAAGATCTTGCTGACGTTTTCGATCGAGACAGGAGCGGTCATTGTTTCTTCGTCCTTCCGAACAGGGAAAGCTCAAGGATGAGGAGCACGGCGACAGAGGCTAAGAACACCAGCGAGCCGATGGCATTGGTCTTGGGGTTGAGGCCGGAGCGCAGCATGCTCCAGATCTCGACGGGCAGCGTCACGTCGAAGCGCGACAGCAGGAAGGCGATGATGAACTCGTCCCAGCTGAAGGTGACGGAAAGGAAGAAGGCAGCAAGGATCGACGGCATCAGCATCGGCGCCGTCACCAGCGCCATCACTTTGAAATCGTTGGCGCCGAGATCGCGCGCCGCCCGCTCGATGTTGATGTGATGATCCCCCATCGAGGCATAGATGATGGCAAAGCAGAGCGGCAGGTTGATCACCACATGGCCGATGCCGACCGTCATCAGCGACAGCGGGATATGCAGCGCGTTCATGAGCGACAAAAGGCCAAGCGCGATGATCAGGTAGCTGACCGTCATCGGCGCGATCAGCAGTCCCCTTTGCAGCGCCGAGCCGGGCAGCTTGTAGCGCGCGAGCGCATAGGCTGCGAGAAAGCCGAGCAGCACGGAGATGACCGAGGAGACGAGCGCCACGACCATCGAGTTACCAAGCGCTGCCATCAGCTTGCGGTCGGCGAAAACCGCCTCGTACCATTGCAGCGAAAAGCCGTTGAACGGCGGCACCGGCAGGCGACCATCCTGGAACGAGAACAGCACCAATACGGCAACCGGCAGGAAGATGAAGGCATAGACGAGGACGAGATAGGTCCAGGAGAGCACGCTTGCGGAGATCTGGCGCAGCATCGTCAGGCCCTCTCGATCTTCAGCCAGCGAGCGCAGGCGAGATAGGCGACGGTGACGGCGAGCATCAGCACGATCGACAGCGCCGCTGCCATCGGGAAATCCGCCCGGCGCCCGAGCTGCAGCATGATGATCTGCGGCAGCACCAGCTCGTTGTTGCCGCCGAGGATCTGCGGCGTGACATAGTCGCCGATGCAAAGCACGAAGGTAAGGAAGGCGCCGGTCATGATACCGGGCAGCGTCAAGGGCAGCACCACATGCCAGAAGGTCTGGAAGGCATTGGCGCCGAGGTCTGCGGCCGCGCGGCGGTAGTTTGGCGAAAGCTGGATCAGGTTGGAATAGATCGTCAGCGTCAAAAGCATGACGAAGAAGTGCACGAAGCCAATGACCGTGGCCGTGCGCGTGCTCGCCAGCTCCAGCGGCTCGGAGATAAGGCCGATGCTCATGAAGACCTGATTGATTACACCGTTCTTCGATAACACCAGCAGCCAGGAATAGGAGCGCACCACATAGGAGGTCCAGAACGGCAGGATCGCCAGGATCAGCGCCATGCGCTGCAGCCGCTTCGGCACGCGCTCGGCGATGATCCAGGCGAGCGGATAGGCGAGCAGCACCGAGATCACCGTGACGATAACGGTGATTTCGAGCGAGTTGACGAGCCCCCGGAACAGCGCGTTTTCGGAGAAGAAGCGGACGTAGTTGTCGAAGGTCCAGGCATGGACGATGTCCCGCCCTTCCCGCTTCCAGAGGCTCATCGCCGCCATGAAGGCGAAGGGCACGACGAAGAAGGCGACGGTCCACAGAAGCGCTGGAGCAACGAAGCCCCAGGCCTTGCGCCGGTCGGCGTCTTCAAGCGCTGTCGCTGATGTCAAAGCGGTGTCTGCCATTACCGTTCCAGATCAAAGGATTTCGGCGAGCGAAGAAGAAGGGCGAGCGCGACACATCGCGCCCGCTGCTTTCATTACTGCTGCAGCATTTCCGTCCAGGCGTCCTGGAACTGCTGGTCGAGCTCGGCCGACGGGATCGGATAGAGCTGCGTCTTCTTCAGATATTCGGCCTGCTGGTCGAAGCGCAGGGCCGCCTTCTGCTGGTCGGTCAGGTGTTCACCCGCCTTGGCATTGGCCGGCATCGCCCAATAGCAGGATGAGGTCGCAAGCCGCGCCTGGCCCTCGGGGCTCACGATGTACTGTACGAACTTCAGCGCCAGATCCTGCTTGGTCGAATCCTTCATCACGCCGATCGACTGCGCCCAGCGCACAGCGCCCTGCTCGGGGATGGTCCAGTCGAGGCTGGGCTTGTCGGCCGAGAGAACAGCGGTGATCCATTCGCCGCCGCCGACGAGAATGTCGACTTCGCCGGTCGCAAGCGCGGTCTGCGATGAGACGACGTCGCTCACCTGCTTGGAAACGGCCCGCATTGCCGCGAGCTTTTCCTTGATCGCCGGCATGTCCGCGTCGCTCAGATCGGCGGTCTTCTTGCCGAGGCCAAGCCCGACGAGACCGATCATCGGCAGATAGTAGTCGTAGAGCGCTATGCGGCCCTTGTATTTATCCGACCAGATAACCGAAAGGTCCTGCATGTCCTTTGGGTCGACCTTCGTCTTGTCGTAGGAAATCGTGTTGTAGCCGAACTTCTCGGTGACGGCGTAGGTCTTGCCGTCCTTGGTGTTGTTGGCCTCCATGCGCACTTCCGGGAAAATGTCGGCGGTCGGCAACGCATGGGCCGGCATTTCGGCAAGCAGATCAAGGTCGATGGCCCGGTGCACGTCGACGCCGTCGATCACGAGCACGTCCCAGTCGCCCGGTTGCGACTGGTCGAGGATCGAGAGCCCTGCCCCGGTACCCTCATAAACCTTGACGTTGACCTTCACGTCATTGGCCTTCTCGAACGGCTCAAGAAGCGCCGGATCGGTGTGGTCGCACCAGACGAGCGCATTGAGCTCTTCCTGGGCAAAGACCGGCGCGGGGGCCGCGACCGTCGACAGAGCGGCGATCGCGATTGCGGCCGTGGAGGAGAAAAAACGGCGCAGGCGCGCACCGTCACGAACTGACTGCATCATGCTGTTGCCCTCTTGTTTTGACGCTCGTTTCGGCGTCTTCAAAAAAAGATTGAATGAATTCATTTTTTAAGTCAATCTCAATTTTGAACCAATTCATAATTCGGGGAAACACTGGAATGACAGGGCTGCGCGCACGGCAAAAGGCGGATCGCAACAGGCGAATTCTCGACGCCGCCGCCGTGCTTTTTCGCGAAGTCGGCTACGACAGCGCACGCATCGAGGACATTGCCGAGCGCGCCGAAATTTCGGTCGGAACCTTCTACAACTACTATGAAAACAAGGGCGACATCCTGCTTGCGACCGTGTCGATGGAAGTCGAGGAAGTGCTCGCCGGCGGCGGATCGATCGTCGACAACCCGCCCGCCTCCGTCATGGGCGCCTTGGACGCGCTGATCGGCGAATACTACGATCACTCGCTCTACTATCTCAGCAAGGAGATGTGGCGCACCGCGATGGCGATCGCCATCCAGCAGCCGGAGAGCCCGTTCAGCAAGCGCTACACCGAACTCGATCGTCGGCTATGCGAGCAGGTTTCGACGCTGATCCGCAAACTTCAGGCCAAGGGCGTCGTCGCACTTGATGTCGATGCCGAGGCGGTCGGCGAGATGTTCTTCAACAATCTCAACATGATGTTCACCGAGTTCGCGAAGCGCGAAACCATGTCGCTCGACGATCTCAAAGCGCGCGTCTCACGCCAGAACCGCCCGCTGGCGACGCTCATTGCAGTGCGCTGACCATCACGAAGACCACCGGAGCAGTCTGCTTCCGGATAAAGAGGGAACCCCATGAAAGATCTCGAACAGTCGGTGCTTCAGGCCGCCGACCAGCTGGTTGCCGCTTTCGCCAGGCATGACCGGACAGCCTATTTCTCCGCGTTCGCGCCGGATGCGACCTTCATCTTCCACACGCTCGACCGACCGCTGAAAAGCAGGGCGGAGTACGAGGCCGAGTGGTCGCTTTGGGAGGAACGGGACGGTTTTCGCGTGCGCGCCTGCCGGTCGAGCGAGCGAAATGTGCAGACGGTGGGCAATGTCGCGGTCTTCACCCACCGGGTCGAGACCGAACTGGAATTCAATGGAGAGCCCGCAACCGCGGACGAACGGGAAACGATCGTGTTCGAGCGGAAATCGTCAGGAGAGTGGCTTGCCGTGCACGAGCATCTGTCACGGCAAAGCTGAGGCAGCCGTCAGAAGGCGCCGACGACGACGGCGCTGACGAAAGAGAAGGCGGCAACGATGGCAATTGCGTGCGGAACGAGATGAACATGTGAGCGGCGTTGCGGTGTGGTCCCGTAGAGTGCGTAGCGGGACTGGATCATCGGTTTCGCTGCGTTCATCGCGTCTCTCCGTTCCTGCGAGGGCCACGGCCCATCGACTGTCTTGTTCTCCTATATTTTCCATTGAGTTTGTAGATATTAAATTCCGCAAATCGCATAAATCGTAAAAAATCGGTTCGCCGCCATCGCGCTCATCAATGGCGGTTGCGGTCGCGGTCCTGAAGATGCTTCGCCCAGGTTTCGCTGAACCATGGGGTGAGCAGCGAAACGTCGGAGGCACGATGCGAGCCTTTGAGCGCGCTATCCGTTTCGACGCAGGTCCAGACGGTGAAAGCGGTGAGCTCATGTTTGCCGAAGGTCTGGATCAGCGGAATGTCGGCGGCATCACGGCCGCGGGCAACCGCGATGCGCCCCGCCCGCCGCTGGTTGTTCTTGGCGTCGAACGTATGCCAGCGATCGCCGAGATAGACCTCGAACCAGGCATTGAAATCCATCGGCGCAGGATGTTCGCTCGCGGGGATATCGGCCATATAGCCGTTCACGTAGCGCGCCGGCATGTTCATGCAGCGACAGAGGGTGATCGCCAGATGGGCGTAGTCGCGGCTGACACCGACGCGATCCTCATGCGCCTCGAGTGCCGTGCGCATCGCCTGCGCATAGCCGTAGCTGAAAACGAGGCGTTCATGGACATAATCGCAAATCGCCTGGACGCGCTCCCAGCCGGCTGGCACATCGCCGAACAGACGCCAGGCAAGCGCGCCAAGCCGGTCCGTTTCGCAGTAGCGGCTGGCTGCAAGATAAGGCAGCCACTCGGCGGGCAGGTTCTCGACCGGCACCGCATCCGCCAATGGGTCCGTGGCGTCGAGCCTGCCGTCATCCTCTATCACCGCATCATAGCAGAGCTTGAAATCGCCCTCGGGCACAGTCATCCGGAAGCAGGTGTTGCCATGCGGATCAGTGATCTGCTCCATCTTCACGATCGGCGAAGAGACTGGACCATGCTCGCGCCGCAGGCATGAGCGCCGTTCCGGCACGACGGAAAGATAGGTCATCATCGGGGTCGGCTGCGGGCAACGAATGCCGATTTCATAGCCAAAGCGCACGAACATCGCGAGGTCTCCCAGGAAATCAATCGGGAGCGACAGGCTCCCCGTTTGCTTGCCCGCAGCGACAGGCGGGCGATCCTTGGTGACCGATTCAGCAAGCGCCAGATGCGGGCGGTCACAGGGCAGAGACGCAAAGGCCCACTTTGAGACGGCGGACCCCTGCCGCAGAAGGTCGATACTATCGCATCGCCAATCAGGACGGAAACACATTCGACGCGAGATCGACCGCGGACCGCCGCCGAGACGGCGGTCCGCCCGGCCAAAACGCCGCTGCGCGCGGATTGTTCCTAGAGCCCGGCCGCGTCCTTGAACTGGTACCACCAGGAACCGATGGTGGAATACTGCGCCCGGAACATGCGCCCGCCCGGGAACGGATACCAGGGCAGCTTCTCGAAGACATCATAACGCGTGGTGTCGCCGTCGATCGCCTCGGCGAGCGTGCGGCCGAAGAGGTGCGAACCGGTAACGCCGTGGCCGCTATAGCCATGGGCGAAATAGGTGTTGGAGCCGATGCGCCCCATCTGCGGCACGCGGGTGAAGGAGAGCGCGAAATTGCCGCTCCAGGCATACTCGATCTTCACGCCCTTGAGCGCGGGGAACACCTTTTCGAGATTGGGCTTCAGCTTGGCGACCACGTCGGCCGGATCGGTTCCACCATAGACGGTACCGCCACCGAAGATCATGCGCTTGTCGGCCGAGAGCCTGAAATAGTCGAGGATATAGCGCACGTCCTCGACGCACATGTCGCTCGGGATCAGCGAATGGGCAAGCTCTTCGCCGAGCGGCGCCGTGGTGATCATCTGCGTCGAAACCGGCATGACGCGCGAGACGAGCTTCGGCACGGCATCGCCGAGATAGGCATTGCCGCAGAGAACGACGATGCGCGCCGAAACCTCGCCGCCTTCAGTATAGACGGTCGGCCGCGCCGCCTCGTGGTCGACACGTGTCACCGGCGACTGTTCGTAGATCGTGCCGCCAATGCTTTCGAAGGCACGGGCCTCGCCGAGTACCAAATTGAGCGGATGCATGTGGCCGCCGGTCGTGTCCAGCATGCCGCCGCAATAGGCATCCGACTTGACGAGCTTGGCGAGCGCGTCACGGTCGAGCAACTGGTGATCGTCCATGCCGTATTTGCGCCAGAGCGCCTGCTTGGCTTCGAGCTCCTTCATATGCGCCGGCGTATAGGCGGCGTAGATATTGCCCGGCTTCAGGTCGCATTCGATCTGGTACTGGCTGACGAGGCGGCGGATGATCTTGCCGCCCTCCTGCACCAGCCCGCCGATGAAGCGCGCCGCATCCTCGCCGTAGCGGCGCTGGATGGTCGCGAGACTGGCATTGAGGCCGTTGACCACCTGACCGCCGTTGCGGCCCGAAGCGCCCCAGCCGACCTGCGCGCCCTCGATGACGACGACCTTGTAGCCTTTTTCGGCAAGGTGGATCGCCGTCGACATACCGGAATAGCCGGCGCCGACGACGCAGACATCGGCCTCGACCCGGCCCTGCAGCCGGACCGGCGTGCGGATGATGTTGCGGGAGGCGGCGTAGTAGCTGGTCGGGTAGCTGCCGTCACCGGCATAGGATTTCTGTTTGGTAAGCATCAGACGATTTCCAGATAGGCGCTGAATTCGTAGTCCGTGACCTGCTCGGCAAAGCCCGCGATTTCCTGGCGTTTGCAGGCGATCAGCATCGAGCGCAGCACGGGATCGAAGATTTCGGCGGCAATCGGTCCTGCCTCGAAGCTGTCGACCGCTTGCCCCCATTCCGAGGGAATTTTGGGCAGTTTCTCCGCTGCATAGGCCCGACCCGAAACCGGCGCCGGCGGCTTCCACTTGTTGCGGATGCCGACCAGGGCAGCACCGAGGATCGCGGCGATGACGAGATAAGGATTGGAGTCGGCACCGGCGACGCGGTGCTCGATACGCCGCGCGGCAGGATTGCCGCCGGGAATACGGATGGCCGAGGTACGGTTCTCGTAACCCCAGCAGACGGCGGTTGGCGCGTGCGTATCCGGCCGAAGTCGCCGGTAGGAATTGAAATGCGGCGCAAACAGCAGCGTCGTCTCGGCCATGCCGCGCAGTAGACCGGCGACGGCGTTCTTCAGCATCGGCGAGCCCTCGTCGCTGCCGTCGTTGAAGACGTTGTTGCCCTCCTCGTCGAGCAGGCTGAAATGGATATGCATGCCATTGCCGGAACGGGTGCCATAGGGCTTGGCCATGAAGGTCGCGGCGAGCCCATGCTTGCGCGCCACGCCCTTGACAATGCGCTTGAAGAAGATCGCGTCGTCGGCCGCCTTCAGCGGGTCGTCGGTGTGGAGCAGGTTGATTTCGAACTGGCCGATGCCGTTCTCGGCGATCGCCGCATCCGCCGGCACGTTCTGCCGGGCGCATTCCTTGTAGACGTCGGAAAAGAACTCGCCGAAATCGTCGAGTTCGTCGATCGAGAGGATCGCATCGGAATCGAGACGTTTGCCGGTATAGGGCGAGATCGGCGGCACTGCGCTGTCCGGCTCCGGGTCGATCAGGTAAAACTCCAACTCGGTCGCGACGACGGGGCGAAGGCCGAGCTCCTTGTACTCACGCACGACCGCCGCAAGGGCCTGGCGCGGATCGGCGAGAAACGGCTTGCCGTCCTCAAGCTGCAGCCAGAGCGGCACCAGCGCGCTCGGCCGCGAGGTCCAGTTGACCGGCAGCGCGCCGCGGCCGGTGACACCGCAGATGCCGTCGCGGTCGCCGCTCGCAAACACCTGCTCGCTGTTGATGATGTCCTCGCCCCAGACGTCCACACCGACGATCGAGAGCGGCATGCGGATGCCGCCGCCGAGCACCTTGCCCGCCTGCTCCACTGGCACGCGTTTGCCCCGCATGATGCCGTTGAGGTCGCAGACGACGGCCTGGATGCTTTCGATCGGCCCGTTCTGCTCGAGCCATGCCTTGAATGCGCTGGGATCTTCCGCGTCGAGCGACATATCGCAAATCTCTTTTTGTGATCACATTTTCCGAAAGTTGACATAATTCTGGAATTGGAGTCAAGCAGCGGCAGTGCTATCAGGCGTTTGACGTAGAGCGGCGCGCGGAAAAGTGTATGCAGGCGTTTGCCAAACACCGCTCTCGCTGATGAGAAAGCCATCGCAATTCGGGCAAAAGGACATGCGCACTTGAAACCCCTTGTCTTACCGCCACTTGCGCGCCCCGACGGCATGACCACGCATGACTATGCCTTTCACCGGCTGCGCCAGGCGATCATGGTCGGCGCGTTCCGACCCGGCACCTCCGTCACCATCCGCGGTCTGGCCGAGGCGCTTGAAAGCAGCCCGACCCCGGTGCGCGAGGCGCTTAGACAGCTGACCTCGATCGGCGCGCTGCAGTTCCTCGAAAACCGCCGCATCGTGGTGCCGCACATCACGCCCGCCCGCTTCGAAGAACTGATCTCGTTGCGCATCGCGCTCGAAAGCCATGCGGCTCGCCGGGCCGTCGCTCATCTTTCCGAACGTCAGATCGAGAAGATCACGGCGATCGACGACAGCATCGAGACGGAGATCCGTCGGGGTGACAAGGTGGCGGCGCTGATCGCCAACCAGGCGTTTCACCGAATGATCTATACGGCCAATCCCGATGCGGTCGCCGTGCCGCTGATCGAGAGCGTCTGGCTGCAGCTCGGCCCGATCCTCGGCATCGCCATGGAACACGTGACCGAACTTTACGTGGTCGACCGCCACCGCGAGGCAATCGAGGCGCTGAGGCGCCGGGATGAGAACGCTGCTGCCGACGCGGTCGCTGCCGACATCCGTGAGGGTATCGGCGGCTTCGACCAACAGGCGGTTGCACGGTTGCTGCGATTGGCTGCCTGAGGCGATGCCGTCATAAATTTTAGTGTGACTAAAATTCCATATTGACAACGCTCAGCCACAGCACCAAAGTCGTGCAAATACAGACGCATAGCGACGGGAAGCGACCAGCCTCCCGGCCTCATGTTCGTGCATTCGAGGGGGAGGTGTCCGCTTGAAGAGCCAGAGATCCAAGTCCCGCCGCAAGACAGGCGCGGGCCTCAGGCATTCCCCGTAGCCGACGACGCGCCGATCTCCGGTGCTCCTTTCCCCCTCACCTTCGGCCACGGCCGCATGACCGGCTGTGGCATCTGATTTCTCAAGCCAGAATTGGAAACACCATGAAGGAACTCACCAAGAGCCGTTTTGCAGCACTCCGCCGCACGATGGCCGAAAGCAATGTCGGCCTCGTCGCGTTGGCGCCGGGATCGCATATGGATTGGCTGATCGGCTACCATCCGCATCCCGACGAACGCCCGTGCCTGCTGCTCATCGGCCCGGAGAAGGAAGCGTTCCTGATGCCGGCGCTCAACGCCGAAGGCACGCGCGAGCACACCGATATCGCCTTCCACAACTGGGCCGATGACGTTGGCCCGAGCGACGCCCTGACCGCAGCGCTTGCCGATGTCGGCGCCGCAAAGCCCGGTCGCGTCGTGCTCGACGAAACCATGCGCGCCGATTTTGCGCTGCTGCTGATCGATGCGCTGCCCGCCGATACCGCGCGCGAATTCACCCCGGCGACGCTCGGCGCGCTCCGCATGCGCAAGGACAAGAGCGAGTACGCGCTTCTGAAGATGAATGCCGGCATCGCCGATCGCGCCATGCAGGCGGCATTCTCCAAGATCCGCCCGGGCATGACCGAGAAGGAACTGGCCGCCGACATCCGCGCGCACTTCGCCTCGGAAGGTGCGGCACCGGCCTTCTGGATCGTCGGCGCCGGCGGCAACGGCGCCTTCCCGCATCACTCCGCCAGCGAGCGGGTGATCGAGGAAGGCGATGCCGTCGTTATCGACATCGGCGGCCGCAAGCAGGGCTTCCCGAGCGACATTACGCGCATGGCGATCGTCGGCCGCGCGCCCGAAGGCTACGGGCAGATCCACACGATCGTCGAAAGGGCCGTCCAGGCGGCACTGAAGGCGGCTCGCCCGGGCGTGCTCGCCAAGGAGGTTGATGCTGCTGCCCGCAGGGTGATTTCGGACGCCGGTTATGGCGAGTACTTCGTCCACCGCACCGGCCACGGCATGGGCATCGACGGCCACGAGCCGCCCTATATCACCGCGACCTCGGAAACCGTGCTCGAAGAAGGCATGGTCTTCTCGATCGAGCCCGGCATCTATCTCCCCGGCCGCTTCGGCATCCGGCTCGAGGATATCGTTATCCTCCGGGAGGATGGGCCGGAGGTTCTCTCCTCACTCCCCCGCGACGTTCACGTCGCGAAGGTCTGATCAAAGTTGCGGCGCCCCAGGGCGCCGCTTCTCTTTGCGCTCTTCGTCGAGCCCTGCGGCTATTGAACCGGCCGCTTGCGCGGCTTCGCGAGCTCGCTCCCCTTCTTGCCGGGTTGCTTCTTGTAGACGGGCTGCTGCTGCTCGACCGGTGGCCAGATCCAGTAATAGCCATAGGGCTTGCGCTGGATCCCCTCGTAATACTCGCCCTTCCGCGTCCGCATCTGAGCCTCGGCATCCCCCGTAGCCGCCACCATGACGAAGAACGCGCCGAGCACGGCTGCGACCACGAACTGATATTCCGATTTCATCATCACCAGAGCTCCTTGCCTCCCTTGTCTACGCCTGAGGCGAGCGGGGTCAACAGTTGTGCGTCTATCAGTTCTTGCTTGACGACCCCAACTGGCTTGATCATATTGGTGAGATGTCAGACCAATTTGGCCTCTGGGGAGGGAGCCGAATGAATGAACCGGCAAGAGCGGCACTAATGCCCCTGCCCCCGGCCGACCGGGCTCAGCAGGTGATTGCCGCGTTGGCTGACTACATAGAACAATCGGGCCTGAAACCCGGCGAACGCCTGCCGGCCGAGCGCGAGCTGATGACGGCGCTGGCCGTCGGCCGCTCCACGGTCCGTGAGGTCATTCGCCACTTCCAGGCACTCGGCGTCGTCGAGGCGCGCAAGGGCAGCGGCACCTATCTCTTGCGCACGATCTCCGGCGCGACCGTCCATATGCCGCTCACGCTCGACGCGGCGCATCTGCGCGACGTGCTGTTGATGACGCTCGAAGTGCGCCGCGGCATCGAGGTCGAGGCCAACATGGTCGCCGCCCGCCGGCGAACCGATGAAGACCTGAAGATCATCGAAATCAGGCTCAACGAAATGGAGCGCGTGCATATCGCCAAGGGCACGTCGGGGCCGGAAGACCTGGCCTTTCATCTGGCGATCTACGACGCCACCCACAATCCGCTCTTTCGCCAGCTGCTCGAGCAAATGCGCGAGGCCTTCGAGCGCTTTTGGGACCATCCTTTCGACCGAACGGATTTCGCCCGTCGCTCCTTCCCGTTCCACCGCACCCTCTTCAACGCAATCGCTGCTCAGGACCCTGAGACCGCGCGCGAAGAAACGCTGAAAATCCTCGCGATCGTCGAGGAAGACATCAAGGAAATGTCCAAATGACCAACGGCCTCGATCCGTTCGACCATGCCTCGCTGATCGTCGCGCATGACGAAGGCCACGCCTTCGACGCCGTCGTGCCGCCGATCGTGCAGACCTCGCTCTTCACCTTCAAGGACTATGACGATATGGTCGCCTCCTACCGGGGCGAGCGCGTGCGGCCGATCTATACCCGCGGCCTCAACCCGACTGTGCGCATGTTCGAGGAGATGCTGGCGAAACTCGAAGGCGGCGAGGACGCGATCGGTTTTGCGAGCGGCATGTCGGCGATCTCCTCTACCGTGCTCTCCTTCGTCGAGCCGGGCGACCGGATCGTTGCCGTCAACCATGTCTATCCCGATGCCTTCCGCCTGTTCGGCACGCATCTGAAGCGCATGAAGATCGAAGTGACCTATGTCGACGGCCGCGACGAGGAAGCAGTCGCCAAGGCGCTGCCCGGCGCCAAGCTCTTCTACATGGAAAGCCCGACGAGTTGGGTAATGGACACCCACGACGTCGCTTCCCTTGCCCGCCTGGCGAAGGACCAGGGCATCATCACCGCGATCGACAACAGCTGGGCGAGCCCGATCTTCCAGCAGCCGATCTCGCTTGGCGTCGATCTCGTCATCCATTCGGCCTCGAAATATCTCGGCGGCCACTCGGACGTCGTCGCCGGCGTCGTCACCGGATCGAAGGAACTGATCGGCCGCATCCGTTCCGAAGCCTATCCCTATCTCGGCGGCAAGCTTTCGCCCTTCGACGCCTGGCTCTTGATCCGCGGTCTGCGTACCTTGCCGATCCGGATGAAGTCGCACGAGCGCTCGGCGCTTGAAGTCGCGCGCCGCCTGCAGGCTCACCCGCTGGTCGAGACCGTCTGCCACCCCGGCCTTGGCAACACGTTGCCGCCGGGCCTTTCCGGCACCTCCGGCCTCTTCTCCTTCATCTTCCGCGAGGGCGTCGACGTCAGGCGCTTCGCGGACCATCTCGAACTCTTCAAGCTCGGCGTGTCCTGGGGCGGGCATGAAAGCCTCATCGTGCCGGGCGAAGTCGTGCTGTCGCAGAAAGCCCAGCCCAATTCCGCGGCCGCCTTCGGCATCTCGCCGCGATCGGTACGGCTCCATGTCGGTCTGGAGGGAACGGAGGCCCTCTGGAGCGATCTCGAAGCGGCGCTCGCCGTCGCTTCGACTGACTGACTGGAGCGGGATGAGGATCCCGGTCCGCCCACTTTGAACCAAAACCAACGAAGAAAAGAGGGAACAGAAATGAAGAAACTGATCACTGCCACGCTTCTCGCCAGCCTCATGGCTGGAAGCGCGCTCGCCGACACCAAACTGAAGCTCGTCGAGGTCATCACCAGCCCCGAGCGCACCGAGACGCTGAAGTCGATCGTCGCCAAGTTCGAGGCCGCCAACCCCGGCACGACGGTCGAGATCATCTCGCTGCCCTGGGGCGAAGCCTTCCAGAAGTTCGCGACCATGGTTTCAGCCGGCGAACTGCCTGACGTCATGGAAATGCCCGACACCTGGCTGTCGCTCTATGCCAACAACGGCATGCTCGAAAGCCTCGAGCCCTACCTCGCCAAGTGGGAACACACCGGCGGCCTGACGGAACGCGCGCTCGAACTCGGCCGCGACGTCAACGACACCGCCTACATGCTGCCCTACGGCTTCTATCTGCGCGCCATGTTCTACAACAAGAAGCTCTTGTCGGAAGCCGGCGTCAACGAGCCGCCAAAGACCATGGACGATTTCGTCAAGGCGTCGGAAGCCGTCTCGAAGCTTCCGGGTAAGTCCGGCTACTGCCTGCGCGGCGGTCCGGGCGGCCTCAACGGCTGGGTGATGTTCGGCGCCACCATGGCCGGCAGCAACACCTTCTTCAATGAGGACGGCACCTCGACCATGAACAGCGAAGGCTGGGTCAAGGGCCTCACCTGGGTGATCGATCTCTACAAGAAGGGGCTGGCGCCGAAGGACAGCGTCAACTGGGGCTTCAATGAAATCGTCGCCGGTTTCTACAGCGGCACCTGCGCCTTCCTCGACCAGGACCCGGATGCTCTGATCGCGATTGCCGAGCGCATGAAATCGGAAGACTTCGGCGTCACCACCATGCCGAAGGGCCCGAGCGGCAAGGCTTTCACAACCATCGGCTTTGCCGGCTGGTCGATGCTGTCGGCAAGCCAGAACAAGGACCTCTCCTGGAAGCTGATCGAGACGCTCGAAGGGCCGGAAGGCAACATCGAGTGGAACAAGCGCACCGGGGCGCTTCCGGTACACAAGTCGGCCGAGAAGGATCCCTTCTATGCCAGCGCGCAGTTCAAGGGCTGGTTCGACGAACTTGCCGACAAGGACGTCGTCCTGACTGTGATGCCGACCTACCTCGAGGAATTCGCCTTCTTCAAGGACTCGCTTGCCATCAAGACGACCCAGGAAGCCTTGCTCGGCGATATCACGCCGCAGCAACTCGCCGACCAGTGGGCCGACTACCTCACCAAGGCACAGCAGAAGTTCCTCGCCAGCAAGAAGTAAGCTTTTGGCCGGCGGCGGTTCGCCGCCGCCGGCCCTCATAACTCTTTGAGCGGAATGAAGTGTGCGCGGTCTCCGCCCTTCCCGCTCCGACCTAGAATCGAGGCACGCCCGAAAAACCGGCGGCCGCACAGGGGAAATTTCGATCGATGGCCTATGTCGCCCGCCAAAGCGGCCTGCCGGCAAGCAGGACGCCGCTGAAGAAGCGCATCGCCGATGGCGCCGCACCCTATCTCTATAGCGCGCCGGCGCTGATCCTGATCGTCACCGTGATGCTGGTGCCGCTGGTGCTCGGCGTCTCCTACGCCTTCCGCGATATCCAGCTCCTGAACCCGTTCTCCGGCGCCTATATCGGTCTTGATCATTTCCGGGCGCTGTCCGAGGACCAGGCCTTCTATCGGGCGTTGCGCAATACGCTCTGGTGGACCGGTGCCTCGGTCTTCTTCCAGTTCGTTTTCGGTCTGATCCTCGCATTGCTGCTCGACAAGCCCTTCTACGGCCGCGGCCTCGCCCAGGCGCTCGTCTTCCTCCCGTGGGCGGTGCCGAGTTTCCTCGCCGGCCTCAACTGGGCCTGGCTGTTCAATCCGGTCGTCGGCCCCCTGCCGCACTGGCTCTTCGGCCTCGGCATCATGAGCGAACCGAACAACATCCTGTCCGACCCGCAGCTTGCCATGTGGGGACCGATCATCGCCAATGTCTGGTGGGGCATACCCTTCTTCGCCATCACGCTGCTAGCAGCCCTTCAGGCGATCCCCCGCGACCTCTACGAGGCCGCCAGCATTGACGGCGCCGGCCCAGTGCAACGTTTCCTGTCGATCACCCTCCCCTTCCTTGCGCCGACGATCGCCATCACCATCCTCTTGCGCACCGTCTGGATCTCCAACTTCGCCGATCTCATCATCGTCATGACCAATGGCGGACCGGCCGACCGCACCCAGATCGTCGCCAGCTACATCTTCACCCAGGCCTTCAAGCGGCTGGATTTCGGTTACGCCTCGGCGATCGCGCTCGTGCTCCTGGCGCTGCTGCTCGCCTATTCGATGCTGATCGTCATCCTGCGGCAATGGCTCCTGAGCAAGGATTGAACCGATGCGCGCCAAACCTCTTTTCCTCATGATCGCGCACCGGCTGGCAATCCTTGCCTACATCGCGTTTGCGCTCTTCCCGCTCTACTGGCTGCTGAAGGTCGCCGTCACGCCCAACGATCTGCTCTACTCCGAAGGCATTCGAATGTGGCCGTCGCGCGCCAGCCTTGAGCACTTCGATTTCGTGCTCCGCCACAGCGCCTTTCCGGTGTTCTTCAAGAACAGCCTGATCGTCTCGGGTTCCACCGCCGTCATCGTCACCATCCTCGCCTCGCTCTCGGGCTACGCCCTGTCGCGCTTCAATTTCCGCGGCAAGTATTGGCTGGTGGCGCTGATGCTCCTGACGCAGATGTTCCCGCTGGTCATGCTGGTGGCGCCTATCTTCAAGATCCTCTCGCCGCTCGGGCTGACCAACAGCCTCACCGGTCTTGTCATCGTCTACACCGCCTTCAACGTACCGTTTGCCACTTTCCTGATGCAGTCGTTCTTCGACGGCATCCCGAAGGATCTGGAGGAGGCCGCGATGATCGACGGCGCCACCCAATTCGTCGCCTTCCGCCAGATCATCCTGCCGCTGACGCTGCCCGGCATTGCCGCAACGCTCGGCTTCGTCTTCACCGCAGCGTGGAGCGAGCTACTGTTCTCGCTGATGCTGATCTCCGGCAACGATCAGGCGACGTTCCCCGTCGGGCTTCTGTCCTTCGTGTCGAAGTTCTCCGTCGACTTCGGGCAGATGATGGCCGCCGGCGTGCTCGCGCTCATCCCCGCCTGCCTCTTCTTCCTGCTCATTCAACGCTATCTCGTCCAGGGCCTCACGGCCGGCGCGGTCAAAGGCTGAGGATTGTTCTCATGGCTTCCATCGATATCGCCAATATCCAGAAATCCTACGGCATCCACCCGGTCCTGCACGATGTCGACCTGAAGATCGGCGACGGCGAATTCGTCGTGCTCGTCGGCCCGTCAGGCTGCGGCAAGTCCACGCTTCTGCGCATGATCGCCGGGCTCGAAAGCGTGACCTCGGGTGAAATCCGAATCGCCGGAAAACGCGTCAACGAACTGGCCCCGAAGGACCGCGACATCGCCATGGTGTTTCAGTCCTACGCGCTCTATCCGCACATGTCGGTCGCCAAGAACATGAGCTACAGCCTGAGGCTGAGGAAGGTCGCCAAGGAAAAGATCGCAAGCGTCGTCTCGGGCGCTGCCGCCAAGCTCGGTCTCGACCCGCTGCTCGAACGCCGCCCCCGTGCACTTTCGGGCGGACAGCGCCAGCGCGTCGCCATGGGCCGGGCCATCGTGCGCGAACCCAAGGCGTTTCTCTTCGATGAGCCGCTCTCCAACCTCGACGCGCGCCTCCGCGAGCAGATGCGCGCCGAGATCAAGAAGCTGCACAAGGACTTGGGCGCCACCTCGATCTACGTCACCCACGACCAGATCGAGGCTATGACGCTCGCCGATCGCATCGTCGCCATGAACGGCGGCTTCGTCCAGCAGGTCGGAAGCCCTCTTGATCTCTATGACCGCCCGGCCAATCTCTTCGTGGCCGGCTTCATTGGGTCGCCAGGGATGAACTTCTTCGAGGGAACCTATCGCAACGGTACCGCCCCGCGCTTCGAAACCGAAGGCGGCATCATCGTTCCGGCCCAGCCGCATCCTGCCTTGACGGACGGCGCCAGGGCGACGCTCGGCATCCGGCCGGAGCATGTCGAGATCGGCGTCGAAGGCCCGGATGCGCTGAAAGCCAATGTCGACCTGGTCGAACCGACGGGCTTCGGCATCATCCTGCACCTCTCCTTCGGCCGTGCCGGCTTCAAGGCGTTTACCAACGACCGCCGGTTCCTCAACGTTTCCGGCTCGCTGCCCGTACGCCTGCCGGTCGAGCGGCTGCACTTCTTCAACGCCGACGGCAATCGCGTCTGAGCGACGGCAGCGACATGGCGAAAATTTAGGCGCATCCGGCAAGCCGGCCGGCTGCGCCGGTTGACTTCCACAAAGCGAGGCGTACCGTCGTCGTGTCGCAAGTATCAACCGCCGTGGCGCCAACTTAAGAGAAGCAAGCACCGCCAAAACGACAGATTGACGATAGCCTTCCTTGCCTGCGCCCGGCGATATTGAGGAAGTGTCATGCGAATTCTTGTTGTTGCCCTTGCCTTTTCGACAACGATGCTCTGTCCGTTCGCTGCCCTTTCGCAAGAGGGCGATGCGGCCGCCGGAGCCACCGTCTTCAAGAAATGCGCCGTCTGTCATGTGGCCGACAGCGACACCAACAAGGTTGGGCCATCGCTCAACCATCTGTTCGGACGAACGGCAGGCACTCATGCCGACTTCAGCTACTCACCGGCGATGATCGATGCCGGCAAGGGTGGACTCGTCTGGGATGAGGCGCATCTGCGCGACTATCTGCACAATCCAAGGACCAAGGTGAAAGGCACGAAAATGGCCTTTGCCGGTTTGAAAGATGATACGGATATCTCCAACCTCATCGCCTATCTCAAGCAGTATTCGCAGTAACCTGCGGAGACTAAACGCAACCGCTGCTCGCACGGAGGCGGCGAATTGCGACTGTTCGAGGTTCGTGTAATAATTGCAGCTACAGCACCGCGTGTCTGACCAGACGCGCAAAGGTCGCTGTAGAACTTTGAATTCCTGCATGTTTTGCCGTTTGATCGGCGACGATTAACGGAAACATGCAGAAGGCTCTACGGATTGCGTATTCATGCCCACAGCCGCCAGCGGCGAGGAGGGACAGAAATGGCCGTGGTAGTTGTTCTGGTTTTGGTGGCCGTCGGTTCGGTGTTGTTCCATCTGTTGAGCCCATGGTGGTGGACGCCGATCGCGTCCAACTGGAATTACATAGACAATACGCTCATCATCACCTTCTGGATTACCGGCGTCGTCTTCGTCGCCGTCGTGCTTTTCATGGCCTATTGCGTCCTGCGTTTTCGGCATCGCCCGGGAAACCGGGCCGCCTATGAACCGGAAAACAGGAAGCTCGAAGGGTGGCTTGCCGGCGGCACCACGCTCGGCGTCGCCGCCATGCTCACCCCCGGTCTTTTCGTCTGGCACCAGTTCGTGACCGTGCCGGACGGTGCGGCGGAGGTAGAAGTCGTCGGCCAGCAATGGTTGTGGAGCTTCCGGCTGCCCGGCGCCGACGGCAAGCTCGGTACGTCGGAGACCCGCGACATCACCCCGGAAAATTCGCTCGGCCTCAACCGCAACGATGCGGCCGCCCTCGACGACGTCGTCATCGAAGGCGGCGAGCTGCATTTGGAGGTCGGCAAGCCGGTCAAGATCCTGCTGCGATCGGTTGACGTGCTGCATGATTTCTACGTGCCGGAGTTCCGCGCCAAGATGGACATGGTGCCGGGCATGGTCACCTATTTCTGGCTGACGCCGACGCGCACCGGCACGTTCGAGGTGCTGTGCGCCGAACTCTGCGGCACCGGTCACCCACAGATGCGCGGCACCGTCGTCGTCGACAGTGCCGCCGATTATCAAGCCTGGCTCTCGCAACAGACGACATTCTCGCAATTGCAGGCAAAGGCAGGAACGAAAGAAACGGCGCAGGCAGTGAATGCCGCCCCGGCGCAATAACAGGCGCCCCGACGGCCAAAGCGGGATGAGGAAAAGTGCTCGCGATATCCGCCCGCATCCCGCTCGTGAGGAGACGCAATTCCATTGTTGGACGTGCGGAATTGCAGGTTCAAGGCGTTGGATCGAGATGATCCGGTGTTGGGAGGTTCTCGCAGATGGTCGATATCCGGTCAGGCACGGGCGAACAGATTGGCCCCGCGGAAGTGGAGGACGTGGAGCTCTATCATCCCCATAGCTGGTGGACGCGTTATGTCTTCAGCCAGGATGCGAAGATCATCGCCGTGCAATATGCCTCGACCGCGATCGCCATCGGCATGGTCGCCCTCGTGCTCTCCTGGCTGATGCGTCTGCAGCTCGGCTTTCCCGGCGCCTTCGCCTTCATCGATGCGGAACGCTACTACCAGTTCATCACCATGCACGGCATGATCATGGTGATCTATCTGTTGACTGCGCTCTTCCTCGGCGGCTTCGGCAACTACCTGATCCCGCTGATGCTCGGCGCGCGCGACATGGTCTTCCCCTATGCCAACATGCTGAGCTACTGGCTGTATCTGCTGGCCGTCCTCGTGCTCGTCGCGAGCTTCTTTGCACCGGGCGGGCCGACCGGCGCCGGCTGGACGCTCTATCCGCCACAGGCAGTACTTTCCGGCACGCCCGGCGGCAAGGACTGGGGCATCATCTTGATGCTCTCCTCCCTCATCCTATTCGTCATCGGCTTTACCATGGGTGGCCTCAACTATGTCGTCACCGTGTTGCAGGGGCGCACGCGCGGCATGACCTTGATGCGCATGCCGCTCACCGTCTGGGGCATCTTCACGGCGACGGTGATGGCGCTTCTCGCCTTCCCCGCCCTCTTCGTCGCCTGTGTCATGATGCTGTTCGACCGGGTGCTCGGCACCAGCTTCTTCATGCCGGCGATCGTCGAGATGGGCGAGCAGCTGCAGCATGGCGGCGGCAGCCCGATCATGTTCCAGCACCTCTTCTGGTTCTTCGGCCATCCGGAGGTCTACATCGTCGCCCTGCCCGCCTTCGGCATCGTCTCCGATCTCATCAGCACCCACGCCCGCAAGAACATCTTCGGCTACCGCATGATGGTCTGGGCGATCGTCATCATCGGCGCGCTCTCCTTCATCGTCTGGGCGCACCACATGTATGTCAGCGGCATGAACCCCTATTTCGGCTTCTTCTTCGCCACCACCACCCTGATCATTGCCGTGCCGACGGCGATCAAGGTCTACAACTGGGTGCTGACGCTCTGGCGCGGCGATATCCATTTGACGCTGCCGATGCTGTTCGCGCTCGCCTTCATCGTCACCTTCGTCAATGGCGGGCTGACCGGTCTGTTCCTCGGCAATGTCGTCGTCGATGTGCCGCTCTCCGACACGATGTTTGTCGTCGCCCATTTCCACATGGTCATGGGCGTTGCGCCGATCATGGTGATTTTCGGGGCAATCTATCACTGGTATCCGAAGATCACCGGCCGCATGCTCAATCAGGCGATGGGGCAGATCCACTTCTGGGTCACCTTCGTCGGCGCCTATCTGATCTTCTTCCCGATGCACTATCTCGGGCTGATCGGCATGCCGCGCCGCTACTATGAGATGGGCGAGACCGCCTTCGTGCCGGCATCCGCCCACACGCTCAACGAGTTCATCACCATCATGGCGCTGATCGTCGGCGCCGCCCAGATCGTCTTCCTCTTCAATCTCATCTGGAGCATCCGCCACGGCCGCGAGGCCGGCGGCAACCCCTGGCGGGCAACGACGCTCGAATGGCAGACGCCGGAAACGCCACCGCGGCATGGCAATTGGGGTAAGGAGCTGCCGGTCGTCTACCGCTGGCCCTATGACTACAGCGTGCCGGGTGCAGCGGAAGATTTCATTCCGCAGACTGAGCCGGGTTCAGTAGGCCACGCGCCGGAGGGTGCCTCATGAACGTCACCCTCGTCTTCCTGGCGGTGATCTTCGCGATCGCCGCCTGGTGGCTCAGCCGGCAGCGGCTGTTCTCGAAACCCTGGCTGGAGGTCGGCCACGCCCACGATCCCCGTCCGCGCGGTAGGCCTTCGATCCCGCCTGCAAAAATCGGCCTTGGCGTCTTCCTTGCTGTCGTCGCCGCGCTCTTCTCTCTCTTCATCAGCGCCTACTTCATGCGCATGGCCTCCACCGACTGGTGGTCGACGCCGATGCCGAAGATCCTCTGGCTGAACACCGCCATCCTTGCGCTTGGCAGCCTGCTTCTGCATGCGGCCCGCGTCACTGCCGAACAGCATCGTAACGAGGCGAGCCGCACGGCGATGATCGCAGCCCTTGCCGCCGGTCTCGCCTTCCTCGCCGGCCAGGTCTTTGCCTGGCGGGAGTTGACCGACGCTGGCTTCCTGCTCGCCGACAATCCGGCCAACAGCTTCTTCTACATGATCTCGGGCATGCATGGCCTGCACATCCTCGGCGGCCTGTTCGCGCTTACCCGGGTCATCGTCAAGACGCGCACCGGCCCGATGGGCGAAAGGGCCGTGCTGTCGATCACGCTCTGCGCCACCTACTGGCATTTCATGCTGGCCGTATGGCTGGTGCTTTACGCGCTCTTTTCCGGCTGGGCCAACGACTTCGTCGAGCTCTGCCGGTCCCTCTTGACTTGAAGGAGGCAAGGCATGTCCGCCGAGACACATTCGCCTGTCCGAGAACCGCTCCATCGCCCCGCGGGACTTGCCGGCTTTGCCGCCGACTGGGCCTCCGACCAGCGGACGTTCAAGAACGTCTCCTGGGGCAAGGCGATGATGTGGATCTTCCTCCTGAGCGACACCTTCGTCTTCGGCTGTTTCCTCATCGCCTACATGTCGGCGCGCATGTCGACCGCCGTTCCCTGGCCCAATCCGAGCGAGGTCTTCGCGCTGCACATCGGCGGCTCGGACGTGCCGCTGATCCTGATCGCCATCATGACCTTCGTGCTGATCACCTCGAGCGGCACCATGGCCATGGCCGTCAATTTCGGTTACCGGCGCGATCGCAAGAAGACCGCTCTGCTGATGCTGCTGACCGCCCTTTTCGGCGCCACCTTTGTCGGCATGCAAGCCTTCGAATGGACGAAGCTGATCACCGAGGGCGTGCGTCCCTGGGGCAACCCTTGGGGTGCTGCGCAATTCGGCTCGACCTTCTTCATGATCACCGGCTTCCACGGCACCCACGTCACGATCGGCGTCATCTTCCTGCTGATCATCGCGCGAAAAGTCTGGCGCGGCGATTTCGACACTGAACGGCGTGGCTTTTTCACGAGCCGAAGAGGACAATACGAGATCGTCGAGATCACCGGCCTCTACTGGCACTTCGTCGACCTCGTCTGGGTCTTCATCTTCGCATTCTTCTATCTGTGGTGAGGCATGGCCATGACGGAAACGACTGTTCACACCCACGCGGCACCGGCAGCAAAAGTAGAAGGCCACGCACAAACGCACCAGCAACACCCGATCGGCCTCTACTTGGTCGTCTGGCTGCTGCTCTTCGTGCTCAGCACCTTTTCCTACCTCGTCGACTATGTCGGGCTGCAGGGTTATCTCAGGTGGTCGCTGATCCTGATCTTCATGGTACTGAAGGCAGGGCTGATCGTCGCGATCTTCATGCACATGGCCTGGGAACGGCTGGCGCTGATCTACGCGATCCTGCTGCCGCCGCTGCTGGTGCTGGTCTTCGTGGCGCTGATGGTCTCGGAATCGCACTACGTGCTGTTCACCCGCCTCACCTTCTTCGGCGCCGCACCATGATTGCCAACCGGCGCCGCCCCAATGGCGGCACCGCTGGACTCATCCGCCTCAGTGTTGCTGAAGCCCGGTGATCATCGCGATGATCTCGTTTTTGTCGGTCTTGGCCGTCTCACGGATGCCGATCTGCTTGCCGCGGCGCAGAACGCAGATGCGGTCGGCGAGCTTGAACACCTGATCGAGGCTATGGCTGATGATCAGTACGCCGATGTTGCGGCTTTTCAGCGATTCGACGATCTCCTCGACCTTGGCGGTTTCGGCAACGCCAAGTGCTGCCGTCGGCTCATCGAGCAAGATCAGCTTGCTCGCCCAATGGGTGGCGCGGGCAATCGCGACGCCCTGGCGCTGGCCGCCCGAGAGGTCGCGGATCGTCGCATGGGCCGAGGGGATGCGGACATCCAGTTCCTTCACCAGAGTTTCCGTCTCGGAAATCATCCGGCGACGGTCGAGCAGGCCGAAACGGTTTACCGGCTCGCGGCCAAGAAACATGTTCATATAGACCGTCTGCTGGTCGGCAAGCGCCAGATCCTGATAGACGACCTCGATGCCATGGGCGCGCGCCATCGTGGCGTTCGACATCGCCACGGTCTGGTTTTCGATGGTGATCGTTCCCGAGGTCGGCGTGTAAACGCCGGAGATGATCTTGATCAGCGTCGACTTGCCGGCGCCGTTGTCGCCGACGAGCGCCACGATCTCGCCCGGACGGACGTCCAGCGAGAAGTTCTCGATCGCGGTGACGCCGCCAAAGGTCTTGCGGATGTCCTTCAGCTTGAGGACCGGCTCGCGTGCAGAATTCGTGTTCACGTTCATGACGTCACCCCTCAAACCGGCCAGGCCGCGGTTTCGCCGAAACCGTTTTCGATCGTTTCCACCTTCGGCGCGCCCTTGGAGATGCCCGACACGCCGACGACATAGGCCCGCGTGACGAAGGCCTGCCCGCGGAAGCCGAACACCGCCGTATCGCCAGGCTTCGGGGCCGCCGCACCGCTGGCGTCGATCATCGCGTAATAGTCGATCGCCGAGGGGGGCGGTACTTCGACGCTTCGAAGCGCCGACGCCGAAGTCGTCGGGTCGGCAGAGACGATCGCCTTGACGTCGTAATCCGGAAAGATCGGGTCGATGTAGAAGCCGCCGCCGAAGCAATAGGCCTTGCCGCCCGAGAGATGGGAAACTTCGGTGAGGTAGAGTACCGCCGGCAGTTCCGGCAGATCTTCCATCACGTGCAGTGCGGTGGTGCCGTGCAGACCGTTGCCCGGCTCGCACTGCGTCGCGCCCGCTTCGGCAAGGGCCGGGAGCATGACGCTGGAGGTCGTACCCGGCGCATTCACCTCGATCCCGTTGCGGCCGGCCTTGGCCAGCGCCTCGGCAGCTTTCGAGAGCGTCGCGAGATTGTGTGTCGGCTTCACCTTGCGGCTTTCATGGTCGAAGAGCAGCGCCGGAAAGGTGGTGATGCCGGCAAAGCGGCCACCGTCGAGCGCATCGAGACGGTCCGCCACCGCGGCAACGTCGCTGGCATCGAACCCGCCTTCATGGCCGCGGTAGAAGGTATCACCTTCCGCCCGGATACGGGCGAGCAGATCCTGCCGATAGCCGGCTGCATGTGCGCCAGCCGCCGCTTCTGCAGCCTTTTCGCCGTTGAAGACCGTCCAATAGTCCGGCCGGAAGGTTTTCGCTGCGGCAGCCGCCTCGTGGCGCGCGACCTGCTGCAGGTGGCCGAGATGGCCGACCTTCAGGCCCGCCTTGTGGGTGGCGCGGGCACAGGCCATGTCGACGGCAACCGAACGGTCAATGCCACCACGCTTGACCGCTTCGCAGAAGGAACTGGAGCGGCCCACCTGCTTGGTCATCGCAAAGGTCTTCAGGCCGAGGCGACGAGCCTCGTTGCTCATAATCGCCGCATTGGCCTCGACCGTGTCGAGATCGAGCACATAGGCGTTGGCCGGAAGCTTGCCCTGCTGGTGCAGGCTCATCGCCGCTTCGATGAATGCCGGGTTGCGGCGGCGCAGAACGTCGAGAAACATGAAATCCTCCTTCAGCGGGACTTTTCGCGCAGCGACACGGCGACCGCAGCGAGGATGATGAGACCGCGAACGATCATCTGGTCGGATACGGAAAGGCCCATCAGGATCAGGCCATTGTTGAGCATGCCCATCATCAGCGAGCCGACGAGCGCGCCGATGATCGTGCCCTTGCCGCCGTTGAGCAACGTGCCGCCGACGATGACGGCGGCGATCACCGTCATCAGGTCGGTCTCGCCAAGCGTATACTTCGCCGCCTGCAGGCGACCGGCGTAAAGCAGGCCCGCAAGGCCGGCGAGACCGCCGCTGATCATCAGAACGGCCAGCCGAATGCGCGGCACGCTGATGCCGGAGACGCTCGCTGCCCGGCTGTTGTCGCCGGTCGCCAGCACATGGGCGCCGAAGCGGGTTTCGCGGTAGATGACATGGCCGCAGACGACGGCAACGAGGGTCCACCAGATCAGCGAAGGCACGCCGAGGAACGAGCCGGAGCCGAAAAAGCCGGTAAAGGTGCTGTCGGTCACCGGGATCGAGCGCAGGTTCGTCATCGAGCGGGAGACGCCGGCAAAAAGCCCGAGCGTCGCCAGCGTCACCAGGAAGGACGGCAGTTTGACATAGGCGACCAGCGCGCCGTTCAGGAGCCCGATCAGCACGCCGGCGCCGATACCGGCGACGACGCCAGCCACCAGGCCGTACTCGTTGATCGTCACCGCCGCCGCCAGCGCCGAGACGGCAACCGTCGAGCCGATCGACAGGTCAATCTCGCCGGCCGACATGACGAAGACGAGGCCGATCGCCATGATCGTCACCGGTGCTGTCTGCAGCATGATGTTCGACAGGTTGCGAACCGTCAGAAACCCGCTGTCGCGAAGCACGATGGCGAAGAACAGAAAGATCGCCAGGAAGCCGAGATAGACGACGTATTGCTGCAGGTTGAGGCGACTGACGAGGCTCGCCGGCTGGCCGCTCGCGCTGGAATGGGCACTGGACATTATTCTTCCTCCGAAGGCAGGGGGAAAGCTCCCCCTGCACTACGGCGCCGCGGGTCTGGTCAGACGCGCAAAGGTCGCCGCAGCACTATGAAAAGCTGCATGTTTTACTCATGCAGCGGGCATCATTTCATCACTTCATCGCATCCGCGATCGACGCGGGCACATCCTTGTTCAGAGACTTCTTCCAGCCGTCGGCGACCGTCGCCTTGGTCACGGCAAGCGAGTCGACCACCAGGAAAGGCTCGGCCTTCTTGCCGACCAGCGCCCCTGCCGCGGCGCGCGCTGCGGTGACACCGATATTGTAGGCTTCGTCGGCGACCAGAGCTGCGATGTTGCCGCCCTTGACCATGTCGAGTGCTGCCGGTTCGTTGAGGTCGAGCGTCACGATCTTGGTGTGGCTGTTGCCGGCGCCGCGCAGCGTCGAAAGCACGCTCAGTGCCGGCTCCGCCCAGGTCACATAGATCCCGTCGAGATCCGGGTTCTGGGTGATCATGCCTTGCGCGATTTCCTCGCTGCGGGCCGGATCGGCCATGCCGGCCTCGGCAACGATCTTCATGTCGGGATAGTCCTGCTCGATCGTCGACTTGAAGGCGCCATCGCGCTGGTTGGTCACGTAGAAGTCGGCGTCATGATAGATATAGCCGAGCTTGCCCTTGCCACCGAGCGCATCCGCCATGGCAACGGCCGCCTTGTTGCCCATCTGGAAAAGGTCGTCCGAGACGATCGTCACATAGTCCTTGCCGTGTTCGTAACCGGCCGGCGAATTGTCGACGAAGGCGAGCTTCACACCGGCGGTGCGTGCCGGATCGTAAACCACGGCGGCGCTTGCCGGGTCGACCGGCAGCGACAGGATGATCGAGGGCTTCTTGGCAAGCACCGTCTCGACATCCGCCTTCTGGCGGGCGGCATCAAAGCCGGCATCGGTCTGTGCGACCACCTCGACGCCAAGGCGCTTGAACTCGTCCTGGGCGCCGCTGTTGACCGCGTTGGTGTATTCGCTCATCTCGTGCCAGACGAGCGCTGCGGTAAACTTGCCGTCCTTGATCTGCTGTTCCTGCTCCGCCGTCAGCGTCAGGCTGCCCGCCGGCGTCGGCGTCTCGCCATGCGGACCCGTGGTCTTGCCGTCAGCGGCAAAGCCGGATGTCGCGGCAAAGACCGTTGCCAGCAACGCGAAGTGTTTCACTGCCCTGTGCATATCTGCCTCCCTTTTAGGAATGACGCCGCCGGAAGCGTCCTCTCTCCCGGCGGCCACCTGATTACTTGGCCGCGTCGAGCACCGACTGCGGCGCATCGCGGTTGAGCGACTGCTTCCAGCCGTCCGCGACGTTTTCCTTGGTGACGGTCAAAGCCGGGGCAACGACGAAGGCCGGCGTCTGCTGTCCGAGAAGCGACTTCAGGCCGGTCGCAGCCATGGCGCGTCCAAGCTCATAGGCCTTGTCGGCAACAAGCGCGGTGACGTTGCCGCCCTTGACCATGTCGAGCGCGACCGGTTCGGCAAGATCGAGCGTGACGATCTTGGTCTTGGTATTTCCGCTCGAGCGCAGGGCAGAGAGCACGCCGTCGGCAGGCTCGGCCCAGGTCACGTAGATACCGTCGAGATCAGGGTTCTGCAGCAGCATGGCGCTTGCCAGCTCCTCGGCACGTGCCGGGTCTGAGATGCCCTGCTCGGCAACGATCTTGATATCCGGATAGTCCTTCTCGATCGTCGACTTGAAGGCCTGGTCGCGCTGGTTCGTCACATAGTAGCTGGCATCGTGGAAGATGTAGCCAACCTTGCCCTTGCCGCCGATCGCCTTGGCCAGCGCATCCGCCGCCTGCTTGCCCATCTGGAAGAGATCGTCGGTAACGATCGAGGCATAGTCCGTGCCCTGCTTATAGCCGCTCGGCAGGTTGGAGAGGAACACGAGCTTGCTGCCATCGGTCACTGCCTGGCGGAATGCTTCGGCCGAGGTCACCGGATCGAGCGGCAGCGCCAGGATGACGTTCGGCTTGGCGGCAAGCGCGGTTTCGATATCGCTGCGCTGGCGGGCAGCGTCGAAGCCGGCATCCGTCGTCACCGCGATCTCGACGCCGGCGCGGGCAAACTCATCCTTGGCACCGGCCGAAACGGCGTTGGTGAAGTCGGACGAGGTATGCCACAGCAGCGCCGCCTTGTAGCCCTTGCCCTTGAGCGCGCCGATATCGGCATCGGTCAGGGCGACATCGGCGCTCGGCGTCGCGCTCTCGCCGGACGGACCCACCGTCTGGGCAGAGGCGGCGTTTGCGGCAAGCACGAAACCGCTGACGAGTGCGGCAGCCATCAATTTCTTCAGAAGCATTGTCGTTCTCCCTCTTGTTTGGCAGTTCAGTCCATGACGCCGCAGTAGCGCGCCATGAAGGCGGCAAATCCGACGATCCCGGCGAGGTATTCCTCCACCTCGACCCGTTCCTCGTAGGTATGGCAATTGCGGATGTCGCCGGGCGCGCAATAGACGGCAGGCACACCCAAGCGGTTGACGAAGAATGGCGATTCCGACCAGAAGGGCGCGCCTTCGATGACGCCGCGCCCAGCCATCGCTTCGGCCATGGCGGCTGATAGCGCACCGACTTCGCCCGCCGTTTCGTCGATTTCAGCCGCCGTGCCGCCAAGCGCATGGTCGCGGCCGGCCGGATAGGAAAACTCGACCGTGATTTCCGGATCGGTGATCGCCGAGCGCACCGCAACCTCGATCTCGGCCGCCGCCGTGTCCAGCGATTCCCCTGGCAACAGTTTGCGGATCAGCGACAGCGTGCAACGCTCGGGCACGGCGATGTAGCCGCCGCCGGCAAGGCCGGTGATCAGCAGGAAACTGCGACCGATCAGCTTGTGCTCGGCCCGCGCGGCGATCTCGTCGGAGTGTTTCCAGAGAGCCGACATCGCCGCGTGGCTGGCGCGCAATGCATCCTTGCCGAGTTCGGGTACGCCGAAATAGGCGGACTTGCCTGTAATCGTGATGTCGGCGATGAAAAATCCGATCTGCGCCGGATAAACCGAAAGCCGTGTCGGCTCGACATAGACGACGAAGTCCGGACGGACGATGTCACCGGTCTCGATGCGTTCGACCAGATCCTTGATACCGGCGGAGACACCGGTCCCCGGCTGACCGCTTTCCTCGTCGCCGACGAAGGCAAAGGCCACGTCCCCGGCCAACGCAACGCCGGACTTGTCGAGCAGCGACAGCGCCGCCAGCGATGCGCAAATGCCTGCCTTCAGATCGCCCGAGCCGCGCCCCCAGACCGCCCCATCGATGATCGGTGCAGCGAAGGGATCCTCGCGCTCGGTACCGGCCCAATGCTCGCGCCAGCCGTCGACATGCACCGTATCCGTATGGCCAATGAACAGCAGGCGTGGCCCCTTGCCGCGCCCCTTGCGCTCCGCCCAGACGTTCGGCCGACCCGGCAGGAACTCCGCCGTTTTCAAGCCTTCCAGGCCAAGGCGCTGCATCGTTTCGGCCAGAAAGGCGACGAAATTCGCCTCGTTGCCGGTAATGCTCTCACGCCCGATCGCGCCACGAAAAAGATCAATCGCCGTCTCGCGATCAAGCGCCGCTCGCAAACGTTCGACCAAGCCGTCATTCATCGTCATCACATCGCCTCCCGAAGCGCGTTGACGTTTGCCCGCGGCAGCGAAATCCGGCCATCGGGCGCATCGACCCCGAACAGGGTGTTGTGCAACTGACCGAGCCCGATCGCCGCCGCCCCGATGATCGCGGCGCGCGCGCCGAGTTCACCGGTCTCCACATTGACCGGATAGGGGAAGCACTGCGGCAGGAAGGCTTTTACCCGCTCAAGCATTTCCGGCCGGAGTCCGATGGATCCGCCCAGGATGACCTTCTGCGGGTTGGCGATCGCGGCAATCGCGGCAACGCCGGCTGCCAGATACCGCGCAGTGTCATCCAGCACCGTCAGCGCTGCCGCATCGCCCGCTTCTGCCTTGGCAAAGATGGTGGGCACGGCAACGGTCTTGCCCGAAAGCGCCGCGTAACGTTCCGCCATGCCATGCGAGGCAACCGCGCGCTCGAAGGCGCCGGTGCGCAGCGATTCCGCCTCGAACGGGTCGGCGCCGAGCGGCAGGAAACCCATTTCGCCGGCCGCATTGCTGACGCCGCGCACCAGATGGCCGCCGACCATCAGGCCGCTGCCGACGCCGGTGCCCAGCGCCACATAGGCGAGGTTGTCGATCCCCTGCCCCTGGCCCAGCCAGTTTTCGCCAAGGACGGCAAGATTGACGTCGTTTTCGAGCATGGCTCCAAAACCGAGCACCTCTTCGAAGGCGCCGACGACATCCATCGTGTCGAAGCCGGCAATGTTCGGTGCAAGCAGCACACGGCCGGTCTCGCTGCAGGGCGCGCCGGGAACGCCTACCACCGCAAGCTGGATCTTCTCGCGAGCGATCTTCTGTCGGTCTGCCGCATCAAAGGCCATGGCAGCGATCTGCTCTACGACGAAGCGGCCGCCCCGCGGATCGGTCGGCGCCGTGTCTTCGGCAAAGATCTGGCAGGCGAGATCGGTGATCGCCACGCGCACCTTCGTGCCACCGAGGTCGACGGCGATGATGAAGGCGGCATCGCACACCAGTTCGTAGGTGACGGCAGTGCGCCCGACATGGCCGCTGGTGCGCCCCGTCTCCTGCACCCAACCCTCTTCTTCGAGGCCGCGGACGATCTCCGAAATGGTCTGCTTGGAAAGGCCGGTCTGCTTCGAGATCGACGCACGCGAAATCGGACCGCCCTGGACGATCGCCTCCATGACGGAGCGCTGGGAGAACTTCCGGGAGATGCGCAAGCTGTCGTTCACGGGGACCTCTTTTAATTCGTTCTGTTACCGAACTTATTAACATCATGCATCGCTGTCAATCTTACCCGATGGGATTATCTTTCGTGGCCAACGCCGCGATCACTGGAAAGCAGGTAGATCGCAATGACGCATTCGGATGCGTCGCCATTTGCGATATGCTAGATGAAATCAGATTGGCGCTGAGAGGCGCTTTTTCTCACGAAATCAGTGGCATGACCGTCTCGACAGCTCTCGTTCGGCGAACCGCAAAATGCTCGGCTCTGGTCGTGCAGTTTGATGAGAATGTCGTAGACAGGCTCTGGTCGGGGCGGATCAGGCCCTAAAATCCGGCATCCAATCCAACTAGGGTCGCAATCAATGGCAGAGTTTCCGCAAAAGGCGAAAGTCGTAATCATCGGGCTGGGTGGCATCGTCGGTGCTTCGATCGCGCACCACCTGATCGAGCGCGGCTGGGACGATATCGTCGGCATCGACAAGTCGGGCGTACCGACCGATATCGGCTCGACCGCACACGCCTCGGACTTCTGCTACACCACCAGCCACGACTATCTCTCGGTCTGGACGACGCAGTATTCGATCGATTTCTTCGAGAAAATGGGCCACTACGCCCGCATCGGCGGCCTGGAAGTGGCGCGCACCGGCGACGATGTCTGGATGGAAGAGATCAAGCGCAAGCTGTCCTCCGCCAAGGCCTTCGGCACCCGCGCCCACTATGTCTCGCCGGCTGAAATCAAGACGATGTTCCCGCTGATCGAAGAAGATCAGGTCATGGGCGGCATGTTCGACCCGGATGCCGGCCTCGTCATCCCGCGCTCGCAGACGGTTGCCGGCAAGCTCGTCGACGCCGCGGAAAAGTCCGGCAAGCTGCAGGTCTTCGGCAACACGCCGGCAAAGTCGCTGATCGTCGAGAACGGCCGCATCAAGGGCGTCGTCACCCATCGCGGCACGATCATGGCGGACCACGTCATCGTCTGCGCCGGCATCTGGGGTCGCCTGATCGCTGAATTGGTCGGTGAGGACCTGCCGGTCATGCCGGTCGACCATCCGCTCACCTTCTTCGGCCCGTACAACGAATTCGAAGGCACCGGCAAGGAGATCGGCTTCCCGCTTTTGCGTGACCAGGGCAACTCGGCCTACATGCGCGACACCGGCGACCCGAAGACTACCGAGGGCGGCCAGATCGAGTGGGGCTATTACGAGACCACCAATCCGCGCCTCTGCCATCCACGCAACATTCTTGAAAAGCACGAGGCGCGCCTGTCGCCTTCACAGCGCGACCTGGAGATGGAACAGATCATCGAGCCGCTCGAGCGCGCCATGGAACTGACGCCGATCCTCGGCGAACTCGGCTACAACGAGAGCCATTCCTTCAACGGCCTGCTGCAGGTCTCGGCCGCCGGCGGCCCCTCCTGCGGCGAGAGCCAAAAGGTGCGCGGCTTGTGGTACTGCGTCGCCATCTGGGTGAAGGACGGCCCCGGTTATGGCAAGCTGATCGCCGACTGGATGACAGACGGCCGCACCGAGATCGACCACGCCTCGATCGACTATTCCCGCTTCTATCCGCACCAGCTGGAAGAAAAGTTCATCGAGGGCCGCTGCTTCGAGGCGGCGCAGAAGATCTATTACCCCGCCGTGCACACCCGCGAACCCTATGCCACCGGCCGCAACGTCAAGCGCTCGCCCTTCTACGAGCGCGAAAAGGAACTCGGCGGCTATTTCATGGAACTCGGCGGCTGGGAGCGCGCCCACGGCTACGCTGCCAACGAGCACCTTTTGGAGAAGTATGGCGACCGCGTTCCGGTACGTGAAAACGAGTGGGACAGCCGCCATTTCTGGCGCGTCTCCAACGCCGAGCATCTGGCGATGAGCGAGGACTGCGGCATCGTCAACCTCTCTCACTTCCATATGGTCGACATCGAAGGTACTGACCATGTCGAGCTGCTCGAATGGCTGTGCGCCGCCAAGGTCGGCGGCGACGGCAACATCGGCAAGGGCATCTACACCCACTTCCTCGACGACGAGGGCATGGTACGGGCCGACTTCACCGTCTTCCGCATGGCCGACCGCTGCCGCCTGGTGAACGGCGCCGACGCCGGCCCGCGCGACTTCCAGTACATGCGCCGCGTCGCCGAAGATCGCGGCCTTGACGTCACCATCACCGACGTCTCGGAGAAGTTCATCACCATCGGCATCTGGGGTCCCAATGCCCGTGAGACGCTGAAGAAGGTGGTTGCCGATCCCTCGGGCCTCGACATCGAGAACTTCGCCTTCGCCGCGATCAAGCCGATCGAGATCGCCGGCAAAAAGGTCACCGCCTTCCGCATCTCCTATGTCGGCGAGCAGGGCTGGGAACTGCACATGAAGTACGAGGACGGCCTCGCCGTCTGGGACGCGCTGCGCTCGACCGGCGTCATGGCCTTCGGCGTCGAAACCTATGCGAACTCGCGCCGCATGGAAAAGAGCCTGCGCCTGCAGAACGCCGACCTGCTTACCCAGTACAACCTCATCGAAGCCGACCTTGCCCGCCCGAAGGTCAAGGACGTGGACTTCCGCGGCAAGGCCAAGCATCTCGAATACAAGGCGCGCGAACATCAGCCGGCCATGCTCTGCACGCTCGTCATGACGGAGAATACCGACAAGAACGGCGTGAAGCGCTATCCGGTCGGAACCCTGCCGGTGATGGATCCTGAAACCGGCAAGGTGCTGGTCGATGAACTGGGCCGCCGTTCCTACACCACCTCGATCGCCTTCGGCCCGACGATCGGCAAGAACATCGCGCTTGCCTATCTGCCGTGGTCCCATTGCCAGGTCGGCCGCAAACTCAACGTCGAATACTTCGCCGAGACCTATCCGGTCGAGGTCGTCGGCGTCGGCTACAAGCCGCTCTACGATCCGGAAAACCTGAAGCCGCGCAGCTAAGCCATCCGCATCAGCCCCCAATACATAAAAGGCCCGCTCGGATCCGAGCGGACCTTTTCAATGGTCTGCAGACCTAACGAGGTCAGGGCAGCACGTGTCCTGCCGCCGTGAAGAGACGATACCAATCCTCGCGCGACAGCGTGATGTCGGCGCCGGGCGCGATATCGCCCAAACGCTCGGGACTTGTCGTTCCAAGCACCACCTGAATGTTGGCCGGATGGCGGGCGATCCAGGCATAGGCGATCGCGGAAGCCGATACCCCGTACTTGCCCGCGAGTTCGTCCAGCAACCGGTTGAGTTCCGGAAAGTTCTTCTCGTCGCCGACGAAGACGCCGCCGAAGAAACCCTGCTGGAACGGTGACCAGGCCTGCAACGTCATGCGGTTGATGCGCGAATAGACGACCACTTCCCCGTCGCGATCGATCGATTGCTCGAGACCTGCCATATTGGCGGCGATTCCGAAGGCGACCGAAGGCGCATGCGCAATGCTGAGCTGGATCTGGTTGGCGACGAGCGGTTGGCGGACGGCGGTCTTCAGAAGATCGATCTGCCGCGGGGTGTGGTTCGAGACGCCGAAATGCCGGACCTTGCCAGCCGCCTGCAATTTGTCGAAGGCGTCCGCCACCTCCTCCGGTTCCACCAGCGCATCCGGGCGATGCAGCAAGAGAAGATCGAGATAGTCGGTCTTCAGCGCCGCAAGCGATCGATCGACCGACTGCAGAATATGATCTTTGGAGAAATCGAAATAGCCGCGACGGATTCCGCACTTGCTCTGGATGACGATCTGTTCGCGCTCAGTCGGCTTCAGCCGCAACGCATCGCCGAAACGGCGCTCGCAGGCATGCAGTTCGCCGCCATAGATATCGGCATGGTCGAAGACGTTGATGCCGACGTCCCGTGCCTTCCCATAGAGCCGGCTTATGGCGTCGTCGCTGAGATCGGCAATCCGCATCAGGCCGAGAACGGCAGAGGAAACGGAAAGGTCGGTTGGTCCCAGATTGAATCTTTTCATCGGCTCGCACCATCAACATCGTTTCGAGGGAGGATTTTCGCACAGGGACGGAGTGGTCGGCCTTGCGAAATCTTTGATCCTCAATTTCTAAGCAGCCTGAGGGCGCTTGGCAAACGCCTTTGAGGCAAACCGTGGAAACGCTGTGGCTTGCTGTGCCCAAGCGGAAAGGCCCGAGCATCGACCGTCTCAGCAGGTGCAGGCGTTCGGAGCGGACGCCAAACGCCCGCTCCGTGCGTGGACCGGTCAGGCAGCGGACCGATAGCGCTCGGCCGGCAACGACTGTGCAAAATTCGGCAGCATTGCCTGCCGTGCCGTATCGAGGGTGTTCCACTGGCCGGCATCGGGAAGCGGCGGGATGGTTACCAACTCGCGTCGATCGTAGCCGATCAGCGCCGCATCGACGAGATCGCCGACCTCCATCACACCGGGGAGCGTCTCGACATCGACGCCGGCATGATCCCAGATCTCGGTGCGCGTCGCTGCGGGCAGAACCGCCTGAACGTAGACGCCCTTGGTGGCGAGTTCGACATTCAAGCCTTGAGAAAGGAACAGCACGAAGGCCTTGGTCGCGCCGTAGACGGTTGCGCCCATCTCCGGTGCAAGCCCGACGACCGACGCGATGTTGATGATCGCCCCCTCGCCTCTCTCCGCAAACCCCGGAGCTGCCGCATGCGCGAGCCTGGTGACTGCCGTTACGTTGAGCGCGATCAGCTTCGAGATGTCCTCGCTCTGCTGCTGAAGAAAGCCTCGGGGGATAGACGTCCCGGCATTGTTGACCAGCACGCCGATGCTCCGGTCTTCGCGCAGCCGCTGCTCGACCTTGGCGAGGTCCTGTGCGTCGGTCAGGTCCGCCGGGACCACATCCACCGCCACGCCGGTTTCGTTCTTGAGGCGCTCAGCGAGCGCGTCGAGCCGCGCCGCATTGCGCGCGACCAGAACGAGATCATGACCGCGACGGGCAAATCGCTCCGCATAGACGGCGCCAATGCCGGTCGAGGCACCGGTTACAAGGACTACTGGCTTCCTGCTCATCGATTGGGCTCCTTCAGTTTATTCATGATAACTATCATGTATTTGGATATATGATGACTATCATGTATATTGTCAATCGAAATTTCAGGAGACGATGATGCGCGTGAGCCGGAAGCAGGTCGAAGAGAACAAGAAGACAATTCTGGAGGCGGCGGGACAGCTGTTCCGGGAGCGCGGCTTCGAATCCGTCACCGTTACTGATGTCATGAAGGCGGCAGGCCTCACCCATGGCGGCTTCTACGGCTACTTCAAGTCGAAGGAGGATCTGATCGCGCAGACATTGGCCGGTCTGCAGGGAGAAACCGAGCCGCTAACGGTGGATCTTGCATCCGTCGCCCGACGTTATCTTTCGCCGGAGCATCGGGACGATTTCGGCCACGGCTGCCCGCTTGCAGCCCTTGCGTCGGAGGTAAGCCGCCAGCCCGGTTCCGCACGGTCGGAGATGACGGACGTCCTCAAGCGCCAGTTCGCCCGGTTCGGCAAGGTCGCGCCGGGCACGGATGAGCATGAGAAGCGTCGCGCGGCAATCGGCAGTTCTGCGGCCATGATCGGCGCGCTTATCCTGGCGCGGATGACTGACGATCCCGACCTGTCGACGGAAATCCTCGATGAGACGCGGGTGTGGCTTTCCGACCGCGATCACGGAAAGCTGAGAAGCCAAGGTCCTTCCGACGGCAAGAGCGACGCCGGAAGCTGAACCATGTCGCGGAAAAATGCGCAGCGGTTTGCGATCACGGCGCACGGCAATTCAAGATATTGGAGCGCAAGCGGCAGAGCGGAACGGCGGCCACGTGCTTGGCATATCCTCTAATGCACCGAATTCGTTCGCAGATCACTGCGCCGGAACGATACCAGGCGAAACACGGGAATCGTTGATGCGGGGCGTGAAGCGCCCAAAGACAAACCGTTAAAGCGCGTCTCGGGTCGAGCTCGGAGCAACCTGTCCAACGATCCGCCCATCGCGTCTTATCCCGTCACCGGGCGGCGATCCCTTATCGCACCGTCACCGGGCCTCCGGCCAGCCGAATTTCTTCGTCCAATAGCCGTTCCAGTCACTCACCGACTGCTGCGTTCGCCGGTAGATCCGCTCGGCTTCCTCCTCCGCCTTCAGAGCCGCCGCGAGCGCCGCATCGTCCTTCGCATTGGCGCGCGCCTTTTGTGCGATGTCGAGACCGATACGCGCTTCGTTCTGGGCATCCGCCAGGAACTGACCGGAGCTATAGCCTTCGGCATCGGCAACATAATGCAACTGGTCGCCGGCGGTTTTCAGCTTATAACCGAGCACGATCTCGGTTTCGGCAAAACGGCTGCGATTGCCGCGCACCGTCGCGGTCAGCGCATTGGCGATGGCCTCTTCGTGTCTGAGACCGGGATTGTTGAGCAGTTCAGCCTCGACCCGGCCGGCGAAAATCTCACCCTGCTCGTTGAGGATTTCCTTCAGCACTGCCTTCACATTGGGGTCGTTGGATCTGAAACGGTCGGAGTTCAGCAATTCCAGCGCCGTGCCGACAAAAGCGTCGGCCCTCGCCTTCAGCTCCAGTATGCTGTTGTTGATTGCACCCTGCGCCTGCGTCGTTGCTCTGCCAGGCTCCGCTGAAACGCCGTTCGCGGCCTTGAGGATGTTGTTCGCGCTGTCGGCAGAACCGGCTTTCTCCTCGGCCTCGGCCGTTGTCCGCCTGAGGATTTCCAAGGCAACGTTGCTCGTCGGCGATATGGTGGTCACGCGTGGGTCTCCGCGGCAAAGGCGGCGCTCCTGCACCTGCCTGCCGAATGGGTGCGCACAGCCTCATGCCATCGCGAGAATCAAGAATGAAAGCAACTATCGATTGTATGTCTTAATAAACGGGTAACGCCGGTCATAGAAGCAGACGACGCCGCCACCTCCCCCGCCCCTCTCCACCCGATGAGGATTGAAGGTGACCTTGCCCCCAAGTTTTATCCAGTTTTGAGTTTGCTCCAGCGGTTTTGGGTTGCTGTATTGGGGGCGGTAGCGGCGGGTTGCGGTGCGGAGCCATTCCGGCTGCGCAGCACCGCATCACGTCGCGGGTTGATTGTCTGAGCGAACTCGGCAGGTGTCATCCAGCCGAGTCCAGAGTGTGGTCGATGATCGTTGTAATCGCTGCGCCAGTTTGAAAGCGCCGATCGAGCATGGGCCAGTGACGAGAAGAGCGTCTCATTCAAGAGCTCGTCGCGCAGCCGCCCATTGAAGCTTTCGATGAAGGCGTTCTGGATCGGCTTGCCCGGCGCGATGTAGTGCCAATCCACCTTGCTCCGATCCGTCCATTGCAGGATCGCGTTACTGGTGAACTCACTGCCATTGTCGCTGACGATCATCTTCGGCTTGCCTCGTCCCTCGATGATCCGATCCAGCTCACGGGCGACCCGCAGGCCGGAGAGCGACGTGTCGGCGACGAGAGCCAGGCATTCCCTGGTGCAATCGTCGACGACCGTCAGAATCCGGAACCTGCGGCCATCGGTGAGTTGATCCGACACGAAGTCCAGTGACCAGCGATCATTGGCGGCAAGCGGGATCAGCATCGGTGCTCGTGTGCCTATCGCTCGTTTCCGACCGCCGCGCTTGCGCACCGTCAGCTTCTCTTCCCGATAGAGCCGGAAGAGCCGCTTGTGGTTCACAAGGTGACCCTCACGCCTGAGCAGCACATGAAGGCGTCGATATCCAAAGCGGCGGCGTTCATGCGCCAGCGCCTTCATCCGCTCGCGAAGGTCATGGTCATCGCTGCGCCTGGTTTCGTAACGGATCATCATCCGGCAAAAGCCGATGGCTTTACACGCCCGCCGTTCGCTCATCTGGTGGTGATCCATCAGATGAGCGACAGCTTTCCGCCTTGCTGCGGGCGTCACCACTTCTTTCCCAAAAGGTCTTTCAAGGCCGCTGGAGTGCCCCCCATTTCGCCAGACAAGTCAGCTATTGAGACAATGCTTGCGGGTTTCGGTAATTCGCGGACAGGGTTTCCATTAAATCCCGGACAGCGATTTCACTAAATCCGGGACAGCATTTCCGCTAATTCCCGGACAGCGATTCCGGTAAATCCCGGACAGTCTTTCGGCGATTAAAACATCGACTTTCGCACGCGCCGTTTTGCCATTCTGGACCCCGATTTGAGAGGGGTGCGGGGAATGGCGAAACGGAAGCAGGCGAGACTTACTGACGTGAAGGACATTCGATCGATATTGCGACTGACGCACGAACAGGGGCTTTCGGTTCGTGCGATATCGGAACGGCTGAAGATCAGCAAAACGACCATTTCGACCTACCTGCTGCGGGCGCGTGAGGCCGGGCTGACGGGCTGGCCGTTGCCGCCTGGCCTTGACGAGGACGCTGTGTTGCAGCGTCGCCTGTTCCATCGTCGCGGCCGCCCGCCCCAGGATATGCACGCGCCTGACTGGAGCCAGATCGCCAGTGAACTGAAGCGAAAGGGCGTGACGCTGACGCTGTTGTGGCAGGAATATCGCGAGCGGCACCCGAACGGTTATGGATACACTTGGTTCTGTGAGCGCTTCGCCGCTTTCGAACAGCGCGCCAGCGCCACTTTCCGCAATCGCCACACCGCCGGCGCGGCGATGCAGACCGACTATGCTGGTCACACCGTCCCCGTCATTGATCCGGCGACGGGCGAGATCCGGCCGGCGCAGATCTTCGTCGCGGTTCTGCCGGCCTCTTTGTACACCTTCGCCTATGCGAGCTTCACTCAACGGCTGCCAGACTGGATCGAGGGTCAGCAACGGGCTTTGAGCTTCTTCGGTGGCGTAACAAAAGCGATCGTCTGCGACAACCTCAAGGCCGGCGTTGCCAAGCCCTTGTGGTTCGAGCCGACCATCAACGCCACTTTTGCAGCATTCGCCGAACATTACGACACGACGATCCTGCCGACCCGCCCAAAACGGCCGAAGGACAAAGCCAAGGTCGAAGGCAGCGTTCTGATCGTTGAGCGCTGGATCCTGGCGCGACTGAGGAATGAGCGCTTCTTCAGCCTCGTTGATCTCAATGTGCGGATCAGCCAGCTCCTCGACGATCTCAATAACCGGCCGATGCGGCGTGTTGGCAAATCCCGACATCAACTCTTCGAAGCGATCGAACGCGACGCGCTCGCCCCCTTGCCAGCAACGCCATTCGAATATTCCGAATGGAAATCGGCAAAGGTTCATCCCGACTATCATGTCGAGGTCGATAAGGCCTTCTACTCCGTGCCGCACCGCCTGATTGGCCGCCAGGTCGATGTCCGGCTCACAAGCCGGATCGTCGAGGTCTTCCATGATCACCAACGCGTCGCCAGTCACCGCCGGACGTCGCAGCGGGCTGGTCACGTCACCGTCAACGAACACATGCCCAAGACGCATCAGCACTATGCCAACACCACCCCGGCGAGCCTGATCAAGCAGGCCGCAAAGATTGGCCGCAACGCTGCGATCCTGATCGAACGGCTGATGCGCGACAGGCCCCATCCCCAGCAGGGATACCGCGCCGCTCAAGGCGTTCTATCACTCGCGCGCCGGTACGGACCTGAGCGTCTTGAAGCCGCGTGCGATCGGGCGCTGACGATCAATGCGACCAGCTATTCCTCCGTCAGCACCATCCTCAAATCCGGCCTCGATCAAGCTCCACCAGCCGCCGAGCCGGTCAAGCCAGCCCCGCCGCATGGCAACATCCGCGGCAGTTCCTATTACCAGTGAAGAAAGGAAGACACTTGAATGCTCACACATCCAACCCTCGACCAGATGCACGCACTCGGTCTATCCGGCATGGCAGCAGCTTATCGTGAACTGGCCAATCAGCCCGAGGGCAGCGATCTCAACCGCGACGAATGGCTGGGTCTGATGCTCGACCGGGAGATGGCCGTGCGCGGTGACAAGCGCCTGACCAACCGGCTTGCAATCGCCAAATTGCGCTTCCCCGACGCTTGCATCGAGAACATCGACTTCGCCGCCCATCGCGGCCTTGACCGCAGACAGCTTCTCTCCCTGGCACAAGGCGAATGGCTCAAAGCCCATGAGCACTTGATCCTGACCGGACAAACGGGAACCGGCAAAACCTGGCTTGCCTGTGCCATCGGACGGCAAGCAGCCCGCCTCGATTATTCCGTTCTCTATGTCCGAATGCCTCGTCTCTTCGAGGATTTGGCACTGGCGCGCCTCGACGGTCGGTTCCCTCGATTGGTCGACAAGCTCGCACGTGTTCAACTGCTCATCTTGGATGACTGGGGAACCCATGCGCTCAGCGATCAGCAGCGGCTGGATCTCCTGGAAATCTTCGAAGAGCGCTACCGCAGGAAATCAACTCTGATCACCGCCCAACTCCCCGTGGCGCAGTGGCACGAGATGATCGGCGAACCAACCATCGCTGACGCCATCCTCGATCGCATCGTTCACAACTCTCACCGAATTGCGCTCGAAGGCGATAGCATGAGGAAGCAAAAGCAAACCTCGCTCTTGACCGAAACGCGAAACGCCGAAATCAATAACAAATGACATCAACCAGGCGAACGAAAGTCGATCCCGCGAGACTGTCCGCGATTTAGTGAAACGACTGTCCGGGATTTACCGGAATCGCTGTCCCGTTAATCCGAAATCCGCAACAATGCTTTGATGAATTCCCTTGGGGATGCCATTTTCAGCGCTGAATGCGGATGGATTTCGTTGTAATCCTCGATCCATCCATCGATGTTCCGGAGCGCTGTGTCGGCGTCGGGAATGGGTGAGATGCGTATGTAGTCGCGTTTCAGGGTTTTGACGAAAGCCTCCGACATACCGTTTGATTGAGGGCTGGCGACCGGCGTGAAGCACGGGACCAGATTGAGGGCCTGAGCAAACAGCCTGGTTTCCCTTGCTGTGTAGGCGCTGCCGTTATCGGACAGATGTTCGATGGCATGTGGGGCACGCGTGCCACCGAAGCGTTTCTCGACTGCTTCCAACATCATATCGCGGACGTCAGAACCGGAGATCCCGGCATTGGCGACCGCCGCCCACGAGATGATCTCTCGATCAAACGCGTCGATGATAAAAGCAAGGCGGACCACCTCGCCATTCCAGCAGGTGAACTCCAGGCCATCGGAGCACCAACGAAGGTTCGACCGCATCACCATGACCTTGCCGTCGTGGACGCGGCCCTTGCGCACGGCGGTGTGCTTCTCAAGGATCATGGCGTGGTTGGCCATGATGCGGTGGACCCGCTTGCGGTTGACGACCGGCTGATCGGCGGCCCGCCGCTGCCTGTTGAGAAGGGCAGCGATCCGCCGATAGCCATAAGTTGGCCTGGCATCCACCAGCTTGCGAATGGCAGGCAGCAGCTCGGCATCGTCCGCTTTGAGGTAGGGTCCGCGAGGCTTGGACTTGCCCTTCAGACGTTCGGAGAGATTAGAACGCGACACGTGTAAGGCCTCCGCCACCGCCTTCATCGGGAACCGCCCTTCGGCAACAATATCGGCCGCGATATCGGTTTTTTTGACTGGGCTTTGGAAAGGGCTTCGCGAAGAATCTCGTTCTCCAGCGTCTTGCGTCCGAGAATGCGCTCAAGCTCGCGCACTCGATCTTCCAGCTTCTTCACCTCAGAATTGCCGATTACCGGCTCGTCGGAGTCCACCGCCACCGCACCTCCCTCGCTCAAGAGCCGACGCCAGCGATAGAGAAGGTTTGGCGCAACTCCATGCCGCCGAGCCGCAGAGGAAACCGTCTCCCCTGGGGCATAGCTCTCCTCGATGATCTGCAGTTTGCGTTCCGTTGTCCAGCGCCGCCGCCGGACGTCACCGATCATCAGGTCAACCTGTCGAAACTCGTTAGACATAAGCCTATCCTCAAGCCTGTGCTTGAGCCTTCCTGCTTATGCTGAGTGTCCGGTCGAAAGTGGGGGCAGTTCAGCCGCATTGTCGAGCATCGCATCTGCCAGGAGCCGTTTCAGCTTCGTGTTCTCGTCTTCCAGCGTCTTCAGCCGCTTGGCTTCGGATACGTCCATGCCGCCGAATTTGGCCTTCCATTTATAGATGCTGGCATCGCTGACGCCGTGCTTGCGGCAAAGCTCCGAGACGGGCGTGCCAGCCTCGTGCTCCTTCAAAATGACGATGATCTGTTCGTCTGTGAAACGGTTGCGCTTCATTCCCTGGTCCTCTCAATGGGCCAGAGCTTACTTCAAAATGGATTATTTCAACGGGGCAAGGTCAAAGGACGCTCGCTCACCGCGTTGCGGCGCCCGCCCCTTACATCTGTCCGCTTAGCTTTGTTTGCGCTTGTTCCCTGCGGTTCAAACGTCAAAAAGCCCGCTGGATTTCTCCATGCGGGCTTTTTTTGATTTGGTTGCGGGGGCAGGATTTGAACCTGCGGCCTTCAGGTTATGAGCCTGACGAGCTACCGGGCTGCTCCACCCCGCGCCATCGCGGTAAACCGCTTTGCGGTTTATCCGCTTATTCCGGGTTTTGCCGGAGGCAAAATCCCGTTGTTTGTCTGTTCCGAGCTTAGCAAAACAAAAGGGCCGCTTGAGGGCGGCCCGTGTTTCGGCTGGGCCGAGGGATGAAGAGAAGGTGATCTTTGTTTTCCGGATTTTATCTTGCGCTTTGCAGACCTGGCAGCGACCTACTCTCCCGCGTCTTAAGACGAAGTACCATCGGCGCTGGGGCGTTTCACGGCCGTGTTCGGAATGGGAACGGGTGCAGCCACCCCGCCAGAACCACCAGGTCGGCAAAGCGCAAGATTTGCGTCTAGCGGACGCAAACCGGATTGAGAAGCTGGTGAGTTGGTCGAGCCAACTCGTTTTGTTTTGAACACGTCGCTCATCTGAAGATGAGCATGAGCAATGGGAACGATCAAGCCAATCGAACGATTAGTACTGGTAAGCTTCATGCGTTGCCGCACTTCCACACCCAGCCTATCAACGTGGTCGTCTTCCACGGTTCTCAAGGGAATACTCGTTTTCAGGTTGGTTTCCCGCTTAGATGCCTTCAGCGGTTATCCATTCCATATATAGCTACCCTGCTATGCCCTTGGCAGGACAACAGGTCCACCAGAGATATGTCCATCCCGGTCCTCTCGTACTAGGGACAGATCCTGTCAATATTCCTACACCCACGGCAGATAGGGACCGAACTGTCTCACGACGTTCTGAACCCAGCTCACGTACCGCTTTAATTGGCGAACAGCCAAACCCTTGGGACCTGCTCCAGCCCCAGGATGCGATGAGCCGACATCGAGGTGCCAAACAACCCCGTCGATATGGACTCTTGGGGGTCATCAGCCTGTTATCCCCGGCGTACCTTTTATCCGTTGAGCGATGGCCCTTCCACGCGGGACCACCGGATCACTATGACCGACTTTCGTCTCTGCTCGACTTGTCAGTCTCGCAGTCAGGCGGGCTTATGCCATTGCACTCGACGACCGATTTCCGACCGGTCTGAGCCCACCATCGCGCGCCTCCGTTACTCTTTCGGAGGCGACCGCCCCAGTCAAACTACCCACCATACACTGTCCCGGATCCGGATAACGGACCGCGGTTAGACATCCATGACGATAAGGGTGGTATTTCAAGGATGGCTCCACAAGAACTGGCGTCCCTGCTTCAAAGCCTACCACCTATCCTACACATGCCGACACGAATGCCAGTGTAAAGCTATAGTAAAGGTGCACGGGGTCTTTCCGTCTGACCGCAGGAACCCCGCATCTTCACGGGGAATTCAATTTCACTGAGTCTATGCTGGAGACAGCGGGGAAGTCGTTACGCCATTCGTGCAGGTCGGAACTTACCCGACAAGGAATTTCGCTACCTTAGGACCGTTATAGTTACGGCCGCCGTTTACTGGGGCTTCGATTCAGAGCTTGCACCCCTCCTCTTAACCTTCCAGCACCGGGCAGGCGTCAGACCCTATACGTCGTCTTGCGACTTCGCAGAGCCCTGTGTTTTTGATAAACAGTCGCTACCCCCTGGTCTGTGCCACCCCAACAGACTTGCGTCCCTTGGGGTCACGCTTCTTCCGAAGTTACGCGTGCAATTTGCCGAGTTCCTTCAGCATAGTTCTCTCAAGCGCCTTGGTATACTCTACCTGACCACCTGTGTCGGTTTCGGGTACGGTCTATACGGTGGAGCTATTTCCTGGAACCGCGTCCCCGCCCACACAATCCAATAAGTGTGAACAAGTTAAGCGATCCGTCACTACCACCAGGCCCACGAATATTAACGTGGTTCCCATCGACTACGCGTGTCCGCCTCGTCTTAGGGGCCGGCTAACCCTGCTCAGATTAACTTTAAGCAGGAACCCTTGGTCTTTCGGCGAGAGGGTCTCTCACCCTCTTTATCGTTACTCATGTCAACATTCGCACTTCCGATACCTCCAGGACCCCTCACGGGTATCCCTTCACAGGCTTACGGAACGCTCCGCTACCACACGTCTTGCGACGTATCCTCAGCTTCGGTGCATGGCTTTAGCCCCGTTACATTTTCGGCGCAAAGACCCTTATTTAGACCAGTGAGCTGTTACGCTTTCTTTAAATGATGGCTGCTTCTAAGCCAACATCCTGGTTGTTTTGGGATCCTCACATCCTTTCCCACTTAGCCATGACTTGGGGACCTTAGCTGGAGGTCAGGGTTGTTGCCCTTTTCACGACGGACGTTAGCACCCGCCGTGTGTCTGCCGACTAGTACTCCTCGGTATTCGGAGTTTGGTTAGGATCAGTAAGACGGTGAGTCCCCATAGCCCATCCAGTGCTCTACCCCCGAGGGTATTCGGTCGACGCACTACCTAAATAGTTTTCGCGGAGAACCAGCTATTTCCGAGTTTGATTGGCCTTTCACCCCTAACCACAAGTCATCCCAATCTATTGCAACAGATGCGGGTTCGGTCCTCCAGTTGGTGTTACCCAACCTTCAACCTGCTCATGGCTAGATCACTCGGTTTCGGGTCTAATGCGACGAACTGAACGCCCTGTTCAGACTCGCTTTCGCTGCGCCTTCACCTATCGGCTTAAGCTTGCTCGTCACACTAAGTCGTTGACCCATTATACAAAAGGTACGCTGTCACCCTTGCGGGCTCCAACTGTTTGTAGGCATCCGGTTTCAGGTTCTATTTCACTCCCCTTGTCGGGGTGCTTTTCACCTTTCCCTCACGGTACTTGTTCGCTATCGGTCATGCACGAGTACTTAGGCTTGGAGAGTGGTCTCCCCATGTTCAGACAGGATTTCACGTGTCCCGCCTTACTCAAGGACAATGAGTGTTCTACGTGTAAGGGGCTATCACCCTCTACGGCCGACCTTTCCATGTCGTTCCACTTTATTCCTCATTGCCACTGGCCTGGTCCGCGTTCGCTCGCCACTACTTGCGGAGTCTCGGTTGATGTCCTTTCCTGCAGGTACTTAGATGTTTCAGTTCCCTGCGTTCGCTTCTTACCCCTATGTATTCAGGATAAGATACCTTTAAACAATGCTTGGAAACCTAAGCCGTACTTGCGCACGACTTAAATTTTCCAAGCATTTAAGGTGGGTTCCCCCATTCGGAGATCCATGGATCAAAGCTTATTCGCAGCTCCCCACGGCTTATCGCAGCGTATCACGTCCTTCATCGCCTGTGCATGCCAAGGCATCCACCAAATGCCCTTTTGACACTTGATCGTTCTCATTGCCAATGCTCATCCTTAGTTGGGTTTGGCTAAGCTTGTCCCGCTCTCGCGGGGCAGCCAAACCTGGCTATCCGGGCACAACTGAATGTGCCTCAAGCCGCCCAACGACCCGGTTACCTTTTACAACCGAGCCAATCAGATGCCATCGACGTGTTCGATACGGTCGCTTTATTGGAACCACGCCGAGCGGTTCACTTGCGCCATATCTTAAGACCAGCTTCTCGAGATCTGTCCGGTGATGCGCGGTCAGGCAACACCAATCCAGCATGAACACCAGAAGGGCACTCTTGCGAGCACCCAAACAATGATCATGCCTCAAGGACAAGGCTTCCTTCCTACCTCCAGACCCTCCACCACATCCGGTCGGCTAGACCATCCATGGGTTCATCGGATCTGGGCTCGGACGTCTCCAACAACCTTTCGGCCGTCTTCAACACCTGGAA